>NZ_CADFEN010000045.1 GCF_902833145.1 Burkholderia sp. BCC0506 | reverse complement strand
CCGTGATTGAATTCGCCGTTGTCGATGATCGGCCGCGCGACGCGCTCGTGAATGCCGACCGCGCCCATCGGCACGTAGCCCGACGTGAGGCCCTTGGCCATCGTGATCAGGTCGGGCTCGAAGCCGAAGTGCTGGTGCGCGAACCATTCGCCGGTGCGCCCGAACCCGCCGATCACCTCGTCGGCGACCAGCAGGATGTCGTACTTGCGGCAGATCCGCTGGATCTCCGGCCAGTACGTCGACGGCGGGAAGATCACGCCGCCCGCGCCCTGGAACGGCTCGCCGATGAACGCGGCGACGTTCTCCGCGCCGAGCTCGAGAATCTTCGCTTCGAGCTGCTGCGCACGCGCGAGGCCGAAAGC
>NZ_CADFEN010000044.1 GCF_902833145.1 Burkholderia sp. BCC0506 | reverse complement strand
GCTCGGGGTGCTTACGTTGCCGGCCGTATCCGTCGCAGTTACGGTGATGGCGTGTGCTCCTTCGCCCAAGCCGGTGCTCGGCGTGAACGTCCAGTTGCCGGACGCATCTGCCGTCGCCGTGCCCAGCAGCGTCGTGCCGTCGTACACGCTGACCGTGCTGCCCGCTTCTGCCGTACCGGTCAGCGTCGGTGTCGTGTCGTCCGTCGTGCCGCCCGACACGATCGCACCAACAACGGAACCGACGTCGTCTGCCACGCTGACGAGGATCGGGGCCGCAGGTGCCGTCGTGTCGCCCGTCACTGTCACCGAGGCTGACGGACCCGTGTTGCCGGCCGCGTCGGTGGCCGTCACGCCGATTACCGTGCCAACCGGCAGCGGGGTCGTCGGCGT
>NZ_CADFEN010000043.1 GCF_902833145.1 Burkholderia sp. BCC0506 | reverse complement strand
AGGAGGACGGTCACCACGGTAGGATTCATGACTGGGGTGAAGTCGTAACAAGGTAGCCGTATCGGAAGGTGCGGCTGGATCACCTCCTTTCCAGAGCTTCTCGCAAAGTTGAGCGCTCACGCTTATCGGCTGTTGATAAAGACAGACTAGCTGTCTGCGGTTTAAAACGGTTATCATGCCGGCCGCTTTCAATAATCTTCAATGACAAACATTCGAATGAAGTTTGATTCGAGTTTTTCTCATTGGCGATTGAGCCAGTCAGAGCGGTACGAAAGTATCGGCTGTCGTTCTTTAACAATCTGGAAGAAGTAAGTAATTTGGATAGCGGAAGCGTCTTTGAGATGGACGTGGAAACTATCCGGGTTGTGATTGTATCGATGTATCTCAAGATGATTCGAACT
>NZ_CADFEN010000042.1 GCF_902833145.1 Burkholderia sp. BCC0506 | reverse complement strand
CGGCTGTAAATTAAAGACAGACTCAGGGGTCTGTAGCTCAGTCGGTTAGAGCACCGTCTTGATAAGGCGGGGGTCGTTGGTTCGAATCCAACCAGACCCACCATTGTCTGGCGGTAGGTACCTGAGGGAATCTGTACTCATGGGGGCATAGCTCAGCTGGGAGAGCACCTGCTTTGCAAGCAGGGGGTCGTCGGTTCGATCCCGTCTGCCTCCACCAATCACCAACGCCAAGAGTTTGCTGAAAAATCAGCGAGCACTTTGCATTGGCGATTGAGCCAGTCAGAGGATATCAACAGATATCGGCTGTCGTTCTTTAACAATCTGGAAGAAGTAAGTAATTTGGATAGCGGAAGCGTCTTTGAGATGGACGTGGAAACTATCCGGGTTGTGATTGTATCGATGTATCTCAAGATGATTCGAACT
>NZ_CADFEN010000041.1 GCF_902833145.1 Burkholderia sp. BCC0506 | reverse complement strand
AGGCACTCGACGTACGACGGTTGAAGTACCGCGTACGTGTGAGATACAGCTCACAACCTAAATTACTGCTTCTTCCAAGATTGGTTCTGTTGGCCACGCCAGCAGAACAACCCTCTTTGCCTGATGACCATAGCGAGTCGGTCCCACCCCTTCCCATCCCGAACAGGACCGTGAAACGACTCTACGCCGATGATAGTGCGGATTCCCGTGTGAAAGTAGGTAATCGTCAGGCTCCCTAAGCCAGAAACCCCCGCCCGAACAGGCGGGGGTTTTTGCATTTGGGCGACGGAAATGTGCGGTGCGCGGTGCGGCATGGACAGGATGCCGAGGGTCTCGATGACCTTTCCCCTCCGAAGTATCCCACTGTAAAGTTAGTGGCAAGGCCGCAGGAGAACCCTTGTCATGAAGAAGTCGCGGTTCAGCGAAGAGCAAATT
>NZ_CADFEN010000040.1 GCF_902833145.1 Burkholderia sp. BCC0506 | reverse complement strand
GTCTTGATCGCCGCGTGGCTGCCCTTGATCCGCGATGCGTTCAGGAAGCCTGCGTCGTCGCCGATCAGCGCGCCGCCCGGGAACACCGTCTTCGGCAGCGACAGCAGGCCGCCTGCCGTGATCGCGCGTGCGCCGTACGACACGCGCTTGCCGCCTTCGAGGAACGCGCGGATCGACGGATGCGTCTTGTAGCGCTGGAATTCCTCGAACGGCGACAGGTACGGGTTCGTGTAGCCGAGGCCCACCACGAAACCGACCACGACCTGGTTGTTGTCCATGTGATACAGGAACGAGCCGCCGTACGTATCGGACTTCAGCGGCCAGCCGGCCGTGTGGATCACGAGGCCCGGCTTGTGCTTCGCGGGGTCGATTTCCCACAGCTCCTTGATGCCGATCCCGTACGCCTGCGGATCGGCGTTCGCGTCGAGCTTGAACTTCGA
>NZ_CADFEN010000039.1 GCF_902833145.1 Burkholderia sp. BCC0506 | reverse complement strand
ATGACGGATGTAGTGATCGTATCGGCCGCGCGCACCGCGGTCGGCAAATTCGGCGGCTCGCTGGCGAAGATTGCGGCGCCCGAACTGGGCGCGACGGTGATCCGCGCAGTGCTGGAGCGAGCGGGCGTGAAGCCCGAGCAGGTCAGCGAAGTGATCATGGGCCAGGTGCTGACGGCCGGCTCCGGGCAGAACCCGGCGCGGCAGTCGCTGATCAAGGCGGGGCTGCCGAACGCCGTGCCGGGCATGACGATCAACAAGGTGTGCGGCTCGGGCCTGAAGGCCGTGATGCTGGCGGCGAACGCGATCGTCGCGGGCGACGCGGAGATCGTGATCGCCGGCGGCCAGGAGAACATGAGCGCGGCGCCGCACGTGCTGCCGGGCTCGCGCGACGGCTTCCGGATGGGCGACGCGAAGCTGGTCGACACGATGATCGTCGACGG
>NZ_CADFEN010000038.1 GCF_902833145.1 Burkholderia sp. BCC0506 | reverse complement strand
GCTCACGCTTATCGGCTGTAAATTAAAGACAGACTCAGGGGTCTGTAGCTCAGTCGGTTAGAGCACCGTCTTGATAAGGCGGGGGTCGTTGGTTCGAATCCAACCAGACCCACCACCGTCTTGTGTGGCGGTACACACCTGAGGAATTCTGTACATGGGGGCATAGCTCAGCTGGGAGAGCACCTGCTTTGCAAGCAGGGGGTCGTCGGTTCGATCCCGTCTGCCTCCACCAATCACCAACGCTAAGGGCTTGGTTCAGACACTGAACCGAGAATTTTGCATTGGCGATTGAGCCAGTCAGAGGATATCAACAGATATCGGCTGTCGTTCTTTAACAATCTGGAAGAAGTAAGTAATTTGGATAGCGGAAGCGTCTTTGAGATGGACGTGGAAACTATCCGGGTTGTGATTGTATCGATGTATCTCAAGATGATTCGAACT
>NZ_CADFEN010000037.1 GCF_902833145.1 Burkholderia sp. BCC0506 | reverse complement strand
AGTTCGATCCGGCGCCGCCGCTCGAGACGCTGATGCTGCACTTCTGCGGCGAGATCCGCCTGAACCACTGGTACCGCTGCGCGGCCGACTGGCATACCGAGCCCGTCATCAAGCAGATCTACGAAACGATTTCGCGCGACGAAGCGCGTCATGGCGGCGCGTACCTGCGCTACATGAAGAAGGCGCTGAACAACTGCGGCGACGTCGCGCGTGCCGCGTTCGCGAAGATCGGCGTGCTGATGGCGTCGGCGCGCCGTACCGAGAAGCCGCTGCACCCGACCAACCTGCACGTGAACCAGGCGCTGTTCCCGCGCGACACCGTGCAATCGCGTCTGCCGGATCCGGAATGGCTCGAGCGCTGGCTCGACGAGCAGATCCGTTTCGACGGCGAGTGGGAGAAGAAGGTGGTCGAGCGGATCCTGCACAACCTGTCGATCCTGTTCG
>NZ_CADFEN010000036.1 GCF_902833145.1 Burkholderia sp. BCC0506 | reverse complement strand
ATCGATGCGACGGGCAGGATTCCAGCGCCAGTGCTGAATGTGATCGAAACGCTAGTGAGCGCTTCGGTTGCAGGCGCATTGGGGTTCAACGTTCAAGGCGCGGTGTCGGCGGCGCAGAACGAAACGCAGAACAACTGGCTGAGTCATGTGCGGCCAAGCTCAATGACGCTGTCGCAGCAGGAGCAGTATGAACAGGCGGCGGCCTCATGTCAGCAGCAAGGGGGCTCAGGGCCGGCCTGTAATCAGCAGAACCAGCTCGCTGCCTTGTCGGCCCAGAATGATCAGAATCTGGCGCAGGCGTGTGCGGGAGGAGCTAACGCGGCATGCCAAGCGCAGATTCAGGCGGCCAAAGCGGGTGGGAATCTGATCTTCACGAACCCCCTGGGGGGAGGGCTGAATTACACGTATGCGAATCCGCTGCAGTTTGCGACGGGGCCGGAAAGCGTGCCTTTCTCGTATGCTAACGG
>NZ_CADFEN010000035.1 GCF_902833145.1 Burkholderia sp. BCC0506 | reverse complement strand
CAGGTCGCCGATCCGCAGATGATGCTCGGCGAGTGGAACGTGCCGCTGCTGTCGATGGACGAAGCGCTCGAGCGCTGCGACGTGCTGATCGAAATGAGCGCGCAGTTCGGCGCGGACTACCTGCGCGCGTTCCGCGAGCGCGGCGGCAAGGTCGTCACGATGCGGGTCGGCAACGACTACGTGATCGACATCGAACGCGCGATGTTCGACAAGCCGTCGGGCTTCCTGTTCTCCGGTGCGCCGTACGACGCGGTGTGGACGATTCCCGAGTTCGAGCGCTCGTGCCTGCACTACTACCAGACGGGCCTGCGCGCGCCGGTCACGATCGTCCCGCACATCTGGCATCCGATGCTGTTCGACAAGGCGCGCGCGACGCTCGGCGACGGTTTGTCGTTCGGCTATCAGCCCGGCAAGCCGCGCTGGCGCGTGACGATGTTCGAGCCGAACATCTGCATGGTGAAGACGAGCATCATTCCGATGCT
>NZ_CADFEN010000034.1 GCF_902833145.1 Burkholderia sp. BCC0506 | reverse complement strand
TTCGGCCCGCCGCCGCCTTCAGGCGTGACCCACACGATGTTCTGCGTCGGGTCCTTGATGTCGCAGGTCTTGCAGTGCACGCAGTTCTGCGCGTTGATCACGAGGCGATCGCCGCCGTCGTCGTTCTTCACGAACTCGTACACCGCCGCCGGGCAGAAGCGTGCCTCCGGCCCCGCGTACGTGCGCAGGTTCACGTTCACCGGCACGCTCGCGTCCTTCAGCGTCAGGTGCGCCGGCTGGTTCTCCTCGTGGTTCGTGTTCGAGATGAACACCGACGACAGCCGGTCGAACGTCAGCTTGCCGTCCGGCTTCGGATACTCGATCGGCGTGCATTGCGACGCCGGCTTCAGCATCTCGTGGTCCGCATGCTGGTGATGCAGCGTCCACGGCACGTTGCCGCCCATCACCTTCTGCTCGAGCCCGACCATCAGCGTGCCGAGGTACAGGCCCTTGGCCATCCACTGCTTGAAGTTGCGCGCGCGGTACAGCTCCGTGTACAGCCACGATTGCTTGAATGC
>NZ_CADFEN010000033.1 GCF_902833145.1 Burkholderia sp. BCC0506 | reverse complement strand
GCAGGACGCGTTCGCGGCGCTGTCGCAGAACAAGGCGGAAGCCGCGCAGAAGGCGGGCCGTTTCGACGACGAGATCGTGCCGGTGTCGATTCCGCAGCGCAAGGGCGAGCCGCTGCAGTTCGCGACCGACGAGTTCGTGCGCCACGGCGTGACGGCGGAATCGCTCGCGGGGCTGAAGCCGGCGTTCGCGAAGGACGGCTCGGTGACGGCGGCGAACGCGTCGGGGCTGAACGACGGCGCGGCGGCGGTGCTGGTGATGTCGGCGCAGAAGGCGGCGGCGCTGGGCCTGACGCCGCTGGCGCGGATCAAGGCGTACGCGAACGCGGGCGTGGATCCGAGCGTGATGGGCATGGGTCCGGTGCCGGCGTCGCGCCGCGCGCTGGAGCGTGCGGGCTGGACGCCGGGCGACCTGGACCTGATGGAGATCAACGAAGCGTTCGCGGCGCAGGCGCTGGCGGTGCACAAGCAGATGGGCTGGGACACGTCGAAGGTGAACGTGAACGGCGGGGCGATCGCGATCGGCCACCCGATCGG
>NZ_CADFEN010000032.1 GCF_902833145.1 Burkholderia sp. BCC0506 | reverse complement strand
AGGCACTCGACGTACGACGGTTGAAGTACCGCGTACGTGTGAGATACAGCTCACAACCTAAATTACTGCTTCTTCCAAGATTGGTTCTGTTGGCCACGCCAGCAGAACAACCCCCTTTGCCTGATGACCATAGCGAGTCGGTCCCACCCCTTCCCATCCCGAACAGGACCGTGAAACGACTCCACGCCGATGATAGTGCGGATTCCCGTGTGAAAGTAGGTAATCGTCAGGCTCCCCTCAAGCCAGAAACCCCCGCCCGAACAGGCGGGGGTTTTTGCATTTCGGCGCCCAAAAAGCAGACGGCGAAGCGTTATCAAGACTCTCTACGAGGCTTCCCGCTGCACATCACGCACGGCACCGATTCTCCCAATGGTCGCCATCGCCCGTGATTCGGTCGCGGACTGATCCTATCTTCGATCAAAGTCGCGCTTCTCTTCCCGTATCTCGCCACGAAGTGACCTTTCCCCTCCGAAGTATCCCACTGTAAAGTTAGTGGCAAGGCCGCAGGAGAACCCTTGTCATGAAGAAGTCGCGGTTCAGCGAAGAGCAAATT
>NZ_CADFEN010000031.1 GCF_902833145.1 Burkholderia sp. BCC0506 | reverse complement strand
GACGTCGACAGCGACGTGATCGAGCTGTTGGCCGTCGACAGACCCGACGATGTGGACGTCGACAGTGAATCCAGATTGCTATTCGTCGTGCTCAAGCCAGTGGACAGCGAGCCCATGCTGGATGCCGTGGAGGTCGACAGCGACGCCACGTTGCTGTTCGTCGTGCTCAGACCCGTCGACAGCGAGCCCACGCTCGACGCCGTCGAGGTCGACAACGACGTGACTGTGCTGTTCGTCGTGCTCAGGCCCGTCGACAGCGAACCCACACTCGACGCCGTCGAGGTCGACAGCGAATCCAGGTTGCTGTTCGTCGTGCTCAGACCCGTCGACAGCGAACCCACGCTGGATGCCGTCGAGGTCGACAGCGACGTGACCGTGCTGTTGGTCGTGCTCAGGCCGGTCGACAGCGACGTCACCCCGCTTTGCGCCGTGCTGATCCCCGTCGACGCCGACGTCGACAGCGACGTGATTGAGCTGTTAGCCGTCGACAGACCCGACGACGTGGACGTCGACAGTGAATCCAGATTGCTATTCGTCGTGCTCAAGCCCGTCGACAGCGAGCCCACGCTGGACGCCGTCGAGGTCGACAACGAATCCAGGTTGCTATTCGTCGTGCTCAAGCCCGTCGACAGCGAACCCACGCTGGATGCCGTGGAGGTCGACAGCGACGTGACCGTGCTGTTGGTCGTGCTCAGGCCGGTCGACAGCGACGTCACCCCACTTTGCGCCGTGCTGATCCCCGTCGACGCCGACGTCGACAGCGACGTGATCGAGCTGTTGGCCATCGACAGACCCGACGACGTGGACGTCGACAGTGAATCCAGATTGCTATTCGTCGTGCTCAAGCCCGTCGACAGCGAACCCACGCTGGATACCGTCGAGGTCGACAGCGACGCCACGTTGCTGTTCGTCGTGCTCAGACCCGTCGACAGCGAACCCACGCTGGATGCCGTCGAGGTCGACAGCGACGCCACGTTGCTGTTCGTCGTGCTCAGACCCGTCGACAGCGA
>NZ_CADFEN010000030.1 GCF_902833145.1 Burkholderia sp. BCC0506 | reverse complement strand
CCGGTTTTCGGTTGATGCAATTGCCGGAATTGGTCCGGCGCCAACTGCCCCAAGGCGCTATGCGGGCGCACCGAGTTGTAGTCAGTGCGCCAGGCCTCGATGCGCATGCGCGCATCGTCGAGACTGACGAACGCATGCTGGTTCAAACATTCTTCGCGCAGTCGGCCGTTGAAGCTTTCGATGTACGCGTTTTCCACCGGCTTGCCTGGACGGATGAACTGCAGCTTGACGCCATGTTCGTGCGCCCAGGCATCGAGCGCCTTGCTGACGAACTCCGGCCCGTTATCCACCTGAATCAGATTGGGACACCGCCCTCGTTGCCGCAATTGCTCGAGCACACGCGCCACGCGTACACCCGTTAGCGAGAAGTCGACCTCGATGTGCGGGCACTCGCGGTTCCACGCGTCGATGATCGTCAACATGCGTATGCGTCGGCCGTGCACCAGCGCGTCAGCAACAAAGTCCATCGCCCAGCTTTCGTCTGCGCCGTTGGGCGTCGGCATGACCACGCGTAGATGACTCGGGCGCTTCTTTCGACGTTTCAGGCGAAGCGATAGGCCTTCTGCACGGTACAGCCGCTCAGTGCGCTTGTGGTTCTGGACCAGGCCCTCCCGGCGTAGCAAGACATGCAGGCGGGGCGAGCCAAACCGTGGCCGCTCCTGTGCCAGTTCGCGCAGCCGTTGCCGCACTTCGTGGTCGGCGTCAGGCGGCGCCGGCCGCCGGAACGTTCGGCGATTCAGGCCAATGAGCGCGCACGCCCGGCGCTCCGAATAGTCGTGCTGTTCAATCACCTGCTGCACAACTTCTCGGCGCTGCGCGGGCGAACTCACTTTTTTCCGAGAACGTCCTTCAGAACCTGGATGTCCAGCGCCTGGTCGGCCACCAGCCGCTTGAGCCGCTGATTTTCTTCCTCCAGTTGCCGCAATCGTCGCGCTTCCGACACATCCATGCCGCCGTAACGGCTACGCCAGTTATAGAACGTCGCATCCGATATGCCGTGCTTGCGGCATAGGTCTGCGACCTTCATGCCTGCGTCGGCTTCCTTCAACACCCCAATAATTTGCTCTTCGCTGAACCGCGACTTCTTCATGACAAGGGTTCTCCTGCGGCCTTGCCACTAACTTTACAGTGGGATACTTCGGAGGGGAAAGGTCA
>NZ_CADFEN010000029.1 GCF_902833145.1 Burkholderia sp. BCC0506 | reverse complement strand
CGCCTTGGGGCAGTTGGCGCCGGACCAATTCCGGCAATTGCATCAACCGAAAACCGGAGAGCCCACTAACTTACGAATGGTGTACTCGGCGGGGTAAGGTCATCGACTCAAATCGGGCAAACTCGGCGCAAATGCACGTCCTCGATGGAGCGTCCACACGCGAGCAACCGGTGCTGCCGAAACCGTCACCCCGCTGTCTCTTGTTCGCTCTGGCGGCTATCAGATCCGCAACGAGAAATCGCCTTGGCAACCGCGCCATGGCGATCCTTCGTCCGTCCTTGCTCGACGTCGACCGCGCTCAGGCGTGCCTAGTCCTTGTCATCCGATAGTCGATCAACAGGTCTTCATCGTCGCTGTATTGAGTGCATCTTCTGCCAGGGTTGCTACATATCGTGTGGCGGCGAGATGCGCCTTCGCTCTCACCTTTCACTCATCGGGCGCGTGCGATGCCGACGCTTGTCGCGACCTCCGCACATGTCGCGTCCGGATCATGATACGAAAGAGTTTCCAGCCGGTCGAGGCCAGTGCGGCGAGCTCCAGTCTTGATCCCGGGTCAGCTCGAGCGTCCCCGCGCAACGCACGTCGGATATCGATGCTTCGGCGGCATCCATCGGGTGTCCAACGTCGTCGGGAGCGTTTCAGCTGGAAGATGCGGGCCGCAGGGGCCATTGTCATATCGCGTGTACGCCGATGATTCGCTGCAATAAACCGACCAGATACTGACGTTGCTCGGTATGCACGAAGCGGCGCCAAGCCGCGGAACATTCCTCGCGGCACCGGCAAGGTTATGGGGATGCCTGGGCCTCGCGCACCCCGTGAGTTGTAGCGCATCGAGGCGTACAGAATCCCCGGACTCGCCTTGCGGGACGTCTTCCGATCGTCGAATCCGGATTTACCGACTGCATCGCGCGGAGCCGCGGTGCACCGAACCTGGATGTCCGGTATCCAGCGTTGGCTTCGACTGTTGATAGGCTCAGAGCGCCGAGCACGCGCCCGACGCTGCGCGGTGAAGCTTGGGAAGCCGGGGCTTGCCGTCGGTCGTCTCCGGCCGGCCACGAGCAGTGCCAGGCATCATCCGTGGCTGCAGCGCGTGACGATCCGTGAAGGCCTGGATCGAATAGAGTGCCCGGACGTGAGACCGGGCCATCCGCGACGCCTGCGGCAAACCTCTATTTCCCGCCGAAAACACGCCCGAGCCTCCCGAGAACCGCCGCCCGTCGCCTCGTCGAACCCGCCCGGCACGAAATTTGCCGAAATTTTGTGTCTACCGCTTGGCATTGTGCGAAAGAGGCCGTATGATGGCGGTCTTTCGTTTTTAGCGCAGATGCAGATCGGCGTTGAAGGCGGAGTCTGACGAAGATGTAGCGCCGTTCGGCAACATCTCGCGCTTGCCTTAGCCGGGCAAGGGCGGGGATCGGCGGAAGCAGGAGTCGGGAAGAGAATGAAAATAATCTTCCAGATATGCTTGACAGGAGTGCGATGCACCCCCATAATCGTCAGTTCTCTACGGAGGGGTGCCCGAGTGGCTAAAGGGGGCAGACTGTAAATCTGTTGGCTTACGCCTACGTTGGTTCGAATCCAACCTCCTCCACCAAGATATCAGCGCAGTGAGCGGTAAGGAATCGTTAGTGGCCCGTGCGGGTGTAGCTCAATGGTAGAGCAGAAGCCTTCCAAGCTTACGACGAGGGTTCGATTCCCTTCACCCGCTCCAGACCGCTAAGTTGAAGCGTAGCGCCCATGTGGCTCAGTGGTAGAGCACTCCCTTGGTAAGGGAGAGGTCGGCAGTTCGATCCTGCCCATGGGCACCAGCAGTAAAAAGTCAGTGTCTTGTTTGCGCGCGGCGCAACCTGTGAAATTCCTTTTGGGAGTTGAAAATGGCCAAGGAAAAGTTTGAGCGGACCAAGCCGCACGTGAACGTTGGTACGATTGGTCACGTTGACCACGGCAAGACGACGCTGACGGCAGCGATCACGACGGTTCT
>NZ_CADFEN010000028.1 GCF_902833145.1 Burkholderia sp. BCC0506 | reverse complement strand
AGCGCTCACGCTTATCGGCTGTAAATTAAAGACAGACTCAGGGGTCTGTAGCTCAGTCGGTTAGAGCACCGTCTTGATAAGGCGGGGGTCGTTGGTTCGAATCCAACCAGACCCACCATTGTCTGGCGGTAGGTACACCTGAGGAATTCTGTACATGGGGGCATAGCTCAGCTGGGAGAGCACCTGCTTTGCAAGCAGGGGGTCGTCGGTTCGATCCCGTCTGCCTCCACCAATCTTCAATGACAAGCGTTCGAACGAAGCGTGGTTCGAGTCTTTGTCATTGGCGATTGAGCCAGTCAGAGCGGTACGAAAGTATCGGCTGTCGTTCTTTAACAATCTGGAAGAAGTAAGTAATTTGGATAGCGGAAGCGTCTTTGAGATGGACGTGAAAACTATCCGGGTTGTGATTGTATCGATGTATCTCAAGATGATTCGAACTCTATGTTCGACTTAAATTGGAATACGGCACAACGCGAGAACTCAACCTGTAGCGACTGTAGCGTCGGAAGATGAGACAGACTCGTTATAGGGTCAAGCGAACAAGTGCATGTGGTGGATGCCTTGGCGATCACAGGCGATGAAGGACGCGGTAGCCTGCGAAAAGCTACGGGGAGCTGGCAAACAAGCTTTGATCCGTAGATGTCCGAATGGGGAAACCCACTCCTTTTGGAGTATCCATGGCTGAATACATAGGCCATGTGAAGCGAACGCGGTGAACTGAAACATCTAAGTAACCGCAGGAAAAGAAATCAACCGAGATTCCCAAAGTAGTGGCGAGCGAAATGGGATGAGCCTTGCACTCTTTATTTGTATTGTTAGCCGAACGCTCTGGAAAGTGCGGCCATAGCAGGTGATAGCCCTGTAGGCGAAAACAGTATGAAAGAACTAGGTGTGCGACAAGTAGGGCGGGACACGTGAAATCCTGTCTGAAGATGGGGGGACCATCCTCCAAGGCTAAATACTCGTGATCGACCGATAGTGAACCAGTACCGTGAGGGAAAGGCGAAAAGAACCCCGGGAGGGGAGTGAAATAGATCCTGAAACCGCATGCATACAAACAGTCGGAGCCTCGTAAGGGGTGACGGCGTACCTTTTGTATAATGGGTCAGCGACTTACGTTCAGTAGCAAGCTTAACCGTATAGGGCAGGCGTAGCGAAAGCGAGTCCGAATAGGGCGTTCAGTTGCTGGGCGTAGACCCGAAACCAGGTGATCTATCCATGGCCAGGATGAAGGTGCGGTAACACGTACTGGAGGTCCGAACCCACTAACGTTGAAAAGTTAGGGGATGAGCTGTGGATAGGGGTGAAAGGCTAAACAAACCTGGAAATAGCTGGTTCTCTCCGAAAACTATTTAGGTAGTGCCTCGTGTCTCACCTTCGGGGGTAGAGCACTGTCATGGTTGGGGGGTCTATTGCAGATTACCCCGCCATAGCAAACTCCGAATACCGAAGAGTGCAATCACGGGAGACAGACATCGGGTGCTAACGTCCGGTGTCAAGAGGGAAACAACCCAGACCGCCAGCTAAGGTCCCCAAATATGGCTAAGTGGGAAACGAAGTGGGAAGGCTAAAACAGTCAGGAGGTTGGCTTAGAAGCAGCCACCCTTTAAAGAAAGCGTAATAGCTCACTGATCGAGTCGTCCTGCGCGGAAGATGTAACGGGGCTAAGCCATATACCGAAGCTGCGGATGCGAGCTTGCTCGCATGGTAGGAGAGCGTTCCGTAAGCCTGCGAAGGTGCCTTGTAAAGGGTGCTGGAGGTATCGGAAGTGCGAATGCTGACATGAGTAGCGATAAAGGGGGTGAAAGGCCCCCTCGCCGTAAGCCCAAGGTTTCCTACGCAACGTTCATCGGCGTAGGGTGAGTCGGCCCCTAAGGCGAGGCAGAAATGCGTAGCTGATGGGAAGCAGGTCAATATTCCTGCACCATTGTTAGATGCGATGGGGGGACGGATCGCGGAAGGTTGTCCGGGTGTTGGAAGTCCCGGTCGCTGCATTGGAGAAGGCGCTTAGGCAAATCCGGGCGCAGGATTCAAGGGTGTGGCGCGAGCTCCTTCGGGAGCGAAGCAATTGGAAGTGGTTCCAAGAAAAGCCTCTAAGCTTCAGTCTAACGATGACCGTACCGCAAACCGACACAGGTGGGCGAGATGAGTATTCTAAGGCGCTTGAGAGAACTCGGGAGAAGGAACTCGGCAAATTGGTACCGTAACTTCGGGATAAGGTACGCCCTTGTAGCTTGACTGGCCTGCGCCAGGAGGGTGAAGGGGTTGCAATAAACTGGTGGCTGCGACTGTTTAATAAAAACACAGCACTCTGCAAACACGAAAGTGGACGTATAGGGTGTGACGCCTGCCCGGTGCCGGAAGATTAAATGATGGGGTGCAAGCTCTTGATTGAAGTCCCGGTAAACGGCGGCCGTAACTATAACGGTCCTAAGGTAGCGAAATTCCTTGTCGGGTAAGTTCCGACCTGCACGAATGGCGTAACGATGGCCACACTGTCTCCTCCCGAGACTCAGCGAAGTTGAAGTGTTTGTGATGATGCAATCTACCCGCGGCTAGACGGAAAGACCCCATGAACCTTTACTGTAGCTTTGCATTGGACTTTGAACCGATCTGTGTAGGATAGGTGGGAGGCTATGAAACCGGAACGCTAGTTTCGGTGGAGCCGTCCTTGAAATACCACCCTGGTTTGTTTGAGGTTCTAACCTTGGCCCGTGATCCGGGTCGGGGACAGTGCATGGTAGGCAGTTTGACTGGGGCGGTCTCCTCCCAAAGCGTAACGGAGGAGTACGAAGGTACGCTAGGTACGGTCGGAAATCGTGCTGATAGTGCAATGGCATAAGCGTGCTTAACTGCGAGACCGACAAGTCGAGCAGGTGCGAAAGCAGGTCATAGTGATCCGGTGGTTCTGTATGGAAGGGCCATCGCTCAACGGATAAAAGGTACTCTGGGGATAACAGGCTGATACCGCCCAAGAGTTCATATCGACGGCGGTGTTTGGCACCTCGATGTCGGCTCATCTCATCCTGGGGCTGTAGCCGGTCCCAAGGGTATGGCTGTTCGCCATTTAAAGAGGTACGTGAGCTGGGTTTAAAACGTCGTGAGACAGTTTGGTCCCTATCTGCCGTGGGCGTTGGATATTTGAAGGGGGCTGCTCCTAGTACGAGAGGACCGGAGTGGACGAACCTCTGGTGTACCGGTTGTCACGCCAGTGGCATCGCCGGGTAGCTATGTTCGGAAGAGATAACCGCTGAAAGCATCTAAGCGGGAAACTCGCCTTAAGATGAGATATCCCTGGAGGCTAGACCTCCTTGAAGGGTCGTTCGAGACCAGGACGTTGATAGGTCGGGTGTGTAAGCGCAGTAATGTGTTCAGCTAACCGATACTAATTGCCCGTAAGGCTTGATCCTATAACAAGTCTGCCTTGTCGATGATCGTTAGTGCTTCAGCACTTACGAGCATCCCACGCAGAGCATCGAGCAGCGAAGCTGATCGATGCGGCGCGCCGGTTGAAGTGCCGGCGACCTGCGTAGCAAGATGAGACAAGTTGGATTCTCGTGTGTGATACACACAACTCAAAATTACTGCTTCTTCCAAGATTGGTTGCGCTGCGAAGCAACGCAACAACCCCCTTTGCCTGATGACCATAGCGAGTCGGTCCCACCCCTTCCCATCCCGAACAGGACCGTGAAACGACTCTACGCCGATGATAGTGCGGATTCCCGTGTGAAAGTAGGTAATCGTCAGGCTCCCTAAGCCAGAAACCCCCGCCCAAAAGGCGGGGGTTTTTGCATTTGGGCGACGGAAATGTGCGGCGTGTCTCGTGGCACTTATCAGATCCTGATCCGCAAAATCGGAAAAAATCTGCCCGGCACTGACCTTTCCCCTCCGAAGTATCCCACTGTAAAGTTAGTGGCAAGGCCGCAGGAGAACCCTTGTCATGAAGAAGTCGCGGTTCAGCGAAGAGCAAATT
>NZ_CADFEN010000027.1 GCF_902833145.1 Burkholderia sp. BCC0506 | reverse complement strand
TGTAGATCGGCGCCGTGTGAAAGCACTGGCCGCGATCCAAAGCGACAAGTTGGATTCTCGTGTGTGATACACACAACTCAAAATTACTGCTTCTTCCAAGATTGGTTGCGCTGCGAAGCAACGCAACAACCCTCTTTGCCTGATGACCATAGCGAGTCGGTCCCACCCCTTCCCATCCCGAACAGGACCGTGAAACGACTCTACGCCGATGATAGTGCGGATTCCCGTGTGAAAGTAGGTAATCGTCAGGCTCCCCTCAAGCCAGAAACCCCCGCCCGACAAGGCGGGGGTTTTTGCATTTGAGCGGCGCAAAATAGCATGCAGGAAGGCGCGCCCCTTCTCGTACCGGCGACGTGCGCGCCAGCTCAGCTCGGCTGCGTTCCGCCACCAAACCCGGCCCCGAAACGAACTCCCCATTTTGATACGATCTACGTGTCGTCAACGTCGGCATCCGTCGGCGTTCGTGTTCGATACCAGGGCTTCATGAAGAGGGCGGGGAATGAATATCGGTGACGCATCGCGCGAATCCGGAGTCAGTGCAAAAATGATCCGGTACTACGAACAGGTCGGCCTTCTTGCGCCCAGCAAGCGCACCGACGCAGGCTACCGCATCTACGGCGCGGACGAAATCCATATCCTGCGGTTCATTCGTCAGGCGCGACGACTCGGCTTTCTCGTCGAGGACATTCGCAAGCTGCTGATGCTCTGGCAGGATCGTTCCCGCGCCAGCGCCGAGGTGAAATCGATTGCGCTCGAGCACGTGGCTGAACTCGACAAACGTATCGCGGAGCTGAGCGACATGCGCGACACGTTGGCCGATCTGGCAGCGCACTGTCATGGTGACGGGCGGCCGGAATGCCCGATTCTGGCGCGACTGGCCGCCCCCGTCGATGAACCAAATTAGTGCGTAACTTCCGCTCTCCAAAAGGACTCGAACTTAATATCGTTATAAATCAACATGTTATCGGGTGGCCATCCGTCTCCATTCCGAATTGGAATGGCCGCCATGCAAGTATTTCACTAGCATCTTGGTGCGGCATCGCTATAATTCGGGATAACCCTATACGGGAAATCCCTGAATCTCGATTCACCAGGGGTCCCTCTTCCTTGGAGAACGTCATGATCGCCTACATCGTTGAAAAGCTGAGCAACTGGTTCGAATCCGCAGAACGTGAGCGCCGTGAGGCTTACCTCGCCACGTCGTCGGACATCGTCCAGCTCGAGAGCCGCATCCGCTCGCTCGAAACCAACGGCTACTCGCTGTAATCGGAGTCACCGTCAGGTGCCCGGCGGCACCGAACGACAAGCAAGCCCCGTATCGACGGGGCTTTGTTTTTTGTGCGCCGGATCTGGCGAAATCGTCGGTGCAGCGCTATGGTATGGACCTGCTTTTCACCCTGAAGGAAACGATCATGCGTTTGCGTGTCGATGTGCGTCGTAGTGCCCGCGCGCGTCTCGTTCTGGGCGCGACCGTGCTGGTTCATGGCCTCGCGGCTGGGGCCGCGACGTCGTCCAGGCCGCTCGTTCTCGATACGCAGCGCGGCATCCAGGACGGCAAGGGCGGGTTGGTGTTGCAGACGGCGCCGTTGTCGTCGGAGCCGATCGTCGAGCCGGCAGGCATGCGCGTTCCGGCCGGGCAGGCGCCGAACACGTCGGTTCCGCTGTTCGTCGCACCGTATATCAATGTGCCCGCGTGGGGCGGGCAGCCGGCCAACCAGCCGAGGCTCGCGCCGAGACCGCAGCCGTAACGGCCGCTCGCGCGGTCAGTTTCCGCGGTGCTCGATCTGACAGCGGGCGCCGCTATCCTGTCCGAGCATCTCGACCAGGTAGGGCAGGACCTCGTTCATGCTCTGGGCGAGCGTATACGGTGGATTCAGGATGAACATCCCGCTGCCGTAGAGGCCTAGTCCGTCGGTCGGCGGATTCGACACCGTCAGCGTCAGGTGCAGCCAGTTGTTCGGCTGCAGACGCTTCAATTGCTCTGGAAAGCGTTGCGATTCCGTCCGCGTGACCTGCGGATACCAGATGGCATAGCAGCCCGTGGCGAAACGCTTCAGGCATTCCGTCACGCAGCTCACCGTGCGCGCGTAATCCTTCTTGTCCTCGTAGGACGGGTCGATCAGGACGAGTGCACGCCGCGGCGGCGGCGGCAGCAGCGCCTTGATGCCTTCGAAGCCGTCGCCGGCGAAGATCATCGCGCGTCGCCCCGCATCGCGGAAATTGTGGCGCAGCACATCGATTTCCGTCGTGTGCATCTCGAACAGGCGCATACGATCCTGCTCGCGCATCGACCGCCATGCGATGTACGGGGAGCCCGGATAGAAGTGCAGTTCGCCGTCGTCGTTCAGCGCGCGGACTTCGTCCACATAGTCGCCGAGCGCCTCCGGCAGGTTCTTTTCGTTCCACAGCCGACCGATGCCGGTATCGAATTCCGAGGTTTTCGCTGCATAACCGTCGCGCAGCGAGTACACGCCGGCGCCCGCGTGCGTATCGATGTACCAGTACGATTTGTCTTTCTTGTTCAGGTAGCGCAGCAGCTGGACGACGACGGCGTGTTTGAGCACGTCCGCGTGGTTGCCTGCGTGAAAACCGTGACGATAACTGAGCATGGCTGGCTGCCTGAAACGAAAGGTGAATCGATGAAAGCGCTCGATCGTACGCGGCCGTCAGGCCGCGTGCCGATGCGGCCGCGTATTGTACGCGAGTCGCCTCACTCGTATGCGTCGCCGACCACCGCCTCGATGCGTTGCTTCACCTCGGGTGTCAGTTTGGCGGCAACGTCGAGCGCGCGCATGTTCTCGCCGATCTGGTCGACCCGCGATGCGCCGGTGATGACCGAGCTCACGCGCGGATTCGCGAGCACCCATGCGATCGCCAACTGGCCGGTGCTGCAGCCGAGTTCGGCGGCGATCTCGCCGAGCCGCTCGACGATGTCGTTGGCGGCCCGGTCGGTCAGGCGTTCGCGCATCCAGTCGTAGCCCTGCAACTGCGCGCGACTGCCGGCCGGCACGCCGTTGCGGTACTTGCCGGTGAGCAGGCCCGACGCCAGCGGGCTCCAGGTCGTGAGGCCGAGACCGTAATCGTCGTAGAGCCGTGCATATTCCTGTTCGACCCGGGTGCGATGAAACAGGTTGTACTGCGGCTGTTCGACGACCGGCTTGTGCAGGTGATGCCGCTCGGCGATCTCGCATGCCGCGCGGATTTCGTCGGCGCTCCACTCCGACGTGCCCCAGTACAGCGCCTTGCCGCGCACGATCATGTCGCTCATCGCCCAGACGGTTTCCTCGATCGGCGTATGCGGATCGGGGCGATGGCAATAGACGAGGTCGACATAGTCGAGCTGCAGCCGGCGCAGCGAACCGTCGATCGCGTTCAGCAGGTATTTCCGGTTCAGCGTGTGGTACTGGTTCGGGGCTTCCGCGAGCCCCCAAAAGAACTTGGTGGACACGATATAGCTGACGCGCGGCCAGTCGAGCGACTTGAGCGCGTGGCCCATGATTTCCTCGGATTTGCCGCCGGCGTACACCTCGGCGTTGTCGAAGAAATTGACGCCCGCGTCGCGCGCCGCGGCGAGGCATTCGCGCGCGACCCGCTGGTCGACCTGGTTGCCGTATGTCACCCACGATCCGAGGGAAAGCTCACTGATCTGCAGGCCGGAGCGGCCTAGCCGTCGATAGTGCATGAGAGTCTCCTGCCGAACGGAACCGACATTAAGCTTAGACGTTTTGCGCGCGAACGGCGGGTCCGATCGTGCACAATGACGGCTGGCACGCCGGCACGATTTCGCGATGAATGCGGATGCGGCGGGCACGTGTTTTATCGATCCGATAACGGGAGGAGACGGACATGGCAGCAGATCTGAGCGGCAAGACCGCGGTCGTCACGGGCGCCGCGAGCGGCATCGGCAAGGAAATCGCACTGGAGCTGGCCAAGGCAGGCGCGGCCGTCGCGATCGCCGACCTGAACCAGGACGG
>NZ_CADFEN010000026.1 GCF_902833145.1 Burkholderia sp. BCC0506 | reverse complement strand
GGCAGCGCTGCGTTTTCAGCAGCAGAGAAGCGAGATTATGAACCGTGTTTCGCAGCTCGTCAACAACTTTCTGAACGACTTCGTTGCGACTGCGGGGCCATCTTCCTGCGCCGCCGAGGCTCGCTACATCTGAACCCGACAGCACCGCTTCCCTTCCTTCCGCGCGGCGTTTCCGTAAGCGCGAAAGAGGCGTGATTCTATGCAGCTCACGCCGTTCGCGCAAGGGGCTTGAACAACTTTTTTACAAGCATCTCCATTCGGCCGTCTGGCCGTGCTTGGCCACGAGGCCGCTTATGGTGCAAAGAACGGACTAGAATGTGAGGTTCTTCGCCTCTTTCTATATACGTGTTTAATATGCGCCAGCGAATCGCCAAACGCCTTCCCCCCGATGCCGACAAACTGGTCGGTCTGTCGCTTGCGCTCTTCGCGTCGGGCAGCCGCATCGAGGATCGCTTCTGGGAAGCGAAGCTCGATGCGCTACTCGCCAAGATTGTCCGCAACGGCAATCAGACCACGCTCGACGCCGCGCTCGACCATCTTCAGCAGAATCATCCCGATGCCTACGGCGCCCTCGCCGACATGGCCGAGACGCACAGCGAGTCGATGGTGATCGAGCACGACGGCCAACCGTACGATGCACTGCTGGTCGCCGTCCCGGTTCTCGCCTGGACGCGCTACATGATTCCGTCGGGCCCGCTCAAGGGCGACGTTGCCGACGCACTGCGAACGCACCTGCAGGCGCACGTGCTTGCAAACGGCACCCTCGTCGGGCTCGCCCCGTTCCTCTACAGCATCGACCAGTTGCCACGGCACCATGTGGAAACGTACCGGCTCGCGCAGCAGCTCGCCCATGCGGCGATCGGCCAGCACGCCCCGAAGCTGAGCTTCGGCGACCTGCCGGAAACCTCGCCGATCCTGGCCGATCCGCGCTTCCTGCTGGCGGTCGTCGCCGCGCCGGCCGGCTCGCCACTGTTCCGCTGGCAGGAAGAAGAAAACGGCAGCCGCATCGAGCGCGGCCAGTGCCTCGAACAGTGGACGGCCCAAGGCGGTCCGAACCTGTCGATCGCGCTGCCCGGCTGCGAGTTCGAATGCCTGCTTCCGGACGCGTACTACTCGGCCTGCCGCGATGCGGACGAACGTGTGCGTCCCCACACCGTCCGAACGGCCATTCGTTATCTATTCGACACACTTGGTGCGGCGCCGCAAGAGCTGCGCGCGGTGGTCGCCGGCTTCGGCGAACGTCGTATCGACGAGTATCGCGTGGGCTTCACGCGGCGTGCCAGCAACGACGTGATCTACGGTGTCGTGTGGCCGCTCTACGGCCGTGAAAACGGCGACGTCTCGACCGACAGCGCGACGCTCGAAGGCGAAGCGCCGATCGATGGGCCGCTCGAGGAAATCGTGAGCCTGCTGAAGGAGTGCGGCGTAACCGACGTCCGCCGGCACGCGGGCCGCTTCGAACCCGAATACTGCGACGATTGCGGCGTGCCGCTCTACGCAGACCCGCTCGGCGAAATCGTCCATGCGGAAATGCCGGAAGACGCGTCACCCGCCCAGCCGCACTTCCACTGACCGCCCCTGCAGGCCCCGCGGCCTGCCCCGACCAAAGCCGCTTCCGGTGCATGCCGAAGCGGCTTTTTTTCTTGTCCGATGCTCCGTCGCCAAAAATTTCGAACTTTTCCTAAGCCTTTCAGCCAAGCAGACATCGTGTAAGGTCTTTGTCATTATCGGGGCCAGCCAATACCCCGACAGCAGTCAATGACTCACCTTATGGAGATTGAATATGCGGTTCTTGGTGCTTAACTCAGACGCCGAACGGCGTGACGGACTGAAGGCCCTGTTGCGGCAGATCGACCGGCACGCCAGCATCAACGATGCGCCCGACGGTTTCCAGGCGCGCCGGCTGCTGCGCACCCAGCGTTTCGACCTCGTGGCGATCGACTGGCTCGACGTGGGCCGGGTCAGCGAGCTTCAGGCGCTCGGCACCGCGTGCTCGCCGACACCGCTCGCCGTCCTGGTCGACGACGTCTCGCCCGAAGCCATCCAGCGCTTCTTCAACTACGGCGTCGCGGGCGTGATCCCGCATTCCACGCGACCACACCTGATCGTGCGCGCGCTCGAGATCGTGCTGCTGGGCGGGCACTACATTCCGCCGATCGCCCTCAGGCTGCTGCCCTCCACGGCGGCAGCGCGCCACGATGCCCACTTCCAGACGCTCGCCGGCTCGCTGCCCCGCCGCCCGCCGAGCGGCCTCCTGTCGCCGCGGCAAGCGCAGATCATGCGATTCGTCCACATGGGCAGCACGAACAAGATGATCGCGCGCACGCTCGGCATCAGCGAAGGCACCGTGAAGATCCACCTCGCGAGCATCTTCCAGCAACTCGGCGCAGCAAACCGCGCGGCCGCGGTCGCGATCTACAACGGTTGGCTGTCGCCCCATCTCGAGGTGCTGCTGGCGAACCGCAACCGCGCCCGCCAACCGGTCATCGGCGAACACGGCCCGGCTCCGCTGCGTACACAACGGCATGACCGCCCGTACCCGTTGCCGGCCGCGGCCGGCACGCAGGATCTCCCGCTCGCCGCCGAGCCGCCGGCGCGGTTCCGGCGCGGACGCTAGGCAAACAGTCTCGATATTGCGACGGTCGGACATGTGCAGATTCCCACCTTTGATGCTCAACGAGTAATATGGACGCATGGGTTTTCTTTTCACACCGCTTCCGCTCTGGGTTGGCATCGGTGGCTGGATCGCCGCCGTGGCCCTGCTCGCGCTCGCGATCTGGAATCGCCCCTTCGTACGCCTGCAAGACGCCACGCTTCAGCACGTGTGGCTCGCGCTCGTCACCGCGATCACCGTCCTGTGGGCCTCGAACGCCTGGCTCGAAGATGGCATCGTCATGCATTTGCTTGGCGCAACGCTGCTCGTCACGCTGTTCGACTGGACACTCGCACTGGTCGCGATGGGCGCCGTCACGGCGATTGCCGCGGTCATCTTCGACGCGCCGTGGCAAGGCATCGGCCTGACCTATCTGATCTACGGTGCACTGCCTGTCGCCGTGTCGGCGTTGCTGCAACGCGCGGCGCTCGCCTGGCTCCCGCATAATCTCGCATCGTTCATCACGGGGCAGGGTTTCCTGTCGCCCGCCATCGCGATCGTCGTGGTCGCCGCCGCGGCGGCCGGCGTCCAGCTCGCGCTCGCCGACGGCGTGCCGGTCGTGATCCCGGCCGGCTATCTGCTGAACACCGCGCTGCTCGCGCTCGGCGAAGCGTGGTTCACCGGCATGGCGACGGCACTCATCGCCGTCTATCGCCCTGCGTGGGTCACGACCTTCGACGTCCGGCGCTATCGCCTCGGCGGCCCGCGCGCCTGAATGTCCTCCGGATCGGCTCCGCGCATACGCGCGCCGGCAACACCGTTCGCGGCGCGCACCGAATACACGATCTACTGCCGCACAACTTTTTTACGCTAAGATTGAACTCCTGTTCTTCATCGGGCATCTATACGTGCCCGATGTCTTCTTCGCTCCTCACCAATAACCAGATGGACAGCTCACCTGCCTCGCTCCGGTTTTTCCGGACGCTCGGCAAGCTGGCAGCCTGTATCGCGGGCCTGTCGCTTGCGCTTCCCGCCCCGGTATTCGCCGACCTGCTCGACCAGCGCTCCGAACTGATCAACAAATTCGTCAACGAGATGCATGCCGATCCGCTCGCGGCCGATTGTGCAGCGCACGGCAGCTTCATCGCCAGCACGTCGACGGCGTTCGACCGCGTCGACTTCGCGCCGAACGCATTCGACAGTGGCAACGCGACGATCACGCCGTGGAACGACTCGTTCGACCAGGGCAAGCAGCGCGTGAAGGTCGACAACATCGTCACCGTCGACGGGCTCGGCATCCACAGCGACGGCAGCGATCCGACGCCGCTGAAATTCCGTTGCGGCTATGTCGGCCAGCAAATGCTCGCGTTCAGCTGGAACGACCCGGTTCCGCCGCTGAAGCCACGCGTCGAGCGCTCGTCGTCTTCGTCGAAGAAGTTCAAGGGCAAGTCGCACCGCGGCAAAGGCAAGGCGAAGGCATCGAGCCGTACCGGCAGCAAGAAGGCCGTGGCGACGCGAAAATCAGGCGGCCAGAAGAAAGCCGTGAAGAAAAAAACCGCGAAGAAGTCCTGATACGACCGGAGCGGCAACGACAGCAGCACAAAACCGGCGCATCTCGCGATGCGCCGGTTTTTTTCATGCGACGACGGCTGTACTCAACCGAACGTGTCGACGTGCACGAGGATTGCGGCCAACATCGCCGCGCCGAGTGCCGCGCTGCGCTCGCCGTTCCAGCCGACGCGCTCGTCGGGCAGGTTCGCGTTGTCCTTGAAAGGCATTTCGAGCGTCAGCGACAGGCAGCCGAACTGGTGGCCAATGTACTTCGACGCGAGCTTCAGCGCATCTTCCTTGTACTTGCTCGCCGCGTAGCCATGCTCGGTCTGGAAGTCCGGGCTGGCGACCTTGAACGCGTCGATGAACGCGGCCTGCTCCTTGCCCTGCTGCTCGGTAAAGCTCGGCAGCATCTCCGAGCCGGCGACGAACACGTACGGCAGATCCTCGTCGCCGTGAATGTCGAAGAACATGTCGCAGCCGATCGCGTGGATCGCATCGCGCACGGCCAGCACTTCCGGGCTGCGCTCGGCATCGGGCGCCATCCACTCGCGGTTCAGGTTCGCGCCGACTACGTTGGTGCGCAGGTTACCGTGCACGCTGCCGTCCGGGTTCATGTTCGGGACGATATAGAACGTCACGCGATCGTAGAGCTTGCGCGCAACCGGATCGCCGGCCCAGTCGCCCCATCCGGCCAGCCGCTTGACCAGGCCTTCGACGAACCACTCGGCCATCGACTCGCCCGGATGCTGGCGCGCGATGATCCACACCTTCTTCTTCGGCGCATCGTCGGATTCCGGCGTGCCGAGCGTCAGCAGCGACATCGGTCGGCCTTCGACCGTACGGCCGAGCTCGACGACGCTCGCCTGCGGCAGTTGCTGGACCGCGCCGAGAAACGCCGCGTGACGCTCTTCCGAGTACGGTTCGAAATACGCGTAGTAGATGCTGTCGAACTCCGGCGTATGGTCGATGGTCATCGTCTTGCCATCGAATGTCGTCGGCACGCGGAACCAGTCGACCCGGTCGTAGCTCGCCACCGCGCGGTAGTTGCGCCAGCCCGACGGATACGCGCATTCGGCGGCATTCTCGAACGTCATCACGCACCGCTCACCGCGCGCACCCGTCAAGCGGTAGTAGAACCATTGCGCGAACGCCGAACGATTGTCGCCGCGCACGCGCAGCCGGATCGCGTCAGGGCTGTCGCACGACACGACGTCGATTGCGCCTGCGTCGAAATTACTGGTGATCGAAAGGGCCATCCATTTCTCCTGTGTCGACTGGCGTTAGCGCTTTAGCGCTTACGTCAGTCCCATGCAAAGCTGTCGACTGGCGTTAGCGCTTTAGCGCTTACGCCAGTCCCATGCAAAGCTGTCGACTGGCGTTAGCGCTTTAGCGCTTACGTCAGTCCCATGCAAAGCCGTCGACCGATGCGGGCGGTGTACCGCCTGTCCGGCCTCATGCAAGCGCCGACCGTCTCGTGAACGGCCGGCGGGTCACTCGCCGATGCGCCGGCGATATACGTAAGTCGAATCGTTCGACGCATCCGCATCGAACGCATAGCCTTCGGTCGCGAAATCCTTCAGCGCCTTCGGGTCGGCGATACGGTTCTCGACGACAAAACGCGCCATCAGGCCGCGCGCGCGTTTCGCATGGAAACTGATGATCTTGTAGCGGCCGCCCTTCCAGTCCTCGAATACCGGCGTGATGACCGGCGCGGCCAGCAACTTCGGCTTGACCGACTTGAAGTATTCGGTCGACGCGCAGTTGACGAGCACGCGCGCCGCGCCGCTGCGCGTGTCGAGCTGCTCGTTCAGCGCCCGCGTGATGCGGTCGCCCCAGAACGCGTACAGATCCTTGCCGCGTGCGTTCGCGAAACGCGTGCCCATCTCGAGCCGGTACGGCTGCAGCAGGTCGAGCGGACGCAGCAGCCCGTACAGGCCCGACAGCACGCGCACGTGCTGCTGCGCATAGTCGAGATCGGCGGACGACAGCGATTTCGCGTCGAAACCCTCGTAGACGTCCCCGTTGAACGCCAGCACGGCCTGCTTCGCGTTGGCCGGCGTGAAGGCCGGCGACCACTCGGCGTAGCGCTGGAAATTCAGGCGCGCGAGCGGATCGGAGATATCCATCAGCGTGGCGATGTCCTGCGGCGACAGCTTGCGCAGGCCGTCGATCAGCTCCGACGCGTCGTCGGCGAATGCAGGCAACGTGTAAGACTGGACGTGCGCGGGCGTATCGTAGTCGAGGGATTTGGCGGGAGAGAGAACGATTATCATAGAGGCTCGCTGGCACGCCGTGCCTTGCGGTCAGACGAAAACCACCGATTGTAACGAATGACCCGCTCTCCCGCCCCGCATGCCGCACACCGCGTCGTGCTCGACTCGAACGTCTGGATCGACATCCTCGTATTCGACGACCCCGCTACGCGCCCGATCCGCGCCGCGCTGGAGCGCGGCACGCTTGCGGCCGTGATCGACGGCCGCTGCCTGACCGAACTCGAATACGTGCTCGACTATCCGCAGTTCCAGTCGCGCGCGATCGACAAGGCGGCCGCTCTCGCGACCGTCGCCCGGCTCGCGAGCCTCGTCGAACCGCCGCCCGTCGACGCCGGCGCGCCGCCGTTGCCGAAGTGCAAGGACCGCGACGATCAGAAATTTCTCGAACTCGCCCGCGCCGCACAGGCCGACTGGCTCGTGTCGAAAGACCGCGCGCTGCTGAAGCTCGCGAAGCGCACCGCACGCGACTTCGGTTTCCGGATCGCGCAACCCGGGCCGTTTGCCGAAGCCTGCGCACTCGACGCCGCGCCGCTCGCCACGGCAACGCCGGCCTGACGCATCTCACCCGATTTCGACCGTATCGATGAACGCTCCTTCAGACATGCCAACGACTCCCGTATTCCCCTCGCGCCTGCCGAACGTCGGCACGACGATCTTCACGGTCATGAGCGCGCTTGCCGCCGAAAAAGGGGCGGTGAACCTCGGCCAGGGTTTCCCGGATTTCGATTGCGATCCGCGCATCGTCGACGCGGTCGCCGCCGCGATGCGCAGCGGACACAACCAGTACCCGCCGATGGCGGGCGTCGCGCCGCTGCGCGACGCGATCGCCGACAAGATCGCGCAGGTGTACGGCCGGCGCTACGATCCGGCCACCGAAATCACCGTGACGGCCGGCGCGACGCAGGCGCTGCTGACGGCGATCCTGTGCGCGGTACATCCGGGCGACGAAGTGATCGTCGTCGAGCCGACCTACGACAGCTACCTGCCGTCGATCGAGCTGGCGGGCGGCAAGCCCGTGTTCGTCACGCTGGAGGCGCCCGACTATGCGATCCCGTTCGACCGTCTCGCGGCCGCGATCACGCCGAAGACGCGAATGATCCTGATCAACACGCCGCACAACCCGACGGGCACCGTGTGGCGCGAGGCGGACATGCGCAAGCTCGAGGACATCGTGCGCGGCACCAACGTGCTGATCCTGTCCGACGAGGTCTACGAACACATGGTCTACGACGGCGCGCGCCACGAAAGCGTCGCGCGCTACCCGGAACTCGCCGCGCGCAGCTTCATCGTGTCGAGCTTCGGCAAGACCTATCACGTGACGGGCTGGAAGGTCGGTTACGTCGCGGCGCCGGCCGCGCTGACCGCGGAATTCCGCAAGGTCCACCAGTTCAACGTGTTCACGGTGAACACGCCGATGCAGATCGGGCTCGCGGAGTACCTGCGCGACCCGGCGCCGTACCTGTCGCTCGCGGGCTTCTATCAACGGAAGCGCGACTTCTTCCGGGCCGGCCTCGAGCGCACGCGCTTCAAGCTGCTGCCGTGCACGGGCACGTACTTCCAGTGTGTCGATTACTCGGCGATCAGCGACCTGCCCGAAGCGGAATTCTCGAAGTGGCTCACGTCGGAAATCGGCGTGGCCGCCATTCCGGTGTCGGCGTTCTATCACGAGCCGCACGAATCGGGCGTCGTGCGTTTCTGCTTCGCGAAGCAGGAAAGCACGCTCGCCTCCGCGCTCGAACGGCTCGCCCGCCTGTAAGACCCGCACGGGCGGCCGCATGCCGCCCGCCGGAAAACGCGCTTACGAACGCGCGACGTTCGCCGCTTCGATATACGCCTTGCGCTCGGCTGCCACGCGCTGCGCGGCCGGGCGTTCACCGACCGTCTTCGCGTGCGCCTTCCAGTCGATGCCTGCATCGAGCAGGAAGTCGTGGCCGAAGATGGCCTTCGTCGCCATTCCGATGACCGGCAGATGGACCCACGCGGCCATGTCCGCGAGGCCGAACGACTCGCCGAGCACATACGGCGAAAACTGCGTCATCTGCTTGAATGCCTCGATCGCGCGCGGCAGGCGCTTCTCGACGTGGGCCTTCATCCCGTCGCTGACCTTGCCGCCGAAGAACGCTTCCGTATAGACCTCACGCGCCATCCATTCGAGATAGAGTTCGAGCGTCTCGACCAGTTCGCGCACCTTGGCCGCCGCGAACGGGCTCGCGGGGAAAATGCCTTTCTCGGGATAGCGCGCCGCCAGATATTCGACGATCACCTGCGACTCGAACAGCGCGCCCTCTTCGGTCTTCAGGAACGGAATCTTGCCGAGCGGCGAATCGACAAGCTGCGCCGGATCGCAGATCGGCAGACCGCACACCACCTCCTCGAACGGAATGTCGTGCTCGAGCAGGACGAACTTCACCTTGTTGTAGTAGTTGGACAACGGAATACCGCACAGCTGTAGCATCGGAGACTCCTTCCTTGCTGAAGCGCAGCCGCAACGACGCCGGCCGCATCGGGATTCATCGCGCCGAAAAGCACGTTCGTGCTAGTCTAAAGCAAGTTTTTCGTTCGTCACGACAACATTACATCCGCTGCGGCGTCGGCACCGCCCGTCCGCGCGACACACGCGGCGTCCCGGCCGCGCCACCCGATGGAGACACGCTCCCATGAGTGCTGAACTGCTGGCTTCGCGTCCGCCCGAGAGCGAATCGACGCTCGTCCTCACGCTGTCCAATCCCGGCGCGCGCAACGCGCTGCATCCCGACATGTACGCGGCCGGCATCGAAGCGCTCGCCACCGCGGAGCGCGATCCGGCGATTCGCGCCGTCGTGCTGACGGGGGCCGATCGATTCTTCTGTGCAGGCGGCAACCTGAACCGGCTGCTCGAGAATCGCTCGAAGGATCCGTCCTTCCAGGCCGACAGCATCGATCAGCTGGCGGCATGGGTCACGGCGATCCGCGCGTCGACGAAGCCGGTGATCGCGGCCGTCGAAGGGGCCGCGGCCGGCGCGGGTTTCTCGCTCGCGCTCGCGTGCGACCTGATCGTCGCCGCACATGACGCGAAATTCGTGATGTCGTATGCGCGCGTCGGGCTGACACCGGACGGCGGCGGCTCGTGGTTTCTTGCCCGCGCGTTGCCGCGTGCGATCGCGGCCGAGATCCTGTTCGAAGGCAAGCCGGTCGCCGCCGAACGCCTGCATGCGCTCGGCGTCGTCAACCGGCTCGCCGCACCGGGCACGGCACTGAGCGACGCACTGGCATGGGCCGACACGCTCGCCGGCATCTCGCCGAATGCGCTCACGCGCATCAAGTCGCTGCTCGACGACGCGACCGCGCAACCGCTGGATGTACACCTCGGCACCGAGCGCGATCATTTCGTCGCGTCGCTGCATCATGCGGACGGCCTCGAAGGCATCACCGCCTTTCTCGAGAAGCGCCAGCCGCGCTACAAGCGCTGATTCGCCGCGCCGGCCTTCGGAGCGGCGCCACGCCGCCGCAGCTGTCCGACGCGGCCCATCGACGCCTCGCACCATGCCGGCGGCCATCTCCCGCCGGGCCGCGCATGCCCGTCGGCACGCGCGTTTCCGTCGCCAGCAGCCCGTGTCGATCCATGCTCTAATGACCGCCTGTCGCGGCGCCGCCAGCGCCGTTTTCGCGCATGCCACACAGGAGTTGACGATGATCGACGTCTATAGCTGGGCGACCCCGAACGGCCACAAGGTACATATCATGCTCGAGGAAACGGGCCTCGCGTATCGTGCCCATCCGGTCGATATCGGCGCGGGCGACCAGTTCGAGCCCGCGTTCCTGAAGATCAGCCCCAACAACAAGATCCCGGCGATCGTCGATCCGGACGGCCCCGGCGGCCGGCCGATCTCGCTGTTCGAATCGGGCGCGATCCTGATCTACCTCGCGGAGAAGACCGGCAAGTTCCTGCCGGCCGATCCGGCCGCGCGCTATGCGACGCTCGAATGGCTGATGTTCCAGATGGGCGGGGTCGGCCCGATGCTCGGGCAGGCGCACCACTTCCGCCTGTATGCGCCGGAGAAGATCGAGTATGCGGTCAACCGCTACACGAACGAAGCGAAGCGCCTGTACAACGTGATGGAAAAGCGCCTCGGCGAATCCGCGTATCTCGCGGGCGACACGTACACGATCGCGGACATTGCGACGTTCCCGTGGACACGCTCGTGGCAAAACCAGGGCATCGAGCTCGACGCGTTGCCGAACGTGAAGCGCTGGCACGAGACGATCGCCGCACGACCGGCCGTGCAGCGCGGCGTCGAGGTGCTCGCGTCGCTGCGCAAGGCGCTGCAGGACGACAAGGCACGCGAGGTGCTGTTCGGCGCAACGCAATACGCGAAGCACTGACCCGCGCGTGATGCGCGGAGCGGCATCGGTGCATGCCGCTCCGTGCTTCAGAAGTAATGCAGCGTGATGAACTCCGCCGCGCATACCGGCAGCGGCGCGTCGGGGCGCTCGACCTGCATCGATACCGACCACGTCACCTGGATGCCGCCGCGCGCGGCGTCGGCGATTTCCTTTACCGCGAACAGCGCGCGCACGCGCGCCCCGACCGGCACCGGCTTCAGAAACCGCACGCGGTTCAACCCATAGTTGACGCCCATCTTCTGCTCGAAGCGCATGGCGTCGGTCATCAACGCAGGAATCAGCGACAGCGTCAGGAACCCGTGCGCGATCGGCCCGCCGAACGGCGACTCGCGCCGCGCGCGTTCCGGGTCGACGTGAATCCATTGATGATCGCCGGTCGCATCGGCGAAACCGTCGACGCGCGGCTGGTCGATCTCGATCCAGCCGCTCGCGAGCGGCTCCGCGCCGACCCGCGCCTGCAGCGCCTGCGCCGACGCGATCAGCGGCAAGGTCACGTCGGTCATGACTTCGCGCCTCCCGGATGGCGCAACCCGAAAAGCACCTTGGTGTGCACGCTGATCACCGTCTCGCCGGCTTCGTTCACGCCGACCCATTCCGTCGACACGATGCCGCGATCGGGTTTGCTCTCCGACACACGCTTGTCGTGGACCTTCTGGTACATCGTGATCGTGTCGCCGGCACGTACCGGCTTCAGCCAGCGGATCGAATCGATGCCCGGCGAGCCCATGCTGGTCGAGTCCGGCCCGAGCTTCTGGACCAGCAGGCTCATGAACACCGAGCACGTATGCCAGCCGCTCGCGACGAGGCCGCCGAAATGCGATGCCTTCCCCGCTTCCTCGTCGACATGGAACGGCTGCGGATCGTAGCGCTTCGCGAACGCCTTGATGTCGTCGGCCTCGAACGTGTAGCGGCCCACTTCGGTGGTACTGCCGACCACCAGGTCTTCGTAACTGATGCCCACGGATAAGTCTCCTTGTCTGGCGCGCTCGCGCGTCGCCGTCATGCTACGTCGGTCTGCGCGAAATCGGGCAGCGCCGCGATGCGGGCGAGGTGATGATCGGTATCGCCGAGCGTCGTCTCGATGATCGACAGCCGCTTGAACAGGTGCGCGGCGGCCACTTCGTTGGTCACGCCCATGCCGCCGTGCAGCTGGACCGCCTGCTGGCCGACGAAGCGCGCGGCCGTCCCGACCCGCGCCTTCGCGGCCGACACGGCCTTGCGCCGCGCATCGGCGTCGCCATTCGCGTAGCGCACCGCCGCGAGATAGGTCAGCGAACGCGCCTGCTCGGCATGGATCAGCATGTCGACCATCCGGTGCTGCAGCGCCTGAAAGCGCGCGATCGGCACGCCGAACTGCTCGCGCGTCTTCGTGTATTCGACCGTCGCGCGATTCAGCTCGTCGAGTGCGCCGACCGCCTCCGCACACAGCAGGAAGGTCGCGTAATCGGCAATCTGCTCGAGTGCCGCCGCGTCGCGCGCGCCGCCCGTCAGCAGTCGGGCCGGCGTGTCGTCGAACGCGATCGTCGCGGCACGCTGGCCGTCGATGGTCCGGTAGTCGGCCACCTTCGCGCTGGCCGCATCGCGCTCGACGACAAAGAGGCCGATGCCGCCGCCGTCGACCCGCGCAGGCACGATCCACGCATGCGCCTGGGCGCCGTGCTGAACCACCGACTTGGTGCCGGTCAGCCGATACGTGCCGCCCTGCTCGCGTGCGCGGGTGTCGAGTTCGTACAGGTCGTAGCGTGCCCGCGGTTCATGGAATGCGACGGCCAAGCGCTTGCGCCCCTGCGCGACCGCCTCCAGCAGCGCGGCGTCGTCGCCCGTGCCGGAGCCGGCGATCCGCAACGCCTCGACGCCGACCGCCGTGGCCCAGTACGGCTCGATCACGAGCGCACGACCCAGCTCCTGCATCACGACCAGCATGTCGACCGGCCCGCCGCCGAAACCGCCCTGCGCGTCGGGTACGGGCAACGCGGTCAATCCCAGGTCGGTGAATGCGCTCCACTGTGCGTCCGACACACCGGCATCGCTGCGCACGATCGCCTGGCGCGCCTCGAAACCGTATTGCTCGCCGAGATACCGGCGCAGCGCGTCGGCGAACTGCTGCTGCTCATCGGTAAAGCTGAAATCCATGGTTGTCTCCGTTGCCTGATCACAGCCCCAGGATCATCTGCGCGATGATGTTCTTCTGAATCTCGTTCGACCCGCCGTAGATCGACGTCTTCCGGTAATTGAAGTAGTACGCGGCGAGCGGCGCCGCATCGTCGTCGCCCGCGATGCTGTGCTCGCGCTCGCCTTCGAGGAACGGCACGTCGAACGGTGCGGCCAGCGGGCCGATCGCCTCGACCATCAGCTCGGTGAGCGCCTGCTGCACCTCGGTACCCTTGATCTTCAGCATCGACGCTTCGGGGCCGGGCCCCTTGCCGCTCGTCTCGCGGCTCACGACGCGCAGCACCGTCACTTCCAGCGCCATCAGCTCGACTTCGAGCGCCGCGACCTTCGCCGCGAACACGGGATCGGCGAGCAACGGCTTGCCGTTCTTGCGCTGGTTCGACGCCACACGCTTCAGGAACGCGAGTTCGCGCTTCGACGCGCCGACACGCGCGATGCCGGTGCGCTCGTGGCCAAGCAGGTATTTCGCATAGGTCCAGCCGCGGTTCTCGTCGCCGACGAGGTTCTCGACCGGCACCTTCACGTCCTCGAAGAACACCTCGTTGACCTCGTGGTCCTCGTCGAGCATCACGATCGGGCGCACCGTGATGCCGGGCGTCTTCATGTCGATCAGCAGGAACGAGATGCCTTCCTGCTTCTTCGCGGCCGGATCGGTGCGCACGAGGCAGAACATCATGTCGGCGTACTGACCGAGCGTGGTCCAGGTCTTCTGGCCGTTGACGACGTAGTGATCGCCGTGGCGCTCGGCGCGCGTGCGCAGCGACGCGAGGTCGGATCCGGAACCCGGTTCCGAATAGCCCTGGCACCACCAGTCCGAGCCGTCGAGAATACGCGGCAGATAGTGGCGCTTCTGCGCTTCGCTGCCGTATTTCATCAGGACCGGCGCGACCATCGACACGCCGAACGGCAGCACGGTCGGCGCACCGATTCGCGCGCACTCCTCGTCCCAGATGTGCCGCTGCGTCGCATTCCAGCCGGGGCCGCCATATTCAACGGGCCATGCGGGTGCGGACCAGCCGCGCTGGCCCAGAATGCGGTGCCAGCTCGCGAAATCCTCGCGGTCGAGTCGTTTGTGATCGAGTACCTTGGCGCGCAGTGCGTGAGGCAGATTGGCCTCGAGCCAGGCGCGGACGTCGGCGCGGAATGCGTCGTCGGCGGGGGAATAATCCAGATCCATGCGCAGTGTCTCCTGTCCGCGGCCGTCCCCGGCCAAGGACACACTGCGTACGTCATTGCAGCGGTTCTTTCAGCGCGACAGGAATCGGCAGCGGCATCACATCGATGCCTTCTTCGACCAAGGACTGTGCATCTTCCGGCGTCGTGACGCCGCGAATGCTGCGTGCCGGCGCCTCGTTGTAATGGATGCGCCGCGCTTCCTCGGCGAAGCGCTCGCCCACGTTCTCGGTCTTCTCCAGCACCTCGCGCAGCGCGCGCATCACCTGCGCCTGCAGCGCACGCGAATCGGCCGGCGGCGCCTGCGTCGCGCCCGACAGGTTCAGGCGCGGCGCCGACGGCATCCGGTTGATCTCCGTCGTTCCGCACACCGGACATTCGACCAGCTTGCGGGACAACTGCGCTTCGAATTCATCGGCGGAAGCGAACCAGCCTTCGAACCGATGACCGTGCGGACACTGTAAATCGAGGACCTTCATGCTGAATCAGGGCGTGTGACGAGTGTAGCGCAAAAAGCGATTTTGTGAACGATCGTGCTAAATCCCGACCACGCGGCACGGACGCGCCGCGTCATGGAATTGTAACGCGGCGCCCCGCCCGCCGCTGAGGCCGGCTCAGGGCGTGACGACCGGCCCGAGCGGCCATGTGCCGGACAGCACCTTGTCGAGCCACATCGTGCCGATGATCGTCTTCACGTCCGAGATCTGGCCCGTGCGCACCCATTCCTGCAGGTCGGGCAGCGTCGCGGTGAAGGTTTCGAGGAATTCGCCTTCGTCGAGCTTGCGCTCGCCGGCCGTGAGCCCGCGCGCGAGATACAGGTCGATGAATTCGGTCGAATAGGAAATGATCGGGTGAATGCGGGCCAGGAACACGTATTCACGCGCCGTATAGCCGGTTTCCTCGCGCAGCTCGCGCACCGCACAGGCGAGCGCACCTTCGTTCGGGTCGAGCTTGCCGGCCGGGAATTCGGCCATGACCTTGCCGATCGGATAGCGATACTGGCTTTCCATCAGCACGCGGCCGTCGTCGAACAGCGGGATCACCATCACCGCGCCCGGGTGCTGCACGTATTCGCGCGTGGCCTTCTTGCCGTCCGGCAGACGGACGGTGTCGCGCTTGAGCTTGAGGAACGCGCCGTCGAAGATCGCCTCGCTCTCGAGGCAGGTTTCGGTCAGTGCGGCGTCGTGATTGGGTAGTTCGGCCATCGGCGGCTCCTGAGTGAGCACGACGGACGGCCGAAGCCGTCAGCGTCGTTTGACGAGATACTGGAACGTGAAGCCGGGGAACGCGAACACGACGAAAAGACTGAACGTGATCGCGTAAAACTGCCAGCCCTGCTCGAAGCGGTTGCCGGCGCGCGACTCGAGCCAGAAGCCGAGCGCGCCGACGATGAAGTACAGCACGATCAGCTCGCCGATCCGTACCCACGCGTTCTTCTTCGTCGCGCCGAACGGCACGACGGCGAAGAGGCGTTGGTTCAGGAACGGCAGGTTGGCGCATACGAGCGCCAACAGCACGATGAACCAGCCGGCTGCCGACATTACAGCGGCAGCGTGTGACGGATTGCCTGCAGGCAGGCGGTCAGCAGCGGGCTCGGGACGAGGCCGAGCACGACGACCGCCACGCCGTTCAGCACGAGGATCGTGCGCTTGCAGAAATCGCCCGAGATCGGCGTCGAATCCTGCGGGGCATCGAAGTACATCAGCTTGACGATGCGCAGGTAGTAGAACGCGCC
>NZ_CADFEN010000025.1 GCF_902833145.1 Burkholderia sp. BCC0506 | reverse complement strand
CGCAGCGTTGAGGGGGTGTATCAGGAAATCTGGGGCGCGCTGATTGCCTACAACCTCGTGCGATTGGAGATTGCCAAGGCCGCGCTTGCGGTGAAGTGCGAGCCGACCGAGCTTAGCTTCGTGCGCGCCTTCCACGTCATCCAGTACGAATTGCACTGGGCCGCGATCACCCGTGCGCAGGGCAAACTCCCAGCCCTGCTGCAACGGCTGCGACTACGTCTGGTCGCGCAGCTCAAAGAAGAACGGCCCGCTCGAAAATTCGAGCGGGCCGTGAAGGCAGTGCCAAAACGCTATGCCGTCCGCGTCCTTAAAAAGAACCTTAACTGAACGGCATTAGCCCCGCGGGGCGCTTTTCCTTTTGCGGCGCGGGCCGCCCGCCGTCATAGCGGGGCGGCCGCGCGCGTCACTCGATCGACGCGTACACGGCTTCGCCGAGCGTGAACGAATCGCTGCGCGCGATCGGCCACCACTTGTCGTACAGCGAGAAGCCGCAGGTCCGGCCGTCGAGCAGCGCACCGGGTTTCAGGTACTTCAGCAGTTGCGACATCAGCCGTACTTCGTGCGGCGCGACCCGCTGCACGATGTGATGCGCGCGCAGCTCGGACGGATGCGCGAGGCCGGCCGCCTGCACCAGTTCCTGCAGCGCATGCAGCGTATTGCGGTGGAAGTTGTACACGCGCTCGGCCTTGTCGGGCACGACGAGCGCGCGCTGGCGCACCGGGTCCTGCGTCGCGACGCCGGTCGGGCAGCGGTCGGTGTGGCAGTGCTGCGCCTGGATGCAGCCGACGGCGAACATGAAGCCGCGCGCCGAGTTCACCCAGTCCGCGCCGATCGCGAGCGTGCGCGCGATGTCGAACGCGGTGATGATCTTGCCGCTCGCGCCGAGCTTCACGCGATCGCGCACGCCGATTCCGACGAGTGTGTTATGCACGAGCAGCAGCCCTTCCTGCAGCGGCACGCCGACGTGGTCGGTGAATTCGAGCGGCGCCGCGCCGGTGCCGCCTTCCGCGCCGTCGACGACGATGAAGTCGGGCACGATGCCCGTCTCGAGCATCGCTTTCGCGATCCCGAAGAATTCCCACGGATGGCCGATGCACAGCTTGAAGCCGGTCGGCTTGCCGCCGGACAGCGTGCGCAACCGCTCGACGAATTCGAGCAGCCCGCGTGGCGTCGAGAATTCCGAGTGCGTCGCGGGCGAGATGCAGTCCTTGCCCATCGGCACGCCGCGCGTCTCGGCGATTTCCGGCGTGATCTTCGCGGCCGGCAGCACGCCGCCGTGGCCGGGCTTCGCGCCCTGCGACAGCTTCACCTCGATCATCTTGACCTGCGGATCGGCGGCCTGCTTCGCGAATTTGTCGGGGTTGAACGTGCCGTCGTCGTTGCGGCAGCCGAAGTAGCCTGACGCGATTTCCCAGATGATGTCGCCGCCGTGCTCGCGGTGGTACTTCGACAGCGAGCCCTCGCCGGTATCGTGCGCGAACCCGCCTTTTTTCGCGCCGAGGTTCAGCGAGCGGATCGCGTTCGCGGACAGCGAGCCGAAGCTCATCGCCGAGATGTTGAAGATCGAAATGTCGTACGGTTGCGCGCGAGTCGCGCCGACGCGGATGCGGAAATCGTGGTTCGGCAGCTTCGTCGGCGCGAGCGAATGGCTGATCCATTCGTGCGCGACGGCCTTCACGTTCAGCTCGGTGCCGTACGGGCGGTTGTCGGCGACGTTCTTCGCGCGCTGGTAGACGAGGCTGCGCTGCGCGCGCGAGAACGGCTTCTCGTCGGTGTCGTCCTCGACGAAGTACTGGCGGATTTCAGGTCGGATGAATTCGAACAGGAAGCGGAAGTGGCCCCACAGCGGGTAGTTCCGCAGGATCGCATGGCGGTCCTGGTTCAGGTCGTACAGGCCGAGCGCGACGAGGGCGATCGGGATGACGATCCACAGCCAGGAAAGCACGTGGATCGACGCGAGCGCGGCTGCTGCAACGAGCAACAGCACGGCGCCCCACATCGCGAGGTAGCGTCTTGAAAGCATGGGGACTCCGTAAGAATCTTGAAATACCGCCATGCGTACGCTGCGAAGGCGGCGCGCCGGCCGCGGCGCAATCGTGTTGCCCCGGGCGCGGCGTGCCGCAAGTCTAAACCGAATGGATGTCAGCGTGCTTCGGCGAGCACCGGCGCCTGGCCGGCCGCCTCGGCCCGACCGGGCTGGCCGGTGGCCGCGGATTCGATGATGCCGCCGCCGAGGCAGATTTCGCCGTCGTACAGCACGGCCGACTGGCCGGGCGTGACGGCCCACTGCGCGTCGTCGAACGCGAGCGAGAAGCGCGCTTCGCCTGTCGCGGCCCCGCTGAACGTGCACGCCGCGTCGGCCTGCCGGTAGCGCGTCTTCGCGCCGCACGCGAAGCCTTCGGCCGGCGGCTCGCCGGCGACCCAGCTCACGTTGCCGGCGACGAGCTCGCGCGACAGCAGCCACGGATGATCGTGGCCCTGCACGACGTACAGCGTGTTCGACGCGATGTCCTTCGCGGCGACGAACCACGGTTCGCCGCTGCCGCTCTTGCTGCCGCCGAGGCCGATGCCCTTGCGCTGGCCGAACGTGTAGAACGCGAGGCCGATGTGTTCGCCGACCACCTTGCCGTCGGGCGTCTTCATCGGGCCGGGTTTCGTCGGCAGATAGCGGTTCAGGAAATCGCGGAACGGCCGTTCGCCGATGAAGCAGATGCCGGTCGAATCCTTCTTCTTCGCATTCGGCAGCCCGATCTGCGCGGCGATCTCGCGCACCTTCGTCTTCGGGATCTCGCCGAGCGGGAACATCGTCTTCGACAACTGCGCCTGGTTCAGCCGGTGCAGGAAGTACGACTGGTCTTTCGTATGATCGAAGGCCTTCAGCAGTTCGAAACGCCCGTCGCGCTCGCGCACGCGCGCATAGTGGCCGGTCGCGATCATGTCCGCGTCGAGCGACATCGCGTGGTCGAGGAACGCCTTGAACTTGATCTCGGCGTTGCACAGCACGTCGGGGTTCGGCGTGCGGCCGGCCGAGTATTCGCGCAGGAACTCGGCGAACACGCGGTCCTTGTATTCCGCGGCGAAGTTGACGGCTTCCACGTCGATGCCGATCAGGTCGGCCACCGACACGACGTCGATCCAGTCCTGGCGCGTCGAGCAGTACTCGCCGTCGTCGTCGTCTTCCCAGTTCTTCATGAACAGGCCGACCACGTCGTAGCCCTGTTCCTTCAGCAGCCACGCGGTCACCGACGAATCGACGCCGCCCGACATGCCCACCACTACACGACGCTTGCTCATTTGCTGACCGCCTGACGTTCGAATGCCTCGGGGCGCGGGGCGACCGAATGCGTGTGCACGAAATCGAGCGGAACGCGCCGCCCGGCGAGATAGTCGTCGACGCAGCGCATCACCGCGGGCGAACGATGGCGTTCGCCGCATGCGCGCAGTTCGTCGGCCGTCATCCACAGCGTGCGGACGATGCCGTCGTCGAGCACGTGGCCCGCGACCGGTTCGCCGGCCGTGCCGCAGAACGTGAAGCGCAGGTAGGTCGCGCCGGCGCTGCCGGGGCGCTCGTAGTGCGCGAGATAGACGCCGACGAGCGCGTCGGGCGTAAACGGGTGCGCGGTTTCCTCGAGCGTTTCGCGGATCACGGCGTCGGCCAGCGTTTCGCCGGCCTCGAGATGACCGGCCGGCTGATTGATGCGCAGGCCCGTCGAGGTTTCTTCCTCGATCACGAGAAAGCGGCCGGCACGCTCGACGAGCGCGGCGACCGTCACATGCGGGGTCCAGATTTCGGGTTTCATGGTTCGGCATTTTACCGGTTGCGCCCGAACGCTGCCGGCCGTTCCGTTAGACGAATCCGACCCTCTCGAAGCGGCCGTGCCGGCGATACGTGACGGCGCGGGCCAAGCGCGTGTCGCATTCGCGCACGGTCGTGCGCAAAGTGCTGGCGGGGCCATCGCTTTCGGTTAAAGTGCAGCGTGAAAGCCGTTGCTCGTGAGCCGGTAAGTCAGCCTGTCCGGCTCGTTGTGCAGTAAAGATCGCAAGAAAAGAAATACTGACAATGACTGGAGGAACTGACGATGCATATTGGAGTGCCTGCTGAAACGCGGGCCAACGAGGCGCGTGTGGCCGCGACGCCGGAAACCGTGAAGAAATACGCGGCGGCCGGCCATCGGGTCAGTATCGCGAAAGGGGCCGGCAGCGCAGCCAGCTATCCCGACGAAGCCTATGCGGCCGCCGGCGCGGAATTGACCGACCAGTCGGCCGCTTTTGACGCCGACATCGTGCTGAAGGTCCAGGCGCCCACCGACACCGAACTGCCGTTGCTCAAGCGCGGCACCGTGCTGGTCGGCATGCTCGAGCCGTTCAACGGCGAGCAGGCGGCGCAACTCGCGGCGGCCGGCGTGACCGGTTTCGCGCTCGAGGCCGCGCCGCGCACGACGCGCGCGCAGAGTCTCGACGTGCTGTCGTCGCAGGCGAACATCGCCGGCTACAAGGCCGTGCTGGTGGCCGCGTCGCTGTATCCGCGCTTCATGCCGATGCTGATGACGGCCGCGGGCACCGTGAAGGCGGCGCGCGTGCTGATTCTCGGCGCGGGCGTCGCGGGCCTGCAGGCGATCGCGACCGCGAAGCGGCTGGGCGCCGTGATCGAGGCGTCCGACGTGCGGCCGGCCGTGAAGGAGCAGATCGAGTCGCTCGGCGCGAAATTCCTCGACGTTCCGTTCGAAACCGACGAGGAGCGCGAAGCCGCGCAGGGCGTCGGCGGCTATGCGCGCCCGATGCCGCCGTCGTGGCTCGGCCGCCAGGCCGCGCTCGTGCACGAGCGCGCGAAGCAGGCCGACATCGTGATCACCACGGCGCTGATTCCCGGGCGCCCGGCGCCGACGCTGATCTCGGTCGACACCGCGCAGTCGATGAAGCCCGGCTCGGTGCTCGTCGATCTCGCGGCCGGCCGCGGCCCGGAAATCGACGGCCGCAGGGGCGGCAACTGCCCGCTGACCGTCGCCGACCAGGTGATCGTGCACCACGGCGTGACGATCGCCGGCTACACGAACCTCGCATCGATGGTCGCATCGGACGCATCGGCGCTGTACGCGCGCAACCTGCTCGACTTCATGAAGCTGATCGTCACGAAGGAAGGCACGCTGAACATCGACCTGACCGACGACATCGTCGCCGCGACGCTGCTGTGCCGCGACGGCGAAGTCACGCGCAAATAACGGAGGAGACCATGGAAGTCATCAATCACACGGTGATCAACGTGATCATCTTCGTGCTGGCGGTGTACGTCGGCTACCACGTCGTCTGGAACGTCACACCCGCGCTGCATACGCCGCTGATGGCGGTGACCAACGCGATCTCGGCGATCGTGATCGTCGGCGCGATGCTCGCGGCGGCGCTGACCGTCGGCGCGACCGGCAAGTTGTTCGGCACGCTCGCGGTCGCGCTCGCGGCCGTCAACGTGTTCGGCGGCTTCCTCGTGACGAGGCGCATGCTCGAGATGTTCCGCAAGAAGGAGCCCAAGCGCGTCGAGGGCGGCAAGGAGGGCGCGCGATGAGCATGAACGTCGTTACGCTGCTGTACCTCGTCGCGTCGGTGTGCTTCATCCAGGCGCTGAAGGGGCTGTCGAACCCGAAGAGCGCGCGGCGCGGCAACCTGTTCGGGATGGTCGGGATGGCCATCGCGATCCTCACGACGGTCGCGCTGATCGTCAAGCAGGCCGCGTGGCTCGGCGCGAACCTGCCGCTCGGCCTCGCGCTCGTGCTCGGCGCGCTGATCGTCGGCGGGGGCGTCGGGGCAGTCGTCGCCGCGCGCGTCGAGATGACGAAGATGCCGGAGCTCGTCGCGGCGATGCACTCGCTGATCGGTCTCGCGGCCGTGTGCATCGCGTATGCGGTGGTGTCGGAGCCGGAGGCGTTCGGGCTCGTGCCGCAGGATGCGGTGTCGTCGAGCTTCATCCCGTACGGCAACCGCGTCGAGCTGTTCATCGGTACGTTCGTCGGCGCGATCACGTTCTCCGGTTCGGTGATCGCGTTCGGCAAGCTGTCGGGCAAGTACAAGTTCCGGCTGTTCCAGGGCGCGCCGGTCGTGTACGCGGGCCAGCACCTGATCAACCTGATGCTCGCGATCGCGATGCTCGGCTTCGGCATCCTGTTCTTCATCACGCAGGCGTGGCTGCCGTTCATCATCATGACGGCGATCGCGTTCGTGCTCGGCGTGCTGATCATCATCCCGATCGGCGGCGCGGACATGCCGGTGGTCGTGTCGATGCTGAACTCGTACTCGGGCTGGGCGGCGGCCGGCATCGGCTTCTCGCTGAACAACGCGATGCTGATCATCGCCGGGTCGCTGGTCGGCTCGTCGGGCGCGATCCTGTCGTACATCATGTGCCACGCGATGAACCGCTCGTTCTTCAACGTGATCCTCGGCGGGTTCGGCGGAGAAGCCGCGGCCGGCGGTGCGGCGGGCGCGCAGGAGCAGCGGCCGGTGAAGTCGGGCTCGGCCGACGACGCGGCGTTCATGCTCGGCAACGCGGAATCGGTCGTGATCGTGCCGGGTTACGGGCTCGCCGTCGCGCGCGCGCAGCACGCGCTGAAGGAGCTGACCGACAAGCTGGTCGAGAAGGGCATCGACGTGAAGTACGCGATCCATCCGGTCGCCGGGCGGATGCCTGGGCACATGAACGTGCTGCTCGCTGAAGCGGAAGTGCCGTACGAGATCGTGCACGAGATGGAGGACATCAACGGCGAATTCGGTCAGGTGGACGTGGTGCTCGTACTCGGCGCGAACGACGTCGTGAACCCGGCCGCGAAGAACGACCCGAAATCGCCGATCGCGGGGATGCCGATCATCGAGGCGTACAAGGCGCGCACGGTGATCGTCAACAAGCGCTCGATGGCGGCCGGCTATGCGGGCCTCGACAACGACCTGTTCTACATGGACAAGACGATGATGGTGTTCGGCGATGCGAAGAAGGTCATCGAGGACATGGTGAAGGCCGTCGAGTAATGCATGCTCCGGCGACGCGGCACCCGCTTCGATGCACGGGCGCCGCGCCCCGGACAAGCCCGGCCGGCGCAAGCCGGCCGGGCTTTTTTCATGGTGCGACGAGGCGCGCGACGCAGGCGGCGACCGTATCGCGTACGCGCACGATCGCCGGATCGCGCTGCGTGCTCGTGCGCCAGCCGATTTCGACCGGATAGCGCGGCAGCTCCACCGGGCACGCGAGCGCGCGCAGCGCGGTCGATTGCGCGATCGCGCGCGCCGCATGCGCGGGAATCGTCGCCACCGCGTCCGAGCCGGCGAGCAGGTACGGCAGCGCGGCGAAATGCGTGGTCGATGCCGCGACGCGCCGCTTGTGGCCGAGCGCGGCCAACGCCTCGTCGACGATCCCGATCACGCCGCCCGACGACACGAGCAGGTGGTCGCGCCGCAGGAACTCGGCGAGCGTCAGCGTGCGCGGCGACCGCGCGCGGCCGGCCGGGTCGATCAGGCACGCATAGCCGCCGGTGGCGACCGCGCGCCGGCTGAGCCCGTTCGCCGAGAATCCGCCCGACGCGATCGCGAGATCGACGCCGTGCCGCAAGAGCGCGTCGCCGGCGATGCCGCTGTGGGTCTGCCGGAAGATCAGCCGGATGCCGGCCGCTTCGCGCGCGACCGCCTCGATCAGCGCGCGGCCGAGCGCGATCTCGAAATCGTCGGACAGCCCGATCGAGATCGTGCGGCCGACGCGCTCGCCGCCGTCGGCCGCGATCGCGAGGCTTTCGCGGCAGCGGTCGAGCGCATCGGACAGGATCGGCTTCAGTTCGTCCGCGCGCGGCGTCGGCGCGAGCCCGCGGCCGGTGCGCACGAACAGCGGATCGGCGTAGATCGTGCGCAGCCGTCCGAGCGCCGCGCTGACCGCCGACTGCGTGAGGTCGAGCCGCAGCGCCGCGCGGCTCGCGCCGCCTTCCTCGTACAGTGCCTCGAACACCTTCAGCAGGTTCAGGTCGAGCCCGGCGATATCATCCGCATTCATGACACATATCGTTCCATCGATTTGATCGATGACATCTTATCGATAAAGATGGCGACACCCCACTCACCGGAGACGCCTTCATGTCCACGTCAGTCATCGCCGCGCTGCAGATCGGCGCATCGCCCGCCGGCACGCGCGCCACGCTCGACACGATCCTCGGCTACGAAACCGCGATCCGCGACAGCGGCGCGTCGCTGGTCGTGCTGCCCGAGGCCGTGCTCGGCGGCTATCCGAAAGGCGAGATCTTCGGCACGCGGCTCGGCTACCGGCTGCCCGAGGGCCGCGACGCGTATGCGCGCTACGCGGCGCAGGCGATCGACGTGCCGGGCCCGGAAACCGACGAACTGGCCGCGCTGTCGCAGCGCACGGGCGCGAGCCTCGTGGTCGGCGCGATCGAGCGCGGCGGCAGCACGCTGTACTGCACGGCGCTGTTCTTCGATCCGCGCGACGGGCTCGTCGCGAAGCACCGCAAGCTGATGCCGACCGGCACCGAGCGGCTGATCTGGGGGCAGGGCGACGGCTCGACGCTGCCCGTCATCGAGACGGCCGCGGGCCGCGCGGGCGCCGCGATCTGCTGGGAGAACCACATGCCGCTGCTGCGTTGCGCGATGTACGCGAAAGGCGTGCAGATCTGGTGCGCGCCGACCGTCGACGAGCGCGACCTGTGGCAAAGCTCGATGCGGCACATCGCGCACGAAGGGCGCTGCTTCGTCGTGAGCGCGTGCCAGGTGCAGCCGTCGCCGCGCGCGCTCGGCATCGACGTGCCGGGCTGGGACCCCGAGCGGCCGCTGATCCGCGGCGGCAGCGTGATCGTCGGGCCGCTCGGCGACCTGCTGACCGAGCCGCTGATCGGCGAGGCCGGGCTCGTGACCGCCCGTATCGACACCGACGAGCTCGTGCGGGCGCGCTACGACTTCGACGTCGTCGGCCACTACGCGCGTGCGGACGTGTTTTCGCTGCACGTCGACGAGCGGCCGAAGCGACCGGTGGTGTTCGGCGGGTAACGGAAGCAGGGCCGGGCGCCATACGGCGCCCGGGAAATGAAGGGCGGCGGCGCGCGCCCGCCGCCGCGCCGCGTCAGCGCATCGGCGCTTCCGCGATGCGCATGTAGTCGGCGATGCGCCGGCCTTCCATGTCCGGAAACTGCTCGTGCACGGTGATGTCGCCCATGCGCGCGATGTCGAAGGTGCGGAAATCGCCGCGCAGCTCGCACCACGCGCCGATCGTCCAGCGCCCGCCCCAGTAGACGAGCCCGAGCGGCCAGACGCGCCGCTGCGAATGCGCGCCGAGCCGGTCGCGATAGGCGAAGCCGACGATGTGGCGCGTGTCGATCGCCTGGTGGATCGCGTCCACCTTCGCGCAAAACGTCTCGTCGATGTGGAACGACGGCGCGAACACGGGCAGGCGGTCGAGCGCCGTGCGCTTGTCGGCCGGCATCGCCGATGCGATCTTCGCGAGCGCCGAGCGTGCGCCGCTCGCGAAGCGCGCGCCGCCCCAGGTCTCGAGCATGCGCGCGCCGGTGGCGAGCGCGGCCAGCTCCTCGGCCGTGAACGTGAGCGGCGGCAGGCTCGCGTTGCGGTTCAGCCGGTAGCCGATGCCGGCTTCGCCTTCGATCGGCACCCCCGACAGTTGCAGGTCGCGCACGTCGCGATAGACCGTGCGCGGCGACACCGACAGCCAGTCGGCCAGTTGCTGCGCGGTCGTGAGACGACGCCCGCGCAACAGCTCGGCGATCTGGAACAGGCGGTCGGCACGGCGGGTCATGACAGCACCTCGATTCCTCTGGCGGCGGGGACTTTGCGATGATAGCGCCGCGCCGGCCCGCTGAGCGCCGCACTCAGTGGCATTTCGGCGCGTGCAGGCCGACGCGGTTGCCTTCCGTGTCGATCAGGTAGCCGACGTAGCCGTAGTTGTTCGGCAGCTCGACGACCGAGCCCTGCACGACGCCGCCCGCGCGCTTCGCGCGTTCGAGCGCGGCGACGACCGATTCGCCGGCGTTCAGGTAGACGAGCACGCCGTTCGCGCTCGGCTTGATCTGCTGCGGATCGAACACGATGCTGCCGCCCGTGCTCGACGCGTCGCGATCGAACATCGCCATCGGCACGCCGCCGATGACCGCGCGCTGCATCGTGGTTTGCAGCACGGTTTCGTAGAAGCGGATCGCACGGTCGAAATCGAGGGACGGAATGTCGAACCACGCGATCGCGCGCTCCAGGGTTGCAGTGGCGGTTGCTGACGTCATGACGAGCTCCTTGTTGCGTTGTTTGCGTTGTTATGCGGATTCGGTGGAAACCAGCCTGCATTGCGCCGGGATTGCAGTGTGATCGCCGGCTGCTGACACCGTATTGTCAGTAGAGTTGTCACCCTTGACATGCAACCATTTGGTTGCATAATAGGCGCATCGACCCGGGAGCGGCATGGATCTCGTTTTCAAGGCGCTGGCCGATGCCACGCGCCGTCAGTTGCTCGACCTGCTGCATGCGAAAAGCGGCCAGACGCTGTCCGAGCTGTGCGACGGGCTCGCGATGAGCCGGCAGGCCGTGAGCAAGCATCTCGCGCTGCTCGAGGCCGCGAATCTCGTCGCGACGACGCGGCGCGGCCGGGAGAAGCTGCATTACCTGAATCCGGTGCCGATCCACGACATCGCGGAACGCTGGATCGGCAAGTTCGAGCGTCAGCGCCTGCAGGCGCTGGCGGATCTGAAGCGCGGGCTGGAAGCGCCGCGCGACACAGGAGATGACGATGGGTAATCCCGCCTTCGTGTACGTGACCTTCATCGCGGCCACGCCCGAGCGCGTGTTCGACGCGCTGACCAACGCCGAGCTGACGAAGGACTACTGGGTGCGGCATCGCAACGCGTCGCCCGACTGGCGGCCGGGCTCGCGCTGGGAACATCAGGACTACGACGACCCGTCGCGGGTCGACATCGTCGGCGAAGTGGTCGAGAACGATCCGCCGCGCCGGCTGGTCGTCACGTGGCGCACGCCGTCTGGCGACGGCGAGGAATCGCGCGTGACCTATCTGGTCGAGCCTCACGAGGGTGTCGTGAAGCTGACCGTCACGCACGACGGGCTGGTGGCCGGTTCGGAGATGGACCGCGGGATTCGCGGCGGCTGGCCGGTCGTGCTGTCGAGCCTGAAGTCGCTGCTCGAGACGGGGCATGCGCTGCCGTTCACGATGGCGCGCTGGTCGCAGTCGAAGCACTGAGCGGCGGCCGAAAAGCACAGGGGCCGCGATGGCGGCCCCTTGACACGTCGTTGCTTGCGGACGCGGACGGATGGCTTACGCGTCGTCGCCTTCCGACGCGGCCGGGCGCGCCTTCACGCTGCCGGCGATCAGGTCGAAGCGGAACAGCCGGCATTCGAGCGCGCCGTTGAACAGCGGCGTCTTGGCCGATTCGCGCAGCCGAAGCTGGCCCGGCAGCGAACGGTCGGACGTCAGCAGGAACGCCTGCCAGCCCGTGAAGCGCTGCTTCAGCGCATCGCCGAGCGCGTTGAAGAACTCGCTGTCCGGCGCGTCGGTGTGCGTGCGGCGGAATGCGTCGTCGTTGCCGCGGTTGCGGCCGGTTTCGCGCACCTCGCCGCGCGCGCCGCGGCCGCGCACTTCGATCCGCTCGCCGTACGGCGGGTTCGCGAGGAGGATGCCCGGCCCGTCGCACGGCGGCGTCATCCCGCGCGCGTCGACCTGCTTGAGCCACACCGACGGCACGCCCGCGCGCTCGAGGTTCGCGCGCGCCTTCTCGAGCATGTCGCCGGAGATGTCGCTGCCGTACACGCCGAGCGCTTCGCCGCGCTTGGCCCGCGCCGCGCGCTTCGCGTCGAGCGCCGGGACCTTCAGCCCCTGCCACGCGGTGATGTCGTACTGCTTGAGCTTTTCGAAGCCGAACCGGCGCTCGACGCCGGGCGCCACGCCGAGCGCGATCTGCGCGGCTTCCGCGAGGAACGTGCCGCTGCCGCACATCGGGTCGTACAGCGCGGTGCCGGGCGTCCAGCCCGTCAGGCGCAGGATGCCGGCCGCGAGGTTCTCGCGCAGCGGCGCCGCGCCCTTGTCGAGACGCCAGCCGCGCTTGAACAGCGGCTCGCCCGACGTGTCGAGGTACAGCGTGCACTCGCCCGCCGTCAGGAACGCGAACACGCGCACGTCCGGCGCGCCGGTGTCGATGCTCGGGCGCGCGCCGGTCTTCTCGCGCATCCGGTCGCAGATCGCGTCCTTCACGCGCAACGTCGCGAATTCGAGGCTCTTCAGCGGCGACTTGATCGCGGTGATGTCGACGCGCAGCGTCTGCGTGGCCGCGAACCAGCGCTCCCACGGCTGCTCGAGCGCGAGCGCGTAGACGTCCTGCTCGTTGCGGTACGCGCGGTGCGCGATCTTCAGCAGGATCCGGCTCGCGATCCGCGAATGGAGGTTCGCGGCCATGCCGGCGGCCCAGCCGCCGCCGAAATGGACGCCGCCCGGCACCTGCGCGCCCGCGGTGAACGGCGCGCCGTTCAGGTGGCGGCCGGCGATTTCGGCCAGCTCGGCGGCAAGCGCCGCTTCGAGGCCGCGCGGGCAGGGGGCGAAAAATTCGAACAGGGTGGGCGAGGACATAAGGCGGGTGAGGACGTGCAAAAGTCCACTATTGTACGCGGCGCGGGCGACCGGGGCCGGCGTTTCGGCGCGGCGGCGCCGGCGTGACCGGCGCGCGCGCGTGCCGGGACGGCGACGCGCGGGGGCGCCGCCGCCTTGCAGATCAGTGCGCGCCCGGCTGGCCGGCGCGTGCGGCGGGGTTGCCTGCCGGCCAGAACAGCGCGAGCGGATGCGCCAGCACCGTGCGGACGATCGCCGCGACGAGCGCGCGCACCTTGGTCGGGCGCAGGCTGCGCGAGCGCACGGCCATCGTGAACGCGAGCGCGAAGCTCACGAGCACGTTGAGGATCGCCATGCTGAGCACGCCGGCGCCGGCCCACCACAGCTCGGGCGTACCGAGCGCATCCTTGCCCAGCACGCCGAGCGCGACCCCGATCGAGCCGGCCGACAGCGTCACGTGCCGCACCTCGAACGGGAACATGAACACGGTGACGATCGCCGGGACGAGGCCGAGCATCAGGCCGAGGCCGACGTTCGCGACCACGCCGGCGACGTTCGAGCGGCAGAAGTGCGCGAGCTTCGCGGCGCCGGCCGCGCCGAGCGTCAGGCGCAGCCGGCGGTTGTACGTGAGCGCGTCGCCGACCCGGTGCAGCACGAACCAGTTGTCGGCCCAGCCGGCGAGCAGGCTCGACGCCCACAGCAGCACGCCGGTGAGCGCCGCGTAGAACGGCGTCGGGCCCAGCAGCGAGAACGAATGCAGCGTCGCGTGCGCCTTCTCCGGCGAGATCACGTTCGTGTGCAGCACGTTGCCCGCGAACAGCTGCACGAGCAGGCACACGGGCAGCACGACCAGCACGTTGCCGGAAATCGCGGCCGCCTGCGTGCGGATCAGCGCGATCACCGACGCGACGAACGCCTTCACGCCTTCCTCGTGGCCGGTGTCGTCGAGTTCGCGCGCGAGCGTCGGCGCGGTCATCGCGGGCTGCTTGGTCGCGAGCGTGAAGTGCAGGAAGTGCATCAGCATGAAGCTGGCCGCGTAGTTGATGCCCGCGAGCAGCCCTTCGAGCATCGACTGCAGGTGCGCGCCCGTGATCGCGAACTTCACGCACACGGTCGCGACGGTGACGAGGCCGCCGCCTGCGGCCATCCGCAGCATCTTCAGGTACTCGGCGCGGCCGCGCGAGATGTAGTGCTCGCCGGTGTCCGCGTTGGTCTCGACGAGCTTGCGCGCGAACAGCGAGAAGTTGCTGCGCACGAGGTGCGCGACGCTCTGGCTGTTCTGGTTCGCGTCGACGAGCTCGGCGGTCAGGTGCGCCATTCCGTGCAGGTCGTCGCGTGCCATCCACGCGTTGAGCAGCGTTTCCGCGCGCAGGATGCGCATGCGCATCCGCTCGACCTGGAACACGATGTCGACCGACACGCCGTTGCGGTACAGGTGCGCGAATACGTCGTCGACGGCGATCCGGCATTCGTCGAGCAGCACGCGCAGGTAGTTCACCTCGTGCAGCAGCTTGCTCGGGTCGCCGCCGTCCTCGACGGCCGCATGCGCGGTCTCGACCGCGAGCATGGCGCGCGTGAGGCGGTAGAACGGCTGCGATTCGAGCGGCTTGCGCGCGTCGTCGTCGGACAGCCGGCTGCGCACGGTCTGCGACAGGCCGGTCGAGCTGATCTGGCAGGTCAGGTTGTGCAGCGCGGCCAGCAGGTCGCGCGAGAACGAGCCGGGCTCGTGGCGCTCTTCTTCGGTGACGTCGAACGAGATCAGCTCGGCGAGGCGCGCGAGCAGGTCGTCGGGCAACGCGTCGATCCATTTCGCGTCGTCGGGCGTTGGGAACATCAGCGTGAACAGCGCCGACAGCTCGCGGCGGTTCGGCGCGGGCGGGATCAGCGATGAATCGATCCGCTCGAACAGCGCGCCGAAGAAGCCCGAATGCACGGGCATGCCGGCGTCGCACAGCAGCGAGATGCCGTCGCACTCGCGCAGGATGCCGCGCAGGATGCGCGCGGCGTGCGACTTCCACGCGGGATTGCGATCGAGCACGTGGAACAGGTAGCGCAGCCGCGCATGGGCCGGATACGCGCGCGTGTCGGCGTCGCGCTCGGGCTGCGCGTCCTGCACCGTGCCGTTGCGGCGCAGCCAGTGCGCGAGCTCGATCAGCCATTCGCTGCGCTCGGCGTACGACGCGTCGGCATCGGCGTGCGCGAGCAGCGCATCGAGCTGGTGACCGGCATTGCGCGACGCGCGCCACTTCTTGATCAGGGTCGTCAGGGAACGAAACATAAACGGAATAGCGAAAGCCCGGGACGGGCGGGTTCGGGATGCCGGCCGGGGAAACGGCGCGGCGCCGGTGAGAACGGGTGAGACGGGGCCGGTGCCGGACGGGGCGCGGCGACCCGAGGTGCGGCTGCCCCGCCGCGGTGCACGCGATTCGCGGGCGGCGCCGGCAGGCACCGCGGTCGGGCCGAATGCGGCCCGGCGCCGCTGGGCTCGCGCGCACGACGAGCGGCGCGAGCCTGAAAGTGCGTAGGATCGTCAATCGGGCCGGAAAACGCAAGCCGACCGCGTTGCATGGCGCGGGTTCCGGCGGCTTTGACAAAGAATGTAAAGGGGCGGCCGGCCGATGAGGGCGGTGCGCGCGTGCAGCCGGCGGCGGCTGGCGTGCGCGGGTGGCCGCGCCGCGCCATTCGACCGCGCGCACGCGAACGCCGTGTCGAACGGTCGCCCGCGTGCGCCGTGCGCGTTCGCTTATGCGCCCGACTTGCCCGTCGCGCCGGCGTCGCCGCCGGCCGCCGGGTTGGCCGGGCACGGCACGACCGGCGCGGCGGCCGTCTTGCCGCCGGCAGCGGGCGCGGCCGCCGCGCCGCGGCGGGCGGCCATCGCGCGCACGCCGGCCGCGGCCTGCGTGGCGATCGCGTCGAGCGCGCGCCGGTGGCCGGCGACGAGCGCGTCGTAGCCGTCGGCGACCGGTTCCGCGACGCTCGTGCGGCAGGTCATCACGGCCTGCGTGGCGAGCGAGCGCACGCTCCACACGGCGTCGACCGCGGCGCGCTTGCCTGGCCACGACTCGAAGCGCTGCACGTTCACGCTGATGCGGTACACCGGCACGCCGGGCGGGTACGCGGAATTCGCGACGTCGATCGTGCCGAGCTGCGCGGCGAGATCGTCCGACAGCGCGCGGCGGATCTCGTCGGCGGGCGGCGACGCCCAGCGTTCCTGCTCGAGCACGTCGACCTGCGCGGCGTTCTTCTGCACGACCAGCTGATTCTTCGCGACCTGCTCGGGGACACCGACCGACGGCACCTCGATCAGGAACGCCGGGTTGGCCGGCGCGGTGCGCAGCGGCGCCGCGGCGTCGGCCGGGCTCAACGTGTAGAACCGCGCGGGCGGCGAGCTGCATGCGGCGAGCGCGAGTGCGGCGAAGGCCGCCGCCGCGCCGCTCGCAAAACCGTTCACGCGTGTCGTCATGGTTTATCTCCTGGCTTGCCCTTGAGCAGCGATTCGGGGTGGCGCTCCAGATAGTCGGCGAGCGCGTTCAGCGATTGCAGCGTGCGCGTGAGCTCCTTCAGCGCGCCGCGCACGTCGGACTGCAGCGGCGAATCCTGCTGCAGCGTCGCCTCGGCGGTCGAGAAGGTCTGCTTCGCGGCCGACAGCGTGTCGCGCGCCTCCGGCGCGACCTGCGTGTCGAGCTGCTTGAACAGCTTGTCGGCGTTCGCGAGCGCGCTGTTCAGGTTCGCGCCGATCTGGTCGAACGGCACCTTGTCGAGCTTCTTCGCGATGTCGGCGACCTGCAGCTGCAGCTCGTCGAGCGTGTTCGGCACGGTCGGCAGCTCGAACGGCAGATGGCTCGTGTCGATCTTCACGGCCGGCGCCTTCGGGAAGAAGTCGAGCGCGACGTACAGCTGGCTCGTCAGCAGGTTGCCGGTGCGCAACTGGCCGCGCAGTCCGTGCTGGACGAGCCGCTCGACGATCTCGCGGCGCGCCGGTTCGCCCTTGCTCTCGATCGTCTCGCGGAAGCGGCGGCCGAGGCGTTCCGGATACACGTTGATCGTTACCGGCATCAGGAAGTTCTTCGTCTTCGGATCGAAGTCGATGCCGATGTTCGTCACTTCGCCGAGCACGATGCCGCGGAAGTCGACCGGCGCGCCGACGGCGAGCCCGCGCAGCGACTGGTTGAAGTTCATCACGACCTGCAGCGGCTGGCCGTCCGGGTCGCGCATCGCGTCGCCCTCGTCGGAGCCGAGGCGGAACGTCGTGTTGTTCGGCGCGGTCGCGCCGGTGCCCTGGTTCGGCGGCGTCTGGAACGCGATGCCGCCGAGGATCACCGTCGCGAGCGACTGCGTGTTCAGCTTCAGGCCGCTCGAATCGAGCCGCAGGTCGACGCCGCTCGCCTGCCACCAGCGCGTGTTCATCCCGACGTACTGGTCGTACGGCGCATTGACGAACACGTTGAACGTGACGCCCGTGCCGTCCTTGTCGAGCGAGAAGCCGACCACCTGGCCGACCTGCACGCGGCGGTAGTAGACCGGCGAGCCGATGTCGACCGAGCCGAGCGAATCGCCGCGCAGCACGTATTGCGTGCCTTTCTGGTCGCCGGTGACGGCGGGCGGCGTCTCGAGGCCGGTGAAGTCGGTCTGCGTGTCCTGCCCGTGGCCCGCATCGACGCCGATGTACGCGCCCGACAGCAGCGTGCCGAGCCCCGACACGCCGGTCGCGCCGACGCGCGGCCGTACGATCCAGAAGCGCGAGCCCTTGACCGCGAAGTCCTCGGCTTCCTTCTTGAGCTGCACCTCGACCAGCACGCGCGACAGGTCCTTCGACAGCTTGATCGTCTTGACCGTGCCGATCTCGACGTCCTTGTACTTGACCTGGGTCTTGCCCGGTTCGAGCCCTTCGGCGCTGTGGAAGCTGATCGTGATTTCCGGGCCGCGCTCGCGCACGGACTTGATCACGAGGCCGATGCCGATCAGCGCGGCGATCAGCGGCACGAGCCAGACGAGCGACGGCAGCCAGCCGCTTTTCGTCGAGATCGCCGGATCGGGCGGCCGGGGCGCGTCGTGCTGCGGGCCTTGTGGACTATTCATGGTGATTCCCTGAGGTTTCGACTGGATCCCAGATCAGGCGGGGATCGAACTGCATCGACGCGAGCATCGTCAGGATCACGACCGAGCCGAACGCGAGTGCGCCGGGGCCGGCCGTGATGACGGCGAGCGAACGGAAGTGGACGAGCGCGACGGTCAGCGTCACGACGAAGATGTCGAGCATCGACCAGCGGCCGATGCGCTCGACGATCCGGTAGAGGCGCGTGCGCTGCAGCGGCCGCCACGCGGCGCGGCGCTGCGCGCTGGTGACGAGGATCGTCAGCACGCCGAGCTTGAGCATCGGCACGAGAATGCTGGCGACGAACACGACCACGGCGAGCGGCCAGTCGCCCGACGTCCAGAAATAGATGACGCCGCTCATGATCGTGTCTTGCTGCGACCCCACGATCGACGACGTCCGCATGATCGGCAGCAGGTTCGCCGGAATGTAGAGGATGGCGGCCGCGAGCAGCAGTGCCCACGTGCGCATGATGCTGTTCGGCGTGCGCACGTGCAGCGCGCTGCCGCAGCGCGGGCAATGCGCGTGCGGCCGGTCGATCGTCTGCACGAGCCCGCACGCGTGGCAGCTGACGTAGCCCGCGCGGGCGGCGGTCGGCGTGGGGCTCGTCATCGGCGGGGCGCGTCCGGCAGCGGCGCGGCGGCGTCGGGCCGCGCCGGCGCGCGGCCGGCGCGCAGGTCGTCGGCGATGTCCCACAGCGTGCGCGGGTCGAACATCAGCACGACGGCGGTCATCAGCGTGAGCGCGCCGAACGCGAACAGCGCCGCGTCGGGCACGACGCGCGCGAGGCTCACCATCTTCACGATCGTGACCAGGATGCCGAGCATGAACACCTCGATCATCCCCCACGGCCGCACGAGCTGGATCGTGCGCAGCACGAGGTTGAGGCCGGGCGGCACGACGCCGCGCCGGATCGGCAGCAGCACGTAAAGCAGCGCGGCCATCTCGACGAGCGGGAACAGCACGGTCGAGCAGAACACCATCACGCCGACGATCTCCATGTCCTGATGCCACAGCGCGTCGATCGCGCCGATCAGCGTCGTCTGCACGCGCGTGCCGTTCAGGTCCATTTCGAGGATCGGGAACGCCTGCGCGATGATGAACGTGACGAGCGCGGCGACCGCGAGCGCGCTGATGCGCTCGATCTGCGTGGTGCTGTTGCGATAGAGCAGCGCGTCGCAGCGCGGACAGCGCGCGATTTCGCGGCCGCTCAGGCGCGGTTTATGCAACAGTGCGTCGCATTCGTGGCAGGCAATCAGGTCGTATCGTTGCATGGAAAAGGCGGTGTTGCGACGGTTGGGGCAACGCGTCGACGGGGCCGGAACCCGCGCCAATCTTACCAAAAGGGCTTTTTCGATGGGTCAAGGACCGTGCGTTTCGTGACCGCTCGGTAACATGACGGGAAACCGTCAGCCGGCTGGCGCGCCTGTCCTCAGAGTCCGCGCACGTCAAAAGGTTGCGGTAGCATGGCGCCCTTGACATGCGTCGGACGAATTTACCGGCGCGGCCGTTCGCTGAACTGAGGATCCAAGATGGCATCGAAATCGCCGCCGGCCACGCCGGCACGCTACGCGCATACCGCGATCGCCCTGCACTGGCTGATCGCGCTGCTGATCGTCTGCGGCTTCGCGCTCGGCTGGGTGATGACGGACATCCCCGGCTTCACGCCGACCAAGCTGAAATACTTCTCGTGGCACAAGTGGATCGGCGTGACGGTGTTCGCGCTGGCCGTGGTCCGTGTGCTGTGGCGTGCGACCCACGTGCCGCCGCCGCTGCCGGGCGACACGCCGGCATGGCAGCGCGCGGCGTCGCACGGCGTGCACATGCTGCTGTACGTGCTGATGATCGCGATTCCCGCGACGGGCTACCTGTACAGCTCGGCGTCGAACATCCCGGTCGTCTATCTCGGCATCGTGCCGCTGCCGCGCCTGATCGACCCCGATCCGGCGCTCAAGGAAACCTTCAAGACGCTGCACGTCTCTTTGAATTACATTCTGCTTGCGCTCGTCGCGATGCACGTGCTCGCGGCGCTCAAGCACCAGCTGTTGGATCGCGACGGCCTGCTGTCGCGCATGCTTCCCTTTGCCAAATGAAGGATCCCATGAAAGTGTCTTTCTCCCGCTCCATGCTGACCGCGCTCGCCGCGGCGGTGCTCGTCGCGTCGGGCGCGGCGCATGCCGACGTCGATCTCGCGAAGAGCAAGGTGTCCGCCGTGTCGAAGCAGATGAACGTGCCGACCGAAGGCGCGTTCAAGAAGTTTTCCGCGCAGGTGAAGTTCGACCCGGCGAAAGCCGCGCAGGGCACCGCGCAAATGACGATCGACGTCGCGAGCTTCGACCTCGGCGACAAGATGTACAACGACCAGGTCGCCGGCAAGGACTGGTTCGACGCGAAGACCTATCCGCAGGCGACGTTCGTGTCGTCGGCGATCGCGCCGGCCGGCGGCAACAAGTACAACGTGACCGGCAAGCTGACGATCAAGGGCAAGGCCGAGACCGTCACGGTGCCCGTCACGGTCGCGCAAAACGGCGCGACGCAGACGTTCGACGGTGTGCTGCCGATCAAGCGTTCGACCTTCAACGTCGGCACCGGCGAGTGGAAGGACACGTCGATCGTCGCGGACGAAGTGCAGATCAAGTTCCATCTCGTCGCCACGAAGTAAGCGGCAGGTTGCCGCGTCAACTGAATGCCGCGCGAGGGCGCGGCGCCGTTCCTAGGAGAAAAAGTTTGAAAAAGCATCTGATCATCGCCGCAGGCGCGCTGGCCGCTTCGCTGTCGTTCTCGGCCTTCGCCGAAAGCGCAACCTACCAGTTCGACCCGAGCCACACGTACCCGAGCTTCGAGGCCGACCACTTCGGCGGCCTGTCGGTCTGGCGCGGCAAGTTCGACAAGTCGAGCGGCACCGTGACGCTCGACCGCGCGGCGAAGACCGGCACGGTCGACGTGACGACCGACATCGCGTCGATCCACACGGGCAGCGCGAAGCTCGACGAGCACCTGCAGACGGCCGAGTTCTTCGACGTGGCGAAGTTCCCGCAGGCGAACTACAAGGGCACGATCAAGTTCGACGGCGACAAGCCGGTGTCGGTGGTCGGCAACCTGACGCTGCATGGCGTCACGAAGCCGCTCACGCTGAAGATCGATTCGTTCAAGTGCATGCCGCACCCGATGCTCAAGCGTGAAGTGTGCGGCGTCGACGCGGTCGGCGAATTCAGCCGCGACGATTTCGGCCTCGACTACGGCAAGCAGTACGGCTTCAAGATGAAGACGAAGCTGCTGATCACGGCCGAAGCGGTCAAGCAGCAGTAAGGCTTCCCGACAGGGCCGGCCATCGTGCCGGCGCCCGCGGGCCGACCGCCGCGCTACCGTTACCGGGGCGCGGCGGTTTTTTTTGCGCGCCTATAATCGCCCGAGCGCCGCATGGCCACATGCGGCGCCGGGCAGGCCGACGGCGCGACGGCGGCCGCCTCGAACAGAACGTACAACGACAAGGAGATCGCCCGATGCACGCCGTCACGCAGTCCAGCTCCATTGCCTCGTCGCCGCGCGTCTGGCGCGCGGTGGTCGCCGCGTCGATCGGCAACGCGCTCGAGTGGTTCGATCTCGTCGTCTACGGCTTTTTCGCGGTGACGATCTCGAAGCTGTTCTTCCCGGCCGGCAACGACACGGTGTCGCTGCTGCTTACGCTCGGCACGTTCGGCGTGTCGTTCTTCATGCGGCCGCTCGGCGCGATCGTGCTCGGCGCGTATGCCGACCGCGCGGGCCGCAAGGCCGCGCTCACGCTGTCGATCCTGCTGATGATGGCCGGCACGCTGATCATCGCGGTGCTGCCGACCTACGAGACGATCGGCGTCGCCGCGCCGGTGATCCTCGTCGCCGCGCGGCTGATGCAGGGCTTCTCGGCCGGCGGCGAATTCGGCAGCGCAACCGCGTTCCTCGCCGAGCACGTGCCGGGCCGGCGCGGCTTCTTCGCGAGCTGGCAGGTCGCGAGCCAGGGGCTCACGACGCTGCTCGCCGCGGGCTTCGGCACCGTGCTGAACGCGCAGCTCACGGCCGCGCAGATGGCGTCGTGGGGCTGGCGCGTGCCGTTCTTCTTCGGGCTGCTGCTCGGGCCGGTCGCGTACTACATCCGCACCAAGGTCGACGAGACGCCCGAATTCCTCGCGGCCGAAGGCACCGCGAGCCCGCTGCGCGACACGTTCGCGTCGCACAAGGCGCGCCTCGTCGCGGCGATGGGCGTGGTCGTGCTCGGCACCGTCGCAACCTACCTCGTGCTGTTCATGCCGACCTACGGCGTGAAGCAGCTCGGCCTCGCGCCGTCCGCCGCATTTGCCGCGATTCTCGTGGTCGGCGTGATCCAGATGGCGTTCGCGCCGCTCGTCGGCCACTGGTCGGATCGCTACGGCCGCGTGCGCGTGATGATCGCGCCGGCCGTCGGCATTCTCGTGCTGATCTATCCGGCGTTCGCGTATCTCGTCGCGCATCCGGGCTTCGGCACGCTGATCGCGCTGCAGGTGCTGCTCGCGTTCCTGATGACCGGCTACTTCGCGGCGCTGCCGGGGCTGTTGTCCGAGGTGTTTCCGGTGCAGACGCGCACGACCGGGATGTCGCTCGCGTACAACGTCGCGGTGACGATCTTCGGCGGCTTCGGGCCGTTCATCATCGCGTGGCTGATCCGCGAGACCGGGATGAAGACCGCGCCGAGCTTCTACCTGATGTTCGCGGCCGTGCTGAGCCTCGCGGCGCTGGTCGTGCTGCGGCGGCGGTTCGGGTTTCGCTGAAAAGGGGCGGGCGGCGCTTCAGTTGCCGCCGCGCTCGCATACCGGCTGCGCGGGCATCAGTTGCGCCGGCGCGGCGACGGTCTGCACCGGGCGGCCGGCGAGGGCATTGAGCGCCTGCCGGAGCTGCCAGTCGGCGGCCGTGCCGAACGCGCGCTGCGGCAGCGCCGCGCTTCTCGTCGTATCGACCTTCGCGCGCATGCGCGCGTCGCGCAGCTTCTGCCGCGCCTTGCGCACCTGCGCGAACGGGTCGGGCGCCTGCCGGTCCGCATACGGCGCGCGGGCGAGATCGACCTCCCGGTACCACAGCAGCACGCCGTCGACGTCCGAATCGCGGCGCGGCGGCACGAGCCAGTCCGGCACGACGCCGTAGCCGTCCATCGGGCAGCCGTTCGGCCGCAGATTGCGCGCGAACGTGAAATTCAGGCGTGTGCCGTCGATCAGGTCGACGCCCGTCTGCGCGAGCCCTTTTCCGTAGGTCGGCATGCCGAGCAGGGTCGCGCGGCCGAGATCCTTCAGCGCGGCCGCGGTCGCTTCCGCGGCCGACGCGCTCTGGCCGTCGACGAGCACGACGAGCGGCACCGTGCGCCACCAGTCGTCGGCCTGCAGCGGCGCGAGCGGATCCCGCCCGTGCATGACGGGCAGTTCGTAGTCGGGCCAGTTGGTCGAGTAGCGGCGGCGGTGCGCGCCGTCGCGCTCGACCGTCACCATCGCGGTGCGGTCGCGTCCCGCGAACAGCGCGGTGATGCCGATCGCGGCATTGAGCGCGCCGCCGCCGTTGATACGCAGGTCGAGGATCATCTGCTTCACCGGCGGGCCCGCGCGGCGTGCCGCTTGCACCGCGTCGATATAGTCGCCGACCGCCGGCTCCGGAAAGCTCGACAGCCGCGTGTACAGGATGTCGCCGTCCAGCCGCTTCGCGGTTGCCGGATGCGGCTTGACGATCGCGCGCACGGGCGCGAAGGTCAGCACCGCATGCTTCGGGCCGCGCTGCACCGCGAGCTTCAGCGGCACGCCCGCGTCGCCCTTCGCGAGTTTCATCAGCTCGCTGCCGTCGATGCCGACCACGCTCCTGTCGTTCATCGCGACGACGAGATCGTCGGGCCGCACGCCGGCCCGTTCCGCCGGCGCGTCGGGAATCACGTCGATGATGTGCAGCCCGTCGGGTCGCGTCTCGAACACGATCCCGATGCCCGGCGTGCCGTCGCGTGCGCGCCGTTCGTCGTCGCGCCGTTCCTGTTCTTCCTTCGCGTTGAAGAAGCGCGCGTACGGCAGCGTCTTGATGCCTTCGTGGGTCGCCGCGTCGAGCAGCGCGCCGATGTCGACGTCGGTGAGGTGCTGTTTCTTCAGCACTTCGACGGCCGCTTTCAGTTCGCAGAGCTGCCGCTCCCAGTCGGACGGGCACGGCGATGGCGGTTGGGCGGCGGGCACCGAAGCGGCGGAGGCGGCAGGCAGCGAAGCGGCGGGGGGCGCGGATGCCGGTTGCGCACCGGCGAGCGGCGCATACGGGCACGCGGCCGCGACGGCTGCGCAGACGGCGAGGCGACGAACGACACGCATGGGAGGCATCATCGGGACCGCACGTTCGGACGGGTGACGAGGGGGGGCTTGCCCGGCCGTCGCGCGGCCGGCATGCCGGGGGCCGGGCGGTGACGATTGTAGCCGACGCCCGCGGCGCCACGCGTCGGGCCGCTTGCGTGCCGCATGGCGGCCGTGCGGACATAAAAAAAGGTTCATCGCAGGAAACCGTGGAGGGTTTGAGAGCAATTGCGTAACCTGACGCCTGACTTTAAGGACGTCAGGAGAGGCAATTGCTCGATCGCAAGGCACTTCAGGCACTGGG
>NZ_CADFEN010000024.1 GCF_902833145.1 Burkholderia sp. BCC0506 | reverse complement strand
GCTCAAAGAAGAACGGCCCGCTCGAAAATTCGAGCGGGCCGTGAAGGCAGTGCCAAAACGCTATGCCGTCCGCGTCCTTAAAAAGAACCTTAACTGAACGGCATTAGGCCATCGGCCCGCTTTTTCGTTGCGTCGTTCCGGATGCGGCCGCTTGCGGCATCCGGCCCGCTTGGTCGCGGTGCCGGGCGCCCGGGCCGCGCCGGTCAGCGGCTGATCGGCTTGTAGCGCAGACGCTTCGGCTTCGCGGCTTCCTCGCCGAGGCGCGCGCGCTTGTCGGCTTCGTACTCCTGGTAGTTGCCGTCGAAGAACGTGACCTGCGAATCGCCTTCGAACGCGAGGATGTGCGTCGCGATCCGGTCGAGGAACCAGCGATCGTGCGAGATCACCATCACCGAGCCCGCGAATTCGAGCAGCGCGTCTTCCAGCGCACGCAGCGTTTCGACGTCGAGGTCGTTCGACGGTTCGTCCAGCAGCAGCACGTTGCCGCCCGAGATCAGCGTCTTCGCGAGGTGCAGGCGGCCGCGTTCGCCGCCGGACAGGTTGCCGACGATCTTCTGCTGGTCGCCACCCTTGAAGTTGAAGCGGCCGATGTACGCGCGCGACGGCGTTTCGTACTTGCCGACCGTCAGCACGTCGGCGCCGCCCGAGATTTCCTCGAACACCGTCTTCGAACCGTCGAGCGCGTCGCGGCTCTGGTCGACGTACGCGAGCTTCACCGTCGGGCCCATCACGACCTCGCCCGAATCCGGCTGTTCCTTGCCGGTCAGCATCTTGAACAGCGTCGACTTGCCGGCGCCGTTCGGACCGATGATGCCGACGATCGCGCCGGGCGGGATCTTGAAGCTCAGGTTGTCGATCAGCAGGCGGTCGCCGAACGACTTGCTGACGTTCTTGAACTCGATCACTTCATTGCCGAGGCGTTCGCCGGCCGGAATGAAGATTTCCTGCGTTTCGTTGCGCTTCTGGTATTCCTGGCTGCTCAGTTCCTCGAAGCGGGCGATACGCGCCTTCGACTTCGCCTGGCGGCCCTTCGGGTTCTGGCGCACCCACTCCAGTTCCTTCTTGATCGCCTTCTGGCGCGCCGATTCCGACGCTTCTTCCTGCTTCAGGCGCTCTTCCTTCTGGTCGAGCCAGCTGCTGTAGTTGCCCTTCCACGGAATGCCGTGGCCGCGGTCGAGTTCGAGAATCCACTCGGCGGCGTTGTCGAGGAAGTAGCGATCGTGCGTGACGGCGACGACGGTGCCCGGGAAGCGCACCAGGAACTGCTCGAGCCAGTCGACCGATTCGGCGTCGAGGTGGTTGGTCGGCTCGTCGAGCAGCAGCATGTCGGGCTTTTCGAGCAGCAGCTTGCACAGTGCGACGCGGCGCTTCTCGCCGCCCGACAGGTGCTCGATCTTCGCGTCCCACGGCGGCAGGCGCAGCGCGTCGGCGGCCACTTCGAGCTGCTGTTCGGGGCTGCCGCCGTCGCTCGACGCGAGGATCGCCTCGTATTTCGCCTGTTCGGCCGCGAGCGCGTCGAAGTCGGCGTCCGGCTCCGCGTAGGCCGCGTAGATCTCTTCCAGCTTCTTGTTCGCCTGGAACAGGTCGCCGAGGCCTTCCTCGACGGCTTCGCGCACGGTCTTCGTCGGGTCGAGCTGCGGCTCCTGCGGCAGGTAGCCGATGTTCAGGTTCGGCATCGGCGTGGCTTCGCCTTCGATGTCCTTGTCGATGCCCGCCATGATGCGGATCAGTGTCGACTTGCCCGAGCCGTTCAGGCCGAGCACGCCGATCTTCGCGCCGGGAAAGAACGACAGCGAGATGTCCTTCAGGATCTGGCGCTTGGGCGGCACGATCTTGCCGACCCGGTTCATCGTGAAAACGTATTGGGCCATTTCGGTGTGAAAGTCAGAAGTGGTTGAGACGGCCGCGCAGCGCGCGGGCGCGGCGGCGTCGGGTGATTCGGTACGGAGCGTGCCGCGCGGGGCGCGGCGGTGCGAGCGCGTATTGTACTTCGCCGCCGCCTGCCGCTGGCGCGGCGCTGGCCATTCGGCCGGCCCGCGCTCACAGCCAAGCGGCGACGCCGCCGTGCCCCGAGCACGTGCCGCGCCGGTGGCGGCTGAAGCTGTACGTGCCGTCGCGGCAGCGCGCGCTCGCGCCGTCCGGCACGCGACCCGATTTCGAATGCGCGGGCGCATGCACGGTGTCGCCGTCGCGGTTGCGATACGTGTCGTGACGGTCGAGATCGGCTTCGTTGGCGTAGCCGGGCGACGCGCGATAGGCGTGCGCGGAAGGCGGTAACGCGGCGCCCGCGACGAACAGCGCGGCGGACAGGGTCGCGATGTGCGTCGCGCGGCGGAGCAGGGCACGCATGGTCTCTCTCGTTTCGTTCGTCGTTGTCGATGTCGGGCCGATCGCCCGCGCCGCATGTTAGCGGATCGGTGCCTTGGCGCCGCGCGGCGCTACGCCGCGCCGGACATCGACGCCGCGCCGTCGGCCTGCGCGGCATCGAGAATCCACCGGCGGAACGCGGCAACCTTCGGCCGTTCCGCGTGATGCGGCGGATAGACGAGGTAGTACGCGAAATCGTCGAGCCATGCGGCGTCGGCAAGCTGCACGAGCCGGCCGCTCGCCAGCTCGCCACGCACCATCGCGGCCGGCAGCAGCCCGGCGCCCTGGCCGGCGACGATCGCTTGCAGCAGCAGCCCCGAGTCGTCGAACGCGGGGCCGCGCGGCGGGCCGAAATCGTCGATCCGCTGCGCGCCGAACCAGATGTGCCAGCCCTTGCGTTCGGCGTCGTGCAACTGCGGCCAGCCGACCAGCTCGGCCGGCGTCGCCGGCATGCCGAGCCGCGCGACGAGTGCCGGCGCCGCGAGCGCGACGATTTCCACCGTCAGCAGGCGTTCGCTGCACAGCCCGACGTAACGCCCGAGGCCGTGGCGGATCGCGACGTCGACGCCGTCGCGTGCGAAATCCGCGAGCGCGTGGCTCGTGACGACCTGCAGGTCGACGTCGGGGCAAGCGTGCCGGAACTGCGCGAGGCGCGGGACGAGCCACGCGGATGCGAAGAACGGCGTGACGCTCACCGTCAGCACGCCGCTGTCGGCCGCGCCCGACACGCGCTGCGACGCGTCGGCGATCTGCCGGAACGCGTTGCGCACCGGCGGCAGGTAGTCGCGGCCCGCGGCCGTCAGCAGGATGCCGCGGTTCACGCGCTCGAACAGCTGCACGCCGAGATGCGCCTCGAGCGTGCGGATCATCTGGCTCACCGCGCCGGGCGTGACCGACAGCTCTTCGGCCGCCGATTTCACCGACAGGTGGCGGGCGGCGGCTTCGAAGGCGCGCAACGCGTTGAGCGGCGGCAGGCGGGAGCGATTCATTCAGTTTTTCTAAAGCGAAAGGTCGACGAAATATCGTTTGAGGCGACGCGGACGCGCGCGTACCGTTGACGCATCGGATCGCATGTTTCGCGGCTGCCGGCCGGCAGCCGATGCGATCAACATAGTTCAACTATATCCACGGGGCAATCCGGGCGCCGCTCGGCGCCCGGTGGAGCCCGAAAGGAGCATCGTCATGAACCGCCCGCGCGCATCGCGCCTTTTCTACGGCTGGTACGTGGTGGCGGCCGCGTTCGCCGTCACGTTCGTCGGGTTCGGCAGCGCGTACACGTTCAGCGCGTTCGTCGAATCGCTGCAGCGGGATTTCGCCGCGTCGCGCGGCCAGATCTCGCTCGTGTTCTCGCTCGCCGGCTTCCTGTACTTCGGTTTCGGCATCGTCAGCGGGCCGCTGGCCGATCGGTTCGGCTCGCGGCGGCTCGCCGTCGCCGGGATGCTGTTGACCGGCGCGGGGCTCGCGGCCGCCGGCGCGGCCCATACGCTGCTGCAGGTGTACGTCGCGTACGGGCTCGGTGTCGGATTCGGCGTCGGCTGCGCGTACGTGCCGGCCGTCGGCGCGGTGCAGCGCTGGTTCGTGCGCCGGCGCGGGTTCGCGTCGGGGCTCGCGGTGGCGGGGATCGGCGTCGGCACGCTGGTGATGCCGCCGCTCGCGTCCGCATTGATCGCGCAGGTCGGCTGGCGCGGCGCGTATTTCACGCTGGCCGCGCTCGCGCTCGTGCTGGGAGCCGGCATGTCGCTGCTGATCGAGAACGATCCGCGCGGGCGGGGACTGTTGCCGGATGGCGATGTCGCACGGGACGGCGGCGGCCGGAATGCCGGTGCTTCGCCGGCTGCCGCGAACCCGCGTGCCGGCGCGCCGGTGCGCGAAGCCGTCGCGTCGCGGCCGTTCGCGAGCCTCTACGCGGCCTGCCTCGTCTGCTCGTTCGGTGTATTCGTCCCGTTCGTCCACCTCGTGCCCTACGCACTCGACCACGGCGTCGCGCCGTCGACGGCCGTGCTGCTGCTCGGCGCGATCGGCGTGGGCAGCACGGCCGGCCGCTTCTTTCTGGGCGGCCTGGCCGACCGCTTCGGCCGCCGCGCGTCGCTGCTCGCGATGTTCGCCGGCATGGCGGTCGCGCTGGTCGCGTGGGCGGGCGCGGACACCGTCGCGACGCTGGCGGCGTTCGCGCTCGTGTTCGGCGTGTTCTACGGCGGCTGGGTCGCCGTGCTGCCGGCGGTCGTGATGGACTATTTCGGCGGGCGCAACGTGAGCGCGATCATCGGGATCCTGTACACGAGCGTCGCGTTCGGCACGCTGATCGGGCCGGCCGCCGCCGGCTTCGTCTACGACGCGGGCGGCGGCTACCTCGTGCCGATTCTCGCGAGCGCCGCCGCGAATGCGATCGCGTTCGCGATCGTCGCGACCACCGGGCGTGCGCCGGCCGCCGCGCGCGCGGCCGGCGGATAGCGCAATCGGGCTGGGCGCGTCGCGCGATTTCCGGTAGGGTGGCCCGACCGTCAGCCATCGACGCACGGTCGGGGAGGCATCGTGACATTCGACGAAGTCCGGCAGATCGCACTGGCGTGGCGCGGCGTCGAGGAAGGGACGTCGTACGGCACGCCCGCACTCAAGGTGAAGGGCAAGCTGCTCGCGCGGCTGCGCGAGGACGGCGACACGCTCGTCGTGAAGGGCGTCGACCCCGACGAGCGCGCATGGCTGATCGAATCGGCGCCCGACGTGTATTACGTGACCGAACACTATGTCGGCTGGCCGATCGTGCTGGTCCGCCTGTCGGCCGCACGTCCCGACGCCGTGAAAAACCTGCTTCTGCGAGAATGGCGCGCCATCGTGCCGGCGAAGTGGCGGGACGAAGCCGCCCGCGATGCGAACTGAACGGCGCACCCGGCGCACCGGCGCACGAGCCGCCACCGATCCGGATCAAGCGTTGCATCGGTGCGTATCGATGCAACGAGTGGTTCCATCGAAATTCTTCAATTGGTTCTTAGTGAAGAACCGTTTGATGCTTACACTCCTTCGCTTCGAAGGCGGCTGACGACAGCCGACGGAACGGGCGTACGCGATGCGCCGGCGCCCGGTGCGCCGCATTGCACCCGCAGCTTCGCAGACTGCGCGGACGACCCGACCGGAACGGCCCCCATCCGGCCTCATGCGCGCGTGCGCGGCACGCGTGCTCGCAGCCGGATTCAAGAACGACAACTCCCCGCGCCGCCTTCACGCGACACCCGGTCGGACCGGAACCGTTTTTTGGAGAGAGACAGATGAGTGGAAGCAATACAGGCCTCGGCACCGGCCTGAAGCAGCGTCACGTAACGATGATGTCGATTGCCGGCGTGATCGGCGCGGGCTTGTTCGTCGGCTCCGGCCACGCGATCGCGGAAGCCGGGCCGGCATCGATACTCGCGTATGCGATCGCGGGCGTCCTGGTCGTGCTGGTGATGCGCATGCTCGGCGAGATGGCCGTCGCGCATCCGGACAGCGGGTCGTTCTCGACCTATGCCGATCGCGCGATCGGCCACTGGGCCGGCTTCACGATCGGCTGGCTGTACTGGTGGTTCTGGGTGCTCGTGATCCCGATCGAGGCGACCGCCGCCGCGACCATCCTCAATGCGTGGTTCCCGGGCGTCGCGACGTGGATCTTCGCACTCGGCATCACGCTGCTGCTCACCGTCACCAATCTCTTTTCCGTCAAGAACTACGGCGAATTCGAATTCTGGTTCGCGCTGATCAAGGTCGTCGCGATCGTCGTGTTCCTGTGCGTCGGCGGCGCGGCGATCGTCGGCCTCGTGCCGGCGCCCGCCGTATCGGGCGTGTCGAACCTGTTCGCGCACCAGGGCTTCATGCCGAACGGCGCCGGCGCGGTGCTGGCCGCGATGCTGACGACGATGTTCTCGTTCCTCGGCACCGAGATCGTGACGATCGCGGCCGCCGAATCGGACAACCCGCAGCGCCAGATCGTGCGCGCGACGAACTCGGTAATCTGGCGTATCACGCTGTTCTATCTCGGCTCGATCCTCGTCGTCGCGGCCATCGTGCCGTGGAACGACCCGCTGCTGCCGAAGCACGGCTCGTATCAGCGCGCGATGGAACTGATCGGCGTGCCGAACGCGAAGGCGATCATCGACGTGATCGTGCTCGTGTCGGTCGCGAGCTGCCTGAATTCGGCGCTGTACACCGCGTCGCGGATGCTGTTCTCGCTGTCCAGGCGCAAGGATGCGCCCGCCTTCCTGCATCGCACCGATTCGACGGGCACGCCGCGCGCGGCCGTGCTCGCGTCGACCGCGTTCGGTTTCCTGACCGTGATCGCCAACTACCTGATGCCGGAGCAGGTGTTCGGCTTCCTGCTCGCGACATCGGGCGCGATCGCGCTGCTCGTGTATCTCGTGATCGCGATCTCGCAGTTGCGGATGCGCAAGACGCTCGAATCGGCCGGCGCGGACCTGACGCTGCGGATGTGGCTGTTCCCGTGGCTCACGTGGGCGGTGATCCTGTTCATCTGCGGCACGCTGACCGTGATGTTCGTCAGCGAGGCGCACCGGATGGAAGTGGGCGCGACGGCCGTGCTGGCGTTGATCGTGCTGTTCGCATCGTGGCTGAACAAACGTGGGCGCGATGCGCAGGCGAACGCTGGGCGGCGGGTGTCGGCGACGTGAGCTGATCGAACGAGGTAACGACGGGGCGCGAAGTCCCGGGCGTGAAAATGGCCCGATCGGCGTTTGCCGTCGGGCCGTTTGCTTTTTTGCGCGAGTACGTGGAGATACGTAACGTCACGCTGCCCGGTGGTCTTTCCTACCCCGCGATCGTTGATGTGCGAACGCGTCAAAATCGAACTCGTCTGATTTCATCACCAACGGCAACGCCATACATTGATCGCTTCGAGAACCGAAGTGAACGATGAGGCCGACTCGCGTTAGCGGTCGCGCCGGGAGGGGTAAATGGCGAACGAAAGCCTGAGATTGAGTGACGCAGCGTGGGCGGAGCTGCGGAGGCGGGAAAGCGCGGTTATGGCTTACTACAACGATCAGGCGAACAACTGTACCTATGGTATCGGAACGCTGGCTCACACCGGGCCGTGCACCCCGGAAGAATTGCGCACGCCGGTTACGACGACGCAAGTCAATGCACAACTCGCGGTCCGGGTCCGTCGGGCAGAAGCTGCCGTGCGACGACATGTATCGGTTCGGCAATTGACGCAGCTGCAGTTCGATGAGCTCGTCAGCTATGCCTACAATACCGGCAACACAGGTGCGCTGGCCGTGTTCCGTTCAGCGAATCAGAGCGACGACGCGGGCGTCGTGTCGCACATGAATCGGCGCGTCTGGATTCATCCACGAGACGTTAACGGGCGTCGTCTGGCGCCCGTTCGTTCAAACGGGCTTGTCAACCGGCGCCGACTTGAATCGGCGCCGTTCCAGCCACAACAGAGGGCACCGTGAGAACGGCCATGATCGGTTTGCTCGTGCTGGCATCGACGCATGCATTTGCCGGCCCGACGGCAGCGGACGAGATAGCGACGCGCAGCGGCTTGCCGGCAAGCGAGGTCAACGCGCTGCTCAGCGACTGTGACTCGAGCCAGACGAGCATGAATTTTTGCGCGTGGCGCGATCAGATCGTCGCCGAGCGGGAATTGCAGCGGATCGTCGACAAACAGGTGAGCGAGCAGCCACGGCGCAAGGCGGCGCTCGACGCGCAGATCGCGAAGTGGAAGAAAGCGCGCGACACATCCTGCGAAAAATCGGCGCGTAACGCATGGGGCGATGGTTCGATGCGACCTGCGGCACAGGCGATCTGTGCAACGGCGGCAACGAAGGAAATGGTGAAAAGGTTGTCCGCTCGCGCTTCCCACAAACCTTCATGAATCGATCCGACATGACAAAAGCCCGCTGCGTTCGCGATCTCGTAACCGTCGATGCGTATTCGCCATGTCACCGTGGTCCACGGCATTGAGACCCGGGCGATGACGATGCAACCGGTCTCCTGAGTAAGCGTCGCATTTCGCGCAGGGGACGGCTACTCGCTACAGGGATCCTATTTCCCGACCGCAACCGGCAGCGGTTCCCCCGTGCTCATTTGCCCGGCGACAGGACTGCGTCAATCGTTCTATTTCGCATTTGCGGCTTGGCTGCGCTGCGACGGCCATCCGACCTTCGTATTCGATTACCGCGGCATCGGCGCCTCGCGTGACGAGGGCCACGTCCGCCGATCGGTCGTGCGCAAGCAGGACTGGGAGCAGCTCGACATGCCCGCCGCACTCGACTGGCTCCTCGGTGAAACCGGCGCGAGCGATGCTCATCTGATCGGACATAGCGCGGGCGCGCAACTGGTCGGTCTGATGCCGAACCATGCGTCGGTTCGCTCGCTATGCGCAATATCCGCTTCATCTGGATACGTTGGCAACGTCCGGTGGCCGATGCGAGTTGCCGCATTGTTGCTGGCGAATCTTTATGTACCGGTTAGCGCGCGCCTGTTCGGCTATGTGCCTGCCAGGGTACTGGGGTGGGGCGACGATCTGCCGGCGCGGGTCGGGCTCCAGTGGGCTCGGTGGTGCCGACGCCCCGGATACATGGCGAACGAGTTCGGGATTGGCGTTACCCGCCACTACTACGACGAATTCGTTGCTCCCGTCACGGTCGTCGCAGCGACCGACGACCCACTCGCGACGCCGGCCAATATTGAGGACTGGCTGCGTTGGTTGCCGAACGCCAGCCGCGACGTCCATTTCATCGCCCCGAAAAACTGCGATGGCCGAGAATCGGCACGTCGGCATGTTCCGCCGCGCGAATTCGTCGTTGTGGCCGGAACTCATCAGGGGAATGCAGGAGTGAACACCCTGGCGTACCCGCGTCCGTGTATCAGGAGATTAGAGCGGCCGGCGTCCGCTCAAACGGCCGTGTCCCGATGGGTGACGATCGATTCGTTCCCGTTGGGAAATAAATCATCGACAACTGGGATATTTGTTACCGAAACGGTTTCACTTATTCTACGGGCTCACCACCCATCAAGAGTCCGACCATGTCGATCCGTCATCTGTTTTCTTCCGCATTCGCGGCGACTGCACTACTCGGCGCCGCATCCGCGAGCATCGCCGGCCCGCTGACCGTCGATGTCTACAACCCGGGCGCGCATGCGATCTTCCCGGTTTCGTCCGAAATCGTTTCGGGCAAGACCGAGGCGATCCTGATCGATGCCCAGTTCCAGCGCAACGACGCGCAGGCGCTGGTGAGCCGGATCAAGGCGAGCGGCAAGACGCTCAAGGCCGTCTACGTGAGCCACAGCGACCCGGACTATTACTTCGGGCTGGAAACCATCCACGCGGCGTTCCCGGATGCGAAGATCGTCGCGACGCCGCAGACCGTCGCCGCGATCGAGGCCAGCAAGGACGGCAAGCTGGCCTACTGGGGCCCCATCCTCAAGGACAATGCGCCGACCTCCGTGATCGTGCCGCAGCCGCTCGACGGCAATACGCTGCGCGTCGACGGCGAACCGCTGCGCATCGTCGGGCTCGACGGCCCGACGCCCGATCGCACGTTCGTGTGGATTCCTTCGGAGCGGACCGTGGTCGGCGGCATCCCGGTCGCCGCGAACATCCACGTGTGGATGGCCGACACGCAGACGCCGCTGTCGCATGCGAACTGGCTGGCGACGCTCGACCGGATCGATGCGCTGAAGCCGGCGCGCGTCGTGCCTGGCCACTTCCTGCCGAACCGTGATGGCCGCCAGCCGTTCACCACCGGCGTCGCGTTCACGCGCAATTACGTGAAGGCGTTCGACCAGGAAACGGCGCGCGCGAAGGATTCGGCGACGCTGATCGCCGCGATGGAGGCGCGCTATCCGGATCTCGGCGACAAGTCGTCGCTCGAACTGAGCGCGAAGGTCGCCAAGGGCGAGATGCAGTGGCCCGCGCCGGCGCCGTTCCCCGCGGCGGGCAAGACGGTGCGCGCGCAGTTCGGCGCTACCGCGTTCGACCTGCACTTCCAGGACGACAAGACGATGTCGTTCGTCGGCACGGCCGGCCAATTCAAGGGTGTGACGGATACGGTGCAGTACACGGCGCGCGAGCTCCGTCCGCAGGTGTACATGGTGTACTGGCATGAGCCGGCGACCGGCTCGAACGTCGTGCACGTCGAGGATTTCGAACGCGGCACGGTGCAGACGAACATCGCGACGAAGGACGGGCAGTTCCTGCATCTGTCCGGGACGCTGACGATCGTCGGTCGGGAGCGAACAGGTCTTCCGCCATCGAAAGGAAAAAGCCCGCATTCAGCGGGCTTTTTTGCGATCGATGCGGCAGCAACGCTCAGACGTTGAACAGGAAGTTCATCACGTCCCCGTCGTGCACGACGTATTCCTTCCCTTCGGCGCGCATCTTGCCGGCTTCCTTCGCGCCTTGCTCGCCCTTGTACGCGACGAAGTCGTCGAACGCGATCGTCTGCGCGCGGATGAAGCCGCGTTCGAAGTCGGTGTGGATCACGCCCGCCGCTTGCGGCGCGGTATCGCCGATGTGGATCGTCCACGCGCGCACTTCCTTCACGCCCGCGGTGAAGTAGGTCTGCAGGCCGAGCAGCTTGAAGCCCGCGCGGATCACGCGGTCGAGGCCCGGCTCTTCCATGCCCATGTCGGCAAGGAACGCTTCCTTGTCCGCGTCGTCGAGATCGGCGATTTCCGCCTCGATCGCCGCGCACACGGCGACCACCGGCGCGTTTTCGCTTTCCGCGTACTTGCGCACCGCCTCGAGGTGCGGGTTGTTCTCGAAGCCGTCGTCCTTTACGTTGGCGACGTACATCGCCGGCTTCGCGGTGATCAGGCAGAACGGCTTGATCAGCGCCTGTTCGTCGTCCGACAGCGCGAGGCCGCGCACGGCCTTGCCCTGGTCGAGCTGCGCGCGCACCTTTTCGAGCACCGCGACGAGCTTCGCCGCTTCCTTGTCGTTGCCCGACTTCGCCGCCTTCGAATAGCGCGTGAGCGCCTTCTCGATGGTGCCGAGGTCGGCGAGCGCGAGTTCGGTGTTGATCACTTCGATGTCGTCGATCGGGCTGACCTTGCCGGCGACGTGAATGACGTTCTCGTCCTCGAAGCAGCGCACGACGTGCGTGATCGCATCGGTTTCGCGGATGTTGGCGAGGAACTGGTTGCCGAGGCCTTCACCCTTGCTCGCGCCCGCGACGAGGCCCGCGATGTCGACGAATTCGACGACGGCCGGCACGACACGCTCCGGCTTGACGATCTCGGAGAGCGCCTTCAGGCGCGTATCCGGCACTTCGACGATGCCGACGTTCGGCTCGATCGTGCAGAACGGGTAGTTCTCGGCGGCGATGCCGGCCTTGGTCAGCGCATTGAACAGGGTGGACTTGCCGACGTTGGGCAAGCCGACGATGCCGCATTTGAGACTCATGGAATCCTTCGGACGGGTGAGGCGGCGCGGCCGGACTGGGCACGGCGGCGCGGGAAAAAAGGGCGGCCGGCGCGTGGAGCGCGGCGGGCCGACGGTCAAAGACACTATTGTACCGTGCCGGCGCCCCGGTTTCCGGGCCGGCGCCGAACGGCCGATGCGGCGGGCCGCCGCGCCGGCGCACCGGCCTGCGATTCCGCTGATTTCCCGCAAAGTCCGGCCGCGTAAGGGTTTGGCCCCGCGGCTATAATGCCCGCCATGACTGCCCACCACACCTTCGACGTCGCCGTGGTCGGCGGCGGGCTCGTCGGCAAGACGGCCGCGCTCGCGCTGACCCAGTCCGGCTACAAGACAGCCTTGCTCGCCCAGCCCGCCACGCCGCGCCCCGCGGATCTCGCGTTCGACACGCGCGTCTACGCGCTGTCGTCCAGTTCGCAGGCGTTGCTCGAGCGGCTGCGGGTCTGGCAGGCGCTCGACCACGGCCGGCTCGCGCCGGTGTACGACATGCGCGTGTATGGCGATGCGCATGCCGAACTGCATTTCTCCGCCTACCAGGCGTCCGTGCCGCAGCTCGCATGGATCGCCGAATCGTCGCTGGTCGAGGCGTCGCTCGACGCCGCGCTGCGGTTCCAGCCGAACCTGACATGGTTCGACGCGCGTGCGCAGGGTTTCGACGTGCGCGACGACGCGGCCGTGCTCACGCTGTCGTCGGGGCAGGTGCTCGAAGCCGATCTCGTCGTCGGCGCCGACGGCGCGCATTCGTGGGTGCGCTCCCAAATGGGGGCCAGGGTCGAGCGGCGCGACTACCGGCAGACGGGCGTCGTCGCGAACTTCAAGGCGTCGCTGCCGCACCGCGAGACGGCCTACCAGTGGTTCCGGGAAGGCGAGATCGTCGCGCTGCTGCCGCTGCCGGACGGCCATGTGTCGCTCGTGTGGTCCGCGCACACCGCGCATGCGGACGAACTGCTCGCGCTCGATCCGGCGCAGCTCGCGGCCGAAGTCGAGCGCGTGTCGCACGGCCAGGTCGGCACGCTCGAATGCGTGACGCCGGCCGCCGGCTTCCCGCTCGCGCTGCAGACGGTCGACAAGCTGATCGCGCCGCGCGTCGCGCTGGTCGGCGACGCCGCGCACCTGATCCACCCGCTCGCGGGGCAGGGGATGAACCTCGGGTTGCGCGACGTCGCGGCGCTCGCCGACGCGATCGCGGGCAAGGAAAGCTTCCGCAATCTCGGCGATACGGTGCTGCTGCGCCGCTACGAGCGCTCGCGCCGCGAGGACATCCGCGCGCTGATGGTCGCGACCGACGGCCTGCAGCGGCTGTTCGCGGTGCCGGGCTCGCTCGCGAAGGCGGTGCGCAACGCAGGCATGGCGTTCGTCGGCGCGCAGCCGCTCGTGAAGCGCTGGCTCGTGTCGGCCGCGCTCGGCTGAGCGAACCTTCTGCCGCCGCGCCGGTCGGAGACGGTTCCGTTACGGCGTACACTGTGCCGAGCACCCCGATTGAGCTGAAGGAAGATTTCGATGAAAAAAACGATCCGCATCGCGTCGCTGGCGCTGGCCGTCACGATGGCGACGCTTGGCTGCACCGCACAGGCCGACCAGACCACCGACAAGCTGAAGGCCACGCTGCAAGCGCGTCTCGGCAACGACGCGCCGATCAAGAGCGTGTCGAAATCGCCGGTGGCCGGCCTCTACGAAGTGAACCTCGGCTCGCAGATCATCTATAGCGACGCGGCGGGCGACTACGTGCTGCTGGGCGACCTCGTCGACGCGAAGACGCACAAGAACCTGACCGACGCCCGCCTGTCCGAAATCAACAAGATCGACTTCGCGAGCCTGCCGTTCGCGAATGCGATCAAGGTCGTCAAGGGCAACGGCGCACGCAAGATCGCGGTGTTCTCCGATCCGAACTGCCCGTACTGCAAGAAGCTCGAGACGACGCTGCAGTCGGTCGACAACGTGACCGTCTACACGTTCCTGTATCCGGTGCTGTCGCCGGATTCGACCGCGAAGTCGAAGGCGATCTGGTGCGCGACCGACCGCGCGAAGACGTGGGAAAGCTGGATGCTCGACCACCGCGCGCCGTCCGGCGCCGGTACCTGCGACACCACCGCGCTCGACAAGAACCTCGCGCTCGGCCGCGGGATGAACGTCACGGGCACGCCGACGATCTTCCTGCCGGACGGCCGCCGCCTGCCGGGCGCGGTATCGGCCGACCAGCTCAACCAGGCGCTCGCCTCGAGCAAGTAACCGACCGCGCGCCGGGCGCATGGCCCGGCCAGCGAGGGGCGCCCGCATGATCTGCCGGCGCCTCTCTTCGTTTTCGCCGCCGTATTCGACCGACCGATTGCCACGATGACCCAGCCGATCCGCTATTCGATTGTCCCGAAAGATCTTGCCGCGCACCTGTTCGAAGTGACGGTGACAGTGGCCGATCCCGATCCCGAAGGCCAGCGTTTCTCGCTGCCGGTATGGATTCCGGGCAGCTATCTCGTGCGCGAGTTCGCGCGCAACATCGTGACGCTGCGGGCGTTCAACGACGCGGGCCGCAAGGTGCGCATCGCGAAAACCGACAAGCACACGTGGCAGGCCGCGCCCGTGACCGGCACGCTGACGCTGCGATACGACGTGTACGCGTGGGATCTATCGGTGCGCTCCGCGTATCTCGACGAATCGGGCGGCTTCTTCAACGCGACGGCCGTGTTCCTGAGCGTCGCCGGTCGCGAGGCGGCGCCGTGCGAAGTCGACATCGCGAAGCCGGCCGGCGCGGCGTTCCGCACGTGGCGGGTCGGCACCGCGCTGCCCGAGGCGCGCGGTACCAAACGCTACGGGTTCGGCGCGTATCGCGCGGCGAACTACGACGAGCTCGCCGACCATCCGGTGACGATCGGCGAATTCGCGCTCGCGACGTTCGACGCGCACGGCGTGCCGCACGACATCGTGATCGCCGGGCGCGTGACGCAGCTCGACCTGGAGCGGCTGCGCACCGATCTGAAGCGCGTGTGCGAAGCGCAGATCGCGCTGTTCGAGCCGAAGTCGAAGAAGGCGCCGATGGAGCGCTACGTGTTCATGACGCTCGCGGTCAGCGACGGCTACGGCGGTCTCGAGCATCGCGCGTCGACCGCGCTGATCTGCAACCGCACCGACCTGCCGGTGAAGGGGCGACCGGAAACGACCGAAGGCTATCGCACGTATCTCGGCCTCTGCAGCCACGAGTACTTCCACACGTGGAACGTGAAGCGCATCAAGCCGGCGGCGTTCGTGCCGTACGATCTCACGCGCGAGAACTACACGTCGCTGCTGTGGCTGTTCGAGGGCTTCACGTCGTATTACGACGACCTGATGCTGGTCCGCAGCGGGCTGATGTCGCAGGACGACTATTTCGCGGCGCTCGGCCGCACCGTCGGCGGCGTGCTGCGCGGCACGGGCCGGCTCAAGCAGAGCGTCGCGGAAAGTTCGTTCGACGCGTGGATCAAGTACTACCGCCAGGACGAGAACGCGACCAACGCGATCGTCAGCTATTACACGAAGGGCTCGCTCGTCGCGCTGGCGTTCGATCTCGCGATTCGCGCGCAGACGCGCAACCGGAAGTCGCTCGACGACGTGATGCGCCTGCTGTGGCAACGCTACGGCCGCGATTTCTATCGCGGCAAGCAGGCGGGCGTGGAAGAAAACGAAGTCGAGGCGCTGATCGAGGAAGCGACGGGCGTCGCGCTCGGCCGCCTGTTCGACGACGCCGTGCACGGCACGCGCGACCTGCCGCTCGGCGACCTGCTCGCGCCGTTCGGCGTGACGCTGGCGCCCGACGTCGCGACCGGCGCGGCCGCGAAGCCGACGATCGGCGCGCGCGTGCGCGGTGGCGCGGACTGCACGCTGGCGGCGGTCTACGAAGGTGGCGCCGCGCATCGCGCGGGGTTGTCGGCCGGCGACACGCTGATCGCGCTCGACGGGCTGCGCGTGACGGGCACGAACCTCGATGCGCTGCTCGCACGCTACCGGCCGGGCGACAAGGTCGAGGTTCACGCGTTCCGCCGCGACGAACTGCGCACCGCGAAACTGAAGCTCGACGGCCCGGAAGTCACGCGCTACCGGCTGACGGCGGCCGCGAAGCCGGCCGCGGCCACGAAGGCCCGCGAAGCCTGGCTGAAGGGGTGAACGGCCGCAAGCGGGTATCGGGGCGCGATCGAAGATTGTTCCGTTGCTGCAACAATCCGTCGCCCTGAGCCCGCTTTTTCGCGGTCATGCGGCCACGCACAATGGCGTCACTCGCGCTACCGAAGCGCAACCCTACCGGAGCCTGACATGACGACCATTCTGCAAATCAATTCCGCCGCGCGCTCGCAAGGTGCGCAATCCACGCTGCTGGCCAACGAACTGACGGCAAAGCTGCAACAATCGAACCCCGGCGCGAACGTCGTGGTTCGCGACCTGCTGGCCGATGCGCTGCCGCACCTCGACGAATCGGTGCTCGGCGCGTTCTTCACGCCGGCCGACAAGCGCACCGCGGAACAGAATGCGATCGTCGCGAAGAGCGATGCACTGATCGCCGAGCTGCAAGCCGCCGACATCGTCGTGATCGGCGCCCCGATGTACAACTTCGGCATCTCGTCGCAACTGAAGACGTACTTCGACTGGATCGCCCGCGCCGGCGTCACGTTCCGCTACACCGAGAACGGCCCGGAAGGCCTGATCAAGGGCAAGAAGGTTTACGTCGTGACGGCCCGCGGCGGCAAGTACGCCGGTACGCCGAACGACAGCCAGACGCCTTACCTGCGCACGTTCCTCGGCTTCGTCGGCATGACCGACGTGAGCTTCATCTTCGCGGAAGGCCTGAACCTCGGCCCGGACGCGCAGAGCGCCGCGCTCGCCAGCGCCCGCGAAGCGATTGCCGCCGCGTAACGCGTGAGGTCGATGCGGGGGCGACGCACCCGCTGCGTTGCCCGATAGAGAAACGCCGCGCCCCGAAAGGGACGCGGCGTTGTTGCATTCGGCCGGCGAACCGGCCGCCGGGGCCGTTACGCGAGCGTCTCGGCCACGTCCGGCAGGCGCCAGTCGATCGGTTCGCGGCCTGCGTCGACCAGATATTCGTTCGCGAGCGCGAAATGGCGGCAGCCGAGAAAGCCGCGATGCGCGGACAGCGGCGACGGATGCGGCGCCTCGAGCACGCAATGTGCGTTCGCGTCGAACAGCGCGCGCTTGGCCTGCGCGTGCGCGCCCCACAGCATGAACACGAGCCCGCGATGGCGGCGGGCCAGCTCGCGGATCAGCGTGTCCGTGCATTGCTCCCAGCCGCGCTTCGCATGGCTCGCGGCCGCGCCGCGCTCGACCGTCAGCACGGTGTTGAGCAGCAGCACGCCCTGGCGCGCCCACGTGTCGAGGCAGCCGTGACGCGGCGTGTCGTGACCGAAGTTCGCGGCGATTTCCTTGAAGATGTTGCGCAGCGACGGCGGTGGGCGGACGGCCGGGGGCACCGAGAACGCGAGGCCGTGCGCCTGCGGCGTGCCGCGATCGTCGCCGTGGTACGGATCCTGGCCGAGGATCACCACCTTCACGTCGTCGGGATGCGTCAGGCGCAGCGCGCGGAACACGTCGGTCGGGTAGACCGTCTTGCCGGCCGCACGCTCTTCGTCGACGAAGCGGCACAGCGGCGCGTACGCGTCGCTGTCGGTGAACGGTTTCAGCACGTCGCGCCAGACGGCCGGCAGCGCGTCGAATTGCGCGGCGAGATGCGGCACGTCGGCGGCAACAGGCTGCGGTGCCGCGGCGGCCGGGGCAGCGGCCGCCGCGGCCGCCGGTGCGGCGGTTTTCTTCGCGGGTTTGCGTCCAGCGGCAGGCGGCTCGGACGCCGGGGACGGGATATCGGCCGGCGCCGTTTCCGGCACGGGATCGTCGAACAGCGACGCCTGTTGCGGCGCGCGGGAAGTCTTGCGGGTTGCCATGCGTGATGCGTGTTTATTGCGCGCGCAGCCGGTAGCCGCGCTGCGCCTTGCTGATGTTTTCGGGAACGAGGCCCGGCAGCGCCTGCTGCAGTTCGGCGGCGAGCGTCGCGAGCGCCGTTTCCGGGCCGTCGATCAGTTCGAGTTCGATTTCGCTGATCGGTTCGCGGCGCGTTTCGTGTTCCGCCTGGACGACGATCTCGCCGAGGTCCACCGCGGCTTCGACGGTTGCTCCGCCGATTGCGACGCGCCACAGCGTACGCGAAAAATCCGTGCGGAACAGCGCGTACAGGGTGCCGGCCGCGTCATGCAGCGCGGCGGCGGCTTCCGGCACGTCGCAGGCCGCGACGAGCGCGTCGATCTCGAGTGCGTCGCCGGCGACCGGCAGTTCCCATTCGTGGCGGCGGTGCAGGCCGCCTTGCGCGCTGCCGACCGTCTTGAACGTCTGCAGCCAGCCGTCCGGCGTGCGGCGTACGCGCACCGCGCTCTTCGAGCGCGCCAGCGCGAGATCGGGCGTGTCGTAATAGACGTTCGCGAGCGTGATCGCGTGGCCGGCTTCGCCGGTCAGCGTCTCGAAGAAGCGGCGCGCGGCGTCGGCCTGGCCGGCCGGCAGCGCGAGCTTGATTTCCTTTTCGATCGCCATCAGAAGAACATCCGTGCGAGTTCCTCGCCCGGCTGGTCGGCGCGCATGAACGCCTCGCCGACGAGGAACGTGTTCACGTTCGCCGCGCGCATCGTGTCGACGTCGGTGCGCGACAGGATGCCCGATTCGGTCACGACGATGCGGTCGGCCGGAATCATGTCGAGCATGTCGAGCGTGGTCTGGATCGACGTCTCGAACGTGCGCAGGTTGCGGTTGTTGATGCCGAGCAGCGGCGTCTTGAGCGTCAGCGCCTGTTCCATCTCGTGGCGGTCGTGCACTTCGACCAGCACCGCGAGGCCGAGCGAGTGCGCATAGGCCTCCAGATCCTGCATCAGCGGCGTGTCGAGCGCGGCGGCGATCAGCAGGATCGCGTCGGCGCCCATCGCGCGGGCTTCGACGATCTGGTACGCGTCGACGATGAAATCCTTGCGCAACACCGGCAGCGTACATGCGGCGCGCGCTTCCTCCAGGTAGCGGACGCCGCCCTGGAAGAACTGCTCGTCGGTCAGCACCGACAGGCACGCGGCGCCATGCGCCGCATACGAGCGCGCGATGTCGGCCGGCACGAAATGCTCGCGCAGCACGCCTTTCGACGGGCTCGCCTTCTTGATTTCGGCGATCACGGCGGCGCTGCCGGCCGCATGCTTCGCGCGCAGCGCGCCGACGAAGTCGCGCAGGTCGCGCGACGATGCTTCGAGTTTCAGTGCCTCGAGCGGCGTGCTGCGCAGGGCCGCCGCGATTTCTTCGCGCTTGACGGCGATGATTCGGTCGAGAATGTCGCTCATGTGGATTCCTGCTGGATTCGTGTAAGAGGGTCAGCGCTTGAACTGCTGCGTGAAGCGTACGAGTTCGTCGACCTTCGCGCGCGCCTTGCCGCTCGCGATCGCTTCGCGGGCGAGCTGGATGCCGTCCGCGATCGATTCGGCGACGTTCGCCGCATAGAGCGCGGTGCCCGCGTTCAGCGTGACGATCTCGCGCGCGACGCCCGGCTGGTTGTCCAGCGCGCCGAGCAGCATCGTGCGCGATTCGTCGGCATTTTCCACCTTCAGCGTGCGGTTCGACACCATCTGCAGGCCGAAGTCCTCCGGATGGATCTCGTATTCGTGCACCTGGCCGTCGCGCAATTCGCCGACGAGCGTCGCGGCGCCGAGCGACACCTCGTCCATCCCGTCCTTGCCGTACACGACGAGCACGTGCTGCGCGCCGAGGCGCTGCATCACGCGCACCTGGATGCCGACGAGGTCGGGGTGGAACACGCCCATCAGCTGGTTCGGCGCGCCGGCCGGATTGGTCAGCGGGCCGAGGATGTTGAAGATCGTGCGCACGCCGAGCTCGCGGCGCACGGCCGCGATATTCTTCATCGCCGGATGATGGTTCGGCGCGAACATGAAGCCCATGCCGGTTTCGGCGATCGATGCGGCGACCTCGTCCGGCTGCAGATCGATGTTCACGCCGAGCGCCTCGAGCACGTCGGCGCTGCCGGACTTGCTCGACACGCCGCGGTTGCCGTGCTTCGCGACCTTCGCGCCCGCGGCCGCCGTGACGAACATCGACGCGGTCGAGATGTTGAACGTGTGCGCGCCGTCGCCGCCGGTGCCGACGATGTCGACGAAGTTAGAGTTGTCCTGCACCTCGACGTGGTTCGCGAATTCGCGCATCACGGTCGCGGCGGCGGCGATCTCGCCGATCGTCTCCTTCTTCACGCGCAGCCCGGTGATGATCGCGGCCGCCATCACGGGCGACAGGTCGCCGCGCATGATCAGCCGCATCAGGTGCAGCATTTCGTCGTGGAAGATCTCCCGGTGCTCGATCGTGCGCTGCAGCGCTTCCTGCGGGGTAATCGTCATCGTGAGGCTCCGGTCATGCAGCCTGCGCAGCCGCGCGCGCCTGCTTCAGGAAATTCTCGAGCAGCGCATGGCCATGCTCGGACAGGATCGATTCCGGGTGGAACTGCACGCCTTCGACCGGCAGCGACTTGTGGCGCACGCCCATGATCTCGCCGTCGTCGGTCCATGCGGACACCTCGAGGCAGTCGGGCAGCGATTCGCGCTCGATCGCGAGCGAGTGGTAGCGCGTCACGTCGAAATGCTTCGGCAGGTCGGCGAACACGCCGCGGCAATCGGTTTCGATCCGGCTCACCTTGCCGTGCATGATGGTCTTCGCGCGCACGACGCGGCCGCCGAACGCTTCGCCGATCGCCTGGTGGCCGAGGCAGACGCCCAGGATCGGTTTCTTGCCCGCGAATTCGCGCAGCACGTCGAGCGTGATGCCCGCATGCTGCGGATTGCTCGGCCCCGGCGACAGGCAGATCGAGTCGGGGTTCAGGCGCGCGATGTCGTCGAGCGTGATTTCGTCGTTGCGATAGGTACGCACGTCCTCGCCGAGTTCGCCGAAGTACTGGACCAGGTTGTAGGTAAACGAGTCGTAGTTGTCGATCATGAGCAGCATGGTCAGTCTCCGGTCAGAAGTCGCTATCGAGGCCGTCCTGGACCTGTTCGGCCGCACGCAGCACCGCGCGCGCCTTGTTCTCGGTCTCTAGCCATTCGGATTCGGGTACCGAATCCGCGACGACGCCGGCCGCCGCTTGCACGTACAGGTTGCCGTTGTGGATCAGGCCCGTGCGGATCGCGATCGCGAGATCCATCTCGCCCGAGAACGACAGGTAGCCGACCGCACCGCCGTACAGCCCGCGCTTGACCGGCTCGAGTTCGTCGATCAGTTCCATCGCGCGCACTTTCGGCGCGCCGGACAGCGTGCCGGCCGGGAAGGTCGCGCGCAGCACGTCGTAGTTCGTCATGCCGGGCTTCAGCTTGCCTTCGACCGAGCTGACGATGTGCTGCACGTGCGAGTACTTCTCGATCACCATCTTGTCGGTCACCTGCACCGAGCCGATTTCCGCGATGCGGCCGACGTCGTTGCGCGCGAGGTCGATCAGCATCACGTGCTCGGCGATCTCCTTCGGATCGTTGAGCAGCTCGGTCGCGAGTTCCGCGTCGCGCTCGGGCGTGTTGCCGCGCGGGCGCGTGCCGGCGAGCGGCCGGATCGTGACGATCTGGTCGTCGCCGCGCTTTTCCTGGCGCACCAGGATTTCCGGCGATGCGCCGACCACGTGGAAATCGCCGAAGTTGTAGTAATACATGTACGGCGACGGATTCAGCGAACGCAGCGCACGGTACAGCGACAGCGGATTGTCGCGGTACGGCTTCGTCAGTCGCTGGCCGACCTGGATCTGCATCAGCTCGCCGGCGGCGATGTATTCCTTCGCCTGACGCACGGCGGCCAGATAGTCGTCCTTCTTGAATTCGCGGAACGTCTCGGTGCGCACGCTCGCCGACGTGACGGGCGGTTGCACGGTCGTGCGCAGGCGCTGCTTCAGTTCGCGCAGGCGCTGCTTCGCCTTCGTGTAAGCCTCCGGCTGGGCCGGGTCCGCATAGATGATCAGGTAGAGCTTGCCCGCGAGGTTGTCGATCACCGCGACTTCCTCGGTGAGCAGCAACTGGATGTCGGGCAGGCCGAGATCGTCGCGCGGCGCGGTGTTCGCGAGCTTCTTCTCGATGTAGCGCACCGCGTCGTAGCCGAAGTAGCCGGCGAGGCCGCCGCAGAAGCGCGGCAGGCCCGGGCGCTGCGCGACCTTGAAACGGGCCTGGAACGATTCGATGAACTGGAACGGGTCGCCGTCGTGCGTCTCGACGACCTGGCCGTCGCGCACGACTTCCGACACGCCGTTGCGGGTGCGTACCAGCGTGCGGGCGGGCAGGCCGATGAACGAGTAGCGGCCGAAGCGTTCGCCGCCGACCACCGATTCGAGCAGGAACGAGTTGGCGCCCGCGCGTTCGGGCTGGGCCAGCTTCAGGTAGAGGGACAGCGGCGTTTCGAGATCGGCGAGGGCTTCCGCGATCAGCGGGATGCGGTTGTAGCCTTCGTTCGCGAGCGATTGGAATTCGAGTTCGGTCATGTTCCGGTCCTGTTCGGGACGAGCGGCGCGTGCGCCAGGGATCACTTGACGCTGCGCGGGTGGCCGTCGGCGAAAGGGCGGTCGATCGAGAAGTGCCTGTTGCCGGCCGGCACTCCGGGCGTGAGCGTCGCGAGCCTGCGGCCGATCCTGAACGCAAGCGTTCGGACGCGGTGGAACTCGAGGTGGTGCGACGATCGGCGCGCGGATGCGCAGCGAGATAAAAAACGGCGCTGAAGACGTGCTTCAGCGTACCTCATCGAAGAGGTTAGCGCGACCAGCGACGCCAGGGCCAGGCTCCCCGGTCGATGCTGCTCAGACTCCGTTTTTTATTCAGAAACATGCGGATGGAAGAAATAATCAGACGGTTGGCCGGCCGGCGTTGTGCGCGGAAATTGCGCGAGCCGCGACCAGCAACGAATCGACTATACCATCCGAATTTATCGTTTGTATAGCTTTGCCGTGGTTGTAGCCGTACGGCACCGTCAGCGTCGCCATTCCCGCCGCGCGGCCCGCCAGCGCGTCGTTTTCCGAGTCGCCGATCGCGACCGCGGCGTCCGGCGCGACGCCGAGCGCGTCGCAGGCCGTCAGCATCGGCAGCGGGTCGGGCTTCTTGCGCGCGACGCTGTCGCCGCCCAGCACGATGCCGAAGCAGCCGGCCAGCCCGTATTGTTCGAGCAGCTCGACCGCGAAGCGGTGCGGCTTGTTCGTCACGCACGCGAGCCGGATGCCGGCCGCCCGCAGCGCATCGAGACCGGCCGCCACGTCCGGATAGAGACGCGTGTGGCGGCCGTTGATCTTCGCGTATTCGGTCTGGTAGATCGCCAGGGCGTCGTCGAAGCGGGCGTGCGCTTCGTCGGCCGGGAAGCGCGGCTTCAGCACGCTCTGGATCAGGTGTTCGGAACCCTTGCCGACGTAGCCGATCACCTCGTCGCGCGATGTGGCCGGCGCGCCGAGCTGCGCGAGCATCCCGTTCAGGCCGGCCGTGAAATCGTCGGCCGTGTCGACCATCGTGCCGTCGAGGTCGATCAGCGCGGCATCGATGCGCGGCGCGGCGAAGCGGATCGGGGCCGCGTCCGTGGCGGCCCCGGCCGGCGCGTGGCCGGCGAACGACGAGTCGGCCACGGCGTCAGCTCCGCTCGACGGTGGCGAGCGCCGCGCGCATCTCGTCGATCACCTGGCGGTAGTCGGGCTTGCCGAAGATCGCCGAACCGGCGACGAACGTATCGGCGCCGGCCGCCGCGATTTCCGCGATGTTGTCGGCCTTCACGCCGCCGTCGACCTCGAGCAGGATCTCGCGGCCGGTGCGCTCCGTGTATGCGTCGATGCGGGCGCGCGCTTCGCGCAGCTTGTTCAGCGTTTCCGGAATGAACGACTGGCCGCCGAAGCCGGGGTTCACCGACATCAGCAGCACGAAGTCGAGGCGATCCATCACGTGGTCGAGGTAGTTCAGCGGCGTGGCCGGATTGAACACGAGACCGGCCTTGCAGCCGTGGTCGCGGATCAGCGACAGCGTGCGGTCGATGTGGTCGGAGCCTTCCGGATGGAAGCTGATCAGGTTCGCGCCGGCCTTCGCGAAATCGGGCACGATCCGGTCGACCGGGCGCACCATCAGGTGCACGTCGATCGGCACCTGCACGTGCGGGCGGATCGCCTCGCAGACGAGCGGGCCGATCGTGAGGTTCGGCACATAATGGTTGTCCATCACGTCGAAGTGGATCCAGTCGGCGCCGGCGGCGACCACGTTGCGGACTTCTTCGCCGAGCCGTGCAAAGTCGGCCGACAGGATGCTGGGAGCGATGCGGAATTGAGTCATGACAGGGGAGCGGGGACGTTGCGGCGCAAAACCGTCATTCTACCGTCCGGCGACCCGGCGCGCGGCGGCAGGCCGTGCGGTTGCGGCCCGATTGCGCATAGAATGCCGAACCAATGCGGCGCGCCCGCGGCCCGGCCGCTCGAGTCGGCGCGCGCGGTTACCTACAGCGGACACACCATGAGTCAGTATCAGTTCACCGTTTCGGTGAAAACCAGCTACTTGCCGGAACAATCCGACCCCGATCACCGTCAATACGCATTCGCGTACACGCTGACGATCCGCAACACCGGGCAGGTCGCGGCGCAGTTGATCGCGCGTCACTGGATCATCACGGACAGCGAGAGCCACGTGCAGGAAGTGAAGGGGCTCGGCGTCGTCGGGCACCAGCCGCTGCTGCAGCCGGGCGAGCATTTCGAATACACGAGCTGGGCCGTGATCGCGACGCCGGTCGGCACGATGCGCGGTGCGTACTTCTGCGTCGCGGAGGACGGCGAGCGTTTCGAGGCGCCGGTCGACGAATTCGCCCTGCACATGCCCCGCACGCTGCATTGAGCGTGCGGCGCGCGTCAGCGCGGCTGGCGGTCGTTGTTGCGGGGCTGCTTCTTTTTGCCCGACGACGTCCACACGACGATGAAGATCAGCAGGGCAAGCGCTACGAAGGCTTCGAGCGCGAAGATGAGCATCGGATATTGGTCGAGAAAATCTGACATGGCGGTTTCCATCAAGAACGGACATTGTATGTGGTTTGGGCCCCGGCTGGCCGGGTGGATGGCCGCTGCTGCCGCGGCGGCGCTGCTCGCCGCGTGCGGCGGCGCGCCGACGCGAACCTCCGCGCTGAAGCCGCCGACCGGCGCGGCGATCGTGCCCGGGCAGGTGGCCGCGAAGCGGCTCACGCCGGTCGCGTGGCAGCAGGTGCCGGGCTGGCAGGACGATTCGCTGATCGGCGCGACCGCCGCGCTGCGGCAGAACTGCGCGCGGCTCGCGCGCCAGCCGGCCTGGGCGCGCGCTTGCGCGGCCGCCGACCGGCTCGACGAACTCGACGTCAGCAGCGCGCGCGCCTTCTTCGAAACGTATTTCACGCCGTTCCAGTTCGCGAACACCGACGGTACGCTCGACGGGCTCGTGACCGGCTATTACGAGCCGCTGCTGCACGGTTCGCGCGTGCGCCGCGGCCCGTATCAGTACGCGCTCTATCGCTGGCCGGCCGGCTATCGCGCGGGTGCCGCGCTGCCGGCACGCGCGCAGCTCGAGCGCGCCGGCATCCTGAACGGCAACGAGCTCGTGTGGGTCGACGATCCGATCGAGGCGTTCTTCCTGCAGGTGCAGGGCTCGGGGCGCGTGCTGCTCGACGACGGCTCGGTGATGCGGGTCGGCTTCGGCGGCACCAACAACCAGCCGTACCGTTCGATCGGCAAGTGGCTGCTCGATCATGGCGAGCTGACGCCCGCGCAGGCGACGATGCAGGGCATCAAGGCCTGGGCGAAGGCGAACCCGACCCGCGTCGATGCGCTGCTCGACACGAATCCGCGCTTCGTGTTCTTCCGCGACATGCCGACCAAGGAGGATGCGCCGCATGGCGGCGCGGACGGTCCGATCGGCGCGCTCGGCGTGCCGCTGACGCCGGAGCGCTCGATCGCGGTCGATCCATCGTCGATCCCGCTCGGCACGCCGGTGTTCCTGCAGACCACGCGTCCGCTGACGAATACGCCGATGAACCGGCTCGTGTTCGCGCAGGATACGGGCTCGGCGATCAAGGGCGGCGTGCGGGCAGACTATTTCTGGGGGCTCGGCGACGACGCGGGCGACCTGGCCGGCCGGATGAAGCAGGTCGGCCGGATGTGGCTGCTGTTCCCGAATTCGTGATTCGGGGTGGCGCGGCTTGCCCGGAGGGGGCTGCGCACGACAGGCGGCATGGGCCGCGCGATTCATGCGCGTGCCGTGCCGCAGGCCCGATCACGGGTGCGGCCATGCGATCAGGTTTGCGTGAGGTTGCGCGCGTCGCGTCGAACGATGCTTCGGAATGAAACAGCCCGATCGGCGTTGGTCGATCGGGCTGTTTCATTTGGCGGCACGGATTCGCTGCTACACGACGTGTGCGCGGCGAGCGGCCTCAGCCCTTGCGCTTGTCGACGACGCGGCGCGCTTTGCCGACCGAGCGCTCGATGCCGTTTACGGGCAGCACGTTGATCACGGCCGTCACGCCGATCAGCGACTTGATGTCGTACGCGAGCGCCTGTCTTGCCGCCTGGATCGCCGCGGAATCGGGCGCGGTCTCCGGGCAGGGCTCGACGTTGAGCGTCAGCACGTCGAGCGGGCCTTCCTTCGTCAGCACGATCTGATAGTGCGGCGCGAGCGCGCGCTGCTTGAGCAATTGTTCCTCGATTTGCGTCGGGAACACGTTGACGCCGCGCACGATCATCATGTCGTCCGACCGGCCGGTGATCTTCTCCATCCGGCGCATCGTCCGGGCGGTGCCCGGCAACAGGCGCGTGAGGTCGCGCGTGCGATAGCGGATGATCGGCAGCGCTTCCTTCGTCAGCGACGTGAACACGAGCTCGCCGAGTTCGCCGTCCGGGAGCACTTCGCCGGTTTCCGGATCGATGATTTCGGGATAGAAGTGGTCTTCCCAGATGGTCGGACCGTCCTTGGTCTCGACGCATTCGGACGCCACGCCCGGCCCCATCACTTCGGACAGTCCGTAAATGTCGACTGCGTCGATGCCCATCCGCTGTTCGATGGCGACGCGCATGTCGTTGGTCCACGGCTCCGCGCCGAAGATGCCGATGCGCAGCGAGCTGTGCACGGGATCGAGGCCCTGGCGCTCGATCTCGTCGGCGATCGACAGCATGTAGCTCGGCGTGACCATGATGATGTCGGGCCGGAAATCCTGGATCAGCTGTACCTGCTTTTCGGTCTGGCCGCCGCCGAACGGGATCACGGTCAGCCCTGCGCGTTCGGCGCCATAGTGCGCGCCGAGCCCGCCCGTGAACAGCCCGTAGCCGTAGCTGACGTGCACCTTGTCGCCGCGGCGCGCACCGGCGGCGCGGATCGAACGTGCGACGAGATTCGCCCACGTGTCGATGTCGGCGGCCGTATAGCCGACGACCGTCGGCTTGCCGGTCGTGCCCGACGACGCGTGGATGCGCGAGATCTGGTCCTGCGGCACCGCGAACATCCCGAACGGATAGTTGTCGCGCAGGTCGCCCTTGGTCGTGAACGGGAAGCGCGACAGGTCGGCGAGTGTCTTCAGGTCGTCGGGATGCACACCGGCTTCGTCGAACTTGCGGCGATAGACGGGCGAGTGGTCATACGCGTGCCGGAGCGACCACTTGAGGCGTTCGAGCTGCAGCGCGGTCAGCTCGTCGCGTGAGGCGGTCTCGATCGGCTCGAGCGGTAGCGGGGTAGTCATGCATGTCTCCAGTGTTTGTTATGGGCGAGCCGTCGACGTCAGCGGTCTGCCGGGATGACCGTGCCCTTGATCTGGGCGGATTTGCCGCGAAACATCGCGACCGTGTCGCCTGTCTGGTTCGTGACGCGGATGTCGTAGATGCCGTGGCGACCGGCGCGCGCCTGTTCGATCGCCTCGGCCGTCAGCAGGTCGCCGCCGTGCACGGGGCGCAGGAATTCGATCGAGCAGCCGGCCGCGACCGCATTCAGGTTGTACGAGTTGCACGCGAACGCGAACGTCGAATCGGCGAGCGTGAAGATGATTCCGCCGTGACAGGTCTGGTGCCCGTTCAGGAATTCGGGCCGCACGCGCATCTGCAGGCGCGCATAGCCGGCGCGGACTTCGGCGATTTCCATGCCGAACGCGCGGCTGCAGGCGTCGGCGTCGTACATGGCCTGCGCGGTGGCGCGGGCGACGGAATCAGGGTCGAGCGTGGCGGCGGCGTTCGTCATGTCAACGCCCCTCGAAGCGAGGCGCGCGCTTCTCGATGAAAGCCTGCACGCCTTCCGCATAGTCGTGCGACTGGCCGAGCTTGCGCTGCAGGTCGCGTTCCAGGTCGAGCTGCTGATCGAGCGTGTTCGTGACGCTGTCTCGCATCGATTGCTTGATCGACGCGATGGCGAGCGTCGGCTGCTGCGCGAGCTGGGTGGCGAGCTTGCGTGCGGTCGCGACGAGGGCGTCGTCGTCGACCGCACGCCAGATCAGGCCCCACTGTTCGGCCTGTTCGGCGCCCAGCTTGTCGCCGGTCAGCGCGAGCCCCAGCGCGCGCGCCATGCCGACGCGTTGCGGCAGGAACCACGTGCCGCCCGAATCGGGTACGAGCCCGATCTTGACGAAAGCCTGGATGAAACTGCTCGAGCGGGCGGCGAACACGAGATCGCACGCGAGCGCGAGATTCGCGCCGGCGCCGGCCGCTGTGCCGTTGACGGCGGCGATTACCGGAATCGGCAGACGTTGCAGACGGCGGATCAGCGGATTGAAATGCTCGTCGATCAGCGCGCCGAGGTCGGTGGATGCGCCCGGCGTGAAATCGAGGTCGGCCAGATCCTGTCCCGCGCAAAAGCCGCGCCCCGCGCCCGTCAGAATCAGCGCGCGTGCACCGGCCGCCTCGACTTCATCGAGCGCCGACTGCAGTTCGCGATGCATCGCCCGCGTGAAGCTGTTCAGCTTGTCGGGGCGGTTGAGCGTGATCATGGCCACGCCCGCGGCCGGATCGATATCCAGCTGGATCGCCTGATAGGACATGCAGTATCTCCTTCATGACTTCGTTATAGGCGCGCGGCGCGTCGGTTACACGCGTTCGATCGCGATCGCGATGCCCTGGCCGACGCCGATGCACATCGTACAGAGCGCGAAGCGGCCGCCGGTACGCTCGAGTTGATGGAGCGCCGTGGTGACAAGCCGCGCGCCCGATGCACCGAGCGGGTGGCCGAGCGCGATCGCACCGCCGTTCGGGTTCACGCGCGGATCGTCGTCAGCGACGCCGAGCATGCGCAGCACGGCGAGACCTTGCGATGCGAACGCCTCGTTCAGCTCGATCACGTCGAACTGGTCGATGCGCATGCCGAGCTGGTGCAGCAGTTTCTGCGTGGCCGGCGCGGGGCCGATGCCCATCACGCGCGGCGCGACGCCGGCCGTCGCCATGCCGACCACGCGCGCGCGGCGGCGCAGGCCATACTGGTCGGCCGCCTGCGCATTGGCGAGCAGCAGCGCGCAGGCGCCGTCGTTGACGCCCGACGCGTTGCCGGCCGTCACCGAACCGTCTGGCCGTACCACGCCCTTCAGCTTCGCGAGCGCTTCGAGCGACGTTTCGCGCGGATGCTCGTCGCGCGACACGACGATGGCATCGCCTTTCTTCTGCGCAATCGTGACCGCGACGATTTCTTCAGCGAGCGTGCCGTCCTGCTGCGCCCGCGCCGCCTTCTGCTGGCTGCGCAGCGCGAACAGGTCCTGATCCGCGCGGCTGATGTGGTAGTCGACCGCGACGTTCTCGGCCGTCTCCGGCATCGAATCGACACCGTACATCTGCTTCATCAGCGGATTGACGAAGCGCCAGCCGATCGTCGTGTCGAAGATGTCGGCCTGGCGCGCGAACGCGCTCGTGGCCTTGCCCATCACGAACGGCGCGCGCGTCATGCTCTCGACGCCACCCGCGATCATCAGGCGCGCCTCGCCTGCCTTGATCGCGCGCGCGGCCGTGCCGACCGCGTCCATGCCGGAGCCGCACAGCCGGTTCAGCGTCGTGCCCGGCACGGCGGTCGGCAGGCCCGCCAGTAGCGCCGACATGCGCGCGACGTTGCGGTTGTCCTCGCCGGCCTGATTCGCGCAACCGAAGATCACGTCGTCGATCGCCGCCCAGTCGACGTCGCGGTTGCGCTCGATCAGCGCCTTGAGCGGCACCGCGCCGAGGTCGTCGGCACGGAGATCTTTCAGCGCACCGCCGTAGCGGCCGATGGGGGTGCGAATCGCGTCGCAGATGTAGGCGTCTGTCATGGGCGTATCGATGAGTGACGAACCCGCTTGGTGGCGGATTCGTTCATGGTAGAGAACATGGCGGCGTTTGCACGTCGGCCAATCGGGTTATGCCGTCTGGCCAGCTTCCGCCGGCACCGCCCTCGGGGCAACATGGACGCGGCTTTGCACCACGCGGAACCGGTTGGCGACGAATGCCGGGTCGGCCAGCGCCGCGTTGGCTGCCGGGTTCGCGCCCGTGCCGTGGAAGTCGGAGAACGCGGCCGACTGGTTGACGAATACACCGCCCGTCAGGTTGATCGACAGCGCGACGCCGCCGCGTACTGCCGCGTCATGCGCGGCGTCGACGACTGCATCGTCGGTGCTGTAGACGGAGAGGGTCAGCGCGCCATGCTCGGCGGCGATTTCACCGGCCAGGTCGAGCGATTGCGCGGTCGAGTCGGTCGCGATCACGAACGAGATCGGGCCGAACCATTCCTGCGTGAATTTCTCGCGGTCGGCCACGTCGAGTTGCAGCACGAGCGGCGTGCGCACGCGCGCATCGGGGAAGGCGGGATGCTGGAGGGGCACGCTCTCGGCGAGCACGCGGCCGAGCTTGCGTGCGTCGTCGATGCGCGCGGTCACGCCATCGTTCTGGATCGCGCCGATCAGTTCGACCGAGCGTGCCGGGTCGCCGGTGAGTTTCTGCACGGCAACCGCGATCGCTTGCGCGACTTCGTCGAAGCTCGCGTGGCCCTCGGCCGTCCGGATGCCGTCGCGCGGTACGTAGATGTTCTGCGGTGCCGTGCACATCTGGCCGGAGTACAGTGCCAGCGAGAATGCGATGTTCCTGGCGGCGGCCTTCAGGTCGTCGGTCGAGTCGATCACGATCTGGTTGACGCCGGCCTTCTCGGTGTAGACCTGTGCCTGGTGGGCATGGCGTTCGAGCCACGTGCCGTTCTGCGTGCTGCCGGTGAAGTCGATCAGCTTGATCTCGGGGCGCAGCGCGAGATCCTGGACGAGGGCCCCGTCGTTAGGTTCGGTCGCGAGGAGCGTGACGACGTTCGGATCGAACCCGGCTTCGCGCAGCACGTCGCGGGCGATTCGTACCGTGATGGCGAGCGGCAGGATCGCACCCGGGTGCGGTTTGACGATCACGGTATTACCCGTTGCCAGATCGGCGAACAGGCCCGGGTAGCCGTTCCAGGTCGGGAACGTGCAGCAGCCGAGCACGAGGCCCGTGCCGCGCGGCACGATCGTATAGCGCTTGTGCATCGCGAGCGGCGGGTTCTTGCCTTGCGGCTTTTCCCAGTGCGCATCGGCCGGGATGCGACGCAGTTCGTCCCACGCATAGGCAACCGCCTCGAGGGCGCGGTCCTGCGCGTGCGGGCCGCCGGCCTGGAACGCCATCATGAACGCTTGCCCCGTGGTGTGCATCACGCTGTAGGCAATTTCGAAGCTTGCACGGTTCAGGCGCGCGAGGATCTCGAGGCTGACGCCGACCCAGGCCTTCGGGCCGGCTTCGCGCCACGTGCGTTGCGCGGCGATTGCTGCGGCGATCAGTGCATCGGGCGTCGATTTCGGATACCGGACGCCCAGCGCGATACCGTACGGCGAGCGCTCGGCGCCGACCGTTTCGCCGGACGCCGGCTGGTCGAGCACGAAGGTCTTGTCGAGGTGCGACTTGAACGCGGCCTCACCGTCCGCGCTTGCGCTTTCCCCGTACACTTTGGGACTCGGCATTTCGGCGAACGGGCTCCAGTACCCGCGGCTCTCGATGGCGGCGAGTGCGTGCTTCAGCGTGTCTTCGTGCTTCGTGAACAGTGCATGGGTCATGGCGGCGGCCTGGTGATCGTTGAGAGGGATCGGATCGATTAATTAACCGACCGGTTGGTCGGAGAATGGTAGCATCAAACTATTCGCATGTGCGAGGCGTTTCTCATTTCATTGATCGAGGAGAAATAGATGGCTTACGAGAACATCCTGGTGGAGACCCGGGGGCGTGTCGGTCTGGTGACCCTGAACCGTCCGAAGGCGCTGAATGCGCTGAACGATGCGCTGATGGATGAGCTGGGTGCTGCGCTGAAGGCGTTCGATGCGGACGACGATATCGGCGCGATCGTCGTGACCGGGAGCGAGAAGGCGTTTGCGGCCGGCGCGGACATCGGCATGATGGCGACCTACTCCTATATGGATGTTTATCGGGGTGACTACATCACGCGCAACTGGGAGACGGTCCGCGCGATCCGCAAACCGATCATTGCGGCGGTATCGGGCTTTGCGCTGGGCGGCGGCTGCGAACTCGCGATGATGTGCGACATCATCTTCGCGGCGGACACGGCCAAGTTCGGTCAGCCGGAGATCAAGCTGGGCGTGATGCCGGGCGCGGGCGGCACGCAGCGCTTGCCGCGCGCGGTATCGAAGGCGAAGGCGATGGACATGTGCCTGACCGCGCGCTTCATGGACGCGGCCGAGGCCGAGCGTGCCGGGCTTGTATCGCGCGTGCTGCCGGCTGACAAGCTGCTCGACGAGGCGATTGCCGCCGCGACGACGATCGCCGAGTTTTCGCTGCCGGCGGTCATGATGGTCAAGGAGTCGGTGAACCGCGCGTACGAGACGACGCTGGCTGAAGGCGTCCACTTCGAGCGCCGGTTGTTCCATTCGCTGTTCGCGACGGAAGACCAGAAGGAAGGGATGGCGGCATTCGTCGAGAAGCGCAAGCCTGTGTTCAAGCACCGCTAATCGGCCGGTGTCGACGCGGGGGGCACGACGGTGGCCTGTACCCGTTATCGTCGTGAGCGCCTCGTCCGGTTGGTAAAAAGCCTCCGTGCGCGCGAGCGCACGGGAGGCTTTTTCAAACTTTCTTCACAAAGCGCTTGCGCGGATGGGGGCAGGTGCTTAGAATCACGCCTCTTTCGCGCTTACGGAAACGCCGCGCGGAAGGAAGGGAAGCGGTGCTGTCGGGGTTCGGAAGTAGCGAGCCTTGGCGGTACGGAAGTTGAGCCCCGCAGTCGCAACGAAGTCGTTCAGAAAGTTGTTGACGCGCTGCGAAACACGGTTCATAATCTCGTTTCTCTGCTGCTGAAAACGCAGCACTGCTGAGAAACACGGAGTTTCTCGCAGAATTGCTCTTTAAAAATTAACAGC
>NZ_CADFEN010000023.1 GCF_902833145.1 Burkholderia sp. BCC0506 | reverse complement strand
ATGCGCATCGAGGCCTGGCGCACTGACTACAACTCGGTGCGCCCGCATAGCGCCTTGGGGCAGTTGGCGCCGGACCAATTCCGGCAATTGCATCAACCGAAAACCGGAGAGCCCACTAACTTACGAATGGTGTACTCGGCGGGGTAAGGTCATCGACTCGCCAGATTCCGCGACGTATCCGATCGCCCCTTCGATCGTCTCCGGCGAAATCGTGAGATCGTTTTGCCACAAGTCGAGCCATTCCTTCGGATAACCCCAATGGGCTTTTGAAAGGCGTGCCAGTCGCGTGAGTTCGTCGGCGTCCGCGCGATGCGCAGCACGCACGGTAAATAGCTTGTGCATTTCGTTCCCCGTCATTACCGACATCACCTCGTGTCCGGACAGCAGCGTTTCACCACCCAATCGGCCGCCTGCTCGCTCGCCGCGGCGCTGAGCGACATCGTTCAGCCGCGCGCCCCCGACGTGGCTACGAAACTTGCGACGCATGTCCGGCGACGACGCGCCAGCTGGCGCCCGATCGACGCCAGAGGCGCGTATAGGCAAACGTGCCGGCGAATGCCGCGCCATCGAAATGGCCGGAGAGGGTCGCTCGCGTCGTGGTCAGGATCATCTCGTCGATCGCACAGGCGTGCATCCCGAGAACGTCGAGTGTGTCGAGACGCAGCAGCCTCGCGCGATGTGCGGCCAGGTCGTCCTCTTTCGAGATGACCTGGCCGGTCGGGACGGTGAATATCAGATCGTCGTCCAGCAGCGCATCGAGCGCCGCGACATCGTTGGTCAGCATTGCCGCCCGCAGCGCGGTTTCGCAGGGTTCGATGACGGTACGGATTGCATCCATGTCAGGCCTCGCATCATTTCGGAAGGAAGCGGCGCGGCGGCGACAAACGCAGCCTACCGCGCGTTCGACAACGACTGACGCCGGACCAGCATCACCATGCAGATGCCGACCGACGCGATGAGGTTGACGCTCGGGTAAAACGCGACCGCGACACTCCACGTGCTCAATGCCAGCAACGCCAGCGTGTACTTGAGCACGCACAGCGCGAAATAGGCGAGGCTCTCGCTCCATGGGTCGCGGATCGTCTTGCGCACGGTCGGGCCGAGGCCGGCAAGCTCGATCAGCGTGACCAGGCAGATCGACACCGTCGGATCGTCGGTCAGCATCCACAGCGGAATGGCCGACAGTGCCGCGCACAGGAACAGCCAGTCGAGACCTGTCCAGCCGCGCTCGCCACGAAACACACTGGCAATCAGCGTCAGGAAGCACGTGACGGCAATCGCCGCCGTGCACCACGCGGACGGCCCCGCGCCCGCGACGAACTGGCCGGCGGCCGCGATCGCCGTGACGACCGACCACACGAGCCACGTGAACAGATGCGGGCGAACGATGCGCCGGCAGATCGCGAGCGCGTAAGGGATCGCTGCCAGCAGCGACACGGCCGTTCCGATCACGCCGAAGATCGAAGCGGCGCTTCCATCGACATTCACCATCGACGCCACCTTGTTCGGGTTGCCGATCAGTATGTGGTCGGACGGAACAGGGCGCAACGTCATGTGCGCTCCGCGGTGCGATGAGCGCCACGCAGATTCGCACCGACACGCAGACGAAACCAGACCTACGCGTAACGACGACACATGACGAGACGCTCCGCGTCCCCCTGCCAGTCAAGACTCGGCCTTCGCCGCATGCACGTCGCGCCGAAATGCGCCGGGGCTCGTGCCCGTCCATTTCCGGAACGCGCGATGAAACGCGCTCGGCTCGGTGAAGCCGAGTTCGGCCGCGATCTCCGCGACGCTCAGCGCGTGCCCGCGCAGCAGCGACTGGGCGAGCGCGCCGCGCAACTCGTCCTTGATCCCCGCGAAGCTTTGCCCTTCGCTGCGCAACCGCCGCCGCAGCGTCGCGGGCGTCGTGTCGAGGCGCGCGGCCAGCGTGTCGAAATCGGGCCATTCGGCGGCCGGTAGCGCCTTCAGGTGCGCGCGGGTCTTCGCGACCCAGCCAGTGTCGTGCCGGTAGCGCACGAGGAGATTGCCGGGTGCGCCGCGCAGGAAAGTCCTCAGCGCCTGCTCCGAACGGATCGTCGGCAGCGCGAGATACGCGGCGTTGAACGCGAGCCGGCTGTCGGGCCGGTCGAAATGCACGGGTACGCCGAAGAACTGGTGATAGTCGCTGCGCTGGCCGGGGCTCGGGCACGCGAAATCGATGCGCTGCAGCGGGATGCGCCGGCCGATCAGCCAGCATGCGACGCCGAGCAGGATCAGCCAGAACGTCCGGTACGCGAACGCGGGGTACGGCGCCCCGGATTGCGCCAGCACGATCTGCGCCTGCCCGTCGGCCACGACGAGTTCGCCATGCGGCTCGTCGAGCACGATCCGCAAGAACTGCAGCGCGCGCCGCAGTGCCTTGTCGAGCGTGCCGGCATGCAGCACCGCGTGACACAGCAGCGTGAAGCTGCCGCGCCGCATCGGGCGCGCGGCAAGCCCGAAAAATTCGTCGTCGAGCGCGCCGGCGATCGCGAGCCACAGCCGGCCGTACTGCTGTGGCGTGACGGGCTCGCGCACGGCGAGCGGCAGCCCCGCGGCATGCAGCACGGGCGCCGTCGGCAGGCCGCGCCGGCGCAGGCACGCGAGCGCATCGTCGACGAAATCCGGCGAAATCATCTGCGGCCCCATTTTTCAGCGTCCCCCGACATGGCAAAAGCGATCACGATTCTAGATTCCGTTTGTCATTGATTGCAATGTGGGGGCTGTCTACTATCGATGTATCCCCGTCGCGCCCTTGGCTCGCCGGCGGCCATAACGTACAGGAGACACGCATGCCTGAAGGAGCTACCGCCCGGGCGGTGCCGGCCTACGCCGACGCCGTGGCCCGGTTCAGTATCGAGACCGCCGCCGCACACCTGGGCGGCGACCTGGAGCGCGGCCTGAATGCCTGTGTCGAATGCTGCGACCGGCACGCGAAGGCGGATGCGATCGCGCTCGACTGGATCGACGCCGGCGGGGAGCACCACCGCTTCACGTTCGCTCGGATGCAGGCGTTGTCGGCCCGGGTCGCGAACCTGCTCGCCGCGCAGGGCGTGAAGCCGGGCGACGTGGTGGCCGGCCTGCTGCCGCGCACGCCGGAGCTTGTCGCGACGATCCTCGGCACGTGGCGCGCGGGCGCCGTGTACCAGCCGCTGTTTACCGCATTCGGCCCGAAGGCGATCGAGCACCGGTTGCGCATGAGCGGCGCGCGGCTCGTCGTGACCAACGTCGCGAATCGCGCGAAGCTCGACGAAATCGTCGATTGCCCGCCGGTGGCGACGGTGTGCGAAGCGGGCGCCACGCTGGCGGACGGCGACATCGATTTCCGGGCCGCGCTCGACGCGCAGCCCGATACGTTCGAGCCCGTGCCGCGCAAGGGGTCGGACCTGTTCATGATGATGTCGACGTCGGGCACGACAGGCTTGCCGAAGGGGGTGCCGGTGCCGCTGTACGCGCTGCTCGCGTTCGGCGCGTACATGCGCGAAGCGGTCGACCTGCGCGCCGGCGACCGGTTCTGGAACATCGCCGATCCGGGCTGGGCGTACGGCCTCTATTACGCGATCACGGGCCCGCTGGTGCTCGGCCATGCGACGACGCTCTACGAGGGCAGCTTCACGGTCGACAGCACGTATGACGTGATCGAACGGCTCGGCATCACGAGCCTCGCGGGCTCGCCGACCGCGTTCCGCATGCTGATGGCGGCCGGGCCGGAAGCGGCCGCGCGCGTGAAGGGCAAGCTGCGCGTCGTGAGCAGCGCGGGCGAACCGCTGAATCCGGAAGTCGTGCGCTGGTTCGACACGGCGCTCGGCGCGCCGATCCACGATCACTACGGCCAGACCGAACTCGGGATGGTCGTGAACAACCATCACGGCCTCGCGCACGTGGTGCACGTCGGGTCCGCCGGTTTCGCGATGCCGGGCTACCGTGTCGCGGTGCTCGACGAAGCGGGCCGCGAGCTCGGCCCGGGCGAGCCCGGCGACCTCGCGGTCGACATCGCGCGCTCGCCGCTGCTGTGGTTCCGCGGCTACTGGCAACAGGACACGCCGGCGATCGCGGGCGGCTACTACCGGACCGGCGACAACGTCGAGCTGGAGCCGGACGGCGCCGTGAGCTTCATCGGCCGTGCGGACGACGTGATCACGTCGTCCGGCTACCGGATCGGCCCGTTCGACGTGGAAAGCGCGCTGATCGAGCATCCGGCGGTCAGCGAAGTCGCCGTGATCGGCGTGCCGGACCCCGAGCGCACGGAGATCGTGAAGGCGTTCGTCGTCCTGTCGAAAGGGTTCGACGGCACGCCGGAACTGGCCGAGGAATTGAGTCAGCATGTGAAGCGGCGGCTGTCCGCTCACGCTTATCCGCGTGCGATCGACTTTGTCGACGCATTACCCAAAACCCCGAGCGGCAAGATCCAGCGCTTCGTGTTGCGCAAGATGGAAGCCGAGAAGGCCGCTCAACCCTGAATACGGACTGCGAATGAATATCGAGGATCGCGTTTTTCTGATTACGGGCGCAGGTTCCGGCCTCGGCGCCGCGGTGGCGCGCATGGTCGTCGCGCAAGGCGGCAAGGCCGTGCTGCTGGACATCAATGAAGAGGCGGGCGCAGGCGTTGCCAACGAACTCGGCGCGGCCGCGCGCTTCGTGAAGACCGACGTCACGAGCGAAGCGGACGGCCAGGCGGCCGTCGCGGCCGCGCGTGACGCATTCGGCCGCGTCGACGTGCTCGTCAACTGCGCGGGCGTCGCGCCGGGCGAGAAGGTCGTCGGCCGCGACGGCCCGCATTCGCTGGACCGCTTCGCGCGTGCGGTGTCGATCAACCTCGTCGGCACGTTCAACATGATCCGGCTGGCCGCCGAAGCGATGTCGAAGCAGGACGCCGACGCGGAAGGCGAGCGCGGCGTGATCGTCAATACGGCGTCGGTCGCGGCGTTCGACGGGCAGATCGGACAGGCCGCGTATGCGGCGTCGAAGAGCGGCGTGGTGGGCATGACGCTGCCGATCGCGCGCGAGCTCGCGCGCTTCGGCATTCGCGTCGTGACGATTGCGCCCGGCATCTTCGCGACGCCGATGATGGCCGGCATGCCGCAGGACGTGCAGGACGCGCTCGGCAAGAGCGTGCCGTTCCCGCCGCGGCTCGGCCGCCCGGAAGAATTTGCGGCGCTGGTGCGCCATATCGCCGAGAACACGATGCTGAACGGCGAAGTCATCCGTCTCGATGGCGCGTTGCGCATGGCACCGCGCTGACACTGGAGGAAGCGAATCATGACGACTCAGGATCCGATCGTAATCGTGGGTGCGGCGCGCACGCCGATGGGCGGTTTTCAGGGCGACCTGGCGGCGGCCAGCGCGAGCGACCTCGGCGCGGTGGCGATTCGCGCGGCGCTCGAGCGCGCGAACGTGCCGGCCGAGCGTATCGACGAAATCGTGTTCGGCTGCGTGCTGCCGGCCGGCCAGGGGCAGGCGCCCGCGCGTCAGGCCGCGCTGAAGGCCGGGCTGCCGCTCGCGGCGGGCGCGACCACGGTCAACAAGATGTGCGGTTCGGGGATGAAGGCCGCGATGTTCGCGCACGACCTGCTGCTGGCGGGTTCGGCGGGCGTGGCCGTGGCGGGCGGAATGGAGAGCATGACGAATGCGCCGTACCTGCTGCCGAAGGCGCGTGCGGGCATGCGCATGGGTCACGGGCAGGTGCTCGACCACATGTTCCTCGACGGGCTCGAGGACGCGTATGAAAAAGGCCGCTTGATGGGCACCTTCGCCGAGGACTGCGCGCAGGCGTACCGGTTCACGCGCGAAGCGCAGGACGCGTTCGCGATCGCGTCGCTGACGCGGGCGCAGCGCGCGATCGCGCAAGGGCGTTTCGTGTCGGAGATCGCGCCGGTGACCGTGAAGGCCGGCAAGACGGAAAGCGTCGTGTCGATCGACGAGCAGCCGGGCAAGGCGAAGCTCGACAAGATCCCGACGCTCAAGCCGGCGTTCCGCGACGGCGGCACGGTGACGGCCGCGAACGCATCGTCGATCTCGGACGGCGCGGCCGCGCTCGTGATGATGCGCCGCTCGGAAGCCGAGCGTCTCGGCCTCACGCCGAAGGCCGTGATCGTCGGGCATTCGACTTATGCGGACCAGCCCGGCCTGTTCGCGACCGCGCCGATCGGCGCGCTGCGCAAGCTGTCGGAGAAAACCGGCTGGAACCTGCGCGACGTCGACCTGTTCGAGATCAACGAAGCGTTCGCGGTGGTGCCGATGGCCGCGATGCGCGACCTCGACCTGCCGCACGAAAAGGTGAACGTGCACGGCGGCGCGTGCGCGCTCGGGCATCCGATCGGCGCATCGGGTGCGCGCGTGATGGTGACGCTGCTGGCCGCACTCGAAACGTACGGGCTGACGCGCGGCATCGCATCGCTGTGCATCGGCGGCGGCGAAGCGACGGCGGTCGCGATCGAGCGCATCGCGTAACACGTCGCATCACGTATCGCGTCGTTCACACGCAGGCACGTGGCATCAAGGGCGGCGCGTATCGCACGGATCATGCCGTGCGGTACGCGCCGCCCGTTTTCATTCGGCGGATCGCCGTATCGCGTTACGGCTTCACATGCGGCGACACCGCGCCGCACGCGCGAATCACGAGTTGCACGACCTGTTCGGTCTTGTCGTCGAACGCCTTCTTCGTGAACGCGCGCTTGCCGCTCAGCGCGCGAATCTGCGCGTCGAAATCCGCGTAGTGCTGCGTGGTCGCCCAGATCAGGTACATCAGCGCGTGCGGGTCGATCGGCGCGAGCAACCCGCGCGCGATCCAGCCTTCGATCACCTCGACGCGCGCCTCGAACCACGGCTTCACGCGTTGCGACAGGATGTCCTGCATGTGCTCCGCGCCGTGGATGATCTCGTTGGCCCAGACCTTCGAGCCGAGCGGGCGCCGCTGCGACAGCGCCATCTTCGCGCGCACGTAGCTGCCGATCGCTTCGACCGGATCGTCGTCGGTCTCGAACGAGCCGGCCGCGCGATGCCATTCCTCGAACAGGTCGTCGAGCACGCGGCGGTACAACGCAAGCTTGGTCGGGAAGTAGTAGTGCACATTCGCCTTCGGCAGGCCGGCGCGCTCCGCGATCATCGCGGTGCTGGCGCCGGCGAGCCCGCGTTCCGCGAAGACGGCCTCCGCACAGGCGAGCAGATGTGCTTCGTTGGACTCGCGAATGTGCGCCTTGCGTCGCCGCAAAGGCACCGGCGTTTCGTCCCGGTCGGTGGCTTCGATTGCCGCCTCGTCATGTCTCATCGTTACCCTCGCGCGGCGGCCATGCCGCGTTGGGCTTCATTCTAGCCGCTGATTCACGTCGCACGCACGCATGGCGATACCGCGCGTTCGCGACGATGCTGCGTTGCGGTGGCACGTTTCTCGCTCCGCCGCATCACGCAAGAAAGACGTTGCGCTGGTCATTTTGATCGTCTAAAACCTGTCCAATCGGACAGGATTTGATGCGTTTCACGAACCGATGGGGCTTGCACCGCAACCGCGCGGCGTGCCCCGAAACAGGCCTTGCATGCACCGGCACGGACCGGGCTGACGACATCACGACCCCACAGGAGCGATACGAATGAACGCGGTATCGGAAACAGTGAAGCGGGCAGCTTTCGACACGTCGATCAAGGTCGACGGCAAGCGATTGTGGGAGAGCCTGATGGAAGTCGCGAAGATCGGCGCGACGCCGAAAGGCGGTGTGTGCCGCCTCGCGCTGACCGATCTCGACAAGGCCGGCCGCGACCTGATCGTCAGTTGGGCGAAGGCCGCCGGCTGCACGGTGACGGTCGATACGATGGGCAACGTGTTCATGCGCCGCGCGGGCCGCGTGGCCGACGCGGCGCCGGTCGTCACGGGCTCGCATGCGGATTCGCAGCCGACCGGCGGGCGTTTCGACGGCATCTACGGCGTGCTCGGCGGCCTGGAAGTGATTCGCAGTCTGAACGATCACGGCGTCGAGACCGAGCATCCGGTCGAGGTCGTGATCTGGACCAACGAGGAAGGTTCGCGCTTCGCGCCCGCGATGGTCGCATCGGGCGTGTTCGCGGGCGTGTTCCCGCTCGAATACGGGTTGTCGCGCAAGGATGTCGACGGCAAGACGATCGGCGAAGAACTGGCACGCATCGGCTACGCGGGCGACGTGCCGTGCGGCGGGCGCAAGCTGCATGCGGCGTTCGAACTGCATATCGAGCAGGGGCCGATTCTCGAAGCGGAATGCAAGACGATCGGCGTCGTGACCGACGCGCAGGGGCAGCGCTGGTACGAGATCACGTTCATCGGGCAGGAAGCGCACGCGGGGCCGACGCCGATGCCGCGCCGCCGCGACGCGTTGCTCGGCGCGTCGCGCGTGGTCGATCTCGTGAACCGGATCGGCCTCGATCATGCGCCGTTCGGCTGCGCGACGGTCGGCATGATGCAGGTCCACCCGAATTCGCGCAACGTGATTCCGGGGCGCGTGTTCTTCACCGTCGATTTCCGTCATCCGGACGACGCCGTGCTTGCGAAGATGGACGCGGCGCTGCGCGACGGCGTCGCGCGCATCGCGGGCGACATCGGGCTCGACACCGAACTCGAGCAGATTTTCTACTACAAGCCCGTGGCATTCGATCCCGCCTGCATCGCCGCGGTGCGCGATGCGGCCGACCGCTTCGGCTACTCGCATCGCGACATCGTGTCGGGCGCGGGGCATGACGCGTGCTATCTGGCGCAGGTCGCGCCGACGTCGATGGTGTTCGTGCCCTGCGTCGACGGCATCAGCCACAACGAGATCGAGGACGCGACGCCCGCATGGATCGAGGCCGGCGCGAACGTACTGCTGCACGCGATGCTGTCGCGTGCGTGCGAGCCGGCCTCATGACGGGCCGCCCGTAGCAGCCGCGAGGCTGCATCGCATCAGGCATTTGCATTCCTAAGCATGACCGCCCCGACTGTGCATCCGCAGCCGGCGGGGGCGGCTTTGTCTCCACCCAGTCGAAGGAACGCGTATGACCACCCAGCCAACCGGCGATATCGCCGCGCATCGTCTGTCGTCCACGCAACTCTCGTGCGAATTCGCCGATATCGCGCCGCTGCTCGATCCGACTGCCGCGGCCGCGGCGGCCAGCCGCTGCCATTACTGCTACGACGCGCCGTGCGTGCACGCGTGCCCCACGCAGATCGACATCCCGAGCTTCATCCGCAAGATCGGCAACGGCAACCTGAAGGGCGCCGCGACCGACATCCTGTCCGCGAATCCGCTCGGCGGGATGTGCGCACGCGTGTGCCCGACCGAGATCCTGTGCGAAGGCGCGTGCGTGCGCAACCATCAGGATGCGCAGCCGGTCGCGATCGGCGCGCTGCAGCGGCACGCGACCGACTGGGCGATGGAGACCGGCGCCGTGCAGTTCCGGCGCGCGCCCGAGACGGGCCGTCATGTGGCGGTGGTCGGCGCGGGGCCGGCCGGGCTCGCGTGCGCGCACCGGCTCGCGCTCGCCGGGCACCGCGTCACGCTGTTCGATGCGCGCCCGAAGGCCGGCGGCCTCAACGAATACGGGATCGCCGCGTACAAGACGGTCGACGATTTCGCGCAGCGCGAAGTCGAGTGGCTGCTGTCGGTGGGCGGCATCGCGCTGGAAACGGGCGTGGCGATCGGACGCGACGTGACGCTCGATGCATTGCGCGAGCAGCACGATGCGGTCTTTCTCGCGATGGGGCTGGGCGGCGTGCGGACGCTCGCGATCGACGGCGAGCAATTGAGCGGCGTGATGAACGCGGTCGATTTCATCGAGCAGGTGCGGCAGGCCGACGGGCTCGAGAACGTGCCGGTCGGGCGGCGCGTGGTCGTGATCGGTGGCGGCAATACGGCGATCGACGCGGCGGTACAGAGCCGCAAGCTCGGCGCGGAGCGCGTGACGATGGTGTACCGGCGCGGCGTGGACGCGATGAGCGCGACGTGGGCCGAGCGCGAGTTCGCGCAGAAGAGCGGCGTCACGCTCGTCACGCACGCGAAGCCGGTGCGGATGGCCGGGACGAACGGGCAGGTGACCGCTGTCGAATTCGAAGCCGCATCGGGCGAGCGCTTCACCGTCGACGCGGACATGGTGCTCAAGGCGATCGGCCAGACGCTGGCGCCGGACGGTATCGCGGCCGCGCTGCTGACCGCGGACGGCACGCGCATCGCGGTGGACGCGGACGGGCGCACGGCGCTGCCGGACGTATGGGCCGGCGGCGACTGCGCGGCGACGGGCGGCATCGACCTGACGGTGCAGGCCGTGCAGGACGGCAAGCGCGCGGCCGCGTCGATCGACGCGACGCTCGCGGCGCGCGACGCGAAGGCGGCCTGAACGCGCGACGCATCGTCAGCACACCGAACACGACCCCATTCTCACGGAGCCGAACATGGCCGACCTTCGCTGCACCATCGCAGGCATCGCTTCGCCGAACCCCTTCTGGCTGGCGTCCGCGCCGCCCACCGACAAGGCCTACAACGTCAATCGCGCGTTCGAGGCGGGCTGGGGCGGCGTCGTGTGGAAGACGCTCGGGCTCGATCCGCACGTCGTCAACGTCAGTTCGCGCTATGGCGCGGTGCAGTGGAACGGCCAGCGCATCGCGGGGCTGAACAACATCGAGCTGATCACCGACCGTCCGCTCGACGTGAACCTGAAAGAGATCGCGCAGGTGAAGCGCGACTGGCCGGACCGTGCGCTGATCGTGTCGCTGATGGTGCCGTGCAACGAGCGCGACTGGAAATGGATCCTCCCGCTCGTCGAGGATACCGGGGCCGACGCGGTCGAACTCAACTTCGGTTGCCCGCACGGGATGAGCGAGCGCGGGATGGGCGCGGCGGTCGGGCAGGTGCCCGAATACGTCGAGATGGTCACGCGCTGGGTGAAGGAGGGCACGAAGCTGCCGTGCCTCGTGAAGCTCACGCCGAACATCAGCGACATCCGGATGGGTTCGCGCGCCGCGTACAAGGGCGGCGCGGACGGCGTGTCGCTGATCAACACGATCAACTCGATCGTCGCGGTCGATCTCGACCAGATGGCGCCGATGCCGACCGTCGACGGCAAGGGCACGCACGGCGGCTATTGCGGCCCGGCGGTCAAGCCGATCGCGCTGAACATGGTCGCGGAGATCGCACGCGATCCGCAAACACCGAATCTGCCGATCTCGGGCATCGGCGGCATCTCGTCGTGGCGCGACGCGGCCGAGTTCATGGTGCTCGGCGCCGGCAGCGTGCAGGTGTGCACCGCCGCGATGCACTACGGTTTCCGGATCGTGTCGGATCTCGTCGATGGGTTGGCGAACTGGATGGACGAGAAGGGCTACGCGACGCTCGACGACATCCGCGGCCGCGCGGTGCCGAACGTGACGGACTGGAAATACCTGAACCTGAAGTACGACATCAAGGCGCGCATCGACCAGGACCGCTGCATCCAGTGCGGGCTGTGCCATATCGCGTGCGAGGACACGTCGCACCAGGCGATCACGGCGACGAAGGACGGCGTGCGGCATTTCGAAGTGGTCGATTCGGCATGCGTCGGGTGCAATCTTTGCATGCATGTGTGTCCGGTCGAGCAATGCATCACGATGGAGCGCGTCGACTCGGGCGACTACGCGAACTGGACCACGCATCCGAACAATCCGGCGAGCGCGGAAGCCGGTTCGAGCGGCGGCCCGGCGGCCGCGCCCGAGAAGCACGCGAAGGCGGCTTGACCGGCGTCCGGCGGCGCGAGAGATCTTGCACCGCCGCTTTTCGTTTCCCCGGGCCGGCATCGCACGATACCGGCACCGACGTTTTCGTGGAGCGCGTCCAATGAAACCAGCAGCGATTCCCGCCGATCCCGACAGCGCCGCGGCGCACGGCGGCAGCCTGTACAACGACGACCTCGCGCCGACGACGCCGGCGCAGCGCACGTGGAAGTGGTACCACTTCGCGGCGCTGTGGGTCGGGATGGTGATGAACATCGCGTCGTACATGCTCGCGGCCGGGCTGATCCAGGAAGGCATGTCGCCGTGGCAGGCGGTGATGACGGTGCTGCTCGGCAACCTGATCGTGCTCGTGCCGATGCTGCTGATCGGCCATGCGGGTGCGAAGCACGGGATTCCGTACGCGGTGCTCGTGCGCGCGTCGTTCGGCACGCAGGGCGCGAAGCTGCCGGCGCTGCTGCGTGCGATCGTCGCGTGCGGCTGGTACGGCATCCAGACCTGGCTCGGCGGCAGTGCGATCTACACGCTGCTGAACATCCTGACCGGCAACGCGCTGCACGGCGCGGCGCTGCCCGTCGTCGGGATCTCGTTCGGGCAGCTCGCGTGCTTCCTCGTGTTCTGGGCGCTGCAGTTGTACTTCATCCTGCACGGCACCGATTCGATCCGCTGGCTCGAAAGCTGGTCCGCGCCGATCAAGGTCGTGATGTGCGTGGCGCTCGTGTGGTGGGCGACGTCGAAGGCGGGCGGCGTCGGCTCGATGCTGTCGGCGCCGTCGCAGTTCGCCGCGGGCGGCAAGAAGGCGGGGCTCTTCTGGGCGACGTTCTGGCCGGGCCTGACCGCGATGGTCGGCTTCTGGGCGACGCTCGCGCTGAACATTCCCGACTTCACGCGCTTCGCGCATTCGCAGCGCGACCAGATGATCGGGCAGTCGCTCGGGCTGCCGGTGCCGATGGCGCTGCTGTCGGTGGTGTCGGTCGTCGTGACGTCGGCGACCGTCGTGATCTACGGCAACGCCATCTGGGATCCGATCGACCTGACGAGCCGGATGACGGGCATCGGCGTGGGCATCGCGCTCGTGATCCTGACGCTCGACACGATGTGCTGCAACCTCGCCGCGAATCTCGTCGGCCCCGCATACGACTTCTCGAGCCTGTGGCCGAAGGCGATCTCGTACCGCGCGGGCGGGATGATCACCGCGACGATCGCGATCGTGATGATGCCGTGGAAGATCCTCGCGACGACGGACGGCTACATCTTCACCTGGCTGGTCGGCTATTCGGCGCTGCTCGGGCCGGTCGCCGGCATCCTGATGGTCGACTATTTCCTGATTCGCGGCACGCAGCTCGACACGCGCGCGCTGTTCGACGAGCGCGGCGGCTTCAGCTACGCGCGCGGCTGGAATCCGGCCGCGCTGGCCGCGCTCGCGATCGGCGTGCTGCCCAACCTGCCGGGCTTCCTGCATACGGCGTTTCCGGCGACGTTCCCGAACGTGCCGGCGTTCTTCAACACGCTTTACACGTACGCGTGGTTCGTCGGCCTCGTGCTGGCGTCCGGCGTGTACGGCACCTGGATGAAGTGGCGCGCCGGACAGCGCGCGCAGATCGCGAGCGCATGACGCGCGAGCCGGAGACGGCTCAGGCGCGACATGCGGCACCCGACAGTCAACGAGGAGGCAACGAAATGGCAATCCTGATTCGTGGCGGCACCGTGGTCGATGCGGACCGTTCCTATCGCGCGGATGTGCTTTGCGCGGACCCGCAGGACGGCGGCACGATCCTGCAGATCGCGGAGCGGATCGACGCGCCGGCCGGCGCGACCGTCGTCGACGCGCACGGCCAGTACGTGATGCCGGGCGGCATTGACCCGCACACGCACATGGAGCTGCCGTTCATGGGCACGACCGCGAGCGACGATTTCTACTCGGGTACCGCGGCCGGGCTGTCGGGCGGCACGACGAGCATCATCGACTTCGTGATTCCGAGCCCGAAGCAGCCGTTGATGGACGCGTTCCGCGAATGGCGCGGCTGGGCCGAGAAGGCGGCGGCCGACTACGGATTTCACGTGGCCGTGACATGGTGGGACGACAGCGTGCACCGCGACATGGGGACGCTCGTGCGCGAACATGGCGTATCGAGCTTCAAGCACTTCATGGCGTACAAGAACGCGATCATGGCCGACGACGAGATTCTCGTGAACAGCTTCACGCGTTCGCTCGAACTCGGCGCGCTGCCGACCGTGCACGCGGAGAACGGCGAGCTCGTGTTCCAGCTGCAGAAGGCGCTGCTCGCGCGCGGGATCACGGGGCCGGAGGCGCATCCGCTGTCGCGGCCGCCGGAGGTGGAAGGCGAGGCCGCGAACCGCGCGATCCGCATCGCGCAGGTGCTCGGCGTGCCCGTGTATATCGTGCACGTATCGGCGAAGGACGCGGTGGACGTGATCACGCGCGCGCGCAGCGAAGGGCTGCGCGTGTTCGGCGAAGTGCTGCCGGGCCACCTCGTGATCGACGAGGCCGTCTATCGCGATCCGGACTGGACGCGCGCGGCGGCCCACGTGATGAGCCCGCCGTTTCGCTCGGCCGAGCATCGCGAGGCGCTGTGGCGCGGGCTGCAGTCGGGGCAATTGCATACGACGGCGACCGATCACTGCGTATTCTGCGCATCGCAGAAGGCGATGGGCCGCGACGATTTCACGAAGATTCCGAACGGCTGCGGCGGCGTCGAGGATCGCATGTCGGTGCTGTGGCATCACGGCGTGAATCACGGCCGCATCACGCCGAACGAGTTCGTGCGGATCACGTCGACGAATGCCGCGCAGATCTTCAACCTGTATCCGCGCAAGGGCGCCGTGCAGGTCGGCGCCGATGCCGACCTCGTCGTGTGGGATCCGGCCGCGACGAAGACGATCTCGGCGAAGACGCATCACCAGCAGGTCGACTTCAACGTATTCGAGGGGATGACGGTGCAGGGCGTCGCGACGCACACGCTCACGCGCGGCGCACTCGCGTGGGCCGACGGCGAATTGCGCGCGGTGCGCGGCGCGGGCCGCTACCTGAAGCGCCCGCCGGCGGCCGGCTATTACGAGGCCGCGCGGATCGCGAACCGGCTGCGCGAGCCGCATCCGGTCGAACGCGCAGGTTGAACGAACGCGTGTCGCGCGGGGCGTGCCCGTTCGAACGGCACGCCCCGCGCGCGTTTTCGATGGGGTAGGTAGAACAACTGATCAAGTTGGTGAAGAACGAAAAAGGAAACGATCGACGTCGTTGATCGCGGCGATTTTGGCGACGTTGCCGGCGTGCATGCCGAGCGAGTAACATCCACCCACCCGATCACGCGGGTCGCGGGCACGGGCCGCCCGCCGGACAGTTCAAATAGTGAGAAAGGAGCATAAGGTGGATATTCTGCGCAGTCTCCTCGGTATGCTGTTTCTGTTGCTGGTCGCGTATCTGCTGTCGAACAACCGCCGCGCGGTCAGTGCGCGGACCATGATCGCCGCGCTGCTCACGCAGTTCGCGATCGGCGCGCTCGTGCTGTTCGTGCCGTCGGGCCGCACGGCGCTGGCCGCGGCCGCGAACGGCGTCAATCGCGTGCTCGACATGGGCAATCACGGCATCGCGTTCGTGTTCGGCGGGCTGGTCGACGCGCGCATGTTCCAGCTGTTCGGCGACGGCGGGTTCGTGTTCGGCCTGCGCGTGCTGCCGATGATCATCTTCGTCACCGCGCTGATCTCGGTGCTGTACTACATCGGCGTGATGAAGTGGATCGTCGCGATCCTCGGGGCGGGGCTCGCGAAAGTGCTGGGCGTGAGCCGCATCGAAGCGTGCTCGGCCGTCGCGACGATCTTCCTCGGGCAAAGCGAGATGCCCGCGCTCGTGAAGCCGTTCGTGCGCAACATGACGAGCGCCGAGATCTTCACGGTGATGGCGAGCGGCATGGCGTCGGTCGCGGGCTCGGTGCTGGTCGGCTACGCCGGCCTCGGCGTGAAGATGGAGTACCTGCTCGCGGCGTCGTTCATGGCGGTGCCGGGCGGGCTGCTGTTCGGCAAGCTGCTGTTTCCGACCGTCGAGCCGAGCCGCGTGGTGGTCGACGGCCTCGATTTCGACGACAAGCGTGCCGCCAACGTGATCGAGGCCGCGGCGTCCGGCGCATCGGTCGGCCTGCGCATCGCGATCAACGTCGGCGCGATGCTGATCGCGTTCGTCGGGCTCATCGCGCTGATGAACCTGATCGTCGGCGGCGCGGCCGCGTTCGCGGGCTTCCCGCAAGTCACGCTGGTCGGCATCATCGGCCACCTGTTCGCGCCGCTCGCGTGGATCATCGGCGTGCCGTGGCACGACGCGGCGCTGGCCGGCAACTTCATCGGCGAGAAGCTGATCTTCAACGAATTCGTCGCATACGGCGACCTGTCGCCGTACCTGAAGGGCGGCGCGCACGCGGCGGCGGCCGGCCTGCAGGTGCTCGACCCGAAGACGCTCGCGATCGTGTCGTTCGCGCTGTGCGGCTTTGCGAACTTCTCGTCGATCGCGATTCTCGCCGGCGGCTTCAGCGCGGTCGCGCCCGAGCGCCGCTCGGACGTCGCGCGGCTCGGCTTGCGCGCGCTGACGGCCGCGACGCTGTCGAACCTGATGAGCGCGGCGATTGCCGGCCTGTTTTTCTCGCTGCATTAGGGCCAGCGCAAACCCGTTATTGGCGTGAACAGGCCCGAAACCGTGCAGTCGACCCCGACCGATCGAAACGAGGCAACGATGTTTCTACCGCAGGAATTCATTCGCAGGAAGCGCGACGGGCAGCCGCTCGATCGCGACGGCATGGCCGCGTTCGTGCGCGGCGTGACCGACGGCAGCGTGACCGAGGGCCAGGTGGCCGCGTTCGCGATGGCCGTGTATTTCAACGACCTGAGCACGGACGAGCGCGTCGCGCTGACGCTCGCGCAGCGCGATTCGGGCGACGTGCTCGACTGGCGCGCGCTCGATCTCGGCGGCCCGGTGATCGACAAGCATTCGACGGGCGGCGTCGGCGATGTCGTGTCGTTGATGCTCGGGCCGATGGTCGCCGCGTGCGGCGGCTACGTGCCGATGATCTCGGGGCGCGGGCTCGGTCACACCGGCGGCACGCTCGACAAGCTGAGCGCGATTCCCGGCTACGACGTGATGCCCGATACGGACGCGTTTCGCCGCACGGTGCGCGAGGTCGGCGTCGCGATCATCGGGCAGACCGCGCGGCTCGCGCCGGCCGACAAGCGCATCTATGCGATCCGCGACGTGACGGCGACCGTCGAATCGGTGGCGATGATCACCGCGTCGATCCTGTCGAAGAAGCTTGCCGCGGGGCTCGACGGGCTCGTGATGGACGTCAAGGTCGGCTCCGGCGCGTTCATGCCGACCGCGGAGAAATCGGCGGAACTGGCCCGCAGCATCGTCGACGTCGGCAACGGCGCCGGCATGAAGACGACCGCGATTCTCACCGACATGAACCAGTCGCTCGCGCCGTGCGCGGGCAATGCGCTCGAGGTCGCGTGCGCGATCGACTACCTGACGGGCAAGTCGCGTCCCGCGCGGTTGCACGACGTGACGATGGCGCTGTCGGCGGAACTGCTCGTGACCGGCGGGCTGGCGCGCGATGCCGCGCACGCGCGCGAGAAACTGCAGCAGGCGCTCGATTCAGGCGCGGCGGCCGAGCGTTTCGCACGCATGGTCGTCGCGCTCGGCGGCCCGGCCGACCTGATCGACGCGCCCGCGCGGCACCTGGCACGCGCAGCGGTGATCGTGCCGGTCCCGGCGCCCGCGAGCGGCGTGGTGCAGCGTGTCGATTGCCGCGCGCTCGGGCTGGCGGTGGTCGCGCTCGGCGGCGGCCGTACGCGCGCGGAGGACGCGATCGACGTCAGCGTCGGCCTGTCGGCGCTCGCGGAGATCGGGCAGCGCATCGAGGCCGGCGAGCCGCTCGGCTTCGTGCACGCCCGCGACGACGCAACGGCCGCGCATGCGATCGACATGATTACGCGCAGCTACGTGCTCGGCGACACGGGCGAGCCGCCGCCGACCCTTTATCAGCAGATCGGCTGACCTCTGCTCAGGGAGATATCACAGATGGAACGAGACGAACTGATCGAACAGGCGAAGGCAGCGCGCGAACGCGCGTATGCGCCGTATTCGCGCTTCAAGGTCGGCGCGGCGCTGCAAGCGCGCGACGGGACGGTTTTCCACGGCTGCAACGTCGAGAACGCGTCGTACGGACTGTGCAATTGCGCGGAGCGCACGGCGATGTTCGCGGCGATCGCCGCCGGCTATCGGCCGGGGGATTTCGCGCGGCTCGCGGTCGTCGGCGACACGGACGGCCCGATCGCGCCGTGCGGCGCATGCCGCCAGGTGATCGTCGAGATCGGCAAGCCCGACATCGAGGTGATTCTCGCCAACCTGAAAGGGGCCGTCGAGATCACGACGGCCAGCGCGTTGCTGCCGGGTGCGTTCATGCTGTAACCGCACGCGCCGAGGCGAGCCGCGCGCGTCGCCTCATGCGCTGTCACGCGCGTCGCGGATCGGGATCACGGTGCGCGCGCCGCACTGGCGCAGCAGGTCGCGCAGCTCGTTGATGACCGGGAACACCTCGTGGTTCCAGTCGGCGCCCTGCCGGTCATGCGCTTCCTGCTCCCGTTCGACGATCCAGCGATCCTCGCGGAAGATGCGCTCGGTGAACCACACGAGCAGCGGCCACGCGAGATCGAGTGCGAACGGGATGCCGGGCTTGTGGATCGACAGCAGCCCGAACGTGCGGTTGGTGCGCTGCTCCGCGTCGAGCGGCACGTAGACGATCCACAGGTCCATCACGAGCGTGCCTTCGCTCGACCGGATCCGCAGCGTCTGGTACGGATACTCGGTGCGCACCGTCATCACGCTCTTGTTGGCCTGGTCGCCGGGCTTCTTGCTCGAACCGAACACGAGCGCCTCGCCGACCGGCTGCTTGCCTTCCATCCGCGCGAACGTGTAGTCGACCTCGACCCAGTCGTCGCCGCGGCGGCGGCCCACGGAGCGTGCGCGCATCTGCCCCATCTGCTTGCGATGCAGGAACTGATGGTTCATGTCCATCAGGTTCTCGTGCATGAACGAGTAGTGGCACTTGACCTCGCGGCCGAAACGGCGTGTCTTGAACGCTCGATCGTCCGCCGATTCGAGCGCGGGGAACGGCCGCGTGTCGGCGAGCGTGGCGTCGCCCGGGAACACGAAGATCAGCCCGTGCGCTTCGCGGCACGGATACGCGCGCACGCCGTTGGGCAAGCGTTCGCGGCCGAGGTAGGGCACGTCGACGCAGCGGCCGCTGTCGCACGCGTAGGTCCAGCCGTGATAGCAGCAGCGCAGCGTTTCGCCGCTCACGACGCCCGCGTGCAGCGGCACCTGGCGGTGCGCGCAACGATCCTCGAGCGCATACACGGCGCCCGATTCGGTGCGCACGAGCACGATCGGCTCGCCGGCGAAGCGCACGCCGAGCGTCTTGCCGCGCTTGAGCTCGCGCGACCAGGCGAGCGGGTACCAGTGATCGGGATGAATGGGCACGCGGCGCAGGTCGCGCACGACCGTGCCGGTGGACGGTTCTTCGAGGGTATTGCTGTCAGGCAAAGGCACTGCGCGCATGCGTGACGCCTCCTGGCTGGCCGGTGGTCCGGGTGCCGCATCGTGCGGCGGGGATCAGGAGAAGTCTACGCGAAGTTGCCGGCCGCGGCGGACGCGATGCGGGTTTGCCCCGGCATCGCGTCCGCCGGTTCGTTGATGCGGCGCAAAGCGGTCGCCGCCGACGCGTGGCGGCGCACGGCGCGGCTGTACGGCGGCCGGCATGCCGTCATGCCGCGGGCAGACGGTCGCGAGCGGCGCGCAAGCGGCTCACAAGCGGCTCACAAGCGGCTCATAAGCGCGCTTCGCGCCACAGCACCGGGTCGGCCCGGTACAGCGCCGGGAAGCGCTGCTTCAGCCCGGCGACCTTCGGCAGATCGTTGAACGCGATGTACGGCGCATCGGGATGCAGCTCGAGGTAGTTCTGATGATAGGCCTCGGCCGGATAGAACCCCTTGTAGGCCTCGACGCGCGTGACGACGGGTGCCGGAAACACGTGCGCGGCGCCGAGCTGCGCGATGTACGCGGTCGCGACGGCACGTTGCTGCGCGGTGGTCGGGAAGATCGCGGAGCGGTACTGCGATCCTTCGTCGGGGCCTTGCCGGTTCAGCTCGGTCGGGTCGTGCGCGACCGAGAAGAACACCTGCAGCAGCCGGCCGTAGGTGATCTGCGTCGGGTCGTAGACGATGCGCACCGATTCCGCGTGCCCCGTCAGCCCCGAACCGACGAGCGCGTAGTGCGCGGTTTCGGACGCACCGCCCGCATAGCCGGCGGTGACCTGCTTCACGCCCTTCACGTGCTCGAACACGCCCTGCACGCCCCAGAAGCAGCCGCCGGCGAACACGGCCGTCTCGTCGTGCGACGCGCCGGGCGTTTCGTCGAGCGTCGGTGCGGGCACCGTGCGCATCGGCTCGGCGGACTGGACGATGCGCTGGTAGCCGAACACGGCCGCCGCCGCGACGGCGATGGCGCCGATGCGGCGCAGCACGATCGCGCGCCGTCGTGCGGCGGCGTCGCGGGGAGGGATCGGGATCATTTTTTGCTCCTTCGGAATGCGTTGAAAAAAGACGGCGACCGGATGACGGCGGCGCGCGCGCTCAACCGAACGTGAAGGCGTACGCATCGACGCCCGGATCGAGGAACTCGATCGCGAACGTGCGATCGGCGATCGCGCCGGGCTGACGGACGAGCTGATACAGGCGCTGGCCGGTGACGGTGCCGTAGCCTTGCGCGTCGACGTCGGCGCCATGCGCGGCGCCGGGTGCCGCACCGTCCAGCGTCACGCGAAAGCGCACAGGCCGGCCGTTCGCGCCGGGGCCGAGCACGAGGTGCAGGTCGCGCGCATGGAAGCGGTAGACGATCCGGCCATCCGGCGCGGCCAGCGACGCGCGTTCGGCGCCGACGTTCCACGTGCCCGCGAGACCCCAGTCGTTCAGATCGGGCCGGGCCGGCACGTCGTAGCGGTGGGCCGCATCGCGCACGACGCCGCCCGGCGACGCGAAGCTTTCCGCCCGCGCATAGCCGACATAGGTTTCGGGCGAACGGACGTCCGCGCTATCGGCGGCCGCGAGCGCGCCTTTCGCGGGTGCGCCGGCGAGCCCGAGCGGCACGTTCAGCGCGTCCGGATGGCCGGCTTCGGCGAGCAGCGACTGGATCGCGCGTTCCGACTGCGCGTATTCGCCTTCGCCGAAGTGGTGATGGCGGATCCGCCCTTGTGCATCGATGAAATAGTGCGCGGGCCAGTATTCGTTGTTGAACGCGCGCCAGATCGAATAGCCGTTGTCGATCGCGACCGGGTAGTCGATGCCGAGGTCGTGCACGGCCTTCTTCACGTTGCCGATGTCACGCTCGAACGCGAACTCCGGCGCGTGCACGCCGATCACGACGAGCCCGTACGGCGCGTACTTGCGGGCCCAGGCGGTCGTGTACGGCAGCGTGCGCAGGCAGTTGATGCACGAATAGGTCCAGAAATCGACCAGCACGACCTTGCCGCGCAGCCCGGCCGCCGTCAGCGGCGGCGAGTTCAGCCACTGCACCGCGCCGTCGAGCGACGGCAGCGTGCCTTCGACGGGCAGCGCGGCCGCGGTCGCGCCGGCCGCGCGTATCATCGCGCTGCCGGCCATTGCAGCGCCGCCGGCCTGCGCGCCATCCGTCGCGGCGGCCATCATCGCGCCGCCCGTCGCGTCGTCGGCCGCGCCGGTGGCGGCCGACGCTGCCGGCGCGCCGTTCGAGCGCCCGCCGAGGCGAGCGACGAGCTTCGTTTCGAGCCCGCCCGTGGTGACGGTCGACAACTGCGCGAGGGCGCCCGTGTCGAGGCCGAGCGCGATCGCGCCGACACCGGCCAGAAGCGCCGCGCCGATCCCGCGCCGGATCCATTCACCGGCGCCGAGCGAGCGCTTCATCGCCGCGAACACCTTGCCGCCGATCACGAGCGCGACGCCGAGCGAGGTCGCCGCGCCGGCCGCATACGCGACGAGCAGCAGCGTCGTGGCGACGCTCGCGCCGCGCAGCGCGGCGCCGGTCAGCACGAGGCCGAGGATTGGGCCGGCGCACGGCGCCCACAGCAGGCCCGTCGCGACGCCGAGCAGCAGCGACGACGCCGGGCCGGCCGGGCGGCCGTCGCGTTGCGCGAACCCGGTGAGCCGGTTGCCGGCGGCCACCAGCGGGCGCGTCAGATGTTCCGCGAAGCGCGGCATCAGCAGCGTCAGGCCGAACACCGCGAGCAGCACGATCGCGATCCAGCGGCCGGCCTGGTTGGCCTGCGCGACCCAGCCGCCGCCGACGGCGGCGAGCGTCGCGACGACGGCGAACGTGAGCGCCATGCCGGCGAGCAGCGGCAGGCCGGTGCGCACGAACGGCTGGTCGGCGCGCGCGAACACGAACGGCAGCACGGGCAGGATGCACGGGCTCAGGATCGTGAGCACGCCGCCGAGATAGGCAAGGACGATGAGCAGCATGATGCGTTCTCCAGTCGATCGGCGGGCCGGATCAGGCGGCAGCCGGGTGGAAGGCGAGCGCGACGCCGTTCATGCAGTAGCGCAGGCCGGTGGGCGCCGGGCCGTCGTCGAACACGTGGCCGAGATGGCCGCCGCAGCGGCGGCAGTGCACTTCGGTGCGGACCATCCCGAACGACGCGTCGGTGTCGGTGGCGACGGCGTGGTCGAGCGGCTTCCAGAAGCTCGGCCAGCCCGTGTGGCTGTCGAACTTGGTGGCCGACGAGAACAGCGCGAGGTCGCAGCCTGCGCACGCGAACGTGCCGTGCCGGTGCTCGGCGTTCAGCGGGCTGCTGTACGGACGCTCGGTGCCGGCTTCGCGCAGGACCGCGTATTGGGCGGGCGTGAGCCGGCGATGCCATTCGGCGTCGCTGAGCGTGATCTCGAACGGGGCGGCCTTGGGCGAGCCGGCGGGCGGCGCGGCGAACGCGCGGCCGACCAGCGCGCGGCGGCCGGCGGACGACAGCGCCGCGAGCGCGGCGAGGCCGGTCGCGCCGGCGAACAGCAGATGTCTGCGGGTGGGCATGATGGGCTCCTGGAAGCAGGTGCTGAAAACATGCGCCCATCGTAGGCAGCGGCCGGTGTCGAAGTCCTCACGGAAAGTTAAATGAATCGTGATCATTTTCCGGGTGTTCCGGCCAGGTCCGGTGAAATCCGTCAAAGCCCTGTCTGACAAGGGTTTTCAGGGTATTCGTGGTCCGTCCACTTCCGCGGAAATCCCGCACGAGCCGCAATTTTTTAGTGTCTTTTTAGTGTTCGTGGTGTGGGGTAGGCTCTGCTTGGGATGCACGAGCCGACCCGATGACGAAATCAATGGAGGGCGATCATGGGTGCACTGACGGTCAGGCAGATCGAAGCCGCAAGGGCGACCGGAAAGCGGTATTTCCTGTCGGATGGGCGTGGACTGTTCCTGCGTGTCCGGCCGGCGGAAAGACTTGATTTGTTCGCGTCAGCATCAACGGCAAGCAGCTCGACAAGCCGCTCGGCAAGGCGTGGGCACGCTCGACCACAGATGCGCAGCTGTCCCTCGAGGATGCACGCGCAGCCGCGGCGACGATTCGTTCACAAGCGCGCGACGGTGTGGACTATCTCGAAGCGAAGAAGCGTGAACGCCGGGCCAAGGTTGAAAAAGCGGCGATGGCGGACCTCACGTTCGGCGACTTATTCGACGCGTGGTTCGCGACCATCAACAAGAAGCGCGGCAGGAAAGGCCGGAAGGATGGCGGTAAGTCGCTTCGAAGTGCGATGGAAAAACATATGCTGCCGTCTCTCCGTACACACAGGATCGCAGGCGTGTTTGCGTCGAACGTTCTGCCGCTGCTTACCGCGATTTCCGACGGGAGACACAACCGGCAAGCGGTCGAGATGTTGATCCCGATCCGGCAAATGATTCGGTGGGGCGAACGAAATCAGCCGTGGAAGCGATTGCTGATCGATTGGACCGGCCAGCTGCTTCCTCCTTCCGGAACTGGGATCGGTCGGGGAGAAACAGGGATCGCTAGCTGGGAGCGGAAGGCCGTTTATTACCCCTCTTACAGCTCCCAATTTGCCCAAACCGCCCCCAGTACGCAAGGGCGAAAAAGCGCGAACTTATTAGTGTTTCAATGTGCTTGAGCGTGATCGACCGGGATCAAAATGAGTAAGTGGGGTGATTGTGGACCATCCCGCCAGCTAGAAGCCCGGTCCTGGGCGCGATCCTGCCATCCATCTGCCTAGCCGATGGATCGGTTCGGAATATCGCGACTAGTCAGAGAGAGTAGGCGGCAGGATAATGCGCTCATGTTTTGAAGCGCTCAGAAAACTCCTGTTCCGCCCAATGCCCAAACCCGAGCGCAAGCTGGAGGTGAAATCCATGACGATCCTACACATCGACTCCAGTATTCTCGGGGGCTACTCGGTTAGCCGCTCGCTTTCTGCCGACATCGTGGCCCGACAACAGGCCCTGCACCCGGACTCCAAGGTGATCTACCGGGATCTGGTGGCGGACGCCGCCCTGCACCTGTCAGATCGGCACATGGCCGTCTTCCAGGGCGGCGCGGTGTCGGACCCGGACCTCGGGGCGGACCTGGCCGCTGGTGGCGCCTACATCGACGACCTGTTCGCCGCCGACATCATCGTCATCGGCCTGCCGATGTACAACTTCTCCGTTCCATCGCAGCTGAAGGGCTGGATCGATCGCGTCTGCGTTGCCGGCCGCACCTTCCAATATGGCGCGAACGGGCCCGAAGGCCTGCTGCCCAAGGGCAAGAAGGTGTTCATCGCCTCCTCGCGCGGCGGCGTCTACACTGGCGACAGCCCGGCCGCTGGTCTCGACTTCCAGGAAACCTACCTGCGAAGCGTGCTGAACTTCATCGGCCTGACCGACATTAAGGTCGTGCGTGCTGAAGGCCTCAACATGGGCGACGAGATCAAGGCCGCCGCGATCGCCAAGGCCAAGGCCGAGATCGCCGCGCTCGCCGCCTAGGCGGAAAGACGCAGAGGCCGGAACCGCGATTCCGGCCTCCGGAACACGCCCCGAACCTCATTCAATCCAAGGATCATCCCGATGAACATCGTCGCGACGCGGGCCAACTGAGCATGCTCCAGCACAAGCCCTTAGCCGAGATCGCCCGCGTTGACCTGGATTGGCTCAAGGCGCGCCACCACTTCGCCTTCGGCGCTCATGGCAATCAGGCGCATCGTCCGGTGGGGCCCCTGTTCCTCTTCAACGATGATGAAATTGTCAGCGGATCCGGCTGGCCGCTGCACCCTCATGCCAATGTCGAGATCATTACCTACGTGCAAATGGGCGCGGTCACCCACGAGGACAGCCTCGGCAACAAGGGCCGCACCCAAGCCGGGGACGTTCAGGTCATGAGCGCGGGGACGGGCATTCGCCACTCCGAATACAATGAGGAAGCGGGCCGCACCCGCATGTTCCAGATCTGGCTGCGGCCGCGCGCCGAAGGCGGCGAGCCGCGTTGGGGCACGAGGGCGTTTCCCATGGCCGATCGCGCCGGCCGGTTCGTGCCCCTCGCCAGCGGCTATGGCGCGCCCGAAGCGCTACCCATCCGATCCGACGCGGAGGTTTACGGCGCCTGGGTTCCCGCTGGAGCGACAGCGACGTTTGTGTTCCTGCCTGGCCACAGCGGCTATCTGGCACCCGCTCGGGGCTCCGTTCGAGTCAATGACCAGACGGTCGAGGCGGGCGAGGGGCTGGTGATCCAAGAGGAGACCGCTATCGAGATCGACGCGCTTGCCGACAGCGAACTCGTCCTCGTGACGATGGCCCGAGATTAGAGGAGCGGACCACGTCATGGACATCGGCATCGGCAGATTCGCGGCTATTTTGCCCGATCCCGCCACCGGTCAAGCTGCGCGATAAGGCCCCCCCGCTGGTCAGGCCGCTATCGCCCGGCCCTGACCGGTCAGGGTGTCTGTCCGCGCCCGCACCGGGATCGGCTTCCGATCTGGCTCGGCGTCGGCGGGACGCCGCAGTCGTTCGCGCGCGCCGGCGCGTTTGCCCTCGTCAGGAACCTGTCTGGTGATGTGCGCATGTTCCCAATCGCTGGATAAGCCATCGGCCGGCCGGTCCCGGGGGATCGTCGGCGCGATAAGCGATGGACATCGGCAGTTTGAGGTCGCTGGCGGCGATGCCTTCGATGCGCAGGCGAGACAGGCGCCCTTCCTCTATATCCGCTTTGACCGCATGGCTTGGCATGCCGCCCCATCCCAGTCCGTTGAGCAGGAACGTATGCTTGGCGAAAAGGTCGGCCAGCCGCCAGGTCTGCGACGATAAGACCCCGAACTCCCGTCCCTGCGAAAGTTCGGTACGGTCGGTAAGGACGAGCTGGATATGGTTGCTGAGTTCGCGGCGCGGGATTGGCGCATCGAACGCCGCAAGCGGATGGTTGGCAGCGGCCACGACATCAAAATCCACGGCGCCGAGCGGCTCGGTGCTGATGCCGGGGGGCATGACAGGCAAGGTACCGACGATGCCCAAATGAGCGCGGCGATCAAGGATCGGCAGAACCGTGCCACCCAGAACCTCGACGAAGAGCCGTAGAGGCACGGTTGGGAATTGGTCCCGAAAATCCCGGGCGGCCTCGGCAATGACGCTGATGGGGAAGAAGACATCGATCACGACCGACAGCTCGGGTTCGAGCCCGGATGCCATGCCTTTCGCGTGTGACTTGAACGCATCGACTTTGGCGACCACCTCGCGCGCGCCAGCGAGCAGCATGCTTCCGGCCGGCGTCAGTTGCGGGTAGCGACCGGTCCGGTCGAAGAGCTCCACGCGCAACTGATGCTCAAGAGCGCGCACGAGTTCGCTGACGGCGGACTGGGCGCGACCCAGCTTGCGCGCGGCGGCAGAAAAACTCCCCTCGTCGACCGCAGCAATGAAGGTGCGCAGCTGATCAAGCGATAAACCGTCCATCATGCATGATCCATTGGATTGTCCGATGGTATGCATCTTAAAATAACGGCTTTTCAGATGGCAAGGGCCGCGAGAGAATTGTGATGTCGCGATCGGCTTTCATGCCCTCGCAAAATTTACCTGGAGGTCACGCCATGACATCAATCCTGCAAATCGATTCCAGTATCCTCGGCGCGCATTCTGCCAGCCGCGAGCTAACCGCTGAAACCGTTGCACGCCAAGTTGCGCTGCATCCAGGCGCGACCATCGTCCACCGCGACCTCGCTGCCGATTCGACCCTCCATTTGTCTGGCCAGCATCTTGCCGCCTTCCAGGGCGCAACGCCCGAAAGCTCAGCTTTGGGCGAAGATATTGCTCGGGGCGCTGCCTATATCGACGATCTTTTCGCGGCCGATGTGATCGTCATCGGCGCTCCGATGTACAACTTCACCGTTCCCTCGCAGTTGAAGAGCTGGATTGACCGCGTGCTCGTGGCGGGGCGGACGTTCCGCTACACGGAGAATGGGGCGGAAGGCCTGCTGCCCGCGGGCAAGAAAGTCTATGTCGTTTCGACGCGCGGTGGCGTCTACACCGGAGGCAGCCCCGCGGCCTCTCTCGATTTCCAGGAAGGTTATCTGAGGGCGGCGCTCGCGTTCATCGGGCTGACTGATGTCAGCATCATCCGTGCGGAAGGCCTCGCGATCAGCGAAGAGGCAAAGGCCTCCGCGATCACGTCCGCGAAGGCCGAGATTAAGGCGCTGGTGGTCTGATCAGGTGCCGACGCTGTCTCTCAGGTCCATCAAGACGATTAGCAATACTGAATAGATACGATCAGCACTGAAAAGCGCAATCAAACTCGTCTGGGTTGCGCAGTGTCCCGCAACACTCAGTTTCAAGGTGCTCTATGCCATCATCCCAAAACTCACAGTCTCCCACCAAAGCTGTCAAGATCACTTCGTGGGTTCTTCGCCTGCTCAGTGCCGCCGCTTTCCTTGCCGCCGGCGGCGCCAAGCTGGCGGGCGTACCAATGATGGTCGCCATCTTCGAACAGATCGGGGCCGGCCAGTGGTTCAGGATCCTCACCGGCTTGGTCGAAGTCGCTGGCGCTATCGCCATCCTGCTCCCGGCGACGGTAGCGTTCGGCGCCGTTCTGCTGGCTGTCACGATGGTCTGCGCCGTGTTCACCCATCTGGCGGTGATCGGCGGAAATCCGATTCCCGCTATCGTGCTGCTGGCGATCACCTCGACGGTTGCATGGCTGCATCGTCGCAGTCTGTCCAACGTCCTCCAGAACCAAGGCTGAAACCGAAGTCGGGCTCAAAACAGGCATTCCTGAATGCCTTTGGAGATCAACACCGCATTGTCGAGATTACAGATCGCATGAGTTCTCGGCATCGTGCCTCGCAAGGAATGAAGATTGGAGATCGGTATCGATAGTTTTGCGATGCTTGCGATCGACCCGCGGACCGGCCGTTTGCAGGCCGCCCCTGATCGCATGGAAAGCGTGCTTGCTGAAGTGGAACTGGCCGACCAGGTCGGCCTGGACGTCTTCGGGATGGGCGAGCATCACCGGGAGAACGCACTCGACTCGGCTCCTGCCGTTATTCTCGCGGCTGCGGCGGCGCGCACGAAGGCTATCAGGCTGACAAGCGCTGTGGCGGTGATCAGCGCTGCCGACCCGGTACGGGTGTTTCAGGAATTCGCGACACTCGATCTTATTTCGAAAGGGAGAGCCGAACTTGTGGTTGGCAGGGGTTCTTTCACCGAAGCCTATCCGCTGTTCGGTTATGACCTGCGCGACTACGATGCGTTGTTCGCCGAAAAGCTCGATCTCCTGCTCAAGCTCAACGAGGGGCCTCATATCCATTGGAATGGCCGTTTCCGGCCCGCGCTGAAGGGTGAAGGTGTTTATCCTCGCCCGCATCAGGAGCGGTTGCCGATCTGGCTCGGCGTCGGCGGTACGCCCGGTTCGTTCGCGCGGGCCGGTACGCTTGGCCTGCCGCTGATGATCGCCATTATCGGCGGCAGCTTCGAGCGCTTCCGGCCTGCTGTCGACCTCTACCGGCGCGCCTGGCAGGTTGCCGGACATCCACTGGCCGAACAAAGGGTAGGCGTCCATGCCATGGGTTTTGTCGCCGATACCGATGAAGCGGCCAGGGAGGCTTTCTTTCCCGGCTGGTTCCAGGCGTTTAGCACCGGCGCGAAGGAGCGGGGCTGGCCGCCGCCGACGCGGGCTCAATTCGAGGCGATGTGCGGTCCCGCAGGAGCCTTCCTGGTCGGCAGTCCGCAAACGGTTGCTGCCAAAATGAAGGCGTGCAGCCATGCGTTGGGCGGCGTGTCCCGCATCACCTTTCAGATGAGCCCCGCTGCACTCGAAACAGAGGCGATGCGGCGATCGATCGAGTTGCTTGGCACTAAAGTCGTGCCACTGCTTCGAGACGCGCCAGATCGGAAAGTGTAGATAGCATGGGTGAACTGATCAACTTCCTGTTCTTCAACTACTGCAGGGAGTTTGCCGTGCGCAACCGCGCCGAAGGCGACAAGTTCCAGATTCGCTACGACTGACCTGCGGCGGAATTCTGTGACCAATCAGGCAGTGAGTCTCGCGTCGATATTATCGGAATCCAGCCACGCTCGACGGATCGTGGCCGGAGGTTGGTAGCGATGAGCGCTGTGAGGCCGGCGCTCGTTATAGAACTGCCGCCAGCGTTCGATCAGCACCTTGGCCTCGGCGCGGCTGCGGAACCATTCGCGGTTTAGCAATTCGTCTCGCAGTTTGCCGTTGAAGCTTTCGACGAATCCGTTTTGCCATGGACTGCCAGGCGCAATGAAGGCCGGACCGATTGCAGCGTCCCGCAGCCAACGCATGACCCTGGCCGCGGTAAATTCTGCGCCGTTGTCCGACCGAATAAACGCGGGCTTGCCGTACAGCCGTATGAGTCGCGATAGCGCCAAGATCACGTCCTGCGACCGCAGGCTGGCGCCAACCTCGATCGCCAAGCATTCGCGGGTGTATTCATCGATCACGCATAGCATCTTCAACGCCCGGCCATCCACCAGTTGATCGTGCACGAAGTCATCGCTCCAGACCGAATTGGGCTGTGTGCACCGGGCAGGCGTATGTCGTCGCCGCAACGACGTCGGCGAGGACGTCGGCGCGGAATGTTGAGCTGCAGGGCCCGCCACATTCGCCGCACGCGCGATTCGCTCAACGCCAGCCAGGCCGACATCCGGCGATAGCCGAAGCGCGGCACCTCTTGCGCGGCCGTCATCAGCCTCTCGCCCAGACGCCGATCCTTCTCCGGTTGCTTGAGCGTATAGGTCGCCACTCGGCGGCTCAATCCCAAGTAGCGACATGCCTTGCGTTGCGAGAGCCCCCGCCGAGTCAGGACTTCCAGCGCCTCGCGCCGGCCCGTCGGGGTGGTCATTTTTTCGGCTGAACGCCTTCAGGCCGTCGATTACCAGCATCTGCTCGGCGATCAGGCGCTTGAGCCGATCGTTCTCCGATTCCAGTTCCTTGAGCCGACGCGCGTCCGCCACGTCCATGCCGCCGAACTTGTTGCGCCAACGATAGAACGTCTGTTCCGAGATGTTGTGGCGCTTACATAGATCCTTCACCGGCTCATCCCGGCTCTCGGCCTCGCGCAAGATCCGGATGACCTGCTCGTCGGTAAATCGCTTCTTCATCGAGTTCCCCTTGCCTCTAGGATAAAAGAGAACTCACTTGCCCAATGGCTACAAGAAACGTCTCAGGTGCAACATTGCTAGCACTCCTTTGGGCACGGCTAGCATTGATTGTGAACTCCTACAGCATGATAACGAGATGGGAACCTTATCTCTATGCTCCGATTGCCCGGTCGAACTCGGGTTTCGCACAAGCCTGCTTATCACGGCTGGCCTGCCCCGCCAGAGAACAGGACGATCGGGGAGCGGGTAAAGCTCGTTTTTGAACGGCGCCAGATAGATCGCCTTGTTGCGGACCAGGCCTTCGTCACGAATCTTGACATGCAAGGCGTAAAAAACAACGATTATTGTCCGCACTACACTGCACCGAGTCCCTGTCGACGGTCAGTATCCACCATGCCCGCCACTGCCCTGCAATTCGCGCTGCTCGCCAAGCAGCAGGAAATCGCGTCCCTGCGCCACCTGGCCGAGCAGATCGAATTGGTTGACCTGCTCGGCCGCCTGATCCATGCGCTGCAGCGCGAGCGCGGCGCCAGCAGCATCTATCTGGCGTCGAGCGGCAAGCGCTTTGTCGCCGAACGCGCGGCTTCGCGCGCCGAATCGGTGCCGCTCGTCGCGCAGTTGCGCGAGCGCCTGGATCTGGAACTGACGCCCGCGCGCGGCTCGACGTCGCGCCTGCTGTCGCTGATCGCCTGGGTGCTGCTCGACCTGGAATCGCTGGACGTGCTGCGCGAACAGATCGACCATCTTGCGCTGTCGGCGCCCGATTCCGTCCAGGCGTTCAGTACCGTGATCGGCGGCCTGGTGGAACTGATTTTCCAGGTTGCCGACAGCGGGGCGGATCCGTCGGTGTCGCGCATGCTGATTGCGCTCGTCCATGTCGTCGAGGGCAAGGAGGAAGCGGGACAGGAACGCGCCGTCGGCGCGCACATGTTCGCGGCGGGCACGTTTTCGGCGGACCAGCAGCAGCGCCTGCTGTATCTGATAGCCGCGCAGGAGCGCAATCTCGAAGTCTTCGCGAGCTTCGCGAGCACGGCGCAAAACGCATGGTGGGAAACCCGCATGACGGAGCCGCACATGGCGGCGCTCGAGAAGCTGCGCCGCGTACTGTGCACGGCGCACGCCGGCGATGCGCTCGATGCCGGCCTGAGCGAAGCATGGTTCGACGCCGCGAGCGCCCGCATCGACGATCTCTGGCACCTTCAGATCGCGCTGACGCTGCAGGTGCAGGAGACGTGCGACGCGCGAATCGACGACGCGCATCGAACGCTGCGCGACTCCGAGCGCCTGATGGCGCAGTTGCGGAACAATCCGCCCCCGCATATCCAGGCCCTCGCCCAGTTCTTCGCCGGCGATCCGTTGTCGGCGCGCACGGCGGTTCACGAACTGCCGGGACGCCTCTCCGGCTCCGACCTGGGGACGCTCGCCAGCCTGAAATCCCTGCTGGAGTCGCAATCGGCGCGCCTGGCCGGCGCGGAGGTCGAGCTCGACGCGGCACGTCGCGCGCTCTATGAACGAAAGCTCGTGCAGCGCGCGAAAAAGACGCTGATGACGCGCTTCAGCCTGCGGGAGGACGAAGCGTATCGGATGCTGCAGAAAGCGTCGATGGACGGCAATCGGCCGCTTGCCGATATCGCGGAAGACGCGCTGACGTCGCCCGAGCGATTCGTCGACGAGCACGCGCAACCTTCCGCGCGACGCCGTATGCAGCGAAGCGCGCCGGAGACACCGCACGACGACGGCACGACCTGACCCGAACGCACCGCGCTTCACGCACCGCGGCGGCGCCCGAAGCGCATGCACGAAGTGCAGTTTGCACCGCGCGAGTGCGATTCGCTGCGATCGGTTGCGGCTTTCTCTCCCGGCATTTCGCGTCCGGCCAGCCTGCATCGCGATATTCCCGTCACTGGTATGAAAGTTGCAAACATCTCGCTCGTCGGGCTAATGGCGGCCTGACGATCACGCCATGTCGAACCGTGGCGGCCGATCACGTGGATAACAGCGTCCGCGCCAGGCACTCGCATGTCGAGCGAGTGCCTGGCGCGTTTTTTTTGCACGTCCAACTTTGCGAGCGCACACCATGGCCTACCTCATGCCCAACGAATTCGTCACCAGGATGGTCGACGCCGGTGAATCGAAGCTGTCGATGTCGACCCGCGATACGCTGATTCGCGCGTACATGGCGGGCGCGATCCTCGCGCTCGCAGCCGCCTTCGCGGTCAGCATCACCATCAACACCGGCAACGCACTGGCCGGTTCGCTGCTGTTTCCGGTGGGATTCTGCATGCTGTACCTGCTCGGCTTCGACCTGCTCACCGGCGTCTTCACGCTCGCGCCGCTCGCGGTGATCGATCGCCGGCCCGGCGCGACCTGGGGGGGCGTGTTCCGCAACTGGACGTTGGTGTTCTTCGGCAATTTCGCGGGCGCGCTGACGGTCGCGCTGTTCATGGCGATCATCTTCACATTCGGCTTTTCGGAAGCGCCGAACGCGATCGGACAGAAGATCGGCGGCATCGGCGAAGCACGCACGCTCGGTTATGCGGCGCACGGCGCCGCCGGCATGCTCACGCTGTTCGTGCGCGGCGTGATGTGCAACTGGATGGTGTCGACCGGCGTGGTCGCCGCGATGATGTCGACGTCCGTACCCGGCAAGGTGATCGCGATGTGGATGCCGATCCTCGTGTTCTTCTACATGGGCTTCGAGCACTCGGTCGTGAACATGTTCCTGTTCCCGTCCGGACTGATGCTCGGCGCCCACTTCACGATCGTCGACTATCTGCTGTGGAACGAGATCCCGACGGTACTCGGCAACTTGGTCGGCGGGCTGGTGTTCGTCGGCGCGGCGCTGTACAGCACGCACTACAAGACCGCACCGAAACGCGCGCACGCTTCGCCGGTGGGTGTCGTCGCGCGCAAGGCCTGATCGCGCTGCGCAAGCCGCGACCGAACGTTGGCGAGGCGCTGAAACGTGCGACGGGGCGCGAGAGCTTCACGTCGGCGGATGCGCCGGAGGTGATCTCCGACGCGATCACGGTCACGCCGACGAGCCTTGCCGCGCGCCGCCCGGTCGTTGGGGCGTTGCCCCACACTCCGCATCATCCGGCCTCGTCCGATAGTGCGACAGGCGCTTCGCCTTGACTGCCGCGCTGCGCGGTGGACTCGTGGCTGCGACGGAAAGCGATGTCGGCCCCGAGCGCATGGAGAATCGATCGACCCTTTTTCGTCAGATGCGCGCGTCGGCGGCCGGGGGCGCCATGTTCCAGCATGACGAGTTGCCGTTCGAGCAGCGCATCGAGTTCGGCGCGATTCATGTCGAGCTGATCCGGCGCTTGGTACACCAGCATCAGTGTCGCGAATTCGTGCGGGCTCAGCATGGCCGCCTCCCGTCGCGCACGGAAGTGCCGCCAGCAGGCGTAGCGCCGAAAAACGAAACATGGTGCAGCACGCGTCCAGGTGTGGCGACCCGGCGCCGCGGCGGCTTCGGTCGGCCGATCTGGGCCGTCCGGTCCACGCCGCGCAGCGCGAACGGCTTGCGCGCTCCGCGTACCCGCGCGCCGATCGGCGCGAAGCGCCCGGTGCCGTTGCGCACCATCCGCAGGCCGGCCGGCAGACCCTTGATGACGCGGACGACGCGTCGTGGTCGGCGGCCGACCTCCGGCAGCCGATCGAAGAGAAAGAAAGGATCGTTCATGATTCGCTCCCGGTTGAACCTCGCACGGAGGACGAACCGGACTACGCGCTCCAGTTCGTCGATCCGCGAAGGTCTCGCTGACAAACAAATCGAAACACGCAGCGCGTTAGCCGCAGCTGCTCGAGCGTTACCAAAATAGGATGGGCCGCGCGGATTTCAAGCGCCCGTTGCACAACGATTCTCGCGGCCCGGAGCGGCGACCGTCGAGGCCGTGTTGCCGCTCTTGACCGGGCATCGCGAGACGTTCGCCGACCGGCAGAACGCGGTGCCCGGCGTGAAACATTTTGTTACATATGTGCTTTTATCCCCCTCTTGAAGCGCGCTCCCTGCGCCACTATTTCGCTTTTCGCCAATCGACGGCACGCCGGTGCAGCGCAGCCCTTGCGCGGACATGCGCCGACGGATTCCCTTTTCCAGGTGATCTCATCGCTCAGGAGATGAAAATGCAGATTCGTCCCCTCTACGACCGGGTTATCGTCAAGCGAATCGAACAGCAACGGACGACGGCCTCCGGCATCGTGATTCCCGATTCGGCCGCCGAACGGCCCGAGCAGGGTGAAGTGATTGCAGTCGGCAGCGGCCGGCTGCTGCAGGACGGCTCGCAGCGCCCGCTGCAGCTCCAGGTCGGCGACCAGGTTCTCTTCGGCAAATATGCAGGCCAGACCGTGAAGGTGAACGGCGAGGAGCTGCTCGTCATGCGCGAAGAGGACGTCATGGGCGTACTCGAACCCGAATCGCAGCCCGCCAGGAAAGCGGCCTGATTGCCGATTCGACCGCGTCGCACGGGTGTCTGCCCGATGCGCGCGGCATCCCGTTCAACGACTGTATCCGGAGCAAGAAAAATGAGTGCAAAAGACGTGAAATTCCGCGACGGCGCACGCCAGCAGATCGTCAAGGGCGTGAACGTGCTGGCCGACGCGGTGAAGGTGACGCTCGGGCCGAAGGGCCGCAACGTCGTGATCGAACGCGGCTTCGGCGCGCCCGTGATCACGAAGGACGGCGTGTCGGTCGCGAAGGAAATCGAGCTGAAGGACCGCTTCGAGAACATGGGTGCGCAGATCGTCAAGCAGGTCGCGTCCAAGACGGCCGACGTGGCCGGCGACGGGACGACCACGGCCACCGTGCTCGCGCAGGCGATCGTGCAGGAAGGCATGAAGCACGTCGCGGCCGGCATGAATCCGATGGATCTGAAACGCGGCATCGACAAGGCGGTCGGCGCGGTGCTCGACGAGCTGCGCAAGCTGTCCCGGCCGATTTCGACGCACAAGGAAATCGCGCAGGTCGGCGCGATTTCCGCGAACTCGGACGAGGCGATCGGCAAGATCATTGCCGATGCGATGGAGAAGGTCGGCAAGGACGGCGTGATCACCGTCGAGGACGGCAAGTCGCTCGAGAACGAACTCGACGTGGTCGAAGGCATGCAGTTCGATCGCGGCTACGTGAGCCCGTACTTCATCAACGATCCGGCGAAGCAGGCGGCCTATCTCGACGACGCGCTGATTCTGCTGCACGACAAGAAGATCTCCAGTGTCCGCGACCTCCTGCCGATCCTCGAAGCGGCGTCCAAGGCCGGCAAGCCGCTGCTGATCGTGGCGGAGGACGTCGAGGCCGAAGCGCTCGCGACGCTCGTCGTGAACTCGATGCGCGGCATCCTGAAGGTGGCCGCCGTCAAGGCGCCGGGCTTCGGCGACCGGCGCAAGGCCATGCTGGAGGATCTCGCGATCCTGACCGGCGCGACGGTCATCTCGGAGGAAACCGGCAAGCAGCTCGACAAGGCCACGCTCGAGGATCTCGGTAGTGCGAAGCGTGTCGAGGTGCGCAAGGACGATACGATCATCATCGACGGCGCGGGCGATGCGGCACGTATCGAGGCGCGCGTGAAGTCGATTCGCGTGCAGATCGACGAAGCGACGAGCGACTACGATCGCGAAAAGCTGCAGGAGCGTGTCGCGAAGCTCGCGGGCGGCGTGGCGGTGATCAAGGTCGGCGCGGTCACCGAGGTCGAAATGAAGGAGAAGAAGGACCGTGTCGACGATGCGCTGCATGCGACGCGTGCAGCGGTCGAGGAGGGCATCGTGCCGGGCGGCGGCGTCGCGCTGCTGCGTGCGCGCGCGGCGCTGTCGGACATCCGGGGCGCGAATGCGGATCAGGACGCCGGCATCCGGATCGTGCTGCGCGCGCTGGAGGCGCCGCTGCGCGTCATCGCGGCCAACGCGGGCGACGAACCGTCGGTCGTGGTCTCGAAGGTGCTCGAAGGCAAGGGGAATTTCGGCTACAACGCGGCGACCGGCGAGTACGGCGATCTGGTGGATGCAGGCGTGGTCGACCCGACCAAGGTCACGCGTACCGCGCTGCAGAACGCCGCGTCGATCGCGAGCCTGGTGCTGACGACCGATGCGACCGTCGCGCAAGCGCCGAAAGAGGACAGCGCCGAGTCGGCCCCCGCGCCCGAACTCGGCTACTGACCTGCGTCGCAGGCTCGCCTGCGATCGCCGAACAGCCGCTGGCCGGAGCGGCTTTTGCCGGCGCGCGCGACAGTGGGGGCGCGCCGCGCCGCTTTTTCGTGTTTGCGAGACCGACCATGAAGCTCGAACTCTCGATCGATTCCAGGCCGCTGAGCGTCGAACTCGACGACGTCATCGCCGGCCTGCTCGCCGCGCGGCTCGGCCTGTCTCCGGACGGCGACCATCGCGGCACGATCGGCCGCTACCTCGGCGACGCGGCGGGGCCGTGGACGCTGGATGACGACCATATGCGCAAGCGCGTGATGCGCCGCCTGATTCTCGACATCGCCGACCCGACGCTGGTCATCCAGTATCTGATGGCGGACCAGGGTGACCAGACCGGGCCGGGGGAAACGGGCGCGTGATACGCGCCGGCGGGCGTCCGTTCAGGCACCGTCCGGCTTGCCCGGCTTGCCGCCCTGAGGGGCCGGCGGGCCCGCGCCGAGTTCGGCACCCGTCACCGGGTCGCTGTTCGGATCGGATGCGAGTCGCTGCGCCATCGCTTCGATGGCCTGCGCCTGCTGCGCGTCGAGCATGCCTTCCGGAATTCCGCTGCCGCCATCGACCGCCGGCTCGGCGGGGCGGATTTCGAGTTCGCCGCCGTGGTTCCACGGTCCGACCAGCGGCGCCGCGTCCGGCTGCATCCGGAAGTACACGTGATCGTACGGCGCCTTCGGCGGCAGCTTGCCCGGCGGGAAGTTCGCGGTGATCGCGTACAGCGCCTTCTCGAACGACATCTGGTGCGACACCTCGCGCGTCATCAGGAAGCCGAGCGCGTCGCGAATATCCGGGTCGTCGGTCACGTTGATCAGCCGCTCGTAGATGATCTTCGCGCGTGCCTCGGCCGCGATGTTCGAGCGCAGGTCGGCCGTCGGTTCGCCGATGGTGTCGATGTACGCGGCCGACCACGGCACGCCGCCCGAATTGGTCAACGGCGCGCCCGCGCCGTACAGCACCTGGGTCACGTGGCTGTCGTTGCCCGCGCCGTGCAGCTTGCGGTACAGCTCGGCCTGTTCGTCGACCGCTTCGGCCAGTTCGCCCTTGGCGCCGCGGTTGAGCATCGCGGCCATCGAGCCAATCACTTCGAGGTGGCTCAACTCCTCGGTCGCGATATCGAGCAGCATGTCCTTGCGGCCGGGGTCTTCCTCGGTGATCGCCTGCGTGAAATAGCGCATCGCGGCGGCGAGTTCGCCCTGCGGGCCGCCGAACTGCTCGAGCAGCAGGTTGGCGAGCCCGGGATTCGGCGCGCCGACACGCACCGTGTACTGAAGCCGTGTGTTGTGGATGAACATGGCATCTCCGTGGAAAGGGTTGCGCGGGATTCGCCGTGTCGAACCAGCATGAATCGATCCCGTGGCCGGCCGGAAGATTCCGCGTATGCGCGATGCCGGCCGTTGCCGGATTTTCAAGCGGTTGTCATTTGTCCGCACGACGGCCCGGCACGATGTCGGTCGCGTTCGTCGTCGGAACGCGCGCGATTCGATGTCGGTGCTCGCGATCAGCACAGGTCGTGCTGTCCGTCGCGGTGGCGGTGAAGGGCGTTTTGCCGACAGGTCGACCGGCGCCGGCCGGCCCGCCGGGTCATCGCGCTTTCAGCATTTCGTCCGCGAGGCGATAGGCGCTCACCGCGCGCTTCGATTCGTAGTCGGCGATCGTCGACACGTTGCGCCCGGCGTCGCGCGACAGCAATCCTTGCAGCGCGGCGGCGGCGAAGAAATCGCGCAGGTCCGGCGTCGCGGATTTGGGCTCGGGCGGCGCGGCTTCGACGAGCGGCCCCGCTTTCCAGAAAACGGGCGACGGCGTGGCTGCCTTGGAGACGGCAGCGGTTTGCTTGATGCTCACATCCTGGGAAAACGGCGTCATTTCTTCTTCCCCTTCGATCACGTATCTGTTGGCGAAGCAGCGTAACGTCCCCGACTGCATGAGCGAGCATTGTCTGGTCTTGTTTTGAGCGGTACTCACCGCTTGATCGACGCGAATATTCGCCGGTAATCCGGCATTCGTCAAAGAAAATAAATTGGATCCGGCTGGTCGACGCAGGAGCATGATTCGTTCCCGGTCTCGTTCGAGGGAAGCATCGCGTTTTCGCGCACCGAGGAGCAGAGTATGTCGGCACGGATGACGTTCCGGTGACGCCTCCGTGCGTGGGCGCGATGGTCCGTGCGCGACATCCTGGCCGCGATCGCAGCCTCCCGTCAGGGGGCGGTCGCGCGCCTGGCGGTGCCGTACAATGCGCACGGAAGCACAGAGGGAAGTATCGTGAGCGCGATCATGGGATGACCGGACGAGGGCGATGCGACCCGGTATCGATCGGCGGCCGGCACACGACGCCCCGCAACACCATCAGGAGAATTCAATGGCACGGCAAGCGCCTGCGCACAAGGAGCGGCCTCCGTCACCCGCCACGTTGAAGAGCGATCTGTCGTTTCCGGTAGTGGGCATCGGTGCGTCGGCAGGCGGCACGACGGCCTTGCAGACCTTTTTCGAGAGCGCGCCGACGGGCATGGACATGGCGTTCGTCGTCGTCGTCCATCTCGCGCCGGAACAGGTCAGTCATATGGACGCGGTCCTGCAGCGCACGACGGGCATGCCGGTGCATCAGGTGACGTCCACGGTACCGATCGAAAAAAACCATATCTACGTGATCGCACCGGGCATGCAACTCGAGATGTCGGACGGTTGCCTGCGCTGCCACGGTCGGGATCCGTCCGACGAAGTCCCGTTCACGATCGACCACTTCTTCCGGACGCTGGCGGACGCGCACGACTGGCGCGCGATCGGCATCGTGATGTCCGGCACCGGCTCCGACGGCGCGGCGGGCTTGAGCCGCATCAAGGAGGCAGGCGGCATCACGCTCGCGCAGACGCCAGATGACGCCGAGTACGCGGAGATGCCGCAGCACGCGATTGCCCTCGCGCGTGTCGATATCGTGCTGCCGGCGGCCGAGATGCCGCAACGGTTGCTCGAACTCTGGTCGAATGCGCGCCGCATCGAACAGCAAGGCCTCGAATTCGCGCAGTCGCTGCACAGCGTCGATCGGCCGACGGTCAACGATCCCGAGCGGGCGCTGTCCGACATTCTGATGCACCTGCGGGTGCGCACCGGCCACGATTTCCGGCTGTACAAGCGGGCGACCGTGCTGAGGCGCATCGAGCGGCGCATGCAGGTCAACGGGCAACGCGATCTGCTCGCGTACCGGGATTTCCTGCGGGCCGCGCCCGAAGAAGCGAACGCGCTGCTGGCGGACATGCTGATCGGCGTGACCCAGTTCTTCCGCGATCGCGAGGCCTTCGATTTCCTCGAACGGGAAGTGATCGGCTCGTTGTTCGCGTCGGAGTCCGGCGAGGATCAGGTGCGCGTGTGGGTGGCCGGATGCGCGACGGGCGAAGAGGCGTACTCGATCTCGCTGTTGCTGACGCGGGCGCGCGAGGCGGCGATGTCGAGCCAGGCCATCCAGGTATTCGCGACCGATATCGATGAAGCGGCGATCGTCCGTGCGCGAACGGGCTCCTACCCGCTTTCGATCGCCAGCGACGTGCCGGCCGCGCTGCTGCAGCGGTATTTCACGCGGGACGGCGCGCACTACGTGATCGCCAAGGCGGTGCGCGAGCGCATTCTGTTCGCCGCGCACAGCCTGCTGCGCGATCCGCCGTTCTCGCATCTCGACCTGATCTCGTGCCGCAACGTGCTGATCTATCTGGAACGGGCGGTGCAGCGGCAAATCCTGGAGCTGTTCCATTTCGCGTTGCGTCCCAACGGCTACCTGTTCCTCGGCACCGCGGAATCGGCCGACGCGGCGGACGATCTGTTTGTCGTCGTGGACAAGAAACGCCGGATCTACCGCGCACGCGTGGTCACGCATCGCGCGAAGCCGGCCACGGGCTTTCCGCCGCTGTTCCAGGTCGAATCCGGCGCGACCGACGAGCGGGCCGCGCCGCAGCCCCCGCTGCGGGTGCCGGCCAGCCCGGCGCAACGCAACTTCTCCTATGCGGAGCTCCATCAGCGCGCGCTCGAAACGTATTCGCCGCCGAGCGTCATCATCGACAAGGAATCGAACGTCGTTCATCTGTCGGATAACGCCGGCCGGTTCCTCAGGCATGTCGGCGGCGAACTGTCCAGCAACATCATGACGCTGGTGCTGCCCGATCTGCGGCTCGACTTGCGCACGGCGATTTTCCGTGCGCTGCAAACGGGCATGAGCGTGGAGGCGCGCCGGGTGAAGTGGGTCCACGACGGCAGCGTGTCGTGGATCAACATGACGGTCAGGCCGTTTCACGACAAGGTCGCGAATGCGGAATTCCTTCTCGTCGTGTTCGACGAGGTGGCCGGCCGCATGACCGACGAGGACCAGGTCGAGACGAGCGGGCAGGATCCGGTTCTGGCGCAGCTCGAACAGGAGCTGCAGCACAGCCGCGAGCAACTCGCGACGATCATCGAGCAGTACGAAACGTCCGTCGAGGAATTGAAGGCGTCGAACGAGGAGTTGCAGGCGATCAACGAAGAGCTGCGCTCCACGAGCGAGGAGCTGGAAAGCAGCAAGGAAGAACTGCAATCGGTCAACGAGGAGCTGACCACGGCCAATGCCGAAATGCAGGCAAGGATCGAAGACACCGCGAAGGCGAACGACGACCTGCACAACATCATCGCGTCGAGCGAGATCGCGACCGTGTTCGTCGACAAGGAAATCCGGGTCAAGCGGTTTACGCCCAACGCCACCGCGATTTTCAACCTGATCGATACGGACCTGGGCAGGTCGCTGTTCCACATCACCCACGCGCTGCGGTATCCGACGCTGGCCGACGATGTCCGGCAGTCGTTCCAGTCGCTGCGGTTGATCGAGCGCGAGATCGAGAGCGAGGCCGGCCGGTGGTACCTGATGCGGTTGCTGCCCTATCGGACGGCCGACGATCACATCGACGGCGCGGTGATCACGCTCATCGACATCACCGACCGTCATCACGCGGAAGAGGCGGCGCGGGCAGGCGAGCAGCGCCTGCGTCTGGTCGCTCAATCGACCAAGGACTACGCGATCATCATCCAGGACAGCAACGGGTCCATCGTAAGCTGGAACGCCGGTGCGGAACGCATATTCGGCTATACGGAAGACGAGATGATCGGTCAGGACGTGGAACTGATCTACGAGCCGAACGACCGGCAGGCGCTCGTGCCGATGCGCGAGCGCGAGGTCGCGACCCGCGAAGGCCGCGCGGACGACGAGCGCTGGCACCGGACCAAGGACGGGCGGCGGATCTTCTGTAGCGGCGTCGTCACGCCGATTTCCGATACGTCGTTCAGCGGCTTCGCGAAGATCGTGCGCGACATGACGCAGCGCAAGCAGAGCGACGATGCGAATCGCGAAGCGCTCGCGCGGGAACAGGCGGCACGCGAGCAGGCGCTCAGTTCGAACCAGCTGAAGGACGAGTTCATCGCCGTGCTGTCCCACGAGCTGAGGCATCCGCTCAACCTGATCGGCGTGAAGTCGGAAATGCTGCCGCGCCTGCCGGAGACGCGCGACATTCCCGCCGTGCGGGAAGCCGCGGATTCGATCCGGCAGGCCGTGCGCGCCCAGGCCCAGATCATCGACGATCTGCTCGACCTGTCGCGCATCCAGACCGGCAAGCTTGCACTCGAGCTGGACCGGGTCGACCTGACGGCGATATTGCGCAGCATCGCGGACACCTGCGAGTTCGACGTGCACGCGCGCGGCCTGGTGCTGAGAACGGAGTTGCCGGCCGAGCCGGCTATCGCGCTCGCCGATCCGGTGCGATGCGAGCAGATCTTCTGGAACCTGATGTCCAACGCGCTCAAGTACACGCAGCCGCACGGCGAGATCGTCGTGCGTCTCGCGCACGAGGGCACCATGCTGCGTGTCGACGTCGTCGACGACGGGCAGGGAATCGACGGCGATACGCTTCCGCATGTCTTCGACATGTTCCGGCAAGCGCCGCGCGACCGGACCCGGGGCGGTCTCGGCATCGGCCTGGCCCTCGTTCGGCAGCTCGTGGAAATGCACGGCGGCCGGATCACCGCGGCCTCCGATGGGCCGGGGTCCGGCACCACGATGACGGTATGGCTGCCGGCGGCATCGGACCATCGCGCCGTGTCTTCCGACCACGGCGTGCCGGAGGGCAATATCGCCGGCCTTCGCGTGCTGCTGGTCGAGGACGACCGGGAAACGGCGCTGTCGCTCACGACGTTGCTGGAACTCGCGGGGGCGGTGGTCACGATCGCGGAAAGCGGGGGCGAGGCGCTGGAGAGGCTGCCCGGGACGCCCGTCGACGCCATCGTGTCCGACATCGGGCTTCCCGACATGGATGGCTACGAGTTGATTCGCCGGGTCAAGGCCGAACCGCGCTGGGCCGATCTCCGTACCGTGGCGCTGACGGGCCGAAATCGCCAGGACGATGTCCGGGCCGCGGCGGAGGCCGGTTTCGACAGCCATCTGTCCAAACCGCTGGATTTCGGGATGTTGCTCGCGGCACTCGGCGACGTGAACAGGCCCTAGCGACGGCCCGCGCATTGCCGGTCGGCGCTTTGCCGTGACCGCCATTCGACCCGTATTACGCCGTCTGCGACCGCCCGTGACGGGATCGCGGTTCAGGAACCCGGCTTGCGGCTGTGTCCGCAAAGGGGGGGGCACCATGGATCGTCGAGATATCGTCGTCATTGCATCGTCCCGAGGCGGTCTCCCGGTCCTCCGGACGTTGGTGGCCGGCATCGCCGCGGATTTTCCGGTGCCGATTTGCATCGTGCAGCACATTGGTCGACATCGGACGATCTTGCCCGAGCTGTTGTCGCGATGGGGCAGGCTGGATGCAAGCGAGGCGCGACACGGGGAACCGCCGCAAGCCGGCAGAATTTACGTGGCGCCGCCAGACAGGCACATGATCGTGCGCGACGGCGATCTCCGGCTGCTCGATACGGCCGCCGAGAACTTCGCCCGGCCGGCCGCCGATCCGCTGTTCCGGTCGGCCGCACGCGAATACGGCGCCGGCGCGATCGGGGTGGTGCTCAGCGGCGACCTCGATGACGGCGCGGCCGGCCTCGCGGCGATTCGCGCGAGAGGCGGGTACGGTATCGTTCAGGATCCCGACGAATGCGAAGCGCCGTCGATGCCGCGCAGCGCGCTGGCCGCGGCGGGCGCCGATGCGGTCGCACGGGCCGGAGAACTGCCGCGGGCCATCCATGCAGCGGTCCATGGCGCACGTGCGAAGGAGCAGCGAACGATGGCAGACTTGCGCGACCTGGATCACGAGAGCCGGATTGCCGAGGGCGGCCTCGCCGCCCCCGGGCTTCTCGACGAAATCGGCACGCGTTCGGCGCTCACGTGCCCCAGTTGCAACGGCGTGCTCTGGCGCATGCGCGACGATCGTCCGTTGCGATACCGATGCCATACCGGGCACGCGTTCTCCGCGCTTTCTCTCGGCGACGCGCAGGCGCGGACAGCGGAGGATGCGATATGGGCGGCGATCCGCGCGGTTCACGAACGCATGATTTTTGCGCGCGAGCGCCAGGAATGGGCGCGCCGCACGGGTAACGCCGAGGACGTCGCGATCGAACAGGCCCGCATCGACGAGAACCAGCGGCTCGCGGACATGCTGCGCCATGCAGTCGGCACCGCGATAAGCCGCGGCGAACTGAAGTGAGCGCAACGCGCGGCATCCACGCTGCCGGTTTCATCCCGGCACGAACACGCCCATCGCCGCGATCGCCATCGCGAGCGTCGCGATCCATCCGCCCCACGCAAGCGCGCCTCTGACGGCAAACTCGCCCATGACCCGTCTGCTTCTCGCCATCAGCATCATCACGACCATGATCGGCACGGCGCTCACGCCGTTGATGACGGCGCTCCAGTAAAGCGCGCGGATCGGGTCGAAATGCGTGAACGTAAACGCGATTCCGCCGACGATCGCCAACACGATCACCGCATAGAATTCGGGCGCGACACCCAACTGCAGCGCGAGACTGTTGCGCCAGCGGAACGTGCCCGCGGCCGCATAGGCGGCCGATCCCGCGAGCACCGGCAGCGCCAGCAGGCCGGTGCCGACGATGCCGAGCGCGAACAGCACGTACGCGAAGCGACCGGCGAGCGGCTCGAGCGCCCGCGCGGCATCCGCCGACGTTTTCACGTCGATGTGATGCGCGTGGAGCGTGGCCGCTGCCGTCAGCACGATGAAGAAGGCAATCGCGTTCGAGACGCCCATGCCGAACCACGTATCGAAGTTGATCCGGCGCAACTGGGCGGGCGCCTGACGCGGTACGCGCCGCAGCGGTCGCTGGTTCGGCGCGGCGCGCAACTCTTCGACTTCCTGCGACGCTTGCCAGAAAAACAGATACGGGCTGATGGTCGTGCCGAGCACGGCGACGACCGTGGTCAGGTAAGCGGCGCTCAACTGCGCATGCGGCTGCACGATCGCGCGACCGACATCGGCCCAGTTGACCGGCACGATGAGGGCGACCGCGACATAGGCCAGCAACGTCAGCGCAGTCCATTTGAGCAGGCGCGCGTAGCGGTCGTAGGGGACGAAAACCTGCAGCACGACCGACACGCCGCCGAGGCACACGATGTAGAGCTGCTGCGGGCCGGGCAGCAGCAAGTTGACGGCCGCGCCCATCGCCGACAGGTCGGCCGCGATGTTGATCACGTTGGCCGCGATCAGCAGCACGACCGTCCCGTACAGCAGCCAACGCGGGTAGTGCGCGCGCATGTTGGACGCGAGGCCTTTGCCCGTCACGCGGCCGATTCGCGCGCTGACCAGCTGGATGGCCGTCATCAACGGGTACGTCAGCAGCAGCGCCCACAGCAGTTCGAAGCCGAATTGCGCGCCCGCCTGAGAGTACGTGCCGATGCCGGAAGGATCGTCGTCCGCCGCGCCGGTGATCAGGCCGGGGCCGAGACGCCGCACCCACGTGACCGCGTTCGGAGCCGGTTCCGTCGGTTCGGGCTGCAGAAAATCGTTGTCGTTCATGATGGCGGGCCTCCCGGGAATGCAGCAGGCGCAATCGCCGTGCCTGCCCGAGCGGCGTCTCGCGCCGAGGGCCCACACGTCCATCATGGCCCGTTCGGCTTCGCCATATCGCCTGCGTCGACCTTGATCGCGTGTTCCTTCGACATCAACGGGCGCTGGCCATGCTTCCGCCGCCGATGCACAACTTCACGCGCGCCGGTTCGTTTGCATCGAGTCCGGACACGTAGTCCGGGCCATGCCACCCCGCGCGATCATGGAACGGAATGAACCAGGACGAGCAGAACGCCGACGTGGGGATCGGGCAGCGGGCGCGGATGTCGAGCCGCCGCGCGGAGAACGGGTAGTCTTCGATATCGGTTGCACCCGCATCGAATCGCTTGCGGCGGGTGACCGGCGTGACGGCGTAGCGGAGAGGGACGCGGTCGGCCCGCGGCGTTCTGTCGAGCGACGCCAGGTCTTCCGACGTGTACGCAACGATCGTGAGGCCGTTCCGGTCCCGCTGCCGGATTGCGTATCGACTGACGTTCACGGGCTTGCAGCCGGCACATGCGATTGCCGCGCGACGTACGTTACGTCGGGTTGCCGGCGCCGTCCGCGGGCGGTGCCGCCGCGTGCATCGCCTGTTCGAGAAGGGCATGCGCGGCTTGCCACGCGCGCGCGGCCGCCGCCGAATCGTTGAACGCCCGCGCTTCGACCGTGGCGCCGTCCAGCAGCATCATGAAGACGGTCGCCAGCCGGTTGGCGGTGTCGGCCGGCACGAGGGCCTCCTCGATCAGTTCGGCGATCCATTCGACCATCTTGCGGCGATAGCGGATCGCGACATCCGAGATCGGCGCATAAGCGGTGCCGAATTCGGCGAGCGCACGCTCGAACAGGCAGCCGGCAAATTCCGGTGTGCGAAACCACGCGGCATACCAGTCGAAGATGGTCTTGACGCGCTCGACCGGATCGACGACGTGCTGCAACTGCGCATCGATGCTGCCGACGATCAGGTCGTAGCGCTGGACCAGCACTTCGCGGATGAGCTCGTCCTTGCTCGCAAAATGCCGGTACAGCGTCATCCGGGCGACCCCGGAATCGTCGATGATCCAGTCCACGCCCACCGGGTGAAATCCGTGCTTCGAGAACAGTTCGGTCGCTTTGTCTACCACCAGCTGGCGTTTGTTGGCTCGCACGAACGGCTTCCTCCTCGATATTTCAGCAGCATAGACCGATTATTCTAGCATCGGGCTGCGCGATGGAGCCGGCCTCGTGGCTCCGGACGAGGGCATTGCCGCCGCCGCGATATTCGCTTTCGAGGGATTATCAAGTTATCTTGACTATTAGATAGACCGATATGTATCATTTGAACCCTGTAAGCGTCGATCGATATTGCGTGGGTTAAAGAGACGGAATGGCGGGTAGTGTCCCCGTTTTCCGCCGTCTGCCGCATCAGACGCTGCAACGATGTTTCAAGCCGAAAAGAGAACCTGAGAGAGCCTTGGCATGCGGGCGGGCCGGCGAGCGGTCTTCGCGGCGCCCCGCACCGGCCGGGGGCATGCTCGCGGACGAACGCGCGAAGCAACACGGCGCCAATGAAACGTGAGGAAAGTACCCATGTATCGCCGTTTACTCGCACCGGGGCTGCTGTTGCTGCTGGCCGCGTGCGCGCAGGATCCGTCGGTGACCGCCGGCACGGTACGGATCTGCGACGACACAGGATGTTCCGATCGACCTAAAGATCAGGTCTCCTATCAAAAAAGGGACGACGCGGAAGACCGCGAGGATCCGCGCATCGCCGCGCTCAAGCAAACCGCGAAGACCCAGCCGAAGGCTGCCTACGACCTCGGCCTGCGCTATTTCCGCGGCGACGGCGTGCGCCAGGACAGCTACCAGGCGCTCAAGTGGATGCGCGAGGCCGCCGAGCGCGGCGACCTGAACGCGCAGAAGGCGCTCGGCAGTTTCTACCTGTTCGGCCTCGAGGAAATGGGCTCGGATGCGCGCGAAGCGGAGAAGTGGCTGTCGATCGCGGCCGGCCGCGGCGACAAGGAATCGAAGAAGCTGCTCGAGCTCGCGCGCAAGGCGAAGAAGGAAGACGAAGAAGACTGGAAATGGCGCACGCAGTGGCGTGACGTTTATTACGGCTACTGGTACTCGGGCTATCCGTACTACGGCGTCTGGCAGCAGACGTACTGGTACTACTGACCGGGCATCGGGCAACGGGGGCAGCCGCG
>NZ_CADFEN010000022.1 GCF_902833145.1 Burkholderia sp. BCC0506 | reverse complement strand
GCCTTGCGATCGAGCAATTGCCTCTCCTGACGTCCTTAAAGTCAGGCGTCAGGTTACGCAATTGCTCTCAAACCCTCCACGGTTTCCTGCGATGAACCAAAAAAAAGCCGCCCGGAGCGATTCCGGGCGGCTTTCCGTACTGCATTCTGCTGCGGCGATGCGTCAGACCACGACCGTCTGCGCCTCGCCTTCGCGGGTCGCACGCACGGTGCCGATCTTCCACACCTGTTCGCCGGCGGCGGTCAGGTCGGCGATCGCCGCGTCGGCATCGGCCGCCGACACGATCACGGCCATGCCGATCCCGCAGTTGAACACGCGGTGCATTTCCGCGTCGGCGACGCCGCCGTGCTCCTGCAGCCACTTGAACAGCGGCGGCAGCGGCCATGCGTGCTGGTCGAGCTCGGCGGTGAGGCCTTCGCGCAGCACGCGCGGAATGTTCTCGACGAGCCCGCCGCCGGTGATGTGCGCCATGCCCTTCACCGTCAGCTTCTGCATCAGCGCGAGCAGCGGCTTCACGTAGATGCGCGTCGGCGCCATCAGCGCGTCGGCAAGCGAGCGGCCGTGGAAATCGGCCGACAGGTCCGGGTTCGCGCGCTCGATGATCTTGCGCACGAGCGAGAAGCCGTTCGAGTGGATGCCGCTCGATGCGAGGCCCAGCACCACGTCGCCCTCGGCGATCGTGCTGCCGTCGATGATCTTCCTCTTCTCGACCGCGCCGACCGCGAAGCCGGCCAGGTCGTATTCGCCGTCCGGGTACATGCCCGGCATTTCGGCCGTTTCGCCGCCGATCAGCGCGCAGCCCGACAGTTCGCAGCCCTGCGCGATGCCCTTGACGACGGTGGCGGCCGTGTCGACGTCGAGCTTGCCGCACGCGAAGTAGTCGAGGAAGAACAGCGGCTCGGCGCCCTGCACGAGGATGTCGTTCACGCTCATCGCGACGAGATCCTGGCCGACGGTGTCGTGTTTGTTCAGATGAAACGCGAGCTTGAGCTTGGTGCCCACGCCGTCGGTGCCCGACACGAGCACGGGCTCCTGGTACTTCTTCGGCACTTCGAACAGCGCGCCGAACCCGCCGATGCCGCCGAGCACGCCGTCGCGCAGGGTTTTCTTCGCAAAAGGCTTGATCTTGTCGATGAGCGCGTCGCCTGCGTCGATGTCGACGCCTGCGTCGCGATAGGACAGACCCTGAGCGTCGGGAGCGGATTTCGGAGGATTCATGGGGGAATGCGAGAAGGTCGGTAAAATGCGATTTTACCCGAAGCCGGCCCGTTGGCCGGAATTCCCAGCACCGAATCGTCAGGGATTGCATCTTGGTCAACACGTCCCCGTTTTCATCGCCGGGCGAGGCGCGCCGAAACCCGCGCCGCGCCGTGCGTACGGTCGCGCGTGAAGCCCGCCGAGGCGCCGTCCCCCGCGCGTGCCCGGCGTACGGCACGCGTTTTTTCAACCGATCCGCATTGTGACTGCTGTGTCCCGTCAACTGACGCTCGATCTCGGCACGCCGCCGCCCGCCACGTTCGACAACTTCATCATGAGCGACGAGAACGACGAGCTCGTCACGCGCCTGCAGAAGCTCGATCTCGCGCTCGCGGCCGGCCCGGTGCCGGACCGGTCGTTCTATATCTGGGGCGAGCCCGGCAGCGGCCGCACCCACTTGCTGCAGGCGCTCGTGAGCGACGCGTCGTACGGCTATGCGCGCTACCTGACGCCGCAGAGCCCGCTCGGCGCGTTCACGTTCGACCCGCGCATCGGCATCTATGCGATCGACGACTGCGACCGGATGAGCGACACGCAGCAGGTCGCGCTGTTCAACCTGTTCAACGAAGTGCGCGCGCACCCGTCGAGCGCGTTCGTCGCGGCGGGCCCGGCGGCGCCGCTCGCGCTCGACGTGCGCGAGGATCTGCGCACGCGCCTCGGCTGGGGGCTCGTGTTCCACCTGTCGCCGCCGTCCGACGCCGGCAAGATCGCGGTGCTCAAGCTCGCGGCGAAGGAGCGCGGGATCGCGCTCACCGACGACATCGCCGCGTACCTGCTGACCCATTTCCGCCGCGACATGCCGAGCCTGATGGCCTTGCTCGACGCACTCGACCGCTTCTCGCTCGAGCAGAAACGCGCGGTCACGCTGCCGCTGCTGCGCCGGATGCTCGCGCGTCCGGGCGACGACATCACCCCACCGGGCACGGGCCCGAACCGCTTCGAGTAAAATGCGCTTCCATGACTAATCTGGCACTCTTTGACCTCGATCACACGCTGATCCCGACCGATAGCGACCACGAATGGGGCCGCTTCATGGTGAAGCTCGGCATCGTCGACGCGGAAAGCTTCTCGCGTCAGAACGACCAGTTCTTCGCCGACTACAAGGCCGGCAAGCTCGACATCCACGCGTACCTGTGCGCGATGCTCACGCCGCTCGCGAAGTATTCGCGCGCGCAACTGGCCGAATGGCACGAGCAGTACATGCACGAGGTGATCCGCCCCGCGATGACGCCCGCGGCGCTCGAACTCGTGCGCAAGCACCTCGATGCGGGCGACCTGTGCTGCGTCGTGACGGCCACCAACGAATTCATCACGCGTCCGATCGCGACCGCGTTCGGCGTCGACACGCTGATCGCGTGCGAGGTCGAAACGACCGACGGGCATCCCGATTCGCCGTACACGGGCCGGCCGACCGGCACGCCGAGCTATCGCGAAGGCAAGATCGTGCGCACCGAAGCATGGCTCGCGTCGCTCGGCAAGCACTGGGACGACTTCGAACACAGCTACTTCTACAGCGACTCGCACAACGACATCCCGCTGCTCGAGAAAGTCACCGACCCGATCGCGACCAACCCCGACGACACGCTGCGCGCGCATGCAAACGCGCGCGGCTGGCGCATCCTCGATCTCTTCTGAACGTCGTGATCAAAAAATTCATCCGCAAGCTGCTCGGCCAGGACGAAACCGAGCAAACGCCTCCCGCCGCGGCCCTCGCCGACGAAGCGGCCCCTGCTGCCCCGCGCGCGCCGAAGGGCGCCCGCGGCGGCGGCGCGAAGAAACCGCGCAGCAACCATGAGCCGACCGTCGTGCCGGCCAGCGTGCACGGCATCAACCCGGCGCTGATCTCGAAGAACGCGGTGCGCGTGACCGACACGCTGCAGCAGGCGGGCTTTCGCGCGTTCATCGTCGGCGGCGCGGTGCGCGACCTGCTGCTCGGCATCGCGCCGAAGGACTTCGACGTCGCGACCGACGCGACGCCGACCGAGGTGCAGCGCCTGTTCCGCCGCGCGCGCCTGATCGGCCGCCGCTTCCAGATCGTCCACGTGCAGTTCGGCCAGGAGCTGATCGAGGTGTCGACGTTCCGCGCGCTGGTCGACGCGCCGCCCGAGGCGGCCGCGGCCACGGCCGAGCCGCCGCGTCGCCTGAAGCGCGACGAGCTCGATCGCCGCACGCACGCGGTCGACGCGAGCGGCCGCGTGCTGCGCGACAACGTGTGGGGCGAGCAGCACGAGGACGCCGCGCGCCGCGACTTCACGATCAACGCGATGTACTACGACCCGTCGACGCAGACGGTGCTCGACTATCACGACGGGATGGCCGACGTGCGCGCCCGCCTGTTGCGGATGATCGGCGATCCGGCCACGCGCTTTCGCGAGGATCCGGTGCGGATGCTGCGCGTCGTGCGTTTCGCGGCGAAGCTCGGCTTCGAGATCGAGCCGCATACGCGCGAGCCGATCCACGCGCTCGCCGACCTGATCAACAACGTGCCGGCCGCACGCCTGTTCGACGAAATGCTGAAGCTGCTGCTGTCGGGCCACGCGCTCGCGTGCCTGCAGCGGCTGCGCAAGGAAGGGCTGCACCACGGGCTGCTGCCGCTGCTCGACGTCGTGCTCGAACAGCCGCAGGGCGAGAAGTTCATCACGCTCGCGCTGAACAACACCGACGCGCGCGTGCGCGCCGGCAAGCCGGTGTCGCCGGGCTTCCTGTTCGCGACGCTGCTGTGGCACGACATGCGCCAGCGCTTCGAGCAATACACGGCCGCGGGCGAAATCCCGGTGCCGGCGCTCCATCGCGCGATGGACGACGTGCTCGACATGCAGACCGAGAAACTCGCGATCCACAAGCGTTATTCGGCCGACATGCGCGAGATCTGGGGCCTGCAGCTGCGCCTCGAGAAACGCTCGGGCCGCAGCGCGATGCGGCTGCTGGAACACCAAAGGTTTAGAGCGGGGTATGATTTCCTCCTGTTACGCTGCGAATCCGGCGAGCTCGATGCGGAAGTCGGACAGTGGTGGACGGATTTCATCGAAGGCGACGCGGCCGCTCGCGAGGCCTTGCTCACGCAGGGCGGCTCGAAGGAAAAATCGCCCCGCAAACGGCGCCGCCGCGGCGGTGCGCGAAACCGCAAGCCGGGTGAAGGTGCCGCCGAGCAGGCGCCGGATACCGCGAGCGATACCGCGAGCGGTTCCGACGACTGACGCGCGCGCCGGCGAACGACGTAGGAAGTGATGCCATGACGGTTGCATATATCGGACTGGGGGCGAATCTCGGCGATGCGCGCCAGACGCTGAAGGACGCGGTGGTGTGCCTCGCGCAGCAGCGCACCATCTCGATCCTCGGCAAGTCGAGCCTGTATCGCACGGCGCCTTTCGAAGCGGGCGGCGACGACTACTACAACTGCGTCGTCAAGCTCGACACGACGCTGTCGGCCCGCGAGCTGCTCGCGCTCTGCCAGAAGATCGAACATCACTTCGGCCGCGAGCGCCCGTATCGCAATGCGCCGCGCACGCTCGACCTCGACATCCTGCTGTACGGCGCCGATTCGATCGACGAACCCGACCTGATCGTCCCGCACCCGCGCCTCACCGACCGCGCATTCGCGCTCGTGCCGCTCGTCGAGATCGAGCCGACGCTCGACATCCCCGCGCGCGGCCGGGCCGACGCCTTTCTCGCCGCCGTCGCGGATCAGCGCGTCGAAAAGGTGCAGACCTGCCAGTGCCTGATGCAGAAGGCGCTCGCTGCCGGCGAAGACGCCGACAAGACCCGCTGCCGATGAACTCGACTCCGCTGACCGTCACCGCGCCCGACCTGCGCGCCCCGCACCGCTATCTCGTGATCGAAGGCCCGATCGGCGTCGGCAAGACGACGCTCGCACGGCTGCTCGGCGAGCGCTGGTCGATGCAGATGCTGCTCGAGCGTCCGCAGGACAACCCGTTTCTCGAACGCTTCTACCGCGACACCGCGCGCTACGCGCTGCCGGTCCAGCTGTCGTTCGCGCTGCAGCGCGCGCAGCAGGCGCGCGAACTGATCGGCGCGCTCGACACGGGCCGCCCCGTCATCGCCGATTTCATGACGCAGAAGAACGACATCTTCGCGCGGCTGAACCTGCCGGAAGACGAGTGGCAGCTGTACCGCTCGGTCGCCGCGCACGTCGACGTGCCGCAGGCGCCGTCGCCCGACCTCGTCGTCTACCTGCAGGCGAGCCCCGAAGTGCTGTTCTCGCGCATCCAGAAGCGCGGGCTGCCGATGGAGCTGCAGATCAGCGACGCGTACCTGCGCTCGCTCGTCGACGCGTACAACGAATTCTTCTACCACTACGACCGCACGCCGGTGCTGACGGTCGCAGCCGAACACCTGAACCCGCTGGATTCCCCCGAAGATCTCGCCCTGCTGGTCGAGCGCATCGAGACGATGCGCGGCCGCAAGGAATTCTTCGTCAAGGGCGAGACGACGCGCTGACGCGTCCTCCTCGCCTGTCGTTCCTCACCCATCGACCCGGATTTCCCATGACCTATCTCCAGGAATCGAGCCGGCCTGCCGTGACGGTACCCAAGCTGCAGGCGATGCGCGACGCCGGCGAGAAGATCGCGATGCTCACCTGCTACGACGCGAGCTTTTCCGCGCTGCTCGATCGCGCCGGCACCGACGTGCTGCTGATCGGCGATTCGCTCGGCAACGTGCTGCAGGGCCACACGACCACGCTGCCCGTGTCGCTCGACGACATCGCGTACCACACCGCCTGTGTCGCACGGGCCCAGCCGCGCGCGCTCGTCGTCGCCGATCTGCCGTTCGGCACGTACGGAACGCCGGTCGACGCGTTCGCGAATGCGGTCAAGCTGATGCGCGCGGGCGCGCAGATGGTCAAGCTCGAAGGCGGCGAATGGCTCGCCGATACGATCCGCTTCCTCGTCGAACGCTCGGTGCCCGTCTGCGCGCACCTCGGCCTCACGCCGCAGTCGGTGCATGCGTTCGGCGGCTTCAAGGTCCAGGGCAAGACCGAAGCCGGCGCCGCGCAACTGCTGCGCGATGCGCGCGCGATCGAGGATGCCGGTGCGCAGCTCGTCGTGCTCGAAGCCGTGCCGACGCTCGTCGCGTCCGAAGTCACGCACATGCTGAAGATTCCGACGATCGGCATCGGCGCGGGCGCCGACTGCTCGGGGCAGGTGCTCGTGCTGCACGACATGCTCGGCATTTTCCCGGGCAAGCGGCCGCGTTTCGTGAAGGATTTCATGCAGGGACAGCCGAACATTCAGGCGGCCGTCGAAGCGTACGTGCGTGCGGTGAAGGACGGCTCGTTCCCGGGGCCGGAGCATTCGTTCTGACGTAGAACGCCGGATGTAAAAAAGCGCGGCGCCCTGTGCGGGGCGCCGCGCTTTTTTGTGGGGTCTCCGCGTGGAATGACCGGGTTTGCAGCACCGGAGCAAGCATACGGGCGCCGGCTCCGTCACACCGTCACTTCAGCACCGCGTCGAGTGCACCGCGCAGCGCATTGGTCAGCAGCAGCCCCTGCGCGCGGGCCAGATCGTCGCGGGTCACGACGCGCTCCACGGCCCCGAATGCCGGATCGTCGAGCAGCACGCCGCGCATCACGCCCGGCAGCACGCCGGACGCCAGCGGCGGCGTCACCCACTGACCATCGAGCTTCACGAACAGGTTCGAGCGCCCGCCTTCCGTCACCTCGCCGCGCTCGTTGACGAACAGCATGTCGAACCCGCCGAGCGCCTCCGCCGCCTGCCACGCACGGTCGTATTCGGCGCGGCGCGTGGTCTTGTGCAGCAACAGCGCATCGCTCGCGCGGGTCGGCGCGAAGCCGTGCCCGGCGGCCAGCAGCACGCCGACCGGCCCCGCCGGCAGCGGCTTGAGCGGCGCCGCGACGATCTCGACCGTGCCGTCCTTCGCCAATGCGAGCTTCATCCGGTACGCGCCGTCGCCGTCGAGCGCCGCGCAGCGCGCATCGATCTCGCGGCGCAGCGCGTCGGCGTCGAAGCGAAAACCGAATGCATCGGCGCTGCGCTGCAGCCGCGCGAGGTGGCGATCGAGATGGCGGATGCCGTCCGCCCGCGTGGCGGCCGTCGTTTCGAACAACTGGAAGCCGGGGTCGGCGTCCGTCAGGAATCGCGCTTTCAATTCGCACTCCGCATATTCGTCGGCCGCGACGCTGTCGAGCACGATGCCCGCGCCGACGCCCATCGTACCGCGTCGCCGGCCGGCGGTGGCGGTATGCGTGCCGTCCGCGTCGTTGTCGACGCCGGCCGGATCGAGCGTCAGCGTCCGGATCGCGACCGACAGGCAGAAATCGCCGCAACCGGCCGCGGCGCCGGGCGCGGCCGCACCGGCGTGCGCGGCCGCCGCCTTCGGCGCATCGAGCCAGCCGATCGCGCCCGTATAGAGCCCGCGCGGCGTCGATTCGATCGCGTCGATCAATTCCATCGTCTTGTGCTTCGGCGCGCCGGTGATCGATCCGCACGGAAACAGCGCGCGCAGCATCTGCGCGAACGTCGTGCCGTCGCGCCAGCCGGCCTCGACCGTCGACGTCATCTGCCACACGGACGCATACGGCTCGACGGAGAACAGCGCCGGCACCTTGACGGTGCCCGTGCGCGCGATCCGCGACACGTCGTTGCGCAGCAGATCGACGATCATCACGTTTTCCGCGCGGTTCTTCGGATCGCTCGCGAGGAACGCGGCGGCCGCCGCGTCGTCGCGCGGGTCGGCCGAACGCGGCGCGGTGCCCTTCATCGGCCGTGCGCGCAGCACGTCGCCGTGCTTCTCGACGAACAGCTCGGGCGAGCACGAGACGACCCACACGCCGCCGGGCAGCGCGATCAGCGCGCCGTAGCGCACCGGCTGACGCGCGCGCAGCCGCCGGTACAGCGCGAGCGGCGTGCCGAACACGTCGAAATTCAGCCGGTACGTGTAGTTGACCTGATACGAATCGCCGGCGCGCAGCGCGTCGTGCACCGCGCCGATCGCCGCGTCGAACGCGTCGCGCGACACGCTCTTCGCGACATGCGCGACACCCGCGATCGACGGCGGGCCGCCGCCGTCCTGCCGCGCGAGCCACGCGTCGACTTCGTCGCGCGACAGGCGCTCGCAGCGCGCATACAGCAAAAAGCGCAGCGGGGCATCGCCCGGCTGCGCCCGTTGCAGGTTGCGTCCGAATTCGTAATCGCCGACGACGACCGCATGCAGCCCGTCGCGCAGGTCCTGCGCGAGCGCCGCATCGACGGCGTCGAGCTGCACCGGGTCCGTGCACACGCGTTCGCGCACGAAGCCCGAATACAAACGACTCGACCGCGCGGACGCGGTCGAGTCGCAATCGTCCAAGAGCGCGAACGACGCGCTCTCGTTGCCTTCAGTCATGCCGTTACTCGAAGAAGCTCTTCACCCGGTCGAACCAGCTCTTGCTCTGCGGGCTGTGACGCGCGCCGCCTTCGGCCAGCGACTTCTCGAACTGCTTGAGCAGGTCGCGCTGCTGGTCGGTCAGCTTCACGGGCGTCTCGACCTGCACGTGCACGTACAGATCGCCCGCGATGCTCGAACGCAGCCCCTTGATGCCCTTGCCGCGCAGGCGGAACGTCTTGCCCGACTGCGTGCCTTCCGGCACCGGGAACGACGCACGGCCGGCCAGCGTCGGCACCTCGATCTCGCCGCCGAGTGCGGCGGTCGTGAACGGGATCGGCATCTGGCAGTGGAGATCGTCGCCGTCGCGCTCGAACACCGCGTGCGGCTTGATGTGGATCTCGACGTACAGGTCGCCCGGCGGCCCGCCGTTGATGCCCGGCTCGCCGTTGCCGGCCGAGCGGATCCGCATCCCGTCGTCGATCCCGGCCGGGATCTTCACTTCGAGCGTCTTGGTTTCCTTCACCTTGCCCGACCCGTGGCAATGCACGCACGGCTCGGGGATGTAGGTGCCGGTGCCGTGGCACTTCGGGCAGGTCTGCTGGATGCTGAAGAAGCCCTGCGACATGCGCACCGTGCCCTGGCCGTGACAGGTCGGGCAGGTTTCCGGCTTCGTGCCGGGCTTCGCGCCCGACCCGTGGCAGACTTCGCACGACACCCAGCTCGGCACGCGGATCTGCGTGTCGTAGCCGTGCGCGGCCTGCTCGAGCGTGATTTCCATGCTGTAGCGCAGGTCGGCGCCGCGGTACACCTGCGGGCCGCCGCGGCCGCCGCGCGCGGCACCGCCCGCGGCCTGGCCGAAGATGTCGCCGAAGATGTCGCCGAATGCATCCGCGAAGCCGCCGAAGCCCTGTGCGCCCGCACCGCCCATGTTCGGATCGACGCCCGCGTGGCCGTACTGGTCGTACGCCGCCCGCTTCTGACCGTCCGACAGCATTTCATAGGCTTCCTTCGCCTCCTTGAAATGCTCTTCCGCATCCTTGTTGTCCGGATTGCGGTCAGGGTGATACTTCATCGCAAGCTTGCGATATGCCTTCTTGATTTCGTCGTCGCTCGCATTCTTCGCGACGCCCAGAACCTCGTAGTAATCCCGTTTCGCCATATCGATTCACTGTGCCGCCACGCATCGCGCACGCGGCGGCTCCTTTCGCCCGCAGTAAAGTCTCTCGACTCGTCTGGCGCTGCACCGTCCGCGGACGGCTCGCGCAGCACCCGCCAAAAAACAAATGTGCCCGGAGGGCCGCAAGGCCCGCCAGGCGTGGAGTCGATCCGGCCATCCGGAAGGAAAGACAGACCGCTTTTCAGCCGCTGGTCAGTCGCGCCGCGCGCGTTTCGCGCGCGGCATGCGGTGCCATTGCAACCTGGCTTAGTCCTTCTTCACTTCCTTGAACTCGGCGTCGACGACGTCGTCGGCCGTCTGTTGCGCACCGCCCGCGTGGGCCGCGCCTTCCGCCGCACCGGCCGCGCCGGCCGCACCCGCCTGCTGGGCCTGCATGTCGGCGTACATCTTCTCGCCGAGCTTCTGCGAGACCTTGCCGAGCTCCTCGACCTTCGCGTCGATCGCAGCCTTGTCGGCCGACGTATCCTTCAGCACGTCCTCGAGCGACTTCAGCGCCGCTTCGATCGCTTCCTTCTCGCCGGCGTCGAGCTTGTCGCCGTACTCGGTCAGCGCCTTCTTCGTGCTGTGGACCAGCGCGTCGCCCTGGTTGCGCGAATCGGCCAGCTCGCGCAGCTTGTGGTCTTCCGCTGCGTTCGCTTCCGCGTCCTTGATCATCTGGTCGATTTCAGCCTCGGACAGGCCCGAGTTCGCCTTGATCGTGATCTTGTTTTCCTTGCCGGTCGCCTTGTCCTTCGCGCCGACGTGCAGGATGCCGTTCGCGTCGATGTCGAAGGTCACTTCGATCTGCGGCACGCCGCGCGGTGCGGGCGGGATGCCTTCGAGGTTGAACTCGCCGAGCAGCTTGTTGCCCGCTGCCATTTCGCGTTCGCCCTGGAACACCTTGATCGTCACGGCCGACTGGTTGTCGTCCGCCGTCGAATACACCTGCGAGTGCTTCGTCGGGATCGTCGTGTTCTTGCTGATCATCTTCGTCATCACGCCGCCGAGCGTCTCGATGCCGAGCGACAGCGGGGTCACGTCGAGCAGCAGCACGTCCTTGCGGTCGCCCGACAGCACCTGGCCCTGGATCGCCGCGCCGACCGCGACGGCTTCGTCCGGGTTCACGTCACGGCGCGGATCCTTGCCGAAGAATTCCTTCACCTTCTCCATGACCTTCGGCATGCGCGTCTGGCCGCCGACCAGGATCACGTCGTCGATGTCCGACACCTTGACGCCGGCGTCCTTGATCGCGATGCGGCACGGTTCGATCGTGCGCTCGACGAGGTCTTCCACCAGCGCTTCCAGCTTCGCGCGGGTGATCTTCAGGTTCAAGTGCTTCGGGCCCGACGCGTCCGCCGTGATGTACGGCAGGTTGATTTCGGTCTGCTGGCTCGACGACAGCTCGATCTTCGCCTTTTCCGCGGCTTCCTTCAGGCGCTGCAGCGCGAGCACGTCCTTCGACAGGTCGACGCCCTGTTCCTTCTTGAACTCGCCGATGATGTAATCGATGATGCGCTGGTCGAAGTCTTCGCCGCCGAGGAACGTGTCGCCGTTGGTCGACAGCACTTCGAACTGCATTTCGCCGTCGACGTCCGCGATCTCGATGATCGACACGTCGAACGTACCGCCGCCGAGGTCATACACGGCGATCTTGCGGTCGCCCTTCTCGGCCTTGTCGAGGCCGAAGGCGAGCGCGGCCGCGGTCGGCTCGTTGATGATCCGCTTGACTTCGAGGCCCGCGATGCGGCCGGCGTCCTTGGTCGCCTGGCGCTGGCTGTCGTTGAAGTACGCCGGCACCGTGATCACGGCTTCCGTGACCGGCTCGCCGAGGTAGTCTTCGGCGGTCTTCTTCATCTTGCGCAGCACTTCGGCCGACACTTGCGGCGGCGCGAGCTTCTCGCCGTGCGCTTCGACCCATGCATCGCCGTTGTCGGCCTTGATGATCGAGTACGGCATCAGGCCGATGTCCTTCTGGACTTCCTTCTCTTCGAAGCGGCGGCCGATCAGGCGCTTCACGGCGAACAGCGTGTTCTTCGGGTTGGTCACCGACTGGCGCTTGGCCGGCGCACCGACGAGCACTTCGTTGTCGTCCATGTACGCGATGATCGACGGCGTGGTGCGCGCGCCTTCCGAGTTCTCGATGACCTTGACCTGGTTGCCTTCCATGATGGCGACGCACGAGTTCGTGGTGCCGAGGTCAATACCGATGATCTTTCCCATTTTTTCCTAATCTCCAGAAATGCTTGTTTGCTGCACGAAACGCCACGTTTTTGGGCGGTTTCGCACGCCAGAATTCAACGCTGTTCCCGAAATGCGTCCGCCCGATCCGTTTTCAAGACCCGACGAGCGATGCGGATATTAAATTTTTTCAATCGCCGCCGGCCAGCGGATCGTGCGCGCCGCCGGACGGCGCACCGGCCGCCGCGGCGATCTTCGCGCGCGCCGCCGCGACGGCGGCCTGGAACTGCGCGAGGCCATGCCAGCCGGTCGCGCGGCCCAGCCGCTTGCCGCGATGGAAGAAGAACCACGTCGGCACGCCGTGCAGCCCGAAGCGGCGCCCCAGCTCGCGGTGTTCGTACACGTTGCAATGGAACCACTTCAGGCCCAGCGCGCGGATCGCGTCGGGCTGCGCGAGCATCGCCTTCTTCGCGATCTCGCAGTTGAAGCAGTCGACGCCCCAGAAGAACACCACGGCCAGCGCGTCGCCCGCACCGTCGACGGCCGCGTCGAACGTGCCGGCGTCGAGCGCCTGCATGTCGAACGCGTCGAACGCGGCCGGATCGATGCCGGCGGGCACCATGGCGGCCGCCTTACTTCGGCTGCGCGACGGTGACGAGCGCCGGGCGCAGCACGCGGTCGGCGATCATGTAACCCTTTTGCAGCACCGTGACGACGGTGTTCGGCTCCTGCTCGGCCGGGACCATCGAAATGGCCTGGTGCTGGTGCGGATCGAACTTCTCGCCGACCGGGTTGATCGCGACGACACGGCCCTTCTCGAGCGCGCTCGTCAGCTGACGCAGCGTCAGCTCGACGCCTTCGCGCACCTTCGCGATGTCGCCGGAGGTATCGCTGACGGCCGCTTCCAGGCTGTCCAGCACCGGCAGCAGGTGTTCCGCGAAGCTCTCGATCGCGAACTTGTGCGCCTTCGACACGTCGTCCTGCGCGCGCCGGCGCACGTTCTCGGTCTCGGCCTTCGCCCGCAGGAAGCTTTCCTGGAGCTCGGCGACCTTGGCTTGAGCCTCCGCGAGCGCCGCGTCGGCAGCTTCGGCAGCGGGTGCGGCGCCTTGCGCCGCCTGCTTTTCGCTGCCGATGTCGTCGGCCGATTGGGTAGCCGGGTTCTCTTGCGTGTTTTCCATGTCGCTGAAAGTCGATTAGAGGTTGAAGCCAAATCGGCAACCGCCGGACGTATACCCGGCGGCACCGCACATTACTGGTGCAAATAAGGGCGAAAACTACGATTTCAAGAGGGTCATTCGCCGGCATTCGCCAATGCCGCGAAACAACCGCGCGTTTTCCGGTGCGGGCGCCGCATAGTTGGCCGGTTCGCGCGAAACGGCCTGTAACAACGCTTACCGGGCAGAGACTAGCTCCGCGCGGGCCCGCTGCACTACACTCCACTCACGCGTCGGAAAAGCGTGTTTACCCCTAGCTGACCGTCGCCCGACATCCACCTGGCGCCGTTTTCACCCTTGTTCTCGAGGGGAGTACCGTGAAACTGACCTTTGCGATATCGGTGGTCGCGCTGGTACTCATTGCCGGCACCACCACCATCTGCCTGTCGGGAGCCGTCACCGACCGCACGACCGAATACGGCAGCGCGCGCGCGACGTTCGACCAGATGTTCAGCGCCCACCAGAAAATCTGTCGATGATGCGCCGGTCGCGCTTCGTCGGCCGGCCGTGCAGTTCGGCCGCCGGCTCGCGATACGTGCGGCGCCGCTCCAGTTCGGCGAGCCGCGCGGCCCGCCCCGCTTCCGTTTCCGCGTAGAGCGTCTGCGCGACGCTCGCGGGCCCGCGCACGTCGCACACGCCCAGCACGGCAATGTGCCAGACGATGCCGTCGATCGCAATCTCGACCTCGTCGCCCACCCGCACGTCCTTCGCCGGCTTGACCGCCGCGCCGCCGATCTTCACGTGCCCCTTGTCGACCGCGTCGGCCGCGAGCGAGCGCGTCTTGAAGAACCGGGCCGCCCACAGCCACTTGTCGATGCGCAGCTTCGCGCCCGGCTCGGTCGAAATCCTGTAGTTCATGATCAGTTTACCGGTTCGGGCTGCGCGGCCTTGACGGGCCAGCCCTGCAGATTCTCCGCGACGATCTCGCCGAGCGCGCCGATCCACGCGGACGCGCCGTTCAGGCACGGAATCCGGTGGAAGGTCTTGCCGCCGCCGGCGAGGAATTCGTCGCGCACTTCCATGCCGATTTCCTCGATCGTCTCCAGGCAATCGGCCGTGAAGCCGGGACAGAACACGTCGGCCCGCCGCACGCCGGCCTCGCCGAATTCGCGCAGCGTCGGCGCGGTGTACGGCTGCAGCCATTCGGCCTTGCCGAAACGCGACTGGAACGTGACGCGGCACTCGGTGGCCGACAGCCCGAGCGCGGCCATCAGCAAGGCGCCCGTCTGCTGGCACTGGTCGTGGTACGGGTCGCCGAGGTCGAGCGTGCGCTTCGGCACGCCGTGGAAACTCAGCACGAGCTTGTCGCCGGCCGCGAAATCCGGGCGGCCGTGCTGCGCCCAGTACTGGCGCACCTGTTCGGCCAGCGCGTGGATATAGGCCGGATGGTCGGCGTAGTGCCGCACCGTGCGTACTTCCGGCTGATTGCGCATGCGCGCGAGCGCGTCGAATGCGGCATCGAACGCGGTGGCCGTGGTCGATGCCGAATACTGCGGATACATCGGCATCAGCAGCACGCGTTCGACGCCCGCGCGCTTGAACTGCGCGAGTGCCTGGGCAATGTTCGGGCTACCGTAGCGCATCGCGTAGTCGACCATCACGTGATAACCGTTCGACGTGAGCAGATGCCGCACGCTGTCGGTCTGGCGCTCGGTGTACACGCGCAGCGGCGAACCCTCGGGCATCCAGACGGCCGCGTATTTCTTCGCGGACGCGCGGCCGCGCAGCGGCAGGATCAGCGTGCGCAGCAGCACCTGCCAGACGGCCTGCGGGATTTCGACGACGCGCGGATCCGACAGGAATTCGGCCAGATAGCGCCGCACCGCGCGCGGTGTCGGGGCGTCGGGCGTGCCGAGGTTGATCAGCAGCACGCCGATGCGATGGGCGGCCGCGACGCTCGAAGGCGGCTCAAGATCGAAACGCATGGGCAAGAACGTGCTCGGGGCACGGGACCGGACGGCCCTCAATTATAGCGGGCCGCCCCGTGCCGTTCGGCCGACTGTCGCCGCGCGCGGCGACGCGGCACGATAGCGGGGCGGGATCGGGCTGGCGACGCGGGCTATTGCTGGCTCAGCGTGAGCGACAGCAAGCGCGCGGTGATGTCGACGATCGGTATCACGCGGTTGTACGCCATGCGGGTCGGGCCGATCACGCCGAGCGTGCCGACGATCTTGCCGTTCACCTCGTATGGTGCGGTCACGACGCTCATTTCCTCGATCGGCACGAGCGTCGATTCGCCGCCGATGAAGATCTGCACGCCCTGGGCGTGGCTCGATACGTCGAGCAGTTGCAGGAGGCCCGTCTTTTGGTCGAATACGTCGAACAGCTTGCGCAGCCGCGCCATGTCGGACGAGAGATCCGCCACTTCGAGCAGGTTGCGCTCGCCGGAAATCAGCACGGTGTCCTCGGTGTCGGGCACCTCGGTGCTGGCCGTCACGGCCGCGTGCATCAGCGTCGTCATGTCGCCGCGCAGCTGGTCGATCTCGTCGCGCAGGCGGCGGCGCACCTCGTCGAACGACAGGCCGGCGAAATGCGCATTGATGTAGTTGGACGCCTCGGTGAGCTGCGACGGCGAATAGTCGCGCGGCGTCGCGAGCATGCGGTTCTGCACGTCGCCCTCGGGCGTGACGATGATCAGCAGGATCCGCTTGTCGGACAGCCGCATGAACTCGATCTGCTTGAACACGTGGCTGCGGCGCGGCGTCAGCACGACGCCCGCGAACTGCGACAGGTTCGACAGCACGCTCGCGGCGGCCGCGACCACCCGCTGCTGCGGCTCGCCGGCCTGCAGCGTGTTCTGTACCTGGCGCGCGACGGCCTCGGCGTCGATCGGCGCCTCGACCGTCAGCATCGTATCGACGAACAGCCGGTAGCCGCGCGGCGTCGGCACGCGGCCGGCCGACGTGTGCGGGCTCGACACGAGGCCGAGCTCCTCCAGGTCGGACATCACGTTGCGGATCGTCGCCGGGCTCAACTCGAGCCCGGAGTAACGGGACAACGTGCGCGATCCGACCGGCTGACCGTCGGCGATATACCGTTCGATCAGGGTTTTCAGGAGGGTTCGTGCGCGAGGATCTAGCATGGTGGAAAATTTTAGCGCAACCGTGCGAGCACGGCGAGTGGCGTCCGCCACCGTTGCACGGGCCGGCCCGATCCGGCCCCGTCGGCGCACAGCCGGTTCTTTTCGTCAACGAGCTATGGTGTAATGCCGGCATGAAAACCGGTAATCAGTTCAATACTGTCGCGCTCGTCGGCCGGAGCAACACGCCCGGCATCGCCGAGCCGCTCGCCACGCTGGCGGACAGCATCGCCACGCTCGGCTTCGAGGTCGTGTTCGAAGGCGATACCGCGCGGGAAATCGGCATCGCCGGCTACCCGGCGCTCACCCCGGCCGAAATCGGGGCGCGAGCGGACGTGGCGATCGTGCTCGGCGGCGACGGCACGATGCTCGGCATCGGCCGCCAGCTTGCGCCGTACCGGACACCGCTGATCGGGATCAACCACGGGCGGCTCGGCTTCATCACCGACATCGCGGCATCCGACATGCAGGCGCTCGTGCCCGTGATGCTGGCCGGCAAGTTCGAGCGCGAGGAGCGCTCGCTGCTGGAGGCGCGGATCGTGCGCGACGGCGAACCGATCTACCACGCGCTCGCGTTCAACGACGTCGTCGTGAACCGCAGCGGCTTCTCCGGGATGGTCGAGCTGCGCGCGTCGGTCGACGGCCGCTACATGTACAACCAGCGCTCGGACGGCCTGATCGTCGCGACGCCCACCGGCTCGACCGCCTATGCGCTGTCGTCGGCCGGCCCGATCCTCCATCCGCAGCTGGCGGGCATCGTGCTCGTGCCGATCGCGCCGCACGCACTGTCGAACCGGCCGATCGTGCTGCCCGACGATTCGAAGATCGCGATCCAGATCGTCGGCGGCCGCGACGTCAACGTGAACTTCGACATGCAGTCGTTCACGTCGCTCGAACTGAACGATACGATCGAGGTGCGCCGCTCGAAGCACACGGTGCCGTTCCTGCACCCGATCGGCTACAGCTACTACACGACGCTGCGCAAGAAGCTGCACTGGAACGAACACGCATCGAACGAAGACGACAAGGCGTCCTGACACCGCTGCCCCCGACACCATGCTCCGCCACCTCTCGATCCGCGACTTCGTCATCGTCGCCGCGCTCGATCTCGAATTCGACAGCGGCTTTTCCGTCTTTTCCGGCGAAACCGGCGCCGGCAAATCGATCCTGATCGACGCGCTCGCGCTCGCGCTCGGCGAGCGCGCCGACGCGAGCGTCGTGCGCACCGGCTGCGGCCGCGCCGACATCACGGCCGAATTCACGCCGCACGACCGCGTCGCGCGCTGGCTCGACGAACATGCGTTCGACGCCGAGGACACCGTGATGCTGCGCCGCGTGATCGACGCGAACGGCCGCTCGCGCGCCTTCATCAACGGCACCAGCGCGACGCTCGCGCAACTGCGCGAGCTCGGCGAGATGCTCGTCGACATCCACGGCCAGCATGCGCACCAGCTGCTGATGCGGCCCGACGCGCAGCGCGAGCTGTTCGACACGCACGCGGGGCTCGTCGCCGACGCCGCGAACGTCGCGCGCGCGTGGCGCGTGTGGCGCGACGCGACGCAGGCGATCGACGCCGCGAAGGCGCACGAGCGCGAGTTGCAGCTCGAACGCGAAAAGCTCGCGTGGCAGCTCGCCGAACTCGACAAGCTCGCGCCGCAACCCGGCGAATGGGACGAAATCGGCAGCGAGCACAAGCGGCTGTCGCATTCGGCGAACCTGATCGCCGGCGTGCAGGGCGCGCTCAACGCGCTGTCCGAGGCCGACGATGCGATGCTGCCGCAGTTGGGCGCGATCGTGTCCAAGCTGCGCAGCCTGGCCGATTACGACGCCGGGCTCGGCGACGCGCTCGCGTCGCTGGAGCCGGCCGAGATCCAGTTGCAGGAAGCCGTCTATTCGCTGTCGCACTACGCGCAGCGCCTCGATCTCGACCCCGCGCGACTCGCGCAGGTCGAGGCGCGTCTCGACGCGCTGCATTCGACCGCCCGCAAGTTCCGGCTGCCGCCCGACACGCTGCACGAGGAACACGCGGCGCGGCGCGCCCAGCTCGCCGCGCTCGACGCGGCGGCCGACCTCGGCGCGCTCGAAGCCGCGCAGGCGAAGGCATGGGACGCGTATCTCGCCGACGCGAAACACCTGTCGAAGGCGCGTGCGCAGGCCGCCAAGGCGCTCGGCACGGCCGTCACGGCCGGCATGCAGGAACTGTCGATGGCGGGCGGGAGCTTCGAAGTCGCGCTCGTGCCGCTCGCCGACGGCGGCCCGCACGGGCTCGAGCAGGTCGAATTCCGCGTGGCCGGGCACCCGGGCGTGCCGCTGCGGCCGCTCGCGAAAGTCGCGTCGGGCGGCGAACTCGCCCGGATCAGTCTCGCGCTCGCGGTGATCGCGAGCGCCGCGAGCCCGACGCCGACGCTGATCTTCGACGAAGTCGACACGGGGATCGGCGGCGGCGTCGCCGAAGTGGTCGGCCGCCTGCTGCACCAGCTCGGGCGCGAACGCCAGGTGCTGTGCGTGACGCACCTGCCGCAGGTCGCCGCGCGCGGCGACCATCATTTCCAGGTGGCGAAGGGGGCCGACGAGCGCGGCGGCACCGTGTCGTCGGTCGTCGCGCTCGACAAGGCGAGCCGCGTCGAGGAAGTCGCGCGGATGCTCGGCGGGCTCGAAATCACCGCCACCACACGCAAGCACGCGAAGGAAATGCTGGCGGCCTGACGCCGGCACCGCATTGACCGCACGTTGGCCGAATGCAAGAAGACCGGCGCATGCGCCGGTCTTTTTTGTTACGGACGCACGGCCGCTCGCTCGCACCCGCCCCGCGCCGCCGGATCGTACGGCCGGATTCGAACGGGCGACTCAAACGCCCGTTTCGACCGCGCCGAACACGCGCTCCCACAGCGCCGTCACGGCCGCCCGCTCGTCGGCGACCACCGCGGGGTCCACACGCGCCTTCTCCATCCCGTCGAGCCGCAGCTTGTGCTGCAGCTTCCGGTACTGGCGGTAGGCCGCGCCGACGCGCTCGGCCTCGTCCGCGCCCATCAGCCCGAAGCGCGCGACCTCGCGCAAGAGCGCGATGTTGCCGGTATTGCGGATCAGCTCGGCGTCGCTCGACGCATGCAGCAGCACCCAGTACTGGACGATGAACTCGATGTCGACCATCCCGCCGCGATCGTGCTTCAGGTCGAACAGCGCGGTCTGGTTCGGGTGGCCGGCGAACACCTTGCCGCGCATGTCGACGATCTCCTTCGCGAGTACCGCCGCGTCGCGCGGCGTCGTCAGCACCTGCCGGCGGATCGCCTCGAACGCCGCGCCGATCTGCGCGTCGCCCGCGCTGTAGCGGGCGCGCGTCAGCGCCTGGTGTTCCCACACCCACGCGGTGTTCGCGGCGTCGCCCTCGCGCAGCTGATAGCGGCGGAACGCGTCGAGATCGGTGACGAGCAGCCCGGCCTCGCCGTTCGGCCGCAGCCGCAGGTCGATGTCGAACAGCGCGCCCGCACCGGTCGCCGTCGTGAGCCACGTGATCAGGCGCCGCGTGAAGGTCGTGTAGACGTCCGCCGAACGCTCGTCCGGGTCGTCGTACAGGAAGATCAGGTCGAGATCCGACGCATAGCCGAGCTCCTTGCCGCCCAGCTTGCCGTACGCGATCACCGCGAATTTCGGCACGTCGCGATGGCGCTTCGCGAGCTGCGACCAGACGACTTCGATCGTCACGTCGAGCACCGCATCGGCGAGCTCCGACAGCCGGTCGCTGACATGCTCGACCGACAGTTGGCCGGCCAGATCGATCAGCAGGATCCGGAACACCTCCGCGTGCTGCGCATGGCGCAGCAGGTCCATCTGCTGTTCGGGGCCGTCGGCCGCCGCGAGCCGCGCGCGCAGCGCATCCTTGAACGCAGGCCAGTCGAACGGGCTCGCGATCGCCTCGTCGTCGAGCAGCTCGTCGAGCAGCTGCGGGTGGCGGATCAGGTAGCCGCCGCCCCAGCGCGTCGCGCCGAGCACCGACAGCACGCGGTCGAGCGCGGCCGGATATTCGGTCAGCAGCGCGAGATAGACGCCGCGCCGGCTCACCGTCTCCAGCAGGTCGAACAGGCGCACGATCGTGTCGTCGCGGCGCGCGGCGTCGATCGTCGGCGCGGCGTCGAGCGCGCGCTGCGCGACACTGTCGAAGCGCTGCCGGCTCTTTTCCGGCAGCCCGGTGTAGCGCGACGATTGCCAGATCGCGCGCAGCCGCGCGAGCACGGCGGCCGGATCGGCGAAGCCCAGGCCGTCGAGGCGCGCGACCAGCGCATCGTCCTCGCCGTCGTCGGCCAGCGCGCCGCTCCAGATCCACGCGGCCGCCGTGTCGTCGCCCGCCGTGCAAGGGCCGCCGCCCTTCACCTTGTCCGCGAAGATCTGGTCGAACTGCGCCTCGACGAAGTTCCGGTGCTCGTCCAGCACCGCCATCAGCGCCGCGTAGTCGGCAAACCCGAGCGACGCGGCCAGCGCCGCGCGGTCATCGGGCTCGACCGGCATCGCGTGGGTCTGCGCGTCGTTGCGGTACTGCAGCCGGTGCTCGAGCGTGCGCAGGAAATGGTAGGCAGCGGTCAGGCGCGCGCACACGTCGTCGCCGATCAGCCCGCGCGCCTGCGCATGCCGCAGCACCGCGAGCGTCGGCCGTACGCGAAACTCCGCATCCTGGCCGCCGCGGATCAACTGGAACACCTGCGCGCTGAACTCGATCTCGCGGATCCCGCCGCGCCCGAGCTTGATGTCGTCGGCCTTGTCGGGCCGCATCGACGCGCGCCGCGCGGCTTCGTGCCGGATCTGCTGGTGCAGCGAACGAATCGCGCCGATCACGCCGAAATCGAGATAGCGACGGTAGACGAACGGCTTGACGATCGACTCCAGCTGCGCCGCGAGCCGCTGCGCCGCGTCGCTGTCGCCTTCCGACACGAGCCGCCCCTTGATCCACGCATAGCGCTCCCACTCGCGCCCCTGCACGTAGAAATATTCCTCGAGCATCCCGATGCTGCAGACGAGCGGCCCCGAATCGCCGTTCGGGCGCAGCCGCATGTCGACGCGAAACACGTAGCCGTCGGCGGTGACCTCGGACAGCACGCCGATCAGGCGCCGGCCGAGCCGCGTGAAGTATTCCTGCGTGGACAGCGGCGAACGCGTGCCGCCGGTGGTCTCGCCGTCGTCCTCGTAGACGAAGATCAGGTCGATGTCCGACGACACGTTCAGCTCGCGGCCGCCGAGCTTGCCCATCCCGACCACGCCGAGCACGACGCGCTGGCCGTCGGCGCCGCGCGGCTCGCCGTACAGCGCCTCGAGTTCGGCCGACAGCAGCGCGAGCGAGCGCTGCACGGCCACCTCGGCGAGGTCGGTCATCGCGCCCGTGACCTCGGCGACGTCCGCCAGCCCGCGCAGGTCGCGCTCCGCGACCGCGCCGAACGCCTCGGTGCGCAATTGCCGCAGCGCGCGCTTCAGTTGCTCCTCGCTCGGCGCGGCCGCGCCGGCCGGCGTCGCGAGCAGCTCGGTGAGGCGCGCATCGAGCTGCGCGCGGCCGAGCGGCGCGGCCGCCCACGCGGCGACCTGCTCAGCCAGCGCGGGCCGCGCGGCTGCCGCGCGGGCAAGATATCGGGAATAGGACGTGCTGATCAGGGCGGAAGCGTCGGTCATCGAGAAGCGGGCCTGGCGGAAAGGCTGGCCGGCAGCGGGCCGGCACGTGCGCGCACCCCCGCGGCCGACCGGCCTCATGGACTCGGCGCGGCGTCGCCGGACGCCCGTGCGCCCGTCGCGACGCCGCGCGCCGGAAAGCCCGTGCCGTACAGCCGCGACGGCCGCCGGCACGGACCCGTGTGATACATTTCAACGTCAGTCTGCAAAACTACCATATCGCCGCCCGTCCGCCGCATGTCCGACCGTCAGGAATCCGCCGTAGCTGCGCCCGAAGCGGGACCTCCGAAGCACGATCATCCGGTCCTGCGTCGCGTGTTCAGGGTGACGCTGGCAGTCGGGATCGGCACCTACTTCGTCGCGTCCGGCGCCCTCCTCGGGCTGCGCTACGTGCTGCTGCCCCGCATCGACGAATTCCGCCCGCGCATCGAGCGCACCGTGTCCGACAAGCTCCATGCGCAGCTTTCGATCGGCAAGCTTTCCCCGAACTGGTCCGGCATGCAGCCGGGCGTCGAGCTCACGAACCTGACGATCCGCGGCCGTGACGGCAAGGTCGCGCTGTCGGTGCCGCATGCGACGGCCGCGCTGTCGTGGATGTCGCTGCTGCGGCTATCGCCCGCGCTGTCGAGCCTGATCGTCGACCAGCCCGACCTCGTCGTCGCGCGGGCGGCCGACGGCTCGCTGAGCGTCGCGGGCGTCGGCGTCGCCACCACCCACGGCGGCAACGACACGTTCGGCACCTGGCTGCTGAAGCAGGAGGCGATCGTGCTGCGCGGCGGCACGCTGCGCTGGCGCGACGCGCAGCACGATGCGCCGGAGCTCGTGCTGTCGGGCATCCGGCTCGCGGTGCTCAACGACGGCCGCGTGCACAAGGCCGCGCTGCAGGCGCCCGCGAACGGCACGCTGCTGCTCGGCCCGCTCGATTTCCGCACGCACTTCCGGCACAAGCCGCTCGCGCCGATCGGCAAGCCGGCGAACTGGACCGGCGACGCGTACCTGTCGACCGGCCCCGTCGACCTGCAGACGCTCACGCGCTATCTCGACGTGCCGCTCACGATCCACGCGGGCCGGATCGACAACGCGATCTGGGCGACCTTCGGCGACGGCCACCTGCGCTCGGCGGGCGGCGACCTGCAAGGCGCCGACGTCGCGCTGCGCGTGCGCCCGACGCAGCCGCGGCTCGACGTGCCGACGGTCGGCTTCGGCTGGGACATGGTGCTCGACGCGGGCCACGACTACACGCTGCACCTGACGCGCTTCAACGCGGAGCTCGGCCAGCCGCCGCTGCCGGACGGCACGCCGCTCGCCCGCTCGCTCGCGCTGTCGACGCTGACGGCCCGCTACCGCGTGCCGACCGCGAACCAGGGGCAACTGCTGAGCGTCGTCGGCGACCGCGTCGACCTCGGCATCCTCAGCGAATTCATCCGCGGGCTGCCGCTGCCGGCGCGGCTGCGCAACGAACTGGTCAAGCTCGACCCGCGCGGGATGGTGTCGAACTATCACATCGAGGTCGAGCGCGCGAAGCCCGCGCACGCCGATCTCGCCGACGAGGAGCGGCGCATGGGCGCCGCGCCGATCGTCCGCTACCGCTTCCTCGGCGATCTGCAAGGCATCAGCTTCGCCGCGCAGGAGCCGCCGCCCGGGCTCTCGCCGCGCGGCCACCCGCGCGCCGGCTGGCCGGGCGTCGAGAACCTGTGGGGCCGCGTCGATGCGACCGAGACGGGCGGCGCCGCGCATATCGACACCGTGAACGCGGCCGTCACCGTGCCCGGCGAATTCGACGAGCCGCGCCTGACGTTCGACCGGCTGCGCGGCAACGCCAGATGGACGATCACGCCCGCGCCCGGCGACAAGCATGCGCGCGTCGACGTGTCGCTGCCCGACCTGCTCGTGTCGAACCCCGATGCCGAAATCGCGGTGTCGGGCTCGTACACGAACCCCGGCCACGGCCGCGGCTCGCTCGACCTGCGCGCCGATTTCGCGCGCGCGTCGGTCGCGCGCATTCCGCGCTACCTGCCGACCGGGATGTCCGAGCACCTGCGCGACTATCTGGGCCACGCGCTGCAGGACGGCAAGGTGACCAAGGGCGCGTCGATCGTCGCGCGCGGCCCGCTCGAGAAATTCCCGTTCGAGCACGAGCCGGACGCCGGCGTGTTCCACATCGTCGCGCCGTTCACCGGCGGGCGCTTCGAGCCGACGCCGTACCCGCCGCGCAAGCTCGCGAACGGCACGCCGAGCGTCTGGCCGGCGCTCGACGGGATCGACGGCGTGTTCGAGCTCGCGCAGAACAAGCTGCGCTTCGACATCGAGCGCGGGCACTACAAGCGCGTCGCGGTGACGAAGGTCGCGGGCCGCATCGACGATCTCGGCAATCCGTCGCACTCGCCGCTGATCATCGACGGCCATGCGCAGGGCCCGCTCGCCGACCTGATCGACTACGCGGACAACAGCTCGCTCGGCACGATGAGCCACCACATCGGCGAGCGGATCGATGCGCAGGGCCCCGCGTCGCTCGCGCTCAAGATCACGATTCCGCAGCACGTCGCCCATCCGCACACCCACGTCGAAGGCACGCTCGCATTCGGCGGCAACACGCTGTCGACGAGCGGCGTGCCGCCGCTGTCGGCCCTGCGCGGCAGCGTCCGCTTCACCGAGGCCGGCGCGTCGCTGCACGCGCTGTCGGGGCGCTTCCTCGGCGGCCCGGTGCGCGCGAACGGCACCTTCCAGTCGCACGGCCCGTACGCGGTGGACGTCGACGGCCGGCTCGCGCTCGACGCGGCGCGCGGCCTGAACCTGCACGGCACGGCCGCCGCGCTGCTCGAGCACGTGGTCGGCGACGCGCCGTACACGGTCGCGGTGCGCGGCGCGCCGGGCCACCTGCCCGACGTCAGCGCGCAATCCGACCTGACGGGCGTCGCGCTGAACTTCCCGGCGCCGTTCGCGAAAGCGGCCGGCACGCCGATGCCGTTCCGCTTCACGCTGCAGCCGGCGCCGCAGGCGGACGGCAAGCGCCTCGAACACGCCGACCTGACGCTCGGCCCGGTGGCCGCGACCTACCTGCTCGACGCGACGCCCGGCCAGCCGCTGCGCGCGGTGCGCGGCGCGATGGGCATCCACCGGATGCCCGACATGCCGCAGGACGGCGTGAGCGCGGCCGTCGACGTCGCCGAGCTGGACGCCGACGCGTGGCTCGCCCTCGCCCGCACGCTGCAGCCCGACACGCCGCGCGCGCCCGCGCCGCCGGCCGCGCCGCGCGTCGATTTCGCGAGCTTCGCGCCGAAGCGCTTCGCGTTCCATTTCGGCACGCTGAAGCTGCTCAAGCGCAACTGGGAGAACGTGATCGTCGGCGCATCGCACGTCGACGATCTCTGGCAGGCGAACATCGCGTCGAACCAGGTGTCGGGCTACCTGTCGTGGGCGCCGGGCGGCGGTCACAACGGCGCGGGCGTGCTGAATGCACGGCTCGCGAAACTCGTCGTGCCGCAGAGTGCGCAGCACGATCTCGTCGGCCGCGCGATGAACCTGCCGACGCCGACCGACCGCCCGATGCCGTCGATCGACCTGATCGTCGACCAGGTCGTCGCGCGCGATCACGACATCGGCCGGCTCGTCGTCAACGCGCGCAACATCGACGAAGACGGCACGCCCGTGTGGCAGTTGGACAAGCTGGAGCTGTCGAACCCGGCCGCGAAGCTGACGGCGACCGGCAACTGGCGCACGTCGCGCCGCGCGCTCGCCCGCGGCGCCGACGAAAGCGACGCGCCGCGCCGCACCGTGTTCGACTTCAAGCTCGACATCGACAACGCGGGCGCGCTGCTCGATCGCGTCGGCCTGCCGCGCACGCTCGCGGACGGGCACGGCTCGGTCACGGGCAAGGTCGGCTGGCGCGGCGGCCCGACCGCGCTCGACTTCCCGTCGCTCGGCGGCCAGGTCGCGCTCGACCTCGAGCACGGCAAGATCCTGAAGGTCGACCCGGGCGCGGCGAAACTGCTCGGCGTGCTGAGCCTGCAGAGCCTCGCGCGCTTCCTGACGCTGAACTTCCGCGACGTGGTCGGCAAGGGGTTGCCGTTCGACAAGATCACCGGGACCGGCCGGATTTCGAACGGGATCGCGCGCACCGACGACTTCTCGATGATGACGGGCCCCGCGAACGTCACCGTGCGCGGCGCGGTCGATCTCGGCGCCGAGACGCAGGACCTGCATGCGCACGTCGCGCCGAAAATCAGCGCGGGCGCGGCCGCGATCGGCGCGGCCATCATCAACCCGCTGCTCGGCGTCGGCGTGCTGGCGGCGAACTACGCGCTGTCCGAGACGCTGTCGCACGCGTTCGCGCTCGACTACGCGATCACCGGCTCGTGGGCGCACCCGCACATCAAGCGGGTGCGGGGCGATCAGGGTAAGATGGATCACGGTCCGGCCGATGCATCGAGCCATTGAGCGCGCATCGAACCGTGCAAGGCGCCGGGCCGCACCCCATTTATGACGCAACCGATTCCGCGATGACCGACCACGCCCGATCCGCCACGCCCTTCCAGGTCGCCGCGCTGCAGATGGTGAGCACGCCGGACGTCACCCGCAATCTCGCCGAAGCGCGCCGCCTGATCGCGGAGGCCGCCGGCGAAGGCGCGCAGCTCGTGCTGCTGCCCGAGTATTTCTGCTTCATGGGCCACCGCGACACCGACAAGCTCGCGCTCGCCGAACCGTACCGGGACGGCCCGATCCAGCAGTGCCTCGCCGACGCCGCGCGCCGCCACGGCATCTGGGTGATCGGCGGCACGCTGCCGCTGAAGGCGCCGGAACCCGATCGCGTGCTGAACACGACGCTCGTGTTCGATCCGTCCGGCCAAGAGGCCGCCCGCTACGACAAGATCCACCTGTTCAACTTCGAGAAAGGCGACGAATCGTTCGACGAGGCGCGCACGATCCGCGCGGGCGACACGGTCGTCGCGTTCGACGCGCCGTTCGGGCGGGTCGGCCTGTCGGTCTGTTACGATCTGCGCTTTCCGGAGCTGTATCGCCGCATGGGCGACTGCGCGCTGATGGTCGTGCCGTCGGCGTTTACGTATACGACGGGCCGCGCGCACTGGGACATGCTGCTGCGCGCGCGGGCCGTCGAGAACCAGTGCTACGTGCTCGCGGCCGCGCAGGGCGGCAAGCACGAGAACGGCCGGCGCACGTGGGGCCACAGCATGCTGATCGACCCGTGGGGCGACATCGTCGCGGTGCGCGACGAGGGCGCGAGCGTCGTGCTCGGCACGATCGATCCGCAACGCATCGCCGACGTACGCCAGAGCCTGCCCGCGTGGCGGCACCGCGTGCTGACCTGAATCCGCCCCGAACCGCTTGAAACGCCGCGCGGCCCACCCATCTGCGCGGCAGCACCCGACAACCTTTTGAGAACCCCCGATATCCGCATGAACATCATCGAACCCGGCATCCGCAACCTCGCGCTGGCGAAGGACATCCTGCTCACGCCGTACGGCCTCGACGAAAGCCTGCTCACGCGCACGATCGCCGACATCTTCACGCATCGCGTCGACTACGCGGACCTGTACTTCCAGGCGACCCGCAGCGAAGCGTGGAGCCTCGAGGAAGGCATCGTCAAATCGGGCAGCTTCAGCATCGACCAGGGCGTCGGCGTGCGCGCGGTCGCGGGCGACCGCACCGCGTTCGCGTACTCGGACGACCTGTCGCCCGAAGCGATCGCGCAAGCCGCCGCCGCGACCAAGGCGATCGCGGCGGCCGGCGGCGGCCGCCAGAAGATCAAGGCAGCCACGTCGCTGACGGGCATCTCGGGCCGCGACCTGTACCTGCCGTCCGATCCGCTCGCGTCGCTCGACGCGACGGCCAAGGTCAAGCTGCTCGAACGCATCGAGCAGATGGCGCGCGGGCGCGACCCGCGCGTCACGCAGGTGATGGCGGGCCTCGCCGGCGAATACGACGTCGTGCTGGTCGCGCGCAGCGACGGTGCGCTCGCGGCCGACATCCGCCCGCTCGTGCGCGTGTCGGTCACGGTGATCGCCGAGCAGAACGGCCGCCGCGAGATCGGCTCGGGCGGCGGCGGCGGCCGCTTCGACTACGGCTACTTCACCGACGAAGTGCTGGCGCGCTATGTCGACGACGCCGTGCACGCGGCGCTCGTCAACCTCGACGCGCGCCCCGCGCCGGCCGGCGCGATGACGGTCGTGCTCGGGCCGGGCTGGCCGGGCGTGCTGCTGCACGAGGCGATCGGCCACGGCCTCGAAGGCGACTTCAACCGCAAGGGCTCGTCCGCGTTCGCGGGCCGGATCGGCGAGCAGGTCGCCGCGAAGGGCGTGACCGTCGTCGACGACGGCACGCTGCCGAACCGCCGCGGCTCGCTGAACATCGACGACGAAGGCAACCCGACGCAGTGCACGACGCTGATCGAGGACGGCATCCTGAAGGGCTACATCCAGGACACGCTGAACGCGCGCCTGATGAAGATGCCGGTCACGGGCAACGCGCGGCGCGAGTCGTACGCGGCGCTGCCGATGCCGCGCATGACGAACACGTACATGCTGAACGGCGACAAGGATCCGCAGGAAATCATCGCATCGGTGAAGAACGGCCTGTACGCGGTGAACTTCGGCGGCGGCCAGGTCGACATCACGAACGGCAAGTTCGTGTTCTCGGCGTCCGAGGCCTACATGATCGAGAACGGCAAGGTCACCTACCCGGTGAAGGGCGCGACGCTGATCGGCAGCGGCCCGGAATCGCTGAAGTACGTGAGCATGATCGGCAACGACATGTCGCTCGACACGGGCGTCGGCGTATGCGGCAAAGAGGGCCAGAGCGTGCCGGTCGGCGTCGGCCAGCCGACCCTGCGGATCGACAAGATGACGGTCGGCGGTACGGCATAACCGCATCGCAGCGCAGACAATCCGCGCATTTCGACTAAAACGCGCGGATTGTCCGCATTTTTGACCGCCCCCGGTTGCCAGCCGTGCGGGGACGCGGTATAAATTCCGAATCAACTTTTTTGACGAGCCGAATTTCCGTCATGTCCGCCAAGTTTTACTTTTACTTTTTTTGGTATCTCAGACCGCTGGCGGATCGAGAGGGTTGATGGCGCGCAAAGCGCAACCGAAATTCCCGAAAAAACCGCCGGCGAACCCGGCGGTTTTTTTTCGCCCTTCGCCAGCCGGTCGACGCCGCAAGCCGCACCGCAGCCCCGACCGACACCACTGAACGACCTGAATCGATGCATCTGCCGCACGCCCGCTGACCGAACGGCGCCCGGAACCAAGGAGAAACAGCATGCCCCCGCACAATACCGACGACGTCCGCATTCGCGAACTCAAGGAACTGACGCCGCCCGCCCACCTGATCCGCGAATTCGCGTGCTCCGAAGCCGCGTCCGAGCTGATCTATCACTCGCGTCAGTCGATGCACCGCATCCTGCACGGGATGGACGACCGGCTGATCGTCGTGATCGGGCCGTGCTCGATCCACGACACGAAGGCGGCGATCGAATACGCGGGCCGGCTCGTCAAGGAGCGCGAGCGCTTCAAGGGCGAACTGGAAATCGTGATGCGCGTGTACTTCGAGAAGCCGCGCACGACGGTCGGCTGGAAGGGGCTCATCAACGATCCGCACCTCGACAACAGCTTCAAGATCAACGAAGGGCTGCGCACCGCGCGCGAGCTGCTGCTGCAGATCAACGAAATGGGGCTGCCGGCCGCGACCGAATACCTCGACATGATCAGCCCGCAGTACATCGCCGACCTGATCTCGTGGGGCGCGATCGGCGCGCGCACGACCGAGTCGCAGGTGCACCGCGAACTCGCGTCGGGGCTGTCGTGCCCGGTCGGCTTCAAGAACGGCACCGACGGCAACGTGAAGATCGCGGTCGACGCGATCAAGGCCGCGTCGCAGCCGCACCATTTCCTGTCGGTGACGAAGGGCGGCCATTCGGCGATCGTGTCGACGGCCGGCAACGAGGACTGCCACGTGATCCTGCGCGGCGGCAAGGCGCCGAACTACGACGCGGACAGCGTGAACGCCGCCTGCGCGGACATCGGCAAGGCCGGCCTCGCCGCGCGCCTGATGATCGACGCGAGCCACGCGAACAGCTCGAAGAAGCACGAGAACCAGATTCCCGTGTGCGCCGACATCGGCCGCCAGATCGCGGCCGGCGACGAGCGCATCGTCGGCGTGATGATCGAGTCGCACCTCGTCGAGGGCCGCCAGGACCTGAAGGAAGGCTGCGCGCTGACTTACGGCCAGAGCATCACCGACGCGTGCATCGCGTGGGACGACAGCGTGAAGGTGCTCGAAGGCCTCGCGGAATCGGTGAAGGCGCGCCGCGTCGCGCGCGGCAGCGGTAACTGATCGAACGTCAACAGGCTGACCGTATGGCCCCGCCTGGCGGCGAAATGGCCATGCGGCCAGCCTGCGGTCGGCGTGTCGCTCTGCTAGACTAGCTAACATCATCTAGCTAACCAGGGGATCGACCATGTCGACCGTCAACATGCACGATGCCAAGTCGCGGCTTTCCAGCCTCGTGGAAGCGCTTGAGTCGGGGCGCGAAGCCGAAGTCGTGATCGCCCGCAATGGTCATCCGGTCGCCCGGATCGTTCCGTACACCGCGCCGAAGCGGATCGGCGCAGCCCGTCAATTGCTTGCCGGACTGAACATTCCGACAAGCGTCGAGGCATTCAATGCCGGCGATGAATCGATCGCCGCCGACTTCGATGCCAGCTCGGACCAAGGGCTTGCACCGTGAAGCTGCTGCTCGATACGCACATCGCGCTCTGGGCGGCTGAAGGCGCGCCGCAACTTTCGGCAACCGCGGCCGCATTGATCGAACATCCCCAAAACACGCTGTACGTCAGCGCCGCGTCGATTTGGGAAATCGCGATCAAATACCGCAAAGGCAATCTGCCCGTCCATCCGAGAGATGCGCGTTCGGCATTTCGGCTTGCAGGTTTTGCGGAGTTGCCGATCAGCAGCGATCACGCCGAGGCAGTCGCCGCGTTGCCGGATTTCCCGGACCATGCCGATCCGTTCGACCGCATGATGGTCGCGCAGGCACTGCATGAAGGCATGCCGCTCGTCAGTGCCGATCCGAAGGTGTGGCGCTACCACGCAACGCTGATGTTGCGCGCCTGAAGTCGCCCCCCACGGCGCCGCAAGCAAGCAAAAAGCCCGGCTCGCGCCGGGCTTTTTGCTTGCGTCGTTGCACTGGCAGGGACCGGCCGTCAGCACATCACTCGATCGCACCCGACCCGAAGATCTCGGTGTGCACGCGTTCCGGCGCGACGCCGAGCGCGACGAGCGCGTCGCGCTGCGCCTTCATGAACGCGACCGGCCCGCAGATGTAGTAATCGGCTTCCGGCACCAGTGCGTACTGCTGCACGCGTTCCGACGTGAGGCGCCCTTCGAGGTCGTGGTCGATGCCGACGCGATCGTCCGGGCCGACCACTTCGTACAGCACCGTACGCTTGACGTTCGCGTGCTCGCGCGCCGCGTCGTTCAGCCAGTCGCGAAACGCGTGCACCGCGCCCGAACGGCACGCATGGACGAATCGCACGTCGCGCTTGCTGCCTTCGGCGATCAGCGTCGACGCCATCGACATCATCGGCGTGATGCCGACGCCGCCCGAAATCAGCACGACCGGCGTATCGGCATCGCGCTTCAGCGCGAAGTCGCCCATTGGCGCGGTCACCTCGACGATCGCGCCCTCTTCCACCCCGTCGTGCATCAGCGTCGACACCTTGCCGGCCGGGATCGCTTCCGGCTTGCCGGCTTCGCGCTTCACCGAAATGCGCAGCCACTTGCCGTGCGGTGCATCGGACAGGCTGTACTGGCGCGGCTGGTCGACGCCGAGATCGCCGACGAAGCGCTTCACCGTGACGTACTGGCCCGGCTCGAACGTCGGTGCTTGTCCGCCGTCGGCGGGCGTCAGGTAGAACGACGTGATCTCGTCGCTTTCACGCACCTTGCGTGCGACCTTGAACGGGCGGTAGCCGCTCCACGCGGCGTTCGCGTACAGGTCGGCCTCCGCGCCGATCATGATCTGCGCGAGCTGGCCGTACGCGACGCGCCAGGCTTCCAGCGTGTCGGCATCCACCGCGTCGCCGAGCACTTCGACGATCGACGCGAGCAGGTTCTCGCCGACGATCGGGTAATGCTCGGGACGGATGTTCAGGCTCGCGTGCTTGTGCGCGATGCGCGACACCGCGCCGCCCAGCGCGCCGAGGTTGTCGATGTTCGCCGCATACGCATAGACGGCCTTCGCGAGCGTCTCGGGCTGGCTGCCGGTCTGCTGGTGCGTCTGGTTGAACAGGTTCTTCAGTTCCGGATGACGCGCGAACATGCGCTGATAGAAGTGCTTCGTGATCGTCGCGCCGTGCTCGGCGAGGACGGGGGCGGTGGCCTTCACACGGGCCATCTGGTCAGCGGTGAGGTGGGTCATGTTCGTTCTCCGTTAAACATGCACATACGATACATGTTTAAACGCGCGCACCTGCCGGGCAAATTGTCGCAGTGCGCAAAAACGCGACGGCAGGCCCTAGCGGACGCGCCCGCGCTCCCACAGCACATCGGCGCCGCCGTCGGCGCGGTTCAGCACGCGCGCCAGCACGAACAGCAGGTCGGAGAGCCGGTTCACGTACCGCCGCGGCGCATCATTGAGCGTGTCGCCGCGCCCGAGCGCGACGATCGCGCGCTCCGCGCGGCGGCACACGGTCCGGCAGACGTGCGCGAGCGACGCCGCGCGCGAGCCGGCCGGCAGGATGAATTCCTTCAGCGGCGGCAGCGTCGCGTTGTAGTCGGCGAGCCACTGGTCGAGGCGGGCAAGATGCGTGTCGTCGATCACCGTATGGCCGGGAATGCACAGTTCGCCGCCGAGATCGAACAGGTCGTGCTGGATCGTCACGAGCGCCGTGCGCACGTCGTCCGGCAGCGTCTCGGCCAGCAGCACGCCGAGATTCGAATTCAGTTCGTCGACGTCGCCGATCGCGGCGATCCGCGCGTCGTCCTTGCCGATGCGCCGCCCGTCGCCGAGGCCCGTGGTGCCGTCGTCGCCCGTGCGCGTCGCGATCTTGCTCAAGCGGTTGCCCATGCGAATGTCCTCTCGTGCGCGGCCGCCGCGCGGCCCGGTTGGCTGGAACGCGATTATCGCAGCCCGCGGCGCAAGGCGCAGCGGACGTTACGGCGTAGAATGAGCCGACAGTTCGACAAGCAGTCAGGAGACATTCGTGAATCACCCTGCCCCGCCGGCCGCCATGCGCCGCCCGCTGCCCCCCGCCATGCTCGATGCGCTGCGCGCCGCCTTCGGCGAGCGCGTGTCGACCGCCGACGCGATCCGCGCCCATCACGGCCGCGACGAATCCCCGTTCGATCCGCAACTGCCCGACGCCGTCGTGTTCGCGCACAACACCGACGAGGTGCGCGAAGTCGTGTCGCTGTGCTCGCTCTACAGCGTGCCGCTGATCCCGTACGGCGCCGGCTCGTCGCTCGAAGGCCACCTGCTCGCGGTGCGCGGCGGCGTGTCGCTCGACCTGTCGGAAATGAACCGCGTGCTGTCGATCAACGCCGAAGACCTGACCGTGACGGTCGAGCCGGGCATCACGCGCAAGGCGCTCAACGAAGCGCTGCGCGACACCGGCCTGTTCTTCCCGATCGATCCGGGCGCCGACGCCAGCATCGGCGGGATGACCGCGACCCGCGCATCGGGCACCAACGCCGTGCGCTACGGCACGATGCGCGAGAACGTGCTCGGCCTGACCGCGGTGCTCGCGGACGGCCGCGTGGTCAAGACCGGCTCGCGCGCGCGCAAGTCGTCGGCCGGCTACGACCTCACGCGCCTGTTCGTCGGCTCCGAAGGCACGCTCGGCGTGATCACCGAGATCACGCTGCGCCTGCACCCGCTGCCCGAGGCCGTGTCGGCCGCGATCTGCACGTTCCCGACGATGGGCGACGCGGTGCGCACCGTGATCGAGACGATCCAGATCGGCGTGCCGATCGCGCGCGTCGAATTCGTCGATGCGCTCGCGGTGCGCTCGATCAACCGCCACTCGAACCTGACGCTGACCGAAGCGCCGACGCTGTTCTTCGAATTCCACGGCACCGACGCCGGCGTGAAGGAGCAGGCCGAACTCGTGCAGGCGCTGGCCGCCCAGAACGCCGGCCAGGGCTTCGAATGGGCGACACGCCCCGAGGACCGCAGCCGGCTCTGGTCCGCGCGCCACAACGCGTATTTCGCGATGCTGCAGCTGAAACCCGGCTGCCGCGCGGTGACCACCGACGTGTGCGTGCCGATCTCGCAACTCGCCGCATGCGTCGAGGAAACCGAGGCCGACCTGCGCGCGTCGTCGCTGCCCTGCCCGATCGTCGGCCACGTCGGCGACGGCAATTTCCACGTCGCGATCCTGATCGATCCCGACCAGCCCGAGGAGCTCGCCGAGGCCGAACACATCAACGACCGGATCGTCGAGCGCGCGCTGCGCCTGGGCGGCACCTGCACCGGCGAACACGGCGTCGGGCTGCACAAGATGCGCTTCCTGCCGAAGGAGCACGGCGACAACGCGATCGACACGATGCGCGCGATCAAGCTCGCGCTCGATCCGCGCAACCTGATGAATCCCGGCAAGATTTTCACGTGCTGACCCGGCGGACGTCGCGCCTCGCGCAGGAGACAGACCTCATGAACGCTCCCGTCGAACTGTCGAGCGCGGCCCGCGCGCAGCGCCAGCGCGAAGTCGTGCAGGCGCTGATGGCCGTGCTGCCGACGCACTGCCTGCTGTACCGCGACGAGGACACGGCGCCGTACGAATGCGACGGCCTGTCCGCGTACCGCCGGCTGCCGCTCGCGGTCGCGCTGCCCGAGACGGAATCGCAGGTGCAGCGGATCGTGCAGATCTGCCACCGCATGGAAGTGCCGATCGTGCCGCGCGGCGCCGGCACGAGCCTGTCGGGCGGCGCGCTGCCGATCGCGCTCGGCGTCGTGCTGTCGCTCGCGCGCTTCACGCGCATCGTCGAAGTCGACCCGTACGCGCGCACGGCCACCGTGCAGCCCGGCGTGCGCAACCTCGCGATCTCCGAGGCGGCCGCGCCGTACGGCCTGTATTACGCGCCCGATCCGTCGTCGCAGATCGCCTGCACGATCGGCGGCAACGTCGCGGAAAATTCCGGCGGCGTCCACTGCCTGAAATACGGGCTGACCGTGCACAACGTGATGCGCGTGCGCGCGGTGACGATCGACGGCGAGATCGTCGAATTCGGCTCGCTCGCGCTCGACATGCCGGGCCTCGACCTGCTCGCCGTGATGATCGGCAGCGAAGGGATGTTCGCGATCGTCACCGAGGTCACGGTGCGGCTGATCCCGAAGCCGCAGACCGCGCAGCTCGTGATGGCGAGCTTCGACGACGTCGTGAAAGGCGGCGAGGCGGTGGCCGCGATCATCGCGTCGGGCATCATCCCGGCCGGGCTCGAGATGATGGACAAGCCGGCCACGCAGGCGGTCGAGGCGTTCACGCACGCGGGCTACGACCTCGATGCGAAGGCGATCCTGCTGTGCGAATCGGACGGCACGCCGGAAGAAGTCGCCGAGGAAATCGTGCGGATGACGGCCGTGCTGCGCGAACACGGCGCGACGCGCATCCAGGTGTCGCGCAACGAACACGAGCGGCTGCGCTTCTGGTCCGGCCGCAAGAACGCGTTTCCGGCCGCCGGGCGCATTTCCGCCGATTACTACTGCATGGACGGCACCGTGCCGCGCCGCGCGATCGGGCCGCTGCTCGCGCGCATCGAGCAGCTCGAAACGCGCTACGGGCTGCGCTGCATCAACGTGTTCCATGCGGGCGACGGCAACATGCATCCGCTGATCCTGTACAACGCGAACGATCCGGACGAGTTGCACCGCGCCGAGCAGTTCGGCGCGGAAATCCTCGAATGCTGCGTGGAATTCGGCGGCAGCGTGACGGGCGAACACGGCGTGGGCATCGAAAAACTCAATTCGATGTGCGTGCAGTTCTCGCCGCAGGAGCGCGATGCGTTCTTCGCGGTCAAGCGCGCGTTCGATCCGGCCGGGCTGCTGAACCCGGACAAGGGCATCCCGACGCGCGCGCGCTGCGCCGAATACGGCCGCCAGCACGTGCGCGGCGGGCTGCTGCCGCACCCCGACCTGCCGCGCTTCTGAGCGGCGCGGCGGGTCGCGCCCCGCACCGGCCGCCGCGGGGCGGCGGGTCGGCCGTGCCTGCGCGGCGCGTGCCGGACGCCGGGCGCGCTTGCCGCCCGCGATACCGGGCTTAGGGATAGTCGCGATGTGGAATCGCGCCACCCCGGTACAATCGACCGGACAACGAAACGAGAAAGCAACGGAACATGGAAGAGGACGACATCGTCGCCGGATGGGCCGAGCGCATCCGTGCCGCCAGTGCCGACGGCCGGCCGCTGCGGATTCGGGGTGGCGGCACCAAGGACTGGTACGGCCAGGCGCTCGAGGGCGAAATACTCGACACGCGCGCGTTTCAGGGCGTCGTGTCGTACGACCCGGCCGAACTCGTCGTCACGGTCCGCGCGGGCACGCCGCTCGCGCAGCTTGAAACCGTCCTCGCCGAGTGCGGCCAGATGCTGCCGTTCGAGCCGCCGCATTTCGGCCGGGCGGCCACCGTCGGCGGCTGCATCGCGGCCGGCCTCGCGGGCCCGCGCCGCGCCACTTGCGGCGCACCGCGCGATTTCGTGCTCGGCACGACGCTGATGAACGGCCGCGGCGAAATGCTGCGCTTCGGCGGGCAGGTCGTGAAGAACGTCGCCGGCTACGACGTGTCGCGGTTGATGGCCGGCGCGCTCGGCACGCTCGGGCTGATGCTCGACCTGTCGATCAAGGTGCTGCCGATGCCCGTCGCCGAAGTCACGCTGAAGTTCGAGATGAGCGCGACCGACGCGGTACGCAAGCTCAACGAATGGGGCGGCCATCCGCTGCCGCTCAGCGCGAGCGCGTGGCGCAACGGCACGCTCGTGCTGCGCCTGTCGGGCGCGGAAGCCGCCGTCAAATCCGCGAAAACGCTGCTCGGCGGCGAAGTCGTCGACGCGGTCGAGGCCGAGCGCTTCTGGTCCGGCCTGCGCGAGCACACCGATCCGTTCTTCAACGGCATCCCGCCCGGCTATGCGCTGTGGCGTCTGTCGCTGCCGTCGATCACCGAACCGATGCACCTGCCCGGCACCCAGTTGATGGAATGGGGCGGCGCGCAGCGCTGGTGGATCACCGACGCCGACGCGCAAACCGTGCGCATGAGCGCGAAGCAGGCCGGCGGCCATGCGACGCTGTTCCGCGCGGGCGACACCTACGACCGGAGCGCGGGCGTGTTCACGCCGCTGCCCGCGCCGATGATGAAGATCCATCGCGGGCTGAAGAGCGCGTTCGATCCCGCGCGCATCTTCAACCGCGGCTGGCTTTACCCCGAGCTCTGAGGGCAGGATGCAAACGAACCTCGCCGATTTCATCCGCAACACGCCCGACGGCGACGAGGCCGACGCGATCCTGCGCAAGTGCGTGCACTGCGGGTTCTGCACCGCGACCTGCCCGACCTATCAACTGCTCGGCGACGAACTCGACGGCCCGCGCGGCCGCATCTACCTGATCAAGCAGATGGTCGAGGGCGCGGCCGTCACGCGCAGCACGCAACAGCATCTCGACCGCTGCCTCACGTGCCGCAGTTGCGAGACGACCTGCCCGTCCGGCGTCCAGTACGGCCGGCTCGTCGAGATCGGCCGCAAGCACGTCGAGGCGCAGGTGCAGCGCCCCGCGCAGCAGCGGCTGATGCGCCGCGTGCTCGCGAGCCTCGTGCCGAACGCCGCGCTGTTCTCGCCGATGATGCGGCTCGGCCAGCACGTGCGGCCGCTGCTGCCGAAGCGGCTGCGCGACAAGGTGCCGCCGCGCACGCGGCTGCTCGAATGGCCGCACCGCACGCATACGCGCAAGATGCTGATGCTCGGCGGCTGCGTGCAGCCGTCGATGCTGCCGAACATCAACATCGCGACCGCACGCGTGCTCGACGCGCTCGGCATCGAGACGGTCGTCGCACCCGACGCGGGCTGCTGCGGCGCGATCCGCCTGCACCTGAACTATCACGACGAAGCGCTCGACGATGCGCGCCGCAACATCGACGCGTGGTGGCCGCACGTCGAACAGGGCGTCGAGGCGATCGTGATGAACGCGTCGGGCTGCGGCGCGACGGTGCTCGAGTACGCGCACCTGCTGCGCGACGATCCGGCCTACGCGGAGAAGGCGCAGCGCATCGTGTCGCTGACGCGCGACATCTCCGACGTGCTGCTCGCGTTCGAGGCCGAACTCGCGACGATCGCACGGCGCCGCGCGATCCATACGGTCGCCTACCACCCGCCGTGCACGCTGCAGCACGGCCAGCAGTCGCGCGGCAAGGTCGAGCGCCTGCTGGAGACGCTCGGCATCGACGTGCGGTTGCCGGCCGACAGCCACCTGTGCTGCGGCTCGGCCGGCACCTACTCGCTGACGCAGCCGTCGCTGTCGTACCGGTTGCGCAAGCAGAAGCTGCTGAAGCTGCAGGCGCTCGAGCCGCAGATGATCGTGTCCGGCAACATCGGCTGCATCGCGCACCTGCAAAGCGGCACGCAGGTGCCGGTCGCCCACTGGGTCCAGCTCGTCGAGCATTTGCTGTACGGCTAGCGCCGGTTCCCGCTAACAACGGGCGGGCGCGCGGCGTCCGTATAATGAGCGGATCGATGCGCCGCGTATCGCGGCGCATCGGTTTCATGCCCGCTTCCGTGCTGCTTCCGTGCCTGCTTTCGTGCCCGTCATGTCCGATCTCGCCGCCCGCCTCGACTCCGTTCATCGCCGCATCGCCGACGCCGCCCGCGCGGCCGGCCGCGATCCCGCCACCGTCTCGCTGCTCGCCGTGTCGAAGACGTTTCCGGCCGACGACGTGCGCGCCGCGCATGCGGCCGGGCAGCGTGCGTTCGGCGAGAACTACGTGCAGGAGTCGGTCGACAAGATCGACGCGCTCGCCGACCTGCGCGCGAGCCTCGAATGGCATTTCATCGGCCCGCTGCAATCGAACAAGACGCGCCCCGTCGCCGAGCGCTTCGACTGGGTCCATTCGGTCGACCGGCTGAAGATCGCCCAGCGCCTGTCGGAACAGCGCCCCGCGCACCTGCCGCCGCTCAACGTGTGCGTGCAGGTAAACATCAGCGGCGAGGCGTCGAAGAGCGGCGTCGCGCCGGCCGACGTGGCCGAGGTCGCGCGTGCGGTCGCCGCACTGCCGTCGCTGCGCTTTCGCGGCCTGATGGCGATTCCCGAACCGGCCGACGACACCGACGCGCAACGCGCGCCGCATCGCGCGCTGCGTGCGTTGTTCGACACGTTGCGCGCCGGCGGCCTGCCGCTCGACACGCTGTCGATGGGCATGTCCGCCGATCTCGAGGCGGCCGTGCTCGAAGGCGCGACGATCGTGCGCGTCGGCACCGCGATCTTCGGCGCGCGCGATTACGCGCACTGACCACCGCGCCCTGTTCCGCCTTTCCGTTCACTCACTCGCTCATTCCCGACATCATGAAAATCGCATTCATCGGCGGCGGCAACATGGCCGCGGCCCTGATCGGCGGCCTGATCAAGCGCGGCGTCGCCGCGGACGGCCTGTATGCCATCGACGTCAACGAAGAGGTCCGCACGCGCGCGGCGCAGCAATTCGGCGTGCGCACCGGCGCGGCGATCGACGCGACGCTCGCCGATTACGACGCGATCGTGCTCGCGGTGAAGCCGCAGGTGCTGCACGACGTCGCGCGGGCGCTCGCGCCGCACCTGACGTCGCAGCTCGTGGTCAGCATCGCGGCCGGCATCCGCGGCACGGATCTCGCCCGCTGGCTCGGCGGTTACGCGCGCGTCGTGCGCACGATGCCGAACACGCCCGCGCTGGTCGGCATGGGCGTGACGGGCCTCGCCGCGCTGCCGGGCGTCGACGCCGCAGGCCGCGAACTCGCGTCGAGCGTGCTCGGCGCGGTCGGCGAGATCGTCTGGTTCGACGACGAATCGCAGCTCGACGCGGTCACCGCGATTTCGGGCAGCGGCCCCGCGTACGTGTTCTATTTCATCGAAGCGCTGCAGGAGGCCGCACGCCGCCTCGGCATGAACGACGAGCAGGGCCGCGCGCTCGCCGTCGCGACGTTCGCGGGCGCCGCGCAACTCGCCGCGCAGTCGGGCGAACCGGCGAGCGTGCTGCGCGAACGCGTGACGTCGAAGGGCGGCACGACGGCCGCCGCGCTCGCGGCGTTCGATGCGCAAGGCGTGAAGGAAGCGATCGTGCGCGGCGCGCTCGCGGCCGAAGCGCGCGCGAAGGAGATGGGCGACGAGCTCGGCCGCGCGTAAGCGCGGCAGCGGCGCCGGCACAACCGGCGCCGGACGTAAAAAAAGCGACCGTCAGGTCGCTTTGTCGTTGGCGCCGCGCGCAAGAACGCGCGGGGTGTCGTTCAACTGCCCGCCAGCAGGTAATGCGCGGCGATGCCCGCGAACAGCACGCCGCCGAGCCAGTTGTTGTGGCGGAACGCCGCGAAGCACGGCATCCGTTCGCGATCCTTGATCAGCGTGTAGTGATACAGCGCGCAGCCGACCGCCGCCGCCCAGCCCGCCCAGTACGCGAGGCCGAAGCCGAGCGTCACGCCGATCCACACGTAGATGCCGAGCGTCACCGCGTAGCACGCCATCACGGCCGCGACGTCGAACCGGCCGAACGTCAGCGCGGACGTGCGGATGCCGATCTTGATGTCGTCGTCGCGATCGACCATCGCATATTCGGTGTCGTACGCGACCGACCAGAAGATGTTCGCGACCAGCATCACCCAGGCGAGCGCCGGCACCGTGTCCTGCACGGCCGCGAACGCCATCGGGATGCCGAAGCCGAACGCGATGCCCAGATACGCCTGCGGAATCGCGAAGAAGCGCTTCATGAACGGATAGGACCCGGCGACGAACAGCGCGACCACCGACAGTTCCTTCGTCAGCGTATTGAGCGGCAGGATCAGCAGGAACGCGATGAACGACAGCCCGACCGCGATCGCGACGGCTTCCCATGCGCGGATCTTGCCCGACGTCAGCGGCCGGTCGGCCGTGCGCTTTACGTGGCGGTCGAAATCGCGGTCGGCGTAGTCGTTCATCGCGCAGCCGGCCGAGCGCATCAGCAGCGTGCCGAGCATGAAGATCACGACGAGCGGCCAGCGCGGGTGGCCGTCCGACGCGATCCACAGCGCGTTGAGCGTCGGCCACAGCAGCAGCAGGCTGCCGATCGGCTTGTCCATCCGGACGAGCCGCAGATACAGGGGAAAGCGGGCAAGCATGGCGAAGCACCGGGAACGGAATCCCGGCATTTTAGAGCCGAGCGGCGCTCCGCGTCATGTCGGTGCGACCCGCGGCCGGTGGCCGCGGCGGGCCGTGCAGCCGCGGCGGCCCGCTGCACGCGGCTGCACGGCGACGCGCATCAATCGGGGGACAGGGTCAAATACGGGCCGGTGCGAGCCAGCCTGCCGGCTTCGCCGCGCCCGGGCTTACGCCAGTAGCGACCGCAGCATCCATGCGGTCTTTTCGTGCGTCTGCAGGCGCTGGGTCAGCAGGTCCGCGGTCGGCTCGTCGCTCGCCGCGTCGGCGATCGGGAAGATTTCGCGCGCGGTGCGCACGACCGTCTCGTGCCCTTCGACGAGCTGGCGGATCATCTCCTCGGCGGCCGGCACGCCCTTCGCTTCCGGCACCGACGACAGTTTCGCGAAATCGGCGAACGTGCCGGGCGCGACGACGCCCAGCGTGCGAATGCGCTCGGCGACGGAATCGACCGCGAGCCACAGTTCGTTGTACTGCTCCTCGAACATCAGGTGCAGCGTGTTGAACATCGGTCCGGTCACGTTCCAGTGGAAATTGTGGGTCTTCAGGTACAGCGAAAACGTATCGGCGAGCAGGCGCGACAGGCCGTCCGCGATGTTCTTGCGGTCCTTGTCGCTGATACCGATGTTGATCTGCGTGGCGTTGCCTTTCTTGGCCATCTTCGGGACTCCTCATTCGAAATGTTGAACCGGCGAAAATGTGTCGAGCAATCCGCATGCCGCATCGTCCGGCATCCGTTCGCGACTCGCCAGTCGAGCGTCGCGAAGCCGTCGTCGCCCTACGCGAGCGCGTGCAGCGCCTGCGAGAGCAGCTCCGCCGCCCCGCCGGCGACGATCGCGAAGCCGACGGCGTAGCGCGCCAGCTCGAGCGGCGATCGCAGAATGGGCGACGCTGCGGCACGCATGTTGAGCATCATTTGCGTCATGGTCGTCACTCCTTGGACAAGACATCGTTCAGAAAAGAAGCGGCCGGTCGTTCGGCCGGCCGCTTCACGTACTGCGTTACTGCGCTACTGCATCAGCCTGCGGCCGGGTTCATGCGAGGTCGAAGCGATCGAGGTTCATCACCTTGTTCCACGCGGCGACGAAATCGCGCACGAACTTCTCCTGCGCATCCGCGCTGCCGTACACCTCGGCCAGCGCGCGCAACTGCGAGTGCGAGCCGAAGATCAGGTCGACGCGCGTGCCGGTCCACTTGACCTGGCCCGTCGCGCGGTCGCGCCCCTCGAACACGTCGTTCGCGGCCGACACCGGCTTCCACTCCGTACCCATGTCGAGCAGGTTCGCGAAGAAGTCGTTCGTCAGCGAGCCCGGACGATCGGTGAACACGCCGTGCTTCGAGTCGCCGACGTTCGCGCCGAGCACGCGCAGGCCGCCGACCAGCACGGTCATCTCCGGCGCCGTCAACGTCAGCAGTTGCGCCTTGTCGACCAGCAGCGCCTCGGCCGGCGTCTTGTACGCGCGCTTCAGGTAATTGCGGAACCCGTCGGCGAGCGGCTCGAGCACGGCCATCGCGTCGACGTCGGTCTGCTCCTGCGACGCATCCATCCGGCCCGGTGCGAACGGTACCGTGATCGCGACACCCGCGTTTTTCGCGGCCTGCTCGACGCCGGCGGCACCGGCCAGCACGATCAGATCGGCCAGCGACACCTTCTTGCCGCCCGTCTGCGCATCGTTGAACGCCTTCTGCACGCCTTCGAGCGTTTCGAGCACCGCCGCGAGCGCCGCCGGCTGGTTCACTTCCCAGTCCTTCTGCGGGGCCAGGCGGATGCGCGCGCCGTTCGCGCCGCCGCGCTTGTCCGACCCGCGGAACGTCGATGCGGACGCCCATGCGGTCGACACGAGCTGCGACACGCTCAGCCCCGTTGCCAGCACCTTCGCCTTCAGCGCGGCGACGTCGGCCTCGTCGATCAGCGGGTGATCGACGGCCGGGATCGGGTCCTGCCACAGCAGTTCCTCGGCCGGCACTTCCGGGCCGAGATAGCGTGCACGCGGGCCCATGTCGCGGTGCGTGAGCTTGAACCACGCGCGCGCGAATGCGTCGGCGAATTCGGCCGGGTTCTCGTAGAAGCGGCGCGAGATCTTTTCGTAGGCCGGGTCGAAACGCAGCGACAGGTCGGTCGTCAGCATCGTCGGGCGATGCTTCTTCGACGCGTCGTACGCATCGGGAATCACTTCGTCGGCATCCTTCGCGACCCACTGGTGCGCGCCGGCCGGGCTCTTCGTGAGCTCCCACTCGTAGCTGAACAGGTGCTTGAAGAAGTCGTTGCTCCACTTCGTCGGCGTCGACGTCCACGTGACTTCGAGGCCGCTCGTGATCGTGTCCTTGCCCTTGCCCGTGCCGAACGTGCTCTTCCAGCCGAGGCCCTGCTCTTCGAGGCCCGCGGCTTCCGGCTCGGGGCCGACGTTCGAGGCCGGACCGGCGCCGTGCGTCTTGCCGAACGTGTGGCCGCCCGCGATCAGCGCGACCGTTTCCTCGTCGTTCATCGCCATCCGCGCGAACGTCTCGCGGATGTCGTGCGCGGCGGCGACCGGGTCGGGGTTGCCGTCCGGGCCTTCCGGGTTCACGTAGATGAGGCCCATCTGCACCGCGGCGAGCGGGCTTTCGAGCTCGCGCTTGCCCGTGTAGCGGCTGTTCGGGCCGCCGCTCAGTTCCAGCCAGATCTTTTCCGAGCCCCAGTAGACGTCGTCCGGTTCCCACGTGTCGACGCGGCCGCCGGCATAGCCGAACGTCTTGAAGCCCATCGATTCGAGCGCCACGTTGCCGGTCAGGATCAGCAGGTCGGCCCACGAGATGTTGCGGCCGTACTTCTGCTTGATCGGCCACAGCAGGCGGCGCGCCTTGTCGAGGCTCACGTTGTCCGGCCAGCTGTTGAGCGGCGCGAAGCGCTGCTGCCCGCCGCCCGCGCCGCCGCGGCCGTCGGCCGTGCGGTACGTGCCGGCGCTGTGCCACGCCATGCGCACGAACAGGCCGCCGTAGTGGCCGAAGTCGGCCGGCCACCAGTCCTGCGACGTCGTCATCAGCGCGTGCAGGTCCCGCTTCACCGCGGCGAGATCCAGCTTCTTGAATGCCTCGGCATAGTCGAAATCCGGGTCCATCGGATCGGACAGCGCCGAATGCCGATGCAGGACGTTGAGGTTCAGCTGATTCGGCCACCAGTCCTTGTTCGTCGTGCCGCTGCCTGCGGTGTGGTTGAACGGGCACTTCGTTTCGTTCGACATGCTTTTTCTCCTTTACTTGCTCGTAGGCCCCCACGTGCCGGGCGCGGTTCGTGGTGCATTGCGGGGGGTAAGAAACGGAACAGGCGGGTCCTCCTGTCGTACTAGGGGTGGTCGTGCGCGGCCTGCGGCACGCATTCCCGACGCAACGCGCCGCAGGCGGGGCGCTCGCGCAAGCGGCTACCGGCGAGCATCGTGCCGGCGAGGCGGGCGGTTTGTCGGGGATCGGACATGCAATGCTCGCTCATGGCTCGACGACAGGTGAATCGGGGGAACACCGGGCCGGTGCGGCGGCACTCATCCGCCATGCACACGGTCCGCCAGGTACGCGAACGCAATCGGGCGCAGGCTGCGAACCGCGGCCCTGGCGCGATGTACGACCGTGTCGCGCGACGGGATGTTCCGCTGCGCGTGCTGCCATACCGACCGCATCATAACATCCTCCTTTGACGCTTGCATTCACCGTGCATCCCGCACGTCGGCTCGACGCCGATCCATGTAGAGGATTCTATCTATATCTATCAATTATTTGAATTTGATAAATTTCATCTATGCGATAGGGAAAAATAAACGGGGTCGCAAGACCCCGTTCATTACGCTGCCACCAGGCGTGCTCGGGCGTGCCCGTGTCAGTTCATCGTGGCCGGCATGTCGAGCTTCGCGACACCCGGCAGTTCGCACGCGGCGATCGCGTCGCTGATCGCGTCGATCGCGGGCATGCGCGTGAAGCTCTTGCGCCACACGAGCACCACGCGGCGATCGGGCACCGGTTCGTTGAACGGCACGTACGACAGCAGCTCGGCATCGGGGCCGTTCGCGCGCGGGCCGATCTCGGCAACGGACATCCGCGGCAGCACGGTGATGCCGACGCCGCTCGCGACCATGTGGCGGATGGTTTCGAGCGACGAGCCCTCGAAGGTCTTCTGGATGCCGTCGGCCGTCTGCGAGAAACGCATCAGTTCCGGACACACGCCGAGCACGTGATCGCGGAAGCAGTGGCCGTTGCCGAGCAGCAGCATGGTTTCCTGCTTCAGGTCCTCGGCGTCGATTTCGTCACGCTTCTCCCACGGATGGCCGGCCGGCAGCGCGACGACGAACGGCTCGTCGTACAGCGGCCGCACCATCAGGCCGGTTTCGGGGAACGGCAGCGCCATGATCGCGGCGTCGATCTCGCCCTGCTTCAGCAGTTCGAGTAGCTTCAGCGTGTAGTTCTCCTGCAGCATCAGCGGCATCTGCGGAACCCGCTGGATCATCTGCTTGACGAGCGTGGGCAGCAGGTACGGCCCGATCGTGTAGATCACGCCGAGGCGGAACGGGCCGACGAGCGGATCCTTGCCCTGCTTCGCGATCTCCTTGATCGCGAAGGTCTGCTCGAGCACGCGCTGCGCCTGGGTCACGATCTGGTCGCCGATCGGCGTCACGCTCACTTCGCTCGCACCGCGCTCGAAAATCTGCACGTTGAGCTCGTCTTCGAGCTTCTTGATCGCCACCGACAGCGTCGGCTGGCTCACGAAGCACGCTTCCGCCGCGCGGCCGAAATGCCGCTCGCGCGCAACCGCGACGATGTATTTCAGTTCAGTCAGCGTCATTGTGGGTCAATCAGAGATATACAGGCGATAGGTTTAATTTATACACCTGTTGGCCCCGGTTCGCCAACTTTCTCTGCATCGCGCTGCATCGACCGGCGGTTCTTCGATCCGGCCCCATATGGGTCGGATCACGCCTTCAGGTACTGCTCGCGCGCGCCGAGCCAGCGCGCCAGATGCTGCGTGACCACCTCCGGATACGCGGCAATCAGCCGCGCCGCGGCCTCGCGGGCCGGCTCGATCAGCCAGCCGTCGGTCTCGAGGTTCGCAAAGCGCAGCATCGCCGCGCCCGACTGGCGCGCGCCGAGAAATTCGCCGGGGCCGCGGATCTCGAGGTCGCGCCGCGCGATCTCGAAGCCGTCGGTCGTCTCGCGCATCGTTTTCAGCCGCTCGCGGCCGGCGATCGACAGCGGCCCGGTGTACAGCAGCACGCACACCGACGCGGCGGTGCCGCGCCCGACGCGGCCGCGCAGCTGGTGCAACTGCGCGAGGCCGAAACGCTCCGCGTGCTCGATCACCATCAGCGATGCGTTCGGCACGTCGACGCCGACCTCGATCACGGTCGTCGCGACGAGCAGTTGCACTTCGTTGCGCGTGAACGCGTCCATCACGGCCGCCTTGTCGGCCGGCGACAGCCGGCCGTGCACGAGGCCGACCTTCAGCTCGGGGAGCGCCGCGGCGAGCGTCTCGTAGGTTTCGACGGCCGTCTGCAGCTGCAGCGTCTCGCTCTCCTCGATCAGCGGGCACACCCAGTACACCTGGCGCCCGGTCAGCGCGGCCTCGCGCACGCGGGCGATCACCTCGTCGCGCCGCGCGTCGCCGACGAGGCGCGTCAGCACGGGCGTGCGGCCGGGCGGCAGTTCGTCGATCGTCGACACTTCGAGATCCGCGTAGTACGTCATCGCGAGCGTGCGCGGGATCGGCGTGGCCGACATCATCAACTGGTGCGGCTGAAAGTCGCGCGCGCCGTTGGCCGCGTTCGCGGCCTTCGCGCGCAGCGCGAGACGCTGCTCGACGCCGAAGCGATGCTGCTCGTCGACGATCACGAGGCCGAGCCGTGCGAATTCGACCGTGTCCTGGATGATCGCGTGCGTGCCGATCACGAGCTGCGCGGTACCGAGCGCGGCCGCCTCGATCGCCGCGCGCTTCTCCTTCGCCTTCAGGCTGCCGGCGAGCCACGCGACCGTGACGCCGAGCGGCTCGAGCCACGCGCGCAGCTTGCGCGCGTGCTGTTCCGCGAGGATTTCGGTCGGCGCCATCAGCGCGGCCTGGTAGCCGGCGTCGATCGCCTGCGTGGCGGCCAGCGCCGCGACGACCGTCTTGCCGCTGCCGACGTCGCCCTGCAGCAGGCGCTGCATCGGGTGCGCGAGCGTGAGGTCGTGCGCGATCTCGTCGACGACGCGCGCCTGCGCGCCCGTCAGCGTGAACGGCAGCGCCGCGTAAAGGCGCGTGGTCAGCGCGTCGGCGTCGCTCGCGGCGCGGCGCGGCATCGCGGGCGCCGCGCGCGTGCGGCGCTCCTCGTGCGCCCGCTTGAGCGACAGTTGCTGCGCGAGCAGCTCCTCGAACTTGATGCGCGTCCACGCCGGATGCGAGCCGTCCATCAACGCGGCTTCGTCGGAATCGACGCCCGGGTGGTGCAGGATGCGCACGGCCTGCTCGAGCGACGGCACGTCGAGCGGCTTCAGGTAATCGCGCTGGATCTCGGGCGGCAGCAGTTCGGGCAGCGACGTGCGCTCGACCGCGTTCTCGATCGCCTTGCGCAGATACGCCTGCGACACGCCGGCCGTGCTCGGGTAGACCGGCGTGAGCACCTGCGGCAGCGGCGCGTCGGCCTCGACGACGCGCACGGCCGGATGCACCATCTCCATCCCGAAGAAGCCGCCGCGCACGTCGCCGCGCACGCGCAGCCGCTGGCCGACGGCCATCTGCTTGACCTGCGACCCGTAGAAATTCAGGAAGCGCAACACGAGCTGCTCGCCGTCGTCGTCCCGGATCTTCACGACGAGCTGGCGGCGCGGCCGGTACGCGACCTCGTTGTCGAACACGACGCCTTCGGTCTGCGCGATGCCGCCCGGCAGCAGCTCGCCGATCGGCGTGAGCGTGGTTTCGTCCTCGTAGCGCATCGGCAGATGCAGCACGAGATCGATCGAACGCGTGAGGCCGAGCTTCGCGAGCTTGTCGGCGGTTTTCACCGGTTTGTCGGCGGCCGGCTTCTTCTTGCGTTTCGTGCCCGGTGCACCTGCTTCGTCGCTCGCGGCGGCGCCGTCGGCCTCGGGCGCGGCGGCCGCGGGCTGCGCGAGCCGTCCGTCGGCGCCGCGCTTCGGGCCGGCGCGGCGCACGCCGGGGCCAGCCGCGGACGGCGCGGGCGTGGCGGCATCGTCCGCGTCGAACGGATCGGCGGAATCGGCAACGGCAGCGGGGGAACGGCGTGGTGACACAGGCATCGGATCGTCTGGGTGCTTCGCAAGGCAAGTACAATAGCGGCTTTCACGTCGTCCGAACGAACGACGCCGGCCAGGCCGCGCATCCCGTCATCATAGCGGCTCGCGCGCGCCGATTACGCGTTTCCGCCCTGCCGGCGGCGCCCGCCGGCCGCTTCGAACCAGCCCGCATGTTCACGCTTTCCGATTTCGATTTCAATCTGCCGCCCGAGCTGATTGCCCAGACCGCGCTGCCCGATCGCACCGCGAGCCGCCTGCTCGAGGTCGACGGCGGCGTCGCGCCCGCCCGCCTCGTCGACCGCCATTTCGTCGAACTGCCGTCGTGCATCGCGCCCGGCGACCTGCTCGTGTTCAACGACACCAAGGTGCTGAAGGCGCGTTTCTTCGGCCAGAAGGCCAGCGGCGGCAGGATCGAGGTGCTGATCGAGCGCGTGACCGGCACGCACACGGCGCTCGCGCAGATCCGCGCGAGCAAGTCGCCGGGCGCCGGCACGACGCTGCGCCTGGCCGACGCGTTCGACGTGACGGTCGGCGAGCGCGTCGAGCCGTTCTTCACGCTGCATTTCCCCGCGCCGTGCCTCGAGCTGATCGAACAGTACGGCCGCCTGCCGCTGCCGCCGTATATCGAGCACGATCCCGATGCGACCGACGAAACGCGCTACCAGACCGTCTACGCGAGCCATCCGGGCGCGGTCGCGGCACCGACGGCCGGGCTGCATTTCGACGAGCCGCTGCTGGAGAAGCTCGACGCACTGGGCGTCGAGCGCGCGACGCTCACGCTGCACGTGGGCGCCGGCACGTTCCAGCCGGTGCGCGTCGAGAACATCGCCGAGCACAAGATGCACAGCGAGTGGTACGACCTGCCGCAGTCGCTCGTCGACAGGATCGCCGCGACCCGCGCGCGCGGCGGCAACGTGATCGCGGTCGGCACGACGTCGATGCGCGCGCTCGAAGCCGCCGCGCGCGCGGCCGACGAAGCGGGCCGCCCGCTCGCGGCGACGCAGGCCGAGACCGACATCTTCATCACGCCCGGCTACCGTTTCCGCGTGGTCGACCGGCTCGTGACGAACTTCCACCTGCCGAAATCGACGCTGCTGATGCTGGTGTCCGCGTTCGCGGGCGTCGAGACGATCCGCGCCGCATACCGGCACGCGATCGCCGAACGCTACCGCTTCTTCAGCTACGGCGACGCGATGCTGCTCACGCGGCGCGACACGCCGGAGGCGGCGGGCGCGTAAGCCCGGCAGGCGGCTCGTCCGCCGCGCACGTCACCCGCTTTTTCACTGCCGCCGGCTTCCCGGCGGCGTTTCAAACATGCGCCGGACTGTTTTCCGGTGGCAAGGAGAATGACGCGATGACCGACGGTTCATCCCACGATACGCACGCTGATGCGCACACCCCCGTCCAGGACCGCCCGGCGAACGGGCTCGAATTCGAACTGCTGACGACCGACGGCCACGCGCGCCGCGGCCGCGTGAAGCTCAACCACGGTACGGTCGAAACGCCGATCTTCATGCCGGTCGGCACGTACGGCACCGTGAAGGCGATCCAGCCGCGCGAGCTGCACGAAATCAAGGCCCAGATCATCCTCGGCAACACGTTCCACCTGTGGCTGCGCCCGGGCCTCGACACGATCGACGCGCACGGCGGCCTGCACGGCTTCATGGGCTGGAACAAGCCGATCCTGACCGACTCGGGCGGCTTCCAGGTGTTCTCGCTCGGCGACCTGCGCAAGATCACCGAGGACGGCGTCACGTTCGCGTCGCCGATCAACGGTGACAAGCTGTTCCTGTCGCCGGAAGTGTCGATGCAGATCCAGAAGGTGCTGAATTCCGACGTCGTGATGCAGTTCGACGAATGCACGCCGTACGCGACCGACGGCGTGCCGACGACGCACAAGGAAGCGGCCGATTCGATGCGCATGTCGCTGCGCTGGGCGAAGCGCTCGCTCGACGAATTCGACCGGCTCGGCAACCCGAACGCGCTGTTCGGGATCGTCCAGGGCGGGATGTTCGAGGACCTGCGCGACGAATCGCTCGCGGGCCTCGCGGAACTCGGTTTCCACGGCCTCGCGATCGGCGGGCTGTCGGTCGGCGAGCCGAAGGAAGACATGATGCGCGTGCTGCGCCACGTGGGCCCGAAGCTGCCGGCCGACAAGCCGCACTACCTGATGGGCGTCGGCACGCCGGAGGATCTGGTCGAGGGCGTCGCGAACGGCATCGACATGTTCGACTGCGTGATGCCGACCCGCAACGCGCGCAACGGCTGGCTCTTCACGCGCTTCGGCGACGTGAAGATCCGCAACGCGACGCACAAGAACTCGCTGAAGCCGCTCGATCCGACCTGCACCTGCTACACGTGCCGGAACTTCTCGCGCGGCTACCTGCATCACCTGCACCGGGTCGGCGAGATCCTCGGCGCGCAGTTGAACACGATTCACAACCTGCACTACTACCTGCAGTTGATGAGCGAGATCCGCGACGCGATCGAAACGCACACGTTCGACGCATTCCGGCAGCGCTTCGCGGAGGATCGCGCGAGCGGGGTCGACTGACGGGGCGGCAGCCCGCGCGCGGCGGCCGGCCGCATAGGACGAGTACTAAAAAACGGGTTCCGGGTGCCGGTTGCCGGCGCCAAACATTACAATTGCCTTTCCATACAAGTCGCAACGGTATCGGATCATGCTTTAACAGCTTGATCCGAAAGCGCATTTGCCGAGCCGTTTGCGCATGGGGCCGGTGGTAGAATAACCGGCTTATTTTTCGATCTTCCCCTACGGAGAGACCAACGTGCCGTTCATTTCCAATGCCTTCGCGCAAGGTGCCGGTGGCGCCGAATCGAGCCTGATGAGCTTCCTGCCGCTCATCCTGATGTTCGCGGTGCTGTACTTCATCATGATCCGTCCGCAGATGAAGCGCCAGAAGGAACACCGCAACATGCTCGCGGCCATGGCGAAGGGCGACGAAGTCGTCACGAGCGGCGGCCTCGTCGGCAAGGTGACGAAGGTCACCGAAGGCTACATCGGCGTCGAAATCGCCGAAGGCACCGAAATCACCGTGCAGAAGGCTGCCGTCACGACCATTCTGCCGAAGGGCACGATCAAGTCGCTGTAAGGCTTTCACCGAGCGTCCGGCTCCCCGCGCCGTGCCCGCCTGAGAGAGCGGGCCGCCGCGGCGCCGGACGCGACGCTTTCACGCCAACCACCCGTTCGGCCCCCTCATGAATCGTTATCCACTCTGGAAATATGTCGTGATGGTCGTGGCGCTCGCCATCGGCCTTCTGTACACATTGCCCAACTTCTTCGGCGAAGCGCCGGCGGTGCAGGTGTCGAGCGGCAAGGCCACGGTCAAGCTCGACTCGACCACGCTGACCCAGGTCGAATCGGCGCTCGCCGCCGCGCAGATCAAGCCGGACGACGTCACCTTCGAGAACACGGCGACCAACGCGAACATCCGCGTGCGCCTGAAGGACACCGATACGCAGCTGCGCGTCAAGGACCTGCTGCAGAAGTCGCTGAACGCCGACCCGAACGATCCGCAGTACGTCGTCGCACTGAACCTGCAGAGCGCGTCGCCGCGCTGGCTGACCGCGCTGCACGCGCTGCCGATGTATCTCGGCCTCGACCTGCGCGGCGGTGTGCACTTCCTGCTCCAGGTCGACATGACGGGCGCGCTCACGAAGAAGCTCGACTCCGACGCGTCCGACGCGCGCTCGCTGCTGCGCGACAAGAACATCCGCGACGGCGGCGTGAGCCGCGTCGAGCAATCCGTGGTCGTCAACTTCAGCGATGCGCAGACGGCCGAAGACGCCCGCAAGGTGCTCGCCGCGTCGATCACCGAGCTGCAATGGGCGACGCAGCCCGGCGGCGGCGGCACGCAGGTGGTCGGCACGTTCACGCCGGCCGTGCAGAAGTCCGTCGAGGACGCCGCGCTCAAGCAGAACCTGACGACGCTCCACAACCGCGTGAACGAGCTCGGCGTGTCCGAGCCGATCCTGCAGCAGCAAGGCAACGACCGCATCGTCGTCGAACTGCCGGGCGTGCAGGACACCGCGAAGGCGAAGGACATCATCGGCCGCACCGCGACGCTCGAGGCGCGCCTGGCCGACCCGATCAACACGCACCCGAACCCGAACGACCCCGTGCCGCCGGGCGAGGAGCTGTTCACGCAGGGCAACCAGGCGCCCGTGCTGCTGAAGAAGGACGTGATCTTCACCGGCGACCGCATCATCGACGCGTCCGCCGGCTTCGACGAACACCAGCGTCCGTCGGTCAACATCCGCCTCGACTCGGCGGGCGGCCGCTCGGTGCGCGCGGTGTCGCGCGAGAACATCGGCAAGCCGATGGCGATGGTGCTGTTCGAGAAGGGCAAGGGCGAAGTGCTGACGGTCGCGACGATCCAGTCCGAACTCGGCGACCGCTTCCAGATCACGGGCCAGCCGACGCCGCAGGCCGCGGCCGACCTCGCGCTGCTGCTGCGCGCCGGCTCGCTCGCGGCGCCGATGGACATCATCGAGGAACGCACGATCGGCCCGAGCCTCGGCGCCGACAACATCAAGATGGGCGTGCACTCGGTGATCTGGGGCTTCTGCGCGATCGCCGTGTTCATGATCGCGTACTACATGCTGTTCGGCGTGATCTCGGTGATCGGCCTGTCGGTGAACCTGCTGCTGCTCGTCGCGGTGCTGTCGCTGATGCAGGCGACGCTCACGCTGCCCGGTATCGCGGCAATCGCGCTCGCGCTCGGCATGGCGATCGACTCCAACGTGCTGATCAACGAGCGCGTGCGTGAAGAACTGCGCGCCGGCCAGCCGCCGCAGCTCGCGATCCAGTCCGGCTACGCGCACGCGTGGGCGACGATTCTCGACTCGAACGTCACGACGCTGATCGCCGGCCTCGCGCTGCTCGCGTTCGGCTCGGGCCCGGTTCGCGCGTTCGCGATCGTGCACTGCCTCGGTATCCTGACGTCGATGTTCTCGGCGGTGTTCTTCTCGCGCGGGATCGTCAACCTCTGGTACGGCGGCCGCAAGAAGCTGAAGTCGCTCGCGATCGGCCAGGTGTGGAAGCCGGAAGGCGCCGCTGCCGCCGCGTCGTTCGCCGACGCGGACGAATCGACCGACACCGCGCGCGCCGCGAAGCTCGCCGCCCCGGCGAAGGGCAACGCACCGCGCGCCGGCAAGCCGCAACTGCGCAACCGCGCGCAGCAGGGCGTGTCGCCGAAGAAACCGGGCTCGACCCAATAAGGCCCCGGAGACGAAGCCATGGAATTTTTCCGCATCCGTAAAGACATTCCGTTCATGCGGCACGCGCTGGTGTTCAACGTGATCTCGCTGGTCACGTTCCTCGCCGCCGTGTTCTTCCTGTTCCACCGCGGGCTGCACCTGTCCGTCGAATTCACCGGCGGTACGGTGATCGAGGTCCAGTACCAGCAGGCCGCGGAGCTCGAACCCGTGCGCGCGACGCTCGGCAAGCTCGGCTACGCCGACGCGCAGGTGCAGAACTTCGGCACGTCGCGCAACGTGCTGATCCGCCTGCAGTTGAAGGAAGGCCTCACGTCCGCGCAGCAGAGCGACCAGGTGATGGGCGCGCTGAAGGCGCAGAGCCCGGACGTCACGCTGCAGCGCGTCGAGTTCGTCGGCCCGCAGGTCGGCCGCGAGCTCGCGACCGACGGCCTGCTCGCGCTCGCGTGCGTCGTGATCGGCATCGTGATCTACCTGTCGTTCCGCTTCGAATGGAAGTACGCGGTGGCGGGCATCATCGCCAACCTGCACGACGTCGTGATCATTCTCGGCTTCTTCGCGTTCTTCCAGTGGGAGTTCTCGCTGGCGGTGCTCGCGGCGATCCTCGCGGTGCTCGGCTACTCGGTCAACGAGTCGGTCGTCATCTTCGACCGGATCCGCGAAACGTTCCGCCGCGAACGCAAGATGAGCGTGCAGGAAGTGATCAACCACGCGATCACGACCACGATGTCGCGCACGATCATCACGCACACGTCGACGGAAATGATGGTGCTGTCGATGTTCTTCTTCGGCGGCCCGACGCTGCACTACTTCGCGCTCGCGCTGACGGTCGGCATCATGTTCGGCATCTACTCGTCGGTGTTCGTCGCGGGCTCGCTCGCGATGTGGCTCGGCATCAAGCGCGAAGACCTGATCAAGGAAAAGAAGACCGCGCACGATCCGGACGATCCGAACGCCGGCGCGCAGGTCTGAGCGCCACGCCGTTTCGGCATCGACGCACAGCCGGCCCGTTCGGGCCGGCTTTTTTTAGGTTCATCGAGGATTACCGGGGAACGCGGCGCGAATCTTGAGGAAGAAGTATTCGTCGTCGCGGTACCCGTAAGCTCGACGCTTGATGACCTTGATGGTGTT
>NZ_CADFEN010000021.1 GCF_902833145.1 Burkholderia sp. BCC0506 | reverse complement strand
CCCAGTGCCTGAAGTGCCTTGCGATCGAGCAATTGCCTCTCCTGACGTCCTTAAAGTCAGGCGTCAGGTTACGCAATTGCTCTCAAACCCTCCACGGTTTCCTGCGATGAACCTTTTTTATTGCCTCGACGGTTTGCGGGGACGCATCACCTCGTCCGCCCGACTAACCTGCCGGACGCACGCTGGCCAGGCGTAGCCAGTAGTGATGCACCGCGAATATCAGCACGACCGCCACGACCAGTATCAGCAGCAGGTGCAGCCAGCCCCTCCTGGTGGACGGCAGGTCCGTCAGCGCACCGACGTCGCCCGTCAGCGCCGCCAATGCGACCATCGCCAGGCCGGCCAGCACCAACGTGCCCTTTGCCACCCATCCGAAGGCGGTCTCCAGTGCCGCCGCCCATCGCGACTGACGATAGGGTCCGGCAACCGGCCGACGAAGATCGGGCTTACCCATTCGTCAGCGCCCTGCCGGCAAGCGCGTGTCCGCGCGTCGTGCGGCAAGCGCTGCCGAACACATGAATTCGAAGGTCTTGCTGACGCGTGGCCGCTGCGCCGCGGCGTGCGCACTCTGCAGATCGAGAAGTGTCATGTTTTTCTTTCGCGAGGCTCGATTCGATTCGTCTGGCCGGGCCGAATCGATATTGTTCGATACGGCGAGTATCGCCCGAAACACGGCCCGCTCGCGTCGCGCAATCGCGATCGGCCGGCTTATCATTGACCGGCCCGCCACTTCCCGCCGAGGCCATCTTGCACGCTCATCTGCGCATTGCCCGCCCGGTCAGCAACCTCGCCCGCACCGAGCGCATGTATCGCGACGCCCTCGAACTGTCGGTACTGGCGCGCTTCGACGATCACGACGGCTTTTCCGGCGTGATGCTCGGACGCGAAGGCCTCGACTATCACTTCGAGTTCACGCACTGCCCTGACCATCCGATCGCGCCGTCGCCGACGCCGGAGGACCTGATCGTCTTCTACCTGCCCGATCGTCCGGAGTGGGAAGCCGCGTGCGAGCGCGCGAGCGCACACGGCTTCATGCCGGTGACGTCGCTCAATCCGTACTGGGAGATATCAGGTCAGACTTTCGAGGATGCCGACGGTTACCGGATCGTGTTGCAGAACGGTACGTGGCGCTGACCGGCAAAACAGGTGACGAGAAACGGGCGCCTGCGCGCCCGCTCCGGTTACTCGTTTTCCTCGAAGTAATGCCCAAACTTCGTCTGCTTCGTGCGGATATAACGCTCGTTTTCCTCGCGCACGGGCACCGCGAGCGCCACACGCTCGCAGACGGGAATGCCGTGCTTCACGAGCGTGTCGAACTTCTTCGGATTGTTGCTCATCAACCGCACCGACGTCACGCCGAGGATGCGCAGGATGGCCGCAGCCGAGTCGTATTCGCGCGCGTCGTCGGGCAGGCCGAGATCGAGATTCGCCTCGACGGTGTCGCGCCCCTGCTCCTGCAGCGCGTACGCGCGGATCTTGTTGCTCAGGCCGATGCCGCGGCCTTCATGGCCACGCAGATACAGCAGCACGCCGCGGCCTTCGGCGGCGATGTAACGCAACGCGAGATCGAGTTGCTCGCCGCAATCGCAGCGGTACGAGCCGAACACGTCACCGGTCAGGCATTCGGAATGCAGCCGCGTCAGCACGGACTGCTCTCCGGTCACGTCGCCCATCACGAGTGCGAGATGTTCGGCATCGCTGCCCGATACGCGAAATGCGTATGACGTGAACGTACCGTAGCGCGTGGGCAGCGACGCCGTGGCGACGAGCGTCACGCACTCGTCGGCCTGGCCATTGCCCGGCGTGGGCGATTGGGGACGCGAAGACATCATGAATTCAATCGAAACTTCAGGAATGTAGGAGTTGTGTGGATGGTGCGTGACGGGAGTTTACCGCTAATCTGGAAACGTCACGCGACTGCCGCCGCCCGCCCGGCTATACTGGGCTTACCGGGTGACGCGCATCACGTCCCGCCTGCCCTGCATCGACCTGCACACGGAGAAAGCGAATGAGCACGACTGTCGCGCAGATTCTCAAGGCCAAGCCGGATTCGGGCCGTACCATCTACACCGTCACGAAGACCGACCTCGTCTACGACGCCATCAAGCTGATGGCGGAAAAGGGCATCGGTGCACTGCTGGTCGTGGACGGCGACGACATCGCGGGCATCGTCACCGAGCGCGACTACGCGCGCAAGATCGTCCTGCAGGACCGCTCGTCGAAAGCCACCCGCGTCGAGGAAATCATGACGTCCAAGGTGCGCTACGTCGAACCGTCGCAATCCACCGACGAGTGCATGGCGCTGATGACCGAGCACCGGATGCGCCACCTGCCCGTGCTCGACGGCGGCAAGCTGGTCGGCCTCATCTCGATCGGCGACCTGGTGAAGAGCGTGATTGCCGATCAGCAGTTCACGATCAGCCAGCTCGAACACTACATCCACGGCACGCCCACGGTCACGTCCGCCTGATCCGCGCAGCAAAAAAGGCCCAAACGCGTCAGCGTCTGGGCGGAAAGCCGCCGACATGCGGCGACGGAGGTTCTGCTCCTGCGGGCAAACGGCGCGCGCGACTGGCGCGCGTCTCGTCAATTCAGCGATCCGCTGTCGGGCAGACCCGTGGGACGTTCGATCAGTTGCCGAAGTAGACCGAGTTCACCGGATTCGGTGCTTCCCGCGTCACGCGGCGGCCGGTTTGCGCGGCACCCGTCGCGACGGCACCGTAGCCGCTCGTATCGGCTTGCGCGAGCATCGGCTGGTTGGGCTGGATACGCTGCTCGGCGGCCTGGATGTCGCTCGGATATTGCGAATCGCTCGCCAGCGGCTTGTAGCCGTTCTGCTCGAGTTGCACGAGTTCGGCCTTGACCTGAGCGCGGGTCAACCCCTGCTCGGACTGCGCGAACGATGCGATCGGAGCGGCAAGGACGGATGCGGCGATGGCTGCGTAGATGATCGACTTCATGATTTACCTCCGGAATATGTTCTCTTTTGACGTCGCCTCGGCAGGGACTGTCTGAAGCGATTGAATTCAGTGTAGTGCGTGCCAACCCAAGGGGAAACCCTTAGTTTGAATATACAGCGTTGCATTTTTGGAAAAAATCACCCACTGTTTCTGGACAGGGTCGTTGTAACTTGCCTCATCTACACAACAATCGCTGACGAATCGCCAACAGCCAAGTCACATGCCCGGAAGGTTGTGTTGTAGAATCGTAAGGTTTTATTCACCAGTCGATATTCCGTCCACCATGCACGCGCTCACGTCCCCTGCGGTTTCGCCGTCCGTCCCGGCCGGCGTGCGCGTGCGCGCCGGCCAGCCGGCGCACCCTCTCGCTCGACGCACGGCCCAGGCACCGCTCGCCCCTGCCCGGCGCCTGATCTGACCGCTCGGTCTCCACCCGGAGCCAGGTTAGACAGGCTCCGGGCGATCCTCATAGGCACGCCACGCCTGCCCCTGCCGATCATTTGGAGAACTGCCATGAAACAACGCCTTTACCAGCTGACCGAACTCGACGTCGCTCGTCTCGAAAAGCACGCCGAGCACAACCCGCGCTTCCAGACGATGCTCGACACGCTGCTCGAGCGTGCCGATATCGTTCAGCCCGACGCCATCAAGGCGAACGTCGTCACGATGAACTCGCAGATCACGCTGCTCGACGAAGCGACCCAGGAACAAGCTACCTGGACGATCGTTTATCCGGATGCCGCCAATCTCGAACTCGGCCGCCTCAACGTCTTCTCGCCCGTCGGCATGGCGCTGCTGGGGACACAACGCGGCCAGATGGTCAAGGTGATGCAGCCGAGTGGCGCCGAAAAACTGATGAAGGTCGCCGCGATCGTGTTCCAGCCGGAAGCCAACGGCGAATACACGCGCTGAACCACCGGTCGACCGGCGCCGCGCCATACGGGCGCACAACGAAAAAAGCGAGGCACCGGCCTCGCTTTTTTGCATCCGGACGATCCGGATTATCGTCATCGCTTTCCACAGACGAAAAAAAAGGCGCCCGAAGGCGCCTTTTCGATGCTGCGAAGCGGGTTGCCCCGCCCGTCACGCTTAGAAGCGGTGACGCAGACCAACCGTTGCTGCGGTTTGGTTGATCGACGAGCTCGGCAGGTTGTCGGCGAAGCTGTTGCCGTTGTAGATCGACGCGCCGATGCCGTTCTTCGCTGCACGCTGGTACACAGCCTGTGCGTAGACGTCCGTACGCTTCGACAGCGCGTAGTCAGCTTGCAGGCCGAACTGGTTCCAGTGCGTGCTGCCGTTGTTGATCTTCGCGTTCGTGTACGTGTAAGCAGCACCCAGGCCGAGAGCCGGCGTCAGGTTGTACTTTGCGTTGACTTCGTAGTTGTCGGTGCGCAGCGTGCCTGCAGCGACAGCATTGTTGTCGAGACGCGCTTGCGTCCATGCAGCGCCGACTTGTGCCGGGCCGAATGCATACGCAGCAGCAGCACCGTACGTGCGGACGCGGCCTTGGGAAGCGATGCCACCGATCGCCGACGACGTTGCGCCGTTTGCGTTCGTACCGTCACCCAGGTTCGCTTGCGAGTATGCAGCACCCAGCTTCAGACCTTGGAACTGGTATGCAGCACCTGCGCTGTATGCACGGTTGTTGCCGAAGTTCGTGCTGTTCGAGAACGAGTACGTGCCGCCGAATTGCAGGCCAGCGTAGTTCGCGCTCGTGTACTTGATCGTGTTGTTCTGTGCGACGTCACCGTTCGTGCTCAGGCGGTCGAGGTTCAGCGGGTGCGCGAAGTACGTGCCGCCCCACGAGCCCGTTGCCGTCAGCGGCGCCAGGAAGTCTTGCGTTGCGTCATACTGCTTACCCAGCGTGACCGTGCCGTACTGGCTCGACAGGCCGACGAAAGCTTGACGGTTGAACATGCCGCCGTTGCCGTTCGCGAACTTGCCGTTACCGATGTTGAAGCCGCTTTCCAACGTGAAGATTGCCTTCAGGCCGCCACCCAGGTCTTCCGAGCCACGCAGGCCGAAACGGCTCTGGTCAATGCCCGAACCCATTGCCCAGCGCGACTTGCCAGCTTGGCCAAGTGCCGGCTGGACGTTGCTCGTGTAGGTGATGCCTGCGTCCAGCACGCCGTACAGCGTGACGCTGCTTTGCGCGTGAGCGACGGTTGCGAACGATGCTGCAGCTGCTGCAACGATCAGAGTCTTGTTCATTCGTGGAGCTCCCTTCTAAAAAGAGGCAGGTCTCGCGACCTTGTTCATAAACGGTCTGCAACCGCCCGGGAGCGCCATCGGTCCTGCTGGCGGCGCCCGGATAGTTGCCCGTTTGGGAACCGTGAGTTTAGGGGTGTACCCTAGGGGAGCGATCCGCAAATAAAGAAATAAGCTTTTCCAGAACTAGAAATAATGAAAGTGGGGACGCGTCATAAGTATTTGTTTTAACGTTTGTTTTTGACCTCTTGACGCCGGCTTTTTGGACGCTTTCATCGCACCATTCTTTCATGTCATCGGCTTGACGGTTGCATAGAAACAACAAACGGAATCGATTCGGCACCTCGAAATCGGTAATTATTACCCTATCCAATCTCAAATATTGGGTTGTCGGCGTCTAAAACGCTCCCTTCGCCCCTAAACAGGCGACGGTGCCTGCGCCGCGACGCGATTCCGTCAGCCATCAGAAAGGGAAAAGGCGGCTCGCGCCTGCCGTGACACGCGGTAACAGCCTTAACCACCCCCGTAACCCGGCGGGCGGGCCGGCAGGCTAATGTCAGGCAGCCTCCAATACAGAACTGGAATCGCCATGAATCGACGCTCGTTGCTGCGCGCCATCGGATTGACCGCCGCCTTCGTCGGCACCGGCTGGCTGCGCGCCGCCTCGGCGCAGCCCGCTCCGCCCGTGTACCGGCCCTCGGGCCCGAACCGTGTACCCGGCGGGCCGCCCTATGCGGATCGGCCGGGTTTCGCGCCGCCGGCGGCGCGACATGACCGTCGTCCGCCGCCACCACGGCCGCACGGCTATATATGGACGGACGGTTATTGGCGCTGGCAGCGCGGCCGCTATATATGGGTGCCCGGTCGCTGGGTCGCGCGGCGCCCCGGCCGCCGTTGGGTGCCCGGCTACTGGCGCCGCCAAGGGTCGGTGTGGGTCTACGTCGACGGCTCGTGGCGGTAAACGGCGACTCGGCTCCGACCAATGAAGGTTTTGCGCGGAACGGCGCGCGCGAACTGCCGCCGTCCGCGACGTCGAGATCGCGCGTGGCGCACGCATCGTCGACGACGATCGCCGCATGCCGGGCGGCACCGCATCGCGCCGCACCAACTGCGCACGCGTGCGTCGAAAGGCCGGCGACGATCAACGTGTCGATGCCGGCCGCGTTCAGCCGCGTATCGACACGACAGCAGCGCGGCACGATATCCGACAGGATCGGGCCAACGTGCGCAAGCGCCGCCTATGACAGCACGGCCGTTCGCGCGCCCGGCCGCATGCGGCCGTACGCAACCATCATCGCGAAGCTGAGCAGGAAACCCGCGCCGCCGGCCAGCAGCAAACCGATTTCGCCGAATACGGGCAGCAGGTTCGTCAGCGCGCCCGTCACGACCCACGCGACCGCCATCACCGAGCCCGCGACGCCGAGCGCCCAGCCCTGCCGATCGTCGCTGACGGCATCGGAAAACGCCGTGTACATCGTCGTGTACGCCACCATGTCGAAGCAGCCCACGACCATCGCGAGCGCCCACAGCACCGGTTCGTGCGGAAACAGCGCGGACAGGATCTGGCCAAGCCCGGCCACGAGCAGGCCCGTCTTCGCGATATCGATCACGCGCCACACGCGCAGCATCAGCCGCACGACGCACAGCAGGCCGAACACGAAGCAGATGCCGATCACGCCGCTGAACAGCCCGAGCCGCGCGCTCGTATAGCCGAATTTCGTCTGCAACAGCAGCATGATGGTCTGCAGGTAGAGCCCGTAGCCGACCTGCATCAGGAAGAACACCACCGACAGGAACGCCACGTTGCGCTGCCGCGCGGCCTCCCAGACGATTCGCAGCGGCAACAGCGGATCGATGCGCGTATCGCCGCGCGGCGCGGCGGAATCGCGATACGACGCCCAGGTCCAGCACGCGCAGATCGACGACAGCACGGCCACCAGCACGAACGGCGTGCCGTAGTCGAACAGCGGCGAGATCGTCCGGTCGGACGTGACGCCGCCGAGCACCGGGCCGACGATCACGCCCGCGCTGAACGCGAGCGACATGATGCTCATGTTGTACGCCTTCGTCTCGGGGGTACTGAGGTCGGTGATGGCTGCCTGCGCGATACCCTGGCAACCGGCCATCAGGCCGGTGAGTCCGCGGCCGGCCAGCAGCAGCGCGACGCTGGCATGCCATGCGCCGGCCGCCATCATCGCGTAGCCGGCCGCGAGGCCGAGCACGCACAGCAGCAGGATGCGGCGGCGGCCGTAACGGTCGGACAGCTCGCCCATCAGCGACGAGCCGAAGAACATGCACAGCGGATAGACCCCGTAGCCGAGGCCGAGATAGAAATTGCGCGCGTGCGCGCCGGCGTCGGCCGGCAGGATGCCCGCGTGCGGATCGCTGAAAATCGCGGACATCATCGGATAGACGAGGCCGAATCCCATCGCGTCGAGCGCGATGGCGAGCAGGCAAGGGCCGAGCAGTGTGTAGTCGAGCCGGGACATGGCGACCTTCCGGATGGAGTGGATGATCGCGCAAGCGTAAAGACCGGGCGACGGCCGCGGTAGACCGCCGCTCGCGATACCCAGCATCGGCCCGCCCGATACCCGCGATGCCGCCCGCGCCGATGGATCGACGTCCCGGCCATGCGGCGCGGGCGATGCGATGTCAGTGCGCCGCCTCGGCCGCCGGCGCCCGGCATGCGACCAGGCCGCGTTGTACGGCCGGCCGCGCGGCGATCTCGGCGAGCCAGCGCTCGACGTGCGGGAAGCCGGCCACGTCGAGATCGAGCTCGGCCGCCGTGCGCAGCCACGGAAACGCGGCGATGTCGGCGATCGAATACCGCGACGACGCGAGATACGCCGATTCCGACAAGCGACCGTTCACGACCGCGTAGAGACGTAGCGCTTCCTTCCGGTAGCGGTCGATCGCTTCCGCATTGGCCGTCTTCGATGCATGCAGGAACCACCACAGCTGGCCGAGCATCGGCCCGATCCCGCCGATCTGAAAATGCAGCCACTGCTGGACCGCCGTGCGCTCGGCCAGCGTCTCGGGCTGCAGGTAGCCCGTCTTCTCGGCGAGATAGCCGAGGATCGCGCCGGATTCGAAAACGGCGAGCCCCGTGTCGTGGTCGACGATGGCCGGGATCTTGCCGTTCGGATTGATCGCGAGATACGCCGGGCTGCGCTGCTCGCCGGCGGACAGGTTCACGTGCACGCGATCGTGCGCGAGCCCGGCTTCTTCCAGGTAGATCGCGATCTTGTGCCCGTTCGGCGTGTCGGCCGTATAGAACGTGAGGGAATGCGTCGAGGTCATGTCGGTCCTTGTCATCGGGTTATCGTTGCAACTACAATCGTTGCAATTGCAATCCTATGCCCGAACCGGGTGTGCCGGCGACATGCCAGTACTCGAAGGAGGGATATGCAGGCTGCGCGATCCAGCCCCGCTCGTGCGGACGCCCGACACACGCCGCGCCGCGGCGGCCTGCCTTGAACGGCTGACGACGCGGTGGCTCGCGCCGCGAGGCCGCGTAGCGCCTTCGCTCGACGCGCGGCGCTCCGTGTGCCGGATACCGTTACTTCGCGTCGGCCGCCGCGTCGCGTGCGGCAGCGGTCGCACGGTCGAGCGCGGCGACCATCGCCGCCCGCTCCTTGCTGGTGAACTGCTCGAGAAATAGCTCGGCGACCGTCGACTGGTACACCTTCCACATCTTTTTGCGCAGCGTCCGCCCCTTGTCGGTGATGCTCGCGAATGCGGCGCGGCCGTCGTCCGCCGAACGCGTGCGCGTGACGAGCCCCTCCTGTTCGAGCCGGTCGACGAGACGCGTCAGGTTGTAGCGCTCGATCGCGAGCACGTCAGCCAGTTCGTGCATGCGGCGCGTGCCGTCGGGGCCGCTCTCGAGCCCCCACAGGGCGTCGTACCACGCGTACGCGGGCAGGCCGGCTGCCGCGAGGCGACGCTCGATCTCGCGAATCATCGTCCGGTGCGCGCGGACGAACGAGAACCACAGATCCGGTTCGGGTGCGTTCATGTCGGGTCGTTCCTGTCATTTAATTGCAGTTGCAATTAAATTTTACCGCGAGAACGATGGCCCCTTCATACGATGGCAGTTGCCGTCTTGCCCGCCGATCGGCGCGCATGTCGTCGCGTGGCGCGGCGCCACGACCGCCGCGCCACGCCGTTCGCTGCTCGCGCTACTTCTCCGACCGGGCGAGCGGCCCCTGCGTGCTCTGCCCCGCGCCCGCCGGCCAGCCGCCCGCGAGCGCCTTGTACAGCGCGACCGTCGATGCCGCGCCGCGCATCCGGCCGTCGGCCGCCGCGTCCTGCGCCTGCAGCAGCGTCCGCTGCGCGTCGAGCACTTCGTAGTAGTCGATCGCGCCGGCCGAGAAGCGCGCCTGCGCGAGTTGCGCGGCGCGTGCGCTGTCGTCGGCCGCGCGCACGAGGTGCGCGGTCTCGTCACGCGTGCGGGCGACACGCAGCAGCGCGTTCTCGGTTTCCTCCAGCGCGCCGAGCACGGTCTGCCGGTACTGCGCCAGCTGGCCGGCCGCTTCCGCGTCGCTCGCGGCGATCCGCGCACGCACGCGGCCGACGTCGAGGAACGACCAGTCGATGCCGAGCGCGATCAGGTTCGTGTCGCTGCCCGCGCGGAAGAACCCGTAGCTGCTCGTCGCGCTGCCGAGCAGCCCCGACAGCGTGAAGCGCGGGAACAGGTCGGCGGTCGCGACGCCGACGCGCGCGGTCGCCGCATGCAGCCGGGCTTCGGCGGCCGCGACATCGGGCCGGCGGCGCAGCAGGTCGCCCGGCGTACCGGGATCGATGTCGGCCGCGAGCGCCGGCAGCGGGACGGGTGTGCCCGTCGGCGTGCCCGTCTTCGGCAAGTCGAAACGGCCGATCAGCGCATCCGGCGTCTGCCCGGTCAGCACCGCGAGCCGGTGCTCGTCGACACCGATCGCCGCTTCGTACACGGCGATCCGCGAGGTCGTCGATTCGTACTGCGCACGCGCTCGCGCCGCATCGAGCTCCGAGCCCCTTCCGGCGCCGACGCGCGCATTGATCAGCGCGAGCGTCTGCCGCTGGTTGTCGGCGTTCTCGCGGGCGATCCGCAACCGCTCCTGCGAGCCGCGCAGATCGACGTACGTGCTCGCGACCTCGCCCGCGATCGCGACGCGCACCGCGCGCACGTCGGCCGCGCTGGCCGCCGTTTCCGCGCGTTGCGACTCGATCGAGCGGCGCACGCGGCCGAACAGGTCGAGTTCCCATGCTGCATTGATCCCGACGCTCGACGTCGGCGTATCGCGCTGGCTGCGCGGCGCGCCGAACGCCTGATCCCTGCTCGTCAACTGATGACCGATCTGGCCGCTCGCGGTGATCGTCGGGTAGCGGTCGAAGCTCGCCTGCGACAGCAGCGCGTTCGACGCGTCGTAGCGCGACACGGCGACCTGCAGGTCCTGGTTCGCCGCGAGCGCCGCATCGATCAACTGCGTCAGCGCCGGATCGCCGAAACCGCGCCAGAACGCGGCATCGGCGTCGGCCGACGCATCGGGCGGCGTATCGGGCCGGGGATCGACCGGCACCGCGTCTGCCTGCGTCGCCGGGCGGGCATCGCGCGCGAATCGCGCGGCCGCGGTCGTATCGGGCCGCTTGAAATCGGGGCCGACCGCGCAGGCAGCGAGCATCACCGACATCGCGAGCGCGGAAAGGCGGAAAGCGGCGCTCATCGGTTTTCTCCTTCGAGGGTGCCGTGCTGTTCGCTCCAGACGGCCGGCGTGCCGCCCGCGAGCTTGCGGATCGCCACGTAGAACACGGGCGTGAGGAACAGCCCGAACAGCGTGACGCCCAGCATCCCGGCGAACACGGTGACGCCGGTGGCCGCCCGCACCTCGCTGCCCGCGCCGCTGCCGATCAGCAGCGGCACCGAGCCCGCGATGAACGCAACCGACGTCATCACGATCGGACGCAGCCGCAGCTTGCACGCCTCGAGCGCCGCTTCGACCGCGCCCTTGCCCTGGATCTCGAGCTCGCGCGCGAATTCGACGATCAGGATCGCGTTCTTGCAGGCCAGCCCCATCAACACGACGAGGCCGACCTGCACGAACACGTTGTTGTCGCCGCCGGACAGCCACACGCCGAACAGCGCCGCGCACATGCAGACGGGCACGATCAGGATCACCGCGAGCGGCAACGTCCAGCTCTCGTACAGCGATGCGAGCACCAGGAACACGAGCATCACCGCGAGCGGGAACACGACGATCGCCGCATTGCTCTGCGTGACCTGTTGATAGCTGAGGTCGGTCCATTCGAGCGTGATGCCCGGCGGCAACACGTCCTTCGCGATCTGCTGCAGCTTCGCGATCGCCTGCGACGACGACATCGTCTTCGGATCGGCGTCGCCGATCAGGTCGGCGGCCGGATAGCCGTTGTAGCGGACGACCGGGTCGGGACCGTACGCGGGCCCGACCGTCACCATCGAGCCGATCGGCACCATCTCGCCCTTCGCGTTGCGCGTGCGCAGGTTCGCGATGTCGGCGGCCGTCTGCCGGTGGCCGGCATCCGCCTGCGCCATCACGCGATACACGCGGCCGAACGCGTTGAAGTCGTTCACGTACATCGAGCCGAGGTACACCTGCAACGTATTGAACAGGTCGGTCAGCGCGACGCCCTGCGCTTTCGCCTTCAACCGGTCGACCTTCACCTCGAGCTGCGGAATGTTCGCCTGGTACGAGCTGACGGGATAGCTCATCCCCGGCGTCTTCGCGACCGCGGCCTGGAACGCCGTGAGCGCCTTCTGCAATTCGCCGTAGCCGAGCCCGCCGCGATCCTCCAGGTACAGCGAGTAGCCCGAGCCGTTGCCGAGGCCCTGGATCGGCGGCGGCATCAGCGCATAGGTGATGCCGCCGCCGATCGCCGCGAAGCGCGCATTCAGCTCTGCGTTGATCTGCGCGGCGCTGCGGTGACGCCGGTCGAACGGCTTCAGGATCACGTACGAGTTCGTGATGTTCGGCGTATTCACGCCCTGCAGCGCATTCAGCCCCGCGAACGCCGGCACCATCTCGACGCCGTCGGTGCCGAGCGCGATCTTCGTCATCTGCTCGGTCACCGCGCTGGTGCGCGCGAGCGACGCGCCTTCCGGCAGCTTCGCGCCCGCGAACAGGTACAGCTTGTCCTGCACCGGGATGAAGCCGCCCGGCACCGCGTCGAACAGCAGCGCGGTCGCCGCGAGCAGCGCCGCATAGACGGCGAACACCGCGCCGCGCCGCTTCAGCGTGCGGCCGACGACGCCGTGATAGCGGTCGGCGCTGCGCTCGAAGAAGCGGTTGAACGGATGGAACAGCCAGCCGAACGCGCGGTCGAGCGCGCGCGTCAACGCATCCTTCGGCGCGCCGTGCGGACGCAGCAGTTTCGCGGCAAGCGCGGGCGACAGCGTCAGCGAATTGATCGCGGAGATCACCGTCGAGATCGCGATCGTCACCGCGAACTGCCGGTAGAACTGGCCGGTCACGCCCGACATGAACGCCATCGGCACGAACACCGCGCACAGCACGAGCGCGATCGCGACGATCGGCCCCGACACCTCGCGCATCGCCTGGTGCGCGGCATCGCGCGGGCTCAACCCCTGCGCGATGTTGCGCTCGACGTTCTCGACGACGACGATCGCATCGTCGACGACGATCCCGATCGCGAGCACGAGGCCGAACAGCGTCAGCGTGTTGATCGAATAGCCGAGCAGGTAGAGCCACGCGAACGTGCCGACCACCGACACCGGCACCGCGACGAGCGGAATGATCGACGCGCGCCACGTCTGCAGGAACAGGATCACGACGAGCACGACCAGCACGACGGCCTCGATCAGCGTGTGCTGCACCGCGCGGATCGATTCGCGCACGAACACGGTCGGATCCCACACCGGGCGATACGCGACGCCGGGCGGGAAGCGCTTCGACAATTCGTCGAGCTTCGCATACACGGCCTTCGCGACGTCGAGCGCGTTCGCGCCCGGCGACAGGAAGATGCCGACCACGGCCGAATGCCTGTCGTTGAAATACGAGCGCAGCGTATAGTCGCCCGCGCCGAGCTCGATGCGCGCGACGTCGGACAGCTTCACGACCTGCCCGTCGTCGCCGTTGCGCAGCACGATGTCGCCGAACTCCTGCACCGTGCGCAGGCGGCCGCGCACGTTGATCGACACGAGGAAGTCGTTCTTCTTCGGCGACGGCTCCGCGCCGAGCTGGCCGGCCGACACCTGCACGTTCTGCTCGCGCACGGCCGCGATCACGTCGCTCGCGGTCAACCCGCGCGACGCGAGCCGGTTCGGGTCGAGCCACAGCCGCATCGCATAGTCGCCGGAGCCGTACACGCCGACGTCGCCGATGCCGGTGAGCCGCGACAGTTCGTCCTTCACGTGCAGCGTCAAATAGTTGCGCAGGTACAGCGAATCGCGGCTGTTGTCCGGCGAATACAGGCTCACGTACATCAGCGGCGTGGGCGACTGCTTCTGCGTGGTCACGCCGTACTGGCGCACCTCGTCGGGCAGGCGCGACAGCGCCTGGCTCACGCGGTTCTGCACGCGCACGGCGGCCGTGTCGGGATCGACGCCCTGCAGGAACGTGACGACGACCTGCAGGCTGCCGTCCGAACCGGCGACCGACTTCATGTACATGATGCCTTCGACGCCGTTGATCGCCTCTTCCAGCGGTTCGGCCACCGACTCGGCGATTTCCTTCGGGTTCGCACCCGGGTACGTCGCACGCACGACGACGCTCGGCGGCACGACTTCCGGGTATTCGCCGGCCGGCAGCATCGGAATCGAGATCAGGCCGATCGCGAAGATGACGATCGACAGCACGACCGCGAAGATCGGGCGGTCGATGAAGAAACGGGAGAAATCCATCGTATCGCTCCCGTCATTGCGCGGCAGGCGCGCCGGCATCGGCGAGCGCCTGCGTGGCATCGCCCGCATCGGCGCGCGCGGGCAGCGCCTTCGGCTTCACCTGCGCGCCCGGATAGTAGATGCGCTGCACGCCGTCGACCACCACGCGGTCGCCCGCCTGCAACCCCTTCTCGACGATCCGCTCGCCGTCGAGTTCGCGGCCGATCGTCACGTCGCGGCGCAGCGCCTTGTCGCCGGGGCCGATCACGTACACGTACTTGCGGTCCTGGTCGGTCAGCACGGCCTTGTCGTCGACCAGCAATGCGTCCTGGTCGCGGCCGCTCACGAGCTGCACGCGTGCGTACAGGCCCGGCGTAAACGTATGGTCCGCATTCGGCAGCCGCACGCGTGCGCGGATCGTGCCGGTTTGCGGATCGAGCCGGTTGTCGAGGAAATCGACGGTGCCCGCATGCGGGAAGCCCGTCTCGTTCGCGAGGCCGACGCGCACCGGGTCGGCGCCGATCGCGCGATGCTTCGGGTCGGCGCGCCGCGCGTTGTAGCGCAGGTAGCTTTGCTCGTCGCAATCGAAATACACGTAGACCGGATCCTGCGATACGACGGTCGTGAGCAGCGTGTCGTCCGCACGCGCGAGGTTGCCGACGGTCGCGACCGCGCGACCGACGCGGCCCGCGATCGGCGCGCGCACTTCGGTGAAGCCGAGATTGAGCTTCGCGTCGGCCACGGCCGCATCGGCCGCCTGCAGATCGGCGCGCGCCTGCTCGGCAGTGGCGCGCGCGTTGTCGAGCTCTTCCTGCGACGTCGCATGCGCATCGATCAGCGTCTGCACGCGCTTGAGCTGCACGTTCGCGAGGCTCGCTGCCGCACGGGCGCGCTGCTGCTGCGCATTCGCACGGTCGAGCGCGATCCGGTACGGGCGCGGATCGATCTCGAACAGCAGCGCGCCCTGCGCGACCACATCGCCCTCCTTGTATGCGACGCGCTGCAGATAGCCGCTCACGCGCGGCCGCAGTTCGACCGCGTCGACCGCTTCGACGCGTCCGTTGAATTCGTCCGCGAGGCGGATGGTGCGTGGCGCAACGGTGGCGACGCCGACTTCGGGAAGGGGATGAGCCGACGATGTGCCTTTGCCGTCGTGACACCCCGACAACGCCAGCAACAGGGCGCAGGCCGCGCCCAAGGGCGACGTCCTGCGTAGGAGAAAGGAGCGCATGATGCCTCGCGACGGGTTAAACTGCCGCGTAGCATAAAAGTTGAAGTTAACTTCAAGTCAAGCTTTCCCGGAGGGCATCATGGGTATCCAGGAAACCCCGCAATGGCCGCTGATGTCGATCCGCGAAGTGGCCGCGCGCAGCGGGGTGCCGGCGTCGACGCTGCGTTTCTACGAAATGCGCGGGCTGATCAAGTCGCACCGCAACGGCTCGAGCCATCGTCACTATTCGCGTGCGGTGCTGCGGCTGATCGCGTTCATCGTATTCGCGCAGAAGATCGGCTATTCGCTCGATGAAATCGCCGAACAGCTCGTCAGCCTGCCCGAGGACACCGCGCCGAGCAACAAGGACTGGCAGCGGCTGTCGCGCGGCTGGAAGCAGCGCGTCGCGAGCCGGATCGAAGAGCTGCAGCGGCTCTACATCAATCTCGACGAATGCATCGGCTGCGGCTGCCTGTCGCTGAAACGGTGCAAGCTGACCAACCCGGACGACCGCGCGGGCCGCAACGGGCCCGGCGCGCGGCGCTGGCTCGGCGACAAGCCGCCGACGGACCTCGAATGACCGGACGGCAGCGTGCGGGGTGCATCATCCGACGCGCCAGCCGCCGTTTACCGCGATCGTCGCGCCCGTGACGAACGACGCGCGCGGCCCGGCGAGCCAGGCGACGGCGTCGGCGACGTCTTCCGGCTGCCCGGCGCGGCCGGCCGGCGTCTGCTCGCGGATCGTCGTCGCGACGGCCGGCGCAACGCCGCCGTCGCCGAAGAAACGCGTGCCGGCGATATAGCCGGGCGCGACCGTATTGACCGTCGCGCCGCGCGCGCCGAGTTCGCGTGCCAGCGCGGCGGTGAAGCCTTCGACGCCGGCCTTCGCGGCCGCATACGCGAGACCGCCCGGCAATAGGCTGCCGGCGCGCGCCGCGATCGAGCCGATGTTGACGATGCGCGCGGCGTGGTCGGCCAGGTGCGGCAGCACGGCCATCGTCGTCAGGAACAGGCTTTTGAGGTTCGCGTCGAGCACGGCATCCCACACGGCCTCGGCCTCGCTCGCTTCGGTATCCGCGGCGACGCGCCCGGTCAGCCCCGCGTTGTTGACGAGGACGTCGACACGCGGCCACCTTGCGACGATCGCGGCCACCACCGCTTCGGCGTCGCGCCGCTCGCTCAAATCGCCGGCCTGTCCGATCGCCGCGCCGCCCAGACGCGCGACCGCTGCATCGAGCCGCGTCGCGTCGCGCCCGACGATCGCGACGCGATACCCGTCCTGTACCAGCCGGCTCGCGATCGCGAAGCCGATCCCGCTCGACCCGCCCGTGACGATCGCCGTGCGTTGCCGTTCGTTGCCTGCCATGACCCGCCCTCCTTTCCTCGGTGTTGACGATGGGTGACATTCGCAGTGTGGGCAACGAACAGCGATAGGTAAAATACGAATCCGATGATGGCTTGATACGCGAAAGGTATCGCAATGATCGATCTGCGCCAGTTCCGGCAATTCATCGCGGTCGCCGAAACGCTCAGCTTCCGGCGCGCGGCCGAGCGGCTGCACATGGCCCAGCCGCCGCTCAGCGCGGCGATCCGCAAGCTCGAGGACGAACTGGGCGTCGCCTTGCTCGAGCGCGACAACCGCGGCTCGCGGCTCACGCCGGCCGGCGAAGCGTTCCTGCTCGAGGCGCGGCGCACGCTCGAACAGGCCGAGCGCGCGGCGACCGTGGCGCGCCGCGCGGGCGCCGGCCTCGGCGGCACGCTGCGGCTGCGCTTCGTCGACAGCACGGTCAACGCACTGTTGCCGCTGATCCTGCGCGCGTTCCAGGAACGGCATCCGCACGTCGATTTCCAGCTCGAGGAAGGCACGACCGCCGAGCAGTTGCTCGCGCTGCGTCAGGACCGCACCGACGCCGGCCTCGTCGTGCTACCGGTGGCCGATGCCGGCGACGTGCATGTCGAGCCGCTGCTGCGCGACCGGATGGTGGCCGCGCTCCCCGACGGCCACCGGCTCGCGCGCCGACGCCGCATCGCGCTGGCCGAGCTGGCGGACGAGCCGTGGGTCATGTTTGCCGCTCACCACGGGCCCGGCATGCATGCGTTGATCGTGACGGCATGCGCGCAGGCGGGCTTCGCGCCGCGCGTGGTCCAGCAGCCGCGCCAGATGCAGACGACGGCCGGACTCGTCGCCGGTGGCATCGGCGTCGCGCTGATGCCGCGCCTGTTCGTGCCGATGCAGCCGCACGGTATGACGTTCTGCGAACTGAAGGATGCGGGCAGCCCGCTCGCGTACGAACTGGCGCTCGCGTACCGTACGCCGTCGCCGCTCGTCGATGCGCTGCGCGACAGCGCACGGAACGCGGTGCGCGAGCTGGGGCTGGTTGCCGCGACGTGACCGCACGCATGGCGCGCGCGGCGCTCAGTCGCCGAGGAAGTTGAACGCGACGCCGAGCACGGCCTCGCGGAACGCCTCCGGCCGCGCCGGCAGCGACGTGAACTCCAGCATCATGTGACTGTACGATACCGTCGTGCTCACGGCGCTCGCGATCATGAAGAACAGCACGTTCGGATCGACCGGGCGGATCGCGCCGGCCTCCACCGCGTCCGCCAGCAGCGGAAACATCGCGTCGTGATACGGGCGCACGATCCGCTCCTGCAGCCGGTCGAGCCGCCCGCCTTCCTCGGTCGCGGCCGTCGAGAAGAACATGCCGATATCCGGCTCCGCGAATTCGTGATCGACGCACAGCTCGAGCGCGCGCCGCACGCGGTCGCGATGCGAAAGCGACGACGTGCGCAACGCACGCAGCGCGTCGAACATCGGTTCGGCCAGCTCGACGATCTGCTCGACGACGGCCAGCCACAACGTTTCCTTCGTACCGAAGTGATGCGCGATCAGCGCCGCATCGATGCCCAGCTCGCGCGCGACTTCGCGCACGCTCGTCGCGTCGTAGCCGCGCTTCGCGAACGTGCGGCGCGCGGCCCGCAATATCACGTCCGGACCGACGGACGCATCCGCCAGCGGCCGTCCGCGCGTACGCCGCTTCGACGGCGCGCGCTCAGTGACTTCTGCCACGTTTTTCCTGCTCCTTGAACGATTCGAATGCCCGTGTTCGATCCCCGGTTTCACGTACCGGAAGCGGGCGGCCTGCCCCGCTCCGTTGACACGCGGAGCCGGGAAGCGCTAGGATCATACATTATTCATCACGTGATGATTTATCCATGACAACCCCTACACGCATCGTCATCGTCGGCGGCGGGATCGCCGGGCTGCAGCTCGCGACCCGCCTGGGCGAACGCCTCGGCCGGTCCGGGCGGGCGCAGATCACGGTCGTCGACCGCAGTCCGACGCACATCTGGAAGCCGATGCTGCACACGATCGCGGCCGGCACGCGCGACGTCCAGCAGCAACAGGTGATCTTCCTCGCCCACGCCCGCGACCACGGCTACACGTACCAGCCCGGCGAACTGAAGGGGCTCGATCGCGCGCGCCGCCGCATACAGCTCGGCGAGATCCGGTCGCAGAACGGCGACGTGGCGATCGACGCACGCGAACTCGAATATGACGTGCTGATCCTCGCGCTCGGCAGCCAGGCCAACGATTTCGGCGTGCCCGGCGTGCGCGAGCACTGCTACTTCATCGACAGCCAGCAGCAGGCCGAAACCTTCAACGAAGCGTTGCGGATGCGCGTGTTCCGCAGCATCGCGCGCGACGAGCCGTTTCGCGTCGCGATCGTCGGCGCGGGCGCGACGGGCGTGGAACTCGCGGCGGAGCTGAGCCGTTTGCTGGAAGTAGCGCAGGCCTATGGTGACGAAACGGTGCGCGAGCGGCTGCAGCTCACGCTGCTCGAAAGCGGCCCGCGCATCCTCAATGCGTTTCCGCCGAGGATTTCCGCGTCGGCCCAGCGGCGGCTCGAACAGATCGGGTTTCGCGTGCTGACGTCGACGCGCGTCACGTCGGCCGACGCGAACGGTTTTCACTACGGCGACGGTTCGTTCGCGGAAGCGGACCTGATGGTCTGGGCGGCCGGCGTGAAGGCGCCCGATTTCATGCAGGCGCTGGGCGGGCTCGACACGAACCGCGCGAACCAGATCCTCGTCGGCCCCACGCTGCAGGCGACCGGCGACGATCACGTGCTCGCGATCGGCGATTGCGGGAGTCTGCTGCCCGACGGCCACGAACGGCCGCTGCCGCCGACCGCGCAGGTCGCGACGCAGCAGGCCGAGCATCTCGCGAAGCACCTGCCCGCCTGGCTCGACGGCACGCCGATTCCGCCGTTCGCGTTCCACGATTTCGGCGCGCTGGTGTCGATCAGCGACTACGACGCGTTCGGCACGCTCGGGCAGTTCGGGTTCTTCCGCGGCGGCTTCATCCAGGGGCGCTTCGCGCAGTTCAGCCACCTGATGCTCTACCGGCGGCACCAGCAGGCGCTGCACGGCTTCTCCAAGGCGACCTTGCTGTGGATCGCCGAGCGGATCAACGGCTGGGTGCAACCGCGCATCCGCCTGTCGTGATGCCGCACGTCGCGGCACCGCGCAACGTTTCGAGGAACAGACACATGAACAACCGTGCAGCGCCCTGGCTCATGACCGTCGCCGCCATCGGCAGCTTCGACATGCCGTCCGTCTCGTGGGGCGGGCCGCGACGGCGCAGCATCACGCGCGACCGGCTGCCGTCGTGGGACGCGACGAGCAAGCCGACCATCAGCGTGCTCGAGCAACCCACGGCCGACACCGTGATGATTTCCTGGTGCGACGCCTGCACCGGGCACTACGGCTACCAGAAGTGGCGGTTGTTCACCACGCGCAAGCGCGGCGTGTGCGCGCTGTCGGGGCGTCCGATCGAGATCGGCGACAGCGTCTATGCACCGCAACTGCTCGGCTCGACGCCGGGCAACGCCGCCGCGATGGTGCTCGCGGCGTGCATCGACGACGCGCTGGCGGCCTGACCGTCAGGTCGACGTGGTCTGACCGGCGCCATAGGCCGGCTCGCGGTTCTGCCGTTCGAGTTCGGCATCGAGATGCGCGGCATGCGCGCGTGCTTCGGACTCCGACATCAGCTCGCCCTCCCACTTCGCGACCACCGCGCTGGCGATCGAGTTGCCCACCGCGTTCGTGGCCGAGCGGCCCATGTCGAGAAACGTGTCGACGCCGAGAATCAGCAGCAGCCCGGCTTCCGGAATGTTGAACTGGTGCAGCGTGGCCGCGATCACGACGAGCGATGCGCGCGGCACGCCGGCCATCCCCTTCGACGTGAGCATCAGCACGAGCAGCATCGTGACCTGCGTGCCGATCGACAGGTGGATGTTATACGCCTGCGCGATGAACAGCGACGCGAACGTGCAGTACATCATCGACCCGTCGAGGTTGAACGAATAGCCCATCGGCATCACGAAGCTCGAGATCTTGCGCTTCACGCCGAACCGGTCGAGCGCGTCGAGGATCTTCGGGTACGCGGCTTCGGAGCTGGCCGTCGCGAACGACAGCATGAACGCTTCCTTGATCAACGCGAGCAGCTTGAACACGCGACGGCCGAGGAACAAGAGCCCGGCCGCGACGAGCGTGGCCCACAGCAGCACGAGGCTCACGTAGAAGTCGCCCATGAACACCGCGAACTTCAGCAGGATCGACAACCCGTTGACCGCGACGGTCGACGCCATCGCGGCCATCACCGCGAGCGGCGCGAGCTTCATCACGTAGCCGGTGATCTTCAGCATCACGTGCGCGAGCTGGTCGATCGCGGCGACGAGGATCTTGCCGCGCTCGCCGAGCGCCGACAGCGCAACGCCGAAGAACATCGAGAACACGACGATCTGCAGGATCTCGTTGTTCGCCATCGCCTCGGCGATCGACTTCGGCACCATGTGGCCGACGAAATCCTTCAGCGTGAACTTGGAGGTCGCGAGATGCGCGGACGCGCCGATGTCGGGCAGCGGCAGGCCGAGGTTCTCGCCGGGCCGCAGCAGGTTCGCCATCAGCAGGCCCAGCAGCAGCGAGACCAGCGATGCGGTGACGAACCAGCCGAACGCCTTCACGAACACGCGCCCGACCGACGACGCGTCGCCCATGTGCGCAATGCCGACGACCAGCGTGGAAAACACGAGCGGCCCGATCACCATCTTGATCAGGCGCAGGAACACGTCGGACACGAGCGAGATGTAGCCGGCGATTTCGGCGGCCGACTGCTTGTCCGGAAGCTGCGTGTAGATCAGGTAGCCGGTCAGGATGCCGGCTGCCATCGCGAGCAGGATCCAGCCTGCCGCTGACATTCGTTTGTTCATGAGGAATTCGCCGCATGGCGATGGAGTTGATGGAAGAAAGGCGCGCGCCGCTCAAGCTGGCGGATGTCCACCGCCGGACGCGCGGCCGCCGCATCGGCATTCGCGGGAACGCGAACGCCGGCGGCGGCGATTCGACATGCAACGATCGGTCAGTAGCCGATCGCCGAACCGGCCGGACGGCGCGGGTCGTTGTAGCCGTAGATGAAGCCGACGCGCACGTTGCCGGACACGGACGAATCGTTGCCGGAACTCTGGCGGCTCGCCGCTTCGGTGTCCGGCAGGCCGACCATGATCAGCTCGGCGGCGCCCCACGGCGTCTGCTCGACCATCTTGTAGCCCATGTTGCGCAGGATCGCGAGCGTGTCGGGCGACAGGCCGTAGGTTTCGTAATAGACCGCGTCGGGCAGCCACTGATGATGGATGCGCGGCGCGGCGACCGCGTCCTGCGGCGTCATCCCGTAGTCGATCACGTTCAGCACGGTCTGCAGCGTGATCGTGATGATGCGCGAGCCGCCCGGCGAGCCGACCACCATGAACACCTTGCCGTCCTTCTTCACGATGGTCGGCGCCATCGACGACAGCGGACGCTTGCCCGGCGCGATCGAGTTGCGCGTGCCCTGCACGAGGCCGAACAGGTTCTGCGCGCCGACCTTCACGGTGAAGTCGTCCATCTCGTCGTTCAGGAAGAAGCCCGTGCCCGGCGCGATGACCACGGCGCCGAAGCGGCCGTTGACCGTATAGGTCGTCGATACCGCATTGCCGTCGTGGTCGACGATCGAGTAATGCGTCGTTTCCGGCTTCTCGTGCACGCCGACACCGGGCTGCACGTCGACCGACGGCGTCGCCGTGTCGGCATGGATGCTCTTGCGGATCTGCGCCGCGTATTCCTTGCTCGTCAGCTTCGCGACCGGGTTGTCGATGAAGTTCGGGTCGCCGAGCAGCGTGTTGCGGTCTTCATATGCATGGCGCATCGCTTCGGTCATGTAGTGGACCGCCGCGGCCGAGTGGTAGCCGAGCTTGCGCAGGTCATACCCTTCGAGGATGTTCAGCGTCTCGCACATCGTCACGCCGCCCGAGCTCGGCGGCGGCGCCGACACGAACTCGTAGCCGCGATACGTACACGTCAGCGGCGCCATGTCCTGCGCACGATAGGACGCGAAATCGGCCGCCGCGATCACGCCGCCGCCGCGCCTGGCCGCCGCCTCGACGATCTTCGGGATCTCGCCATGATAGAACGCGTCGGGCCCCTGCGCCGCGATGCGCTCGAGCGTGCGGGCCAGATCCTTCTGCACCAGACGGTCGCCCGGCTGCAGCGCCGTGCCGTCCGGGCGCAGGAAGATGCGCGCGGCTTCCGGATCCTTCTTGAAGCGCTCGACCGTCGTGTCGAGGATGTCGGTATCGCCGCGCGTCAGCACGAAGCCGTCGCGCGCGAGCCGGATCGCCGGCGCCATCACCTGCTGGCGCGTCAGCTTCCCGTACTTGCGCTGCGCGAGATCGAGGCCGGCCACCGTGCCCGGCACGCCCACCGCGCGATAGCCGTACAGGCTCTGGTCCGGAATGACGTTGCCCGACGCATCGAGATACATGTTCGCGGACGCCGCGGCCGGCGCCGTCTCGCGGAAATTGATGAAGCGGTCGCGACCGTCGGCCAGATGGATCGTCATGAAGCCGCCGCCGCCGATGTTGCCGCAGCACGGGTTGGTCACGGCCTGCGCATAGCCGACCGCCACCGCGGCGTCCACCGCGTTGCCGCCCGCCTTCAGGATGTCGACGCCGATCTGCGACGCGAAGTGCTGCGACGACACGACCATGCCGTTCTTCGCTTCGACCGCCGGGTCCGACGCGGCGAACGCGCACACGCTCATCGCCGACAACAGGGTGAGTACCACGAGCCGCCTCATGACGGAATCCTCCAGACGAATAAACCGGGTCATGCCGGGATGCTGCGGCACACAACCGCACGGCGATGCTGCCCATCCGGCATGTAATAAACGATACATTTGAACGAGGCCGCGATCATAACACTCGCTTTTTTTCGCCAAAAACTAGGGTAATCACCCAATCCAATGCGAACGGGCGTCGCCGTGCCGCGCGAGAAATGTTTGATTCATTACAGACATGAACGGATTGATCGGCGGGTGATGCGTCCCTCTAATTTCGGGACGTGCGCGGCCTGCCGCACGTCGATCGGCTAACATGCGTGCAGTTGCCGGCAGACACCCGTCTGCCGTCGGGTCGTTCAATTCAGATAGAGAGCCGGAGTGCCCGATGGGGACGAGCATCAGGGCGTTGCTGTTATCCCAGATGGATAGCTTCACGCCGTCGGAACAGAAAGTCGCGCAGGCGTTGCTGGATCGCTATCCCAGTCTCGGGCTCGGCCCCATCGCGCAGTTTGCGAAGCAGGCGGACGTCAGCGACCCGACCGTGTTCCGCTTCGTCGTCCGGATCGGCTTTCCGAACTACTCGTCGTTCCAGCAGGCGCTGCACGACGAGATCGACACCGCGATGAATTCGCCGCTCGCGCGAATGGATGCGTTCCACTCGGAAACGGGCATGCGCGACAGCCATGCGGCGATTTTCCAGCGGCTGTCCGAATCGCTCGCGACCACGATCGACGGTCTCGACGCGGCCGCGTTCGATGCAGCCGTGGCGGTGCTGGCCGATCCGGACGTGCGCGTCTTCTGCGGCGGCGGGCGCTATACGGCACCGCTCGCGTCGCTGTTCTCGTTCACGCTGGCCTATGCGCGGCCGCACGTGCAGTACGTCGAGCCGAACGTGAATCTCGCGTCCGTCGCGCTGGCCGACATGGGACCCAGCGACCTGCTCGTGATCTTCGACTTTCGCCGCTACCAGAAGGACAGCATCCGCTTCGCGCAGGCCGCGCACCGGCTCGGCACGCGGATCCTGCTGATCACCGACGAATGGCGCTCGCCGATCGGCGAGTTCGCGGAAATCGTGCTGCGGATCCAGGGGCGGCCGTTCGCGATGCTGCAGACCAACGTGCCGGCGCTGGCGCTCGCCGAAGCGCTGGTGATCGGCGTGACGAACCGGCTGCCGGAACTGGCGCGGCAGCGGATGGAGAAGATCGAGCAGCTCAACGCGGGCGGCATCGAATGGGATGCGAGTCGGCGGGATCTGCCCGAGTGATGGCGTGTCGCCCTCCCCCGGCAGGCATCAGTTCTCGACGTCCTCGAGGCTGAACACTTCCGTCTTGTCGTTATACGAGAACACTTCGCCATAACGCCCCCAGTCGATCACCGCATCGAGCGTTTCCTCCGCCGCGTCGTCGGACAGGAAATCCTCGAGCTCCTGCTCGAAGCGCACACGCGGCGCGCGATGGCCCGGGCGCTCGTTCAGCACTTTCCTGATCCGGGCGGCAAGCGGCACGTGCTTCAACAGGTGATCGGCGAACATCAGCTTGCGCTCCTGCGTGCCGAATTCCGCGAACACGCGCGCGGGCGGCGTCAGGAACACGTCGCCTTCGCGCACGTCCGCGAAGCCGAGGTACTGCAGCACTTCCGCGATCGGGAACAGTTCGTCGACTTCCAGATGCAGCGTGCGCGCGATTTCCGGCATGTCGGCGCGGCCATGGTACGGCGCCATCGCAAGCGTCTCGATCAGGCCGGCCATCAGGTTGGTCGACACGCGCGGCATCCAGCTGCCGAGTTCCAGCCCCTTCTTCGTCGCTTCGCCGGTCTGACGCGCGGTCATCTTCGCGTAGATGTCGTCGACGAGCTTGCGGAAATCGGTGTCGAGACGATTGCGCGGGTGCTTGAACGGCACCTTGATCTCGGCGATCACGCGGCCCGGGTTCGACGACAGCACGAGGATCCGGTCGCACATGAACACCGCTTCCTCGATGTTGTGCGTGACGATCAGCACCGACTTGATCGGCATGCGGCCCTGCGTCCACAGATCCAGCAAGTCGGTACGCAGCGTTTCGGCCGTCAGCACGTCGAGCGCGGAGAACGGCTCGTCCATCAGCAGGATCGTCGGATCGACGACGAGCGCGCGCGCGAAACCGACGCGCTGGCGCATCCCGCCCGACAACTCGCGCGGGTACGCGTTCTCGAAGCCGTCCAGACCGATCAGGTCGATCGCGGCGAGCGCGCGCTCGCGCCGCTCGCGCGCGCCGACGCCGAGCGCCTCCAGCCCGGCTTCCACGTTCTGCAGCACGGTGAGCCACGGGAACAGCGCGAAGGTCTGGAACACCATCGCGACGCCTTCGGCCGGGCCGCGCAGCGGTTTGCCGAGATAGGTCACTTCGCCGCCGGTCGGCTCGATCAGGCCGGCGATGATGCGCAGCAGCGTCGACTTGCCCGAGCCCGAGCGGCCGAGCAGGCCGACGATCTCGCCTTTGCGCAGCGACAGGTTCGCATCGTCGAGCACGAGCAGTTCGCCCTGCGTCTTGTTGAAGCCGCGGTTCACGTGCTCGACGCGCAGGATTTCTTCGCCCAGGCGCGGCGGTTGCAGCGGCTGGGACGTCTTGACGGGGGCGTTGATAACGGTCGAATTTTGCATCGCGCTTACTCTCAATCGAGACGGAGCCGGGATTCCGCATAGGCGTACATCGGACGCCACAGCAGGCGGTTGAACAAGGTAACGAACAGGGACATCACGGCGATGCCGAGGATGATCTTCGGGAAATCGCCCGCGGCGGTCGTTTGCGCGATATACGCGCCCAGGCCGTGCGCGACGACTTTCGTGTCGCCCCACTGCACGAACTCGGACACGATGCTCGCATTCCACGCGCCGCCCGATGCGGTGATCGCACCCGTCACGTAGTACGGGAAGATGCCGGGCAGCATCGCCTGGCGCCACCACTGCCAGCCGCGGATGCGGAAATTCTTCGTCGCTTCCTTGTAATCGTTCGGATAGGACATCGCACCGGCGATCACGTTGAACAGGATGTACCACTGCGTGCCGAGCACGATCAGCGGCGACAGCCAGATGTCGGCGTTCAGGTGGAAATGGACGATCACGATCACGAACACCGGGAACAGCAGGTTCGCCGGGAACGCGGCGAGAAACTGCGCGAGCGGCTGGATCTTCTCCGCGAGCGCCGGGCGCAGCCCGATCAGCACGCCGAACGGCACCCAGATTACCGATGCGATCGCGATCAGCACCAGCACGCGCAGCAGCGTGATCAGCCCGAGCACGAGCACGTGCCCGAGCTCGCCCATCGTCACGCCGGTCGCGACGAAGCCGACGACGCGCCACACGACGTACACCGTCAGCAGGATCACGACCGCGCCCCATACGATGTCGCCGATGCGCGACGCACGGCGCGCCGCCGCGCCGCGCTTGCGCGCGCCATTCAGCGACGGCACGCGCAGCGGAATCCGCGCGGCCTGCGACAGCAGCCAGCCGGCCGGCACGAGCAACTGATGGATCAGGTGCGTACGCCGCATCATGTCGAGCAGCCACGATTGCGGCGCATCGCCCGATGCGGTGTTCTCCATCCGGAACTTGTCGGCCCACGCGACGAGCGGACGGAACAGGAACTGGTCGTACGCGAGGATCACGACGGACATCGCGACGATCACCCAGCCGACCGCGCCGAGATTCTTGTCGGCGATCGCCTGCGCGAGATACGCGCCGATGCCCGGCAACGTGATCGTCTGGTTGCCGACGGTGATCGCCTCCGACGCGACGACGAAGAACCAGCCGCCCGACATCGACATCATCATGTTCCAGATCAGGCCCGGCATCGAGAACGGCACCTCGAGCTTCCAGAAGCGCTGCCACGGCGTCAGGTGAAAGCCGCGCGACACCTCGCCCAGGTCGCGCGGCACCGTGCGCAGCGACTGGTAGAAGCTGAACGTCATGTTCCATGCCTGGCTCGTGAAGATCGCGAAGATCGCGGCCAGCTCGGCGCCGAGCACGCGGCCCGGGAACAGCGCGAGGAAGAACGTGACCGTAAACGAGATATAGCCGAGCACCGGCACCGACTGCAGGATGTCGAGGATTGGAATCAGCACCATGCCCGCGCGGCGGCTCTTCGCCGCGAGCGTGCCGTAGACGAGCGTGAACACGAGGGATGCGACCATCGCGGCGAGCATCCGCAGCGTGGTCCGCAACGCGTATTCGGGCAGGTTCGACGGATCGAGCGCGATCTTCTGCGTCTGCAGCACGCCGATCGGCGCCATCGTCTGGTGGAAACCGACGATCGCCATCGCGAGTATGCCGATGATCAGCGGAAACGCGATCGCGTCCCAGCGGTTGGGCAACACGCGCCACGCGGACGCGTTCGCGGTGCGATTCGGATCGAAGAAACTGATATCCATCGGTAGCGTCTTGTGTCGAATTGAAAATCGATGGGTCCGGCCGCTCGCCGCGCAGCCGGGCGTCGCAGCGGCGCTGCGCATCGGAACGGCTAGTGCAGTACCCGGTATGAGGTGGCCCGCAGCGCGAACGACGGCGCCGGGCCTTCGTTGACGAAACGGAAGCCGGCATCGGAATGAACGCCGACATGGGCGATGCCGCAGGCGGTGATCAGAAAAACCAGCACGAGGCCGATGGTGCGCATGCGGTGGTCGGCCGCACCGCCCGTGTCCGTTGCCGCGAGGTTCGGCATGAAGGGCTCCGGAGAGGGGATTCGGAGTGGGAGGCTATCGGGCGGTCGTGACGCAAATGTGACGTGTCACTTACAGGACATTGACACGTCGGCCGGCGGCAATCGCCCGGTGTCCCGCCGGCCGACGGCATGCGTATTCGGCATACGTATTCGATCTCGCAACGATCGGGAATAAATCCGCCGCTTCGCCGGTATCGCATGCGAAGGCGCCGGCTTATTCCAGGACGATCCGGCCGTCCGGTTCCGTCACACGAATGCGAGGCTCACATGTCTTCATCGACCCCCACCCGCCCGTCGCGCCGCAAGGCCCTGCAATGCATGGCCTTCGGCGGCCTCGGTACGCTGTTTACGCTGTCGGGCGGCATCCTCACGCCGTTCGACCTCGCGCTCGCCCAGGCCGGCGACGCGCGCCCCGCCGATGCGGGCCGGCCGCTGTTCGTGCAGATCAGCGATACGCACATCGGCTTCAACAAGGATGCGAATCCCGACGTGTCGGCCACGCTGAAGCAGACGATCGACCTCGTCAACGGAATGCCTGCGCTGCCCGCGCTGGCGATCCACACCGGCGACATCACGCACCTGTCGAAGCCCGAGGAATTCGACCACGCGTCGCAGTTGCTGTCCGCGCTGCGCGTGCCGGAACTGCATACGGTGCCCGGCGAACACGACGTCACCGACGGGTCGGGCGCCGAATATTTCGGCCGCTTCGGCAAGGCGTCGGACAATCGCGGCTATTACAGCTTCGATCACGCGGGCGTGCACTTCATCGGCCTCGTCAACGTGATGCACTTCAAGCCGAACGGGCTCGGCAGCTTCGGCGACGAGCAGCTCGCGTGGCTCGCGCAGGACCTGAAAGGCCGCTCGTCGAGCACGCCGATCGTCGTGTTCTCGCACATGCCGATGTGGACCATCTACGAACCGTGGGGCTGGGGCACCGGCGATGCGCCGCAGACGATGGCGCTGCTGCGCCGCTTCGGCTCGGTCACCGTGCTGAACGGGCACATCCATCAGATCGTGTCGAAGGTCGAGGGCAACGTGACGTTTCATACCGCCCGCTCGACCGCGTTCCCGCAGCCGACGGCCGGCAACGGCCCGGGCCCCGTGCCGCTGACGGTGCCGCACGACCGGCTGCCGTCGATGCTCGGCGTGACGACCGTCGAATTCGCTGGCCATCCTGTCGCGTCGTCGCTGCACGACACGACGCTCGCGTGATAACGATGAGGAGACCGACATGATCCGCCTCCAACCCGCCCGAATCATCGCGGCGATGATCCTGTGCGGCGCCGCTGCCGGCACGCCGCCCGCCGCGTTCGCGCAGGGCCCGAACGGCCCGCTCGTGACGATCCGCAATTTCATGTTTTCGCCGATGTCGACCACGATCAAGGCCGGCACGACGATCACGTGGAAGAACCTCGACGCGGAGCCGCATACCGTCGTCAACGACGCCGGCATCTTTCATTCGAAGGCGCTCGACCAGGACGAGACGTATTCGTTCCGCTTCGACAAGCCGGGCGTCTACAAGGTGTTCTGCGGGATTCATCCGTACATGAAGGAGACGATCACCGTCGAATGACACGGCCCGCCACGCACCGCGAGCGAACGACGGGCGGCGGCCGCCTACAATGACTGTCGTCCCCTTCGCCCGCGAGGCAGACGGAGCCGTCCATGCCAAGGATCGATCTCGGTACCGTGCCCGAACGCCGCGGCAGCGGCTATCCGCGGCCGTTCGATGCGCCGTGCGCGCAGCGCATCCGCCAGCGTCTCGGCGACGCCGGCGGCCTGTGCGATTTCGGCGTCAACCTGATGCGCGTGCCGCCAGGCGGCTGGTCGTCGCAGCGCCACTGGCATTCCGACGAGGACGAATTCGTCTACGTGCTCGCAGGCGAGCTCGTGATGATCGAGGACGGTGGTGAAACCGTGCTGCGCGCGGGCGACTGCGCGGCGTTTCCGAAAAATTCGGGTAACGGCCATCATCTGGTCAACCGGTCGGATGCGCTCGCCGTCTATCTCGAGGTCGGCTCGCGCTCGCCGGACGACGTGATCACCTGCCCGGACATCGACATGATCAGCCCGAGCCGCGACGGCCGGTTCCTGCACAAGGACGGCACGCCGTACCCGGACGCGTGACGCGGGCGTGTGCCGGTCACGTCCGCCCGGCCCGCAAGTGCGCGCGGCCGGCCGCACTTACCGCCACCTCCGCCACGCCGCCGGGCGTATGACGCCGGACCACGTAGCCGCGCGCGCAGGCTTCCTCCCATACCGGCAGGCGCGGGCACGACGTGCGCCACGCGTCGATCACCTCGTCGTACGGCCGCGCGCCGCGCCCGATCCATTCGAGCAGGTCGAGGATCAACGGCTCCAGCGCCGCCGCTTCGCGCTCGGACGCGTCCGGGCGGACTTCGTGGATCGGTTGCCTGTCCGGCTTGCGATAGTCGTCGGAAATCGTGATGTTCATGGAAGCGCCCCTGGGAACGCCGTCATCCTGAACCGCGAACGCCCGATCGGCAAATGAATTTATCTTGCCGATTCCTGCATTTTTCCGATCGATCGACGTCCGTCTCGTACGCCTCCCGCATGCAGGTTCACTGCCCCGCTGCGCGCAGGTCCGACGCGGTGCCGGCAACGACCGGACACGACTGCGGCAACGCGCGCCCGAACAACACGGCCTGCCCGCAAGCGGACGTGAACATGCCGAGGGCGTCATGCCCGACACCCGGCACTTCGACGACCTGCTGCGCGAGATCGTCCGGATGCCGCTTCTTCAGGTAATCGAAATAGGCCAGCCCGCGCGCGAGCCGGTACGGGCCCTGCGCCATCGCCGCACACGAACGGTCGATGAAATGCGTGGTCGGGTTCGTGTCGGCCTGCCCGAGCAGGTACACGACATGGCGTGCGACGTAGCGTGTTTCGAGTTCGCGCACGTCCTGCGACACGACGTAAGGCGGCGCCGACTTCAGCCCGTATTTCCATTCCGTCGCGCGCGGGCAGGCGCCGCCCGCGATCGCGTCGGCATTCGGGCGCTCGTCGTCGAAGTACAGGTAACTCGACGGGTTCGCGACCACGTAGCGCACGGCGATGCCGGCCCGCGCCAGCGCGTCGCCTTCGCGCCCGGCTACTGCGTAGCGCTGCAGCAACTGCGCGCCGGCGGAGTGGCCGATCACGACGACCGTCGTCAGAGACGGGTACAGGTTGCGGTCGGCGAAATGCGCGAGCAGCGCGTCGAGCGCGGCAAACGAGCTGATCGGGCCCGGCTGGCGAGCCGGTTCGCCGCCTTTCCATCCTTCCTGGCTCCACGCGAGCGTCGATGCGGGCAACGAGAACGCACGCGTATCGGCACGTGTCAGGAACTGCGGCGCGACGACCATCGTGCCGTCGCCTGCCCCGCCGGCCTTCTCGACGACCTTGCGCCCCGATGCGTAGTAAGCGTCGGCGTTGCGCAACGTGCCGTGAATCACGATGAACACGCGCGTGACGTCGGGCGCCGCCTGGTCGACCGGATGGTCGGCGTACACGGGCAGCATCGCGCTGCCCTGCGGCGTCTCGACGGCCAAACGCTGGTCGGCGACGGCCTTCACGGGCGCTTCGAGACGTTCGCGCTGGGCGGGTGTAACGGCTTCGGCCCGGTGCGCGCCCCCCAGGATGCCGATGGCTGCCGCGACCGGAATCGCGAACGACAGGAACCGGGCGGCCGGCCACACGCGCGAGCGCCGGATGCGGGCAAAGGCAATGGAAATGACGGACATGGCAGAGGACCGGATGGCGGAAAGTGACGGATATCGCTTTAACGGCGATGGTCGCAGAATCCGTCGCGCGCTGCAGGCCTGTCGCGAACCCCGCTCAGTCGGCCGGTTCGGACACCCGTCCGGCGTCGGCGCGGAGGTCGAGCCTGTCGCGGGGTGGCGCATCCGTTCCCCCTGATTCCGGCGGCAAGCCGCCCGCCGCCGCGGCGAGCAGCGGGCGCTCGGGATGCACGAACAGCCACAGCACCGCGCCACCGGCCGCCGCGGCGCCGATCACGATCATCCCGCTGCCCCAGTTGCCGGTGACCTTCACGACGAGCGCGAGCGCCATCGGCCCCGCGACGTTCGACAGTGCGCCCCACACGTTGGTCCAGCCGGACATCACGCCGGCGAACGGCCGCCCGAGATCCTGCGCGGCCGACCATACGACGACCTGCACGAACCCGACGGCCGCGAACGACAGGCACAGCAGCGCGATGACCGCGGCCATCGCCTCCGCGCGCGACGCGGCGATCAGTGCCAGCGCGCTCACGGCGAATCCCGCGATCGCGACCGGCGTGCGCGCCCAGTAGATCGAGCCCGTTTTCCGCAGTAACCGGTCGCTGACCGTGCCCGCGACGAATACCGCCACGAACACGGCCACCCACGGCAGCGACGCGACCCTCCCCATCGCCTTCAGCGACAGCCCGCGCGCGTGCATCAGATAGGTGGGCAACCACGTCGTGTAGAAGCTCTGGATCAGCACCAGCAGGAAATACTGGATGCCGAAGATCCAGAAGCGCGCCAACCGCAGGCAGCGCACGAGCGAACCCGACACGACCGCGTGGCCGCGCGGCTGGCCGGCCGCGATGTAGTCCGCCTCGGCCCGCGTGATGAGCGGATGCGACGCCGGCGCATCGCGGTAGCCGCACCACCAGATGGCGCCGAGCAGCAGGCCGAGGGCGCCGAACCCGTAGAAGACGGCATGCCAGCCGAAATGGACGATCGTCCAGGCGGTGAGCGGCGCCGACACGATCGGGCCCAGATACAGCCCCGCGAGCAGCACCGCGTTGCCTTTCGCACGCTCGCCGGCCGGAAACCAGCGCTTGAGCGCGACGACGCTGCTCGACCAGTCGGCCGACTGCGCGCCGCCGAGCACCAGCCGGCAACCGAACAGCCAGGCGAACGAACCGCCGAGCGGCGTGACGATCATCATCAGCGACCACAGCGCGCTCGTGCCGAACAGCACGCTGCGCGACCCGAAGCGTTCGGCCGCGCGCCCGGCCGGCATCTGGCCGATCGCATAGGCCCAGAAGTAGATCGTCAGGATCATCGACATCTCGACGATCGACAGACCGAGTTCGCCCTGGATCGTCGGTGCGGCCACGGCCATCGCCGCGCGATCGAGCGTCATCACGAAGGTCAGCGGCGCGACCAGCAACGCGACGATCTTCCAGCGGAGATGGTTCACGCGGCGCGGCATCGTTCGGCTCCCCGAATCCGGCGTCAGGCGTCAGGCGTCGTTCGGGCCGGACGTCCGGCCCGGTTCGCGCCGCATCCGCCGCACGATCGCGTCCAGTTCGCCGATATGCGTGGGCACGGCCTGCTTGCCGGCGCGCGCCCAGGCCTCGAACGACGTCATGCCGGTCACCGCGCCGACGAACGGCACGCCGGCCTGCTCGGCCGCCTGCGCGTCCACCGCATGGTCGCCGACGTAGATCGCCGCGCGGGCCGGCAGATCGAGCCGCGCCAATGCCTGCACGAGCCCCTCGGGATCCGGCTTGTGACGCTGCACGTCTTCCCCGCCGATCACCACGTCGACCAGCGACCGAAGGCCGTTGCGTTCGAGAATCGCGTCGATCCGGTAGCGAAACTTGGACGACACGATCGCCACGGCGAGCCCCTGCTCGCGCAACCGCGCAAGCAGCTCGGGCACCTCGGGATAGATACGCGTACCGGCCACCATGATCTCGTCGGCACGCGACACGAAGTGCCGCGCGAACGCGTCCGCCCGCGCCGGTTCGGTTTCGTCCGTCAATTCGCGGAACATCCGCGGCAGCGGCAGCCCGATCACGGCGGCGATCCGCGCCGGCGTCGCGCCTGCCGCGCCAAGCTGACGCAACGCGTATTCCGTGCACGCGATGATCGCCGCGGACGAATCCGCCAGCGTCAAGTCGAAGTCGAAGATGACGGCCCGGACAGACATGAAAGGACTCCGGAAACAAAAAAATGGCTCACGCACGAGGCGTGATGCTGACGCGTGACCCGCAACGACGTCGCGATGCGCCGCTTGGGCGCGGACGATCAACGCGCCGGGCCGGATTGCTCGCGATCGGCCGCGTCCAGCCCCGCCGGGTCGCGCTTCGCCCACTGCCTTGCCCACGCCAGCAACGGCTGCAGCGCCGCTTCGAGCCGCCTGCCTTCGGCGGTCATGCAATAACCGCCTTCTCCATGCTCGACGAGGCCCGACGCCTTGAGCTCGGTCAACCGCGTGTTGAGCAGGCGCGCATTCGTTTCGCAGGCTTCCTGCAATGCGCGGAACGTGAGCGGCGCGCCTCGCAGTTCCCACAGGATGCGCAGCGCGGTGCGGCGCCCGAGCAGATCCAGCACGACCATGATGGGCCGTCCCGTCGTCGATCCGCGCACGCGCTGTCCGATTCTTGGTGTCGTCATGCTTTACTTTTTAAAGCAATCGGCACGCAGCGTCAATTGCCCGAACCGAGCGTCGCTTCCGCTTTACTTTTTAAAGCACGGTGCATTGCGAGGATATGGCAACGCGGCGCCGCGCTCCGACCCCATGATCGACGTCCGCTATCAACCCCATTGCCGGCAGTGCTTTCAAACATATCGTTAAAACACGATATATGATTCGCCTATCGACGATACCCGTTTGCCTGACCGACACACCCATCCTGCATGCCGACCGAACTCGACATCGACGCGATCCTGAAAGCGCTCTCGAACCCCGTGCGCCGGGAGATCCTCGTCTGGCTGAAAACGCCCGGCGAGCATTTCCCGCAGCAGACGCTGCCGTACGAACACGGCGTCTGCGCGGGCCAGATCGACGCGCGCTGCGGGCTGTCGCAGTCGACCGTCTCCGCGCACCTCGCGACGTTGCAGCGCGCGGGGCTCGTGACGTCGACGCGGATCGGCCAATGGGCGTTCTTTCAACGCAACGAGGCCGTCATCGACGCATTTCTCGACGCCCTGCGCCGCGAACTCTAACCCACGGCCGAACCCGGCCATGCGGGGCGCCATCGCGCATGACGCGACGGCTTCCCCGCCTTTCGTGAAGAGGTTATCTGCCATGCCCACGCTGTTCGATCCCGTTACCCTCGGCGAGCTGACCCTGCCCAACCGCATCGTGATGGCGCCGCTCACCCGCTCCCGTGCGGGCGCGGCGCGCGTGCCGAATGCGCTGATGGCGCGCTATTACGCCGAGCGTGCATCGGCCGGCCTGATCATTACCGAAGCGACGTCGGTCACGCCGCAAGGCGTCGGCTATGCCGACACGCCGGGCATCTGGTCCGACGAACAGATCGAAGGCTGGAAGCAGATCACGCAGGCCGTGCACGCGGCCGGCGGGCGCATCGTGCTGCAGCTCTGGCACGTCGGCCGGATCTCCGATCCGATGTTCCTGAACGGCGACCTGCCGGTCGCACCGAGCGCGATCGCCGCGGGCGGCCACGTGAGCCTCGTGCGTCCGCAGCGTCCGTATGTGACGCCGCGCGCGCTGGAACTCGACGAAATCCCCGGCATCGTCGCCGCGTACCGCAAGGGTGCCGAGAACGCGAAAGCGGCGGGCTTCGACGGCGTGGAGATTCACGGCGCGAACGGCTACCTGCTCGACCAGTTCCTGCAGGACAGCACCAACCGCCGCACCGACGCGTACGGCGGCCCGATCGAGAATCGCGCCCGCCTGCTGCTCGAGGTGGTCGACGCGGCGATCGACGTGTGGGGCGCCGGCCGCGTCGGCGTGCACCTCGCGCCGCGCGGCGACGCGCATACGATGGGCGATTCCGATCCCGCAGCAACGTTCGGCTATGTCGCGCGCGAACTCGGCCGCCGCAAGATCGCGTTCATCTTCACGCGCGAATCGTATTCGGGCGATGAATTGAGCCCGCGCCTGAAGGAAGCGTTCGGCGGCCCGCTGATCGCGAACGAGCAGTTCACGCTCGACACCGCGCAGGCCGCGCTCGCGAACGGCACCGCCGACGCGATCGCGTGGGGCAAGCTGTTCATCGCGAACCCGGACCTGCCGCGCCGGCTCGAAATCGGCGCACCGCTCAACAAGCCGGTGCCGGAAACGTTCTACGCGGAAGGCGAAACCGGCTACACCGACTATCCGGCGCTGAGCGACGCGGCCTGACGGCGGCGCGGCGCGTGTTCAGGCGCGCACGTCCGCGCACATGAACACGCGCCGCGTTTCGTCGAGACCGAGCGCGACGTGGTGCGCGCGGATCGCGTGCAGCGCGTCGTCGAGCGTTGCGTCGTCGATGATCCGGAAACCGACGCGCGCGTAATAAGGCGCGTTCCACGGCGCGTCGCGAAACGTCGACAGCACGACCTGAGCGATGCCGTCTTGCGCGGCGCGCGTCATGATCCGCTCGATCAGGCGCGCGCCGATCCGCTGCCCCGCATGCGACGGCGCGACATCGAGTTCCTCCAGATACAACCGCTGCGCATCGAGCAGCCGGTAGAACGCGAACCCCACGCACGCACCTTGCGGATCGACCGCCACATACGCGCGGCCGTCGTCGATCCGCACGAGCACGGCAGCCGGATCGGTCGGCTCGCCGTCGGCGATGTCGGTCATGCCGATCTCGCGAAACCGCTGCGCGGCGGCGACTTCCACGGCGGCCATCGCGGCCGCGTCTTCCCGCGTGGCGGGGCGAATCAGGATCGGTGCAGGCATGACGGCAATTCAGCGCAGACGGTGTGGAACGGCCGTCACTATAATCGACTCTGCATACGTATCGTTTCGAATACCCGATCCACGAGATCCGTCACGACGTTGTCCGCCCTCGCCGTCTTCGTCTTCGCACTGCTCGTCGCTGCCGGCACGCCCGCGTGAGCGTGGCCGCGCTCGCCACGCGATAGTCCCCGGCGACGCTCCGCCCCCTAACAGCGAAACGCCTTGCGCCATACGCCCTGCTCCGGCGTGTAGTCGTTGCATTCGATCAGCGCGCGCACCAGCGCCCAATCGTCGTCATCGCAGAAATCGAGCAGCATCGCGCCGTACGGGCCGGGTTGCTCGCGCAAGCGCTCGGCCAGCCGCGCATGAATGCCCGGCACGCGGCCATCGCCGTGCGCGACCACCGACGGATTCGCCCCCATCCCCGTACCGCTGCAGAAATTGAGCGCCCAGCGGCCGCTGTCCGGCAGCGGCAGATGCGTCAGCAGCGCGTCGATCGCGCGCCACTTCCACGCGATCGATGCGGCCACCGGCACGCGATATTCATCCTGGATCACGAACGCGCCGTCCGGATGGTCGATCGTAAACGTCGCGTTGTCGGGCCATGCAGTCAGGTCGATGCCCAGCGGCCGGCCGCTGCGAAAGCGCCGCAACAGCACGAGCGCGCCGCGCACGTCGCCGAGCGTCGGCAGCGTGCCGCCGGCATGCCAGCGCAGCCGCGGATGCCGCGCGCGATGCGCATCGAACGTCGCATCGAAACCGCGCGTGCACGCGTGCGCCGGCCACTCGTCCTTCACCGACATCACGATGCATTCGCGCGGATGCGCATCGAGAAAACGCGTACAGGCGGCCAGCACGTCTTCGAACGTCATGCCGAGCGCGATGCCGCCGTGATGGATGTCGAACGCATCGCGCACGTGCCGGCAGCGGATGTCGAGCAGCCGCACGCCATGCGCGAGCTGCGCATCGAGCGGCGCACGCTGCGTGCGCACCAACGGATCGTCGACCGTATACGCACAGGTGTCATGGCTGCCCGGTAGGGTCAGCGTATGCAGCGGCCGCGCGTCGTCGAGCGCCGACATCCAGTCGGCAGGCGGCATGCACGTATCGTGGCGCGAAGGGATCATGAATCGATGAATGACAAGGAAAGAAAACCGTGGGTGACGGCGTCGGATGTCGCGGCGCGGGCCGGCGTCTCGCGCTCGGCAGTGTCGCGCGCGTTCTCGCCGACGGCAAGCATCGCGCCGCAAACGCGCGAACGCGTGATGGTCGCCGCGCGTGCGCTGGGCTACCAGGTGAACCTGATCGCGCGCGACATGATCACGCAGCGCAGCAGCATGATCGGCGTCGTGACGGCCGGGTTCGAGAACCCGTTCCGCGCGCGGCTGCTGTCGGACCTGATGGCCGCGCTCGGGCAGCGCGCGCTCACGCCGCTCGTGACCAATGCGGAAGATCCGCGCCAGATCCGGCAATCGCTCGAACGACTGCTCAGCTACCGGATCGCGGGCCTCGTGATGACTTCCGCATCGCCGCCGCTGTCGGTCGCGCAGCGGTATCTCGAACACCGGATCCCGGTCGTGATGATCAACCGCGAAGCGAACCTGCCGGGCGCCGATGTGGTCGTCAGCGACAATGCCGCGGGCGCCGCCCACGCCGCGCAGCGGCTCGTGCGGGCGGGTGCGCGCCGGCTCGCGTTCGTCGGGCCGCGCGGCGCGAGCTATAGCGCGCGGTCGCGCGCCGCGGCGTTCGAGCACGCGATCGGGCCACGCGATGCACGCGATGCGACGCTCGTACGCGTGCTCGACACGCCATCCGACACGCATGCCAGCGGGATCGACGCCGCGCGGCAACTGTTCGCGACCGGCGAGCGGCCCGACGGCGTGTTCTGCTCGTCCGACCTGCTCGCGCTCGGCGTGATCGACGTCGCGCGCCGCGAATTCGGCTTGCGCGTGCCGGACGACCTGCGCGTGATCGGCTTCGACGACATCCCCGCTGCCGAATACGACGCGTATCGGCTGACGACGCAGCGACAAGACACGCGCGGCCTCGCGCATGCGGCAGTCGACCTGCTCGCCGACCGGATGCAGACGTTCGACGGTCCATCCCGCACGCGCGTCGTGCCGGTCACGCAGGTGGTACGAAACAGTTGCGCGTGACGATGCAGGGCGGGGCGCGGCGACGCCGCGCGTCACTTCAACCCGCCCGCGAACCCGCGCAACAGGTAGCGCTGCACATAGCCGGCCACGGCGAGCGTGGGCAGCGACGCCATCAGCCCCGCGCTCATCAGGTCGCCCCAGTCGATCCCGTTCTCCGTCACGTAGCCGGCAATCGCGAGCGGCAACGTGAAGCGGCTCGGCGTCGACACGAACAGCAGCGCGATCAGGAATTCGTTCCAGGCGGCGATGAACACGAAGATCGCGGTCGCGATCAGCCCCGGCGCGCACAGCGGCAGCACGATCTGCACGAGCCGCCGCGCGCGCCCCGCGCCGTCGATGCACGCCGCTTCCTCGTATTCGATCGGCACGTCGCGCACGAATGCGAGCAGCATCCAGATCGCCATCGGCAGCGCGTAGATCTGGTACGCGAGCATCAGGCCGAGCGTCGAATCGAGCAGGTGCAGCCGCTTCGCGAGCGCGAACAGCGGCACCGCGATCGTGATCGGCGGCATCAGCTTCAGCGCCAGCACGAGCACCAGGAACAGCAGGTCGAGCCGCGCCGGGAATCGCAGCCGCACGAGCGCATACGCGGCCGGAAATGCGAGCGCCAGCGCGAGCAGCGTCGTGCCGAAGCCGACCAGCAGCGAATTGAACAGCGGCGCGCCGATCCCGTTGGACCACACCGACGCGAAATGCTCGAAGGTCGGCGCGGCCGGCCAGATCCGCAACGGATGATCGAGGCGTTCGAGCGTCGGCATGAAGGCCGCGCCGGCCATCCACAGGCACGGCAGCAGCAACAGCGCGAGCGCGACGACGCGCAGCGCCCACGGCACCGCGTGACCGAATGCAGCGCCGGATCGTGCGCGGGAAATGCTCACCGATTGCGTCGTCATGCGCGCCGCTTGCGAACCGTTTGCCATACGTACCCCGAGACCAGCAGCGCGGACGCCGCGAGCATCAGCACCGACGCGGCACTCGCCGGCCCGACGTTGAAGAAGCGAAAGCCCGTGTCGTAGATGTAGGTCGACAGCGTCTGCGTCGCATTGCCGGGGCCGCCGCCCGTCAGCGCGTAGACCTTGTCGAACAGCTTGAACGTATCGATCGAGCGCAGCAGCAGCGCGAGGCCGATCTGCGGCGCCGCGAGCGGCAGCGTGAGGTCGCGCAGGCACTGCCACTCGCTCGCGCCGTCGGTGCGCGCGGCTTCGTACAGTTCCTGCGGGATCGACTGCAGCCCGGCCAGCACGATCAGGAACGCCATCGGCGTCCACTGCCACACGTCGACGAGCGCGAGCGACCACAGCGCGAGGTGCGGATCGGACAGCCAGCGCACGCCGTCGATGCCGAACGCCGCGAGCAGCGCGTTCAGGAACCCGTCGAAGTTCAGCCAGTTGCGCCAAATCGCCGAGCACACGAGCGTGGACAGCATCATCGGCAGGATCGCGAGCGGCAGCGCGAGGCGCCGGCCCGGAAACGCGCGCACGAACAGCAGCGCGAGGCCGAAGCCGAGCGCGACTTCGGCGAGCGATGCGACGATCGTGAAGCGCAGCGTGTTGCCGAAGCCGGCCACGAATGCGTCGTCGCCGAGCACCGCGCGATAGTTCGCAAGCCCCGCGAACGCGCGGCTGCCGGCCGAGTAATCGACCCGGCAGAACGAGTCGATCAGCACCTGCGCGACCGGATACAGCGCGAGTGCGGCGAGCACGAGCAGCGCCGGGCCGAGCAGCGCGACGAACGGCAGGCTGCGGCCGAAGGCTTTCATGCGCGGGCTCCGGCCGACGGATCGACGTGCACGGTCACTTGCCGGCCGCGGCCGTCGCCTGCGCGATCTTCTGCTGCGCCTGACGCAGCGCGGCGTCGGGCGCGGCCTGCCCCGTCAGCGCGAGTTGCAACTGGTCGCCGAGAATGCTCTCGACCTGCTGCCAGTCCTTCACGCGCGGCCGCGCACGGCCGGCCTCGAGCGCCTTCAGTTGATCGGGATACCAGCGGTACTGGCGCACCAGCGCCGGATCGTTGAAGACGCTGCGGCGAGTCGGCGGAATACCGATGCCGGCGAGGCGCGTCTGCGTCTCGCGGGCGGTCAGGTAAGCGAGGAAGTCCTGCGCGAGCTTCGCGTGCGGCGCGTCCTTCGGAATCCCCATCTGCCAGATGCCGAGCATCGGCGCCGGGCCCGCGGTCTGCCCCGGCGGCGGCTGCAGCGCGATCTGCCCGACCACGCGCGACTGCTTCGCGTCGTCGAGCGCCGGCACCCACGCCGGCCATACCTCGATCGATTGCGCAGCCGTACCGCGTTGCAGCGCATCGCGTACTTCGGCCGCGCCATACACGTCGACGTCCTTCGGCGCGAACGCCTTCAGCGCAAGGAACGTCTTCAAGGCGGCCTGCGCCTCGCGCGAATCGATCGTCACGTTGCCGGCGCGGTCGAACACGTCGCCGCCGTACGCCCACAGGATCGGCAGGAAGCCCGTGACGACCGGGTTGCCCTTCGTGCCGCGAAACACGACACCCGACACGCTCTTGTCCGCGCCGCCGACGGTCTGTGCGATCTTCAGCACGTCGTCCCAGTTGCGCGGCGGTTGCAGGTTGTACTTCGCGAGCAGATCCTTGCGGTACGCGAACATCTCGACGTTGCCGACGATCGGCAGCGCGTACAGCGCGCCGGCCGCGTTGCGGCCGAGCGCGACGGCGGACGGCACGAGATCGGCGTCCGCGAGCGACGCCGGCAGCGGCTTCAGCCAGCCGTTGCCGATGAATTCGGGCGCCCACGTGTCGTCCATCATCACGAGATCGTACGCGCCGGTGCCTTCGCGCATCGACAGCTTCAGCTTCTGGTACAGGTTCGCGTTCGGCAGCTTGAGCAGCTCGATCTCGGTGCCCGGATGCAGCTTGTTGAAGCCGGCGACGGCGTCGGCGAGCCCCTTGCCGTAGATGTCGTCGCGGCCTGCGACGACGAGATCGGCCGCCACGGCGTGCGTGGCGGCGAAGGACAGCGCAACGGCGGCGGACAGCGCGCGCAGGCGGCTCAGCAAGGTCATGTGGTCTCTCTCGATCGGCGTGGTGGCGGGGCGGCCAGGCGTTGCACACGTGTGCAACGCGGCAGATGCGGCTGGCCGCCTGAAGCGAACGCCATTGTTCACGCCGATCGTTAAGAATTTGTGGCACGCGGCGGCGGCGGCGCCGATCCGCCCGACTGCGCCGCCCCGCGTGGTCATCCTTGCCGCCGGCCCGGCCTTCCCGGCTCCCTGACCGGATCTCCCCGACAGATCAGAAGTTCACACGAATGCCGGCCATCACCGCCAGTTGCCGGCTCGAATTGCTGTTCGCGAGCACCGGGATCTGCGCATAGTTCGCCGCGTTGCCGTTCGCATCGGTGCCGAGCCCCGTGCCGCTCGCGAGCTGGCCGATCGCGACCGCGTACAGCGCGGTGCGCTTCGACAGGCTGTAGTTCGCGCCGACGTTCACCTGGTGGAACCGCGTCGTGCCGCGCCCGTCCGTATGCGCGGCGTTGAAGATATACGCGACGCCGCCTTGCAGTGCCGGCGTGAACATGTACGTGACGTTCAGCTCGCCGATGTCGAACGTGAACGCCTGCGTGCGCGGCTGCGCGGCGCTCGAGAAGTAGCGGCTGTCGCCGAGCCGCGTATGCGTGTAAGTGAGCGCGACCGTCGCCGGGCCGAGCGCGACCGAGCCGGCCGCGCCGAACGCACGCATCGAGCCGGCATCCTGCAGCAGGCAGTACATCGCGCCCGGGTTGCTGCACGCGAAATCGCCGATATAGCCGCTCGCGCCGCCGAGCGCCGCGTCGAGCGGCTGGTGCAGGTCGAGGTAGCCGACCGAGAAGGCCACCGGCGCGCGCGTGTACGTCGCGGCGACCGCATAACCGCGCTTCGCGGAGAAATCGCCGGCCTGCCCGCCGAAGCTGAACGTGCCGCCGAACGTGAGGCCGTTGAAATCGGCGCTGGTGAACTTCACCGCGTTGTTGAAGTTGAACGCGGCGTTCAGGTTGTCGACGTCGCCGAGATGCGAGCCGTACGGCGTCGCCCAGTTGTTGCTCGACACGTACGCGCCGAGCATGTCGGTGTACGAATCGTATTGGCGGCCGAGGCCGAGCGTGCCGATCCCGTCCCGGCGCAGCCCGACCCATGCCTGCCGGCTGAATGCGGTGCCGCCCTGCAGCGCCTGCCCGTTCGCCGACAGGAACTGCTGCTCGAGCGTGAACACCGCGTCGAGGCCGCCGCCGAGCGGCTCGGCGCCCTGGAAGCCGAAGCGGGACGGCACGAGGTTGCCGCCGCCCATCTGCCACGCATGGCCGCCGCCCGTGCTGCCGTCGGCGCGCGTGAACTGCTGGTTCGTCGAATAGATGATGCCGGTATCCACGGTGCCGTACAGCGTCACGCTTCCCGAAGTCTGCGCGTGCGCCGCATGCGCGCAACCCAGCATGGCCGCGGCCGCGGCCAGTCGTCGTCCGTTCTTCATGTCCCGCCCCTCTGTGATCATCGATTCGCAGTGCAAACCGATGGCGTTGTCGATATGGGTGGCAGGACTTTATCCAGCGAAAATTCCGAACCTCTATCCCAAATCAGCAAATGGTGACGAGGACGGGCGACACGCGACGGCGACGTCGCGGCGCGAGACGGTCATTCGGGACGCAAGGTTTGCGACGGCAGCTCGCCGAACAGGTCGCGATACTCGCGCGCGAAATAGCCGAGATGCGTGAAGCCCCAGCTCGCGGCGGCTTCGCCGACGCCGAGTTGACGCGCCGACGTCGTGCGCAGCAGGCGGCGCACCGCGTTCAGCCGGATCGTGCGCAAGTAGCCGACCGGCGTGACGTCGGCCACGCGCTGGAAGCTCGTTTGCAGCGTGCGGCGGCTGCAGCGCAGCGCGCGGCACAGTTCGAGCACGGTGACGGGTTCTTCGGGCCGGTCGCGCAGGTGCTTCTCGCAGCGGCTCACGATATCGCTGTAGGTGGCGTGCGTGATGTCGCGGCGCTCGACGCCGATGCCCTGTTCGAGCGCGTCGAGGAACATGCCGAGCATCGCGTCGCGAAACATCTTGCGGGTCGCCGCGTGCTCGAGGCAGCCGGGGTTGCGCTGGGCATCGTCGATCAGCGCCGACAGCCGCGCGCCGAGCGCGACGCCTTGCGCGTCGGACAGCCGCGTCACGTGCCGCAGCCGGCGCGCGCCCGCTGCGCCGAATTCGGCTTCGCACAGCTCGTCGACCATGTCGGACGCCGCGCTGATCCCGACGAGCCCCATCCCTTCCGGCGTATGGAATTCGAAATCCTCGCCGGCGCGCAGCGCGAGCAGCGCATAGCCGTCGACCGGCTGCCCCTGGAACGTGCCCGCAAGCGGCACGGACAGCGGCACCGCGAGCGACGTGCGTCCGACCGGCGCGAGACCGGTTTGCGCGACGCGCCGGTTGGTGGTTTCCCGGAAGAAGTGGAAATCGTCGTACAGCACCTGCGTGACGGTGCCCTTGAAGCGGCCGGGCGTCATCTGACGGTAGACCTGATGCCAGCCCGCGATCGCGAGCCCGTGATCGTGCACGTCTTCGTGTGAGCGTGACTGGAACAGCATCGGCATCTCCGGTAAAACCCTCGGGTCCTGGACGCGGCCGCCGTTCGCACGGCGCGCATCGCCACAGCTTACCCTCGCAAAATTCTGCGTAGTGCGGTTTCGAACGCCAGGCAGGCCGCCGACAGCGCCGCGGCCTGCTCGTCGATCAGCCTGACATAGCGACGAAACGACGGCATCCGGTTCACGATCTCGCTGCCGCCGAACGGCACGATCGCGAGCGTCCAGCGGCCGTCGCGCGCCTCGATCGTGCAGTCCGTCAGATGCAGCGGCCGCAGTGCGTCGGCCAGCAACGGCTCCGCGAGCAGCGTGGCCAGCGTGTCGAGGAACACGGGGTCGCATCCGGGTACGGGCGCGGTATCGACGCCGGTGCGGCGCAGCCAGCCGGTCTGCCGCACGCGCGCGCCGCCCTGCGCCGCCGGGCCGCTCGCTGCCGCCCTCACCTCCACGCTGACGGTATGCATCAGGAACTGGCGCTCGATGCGCTCGTCGATGCTCACCCGCACACCGTTCGGCAACCGCGCGGCGCCGTCGACATCGTCGGCCTCGCGCACGGCCCGCAGGTCGGCGAGCACGCGCGCGGCGATCGTGCCGGGCCGATGGCCGGGCGGCGGCGCATCGGGCGCCGCGCGCCACCCCGCAAGCGCGGCCTTCACGGCGCGACGTGCTCGTTGCGCAGCACGTCCTCGACCGGTACCGGCCTGAACGGATGCCGGCGCTGCACGACGAGCGTCCAGAACAGCGCGTACAGCGCGGTGAGCCCGAGCATCGCGCCGAACGGCACGTAGATGTCGCGCGCGTTCATGCCGGGCGGCGTGATGTACCAGATCGCGAGCACGATGCCGACGCTCGACACGATCTGCGGCAGCGGGAACCACGGCGAACGGTACGGACGCGGCAGGTCGGGCCGCCGGATGCGCAGCATCACGACCGACGCGGTCACGAGCAGGTACGCGGTGCCCCACGCGCAGGTCGCGGCGAGCACGAGGTGCAGGATGCTGTCGAGGTTGCCGTTGATCAGCCACGCATGGAAGATCGGCACGATCGCCGACGCGACGATGCCGACCACCGGCGTCCTGAAGCGCGGATGCAGATACGCGAAGCAGCGCGGCAGCGCGCCGTCGATCGCCATCCCGTACAGGATGCGCGGCAGCCCGGCCATCAGCGTGTTGATCGTCGCGGCGCCCGCGCACAGGAACGCGATGCCGAACCACACGCGGCCGAACGGCCCGAGCACCTGCAGCGCGAACGCGGGAATCGCGCCCGGCGTGTCGAGCAGGTGCGTGAGGCCGTCGGCGCTCACCGGCACGTTCGCGACCTGCCGGCGGATTGCCGCGCCGTACAAGAACATGCAGATCGCGACGCCGACGAGGCCGAGCGCCATCGCGCGCGGGATCGTGCGGCCCGGCGCCTTCATTTCCGGCGCGAGCGGCGTGACGAACTCGCAGCCGACGAACATGAACATCGCCATCCCGACCAGCGACAGCACGGCCGGCACCGACGTGCCGACCTCCGAGCCGCCGAACCAGCCGTCGAGATGCACGGCGGGCGCGGCCGCGAGGCCGAGGATCCCGAAGATCATCAGCGACAGCCACATGCCGGCCGTCAGCACGATCTCGAGCTTGCTGAACACCTTGATGCCGACGATGTTGGTGATCGCGAACGTGACCACGAGGCCGACGCCGACGAGCCACGAGCTGTTGTGCTTCTCGAACGCGGCGTTCAGCGATTCGAAGTTCACGAGCGCCATGATGCCGCTCAGGATCGTCTCCGCCGTGCCGGCGAACACGTGCACGAGGAAATACGCGGAAATCGTGCCGGTGATCGCCCAGAAGCGGCCGAGCCCGCACGACAGGTAATCGTAAACCGAACCGGCCGTCGGCAGCATCGCCGCGGCTTCGGAGAACGTGGTGGCCTGCGCCTGCATCATCACGAACGCGATGATCATCGCGACCGCGAACGCCCAGCCGCCCATCCCGAAGCCCGACGTCGCGGTGAGGATCACCGGGCTCGCCATGATGAGGCCGACGGCGCTCGCCAGCGCGGTCGGGAAACCGACCGCACCGGCCTTCAATGCGGTGCCGCCGCCCGCTTCAGCCGGCGAGCCGGCGGGCGTATCGCCCGCGGCGCCGGTCACTCCCGACCATCCCGACATCGTTGTCTCCTTGCGTTGCTGGCCTGAATCCGCGGTGCGTCGGCGGCTGCGGCCACGTTGCCTTGCGATCGGCCCGGGGCGGCGCTTGAACGCTGCGATCCCGGACCCCGTGTCAGTCACACCGTGACCCGATGTCGAAAAAATACGCAGGCAAAATAATGCGGTCATAGCGCAAATCGGCAAACCCGCGATGGCGTTTACCCTCCGCCGCGGGTTTGCCGTGATGCGGTCACGCGGTCACGCCGTCATGCGAACGGTACGGCCTCGAAGCCGGCCGCGAGTGCGTCGACGATCCGGTCGAGCTGTTCGCGCTGGATCACGAGCGGCGGCGACAGGATGATCTTCGTGCCGACCGGGCGCACCAGCACGCCGTTTTCGCGCGCGACTTCCGCGACCGCATTCGCATAGCCGGACAGCGGATCGATCGGCTCGCGCGTGTCCTTGTTCGCGACGAGGTCGAGCGCGAGCATCAGCCCCTTGCCGCGCACCTCGCCGACCGCCGCGAAGCGTTCCGCGAACGGCTGCAGCGCTTCGAGCAGATACGCGCCCTGCTTCGCCGCATTCGCCGGCAGGTCTTCCTTCACGACGATGTCGAGGCTCGCGATCGCGGCCGCGCAGGCGACCGGGTGGCCCGCGTACGTGTAGCCGTGCATGATCGCCCCGCCGAAATCGGCATTCGCGGCGAACGCGTCCTCGATCCGCGCGTTCACGACCGTCGCGCCGAGCGGCACGTAGCCGGACGAAATCCCCTTCGCGAGACACATGATGTCCGGGCGCACGCCCCAGCCGCGGCTGCCGAACAGGCTGCCGCTACGGCCGAAGCCGGTCACGACTTCGTCGGCGATCAGCAGCACGCCGTAGCGGTCGCACACTTCTCGCACCAGCGGCCAGTAGTTGGCCGGCGGCACGATCACGCCGCCCGCGCCCTGGATCGGCTCCGCGATGAACGCGGCGACGGTGTCCGGGCTCTGGAACTGGATCTCGCGCTCCAGCATTTCCGCGCAGATCCGGCCGAGTTCTTCGGGATCCTGCGTGAACGGGTTGCGGTACAGCCACGGCGTCTCGACGTGGAAGCAGCCTGGCAGGTTCGGCTCATAGTTGCGGCGAAACACCGTGTTGCCGTTCACCGACGCGCCGCCGAAGTGCGTGCCGTGATACCCCTGCTTCAGCGAGATGAACTTCGTGCGATCGGCCTGGCCGCGCACCTTCCAGTACTGGCGCGCGATCTTCAGCGCGGTTTCGATCGAGTCGGAGCCGCCCGAGCTGTACAGCACGCGGCGCATCCCTTCCGGCTCCAGCAGGTCGATCACCGTCTTCGACAGCTCCTCGGCGCGCGGATGCGAGATGCCGTCGAACAGCTGGAAGTACTCGAGTTCGTCGAGCTGGCGCACGATCGCGTCCTTCACTTCCCGGCGGTTATGGCCGACGTTCACGTTCCACAGGCCCGCGACGCCGTCGACCAGTTGCTTGCCGGTTTCGTCGAACACGTAGCAGCCGTCGCCGCGAACGATGCGGATCGGCTTGCGCTGTTTCATTTCGTTCGGGTGCAGCATCGGGTGCCAGAACTTCGCTTCGTTGTAGCTCATTGCAATCTCCACTTTCGGATCGGTGTTTGCGGTTGTGGGATGGGCCCGCGCGTCAGTGCGCGATGCACACGGATTTGGTTTCGGTGAAGCCTTCGATCGCGTACTGGCCGAATTCGCGGCCGATGCCCGATTGCTTGTAGCCGCCGAACGGCATCGACGGATCGAGCGGGATATGGCAGTTCACCCACACGGTGCCGGCCTCGATCTGCGGCACGAGGTTCATCACGCGCTTCAGGTCGTTGCTCCAGATGCTCGCGGCGAGGCCGTACGGCGACGCGTTCGCGAGGCGCACCGCGTCGGCCGCGTCGTCGAACGGCACGACGACGATCACCGGGCCGAACACCTCGTCGCGCACGATCGCGCTGTCCGGGTGCGGATCGGCAATCACGGCCGGCTTCACGTAATAGCCGGGCAGATCGTCGGCCGGCGTGCCGCCCGCAAGGAACGCGAGGCCCGCGCGGCGCGCGCCCTCGATGTGCTGGACCACCTTGTCGCGATGGTGCGCGGACACGAGCGGGTTGATCTGCGCGGTGGTGTCGAGGCCCGCGCCGAGCTTCATCGACCGTGCGACGCCCGCGAGGCCGTCGGCGAGCTGCGCGAACTTGCTGCGATGCACATAGATGCGCGACGCGGCCGCGCACACCTGCCCCTGGTTGAAGAACGCGCCGGCGGCCACCCCGTCGAGCGCCTGCGCGACGTCGACGTCGTCGAGCATCACGATCGGGTTCTTGCCGCCGAGCTCCAGCGAGAAGCGCGTCATGTTCTGCACGGCCGCCGCGCCGACCAGCTTGCCGGTCGCGGTCGACCCGGTGAACGAGATCTTCGCGATCGACGGATGGCTCGCGAGCGCCGCGCCGCACACGCGGCCGCCCGTGACGACGTTGAACACGCCGGGCGGCACGCCGGCTTCAAGCGCGAGCTCGGCGAGGCGCAGCGCGGTGAGCGGCGTTTCCGGCGACGGCTTCAGCACGATCGTGCAGCCGGCCGCGAGCGCGGGAATCAGCTTCCACACCGCGATCATCAGCGGGAAATTCCACGGCACGATCGCGGCGACCACGCCCACGGGTTCCTTGCGCGTATAGGCCGTATAGCGCGCGCCGGGCGGGAACGGGATCGACACGTCGAGCGTCTGGCCGGTGATCTTGGTCGCCCAACCGGCCATGTAGCGCACGTATTCGACGCTCGCGCCGACTTCGATCGCGCGCGACACGTGAATCGACTTGCCCTGGTTCAGCGTCTCGAGCTGCGCGAGCGTTTCGGCGTCGGCTTCGATCAGGTCCGCGAGTTTCAGCAGGATGCGCTCGCGGTCGGCCGGCCGCAGCCCGCTCCAGACGCGCGCGTCGAACGCGTGTTTCGCGCTGGCGACCGCGCGGTCGACGTCGTGGGCGTCGGCATCGGCGACGGTCGCGAGCCGCTCGCCCGTGGCGGGGTCGTACACGTCGAGGCGCGCCGGGGCGTGCGCGGGCTGCATCGCTCCGTCGATGAAGAGGCCGAAATCGCGCGCGACGAAAGTGCGCACGGTGTCGCTGACGGCGACGAAGGTCGTGTTGCTCATGGGCGTCTCGTTGATTGTCGTGGCTAGGCCGCGTGCCTGTGAGGCACGCGGGCGTCGGACCACTGTATCGACGGGAGATCGCGCCGGGTGAGCGCAAATTGGCAGCGCGTGGCGCAAGGTTGCGGGGTTCGGACCCGGCGGGCGGGCGACGCGGGTGGTCGGCCGGGACAGCTGGGGTTGGGATGCCGGACCGACGCCCGGTCATCGAATCGTCAGTTTCTGAAACCGTGCCCCATCGCTACGAGGAAGTCGTACGCCTGGTAGTCCAGCCAATAAACGCCGAGCGCAAGCGGGATCAGGAAGTACAGCGAGTCGTAGATCCCGCTTCTGACGGTTCTGATGATGAAAATCGGCAGCGCAATGCTCAACGCGATGACCAACAGCGAAGCGGCAAGGATCGCGACGTCCATGTTTTCGGCCCTTTCCCGGATGGTTGTCGAGACGACGATCGCGCATGATACTGCACGATGTCGCGGGCCGGCGAGCAAGACGATTACAGGAATAGCGCGCCGCCCGTCTCGTGACCGTCAGCCGCTGACGTCCAGGCAGCTCGCGGGCCCGACCAGTCCGTCTTTCCCCGCGCGGCCCGATATGAACAGGCAGAAGCTGGCGCCAATCTCACTTTCGAACCTCATCAGGAAGTCCGGCCGGCCGTCGCGATCGAGATCGCCCGCCCAGATCAGCGTCGCGCGGAACGGCGGTGTGCTGCCGCCGAAGTCATGCAGAACGGATCGCCTGCCGTCGCCTTCGGCGATCACCGCACCGGATACCGTGTGACGGATTCCGTACTGGCGGCCGTGAAAACGGAAACGCAATGTGCTGACGCCGGGATCGATCACCCTTCCGTCGGTCGGGAACGCCAGGTTTACCGCGTCGACCTTGCCCGGTCGGAGCGACTTGCAACGAAACAGCGCGACCGCTCGTCTCGGGTTGGACTGGATATCGACGATGCCTCCGTCGGGCTGCACCGGTTCGAAGCGAACGCGTGCGGAGGCGAGCATCCAATGGTTCCCGTTCGAGGTCAGTCCGAGCCACCCGCCTCCCGGATAGGCGCCCGCTTCGCCGGCGTCTTCCAGGGCCATCCGGGTCGGTTGCAGCACGAAACAGGAAGCCGGCGCCCATTCCTGTGCGAAGGTCGAGGCAGCGAAACTCGACAAGACGAGCAGCACGGCCAGCAGCGCTTTGGTATTCATGAATCCGCGATCGCGAAAGGGGCAATGTTCGGATCGCGATTATCCATCAGATGACAGGAACAACGCCCCGACCAGCTCCGTGCGATTCGACACGCCGAGCTTGCGGTACATGCGCATCAGGTGGGTCTTGATCGTCGGTGGCCCGAGCGCGAGATCGCGCGCGATCTCCTTGTTCGAGCGGCCGTCGCGCACGAGTCGCGCGATCTGCTCCTCGCGGTAGGTCAGCCGCGCCTCGCAACCGATTCGATGGATGCCGCGCCGCGCGCGCAGCAGCGGGCCCAGCGCCGCTTCGGCGACCGGCTGCAGCCGCGCGAGCGCGTCGATTTCGCCGGGTACGAACCGTGCTGCCGTGCCGTTGCCGTGCGCGTCGCCCATACCGAAGCGCAGCAGCGAGAACGCGCCGACCGTGCGGCCCGCGTCGCGCAGCCAGATCTCGACGACGTCGGCCACGTCGTGCCGACGCAGAAAACGGGTCCAGTACGCTGACGCCGCGCGTCTTTCGTCAGGTAATTGGGACGCGAGCGTGACGACCGCGCAGTCGCCCGCCGCGCAACGCGACGGATGCAGCGGATCGAGCATCCGGTAGCGGGCGACATAGGTGCGGTGCATCGATTCCGGCATTCCGAACAGCTCGAAATCGGCCGGCTCGCCGCTCTGGTCGAGCCGGTAGAACACGATCGCCGACGGGCTCGCGAACGCGTCGAACGCATCGACGCACGCGCGCAGCACGCGTTGCCAGTCGGCGGCATCGTGGTCGGCGGAAACGGATGAGGTCGGCATGGGGAATCGGCTGGCGGATGGACGACATCGAACGTCGAAGTCCCGGCCAGCCTACCGGCGCCGAAAAGCGCCGGTGAGCACAAATCGGCAAATCGTCCCGGGCCGGCCGGGGTGGCCGGTTCAGCCGGGACGATACAAGCGCGCGACGGTGCGCGCGCCTCGTTTCAGCGCGCGTTCGCGGCGAACGTGTCGCAGGCGCTCACCTCGCCCGACTCCATCCCGCGCCGCAGCCAGTACACGCGCTGCTCGCTCGTGCCGTGCGTGAAGCTTTCGGGCACGACGTAGCCCTGCCCTTGCTGCTGCAGCCGGTCGTCGCCGATCGCCGCGGCGGCCTTCAGCCCCTGCTCGAAATCGCCCGGCTCCATCAGCCGCTGGTTCGCGCGCTGCGCGTTGTTCGCCCACACGCCGGCGAAGCAGTCGGCCTGCAGTTCCATCCGCACCGACAGCGCGTTCGAGCGCGCCTGGCTCGACCGCCTGCGCGCGGCGTCGACCTTGTCGGAAATGCCGAGCAGGTTCTGCACGTGATGGCCGACTTCGTGCGCGATCACGTAGGCCTGCGCGAAATCGCCGCCCGCGCCGAATCGCCTGCGCAGTTCGTCGTAGAAGCCGAGATCGATATACACGTTGCGGTCGCCCGGGCAGTAGAACGGCCCCATCGCGGTCTGGCCGGTGCCGCACGCGGTCGGCGTCGAATTCGTGAACATCACGAGCTTCGGCGGTTGGTACTGCGCGTGCAACTGGGTATTGAACACGTCCGTCCACGTGCGTTCGATATTGCCGAGCACCTTGCGCGTGAACACCGCGCCGGGATCGTTCGCCGGCGCGCCCTGGTGCTGGGTCGGCGCGGGCTGCGCCTGCTGCTGGCGGCCCTGCAGCGCCGACGCGCCTTCGAGCACGACGCGCGGGTCGATCCCGAAGAAATACGATGCGGCCAGCGCGACCACGATCGTGCCGATGCCGATCGTCGCGCGCCCGCCGCCGAACCCGCCGGCGCCGCGGCGATCCTCGACGTTCATGCTTTCTCTTTCGTCGTCCAGCCTCATTGCCGGCCCCTCCCTGTTCTTGTGTCGATGGTCCGGCCGCGCCAGCGCGCAACCGGGCGATACGCCGTGGCGACATGATCCGTCGGCGGACGCCGGACCGAGCCGATCAGGCATCCGCTCGCGCCGATCCCGCGTGCCGTGCCATTGCCGGCCGCGCCTTGGCTGGCCGCGCCCTTGCTGGCCGCGCGATTCGTACGATGGAATCGGGAGGCCGACGCGCCGCGGGTCCGCCCGCGCTATTTTGCCGGGCTTTCGTGGCTTATCCCAAAAATATGGAGGATAGAGCGATTCGGCGGCGGACATCGTCAGCCTTTGCAAAATGGGCCACGGCCGCCCTGCGCGCGGCCGTCCGGACGACCCGCGTTCATCCATTCGGCGGATACCGGCGCGCGCCGACGGCGCCTAAAGTGGCCGGAACGCCCCTTTCCGGAGAACGACATGACGCACGCTCAACCCCGCACGATCGCGATCACCGGCGCAGGCACCGGCATCGGCGCCGCCTGCGCGCGCCGCTTCGCCCGTCGCGGCGACTGCGTCGTGCTGATCGGCCGCCGCCGGGCGCCACTCGACGCGCTGGCTGCCGAAACGGGCGGCCTCGCGCTGGCCGGCGACGCCGCCCGCCCCGCCGACTGGGCCGGGTTCCTGCCGCGCATCGCCGAACGCTTCGGCCGCGTCGACGCGCTCGTCGCCTGCGCGGGCGGCCACGGGCTCGGCCGCGCGGACGAAACGGGCGACGCGCAGTGGCGCGATGCGATGCACGCGAACCTCGACACCGCATTCGTCAGCACGCGTGCGTGCCTGCCGGACCTGATCGCGCAGCGCGGCAATATCGTGCTAGTCGCGTCGATCGCTGCGCTCGCGGCGGGGCCGGGCGTATGCGGCTACACGGTCGGCAAGCACGCGCTGCTCGGGCTGGCGCGATCGCTCGCGCGCGACTACGGCCCGCATGGCGTGCGGGCGAACGCCGTGTGCCCGGGCTGGGTCCGCACGCCGATGGCCGATGCGGAAATGGAGCCGCTGATGGCCGCGCACGGCGATGCGCTCGACGGTGCGTACGCCCGCGTGAGCGCCGACGTGCCGCTGCGGCGCGCGGCCGATCCCGACGAGATCGCGGCCGTCTGTGCGTTCCTGGCATCGCCGGACGCATCGTTCGTGACCGGCGCGACGCTCGTCGCGGACGGCGGCGCCACGGTCGTCGACGTGCCGACGCTCGCGTTCGACCGGCTTTGACGCAAACAGGCACGCCGCCCGCGTCGCACGTCGAGCGGGCAGCCTGTCAGCATCGGGCCGCCCGGGCCCACCCCGTGGCACGCGCGGCGTCGCGGGGGCGTTTCCCGCTCCGGAAATCCGCTACCATCGACCGGTCCCGCCGCTTCCCCCGGCATTGCCCCACCGTTCCGAATTCGATGAACATCCGGTTCCTGGAAACCTTCGTCTGGCTCGCGAAGCTGGAAAACTTCCGGCTCACGGCCGAAAAACTGCACACGACGCAGGCCGCCGTGTCGAGCCGCATCGCCTCGCTCGAGGAAGCGTTCGACGTGCGCCTGTTCGACCGCAACACGCGCTCGGCCACGCTCACGCCCGCGGGCCGGCGCATGCTGGCCTACGCGGAGCGGATCGTGCGGCTCGACGGCGAAATGCGGCGCGACATCGACGCCGCGAGCGATGCGGGGCTGATCCGGATCGGCGTGATCGAATCGATCGTGCACAGTTGGTTCCCCGCACTGATGGCGCAACTGCGCGAGCGCTATCCGCGCCTCGACGTCGAAATCACGAGCGACACGACGCTGCACCTGATTCGCCTGCTCAGCACCGACGGCGTCGACCTGATCCTGCAGACCGACGCGGTGCCGGGGCCGGACTTCACGAACCTGCCGCTGTGCGAATTCCCGGTGCGCTGGGTGGCGAGCCCGCGCCTCGGGCTCGGCGGCCAGGCGCTCGACGTCGCGCGCCTGGCCGCGTTTCCGATCATCAGCTTCTCGCGCCACTCGGGGCCGCATGCGACGATCGAGCGGCTGTTCGCGGCGGTCGAACGGCCGGCCAGCATCAACTGCATCACGTCGGTCGCCGCGATGATCCGCCTCGTCGCCGACGGCTTCGGCGTGGCCGCGCTGCCGCCGGCGATCATCGGGCGAGAGCTGCACGAAGGCACGCTCGAACTGCTCGACGTCGAGCCCGAATTCCCCGCGCTGCCGCTCGTCGCGACGTACCGCAGCCAGGGGCTGCCGGTCGCCGCGCGCATCGCGGAACTCGCGAGCGAAGCCGCGCGTACGACGGCCGCCGCCGCGCACCTCGCGAAGCCGGCCGCCGCCGACCGCATCGACGCAACGCCCACACGCAAGGCGGCCGGGGCAAGGCCGACCACGCCGGCGACAACGAAGCGCGCGGCGAAAGCCGCATCGCCCGCCGTATCCGCCGCGAAACGCCGCCCGCGCCACTCATAAGAAAACCTGTTCACCGCGAATTTGTTTTCTTGTTGGACGGGCGCGGCCCGTCTTCGGGACACTGCGGTTCCTGACACACCCGTCACGAGGAACCCCGCGATGACCCGCCTTTCCCTTCCGCACGGCCAGCTTTGCGTCTGGACGGATATCGACCCCGCGCACGAAGCCGATTTCAACGCGTGGTACGACCGCGAGCACATGCAGGAGCGTGTCGCGATTCCCGGCTTCACGCATGCGCGGCGGTTTCGCGCGACCGACGGCGGCCCGCGCCGATACCTCGCGCTGTACGTGACGGACGCGCTCGACGTGTTCCGCGGCGACGCGTACCGGCGCGCGTTCACGCAGCAGACCGCTTGGTCGCTCGCGAACTTCGAGCGCATGACGGGCACGCAGCGGCGGGTCGGCGAACTGACGATCGAGGCCGGCGACGGCGAAGGCGCGCATCTCGCGCTGTTCGTGCTGCCGCCGGATCGCATCGACGTACCGCATCTGCGCGAGCGCTTCGACGCCGCGCTGCGGGAACCGGGCATCCACGCCGCGCGGCTCTTTCGCACATCACCCGATCTCTCCGCGCCGATCGGTGCCGCAGCAGCCGCGCGCCCGGCCGCCGATGCGCTGGTGCTGATCGAGGGCAGCGACGCAACGGCCACGCGCCGCGTCGCCGCCGCGCTCGCCGGACACGACGACGTGCGCACCTTCGACCTGCTGTGGCGCGCCGCCGCACCGCTGCCGGCCCGGCGACGCGACGCCGAAGCCGAACCGGCCGCCGCTACCGCGCTGCCTGCCTGAACGCTCGACGCCGACGCCCGACGCCGGCCCCGCGCTTCATCCCGTCATCCGTCACGACCTGCCCGATACCATGAGCACTCTCGTCCAGCCCGCCGCCCACGCGCCCCGCCGCGTCCGCAACAGCCGACTCGCGACCGCGAGCATGATCGGCACGTCGCTCGAGTGGTACGACTTCACGATCTACAACACGCTCGCCGCGCTCGTTTTCAACCATCTGTTCTTCCCGTCGGTCGATCCGCTGGCCGGCACGATCCTCGCGTTCTCGACCTACGCGGTCGGCTACGTGTCGCGCCCGCTCGGCGGCTTCGTGTTCGGCAACCTCGGCGATCGCATCGGCCGCCGCGCGGTGCTGATGCTCACGCTCGTGCTGATGGGCGTGACGACCGCGCTGATGGGTGCGCTGCCGACCTACGCGCAGGCCGGCATCCTGAGCCCGATCCTGCTCGTCGCGCTGCGCTTCGTGCAGGGCGTCGCGCTCGGCGGCGAATGGGCCGGCGCGGTGCTGCTGTCGGTCGAGCACGGCGACCAGAAACGGCGTGGGCTGTCGGCGTCGTGGACGCAGATCGGCCCGTCGTTCGGCACGCTGCTCGGCACCGGCTGCATCGCGCTCGTCACGCTGTCGACCACGTCCGACGCCTTCCTGTCGTGGGGCTGGCGCTTGCCGTTCGCGGCCAGCGCGCTGCTCGTCGTGTTCGGCTTCTGGCTGCGGCGCGGCGTCGACGAAACGCCGCAGTTCGAGCAGCTCGCCGAATCGCACGCGACCGCCGACGTGCCCGTCGCCGACGTGCTGAAGTACCACTGGAAGCGCCTGTTGATCGCGGGCGGCTCGCGAATCGGCTCGGACGTGCTGTATGCGCTGATCGTCGTGTTCACGCTGACCTACGTGACGACCGTGCTGCACCTGTCGCGCCCCGTCGCGCTGACGGCCGTGATGATCGGCACGGCCTGCAACGCGCTCGCGGTGCCGTTCTTCGGTGCGCTGTCGGACCGTTTCGGCCGCCGGCCCGTGTATCTCGCCGGCGCGATTGCCGGCATCGCGTGGGCGTTCGTGTTCTTCGCGCTGCTCGATTCGGCGCGCCCCGCGGCGATCGTCGCGGCCGTCGCGATCGGCCTCGTAATCCATGCGGTGATGTACGGCCCGCAGGGCGCGTTCGTGACCGAACAGTTCCCGACGCGCGTGCGCTACGCGGGCGCGTCGCTGGCGTACACGCTCGCCGGCATCGTCGGCGGCGGCTTCGCGCCGCTCGTGATCGCCGCGCTGTTCCGGCAGACGGGCACGACGACGGCCGTGTCGCTGTACGTCACCGCCGCGCTCGTCGTCACGTCGGTCGCGCTCGTCGCCGCGCGCGAGACCGCGCACCGGCCGCTCGAGGATTGAGCGCCGCCGCCGGCCCACTCTTCCTTCGCACTTCAAATGGACAGCCGCATGCCAATCCTGTCGTTCAACGTGATTTCCCGGCAACGCGCGCCGGCCACCGTCGACGTCGACATCGAACGCGTCGTGATCGCCGGCTGGGCCGGCCGCGACCCGGCCGCGATCCAGGCGCACATCGACGAACTCGCCGCGCTCGGCGTCGCGCCGCCTTCAGCCACGCCGTGCTTCTATCGCGTGTCGTCCGCGCTGCTCACGCAGGCGCCGTCGATCGGCGTGCTCGGCGCGCGCTCGGGCGGCGAGATCGAATGCGTGCTGATCGACAGCCCGGCCGGCACGCTCGTCACGGTCGGCTCCGATCACACGGATCGCGAAGTCGAAGTGTACGGCGTCGCCGTATCCAAGCAGGTATGCGCGAAGCCGCTCGGTCGCGATGCGTGGCGTTACGCGGATGTCGCCGATCACTGGGACGCGCTCGAGATGCGTTCGTGGTTGATTGCGCGCGACGGCGAACGGCAGGCGTACCAGCACGGCGCGGTCAGCGGCCTGCTCGCGCCCGACGCGCTGTGGCAGCGGTTCGACGCGCGCCGCACGATGCCCGCGCGCTGCGCGATGTATGGCGGGACCGTCGCCGTGCATGGCGCGATTGCCGCGATGGGCGACGGCGATGCATTCGAGATGGAGCTGCACGATCCGGTGCTCGGCCGCAGCCTCGTGCATCGCTATGCAGTCGAGGTGTTGCCGGTCGTGGCTTGACGGCGAGCGGAAAACCGCACGGGCCCCGCGCACGACCGATTTCAGTCGCGCGCCTGTGCCTACCGGTACGACTCGAAGCAGTGGTAGTCCGGAAAGTTGAACTGCGAGTTACCGCAATACAGCACGCCTGCCAGGTTGGTACATCCGCTCAACGTGAACATGAGCGCTCCCGCGACCGACATTTTCCATCCGAAGTACCCCATCGCGCCCCCGTTTTCGCGTTATCGGCATCGACCGACATGATGCGCATCGGACGCACGCGGGTATGTGGAGAATTGTGGTCCCGGGGCCTCTGCGGGTCGGCGTTGCTCGTTTCCGCACGCGAGCGCGGCCTGTGCTGCCCGCCGTCGCTCACCCGAGACACCCGAGCCCGTCCAGCGTCGCCTCCACCGCCGTATCGAGCGGCGTCACCGGCTCGCGGCCGAGCACCGCGGTCACGCGCGCGTTGTCCATCCGGATCGGTTCGCGCCACAGGTATCGCATCTCGAGCAATTCGCGCAGCGTCGTGACGAACGGCGCGGCCGCCCAAACGAGCCACCACGGAAAATCGCGCAGCACCGGCCGCATGCCGTGCCGCTGCGCGACGCGTTGCACGGCCAGCGCCATCTGCATGCCGTCTTCATCCCAATGCCCGCCCAGATGGAACCGCGCGAACGGCTCCAGCGTCGCGCGCCGCTCGATCAGCTCGACCATCGTGCGGGCCACGTCCGGCACATACGCCCATTGATGGCCGACGCCGCGGCTCGGCACGCTGATGGCCGCGACCGGGCGCCCCGGCTTGATCAGCCCCTGCGAGAACCAGCTGTTGCCGAGCTGCGGCCCGAAGAAATCGCCGGCGCGCACGACGATCGCCCGTACGCCGTGCGCGCCGGCGTCCTGCAGCCGCCGCTCCAGTTCGACGCGGATCGCGCCCTTGCGGGTGGCCGGATGCTGCGGCGCGTCTTCCCGCAGCATCGGAAACGCATCGGCGCCGAAGTTGTAGACCGTGCCCGGCAGCACGACGGTTGCCTGCGCGGCGCGCGCCGCCGCGATCGTGTTGTCGATCATCGGCAGCACCTGCGTGGCCCAGTTCCGGTATCCGGGCGGGTTCACCGCATGCACGATCACGCCGCAGCCGCGCGCGGCGCGCACCACCGCATCGCGATCCAGCGCGTCGCCGCGCATCCATTCAATGCCGTCGCGCTCCACGACTTCGGCATCGAGCCCGCGCTTGAGCGCGCGCACCTGCCAGCCCGCATCGCGCAACTGCCGCGCCACTTCCCCGCCGATCCCGCCGCTCGCGCCGAGCACGAGTGCCTGCCGTTGCGTCCCGCCTGCATTTGCCGTCATTGCCGCTCTCCTTGACCGGAACCATCGTGAGCTGCATTCTCGCGCGCCGGTCGTTATCAAGGAATTGCCTGGCCTGGCTGATCGGCTATACATTTATGCATGACCACCGATCTGAACTGGGAACGCTACCGCACCTTCCTCGCGGTGCTGACGGAAGGCTCGTTGTCCGGCGCGGCGCGCGCGCTCGGCATCACGCAGCCGACGGCCGGCCGCCATGTCGCGGCGCTCGAAGCCGCGTTCGGCCAGACGCTGTTTACGCGCTCGCCGTCGGGCCTGCTGCCGACCGAGGCCGCGCTCGCGCTGCGCGGCCATGCGGAGGCGCTGCGCAGCGCGGCCGCCGCGTTCGAGCGCGCAGCGGCCAGCCACGGCGCCGGCGTGCGCGGCATCGTGAGGATCTCGGCCAGCGACGTGATCGCCGTCGAGGTGCTGCCGCCGATGCTCGCGCGGTTGCGGCGCGACCATCCGGGGCTCGTGATCGAACTGGTGCCGACCGACCGCATCCAGGACGTGCTCAAGCGCGAGGCCGACATCGCGGTCCGGATGGCGCCGCCCGCGCAGGACGCGCTCGTCGCACGGCGCGTCGGCGAAATCGAGGTCGGGCTTTATGCGCGCGACGATTACCTGGCGCACCACGGCGCGCCCGCGACGACCGACGCGCTCGCGCATCACGCGCTGATCGGCTTCGATACGGTCACGCCGTTCATCCGCTCCGCGGGGCGCGGCATGCCGCTGTGGAAGCGCGACGCGTTCGCGCTGCGCACCGACAGCAATCTCGCGCAGCTCGCGATGATCCGTGCCGGCTACGGGATCGGCTTCTGCCAGACGGCACTCGCGAAACGCGACGCGCGGCTCGTGCGCGTGCTGCCCGATGGCCCCGCGGTGCGGCTGGAAACCTGGGTCGTGATGCACGAGGATCTGCGCGCGAGCCCGCGCTGCCGGGCCGTGTTCGATGCACTGGCCAATGGGCTGCGGGCGTATGCGGACGGGGAAGCCGCCGAGTAGAAAGCGGCGCGTGCGAATCGCGCGGGCCGCGCTATTCGTAGCCTTTCCCGGCGAACAGGATGTCCGCGATGCGCCGCCACGGGTTGTCGGGCACGTGATAGAAGCGCAGCCCCTCTTCCGACGCCTCGGCCCAGTCGATCATCGCTTCCAGGTACTCGCCGATCGAGCGGTTCTCCCAGCCGAGCGCCGCGTGGGCGTACGGCGACAGCGGCGCATCGGCCTCGAGCTGCCGCTCCGTTCGCCAGTCATGGCCGAGCACGCGCAGGAAGTGAATCAGCGAACGCTCGTCGACCACGCGCTCCAGCGCGTGCTGCAGCTTCGCGGCCATGTCGTTCTTCAGTTCGTCGTTCATGCCTGTGGCCCCCTGGCGCGCCTCTCGATTACGCGCCGCCGCGCAACCCGCGGCATGGTTCTACCGTTACATCAGCAGTTGGCGCGACAGCACCTCGCGCGCCTGGGTGACGGTCTCGCGTTCGCCCGGCAGCGGCGGCGTCAGCGAAAACACCGCGTCGGGCAACGGCGGCAGCCGGTACTTCGTGCCGAGCCGCATCAGGCCGTCGCCGATCGCCGACGCGCACAGGCAGCCGACCCCGAGCCCCGCCGCGAGCATCGACTGCAACCCGGCGACGCCCGACGCGCTGTGCACGAGCACGTACGGCGTGTGCTGCTCGTCGAGCGAGCGCACCGCGACCTGATGCATCATGCAGTCGTCCGGCAGCAGCACCAGCGGCAGCGGCTCGGGCAACTGCTCGGCGAGCGCGGGCGACGCGACCCACGACAGCGGTTCGCGCCGCAGCACCCAGCGCGTATCGGCCGACGCCGGCCGGAACGGCCCGCTCGACATGTTCATCACGACGCCGAGATCGATCTGCCCGCGCGCGTGCGCCGCTTCGATCTCCGCGCTCTTCATCGCGCTCACGTGCAGGCTCAACTGCGGGTAGCACTCCCGCAGCCGCGCCAGCATGCCCGCCACTTCATTCGTCCGGTAGTAGTCGGTGATCGCGACGCGCAGCTCGCCCTTGATCGCCTGCCCGCGCAGCTCGTCGAACGCGGCCTCGTTCAGCGCGACGATGCGCCGTGCGTGCTGCAGCAGCCGCGAGCCGGCCGGCGTCGGTTCGACGCCGCGCTTGCTGCGCACGAACAGCGGCACGCCCGCGCGCGATTCGAGCTTGCGCACCTGCTCGCTGACGGTCGATTGCGACAGGTGCAGCAGCGGCGCGGCAGCCGTCAGGCTGCCGGCGTCCGCCACCGCCGCGAACGTGCGCAACTGGTCCAGATCGAAACCGCGCATCGCGAATCCTCCATCCATCGAATAACCCGATGGATGCTACCACTCTTTCCCGCTTTTCCGAACCATAGGCGATATAGAGAATAAGGGATCAACGGCCCGCCTGCGTCATTCGGCTATCGGGCCCTAATGCCGTTCAGTTAAGAACTGAACGGCATTTTTGTTTTTAGGGTTGGAGTTGTAAACAAAGCGGCAAGCTGTTAACTTGGTCAGCGATGCTGAACGACCACCTGA
>NZ_CADFEN010000020.1 GCF_902833145.1 Burkholderia sp. BCC0506 | reverse complement strand
CATCAAGGTCATCAAGCGTCGAGCTTACGGGTACCGCGACGACGAATACTTCTTCCTCAAGATTCGCGCCGCGTTCCCCGGTAATCCTCGATGAACCTAAAAAAAGCCACCCGAAGGTGGCTTGCAGACAATGCGATTCGCGGTTAAACGGGCCTGCTCCAGGCTCCGACGTCGAACCCGGCCACGAGCTGATTGCTCATGTCGAATCCGAACAGGGGGGATCCGTCGACGGTCGTGACGATCGTGTAATTGACCCGGACACCCTCGGGTTTCAGCGGGATGTATCCGCCGGAAAGCAACGCGAGGAACGTCGCCGGCGGGACCTTTCCCGCAATGCCGATCGTCATCGACATGTCCTGGTGGTCCTCGATGAACACGTGCGTGTCCGTGTCGAAGATGCTGTTCAGGATCGCAGCGCTCTGCTCGAGCGTCCCGTCCCAGTGGTTAGCGCCGATCTTCGCGCGGATGACGAGCCGGTACGTGTCGTCGTCGAGCACCGTGAGCCCGGTATCCGGATCGAACGGCCCCTTCCACGTGCCTTGGTCGAAGCCAAGGCCCGCGATGTCGAACGAGAAATAAATGCCCGTCAGCGGCGTGCGGATCTTTCGCGACACGCCGACCCACACGCCGATCGTATCGAGCTGGTCACCCGCTGCGACGTCCAAGTCGAATTTTCCGGGCATGCTCTCGATCAGGTTCATCTGGTCGACGAGCGGCTGCACCAGTGTCGACACCACCGCCATGAACCGCGGTTTGTCGCTGTGCTCGGATGTGATCAGCGCGGTGTATTCGGTCAGGTCAGCCATCAGGTCACCACCAGCGTCACGTTCGCTGGCGTGCACGACGCCGCCTCATTGAACAGCAGCGCGACATCCGGCGTGCCGGCGCCACGCGGCCCAGTGAGCGTCAGGCCAGACAGCTTGAACGTCACCCCACCGCCGACGCTGTTCGCCGCGGTCAGCGCGTCGCCCCATTCGACACTGCCGGATAGACCGCCGCCGATCTGCACGCCGTTGATGTAGTCCGACACAGCCTGCTGAATCTGCTGGCCCGCCTGGCTGGTGTAGCCGGTGAGCGCTTTGATCGTGACGGTGGCGCCAGTCGGCGCACCAACCGGCCGGAAGAAGTTGATCGTGATCGGTCGGCCGTAGATGTCCGTGACGACGATCGACGTCGTGCCGAACGTTCCAGCGCCTGGCGTCTTCTTCGCTGCGATCGCATTCGCGATCGCCGTCGCGTCGCCACCCTCGACGACGAGCGAAATCGAGTGCGACGGGATGCCGTTGGCGTCGGTCGCGTTCGTATCGTTTTCGTAGGCGACGTACCGCGTGACGCCGGGCACGTTCGCCACGGCGCCGATGATGCCGTCGAGCACGGTGAGCGACGGCAGCGCCGTCGACACCGTCTGCCGCTGACGCAGCGCTGCGTCGGATTCGACTGGCGCACCCTCGGCCGCATCCGCAGGATTCGTCACCGACTGCCAGCCGAGCGCCGGTGTCGCGATCTGGTTGATCGTGCCCGCGCGCGCGGATACGTCGCCGATGGTCGCGCACGTCGCCGTGACGGTGATCGTGCCGCTAGGCGGGATCGTCACCACGGCCGGCAGCATCCACTGCACACCGTTCGCGTCCTTCGCCGCGCCGCTCGTGATCGTCTTGCCAGCCTGCCCGACCAGTACCAGGTCGGCGCTCGAGTACGATGCGACCTTGCGCGCGATGCCGTTGATCTTGACGTTGCTCGACAGTGCGTCGCCCTGTGCCGTCGCGGGGCTGAACGATCGGTAGATCGTGATTGCCACCGAATTGACATCGCTGATCGCCTTCGCGAACACGCCGAGCAGTTGGCCGTCCTGGCTGTCCGGCTCCAGGTACGTGTCGGCGCCATAGATCGAGCGGAACTGATCCTGCAGATACGCGAACACGTCCGCGTACGTCGGCGCGGTGATGCCGTTCGCGTCGATGGTGGGTGCGAGGGTCGTGATAGTCACAATGTCGCCTGTACCGTGGTGGTGCCGTAGATGGTGTTGATCGTCGCGGTGACGGTCAGTACGCGCGTCTCTGGATCGGCCGTGCTTGAGTAGCTTGTGAGCTCAGTCACGCCCTGCGTGCCGAGGATGCACGTCCGAATCGCGGCGTCGTACTTGCCGCTCGTGTACTTGCCGAGCACGTCGGTCGCCCACGCCATGCCGGCCGTCGTATCCAGAAACCATTCGCCGCGCAACAGGCGCAGGCGCGTCAGCACGGCCTGCGCGACCGTCTCCGGCGTGTTCACGAGGAAGTCGGCCGCGCCCCCGCCGAAGACGTAGTCGCCGTCAGCGTCAAGTTTTCGGTATCGCATGGGAATCTCAGTTGACCGGGCCGGTGTTGCCGCCCTGCGCATCCGGGTGCGTATGCGTGTCGTCGACGCGCTTGCCGTTCGCCGTGATCTGGCCGATCACGTTGAGGATGCCGTTGAACACCGCGGCGGCACCGCTCGCCGCGCTGCCGACCATCCCACCGACGAACGTCAGCAGCCCGGTGATCGTCACGGCCGCCGAGAACGTCGACAGCGGCGCGACGACATCGAAGCCGCCCGGCGCGACGATCTTGACCTTCTGCAGCGTTGGGTTCAGGTCGATGTACGTCGCGCCGTCGTCGCTGCGCAGCTGCGTCGAACTGCCGCTGACGCCGGCGAGCGCGCGCGGCCGCGACCGAAAGCCGAGTAGCACGAATCCGTCCGACAGGTCGTGCATGCGCAGCTCCGCCTGCTCCTGCACGCCGCCCGACTGCCACCAGGCGTCGATGCAGCGCGAGGCGAACACGACGAGGCACTCGTCGCCGGGCGTGACCGGGAACGTCAACGTACAATTTCCGCCGGCGGGGAACTGGACCGGGCAGTCGACCAGCAGCGGCAGCGCGACGCTCTGGATCGTGCCATCGATGCCGCGCACCAGCGCCTTGATGGCCGGCTGGACGCTGCACGTCGGCGGTCGGTCGGCCGCGCTTTCGAACGACTGGATAATGCCGGGCATCGCTGTCCAGATGCCCGCGCGTACGCCGTCGAACGCTTCACGCAAGGCGACCTCCGGGTCGCCTACCCTTTCACGTCTATCCATGGACTTCGATATGAAACTGTTTGTTGCAGCCGTGCTGGCAATGACTGCCGGCTACGTTCAAGCCGCTGACGTTGAGGATTTGATCGCGAAGAATCGAGCGTTCGCGGCCGAACAGAACGAGGTGCCGAAATGGAAAATCGCTCAGGAGCAGGAAGACGCAGCTATCCGCGCGAGGTCATTTGATCGCTCAACCATTGGACAGTCGGCCTACGTATTCGCGAAAACCGTCGAAGACACGATCCCTCGCTCGGCAATGAGCTCGATCCTCTACAGAAACATGCCGTGTCGCCTACCTATCACCGATGCGCCCAACATGCGGGCGGCCGAATCGTTATATGGTCGAGCCCTCGTCGCCGCGTGCTGGGGAAAAGTGCTCAGCCCGGTCAATGATTCCGTTCTAATCGTCACGAAGTTCGGAAACAGTCGCCAAGATTCACTGATCAACTACGCAGAGGTGAAAATTCTCAACGACGGCTCAGGAAGGTTCGTGAAACGCGCGATCACTCCGGACGAATTCGGCAAAAGCATCTCGCAGTATCAGAAGGAACTGCGTTAGCCGAACCGCTTGATCACGTCGGCTGACGGAACCGCAGCTTTGTCCCTGAAGGAATCGGGCAGCACCGTCACGTCGGCCGCCAGGCAGGTCACTCTCGTGTACCACTCTTCACCGCGCGTATCGCCGCCCACCTCCGCGAGCATCACGTAGTAGAAACCGTCGTCCTGCAGCTTCGCCTGCATCTCGATCCGCTCGTTCTTGGCCTGCTGGCCGACGTTCAAGCTGTACTCGTACTGCTGGATGCTCGCGTTGTCCAGACAGATCAGCCGACCGATCTTCACGCTGGGGTTCAGCAACATCTTCACCTCGATGCCGTTCGCGGTCTGCTGCGGCAGCCCGACCATGCCGGTCGCGGAAGTGATCACCGGGATCTCGCCTGGCATATACGCCGTTTCCGGCACCAACACGACCTTCCCGTCCTGGATGCTCCAGACCGTCTGCGTGGTTCGCGCGGTCCATCGCATGAAGTCGCGCGCCATTCCGAACATCACCTTCCCGCGCGGCAGCGGGTTCGACGGTAGTTCGGGCAAGTATCCCTGCTGCACGCCATACGGGCTCATCGCAGTGCATGCTGCCGCTACGTGATCCGCGGGCGTCGACCCGGCCGATAGCGTCGTGTTGACCACGGCGAAGTTGTACGCCGAGTCGCCGTCCGCCGCGGTGATGTCGAGGAACGTATCGGTCTGGCTCTCGCGCCCGCGCCGCACCTGCTTGATCTGCCCGTCGAAGATAATCCCGTAGTTGCCCTCATAGCCGGCCTGCAGGACGACGCGCGTGAATTCCTTCTGCGCGCGCCGCGCCGTCGTCGCGGACACGTTGTAGACCCGGATCCGCGCCGAGTTCGGCGTCTGCAGGTCGCCCCGCTGTACGCGGAACACGATCCGCAGCTCGGACAGATCGAGCGAATCGCCGCTATCGAAGCCGATGACCAGCGATACCTTCCGGCCGAACTGCTGAACGCTCATTGATCCGTCACCCAGAAAACGTGCGATCCAATGCCGAGATCCTCGTACGTCGGAACGTCGTCCGGATCAGCGGCGCCCTGCACCCATAGCCGCCCTTGGAACCCCAGGTGCTTGTACTGGCCAAGCAGGTCGATGCCGGTCACCAGCGGGATGCCGGACACCAACGGGTTGTCCTGCGCGTCCGCGACGTCGAGCACCCACCCCGCGCCGCCGGCCTTGCGGTACTGGACGGTCAGACGGTAGTCGGTCCCGCTAAGCGTGACCGTGAAGCGCTCGGGGCGCGGCGAAAACGGAATCTCGAAGAAGCTCGGCATCACATACTCCCCGGCGGTACCGCGCCGCCCGGCGCTGGCGTCGCCGGCATGGCGGCCTTCGTACCACCGTTGCCGGTCTCGGCCGTCGATGCCGGGTCGGCCTGATTCTCGCGCGGCGGCAGTTTCGTCACCTGCGTCGACACGATGCGGATCTGCTTGAGCGTCGCCGTCAGGATCAGCGCGCTCGACGTCTTCTCGTCAGTGGTCAGCCGCAGCCCCTGCAGCAGCATGTTCTGGTAGGTCCGGCGGCTCGTCGTGACGTCGAACGGCGTGCGCGCCTGCTGCAGCGCGAGGAGCTGCGAATAGATCGCATTGACGTACTGCGCAGACGGCAAGCCGCCGCCGTCGAACGTCGCCTCCGCCGCACCGAGCAGCGCTTCATAGTCCGCGTTGCTCCAGCCGCACCGCATCGAGAGATCCGGCTGGCGCTTGAAAGCGTGATCGGTGATCTCCGCCCCTTGCTCAACCGGATGCTCGGTGATCGTCAGCTCATCGTTGTAGACCTCTTCGATCGCGACCTGCACCGTAATACTGCCGATCATCTTCGGCGAGATCATGATCATGTCGAGGATCATGCGATTACCCCCTGCAGGTTGCGCACCATATCGGCGTTCACCGCGCGCTGCTCGCGCTCGACCGCACGGCCGGCCGCCGAAGGATCACTAGCGCCAGTCACATGGATCTGCGTGGACTGGTGCAGCTCGACCTTCGCCGCGCCGCCGCGCGCTGCCGGTTGCGCGACCAGCGTGGCCGGCGGCTGGTAAGTCGCGCGAGTGTTCCGCAGCGCGGCCGCCATTTCAGCGGCCGTGATGCTCGCACGGTTGTTGCCTTTGCCAGCGTAGTAGCTGCGACCGGTATCCGGGTCTGCGACGCTCGCCCACTCGCGCGACGCCGCGCGCAGAGCGCCGCGCAGGTCGTCGCTACGCCCTTCGACGTAATCGGCGATCGCACGACGCTTGTTGCGCACGAGGTACTGCTCGAAGATCCGGTCCTGCAGCTTCCGGTCGAACATCTCGGACCCGTTCAGCTTCAACCCGCGTGCGGCCTCGGCCAGTGTGCTGCCGATGATCTGGTATCGGCCCGCCGCGTTGAACTGCCCGGCGCGCTGCGCCGCCATCACCTGCGCCAGCGTCATGCCCTCGAGGTTCTCGGTGCCGGCGCGGTAACCGCCGCGCGCGCCGCGGTTCACGCTGTTGTAATCGCCCTCGCCGCGCGCGATCAACTTGCCGAACGCGGTGTCCGCCAACTGGCCGAGACGGCCAGCCAGACCGCCGTCGTCGCGAACCGCAACCCTCTCGATCCGCGGTGCCGGCGACGGAGGTGCCACTGGCTGCTGTACCGGCTGCGGCCACATCGGCGGTTGAGCCTGCGGGAACCGTCTAGGCTGAGGTTGCGGTGTCGCATCTTGCGAATCTGAGATTCGCGCGGGAGGCTCCTGCGGACCTTCGGCGGGCTCTGTTGCAGCCGGCTCCGGTGTAACCAAGGGCGCCGGCATCCGGGACTGCTCGGCGCGCGGTGGCGTCAATTTCGCGCCGCCGCCGTCCTTCACGCTGTCGATTTCCTCCTGCGTGTAGCCGCCGGTCGCACCGAGGCCGCGCCGATCCTTTCCGGTCAGCACGTCCCAGAGCGAGCGGTACTTTCCGCCAGACAATTGCGTGATCAAGCCGTCGACCTTGTCGCGCAGTGCGTCGCCGATCTTCCAACCCGCAAACGCAGCTCCGACGGCGGTCACGGCCGTAGCGAGGCTGCCGAGCACGGAAAGCAATCCGCCACCCGCTGCGGATGCGGCAGTCGTGGCCGCGCCGGCCGCGCGCAGTGCCGCGACCATCTTCCAGATGCCGCCAGCGATGCGAAACACGCCGAGGGCATTCAGTGCTACACCAAGCAGCAAGATTTTCGTGGACCAGCCGTCCGTGCCCCGATCGAGCTCGACGAACTTTTCCGCAAGCCACGCCAGCGGTGGCCCCATCGCCGCGGCCGCTCTCACGACCGCGTTTGCGATTTCCGTGATCCGGTTCGCGATCTCGTCGCCGTGCTCGTCCATCCAACGCTGGAACCGCTCGAGCTGCGGCCCGATCTTCTGCAGCATCGCGCCCTCGACGCGAATGCCGAGGTTCTCGAACGACGTGCCGAGGCCACGCAACTGCGTCATGAAGCGGTGCGAGTCGTCGGCCGCCTTGTCCAGCCCGGTCGACTTCGACATCTCGCGGTATTGCGCCAGGAGCTTCTCGAAGTCCCCGTTGCGCATCGCGAGCATCAGGTTCTCGTCGATGCCGAGAATGTTGCCGTACTGGCTGGCAAGCCACGTCGGCTTGTTCGCGAGCGACTTCCCGAGGTCGGACATGATGTCGACCGTGTCGCGCAGCTCGCCGTTTGCGTTCCGCGTCTGCACGCCGAGCGTCGCGAGATAGCCCTCGCCCGCCGGGTTGTTGCGCAGGAAGCGCGCAAGGTTCTCAATCGTGCCCGTGGCCGCTTCGGCCGAGACGCCCATGTTGCGCGCGGCGAACTCGAAGCCGCGCAGATTGGTCGCCGACGCGCCGGTCCGCTGCGACACGAAGTACAGGCGTTCGAGCTTCGACGCGAATGCCGCGACGCCCGCGCTCACCGTGAGCGCGGCGCCGGACACCGTGGCGATCAACTGCTTGACGCCCTTGGTCGTGCCTTCGACGCCTTCCTTGAAGTTCTTCAGGCCCTTCTCGTCGACCTTGAAGCCGAGCGCGACCAGGAACTCGCGGATGACGACCGAATCAGCCATTTTATCTTTCCATCTTGCGGCGGTACGCCGCTTCGTTGTCCGCCCGGACGGCGAGGGAATCGTTCATGAGCGCAACGTCGGCCAGGCCGAGCGTTCCGTCGAGAAGCGACTCGTACCGGCACATCTGCGCATGTACCGGAGCGAGCAGCCAGTCCTCACCGCCGGGCAGCGTGCGAATCCAGCCTACGTCGCCGCCGGGCTGCTCGCTTGGCTGGTAAGCAGCCCGCTGATAAAAGGGCCGAGGTTCGCCACCACCACGCGCACAACGAGCGGCAGCATCACGTCGATGCCGATGTCGTCGAACATCGACGTCTTGTGAGCGGTATTCCAGACCTTCGCCCAGCCCGCCCCCTGCCAGCGCTCGACAACGGACAGGCACGTGCCGAAGACGTATTCGGCGTCCTCGTCCTTCAGACCGGCCAACGCATCTGCGAACGGCTGCAGCACCGGCGCGATCGCGTCGACCAGCGACAGGAGCTCGCGCGAGCGATCCGCCTCGGGTGCCGGCGGTGCGGTGTCCTGCGCTTCCGTGCCACCGGCTTCTTCGAGAGCCGCGAGCGCGGCGTTCGCGCGCGCCTGCTCGCGTGCTACGTCGGCCTGCTCGAGCTCGGCATAGAACTTCATCAGCACCGGGATCATCGGCGGGATGATCGGCGCGATGCGCCGAGATACGTGGAACTGCTGCATCGCGCTCAGCTTGCCGATCACGTATCGCGTGCCGTTGAGTTGAACTTCGGTCGTCATGATTGGCGACCCTCGACATTGACGTGCTCAGCGTCAAAATAGACAATGTCCTTGTTCATATATACCCTAGAAAAACAATGCGTGAATTGCCTATCGAATACCTGCGCGAGTGCCTCAATTACGATGCAGCCACTGGGATATTGACGTGGCGCACCCGTCCCGAATCCCACTTCAGCACCGCGGCTGTATGCCGGCGGTTCAACAGCCTGTACGCAGGCAAAGTCGCAGGCGGTCGTGTCGCGAACGGCTACTTGATGTTGCCGTTCAAGGATGAGAACGGGAAACGCGTTCTGTTCTATGCTCACCGAATCGCGTTTGCGCTACACCATGGCCGCTTCCCTGAAGCCGAGGTTGATCACGTTGACGGCGACCGCACCAACAACAAGGCCGCGAATCTCCGCGAGGCGACGCGCCTGAAGAACATGGCGAACTCGGTGTTCGACGTGGAAAACTCCCGCGGCGTCCGACAACTCGGACCCCATCGATGGCTTGCTCAGATGAGCCATCGAGGTGAGAACGTCTATCTCGGAACCTACGGAACGGAAGCGGAAGCCCATGCTGCCTTCTGCGGTGCCGCCATCTTCGCCCGCCGGGAGTTCGCCAAGCTCGATCACAAGCGCGAACGCGCCTAATACGTGCCTAAGATGTTGTCGATCTTGATCGAGTCGAAGACCCATTCGACGATGTCGCCGTCCTTCGCGTACTTCAGGTCCGGCGCCTTCTTGAACGCGCAGCTGCGCGCGGTCAGCACGTCACCGGCCGCCGTCTGCCGAACCTCGATCAGGTTCTTGCCCCACAGGCGGCTGTCGAGCGACTGCGCGTCGTACAGCGCCATCAACTTCGCGTTGATCGGCGCGGTCTTCAGGTAGCGCAGCGTGACCTGCCCGGACTTGTCGGCATGCAGACTGTGCATGCCTTCGCCGTCCGAGCCGATCGTCATCGTGTTCTTATCGCCCGCGCGCACGATCGTGATGCCTTCTTCCGCAGTCGCTTCGCCGTAGCCGAGCGAGAACGCACCGCCCGGGCCGACGATCGTCGCCGCGACGTCCTGAAAGCTGTAAGTCGTCATGTTGAGATGCCCCTGTTAGCGGTTGACGTTGACGAGGATGTCGACGCTGTGGATCGCACCGGCTTCCTTCGCCGCGACCTGGAACGTGACCGACTTGCGCGCCTCGCGATCGGCCTGCGACTGAGTCGCGATCGGCGGCGCATAGACGTAGTAGCCCTGGGCCAGCGTGTCGCCCTGATTCAGTGCGCCGAAGCCAGCCGAATTCCAGACCCCCGGTGCCAGATACCCGTTGTTCACTGCCGCCTCGCAGGACGACGAGATCGTCGCCGCGATCTGCGCGTTGCCGCCGTCGGTCTGCGGAATCTTCGTCGGGCTCTGGTACAACAGGTTGTAGACGTCCGTCTCGATGCGGTTGCGGAACCAGATCGCGTTGTAGACCGAGTCGGCGAACAGGCCGCTCGGCGTCACGCCGTATTGGATGATCGACGTATCGTTGCTGTAGTTGACGAATACATTGCAGTTCTTCGCCTGCAGCGTGTTCGCCTGCGTGCTGGTCAGCTGTTCAGCGGCGACGCTCGGCTCCTGCTTGAACATGAGCGTGATCGTCGTGTTGTTGCCGTTGAAGTTCACCGTCAGCAGTCGGCCGAGCAGCGACGACACCGCATACGGCGTCGCGCTCGAGTACTGCACGATGGTGTACTTCAGCTTCAGCGCCTGCAGCTTGCTCGCGATGTCGGTCGACACGGTCGAGTCCAGCACCTGCGGGTTCTGCGTCGTGATGCCATAGATGTGCCGCTGGTCGGCTTCGATGAGGTTCGCGACCGCGATGTGCTGCGCGTCGGTGATCGACGCGTCAGCGAAGTCGAGACCGAGGAACATGTTCGCGAAGCGATCGAGGAACACCGCCGCAGCGTCGACCGGCTGTTCCGGTGCAATGCCAGCCGCCGGCGTACCGGCGAGGCTGCTGGTCAAGCCCAGCATGGCGGATACGTCCGTGCCGCTGCCCGGTGCGGTCGCGTACCCGACGGTCGAGCTGGTGCCGGACGTGCTCGACGTCACTACGAATTGCGAGCCATTCCACGCGATCGTCGCGCCGGTCAGTTTCGCGTTGATCACCGTCGCGACCCCGTTCAGGTTCGTCTGCGCCGAGAAATCGAGCGCGGTGACCGTCTTCGCAGTGCCGTCGATCGTGATGTTGAAGGCGCCGGTCGTGATCGCCTTCCAGGCGGTCATATCCTGCTGCGCCGTCGACAGCAGGCCGCCACGCAGCGACCCGGACGTCGCAGTCTTCGCCCACCGGCCGATCATCAACTGCTGCGGCTGCGGCACCTGGTTGAAATACAGCGCGGCCGCGAAGTACTCCGGCGTGTTCGTGCCGAAGTCGGACGTCACCTCGTCGATGCCGCCGTACGAGCGCGCACGTTCGTTGGTATCGATGATGGCGGACGGGCCGAGAATCAGCCCGGTGTTCATGTTCGCGCCCTGCGCCGCGAGAGCGGCAAGGTTGATCGTCACGTGGATCAGACGCGACACCGGCAATCCGTTGGACATGCTGGTCCCCTACGAGTGGATGTTCGAAACACCGGCCACCGGCGTCGACGAGTCGGTCGTCGTCGCCACGGTGGCCGATTTGAGGTTGAGGACCGCGTAGGTCCGGGTGATCTTGCGGCGCAGCGTCACGGTCATGTCGTAGCGCCGCACCCACTGCTGGTTGACCAGGTCGGGCGCCGCGCGAATCGCACCGACGCGGACGAATGCCATGTCCTGAAGTTGGAGCTGCTCGCGGTTCTGCGGGATCGCGATGCCGTCAGCGAGCCGCTGCGCGTATCCCTTCGCGCGCGGCCCGTAAAACGTGCACATGACGTCGATGTCCTGGTGCCGGATGTACGTGTCGTGCCCCTCTCCGGTACCGTCATGCTGGATCGCGGGGCCTGCGTCCGGCTCCTGCTCCTGGACGCCGAACGCGCACCAGTCGATGGACGGCTCAGGCTGCTTCGGCACGGTCGGCTGCCAGCGCGGCCGAACAAGGTCGGGCGGCAGCGCCGTGACGCCAGCGATCAGGTCATGGACCAGATCGTCGAGATCGTCGTCCTCGGCCGGCGGCGCATCGACGGCTGGCGCCAGGTATCCGCCGGTCGAGCTGTCGTTCATGAGGTCATCCCGAAAGAGGTTTCAGGTCACACGTCGCACAGACGAAGCCGCGGCCGAAGTGCGAGTAGTCGTTCACGTTGACGACGGTGTAGGTGCGGCCCGCCCACACGACTTCGTCGGCGTCGTGGCCGGCGCTGCCGTCCATCAGGCGGAACATCGTGTGCAGCGTGATCGAGCCGATGATTCGGCTACCGTCCGCGTTGCGGTGCAGGATGTCCCCCTTGTCGCTCGTCACGACGGCGGCGAACGGCGTCGATACTGCGGTGTTCTGTGCGCGGCCGTGGCCGTCGATCGTCTGCGTCATGCGGTTGCAGATCAGGCCCGTGTCCATGAAATCCGGATCGAGCAGGACATCAGTTACGTCGAGGAAGGCCATAGCGAGCGCACCAACGAAAAAAGGCCGCGCATGGCGGCCCTCGCATCAGGGAGACTGAAAACTACTTCTTGCGGCGCACGACGTACGTCGTCGCGTTCCGATACTGGCTGGTGTCGACCAGCGTGTTCTCCCGCGTGACGCCGCGGCGCCGGCGCGCGGCCAGCGTCGAGTCGGCGAGTTTGGGAGCGATGTTGCTGTTGATCTTCGCGCGCACCGAGTTCACCGCAACCTGACCAGCGCGATTCAGGCTGCGATCGACCTTCTCAAGATCGCCGTCGAGAGCCGCCTCGACACCCTTCTGCAGGTGCGGCTCGAACTTCGGCCGCGCGTCCTGCACACCCGGCACCAAGTGCGGCCGCGCCGGGATGTTGTTCGCCGGCGAGCCGTTTTCCATGATGTAGCCGATCTCGGCGTTGCTGAGCGGCTCGCCCTCGTCCTTTCGGCCGGCGGTGCTGTCCGGCACACCGACCAGCACCTCCTTCTGTACCAGCCCGCTGATCGACTTCAGCACCTCGTCGAGGCGATCGATTTTCATACTGCCCATTGGATTTCTCCCGACGGGCAGCGGCGGCGCTACAGCTGAATGCCGCCCGAGCCCATCATCAGCGCGAGGCTGAGATAGCGAACGCCGTACATCGTGGCGTTCCAGAAGCCGCCATCCTTGATGGCGACAGCCGCGGTGTCGTAGCTCGCGCTCACCTTGTCGACGGCCTTCGACGACTGCGGCCCAGTGACCTGCCCGGGCACGCCGCCGACTGCGGCAGTCTTCTGGTCCTTCAGCGCGAGCGCGAGATGATGCGCCGTGACCAGCGCGATACCCAGATCGGTCAGCTCGCGCCACCGGTCAGCATTGACGAGCGACACCGCCACGGTCATCCAGAACTGGACGAGCGGATCCGGATACGTAGCTGCGTCGAACTCGGGGAACGATTGTCGGAACTGGGCGATATCCACGTGTCACCTTGCCAATGAGCGGATGCCCGGCGCGCGCCTTCACGGCGCGGCGCCGGGAGGCCATTATGCCTTCTTCCCACTGCTGGACTTCTGCGCCGCGCCGTCGGCTGCGCCATCCTTCGCAGCCGCCGCGGCGTCCTTCTGGGCTGCCTCGAAGGCCGCGACCCGCGCGGCGAGATCCTGCTCGCTCGCCGCGACCGCAGCTTCGCGCGTGTCGAGCGCGGCCGCGCGGTCGTCCAGCCCCTTGCCGAACGTATCGAGCTCGGTGCGCAGCTTTTCGAGGCGGTCCGACTTAGCCTGGAGATCAGCCTTCGCCGCGGCGAGCGCCGCAGCCTGATCGGTCGCGGCGCCTTGCGGGTCACCCACATCGCCGGATTTCTCCGGCAGCGGGCCCGTGTGCGCCTTCGCGTACCAGTGCTCGGCGATGAAGTCCTCGACCTCCTGCACACCGGCCTCGACGCGGCGGACGACCTCCTCGCCCTCGTGGAGCAGCCGGATCGTGAACGCCGTCACAACGTTGATCTTCGCCATCTTCGCCATGTCAGATCCCGTCCCGGTAAGCCGCCGTCGTGCCGTAACGCCACTCGACGCGGCCGATACGCGACCAGTAGGTCGTGATCTGGAACAGCGAGCGGTACTCGAGCGGCGTGCGTTGCAGGTCCGTCATCGGGAACTGGACGTACTTCTTGTCGCTGTTGTACGCGACCATCCGGTCGACGGTGTTGAGCTGCCCCTGGGTGCCGCCCGCGCCGGCGCCGATCAGCCACTTCAGCTCGAGGATTTCGAGCGGCGTGCCCTGCTGCGTGCAGATGTTGTTCTCGAGCAGGTACGTCAGGATCGACTTGCTGCCGGCCGTGCTGATCAGGCGCGACGCGATGCCACCGAGCGTTGCCGGCGGCAGCATCAGGCGGTTCGGCTTCACCTTCCAGCCGGACGCCTGCCACGCCGACGTCAGAATCTCGTTGACGTCCTTCAGGATTTCGTCCGGCGTCTTCGTGTTCCACTGCGGCGTACCGGCCGCGCCGTTCGCGACGTTCGAAACGCTCCCGACGGCGCCGGTCGAGTTCACCAGGCCGGTGAAGCTCATCTGCGGATCGCCGTAGTAGACGATCTGGTCGAGGTCCATGTTGCGCTTCATGTTCATCGCCTCGACCTTCTGCGAGTCGATGGGCATGCCGAGCGCTTGCGACTTGATCAGCTCGGGCACCGTGTACTTGACTTCGGCACCCCAGAGCAGCATCGGCTGTGCGGTCTTGCCGATGTCGACCGACGGGCCCGCGAGCGCGTTGCCCTCGTTCGAGATCCAGTTCAGGCCGTTCGGGTTGATACCGCCGCTCATCCCGAACGCCGAGTTCGTGAACGACGCGACTTCGTCGGCCGCCGACACGTCGCTGCGGATGTAGATGTCGCGCGACCAGGTGTACTCGACGAGCGGCTCGTTCAGCGTCTGGTCGAGGCGTTCGAGCTGCCCGACGAGGAATGCGCCGGTCGAGTCGATCGTCTGGCGATCGTACGTGTACTGCTGGTCCTGCGTACGCGCGCGGATCAGCCGGCGCGTCGCGTCCGCGACGGCCGCCGACATCGGGATCGAGGCCCCGGCCCGGCGCAGGTGCTTCAGTTCGGACATGTCCATGTAATGGCTCCAGAAATGCAAAAGCCCCGCGATTGCGGGGCTTCGGGTGAAGCGCTGTTCAGCGCCGGATCAGATGTTGACGGCGATTTCGACGATGCCGTATGCGTCGGCCGGGCCGGTGAAGTACCAGTTCGCCGGCATCGCAACGGTGTTCGTGCCGTCGGCCGCCGCTTCGAAACCACCGAGCGGCTTGCCGGCGGCCGCCGCCGCGACGCGCACGTACACCGTACCGTTCTTCGTGGCCGGCGCGGTGCCGCCGAGCGCGACGTTCTCGTAGCCGCGCTTCAGGATGTCGGTCACGCCGCTCGTCGGCGGCGTCGACGTCCCGAGCGGATCCGTGCCGTTGCCCTGGATCGGATACGCGCGCAGGTTCACGCCGTATACGAGCGCCGCCGTGTCGGCCGCGTTGTTGATCGGCTGGATCTTGCCGTTCACCATCTTCACGGGAACGCCGAACGCCGTCGGCGGTGCCGCCGGGTCGATCAGCTGCGTCTCGATCGTGGCGACTTCGGCGCGCTGGAGGTCACCGGCAAAGCCTGCCGGCATGCGATATTGATAAGCTTGCAACGAGGGCATGTCGGCTCCTTACTTGCGGACCTTCCAGAATTCCGCGTGGATTTCGTTGATGTCTTTCCGCTCGGTTTGAGTGGAATCGTTCGTCCGGCGCTGCGTCATACCGGAGTTCTTGCTGCGCACGAGCTCCGACGCGGCATTGAAGAACGCCGCGACGGAATCGCAGGTCATGCTGGCGACGTTCGCGCCGCCGACCACCGACTTCACCAGTTCGGCGTTCTCGTTGTCCATCGCGGCGCGCAGCGCGCGGCGGCGCAGCACGCAGATGGCGTCGACCGTCTTCTTGCGGACCGCCTTCGCATCGAACGTCGGCAGCCGCACGCCCGGCGCGAGGATCTCGGCGCGCGAGAGCGCGTCCTGAAACTGGTCGCGCAGCGCGGAGCTGTCGCCCGTGCGCGCGCCGGGCTTGTCGTCGCCGCCTTCGCCGGCACCGTCGTTGTCCGTCGTGCTGGTGCCGTCCAGATCGTCGTCATCGCCGTCGCCGGTCGGCGTGCCGCCGCCTTCGAGCTTCGTCACGCGATCGGCCAGCGCATCGATCTTGCCGTTGGTGGCTTGGATCGCGTCGAGCACCTGCTTCAGCGGATCGCCTTCGCCACCGCCCGCGCCATCGTCGCCAGTCGCGGAGACACCCGCCTTCGGATCGGTGCCGGTGCCGGGCATGTGGATGTGAATCTGGGGTTGGCCGTCGCCACCCTCGCCACCTTCGTCGCCGGTCATCTCGCTCGCGACCTTCTCGAACGCTTCGGAATCGCGCGTCATGAACGCCTTGCGCAACGCGTCGACGAACTTGGAGCCTTTCTTGGTTGCCATGCTTGCATCTCCTGTCGGGAGTAGGTTGGAACTGCTATCCCCGATCGAACACACGGGGCCACAGCGGGCGCTTTTCACGAGGGCGACGTGGTTGCCCACGATCACCACCTGTCGCGCCCGCCCAGGCGCAATCTGTTCGTAGTCGGCGTCGTAGCCATTGCTGACCTGCGTGAGCGCGTCCGCGCCCTTGCTCTGGACGCGACGGATCGCTTCGGCGTCGGTGATCAACAGGTCGGCGAGCATCAGCTCGGCCTGGTCGCCTTCGCCTTGCCGCACGTTGCGGACCGTGCCGCGCGCCACCGACATGTAGTTAGCCGGCGTCACGAAATCCGGCGGATGGTCGATCGTGATCGGCTTGCCTTCGAAGCTGGCAAGCGTCTCGGGGGCAAACAGCACCTCCGCGGTGCGCTCGGCGACGATGACGCCGTCCTTTGCCTCGATCTCGGGCAGCTCGAAATAGGCGTAGTCCTGCGCGCCGACGCGCGCGATCGGCACGGCCTCGCAGAGCAGGAAGCCTTCCGGCGTGATCGACTGCCGCTCGCCGAGCTGCTCGGTCGCGTACACGCCCGACGCGGTGATGCCGTCGCGGGTATGCGCGCGGGCGCGCGGCGCATGCGAGCCGCACGTGCACGCGTGGTCTGTGGTGAAAATGCGCATATCAGTCTTCGATGCTGGTTCGGACGCCGCGCGCGATGACGCCACGGACTCGCTCGTAATCGGGCTCGGTGCGTGTGATCCGGCACCAGACGGCTAGGGATCGCACGTACAGCGGCAACCACCATGCGGTGCGCACTCGCACGCGCAACGTCGTTCGATGTGTCGTCACGTTCAGTCCACCCAATCCGGAATCTCGACCGTCTGCCCGGCGAGCTCGTGTGTGCAGTCGCCGCAGAACTGGATCCGGCCATCCGTGATGAATGAATGGCAGACGTTCTGGCGGTCGCCGGGGCCGGGCCACGACACGAGGATCGACGGCGACAACGTCGGGGCATCGACGCTGCCGTTCCAATTCCATCGCGCCGGGTTCGGGGAATCGCAACCATGCGGATAGACGACGTGCAGCTCACCACACGGGCACTCGAACAGCAGTGATCCGCTGCTGTCGCGTTTCATCTTCGCCATATCACCCCTTCGGAAGCACGACTTCCGCCCAGCACCGGCAGTTGTAGATGCAGCCCGGATGCGCTCGCGCACCCGACCGCTTGTCCGCGATCGGCGGCTTGTCCCAGGTGAAAAACTTGCCTTCGAGCTCGCGATGGTCCTCGCGCACGTCCGAGTCACCCGACGTCCGCCAGAAGTAGCCGGGGCTGCCGACGTCGAGCGCGCGCGCCTCGGTGAGGGTCGCGGCCGTACGACTGACCTCGGTTCTCGCGATCGTGTCGGCCCGGCTTTTCGCGACCTGCCCTGACTCCTGAATCGCCTTCGAGATCTGCGCGGCGCGCGTGCTGTCGACGATTCCTTCCAGCGTGAGCCGGTGCACGCGCTCGGCTGCGTCGAGCGGGATCGACTTGATCAGCCGCACCTGCTCGGACAAGAGCGCACGCATCGTCTCGCCGGTGGCCGCCCCGCGGATCTCGTCGCGCAGCGCGCGCGACATGTCCGCGGCCTGCTTCATCCACATCTGCTCGTCGCGCCGATTCAGGTCGGCGATCATGCGCGCTGCGGTCGCCTCGGCCCACGGCGCGAGCGCCTCGGTGTACCGCCGCAACAGTTCCTCGATCGTCGGCGCATACGACGCGTCATCGGCCGGAAAGCCGTTCACGAGCACGCCGACCTGATGGGCGATCTTTCGCAACTGGCTGCCGTACTGCCGCTCGGCACCGCTCAGCCGAACCGGGTTCTTGCGCCGGTCGCGCTTTCGATCGAGGGTGAGGATCATCGACGTCGGAAAAGCCTGCGAAGCAGAGAATCGTTCGTGCGCGCGGCCGCGCCCGGCGCCGGTCCGAGCGGAAGCGCCGGATCAATTCCCGGCGGGTCTTCGCCCTCTTCATCGCGCTCGGCCTGCTTGATCGCTTCGTCGGGGATGTCGCCGAACATGCCGGTGTCGGGCGCCGACGCCTTCAGTTCGCGCATGCCCTGGCTGCGCGGAATCAGGTCGGCGTCGACGGCCTTCGTCACCGAGTCGACCGTCTTGTTGCCGATCTCCGCCTTCTCGGCGGCCGACATCTCCTGCAGCGGGTTGAACTCGTACGAGAAGTCCTCGGGCAGCGGGTGCCCGATTTCCGACCGGCACATCACGTCAAGCAGCCCGTGCAGCGGGTTGCGCAGCCGACGCTCCTGCCGCGTGTGCACCTTCTCGTGATACAGCAGGCGCGACCCTTCGCCGGTGTCGCTCAGGCCGGCCGGCTGCTGGCCGAACAGGCGATCGAGCGGAATGCCCGTCGCGCCGCTGAGCTGCATCGCGAACTGCAGCATGACGTCGGACAGCCCGCTGAACGCGTACTGGTGCGTCTCGAACTTGTCGGTCGCGTCGATGAGGGTGATGCCCTCGTTCGACTGCCCAAGCCGGATCATCTCGACCTGCTTCAACAGACCGTTGAGCGCCGGGCCGCCGCCCGCGATGATCTCGCGCAGCTTCTCGACGCTCAGCGTGCGCAGGTGCGCCTTGTAGACGAGCTGGCCGGCGCCGACCGTCGCGCTGTCGAACGCGATCAGCCGGTCCCACATCGGCTCGAGAATCGACAGTCCCCAGCCGTTTTCGCTGATGCGCTGGTAGTACGGCAGTGCCTCACCGTCCATTCGCAGCACGCGCGAGTGGTGAATGCGCCCCTGCGGCAAGCCGATCGTCGACGGCAGCACGTCGTAGTACTTCGGCATGCCGAGATCGGGGCCGAACTCGGTAACGACCTCGCCGACCGGTGGCGCAACCATCCAGCGGTCGAGCACGAGCAGGCCCTTGAACTGGCCTTTCCCGATCGTCTCGCGCCGCAGCGGCTGCGACATGTCCTGGCCGTCGATCAGCATCACTGCGATCGCGCCGCCGTACAGCTGTGCCCACTTGCCGGTATCGCAGAGCTGGTCCCAGATCGCCTTGCGCGTCAGCGCCGTCTCCATCTTGGACACGTCGGTCGGATCGAGCCCGGACATCTCGATGCCCTTGCGGGTCATGTCCTCCGGGATCGCGTCCACCGCAGCGCGCACGATCCACGAACCGCGGTAGGCGGCTTCCAGCCAGACGCGGTTGCGGCTCTGGTACGACAGCGTGTACTGCGCCGCCGACGCCTGGTTGTCGGCCCCCCATCCGAGCCGCGCTTCGAAGTTGGCGAACGAGTCGACCGTGCGATGGGCGTGCGTCGCCACCGGCGCGCGCGGCGGCCGGGTCTGTTGCTTCCGTTTCGACATTCCGGGAAATCCTGTCGTGCTCAACCGGCAAGCCGCTCCCAGACCGACAGGTCCTTCGCGCCTCCCAGCATGTCGTTGATTGCGTCGACCATCGGATCGATCTGGTCGTCGTGCATGTGCGTGTCGTCAGCTGTGAACGAGTCGCACTCGGTCAAGAAGTCGCTGACCCACGGGGCATCCAGCGGAACGCCGACGTTGCCGGCGTCGATGTGGCTGACGACGTCCATCACGCGCGTCAGCTTGTCCTTCACGCGCTCGATGCCCTCGATAGGGATGCCGCCTTCGGCCTGAATGTCCTGAATCAGGCCGGTACCGCTGGACTTGTCCTCGACCTTCATCTGCCGCAGCACCGGCGCGCCAGGGTCGTCGGCGCCGATGGCCGCGTGCTTGTTCCAGAAGTCGATCGCGCGGCGCTTCAGCTCGGGCGCCTTCCACTTCCCGCGCACCAGGTCGATCAGGTACACACGGTTGTCGTACCCGAGGCCCCAGCACTCGAACACGCTGTAGTCGTTCCGCTCGGCGGTCTTCTGCGCCGTGTCGGCGAAGATCTTCCGGTATTGCAGCTGCGGCAGCGCGCCGTAGCGCAGGAACTTGCCGCTCTGGATGATCCCGCCGCCCAGCGGCGACGGCCGCTGCATGTATTGGCCGTTGAAGACGTACGCGTCGGCCTTCTCGGACGCGAGCAGCTCCTGCAGCGGTTCCTTGTACGGCCAGTAGCTGTACCGGCCGTCCGCGTCCCGCTCGTCGCACTCGACGCGCTCGCGGATGTGCGCCGGCAACTTCGCGACGTACTCGTCCGTGATCAGCGCGGGGATCTCGATGAACTCCCACTCGCCGGGCAGCTTGCGCGCCTTGATGAAGCCCGTCGGATCTTCCTCCGCGAGCCGCTGCATGATCACGATGATCGGCGTGTCCGGATTCGCCTTCCGGCTCTTCACGGTCGACAGCAGCTTTCGGTTCGCCTTGTCGCGCGCGGTCTTGCTGTACGCGTCTTCAACCTTCAGCGGGTCGTCGATGATGATCGCGCCCTGCCAACCCTCGGTCATGTGCCCGGCGCGGAAGCCGGTAATCTGGCCGCCGAGCGAAACCGCGTACACGCCGCCGGCCTTTCGGCCGTCGATCATCACGTTCCAGCGCTTCTTCGACTTCGCATCGTCGGCGATCGCGAGCGGCCAGAGCGCCTGATACTCGCCAGAGGCGACGATGTCGCGCGCCGTCTCGCTGTTCAACAGCGCGAGATCGTCCGAGTAGCTGATGTGCAGGAACCGAGCGCGCGGGTTCAGCGCGAGGCCGCGAGCGATCAGGTTGATCGCGACCAGCTCGGTCTTCGACGAGCCCGGCGGCACGTTGATGACGACGTTCTTTAGCGTGCCGTCGATCACGCGCTGCACCGTGTCCGCGATCAGCACGTGGTGCCAGTTGACGCGGAACTTGATCGCCTGCCGGTGCTTGAAGAAGTACCGGCTGAAGAACAGGTGATCCCGCTCGCACTTCGCCTTCAGGACGGCCCGCTCGATGGCGGGGTCAATACTCGTCTTCGAGTTTGGCGACGGCGGCTGCGACCTGGCTTTCATCGACGACGACCGTCCTGTTCTCGATCGGGCCGCCGTTCTCCCCAGTGTGTTCGAGGCGGCGCCGGTTCGTGTAGGCGTCGCCGGATTCCTTCGCAGCCTGTTCGAGCAGCTGCGCCATCAGCGGCAGATTGTTGCGTCGCTCCGCTTCCGCGACGGCACGGTCGAGCGCGCGCAGGCGCACGGCGCGGTGCGACACGCCGATGCGCGACGTGTCGTTGAGGAACTCCTCGCGCGTGCGCTCGAAGATCTCGCGATACTTCTTGCTGAGCGTCGCGCCGGCGCGCTTCGTCGGGTCGTAACGCTCGCATTGCTGCGGCGACACCTCCACGCCGAACTCCTCGCGAACGGCCTTCGCGGTGCGCGAGATCGTGTCGAAGCACGCCAGCGACTGCACGATGAACACCTTGATCGCGTCGGGAAGTGCTGCCATAGCGGGAAAACGTTCGGGTTATGCAGCCCGCAGGATGCAGGTGCCGCAGGCGCGCGCGATGTCGACGTGGCCGACCTCGGGCGAGCGCTGGGCCGCGGCGACGAGCTTCGCCGTGTCGCCCGCGCCGCCGGCCACGCCGTAACGCCGGACGATGCCGACGAATTCCTCGACGTCGTGCCCGCGGATGCCGAGCTTCGGCATGCCGTCCTTCGTGAAGGCCGGCGCGCCGAACTCATCGAGGCGCTGGCCGATGTGATACAGCTCGTGTTCGACGAGCGCGCACCACTGCAGATCGTTGCACTCGCGCGCGTAGTGCGCATCGAGCGTGATCAGGAACGCCGGCACGCGGCCGAACCATTCGAGGTATTGCTGTTCCTGCCGGGCGCGCTGCCAGCCGCCGGCGCGGATCGTCACCTCTTCGCACTGGCCGACGACGCGGCGCATCTGGCGCACGTTCTCGACGGCAGCCCAGAGGTAAGCGACGTCGGCGCCGATCAGGTGCTCGTGGTCAGGGTTGTGCAGCGGCGCGCCGTCGCGCAGGAGCGTCTCGTTCACCCACTCGGCGACGCCGTCGGCCGGCATGATGTGTCGGATCCAGTTCGAGTCGTCGAAGAGAGCGTCAGGTGGGACGGGCCGGGACACAACTCCAGACTTCCCGCCCTTCTTGAAAATCTCATCCTTCATCGAGACCGGCTCTTGAAAGAATCAAATGCGCCCCCATTTTTTAAAATGGGTACCGGCCTGTGCCCAATTTTCAACCACATCGCAGACGAGGTAAAAATGAGCAACAACGAAAAAAGCCCTGAAGAGCAGTTCAATATCGGCGTCAAGATCGCCGACACTGCGATTCTGTCGGTACTGGTTAGCGCCGTCGCTGGACTGGATCAGGAGAAGATCGACCAATTTCAACGTTCGGTTCACAACTCGCTTCGCGGCGCCTACGCTGATACGAGCGCCTCGCAAACGACTATCGACGCAATCAAAAGCCGCGTGGATGGCGTCGTAAGCTTGGCGAAGCAAATCACCGGCTAACCGCGACTTCAGCGCAGGCGAGCAAAATCGACAGAGCCCGCGTTCGCGGGCTCTCTTTTTGAGATTGTCAGCAGGTCGCGACTGAGACGCCCCCGAAAACGAAAAAGCCCGCTTTCGCGGGCCTCTTTGCTTCGGACGCACGTATGACGTGTATCGAATATGGCGGATTATTGTGTGCCAAACACACATTGTCAAGCGGTCGATCGTTCCTGCAGCAATCCGAGCTCGCTGAACCGCCGTTCGATCACCGACCATGCGAGCCCCTCGACGCCCGCCTCGCCGGCCTTCTTGTCGCCCTCGATCCACTTCCGTACCGCGGAGTTGTGCTTGCTGACGGTGTTCACGTGCGCCTCGCAGTCGTGCGCGATGTCGACCAGGTCGCACTTCACCCCGAACAGACGTTCGATGATCGCGCGCCGCACGCGGTAGTGCGAAAAGCCCGAACAGTAGGCTGCCGACGCGCGAATGAGCCAGCCGACCGCCGCCTGCCACTCGAGGTTCGGCGTCCGACCGCTGCAGCACGCCGCGCCGCAGGAGCACGGCAGGTCGTGTGGCGCGGCGCGCGCGACGAGCACGGACAGGTGCAGATCGGGCAGTTCCCACAGGTGCCGGCGAATCTCTCCGGCCTGCCCCGCTCCGTCGAGTCCGACCAGCCCCATGCCGGTGCCGATCGACTCGCCGCGCAGCCGCTTCGCCATCATCGTCTCGCCGTACTGCTGCGACGAGTAGCAGAGCGCGAAGCGCACGGCGTCGAACGCCGATTTGAACTCGACGACATCGCTCATCGCACACCCCGCGTCATCATCGCCAGCGCCTGGCGCGTGTTGAGCTCGGCCATGTAACCCGTCAGGTTGCTCGTGAAGTCCGGCCGGATGCGCGTGTCGACGTGCGTGCCCGGCGAGCGGCTCGTGCCCGCGAGTGAGTACATGCGGCCGCGGCTCTCCGAGTGGCAGTCGAGCCGCGCGAGCGCGACGTCGAGCGACAGCAGCTGCCGCACGGACGAAACGGGATGCTTCAAGCGGCGTGCTAGGTCGTGCGCCGAATACCGGACGCCAGGCTTCATCTTCCCGATCATCTCGTTGATTGTGAGTTTGCATTTTGCTTTCAAGGCCCCGCTCCTTATGCTGACTTCAAATTCAACTCGATCGCCTCAATCCGCACGCCCGGCGTGCGCGCGTAGCGCTTCGACACCCAGAGGTCGACGACCTGGCCGTCGTCGACGTACACCACTCCGTTCATGCCGTCCTTCAACGCCTTGACAACGTTGTCGGCGTCGGGCTTCTTCGTCGCGCCGATGGCGCCGGCCGCGGCCGCGTCCTGCCGCTTCATCGACCAGCTCGCCGGAATCGGCAGGCCGATGTGCACGATCAGGCGGATCGGGCCGGCGTACGGCGACGCACTGCGCATCGCCGCGCGCGCGGCCATCTTCACGAGGTTTTCGTAGCGCTCGGATTCCTCGGGCGTGTGCGTGCGCACGATGCCGTTGCGGCGAGAGAAACGCGGCCGCCCTTTCGCGACCGGTTTGCCCGGGACAACGAACTCGACACGCTGCGCGATCGGCGACGCCGTGATGAGCGATTGCTGCGTCATGCCCGCCACCCTTGCCAGTGCCAGGGACGAACCGAAGCCTGAGAAGCCTGCCGGCGGAGAGCAGCGGCCGCGCGCGGGCTCATGACGATCGTGCGGCCTTCGACGATGTACGACACGTCGGAAGTGCCGAAGAACTCGCGCATCCATCGGTTCAAGTCGCTCACGAACTCGGCGGGCATCAGCTCGGCGAATCGCGGCGAAACGGTCATGCGCGGCACGTCAGCGCACAGCGGCGACTCGATCACATCCATTCCCAAGACCCTCATGCCGTCACCTCGTCGCACACGTCGCCAGTCACCGGGACGCCGCTTATCGGGCGCAGCCACGCGTCCGGAATCCACCCGGTCTTCAGCTCGCACGGCCGAAACGTGAGGACGTCCGTCCCCGGGATCGGCGTCGGTGCCTCGACGTACCAGCAGAAGCCGAAGCCCAGGTAGTCGCCGTAGGGTGCTTTCACCTCGACGATGCGGTCGCGGGCTTTGCCGCGCGTGATCACGGCCATGTCGCCGACTTTGCAGTTCATCGCCCTTCCCCCATCAAAGCGCCGGCCGCGACGGGGCCGGCAGTGTTGCGAAACGCGCGGTTGTGGTCGTCCCACCACGGGCCGTCGCCCGCGGCGTCGAACACGCGCAGCTTGAAATCGAACGGAGGTTCGTCGCGGCCCTGCTCGACGCCGAGCGTGCCGCCGTGCTCGACGATGCCGGTCCACGAGCGCCACCAGTCGCCGACCGGGCGTGTCCCGGGGCCCGGCTTCGCAGCGCGCGCGGCGAGCAGATCGCCGAGGATCAGCTCGAGCAGGCCGAGGTTCAGCGGCTGCTCGGACCGCTCGCGCTCACGGCGCTTGCGCCCCGTGGCGATGGCCGCGCGGAGGTCGTCGGCCGTCACCCCGCGCCCGGGCCAGCTCGCCAAGCGCGCGTCATCGGCGGCGAAGCCGACGCCCGACGAGCGAAGAACTTCGACGAAAGCGGCGGCGGCGATCGGCGCGTCGTCGCGCGCTACTGCCTGTGCTGTGCCGCCGCCGCTTGGGTTTACATGTTCTGTTCCGTTCCGCTCCGCTCCCTTAAGAGCGTTTTCCGGAGGAATTCCGGCGGAACTATCAGACCCTTCCCGAGGAATTCCCCCGCCTTGACCACGGAAAGGAGCTCCACTTCCTCCGGAAGATTTCCCTTTTCCCCCGGAAGTCTTCTCACTTCCACTGGAAGTAGTACTAAATTCCAACGGAAAAAGTTCGCGCTCCAACGGGCGGCCCATGTCGATCCATGCATCCAATTCGGGTACTTCCAGCGGAGCAAGCCCTCGTTCCGCCCTCGCCTTGTTGCGTTTCCGGATACGCTCGCCGAGCTTGTCGTGCGCGTGGCGGTGCTTCGAGAACCACGCCGCGTTGACCTTTTCAGCGAGGACCGGGTGATACAGGCGCCCGTCGGTACATTTGATCCAGCCGTGCAGCGCGCCGGCGCGCACCTGGTGCCATGTCGGATCGAGCTTGCCCTTATGCCAGTAGCCGGCACGCTTCGCGAGCCACTCGTCGTTATCGGGCATGCTTCCGGCGGGCACCTCGTGCCACGACACGCACCAGAGCAGCATCGCGGACCAACACGCCTCGGGCGACTCGTCGTGCACGAGATCGGAGCCAAGGAGCCGCGGCACATCGATCGGCATTTCGCGGAAATTGCGCAGATCGCAGTCCGCTGGGGTGAGAGGATTCGGGAGGTCGTTCATTCGCAAAGTCCATACGCCGAGGCGCATGCGGTCGCCGGTTCGGCGTCCGCGAGGAGGTCGTACTGCCGGCCGCCGCGAGTGGTCTTCGACCACTCGACGACATCGGAGATAAGCGTCACACGTCGGTCAACGCGCCACGAATCGGAGTGGAAGAACGAGACTGGACTGCCTGGACGGCATACCGCCGATACGAGGCGCTCCCACTCCGCTACGCGCTCAACGTGCTCGGGAAAGCGGCGCGCGATCTCGCGCAATTCGAGCTTCCCCGCATTGATGCAAGGCATGCAGCCGACGCGCGTCATACCTTCGCGGTACAACGGGTTTGCGGCGATGCCGGCAGCCGCGTGCGCGTCGAACACGTCGGCAACGTTCCAGCGCAGGATCGGACGGAACACGGCGTAATGTCCCCCGCGCCACTCGTAATGCGGAAGCCACCGACGCGCCTCGCTCTCGTCCGCACGCACGCCCTGCCACGATTCGACGAAATACCCGGCGTCGATCAGGCTCAGAGCGTATTCCGTCAGGGGGTTCCGCTTCAGACATTCCGTGCAGAACTGCCGCTTCCGGGACGGGAAGCCGCCCCGCACCATGCAGAGGTCAAGGAACGGGTTCCCGGTCGGGTGCAGCAGGTCGAGCGCGCGAGCGGCCGCCTCGGGCGTCCACGCGTACATGAACTCGCGCCTGCCGTACACAGATGATTCCGGCTCGCCGGCGGCGATCCGCGCGAGGTTCGCGCGCTTCGTCGCAAATTCGTCGGTGAAGTCGGCGCGCACCACGTCGACGGTGATGTCGAGCACGCGCGGCAGGTATTCAAGCGCGTATTCGTACGTCGACTCGTGCTCGTTGCCGGTGTCGGCGAACACCGCGCGTACGTTTTCGCGACCGTGCAGCTCGAGCGCGACGAGCAGCGTCGCGGTACTGTCTTTGCCACCGGACAGGGAAACGACGTGCAAGGTTTGCCGTTCCATCACGCCCCCCCCAGCATCAAACTGGGCTGCCGCAGGCGATCGCGCTGCAGCGGCTCGTAGTCGGGATTCAGTTCGCAGCCAAGGAAGCGCCGCCCGAACCGCTGCGCAACCTGGCCGACGGTGCCGCTGCCGAAGAACGGATCGAGCACAACGTCGCCCGGCCGGCTGCCGGCGAGCACGCAGGGCTCGACGAGTGCCTCGGGGAAGGTCGCGAAGTGCGCGCCGTCAAACGACTGCGTCGGGATGGTCCAGACGCTGCGACGGTTGCGGGTACTGCGCATGTCTGAAAGCGCAGCATCCATGCTCGTGTTGTTCTTCACGCCGCTGCCGGCCGCCGAAAGCTTTCGCCCCTTTTCTCGGCCATCGCGGTGAAACGAGCCGTGCGCGCCCGGATGCGTTGCCCATCCGTCCGGGGTTTTGTATCGATCCTTTGGCGCGGCATCGTATCCATGTCCGAAGCCCGGGCGTTTGAGCCCCTGCGCTTCGCGCCGAGCGTGTGCGCCGCCGCTGACCGGTTCCTGCATCGCATCGAAGTCGTAGAAGTACTGCTCGCTCTTGCTCAACAAGAACAGGTACTCGTGCGCTTTCGTGCACCGGTCGCGCACGCTCTCCGGCATGGGGTTCGGCTTGTGCCAGATGATGTCCTGCCGCAGGTACCAGCCAGCGTCCTGAAGCGCGAACGCGAGGCGCCACGGCTGGCCCATGAGGTCTTTCGCCTTCAGTCCAGAGCGAGACAGCGCGCCGGTACCGCTCTGCTTGCGCTGAGCGGCCGCGATCTGCTGAGCGCTGATCGTAGACCGGCTGGCCATCTGACCGCCGCGCCCTTGCGCGCCCCATGAGCCAGCGTATGCGTCGCCCATGTTCATCCAGAGCGTGCCGTCGTCGGCGAGTAGCTCGCGCGCGAGGTCGAATACGCCGACCAGCGTGTCGATGAACTCGCGCAGCGTCGGCTCCTGGCCGATCTCGCGATGTTTGTCCGGGTGCCCGTCGGGCAGGTACGAGCGCAGGCCCCAGTATGGCGGCGACGTCACGATCGTCTGCACGCGCACGCCGTCGGCGATCATTGCGCGCATCAGGTCGCGGCAGTCGCCGCGGTGGGAGCGGTCGAGCCAGTTCATATCCCGCCTCCCACGCGTGCTACGATCTTTCCCCTAAAAAGAGCTACGGGGAATTTATGAAACGAGCATGGACCATCGCTCACTTTGCGTTCGTCGCACTGTTGATCGTGATTGGCTACGTGGCAATCACTTGCGTCGCCATCGCGATATTTCGGGCGAACGTAGAGCCGAAAGATTTCTGGACCGCAATCGGAGTACCAGTTAATGCACTGGTTGCGCTTGGCACGTTTGGGGCAGCTGGCATTGCACTGTGGGCCGCACTCTCCGATCGCCGTCAGCGCAGGAACGACGAACTTGTCATCGCGCGCCTGACTGCTGCCGGAAAGGTTCATATTTTGACCAGGAGCAGAGAACTCCTCGCCGCCGCCACTTTTAACGTTGATCAGGCAGTATCGATAGCCCAAAGGACTACGGAAGCAGGCTATCCCAAGAGCAAGATCCCAGCGTTCGATACCCGAAATCGTCAGTGCGCTCTTCTCGCAAACACCGCTCACTCTCAACTGGAATCGCTCGATATGCTGACATACGAGGAAATTCGAGACCTTGTTGGCATGCCCCACAACTGCGCGATGCACATTGCGACCGCACAAGCCCAGCAGAGAGAAGCAATTAGGTTGCTGAAATTCGCCGGACAGTCTGGTCTTGCTACACAATTTCGTGACAAATGCCTCAACGAATCCAGGGTGCATCTCGCGAACGCGAAGACGAGTCTCGACGAAGCAATTTGGATCTGTGGACGTGAAACGCAGAAAATCTAGCGCGAGCTCTCCACTGCGCAAATTGAGGGCGCACGTCATTTCACATGGCCCTCACGTTTGTAATCGATCGGCGCCGCCTCGGGCCGCACGCGCTCGAGCATCCAGAGCTGGTCCGGACGGAACGCGAGATAGTCCTGCGGGGGATCGCGGAAGATGAAAAGGTGCTTTTCCTCGACGAGGCCGAGGTAAGTCATCGGGCGCCCGAGCTTTCGGGCGAAGGGCTTGCCGACGTCGCGCTGGCTGAGAGTCAGCGTCATGCCGCCACCTGGCGCTGGCCGACTGCCTGCTGCACGAATTCGCCGATCGCTTGCTGGCTGACCCGCCGGTATTCCTCGATCGCCTTCCGCTCTTGGATGGCGAGCCACTGCCGCGGGTAGTCGCAGCCCGTGAACATGCAGAACAGGTGCAGCTTCGTCGCGTTGAAGGGCCGGCGCCCGGCGATGACGTCGTTGAAATGCGGGTAGTGAATCCCGCAGTTGCGCGCGAGCGTCTTGCGATCGAAACGCCGCAGCCCGAGCTCGAGCGCGTGCGCGAGGCAGTCCTCGAAGCTCATCGCTTCGATCTCCCCGTCCGGCAGCGTCGCAGCCTGCACCCACGGCGCGAACATCCTGAATTCGGTCTGATTCATACGAAAAATCAATCGTTACCCAGTTGATTACCCACTTGCTTACCCAGTTGGCGCCGGGGCGAAATAAAGGCCAGGACAACACCTGGCCAGCTATCAACGAATGCAAACCATTGCGATCAGTCGACGCCTGCACGAAGCACGTCGCGCTGCCCCTCATTCGACATGCATGCGCCCATGCGCCCCGACGCAGCGGCCGACGCGTCAGGCCAGATCAGATGCCAATCGGTGGGGCGAAAGTCCCTGTACGGGATGCCGACGGCGTTCCCGACGAGCACGCAGTTCTCGGGTCTCATTGCATTGGGGGAATGCAGCCACTTGTGGATGTGCGGCTGCTTTTTGCCGATCAGGCGGGCAAGTGCGGACTGCGACCCAGCTTTTTGGATCGCTGCCTGCAGAGCCGGCACGGAGCAATTGGTCGGTTTCATGCGGCAATACTATAACCAAAGTTATTCATCCGCAAGAACTTTGGTTATTTGCCGCCCTACAACCAAGGTTATACGATGCCCGCTATGGAAAATCCTGAATTCGGGCGCCGGGCAAAGGAGCGTCGCGAGGCACTGGGCCTGTCCCAGAAGCACATCGCGGAACTTGTCGGCGTATCGCAGCCTGCGATAGCCAAGGTTGAACGAGGCGGCAGCACCACGACCACGAACGGGTTCGCGCTCGCGCGCGCACTGCAAACCACACTGGAGTGGCTCGAATTCGGCGACGCGGCCCAGCCGGTTCCGCCCGGCTACGATCGACTCGACGAGCTCGGCCGCGCCAAAGTCGAGGCGTACATCAGTGGGCTGCTAGCCCAGTCAGCTCCGCACGATTCGCCCGCTCAGGACGAAGACAGGCCATTCGGCGGCTGACCCGCCAAACCACTTCTGGAAGCGGCTCCAGCGACGCATCCCAGAACGAAAACTCCCGTGTCACGACCGGTCGCTTCATCCGCTCCGTGAAACCGAACACGGGCTTCTCGAGCAGCACATCCCATCGACCATCCGACCGCAGCCGTTGAATCGCCACGATCGTGCCGACCAACGCAGGGTTCCTGCTCGCCACCACCCTTGCCAAGCCCCCGGGCTTGCAGCGCAGGCGCGTCTTCGATTCCTCTTTCACTGGCCGCCCTCGTCTTCGGTTCGTCAATGTACTGTATGCATGTACAGTAGTTTAGCCCCAGTTCCCGAAGACTTTCAACTGCCGTCAGCAGACGCTTAACAAACGGGCCGCCGCCACGCTGTTACAAATTTCTGACCCGGTCGATAACTTTGGTTGTTGACACGCTGATAACCTTAGTTATAATTCCCATCAACGCGACACCGATGCCGCGCCACCGCCCAGGCGGATCGCTCTCTAACAATCGAAGGTAAGCCGGGACCGCACATGCGGAGCAACCGGCCGGCGCGATCAGCGTCGTGAGTCAGGACAGGCGCAGCGCGCTAGGCCGAAGTTTGGCTACCGCTTGCAGGCTTGAACGAACCTGATGCAAGACAGCCAGCAACACGTGACCGATGGCTTCGTAATCGGCACAAACCTCGCGCGGCCCGGAGCCGGCACGGCCGGGAGTAGCCGGGCGCGCGAGTGATGCAGTCTCATGGAGCCGGAATGCGCAGGCTGATGCGCAACCAGCTGAGCGCTGGAGTCCCAAAGCCGGAGATCAGCGCCGGCCCGGCTCCATAAGACTGTCCCGAAACAGCTCTGACCGGTGGCGGTTCGTACTCTCGAGGCGTCACCAGTGAGAGCTGCGCATGCAGCAACGCAGTTCAAGACTGTAATTTGGTTAGCAATCCTACTTTCATTGGAGGGCGCAATGCACACTCCTCGACCTCTTCACCACAACGTCCGCACCCTGCCCGCGCTGGTCGACCGACACGCCGACCAGCTGCAGGCCGCGGACGACGACGCCGCACTGGCGCGCGACGAGCGCAACGAAGCGATCGCCGACGGCGTTACGTTCGACGTTCTCCCGTTCTCGGCCGAGCAGATCGCGGTGCTCGACGCTGCGCTGCGCCGCGGCTACATCGAGGACGTGTACGAGGTTTGGAGCGTCTGCAAGGCAGTCCTCGACGCGGAAATCGCGCAGCGCATCGCCGACGCTGATCTCGCCAGCGCCGCGCCGCATTTCGCCAACGTCTACTGCTCGGGATGCGGCCAGAAATTCGGCCCTGGCAACGCCGGGTTCTCCAGCTGCACCGACCACACCGCTCGTCGCGCGCTCGACGACTGACCAACGCCGCCCGCCCCGCGCGGCCCCCCCTGGAGAAAAAGGATGGACATCCAAAGCCTGAAGCTGGTAAGCGACGAGCGTGCCCTCGCGGTGATCCGCGCGTTCCTGCAACTGAACGAATTCGACGCGTTCCACCCGAACCCCGCCGCGCTCGCGGTCGCACTGCTGGAGGACGCCGGCAAGCGCCTCGCTGCAGCGACTGCCCGCATCACCGCGCTGGAAGCCGAGAACGCCGGGCTCGCGCTCGACAAGATTACGGCCTCTGCAGCCGCGCCGGACGAGCAGCGGCCCATCGCCTGACCAACCGCGCCCGCTACGGCGGGCAATCTGACCACAAGGCCGAAACCTGCCCGCTGCAGAGCATCGCGGCGTGGTCGCAGCGTGTGGCGCTGCCTGACGATGGCCGTCAGTACCGCGACGAGGATCGATATGGACAACACGAAGCACGGCGGCCCGGCGTTTCCGCTTACCGATGCACAGTCGGTGCATCGCATCGGCGCAGCCGCAATTGAAGGAATCACCGACTCGGCCGAGCGGGACCGCCTCTATATCGAAGCGACGGCTCGCGCTTGCGCCGGCATGACGCTGCGCGACTATTTCGCAGCGAAGGCGCTGACCGGAATGCTGGCTGAACCGCTTAGCGACGACACTGACCCGAGCTCGATTTTCTTCACCCCGAATTTCCACGGAGAGCACGCGCAGCCCGGCGACCGGATCGCCGCTGCTGCATACGTGCTAGCCGATGCCATGCTCCGCGCGCGAGGTGCAGCATGAGCGAACGCGATGAACTGTATCTATCAGACGAGCGGTACGTCGCTGCTCTGAAACGCTTTCGGCAACGCATTGTCGACGGTCGCGAATATGCGGCGCACGACGATGATGAGCCCGGCTTCAAATCGAGCGGCTGCACGTGGGGACTCTGCAGCGAAGAGTCCGGAGACTGGGAATACCCGATCGACATGCTGTTTCCAGAGACGAAGGATCGCAACACCCCGAAGTATCTCGAGGATCGGCAACTCTGCCCGCTGGACATGCGAACCCCGTCTCAGGAGCTCATGAACGGCTGCTTCCATACATGTCGCGCATTCCAGCGCAAGAGCTGGCGCAAACCGCTCGATCGCGAGGCGGTCATCAAGCTCTACGACCAAAGGCTACGTGAAGCCGACACCATTCTCGCCGCGCGAGGTGCCTGACATGAACGAGAACAAGCACTCGGTCGGCCAAGCATGGCTGCAGCGTGCGAAGGAACTGGCGCAGGAACGGGCTGATTCGAGCTTCGCATATGGCGAGCTACCGTCCGACGCTGGCGACAACGCGTCGGCTGACGCTTACGCGCGCTCGCTCGCGGCCGATAGATCGCTCGACGCACACCTTCAACCGGTGGCGCACCTGATCGACGCGTTGCACCTGGTCGCTTCGAAGACCGTGCTCACGTCCGGCATCCGCGCCGTTGTCGACGACGCGCTGGCGAAGGCAGGTTTCCGCGCGCCAATGCCGGTGTCCGATCCCGTTCGCCACATCACGGTCGCGGGAGGTGCGCCGTGAGCGAAGTCAAACGCACGCCGGCGCCGAAGATGGTCGAGCGCAAATGCAAGCGCTGCAAGACGCCGTTCTTCGCGCGCGCTGCTGATGTGAAGCGTGGTTGGGGCCTGTTCTGCTCGAAGTCGTGCAAGGCCATCAAGCAGGAACAGCGCACGGGCCAGTGCCGCGCGTACTGGGATCGCCAAGAGGCGCGCGAGCGCGGCGGCGAGCCGACGGAATTTGCCGATGCGCATCTGTTCAGCAACGAAGACTACTTCCACGGGAAGGACTAACATGCGCTCACCTCTCAACAGTTTCCAGCCTGTATTTCGTCAGTACAGGCAATCGCCTGTATCGCGCCTGCGCTACGTGCTCGAAGGATCGGCCTGGGCGATCGCATACGGCGTCGTGATCGGCGCGCTCTGGTTCGGCGCTGATCTGGCCGGCCCCTACCTCCGGAGCCTCGGATGACGCCTTTCGACCTCCTCGGCGCGCTGCTCGATCGGGTATTCGAATGGAATCCCATAGCCGGTTACCTCGTCGCGCTCACGATCGCCGCGGTATGCACATTCGTGCTTGCCCGGCTCAACGCGGACGGCACGGCCGTCGCCGCTTTCGTCACGAGGCCCTCATGAGCCGCTTCACCGATCACGCCGACCTCTTCGAGCGCCGGCATCCGCGCGCCGCGCGGGCCCTCGTCGTCGCGATCCTCGTTGCGGTCGCCCTTCTCGCTGTCGCCGTCGACGGCATCAGCAAGCACTTCGGCATTCTGTAACGCCTCCTAGCGGCCCAGCTTCGCAACACGAGGCGCGCTGTTTCCGCTCACCCCGTCGAATCCAATGCCGCCGCGCCGTGAGTCTGCGTGCTGCCCGCGCACGCCCCGCACCCTCTATCAGGAGCATCCGAGATGAAAACCATCGACACCCAACCCGTCGAGTCGACGCAGATCCATAGCATCGGCTACGACGTCGAATCCGAAACGCTCGCGGTCCGCTTCAAGGATCGCAAGACGAATGCGCCGACGTCGCTGTACCACTACACCGGCTTCACGCAGGCGAACTTCGATGCGCTCAAGACCGCCGACTCTCTCGGTTCGCACTTCTACAAGCACATCAAGCCGTTCCCCGATCGCTTCCCGTACGTGTGCATCGAAAAGATGCCGGCACCGGCCGCGGATGTTGATGCCGAAACGGCAGGTGCGGCGTGACTCCCTCGGTCTATACCGTGCGCGCGTCGAGCTGGGGTGCACTGTTCGAATGCGCCTACAGGTGGGAAGCAATCCACCTACTGAAGATGCGCAACGTCGTGGGCCTGCGCGCCGCGCTCGGTACCGCGATCCACGCCGGCACGGCCGCCTACGACCAAAGCGTGCTCGACGGCTCCGGCCTGACCGTCGAGGACGCGGCCGGAGCATTCGTCGACAAGCTGCACGACCCGTCGAACGAGTACAACCCGGCGAGCGACGATCTCAACCTGAAGGAAGCCGAGCGCATCGGCATCTCGCTCACGACGAAGTACTGCCTCGAAATCACGCCGCGATACAACTTCGTCGCGGTCGAGATGGAAACGAAGCCGCTCGACATCGACTGCGGCGGTGGGATCGTGATCCGCCTCACCGGCACGATGGACCGCGCACGTGTCCGTCGCACGGCGCTCGGCCCGGGCATCGCCGACCTGAAGAGCGGATCGAAGGCTGTCGCGCAGGGCGTCGCTGTCACGAAGGGCCATGGGCCACAGATCGGCACCTACGAGATGCTCTACGAGCACACGACCGGCGAGCTGATCGCCGACACGGCCGAGATCATCGGGCTCAAGACGAAGGGCACGCCGGAGGTCGCGACTGCCCCGGTCAAGAACGCCAAGCGCGTGATGCTCGGCACCGAGGAAACGCCAGGGCTGATCCAGTTCGCCGCCGACATGTTCCGCTCTGGTCGCTTCTACCCCAACCCGAAATCGCTGTTGTGCGACAAGAAATACTGCCCGCGCTACGGCATCTGCCAATTCCACGAATAACCGAGAAATCCATGTCCACGCCCACCACTCTTGAATCCGTCCGCTCGCCGCTACCGCGCGAGGCCAACATGCCCGCCGTGGCCCCCGGCTTCGGCTCGCTGCAGTCGTTCGAGCTGATGCAGCGCGCCGCGAACCTTCTCGCGTCGTCGACGCTCGTGCCTGCCGCGTATCGCAAGGTCATCGAGAAGCTCGACAAGTACGGCAACGTGAAGGAATCGCGTGAGAACCCGAACGCGCTCGCGAACGCCGTCGTTGCACTGAATATGGCGCAGCGCATGGGCGCCGATCCGCTGATGGTGATGCAGAACCTGTACATCGTCGAGGGCCGGCCGTCCTGGTCGTCGCAGTGGATCATCGCTGCGGTAAACGGCTGCGGTCGCTTCTCGCCCCTGCGCTTCGACATCAAAGTGCTCGGCGACAAGACAGTCGAACGCGTCGAAACGGTCTGGGAGAACGGCAACCGCAGCACGGTCACGAAGCGCGTGCCGATCGTCGACAAGGTCTGCGTGGCGTGGGCCATCGAGAAAGAGACCGGCGAGCGGATTGAATCGCCTGCCGTGTCGATCGAGATGGCCGTCAAGGAAGGCTGGTACACGAAGAACGGCAGCAAGTGGCAGACGATGGACGAGGTCATGCTGCGCTATCGCACCGCGTCGTTCTTCGGGAAGCTGTACGCGCCCGAGCTGCTGATGGGCCTGACGAGCGTCGAGGAAGTGGCGGACATCGTCGACGTGCACGAAGACGGCAGTTACTCCGTCAACCGCTCGACGCTCGACGAGCTGCGCGCCGGCCGCGCACAGCCGGCCGAGGAAGTCTCGCGCGCCACGCCGGCGCAAACCGGTCCCGCCACCGAATCGCGCGAAAACGCCGCGCCGCCGTCGGACGCGCACGCAGACCCCGTCGACGACCAGGGTGAACCGGGCGATGACGATGACGGCGGCCAAGGCGGCTTCGACTTCGATGTGAGCGGTCTGGTGCACGGCATCCGCGAGGACATCGAGTCCGCCAAGACGCCCGAGGACCTCGACCTCGCGCGCAGCGCGATCGCCGGCGTGCCGGACGAGACCGCCAAGGCCGAACTGAACGCCCTCGCCTCGGCGCGCATGCGCGCCATCACGGCGGCAGCTGAACAGGCGGCCGCCGGCAAGACAACCACTCAGACGACCGCGCCGGCCGGCCGCCGCCCGCGCAACCCGATCAACGCCGACTAACGCGCACCTCCCGCCGCCAAGGATTTCGACATGACCGACAAGAACGTCCTCCAGATGACCGCCGACAGCATCGGCAAAGACCTGCTTTCCGCGCTGGTGACCGAGATGAAGCTGATGCCCGACATCTGGGTGAAGCTGTCCGAGAAGAAGCAGAACGACGTCATCGATCGGCTGCGTGCGCGCGTGGAGCACAACGTGAAGATGGCGACGCACCTGATCGCGAGCGATGGCCGCATCGTCGTCCAGGGAGACCTGGACCAGATAACGATCAAGGACGGCGTCAAGGCGGTCGTGAAATTCGGCGGCTCTCAGCCGAACCTGCACGAGCTGTACGAAGCCAGCGGGAAAACCGTTCTGGTCGTCGTCGCCAACCCGAGCGAGCACACCGGCGGCATGGACGAGATCCGCGGCGAATCGGATCAGCGCGGTTTCGACCTCGGCCGGGAGTACACCGATAACGACGGCGACGGCATGGACGGCGACAAGCCGGACAGCGACGTCGTCGACGCCGATTTCCGCGAGGTGCCGAAGCTCGGCGACGGCCCGACGCAAGCGCAGATCGCCGAACAGCATCAGGCCGGCCGGCAGGCGGCCGCCGACGGCAAGCCCGAAAGCGAATGCCCAGTGATGGCCGGCGAGCTGTGCATCGCATGGGTGAAGGGCTGGAAGGAGTGGCACGAGGAGCAAGCCGCCTCGGGCAACGAGGATCCGCTGTACGCCGAAGTCGAAGCGTTCGTGATCGAGCAGCAGAAGGTCACGATTTCGAGCGTGCAGCGCCAGTTCAAGATCGGCTACAACCGCGCCGCGCGGCTGATCGAGCTGCTCGAAGCGAAGGGCATCGTCAGTGCGATGGATTCGGACGGCGGCCGCTCGGTGCTGCGGCCGCGCGGACCGCAGGGAGAGCAATCGTGAAAATCACCGACATCTACGTGGCGAACGTGCTCGGGATCCGCTCGGCGGACATCCGGCTCGCGAAGCCCGTCACCCTCTTCACCGGCCCGAACGGCGCAGGCAAGAGCAGCCTGCAGGAAGCCGTGCGTATGGCGCTCACCGGCGACACGGTGCGCGTCGCGCTGAAGAAGGAATACGGCTCGCTCGTCACCGAGGGGGCCGACGGCGGCCAGATCGTGGTCGCGTGCGGCGAGCAGGCGAACAGCGTCATGCTGCCGTCCGGCAAGCTGAAGCGCGAGCTCGCCGAGGATCCACGCCTTCCGCTGGTGCTCGACGCGCAGCGGTTCGCGCACCTCGGCGCGGCCGAGCGCCGGGTGTTCCTGTACGACCTGATGGGCGTGAAGATCGGCGTCGACGAAATGCGTGCCCGGCTGCTCGACAAGCTTGGGCTTCGCGCCGATGCGGTACCGGCGCCGGCCGCCGCGCGGCTCGCGGCGATCACGCCGATGTTGCGCGCCGGCTTCGAAGCGGCACAGAAGGAAGCGGCCGATCGCGCGCGCGGCGCGAAGCAGTCGTGGCGCAACGCGACCGGCGAGACATACGGCAGCCAGAAGGCGGCAACCTGGCGCCCGGCGGCGGTCGACTTCGACGAAGCCGCGTTGCGGAAGCTCACGGGTGATCGCGCGGCGCTCGACGACCGCATCGGCGAACTGCAGCAGCAGATCGGCGCGGCCGACGCGGCGGACACGGCGGCACGTGCGCGTGCGTCGAAGATCGCCGACCTGCGCACGCGCGCCGCCGGTTATGCGAAGGCGGTCGAGCTCGCGCAGATCGCCGACGAACAGGTCGCCGAATTCCAGCCCAAGGTCGAAGCGCTTCGTGTGCTCGCCGGCGCGGCGCCGGCCGGCACCGAATGTTCGTGCCCGGAATGCGGCGCGCTCCTGCGCTACCTCAACGGCGTGCTATCGACGGCGGCCGCAGCCGGCGCGCGCGACGCTGACGCGGCCGCGAAGCTGCCCGAGTACGAGCAGGGTTTGAAGACGCTGCAGAACGCAGCCGCGAATCGCAAACGGGACGTCGAAGCGGCGGACGCGGCTGCGACGCAGCTGCGGGCGCTCGAGGACGACGCGGAGGACAGCGGCGCGGCCGCCGCGCGCGAGAGCGGCGACGCCGCGCGCTCCGAACTGGCCGACCTCCAACGCCGCCGAAAGCAGCTCGACACCGACATCGCGACGCTTCGCGAAATCGAACGGCGCGCCGCCGGCGCCGCCTCTCTGGCAAAGCAGGCTGCGGCGCTGCACGAAGACGTCGCGGCGTACGAGGCGATCGCCGACGCGCTCGCACCGAATGGCATCCCGGCCGACCTGCTCAGCGAAGCGCTGACGCCGATGAACGAGCGCCTCGTCGCGCTCGCCGAGATGTCCGAATGGGCCGACGTGACAATCACGCCGGAGATGGAAATCTTCGCCGACGGGCGCGCCTACGCCCTGCTGTCCGAATCGGAGCGCTGGCGCGTCGACGCGCACGTCGCCGCGGCGATCAGCCACTTCTCGGGCCTGAAGCTGCTTGTACTCGATCGCGCCGACGTCCTGGTCGGCCCGGAACGCGACCGGCTGCTCTACTGGCTCGACGACCTGGCCTACACCGAGCAGATCGACTCGGCGCTGGTGTTCATGAGTCTGAAAACGCCGCCCGGCGGCCTGCCCGAAGCCATCGAAGCGTTCTGGGTCGAGGACGGTCAGGTCGCGCCGGCCGCGCAGCACGCAATACGGGAGGCAGCGTGAGAGAGGACATCGAGAAGTATCTCGCCGCGACATCGGAAGCCACGGCGAAGGCCGTGGCGACCGGAACCGGGCTCCCGCATCTCGACGTGACGAAGGAGCTGAACCAGATGCTCGGCGAGGCGCTCGTCGAGCGCGAGAAGCGGGCCGGCGGCGGCAACGAGTACGTGTACTGGCTCGCGCGCGCCGCCGCGACAGTACCGGCATCCAATGATGCACCTGCGGCCGCCGCGGCGCCGACGCTGGCCGAAGCCATTGCCAAGCTTCCAGCGTCGGCCGTCGGCGCTGACAACGTCCCGCGCGTCATCGCAGACCTGCAAGCCGAGGTCGAACGGCTCACCGCCGAGCGCGACGCGGCGCATCGACGAGCTGACACCTGGCGCGCGAACGCCGCGGCACTCGAAGCGCGCATCGACGAGCTGACGCTTGGGCCGGTCGGCGCGCGTGCACCGCTGTTCGTGACGGTCGGCAGATATTGCAAGCCGCGGCGCCACGCGTCGCTCGAGAAAGCCCAGCGGCGCGGCAGCGCGCTCGTGCGCAGCGAGAAGGAATCCGAGGTACTTGTGCTCGAGCCGGTCGGCCGGATTGTCCGCGGCACCGAGTGGCGCCCGAAGTAGTTGATCACTCTACCACCGCGCAAGCCACATAACCTTGCGCGGTATTTTGGCGGGCGACCATCGGACAGATCTCCTGCTCACAAAGCCTGATCACTTTTCATCGATCCAGCGCTTCGCTTCTCGCTCCCCGACACTGGCCATTTCCTCTTTCGAGCCGCGACACCCGAGGTCGCTAAGGCTTACCCAGGATCCATCCGCATTCGGGTGATTGTTTCGCACAGACCACCGGGCTCCGAACTCCCCGTCGCCGCAGTCAAGTGGCGTGAAGTCAACGCTGTATCCGCGGTACTCGATCGTGTAGATATGTTGCGCAATCAATTTGCGAGCTTGCGTCAACGCATCCCCAATGGCTTGTCGCTCCATTGCCTGCGAAGTGGCATTCGGATTGTACTCAGCAACCGATTGCATTGCGTTTCTCCGAGTCATTGTCGAACTTTGTGGAACAGGAGTTGCCTGCCAGTTCGCGATCTTGTTATCGAGCTCTTGGCACGCTGCTTTCAAATATTCAGAAGGCAACTGCTCAAAAACATGCTTGATTGCTATCTCCAATGCGGCCAGTCGCTTTTCAGTGTCGCTCACGGAAGTGTCCAATTTGAGTGATGTTCGACGAGCGTGCCACGCGCTCGCCATGCCGAAAATCCTACAGTCAGAGCCCGTCTGTCGTCAGGCCAGGATGCGTTCGATCGATTATCGACCGCCCTTCTTCGAATGCAGCCTGAGCTGCCGTCGCTTCGTCGGGAAAATCGGCAGACGAGTGAGTGAAACGACGAACGTTCGCCTCCACCTGAATGACTGCGCCAGGTCGATTCACGTAGCCCGTATAGCTATATGGAACCTGTTGCCCGGGCGATGGATTGTGCTTCAACACGGGGAGAACGTGGATTTCAAAGCCCTTGTACGTTTCATCGCGCCACATCACGGATCTCCTTTGGAAGGTTCGTTAAATCCTATAGCACGGTGCTCTCGAACGTCCACAGTTTCCAGCAATTGATCATCCCCCGCGCGGCTTACCTCGGTCCGCGCGGCATTCGAGGGGGCGCCGATTTTCGGCGCCCTTCTTTTTTCGAAAATTCCATCGAACCATGAACACTACTCGCGAATTCAAGGTTTTCGGATTCTGCTCCGGCCTCGGCGCCGGCATGAAGGGTTTCAAGAAAGCGGTCTCGCAAGTCGGCGCAATGATCGCTGCATGGCGCGTGCTTGGCGGTATCGACAATGATCCCGCCGCGTGCCGCGATTTCCGGACGATCGTCGGCGTGCCGTGCACGCTTATGGACCTCTTCACGCGGGCTCAATACACCGCCTTCCATAGCGCCGAGCCGCCGCCCGGGTGGCGCGAGGCGACGCCCGATGACGTGCGCCGCGCCGCCGGCTACCAGCACCCACACTGCGTGTTCATCTCGTCGCCGTGCAAGGGCGCGTCCGGGCTGCTGTCGGAAACGCTCAGCCGCACGCCGAAGTACCAGGCGCTCAACGAGCTGACGCTGCGCTGCGTGTGGCTGATGTGCGAAGCATGGAAGGACGACCCGGTCGAGCTGATCGTGTTCGAAAACGTCCCCCGGCTCGCGACGCGCGGCCGCCATCTGCTCGACCAGATCGGCCAGATCCTTCGACACTACGGCTACGCGGTCAACGAAACGACGCATGACTGCGGCGTGATCGGTGGGCTGGCACAGAGCCGCAAGCGATTTCTGCTCGTCGCGCGGCACATTGAGAAGGTGCCGGCGTTCCTGTACGAACCGGAGCAAAAGCGGCTGCAGGGAGTCGGCACGCTGCTCGGACGCATGCCGCTGCCGGGCGACGTCGAGGCCGCCGGCCCGATGCACCGCGTGCCGTCGCTGCAGTGGAAAACGTGGGTGCGCCTCGCGTTCGTCGAAGCAGGCAGCGACTGGCGCAGCCTGAACAAGCTCGCGGTCGAGAACGGGCAGCTGCGCGACTACCTGATCGTGCCGGACATGCACAACGGCGTGCTCGGCGTGAACCGCTGGGAGGAACCGTGCGGTGTGGTGGCCGGTGCGAGCCGCCCGGGCAATGGTACGTTTTCGGTCGCTGATCCGCGTTTCGCCCAGAGTACGAAGTGGAACGACGGACACGCGTATGGCGTGCTGCCATGGGATGACCATAGCGGCACGATCGCGGGGCAGCAGACGCCTGGACAGGGCTACTACACCGTGGCAGATCCCCGTACGGGCGTGAAGCACAACAACTGCTTCCGCATCGTGCCGTTCGATCAGCCGGCCGGCGTTGTCACGGGCGGCACTGGGCCGAGCGCCGGCGGTCAGGGCATCGCCGACCCGCGGCCGCCGGCCGGCCCGCTGTTCAGCAAGTACAAGGTGACCGAATGGGCCGGCCACGCCGGCACGGTCATCGGCGGCGATGACCAGGGCGCGTATGCGGTTGCCGATCCGCGCTCGAGAACCGGTTTCGAAGGCGCCGGCAAGTACCGCGTGACCGGCTTCGACGAGCCCGCCGGCACGGTCATCGCGCGCAGCGACAGCGGCCAAGGCGCGTTCGCGGTGGCCGATCCGCGCCCGGGCATGCGCCGCGAGCGCGGCGACGCGTACCTGACCGGCGGCCACTACGGCGTCGTCGGCTGGGACCAGCACAGCGGCGCGGTGTCGGCCGCCGCCGGCCACGACAACGGGCGCTGGTCCGTCGCCGATCCGCGCATGCCCGCGGCGAACGAGAAGACTGTCGCCGTAATCCGCGCGCTCGACGGTACGTGGCACCGGCCGTTCACCACGCTCGAGCTGGCCGTCCTGCAGTCGCTCGTCGAGCCAGAGGAGTATCTCGAGCTCGACGGACTGTCCGACCAGGCGTGGCGCGAGCGCATCGGCAACGCCGTACCACCGGACGCCGCACAGGCGATCGCCGAAGTGATGGGCACCACGCTGCTGCTCGCCGAGTCCGGCGAGACGTTCCAGCTTTCGTCGACGCCGGTCTGGGTGCGCCCGATCGCGATCGCGCTGACGGTCGCGCCGCAGTCGTTGTAGAACGGAGGCACCTATGCCCTGCACCCCGTTTCGCCTGCCTGGCGGCATGTCAGGAATCATCTGCACGCGAGGTCGCACGCGCGAGCGCCGCTGCTCGGTCGAGGGCTGCAACGCGCCAAGCGGCTACCAGTGCGATTTCCAGACGAAGCCGGGCAAGACGTGCGACCGGCACCTGTGCGCGGTGCATGCACATCTGATCGGCGCCGATACCCACTTCTGCCCTACGCACCTGGCGGAGTCGAGCGGCAAAAAGCAGGGCGACCTATTCGCATGACCACCGAGGCTCACACCATGACAACTCGAAACGAAAAAAGCCCGCTCACGCGGAGCGCGAGCGGGCAAGAAAACGGAACAGCAATCGAGGCACGAGGACTGTCCTCAGCAGTTAACGGCACGCAGACCGAGAACCTTAGCGCGCGAAAGAGCCCCGCTCCCGAACAGGCAAGCGAGGCGACAGCAGCGCGGCCGGGTATGGAGAGCCCAACCGCAGAAGGCATTGTCGACACGCACACCGCCGCCGGCAATGAGACGAGTTCGAAAGTAAGCCGCGCTGATGCGCTGACGGACGAGCATATCGTTCACGCCTTCGACCTCTCGGGAGTGGAATTTCCGCGTGACCGAGCAAACGTGAACCGGCTAATTGCGGCCGTGCGCGCTATCCTCACCACATCCCCTGTCGAGCAGCCCGCAGCAGCGCCGATCGACGACCTGATTCATCTGACAGACGAGCAAATCGAGAAAAACCGGCTGGCGGCAAGGGAATGGTGGGCTCGCCGAGATGCGGCACGGCGCGCACCCGCGCCAGCGAACGAGCGGGCGGCATGGGATCGCACGCGACATGCGCTCGCGGTCGCGATGGTCGGTTTCGCAAGTCGGCCGGAGCTGATTCGCCGAAATCTGGATGCGGCGGTTAGCGCTCTCGACGCTATCACCGAGGCTGGATCGCCGCTGTCGTGGCTGCGCACCGCCCGCGCCTCCTCTGCCAACGAGACGGGGGCGGAACGGGCGCCGCGCTATGCCGAATGGCTGCACCTGCGCACGCACGGCGAATGGTCGAACGGCGTGCCAGAGTGGGCGCGCGACTATACCGGCCGCATGAACGACTTCACCGCCGCGACCGCCGTAATCGAAGAACTCGCGGCTGCTCGCGCCTCCTCTGCCAACGAGACGGGGGCGGAAGGGGCGGCTGTCGCATGGATGCGAGCCAACGATCCGCGCGACTGCATCTCCGACGCGAAGAAGCGCGACATGATCGAGCATGCCGGCGCACCAGGCGCGCGACTGGCTGAGAACTATTCGATCGCGCTCGGCGTGATCACCCCCGCGCAGGCGATGGAACCGGTGGCGATCCGCGACCCGAACTACGTCGGCGGCGTCAAGCTGCTACGAGAGCTTCCGCCTCAAACGAAGCTGTATGCTGCCCCGCAGCCAAACGCCCAGGCAGACGATCGGGTCCGGCTGACGGACGAGCGCGCGTATCGCATGTACGAAGCAGCAATGAGCGCGATGGAAGCCAGCGGCCCTTACCAGACCGTAGAAGCCGCGACGGCCACGGTCGTCCGGAACCTCCTCGCCGCCAATCCGGGCGAGCCGGAGCCGCGCGCCGAGGTGACGGACGACGACATCATCGCGGTCTGCGACGCGCATGGAATCACTCTGCCCGTCGAAGCGCTTGGAGCGGCGACCGCGCTCGTCAATCACTTCGCCGCCCGCGCAGGAGATGCCACATGCTGACCGACGTCGAAGTTTTCGAGATCCGCGCGGCCGGGTTGCCCGATCACCTGCGCGAGAGGCTGTATCCGGAATTGACGCCGCGCTGCTCGGCCTGCGACGGAACGGGGGACGTCCACGACGCGACCGGCGAGTGGCGCGGCGTATGCACCGCCTGTACCGTGTCAGGAGACCCATCATGAGCAAGTACGAGAAGCTCGACGCGATGATCGTCGCGTCGATCGACGAGACGCCGAAGAAGTTTGCGGCGGTCAATACCGGCGCAGTGCGCGAGGAAAGCGAGCGCCTCGCGCGCGAAGAATGTCGGCCAACCACCTTCGGTGAAGTGGTGGCTTGGCGAATCGTCGACAGGCGCCTTCAGGCGATGCGCAAGACTGGGAAGATCCGCTCGACGTCGACAGGGTGGGTGCGGACCTGACCACTGTCGACGGCGACGACGTGCAGCACCATGAAATCCGTGAAATCAGGGGCTCGCAAGTGCCCCCGAAATCGCGTCGAAGTTATTCTTGCAATGGGTAATCATACGTCGCGAGTTAATCCAACCTTCTGCAGAGTGAAAGTTTGATTCCGCGATAATTGTCTCCATATCGCGTAAATTAACACGGAGCTTCATAGCGACATCGAGCAACTTAAGATCCGCAATATCTTGAGTTGATAGTGTTCCGACTATCTCGCGATATTCAAGGAATTGGCGTGAGCGAAACGCTCGATATTGCTCCCATGTTCCGACCTGGTGAAAAACGTCCATGGGGTCGTAGGCCTCGTACGTAAGCTCACGGCACTTAGTCGCCACCTCAACTATCGCCGCTCGCACTGAATCGAGTCGGTGCTGATTGCGCAATTTATCGAGGCGACTCTGCAAGAACACAACCCCGTATGCTGCGACAATTGCAAGCATAGTTGCAGCAGCCTGCGCAAATGAAAGCCAATCACCACGATGCCAACTCATGCAGGCACCTCGGCTTTAGCCACTGATCCGTACGCGGGAAAATCGGCCATTTCATCTCCATAAAATAATGTTACCAATTTCAGATGATAAGCCGAAAGTGAATTAATACAACGCCCAGATGTTATAGTTTTAGGACGCCAATCCCAAGAATCTTCAGCCATATCGGCTGAGCCATTCGACCGAGAAGTTCTTCGCGTACGCAACGGCCTCCTCTTCGCCGTCGAACAGACCCAGCGAACGGAACGCCGCCTCGCGGCTGAATCCCACCTTCGTCACTTCCACCTGCGCGGCGAACTTGCCGTCGTCGGTCGGGCGTGGCGTGCAGTTCATCTCGTACCCACGCATCAGGAAAACCGTCTTCATCTGGTGCTCGCTGGAAAAATCCGGAGGAATCGTAGCATGACGACGTCGACACACAACCTGTGGACGACCGCCGAGGCGCGCCTGCTCGCCCGCCTCTATCCGTCTCCCATCCCAGCCAAGGCTCTGTACGCAGCGTTTCCGCGTCATTCGCGTAAGTCAGTCCAGACCTTTGCCACCAGGGTGCTCAAGATCAAGCGGGCGCGGCGCGACTACAGGGCGCGTGCGACACCGGCGTGGGACAGGATGCGTGCCATTCTTGAAACGGAGCACCTGTCGGTTCGCGAGCTGGTGACACGCTGCGGTGTCTCGCAGCAGCGCGTCAGCGAGCTGCTGACGATTCATCGCACCGAAGTGCAGATCGTTGACTGGATCCCACCCGAGGGCCGAGCTCAGTGGCGGGCGGTCTGGGCGGTCGGCACCGGGCCTGACGTGCCGTGCCCGGCAGCTATCAAAACCGAAGCTGCTCGTGCGGCGCGCCACGCCATGAAGCGCAATCCGTTCCTCGCCGCGGCCGGCCTCGTGACGATCCCCGTCGGCGAGCGCGGCCGTGTCTTTCAGCAGCCCATGGACGTCGACGACGATGAGCTTGCGGCATGAGCACGCGAACTGTCATCGAGATCAACCACGACTTCCTGCATCGACTGCTGGCCGATCCCCTCGCCCTCGCCGACACACTGCGCTCGGTCTGCTGCGACCACCAAGCCGAGCTCAACGACGACAACGGCCGCGGCCGGCCGCTCGACCTCGGTGGCGGCATTCGTATCGTCTATCGCCGGCACCACAGCGAGGAAGCGCGTCTCACCACGAAATACGTGGACATCCAGATATGACCGAACTTTTCTACCTTCAGGACAGCCGTTCGTTCGTCGGCAACGACGTGCTGTGGTGGGCCCAGAATGGAAATGGCTACACGACCGACCTGCGCAAAGCAAACGTCTACACGCAAGAAGAGGCACAGGCGCGCCACAACGCGCGCGCGACCGACATCCCGTGGCCGAAGGATTACATCGATTCCAAGTGGCGGCCGGCCGTCGACGCGCAGCACATCAAGCGCGACGAGGCGCTCGCTGGAACCGGAATCACACTGACCAAGCCTCAGAAGCTGCACGCCGACCGCGTGAACTGCGTCGGATGCGGCCGCTTCCTGCGAGACGCTGACCGTTATTCCCTCGACTGCCCACACTGCGGAGCGGACAACAGACCATGAGCGAGAACACAAAAATCGAGTGGTGCGACTACACCTGGTCGCCGTGGGAAGGTTGCCAGAAAGTCGGCCCCGGTTGCGACCACTGCTACGCCGAGGCGCGCAACGCACGCTTCGCTGGCGGCACGGCGGTGAACTGGGGCGCTGGCGCGCCACGTCGACGCACCGCGCCTGACTCGTGGAAGTTGCCGCTGAGGTGGGACCGGAAGGCGCGCGAGCTCGGCAAGCGCCTGCGAATCTTCCCGAGCCTCTGCGATCCGTTCGACAACGCGGTCGACCTGTTGTGGCGCCGCGACCTGTTCAGGCTGATCGCCGACACCCCGAACCTCGACTGGCTCCTGCTCACGAAGCGGATCGGCAATGTGCCGACGATGCTGCGCCATATCGGCGTCGAGCGGCTGCCGGACAACGTGTGGCTCGGCGCGACGATCGTCAACCAGGAAGAGGCCGACCGCGACATACCGAAGCTGCTCTCGGTGCCGGCGCGCGTCCGCTTTCTATCCATGGAGCCGCTTCTCGGGCCAGTGGATCTGACGCGCGTCATGCGGTCTTCACCCGATAGCGATTGGTCTTACTGCGACGACGTGCTGCGCGGCTTCCGCGCGCACAAATGTGGCGGCCATATATCGCCAGGGAACGCGGTCAACTGGGTGATCGTCGGCGGCGAAAGCGGTCCCGGCGCGCGGCCGATGCATCCGGACTGGGCCCGGTCGCTGCGCGACCAGTGCGCGGCCGCCGGCGTTCCGTTCCTGTTTAAGCAATGGGGCGAGTGGATAGACCACGATCAACGTGGCGTCGATATGCTCGGCACCGTGCATTCGCCGCTCCACGAATGGCCAGACGGCAGGCATTCCGTTCGCCTTGGCAAGCGCGCCGCCGGCCGGCTGCTCGACGGCCGCACGCACGACGAATTCCCGGAGGCACGATGAAATTCGAATTCAAAATCCAGCGGCCCGACGACGTGCCGATGACGCTCACCATGACGATGACGCTCGGCGAGTGGAAGAAGCTGCAGGAGCAGCTCGCGACCACCTACCCGTCGTGGAAGTTGTCGACAAACATCCGCGAGATGGTGCGCCTCGCGACGACGACGTTCGCAGAAACGAAGGAGCTCGACCTGTGACGGAACGCCCTCTCCTTTTCAGCGGCCCGATGGTGCGCGCCATCCTCGAAGGTCGGAAGACGCAGACCCGGCGCATCGTCAAACTGCCGCACCACAACCCGCTCGGTGTCTGGGAACCGACGACGGCCGGTGGCGGCTCGGTGAAGTATGCCGGCGGGACGCCCGCGCCGGAGCTGGCCGCGATCTGGCACACACGTACCGGCGATTGCTACGTCTGCCCGCATGGCGACGTCGGCGACCGTCTGTGGGTGCGCGAAACGCATGAGGTGCGCCGCATCGGCACCGAGACGTTCGAAGGCAGCCGACCGACACGCCGCTATGCCGGCATCGCGTACCAGGCCGACGACGGCCGCGCCGAAGTCGACATCGACCTCAACACGTTCCAGGCGCTCGACGCCAAGGAATCGCGCGGCTGGACGCCATCCATCCACATGCCGCGCTGGGCGTCGCGCATCACGCTCGAGATCACCGGCGTGCGCGCCGAGCGCCTCCAGAACATCAGCGAGTCGGACGCGCGCGACGAAGGCGTGACGATCGCTGATAACCACGTGCGCAGCCACAGCACCGGAGCCTTCCGGCCGCCGAGCATCCGCGCCTTTCACGACCTGTGGGACAGCCTGAATGCCGCGCGCGGGCACGGCTGGGACACGAACCCATGGGTATGGGTCGTGGCATTTCGAAGGATCGAATCATGAGCCTCTATCTCACCACGCTGGAGCTTGCTGAGCTGGTCGGCTGCAAGCCGCGTAGCCACGCCTGCATGAAGCGCTGGCTCGAGCGCAATCACTGGCCGTTCGCGGTCAACATCGCCGGCGTGCCGCTCGTCGCGCGCGAGTACTACGACGCCCGCATGAACGGCACTGCACTGCCGACACCCGCGCGCCGGCACCGCGCCGCCGCGTCGGAAGAACCGAACTTCGCCGCACTTTGATCATGATCGGACGACGCAAACGGCCGGATGGGTTGCCCTTCCGGCTCTACGCCCACTACGGGAAACACAAGGTCAGCTTCGGCTACAAGCTGCCGAACGGCCGCTGGGCGTTCCGCCTGTCGGCGCCGGCGCACAACAAGGAAGCACTCGCCGAGATCCGCAAGCAGGCGATCGAGCGCGCGGAGGCGCTCAACGGGAACGCGATCGAACCGGGCACGGTCGAGGCGCTCGTCGCCCGGTACTTCGAATGGCAGGACGGACTGCCGCACTCCGACGAGCGCCGTAAGGCCCAGTCCACCCTGGACGAGAACCGCGTCGAGTCGAAGCGCCTGGTCAAGGTCTTCGGGAAAATGGCGCCGGCCGCGATCAAACCGAAGCACGTGTACGGATACCTCGATAAGCGTGCGCAGCTCGGCGCGCCGGCGAAGGCGAACAAGGAAATCGCCCTGCTGTCTGCCGTTCTCGAATATGGCCGGCGCCGCGGCGAGCTCGAAACGAACCCGTGCCGCGGCATCGAGTACAACCCGACGCGGCCGCGCCAGCGGTATGTGCGTCAGGACGAGATTGATCTGGCCGTGGAAGTCGCGCGGTCGCGCCGGAGCGTGGGCGACCAGCACCCGAGTTCCGTGTACCTGATCCTCGCGCTCTGCGTGAAGGCGGCATATCTGACCGTCAGCCGGCCGACTGAGATGCGAGAGCTGCACCGCCAGAGCATCCGCCCGGAGGGCATCGAGGTACCGATCGGGAAGCGCAAGGCCGGCGAGCAGCAGCGCGTGAAGCTCGTGCTGTGGTCGCCCGAGCTGAAGGCCGTGATCGACGAAGCGCTGGCGCTGCAGCGGACGTCGAGCGTTTATGTTTTCGGCAACACGGCCGGCCAGGTGTACACGCGCAGCGGGTGGAACACGAACTGGTCGCGGTTGATGGGCTACTGCGAGAAGGAAGCGCTGGCGCGCGGCCTGCCGTTCGAACGGTTCGCGCTGCGCGACATGCGTCCGGCCGCCGTTACTGACCGCCAGGAGGAAGGCGACGATCGCATCATTGATGCGACCGGCCATGCGGATGAGCGTATGGTGCGGAAGACGTACGACCGCCGACGAGAGCGCCGGGTCCGCGCTACTCGGTAGTTCCGCCGGGAGCGGGACCACCGCCGTCGTCACTTATACATCGACAAGATCGTGTCCGCGTGTTCGACAATCAAGCTCGGGTCGAGTGTAAGCACAATGTCACAGATGCTATGCGCGCCTGTCGGCCCCAAACCCAAAGCACCGTTTTCAATCTTCATCGACACTTTCCCCGACAACTGCTCTCGGACGCTTTCGGACCATACGTCAGCGGTTGCCTCCCTCACCCTCGCGATATTAATGGTGAACTCCTTGGTCCCCCGCTTTGCTTCATTTTTACAAAGGTCAATCAAGCGATCGACCTCGTCGCGGATCGTCAATGTTGCATAGAGATTTTTCGCCAAGACTTCTCCAACCGTATACAGCCCCTCAAAACGCTTGGTACTTGCGGCAAAACTCTCGAAATCCGTACGCAAGGGCGAACCGGCGACTCCAAGCGCGCGCTGCAGCGACTTGAATGCGAACTCCAAATCCGAGGCTCGGGTCGCCGAGATTGCATTCAGGGCGTTTAGTGGCGCCGGAAGTCCCGATGGGATGACACCAGAATGGCAGACCGGCAGCGCCATAATCCTATCGCCTCCAGACGCCTTCTGGACTGCGCCTCGGCACCAAACTGCACCCAACTCGAAATTGACCCAAGGACGTCGCACCGATTTCGGACTAATCAGGTAGAACGCGGCGACACAGTTGACGAGACCTGACTCGACCGCTTCCACGAAATGAGACCCAGCCGAGATCCCGGGCCCGCGGGCAATACCTTCATGGTCGGACGAGACGAACACCTCAACGAATCCGCCAAATTCAGTCTCGATCGTGTCCTTGAAGAGTTTTGCGAGCGCACCTTCCTCGTGAATGTGGGAGATAAAGATCAGCGGCTTCTGCCCCGGCGCCATGATGCCTCCTCTGGCCAATGTTGTTAGACGCAAAAAGGCCCGCTCATTGGCGGGCCTTCATTATTCATCTTCCAAATTTTGGAATCTCATCTTCCAAAACTTGTAACACGTCAGCTTGATTCTGCTGCAAGTGCTTGAATTTGTTGGGGTGGCTGATGGGACTCGAACCCACGACGACAGGAATCACAATCCTGGACTCTACCAACTGAGCTACAGCCACCACTGATACTGCTTGCTTCGTTTCGCTGTTTTGTTTCAGCAGCGAAGAACAAGATTATACGAAGACTTTTGAATCTTGCAAAGCCTTTTTTTCAAAAATTTCTTCGGCTTCGTTCAGATGCGCGCGTGCCTCATCGAACACCGCCAGATCGCCGCGTGCGAGCTTCTTGTTGTCGGACAGCACGCGACGCCAGCCACGTGCGCCCGGCATGCCGCGATACAGCCCAAGCGCGTGCCGCACGATCGCGCCGAGGTAGGTCCCGCGCTTCAGTTCGGCCGCGCAGTATTCGATCAGTTGCGCTTCGGCCGCTTCGCGCGTCGGCACCGCTTCGGTGGATCCGTAGAAGCGCGCATCGACCTCCGCGAGCACGTACGGGTTGTGATACGCCTCGCGGCCGAGCATCACGCCGTCGACGTGCTCGAGATGCTGCGCGACTTCGTCGAGCGTCGTGATACCGCCGTTGATCACGATCTCCAGCGACGGAAAATCGCGCTTCAACCGATACGCATAGTCGTACTTGAGCGGCGGGATCTCGCGATTCTCCTTCGGCGACAGGCCCTTGAGGATCGCGTTGCGGGCATGCACGACGAACGTTTCGCAACCGGCCTCGGCCACCGTGCCGACGAAGTCGCGCACGAACGCGTAGTCCTCGACCGCATCGACACCGATCCGGTGCTTGACCGTCACCGGCACCGACACCGCGTCGCGCATCGCCCTCACGCAGTCGGCGACGAGTTGCGGCTCGTTCATCAGGCATGCACCGAACGCGCCGCGCTGCACGCGCTCGGACGGGCACCCGCAATTCAGGTTGATTTCGTCGTAGCCCCACTGCTCGCCGAGCTTCGCCGCGCGCGCGAGATCGTCGCGCTCGCTGCCGCCCAGTTGCAGCGCGATCGGCGATTCGCTCGGCGTGAACGCGAGATGCCGCTGCGCATCGCCGAACAGCAGCGCGCCCGTCGTGATCATCTCCGTATACAGCCACGTATTGCGCGTCAGCGTGCGGTGGAACGACCGGCAATGGCGGTCGGTCCAGTCGAGCATCGGCGCGACGGATACGCGGCGGGGAGGAAGCGAGGACGAAACGGACATGGAGTTTGGGGTACAGGCCGGACGGCGCGGAAACAACCTGATATTTTACCGCAATACCGGCCATGCCGGTCCGACACACGCGCTACCGGTCGCCCAGCTCCGCGTCGACCGCCCGGCGCGCCTCGTCGAAAACCCGCTCGATCACGCGCCGTTCGGTGAGCAGCATCCCGTCGACCTTGACCCGCCGCCAGTCGATCCGCACGGCGTCGCCCTGCAGCACGCGGTAGTGCGCGTGCTCGCCGTCCCAGACCTGCTCGGTCTTCACCTCGATCTCGAAGCCGCGGTACGGCTCGCTGAAATCGCCGAGGTCGCTGCCTCTCGGTTCCATCGCACGCTCCGTGGCGACGCCGCGCCAGGCCGCCTGCGCGGCCGGCGCCGCGCGCTCAATCGTATTCGTCGGACAAAAATGACCGACCATCGGCCGTCAGGTCGACCCGGTCGGCCGTCGCCTGATAGATCAGCCCGTCATTCAGCAACGCATAGACGACGTCGTCGAACGCGACGGGAACCGGCCGGCTGTCGCCGAACTGGTCGATCCATTTCAGCGCCTCGATGGCTTCGGGGGAAAGGATGGGGGTCATGCGTTGGCCTCCGGCATCGGTGTCGTTCCATCCTAGCACTTCGTCGGCACGCCGAATACCGAGGCAAACGCGCTGCGCGAACGCAAACGCGGCGCCGGCAGGCATGCTGCCCGCCGGCGCCGCGCGGGATGCGCGACACGCGCGCTCAGAGACGCGCGATCGAAACTTCCGTCGACTTCACCAGCGCGACGACTTCGGCGCCGACCTTCAGTTCGAGTTCGTCCACCGAACGGGTGGTGATCACCGACGTGACGATGCCGAACGGCGTCTCGACGTCGACTTCGGAAACCACGGACCCGCGAATGATCTCCTTGACCTTGCCCTTGAACTGGTTACGTACGTTGATTGCAGTGATGCTCATCGGGATGATCGCTCCGAAGAAAAAGTCTCAGAACGGGCGGCCGGAGCCGCCCGGAATTAAACGGCCCAGCGGATCTGCCCGACCGGTCGAACCTTGTCAGCTTCATGCTCCGCGTCCGGCTCGGCCGCGCCGGGGCCGCCGGCGAGCACGCGTTTCAGCACGCGGTCTTCCAGCGCCGCGAATGCGGCCGACGCGCGGGCCCGCGGCCGGTCGAGCGGCACCGCCTGGTCGAGCGCCACACGCCCCTGCTCGATCAGCAGGATGCGATCGCCGAGCGCGACGGCCTCCTGCACGTCGTGCGTGACGAGCAGCGCGGTGAACCGATGCTCGCGCCACAGGCGCTCGATGAGTGCATGCATCTCGATGCGGGTGAGCGCGTCCAGCGCGCCGAGCGGCTCGTCGAGCAGCAGCAACTGCGGCCGGTGCACGAGCGCGCGGGCCAGTGCGACGCGCTGCCGCTGCCCGCCCGACAGTTGCGCGGGCCAGTCGTTCGCGCGTTCCAGCAGCCCGACTTCGTCGAGCACCGCGCGGGCCTGGTCGCGCGCGCCGCGGCCGAGGCCCAGCATCACGTTCTGCAGCACGGTCTTCCACGGCAGCAGCCGCGCGTCCTGGTACATGATCCGCGTGTCGAGCGCGCCGCCGCCCTCGCCGCGCGTCACGAGCGCGCCGCTGCTCGGCTGCTCGAGCCCGGCGACGAGACGCAGCAGCGTCGATTTCCCGCAGCCGCTGCGACCGACGATCGCGACGAAGCTGCCGCGCGCGATGCCGAGCTCGACGTTGTCGAGCACCGTGCGAGCGCCGAAGCGCTTGCTGACGCCCGACAGCGTCACCGCGTCGTCGGGGGCCGGGCTGCCCGCGCGCCGCCGCGCGAGCGGCACGACGGATGCGCCGCCGTCACGTTCGAGGATCGCCGCATCGCGAGCGTCGCCGTCCGCGACGCGGGCTTGCGCCAGTTCGGCCTCGAGGTCTGCGCCGGCGAGCGGGCCGTAGGCGGCCGCCGAAGTCGTCGCATTCATGCCTTCGCTCCTGATTGATAGGCGGGGTGCCAGCGCAGCGTCACGCGCTCGAGCCACTTCGCCAGCACATCGGCCAGCTTGCCGAGCACCGCGTACAGCAGGATGCCGACCACCACCACGTCGGTTTGCAGGAATTCACGCGCGTTCATCGTCATGTAACCGATGCCCGACTGCGCGGAAATCGTCTCCGCGACGATCAGCATCACCCACATCAGTCCGAGCGCGAAACGCACGCCGACGAGGATCGACGGCAGCGCGCCGGGCAGGATCACGTCGCGGTACAGCGCGAAACCGCGTACGCCGTAGCTCTTCGCCATCTCGATCAGGTTCGCGTCGACCGAGCGGATCCCGTGATACGTATTGATGTAGACGGGAAAGAACACGCCGAGCGCGACGAGGAACAGCTTCGCCTTCTCGTCGATGCCGAACCACAGGATCACGAGCGGGATCATCGCGAGCGCCGGGATGTTGCGGATCATCTGGATCGTCGAGTCGAGCGCGACCTCGGCGGCCTTCGACAGACCGGTCGCGAGCCCCAGCGCGAGACCGACACCGCCGCCGATCGCGAAACCGAACAGCGCCCGCCACGTGCTTACTTTCACGTTCGCCCACATTTCGCCCGACGTCACGAGCGACCAGGCCGCGCGCACGACCGCCACCGGCTCGGGCAGTATGCGGGTCGACAGCCAGCCGGTACGCGCACCGACTTCCCACACCACCAGCAACGCGAGCGGCACGAGCCACGGCGCGACGCCGCGCCACGCGCGGGCAGCCACGGCGACGCCCGTCGTCGACGTTTTCGTTGTCATCGCATGCCTCCGTCGTTCAGCTCTGGCTCGTCTTCGGCAGATAGTTGTTGCCGACGATCTCGCCGAACGGCCCCGACAGCGGGCCGGCCGCTTTCTGAGCGCCCTTGCCCTTGATCAGCGGGAACACGAGTTCCGCGAAGCGATACGACTCCTCGAGGTGCGGATAGCCGGACAGGATGAACGTCTCGATGCCGAGATCCGCGTATTCGCGCATGCGTTCCGCGACCTGCTCGGGATTGCCGACGAGCGCCGTGCCGGCGCCGCCGCGCACGAGCCCCACGCCGGCCCACAGGTTCGGATACACCTCGAGCGTCTCGCGCCCCCCGCGCTTGCCGCCATGCAGCGCGGCCATCCGGCGCTGGCCTTCCGAATCCATGTTCGCGAACGCCTTCTGCGCACGCGCGATCGTGTCGTCGTCGAGCCGGCTGATCAGCCGCTCGGCGTCACGCCATGCTTCATCCTCGGTCTCGCGCACGATCACGTGCAGGCGAATGCCGAACTTGATCTTGCGGCCGCGCGCGTCGGCACGGGCGCGGATGTCGGCGATCTTCTTCGCGACGGCCTCGGGCGGCTCGCCCCACGTCAGGTAGGTATCGATGTGATCGGCGGCGATCGCGTGGGCGGCCGGCGACGAACCGCCGAACCACAGCGGCGGATGCGGATGCTGCACGGGCGGATAAAGCGCCTTGCCGCCTTTCGACTGCAGGTGCTTGCCGATGTAGTCGAACCCGCCGTTGTCGTGCGACGCGGCGAGCAGCCCGCGCCAGATATTCAGGAAATCGTCGGTGATCTCGTAGCGCGTGTCGTGATCGGCAAAGAGGCCGTCGCCTTCGAGCTCGGCCGCATCGCCGCCCGTGACGACGTTGATCAGCAGGCGGCCGCCCGACAGGCGGTCGAACGTCGCGGCCATCCGCGCGGCGAGCCCCGGCGACGCGATGCCGGGACGCACGGCGACCAGGAACTTCAGGCGCTGCGTCGCCGGAATGAGGCTCGACGCGACGACCCACGCATCCTCGCAGGAACGGCCGGTCGGCAGCAGCACGCCGTCGTAGCCGAGCGTGTCCGCCGCCACGGCGACCTGCTTGAAGTAATCGTAGTCCGCGGCGCGCGCGCCCTCGGCCGTGCCGAGATAGCGGCTGTCGCCATGCGTGGGGATAAACCAGAACACATTCATCTGCTGCTCCTGCTTGACTGTCACTGCCGAAATTTGAAAAAAGCATCGCCCTGCTCGCGTCGCGAATGAGCGACGCATGCATGGTGTGCATTCGAATCGGGATGGCTCGCCGGTCAGGCCGTGCAGCGGACGAGGACGCGATCGCACGGCTGTTTCTGGGAAATCAGTCTAGGGATCGCTACGGGGCTTTGGAACGATTTTTTTGAGCTTAGGTTTTCCGCTTTCGTGATTAGCACGACGCTGGAGCGAATATCGCCGCGGCCGGGCCCTATAATGACGCACCTATCCGAATAACTTCGCGCGCCCGGCCCCGGCCGTGCGCGCCCGCGGTGCACTCATCGATGCAGAAAGTCATCCTGCCATTCCTGTCCGGCTTCCTGGCCGCACTGTTTTTCCGCGAGGCCACGCTCGCCCTCCTCCACACGGCCGACCTGATCGCCGCAACCGGCTTCTCGACCCAACCGTTCGCGCCGCTCGGCATTCCTGAATTTGTCGCGAATGCACTGATCAGCGCGTGCTGCGCGATTCCGATGGCGTGGTTGTTGCGCGTCTCGCCTGAGCGCGAAGCATCGTGGATCGGCGCGCTCGTGTTCGGCGGCATCGTGCTGACGGCCGCCCGCGTGTTCGCGATCGATCCGCTGCGCGGCATCTGGCCGTCGGGCAACATGATGCCCGTGCTCGCGGCCGGCTTCGCGGCGAACGCGGTGTGGGGCTTCGGCGCGCTCGTGTTCATGCGCGCGTTCATGTCGGACGACGCGGGCGACGCATAACGCCGGCGGGCGGCGCGTCCTTCGGGCCGGCCGGCATCCATGAAAAAGGCCGCGTGCACAATGCACGCGGCCTTTTCGTTTCAGCGTCGCGCGCCGGTCGGCCCGATCGACGTCAGTCCTTCAGCGTGCGCAACGGATGCGTGTCGGGTGTCCACGGGCTGTCGAACATCGCGAGCACGTCGGCGCGCCCGACGTCGGCGGTCGACTTGAAGCGCCACACGGGCTGGTGATCCTTGTCGACGATCAGCGCGCGCACGCCTTCGATCACGTCGCCGCGCGCGAAGGTCGAGCGCGTGAGATCGAGGTCGCGCCGCAGGCAATCGGCCATCGTCGCGCCGCGCGCGCGTTCGACGACTTCGAGCGACACGGCCATCGACAACGGCGACAACTGCTCGCGCATCGCGTGGGTCGCCTTCTCGACCCACCCGTCGACCGCCGCGCAATCCTGCTCGGCGTCGAGCGATGCGAGGATCGCGTTGATGTCCGGCTGCGCGAAATGCCGGTCGATCCCGGCGCGCGCATCGGCAAGCGCCGACGTATCGGGCGTCGGCACGACCTTATGCGCGGCAGCCGCATCGGTCACGCATGCGACGGCTTGCGCACCGCTGTCGATACGCGCGCCGCGCAGCGTGTCGAGCAACGCCGGCAGCGCGGCATCGGGCAGATAGACGTCGGCGAGTTGCGCGTACAGCGCGCCGGCCGCGTCGAGCGTCGCGCCGGTCACCGCGAGATAGCGGCCGATCGCGCCGGGCGTGCGCGCGAGAAACCAGCTCATCCCGACGTCCGGGAACAGGCCGATACGCGTTTCGGGCATCGCCATCTTCGTCGAGTCGGTCACGACGCGCAGGCCGCCCGTATGCCGCGCCGCCTGCGAAATCCCCATGCCGCCGCCCATCACGACACCGTGCATCAGCGCGATGTACGGCTTCGGATAGGTGAAGATCGCATGGTTCAGCGTGTATTCCTCGATGAAGAACGTGTCGACCGCCGCGCGGTCGCCGCGCTGCCACGCGTCGTGAAAGAAGCGCACGTCGCCGCCTGCGCAGAACGCGCGCGGATGCGGGCTGTGCACGACGACCGCGACGACGTCGGGATCGTCGCGCCACGCGTCGAGCGCCTCCTGCATCAGCCGGATCATGCCGACCGACAGCGCGTTCAGCGCCTTCGGCCGGTTCAGTTCGAGAAAGCCGATGCGGTTCGCGACATACGCGCGCACGTCGGGCTGGACGGATTCGACAGAAACGGCGGCGGAAGTGGAATCGGTCATGAAGGTCATCCGGCAAACGGCAGTCGCACGCTCAGTGCGCCTGCATCTTCGAGAACAGGTTCAGCACCACGACGCCGGCGATGATCAGCCCGAGGCCGATCACCGCCGGCACGTCCGGCACCTGGCGATAGAGCAGCATCGCGACGAGCGTGATCAGCACGATGCCGGCGCCCGACCAGACGGCATAGATGATGCCGACGGGCATCGTGCGCAACGTGAGCGACAGGCAGTAGAACGCGATGCCGTAACCGGCGACGACGAGCACCGACGGCCACAAGCGCGTGAAGCCGTCCGCCGCGCGCAGCGCGGACGTGCCGATCACTTCCGCGACGATCGCGATCGCGAGCCATGCGTAACCGGGCAGTTGCATCGCTCAGTTCCTTGCGAGGGCCAGTACCGCGTAGTCGTGACCGAGCTCGGCACACAGCGCCTCGACGACGAATTCGTGATCCGCGCGCTGCGGCAGCCCGGACGCGGTGATCGAGCCGATCACGCCGGCGCCGGCGACGGTCAGCGGAAACGAACCGCCGTGCGACGCGTACTCGGCGACCGGCAGCCCGTGCTTGTCCGCGAGCGTCGCGCCGGCCTGCTGCATGCGCAGGCCGATCGCGTACGAGCTGCGGCGGAAATGCGCGACGACGTTGCGCTTGCGGCGCACCCAGTCGGCGTTGTCGGGCGTCGCGCCGGCGAGCGCCGCATAGAACAGCGGCTGGCCGAACGTGACGATGTCGATCGCGATCGCATGGCCGCGCGACGTGGCTAGCGCATGCATCCGGTTGCCGAGCGCCCACGCGCGGGCGGGGTCGAAATGGGGAAACACGAGCGCCTGTTCCTGCGCGCCGATCGATTGCAGATCGTGAGCGATATCCATGAATCCGTCGATGCAGTAATGAGAGTCGCAACGGCGCCGATGCGATCGCGCGGGCCGCTGCCGGGATGGCGACACAAACCGCTCGATTCTAGCGCACGTGCTTCGACGTACCGGCCGCCACCGGCGCTCGCCCTACCGGGTGCCGGAAAACACTTGCACGCATTCGGGTTATCCCATATAATTCATTTCTTCGACGGACGCGGGGTGGAGCAGTCTGGCAGCTCGTCGGGCTCATAACCCGAAGGTCGTAGGTTCAAATCCTACCCCCGCAACCAACCGTCCAGAATTTCGCAAAAAGCCCGGCCTCGCGCCGGGCTTTTTGTTTTTGCGCGTCCGGGCGCCGCGCCCCCTTCGCTCGCGCGCCCGCCGTTTCGCCCGACACGCCGCGCCGCGCGCAGGCGTTCGAGAATGCCGCGGCCCGGTGATACACTCGCATCACCTTGTCCCTTCCACTCGACATGAAATTCTGCTCCGTCTGCGGTCACGAAGTCCTTGCGCGCATTCCTCCGGGCGACAACCGCGAACGCTTCGTCTGCGATCACTGCGGCACGATCCACTATCAGAATCCGCGCAACGTCGTCGGCACGGTGCCGGTCTGGGGCGACCAGATCCTGCTGTGCCGCCGCGCGATCGAGCCGCGCTACGGATTCTGGACGCTGCCGGCGGGCTTCATGGAAATGGGCGAGACGACCGCGGAAGCCGCGGCGCGCGAAACGCTCGAGGAAGCCGGTGCGCGCGTCGAGGTGCAGAACCTGTTCACGCTGCTCAACGTGCCGCACGTGCACCAGGTCCACCTGTTCTATCTGGCGCGGCTCACCGATCCGGGTTTCGAAGCCGGCGAGGAAAGCCTCGAAGTGAAACTGTTCGACGAAGCCGACATCCCGTGGGACGAGATCGCGTTCCCGACCGTCAGCCAGACCCTGCGCTTCTTCTTCGCCGATCGCGCCGCCGGCGACTACGGCGTGCACACCGGCGATATCTTCCGCTCGCTGCGCAACGGCTGAGCCCCGCACCCATGGTTCCCTGGCTCGGCCCGGACGACCCGTTTCCGTCCATCGAACGCGCGCTCGGCCCCGCGACCGGCGCCCCCGGGCTGCTCGCCGCCAGCGCCGACCTGCTGCCGTCGCGCCTCATCGACGCCTACCTGCGCGGCATCTTCCCGTGGTACTCGGACGGCCAGCCGGTGCTCTGGTGGAGCCCCGACCCGCGCATGATCCTCGTGCCGGCCGAATTCAAGGTATCGCCGTCGCTGCGCAAGACGCTCAAGCGCGTGCTGCGCGAGCCGGGATGGGAGGTGCGCGTCGATCACGACTTTCCCGGCGTGATGCGCGCGTGCGCGCAGGCGCCGCGCCGCGGGCAGCGCGGCACCTGGATCACCGCCGAGATCATCGACGCCTACACGTCGCTCTACCGCTCCGGCAACGCGCACAGCATCGAGACGTGGCACGACGGGCGCCGCGTCGGCGGCCTGTACGGCGTGTCGTTCGGCCGGATGTTTTTCGGCGAGTCGATGTATGCGGACGTGACCGATGCGTCGAAAATCGCGCTGGCCGCGCTCGTCGCCCACCTTCGCGAGCACGGGCTGGAGATGATAGACTGCCAGCAGAATACGTCGCATCTAGCGTCGCTCGGCGGCCGCGAGATCGCACGCAAGGCCTTTGTCGCTCACGTGCGCGGCGCGGTAGCCGAACCGCCGATTCCGTGGCAGTTCGACAAGCGCGTGCTCGCCGCGCTGACGAGCCCCGCCGAAACGGCGGCGCCCACCGGGACCGAGCGCTAGCGCGGCACTCCTTCCCTGCATCGAGAGCTGCCCATGACTCACCCGACTGAGCTGCCGCTTTCACCGCTTTCGGCGCTGCAATTCTATGCAACGGCGCCCTATCCGTGCAGCTATCTGGACGGCCGCATCGCGCGCTCGCAAGTCGCGACGCCGAGCCACCTGATCAATTCCGACATCTACACCGAGCTCGTGAAGGCCGGCTTCCGCCGCTCGGGCGTGTTCACGTACCGCCCGTACTGCGACGGCTGCCGCGCATGCGTGCCGGTACGCGTGCCCGTCGGTGCCTTCGCGGCGACGCGCACGCAGCGCAGGATGTGGAAACGGCACCGCACGCTGGTCGCGACGGTGTCGCCGCTGCACTACGACGAAGAGCACTACGCGCTCTACATGCGCTACCAATCCGCGCGCCACGCGGGCGGCGGCATGGATCGCGACAGCCGCGACCAGTACGAACAGTTCCTGCTGCAAAGCCGGATCAACTCGCGCCTGGTCGAATTCCGCGACCTCGACGCACCGGGCGGCGAGCCCGGCAAGCTGCGGATGGTCAGCATGATCGACATCCTCGGCGACGGGCTGTCGTCGGTCTACACGTTCTTCGAGCCCGACGACCGGCACACGAGCTACGGCACCTACAACATCCTGTGGCAGATCGAACAGGCGAAGAGCCTCGGCTTGCCCTACGTGTACCTCGGCTACTGGATCCGCGAGAGCCCGAAGATGGCCTACAAGGCGAACTTCCATCCGCTCGAAGGACTGATCGACGGCCGCTGGAAGACGCTCGATCCGGAACGGATCGACTTGCCGCCCGTCGACGCGGCGCTGGCGCGCGCGCCGTTGCCGGGCGGACATTCCGGCTCGAGCTGACCCGCGCCGCGAAAGGCTACGAAGCGAAGCACGCCCGTGCCGTGCAACTCCCGGTAAAATAGTGGGTTGTCATTCATTTCGGCCGTCCGCCTCATTCCCGTGTTCAGTTCCCTCTACCCGCTGGCCCGCGCATCCCTGTTCAAGATGGATGCGGAAGACGCTCACCACCTTACGCTGCGCGCGCTCGGCGCGGCCGGCCGCACGGGCCTCGCCTGCGCGCTGTCGGCCCGCGTGCCCGATGCGCCGCGCACCGTGATGGGGCTCACGTTCCGCAACCCGGTCGGCCTCGCGGCCGGCCTCGACAAGGATGGCGCGGCCATCGACGGCCTCGCGGCGCTCGGCTTCGGCTTCATCGAGGTCGGCACGGTCACGCCGCGCCCGCAGCCCGGCAACCCGCGCCCGCGGATGTTCCGGCTGCCGCAGGCCGAGGCGCTGATCAACCGGATGGGCTTCAACAACCACGGCGTCGACCAGTTCGTGAAGAACGTCCAGGCCGCCCGCTATCGCGGCATCCTCGGCCTGAACATCGGCAAGAACGCCGACACGCCGATCGAGCGCGCCGCCGAAGATTACCTGTACTGCCTCGAGCGCGTGTACCCGTTCGCGAGCTACGTGACGATCAACATCTCGTCGCCGAACACGAAGAACCTGCGCCAGTTGCAGGGCGCGGGCGAGCTCGACGCGCTGCTCGCCGCGCTGAAGGACAAGCAGCAGCGCCTTGCCGACCTGCACGGCAAGCTCGTGCCGCTCGCGCTGAAGATCGCGCCCGATCTCGACGACGAGCAGGTCAAGGAAATCGGCGACACGCTGCTGCGCCACAAGATCGAAGCGGTCATCGCCACCAATACGACGCTGTCGCGCGCGGCCGTCCAGGGTCTGCCGCACGCGGACGAAGCCGGCGGCCTGTCGGGCCGCCCCGTGTTCGACGCGTCGAACGAAGTGATACGCAAGCTGCACGCGGAAGTCGGCAACGACGTGCCGATCATCGGCGTCGGCGGCATTTTCTCGGGCGAGGACGCCCGTGCGAAGCTGGCGGCCGGTGCCGCGCTCGTCCAGCTCTATACCGGCTTCATCTATCGCGGCCCGGCGCTCGTGTCCGAATGCGTGAAGGCGATCGCCCGCGAGCGCAGCGCGTAATATAGCCATAAGCAAACTATATTTAGATACCGATAGCATTTTTGCTATCATCGCTGCATGATGAAAACCATTGACCCCGACAGGGCAAGGACACACACGATGAAATTTTCGCTGCTGAAGAAGCTGCTGGTTGCCGGCGTGATCGGCACGTCGTTCGCCGCCGCCACCGCGCACGCGGCCGACCTCCTCAATCAGGTCAAGCAGCGCGGCACGCTGCGCGTCGGCCTCGAAGGCACGTTCCCGCCGTTCAACTCGAAGAACCCGCAAGGCGAACTCGTCGGCTTCGACGTCGACATCGCGAAGGCCGTCGCGGCGAAGCTCGGCGTGAAGGCCGAATTCGTGACGACCGAATGGAGCGGCATCATCGCGGGCCTGCAGGCCGGCAAGTTCGACGTGATCGTCAACCAGGTCGGCATCACCGACAAGCGCAAGGAAACGCTCGACTTCTCGCCCGCGTACACGTACTCGTCGGCGCAACTGATCCAGCGCAAGGACGACACGCGCGAGTTCAAGTCGCTGGAAGACCTGAAGGGCAAGAAGCTCGGCGTCGCGCTCGGCAAGAACTACATGGACATGGCGAAGTCGGTGCCGGGCATCGACGTGAAGACGTACCCGGGTGCGCCCGAGTACCTGCGCGATCTCGCGGCCGGCCGTCTCGACGCGGCGCTCAACGACCGCCTGATGCTCGCGTACCTGACGAAGAATTCGCAGCTGCCGCTGCGCCCGGGCGCGAACGTCGGTTCGGCGAACCCGTCGGGCATTCCGTTCAAGAAGGGCAACCCGAAGTTCCAGAAGGCGATCGACGATGCGATGGCGCAACTCGAGGCCGACGGCACGTTCACGAAGATCTCCGACAAGTGGTTCGGCATCGACGTGACCAAGCCGATCAAGTAAGCACGCCTGCATTTCCCGCCTGACGGCGGGCCGGAAAGGGCGGCATCCGCAACGATGCCGCCCTTTGTTTTATCGGTCCGGTTTATGATTGCGCTTTCGCGCACGCATTCGATTCGTATTCCATGTCGACAACGTCCCTGCTCGTCCAATCGCTGCCGGTGCTCGCCCAGGGCGCCGTCCTGACCGTCAAGTTCGCCGTGCTGTCGATGGTGTTCGGCCTGCTTGGCGCCGTCGTGCTGGCGATGATGGGGATCCGGCAAAGCGAAGCGCTCGACGGCTTCGAGCGCATCTGGGTCAATGCGCTTGCATGGCTGGCGCGCGCGTACGTGAGCCTGATGCGCGGCACGCCGCTGCTCGTGCAGATCTTCGTCATCTATTACGGGCTGCCGAGCCTCGGCATCTCGCTCGATCCGACGCCGGCCGGCGTCATCGCGCTGTCGGCCAACGTCGCCGCCTACATGTCGGAAAGCATGCGCGGCGCGATCAACGGGATCGCGCGCGGCCAGTGGCTCGCCGCGTACAGCCTCGGGCTGTCGTGGGGGCAGACGCTGCGCTACGTGATCGGCCCGCAGGCGCTGCGCATCGCGGTGCCGAGCCTGTCGAACAGCCTGATCAGCCTGATCAAGGACACGTCGCTCGTGTCCGTCATCACCGTGACCGAACTGCTGCGCAGCGCGCAGGAAGTGATCGCGGCGACCTACCAGCCGCTGCCGCTCTATCTCGCCGCCGCGGCCGTGTACTGGATCCTGTGCCAGATCCTCGAATGGGTGCAGCGCTGGTACGAAAAGCGCCTGTCGCTGCCGTCGCGGCACTGAGCCACGCCGTTGCGCCGGGCCGCGCTCGCGGGCCCGGCGCCCTCCTTTTCCGCCTATCGCCTATTCGCCCGGATAGCGCACGCCGAGCGCGGCGCGCGCCGCATCGGTCATCGCGATCATCTGCCGCGAATGGTCGTGCGTCATGATCGGGCTTTCGGTCTCGCCCGCGCGCAGCAGGTCGCAGAAATGCGCGGTTTCGTAGTTCAGCCCGCCTCCGTCCGCCGGTGCATCGAGTTCGACGGTGCGCCCGTCCGCATAGCGGATCGTCGCGCGCGCAGGGTTCCACCACTTCTCGTGAATCGTCACGTGGCCGCCCGCCGCGGCGATCAGCGCATCGCCGCGTCCCATCACGTCGAGCCCGCAAAAGAGCTGCGCGATCCCGCCATTCGCATGCACGCTGTTCAGGCTTGCGAACAGATCGACCCCCGTCGCACCCACGCGGCCGAGCGTCTGCACGTCGCGCGCCGCGCCGAGCCAGTCGACGGCCAGGAACGCCTCGTAGATGCCGATGTCGAGCAGCGCGCCGCCCGCGCGATCGAGACGATAGACGGAATGGTCCTCCGGCACCGACGACGATGCACATCCCGCCCGCACGAGCCGGATCTCGCCGATCGGATCGTCACGCAGATGCGCACGCAATTGACGGTACAGCGGGAAGAATGGCGGTTTCATCGCCTCCATGAAGAGCAGCCCGGCAGCGCGCGCCGCGTGCAGCACCGTGTCGAGTTGCGCGGCGTTCAGCGTCGCCGGTTTCTCGCACAGCACGGCCTTGCCGGCGGCCAATGCGGCGAGCGTGTACTGCGCGTGGCTGTCATGAAGCGTCGCGACGTAGATCGCATCGATATCGCTCGCGAGGAGCGCGTCGAGGCTCGCGGCAGGCCTGCCGCCGTATGTCCCGCAGAAGGCGGCCGCTGCGTCGGCCCGGCGGGCCCAGACACCGGCGAGCGCCGCGCCCGGCACGTGCGCGAGGCTTTGCGCGAAGCGGTGCGCAATGCTGCCTGCACCGACGATGCCGAAGCGCACCGGGCGATGTTCGTTGTCGTTCATCCTGAGGTTCCGTGTCGGTCGTATGACGGTAGCCGGCACGCTGCCGGCCGGCCGTCATGATAAACGGCCCGGCGGCACAAGGATGAACGACACGCGAGACGTCAGGCACGCACCGGGACGTCGACCGAGAAATCGCGCGAAATCTCGTCCGCGCTGAAATCGATCAGCGCGAGCGACGCCGCTTCGGCTTCGCGCGGATCGCGCCGCTCGATCGCATCGACGACGCGCGCATGCGCCTTCACCGCGATGTCGTGCGCACCTTCCTTCTGCACGACGCGCGGATTCACGAGACGCACGGCCCCGCGCACGATCGCCGCCATCTGCTGGAAGAACTGGTTGCCGCTCGCCTGGACGATCCGCGTATGCAGCAACTCGTCCGCCGTGTCGTAGCCGGGGTCGCCCGGCTGCAGCACCTTGAACGCGTCGAACGCTTCCCGAATGCCCGCGATGTCGGCCGCCGTCGCGCGCACTGCCGCCTGCGCGGTCGCACGCGGTTCGATCAGCATCCGGAATTCGATGACGTCGCGCATGAACTGCGGATCGGGCTTTGCCCGAAATCGCCAGCTCACGACGTCTTCGTCGATCATCCGCCAGTCGCGCATCGGCCGCACGCGCGTACCGACTTTCGGACGCACGTCGAGCATGTCGCGCGCAAGCAACATCGACAACGCTTCACGCATTACCGTGCGGCTCACATCGAATTCTTTCGACAGCACGTCCTGTGGCGGCAAGATGCCGCCGTACTTGTCTTCGACGATACCCGTGACAAGCCCATCCATCACTTTGGCGACCAGTGACCGGTCTTTGCCCTGCTCCATGACACCTCCCCGTGCGTCGATTTGCGAACACCTGCTCCGCAGTTCCGCCGGCCCTGGTTACTACTCTGTTCTTATGATCTATAAGTTGATGAGTTCGACGATATTTCGCTATCTGGTAAACACCTGACAGGGTTATCCCTCTTTTGAACGAGGTAGATTTATACGGCCAAAAAAAGGTTCATCGAGGATTACCGGGGAACGCGGCGCGAATCTTGAGGAAGAAGTATTCGTCGTCGCGGTACCCGTAAGCTCGACGCTTGATGACCTTGATGGT
>NZ_CADFEN010000019.1 GCF_902833145.1 Burkholderia sp. BCC0506 | reverse complement strand
GCGGGGTGGCCCAGCATCAACCAGGCTTCGTCCAGGATGATGACGGAGGGCTGGCCTTTCAGTGCGCGCTCGATGCGGCGGAACAGGTAGAGCAGCACCGGCAGCGCGAACTTCTCGCCCAGGTTCATCAGCTCTTCGATCTCGAACACCGTGAAGTCGGACAGCGACAGGCCGTCCTCTTCGGCGTCGAGCAGGTGGCCCATCGAGCCGTCCACCGTGTACTGCTTGATGGCCTCGCGGATCGCCTCGTCCTGAATCGTCACCGAGAACTCGGAGAGCGTGCGCGCGCCGCTGGCGTGCATGCTCATGATCGCGTTGCCGATCTCGTTGCGCTGCGCCGGCGTGGTGTTGACGCCGTTCAACGCCAGGATGGTGTCGATCCACTCCATCGCCCAGGCCCTATCCCCCTTCGTTTCGAGGAACTGGAGCGGGCAGAACGCCAGGCGGTCATCGTCGGCGGCCACCGTGAAATGCAGGCCGCTCTTGCCCTTCGTGGCCGCGCGGATGCCGGCCGCGAGTGGGTACATCGACATGCCCTTGTCGAAGGCGTAGATCGACATGCCGGCGTAGCGACGGAGCTGCGCGGCGATGATGCCCAGGTGCGTCGATTTGCCTGCGCCGGTCGGGCCGAACATGAAGGTGTGGCCCAGGTCGCGCACGTGCAGGTTCAGGCGGAACGGCGTAGCGCCCACCGTCACGCAGTGCATGAGCGCCGGCGACAGCGGCGGGTACATCGGGCACGGAGCCGTGGCGCTGCCCGTCCAGATCGAGCTTGTCGGCAGCAGGTCGGCCAGGTTCATCGTGTTGATGAGCGGCCGGCGCACGTTCTCGACGCCGTGGCCGGGCAAGCTGCCCAGGTACGCATCGAGCGTGTTGATCGTCTCGATACGGGCCGCGAAGGCCAGGCGGTTGACGGCCTTCTCGACCAGGAGCGCGGAGGCCGCCAGGCGCTCCCGATCCTCGTCCATCAGCACGACCACGCTGGTGTAGTAGCCGGCCGCCACCAAGCCGCTGTTGACCTCGGCGATGGCCGCCTCGGCGTCGCCGACCATCGCGGCCGCGTCCTGGTTGATCGAGCCGGTATTCGTGTTGAACACCTGATCGAAGAAGCCGCGAATCTTCTGCTTCCACTTCTTGCGGAACTTGTCCAGGTGCTTCAAGGACTCGTGCTGATCCATGAAGATGAAGCGGCTCGACCAGCGGTATTCGCTGGGCAGCTCGGCCAGGGCCGAGAGCACCCCAGGCGTTGACTCCAAGGGGAAGCCTTCGATGGCGACCACCTGGATGAACTTGCGCCCGATCTTGGGCACGACGCCGCCCCACAGCTCTTGCCCGCCGATTACCGCATCGAGGTACATCGGATTGCTGGGCAGCATGACCGGGTGATGGAGGCCCGTCACGCAGAACTGCAACCAGCTCAGGAAGTCATCGTGCGTGACTTCCCTGCCCTCTTCCGACACGACTTTTTGGCCGCGCAGGCGCGTCATCTTGACCGCCGAGGACAGGCGCGATTCCAGGCTGGTGATCTCGCGCTTGAACTGCGCAATCAGGCCCGTAGTGCGCGCCGTATGGTCGGGAGCCACCGCATCGTCATCGAACATGAGTTCGACAAACTTGCGCTGGGCCAGCACTGGCGGGAACCACGTGACGGTCAGGACAAAGTAGCCCTCGAACATCGCGCCCAGGCCCTCGAACAAGCGCCGGCGTTCCTCGTCAATGGCGAAGGAAACGGAGTCGGGGAACGATGACACGCCCCGCTCCGAGTAGTTCGGCGCAGGCCGACGCACAGCATCGACATGCACCATCCAGCCGTTCCCCAGGCCCGCCAGGGCCTGGTTGATGCGGAACGACACCATTTCCCGCTGTTCCTCGGTGCTGCTGGCGTTGTCATCCCCCTTGTACAGCCAGGCGGCCATAAAGGAGCCGTTCTTGCCCACGATCACGCCGTCATCGACCGCGGCGGCGTAATTGAGCAGATCGGCCAGGCCGGCATCCTTGGCGCGATGCTTCTTGAGCTTCAGCTCGGCATCGACAGCCCGGATGCGGGCAAAGAGGATGAGCAACAGAACCGCACCGAGCACAGCAATGGCAATTGCGATTGCTTCGATCATTTGTATTGCTTCCCTTGACTCGGCGTGTTGTCACGGAAGGGCGTGCTGCGAGCCGGGTAGTACGGCTTGTACCGGCGGTGCCGCAGGTACACGTGTCGCAGCTTCGGATCGGCCTTCGCCATGAGGCGCAGCGCGAAGAGCGCGCCGAACCACAAGGCGATGCCGAACACCGTTGCCCTCACTTCTTGGGCGCTGAAAATCAGCGCGCCGGCCAGCAGGCCCGAGAACATCACCAGCTCACGATCCCCGCCCATGAACAGGTTTTCTCGGTTGCCGGCCCTACGGATGGGGATCGCGCGCAGAGCCATGACTTACCCCGCGATGTGGCCGCGCTCGGCCCAGCGCATGACGGCTTCGCCGGGGAAGCCGGCCACGTCCAGCGCGGCGACCTTGACCTGGTGCAGCGCGCCATCGGTCAGGGCGGCGATTTCCGCGCCACGGCCGAAGAACGTGCTCATCATGTTCTGCGCGCCGACCAGCAGGGCCATGACCAGGACGATGAAGATCAACGTGCGGAAGAAGCCGTTGAGTTCGCCGCCGAAGATGAGGATGCCGCCGGCGACCACGATGCCGATGATCGACAGCGCGAAGGCCACCGGGCCGGTGACGGAGTTGCGGAGGTTGGTCAGCCAGCTCTCATACGGCAGAGAGCCGCCGGTGCCCTCGGAGGCGAATGCGTGCTGGGGGGCCAGCAGGAAGAACGCCAGGAGGGCGAAGAGGCCCATGTAGAACATGGGCGTTGCGGTTGAGGCGGAATGCCGGGAAGGTTGCTTGCATTGGTCGTAACTCCTAGTCAGAGGGTTTTGGTGATGTACTGGCCGTTGGCGAACCCGGAAACCTCCAAGATTTCCTGGATGCGCCGCGAGCCTTCGACGCGGGCGATATGAACAACCACGTGAACCGCCTCGCCGATAAGCGGTTCAATGGGTTTCGGGGAATCGGGGTGCATGCTGATGAGCATGGCGAGCCGATCCAATCCAGCTTTGGCGTTGTTTGCGTGCAGGGTTGCAGCACCTCCTTCGTGCCCGGTGTTCCAGGCCATCAACAGATCAAGGGCTTCGGGGCCGCGCACCTCGCCGACCAGGATTCGGTCGGGGCGCATGCGGAGGGTGGTTTTCAGCAGCGCCGTCATGTTCACGTCGATGCTGGTGTGGTACTGGACGTAGTTCTCGGCGGCGCACTGGATTTCGCCGGTGTCCTCGATGATGAAAACCCGCTCGGTCGGGTCTTGAATCACCATCTCGTTGATGATCGCGTTCACCAGCGTGGTCTTGCCCGAGCCGGTGCCGCCGATCACAAGGATGTTCCGGTGCGCGCGCACCGCTGCAATCAATGCCTCGCGCTGCGGCGCGGTCATGATTCCGCGTTCGACGTACTGATCGAGCGTGAAGATGGCGACGGCCTTCTTCCGAATGGCGAAGGTGGGTGCGGGCACAACCGGCGGGAGCTGGCCGGCGAAGCGACTGCCATCAAGGGGCAGCTCGCCTTCCAGGATCGGCTTGGAGCGCGTGACTTCCTTGCCGTGGTAGCCCGCGATGGTTTCGATGATGGCTTGCGCCTGCGCGACGCGCAGCGTGCCGATGCACTTCATCGGCTCGCCCAGGCGTTCGAGCCAGAGCTTGCCGTCCGCGTTGAGCATGATTTCAACGGTCTTGGGATCGTTGAGGGCGGCCAGCAGCTCCGGCCCCATGTCGCGTTCGAGCTTCTTCTTCGCCCGTTCCTTGATGCTGTTGTGTTCTGGTTTCTGGTCGGTCATTCCGTATGCCCTGTATGCCGTTGCGTTTCGCGCATTCTACACAGGTTCATACGATATATCGAACTAAGTTCGACCGCAACACCGAAGCGCACAAGGGTGACTTCGGCCGCGACGTTGCATCGCGGATTGCAGGGGCGAAAGAGGCGACAACGCGGCGCATGCTCCGTGCGCCCTCGCGCCGAACCCGTGGCGTTTGCGTTATGGGTTGTCCGGGGGTTGAGCCACCCCGGCGGGCTTTAGCGGCTAAAACTTGGCTGGCTCTTGTGGCTCAGTTCCGCGCCGCTTCCCTTCCCTTCTCACATCCTGGCGTCAACTCCCTCTAAGTTTCTTCCTTGTCGCTTCGCCCCACTTCTTGACGATGAACGCCTGGTGTTCTGGCAGCACGGCCGCCACGCGCTCGAAGCCTGGCGGCAGGCTTCGGGGTGCCTTGCCGCCGGCCAGGGCGTCAAGGGCTTCTTTGTCCAGGTCGGTCGATTCAAGCAGGAGCGGCAGGGGAGTTTCAAGGGCCTGCGCAATGTCCTCCATCACCTTTAGGGAGGGGTTGGCTTTGCCAGTAGTGAGATCGGACAGGAAGGAGATCGAAACCCCCGACCTGTCCGATAGCTCCTTTTTCGTCATGTGCCGCTCATCGAGCAGCCGGAGCACGTTCGTGAAGAAGATGTAGTTGTACAAGGCCCGTATGCCTTCTCGGTGCGGGCGGCAGAAAATTTTAGCCGCTAAAGTTCTTGACCACGGACGCAGGTTTAGCTAAACTGACGACTCCATTAGCGAAAGGAGCATGACGAATGAGCCACAACCTGTTCCAGTTTATCGGTAATCTTACCCGCGATACCGACGTTCGCCATAGCGAAAACAGCGCCCGCGCCGTTTTCGACCTGGCTGTCAATCGCGTGTGGCGCAACGCAGCCGGTGCGAAGCAGGAGCAGACGGACTTCTTCCGCATCAAGTCGTTCGGCGGCCTGGCCGAGAACGCGGGCAAGTACCTGGGCAAAGGCTCCAAGGTGTTCGTCCAGGGCCGCATCGAGCCGACGAAGTACGAGAAGGACGGCAAGACCGAATACGGGTTCGATTTCATCGCCGAGGAAATCGAATACCTGGACACCAAAGCGCCAGGCGGCGGCCAGTAAGGCCAGGCCCGGCCACGGCCGGGCAGTATGCTAGGAGGGAGATTAGATGCAGAACGAGTTCAACGAGCAGGAATACAGGCGCAAGCTCATCGAGGGCGGGCTTAGCGAAGCCGACGCCACCGACCTTGCCGCCCGTACCGCCGCCGCTCGCAGGGACTCGGGCAGCGCCGGCGGGGCCTTCCGCCCCGCCGGTTCCCTCTTCGAGCTGCCGGCCACGGCCGGCGACAACGAGGCGGCTTTGCCGCCGAAGCTACCGACGCCGGCAAGTGCCGCCGTCGAGCGATCCGAGCGCATGGCGCAGGAATCGGCCGAGCTTGCGCGCACGATGGGCCTGCCGCCCGAACCGCGCACCGCCGTGAACAAGATGGCCGAGCAGATCGGCGCGCTGGCCCAGGACAAACGGAGTAGTGCGATGGCGACCAAGAAGCGAACGGCCGGCGGTGAGCTGGCCGAGAAGGTCAGCGAGGCCAAGCAGACGGCCTTGCTCAAGCACACGAAGCAGCAGATCAAGGACATGCAGCTCTCGCTGTTCGACCTGGCTCCCTGGCCGGATCACATGCGGGCACTGCCCAACGACTTCGGGCGGTCGGCGATCTTCACCGTCCGCAACAAGAAGGTGCCGCGCGCCGCGCTGCAAGGCCAGTCGATCTACCACGTCAACAAAGACGTGGAGATCACCTACACCGGGATCGAGCTGCGCGCCGACGACGACGAGCTGGTATTCGCCCAGGTGCTGGAGTACGCGAAGCGCACCGCGCTCGGAGAGCCGGTTTCCTTCACGTTCTACGAGCTTTGCCAGGACTTGGACTGGTCAATCAACGGTCGGTACTACACAAGGGCCGAGGAATGCCTGACGCGGCTCCAGGCGTCGGCCATGCAGTTCTCATCCCAACGCATCGGCCGGCTCGAATCGGTGTCGCTGATCCGGCGCTTCCGCGTCCTGGATCGCGGCAAGCGCACGTCGCGCTGCCAGGTCGAGATCGACGCCGAAATCGTGGTGCTGTTCGCCGGCGACCACTACACGAAATTCGTGTGGGAGAAGTACCGCAAGCTGTCGCCCACCGCGCGGCGCATGTTCGACTACTTCGCCACCCACAAGGAGCCGTACCCGCTCAAGCTGGAGACGTTCCGGCTGATGTGCGGCTCGGATTCCACCCGGCCGAAGAAGTGGCGCGAGCAGGTAGGCGAAGCGTGCGACGAGCTGCGCGAAAACGGCCTGGTCGAAAGTGCGTGGGTGAACGACGACCTGGTGCATTGCAAGCGGTGATCGCCCCCCTGCCCTCCCCTGGAGCCGCCCGAGATCGAGGCGGCTTTTTTTCTCGAGCATCGCCACTTCCGGCGAGGCAGTACCGCGCACCAGCTCGCGCACGTCGAGCTGCAGCATCGTCACTTCCGGCGAGGCTGGCCACGTCCTGGCCACGGTCGACCATCGCCACATCCAACGATGCCCCGAGGGCCCCATCGCCAGTTCCGACGATGACGGCCGCCGCTGGATCTCGCATCGCCACTTCCGACGATGAGATCCACTCTTTGACATTTGAGGGGCCAAGCTGCGGGGGATTCTCCCGGCCGGCGGCCGCGAGAACCGGCTATGTCGTGCTACGCATCGAGCCAGGCGGCCACGGCCGCCCGTCTCGCCCCTGGCGGGCTTCCAGCGCCTTCCCGACGCTCACCGGGCCGGTGGCCCTCGCCGCTAGGCTACGAGGCCCTGGCGGGCCTTTCTGGCCCCTTCTCGGGGCCATAGAGGGGGTCGCCTCAGAAAACGGAAAATACTGCAACGTGATTTTTTGAAGCGTTGCCCTTGAAAGACTGCGCATCTGGCAAGCGACGCGAGCGTCGCGTTGATTTACAAGGGTTTTTTCGCTCCATGGCGAGCGAGCGCGGCTTGCAAAGACTTGCAAAGAATGCGGTCAGCTAGGTGTGATGTCCAGGGACGTTGTTCTGGCCCCCGCCCGTAATGACACCGTGCCGATTCAAGAAGTATCTGTCCAGACCGCTTGCCATTGAAGGCATGTTAGAGTTTGGGGCATGTCGAGTCCCGAATCAGACAGGTCAGGGGTTGTCGGTCACACCGCCAGCCCCTTGAACCACTAGTTACGACGCCCACGATCTGTGTGGGCGTATGTCTGGCGTACCCGGGGCGCTGGCCGTGGTGACAAGAAGAACCATTTCTTGATCTCACACCTCGGAGTACTCGATGCCTTTTGCCCTCTACATGCTTGCCCTGGCGGTCTTCGTCATGGGCACTTCAGAATTCATGCTCGCGGGATTGCTCCCCGCGATCGCGACCGAACTTGACGTCTCGGTCGGCACTGCGGGCCTGCTGACCTCCGCATTCGCAGTCGGTATGGTCGTCGGCGCGCCAGTGATGGCGGCATTCGCTCGCCGTTGGCCACCGCGGCTCACATTGATCGTTTGCCTTCTCGTGTTCGCGGGAAGCCACGTCATCGGAGCGATGACACCAGTGTTCTCTCTCCTGCTCATCACCCGGGTGCTCAGCGCTCTCGCAAACGCAGGATTCCTCGCCGTAGCACTGAGCACGGCCACTACCCTCGTGCCAGCGAACCAGAAGGGGCGTGCACTGTCGATCCTGCTCTCCGGCACGACGATCGCAACCGTCGTGGGCGTCCCCGCCGGGGCACTGCTCGGCACAGCGCTGGGCTGGCGAACGACGTTCTGGGCGATCGCCATCCTCTGTATTCCCGCGGCCGTTGGAGTCATTCGTGGCGTCACGAACAATGTTGGTCGGAGCGAGACTAGCGCGACCTCACCAAGGCTCCGTGTCGAGCTCAGCCAGTTGGCGACGCCGCGGCTCATCCTGGCCATGGCACTCGGAGCGCTGATCAACGGAGGGACCTTTGCGGCATTCACCTTCCTGGCACCCATCGTGACCGAGACCGCGGGCTTGGCCGAAGCGTGGGTGTCCGTCGCGCTGGTGATGTTCGGCATCGGATCGTTCCTTGGCGTCACGATCGCAGGACGACTATCAGATCAACGACCTGGCCTCGTGCTCGCAGTCGGCGGACCGCTATTGCTGACAGGCTGGATCGTGTTGGCAGTGGTCGCATCTCATCCCGTTGCGCTTATCGTCCTCGTCCTCGTTCAGGGATTCCTGTCGTTCGGCGTCGGCAGTACTCTGATCACGCGTGTGCTGTATGCAGCATCGGGTGCGCCAACGATGGGCGGTTCGTACGCAACCGCAGCATTGAATATCGGAGCTGCAGCGGGGCCCGTGCTTGGTGCGCTCGGGCTCGCGACCGGGCTGGGGCTGCTCGCGCCGGTTTGGGTCGCTTCGGTGCTGACAGCGATCGCTCTCGTCATCATGCTTCTCACCAGACGCGCGCTTACGAAGACCGCGGCGGAGGCCAATTGATGACCCATCCGAACGCTCTTCTCACTCCTCGTGCCCGTCTCCGGTTAGCTCGGCTGATTGTCGAAGACGGCTATCCGGCCACGATCGCCGCAAAGATGTTCATGGTCTCCCCGATCACTGCCCGGAAATGGGCAGGCCGCTACCGGGAAGAGGGTGAGTTTGGGATGCAGGATCGCTCCAGCAAGCCGCACCGGATCCCAGGCAGGACGCCCGAGCATGTCAAGAAGAAGATCATCAACCTGCGCTGGCGGCTTCGACTGGGGCCAGCCCAGATCGCTGCGCGACTTGGTCTCTCGACGTCGACTGTTCACGCGGTCCTCGTCCGTTGCCGCGTGAACCGCCTCTCGCATATCGATCGTGTCACTGGCGAGCCATTGCGGCGATATGAGCATCCTCATCCGGGATCGTTGATTCATGTCGATGTCACGAAGTTCGGCAACATCCCCGACGGCGGTGGACATCGTTACGTAGGTCGGCAGCAAGGCGCACGGAACAAGCTCGCGACTCCGGGATTACCACGAGGAAAAGATCACAAGCCGCGCACCGGGACGGCGTTCGTTCACACAGTCATCGACGACCACTCCCGCGTCGCATACGCAGAAATCTGGTCGGATGAGCAGGCGAGCACAGCGGTGGGAGTTCTCGAACGCGCCGTGGCCTGGTTCGCCGAACGAGGCGTGACCGTCGAGCGAGTCCTATCCGACAACGGGTCGGCATACAGATCCCACGCATGGAGGGACTTCTGCGCTCGGCTCGGCATCCGACACAAGCGGACACGCCCCTACCGGCCGCAGACGAACGGGAAGATCGAGCGATTCCACCGCACGCTCGGGGACGGCTGGGCCTATGCCAGGTTTTACGGTTCAGAGGCCGAACGACGCCTGGCGCTGCCCGGCTGGCTCCACTTCTACAACCACCACCGACACCACTCTGCGATTGGCGGCGTACCCTTCGACCGACTCAACAACGTCCCTGGACATCACAGCTAGGCTTCCGAAGCTGCCCACTACACTACGAGGCGACCTCGATTGGAGAGATGGCAGAGTGGTCGAATGCACCTGACTTGAAATCAGGCGACGGGCAACCGTCCGTGGGTTCGAATCCCACTCTCTCCGCCACCGGCCCCACGGCTCTAGCGCAGCTATCACTGAAATTCAGTGATACGGCTCGACGCACGCAGGTGCGCGTTCAGAATATGGCGCCAATTTCGTGGACGCAGTGCCAGCCCTCGACCGTTCGTGAGCCTCTCTCGGCTCTAGCGGTAAGGCTTGATGGTAGACACCACTGTCGATCGCTGAGCCTTAGCCAGCTCAGCCCTGCTCTTCTGAATCTCCAGCCGTTCAGCGTTCATGTCGGCCTGAGCCTTCAGCTGCCGCGCACGATCCTTCGCCGCTTTAGCGTTGGCCTTCATTGCCTTGACACGCCTCTCTACGGCATCAAGTGCCAGCTCTTCTAATCTCACGTGACCTCCTTGCTCGACCAGCTATTTAGCCGTCGTCGCCAGGGCTCACATTGCCGCTGCCGATGTCAACCGCGTCGAGGAAGAACCTGCCGACATGAGGCCCTATCACGGCCGAGCCCGCCGCAGCTGACTTGCGCTCAGTGAAGGCATGGACCGGACCATCCGGCGGCTCGCCTGGATGAACATCTCGGCGCTTGGCGCAAGGGTTCGATTCTTCAAGCGAATAACTCCCACTGGTATGCCGGACGGCAGATCAACCGGCAGGACACGCAAAGACTTCGGCGCGTTCCCGAATCGGAGAACTGAACCGTACATGACGGTGAGGAAAGATCCCGTCGCGATCAGCTCGCATCGGACAAGCATGGACATCGTGGTGATCGCTGCCTCCGGGATGGCCAGTCCTTGTCGACCAAATTCGCCCTGAAGATGCGCTGTGACCGCCCCTTCCGTGGGCAGCACCCAGTGATGACGCAGGGTTTCCTCCAGGGAAATCGATCGTCGCTCAGCCAAGGGATGCTGCGATCCCGCGACGACGAACAGCCGATCTTCGAACAGTCCCTCGAAGACCAGGTCGTGGCTCTCCCTGACAGCATGCTCGCGACCGAGACCCAGATCGAGCGACCTGCCGACAACTTCACTCGCCAACTTACCTGACTCGAGCTCTGCGACATGAAACTGCAATCTGGGGCGGTCGCTCCGGACGGTGCCGATGATGCGAGGCAGCAGCCCCGCACACATGGCCGGTGTGCCGCCGATGCGCAGCTCGCCATGGGCTGCGTCGGCCAAGGCACGCAGTTCATTGACGGCCTGACGAAGCTCCTCAAAGACTCCCGTTGCACGACGCAGCAGAACCTCGCCGTGCGGAGTCGGGGCAACGCCGCGATTGGTGCGATCGAATAGCCGCACCCCGAACGCGCCCTCCAGATCTGCGATGGATCGCGACAACGCGGGCTGCGTGAGTCCGATCTCGTTCGCGGCCTTGAGGATGCTGCCCGATCGGGCGACCGCGAGAAGCAGCCGCAGCTCCCGCAGGGTCACGTGCCTGGCGACAGCGTCTGTGGGGCTCATTGGCTATGCTCTGAAAGGTATATAAGATCGACGAGAATCGATACCGCAAGCATAGCTCGCAGTGTAGGCTACCGTCCATCAGTGATGTGAATGGACTCCGTAATGAACCGACGCACCAAGCTCCTCGCTGCCCTGTCCGGCGCAGCTCTCGCTGTGTCCGCAGCCTACGCGCAGGATCCGAAAGACGTCCCGCAAAAGACCGGGGTCACACCCAACGACCTCGTGGTGCGCGGAGTGGACGGCGCGGAGAACCTCGAGTTCATCGTCATCGACGTGAAGTACGAGCCGGGCGGTATCAACCGTCGCCATTACCATCCGGCGGCGGTAACCTTCTATGTACTTTCCGGGACACCGGTGTTCCAGGAAGAGGGCAAGGAACCCGTTACCCTGAAACCCGGTGACAGCCTGCTCGTTCCGGCTGGCACCACACATTCCCATTGGAACCCGAGCCGGACTCAAGGTGTTCGATGGCTGGAATTTATCGTTGCTGAAAGAGGCAAGGGAAAATCCATCCGAAAGCCTTAACAAAGCTGGGCCACTCCAAGGCTCGTCGAAAATCGATCAACCGATCAACCGATCAACATCCTTCTCCCGCGAAGCGCGCTTCCAACAGCGATAGCGTCGTGGCCGTGCGATCCGTCAGCAGTTCACTTCTTCTTTGCAAACCCGGCACGTAGGGCGCCGCTGGCCTGCTCGATCTGCGAGTCGAGTTCGCCTGCTGCCACAGCCTCCTTAACGGCTTCGAGCGCCGCGACCAGATCGCCCATACTGCCGACCTCGATGGCGTTCTTTCCCTTCGCCAACTCGATCCTTGCAGCGCCATAGCGCACTGCGACCACGACCTTCCCAGTCGGCGACTTCCACCACCACGGCTTCACGCGCGTAGCGATCTCGATCTGCTTCCGCTCGCCGGTCTCGCTGTGCTGCACGAACTTGGCACGCTTGGAAGCGTAGATGGGGTCGTTTGCGGGAGAGGGCGAAATCCTACGCTAAGGCTTTGGCCAACGATATTCTCCGGTAAGATTGATGTGTTCCCAGGGGATAGGAGAAGTCGCTTGATATCTAGTATGACGTCTGTCGCACCTGCTTGATCGCGGCCGCGATAGCTAGATCGCGTTGCTCCTCTTCTCCATCCGCGTTCCAAGCTGCGGAAAGGCACCCATAAGCGTACGCCTGGTCGAGCAGGCGACGCGGATCGACGTCCAGCGCACGAGAGAATGCGTCCGCCATCTGTGCAATGCGTCTAGGATCGAGACAAAGGTCGTCTCTGTCAGCCGGATCGTAGAACATATTGGCGGCGCCAAAGCCCACTTCACCGACCAGACCGACGGGATCTATCACCAGCCAGCCGCGACTGGAGAACATGATGTTTTCATGATGCAGATCGCCATGTAGCCCACGCAGTTCCGAGGCATTGCTCATCATTTGATCGGCTATAATCGCCGCGTGGACGTAGTCAGTTTGACAACCTGCGTTTTGATCATCGCGCGCCCGCTGAAACAAAGCTGCAAAGCGATCCCGGATCGGGAGAAGGGCAGAAGGCAGGGGTTCCTCAGATGCGGCATACAGCTTCGCCATTAGTTCCGCTGCAATTTCGGTCGCCTGGTAGTCGCCGTGCTCGGCAACGATGTGAGAGAGCATTCGCTCCCCGGCATATTCGAGCAACATCAGATTGTTCTCACGACCGAGCAACCGGACTGCTCCCCTCCCATTGCGCCATACCAGATAGTCGGCCCCGCGCAGTTCATCAGCAATGTCTTCTATAGGTTTCAATCCCTTGACGATTGCAGGAGTCCCGTCTGGCAATGAAACTTTCCAAACGAGGCTGGAAAAGGTGTCCGCAATGAGAACAGGTTGCGAAACGTGCCAATGAGCAGGAAAAACAGGCGGCATGAACATCAACCCCAAGTCAGAGGGTCCAATCGCAGATAGAAGGCAAGGCGTTCGCGGTCGGGGGCTTCGATCCCCAATACATTGAATAGGACAGCGAAGGCGCGCTCTGCTTCATCTGGCGCTGCCCAGTTCTCTTCGGCGTTAGCAATCATGAGTGCCAAATCGGCATAGCGATCTGCTGTTCCGAGCCGCCCAAGGTCGATCAGACCCGTGCATTGAAGAGTTTTAGGGTCCACCATGAAGTTCGGCATGCAGGGATCACCATGGCAAACAACCATATCGGTGCGCTCTTGGTCGAGCCGCACCGGTAGCTCTCGTTCGACACGAGCCAAAAGATCGAGCTGCGGCGTACTCTTGTCCTCGTCCGGTAAGAAGTCGGGATTGACGGCATTGCGGGACACCACATCAACGGCGCGTCCGAACATTCGCGACAGCCTGCGCTCAAACGGACATTGATCAACCGATAGGCTGTGAACAGCGCCAAGTTGCTGCCCCATTGACGGCCACGCTTTGAGCAAATCCGCTCCAGACAGATCAGCCGCCGGTACTCCCGGAATTGCCGTTATCACCAAGCATGCACCCTCCTGTTCCTCCTGCCAGTTGATCACCTCGGGGCAAGCCACACCTCGACCTTTGAGCCAAATGAGGCGGTCACGCTCTCCAGCGAGCTCACCGCGGCGGGAAGCAGGTGCGATTTTCGCGAAGGCATGCCCGTCACCACGTCGAAAAACAAAATCACCAGATTCTCCGCCTCTGACAGGCAACCAGTCAGAATGCGATTCACCAAAAAAAATATTAGTTCGATTCAATGGAGGTTCCTTCAGTTTTCTGATGAAGCGCGGAGGTGGCTCAACCTGCGAAAAGAAACGAGTTGCTACGTAAGTCCGAGAACATGCTTTCCATGGTCTCTGAGCTCGCCTTTGGGACCGACATATCGGTAGAGAGTGACGCGCTCGATGCCGAGTTCCTTGCAGAGATCGGAAACTGAAGTATCGCGCTGGGCCATGGCGGCTTGCGCGAGACGCACCTGAGCTTTGGTGAGCGCGAATTTTCGTCCGCCCTTGCGACCGCGCGCTCTCGCGGAGGCGAGACCCGCCATGGTGCGCTCTCGGATCAGATCCCGCTCGAACTCGGCCAAGGTGGCGAAGATTCCGAACACCATGCGACCGGACGCAGTCGTGGTGTCGATCTGAGCGCCCTTTCCAGTCAGAACCCGCAGGCCGATCTTGCGGTCTGACAGCTCCTTCACCGTGTTGACCAGATGGGCAAGCGATCGTCCGAGGCGATCGAGCTTCCAGACCACCAGCACATCGCCGTCACGCAATGACTTGAGGCAGGCAGTCAAGCCAGGGCGATCATCACGACCGCCGGAAGCAAGATCATCATAGATATTGTCCCGTTCGACACCTGCGGCGCGCAAGGCGTCGTGCTGCAGGTCGAGAGACTGCGAGCCATCGGCTTTGGAGACGCGGGCATATCCGATCAGCATGTATCACAAACGTTGGTTTGAGGCGGCGCTTCGGCCACGATTGCATTGACCTCTGGAAATGTATCTCAACCAGCTTCATAAACAAAGCGTCTTGAACGCTATCAGATTTTGAAAAAGGAACATGTATGCCGCGTCGCGTCACTCTAACCGATCGGCAGAAAGACGCGCTGTTGCGCTTGCCGACTTCACAGACGGATTTGCTCAAGCACTATACGCTGAGTGATGAAGACCTTGGGCATATCAGGCTGCGTCGGCGCGCTCACAACAGGTTCGGCTTCGCCCTGCAATTGTGTGTCCTGCGCTATCCCGGCCGGGTGCTGGCTCCAGGCGAACTGATCCCTGCAGAGGTCATCGAATTTATCGGAGCGCAGCTTGGCCTGGGTGCCGACGATCTCGTAGACTATGCTGCCCGCGAGGAAACACGGCACGAGCATCTTGCCGAGTTACGGGGGCTCTACGGCTTCCGCACCTTCTCCGGACGTGGTGCGAGCGAGCTGAAGGAATGGTTGTTCCGAGAAGCCGAGATGGCGGTGTCGAACGAGGATATCGCCCGTCGCTTCGTAGCCGAGTGCCGACGCACCCGCACTGTCCTTCCCGCGACATCCACGATCGAGCGGCTTTGTGCCGCGGCTCTCGTCGATGCCGAGCGACGCATCGAGACGAGGATCGCCAGTCGGCTGCCTATGTCGATCCGAGAACAGTTGCTGGCATTGCTCGAGGAGACGGCTGATGATCGGGTGACCCGTTTTGTGTGGCTGCGCCAGTTCGAGCCTGGCTCGAACTCTTCGTCGGCCAACCGGCTGCTCGACCGGCTCGAATATCTGCAACGCATCGATCTCCCCGAGGATCTGCTTGCCGGCGTTCCTGCCCATCGGGTGACTCGTCTGCGCAGGCAGGGTGAACGGTATTATGCCGACGGCATGCGCGATCTCCCGGAGGACAGGCGGCTTGCGATCTTGGCTGTTTGCGTCTCGGAATGGCAGGCGATGTTGGCCGACGCAGTGGTCGAAACCCACGACCGGATCGTCGGCCGTCTCTACCGTGCTTCGGAGCGTATTTGCCATGCAAAGGTCGCAGACGAAGCGGGGGTGGTGCGTGACACCCTGAAATCCTTCGCCGAGATCGGGGGCGCCCTGGTCGATGCACAGGATGATGGCCAGCCGCTGGGCGATGTCATCGCGAGTGGGTCAGGGTGGGACGGCTTAAAAACCCTTGTTGCAATGGCAACCAGGCTGACCGCCACCATGGCCGACGATCCGCTCAATCATGTGCTCGACGGTTATCACCGCTTCCGCCGATACGCTCCACGCATGTTGCGCCTGCTCGATCTGCGAGCTGCGCCCGTTGCACTGCCGCTTCTGGAAGCGGTGACGGCCCTTCGTACCGGTTTGAACGATGCCGCGATGACCAGCTTCTTGCGGCCCAGCTCGAAATGGCATCGCCACCTTCGGGCCCAGAGGGCTGGCGACGCTCGCCTATGGGAGATCGCGGTGCTGTTCCATCTGCGCGATGCGTTCCGCTCCGGAGATGTCTGGCTTACTAGGTCCCGGCGCTATGGCGATCTGAAACACGCACTCGTTCCGGCACAATCCATCGCGGAAGGCGGTCGTCTCGCTGTGCCATTGCGGCCGGAGGAATGGCTGGCAGACCGGCAAGCTCGCCTCGACATGCGGTTGCGCGAGCTTGGCCGTGCCGCTCGCGCAGGCACGATCCCGGGCGGGTCGATTGAAAACGGCGTTCTGCATATCGAGAAACTCGAAGCCGCCGCGCCGACAGGCGCCGAAGATCTGGTGCTCGATCTCTACAAGCAGATCCCGCCCACGCGCATCACCGATCTCCTGCTGGAGGTGGATGCGGCGACCGGCTTCACCGAAGCGTTCACCCATCTGCGCACAGGAGCACCCTGCGCTGACCGGATCGGGCTAATGAACGTTATCTTGGCGGAAGGGATCAACCTCGGCTTGCGCAAAATGGCGGATGCGACAAACACCCACACCTTCTGGGAATTGATCCGCATTGGACGGTGGCATGTCGAGGGCGAAGCCTATGACCGGGCGCTGGCCATGGTGGTCGAGGCACAGGCAGCGTTACCCATGGCCCGGTTCTGGGGCATGGGCACGTCGGCTTCGAGCGACGGACAGTTCTTCGTCGCTACAGAGCAAGGTGAGGCCATGAACCTGGTCAACGCGAAATATGGCAATACCCCGGGCCTGAAAGCCTATAGCCACGTCTCCGACCAATATGCGCCGTTCGCAACCCAGGTGATTCCTGCAACGGCAAGCGAAGCGCCTTACATCCTCGATGGCCTGCTGATGAACGATGCTGGACGCCATATCCGCGAGCAGTTCACCGACACGGGCGGCTTCACCGATCACGTCTTTGCCGCATGTGCCATTCTCGGCTACCGGTTCGCTCCGCGCATCCGCGACCTGCCATCCAAACGGCTCTACGCGTTCAATCCGTCGGCCGCCCCGGCGCACCTGCGAGCGTTGATCGGCGGAAAGGTCAACCAAGCCATGATCGAGCGCAATTGGCCCGACATCCTGCGCATCGCCGCCACCATTGCTGCCGGGACCGTCGCGCCAAGCCAGATTCTGCGGAAACTCGCCTCCTATCCGCGGCAGAACGAGCTCGCGACAGCCCTGCGGGAAGTCGGTCGCGTCGAGCGCACCCTGTTCATGATCGACTGGATTCTGGATGCCGAACTCCAACGGCGTGCCCAGATCGGGCTCAACAAAGGCGAAGCTCATCATGCGCTGAAGCGGGCAATCAGCTTCCACCGCCGCGGTGAAATCCGCGACCGTTCCGCCGAAGGCCAGCATTACCGCATCGCCGGCATGAATCTGCTCGCCGCCATCATCATCTTCTGGAACACCATGAAGCTCGGCGAGGTCGTTGCAAACCAGAAACGCGATGGAAAGCTGCTATCGCCCGATCTCTTGGCCCATGTTTCGCCGCTCGGATGGGAACACATCAATCTCACCGGAGAATATCGCTGGCCAAAGCCTTAGCGTAGGATTCCGCCCCCTCCCGCAAACGACCCCTAGATGCTGCCTTCGGCCGCTGCATTGGCTGCAGCGATCTGGTCCGCGATCTTCCCAGTCAGCTTCGCCCTACGCAGAACCATCGGCGACTTCTTCTCGGCGTGAGCCGCAACCAGCTTCAGCTTCGACAGTGCACTCATTTCCTACTCCAGTTGTTGAACGTGTAGGACGAGTGTGCTTTCGGTCAGCGTACGAGGTCGACCGGTTTTTGCCGCATTTCAGCGGTGAAAACCAAAGACTTGCATAACTATAGATATGAGCACCCTGCCAACTGCCACACACTCGCGAGCCGCAATCAAGCTGCGCTCCGACGTACGGCAGTGGCTTCTTGACGCAACGCCGGCGGTGACGGAGCACACTGCCCACTACGCAGTGACCCTTACGTTCGACATCAATCGGATGTACGCCATGACTCCATCAGGAGAGCTTGCGCACGACGCCAAGATCGCATGGGCAAAGCGCGCCTTTGCCAAGTTCCGCCGTCGCCTCGATCACGCGATCCTCGGCAATGCCGCAAGCCGCTTCAACCGCGAACTCACGTACATCCCGATGATCGAGGGGCAAGGCGCAAAGCAGCAGCTTCACTATCACTGCGTGATTGTCACGCCGGCCAGGGTCTCTACACAGCAGCTTGCAGCAGAGGCAAAGCGGGCCTGGATGCAGACGGGGATTGGCGGGCATCAGATCGATGTGCAGCCCATGTACGACACGGGTTGGCTCTCGTACATCGCCAAAGAGGCATGGACAGTCAAGCGCGAGACGGTCGACTTCGACAACGTCCGCCTTGCCGCACGTCCGCAGCGTTGCTGAACACGGTTCCTTCGCTGGCCTGCGTGAAGCCGTACAGGCTTCAATTCCCATAGGCATGGCGTCGATTTCAGGTCCGCAGGTCAGCACCGACTTACACAGAACGCGGGGAGTGCAACGCGCAGCGCGCAATGCATGGGACAGCAGTTGCGACACGCTGTAGGAGGCCTACAGCAAGCGATCACGGCGCTGCGAGTACATGGGTAGCGAGAAGCGTGTGCGAACGCTTGTAGGGGCTGCTACAGCGCGCCGTCCAAATTGTGGGACCTAGACGACGACGCTTGAGCGTGCACCAGAACCAAAGCTAATCGCAGTTCTCATTGGTTCCGCAGTAAGCGTCCGGCCAACCCATCTTGACGACGGGCCGTCTGCTCAGCCCGAGGCGCCCGGCGGCCGCCACCGATGCGGCAGTAGCTCGTTGATCCGGCTCGCCGGGTGCGTTGGCAGCCTGGCCAACACGTCCTTGAGGTAGGCGTACGGGTCGTGCCCGTTGAGCTTGGCCGAGTGCACCAGGCTCATCACCGCCGCGGCCCGCTTGCCGGCGCGCAAGCTCCCGGCGAACAGCCAGTTCTGCCGCCCCAGCGCGATCGGCCGGATGCGGTTCTCCACCCAGTTGTTGTCGATCGGCAGTTCGCCGTCGTCGAGGTAGCGCGTCAGCGCCGCCCAGCGCTTGAGGCTGTAGTCGATGGCGCGGGCCGTGGCCGAGCCGTCGGGCACCTTCTGCCGCTGTTGCCGTAGCCACTGGTGCAGCGCGTCGGCGACTTGGCGTGACCGTCGTCGTCGGCCCTCCAGCCGACCCGCGATGTCCAGGTTCGCGACTTCGCGCTCCACCTCGTACAGCTCACCGAAGAACTTCAGCGCCTGCTCGCCCACCACGCTTTGGTGGTTGGCCCACAGCTCGTGGAACTTACGCCGCGCGTGCGCCATGCAGCCCGCCTCGGTGACGCCCAGCTCGAACAGCGCTTTGTAGCCACTGAAGTCGTCGGTGACCAGGCTGCCTTGCCAGCCGGGTTGGCTGGCGCTGCCGGGCAGGCCCAGGAAGTCGCGCACATGCTGCCCGCCGCGCGTCTCGGCGAAGTCGAATACCACCGCCTGCACGCTGCTGGTCTGCGTCGTGCAGTAGCTCCACAGGTAGGCGCGGTGCGTCTTGCCGTGGCCCGGCTTGAGCATCGCCACCGGCGTCTCGTCGGCGTGCAGCACGCGCTCGCGCAGCAGTTCCTCGTCGGCCACTGAGCGATGCTCCAGCCCGGTTTCGGTGGCAATGTCCTGCGCGGCCTGCGTCAGTTCCCGATTGCGCAGCGTCGCCAGCAGGTTGCGCGCCAGGATCACCCGCTGGCCGCGCCGCTCGGCCAGTCCCTGTTTGGCCAGGAAATCTGCCCGATTCTGTAGCGCGTCCTTGACCTCGCTGCCAAAGCCAAAATCTCCAAATCTCTTGCCGCCACCGATCAACTGCTGATCCAGCCAGGTAGCCCCGATCACGTGAGCCTGCCGCTCGATGGGCAGGTGCGATTTCAACTCCACGGCCACGCCGCCCAGGCGCTGCGCGTCATACTGATGCCCGCGTGCGGGCAGATCGTCCGGCACCTTCCACAGCCCCTCGGCCACACGCTCCACGATACCGGCCCGGCGCAGGGCTTCCAGCCGACGGACATGGGCCGCAACGACTTCCTGCGGATCGCGGCCGGCCTGCGCCTGACCTTGTGCAATCGCCAGGTGATGATCGGTGCGATACAGCCCATCGCTCGCCAGCGCGGCGATGTTCCTGTCCGCCGTCCGCACCTCGGCGGAACCGTGCACTTCCACCACAGCGCCGGTCGGGTAGTTGCCGGGTGCGTCGCGGGCGTTGAGCGCGACATAGTGGGCCTTGCCATCCACGCCGTCGATGATCAGATAGCCCCGGTCGAGCAGTTCGTCGGCCAGCCCCTTGGCGGCCACCCGGCCGATGACGGTTCGGCCGTCCTCACCTGGCTCGAAGACAGCCAGCTCGCGCGGCTGGCCGCTCATGGCCCGTTGCATGGTGCGGATGATGTCGCCGCGCTCGCCCATCGCGCGCAGCGTTGGTTCCGCGTCGGCATGAACGGCCCACACACCAGGCTGGCTTTCACTCGCTAGTCCCATGCGCTGCAAGCGTTGCAGGCGGCCAACCAGCAGCAGGCGCTGGCGTTGCAGCCGGGGTTCGTTGAAGTGTTCGACATGCACCAGGCCGTCCGCCGCTTCACGCTGTAGGGTACGGTCCAACCCCGTCCACCGTTCCTGTTCCACCTCGCGCGCCATGCTGCGCTGGATCTCCAGCTCGGTGCGAGGCCCGAGCCATTCGGTGGCGAGTTCGGCGGCACGTTCGCGCATGCCGCGCGTGATGTACTCCTGCGAGATGATGAGGTCTTTGCCGGTGTCGTCCTTGCCGCGCAAGACGACATGGGTGTGCGGGTTGTCGGTGTTCCAGTGATCGACGGCAACCCAATCGAGTCTCGTGCCCAAATCGGCTTCCATGCGGGTCATCAGGTCGCGGGTGTAGCGCCGCAGGTCTTCCAGCTCGGCGGCATCTTCCGGCGAGACGATGAAGCGGAACTGGTGACGGTCCTCGCGGCCACGTTCCTCGAAGGCGGCCAGGTCGGCGTCGTCGGTGGTCGTGCTGTACGCCTGCCCCGGCTCGCCGTCGCGGCCGACGCCTTCGCGCTCGATGTCCGGCGTCGTCCATCCATCCGGCCGGAAAGCGCTCATTCTCTTTCCCTGAATGCCCGCAACGCCCGCGACAGGGACAGAAGGAACAGGCCGGTCAAACCGAGCGCCGCGATGACCCAATGCTCGCCGAGGAAAGCACCGGCGGTTGTGCCGGCCAGCACGACAGCGAGGATGGGCAGGTGGCAGGGGCAAGTCAGCACAGCCAGTCCGCCCCACAGGTAGCCGGTGATCGGTTTGTGCGTCTCGGACGGCAAGCGCTCGGGGTTGTTCATGGCAGACTCTCCGCGTGCTGTGCCGGCTCGGTCGGCAGGGTGGCCAACTGCACTTCCAGATCGGCCAACGCTTCGCGCCGACGCTCGACGAACTGACGCAGCAGGGCAAGCTGCGCGGCCGCTTCGTCGCCGTCCGCCGCATCCAGCGCCCGGCACAGCCGCGCCAGCGCGTCGAGGCCGATGCCCGCCTCGAAGGCCGCCCGCACGAAGCACAGCCGTTGCAAGGCGGCGTCATCGAACAAGCCGTAGCCGCCTGGTGTGCACGCCACCGGGCGCAGCAATCCGCGCAGCAGGTAGTCGCGCACGATATGCACGCTCACCCCGGCATCAAGAGCCAGCCGGGACACCGTGTAGGCGTTCATTGAACACCTCCTTTTTCTCACCCGGCGCAGCAGGAAAGCTGCTTCACATCCTTGTTGAAGGTCTGCGCCGCGAGCTTCAACCCCTCGACCATCGTCAGGTAGGGGAACAACTGGTCGGCCAGTTCCTGCACCGTCATGCGGTTGCGAATGGCCAGAGCCGCCGTCTGGATCAGTTCACCCGCTTCCGGCGCGACCGCCTGTACGCCGATCAGCCGATGGCTGCCTTCCTCGATAACCAACTTGATGAAGCCGCGTGTGTCGAAGTTGGCGAGCGCACGCGGCACGTTGTCCAAGGTCAAGGTGCGGCTGTCGGTCTCGATCCCGTCGTGGTGGGCTTCCGCCTCGCTGTAGCCCACGGTCGCCACTTGCGGATCGGTGAACACCACGGCCGGCATTGCGGTCAGGTCGAGCGCCGCATCGCCGCCGGTCATGTTGATCGCGGCACGGGTGCCGGCCGCTGCCGCCACATAGACGAACTGCGGCTGGTCGGTGCAGTCGCCGGCCGCGTAGATGTTCGGGTTGCTCGTGCGCATGCCTTGGTCGATGACGATGGCACCTTGCGCATTGACAGTGACCCCCGCTGCGTCCAGCGCGAGGCTGCGCGTGTTCGGTGTCCGACCGGTGGCAACCAGCAGTTTGTCGGCGCGCAATTCACCGTGCGTGGTGGTCAGCACGAATTCACCGTCCATATGGGCGACCTGGCTGGCTTGCGTGTGCTCCAGCACCTCGATGCCCTCGGCACGGAAAGCGGCTGTCACCGCCTCGCCGATGGCCGGGTCTTCACGGAAGAACAAGGTATTGCGCGCCAGGACCGTGACCTTGCTGCCCAGCCGGGCAAAGGCTTGCGCCAGCTCCAGCGCCACCACCGACGAGCCGATTACGGCAAGGCGTTCGGGAATGGTGTCGCTCGCCAGGGCCTCGGTGGAAGTCCAGTAGGGTGACTCTTTCAACCCCGGAATCGGCGGGACCGCCGGGCTGGCACCCGTGGCGACCAGGCAGCGGTCGAACATCACGACGCGCTCGCCACCCTCGTTCAAACGGACGGTAAGGCTCTGGTCGTCCTTGAAGCGCGCCTCACCGTGCACAACGGTGATGGCCGGATTACCGCCCAGGATGCCTTCGTACTTGGCGTGCCGCAGTTCGTCGACGCGGGCCTGCTGCTGGGCCAGCAGCTTACTGCGGTCAATCGTAGGCACAGTTGCCGCAATACCGCCATCGAACGGGCTTTCCCGGCGCAGATGGGCGATGTGGGCGGCGCGGATCATGATCTTGGACGGCACACAGCCGACATTGACGCAGGTGCCGCCGATGGTGCCGCGCTCGATCAGCGTGACCTGCGCGCCTTGCTCGACGGCCTTCAGCGCCGCCGCCATCGCGGCTCCACCGCTGCCAATGACCGCTACCTGCACCGGGGGCTCGTTGCCACTGTGCTTTTCGGCGGCGGCCATCCATCCCCGCACCTTGTCGAGCAGTCCGACGCGGTTGTCCGCCAGTGGCGCATCGGCTAGCGTTGCCTTGTAGCCCAGTCCGGCCACGGCGGCAGTCAGCGCGTCCGGCGATGTGCCCGGCACGATGGCGAGTTGCGCTGTGCCCTTCGGATAGGACACCAGCGCCGACTGCACGCCTGGCACTTTTTCCAGCGCTTCCTTGACGTGCGCCGCGCACGAGTCGCAAGTCATGCCGGTGATTTTTAGATGGGTCATGCAACAGATCCTTTATCGTTTGTGGCGCCAGACAATGACGTCCGTTGTGCTGCGGTGCCGTTTTCAGTGACTCACTGCTTGACGCTGGACGGATAGCCCGCGTCTGCGGTTGCCTTGGTCAGCTTCTGCACGCTGGTCTTGGCATCGTCGAAGGTGACGACCGCTTGGCGTGTCTCGAAAGTCACGTCAACTTTGCTGACGCCTTCGACCTTGGAAATCGCCTTCTTGACAGTGATCGGGCAGGCGGAGCAGGTCATGCCCGGTACGGACAGCGTGACGGTCTGGGTGGCGGCCCAGACGGGGGCAACAACGGCGGCGAGGGCGAGGGAGGCAAACAGTTTCTTCATGGTGAACTCCGATCAGTAGAAAAATGGCATGACGTAGGGAAATCCGAGCGCGACCAGAACCAGCGCGGCCACGATCCAGAAAATGAGCTTGTAAGTAGCTCGCACTTGGGGAATCGCGCAGACCTCACCCGGTTTGCAGGCCGCTGCCTGCCGGTAGATGCGCCGCCAGGCGAAGAACAACGCCACCAGCGCCACGCCGATAAAGATGGGGCGATAGGGTTCCAACACCGCCAAGTTGCCGATCCAAGCGCCGCTGAACCCCAAGGCGATCAGAACCAACGGCCCGAGGCAGCAAGCCGAGGCGAGGATGGCGGCAAGCCCTCCAGTGAAGAGCGCGCCGCGCCCGGTTTTTGGTTCAGACATGCGCTTGTCCTTTCGAATTGAAATTGGATAGCGTAACCTTACTTCCGTACTCATGTACGGAGTCAAGCGATATGGAAAACAATTTGGAGAACCTGACCATTGGCGTTTTCGCCAAGGCGGCCGGGGTCAATGTGGAGACCATCCGTTTCTATCAGCGCAAGGGCTTGTTGCTGGAGCCTGACAAGCCCTATGGCAGCATCCGCCGCTATGGCGAGGCGGATGTAACGCGGGTGCGCTTCGTGAAATCAGCCCAGCGGCTGGGCTTCAGCCTGGATGAGATCGCCGAGCTGCTGCGGCTGGAGGATGGCACCCATTGCGAGGAAGCCAGCAGTCTGGCCGAGCACAAGCTCAAGGACGTGCGCGAGAAAATGGCTGACCTGGCGCGCATGGAGGCCGTGCTGTCTGAGTTGGTGTGCGCCTGCCATGCGCGAAGGGGGAACGTTTCCTGCCCGCTGATCGCGTCACTACAGGGTGGAGCAAGCTTGGCAGGTTCGGCTATGCCTTAGCGTGCTTTATTTTCCGTTTTCTGAGACGACCCCTTAGAAAGCCTAGTCAAAGAGCTGTCACGAGAACACCGTTAGCTTAGCGTACGATTTTTTCCGAATTCTGCGGTTCCCCCTTGTGGATCGTTTGGGGACAAAACGCCGGCTGGTGACAGTTGAGGGGCGTTTCTTGACACTTGGGGGGCAGCGCACCCCGGCGCGATGCTGACAGATGAGGGGCCGGCCTCGAAATCGGCCGGCTGGAGCCGCGCCGGAGGCCGTCGAGGCGGCCTATGTGCTTGATCGGGCTGGCTTTATCCACAGAAGTTGTGGATAAGCCTGTTGGCAAGGCCCTTGCCGTACTGACACTTGAGGGGCGGGGGTGCTGACAGATGAGGGGCGCGATCCTTGACACTTGACGGGCAGACTATTGACCCTTGAGGGGCTTATCCATTGACACTTGAGGGGCGGCCCTTCGAGCCTTTTCCTTGGCGTATCAACGGCTTGCGCGCGTTTTCCGGTCAAGCTAACCGGCTTTTAACCCTTCATAACCTTTATATTAAACCTAGTTGTTATAACCGGGTGTCGAAAAAAGCGGCAAACCGGCCCAAGGTGCCCCGCAGAATGATCGGCCGCCGAAGGGGGTGCCCCCCCTTCTCGATCCCACCCGGCCGCTAAAGCGGCCTCCCATCCCCCCAGGGGCGTTGCCCCTCGGCCTACGGCCTTCACCCCAAGAATGGAGCGCCTACGGCGCTACGGCTGACCATAGCCAGGCGCAAGCGCCTGGCAGAAGTTCGTGCTCTTCCAAAGGGGGCCAAGGCCCCCTCTGGACTCCCCAACTGTCAAGGCCGCGGTGACTCCTGCGCCGTCGCCAAGTCGGAAGATGGCTCCAGCTCGAAGGCCGCAAGGTTGAACGCCAAGGGAGGGGTCGGCCTGCCAGGCCCAGGGCGTGATTGCGCCCCTCAAGTGTCAAGAAGCGGGGGAATTCAGTCGTCCGCGTCGTCGTGCAGGATCGTCTCGTAGTCCTGCCCGCCGTAGAACACGCCGATGATGGAAACCAGATCGCCGGCCACATCGAAGGCGATCACGGCGCGCTTGCGGTAGTTCGTGATGCGCAGGCCGGGCCGCACATCGTCGCGCATGGTGCCGCGCAGTGGAAACGTGCGCAGGCTTTCGCAGTAGGTGACGATTGCCTCGGTGTAGCGAGCGGCAACGTCAGGCGACGCCGCCGCCGCGATGTAGCGGTACAGCTCGGCAAGCTGCTCTTCGGCCTCGGGCGAGAAGACGACCGCGTAGCTCATTGCGCCTTCGCATGCTCGGCGGCCAGGCGGGCGCGCACCTGGTCGGCGGTGACGGCTCGGGAGGGATCGGCTTTCAGGGCGTCATACGCCGGGCCGACCTGGTTGTGAAGCCAGGACTCGACGGCGCGATCACGCGCGAGTAGCGCACGCAGGCCGTCGCGGATGACCTCGCTTTCGCTCGCGTACTCCCCGGTCTTGACCTTCGTTTTCACCACGTCGGCCATGTCGTTCGGCAGGGTGATGCTCAGTTGCTGGGTGGTTCGCATGGCGGCCTCCATTCGGTTCAATAGGATTCAATCCTATCACTCCAAGGGGGCGAAGTCCAGTTTAGCGGCTAAAGTTTAGCTAAAGTGCTTGACAGGTTAGGACATTTTGTCCTAATATACGTCTTGAAGGCCGGGCATGTCGCCCAGGTCAACTACCGGAGAGTTCCGATGAACACCCAAGACCAACCCGTCACCGCTTCCCTGGTCGCCGAGGCCCAGCGCCTCGACTTCTTGCCTACCTACTTCGGCCCGCGCCTGATGATGCGCGGCGAGGCCCTTGTGTACGCCTGGCTGCGCCGGCTCTGCGAACGCTACAACGGCGCGTATTGGCACTACTACACCCTGTCGGACGGCGGTTTCTACCTGGCCCCCGACCTGGCCGAGCGCCTGGAGATCGAGGTAGACGGCAACGGCTTCCGGGGCGAACTGTCGGCCGACGCCGCCGGCATTGTCGCAACCCTGTTCGCGCTCGGCCAGCTCGCGGCCGAGATCGCCGGCACGGACGCGGCCGACGCCCTGATCGACCGCTATCACTTCCTGCGCGGCTTCGCGGCCGGCCACCCCGAGGCCGCTGCGATCTACCGGGCTATTGACTGATGAGGGGCGGCCCCGGCTCCGGCCGGGGCTGCACCAGGAGCACGTCAAGCGATGGCGAAGCGAACAAAGCAACCGGCCCAGACGGGCCAGGACTGGAGCGCGCCGGCGGCCGAGCTGCTGGCCGAGCTGCCGGCAGACCGTGACGGCCTGCTGGCTGCGGCCGTTGCGGCCGTGGTGGAGATCGACGCGGCTGTCATGCGCGGCGACGGGGCGGCGGCCGAGCTGGCCGGCGACCGATACGAGGCGATCATCTGGAAGCTGAACGGCGGCACGAACTTCGGGTGCATGGCCGACGACGAGGCCGCCGGCCGCGTCATCGAGCGGCATTGCGCTGCGGTGCCGGGGGACGTGCCCTTGTGGGGCCAGCGCGGCCAGTTCCTGGCCGTGGCGGGCGACGTGCGCGCCCTGGTGGAGTACGAGGCCGGTTATGGCGGGCCGCTCAACGCGCATTTTCAGTTCCACGCGGTTGACCTGGACAGGCCGTTTATCTCGGCGACGGGCTATCGCTCGCACTTCGACACGGCGCGGGGCTGCATGACCGTGGACGAGGTTGCGCGCGGCATCCTGACGGCCATGCTGGCCGAGAAGAAGCGGCCGGTGTTGATCGAGGCCAACTACCGCGACCGCTTGGCCGACGCTCCCCTGCCCGATTGGCTGGCCGGCCTGGTGCCGCCGGCGCGGCGCGAGCCGGCGACCGTGACGATCCCGCCGGGCTTCGTCTTGGTCGATGTGGTGCTGCCGGCGCACAAGGCGTTCATCGCGCGGCGCTGGGCGGCCGAGGCGGCGGGCAAGGTCAAGGCGGCCAGGGCCGCCAGGTCGAACGCCAAGGGAAAGGCCGGGGGCCGCGAGCGAGATCCCGCATCGGCGGAAACGGCGATGCGCTGCAGCACCGCCAAAGCTGACGATTGCAAGGCCGAGGCTGGGCCTGTATCGCCAGAAGCGACGATGCCGGGCGCAGGCGAAGCATCCTGCAGCACCGCCAGGAATGGCGATGCAGGCCCGGCCGACCTGGTGGAGTTCACGCCCGCACCAGGCCAACGGTGCGAGATCGTGAGCGTCCACCATCCGGTGTTCGCCAAGGAGATCGGCAAGCGCGTCATCATCGTGAAGGTGCATCCAGACACCCGCCAGGTGTGGGCGCATGACGACCGGCCGGTGACATACAAGACCAACCGCGCGGGCCGCCGTGTGGTGGATTCAGACCCGAGCTGCATTCAGTCGATCTACGGATTCGACCAACTGCGGCTTATCACGTGACCAGGAGAAGAAACGAATGACGAACGACGCCAATATCCGGCTGGAGTGCTTGAAGCCGGCCGAGCGGTGGGCGCAGCCGAGCGGCGAAGAGGTGCGCGAGGTGCTGCGCCTGGCGGGCCTCACCGGCGGCAAAGCCGCGAAGGTGCTGGGCCTCGGCCCGAAGGGCGACCGGACGATCCGGCGATGGGTGGGCGAGGACACGCCGATCCCTTATGCCGCGTGGGCGCTGCTGTGCGACTACGCCGGCCTCGGGCTGATCTGGAAAGAGGTTTGACGCCAGGGAAAGAGGCTTTAGCGGCTAAAGTGCTAGGCATCGGACTACGGTAAAGCGAAAATAGTTTAGCTAAAGTGCTTGACAGGCTAGGACATTTTGTCCTAATATAGCACTTGAAGGCCGGGCATTCCGCCCAGGTCGATTACCGGAGAGGTTCCGATGAGCAAGAACAAGATCATGCCTTGGGTTGACGCCCTGCCGAATGTGGAAGCCACCGACTTCCAAGCCCGCCGCGACCAGATCGAGGCCACGATGGCCGAGGCGGCCGAGCTGGTGAAGCAGGCGGAAGAGCTGCGCGGCAAAGCCTATTTCGCCGCCTTGAGCCTGGAGGCCAGTGCCAAGGGCGAATGGTCGAGCCAAGCGGTCGAGCAGGCCAAGCGCAGCGTCGGCTGGTAAGGGAAGGCGGCCCGGCTTCGGCCGGGTCATCAACGGAACGCCAAGAGGAAACAGTCCCATGAGCAAAGGCAAGATCGAGATCATCGAGACGTGCTGCCGGCGCTGCGGCAAGAGCATCCGAACCTTGAGCCACACCATCATCGGCGCCGATGATGCCCGCGAGAAGTTCGGCAGCATCTGCGGCGGCTGCATCACGCCGGAGGAAGATAACGAGCTGACGGAAATGCTGCTGGCGGCGGCCGTGCGACGCATGAGCGGAGCGACGCTGCAATGACGGCATTCCACACGTTCGACGGCCCCAGGTGGAGGAACGCCCCGGAGTGATCCGGGGCGCTTGGCCTGGTGCTGGCACACCGTAACCATGCTTCCGAGTGGGAGCATCCAGCATTCAACACGTAACCGCGTGGAGGGTCAAGCCATGTCCAACATCGTCAAGTTCCCCAGGGCGAGCAAGCCGCCGGCTCCCGAGCCGGTGCAGCCTGCCGCGCCCGCTGCTGCGCCTGCCGCACCCAAGGCCGAAGGCCGGGGCCTGGTGGCCGGCCTGGTCAAGTTCGTATGGGTGGCGACCGTGCTGGTCTGGCCGGTGCTCAAGTGGGTGCTGGCGATCATCACCTTCTTCCAGTTCGTGCGGATGCTCTACCACTGGAACACGCCTGGCGTGTATGCCGGCTGGTCGTTCCTGGCGTACTTCGCGGCACTGACCGCGATCACCTACTTCGTTTCGATCTACAAACCGAAAGGGCTTTGACATGGCAAAGCAGACCCTCCCCTACCCGCCTGGCTTCGTGGAGCCGACCACTGGCCGCGTGGCCGTCATGGTGCGCGAGTACGCGGACAGCGACTTGAACGGCGACGCGCCGGCCTACTGGTACAGCGCGCAATCCGAAGAATGGGGCCTTGACCCCTGGCGTCTCGTGGAGGGCGTCGATCCGCACGTGGGCGGCGGTTCCTTCGACGTGTGCTTTGCCAGCGGCGGCACGCGCACCGTAGGCCCGCTGATGACGTTCTTCCTGAGTGCCGCCCATGCGGCACAGCTCATTGACGCCAAGGGGGAAGAGTTGGCCTTGCAGCGCGCCACCCTGGCCGTCATCGCGGACGGGCTGGGCCTGCCTGCCAAGGCGCTGCGCATCGAGGCGAAGGTGGAGGGCCGGCCGGCCGTGTTCTACGACCAGGACGGGGCCACGCTTTGCGCGTGCGCGGTGGATTCCGACCACTGGCGACAGGCGCGGGCGACGGCCGCAACGGCATCGGCCATCGACAAGGCGCGAACAAATTTTTAGCCGCTAAAACGCTTGACGGCTTCGCATGGTTTAGCTAAACTTCTGCACATGGTCGGCGGCTGGCACCGCCATTTGTTCAACAAACCGGGTGTGGAGTGTTATGGGTGCAATCCATGAAGAAACGGCTAACCGAAGCCCAATTCCAGACGGCCATCAAGGGGCTGGAGATCGGGCAGCAGACCATCGACATAGCGCGCGGCGTGCTGGTCGATGGCCGGCCCCAGGCGGAGTTTGTCACTTCGCTGGGGCTGACCAAGGGGGCGGTGTCGCAGGCGGTCAGTCGCGTATGGGCAGCAGCAGGGGAACAGCTCCCCGAGGGCTTCGAGCGAGTGACGGCGGTACTGCCGGAGCATCAAGCGTTCATCGTCAAGAAGTGGGAAGCAGACGCCAAGAGGAAACAGGAACCCAAGTCATGAAAACACTGGTCACGGCAATTCAGAAGGGCGGTCAAGGCAAGACGTTCGCCACCTGCCACCTGGCATTCGACTTCCTGGAGCGCGGCCTTCGCGTGGCCGTGATCGACCTGGACACCCAGGGCAACGCATCGTTCACGCTGTCGGCGTACCAATCGGGCTACCTCGCCAGCCAGTTGTTCACCGGCGACACCGATGACCTGCGGTATTGGTTCGGCAAGCGCGAGGGCGAGAGCCTGGCGCTGATCGCGGCAGACGCCAACCTGGCGAACCTGGACAAGATGGAGCTTTCCCAGGCGGCCGCCGCGCTGCGGGCCAGTGTGGCCGCGCTGGGCGAGTTCTTCGACGTGTGCCTGATCGACACGGCCCCCTCCCTTGGCGTCGCCATGACGGCGGCCGTGCTGACGGCCGACTACATGCTGTCGCCCATCGAAATGGAGGCGTACAGCTTGCAGGGCATGAAGAAGATGGTCGCGGTCATCAGCAACCTGCGCAAGCAGAACCCCAAGCTGCGCTTCCTCGGCATGGTGCCGAACAAGGTGGACGCGCGGAAGCCGCGCCACGTCAACAACCTGGCGACGTTGCAGCAGGCATACCCGCAGCTCATCTTGCCGTTCAGCATCGGCGCGCGTGACAGCATCGCCGAGGCGCTGGGCGAGCAGATGCCGGTGTGGAAGATCAAGAAGACCGCCGCGCGGAAGGCCACCCAGGAGGTGCGTGCGCTGGCGGATTACGTGTTCACGAAGATGGAGATCGCGCAATGAGCGCCAAGACCAACGCCAAGAAGAAGGAGCAGGACAAGCCGCAATCGTCCGGGCTGGGCCTGGACGGGCTGGGCGACCTGGCCGGCCTGCTGAACGAGCAGCCGGCGGCCAACGCCGGCGGCGCAGGCCCGCAGGAGCTGCCGCTTGACCTGATCGACGAAGACCCACACCAGCCGCGCACGGCCGACAACCCCGGCTTCTCGCCGGAGAGCATCGCGGAGATCGGCGAGACCATCAAAGCGCGCGGCGTGAAGTCGCCCATCAGCGTGCGCGAGAACCCGGACGCACCGGGGCGCTACCTCATCAACCACGGCGCGCGGCGCTATCGCGGCTCGAAGTGGGCGCACAAGACCACGATCCCGGCCTTCATCGACAACGACTACAACGAGGCCGACCAGGTTATCGAGAACCTGCAACGCAACGAGCTGACGGCGCGTGAGATCGCCGACTTCATCGGCCGCGAGCTGGCGAAGGGCAAGAAGAAGGGCGAGATCGCCAAGGAGATCGGCAAGTCGCCGGCCTTCGTCACGCAGCACGTCACGCTGCTGGACTTGCCCGAACCCATTGCCGAGGCGTTCAATAGCGGCCGGGGCAAGGACGTGACTGTCATCAACGAGCTGGTGACGGCCTACAAGAAGAACCCCGACGAGGTGGCCGCCTGGCTGGCCGACGACAGCCAGGAGCTGACGCGCGGCTCGGTGAAGCTGCTGCGCGAGTTCCTGGAGGACAAGCGCAGTCACGAGGACGGCGACCGTGATCCCAACACCGTCGATGCGCTGACCGGCAAGACCGACGCCGAGGCCGGCGACGGCGAGCAGGGGCCGCAGGATGATGACGCCAAGGGGAAGAAGGAGCCGAAGGAGGCCGACCCCGACAAGCTCAAGAAGGCCATCATACAGGTCAAGCACGACGACCGGCCGGCACGGCTGATCCTCAACCGCCGGCCCCCGGCCGAGGGCTGGGCCTGGCTCAAATACGAGGATGACGGCCAGGAGTTCGAGGCCGACCTTGGCACCGTGCAGCTTGTCGCGCTGCTGGAGGGCTGACACGCCCAGCGCCGGGCATCGCCGACCACCGACCCCCACCCATCGCCCCGCCATCGAGCGGGGCTTTTTTTTGCCCGCGTTTTAGCCGCTAAAAAAAGTTCAGCTAAACCGCTTGCGTAGTGTTGTATGTTGTAGTATGCTACACGCTACAACATACAACCGGCCAAAGGAGGCCCGACATGGCGATCTCGAAGGAGCAGATATTTGCGGTGGCCGACGAACTGGACGCGGCCGGCCAGAACCCCACGCTGGCGAACGTGCGCAAGCAGCTCGGCAGCGGCAGCTTCACCACCATCAGCGAGGCGATGAACGAGTGGCGCGCACGCAAGGCCAGCCAGGCCGCCCCGATCCGCGAGCCGGCACCGCAGGCGATCACCGACAAGCTGGCCGAGCTGGGCGGCGACTTGTGGGCCGTGGCGCTGGAAATGGCGAACAACCGCCTGGCCGCCGAGCGCGAGGCGCTGGAGGCCGTGCGCCAGGAGACGGAAGCAGCGCGCCAGGAAGCCGCAGAGCTGGCCGACCAGCTCACCGGCGAGCTGGACGAGGCCAAGGCCCGCGTCGCGGCCCTGGAGGCCGTCGAGGCGGCCGCCAAGGGCGAGGCCGACGAGCTGCGCGGCAAGCTCGCGGCGACCAGCGAGCGCGCGGCCACGGCCGAGGCCAGGGCCGGCGAGCTGCGCACGGAGCTGGATCACGCCCATCAGGAAGCCCGCCAGGCGCGCGCAGAGCGCGACAAGGCCCAGGAGAGGGCCACGGCCAGCGCCGACCAGGTGGAGGCCCTGCGGGCCGACCTCGCGGCCGCGAACAGCCGTACCGCCGAGATCGAGCGCCGCGCCGGCGAGCTGCGTGCCGACCTGGAGCGGGCGAACCAGGCGACCGACCAGGCGCGCGCCGCTCAGGCCGAGCAGCGGAAGGCCACCGAGGTGGCCGCCGCCGAGCGCGACCAGGTGCGCGCGGAGCTGGTGAAGGTGCAGGCCAAGGCCGAGGCGGCCGAGCAGGCCCACCAGGAGCAGCGCAAGGCGATGGCGGCCGAGGCACACCGCCAGGCCGAGCGGCTGACCGCCGCCCAGGGCGAGCGCGACCAGGCGAAGCGCGACGCTGCCCAGGCCCGCGAGGAAGCGGCCGGGCTTCGCGGCCGGCTGGAGGCCCTGGAAACCGTCATGGCGCAAGGCCGGGCGGCCGATCCGACCAGCGGCGGACGCAAAAAGACCTGATAAATCGGTTGGTTTTCCTTAAAATTACCCTGGAACCTGACAAAACGCACAACCCGGCCGCTGGGAAGAGCCGGCCTCGCTTTGCCGAGGTCGGCTTTTTTGTTGGAGCGCGGCTTGCATGGGGCCACCATCACCCTTTTGAGAACCACGGCAACCATAGGAGTGCCCGATGAAAGAACGCCTCTTGGTCATGAACGGTCAACGCATCGTTCAGGCCGAAAAGGACGGCGCTTGGACGAATCAGAAAGTAGACAAGGCGGGCGCGTTGAAGCCCGGCATCTACAACCTGTACACGGCCCAAGCGGCCGACAAGAAGCAGACCCACGCCGGCGTGATCGTTCATGCCGACGCCACCAACGTGTACCAGCAGATCGGCAAGAACTTTGTCATGCACGCTCGGTCAGATTTCGATAAAGTACCTGAAATTGGGAGCGCAAAGAGCATCAGCTACAACGCCCAGGGCAAGGCGGCAGTCGCCGCAGAGGCCCCGAAACTGACGCGGGGGCGCTCCATGTAGCTTTAGCGGCTAAAAAGGAGGCACGCCCTTGAAACGACTCACCATCCCCGGCAGCGGCACCGAGAGCCGCGCCACCAAGCCGGCCCGCGTCAGCGCGCCGGCCACCCTCGGCGGTGCCGCCTTCGGCGCTTCGCGCGAGGACACCGGAGCCGACTTGCTGGAGGCCGCCCAGGCGGCCGAGATCGAGCAGCAGGCCACCCTAGAGGCGGCCCCGGTCGAGCAGTCCTACCCCGAAACCCTGGCGCTCTACGTGCAGGCCAAGCACGACCAGGTGGAGCACATCGAGGACAGGCTAGAAAACCTGATCGACCGGCAGCAGGCCCGCTTGCAGCAGACCCAGGCGTCCGCGCCTGGCCGGCTTTCCTTGCCCGGCTCTAAGCGAGCCTGGCAGAACCAGCAGGCGCAGCAGCAGGCCCGCTTGCAGACGCTTCACGCGCGCCTGGAGGCCGTCCGCGAGATCAAGGAAGGCATGGGCCTGCACTCGCCGAAGATCGAAGAGCTGGCGACGCGCAAGATGCGCGCCGAGAACCCCGAGCTGGCTTCCGATTGGGATGCCATGCGCGAGGCCGCCCGCCGGCATGAGCTGCTGATGCGCAAGCAGGAGCAGGAGCGCAAGCAATCCCAGGCCCAGGAGCGGCCAGGGAGATCGCAGTCCTTGGGCCTGTCAGCCAGGCCCGCATAAAAACGAAGCCCGGCGGTCGCCGGGCTTTTTTCTCGAGCATCGCCATTTCTGGCGAGGGAGGCCCGCCGAGGGCCTGGCGGAATCATCCTGCAGCATCGTCACAAGCGACGATGCCGGGAGCTGGCCAGCATCGCCGAACCTGGCGATGCCGCCGGCGCGGTCGACCATCGCCAGTTCTGACGATGAGATCCCGCATCGCCATCTACAGCGAGGCCCACAGGGCCAGGCCGGCGGCCACGACCGCCATGCCGGCCGCGACCATGTTCATCATGGCGACGCGCCGCGCCTCGCGGATCGGCGCGACGAGCTGCGCCGTCACCGCCTCAACCTCACGCCGCACGGCCTCGGCGGCCGCCTTCGCGCCCTCCTGCATTCCCCGCGTCATGGCGTCCTTGCTGGCCGCCAACGCCGCGTTGAGCGTCCTTTCCGCCTTTCCCTTGGCGTCATCACCCCATCGGTGGGCGATGGACTCCAGTTCCGACTTGAAGGCGTCCAAGATTTCCTGCTGGGCCGATGCGCTGTCCTGCATCAGCTTCATGTTGATGGTCTGGAGGATCAAGATCGGATCGTCGCGGCCCACGGCGATGCCGTGCTTGGCCGCGATCTCCCGTATCAGCTCCTCGATCTTGTCGTCGGCCGCCATCAGAGCACCGCCGCGTTTTCGAGCTGGGCGAAGAGCTGGGTTTTCACGATCTTGAGCCGCTGCCGCGTCATGATCGTGAGCGCCGAATCGGCCAGGGCCTCATCGAAGGTGCGCCGATCCTGGAGCATTTCGGCGAAGTCGCGGCCGTAGGTTTCCTCTTTCAGCGCCGGAATCTGGATGATGGCGGACACACGGCCCTTGTTGGCCGTGTACGCCTTCAACTGCTCGAACCCCTTGCCCTCGTGCTCGATTGGCCCCCAATACGGGTTCAGCCAGACCACGAACAGGCATTCGGCCGGGAACTGGCTGGCGAGCTGGGCGAAGCCGCTCACCGTGTCCACCAGGGCCTGGCCGCCGGTGACGACCGTATGCACCACGAGTTCGTGGCCCATGTCCTGGAGCAGCGCCGGCACCTGGTTGCTGATGAGGTAGTGCGACAGCGGCACGAACGAGCTGGCCCCGTTGTCGATGATGACGTCGCCCTCGGCCGACGCGATCATCTCGACCAGGGCGTCGAAATTCCGGGTGTTGATCTCGTCGCCGTCCATGATGTTGAGCCGGCGCACGTTGAGGGCTTTGTAGCCCTCGAACGTCGCGTTCACCGGATCGGTGTCGATGCAAAGCGGCTTCTGTCCCTTGCCGGCTTTGTACTGCGCGATGGTGGCCGCGATCATCGACTTGCCGACGCCGCCCTTGCCTTGCAGAACCATGTGAATTTTCGCCATTACAGTAAATCCTCTTTCTTTGGAGTCGCATCAAACGTGAAGCCGCCGATCTTGGGTGGCTCACTCTTGGATTCCGAGGCCGGCGGGGCGGCCTTCGGCTCGGGCTTCGCGCCCTTGGGCTGGCTGTCCGGGGGAGTGGCGGGAGGCGGCGGGGAAGCTACCGGCGCGGCCTTGATGTACCGCTTCACGTGCTGGGTGAAGGTTTCGTACCGACAGCGCAGCCGGCCGGTTTCCTTCATGTGCTCCCAGATCGTTTTCATCGCATAGCCCGCATCGAGCGCCGCTTGAACGTCGCTCTTGACGGCCAGGAACGCGACCACGTGCTTGTCCTGGCGCGGCTTCTTGGCTTCCCGTCCCTTCACCCATTCAGCCAGCTCTTCGGGGTAGGTCTTTGGCATCGTGTTCGTCCATCTAATCCTCTCATCGCAAATGTAACGCTACTAAGCGGCGCTACGGAAACGCAAAAAGTCCGCTATCGGCGTGCATTGGCACGCTTCGATAGCGGCATTATGGGCCATTGTGGCGGGTTTCGCTATATCCGTTGCTGCTTTTGCGGCCTGATAGCGCGATAGTTGCGGATAAATCGTAATGGCTGGTGTAGACTTTCCTTGGTGTTATTAACGCCGTAAGGCGGGGCAGGATGTGTGAAGTTAGCTAACCGGCGAGCCGGTTATCTATCTTCACTGTCCCTTATTCGCGCCGGGGGCGCTCAACGGGTCATCCTGCTCTGCGAGGCAGCCGGCTACCGCCGGCATGAGAGACGAGGCGAGGCATGGAGAACGACGAAAAGGAACACGGCCGCCGGCGGCGGCAGCACCTGCGGGTGCCGGTGTTCCCCGAAGAGAAAGACGAGATCGAGGCGAACGCCAAGAGGGCGGGCGTCAGCGTGGCGCGCTATCTGCGCGACGTGGGCCAGGGCTACCAGATCAAGGGCGTCATGGACTACCAGCACGTGCGCGAGCTGGTGCGCGTCAACGGCGACCTTGGCCGCCTTGGCGGCCTGCTCAAGCTCTGGCTGACCGATGACGTGCGAACGCTCCAGTTCGGCGAGGCGACCATCCTGGCCCTGCTGGGCCGGATCGAGGCCACCCAGGACGAAATGAGCCGGATCATGAAGGCCGTGGTTCAGCCGAGGGCCGAGCCTTGACTTCTTTAGCGGCTAAAAAGCCGGAGGGGCGGCCATGATCGCCAAGCACGTGCCGATGCGCTCGCTTGGCAAGAGCGACTTCGCGGGCCTGGCGAACTACATCACCGACGCCCAAAGCAAAGACCACCGGCTGGGCCACGTGCAGGCGACGAACTGCGAAGCCGGTTCCATCCAGGACGCCATCACGGAGGTGCTGGCGACCCAGCACACGAACACCCGCGCGAAGGGCGACAAGACCTACCACCTGATCGTCAGCTTCCGGGCCGGCGAGCAGCCCAGCGCCGACACCTTGCGCGCGATTGAGGAACGCATCTGCGTCGGGCTGGGTTATGGCGAGCATCAGCGAATCAGTGCCGTCCACAACGACACCGACAACCTGCACATCCACATCGCCATCAACAAGATTCACCCGACGCGGCACACGATGCACGAGCCGTACTACCCGCACCGGGCGCTGGCGGAACTCTGCACGGCCCTGGAGCGCGACTACGGCCTGGAGCGCGACAACCACGAGCCGCGCAAGCGCGGCGCGGAGGGCCGGGCCGCCGACATGGAGCGGCATGCCGGCGTTGAAAGCCTGGTCGGCTGGATCAAGCGCGAGTGCCTGGACGAGATCAAGGGCGCGCAGTCCTGGCAGGAACTGCACCAGGTCATGCGCGACAACGGAATGGAGCTGCGCGTCCGCGCCAATGGCCTCGTGTTCGAGGCCGGCGACGGAACGATGGTGAAGGCGAGCACAGTAGCCCGCGACCTTTCCAAGCCGAGCCTGGAGGCGCGGCTTGGCCCGTTCGAGGCTTCGCCCGAACGGCAGGCGCAAACCACCGCGAAGCGGCAGTACCGCAAAGACCCCATCCGCCTTCGCGTCAACACCGTGGAGCTGTACGCGAAGTACAAGGCCGAGCAGCAGAGCTTGACCACGGCGCGCGCCCAGGCCCTGGAGCGCGCCCGGCATCGCAAGGATCGGCTGATCGAGGCGGCCAAGAGGTCGAACCGCCTGCGCCGCGCCACGATTAAGGTGGTCGGCGAGGGCCGCGCGAACAAGAAGCTGCTGTACGCCCAGGCGAGCAAGGCCCTGCGCAGCGAAATCCAGGCGATCAACAAGCAGTTCCAGCAGGAGCGCACGGCCCTCTACGCCGAGCACAGCCGGCGCACGTGGGCCGACTGGCTCAAGAAGGAGGCGCAGCACGGCGGCGCCGACGCCCTGGCCGCCCTGCGCGCCCGCGAGGCGGCCCAGGGCCTCAAGGGCAACACCATCCGGGGCGAGGGCCAGGCGAAGCCCGGCCACGCGCCGGCGGTGGACAACATCACGAAGAAGGGGACGATCATCTTCCGCGCCGGCATGAGCGCCGTGCGCGATGACGGTGACCGCCTGCAAGTCTCCCGCGAGGCCACGCGCGAAGGGCTGCAAGAAGCCCTGCGCCTGGCGATGCAACGCTACGGCAACCGCATCACCGTCAACGGCACGGTGGAGTTCAAGGCGCAGATGATCCGCGCCGCCGTCGATTCCCAGCTACCCATCACCTTCACCGATCCGGCTCTTGAGAGCCGGCGGCAGGCGCTTTTGAACAAGGAGAACACCCATGAGCGAACCGAAAGACCAGAGCATCGAGGACGAACTGGACGCGGCGCTGGCGGCCCTGGACAGCGGCCCGCTGCCGACCAGCACGCTACCGGAGCCGCAGCCGTCGCCCGAGCAGGCGACGGCCGGCCAGCCGCCGGCCGAGGCGACCGCGCCGACGCCGGCCTTCACGCCGCCACCGTCCACCGGAAGCCCGACGTTGGACGCCTTGGAAGAAAACCGCCGCCCCAAAGCCAGCACCGTTTGCGAGCACTGTCCGAACTCGGTGTGGTTCGCATCGCCGGCGGAAGTGAAGTGCTATTGCCGCGTGATGTTCCTCGTCACGTGGAGCAGCAAGGAACCCAACCAGATCACGCACTGCGACGGGGAATTTCTCGGCCAGGAACAGGAGTAGGCCAGACGCCGCCGGGCGTCGCCGCCGCCGACAAGTACATCGCCGAACGCGAGGCAAAGCGCCTAAAAGGTTTCGATATACCGAAGCATTCCCGATATACTGCCGGTGATGGTGCGCTCACGTTCCAGGGCACCAGGACTATCGAGGGCCAGGCGCTGGCCCTCTTGAAACGAGGTGATGAGGTCATGGTTATGCCCATCGACCAGGCCACGGCCCGGCGCTTGACGCGCATCGCGGTCGGCGATGCCGTCTCGATCACCGCGAAAGGCTCCATCAAAACGTCGAAAGGAAGGAGTAGATGAAGATCAAGATGAACAACGCGGTAGGGCCGCAAGTCCGAACCGCCAAACCGAAGCCGAGCAAGCTGCTGCCGGTGCTGGGCGCGGCCTCGATGGTCGGCGGCCTCCAGGCCGCGACGCAGTTCTTCGCCCACACGTTCGCCTATCACGCGACCCTCGGCCCCAACGTGGGCCACGTGTACGCGCCCTGGTCGATCCTGCACTGGACGTACAAGTGGTACAGCCAGTACCCGGACGAGATCATGAAGGCCGGCAGCATGGGGATGCTGGTTTCGACCGTGGGCCTGCTGGGCGTGGCCGTGGCGAAGGTCGTCACGTCCAACAGCTCGAAGGCGAACGAGTACCTGCACGGCTCGGCCCGCTGGGCCGAGAAGAAGGACATTCAGGCGGCCGGCCTGCTGCCACGCGAGCGCAACGTCCTGGAGATCGTCACCGGCAAGGCCGCACCCACGGCTACCGGCGTGTACGTGGGCGGCTGGCAGGACAAGGACGGCAATTTCTTCTACCTGCGGCACAGCGGCCCCGAGCACGTGCTGACCTACGCGCCCACGCGCTCGGGCAAGGGCGTCGGCCTGGTGGTGCCCACGCTGCTGTCGTGGGGCGCGAGCAGCGTCATCACCGACTTGAAGGGCGAGTTGTGGGCCTTGACCGCCGGCTGGCGGCAGAAGCACGCCAAGAACAAGGTGCTGCGCTTCGAGCCGGCCAGCACCTCGGGCGGCGTCTGCTGGAATCCGCTGGACGAAATCCGCCTCGGCACCGAATACGAGGTGGGTGACGTGCAGAACCTTGCCACGCTGATCGTTGACCCGGACGGCAAGGGCCTGGACTCGCACTGGCAGAAGACCGCCTTCGCGCTCCTGGTCGGCGTGATCCTGCACGCGCTGTACAAGGCCAAGGACGATGGCGGCACCGCCACGCTGCCGTCCGTCGATGCGATGCTGGCCGACCCGAACCGGGACATTGGCGAGCTTTGGATGGAAATGGCGACCTACGGGCACGTAGACGGCCAGAACCATCACGCCATCGGCTCGGCGGCCCGCGACATGATGGATCGGCCCGAGGAAGAAGCCGGATCGGTGCTGTCCACGGCCAAGTCGTACCTGGCCCTGTACCGCGACCCCGTGGTGGCCCGCAACGTCAGCCGGTCGGACTTCCGCATCAAGCAGTTGATGCACGAGGACGACCCGGTAAGCCTCTACATCGTCACCCAGCCCAACGATAAGGCCCGCCTGCGGCCGCTGGTGCGCGTCATGGTGAACATGATCGTGCGCCTGCTGGCCGACAAGATGGACTTCGAGGGCGGCCGGCCGGTGGCGCACTACAAGCACCGGCTCTTGATGATGCTGGACGAGTTCCCGAGCCTCGGGAAGCTGGAGATCATGCAAGAGTCGCTGGCCTTCGTGGCCGGCTACGGCATCAAGTGCTACCTCATCTGCCAGGACATTAACCAGCTCAAGAGCCGCGAGACGGGCTACGGCCACGACGAAAGCATCACGTCGAACTGCCACGTGCAGAACGCCTACCCGCCCAACCGCGTCGAGACGGCCGAACACCTGTCCCGCCTCACCGGGCAGACCACCGTGGTGAAGGAGCAGATCACGACCAGCGGCCGCCGCACGGCGGCGATGCTGGGCCAGGTGTCGCGCACTTACCAGGAAGTGCAGCGGCCCTTGCTGACGCCCGACGAATGCCTGCGCATGCCGGGGCCAAAGAAGAACGCCCAGGGCGAGATCGAAGAAGCCGGCGACATGGTGATCTACGTCGCGGGCTACCCGGCGATCTACGGCAAGCAACCCCTGTACTTCAAAGACCCAGTGTTCTCGGCACGCGCCGCGATCCCTGCGCCCAAGGTCAGCGACCGCCTGCGCGCCGTCGCACAGGCCGAGACGGAAGGGGAGGGCATCACGATATGAGCCGCATCCTGAAACGTATCGCGGCAGGCGTCGTCATCGCGGGCGTGGCCGCCCTGCTGCTGGCCGCCGGCGGCTATGCCGCCGGTGCCCGCGTGAACACCACCAAGAGCATTCCGGTCGGCCTGTACTGGACGAGCAGCGCGCCGGTGGAGAAGGGGGCCTACGTCCTCTTCTGCCCGCCGCAGCTCGGCGTGTTCGATGACGCCAAGGAGAGGGGCTACATCGGGGCCGGCTTCTGCCAGGGCGGCTACGGCTACATGATGAAGCGCGTTTTAGCCGCTAAAGACGATGCCGTCGCCGTCGCCGATGACGGCGTGCGCGTCAACGGCGAGCTGCTGCCCCTCAGCGCGCCGATCAAGGCCGACAAGGCCGGTCGGCCGCTGCCGCGCTATCAGTCCAACAGCTACACGCTCGGCAATTCCGAGGTGCTGCTTATGTCGGACGTGAGCGCCACATCCTTCGACGGCCGCTACTTCGGCCCGATCAATCGTTCGCAAATCAAGACCGTGATCCGTCCGGTCATCCCTGGTAGGGAGACACACCATGCGCCTTTTCATCGCAGAAAAGCCGTCCGTCGCCAAGGCCATCGCCGGCGAGCTGGGCGCGACCGGCAAGGGCGACGGCTTCATCGAGTGCGGCACCGACAAAGTGACCTGGTGCTTCGGGCACATGCTCGAACAGGCCGACCCCGACGAGTACACGCCCGATGACGTGCCGCGCGGCCAGTCCGGCAAGAAGGTCTGGCGCGTCGATGAGCTGCCCATCATCCCCGAGAGCTGGATTCTCAAGCCCAAGGACGACGCGAAGAAGCAGCTCGCCGTGATCGGCAAGCTGCTCAAGGAGGCCAAGGAGATCGTCAACGCCGGCGACCCCGACCGCGAAGGCCAGTTGCTGGTTGACGAAGTGCTGGAGCACTTCCGCAACAGCAAGCCGGTGCGCCGCTTTTGGGTGAGCGCGCAGGACTCCGTTTCCGTCAAGCGCGGCCTGGCCGCGTTGAAGGAGAACACCACCTATGCAGGCTGGGCCGACGCTGCACGCGGGCGGCAGCGCGCCGACTGGCTGATCGGCATGAACCTCAGCCGCGCGTACACGCTGCGCGCGCAGCGCGGCGGCTCGCGCGCCCTGCTGACCGTGGGCCGCGTGCAGACGCCGACGCTGGCCCTCGTGGTCGCCCGCGACCGCGAGATCGAGGCATTCAAGGCCGTGCCGTACCACACCATCCGGGCGGTGGTGCAGCACGCCGGCGGCAGCTTCGCCGCCGCATGGAAGGCGAAGGAGGATCAAGCCGGCCTGGACAGCGAAGGCCGCCTTGTCGATACCGCCGTCGCCGACGCCCTGGTGGCCGCCGTCAAGGGCCAGCCGGGCACCATCGCCGCGTACAAACAGGAGGCCAAGAAGCAGAACCAGCCGCTGGCCTTCGCCCTGTCCGACATTACGGCACTGGCCTCGGCCAAGTTCGGCTACAGCGCCGAGGACGTGCTGAACACCTGCCAGGCGCTCTACGAGACGCACAAGCTGACCTCGTACCCGCGCACCGACTGCGCCTACCTGCCGGAGTCGCAGCACGCCGACGCGCCGCGCGTGCTGGAGGCGATCAAGCACGTCAACCCCGAACTGGCCGGCCTGGTCGATGGTGCCGATCCGCGTATCAAGTCCAAGACGTGGGACGACTCGAAGATCACCGCGCACCACGGCATCGTGCCGACCATGCAGAAGGGCAGCAAGGCCGCCCTCAGCGAGCGCGAGCGCAACATCTACGACCTGATCGTGCGCGCCTACCTGGCGCAGTTCTACCCGCTGCACGAGTACATGCAGACCACCGTGGGCGTCGAGATCGCGGGCGAGAACTTCGCCGCGAGCGGCAAGGTAGTCACGCGCAACGGCTGGCGTGACGTGTACAGCCAGGCCGACGAGGAAGGCGAGAAGGACGAGGACGACGACAGCGGCACGCAGGCCCTGCCGTCGATGGCCCAGGGCGACGCCGTGACCTGCACGGACGCCACCCGCAAGGACGCCAAGACGAAGCCGCCAGCGCGCTTTACCGAGGGCACGCTGATCCGCGCGATGGAGAACATCCACAAGTTCGTCAGCGATGCCGAGCACAAGAAGATGCTGCGCGAGGGCGACGGCATCGGCACGTCGGCCACCCGCGCGTCGATCATTTCCGAGTTGAAGCGGCGCGAGTTCCTGGCCGTCAAAGGCAAGCAGATCATCAGCACGACCCTCGGCCGCAGCGTCATCGACGCGCTGCCCGAGGTTGTGAAAAGCCCGGTGCTGACCGCGCTCTACGAGCGGATGCTGAAAGGCGTCGAGCAGGGCACGGCCGCCCTGGACGCCTTCATCACGAAGCAAGAGACGTTCATCCGCGACCAGGTGGCGAAGGCCAACAGCGGAGCCGTGACCATCGCCGGCGGCAAGGAAGCCGCGCCGGTGTCATCCCTTCACAAGTGCATGGCCTGCGGCAGCGGCTTGTCGCGCCGGCCGAGCAAGAAGAAGGGGCAATTCTGGTGGGGTTGCAGCAACTTCCCCACATGCAAGCAGACCTACCCCGACCTCAAGGGTCGGCCCGACTACAGCAAGGGCCGCAACGGCCAGGCATCCGAATGACCACAGCGAAGGAGATCGACCATGAACGAGCAAACCACCACCAACACCGCCGCCCACGACGAGCCGCTGGCCGTCCTGCCGCCGGTTGACGACGACGCCGCCGGCCGCGAGGCCGTGCGCGAGAAGATGGCCGACGCGCTGACGCCCGGCTTCCAGGTCGAGTTCGACCCCGACGAAGCCGAGCGCGTGGGCGCGTTCGTGGAGGACGCGCTGTCCGAGCAGGACGCCGCCGCGAGCGGCGACGACCTGGTGGAAGTCGATGGCGCGCTGGAGCCGGCATTCCTGGACGACGAAGGCCCGAGCGCCGACATCCCGCCGTTCATCACCACCACGAACGCCCGCGAGCTGTACGACCTGCGGCCCGGCGAGACGGTTGCCCAGGCCGCCGCGCGCAAGGCGTCGGAGGGCTGACCCATGCCGATCACGAAAGCCGAGGCGCAAGGGGTGACGCGGGCTTTCGTCCGCGACTACCCCGGCGCGCTGGAGCTGGCCTACAAGTTCCGCGAGGACGCGGCCGAGCTGTACGGGCCGCGAGCGGCCGAGGTGCCGGCCGACATGAAGGGCGGCTACGTGCCCAAGGAGACGCTGCACGCCGGCCGCGCTTACCGTGGCCGCGTGGACGTGCCCTTGCAGAACGTCGAGAGCGCCAGCGACCTACTGATGACGCTGCGGCACGAGGTGCTAGGCCACTACGGGGCCAACACCTTCGCGCCGGGCGAGAAGCGCGCCTTGCTGGACGGCCTGGCGGCCGCCCGCAACGAACCCACCCTCAAGCCGCTATGGGATGACGTGAACCGGCGCTATGCCGGCCAGTCCCTGGACGTGCGCGCCGAGGAAGTGTTTGCCCTGCACTGCGAGGGCATCGAGCCGAGCCAGCACCAGGTCGCCGACCAGGTGCAGCAGCGCGGCCAACAGTCATTCACGGAAACCTGCATCGCCCGCGTGCGGCCCATGCAGGCCGACGACCTGCACAACATCGTGTGCATGGTCGCCCAGGGCCTGCGCGACCGTTCCCGGACACAGCAGAACTTCCCTCAGTTCAACGAGCTATTCCGAAGGGACGAGAACATGGAGCCGAAGAAGCCGTTTCACGAAGTCGTGGCCGAAAAGCTGATCGAGCAGCTCAAGGCCGGCACCGCACCGTGGCAAAAGCCGTGGGAGCCGGGCGAACCCAACGCCTACCTGCCGATGAACCCGACCACCGGCAAGCGGTACAAAGGGATCAACGCCATCCACCTGATGGCCCAGGGCCGCAGCGATGCGCGCTGGATGACCTACAAGCAGGCCGCCGCCGTGGGCGCGCAGGTTCGCAAGGGCGAGAAAGGCACGCCGGTTCAATACTGGAAGTTCAGCGAAGAGCAAGACAAGCTGGACGACAGCGGCCGGCCCGTCCTCGATGCGAAGGGCCAGCCGGTCAAGGAAACCGTCATGCTGGAGCGGCCGCGCGTGTTCTTTGCGACCGTGTTCAACGGCGAGCAGATCGACGGCCTGCCGCCGCTCCAGCCGAAGAAGGAACAGACTTGGAACGCCGTCGAGCGCGCCGAGCACATCCTGAAAGCCTCGGGCGCGACGATCACCCACGCCGCCGGTGATCGGGCGTTCTACCGCCCTTCGACCGACAGCATCACCCTGCCGGAGCGCGGCCAGTTCCCCAGCTCCGACCGCTACTACGCGACCGCGCTGCACGAGCTGGGCCACTGGACGGGCCACGCTTCGCGCCTTGACCGCGACCTGGCGCACCCGTTCGGGAGCGAGGGGTACGCCAAGGAAGAGCTGCGCGCCGAGATCGCTTCCATGATCGTCGGCGACGAGCTGGGCATCGGCCACGATCCGGGCCAGCACGCCGCCTATGTGGGTTCGTGGATCAAGGCGCTGCAAGACGAGCCGCTGGAGGTGTTCCGCGCGGCCGCCGATGCCGAGAAGATTCACGACTACGTGCTGGCCTTCGAGCAGAAGCAGGTTCAGGAGCAAGACCAGCAGCAGAGCCAGGCCCAGGACGAAGCCGTGGCCCAGGCCCTGGCCGTGGACATTGCCGAAGTCCTGGACAACCCGGACGTGTCTTTCAGCCACTACCAGGCATTCCAGGGCGACACCCTGGAAGACGCCTTGCGCAGCCGTGGCCTCGAAACCGTGGGCAGCATCACCGGCACCGATCCCGAGCAGTTCTACGCGGTCGCGCATGACCGGCTGTCGCCGGTGTTCGGCATCGACCCGAGCCACACCGACACCGACAACGCCTACCTGGAGCGCAAGGGCTTGGCGCAAGAGTTCGCCAACATGGCCGAACAGCTCCACCTCGCGCAGCAGCTCCAGCAGCACGGCGAACAGATCGTGTCGAGCATCGACGCCGAAGCCAGGTGGAGCGACGGCCAGCGCATCTTTGCGTTCCACGACCAGGACGGTGAACCCCACCAGGTTCGCAGCCTGGACGAGCTGAACAACTACGCGCCCGACCAGTTGATGGCCCTGCCGGCGCTGACCCAGCAGCAAGCGGCCGTCGCAGACCAGGAGGCGAACATGACCCCACCGACCATCGACCAGGCGGCCGCCCTGCTGGCCGCCCATCCTGCCGACGCGGTGCAGGGCATCGAGCAGGCCGCCGCCGCGCGCCGGCAGCTCGCCGCCGGCGAGATCGACGGCCAGGCGTTCGCCGACGCGACCCGTCAACACCTTGGCGTTGAGCTGCCGCCCGACTGGAGCGGAGAGCTGCGCATCGTCGGCGTGGCCGAGCAGGACGGCCAGACCGTCGATGCCGCCCAGGCCGGCATCGAGCCGCAGGCGTTCCAGGTCTACGCGCGCAAGGCCGATGCGCAGTTCGGCGAGGACGCCTTTGCCTTCGTCGCCGGCACCCGCACCGAGGGCCAGGCCGAGGCTCTGGCCGAGCGCCTGCACCTGGTCGATGCGCTGGGCACCGACAACCAGCACGAGCGCGCCGCCAAGCTGGCCCGCGTGCAGGAAGAGCGTGTACGGCGCGACCCCAACGCGACCGAAGAGGACATTTCAGCCGCTAAAGAGGCACGCAAGACCGCCGAGGCGTCGGCCATGCTCAACGACAGCGACGCGCAGCGCCGCGCGGCCGAGCTGGAGCGCCAGGAACGCGATCGGCAGCAGGCGCAGCCGCAGGCCGAGAAGCCCGAACGGCAGTACATCAACGTGCCGTACAAGGAGAAGGACGAGGCCAAGAGCCTCGGGGCGCGTTGGGATCGGCAGCAACAGTCCTGGTACGTGCCGCCGGGCACCGATGCCGCTCCCTTCGCCAAATGGGCGCAGGGAGCCGCTACAGCGGCCGTAGAGCCGCGTTCGGCCCAGCCGGCACCCGAAGCCCAGGGCGAGGCGCAGAAGCCCGCGCAGCAGGCCCAGCAGGCCCGCCAGTACCTGGCCGTGCCCTACGAGCAGCGCAACGCGGCCAAGGCCGCCGGCGCGCTTTGGGACAAGGCCGCGAAGTCCTGGTATGTCGGCCCGCGCGCCGACGCGGCGAAGCTCGAACGCTGGAAGCCCGAGAACGTGCAGGCCCAGCAAGGGCCAGCGATGACGCCAAGGGAAGAGTTCGCCGAGGCCATGCGCAGCGCCGGCCTGTTCACCGGCAGCAACGCCCAGGGCGATCACCCGATCATGGATGGCAAGCGGCACCGCGTGCCGGTCGAGGGCGGCAAGAAGGGCGCGCTCGATGGCTTCTACGTGGGCCACCTGGACGGGCACCCGGCCGGGCGGATCATCAACAACAAGACCGGCACGGACATTACCTGGAAGAGCAAGGGCTACGCCTTGAGCGACCAGGAGAAGGCCAAGCTCCAGGCCGAGGCGGCCGAGAAGCTGGCACAGCGAGCCGTCGAGCAGGACAAGGCCCAGGAGGCCACCGCGCAGCGCGTCGGTCGGCAGATGGCCGACCTCGTGCCCATCGAGCAGCCGACGCCCTACCTGCAAGCCAAAGGCATCCAGGCGCAGGCCGGCGTGATGACCGACCGCGAAGGCCAGAAGACCTACATCCCGGCCTTCGACGCAGAGGGCAAGCAATGGACGATGCAATACATCCAGGAGGACGGCACTAAGCGGTTCGCCAAGGACTCGAAGAAGGAAGGATGCTTCCACCCGGTCGGCGGCATGGACGCCCTGGCGGCCGCGCCGGCGCTGGTGATCTCGGAGGGCTACGCCACGGCGGCCCAGGTGGCCGAGGCCGTGGGCCACGCCACGGTCGCCGCCTTCGACAGCGGCAACCTTGAGGCCGTGGCGAAGGCGCTGCACGCCAAGTTCCCGGACAAGCCGGTCATCATCGCCGGCGACGACGACCGGCACCTGGTCATGACCCACGGCAACAACCCCGGCCGGGAGAAGGCCGAGGCGGCCGCCCAGGCCGTGGGCGGCAAGGCGATCTTCCCGATCTTCGCGCCGGCCGAGAACACCTACCCGCGCGACTTGCCCGCCATCACGCCCGACAGCTTCAAGACCCACCTGCGCGCCGAGCAGCGCCTTGCCGACGCCGCCGCCGGCAAGGTCGAGCTGGCCGGCGACGAGGCGGCCAAGCTCAAGGCGTCGATGTTGAGCGGCGCGCAGATCGCGGCGCTGTCCACGATGAAGCAGCACACCGACTTCAACGACTTGGCGCACAAGAGCGAGCTGGGCATCGAGGGCGTGAAGCGGCAGATCGGCGCGGCCATCAGCCAGGTGCAGCGCGACGAGCAGCAGCACCAGGAGCAGAAGCACGTCGAGAAAAAGCAACAGCAGATCGAGCAGCGCCCACGGCGGGCCGCTCGCATCGGATAAGTCGAAAAATCCGGCTAAAGTGGCCGAGCTGCACATCAGGCCGCGCGGTTTTCCTCCCTGATCGCCGGCGCGGTTTCTTCCTCCCTGAACCGCATGCAGACTTGCCGCCTCGGACACCCCGAGGCGGTTTTTTTTCGCCTCGCTCGAGCATCGCCGCATCCGACGATGCCGAGACGACCAGGCCGCGCACGTCGAGCTGCAGCATCGCCATTGCCGACGATGGCACCAGGTCGCCGGCGGTGGCCACCGACCTCGAGCTCGCATCGCCACATCCGACGATGCGCGCCGGCGTCGACCATCGCCAGGTCTGACGATGGCGGCCGCCCTGCCCTGGATCTCGCATCGCCATTTCTGGCGATGAGATCCACGGAGCGGCCATTTAGACCCGCCAATAACGACCCGGCCAAGATAAATTGTCATTTTCAGAAGACGACTGCACCAGTTGATTGGGCGTAATGGCTGTTGTGCAGCCAGCTCCTGACAGTTCAATATCAGAAGTGATCTGCACCAATCTCGACTATGCTCAATACTCGTGTGCACCAAAGCGAGGTGAGCATGGCGACGGACACCCCACGGATTCCAGAACAAGGCGTGGCCACTCTGCCTGATGAGGCTTGGGAGCGTGCGCGCCGTCGTGCGGAGATCATCAGTCCGTTGGCGCAGTCGGAGACGGTCGGGCACGAAGCGGCCGATATGGCGGCTCAGGCGCTGGGCTTGTCTCGGCGCCAGGTATACGTTCTGATCCGGCGTGCCCGGCAAGGCAGCGGCCTCGTGACGGATCTGGTGCCCGGCCAGTCCGGTGGAGGTAAAGGTAAGGGGCGCTTGCCGGAACCGGTCGAGCGCGTCATCCACGAGCTACTGCAAAAGCGGTTCCTGACCAAGCAGAAGCGCAGCCTAGCGGCCTTTCACCGCGAAGTCACTCAGGTGTGCAAGGCTCAAAAACTGCGAGTGCCGGCGCGCAATACCGTGGCCTTACGGATCGCTAGCCTTGACCCGCGCAAGGTCATCCGCCGGCGGGAAGGCCAGGATGCCGCTCGTGACCTACAAGGTGTGGGCGGCGAGCCTCCTGCCGTGACCGCGCCGCTGGAGCAGGTGCAGATAGACCATACGGTCATCGACCTGATCGTGGTCGATGACCGCGACCGGCAACCTATTGGCCGCCCGTACCTGACCCTCGCCATCGACGTGTTCACCCGCTGCGTGCTCGGCATGGTCGTCACGCTGGAAGCGCCGTCTGCCGTTTCGGTTGGCCTGTGCCTCGTGCATGTCGCCTGCGACAAGCGCCCTTGGCTGGAAGGACTGAACGTGGAAATGGATTGGCAGATGAGCGGCAAGCCCTTGCTGCTCTACCTAGACAACGCGGCCGAGTTCAAGAGCGAGGCCCTGCGCCGGGGTTGCGAGCAGCATGGCATCCGGCTGGACTATCGCCCGCTGGGACAGCCGCACTATGGCGGCATCGTGGAACGGATCATCGGCACGGCGATGCAGATGATTCACGACGAACTGCCGGGAACGACCTTCTCCAACCCTGACCAGCGCGGCGACTACGATTCCGAAAACAAGGCCGCCCTGACGCTGCGCGAGCTAGAGCGCTGGCTCACATTGGCGGTCGGCACCTACCACGGTTCGGTGCACAACGGCCTGCTCCAACCGCCGGCCGCGCGCTGGGCCGAGGCCGTGGCGCGTGTCGGCGTACCGGCCGTCGTCACACGCGCTACTTCGTTCCTGGTCGATTTTCTGCCGATCCTCCGGCGCACGCTGACCCGCACCGGCTTTGTCATCGACCACATCCACTACTACGCCGATGCGCTCAAGCCGTGGATTGCGCGGCGTGAACGCTGGCCGTCCTTTCTGATCCGGCGCGATCCGCGCGACATCAGCCGTATCTGGGTCCTGGAACCGGAGGGACAGCATTACCTGGAAATTCCCTACCGTACCTTGTCGCATCCGGCTGTCACCCTCTGGGAACAACGGCAGGCGCTGGCGAAACTGCGGCAGCAAGGGCGCGAACAGGTGGATGAGTCGGCGCTGTTCCGCATGATCGGCCAGATGCGTGAGATTGTGACCAGCGCGCAGAAGGCCACACGCAAGGCGCGGCGTGACGCGGATCGCCGCCAGCACCTCAAGACATCAGCTCGGCCGGACAAGCCCGTTCCGCCGGATACGGATATTGCCGACCCGCAGGCAGACAACTTGCCACCCGCCAAACCGTTCGACCAGATTGAGGAGTGGTAGCCGTGGACGAATATCCCATCATCGACCTGTCCCACCTGCTGCCGGCGGCCCAGGGCTTGGCCCGTCTTCCGGCGGACGAGCGCATCCAGCGCCTTCGCGCCGACCGCTGGATCGGCTATCCGCGCGCAGTCGAGGCGCTGAACCGGCTGGAAGCCCTTTATGCGTGGCCAAACAAGCAACGCATGCCCAACCTGCTGCTGGTTGGCCCGACCAACAATGGCAAGTCGATGATCGTCGAGAAGTTCCGCCGCACCCACCCGGCCAGCTCCGACGCCGACCAGGAGCACATCCCGGTGTTGGTCGTGCAGATGCCGTCCGAGCCGTCCGTGATCCGCTTCTACGTCGCGCTGCTCGCCGCGATGGGCGCGCCGCTGCGCCCACGCCCACGGTTGCCGGAAATGGAGCAACTGGCTCTGGCACTGCTGCGCAAGGTCGGCGTGCGCATGCTGGTGATCGACGAGCTGCACAACGTGCTGGCCGGCAACAGCGTCAACCGCCGGGAATTCCTCAACCTGCTGCGCTTCCTCGGCAACGAACTGCGCATCCCGTTGGTTGGGGTAGGCACGCGCGACGCCTACCTAGCCATCCGCTCCGATGACCAGTTGGAAAATCGCTTCGAGCCGATGATGCTGCCGGTATGGGAGGCCAACGACGATTGCTGCTCACTGCTGGCCAGCTTCGCCGCTTCGCTCCCGCTGCGCCGGCCTTCCCCAATTGCCACGCTGGACATGGCTCGCTACCTGCTCACACGCAGCGAGGGCACCATAGGGGAACTGGCGCACTTGCTGATGGCGGCGGCCATCGTCGCCGTGGAGAGCGGCGAGGAAGCGATCAACCATCGCACACTCAGCATGGCCTGTCGACAACCTCTCGCGCAACCAAGACATCGCGGTCGGACTGCAAGTGATCTTGAAGCCACGGGCCCGTCCCACCCCGACATGGACCTCGATGCCCGAACGGACGTTAGATTTCGAGTTCTAGGCGTTCTGCGATGAAGGTTGGATCCCAGCCGGGATTGAAAGTGTCGACGTGGGTGAATCCGAGCCGCTCGTATAGGCCACGCAGGTTCGGGTGGCAGTCGAGCCGCAGCTTGGCGCACCCCTGCGTTCGCGCGGCATGGCGGCAAGCCTCGATCAGCGCGGAGCTGACACCCCGGCCCGCATGTGTCCGTCGCACCGCGAGCTTGTGCAGATATGCGGCCTCCCCCTTGAGGGCGTCGGGCCAGAACTCGGGATCCTCGGCCGACAAGGTGCAACAGCCGACGATGCCGTCGCTGCAACTCGCGACTAGGAGCTCGGATCTCAGGACGAAGGTCTCCGCGAATGTCCGGTCGATCCGCGCGACGTCCCAGGCGGGCGTTCCCTTGGCGGACATCCACGCCGCAGCGTCGTGCATCAGCCGCACAACCTCGTCGATATCACCCGAGCAGGCGACCCGAACGTTCGGAGGCTCCTCGCTGTCCATTCGCTCCCCTGGCGCGGTATGAACCGCCGCCTCATAGTGCAGTTTGATCCTGACGAGCCCAGCATGTCTGCGCCCACCTTCGCGGAACCTGACCAGGGTCCGCTAGCGGGCGGCCGGAAGGTGAATGCTAGGCATGATCTAACCCTCGGTCTCTGGCGTCGCGACTGCGAAATTTCGCGAGGGTTTCCGAGATGGTGATTGCGCTTCGCAGATCTCCAGGCGCGTGGGTGCGGACGTAGTCAGCGCCATTGCCGATCGCGTGAAGTTCCGCCGCAAGGCTCGCTGGACCCAGATCCTTTACAGGAAGGCCAACGGTGGCGCCCAAGAAGGATTTCCGCGACACCGAGACCAATAGCGGAAGCCCCAACGCCGACTTCAGCTTTTGAAGGTTCGACAGCACGTGCAGCGATGTTTCCGGTGCGGGGCTCAAGAAAAATCCCATCCCCGGATCGAGGATGAGCCGGTCGGCAGCGACCCCGCTCCGTCGCAAGGCGGAAACCCGCGCCTCGAAGAACCGCACAATCTCGTCGAGCGCGTCTTCGGGTCGAAGGTGACCGGTGCGGGTGGCGATGCCATCCCGCTGCGCTGAGTGCATAACCACCAGCCTGCAGTCCGCCTCAGCAATATCGGGATAGAGCGCAGGGTCAGGAAATCCTTGGATATCGTTCAGGTAGCCCACGCCGCGCTTGAGCGCATAGCGCTGGGTTTCCGGTTGGAAGCTGTCGATTGAAACACGGTGCATCTGATCGGACAGGGCGTCTAAGAGCGGCGCAATACGTCTGATCTCATCGGCCGGCGATACAGGCCTCGCGTCCGGATGGCTGGCGGCCGGTCCGACATCCACGACGTCTGATCCGACTCGCAGCATTTCGATCGCCGCGGTGACAGCGCCGGCGGGGTCTAGCCGCCGGCTCTCATCGAAGAAGGAGTCCTCGGTGAGATTCAGAATGCCGAACACCGTCACCATGGCGTCGGCCTCCGCAGCGACTTCCACGATGGGGATCGGGCGAGCAAAAAGGCAGCAATTATGAGCCCCATACCTACAAAGCCCCACGCATCAAGCTTTTGCCCATGAAGCAACCAGGCAATGGCTGTAATTATGACGACGCCGAGTCCCGACCAGACTGCATAAGCAACACCGACAGGGATGGATTTCAGAACCAGAGAAAGAAAATAAAATGCGATGCCATAACCGATTATGACAACGGCGGAAGGGGCAAGCTTAGTAAAGCCCTCGCTAGATTTTAATGCGGATGTTGCGATTACTTCGCCAACTATTGCGATAACAAGAAAAAGCCAGCCTTTCATGATATATCTCCCAATTTGTGTAGGGCTTATTATGCACGCTTAAAAATAATAAAAGCAGACTTGACCTGATAGTTTGGCTGTGAGCAATTATGTGCTTAGTGCATCTAACGTTTGACATGAGGGGCGGCCAAGGGCGCCAGCCCTTGGACGTCCCCCTCGATGGAAGGGTTAGGCAACACTGCGTGTTCGCTCGAATGCCTGGCGTGTTTGAACCATGTACACGGCTGGACCATCTGGGGTGGTTACGGTACCTTGCCTCTCAAACCCCGCTTTCTCGTAGCATCGGATCGCTCGCAAGTTGCTCGGCGACGGGTCCGTTTGGATCTTGGTGACCTCGGGATCATTGAACAGCAACTCAACCAGAGCTCGAACCAGCTTGGTTCCCAAGCCTTTGCCCAGTTGTGATGCATTCGCCAGTGACTGGTCTATTCCGCGTACTCCTGGATCGGTTTCTTCTTCCCACCATCCGTCCCCGCTTCCAAGAGCAACGTACGACTGGGCATACCCAATCGGCTCTCCATTCAGCATTGCAATGTATGGAGTGACGGACTCTTGCGCTAAAACGCTTGGCAAGTACTGTTCCTGTACGTCAGCAAGTGTCGGGCGTGCTTCTTCTCCGCCCCACCACTCGACGATATGAGATCGATTTAGCCACTCATAGAGCATCGCAAGGTCATGCTCAGTCATGAGGCGCAGTGTGACGGAATCGTTGCTGTTGGTCACGATGCTGTACTTTGTGATGCCTAACGTTGAAGTAACCGGCGCTGCGCGGTTTTATCGCGCAGCGTCCGAGTTGACTGCCGGGTTGGGCGGTAACGCTTCAATAGAGCGAAGGATTGCCCGCACGATTGCCTCCCTCTTGAAAAGATCATCCATTCTGTTTGGCGTATCAATATTCAGTGCGAAGAATACGGAGCCAGTCGGCCACTCAACCCATCCTACCCACCAACCCATACGGCCTTCCCAGCCCGTCTTTGCACGCAGTATCCAGTTGCGACCGGCTTCCACAATCATGAGATCCTTGACCAAGCGCTGATGTTCTACCCGAAAGGGCAGCTCGTTACGATAGAGCTTCCTGAGAAATGCAATTTGCTCCTGCGCCGAGATTGCAAGGCTGCCTTCTATCCAGTAATCGCCATTACTTGTCGAAGGATCGGCTTTGCCATAGTCGATTTTCTTCAAATAGCGCCGAGCTTTGTCATCACCAATTTCCTTTGCAAATAGCTCATACACCCAAACAGTAGAATTCCGCATTGCTGATCGCAAATCTTGGTCTTGATTGTGGCCTGCAAAGCCCCTGTTAACGCCGTCCCATCGAAAAATCTGGAACTCATCACGAACAGCGCCTGCATCAAGTGCAAAAAGTGTATGAGGTATCTTGAATGTCGATGCAGGCGAGTAGCGTTTCTTCGATCGCACAGGATCAAAAACCAACATGGCACGATCCGCTTGGCGTTCGTCTGCCACAACTATCGTGCCTTTGGCTTGAAATTCGCTGAAAAACTTCCTCCAGTCAGAACGTTCTAGCGTGCCTTCTTGCGCATGCGCGAAAGTGGCAAGAGAAAAAATGGAGAAAAGTATCGCGAAGATTCGGATTGCCATTAACTTTTCCTTAATGCCCAACTTTGTTTTAGGGCGACTGCCCTGCTGCGTAACATCGTTGCTGCTCCATAACATCAAACATCGACCCACGGCGTAACGCGCTTGCTGCTTGGATGCCCGAGGCATAGACTGTACAAAAAAACAGTCATAACAAGCCATGAAAACCGCCACTGCGCCGTTACCACCGCTGCGTTCGGTCAAGGTTCTGGACCAGTTGCGTGAGCGCATACGCTACTTGCATTACAGTTTACGAACCGAACAGGCTTATGTCCACTGGGTTCGTGCCTTCATCCGTTTCCACGGTGTGCGTCACCCGGCAACCTTGGGCAGCAGCGAAGTCGAGGCATTTCTGTCCTGGCTGGCGAACGAGCGCAAGGTTTCGGTCTCCACGCATCGTCAGGCATTGGCGGCCTTGCTGTTCTTCTACGGCAAGGTGCTGTGCACGGATCTGCCCTGGCTTCAGGAGATCGGAAGACCTCGGCCGTCGCGGCGCTTGCCGGTGGTGCTGACCCCGGATGAAGTGGTTCGCATCCTCGGTTTTCTGGAAGGCGAGCATCGTTTGTTCGCCCAGCTTCTGTATGGAACGGGCATGCGGATCAGTGAGGGTTTGCAACTGCGGGTCAAGGATCTGGATTTCGATCACGGCACGATCATCGTGCGGGAGGGCAAGGGCTCCAAGGATCGGGCCTTGATGTTACCCGAGAGCTTGGCACCCAGCCTGCGCGAGCAGCTGTCGCGTGCACGGGCATGGTGGCTGAAGGACCAGGCCGAGGGCCGCAGCGGCGTTGCGCTTCCCGACGCCCTTGAGCGGAAGTATCCGCGCGCCGGGCATTCCTGGCCGTGGTTCTGGGTTTTTGCGCAGCACACGCATTCGACCGATCCACGGAGCGGTGTCGTGCGTCGCCATCACATGTATGACCAGACCTTTCAGCGCGCCTTCAAACGTGCCGTAGAACAAGCAGGCATCACGAAGCCCGCCACACCGCACACCCTCCGCCACTCGTTCGCGACGGCCTTGCTCCGCAGCGGTTACGACATTCGAACCGTGCAGGATCTGCTCGGCCATTCCGACGTCTCTACGACGATGATTTACACGCATGTGCTGAAAGTTGGCGGTGCCGGAGTGCGCTCACCGCTTGATGCGCTGCCGCCCCTCACTAGTGAGAGGTAGGGCAGCGCAAGTCAATCCTGGCGGATTCACTACCCCTGCGCGAAGGCCATCGGTGCCGCATCGAACGGCCGGTTGCGGAAAGTCCTCCCTGCGTCCGCTGATGGCCGGCAGCAGCCCGTCGTTGCCTGATGGATCCAACCCCTCCGCTGCTATAGTGCAGTCGGCTTCTGACGTTCAGTGCAGCCGTCTTCTGAAAACGACATAAATCGCATGACGGCCTTTTTGGCCGGGGGTAGCATGACCGGACACTTTGCGTATACCCAAAATGACCGGAGGAACCCATGACCAGCCGCAACGGCTACTTCCCAGGCAAGACCAAGGCGAAGCGCAGCGCGATCATCGCGCCGCGCACCGCCCAGGAAACACAGATTGCGGCCATGCCGCGCCAGTCACGCGCAGCGCGCCAGGCGCTCGCCAAGACGCCACCGCTGCGCGTCGGCGGCGATGGCCTGGTCGAAGGTGCCGACCGCATCATGCGGACGCCGACCGAGCACCAGGCCGCCGGCGTCGCTTTCAAGGTCGCGCGCATCTACTTGCGCGTCAGCACCGACGAGCAGGACTTGACCAGGCAGGCCGCCATCGTAGAGAGCACCAGGGCCGCCGGCTTCTACGTCGCCGGCATCTACCGCGAGAAGGCTTCGGGCGCTCGCGCCGATCGCGCCGAGCTGCTGCGCATGATCGGCGACCTGCAACCCGGTGAAGTCGTCGTTGCGGAGAAGATCGACCGCATCAGCCGCCTGCCGCTGCCCGAGGCCGAACGCCTCGTGGCCTCGATCCGCGCCCAGGGCGCGCGCCTGGCTGTCCCTGGCGTGGTCGATCTATCCGACCTGGCCGCCGAGGCGAAGGGCGTGGCAAAGGTGGTGCTGGAGTCGATCCAGGACATGCTTTTGAAGCTGGCGTTGCAGATGGCCCGCGACGACTACGAGGATCGCCGCGAGCGGCAGCGGCAGGGCGTCGAGCTGGCGAAGGACGCCGGCCGCTACACCGGCCGCAAGGCCAACACAAAGGTGCATGAACGCATCGTGGCGCTGCGCAGCGCAGGCCACAGCATTCCAGAGACGGCCAGGCTGGCCGGGTGCAGTGAAAGCCAGGTCAAGCGCGTATGGGCGCTGCACAACCAGGCGCAGGCGTGACCTACTCGGCCGCCTCCAGCTCGCGCAGGCATTCCATGATCGCCGCCCGCTCCAGCGGATCGAGCTTGGCGAGCTTCGCTTGCCAGCGGGCTTTCTTCCGCTTGATGCGCTCGCGCTCGCGGAAGTTGCTGCCGAGGTAGCGCAGATCGTGCAGCTCGGCCGGCTCGGGGTAGTTCATCCACAGCCGTTCGATAGCGATGCCGCCGCGCGTCATCGCGTTGAAGTCGATGGTTCTCCATGACGCCAAGGGAGAGCTGTCATAGATCGTTGAGCTGTAGCCCGACACCATCACCGCGCACGGCAAGCCGGCCAGCACGTCGAGCAGCCGCACGTGGTCGGCGTCGTCGTATTCGTGGCGGTATAGCTTGCCGCCGCGCCGGCTGTCCATCACGTAGGGCGGATCGGCGTAGACGAACTCGGAGCCGGTGAACTGGTGGGACTCCAGCCAGGCCACGGCGTCGCCGTGGTGCAGCTCCAGGCCGGGCACGTCGAGCTGCTGCCAGACCTCGATCACCTCGGGATCAACGTCGATGCCGACGCTGCGGGCAGCGGGCCGCTTGCGCTCCAGGATGTTGCCGCCGCCCAGGTGCGTTTCGATGTACGTGTCGTGAGGCGGGATGTTGTTGATGATCGTCTGGTAGACGCCGGCACCGCCCTTGCCGCCGGGGTATCTCATGGCCTTCTTCCTGGAGTAAATCGGGACTTGGCCAGCATCGTCAGAAATGGCGATGCTGTCAAGGGAAGCCGGCCGGGCCTGCATCGTCAGAGCCGACGATGCGAAGCTGCTGGAGCGACCTGCAGCACCGCCAGGAATGGCGATGCCGGATCGCTCAGTAGGTGGGGATGTAGACCACCTCAATGTCCACGCGCTGGTTCTCGCGCCGGCCCTCGGCCGTCGAGTTGTCTGCCACGAAATCGGCGGCCGATGCGAAGTTCACCATGATCTTGAGCGGCGAGACGCCGCGCGCCACCAAGTACGACCTGGCCGAGAGCGCACGGCGTAGTGCAAGGGCCTCATCGGCCGCGCTGGGCCGTAGTGTGCTGGTGCGCCCGCTGATGTAGATGATCGCCGCATTCCTAGCGTCGGCCAGCAGCTCCAGGGCCTCTGGCGTCGGCTGGAATGTCGCGCTGCTGTCGGGGAAGGACACCGATACGCCGGACTTGATCGGCGTGCCGAAGTTGCCGGCGTCGCCGGCGGCCAGTGCGCTTTGCGCGCTGACCAGGAACGCCAGAGAGAGGGCCAGAAGAACGGGTTTTCGCATGGGGCAGGACTCCAATCAGAAGAACAGGTAGCCGGCCTTGCTCATGGGGATGCGGATCAACCAGAGCGAGGCCAGGTGCAGCGGGTAATAGGCGTAGAAGGCCCAGCGCAGGCGCGGCACGCGCACATCCACCCGCGAGGCCAGGAAGAGCACCGGCAGGGCTGCCAAGGCCCACAGGTTGCGATTGACGAACCACAGGGCCGCGCAGGCCAGCACCGCGACCGCCGCGGCGGCCCAGCTCGGCCGGCGCGTGTACGACCACACCGCCAGGCCGAAAGCCACGGCCGGCCACCAATATTCGACCGAGCTGCCGCCGACCAGGAACACCACGCCGGCGGCCGCCAGGTGCAGCTTGCCGCCACGTTCGACCAGGTAAGCCGTGGCCGTGACGACCAGCAGCGTGAACATCACGTTGAGCGGCCACCAACCGGCGTACAGGCCGCCGAGGGCCACGAAGGGCACGGAGGCCAGCGCGCCGAACATCGCCAGGCGCGACATGGTGCGGCCGTACACGCCGCGTTCGAGCGTGCCCGGCCGGGCCAGGTTGTAGGCCAGGACGAACACGAAAAGGGGGAGCGCCACGCGGCCGGCCTCGAACAGCACCGGCAGCGTCGCGTTGAACAGGTACTTGTTGACGTGATCGCCGGTCATGAGAACCAGTGCGAGCCACTTCAACGCTTCGACGGTTCCATCAGGAATCCGCAGGGCCTTCATCAGCGCCGGCCCCCGCGAATCGCGTAGGCGCGCAGCACCAGGAAGATGATGTAGAGCGCTGGCAGTGAGAGCACGAAGGCGATGGGCTTGCCGATCCACGCCGGCAGCGCCCACAGCAGAAGGCCCAAGGCGAAGATCGGGCCGAGGCCCAGCAGAAGCAAATCGAGCTGGTTCTTGGCCTGTCCTTCCGCCCACTTGCAATAGGCTTGAAGCAACCGGCCGACGCCCAGCGTATACCGCATCATGAAGGCGTGGAATTTGTTCATGTTTAGCCGCTAAATCGGAAGAGCCGGCCTACTCGGCCGACCCCTCGCGTGAAGTGTTGAAAGACACCGTGCGGGGCACGTAGCCGGCCACCGACACGCTGCGAGCTGCTGCGGCCGCTGGGGCGGCCTGCTGGGGTGCTGGTGCCGGCCTGGCCGCCGGCGTCGCCCGCTGGGCCACCGTCGCGGGCTGGCTGGGCGTCGAGGGCGTGGCCCCGGCCTTCGTCACGTCAAGCGTGACGAACCGAGCTTCGAGCCAATCGGCCCACTTCGACGCCTTGCGCATCAAGTCGGCCCGGTACACCGCGTTGTACTGCGGCGTGCGCGAGTGGTAGTTCGCCGCCTTCGTCCAGAGGTCGCCCTTGTCGTTGCGGATGTGCATCCGCAGCCGCCAGGCGGCCAGGTCGAACGAGTAGCAGCCGGCAGCCGCCACATCGTTCGCCGTGATGCCGTATCGGGCCAGGTCGCCCAGGTACGCGGTGTTGAACTGCATCGGGCCAACGTCATGCGTGCCATTCGAGTTGCGCACCCACTGGCCCGGCTTGCCGCCCTCTTTCTCGGCGACGGCCAACACGATGTTGACCGGCACCTCGTACTTGACGGCGGCCGAGATCGAGCAGACGACGCGCTCCTGGAGCTGCGGCGGCAGATCGGCGAAGAACGGCATGCCCTCCCCTCCCTCAGTTCAGCCAGGACTGACGGCGGCGCTCTTCGTCCTCGCGCCGGATGCGTTCGTTGTACTCGGCCAAGGCGCGGTCATAGTCGCGCGCTTCGACCCAATACCCGCCCCGCTCTGGCGTCCCGACATAGCGCGGCAGCGTGCCGCTGCTGGCGAAGTCGGTGTAGGCGTGGCCGGTGTAGGCCCCGCAGTAGTCAGGCAACTGGTTGCTGATGTACGTGCGCCCATCGTCGTAGCCGCCCGTCCACATCACCAACGTCGAGTTCAGCGACTGCGCGTCGCAACGGCCAGCGCCGCGCGAGATCGCCGACACGAGCGACTGCATTTCCGGCGTCTGGCTCGCCACCGGGCAAAGCTGGAGGAAGTTCAGGCGGGCGCGGATCGTGTCCGACAGCTTGCGCTTCGTGATGTTGAAGTACCGCGACAGCGACGGCGTGCATTCGCTCGGGCGCGTGCCCGACGACAGGCACAGGATCGCCTCGCAGGCCAGGCGCGTGTCGCCGGTCAGCACGTCTTGCGCGCTGGCCGTGCCGGCGGTCGATCCGAGGGCTGCCACGAGGGCGGCCAGGGCAAACAGTTTCTTCTTCATGGTTGGACTCTCCTTGGTTACGCAGTTGTGCCGTCGCGGCCTTGCTCGCGGTTGGCGAACGCAGCTACTTCGGACTCGGGATCGGCATCGGCGGGGCCGCCTGCCAGGCTGTTGTCGCCGAAGCTCGGCGCGGGCTGCTGGTCGGGCACGTCGATGTTCTCGGCCGTGCCGCTTCCTTGCGCCTTGATCGCGGCGGCGATCTTTCCGCCAGTGGTGTCGGCGATCCGCTCGGCTGCGGCTTCGCGCAGGCTCGCGGCTTTGGCCTTGGCAACATCGGCGGTTCCCTTCGCCAAGTTCGCGCCGGCGTCGGCGGCGATGCGGCCGGCCGTGCCGAGGGCCGATGCGGCCGATGCGAGCAAGCCGGGGCCGGTGCTGCCCGGTGCGGCCTGCTGCCCTTGCCCTGCCCCGCCGGCGGGCTTGGGTTCGTTCTTGGCGGCCTTGTCGGCACTGCTGCCGGTGCTGGCCGTCGAGCTGCTGCCCTGGCCGCCGGCGTCGGCTTTGCCGCCGCCCTTATCGCCGCCCTTCGAGCTGCCCGAGCTGCTGCCGGTCGAGGGGCTGCCGCCACCCGACGAAGAGCCACCGCCGGAGCTGCCGCTAAAGCCCGCAGCCTGAGCGAAGGGCGTGCTGCCGGTGCCGGCGTCGCCGCCGCCGCCCGCACCGCCGCCCGAGCTGCCGCCGCCCGAGAAGGCCGACATAACGTCCGTGCCTGCCGACACGTTCTCATTGGCCTTCGAGAAGGCGGCCATGACGGCAGAGGCACCACCGGCGGCCGAGGCTGCGCCGGCGGCCAGAGCGGCGCCGCCGGTCGCGGCCGCTGCTGCTGCCATGCCTGCGGCACCCAACGCAGCGCCTGCACCGAACTGGCCGATGCCGGCACCGCCCACGCTCGCGCCGGTGATGATCCCGGCGATGAGCGGCGGAATCTTGTTGACCAACGCCAAGAGGATGATGACGACGATCAGCATCACGCCCATTTCCTTGAGGCTGATGCCGGCGCTCATGCGCGAGTAGTAGTCATCGAGGAAGGTCTTGCCGATGCCCACCAGGAGCACCATTGCGAAGAGCTGCGCGGCCACGCCCAGGACGACCTTGTAGTAGTTGATCGCCATGTCGGAAGTCCAGCGCGAACCACCGAAGCCGAGGAAGAACACGCCGCCGTAGGCGAGCACCCAGCCCGACGCGAGCAGCAGAAGCATATTCACACCGACCAGGGCCAGGATGACCAGGATCGCCACGGCCATGAGGATGCCGGCCATGCTGTCCACCGGCGACCACACCGAGGACTGATCCATCACCTTGTCGAAGATCGCAAAGCCCACGTCCACGATGCCCGAGGGCGACAGAGCATTGCCCAGGCCCGTCGCGTTGCCGGCGAGCTGCCGCAACGACGCATAGATGGACGAGGCGAAGTTAGGGCCGTTGGTCAGCGCCCACCAGAAGAAGCCGGTAAAGATCGTGAAGCGGACGAACTCCGCGAAGAACTCGCCAATGTCGGCCTTGCGCAAGGCCATCATGCCGAACGTCCAGACCATCGAGATCACAACCAGCGTCCAGAAGAGCCAGGTTGCGGCCGTGGTGATGACACCGGCCCAGCCGCTCGCGGCGGCCTGGTAGCGATCCAGCACGCTATCGAACACGCCGGCGTTGTCGATGGCCGCGTGGGCATCGACCGCGAAGAACGCCAGCCAGACGAACAGCGGCAGGGCGAGGGTTTTTAGATTGGCTGGCATTCTCATCGTCAGCACCTCACCATTCGCGTTTCGGGCTGGGCTTGAAATCCCCACCACGACGCAAGCACAGCGACGAAAAAGCCTGCTGGACGCCCTTGTCCTCGATCTTGGCGATGTTCTCGGGCTTGCAGTTCTCGTCGTTCACTTCCGGCATGGGGGCCGTGGCCGGCTTGTTGTCGCAGCCGGCGACCAAGGCCGCCACGAGGGCGGCCGAGGCCAAGGACAGAGCCTTGATTGCTTTCATGAATCCCCCTTACCAGGTGCGCGCCGGGCTGGCCCGGTAGCTGCCCTGGCGCAGTTGTGCGGCCGCTGCCGCCTGCTGGGCTTCCTTGTCGGCGTCGGCCTGCATCTTGGTTGCCATCGCGTTCTGCTGCGCGATCAGCAGGCCACGAATCTGCAAGAGCTGGTTGGCCTGCTGGCTGGCGAGCTGGTTGGCGTAGCCGATGGCCTGCATTTGGCCCTGCGCGCCCTGCGCTGCCGATTGAAGACGCTGCAACGTCGCTGCATCGGCCGTGAGATTCGTTTGCTGCCTATCGAGGCCCTTGAACAAGGCATCGTTGGCCTTCTTCTGCGACTCGCTCGCGAGCTGGGCCACATTCCGAAGTGCTGCGCGTTCCGCGTCGGAGCACCCTGCCGCCGTAAAGCACGGCGAGTTCTTGTAGTAGTTCACGTCCTGGAACTTGCCGATGTAGCTGTCCAGGCTGCCGAGTTGGGTCTTGTAGTAATCCAGCGTGTTGACCGCGTTCATCAACCCGTTGATGGTCGATTGCGCCTGATCCCAGATATACGCGGCCGGGGCCATCGTGTTCTGGAGTTGGTTTTGATACTGCTGGAGCTGGGTGCTGTACTGCTCAATTTGCTTGAGCGTCTGGGCCACCGATTCGATGGCCGTCATGATGTTCTGCGACAGGTTGGTGCCGTCGATGACGGGGATGCCAGCCTGCACAGGTGTGACCGCCAGCGTGCTCGAAACAGCAATGACGAGGGCCAATTTAGCGGCTAAAAACTTCGGCTTCATGGTGCTTTTCTCCTATGGCGTTAGTAATCGAAGGAACGGTACGGCTTGGAAAACGTCATGTCCTTCGTGACCACGACGTTGAAGCGATACCCCGGCCGAATTTCCAGCGTCGGCGAAATGCTCAGGTTCTTGGCGATGAGTTGCGCCGTAACCTGGCCGAGCTGCTGGCCGAGGGCTTCGCTTAGGGCACTGCTGGCGCTCGGTGCGCCATAGGTGTTTGTGGCCTGGTTCTGGCGTTGGCTGTAGGTGATGCCTGCTGTCACGCCGGACATGAGGAAGGCCGAGCCGAACAGGCGCACATAGTGGTTGTTCACCTGGTCGTGGAAGCCCGCGTATCCCGCGCTGTCCGCGCCTGGCATCGCGCCAATGTCCATCGCCTTGCCATCGGGGAACACGATGCGTTGCCACGCAACCAGCACGCGCGCTTGGCCGTAGGCCACGTCGCTCGAATACGAGCCGACGAGGCGCGATCCCTGCGGGATCAACAGGTGCTTGCCGGTCGGTGTGTCGTACACGTCCTGCGCGACCTGGGCCATGATTTGGCCCGGCAGATCGGAGTTGATGCCCGAAATGAGCGTGGCCGGCACGACGAAGCCCGCGCGCAGCTCGAACGGTGTGCGCGGCGCTTCCGGCTGCGAATCCAGCTTCCAGCGGTCGCCCTGCCCACCTTGGCCGAACTGCGCCATGCTGTTGCGCCCGCCGCCGCTGGTCGAGGTTTGCAGGAGCTGCGGCGCACCGCCCGCGCCCATGCCGCCGGCGGCCGGAGCCGCGCCGCCACCACCGACGCCCATGCCGCGAATCTGCGCCAGGCGTGCTTGATAGGCGGCGGTCGGATCGTTGCTGCGCTGCGCGTCAATTTGCTGCTGCACCGCTGCGATGCGGTTCAGCATTTCATCGCGCGTCTGCGGCGTGCCGGTGTAGGTGCTCGGGCCACCCGGCGCGGAGCCGTTGCTACGCGGGGCATCCACGCGCACGGTGGTCTTGGCCTTCACGGCTTCGCCGAACATCTGCATCTTCGCCATGCGGATGCGCTGGGCCTCGTCGTCGTTCACCGGCTGGCCCGGGTTGCCGGGGTTGGCCGGCGGGGCCGGCGGCGCGTCCGGGTTGGACGGCCGCGCGATCTCCAGCGGAGCCGACGCCGGGCCGGTCGGCATGTCGGGCACCTTGAGCGGGCTTGCCGGCTCGATCAAGCCGCCGGTCTTGTCGCCTGCGATCTCCTTGGCGAACATCGACGTGTTGCCGGCCTTCTCCTTGGGGCCGTCCGCCGGCGCGTTCTGCTTGGCCGCGCGATCCGCCGCGACCAGGGCCATGACCAGCACGAACGACAGCAGGACGCCGCCGAGGATGTACATGGGCATGTTGTTGACGCGACGGACGCCCGCCTTCTTGGACACTTCGCCAGGCGAAGCGTCAGGTGCCATCTGATCGGCGTTTTCTGTCATGGCGTCACTCCTTGCGCACCCAGTACCCGGCCGGCGCGAACGTGCCGTTTTGCGCCAGGTAAGGGCGGGTGATGGATTGATTGCCGACCATCAAGGTCAGGCGGTACAGGTTCGAGTCGCCAGCCTGGTCGAGCACGTAGCGCAACGGCAGGCCGCCCGACGCGGCCGTGGTGGCCGGTGCGCTCGCCTGCGATGCCGCCGAGGCCGGGGCCTGCGTGGAAGCGCCGGCCGGGGCGTACTCCAGGAGGGCATAGCCCTTGTCGCGCAGCGACTTGACGAGCGCCTGGCCGAACGGATCGGGCGTCGGCTGTTGCAGCTCCAGGCGCGTGCGCGCCGGCGCGTACAGCGTGGCGAGCTGCTGCACCGCGTCGGTGGCGAGCTTCTGCTGATCGAGCGCGGCCGACTGGACGAAGTTGCCGTACTGGCTGGTGGTTGCGCAGCCGCCGAGGCCCAGGGCGAGGGCGAGCAGCGCGAGAGAGACGATCTTGCGCATGGTCACTTCCTCCGGCTGATGGTCACGCGGTCTTGGCTACTGCCAACACCGGCAATCAGGATCGCGCGGTCAAACACCGTGTCCACGATGTAGCGATTGCCCTGCACGCGGTAATTGACCAGCACCGTTTCGTCGTCGGTGAACAAGCCGCCCTCTTTGCGCACGACCAGGAGCGTCGGCGCTTCGGTCTGCTGCATCGTGCCGGGCATTTCGATGATGGTCTTGCGGCCATCGTTGTAGACGCGCACAGGCTTCCAGCTCGCCGACCCGGACAGCTCATAGTCGAACGAGAGATCGCCCAGGTACTCGCCCGTCGCCGGCAGGGTGTTGTCGGTGCGTTCCTGCTTCTCGCGGCGCTGGATCGCGTCCCACTTGGCTTGCGCTTCCTCGGGGTACGTGAACGAGACTTGCGGCATGTACTCGGTGCGATGCGAGCGCAGGCGGAAGTGGTAGCTGCGGCGGTTCGTGGTCACAACCAGGCTGGTTTCGAGGCCCACGTCCATCGGCTTGATGATGAGGTGCTGAACCTCGGTCGCGCCGCTGCCGGTGATGGCCGGTTCCACCGTCCACCTGGCCGTGTCGCCCAGGTTGATCGAGTTCACTTGTTCGCCGGGCTGCAAGGCCACGTCGCACACCTGGAGCACCGCGCAAACGATGCTCGGCTGCTGCGCGCCGTACACGAACTTGATGGCACCGCCCGAGCCGGCCACCGGCTTGATGCCCGTCGCCGACCCCGCTTCCCACCGTTTGGCGATGGCGAGCGCCGCGCGCTCTTGAGCGGTCAGCGTCGGGTTGGTCTTGTTGAAATACTTGTCGGCAATGTCGTCGCCAGGGGCGGCCAGAGCCAGGGAGGGCACCGCCACAGCAGCGCCCACGATCAAAGCGGAGAGGGTTTTCTTCATGGTGGATGACCTCGAATTCATTGGATGCGGGACCAGGAGTAATCACGCACGTAGATGCTCAACGGGTTGTTCCGCAGTTGCTCATCGGTGGTGTTGGGCGTGACCTCGGCGATGTAGGTAGTCACGAGCGCGCGCCAGGTGACGGGCTGACCTTTCAGCGTGCCTTGGCGGTCGCGCGTGGTTTCCACCCACTCGACTTGCCAGGTGTCGGGCGTTTGCGGGATGACGGTCTTGATCTCGACGCTGACCATTTCCTTCTCGGCGCGCTTGAACGGGCTGGAATCGGGCGTGCCGTTCAACCACTCGTTCATCTTTGGCGTCGCCGGATCGTTGGGGGCGAGCATCGAGTACGCCTTGAACACGCACTTGCGCTGCAAGGCCACGTCAGGCGACACCATGCGCGCGCAGCTCATCCAGTCCGCAACGGCGGCGTGGATGACACGCGGATCGGCCTTCCCTGCGGCCTGCACCGGGCCGGCGGCCACCGTCTGGCCCAGCTTGTCCACCTCGACCACGTAGGGGATGAACTTCGACTGGCTGCCGATGTGGATCACGCCACCCACGCCGGCCAGCGCGATCAACAGCGACAGGATGCCGATCACCTGCCAGGTTTGGCGCTGCGAGACGACGCCGCCCACGTGATCGTTCCAGGTGCGGCGCGCGGCCAGGTAGGGGTTCTCGGCCTCGCCCGCACGGCGGCCGCCGGCGAGCGGTTCCTTCGAGCGGCGCGGATCGCGCGGCTCGGCGGAGTTGGCGGGCTTCTTGAAGATCAAGCCCTTGAGGGTGTCGGCGATGCTCATGCGGCCTCCAGGTAGTCGTTGAGATTCAGCCCACGGCCGGCCAGCCACTCATGCACCCATTCGTGGCCGAACTTGGCTTCGAGGCTCTTGATGGTGGCGACCGATTCCTTGTCGGACGCACCGACGAAGGCCAGGGCCATCGGCCCCAGGGCAAGGTCATAGAGACGGCGGCCGTTCTCCGAGACGTAGTAGTACTGACGCTTCGGAATGGCAGTCGCCAGGATTTCGATCTGACGCGCGTTGAGGCCCATACGGCGATAGAGCGCCGATGTGTCCTCATCCCTGGCGTAGACGTTGGGCAGGAAAATCTTGGTCGCGGTCGATTCCACGATCACGTCCAAGATGCCCGAGTTGGCCGCGTCGGAGAGGCTTTGCGTCGCCATCAGCACAAGGCAGTTGGCCTTGCGCAGCACCTTGAGCCATTCCCTGATCTTGGCGCGGAACGCGGGGTGGCCCAGCATCAACCAGGCTTCGTCCAGGATGATGACGGAGGGCTGGCCTTTCAGTGCGCGCTCGATGCGGCGGAACAGGTAGAGCAGCACCGGCAGCGCGAACT
>NZ_CADFEN010000018.1 GCF_902833145.1 Burkholderia sp. BCC0506 | reverse complement strand
CGCGAGATGGCCGGCGCGGCCTTTGAGGCCAAGTGCGAACCGACCGAACGGAGCTTCATTCGGTCGTTCCATCTCATCCAGCACGAGATGATGTGGGCCGCACGCACACCTGCCTTTGCCAAGCTGCCCGCCGTTCTCAAGCGACTTCGCGAGCACCTCAAGCTACTCATCAATGTAAAACGGCCCGACCGCAAATGCGATCGGGCCGTCAAGTCCCGTCCTGCCCGTTATGCCGTTCGATATCTTCGGAAAAACCTTAACTGAACGGCATTACCGCCATTCGGCGGGCTTTTTTCATTGCCGCTCCGGCGGCGCATACGCGTGTCCGGGCGGTCCGGCCCTGCCTCGTGACGTTACGTAACATCCGCGCGTTACGACGACAGAACACGTGTCACATTGTCGCCAATCTGAAAAATTTTCCTTATAAATCAATGTGGTACTTGGCGTGCAATGCCTGGCACGCAACCTGCTTAATAGGTTGGAATCGTTAGAACAGGGAGGATGGTGTCAGAGGCCGGGAAGGCGCCGCGCGCGCCCGAACAACGGTATCGACACCTTCACATGTCGACGCACCAAGCGTCGACGCAACAGATGACGATCCGCACCTGCGTGCGGATCTCGATGGCCCCGTCGCCTATCCTCGTAGGGCGACGGTTTCGCCCGCGCTTCTCTGAAGCGCGGGCTATTTTTTTTGTGCCGCCGTCATGCCGTGTCGGTGTAGCCGATGCGTGGTGCGGGATTCGCGTATTCTCTGATTTTTTCGGATGAAGGGGGCGGGAATGGCGGAAATCGCAGTCGTGGCGCTGATCGTGGCGAAGCCGGGCGCCGAGGAAAAATTGCGCGCCGCGCTCGAGGGAATCGTCGAGCCGACCCGCAACGAAGCCGGCGCATTGCAGTACGACCTGCACCGGGATCTGAAGGAGCCGGCGCGGTTCGTATTCGTCGAGCGGTGGGAGAGCGAGGCCGCGCTGGCCGAGCACGCGCGTTCCGCGCACATTCTCGCTTATCGCGAAACGGCCGCGGACTGGATCGAGCGTTCCGAAATCCGCGTGCTGTCGAAGCTCGTCTGAGTCCGAGCCGGGTAGGGCGACCGGACGTGTCCGGTCGCGGCGGCGCGTCAGTGCGACGCGCTCGGTACGTCGAGGATCAGGATGATCGTCCAGTCGGCGTCGCCATCATGGTGATACTGGCGCTCGGCAACGATGAACGGTTGCTGCTTGCCTTGCGGGCCGAGGAACAGCACGTCGCCCTCCATCGGCAGGCACTCGATCGGCGGCAGCGCGAGGAATGCGTCGTCCGAGCCGCGGGGCATCAGTTGCTTGATCTTGCGAGTGGCGGCTTCGGTCCACTCGATGTCGAGTTGAATGTTGCTCATGCTGTCCTCCGCACCGGGGTGCGCACGGGTGGAAAATTTCGGTGCGCGACTTTAGCACAGCGCGCGGGCGCCGCAACCAAAAAAGCCGAACCCGGTTGCCCGGATTCGGCTTTTCGCTGGAGCGGTGCCGCCGAACTTACTGGCTGGCAGCGTCTGCAGCCTTCGCCTTCTTGCCGGCCTTCTTCGCTGCTGCCTTGTGATGCGCAGCCTTCTTGCCGTGGTGATGCTCTTCCTGCGCCGCCGGCTGAGCCGCTTCGGCCGCTTGCTGCTGTTGCAGCGCTTGTGCACGCTGCTCGATCTCGGCGATCTTGGCCGGATCGGTGATGGTCTGGATCTGCGTGCTCTCTTGCGCATACGCTGCGCCAGTCAGTGCCGACATCGCTACCAGGATAGCCAGGGACGTCTTCTTCATTGCTTTACCTCCGCTAAGTGGTGATGAACCCGAGTGTTGCCGTTTTGTCTGGCGACTGCAATCGAGTGCGTGTCGAGTGTAACAAAAGTGACGGATCAATGTGCACCGGATCGCCGCACGACGCAAGGCCCCGTTGAAGTCGCGCAACACTTCATGCGCGTCGTCACGCGTCTGCCATCCAGGATGGTGCAGCGATTTCGAGGCCGGCTGTCGCGCAGTCGTCAGAACCAGCCGAGCCAACGATACACGTGGAATTGCGCAATTCCGACCAGCTCGTGCAGCGCCAGTTCGGCGTTGACCACATTGCGCCACCGCGGCAGCCACCCCGTCTGCGCGCGCCGGCGATTCGCATAAACGGGCTGCGGATCGATGTCGAAACGATGGAAATCGAGCAGCGCCCGACGCATCTGGTACGACGACGTGACGAGAATGCGCGCGTCGTCATGCTGTGAGCGTAGTATAGATGCAGTGAATTTCGCGTTTTCGTAGGTTGTGCGGCTGTTCGGTTCGAGCACGAGGTCGGCCGGAGCCACGCCTTGGGCGACGAGCTGGCGCCCGTAGACGGCCGCCTCGGAGTCGCCGTGATGCTGCGGGTCGCCGCCCGACATCACGACGGTGCAACGTTCGGCCTGTTGTCGGCACGTGCGATAGAGCGTCGCGACCTTGAGGATGCGCGCGAAGCCGTCGGGCGGCGGCTGCAAGCCGGTGTCGGTGCGGTGCGTACCGGCGCCGATGAGGATCAGCGTGGTTCGCCCGTGCATGTCGGGATGCTCGACCGGCGTGACGCCGGCCTCGGTCCACGCGATCAGCGGCGCCGCGAGCCAGCCCGTCGCGAGCAGCCACGACAGCGCGCCGGCGGCGATCGAAATGGTTCGGCGCTGCTTGCGGCAGAGCATGAAACCGATGAAGAGAAGTACAAATGAATCGAACAGAATCAATTTGATTGGGGTATGGTGTCTTTTTATGGACGGCTGACGATCCGGCCCTGACGCGACGCCGAACGACGTCGGCCTCCAGAATCGGTGGCGGTTTCGGCGGGCGGAGACCCCGCCCGGTGCGCCGCTTCGCATTGTCGCTGCACTTTAAGAAAGAATCGAGATGACCACGTATTCCAACGAAGCGGTGCTCGACGCATTGAGACGAGTGCAGTACCGCCAGGTACCGTGGGCACGCCGCCCGGGCGTGTTCGAGTATCTCCGTTCGCTCGGGCTGATGGATACGGTCAGGCAGAAGACCGTTGCCCCCGCGCCGGGCTTCCATGCCCCGGTCGACATCGCCGTACTGACCGACAGCGGTCGAGCCGAATTCTCGCGCCTCGAGCGCGACGAGAAATTGCTTTCCTGGACCGATCGCCGCATGGACGACTACGCATTGAGCGAAGCGAGCGCCGTGGCGATTCTCGAAAGCCGCCTGTAGCGATACGCCATCCCGCCCCGTGCATCGCCGCGCAGGCCGGCTGCACAAAAAAAAGCCCGTATCGCGAGGATACGGGCGTACCGGATACTTTTGCTGCTGCCACGCTGTGCTCATGGCAACGATGTGACTCGCCGCGTACGGCGCAGTTCCCGGATGCGGGTAATTTCTTTGGCGAAATCTGGAAATCGGCAGGACTACGGATGACGCGGCACGCCCGGCGGCTGCGAGCCGATCCGCGCCCGTGCGTTGCTGGCGATGTCGCCGCGCAAGTCGCCGCGCGGCACGGTTTGCCGGCTGGACGGGGTGGCGGACGGCGGCTGGCGGAGGGTGTTGCGATGATCCTGCTGACGATGAGGCGGTTTCGCGCGATCGTCGGCATGGGCAGGAGCGGTCAGCGCCACGGAAACGACAATGCCGCATGCAACGAGCAGTGACATTGTTTTCATGGCGGGGCTCCCTTCAAGCCGTCCGTGCGGCCTGTTGATATGTCGCTAAGGTAAGCGTGGGAGTGCAGGCTTGCTGTAAATATTGGTAAATAGATGTTTCGCGGCACGACAACGGTAATCGACGGCAAGACATGCGTCGCGAAAAAGGTCACGTCGCAGAAAGAAACCGGGCGGCCGAAGCCGCCCGATCGAGCATTCGTCACGCCATCTTGACGGGCGCGCGCCAGGATTCCGGATTGGTCCAGAAGGCGCCGCGCAGCCGGTCGCGGCTCGGCGGTGCGGGCGGTTTCGCCGCGCTTGCGCCGATGCGTCCGCGCAGCGAGATCTGCCGGCCGCTCGTGCCGAGTCGTTTCACGATTTCGGCGAGCGTACCGTCCGCCTGCCATTCGTCGAAGCGGCGGCGGCAGGTCGGCGGGGACGGATAGCGGCCCGGCAGTTTCGACCAGCCTTCGCCCGTCGACAGCACCCACAGCACGGCGTTGACCACCGACCGGGCCTCGACACGGGGACGGCCACGCCGCTCACTCCGTGCGGGCTCCGAGCAAAACAGACCCTCGACCAGCGCCCACTCGTTATCTCTCAAATCGTCGAACAGCATCATGTCCTCACCTCAGCGAAGCTAACTCCGGTGCGCTGCCCTGCGCCGCGCACTCTTCAAGCACTCGATCGTCGAGTGCCGGGTGGGGGCGTCCGGTTGGCCGGCAGCGGCGTTTCTGCTCTTCCGTCCGGCGAACCTGTGCCCTGTGCGCCAGGTAATGCACGAAGCGTGCCATGTCGGAGGTGAATCCCTCGAGAGCCGCTTGGCAGCGAGCTGACGGCTAAGTCAGCTAGGGGCGTATAAGACGCCAAAATAACCCGTCGGCAAATCGGGACAATCACCAATCTTGTGCAATTCGCCCATGCCACGTGCGTTTGCGAATGTATTGCACCGCAGCGAAACATGTGCGGCGGGTGCCGGATTGAATCACCGAAGCCGGTTCGCGCATTAAAATCGCGCATCGATATCGACGATTGATGAGGTCACGAGATGAACGTTACGCTGCGCCAGCTTCGCGTATTCATCGAAGTCGCGCGGCTCAAGAGCTTCAGTCGGGCGGGTGACGAGATCGGGCTCACGCAGTCCGCGGTCAGCCGCTGCGTGCGCGAGCTGGAGGCCGAGCTCGGGCTGAAGCTGATCGACCGCACGACGCGCGACGTGCAACTGACCGACGTCGGTGCGAACCTGATCGCGAGCGTGTCGCGCCAGCTCGACGATCTCGACGACACGCTGCGCGAGATTCGCGAGATCGGCGAGCAGCGCCGCGGGCGCGTGATCGTCGCGGCCAGCCCGACGATCGCATGCAGGCTGATGCCGCGCGTGGTGGCATCGTGCGAGCGCCAGTTCCCGTTCGTGACGCTCGGCCTGCGCGACGACGTGCAGAGCGACGTGCTGCGCAAGGTGAAATCGAGTGAAGTCGATTTCGGCGTCGTGATCGGACCGCTGACGGTCGCCGATCTCGTCTGCGAGCCGTTGATGACCGATTCGTTCTGCCTTGTCGCGCGCGCCGACCATCCGCTCGCGGCGCGGGCCGAGGTGCCGTGGTCGGCGCTGGACGGCGAGCGTCTCGTGCTGCTCGATCATGCGTCGGGCAGCCGGCCGCTGATCGACGCGGCGCTGGCCACGCATCGCGTCAACGCGACGGTCATGCAGGAGCTCGGGCATTCGGCGACCGTGTTCGGGCTGGTCGAGGCCGGTGTCGGCGTGAGTGTGCAGCCGTGGCTGTCGCTGCCGCTGCCCGCCGGCTCGACGCTCGTTGCGCGGCCGCTCACGCCGCGCACCGAACGCACCGTCGAGCTGGTGCGCCGCCGCGACCGGTCGTTGTCGCCCGCCGCGCAGGCGATCTGGGAGCTCGTGCGGCAAATGCCGGCGAGGGCCGAGGATCTCGACTGACGCGCATGGGCGTGCGCCGGCCCGGCTGGCCGGCCGGTACACTACGCGGATCGTGTTCCTCAGCGGTGGTTCTCGATGACGCATTCAGCAGGTCTTTTCCTGGCGAACGATGGGCCGGCGGCGCGCGCCGCGGTGCACGCGCTGCGTGCGTCGCTGATCCGCGAGGTCGCAAACGCCGGCTTCGGCGTGCCGGACGTGTTGCCGTTCTGGTTCGGCGAATCCGACCGCGTGACGCCGGACTTCATCCGCGACGCCGCAGCGGCGGCGCTGCGCGACGGCGCGACGTTCTACACGCACAATCTCGGTGCGGCGCCGCTGCGCGAAGCGATCGCGGCCTATGTCGGCGCACGTCACGGCGCAACGGCGGTCGACACGGTAGCCGTGACGAGTTCGGGCGTCAGTGCGCTGATGCTGGCTGCCCAGATGCTGGTCGGGCCGGGCGAACGTGTCGTCGCGGTCACGCCGCTGTGGCCGAATCTCGTCGAGATCCCGAAGATCCTCGGCGCGCAGGTCGAATGCGTGCCGCTCGGCTACGGCGACGCGGGCTGGCAGCTCGATGTCGACCGGTTGCTCGCGGCGCTGACGCCCGATACGCGGATGCTGCTGATCAATTCGCCGAACAACCCCACCGGCTGGACGATGTCGCGCGACGATCAGCGGGCCGTGCTCGCCCATTGCCGCCGTCACGGCATCTGGCTGGTCGCCGACGAGGTGTACGAGCGGCTTGCCTTCGGCGAGGGCGGCGCGCCGTCGTTCCTCGATATCGCGTCGCGCGACGAGCGCGTCGTGGTCGTGAATTCATTCTCGAAGGCATGGGCGATGACGGGCTGGCGGCTCGGATGGCTGATTGCGCCGGCATCGGTGATGGCCGACCTGTCGAAGCTCGTCGAATACAACACGTCGTGCGCGCCGGGCTTCGTGCAGGCCGCGGCCGAGGTCGCGTTGCGCGACGGCGAGCCGTTCGTGCGGTCGTTCGTCACCGCGCTACGCGACGCCCGCGATCACCTGGTCGCCGCGCTGCGGACGCTGCCGGGCGTCGAGGTGCCGCCTCCGCCCGGCGCGATGTACCTGTTCCTGCGGCTGCCGGGCGCGACCGACAGCCTGGCGTTCTGCAAGACGCTCGTACGCGACGCGGGGCTCGGCCTTGCGCCCGGGCGCGCATTCGGCCCGGAGGGAGAAGGGTTCGTGCGCTGGTGTTATGCGTGCGATCCGGCGCGGCTCGACGCGGGCGTCGAACGTCTGCGCCGGTTTCTTGCGCACGGTGCGGGCGCCCGCTGAAGCGGGGACGGAGCGCTTGGCCCGCCCGGGCGGCGGGCTGTTCCGCTCATCTTTACGCACCGGGCAATTTTGCGTAATATGGCGCTCAGTCACGCGGTTCCGTCGTTGAGCCGTGCTGTTCCGTCCGGTTTGGGCCTGGCCTGAAGTTGGTTCGCCGCCCCCGGTTCGTGCTCCCATCAATATGACCGATCAGAATCGGGCGAGCGCGTCTTCCGTTCCTTTCGTCTGTTTGTTGATCCGGTTCGTTTGACCACAGGGTCTGGCCTAGCTGCATGAATACCCAAGAGGCGAAGATCGTCCTCGAGACTGCTTTGATCTGCGCGCAGGAACCGCTGAAGCTCGGCGATTTGCGCAAGCTCTTTGCCGACGGCGTGTCGGCTGACACGGTCCGCACGTTGCTCGAAGATCTGAAACAGGATTGGTCCGGTCGCGGTGTCGAACTGGTGGCGCTGGCGACCGGATGGCGCTTTCAGAGCAAACCGGCGATGCGTCACTATCTGGATCGCCTGCATCCCGAGAAGCCGCCGAAATACTCGCGCGCGGTGCTGGAAACGCTCGCGATCATCGCGTACCGGCAGCCCGTCACGCGCGGCGACATCGAAGAGATTCGCGGCGTCACGGTCAATACGCAGGTGGTCAAGCAACTCGAGGATCGCGGCTGGATCGAGGTGATCGGGCATCGCGACGTGCCGGGGCGTCCGGCGCTGTATGCGACGACCAAGCAATTCCTCGACGATCTCGGCCTGAAGGCGCTCGACGATCTGCCGGCGCTCGAAGAGCCGGCCGCGAACATCGAGGCCGCGCTGCTTGCGCAGCAGGCCATGGATTTCGACGGTGACGTGCCGGTGGCCGACGACGCGGCGGGCGACGTGCAGCAGGCGCGGGCGGATGAAGTGCCGCGCGCCGGCGAGTCGACCGAGGGGGCTGGCGAGGCCGTGGCCGACGTCGCGTCGACGCAGGAAATGCCGAGTCGCGATACGCTCGATGCTGATCGCGAGCAAACGGAACAGACGGAACAGACGGAACAGGTTGGCGCCGAAGTCGTGCCGACCGGTGTGCAGCCCGAGCCGCAGCGCGCGGATGGGGGCGAGGAAGATCGCAAGCCGGCCGCCGAAGCGGCTGCCGGAGGTGGGACGGAAGCGGCCGGCGACATGCCCGGCGAGGCCGATCGGGCCGACGCCTCCCGTTCCCGTCCCGCGGACGACGAGACGCTGGACGACACGTCCGACAGTCTCGCGGATGCCGTACGAAGCGCCAGTGCGCCCATCGGCGCCGATGCGCTGCCGGACGACGAAGCAGAACCCGAACAGCGTCGCGCCTGATCGCGGCCAACTTCTTGCCGCGCCCGCGCCGGGCGCGAGACCTGACATTTTGAGGTTGTTTTGACAGATATCCACGATATTGAATCGTCCGCGCCTGCCGTGCAGGCAGCGCGTGCCGACGATGCACCGGAGCAGGATGCTTCGGCGGGTGGCGACGAGCGTCCCCGCCGCGGTCTGCGGCGCGGCCCGCGCAGCCTGATCGCGCGGCGTCGCGCGGCGGCCAAGTCGAAGGGCGCCGAAGGCGAGCAGCAGGGTGCCGAGGGCGCGGATGCGCAGCCGGCCGAGGCTGCCGATGCGCCGCCGGCGCGTGCGCCGCGCAAGGAAGGTGCGGCCAAGGGCGCCCGCAAGCCGGCCGGCAAGCGCGAAGGCGCGGCCAAGGGTGGTCAGGGCGGTCAAGGCGGCCAGGGCCGTCGCGGTGCATCGAAAGCCGAAGGTGGCGCGGCGAAAGCCGCGGAGGGCGACGCGACCCAGGACGAACTGTTCGCGTACGTGACGTCGCCGGCCTTCGACGCGGACAACTCCGCGGGCGGTAGCGGCGTGCGTGCGCCGATGCTGCGCCGCGGCCGCAACCAGCCGGCGAACAAGCGCGTGCTGTCGCCGGACGACGACGCGCCGAAGCTCCACAAGGTGCTGGCGGAAGCGGGCATGGGCTCGCGCCGCGAAATGGAAGAACTGATCGTCGCCGGCCGCGTGTCGGTAAACGGCGAGCCCGCGCACATCGGCCAGCGGATCATGCCGACCGACCAGGTGCGGATCAACGGCAAGCCGGTCAAGCGCAAGCTGCCGAACAAGCCGCCGCGCGTGCTGCTGTATCACAAGCCGACGGGCGAAATCGTCAGCCACGCGGATCCGGAAGGCCGTCCGTCGGTGTTCGACCGCCTGCCGCCGATGAAGACGGCGAAATGGCTGGCGGTGGGCCGCCTCGACTTCAATACCGAAGGGCTGCTGATGCTGACGACGTCGGGCGACCTCGCGAACCGCTTCATGCATCCGCGTTACAGCGTCGAGCGCGAGTACGCGGTGCGCGTCGTTGGCGAGCTGTCCGAAGGCATGCGGCAGAAGCTGCTGCACGGCGTCGAGCTCGACGACGGTCCGGCGAATTTCCTGCGCATCCGCGATGGCGGCGGCGAAGGCACGAACCACTGGTATCACGTCGCGCTGGCCGAAGGCCGCAACCGCGAAGTGCGCCGGATGTTCGAGGCGGTCGGCCTGATGGTGAGCCGGCTGATTCGTACGCGTCACGGCCCGATTCCGCTGCCGCGCGGCCTCAAGCGTGGCCGTTGGGAGGAGCTCGACGACGCGCAGGTGCGCAAGCTGATGGCGACCGTCGGCCTGAAGGCGCCGTCCGAGGAGAAGGGCAAGCGCGGCGCAGCCGGTCCGGCCGAGCGTCGTCAACCCGATCCGATGCAGACGTCGATGGGCTTCATCAGCCGCGAGCCGGTGCTGACGACGCACGGGCAACTCGACCAGCCGCGTCGTGGCGGTGGCCGACGCGGTGCGCCGGGCTTGCCGGGCCTGAGCGGCTACGGCAGCCTGCCGGTCGCGCCGTCGGGTTACGGCAACCGCACGGGCGGCGGTCGCGATGGCAACCGCATGGGCGGAGGCCGCGACGGCAACCGAGCGGGCGGCGGTCGCGATGTCGACGGCAATCGCGCGTCGTATGGCGCAGGCCCCAAGCGCGATGGGATGGGCGGCAAGCGCGGCGGCAAGGGCGGCGGCAATCGCAATCCGAACGGCAATCGCGCCGAGGGTGCCGGCAATGGCGGCCCGCGCGGCGGTCAGCGTCCGCAGCGCAGCCGTACGCGCAGCCGCTAGGCACGGCTCGACGGGCGTACGGCGGCGCACAGCCGTCGGCGTGTCGGCGAGCCGGCATCCGGCCGGCTTCGTCGACATGACGCCTTGCATTGACGAGTTTCGGCTGCATCTATGTCGCGTGCCGCGACAGTGACGATCGCCGGGGCGGCAGGGCGGTGCCGGTCGGTCAGGCGCCTCGACGTCGCGTTTTCGGTCCGTAAAGGCAGTCGACACGCTGCTTTTACCGGCTGGCTTGGCGTTTGCGCCAAAAATCGCTATAATCGCGGAGTCGCTGGGCGTACGGATTCAATGTGCGGCTCAGGTGCGACCACCAGTAAGAAGATGGGCGTTCCGCCCATTTTTTTTTGCTGAAACGGTTAGGCATCTCGGGTAGCGCTTCCTGCGCCGGCTAAGGCGCGCGCCCGCGGGTGAATCGCGAGCGGCGGGCGCGAACACCTGAGAGGACACTGTGCAACTGACGGAACTGATAGAAACCACGGTCACCGGGCTCGGCTACGAGCTGGTGGATCTCGAGCGCACCGGGCGCGGCATGCTTTGCATCTATATCGATCAGCCTGCCGGCATCTCGCTCGAAGATTGCGAAAAGGTCACGCGTCAGCTCCAGCACGTCTTGACGGTCGAAAACATCGATTACGAACGGCTCGAAGTCTCGTCCCCGGGGCTCGACCGCCCGTTGAAGAAGCTGGCCGACTTCGAGCGCTTCGCCGGCAGCGAAGCTTCCGTGACCTTGAAAAAGCCGCTGGACGGGCGCAAGACGTACCGGGGCATTCTGCACGCGCCGAATGGCGAAACGATCGGTTTGGAATTTGAGGGGAAGAAGGGCGAGGCAGCCATGCTGGATTTCACGCTGGCCGATATCGACAAAGCTCGCCTGATTCCGCAAGTTGACTTTAGGAGCCGCAAATAATGAGTCGCGAAGTGTTGATGCTGGTGGATGCGCTGGCGCGCGAGAAAAACGTCGACAAGGATGTGGTGCTGGGCGCCCTCGAGGCTGCGCTCGCGTCCGCTTCCAAGAAGCTGTTCGACGAAGGCGCCGAAATCCGCGTCCATATCGATCGCGAAAGCGGCGAGCACGAAACCTTCCGTCGCTGGCTCGTCGTGCCGGACGAGGCAGGCTTGCAGGAGCCGGATCGCGAGATCCTGCTGTTCGAAGCGCGTGAGCAGAATCCCGACGTCGAAGTCGGCGAGTATGTCGAGGAACCCGTTCCGTCGATCGAGTTCGGCCGCATCGGCGCGCAGGCCGCGAAGCAGGTGATCCTGCAGAAGGTGCGCGACGCGGAACGCGAGCAGATCCTGAACGACTACCTCGAGCGTGGCGAAAAGATCATGACGGGTACGGTGAAGCGCCTCGACAAGGGCAACTTCATCGTCGAGTCGGGCCGCGTCGAGGCGCTGCTGCGCCGCGATCAGCTGATCCCGAAGGAAAACCTGCGCGTGGGCGACCGCGTGCGTGCGTACATCGCGAAGGTCGACCGCACCGCGCGCGGCCCGCAGATCGAGCTGTCGCGCACGGCGCCCGAATTCCTGATGAAGCTGTTCGAGATGGAAGTGCCGGAAATCGAGCAGGGCCTGCTCGAGATCAAGGCGGCTGCCCGCGACCCGGGCGTGCGCGCGAAGATCGGCGTCATCGCATACGACAAGCGGATCGATCCGATCGGCACCTGCGTCGGCATCCGCGGTTCCCGCGTGCAGGCCGTGCGCAACGAGCTCGGTGGCGAAAACATCGACATCGTGCTATGGTCGGAGGATCCCGCCCAGTTCGTGATCGGCGCGCTCGCGCCGGCAGCCGTCCAGTCGATCGTCGTCGATGAAGAAAAGCATTCGATGGACGTCGTCGTCGACGAGAACGAACTGGCTGTCGCGATCGGCCGCAGCGGTCAGAACGTTCGCCTTGCCGGCGAGCTGACCGGCTGGCAGATCAACATCATGACGCCGGACGAATCCGCCCTGAAGCAGGGTGAAGAGCGCGACCGGCTGCGTGCACTGTTCATGGCGCGTCTCGACGTCGACGAAGAAGTTGCCGACATCCTGATCGACGAAGGCTTCACGAGCCTCGAAGAAATCGCGTACGTGCCGCTCAACGAAATGCTCGAAATCGAAGCGTTCGACGAGGACACCGTGCACGAACTGCGCAACCGCGCGCGCGATGCGCTGTTGACGATGGCCATCGCGAACGAAGAAAAGGTCGAGAACGCAGCGCTGGATCTCAAGAGCCTCGACGGCATCACGCCGGAGCTGCTCGCGAAGCTGGCCGAACACGGCGTGCAGACGCGCGACGATCTCGCCGAGCTGGCTGTAGATGAACTGGTCGACATGACCGGGATGGAAGAGGATGCCGCTAAGGCGTTGATCATGAAAGCACGTGAACACTGGTTCCAGTGAGAAATGACCATGGCGCACTGATTTGATGGCGGCCGTATGGCCTGACCCGATGCTAACCGCAAGGAATCGGTCCTTGCACTAAGAGGAATGAATGGCGAGTAACAACGTAGCCCAATTTGCCGCGGAACTGAAAATGCCTGCTGGTGTGCTGCTCGAACAGCTGCAGGCAGCGGGCGTCCAGAAAGCGAGTGAAGACGATGCGCTGTCCGAAGCGGACAAGGCGCGTCTGCTCGATCATTTGCGCAAGTCGCACGGCGCAACCGACGGCGACAAGCGCAAGATCACGCTGACCCGCAAGCATACGTCGGAGATCAAGCAATCTGACGCGACGGGCAAGGCTCGCACCATTCAGGTCGAGGTCCGCAAGAAGCGTACGTTCGTCAAGCGCGACGACGTGAGCGAAGGTGCGGAACAGGGTCAGGCGCAGGTCGCCGAAGCGGACGACGATGCGGAACTGAAGCGTCGCGAGGAAGAGGCGCGCCGCGAGGCCGAGCTGCTCGAGAAGCAGGCGCAGGAGCTGCGCGAGCGGCAGGAACGCCTCGAACGCGAGGAAGCCGAGCGTCGCGCCCGCGAGGAAGCGGCCGAGGCCGAGCGCCGTCGCGCCGAGGAAGAGGCGGCGGCGAAGCGTGCCGCGGCGGAAGCCGCGGCAGCACAGCAGGCGGCCGCCCGGCAGGCTGCCGCAGCCGAGCAGGAACCGGCGCCGACGCAATCCGCGCAGGACGAAGCACGCGCGGCCGCCGAACGTGCGGCACAGCGCGAAGCGGCGAAGAAGGCCGAGGACGCCGCGCGCGAGGCAGCCGACAAGGCGCGCGCCGAGCAGGAAGAGATCAGCAAGCGTCGCGCGGCGGCAGAAGCCGAAGCACGCGCGATCCGCGAAATGATGAACACGCCGCGCAAGGCCGTGGTCAAGGCAGTCGAGCCGCCGAAACCGGCGGAACCGGCGAAGCCGGCCGAAGCGAAGGGCACGCTGCACAAGCCGGCGAAGCCGGAGGGTGCGCAGGCGCGTCCGGCCGTGAAGAAGCCGGCCGGCGCCGCGGCACCGGCCACGACGCAGGCGCCGGCAGGCGCGGGCGACCGCAACAAGAAACCGGGCGCCGGCAAGGGCGGCTGGCAGGACGACGCGTCCAAGCGTCGCGGCATCAAGACGCGCGGCGATTCGAGCGGCGGCGTCGACCGGGGCTGGCGCGGCGGCCCGAAGGGGCGCGGCCGTCACCAGGACAACGCATCGTCGTTCCAGGCGCCGACCGAACCGATCGTTCGTGAAGTGCACGTGCCGGAAACCGTGTCGGTTGCCGATCTCGCGCACAAGATGTCGATCAAGGCCTCCGAAGTCATCAAGGTGATGATGAAGATGGGCCAGATGGTCACGATCAACCAGGTGCTGGACCAGGAAACGGCGATGATCATCGTCGAGGAACTGGGCCACCGCGCGGTTGCCGCGAAGCTGGACGATCCGGAAGCGCTGCTCGTCGAAGGCGAAACCGGTACCGATGCGGAGCAACTGCCGCGTCCGCCGGTCGTCACGGTGATGGGTCACGTCGACCACGGCAAGACCTCGCTGCTCGACCACATCCGTCGCGCAAAGGTTGCCGCGGGCGAAGCGGGCGGCATCACGCAGCACATCGGCGCTTATCACGTCGACACGCCGCGCGGCGTCATCACGTTCCTCGATACGCCGGGTCACGAAGCGTTCACGGCGATGCGTGCACGCGGCGCGAAGGCGACCGACATCGTGGTGCTGGTGGTGGCGGCCGACGACGGCGTGATGCCGCAGACGAAGGAAGCCATCGCCCACGCGAAGGCGGGTGGCGTGCCGATCGTCGTTGCGATCAACAAGATCGACAAGCCGGAAGCGAACCCGGATCGCGTCAAGCAGGAGCTGGTCGCGGAAGGCGTCGTGCCGGAAGAGTACGGTGGCGATTCGCCGTTCGTGCCGGTGTCGGCCAAGACGGGCGCGGGCATCGACGATCTGCTCGAGAACGTGCTGCTGCAGGCCGAAGTGCTGGAACTGAAGGCACCGGTCGAAGCGCCGGCCAAGGGCATCGTGATCGAAGCGAAGCTCGACAAGGGTAAAGGCCCGGTCGCGACGATCCTCGTGCAGTCCGGTACGCTGAACCGCGGTGACATCGTGCTGGCAGGGACGGCCTACGGCCGCGTCCGTGCGATGCTCGACGAGAACGGCAAGCCGACGAAGGAAGCCGGCCCGTCGATCCCGGTCGAAATCCAGGGTCTGTCGGAAGTGCCGGGTGCGGGCGAGGAAGTGATCGTGCTGCCGGACGAGCGCAAGGCGCGTGAAATTGCGCTGTTCCGTCAGGGCAAGTTCCGCGACGTGAAGCTGGCGAAGCAGCAGGCCGCGAAGCTGGAAAGCATGCTCGAGCAGATGGGCGAAGGCGAAGTGCAGAACCTGCCGCTCATCATCAAGGCAGACGTGCAGGGTTCGCAGGAAGCGCTCGTGCAGTCGCTGCTCAAGCTGTCGACCGACGAAGTGCGCGTGCAGATCGTGCACAGCGCGGTCGGTGGCATCAGCGAAAACGACGTCAACCTCGCGACGGCATCGAAGGCGGTCATCATCGGCTTCAACACGCGTGCGGATGCACAGGCACGCAAGCTGGCCGAGGCGAACGGCATCGATATCCGCTACTACAACATCATCTACGACGCAGTGGATGAGGTGAAGGCGGCGATGTCGGGCATGCTGGCGCCGGAGAAGCGCGAAGTCGTGACCGGCATGGTCGAGGTGCGCCAGGTCTTCAAGGTACCGAAGGTCGGCACGGTCGCAGGCTGTATGGTCACGGACGGTATCGTCAAGCGCTCGTCGTCGGTGCGCGTGCTGCGCAACAACGTCGTGATCTTCACGGGCGAACTCGAATCGCTGAAGCGCTTCAAGGACGACGTGAAGGAAGTGAAGCAGGGCTTCGAGTGCGGTATGTCGGTGAAGAACTTCAACGACATCATCGAAGGCGACCAGTTCGAAGTCTTCGAAGTGACCGAAGTCGCGCGTACGCTGTAATCGTCGCGTATCGGCTCATGGGCGGGGCAGGCTTGGGCCTGTCCCGCCCATTTTCATGGTGGCGTGCCGAAATGGCTGCCGCTTCATCCTGATAAACGGATCACGGATCGATCATGTCCAGGAAACGTACTTCCCCCAATCGCAACGTTCAGATCGCCGACCAGATTCAGCGCGATCTGTCCGAGCTCATCATGCGCGAGGTCAAGGATCCGCGCATCGGCATCGTGACCATCCAGAGCGTGGAACTCACGCCGGACTATGCGCACGCGAAGGTCTACTTCACGGCGCTCACCGGCGATCCGGACAAGACGCAGGAGGCGCTGAACCATGCGTCGGGTCACCTGCACAACCTGCTGTTCAAGCGCCTGCACATTCATACGGTGCCGACGCTGCATTTCCACTACGACCAGACGATCGAGAAGGCCGTGGAAATGTCGCGCCTGATCAAGGAAGCGAATTCGACGCGCGCGAAGGACGACGACGAGGCCGACGCGCCTGCCAAGGACGACTGAGCTCGACCGGCCTATGACGAATGCAGCACCCCAACGTCCGCGCGTGCCCCGGCGCGTGCTGGACGGCGTTCTTCTGCTCGACAAGCCGGTCGGCCTGTCGAGCAACGATGCGCTGATTCGCGCAAAGCGCCTGCTTCTCGCGAAGAAAGCCGGCCACACCGGCACGCTGGATCCGCTGGCTTCGGGCCTGCTGCCGCTGTGTTTCGGCGAGGCGACCAAGTTTTCGCAGGACTTGCTCGACGCCGACAAGACCTACGAAGCGACGATGCGTCTGGGCCAGCGCACGGCCACCGGCGACGCGGAAGGCGACGTGATCGACACGCGGCCCGTCGAATGCGATCGCGCGGCGGTGGAAGCCGCACTCGTGCGCTTCACCGGCGACATCGTGCAGGTGCCGCCGATGTATTCGGCGCTCAAGCGCGACGGCAAGCCGTTGTATGAATACGCGCGGGCCGGCCAGACCGTCGAACGGGAAGGTCGCAACGTGACGATCCATGCGCTCGAACTGCTTGCCTGCGAGCTGCCCGACGTGACGTTTCGCGTGACTTGCAGCAAGGGAACCTACGTGCGTACGCTCGCGGAAGATATCGGCGAGGCGCTCGGCTGCGGTGCGCATCTGACGATGCTGCGTCGCACGGGCGTCGGTGCGCTGACGCTCGAGCATGCGGTGACGCTCGATGCGCTGTCGGACGCTGCCGAAGCGGCGCGCGACGCGTGGCTTCAGCCGGTCGATGCGTTGCTGTCGACGTTTCCCGCCATTCGGCTCGACGACGCGTCCGCGAAGCGGTTTCTGCACGGCCAGCGCCTGCCGCTGTCGGCGCTCGAGCCGATCGACGCGGCCGATGGCGAGCGCGTGCGCGTGTACGACGCAACGCGGCTGCTCGGCGTGGCGCGCAAGGCGAATGGCGTGCTTGCCCCGGAACGGCTTGTCGTGACGGCTCCATGACGCAGCAGCGCACGCAAGTGAACGTAGCAGAATGCAAAAAGCCCGGTCGTTTCGACCGGGCTTTTTGTTTGGCATGACGTGCAGTGATGCAGTGCCAGGTAGCGCTCAGTGCGCTGCCGACGCCGCCGCACCGGCATCGCCGCCGCCCGCGCGTTCGGGCTTGGTGATCCAGATCAGTCCGATCAGCAGCACGAAGATGACTGCCGAGATATAGAAAAGATCGTTCACGCCGAGCTGCGCGGCCTGTTGCGTGGCCATGTTGTTGATGAGCCCGTGCGCCTGGTTCTGCGACAGCCCGAGGTTGCCCATCTGCGTGACGGCCTGGTTGAACGTCGGGTTGTACGGGTTCGCCTGCTCGACCAGTTGCGCGTGATGGAAATTGTTGCGGTGGTCCCACGCGGTCTGGAAGATCGACGTGCCGATACCGCCGCACATGATCCGCACGAAGTTCGACAGGCCGGACGCCGCGGGAATGCGGTGGCCGGGCAGGCCGGACAACGTGATCGACACCAGCGGGATGAAGAAGCCGGCCATCGCGATACCCTGTACGAGCGTCGGCAGCGTCAGCGACCATTCGTCGACGCCCGTCGTGTAGCGCGAACGCATCCAGAAGCACAGCGCAAACGTCAGGAACGACGCCGTCGAGATGAAGCGCGGATCGGTGCGCGGCAGATACTTCCCGGTGAGTGGCGACAACAGGATGGCGAACAACCCGACCGGCGCCATCACGAGGCCGGCGTCGGTCGCGGTGTAGCCGATTTGCGTCTGCAGCCACAGCGGCAACAGCACGAGATTGCCGAAGTACAGGCCGTACCCGATCGACAGCGCGACCGTGCCGCCGGTGAAGTTCCGTATGCGGAACAGCGACAGGTCGACGACCGGGTGCTCGGCGGTCAGCTCCCAGATCACGAAGAACGCGAACGCGATGATGGCGGTCAGCGCGAGCACGACGATGGTCGTCGACGCGAACCAGTCGAGATCCTTGCCCTTGTCGAGCATGATCTGCAGCGAGCCGACCCAGACGACCAGCAGCGCGAGACCCACGCCGTCGATCGGCGCGCGGCGTACGGCCGACTCCCGATTGCGATAGATCACCCACGTCGCGGCGGCGGCGGCGATGCCGACCGGGATGTTGACGTAGAAGATCCACGGCCACGAATAGTTGTCCGAGATCCAGCCGCCGAGAATCGGGCCCGCGACGGGCGCGATCAGCGTCGTCATCGCCCATAGCGCGAGCGCCATCGGTGCCTTCGCGCGCGGATAGCTCGACAGCAGGAGCGCTTGCGACAGCGGAATCATCGGTCCGGCGACCGCGCCCTGCAGCACGCGCGAGGCGAGCAGGAACGGCAGGTTCGGCGACAGCCCGCACATCCACGACGAGATGACGAACAGGATGATCGACGACAGGAACAGGCGGACTTGCCCGAAACGGTCGGTCAGCCAGCCGGTCAGCGGCACCGAGATGGCGTTCGCGACCGCGAACGACGTGATGACCCACGTGCCCTGGTCGGACGACACGCCGAGGTCGCCCGAGATGGTCGGGATCGCGACGTTCGCGATGGACGTGTCGAGCACGTTCATGAACACCGCGAGCGATACCGCGATCGTCCCGAGTATGAGTTGCCCGCCCTGCAAGGGCGGGTGGGAGACAGGAGCCTGTGCCATGTCGGTTGTCTTTCCGGAGTCGGAACGGTTACATCATTTTCGCGGCGCTGTTCTGCTTGGCCGCGACCGGCGCCGGCGCGTTGCTGCCCGCGTTCTCGGCGATGATGCGTGCGATTTCGGCGTCGGCTTCGTCGCCGTATTTCGCGAACACGTTGGTCTCGTAGATGGTGTTCGGCGCATTGACGAGCTGGTCGCCGCGTTCGTCCTTGATGTCCACGTCGACCTGCATCGACAGGCCGATACGCAGCGGATGCTTGTCGAGTTCCTTCGGGTCGAGCTCGATTCGCACCGGCAGGCGCTGCACGACCTTGATCCAGTTGCCGGTCGCGTTCTGCGCCGGCAGCAGCGAGAACGCCGAGCCCGTGCCGGCGGAGAAACCGACGACCTTGCCGTGGTACGTGACCGACGAACCGTAGATGTCGGCCGTCATCTCGACCGGCTGGCCGATGCGCATGTGCTTCAGCTGGACTTCCTTGAAGTTCGCATCGACCCACACGGCATTGAGCGGCACCACCGACATCAGCGGGTTGCCGGGCGACACGCGTTGGCCCACCTGCACCGAGCGCTTCGCGACGTAGCCGGTAACCGGCGCCGGCAGCACGTTACGTGCGTTCGCGAGGTACGCATCGCGCACCTTCGCGGCGGCGGCCATCACGTTCGGGTGCGATGCGATCGTCGTGTTCGCGGTCAATGCGCGATTCGATGCGAGTTGCTGCTGCGCGGCGTCGAGCGATGCCTGGGCGGCCTTCACCGCGTCGCGGGCATGCGAGATTTCTTCCTGCGAGACGGTGCCCGTCTGCGCGACGGCCAGGCGGCGACGCAGGTCGTCCTGGGCCTTCGACAGGTCGGACTGACGCAGCGCGACTTGCGCGCGGTACTGGTCGTCGTTGACGAACAGGCCGCGCACCTGGCGCACCGTCTGCGCGAGGTTGGCTTCCGCCTGCTGCAGCGCGACCTGCGAATCGGCCGGATCGAGCACGACGAGCGGATCGCCGGCCTTGACGGTTTGCGTATCGTCGGCCTTCACGGCGATCACGGTGCCGGTGACTTGCGGCGTGATCTGTACGACGTTGCCGTTCACGTAGGCATCGTCGGTGTCTTCATGGAAGCGGGCGACGAGGAAGTAGTACAGGCCGTATGCGATGGCCGCGATCACGATGACCGCGACGAGCAACGTCATCATTCGTTTGCGCTTGCCGTTGTTCTGCGGCTGCGCGCTGGCGGCGTTTTGTTGGTCGCTCATGGCGATTTTCTCCGTCCGTTATTTCGAGTGTCTGCGTAGTGGTGGCGCCGGCTCAGTTGGCGGCTTGTCGGGTCGGCGTGGCCGCATCGGGTGCGGCGAGCGGCGTGCCGGTCGCGTCGAACCCGCCGCCGAGCGCCTTGATCAGGGCGAGCTGCATGTCGCGCCGGCGCATCTTCAGGTTGGTCACCGTCTGTTCCGCTGCGAGGCGGTTGCTGTCCGCCGTCAGCACCTGCAGTTGCGGCGACAGGCCGGCCTTGTAGCGGATGACCGCGAGATCGTACGCGCGCGTCGACGCGTCGAGCGCACGTTGGGCGTCGCCCATCTGGCGATCGATCGCGCGGATCGACGCGACCTGCGTGGCGACGTCGTTCAGCGCGCTGATCAGCGTCTGGTTGTAGTTCGCGACCGACAGGTCGAAGTCGGCGTAGCGGCCCTTGAGTTGCGCGCGCAGCGCGCCGGCGTCGAAGATCGGCAGGTGGATCGCCGGGCCGAACTGCGCCTGGCGGCTCGCGAAGTTCAGGAATTTGCCCCAGCCGAACGCATCGAAGCCGAAACCGGCCGCGAGGTTCACGTCGGGGTAGAACTCGGCCTTCGCTTCCTTCACGTCGTGCATCGCGGCTTCGACCTGCCAGCGCGCGGCGACGATGTCGGGGCGGCGCGAGACGAGATCGGCCGGCAGGTTGCCGGGCAGCGTGACGTTGCCGCCGGGGTTCATCACGGGCGCCGCGATCTGCAGCCCGCGATCCGGACCCTTGCCGAGCAGCGCGGCGAGCTGGTAGCGCACCGTCGTGATCTGGCCGTCGAGGTCCGACAGCGAAGCCTGCGTCGTCGCGATGTTGCCGCGGGCCGTCTGGCGTTCGACGTTGGTGTCGAGGCCGGCCGATACGCGACCGTCGGTGATCTTGCCGACCGTCTCGCGGTTGGCGATCTCGCGTTGCGCGATGTCGCGCAGCGCATAGAGCTGCGCGAGCGAGTTGTAGGTGCGCGCGACCGACGACGCGAGCGTGATGCGGGCCTGTTGCATGTCGGCTTCGGCGGCTTTTTCCTGCGATACGGCCGTATGCAGGCGTTCGCGGTTCTTGCCCCACAGGTCGAGTTCCCACGACGCGCTCGCGAGCGCGTTGTTCTCGCTGTACCACTGGCCGCCGTACGGGGGCGGGAACAGCCCGTTCGCCGAATACAGTTCGCGCGTCCACGAATAGCTGGCTTCGGCCTTCGGCATCAGGTTCGAGCGCGACGATTCGATGTACGACGAGGCCTTCGCGATACGCGCCTGCGCCTGCGCGATCGACGGGTTGCCTTGCAGCGCTTCGTCGATCAGTTTCGGCAGTTGCGGATCGCCGAACTGGCTCGCCCAGTCGAGTGCCGGCCACTGGCCGCCCTGGGCCGGCAGGCTCTGGGCGGATTCGAACTGCGACGCGGGGGCGATCTGCTTGTCGCTCTTGATGCCGATGTAATTCGCGCAGCCCGCCAGCGCCAGGGCGGCGACCGCGGCGGCGACGGCGGCGCGGCACGACCCGGCGCGCACGGACAACGGGGACGATTTCATCGTGCTAACCCCTGACTCGGAATGAATGATGGACACTGCAAGGATTTCCTTACATTAATCTGTCAAAAGTAATTGTTATGGCAACTATTGCGTGATGCTACCGCCGGCCGTCTCGCAATAGTTGCTGAGAATGCGGCGCAACATGCTCTTCAGGAACCCGACTTCTTCCGGCGTAAACCCGTCCAGCACCTGGTCGAGCACGCTGCGGAAAATGGGCGGCAGCCGTTCGGCCAGCGCACGGCCTTCGTCGGTGAGCTCGAGCCGCACGACGCGCCGATCCTCGACGCTGCGCACGCGCGACAGCAGGCCGCGTTTCTCGACCCGGTCGAGCAGGCGCGTGACCGCGCTTGCGTCGATTCCGTATTCGCGCGCGAGCTCGGCCGCCGTCGAGCATCTGCCGACCGCGATCATGAACAGCATGCTCGCCTGCGTGCCCGTGATGCCGAGCTCTTCCTGCGTGCGTTGCGTGACGAGGTTGGTCATCACCGACTTCACGCGTGACATCAAATAACCGACGCTGTCGTTCATCTGATACGAAGACAGCGGCGACACGGACGGTGGGGTAGGAGAATCCGACATAAAACCCTGAAGCTGCAATAGTTGACTAGGCAGCAGTATAGGGACAATTGCTTGCCGCGGCAAATGTTAATCGAACGGCAAAGCGCGCGCTGTGTCCGGCGAGAATCCCTTATCTCGATAAGGTTTTTCGCGCCGCCGACGGTGGTCGGCAAGCGCGTCGTTTGTTCGGGAAAGGAGGGCGGTGCAGGTCGTTTTGCTGCGTCGCACCGTCCGGGTCGGCTCTCGACACTCGCACGTGCTATAATTTGAGGCTTTCCAAGCTGCAACGCGCGCGCCCGTGCAAAACGAGCGCGCGCGTTTGCGCGTTCAAACGATTTCCAGGTTTCTATGACCCGCGCCCTTCGCAATATCGCCATCATCGCCCACGTCGACCACGGCAAGACCACGCTCGTCGACCAACTGCTCCGCCAGTCCGGCACCTTCCGCGAGAACCAGCAGATTGCGGAGCGGGTGATGGATTCGAACGACATCGAAAAAGAGCGCGGGATCACGATTCTCGCGAAGAACTGCGCGGTCGAATACGAAGGCACGCACATCAACATCGTCGACACGCCGGGGCACGCGGACTTCGGCGGCGAAGTCGAGCGCGTGCTGTCGATGGTCGACTCGGTGCTGCTGCTCGTCGACGCCGTCGAGGGCCCGATGCCGCAAACGCGCTTCGTCACGAAGAAGGCGCTCGCGCTCGGCCTGAAGCCGATCGTCGTCGTCAACAAGATCGACCGTCCGGGCGCGCGGATCGACTGGGTCATCAACCAGACCTTCGACCTGTTCGACAAGCTCGGCGCGACCGAAGAGCAGCTCGACTTCCCGATCGTCTATGCATCGGGCCTGAACGGCTACGCGTCGCTCGATCCGGCGGCCCGCGAAGGCGACATGCGTCCGCTGTTCGAGGCGATCCTCGCGCACGTGCCGGTTCGCCCGGCCGACCCGGAAGCGCCGCTGCAGCTGCAGATCACGTCGCTCGACTATTCGACGTACGTCGGCCGGATCGGCGTCGGCCGCATCACGCGCGGCCGCATCAAGCCGGGCCAGCCGGTCGTGATGCGCTTCGGTCCGGAAGGCGAGGTGCTGAACCGCAAGATCAACCAGGTGCTGTCGTTCAAGGGCCTCGAGCGCGTGCAGGTCGAATCGGCCGAAGCGGGCGACATCGTGCTGATCAACGGCATTGAAGACGTCGGCATCGGCGCGACGATCTGTGCGGTCGACACGCCGGAAGCGTTGCCGATGATCACCGTCGACGAGCCGACGCTGACGATGAACTTCCTCGTCAACTCGTCGCCGCTCGCCGGCCGCGAAGGCAAGTTCGTGACGAGCCGCCAGATCCGCGACCGCCTGATGAAGGAACTGAACCACAACGTCGCGCTGCGCGTGAAGGATACCGGCGACGAAACGGTGTTCGAAGTGTCGGGCCGCGGCGAGCTGCACCTGACGATTCTCGTCGAGAACATGCGCCGCGAAGGCTACGAACTCGCGGTTTCGCGTCCGCGCGTGGTGATGCAGGAAATCGACGGCGTGAAGCACGAGCCGTACGAGCTGCTGACGGTCGACGTCGAGGACGAGCACCAGGGCGGCGTGATGGAAGAGTTGGGCCGCCGCAAGGGCGAAATGCTCGACATGGCGTCGGACGGCCGCGGCCGCACGCGCCTGGAATACCGGATCTCGGCGCGCGGCCTGATCGGTTTCCAGAGCGAATTCCTGACGCTCACGCGCGGCACGGGCCTGATGAGCCACATCTTCGACTCGTACGCGCCGGTCAAGGACGGTTCGGTGTTCGAGCGCCGCAACGGCGTGCTGATCTCGCAGGACGACGGCGCGGCGGTCGCCTACGCACTGTGGAAGCTGCAGGATCGCGGCCGCATGTTCGTGAAGCCGGGCGACGCGCTGTATGAGGGCATGATCATCGGCATCCACAGCCGTGACAACGACCTCGTCGTGAACCCGATCAAGGGCAAGCAGCTGACGAACGTGCGCGCGTCGGGTACCGACGAAGCCGTGCGTCTCGTGCCGCCGGTCCAGATGTCGCTGGAATACGCGGTCGAATTCATCGACGACGACGAGCTCGTCGAAGTGACGCCGCAGTCGATCCGCCTGCGCAAGCGCTTCCTGAAGGAGCACGAGCGTCGCCGCGCGAGCCGCGAAGGCGCGGTCGACTGAGCATCGACCGTTCCCGAGCACGACGAAAAAGGGCTGCCTCCGGGCAGCCTTTTTTGCATCCGCGCACCGTGCAACCGGATTGCCTGCAAAACACTGTTCCCGCGCGCCGGCGCAATCCGGCAAAACCCCGCCGCACGGTGCTTTCACGCACATTCCGCCGTGAACTCCGGTATCGGTTCTGTGATATGCTGCGCGCACGCAAGTTTTAGGTCCTTCCAAGCAAGACTTGATTCGCAATCCGCTAAACGGTCAGGCCGTGTCGCGGAAGGTTGAGTAACCCGCTATTTCTCGAGAAGCTCGAAGAAAGGTGAGCGTAAAATGTCAGATGTAATGAAGCAGTTTCAGCTGAACTCCTATCTGTTCGGCGGCAATGCTTCGTACGTTGAAGAACTGTACGATGCATACCTCAACAATCCGGCGTCGGTGCCGGAGAACTGGCGAGAGTATTTCGACGCGCTGCAGAACGTCCCTGCAACCGACGGCTCGAACGCCAATGACGTTGCTCACTTCCCGATCGTCGAATCGTTCGCCGAGCGTGCGAAGGCCAATGCCTTCATCCCGCGTGAAAGCACCAGCAACCTCGCGACCGCACGCAAGCAGGTGCACGTCCAGTCGCTCATCAGCGCCTACCGCTTCCTCGGCTCGCAATGGGCCAACCTCGATCCGCTGAAGCGTCGCGAACGTCCCGCCATTCCCGAACTCGAACCTGCTTTCTACGACTTCTCCGAAGGCGACCTCGACCAGACATACAGCGCAAGCAACCTGTACTTCGGTTTCGACCAGGCTTCGCTGCGCGACATCGTCAAGGGTCTGCGCGACACGTACTGCGGCACGATCGGCGCCGAATACATGTACATCAGCGATCCGGAACAGAAGCGCTGGTGGCAGGAGCGCCTGGAATCGATCCGCGCGACGCCGTCGTTCTCGATCGACAAGAAGAAGCACATCCTGAATCGCCTGACGGCCGCCGAAGGCCTCGAGCGCTACCTGCACACCAAGTACGTCGGCCAGAAGCGCTTCTCGCTCGAAGGCGGCGAAAGCTTCATCGCGGCGATGGACGAAGTCGTCCAGCACGCGGGCAAGCGCGGCGTGCAGGAAATCATCATCGGCATGGCTCACCGCGGCCGCCTGAACGTGCTGGTCAACACGCTGGGCAAGATGCCGGCCGACCTGTTCGCCGAATTCGAAGGCAAGCACGTCGACGACCTGCCGGCCGGCGACGTGAAGTACCACAAGGGCTTCTCGTCGGACGTGTCGACGGAAGGCGGCCCGGTCCACCTGTCGCTCGCGTTCAACCCGTCGCACCTCGAAATCGTGAACCCGGTGGTCGAAGGTTCCGCGAAGGCGCGGATGGACCGTCGCGGCGACGAAGACGGCCTGCAAGTGCTGCCGGTGCAGATCCACGGTGACGCGGCCTTCGCGGGCCAGGGCGTCGTGATGGAAACGCTGAACCTCGCGCAGACGCGCGGTTACGGCACGCACGGCACGCTGCACATCGTCATCAACAACCAGATCGGCTTCACGACGTCCGACCCGCGCGACGCGCGCTCGACGCTGTACTGTACCGACGTCGTCAAGATGATCGAGGCGCCGGTGCTGCACGTGAACGGCGACGATCCGGAAGCCGTCGTGCTCGCGACCCAGATCGCGATCGACTACCGGATGCAGTTCCACAAGGATGTCGTGATCGACATCGTCTGCTTCCGCAAGCTGGGCCACAACGAGCAGGACACGCCGGCGGTCACGCAGCCGCTGATGTACAAGAAGATCGCGCAGCACCCGGGCACCCGTGCGCTGTACGCCGAGAAGCTCGTGCAGCAGGGCGTGATCACCGCCGAGGACGCTGACAACTACGTGAAGGCGTACCGCAAGGCGATGGACGACGGCCACCACACCGTCGATCCGGTCCTGTCGAACTACAAGAGCAAGTACGCGGTCGACTGGGTTCCGTTCCTGAACCGCAAGTGGACGGACGCAGCCGACACGGCCGTGCCGCTCGCCGAGCTGAAGCGCCTGGGTGAACGCATCACGACGGTCCCGGAAAACTTCAAGGTTCACCCGCTCGTCGAGCGCGTGATCAACGACCGCCGCAACATGGCGCGCGGCGAGCAGCCGCTCGACTGGGGCATGGGCGAACACCTCGCATTCGCGTCGCTCGTCGCATCGGGCTACTCGGTGCGCCTGACGGGCCAGGACTCGGGCCGCGGCACGTTCACGCACCGTCACGCGGTGCTGCACGACCAGAACCGCGAGCGCTGGAACGACGGCACGTACGTGCCGCTGCAGAACATCGCCGAAGGCCAGGCGAAGTTCACGGTGATCGACTCGGTGCTGTCGGAAGAAGCGGTGCTGGGCTTCGAATACGGTTACTCGACCGCCGAGCCGAACACGCTCGTGCTGTGGGAAGCGCAGTTCGGCGACTTCGTGAACGGCGCGCAGGTCGTGATCGACCAGTTCATCTCGTCGGGCGAAGTGAAGTGGGGCCGCGTGTCGGGTCTCACGATGCTGCTGCCGCACGGCTACGAAGGCCAGGGTCCGGAGCACTCGTCGACGCGTATCGAGCGTTTCCTGCAACTGTGCGCTGACCACAACATGCAGGTCGTCCAGCCGACGACGCCGGCGCAGATCTTCCACCTGCTGCGTCGCCAGATGATCCGCCTGTTCCGCAAGCCGCTGATCGTCGCCACGCCGAAGTCGCTGCTGCGTCACAAGGAAGCGGTGTCGGACCTGTCGGAACTGGCGAAGGGCTCGTTCCAGCCGGTGCTGGGCGAAACCGACGGCGGCATCGACGCGAAGAAGGTCAAGCGCGTGCTGGTGTGCTCGGGCCGCGTGTACTACGACCTCGTCGCGCACCGCCGCGAAGCGAAGGCGAACGACGTCGCGATCATCCGTATCGAGCAGCTGTATCCGTTCGCGCACAAGCAGTTCGAAGCGGAAATGAAGAAGTACGAGAACGCGACTGAAGTGGTCTGGGTGCAGGACGAGCCGCAGAACCAGGGCCCCTGGTTCTACGTCGAGCACCACCTGAAGGAAGGCATGAAGGAAGGGCAGAAGCTGGCATACAGCGGCCGTCCGGCTTCGGCCTCGCCGGCGGTTGGCTACTACGCGAAGCACTACGAGCAGCAGAAGGCCCTGATCGAAGGGGCATTCGGCCGCCTGAAGAGCGCATCGATCGCGAAATAACCGACGTCAAGCGAAACGGGAAGGCGCGAGCGCTTTCCCGTTCTTTCGGCCTGCCGGGCGCGTCGCGCGCCGCACCGGCCGAAGGAATCGCACGAACCTCGTCATACCCCAGATTAAGCATCCAGGAAAATCACATGGCTATCGTAGAAGTCAAAGTCCCCCAGCTGTCGGAGTCGGTGTCGGAAGCCACCATGCTGCAGTGGAAGAAGAAGCCGGGCGAAGCAGTCGCGCAGGACGAAATCCTGATCGAGCTCGAGACCGACAAGGTCGTCCTCGAAGTGCCGGCGCCGGCAGCCGGCGTGCTCGCGCAAGTGCTGCAGAACGACGGTGACACGGTGGTCGCCGATCAGGTGATCGCGACGATCGACACCGAAGCGAAGGCAGGTGCCGCCGAAGCAGCGGCGGGCGCCGCCGAAGTCAAGCCGGCGGCAGCGCCTGCTGCAGCCGCACCGGCCGCACAGCCGGTTGCCGCAACCGCATCGAGCTCGGCCGCCGCATCGCCGGCCGCAGCGAAGCTGCTGGCCGAGAAGGGCCTGTCGACGGGCGACGTCGCAGGTTCGGGCCGCGACGGCCGCGTCACGAAGGGCGACGCGCTGGCAGCAGGCAGCGCGCCGAAGGCTGCGCCGGCCGCCGCACCGGCGAAGACCGCCGCCGCGAAGCCGTCGCTGCCGGAAGTGAAGGTGCCGGCGTCGGCAGCGACCTGGCTGAACGACCGTCCGGAACAGCGCGTGCCGATGTCGCGCTTGCGTGCGCGTATCGCCGAGCGTCTGCTCGAATCGCAGCAGACCAACGCGATCCTGACGACGTTCAACGAAGTGAACATGGCGCCGGTCATGGAGCTGCGCAACAAGTACAAGGACAAGTTCGAGAAGGAACACGGCGTGAAGCTCGGCTTCATGTCGTTCTTCGTGAAGGCGGCTGTCCATGCGCTGAAGAAGTTCCCGCTCGTGAACGCGTCGATCGACGGTAACGACATCGTCTACCACGGCTACTTCGACATCGGTATCGCGGTCGGTTCGCCGCGCGGCCTGGTCGTGCCGATCCTGCGCAACGCGGATCAGCTGAGCCTCGCCGAGATCGAGAAGAAGATCGCCGAATTCGGCCAGAAGGCGAAGGACGGCAAGCTGTCGATCGAGGAAATGACGGGCGGTACGTTCTCGATCTCGAACGGCGGCGTGTTCGGCTCGATGCTGTCGACGCCGATCATCAACCCGCCGCAGTCGGCCATCCTCGGCGTGCACGCGACGAAGGAGCGCCCGGTCGTCGAGAACGGCCAGATCGTGATCCGCCCGATCAACTACCTCGCGCTGTCGTACGACCACCGTATCATCGACGGCCGCGAAGCCGTGCTGTCGCTCGTCGCGATGAAGGATGCGCTGGAAGATCCGGCACGCCTGCTGCTCGACCTGTAAGCCGAGTCTCACTGCATCGACCCGTTCCGCAGGTTCGCCCCCACGCGCGAACCTGCGGGCGTACAAGTAGAAAGGATTGTCATGTCCAAGGAATTTGACGTCGTCGTGATCGGCGCCGGCCCCGGCGGCTACATCGCCGCGATTCGCGCAGCGCAGCTCGGCAAGACCGTTGCCTGTATCGAGAAGTGGAAGAACCCGGCCGGCGCGCTGAAGCTCGGCGGCACCTGCCTGAACGTCGGCTGCATCCCGTCGAAGGCGCTGCTTGCGTCGTCCGAAGAGTTCGAGAACGCGTCGCATCACCTGGCCGACCACGGCATCACGGTCGACGGCGTGAAGATCGACGTCGCGAAGATGCTCGGCCGCAAGGATGCGATCGTCGAGAAGATGACGAGCGGGATCGAGTTCCTGTTCAAGAAGAACAAGATCACCTGGCTGAAGGGCCATGGCAAGTTCACCGGCAAGACCGACGCCGGCGTGCAGATCGAAGTGAGTGGCGAGGGTGAAACCGAAGTCGTCACCGCGAAGAACGTGATCATCGCGACGGGCTCGAAGGCGCGTCACCTGCCGGGCATTCCGGTCGACAACAAGATCGTGTCGGACAACGAAGGCGCGCTCACGTTCGACTCGGTGCCGAAGAAGCTCGCCGTGATCGGCGCGGGCGTGATCGGCCTCGAGCTCGGCTCGGTGTGGCGTCGCCTGGGTGCCGACGTGACGGTGCTCGAAGCGCTGCCGGCGTTCCTCGGCGCAGCCGACGAAGCGCTCGCGAAGGAAGCGGCCAAGCTGTTCAAGAAGCAGGGCCTCGACATCCATCTCGGCGTGAAGATCGGCGAAGTGAAGACGACCGCGAACGGCGTGTCGATCGCCTACACGGACAAGGACGGCAACGCGCAGACGCTCGACGCCGATCGCCTGATCGTGTCGGTCGGCCGCGTGCCGAACACCGACAACCTCGGCCTCGAGGCCATCGGCCTGAAGGCGAACGAGCGCGGCTTCATCGACGTGGACGACCACTGCCGTACGGCGGTGCCGAACGTGTACGCGATCGGCGACGTGGTGCGCGGCCCGATGCTCGCGCACAAGGCGGAAGACGAAGGCGTGCTGGTCGCGGAAGTGATCGACGGCCAGAAGCCGCACATCGACTACAACTGCATTCCGTGGGTGATCTACACGTACCCGGAAATCGCATGGGTCGGCAAGACGGAGCAGCAGCTGAAGGCGGAAGGCCGCGAGATCAAGACGGGCAAGTTCCCGTTCTCGATCAACGGCCGCGCGCTCGGCATGAACGCGCCGGACGGTTTCGTGAAGATGATCGCGGATGCGAAGACCGACGAACTGCTCGGCGTGCACGTGATCGCCGCGAACGCGTCGGACCTGATCGCGGAAGCCGTGGTGGCGATGGAGTTCAAGGCGGCGTCGGAAGACATCGCCCGAATCTGCCATCCGCACCCGTCGATGTCGGAAGTGATGCGCGAAGCGGCGCTCGCCGTCGACAAGCGCTCGCTGAACAGCTGAGCACGGTGTAGCGCCTGCCGGCCGCCGGCCGGCACAGCCGTCTCATGACGAAGGCGGGCGGGGTTTCCCGCCCGCCTTCGTTCTTTCCGGTTTGCCCGATGAACGTCACCGAATACTACACGCGCGAACTGACCACGCGCGGCTATCAGTCCGATCCCGCTCAGCGCGCGGCCGTCGATCGCCTGCAGCGCTGTTTCGACGAATGGGTCGACTACAAGGCGCGTCGCTCGAACGCGTTCAAGAAGCTCATCAATCACCCGGATCTCCCGCGCGGCGTCTACATGTGGGGCGGTGTCGGCCGCGGCAAGAGCTTCCTGATGGACAGCTTCTACGCAGTCGTACCCGTGCAGCGCAAGACGCGCCTGCATTTCCACGAATTCATGCGCGAAGTGCACCGCGAGCTCGAAGAGCTGAAAGGGCAGGCCGATCCGCTCGACGAACTCGCGCGACGCATCGCGAAGCGTTACCGGCTGATCTGCTTCGACGAATTCCATGTGTCGGACATCGCCGACGCGATGATCCTGTACCGCCTGCTCGATCGCCTGTTCAACAACGGCGTGCAGTTCGTGATGACGTCCAATTACGATCCCGACGATCTGTATCCGGATGGCCTGCATCGCGACCGCATGCTGCCGGCGATCGCGCTGATCAAGGAAAAGCTCGACGTGCTCAACGTCGATGCGGGGGTCGATTATCGCCAGCGCACGCTCGCGCAGGTGAAGATGTATCACACGCCGCTCGGCGCGGATGCCGATCGCGAGCTGCGCCATGCATTCGCGAAGCTTGCCGCGGTGCCGGACGAAAGCCCGATCCTGCATATCGAGAAGCGCGAACTGAAGGCGCTGCGCAAGGCGGACGGCGTCGTATGGTTCGATTTCGCGACACTGTGCGGCGGCCCGCGTTCGCAGAACGACTACCTCGAACTGGCGAGCCGCTTCCATGCGATCGTGCTGTCCGAGGTGCCGCAGATGTCGCCGCGGATGGCGTCCGAAGCGCGCCGCTTCACGTGGCTCATCGACGTGCTGTACGACCACAAGGTCAAGCTGCTGATGTCCGCGGCGGTGCCGGCCGAGGCGTTGTACGTCGAAGGCCCGATGGCCAACGAATTCGCGCGGACGGTCTCGCGCATCGTCGAGATGCAGTCGAAGGAGTATCTCGAAACGCCGCGCCGCATCGTCGATACATCGTTGACCTGAACTGATCGAGGGCTTCGGTAATTGGCGGGGTTTAAACGTCAATTTCGGTTAGATTCTGCCGATCTGCGGGTATTTTCGGATTTGTCTTATATTCATCGCTGAGGTGAGCCGATATCGTGGTGTCATGGTTATTAGCTGGAGATGCCCATGACACCGTATCGCGATTTGACCGACCACGAATGGCGCTGCGTCGCGCCGCTTCTGCCCGAAATGCAGCCGCGTACCGAGTTGCGCGGCCGGCCGCTAGCCAATACGCGCGCCGTGCTGAACGGGGTGCTCTGGGTGATCTACAGCGGTGCAACGTGGTCGGCCATGCCGCGCCGTTACCCGTCGTATCAAACATGCCATCGCCGCTTCAAGGTGTGGCACGAAACGGGCACGCTGATGAATGTCATGCGTGAGCTTTATGGCGACGCCGGCATGAATCTGTGCAATGAACTATCCGCGCGGATGCGCAAGCATACGCAATCGAAGGCGGCGCTGGCGCGTAGCAACGCCGCACCCGCGTATCGCGCACCGGGTACCTATGCAGCGGACGCGATGAAGCACGCGGCGTGATGTCCATCCGCTTTCCGTTGTGTGCGCACCAAAATAAATCGGCCTGGCGACATCGTCGCAGGCCGATTTTTCATTGAGCCGCGCGTTTGGCGCGTATGGCGTTATTGCTGGCGAATCCAGGTTTGCGAGCGACCGAGCAGCGACACGCCGATGTAGCCGCGCACCACGAGCTTCTGGCCGCCGTCTTCAAGCGTCATCTTGCACTTGTAGACCTTGCCGTTCTCCGGGTCGAGAATGTTGCCGCCGTCCCAGTGGTCGCCTTCCTTCTTCATCGCCTTGATGATCGTCATGCCCTTGATGAGCTGGTCCTTGCGTTCGTCCGTGCATGCGGTGCAGCGACGATCGGGCGTATCGTTCGCGCCCAGGCCCTTGACGACCTTGCCCGTCAGCGAGCCGTCGCCGTCCTCGGCGATCTGCACGAGTGCCTTCGGTTGATGGGTGTTGTCGTCGATCGTCTGCCACATGCCGACGGGGCTGTCGGCTTGCGCGAACGTGGGCGCAGCGCACGTGAGCAGGGCGCCGGCAATGGCGATTGCGCGCAACGGGCGGGTCAGTTGAATCATTGTCATCCTCCTTGTTTTGCATGTCTGTTCGATTCGCCCGCACGACCGTCTGCATAGGGCGGGCATGTTGCGAGCTTCGCCAGAATACGTGAAACCGCGCGCCACGTTTGATAGAGGGGACTCTAATCGAAACAGCCCGCGTGACGCGGGCTGTTCGTGGCTTTGGTGACCGATCAGTTGAGCTGATACGAGAACGCGGCGTTGATGCGTGGGCTGCGTGACGCGCTTTCGACCGGCGCATCGCCCACCGGTTTGGCGACGTTCAGGTCGAGGCTGTAGTAGCGGCTGTCCGTAAGCCGCACGCCGAGGCCGACCGACGACATGCGGCTCGGTGACGGCGTTCCCGCGTGCAGATACACGCGCGCCATGTCGTACGCGATGTACGGCGTGATCGTTTTCAGATACGTCCAGCCCGGCGTGAAGCCGCGGTTGACCTCCAGCGACATCCCCCAGCCCGAGTCGCCTGACGCTTCGCCAGGTTGATAGCCGAGCGCATAGCGCGTCGAGCCGAACGAGATCTGCTCGGACGTCGGCAGCGAGTCGGGGCTGTATTGGCCGGTCAGCGAAACCGACGTGCCGATCCGGAACGGCCATTCGTTCGTCTGCGTGAAGGTCGCGCCGGTGCGGACGAAGGTCAGCGACGTCGGGTCCGGATAAACCGTCGTGGTGCCGCCGTTCACGCCGATTTGCGATTTCGATGCGCCGAGGATGTCGAACGCCTTGGCGACGTTGATGCTCAGTTTGCGTACCTGTTTCGGCTGAACACTCGTGTAGTCGAGCTGCATTTGCAGCACGCGAACCTGCGATCGGTTGTCGAGACTCGCGCCGTTGATCTTGTTCTGGTAGCGGTCCTCGTTGTGCGACGCATAACCCGACACCGTGCCGAGCAGGCTGCGCTGGTTGTTCAGCAAGATCGGATAGGAGGCCGAAAGACCAAGTTTCTCGTTCTTTACGGTGCGCTCGATGGTCGACGGCAACCCCGGGTTGTCGGTCGGCTTGCCGCGATACGTGCTGGCATCGAGGCGCGTGATCAGGCCGCTGCTGCCGACGGGCAGGGCGCCGCTGAACGCGAAGTAGGTTTGCTTGTCGCGTCCCGGCGGCGCGAGCGCCGAGATGCTCAGTTGCTCGCCGAACCGCGTGAGGCCGTTCTCGGTCGCGGTGATGAGGCCCTGGACGCCCGGATGGTTGAAGTCGATACCCGTGCTGACGTTGAACGGCTTGCGATCCACCGCGAGCTCGAGCGTCGTCGCGCCGTCGGTGGTTTGCGGGGGCGGGACATTCGCCTTCACCGTGAGGCCGGGCAGCAGGCCGAACGTGTTCACGTAGCGCTCGAACGTCGCGCGGCGCAGCGGTCGGTCGGCCGTGATATGCGCGGCAATCGCGCGGATCTTCGGTTCCATCGCGCCGGGTTTGCCGGTGACCTTGACGTCCGCCACGTAGCCTTCGACCACCGTGATGCGCACGACGCCGTCCTCGAACGTCTGCGCGGGAACGAACGCGAACGACAGCGCGTAGCCGCGTTCCTGGTACAGCGTCGTCACGCCGTTGGCGGTTTCGATCAGCTCGCCGATCGTGATGTCCTTGCCGACGAGCGGCGTGAAGCGGCGCGTGATTTCCTCGAACGGTATCGACTTCACACCTTCGACCTGGAACGTCTTCGGCGTCAGGTGTCGCGACAACAGCTCCTGCAATTGCGGCGCCTGCGGCGCCACCTGAACGGTGACGTTCGGCCCTGTCTTCGGCGCGTTGATCTGGGGAAGGGAGTCGAGCGGGTTACCGCCGACGCGCGTTTGTGCCTGTGCCGTACCTGCCGCCGCGATAGCGAGCAGCATCATCCATCTGTCGAGTCTGGATTTCATTGTTCTTCCTCGTAGGCCTTGCTTTTCGTCTTCTTGGTAATGCCGGCGCGCAACACCAGGGTGTCGCGCGCCGCGTGCCGCAATGCCGGTTGTGTTTGTACGGCCGCGCCATTCGCTCCGGCTGCGATGATGCGACCGCCGTCCTTACTTGCCAACGCTGCCCAGCGTACCCAGCAACCCCGTGACCGGTGCCAGCAGGCCCGTCGAGCTGCTGCCCGACGATGCCGTACCCGACACGCTGCCGACCAGCGACGTGACCGGCGCGAGCGGGCTCGAGCCCCCGGACCCTGCTGCACCGCCAACTGCTCCGGTGACAGTATTCAGCAAACCGGTGACGGGCGCGAGAGGGTTTGCACCGCCCGCGCCACCCGTTGCGCCGCCGAGCGTGCCGGTGACCGTCGACACGAGATTCGTGACGGGCGCGAGCGGGCCGCTGCCGCCGCCTGCTGCGCCACCCAGTGCGCCGGTCACCGTGGAGACGAGGCCGGTCACCGGTGCGAGCGGGCCGCTGCCCGAGCCGCCCGTTGCGCCGCCGAGCGTGCCCGTGAGCGAGCCGAGCGGCGTCGAGCCGAGACCCGACAACAAGCCGCCGAGCGGGTTCGTCGAACCGGAACCCGACGACGAGCCGTTCTGGACGGTTGCCGTCGAGCCGCCGACGAGGCTCGTGATCAGGCCGGGGATCGGTGCTGCGCCATTCGGGCCGTTCGGGTTGACGAGGCCGCCTGCGTTGGTCACGGTGTTGCCCACCGCGGTCACGAGCTGGCCGACGTCGCCGACGAGCGGCTGGCTCGACGTGCCGCCGACCTGCTTGCCGGCCGAGCTGATTGCACCGCCGATCTGGCCGAGCAGGCCCGAGACGGGTTGGCCGAGGCCGGTCGTCGTGCCGACCTGCTGCGTGACCTGGCCGGCGGTGATCACGAGCGGCGTGATCGCCGAGCTGATCGGTTGCGTGACCTGCTGCACGGCGCCCGACGACAGCGTCGAGCCGATCGTCGTGCCGGCGGCCGTCAGGCCGTTGGCCACCGTGTCGAGCACGGTGCCGACCGGCGTCGTGACCGGCGCGAGCGGCGCCAGCGGGCCCGTGCCCAGCGCCTTGACCGTCGAGCTCAGGCCGGACACCGTGTTGCTGGTCGCACCGACGACGTTGCCGAGACCGGCCACCGTGGTGCCGACCGGGTCCTTCGTCGAGCCGATCTGTCCCAGCCCGTTGCTCACCGCATCGGCTGCCGCGCCGACGATCGTGCCGGTGCTGGACAGCGTGCTGCCGACACCCTTCGTCACGCCGTCGCCGAGGCCCGGCAGGCTGATGTTGCCGACCGTGCTGCCGAGGTCGGTGGCCGTCTGGCCGACCGTGCTGATGACCCCCTTGGTGCCGGTCGACGAGCCGCTGGTGCCGCTCGTCCCGGACGTGCCGCTCGTGCTCGGATTGTTGTTGTCGTTGCTGCTGGAGGGCGGCGAGCTGACACCGCCACCGCCGCAGGCGGCCAGCAGGCACGCCGCGGCGAAGGCGGTGAGGGGCGCGCGCCACTGGCGCAGCGCGGCCGTCGTGATGGAACGTTGCTGGGACATGGTGGACTCCTCGCTGTCTTGTCGATGAATGGATGTCGGATTACTTGCCGTGCGTGCCGCCGAGCAGGCCGCCGATCAGCGACGTGACGGGCGCAAGCGGATTCGACGACGCGCCCGAGCTCGTGACGGCACCCGTGCCGCCGCTCAGTGCCGGTACGCCGACCGTGCTCGTCACCGTGGAGACGGCGTTCGTCACCGGGGCGAGCGGGCTGCTGCCGCCTGCGCCACCCGTTACGCCGCCGAGCGCGCCCGTGACCGCGCCGAGGAGACCCGTGACCGGCGCGAGCGGGCCACCGCTGGTGCCGCCCGCGGCGCCGCCGAGTGCGCCGGTGACCGTCGAGACGAGACCCGTGACCGGAGCGAGCGGACCGCCGCTGCCGCCTGCCGCGCCGCCGAGTGCGCCGGTGACCGTGGAGACGAGGCCCGTGACCGGAGCGAGCGGACCGCCGCTGCCGCCTGCCGCGCCGCCGAGCGCACCGGTGACCGTGGAGACGAGGCCCGTGACCGGAGCAAGCGGGCCGCCGCTGCCGCCTGCCGCGCCGCCGAGCGCACCGGTGACCGTCGAGACGAGGCCGGTAACCGGCGCGAGCGGGCCGCTGCCGCCACCCGTTGCGCCGCCGAGTGCGCCGGTGACCGTCGACACGAGGCCCGTGAGCGGGGCGAGCGGGTTGGTCACGCCGCCGGTGCCGCCCGTGAGCAGGCCGCCGACGGCCTTCACGGTGTTGCCCGTCGACGAGACGGTGTTGCCGAGGCCCGTGGTGACCGGGTTGCCGCCCGTCGATGCGAGCAGGGCGCCGGCCTGGTTCAGCCCGTTGCCGACCGTGCCGAGCAGCGTGTTGACCGGCGCACCGAGGCCGGTTGCCGTGCCGATCGTCTGGGTCGTCTGGCCGACCATCGTCGTGATCGGCGTGATGGCCGAGCTGACCGTTTGCGTGACTTGCTGGATCGGGCCGGTCGACAGCACGTTGGTGAGCGTGGTGCCGCCGTTCGACACGGCGCCGCCGACCGTCGTGACGAGGCCGCCGACGGCGCCCGTGACCGGCGCGAGCGGCGACAGCGGGCCGCTGCCGAGGCTCGTGACCAGATTGCCCGTTTGCGTGACTGCGCCGCCGAGCTGATTGATCACGCCGCCGGTGCTGGCGACCGTGGTGCCGACCGGATCCTTCGTCGCGCCGAGCTGGCCGAGGCCGCTGCCGAGGCCGTTGCCCAGGGCAGTGACCGCGCCGCCGACGCTTTGCACGATGCCGCCAGCGGCTTGCGTGGTGGCCGGATTGACGCCCGGCAGCGTCTGGCTGCCGATGACGGAGCCGAGACCGGAGACGGTGCTGCCGGCATTCGTGATGATGTTGCTGCTGCTTGCGAGGACAGTTCCCACTGCGTTCGACGACACACCCGAGGTACCGCTGGTGCCGGAGGTGCCGCTCGTACCGGAGGTACCACTGGTGCCGGACGTGCCGCTCGTGCCCGAGGTGCCGCTGGTGCCGGACGTGCCGCTCGTACCCGAGGTGCCGCTGGTGCCCGACGTACCGCTCGTACCCGAGGTGCCGCTCGAGCCGTTGCCGCCGGACGTGGAGATCGTATCGCCGCCGCCGGAGCTCGAGCCGCCGCCGAGACCCTGGCTGATGGAGCCGGAGCCGCCGCACGCGGAGAGGGAGAGCATGGCTGCAACGGTGGCCGCGATCAGAGTCGTCCGGAACACGCCATGAGGGATAACCTTGATGTCCATTTCGTCCTCGCATTAAAAATGTGTTGTGAACTGCGTTGTGTTGAGTGGTGCGAGGACTACTCTGCAACTGTCGTGCCATTTCGGCGTCCGCCGGCTCGGCGGCGGGTTTTAAACGAGGCAATTCCTTGTCGGAAAAGGAATTTACGGGAACTGAAAGATTGTTGAATCTGTTTAAGTGCGGATGAATGAGAACGGTTTCGGCCGTTTCGTAACGTAACGTCACAACATTGGCGTTACGCGTGCGGCGTAACGTGGGGCCCACGCAGGCTTGGTGGACGGGTCAATTGTTTTACTGGTGGATTAGGTGTGTACATCTAACCTATCGTAAATCCTATGTGTAAGTCGTACCGAAAGGCCGTACAAATGCGTTGTGCTCCTGGTGACTTTTTTCCGTTAGAGTGGTTGAAAGAGGTTGGAATTTAAATAGGATCGGATATAGAATCGGGAGCAGATGTAAGGAAATGTACGGTTCGGTACACTACGTTCGAGGAGGAGCGCTATCGCGAATGTTAACTTGCATCAAATCGTGAGCAATGCCCTTCGGGGCGACCTATAAAGAAAGCGCACCCGGTTGTCGCTACAGCGGATGTGGCGAACGGTCCGGGGCAAAACGGCCAGATATGCGGGGACGTATACGTATAAAAGGCCAGAAAACGTAAATACAGGCACGAGGAATAAAATGAAAGCAATCATCAAGCGTTTCCTTAAGGAAGAAGACGGGGTTACCGCGATCGAGTACGGGCTGATTGCGGGTCTTATCGCTGTTGCGATCCTGGCGGGTGCTTCGTCGATCGGCACGAGTCTCGGTAACATGTTCTCGAATCTCGGGTCATGTATCAGCGCTCCGTCGACGGCCACGAACTGCACGGCGGCCACCATCTTTAAGTAACCCACCTGACGTTAATTAGTACGACCTCGGAGCATCGAGTCGTCTTGGTGTTGCGGAGGGAGGATTGCCCTAGGCGGTCCTCCCCTCCGCCACATTTATCGCAGGTTGCGGTGCGATGGCACATTTCATTTTCAGCGGGGTGTTCCTGGTCTGGGCTGCGCTTGTCGCAACCAGTGACATCCGTTTTCGGCGCGTTCCGAATTCGCTTGTCTTGGCGGGGTTGCTTTGTGGCCTGGGCAGCGCCTATCTGAACGCCAGTCCGTTCGGCATTTTCCCGAAGCAGGCCGTGATCGGCTTGCTGGTCGGGTTGGCCGCGTTTTTCCCGCTTTTTTTGCTGCGCGTCATGGGCGCGGCGGACGTCAAGATCTTTGCCGTGATCGGCGTATGGTGCGGCGCGAATGCGCTGCTTTGGATCTGGATTACCGCCAGTCTCGCCGCCGGTATTCATGTACTTGTCCTGATGCTGTTGTCGCGCACGTCGATCGGCGCTCTGCGGCGCCGGAACAAACCGTCGCTAACACTTGGCAGATATCGAGCAACCCCCTATGCGGCATGCCTCGCGGCTCCCGCTGCCGCGTGGGTCGTCTTGCTCGTCGCAACGGGGGGCGCACGATGAAACGGCAGAAACAGCGATGGGGGCGACGTCGGCAGCGTGGCGCGACGGCGGTCGAGTTTGCAATCGTGTTTCCGTTGCTGTTCATGGTTTTCTACGGCATCGTCAGTTTCGGGATGATTTTCACGATTCAGCAGAGCTTGACGTTCGCCGCCAGCGAGGGCGCGCGGGCCGGGTTGAGTTACGCCCCGAGCCTTGCTGCGCGTATCGCGAACGCCACCGCCACCGCACAGAATGTCGTGTCCTGGCTGAATGTCGGCACACCGCAGGTCGTGGCGCCGCCGTGCAGTTATGACACGTCGACTCCACCTGCGTTGTATTGCCTGTCCGTCACGGTGAACTACAGTCCGCAGAGCTGGATAACGAACATGCCGTTCTTGGGGACCGTATTGACTCAACCGTTGACGAGTACGGCGGTCGTGCAAATTCCGCAGTCGATCCTTTGAAGGACGTATCGTGACGCGACGGGCACGCTGACGCGCGATTTCGACAGAAACCTATCGGACTTTCATTTCGGCATCCACACAACAACATGGCCAACAATTTAACGAAGATCATCGCGGGGCTGCTGATCGGAATCGCGGTATTGCTCGGAATCTACGCGTGGATGCTCGGACGCAGTGCGCAGAACGTGCCCCCGGTTCAGCAGCCCGCTGCTGCAAGCCCGGTTCCGGTCGTGGTCGCGACGCGCGTATTGCCCGCTGGCCAGCCGATCACGGCCGACGCACTCAAGATCCGGCCGACCACACCGGCACCGGCAGGCGCATTTGCCGATCCTTCCGTGCTGGTTGGCCGGGTGCCGGCAGCGGATATCCCGGCTTCGTCGCCGGTTGTTGCGGGGGCACTGGTCTCCGGGCTTGCCGAGGATGTACAGCCGGGGGAACGTGCGGTCGCGGTGCGGGTAGACGAAACCAATGCGGTCGGCAATCGGCTACGGCCCGGCAATTTCGTCGACGTATTTCTGAATTTGAAGCGCGAAGGTGGCGGCACGATGCTTGACAGCGAAGTTTCGCAGACACAGGCGCGGCTGCTGTTGTCGAAGGTGCGTGTGTTGTCGTTCGGCGACGCAACGCCCGATCGAGACAGCGGCAACACCGCCAACGGCAACAACGGTCAACCGTCCGGTGTCCGCATCGCAGTGCTTGCCGTGCCGACCGCGCAAGTCGATGCGCTGACGCTCGGCGAGGCGAGCGGACGCCTGACTTTCGCGTTGCGCAACCCGCGCGACGACGAGCTTGCAATGCAGACGGTCGCGGTGCGTACGGACACCAAGCTGTCGCCGTCGGCGCTCGCCGCCGCGGGCGTTTCGCTGCAGCAACTGTCCGGCACGCCCAGAACTCCGGTGGCCAACGTGAACGTGCCGCCACTGCCATCGCGCCTGCCGCCGGCAGTGCGGCCGGGCGGGGGCGGCGGTGGTGGCATTGAAGTGATCCGTGGCGGCCGGTCGGAAACGGTTGCCTATTGAACGACATCGACGGCCATCGATATCAGCGACGACACGTAAAGGGCCGCGTGACGGCCTACCAAACAATGAAAAACACACTGATTGCATTCGGGATTGCTCTCTGCACGATGACTTTCGCCTCGCTTGCAAGCGCGAACGGCACGATCGAGCTCGCGGTCGGCGCGCAGCGGCAGCTTTCGGCGGGCCGGACACTGCAGCGCGTCGCGGTCGGTGATCCGGCAATCGCCGACGTGCTGATCATGAAGGGCACCCGGTCGGGTTCCGTGCTGCTGACGGCGAAAGCGCCCGGCGCGACGAATGTGATGCTGTGGGAGCGCGGTCACGACGAACCGACGGTCTGGAACGTCGCGGTCGTCGATGCCGCTGCGCAGGCGGTGCTCGACGGCTCGACGCCGCGCGTGAATGCATACGGTGGCACGGCCGTGCTGCAGGGCTCGTCGGCGTCGCTCGATGCGCATGCGCGTGCGGCCGCGGTCGCCAAGAGCATGAGCGGGAAGGGTACCGTGATCGATCGCTCGACGTTGGGGGGCAAGAGTGTCGTGCAGGTTGACGTGCGGGTCGTCGAATTCAGCCGCTCGGTGCTCAAGCAGGTCGGATTCAATTTCTTCAAGCAAAGCAACGGCTTTTCGTTCGGATCCTTCTCGCCGGGCGGCGTGCAATCGTATAGCGGTGGATCCCCCGGTTCGGCGGGTTACATTCCGACGCTCGGTTCGCCTGTTTCGTCCGCGTTCAATCTGGTCGTGAATGCCGCAGGACGCGGGATTTTCGCCGACCTGTCGCTGCTAGAGGCGAACAATCTCGCCCGCGTGCTCGCGGAACCGACGCTTGTCGCGTTGTCCGGCCAGAGTGCGAGCTTCCTCGCCGGCGGCGAGATTCCGGTGCCCTCGCCGCAAGGGCTTGGCTCGACCGCGATCCAGTGGAAGCAGTACGGTGTCGGACTGTCGCTGACTCCCACGGTGCTGAGTCCGCAACGGATTGCGTTGAAGGTTGCGCCGGAATCGAGCCAGCTCGATTATGTGAACAGTGTGACGATCAGCGGCGTTGCGGTGCCGGGGATTACGACGCGCCGTGCCGACACGACCGTCGAGCTCGGCGATGGCGAAAGCTTCGTGATTGGCGGTCTGATCGATCGCCAGACGATGTCGAACGTGAACAAGGTGCCGCTACTCGGTGATTTGCCGATCATCGGTACGTTCTTCAAGAATCTGAACTATCAGCAAAATGACAAGGAGTTGCTGTTCATCGTGACGCCGCATCTCGTTGCGCCAATCGCGAAGGGGGCGGTGCTGCCTGCCACGCCAGGGGAATTGTCCGAACAGCGTAATGGGCCGGTCTGGCAGTCGTATCTGGGCGGCGCCGCATCGCCTGACGCCGCACCGGGGTTTTCGAAATGAGTGCGAGGCATCGCGCGTTGCGGTGCTTCGGTACGCCTTGCGCAATCGGGGGTGTTCAACATGAACGCGCGAATCCAATCATTGTCTGAACCCGCCGTGACCGACTATTTCGTTTGCGCATCGCAACAGGAAGCGCATGTTCGATGGCTAGCCGATGCGCTGGTGTCGGCCGGTGCGGTCGATTCCGCATCACTCGAACCGGGCATGCTTGCCCAGCGCATCACGGGCCTCAATCCGGCGCTTGTCTTTATCGATTTCTCGGACGGTAAGCCCGCGGCGAGCATTGCTGCCGCCGCGGTTCGCGCCGCGCATCCGGGATTGCCCATCGTCGCGCTCGGCTCACTGGCCCAGCCGGAGAGCACGCTCGCAGCGTTGCGTGCCGGTGTGCGCGATTTCATCGATGTGTCGGCGCCGGCAGAGGATGCATTGCGGACGACGCGCGGGTTACTTGCGAATGTCGGCGAACCGGCGAGCCGACACGGCAAGCTCCTCGCGCTGCTGGGCGCACGCGCGGGCATGGGGGTCAGCACGCTCGCGGCGAATCTCGCCGTATGGCTACAGAAGCGCGCGGCGGGCTCGGGAGCGGATGGTGTGCCGAACGGCGGTACGCCGGCCGGTCGCCAGACCGCGCTCGTCGATCTGGGGCTGCCGGCAGGTGATGGCGCGCTGTTCCTGAATACCCGCTGCGAATTCCATTTCATCGATGCGGTGCACAACCTGCGCCGCATCGACCGGACGTTCGTGAATACCGCGCTGAGTCGACACGAGAGCGGCGTGGCGCTGACGACGCTGCCGGCCGACCTCAGCGCGCTGCGCGATGTCTCGTATGCGTCGTGTGCCGGTTTGCTGAACCGTTTTCGCGCGTTCTTCGATCAGCAGATCATCGATCTCGGCGGCTTCTCGAATCGCGAATTTGTGGCTCAGATCACGAACTCGGCTGACGAAGCGTGGCTTGTTTGCGATCAGGGCGTCGCGTCGATCGTGTCGGCGGCCGATTTGCTCACCGGGCTGCGTGACGCAGGCGTCAATACCGATCGCGTACGGCTCGTCGTCAACCAGTACGACCCGGCACTCGACCTGACACCCGCGCAGATCGCGGAGCGTCTTGGCTTGTCGCTGGTCGGTACCTTGCCGTCCCGTCGTGTTGCGATCGGTCATGCGGCGAACCAGGGGCGGCTCATTGTCGATACGGCAGAGCGCGACCCGTACGTGCGCGCGCTCGAGTCGCTGGCTGCGCGGCTGCCAGGCGTGTCGGTCAGATCCGCCGGTCCGCGTTCGGCGGCCGGCCTGTCCGCGCTGAAGCGCTTCATTCAACCCTCGTCCAAGCGGTCGTAAGCGATGGCACACGACATTCAATTTGCCGACGGCGCAGCGCCGTTCTCCCAGACGCAGCAATTCCACGACATCAAGAATGCCGCGCACGAACATTTGCTGACGCGCATCGAAGAGCTGGGAGCCGAGTTCGGCAGATGGTCCCGCCAGGCGATCAACCAGTTCGTCGATCTCGAGATCGACAGCTTCGTGCGCCTGCGTCGCATTCCGCTCAACGAGAACGAGGTGCGCACCATCGCGGAGGCGTTGACGAAGGAACTCGCAGGTTTCGGGCCGATCGAGGATCTGCTCGCGGATCCTGCGGTTGAGGACATCCTGATCAACGGCTACAACGACGTGTACGTGTCTCGTCACGGCATCCTCGCAAAGCTGCCCGTGCGCTTCACCGACAATGCGCACCTGTTGCGGATCGTACGGCGAATCCTCGCGCCGATCGGCCGCCGTCTCGACGAGTCGAATCCGATGGTCGACGCGCGACTGCCCGATGGCGGCCGCGTGAACGTCGTGATCGAGCCGCTGTCGATCGACGGCCCGGTCGTATCGATCCGGAAATTCCGTAAGGATCCGTTGAAGCCGTCCGATCTGCTCGGCAACGGGACGTTCAACGAAGAAATCAACACGTTGCTCCAGGCGGCGGTCGAGGCGCGCTGCAACATCCTCGTGTCGGGCGGTACGAGCTCCGGCAAGACGTCGCTGCTCAACGCGCTCGCGTTTCATATCCCGGAGATCGAGCGTGTCGTGACGATCGAGGATACGGCCGAGTTGTCGCTGAACCACCCGCACGTCGTGCGGCTCGAGAGCCGGCCGGGCGGATTCGACGGTACCGGTGTCGTATCGATTCGCGACTTGCTGCGCAATACGTTGCGGATGCGTCCGGACCGGATCATCGTCGGCGAAGTGCGCGGCGGTGAGGTGCTGGAAATGCTGCAGGCGATGAATACGGGGCACGACGGGTCGATGGGCACCGTGCACGCGAGTTCTCCACGGGAGTGTCTGTACCGTCTCGAGATGCTGGCGGGTTTTGCCGGCTTTCAGGGTACCGAATCGAGCCTGCGCCGGCAGATCGCAAATGCGATCGATTTCATCGTGCAGATCGGGCGCCTGTCGAACGGGCGGCGTCGGATCCTTTCGATCACCGAAGTGACTGGGCTGTCCGACAACATTATCGCGACGCAGGAGCTTTACCGTTACGAAGCGCGCGTGACGTCGGAGGGCGAGGAAGTCGACCACTGGGAAACCCTCGGCATTCATCCGCATTCGCCAAAGCTCGCGCGCTTCCGTCAGACGTTGACGAGCGGCGGGTTCGGCGATGGCGGCTTCGGCGGTGGCGGGTTCGGCCGCGGCGGCGGGGGCTTCAATGTATAGCGCGATGGTGTGGGTGCTGGCGGTCGCGATGCTGTGCGCCGCGGCCGCGCTGATGCTGTGGCGTCACGCGGAGACGCGGCGCGTGCAGACCGACGCGAAGCGCTTCATCGACAGCCGGCTCGAACCGGGTGCACGTGGCGGCGCTGCCGCGCAGGCGGTGCGGTCGACGCCGACGGGCGCTGTTCGCTCCATGCCGCAGCCCGCGCCGCGAAACGTGGCGTCCGACGCGTTGTGGGCGCACTGGTACGCGACGGCGTCCGAGTATCTGTCGAATCTTGCGAGTCGCGCGGGGATCGCGGACGCACGCGGCAAGACGCTCGCCGCCCTTGCCGTGATGGCGGTTGTCGCCGCGTTCGCGGGCAGTCGAGGTGGCGCGCTTGCGTGCTTTGCGGCGCTGGCGTGCGGCGGCTCGATACTCGGCGTCTGGCTTGCGTCGAGGATTCAGCGGCGCAGGCTGAAGATCGTCCGGCAGATCCCATCGTTCCTCGACGGGATCGTGCGTCTCGTGACGCTGGGTAACAGCGTGCCGGCGGCGTTCCAGTCGGCACTGTTGACGACCGAGGAGCCGCTGCGAGGCTGTCTCGACCACGTATCGAGAATGCTGCGCGGCGGTGTCGAAATCGATCGCGCAATGGTACACATCGCGAAGATCTACCGGACCGACGAATTCGAGTTGGTCGGTTCCGTATTGCGATTGTCGGTCAAGTATGGCGGCCGGGCGGACGTGATGCTCGAACGCATGGCAGTGTTCATGCGAGATCTCGAACAGGCGGAGCGAGAATTGACTGCGATGTCAGCGGAGACGCGCTTGTCGGCGTTCGTTCTCGTGATGCTGCCGATCGGCATCGGCAGCTTTATCGTCTTAAACAATCCGAAGTATCTGTACGGGATGTGGAACGATCCGGGCGGGCGGACGCTCCTCATGCTTGCGTTCCTGTTGCAATTGGCCGGCAGCGTCTGGCTGTATCGAATAGCTCGGCTCAGGTGATGCTATGACAGCAACTCAGATCGGAGCGATCGCCGTGGCGATCGGCGCACTCGGCGTGCTGCTGTTGGGCATGATCGCATTGCTGCGCGCGAGTGCTGCGGCGCGTGCCGAGCGCGCGCTTGTCGATGCGCTCGACCGACGCATGGCCACGCTCGAAGCAGTGAAGGCACGGACCGGGCCGGACGGCGGTGAGGCGCCGGCGAAATCCGACGCACGTCGGGGGCAGCGTGTCGAACGCATTCTCGATCGTCTGTCGACGATTGGCGTGCGCTGGCTCAATACCGGACTCGGCAAATACGCTGTCGCGGAAGAGGATCGCCGCCTGCTCGAGCAATGCGGTTACGTCGATACCCGCACGCGCGGGCTGTTCCTGAGCGCGCGGGTCGCGTGCGGAATCGGGCTGCCGCTGTTGTTCGCGATTTTTGCGAGCGGACGGATGAAGGGCGGTATGTGGATGGTCGGCATGTTTGCGGCTTTCGGGCTCGGCTTCATGTTGCCGAAGCTCTACGTGCAACGCCGCGCAGCAAAGCGGCGGCAAAGCGTGGTCGACGAACTGCCGTTGCTTGTCGACATGCTGCGTCTGCTGCAGGGCGTCGGGTTGTCTCTTGATCAGAGCCTGCAGGTCGTGACGAACGATTTTCGCGGAATGATGCCCGTGCTGTCTTCGGAAATGGGGATTGCACAGCGCCAGTTCGCGGCAGGCCGGACGCGAGAGCAGTCGCTGCAGCGCCTGACCAACGGATTCGACAATGAAGATCTGCGCGCGATCGTGCGCTTGATGGTTCAGGTTGACAAGCATGGTGGCGCGGTGCAGGAACCGCTCAAGCAATTCGGTGACCGGTTGCGTGAGACGCGTCGTGCAATGTTGCGTGAACGGATCGGCCGTTTGACCGTGAAGATGACTGGCGTGATGGTGCTGACGTTGCTGCCTGCGTTGCTGATTGTGACGGCAGGGCCGGGCTTGTTGGCAGTGACGCATGCGCTGTCGTCGCGTCATTGACGGTAGAAGGAAAGACGATGAAGCGGATCAACGAAAGGCTGGTACTAGCGGGCGTGACGGCGGTAGCGATGCTGCTGCTTGGTGGGTGCGCGACCAAGGACTCCGGATACGGTGTCAGCGCGCAGACGGAACGCGCGGCGCTGATGCAGGCAGCCGATCAGAAGCAGTCGGTGCCCGATACGCCGGGGATGTACCTGGGCCTGATCCAGCGGATGCAGGCGCAGGGACTCTACTTTGCGTCGCTTGCACATATCGACTCATACGACAAGACATATGGCGTGATTCCGGAGTCGATCCTGCTGCGCGCGGACGCACTGCGAATGACCGACCAGCCGGCCGCGAGTTCGGTCGCCTACACGCAGTTGTTGAAAACTCCGCTTGCCGCGCGCGGTTATCGCGGGCTCGGCTTGATCGCGGGGGCGGCAGGGAATTTCGACCAGGCAGCGCAGGCGCTCGCGCAAGCGTCGAGCCTCGCGCCGACCGACGCATCGCTGCTGTCCGATCTTGCGTATGCGAAGTTGCGCAGCGGCGACGTCGTCGGGGCACGTGTGCCGCTGATGAAGGCGGCCGAACTGGATCAGCGCAATCCGAAGATCGTCAGCAATCTTGCGCTTTATTTGATTGCGGCAGGGCGCGCACAGGATGCGCAGCGCTTGATGAACCAGCAGCATCTGCCGGCGGATATACGCAAGGACATCAATGGCGACGCCGCGAAAGTGATGGCTGCGGTACACGCACAGCAGCGCGCAATCGCGACGCCGCCGGTGGTATCGCGTCCCGCCATCACGACGCCGATTACACCGATGGCGAACAATTTCGGCTACGACCAGACCGTACCGCTGCTGCAACGCTTTGCACAATGAACAGACATCCGGGGAGCGACATGAACAACCAACATCACCGCAACATGCACGTCGGCCGGATCGCGGCGCTGGCCGCGATCGTCTGGATGGTAGCGAGCCCGGTTGTCGCGTCCGCGCAGAATGTCGATGAGCCGCATGCGTCCGACGTCGAACGCTCGGCGAGGGAATGGCTCGCGATGCAGCGCGACAATCGCGTGGCGGCGCCCGCGCAGCCGGTGCTCGGAGATGTTGCATCGCTCGTCTATCAGCGTTATCTCGACTCGTTCAAGAACAAGATTCCGGACACGATGAATTCGCAGCTCGGCTCTGCCGGCGGCATGTCGGGCGGCGGGCAAGCTGCGCAGTAGGCGAGACGGCGATGCGCACGATTCAACCACATGCGGTCCGGCGGCGCCGTGCCAGCTGCTTGCGCAGACGTCACCAGCGCGGCGGTGCCGGGATCATGGCGACGATCTTCCTGGCGATAGCGGTCATTGTGCTGGGTGCGACGGATATCGGACGCTACTATGCCGAACGACGCCATATGCAGTCGGCTGCCGATTTGGCCGCGCTTTCTGCCGTTACGCAGGCCGCCAGCGACGCCACGTGCACGGCTGCAACGACTGCAGTCAATCAATTGACGAACGTGCCGGCAAGCTTGCTGTCGGGAAAGGCGACGGCAACCGTGACGTGCGGGATCTGGAGCCCGCCGGCGACCAGCGGCGCCAGCGCACTGTTTACGCGTACCTCGGGAGCCCCGCTACCCGCCAATAACCAATGTGCCGGCCTGTCAGGCGGCGCCGTCAGTGCGGGTCAATCGGTCAACGCCGTTTGCGTGACTGTTTCCGAACCCGTGAGCGGGATTTTCATCAATGGCGTAACGATCAGCGCGTCGGCTATTGCCAAGAGCGTGCCGACCGATACGTTTACGTTGACCACGTCACTGGCGACGTTGAACGGCGGGTTGACCAACAAGTTGCTGCAAGCGCTTACGGGGTCTCCGAATGCGCTGAATCTGCAGGTTCTCGACTACCAGGGGTTGGCGCAAGTCAACCTGAAACTGGCCGGTATTCTCGCCAATCTGCCGGTCGGCACAACGACAGGCGTATTGAACGGTACCGTGACGCTCGGCCAATTGGCGAACGCAACATTGCAGGCGGCGACGCAGCAGAATGTGGTCGCGGCGAACCTCAACGTGCTCAACGCGATCGCCGCTGGGCTTTGTTCCGGTGGTGTCTGCGGTGGGCCTCAGATTGTGCTAGGTCAGCTGGTTTCTGCTGCCACCGCGACAGGAACCTCTGCCGTCGACGCGAGCGTCAATGCGCTCGGCTTGCTGTCGACGGCGCTGCAGATCGCGAACGGCCAGAATTCGGTCAGCATCTCGTCGCTTAATGTCGCCACACCGGCTCCGCTCGGACCTTTGGTGAACGCAAGCGTGCAGGGATCAGTGAAGCTCGGGGCGATTCGGCCGGCCACGGCGAGCGGTCCACCCGGACCAGCGAATTGTGGGACGTCCGATTGCACGACAAACACGTCGACCTCGCAGGGAACAGTGTCCCTCACTACGACCATGGCGCTGTTGTCAAACTGCTCTGACAACTCAGTGATCTATGGGAGCAACGGTTGCGTGGGCGCGCCATCATTTGTGACGGTAAATCTGCCGGTCACCGTCTCGGTAGCACCGGCGACGGCGGGGTTGACGTCCGTCGTGTGTACCGGGAGCCAGAAGATCGCGAAAGTGAACGTTCAGACTGGCGTGCTTGCTGCTTACATCGGGGAGGCTGGTTCACCGGATTTGACGAACCTAAATAGCGGCTACCTTCCGGATTCCAGTCCAAGCGCAACACCGATCCAACTGGTGTCGGTAAACCTGCAGGGTTTGCTCAACCTGCTGACCGGTACTCAACCGAACGTCGTCGGACCGGTGATCGACACGTTGACGGCGCTGATCAATACCCTGACGTTGGGCACGATCAACTTGAATCAGATCAAGATCACCGTTAGCTTGAAACCTGGCCAACTGACAGTTCCTATCGCCAATCAGAGCCCGATGACGCTCGAGTTTACGTCGTCGGATGCTTCGCCGTACATGCAGTCGGTTTCTACTACTCAGTTTCTGGTGCCAGCGGTACAGGCAATCGCGAAGAATGGCCTGACATTGTCGGTTTCGCTGATTGACAACAAGGGGCTACTGGCTCAAGCGCTGCAGTTATTGGGCATCGATTTGAATTCGATATTGAATAAGTTGTTGTCAAGCGTGACCTCGCTGCTCCTGCCCACGTTGGCGAATGTGCTTGTTCCACTGCTCCTGCAGCCGATCGATTCGGTTCTGAGTTCGGTTGCTGAATTGCTTGGATTGGGGCTGGGGAATGCCTATGTCACGAACACACCGGACTCGATCAAATGCGGTAATCCCGTGCTGGTTCAATGATGCCTGAACGTTCTGTCATTGAAGCACGCGGGGCGCCGCTTGAACCGCTCACTGATCTGCAATGCCAAGCAACCCGTCAATTACTGAAGCCGCACCCGAAACATGAGAACCACGCCCGCAATCGAAGAGCTCGACCTGTACGTCTGGGAAGGCAAGGCGGACATCGTCGACCGCGTCGCCCGGTGCATGGCGAGCTTCGACGTCGAAGTGATCCGTGCCGACAACGCGGAGGTCTCGCCCGAGCGCGCCGCGCTGCGGCGGTCGCTCGCGATCATCAGCGTGACGATGATCGAAGGCGGCGCGGCATTCCTGCGCGACTGGCAGGCCAACATCGGCATGCCGGTGGTCTGGGTCGGCGCGGCGCGCGACCACGACGCGTCGCAGTATCCGCCCGAGTATTCGCACATCCTGCCGCTCGACTTCACGTGCGCCGAACTGCGCGGCATGATCGGCAAGCTCGTCACGCAACTGCGTGCGCACGCGGCCGAAACGTTGCGACCGTCGGAACTCGTCGCGCACTCCGAATCGATGCAGGCACTGCTGCACGAAGTCGATACGTTCGCCGACTGCGACACCAACGTGCTGCTGCACGGCGAAACCGGCGTCGGCAAGGAGCGCATCGCGCAACTGCTGCACGAAAAGCATTCGCGCTACCGGCACGGTGAATTCGTGCCGGTGAACTGCGGCGCGATTCCGGACGGCCTGTTCGAATCGCTGTTCTTCGGCCACGCAAAAGGGTCGTTCACGGGCGCGGTTGTTGCGCATAAAGGCTATTTCGAGCAGGCGGCCGGCGGCACGCTGTTTCTCGACGAGGTCGGCGATCTGCCGCTGTACCAGCAGGTCAAGCTGCTGCGCGTGCTCGAGGACGGTGCGGTGCTGCGCGTCGGCGCGACGGCGCCGGTCAAGGTCGATTTCCGCCTGGTCGCGGCGAGCAACAAGAAGCTGCCGCAACTGGTGAAGGACGGGCTGTTCCGCGCCGATCTCTATTACCGGCTCGCGGTGATCGAGCTGAACATTCCGTCGCTGGAAGAGCGTGGCGCGGTGGACAAGATCGCGCTGTTCAAGTCGTTCGTCGCCCAGGTGGTCGGCGAGGAGCGGCTCGCCCAGTTGTCGGATCTGCCGTACTGGCTCACGGATTCTGTCGCCGACAGCTATTTCCCCGGCAACGTGCGCGAATTGCGCAACCTCGCCGAACGCGTCGGCGTGACGGTGCGGCAGACGGGCGGCTGGGATGCCGCGCGGCTGCAGCGGCTGATCGCGCATGCGCGCAGCGCCGCCCAGCCGGTGCCGGCGGAGAGCGCGGCCGAGGTGTTCGTCGATCGCAGCAAGTGGGACATGAACGAGCGCAACCGCGTCATTTCGGCGCTCGACGCAAACGGTTGGCGGCGTCAGGACACGGCCCAGCAGCTCGGCATCAGCCGCAAGGTGTTGTGGGAAAAGATGCGCAAATATCAGATCTTCGACGAAGAGCCCGAGACCCGCGAAAGCGAGTAATTAATGAGATAAAATCGCGGTGAATTACAACGACTCGGGCGGGAATAAAACTTCATGAGCCATATGACGGGGTTGGGGCGGGTGAGCGTATTGGCGCTCGCGATGGTGGGAGGCATCCAGGGCGCGTTCGCGCAGGGGCTGGCAGGCAGCGATCCGTCGGCGGTGCAGCAGGCGTCGGCGCCGGTGGCTGCGATTCCGGCGATCGATTCGCAGGCGCAGACGTCGGTGCAGCCGCAGGCCGGCGAGACGACGGGGCCGAGCACGGTCGACGACTTGCAGCGCCAGATCCAGGCGCACTCGCTGACGGAAATGCGCACGAGCTACAACGGCAGCTACGGCGCCAGCCTGCTGTTCAACGTCAAGGATGGTGCGTATTTCGTCGCGTTGTTCCAGCAGAAGGCGTTCTGGCGCGTGATCAAGACTTACGACGAAACGCGCGCGGAAGCGATCTATCGCGATTTCTCGCATCAGGCGGAGCGGCTGGCCGTCAACGAGCTGCGGGCGGCGAAGCTGGAATCGCAGAAGGCGCAAATGGACAAGCAGATCGAAGTCACGCAGGACCGCGCACGGCGTCTGCAGGCGGACATTTCGATCGCCCGCCAGCAGCAGGCGGCGGTGGCGGATCGCCAGAAGAGCGTGCGGAGCGAAACGGCCGCATTGCAGGCGCAACAGGCCCAGCTCCAGGCGCAGCTGCGGGCATTGCAGCAGCAGGTGCGTTCGCTGCAGCGCGAGGCCGACGCGGGCCTGCCGACGACGGCGCGCTGAACCGGGCAACGGCGGTGCGGCGACATGCCGCGCCGGCCATACAAGTGAAAAGGGCAAGCCGGTTTGGCTTGCCCTTTTTGTTTTACTGGCCGTCCGGCACGATTCGCCGGCGGCGCGTCACGATGACCGGCCCGTTGCCGCCGCGGGAGTCGGACGGCGCGGCGTTGCCGGATGCGTCGCCGGTGTCGCGCGGCGCGCCATAGCTTTCGCGCGGTTCACGCGGCTCGCGCGGCGCGCCGTAGCCTTCGCGCGGTTCACGCGAGCCGTAACCCTCGCGGGGTTCGCGCGAACCGTAGCCTTCGCGCGGCTCGCGGGAGCCGTAGCCGCCGTCGCCGCGCGATTCGCGCGGGCCGCCGTGCGAGCCGTACGGGCTATGACCGCCGCCTTCACGGCCGCCGGGGCGACCGCCGGTACGCGGGCCGCGGGGGCCGCCGCCGGGGCGCGAGCCGCCCGTGTCGAGCTGGATCGTGGAAATCGCGCGCTTGTAGATGCCTTGCAGACCCACGGGGGTGCGCAGCATCACCAGATACTGGTCGAACGACTCGATACACCCCGTCAGACGAATGCCGTTGACGAGATAGATTTCAACACGCTTACGTTCCTTGCGCGCCGAATTGATGAAGTCGTTTTGCGGATGGGATTCTGCGGGATTGGCCATTGAGGTGCGGCAGGAGCCTGCGTCAGAGAATATGTTGTGCGTGTGTGGCGTGTTCGTCCACAAGGCGTTTGGCGGAATTCTACCCTGTTCAATAGGGAAGCGCGCAGTCGTGATTGTGTCGAACCGTAACCCACTATAGACGTTCCGGCGCATTTTCGCGATTCGGCCGAATGGCCATCGTCGTTTCGTTACGTCGCGTTACGACTCTCGCAGCCTCGTATCACCTGGGTAGGCACGCCACGCTTACATTGATCGCGCGAGCCGGGCGGGCCGGCCAATCAGGGATCGGGAGCATGAACAAGAGGCAAATGGCAGGGGTGATCGGAAGCATGGCGTTGCTCGTTTCCGGTAGTGCAATGGCGGGGCACGTGGACCTTTCAGTCGGCATCGGCGTACCTGTGGCGCCGGTCTATGTCGAGCCGGCGCCGGTCTATGTAGCGCCGCAGCCCGCCGTTGTCGCCTATCCGGGCTACGGGTATGGCTATTACGGCGATGACGACGACGATCGCTATCGCAAGTGGCGCAAGCACTATTACAAACACTGGCATCGGCACCACGACGACGATGACGATTGAGCCCGTGGCGAACCCCGTCAGCGCGCGTCAGAACGCGTAGTCGGGGTTTTTCGGGTCGAATGCGGTGTCGTCGAAGGTCGCCGGCGCGATTTTCTCGATGACGATCCGCTCGAAGATCCTGCCGTCGTTGTCATAGGATTCGACGGTCCGGAAATAGGGGGCGTGCAGGTCGAGCCCCAGCACTTCCTTTTTCGCATAGAACTGCGGCCGGCCGGTCGGCGTTTCGTAGGTCAGTGCGACGACGCGCACGCCGCCGATCGTCGTGGCTTTCACGTCGGTCGGTCGCTGCACGCCGGCTTCCACGTATTTCTTCCCTTCGGTCAGGTACAGGTTCGCGATGAACTCCGTGCCGAGATCCTTCACCTGGTGATTCGACTGCGCACGCGCCAGCGCGCCGTCGATCGCCGTCCACAGCGGTATCTTGCCGAGCAGGCCGCCGAGATGGCCGAACATCTCGTCCTTGCGCTGTGTCGTGTCGTAGATGGTCTCCTGCCCGGCATGGGCGCCGCCCGGCAGCCATTTCGCGTACACGCGCAGCGGCTCGCGGGTCGTCTTCACCAGCATGCGATCGGGCGTGTCGGACCATTTCCCGCTGATGCGCTCCTGACGCACCATCGTGAACTGGTAGGACGGGTAGCCGTTCGGGCCGTTGCGGATATAGAGCGGCACGGCGAACGGATCGAGTGCCTTGAAGAGCGCCGTGAGCGTCGCGTCGTCGAGTTGCGCGAGCGTGCCGCGCTGGGCCGCCGTGCGCAGCCAGCGCGCCTGTTGCGCGACCGGCTCGTGCGCGACCTTTGCGAGATCCGCGGGCAGATCGACGGCCGGTGCCGCGCTCGCGGCGCCGGCCGTTTCCTGGGCATGCAGGCCCGTCTGCGCGAGCGACAGCACGCACGCGACGGCCGCCGCCGCATGCCGCGCGCGGCGTTTGATTCCTTCGTTCATCGACAGCGTCTCCCGGAGCGATGGATCGGTCAGGCCTGCTTCGCGGCATTGAGTTTGGCGAGTTCCTCGTCGCGCAGCGCGCGGCGCAGGATCTTGCCGACGTTCGTCTGCGGCAGCGCGTCGCGGAACTCGACGAATTTCGGCATCTTGTAGCCGGTCAGGTTCTTGCGGCAGTGCGCGAGTACGTCCTCGACCGTCAGCGTCGGGTCGCGGCGCACGACGAACACCTTGATCCGTTCACCCTGTACCTCGTCCGGAATGCCGATCGCCGCGGCCTCGCTGATGCCCGGATGCATCACGAGCACTTCCTCGATCTCGTTCGGATACACGTTGAAGCCCGACACGAGGATCATGTCCTTCTTGCGGTCGATGAGGCGGATGAAGCCGCGCTCGTCCATCACGCCGATGTCGCCGGTGCCGAGCCAGCCGTCGGCGTCGATCACCTTGGCCGTCTCGTCGGGGCGCTGCCAGTAGCCGCGCATCACCTGCGGGCCGTGCACGCACAGCTCGCCCGGCTCGCCGATGGCGGCCCAGGTGCCGTCCTCGCGCCGAAAACGCACGAGGGTCGACGGCGCGGGCAGGCCGATCGAACCGCTGAACGCGGCCATGTCGTTCAGGTCCACGGGGTTCATCGTGACGATCGGCGAGCACTCGGTGAGGCCGTAGCCTTCGACCACCGGCCGGCCCGTCACCTGCTGGAAGCGCTCGGCGACCGCACGCTGCATCGCCATCCCGCCCGCCATCGCGAGCTTGAGCTTCGAGAAGTCGCGCTTGCGGAATTCCTCGTTGTCGAGAAACGCGTTGTACAGCGTGTTGATGCCGGTGATTCCCGTGAACGTTTCGTGGCGGATGATCTTCATCACCATCTTCATGTCGCGCGGATTCGCGATCAGGATGTTGCGCCCGCCGAGGCCCATGAAGATGAACGCGTTCACCGTCAGCGAATAGATGTGATAGAGCGGCAGCGGCGTGAGCACGGTCTCGACGTCGCCCGATACCTGGTCGGCGATCCAGGCCTTCGCCTGCAGCAGGTTCGCGATCAGGTTGCCGTGCGTGAGCATCGCGCCTTTCGCGACACCGGTCGTACCGCCCGTGTACTGCAGGAACGCGAGATCGTCGCGCGTGGCCTGCACCGGCTGCGGCTTGCCGCGCGCGCCGAGCGCGAGGGCGGAGCGCAGCCGGATCGCCTGCGGCAGGTGATAGGCCGGCACGAGCTTCTTCACGTGCTTCAGCACGAAATTGATCAGGCGTCCTTTCGCGTTGAAACCGTCGGCGAGCAGGTCGCCGAGTGCGGTGACGACGATGTGCTTCACCTGCGTTTCCGGCAGCGCGTCCTGCAGCGTGCGCGCGAAGTTCTCGAACACGACAATCGTCTGCGCGCCGCTGTCCTTCAACTGGTGCGCGAGTTCGCGCACGGTGTAGAGCGGATTCACGTTGACGACGATCGCGCCGGCCTTCAGCGTGCCGAACAGCGCGACCGGATACTGGAACGTGTTCGGCAGCATGATCGCGACGCGGTCGCCGGGCTTCACGCCGAGGCTTTGCAGGTACGACGCGAACGCGTCGACCTTCTGCGCGAGTGCGCGGTAGGTCATCGACGCGCCGGCGCTCACGTACGCGACGCGGTCGGCGAAGCGGGTGGTGCATTCGTCGAAGAACTGCACGAGCGATGCATATTGCGTGACGTCGATCTCGTGCGGAACGCCGGGCGGGTACGACGCGTACCAGATGCCGTCGGTGTTCGGCGGAATCTGGGCCGAGGTGGTTGCTGCGGAAGATGACATGACGTGTCTCCGGTCTTGGCTCTCGGCATGGGCCGGCGCTTCGGCGCCTGCCCATGCCCTGTGCTTCGCGGTCGGCCGGCGCGGGCGTCTCGACGCCGCGCCCGATCGCGCGTATCGGTCAAATCGTGAACAGGAAGCCGCGCGTGGCCTCGCGCGGCTCAGTTCGTGGAATGCAGCGTTGCCGTCTCGGCGGTCGTCGCGCCCGACTGCGGCAGCCCGAACGCTTCGCTGGCGCCCGCGTCGTCGAGCACCGCCGCGAAGATCGACAGTTGCGCGCTGTCGGGCATCGGCGCCTTCAGCGCGGCGACGATCAGCGACGACAGCCGCGCGATCATCTGCACGTCGTTCATCGTGCGGCCTTGCGAGAATTCGTCGATCAGGCTTTCCGTTTCGGCACCCGCGAGCGCGCCGGACAGCGCGCCGATCGCGAAGTGCAGCCGCCAGCCGAGCTCGGTGCGCGGCAAGTGCGGCAGCGCGCGCTGGAAGGCGTCGAAGAAGCGGCCCGCGACGCTCGCGTAGTGCGCGGTCAGGAAGTTGCGCACGAACGGCGACGGATCGGTGTAAGCACGGCCGATCAGCCGGAGGAACCCGGGCCCGCCGCGTTCGGGATCGCGCGATGCCTTCAGCGCCGGAATGAACATCGCGCCGAGCACGTGCTCGCAGGTGATGTGCGCGCCGAGCTGCGCATCGAAGCGGTCGAGGATGCCGAGGCGTTCCTGGTTCAACTGGTCGAGCCGGCGCGACAGCATCGCGTGGATCAGCGCTTCCTTGCTGCCGAAGTGGTAGTTGACCGCGGCGAGATTGACTGCCGCGCGCGACGTGATCTGCCGCATCGACATCGCCTCGAAGCCATGTTCGATGAACAGATCCTCGGCCGCATCGAGAATGCGCGCCTTCGTCCCGCCGGTCTGCCGCGTGCCGGATGACCGTGCCCCGGACGGCCGTCCCGCCGATGGCCGCCCCTCCTGACTTACTGCCATGTTCCGCCTCCCATGCCGGTTTCCCGGCCGCGAACAGGTGATTTGATTATCTGATTCAAACAGTCGTTTTTATTAAGATAAAAAAACGCGGGCAGGCCGGGCAAGCGCGGAATCTGGACCAATTCCTCTAGTTCGATGTGCGGTTGCGGAAAGCGCGGCGCACGCTCCCGGCGGGACAGGGCGCGCGCGATGATGCGGTGCCGCAACGTGCGGGTTCACCCGACGGCGCTACGCGTATTGACCGATTGCGTCATGTCGATACCGCGTCGTTCGCGGCTGAACAGGATCAGCACGGCGATCGCGACGGCCACGATGCCGGCCACGAGCGCGAGCGCGAAGCCGTAATTGTCGTGGTTCGACACGGCGAGCGACGCCTGCATCGTCGCGTTGCCCGATGCAAGCAGGTTGCCGAGCTGATAGACGACGCCGGGGAAGGTCGCCCGGATCTCGTCGGGCGAGATCTCGTTCAGGTGAACCGGTATCACGCCCCACGCGCCCTGTACCGAGATCTGCATCAGGAACGCGCCGGCGGCGAGCGCGACCGGGCCGCTCGAGAACGCCCACAGCGGCAGCACGGGCAGCGCGATCAGCGCGGCGATGAAGATCGCGCGGCGCCGGCCGATCCGCTCCGAGATCGCACCGAACGACAGGCCGCCGACGATCGCGCCGATGTTCAGCACGATCGTGATCCACGACACCGTATGCGGATCGAAGTGATGCTGTTCGCGCAGGAAGGTCGGGTAGAGATCCTGCGTGCCGTGCGAGAAGAAGTTGAACGCGGTCATCAGCACGATCGCGTAGATCGTGAGCTTCCAGTTCTGTTTCAGCGTGGCGCCGAGACTCGGACGCGGGCGCTTCTCCATCTGTTTCCATGCAGGCGATTCGGGCACGTGTGCGCGCACGTACAGCACGAGCAGCGCGGGCAGCACGCCGACCATGAACATCCCGCGCCAGCCGATGATCTGGTAGAACAGGCCGAACACGACCGACGCGAGCAGATAGCCGCTCGGGTAGCCGGCCTGCAGCAGCCCGGACACGACGCCGCGAGCGTGGGTCGGCACGGTTTCCATCGTCAGCGCGGAGCCGACGCCCCATTCGCCGCCCATCGCGATGCCGAACAGCGCGCGCAGCACGAGCAGCGCGGTCAGGCTCGGTGCGAAACCCGACGCAAGTTCGAGCAGCGAATAGCACGCGATGTTGACCATCAGCGTCGGGCGGCGGCCGAAGCGGTCGGCGAGCCGGCCGAAGATCAGCGCGCCGAGCGGGCGCATCGCGAGCGTCAGCGTGAGCGCGAACGCGACGGCCGGGATCGTCGACGCGAATTCCGCGGCGATATCCTTCAGCACGAACACCATCAGGAAAAAGTCGAACGCGTCCAGCGTCCAGCCCAGGTAGGCGGCGATCGTGACGTTGCGTTGCTCGCGGGTCCAGCTCATGTCCGGGTCTCCTCGTTGGCTTGCGCGTTCGCGACAGGCATGCGGATGCCGGCCCGGCTCGCGCGTGGCGCGGGGGGCATGGATCGAGTGTAGGCTTCCGCGCCGCGCGATGTGGGGCGCGATACCCCCGAATCGGGAATAATCCCTACGAAATGCACTGTTTCGGAAACGGAAACGGCACGGCGCGAGGCACGCGACAGGTGCCTGTATCATTCCGGAAGGCTGTTTGTATCCGTTCTGTAATGCGTGCGATGCGTATCGTCACCGAATCAGGAGTCCAGATGAACGACCGTTCCGTCGACACATTGCCCGTGCTCGAAACTGCCCGGTTGTGGCTGCGTCCGCGCGTGCTGGCCGACCTCGATGCGTGCATCGAGATGGATCGCGATCCCGAGGTCACGCGGCACATCGCGGGCCCGTGGCACGACCCCGTCGAGCATCGTCGCTTCGTCACGCACCGCATCACGCGCGACTATCCGCCGGGCCTCGGCTACTGGTCGATCTTCGAGAAGGCCGCGCCCGAGGTGTTCATCGGCTGGATGCTGCTGATTCCCGACTACAAGGACGGGTCGCGCGACGTCGAGATCGGCTGGCGGCTCGTGCGGGCGACGTGGGGGCGCGGCATCGCGACCGAGGCCGCGGCGGCCGTCGTGCGGCACGCGTTCGATACCGTGCGCCTGCCGCGCGTGATCGCCGATATCGCGGAGGCCAACGACGGCTCGCTGAACGTGGCGCGCAAGCTCGGCATGCGGCGCGTGAGCGTCGTGCACGACGGCATTCCTTACATTCGTCATCGTCTCGAACGCGACGATTTGCGCGCGTAGCGCGGCGTCGTGCATGCGGCAGGTGTCAGAGATCGTCAACCGGGCGTGTATCGCGGTCGTGACGTATTAACGGCTCGCAGGATCAGGAGTATCGTTGCCGGAATTTCGCAACATGGGGTACGACCATGGCACTCGGCAACGACGTTCATCTGATTCCCGTCAGGCTCGACGCGCTGCGTCCGACCCAGATGACGGTCGGCTATCGCGAAGTCAAGGCGAAACGCAAGCACTGGAAGGCGCTGAACAAGCGCGCCCGCAAGGCCGCGATCGAATCGCACTGGTTCCCGGCCGTGCTCGGCCCGGGCGGGCTGCATTACATCACCGATCACCACCATCTCGGTCTCGCGCTGATCGAGGAGGGCGAGTCGCGCGTGAACGCGATGCTGCTGAAGGATCTGTCGTGGCTCGACGACACGATCTTCTGGCGGATGATGGAACACAACCAGTGGGTGCATCCGTTCGGCGCGGACGGCTCGCGGCGCGACTATGCGCACTTGCCGAAGGCGCTGACGGGGCTCGAGGACGACCCGTACCGCAGCCTCGCCGGCGAACTGCGCACGGCCGGCGGCTATGCGAAGGACGCGACGCCGTTCAGCGAATTCCTGTGGGCCGACTATCTGCGCCAGCACGTGACGCTCGACCAGATCCGCAAGAACTTCGCGAAGGCGCTCGACGTCGCGCTGCGTCGCGCGCACGACCAGGACGCGCGCTATCTGCCCGGCTGGTCGGGCGTGATTGCCGTCAAACCCTGACCGGCCCACGGCGCCGACCGCGTCATGACGACCGCCCCGATCCGCCCCGACGCCGGCCCGCAGCATCCGGACCATTTCGCGGCGCTCGACGCGCCGCCCGCGCCGCGCTCGCAACGCATCGGCCTCGATGCGCTGGCCGGCCTGTCGATCGCCGGCCTGCTGATTCCCGAGGCGGTCGCGTACGCGGGGCTCGCCAACCTGCCGCCGCAGGCCGGCCTGATCGCGCTGCTGTCGGGGCTCGTCGTCTATGCGCTGACGGGCAGCAGCCGCTTCGCGATCGTGTCGTCCACATCGTCGTCGGCCGCGGTGCTCGCCGCGACCGTGCTCGCCGAATCCGGGATGGCGCTGGCCGCGCAGCTCGCGCTCGCGGCGGCGCTCGTCGCGATGACGGGCGTGCTGTTCATCCTGGCCGGCGCCGCGCGGCTCGGCGGCATGTCGGATTTCGTCGCGCGACCCGTGCTGCGCGGCTTCACGTTCGGCCTCGCGCTGACGATCGTCATCAAGCAGTTGCCGAAGATTCTCGCGATTGCCGTGCAGCACAGCGATGCGCCGCACGTCGCACTCGATCTGGTCAGCGGTGCGCCGCACGCGAACCTCCCGAGCGTCGTGCTCGGCGCGACTGCGCTCGCGTTGCTGTTCGTGCTCGGGCGCCGCTCGCGCGTGCCCGCGACGCTCGTCGTGATCGTGCTGTCGATCGCGGCGGGCTACGTGATCGACTGGCAGCGGTACGGAATCGCGATCGTCGGCCATATCGACTTCCGGCACCTCGAATTCGGCTTGCCGCATCTCGACCGCAATGCATGGATGCAGACGGTCGAACTCGCCTTCGCGCTGATGCTGATCCTGTATGCGGAATCGTACGGATCGATCCGCAACTTCGCGCTGAAGCACGGCGATACCGTGTCGCCGAACCGCGACCTCGTCGCGCTCGGCTGCGCGAACCTCGTGTCGGGCCTGCTGCACGGGATGCCGGTCGGCGCCGGCTATTCGGCGACGTCGGCGAACGAGGCGGCCGGTGCGCAATCGCGTTTCGCGGGGATGTGGGCGGCCGGCGTGGTCGCGCTGATCGTCTGGCTGCTGTTGCCGCAGCTCGCGCGCACGCCCGAGCCCGTGCTCGCGGCCATCGTGATCTTCGCGGTCAGCCATTCGCTGCATCCGTCCGTGTTCCGGCCGTACTGGGCCTGGCATCGCGACCGGCTCGTCGTGATCGCGGCGCTGCTCGCGGTGCTCGTGCTCGGCGTGCTGCACGGGCTGCTCGCGGCCATCGGCGTGAGCCTGCTGCTGACGCTGCGCAAGCTGTCCGAGCCGAACGTCAGCGTGCTCGGCCGGCTGCGCGACAGCCACGATTTCGTCGACGTCGCGAGCCATGCCGATGCGAAGCCGGTGCCGGGCGTGCTGATCGTGCGGCCCGAGGCGCAGCTGTTCTTCGCGAATGCGGACCGGATGCTCAATCGCGTGCGGGCGCTGATGAAGGCCGCGCCGGACGCGCATACCGTGATGTTGAGTCTCGAGGAAACGCCGGATGTCGACGGCACGACGATCGAATCGTTGCGCACGTTCGCGGCCGAATGCGCGGCGCGCGGGCTGCGGCTCGCGCTCGCCCGGCTCAAGACGCACGCGCTGCATGCGCTGCGCCGCGCGGCCGACGATACATTGCGCGACGAAGCGATGTCGGAGCTGAGCGTCGACGAGAGCCTGCAACTGCTGCAGGCCGGCAGGCCGCCGGGCGGCGGCGACGGCACGCGCGCCGCGTGACGGCGCGTCGGCGCGGTCTAGTGCGAAAGCGCGGCGCCGGCGGTGCGACCGATCATGTCGGCGACTTCCGCGGCGGTCGGCGCATAGGCGCCCGCATGCGCGCAGGCGACGGCCGCGCACGCGGCCGCGTAACGCAGATGCTCGGCGGCCGTCGCATCGGGCCGTGCGAGCTGGCTCGCGAGCCAGCCGCCGATGCTCGCGTCGCCGCAGCCGACCGTGTCGGCCACCTCGGTGGGGAACGCGGGCTGGAACAGCACGGTATCGCGATGCAGCAGCTGCATGCCGGCGGCGCCGCGCGTGACGAGCAGCGTCGCGTCGGGCGCCCACGCGCGCAGTTGCGCGAGCGCGGCCGCTTCGTCGAGCTCGGGAAACAGCCCGCGCAGATCCTCGTCGGATACCTTGATCCAGTCGGCGAGCGCGGTCAGCCGGCGCAGCGTGTCGCGATACGACGGCGCGGCCATCGGCGCCCGGAAGTTCGGATCGAACGAGATGCGCTTGCCGGCCGCCCGCGCCGCCTGCGCGAGTTCGATCAGGCGCGACGCGAGCGGCTCGCGCACGACGCCGAGCGAGCCGACGTGCACGATGTCGGCCGCGTCGAAGGCGCCGGCCGGCAAGTCGGCCGGATCGAAGGCGAGATCGGCGCTGTTCTCGCCGATGAAGAAATAGTGGGGCGGCTGCTTCGACACGACCATCGCGAGCAGCGGGGCGCGGTCGACCTGCCGGATGAAACGCATGTCGAGTCCCGCGTCGGCGCTCTTGCGCATCAGCTCGTCGCCGAAGGTGTCGCGGCTGACCGTGCCGGCGAAGGCGGTCGGCACGCCGAGCCGCGCGCCGACGCGCGCGACGTTCCAGCACGAGCCGCCGGCGACGCTGTGCCAGTGCTGTGCGTCGTCGCGGATGAAATCGGTCAGCGCCTCGCCGAATACGATCAGGCGGGGAAACGTCGTCGTCATGTGAAAACCTCGTGCCGCGGCGTCGCGCGCGGCCGTACAGCGGTTGATCTGAACAGGCGGGCAGTGCCGGCCGGCGCGCGCGGCGACGCGGTCTGACACCACCCGCCTACGCGGGCGGCCGGCGCGATCAGCGCGGGGAGCTCCAGCCCTTGTAGGTCTTCACGTTGTCGCGCGTGACGAGTGTGGGCTCGATCAGGATCATCGGATTGGCCGGCTTCTGACCGTTCATGATCCCGTAGCCGACATTCACGGCCTGCTGCGCCATCGCCCACGGATCCTGGCTCGACGACGCCTGCACGAGCGTGTTCGACTTGAGTGCGACCTCGATGTCGGGCGCGCCGTCGACCGACGTGATCACGATGTTCGGGCGGTTGAGCTGTTTCGCCGCGAGATCGCTGCCGATCGCCTGCGGGTCGTTGATCGTGAACACGCCGTCTAGCTTCGGAAAGCGCGTCAGGTAACCCTGCATCGCGTTCATCCCGCCTTCGCGCGAGCCCTTGCCGTCCTGGTCGCTCGACAACAGCTTGATGCCCGGATTCTTCGCGAGCACGGCCTTGCAGCCGTTCACGCGGTCGATCACGGCCGACACCTGCGGGCCGTTCTCGATGATCACGTTGCCCTTGCCGTTCAGCTTCTTCGCGAGGTAGTCGCACGCGAGTTCGCCGGCCTTCACGTTGTTGGTCTGCACGGTCGCGTTCGCGCCGGCGGCCGCGACGTCCACCGCGACGACCGTGATGCCCGCCGCCTGCGCCTTCTTCACCGCCGGCTCGATCGCCTTCGGGTCGGTCGCGTTCAGCAGGATCATGTCGACGTGCGCGGAAATGAAGTTGTCGATCTGCGTGAACTGCTTGTTCAGGTCGTAGTCGGCCGATACGGCCGTGACCTTCGCAGTCGGGTTGAGCTGCTTCGCGCGCGCTTCGGCGCCTTTCACGATCGTGACGAAGTACGGATTGCCGAGCGACCCGACCGTGACGCCGATCGATTTCAGCGGCTTGTCGGCTGCATGGGCGGCGGTCGCGCCGAAGGCGAGTGCGCAGGCGACGGCGGTCAGGGCGGCGGTGTGCTTGAACATGTCGTTGTGTCTCCGTGAGGTCTGTTGGCGAACGGGCGCAGGAGGACCTGCCTGCGCCCCGATGGTCGAGCGGTTGAGGGAAGCGTGTCAGGTACGGGCGGAATCGCGCTGGCGATAGCGGTCGAGCGCGACCGCGCCGATGATCACCAGCCCCTTGATGATGTACTGCCAGATGTCGGACACGCCGAGCAGCACGAGCCCGTTGGTCAGCACCGCGATGATCAGCGCGCCGATCAGCGTGCCGACGATCGAACCGACGCCGCCGACGAAGCTCGTGCCGCCGAGGATCACCGCGGCGATCGCGTCGAGCTCGTACGACTGGCCGAGCTGCAGGCCGTTGGCCGCATACAGGCGCGCGGCCGACATCACCGCGCCGAGGCCGGCGAGCAGGCCCGACGCCGCATACACGAACATCTGGATCGCCCGCACGTTGATGCCCGACAGACGCGCGGCTTCCGGGTTGCCGCCGACCGAATAGATGCGCATCCCGAGCACCGTACGGCGCAGGATGAACCACGAGATCGCGATCACCGCGCATGCGATCACGACGAGCCACGGCACGCCGAGGATCGAGCCGTTGCCGATGAACGCGAACGGCAGTTGCGGATTGAACACGGTCGTGTCGTTGCCGATCAGGCGTGCGACGCCGCGCACGGCCGTCATCGCGCCGAGCGTGACGATGAACGGCGGCAGGCGCAGGAACGAGATCAGTCCGCCGTTGATCGCGCCGAACACGAGGCCGACGGCCAGCGCGAACGGCACGCCGAGCCAGCCCCAGCCGGGAATGGTCGATGCGATGAGCGCCGCGACGGCCGCGGCGGCGAGCACCGAGCCGACCGACAGGTCGATGCCGCCCGTCAGGATCACGAAGGTCATGCCGGCGGCGAGCACGATGTTGATCGACGCCTGCTGCGTGACGATCGACAGGTTCTGCAGCGTGAAGAAGCCGTCGGTCAGGAAGCCGAAGCCGACGCAGAGGACCAGCAGCACCGGCAGCATGCCGGCCGTGCGGATCAGCGATTGCATGCGGGCGCGATGATCGGCGCCGCGCATCAGGGGCGTACGGTTGGCGACCGGGTGGGCGGTCGCGGAAGCGAGGTTCCGCTGCTTGGTCGGGTTGATCATTTCGATACCTTGAATGAAGAGGGAAATGAAGGGGCCGTGGTCAGTGCGCGTCGGCCAGTTCAGCCTGCGAGCCGGTGGCGAGCGCGATGATCGCTTCCTGCGTGATAGGCGTATGCGTGTGCCCGCCGAGTTCGCCGGCGATCTCGCCTTCGCGCATCACGAGCACGCGATCGGCGACGCCGATGATCTCCGGCAGTTCGCTCGAGATCACGATCACGCCCACGCCGGCACGGGCCAGTTCGTTGATGATCCGGTAGATCTCGGATTTCGCGCCGATGTCGACGCCGCGTGTCGGCTCGTCGAGGATCAGCACGCGCGGCTTCGTCTCGAGCAGGCGCGACAGCAGCACTTTCTGCTGGTTGCCGCCCGACAGCGCGCCGACGTTGACGTTCGCGTGCGGCACGCGGATCGACAGCGACGCGATCGCGTCGCGCGCCCGTTCGGCGCCGCGCGCGAGGTCGAGCGCGCCGAGCCGGGCATCGCGGTTGCACACCGAGATGTTGATGTTGTCGCGCACGCTCATGTCGAGGAACAGGCCCTGGCGCTTGCGGTCTTCCGTCAGGTAGACGAGGCCCGCGTCGATCGCGTCGCGCGGCGAGTGCGCGCCGAACGTGCGCTCGCCCAGCTTCACGTCGCCGCGCACGCGCGGCTCGGCCCCGAAGATCAGCCGCGCGAGTTCGGTGCGGCCCGCGCCGACGAGCCCCGCGATGCCGAGCACTTCGCCGGCGTGCAGGTCGAGGCTGCAGCCTCGCACGCGCGCGCCGTCGGCGATGTCGCGTACCGACAGCAGCAGGTGGCCGGGATCGTACGGCGCGTGTTCCTTCTTGTAGAAGCCCGAGATGTCGCGGCCCACCATCATCGCGACGAGCCGCTCGGCCGACAGCGCCGCGCGTTCGAGCGTGCCGACGTACGACCCGTCGCGCAGCACCGACACGCGGTCGGACAGTTCGTAGATTTCCGCCATCCGGTGGCTGATGTAGATGATCGCGAGGCCTTCCTCGCGCAATTGGCGGATCAGGCGGAACAGGTGTTCGGTTTCGCGCGACGACAGCGGCGTGGTCGGTTCGTCCATGACCAGGATGCGGGCGCGGGTGTGCACGGCGCGCGCGATCTCGACGAGCTGCTGTTCGGCGATCGACAGCGTGTCGACGAGCGTGTCGGGCCCGAACGGGGCGCCCAGGCGCGTCAGCACGTCCTGGCAGCCGCGCGCCATCGCCGCGCGGTCGATCGTGCCCCAGCGCCGGTTGCCGCGCCGCAGTTCGCGGCCGACGTAGATGTTTTCCGCGACGGTCAGGTTCGGCGACAGGCACAGCTCCTGGTAGATCACCGCGACGCCGGCATCGCGCGCGGCGAGCGGGCCGTCGATGTCGATGCGTTCGCCGTCGATCAGGATCTCGCCGCCGGCGTCGGCGCGGTACGCGCCCGACAGGATCTTCATCAGCGTCGATTTGCCCGCGCCGTTCTCGCCCATCAGCGAATGGATTTCGCCCGGATAGACGGTCAGACTGACGTTGTCGAGCGCGCGCACGGCCGGGAACGTCTTGCTGATCCCGCGCATCTCGAGCAGCGGGCGGGGCGACTCAGAACGCGACATGGTGGACCTCCTGCAAATCGGTGCGGGCGCCCTTGAGGATGCCGGCCCGCGGGGAGAAATTGAAAAACATCGGGAGCGTGGCGGCGCCGATCGCGCCGGCATCGGCGCCGAACGTGCCGCGCACGAGCACGGGCGTGCCGCGCGCTTCGGGCGCGGTGGCCACGAGCGCCGCGCGCAGGCGGGTCGTGACCGCGTCGAGCAGGCCCGCGTCGGTGTCGGCGTCGAGCACGACCACCGGCGCGTCGATCACGCACAGCACCGCGCGCAACGCCGGCGCGAGCGCGTCGACGCAGTCGTCGATCCATTCGTCGACGGCCGGCAGGCCGCGGGCGATGCACGCTTCGAGATCGGCGCGGTTCTCGACCGTCTCGCCGTGATGGCGCAGGTGGCGCACGAGCGCATGCAGCGATGCGCGCGCGAGCAGGATGTCCCAGGGGCCGCGCGGCGGCGGCGCGGAGGCCAGCCGGCTCGGCGGCACCGGAATCACCGCGATGTCGCCGGCATTGCCGGTCACGCCGCGCAGGCAGTCGCCGTCGATTGCGATGCCGCCGCCGATCGCCGGCCCGATGAACAGGTAGACGAAATCGTCGCACTGGCGGCCGTATCCGTAGAACAGTTCGGCGATCGCGGCCGCGTTGCCGTCGTTTTCGCCGAATACGGGCAGCGACAGCGTGCGGCCGAGGTCGGCCGCGAAATCGACGTCTTCCCACGCGCGGAAGGTGTCGGGCGCGAGGCCGAGTTCGCGCATCCACGCGCCGAGGTTGTACGGCTGGGCGACGCCGATGCCGGTCAGGCGCGCGCGTTCATGGTCGGGGAGCAGGGCCTGCATCGCGTCGATGTCGTGACGCACGATTTCGAGCACGTCGGCAGGCGGCGGAAGCAGCGTGTCGTGCGAGCGGCGGCCGAGCACGTCGCCCGCGAAATTGACGAGTGCCGTCTCGATGCGCATGCGGTCGAGATGGACGCCGATGCCGAACGCACCGCGCGGATCGAGGCGGATCAGCGAAGCCGGCTGGCCGCGCTGGCCTTCGGTGCGGCCAGCGAATTCGATCAGCTTCGCGTCGGCGAGCGCGCCGATGATGCTGCCGACCGCCGTGCCCGTCATGTTCGCGAGACGGGCGAGGTCGGCCTTCGATGCGCTGCCGGCGCGGCGCAGCGTCTTCAGCAGCAGGCGCTCGTTGTAACGGCGCACGTTGGCCGAATTGCTTCCCTGGCCGAAGTGCGGGCTTCTCATGGCGTCTCCTTCCATGTCGCGCCGCTCGGCGGCGCATTAAATAAATCACGTTGATTTATTTAACCGCGTGAGCGGCGTGCTGTCAGCCTAGGGAAATCCCGGTTTTGGTTTAGAGAGGGGCGGGGAGCCCGGGCTTTCGATGTGGTGCGCAGCAAGGCTGGAAATTTCGAATTCGTCTGATGGAATCGTTTCCCGTCGTGGGTCACGATCGCACGTCGGGCTGCATCTGTCATGGCAGCTCGGAGAAAACGATGTCGGCGAGAGCGGTCACCGGGCGCCCACATCGTCGCTCGTTCAATCGACGCGGCGCGGCGGCGCTGCCTCGCGTCTGCTTTGTCTGGGAGAAAGTCCATGCATCGTCCGACGCGGCCTTCGATATCGCTGCTCGATCCCTACACCGGCAGTGAGCCGCTGCCGCTTTACACGACCACCGTGACCGTCACCGGCGGAGAAGCGGCGCATGGACGATCGTCCGGGCGCGCGCGCTCGACGACCGGCGAACTCGATGTGTCGTTGCGGTTGCCTGTTGAACTCGGCGGCGCGGGTGGCGGCACGAATCCGGAGCAATTGTTCGCGGCCGGCTTCGCGGCATGCTTTCATGGCGCACTGGCGCTCGTTGCGATGAAGCGCCGGATACGCTTGCCAGACGATCTCGCGATCTCGGCTCGCGCGACCTTTCAGCGCGATCCGGCGGATGGCCTGTTTGCGCTCGCGCTCGATCTCGAGGTCAGCATGCCGGGCGTCGCGACCGCTGACGCGCGTGCGCTGGTTGCCGATACCGAGGCGATTTGTCCGTACGCGAAAATGGCGAGGGGTGGGATTCAGCATGCTGTACGCGTCACAGGGGTTGTCTGAGTCGCGTGGCAAGGCGGGGTCGTGCTTTACGGAGCGGAAATGAAAAAAGGTCGGCTGCAAGCCGACCTTTTTAGAAAACAGATGGCGCCCAGGAGAGGACTCGGTCACACATGCGCGACCCCGGCTGCGCTTGCAAGCGCAGCCTTTCGAGTCCTCGCGCAAAGCGCGCAGGCGCTTTGCTTCCTGGGCTTGAAATGAAAAAAGGCCGGCTAGAAGCCGACCTTTTTAGAAAACAGATGGTGCCCAGGAGAGGACTCGAACCTCCACGATGTTGCCACCGCTAGGACCTGAACCTAGTGCGTCTACCAATTCCGCCACCTGGGCACGTTTCGCTTGCTGCAGTGCGAAGACCGCTATTGTAGCGTGCCCGAAGAATCTGTCAACAGAATTTGAGGGGCGGACGAAAATATCAATCAGGCGGCTCGATTGTGCAACGCGACGGCTCACACGCATCGCTGATGCGCGGGGAGATGTCGGCGGGGCCAATAGGTTGGTGCGAGCCCGCATATCGATTTGTGCGCCGGAAATGAAAAAGGCCGGCTAGAAGCCGACCTTTTTAAAAACAGATGGTGCCCAGGAGAGGACTCGAACCTCCACGATGTTGCCACCGCTAGGACCTGAACCTAGTGCGTCTACCAATTCCGCCACCTGGGCACGTTTCGCTTGCTGCAGTGCGAAGACCGCTATTGTAGCGTGCCGGCGGAGTCTGTCAACATAATTTCATCCGGGGCGATAAAAATATTGCGCGCCTCGCGCAGTCGACCATTACTCACGCGCCGACCGGCTCCGCGCGCTTCGTCGTGAAATTCCAGCGCTGCGCCTGGCTCGTGTCGACGCGGGCGGGTAGCAGCCCAGCCGCCAGGAACGTATCGGCGATCTTCTGTTGCTCGCCGAAGTTTTGCGGGGCCACCGCGCGGACGACGTAGCTGCGTCGCGCATTCGCGCGTGCGATCGTCGTGGCGTCGAGCCCCCAGATCGGCGCAAGCGTGTTCGCGGCTTCCTGCGGATGGTCGCGCAACCACGCGCCGGCCTGCGACAGTTGGTCGAACAGGATCTGGACGACGTCGGGGCGCGCGGCGGCGAAGCTGCTCGATGCGAGGTAATAGCGTTGGTACGACGCGAGTCCGTTGCCGTCGGCCAGGATCCGCACGTCGGGATTCCGGTCGACCGACGCGACATAGGGATCCCATGTGATCCAGGCGTCCACGCTGCCGCGCTCGAATGCGGCGCGGCCGTCCGCGGGCGTCAGGTAATGGACCGCCACATCGGCGGGCGCGAGCTTCGCGCGTGCGAGCGCGGCAAGCAGCAGGTAGTGGCTGCCGGCCGCTTTCGTGACCGCGATCCGCCGGCCCTTGAGATCGGCGAGCGTGCGCAGCGGGCTGTCCTGTTTGACGACGATCGCCTGCGCCCTCGGCGAAGGCGCTTCCTGCGCGACGTACACGAAACGCGCATGCGCGGCCTGCGCGAAGACCGGCACCGTATCGGCCACGTCGGCGCTGAAGTCGACGGCGCCGACATTGAGTGCTTCGGTCAGCGGCAATCCGCTTGCGAATTCATGCCAGGACACGTGAAGGCCGAGCGGCGTCAGCGCTTGCTCGAGCGTGCCGCGCGTCTTGAGCAGCGTGATCAGCGTCGACGACTTCTGGTAACCGATGCGCAGTGTGGCCGGCGCGTTCTCGGCGTGCGCGCGGACACCGGCGACAGCGAGGCCCGCGGCCAGCATCGTGCGTGCGAATGCGCGGCGGTTCATCGACGTCATGAAGGAGGCTCCTCGTTGGATGCGTTGAAAGCGAGGCGGCTAACGTAACAACGGGGGGAGCGATTGATAACCGATAAATTCTGCTATCGATCGGAGCGGCCGACATAAGCGCCCAGGACAGGCACTCGCAATGCGAGCGCTGAAATGAAAAAAGGCCGGCTAGAAGCCGACCTTTTTAAAAACAGATGGTGCCCAGGAGAGGACTCGAACCTCCACGATGTTGCCACCGCTAGGACCTGAACCTAGTGCGTCTACCAATTCCGCCACCTGGGCACGTTTTGCAGTAGCTGCTTGCTGCAAAGAAGCGAAATTATAGCGCCCCAATTATTCCTGTCAACACTTTTTTGCGAGGGATCGCGAACCGGCCGCCGCCGCGCGTGCCGGCGGCATTCCCGTCATTTGGCGACACAAGGCGGGTGATAGAATGACCCGCCGCCGTCAATATAGAACTGTCTGACGGACACCTCTATGTTGATGCCGTGCACCATCAGTCAACGCAACGAGAACAATCATCGACAAACCCTTGAGCAAATATCCGTACCCCATTCCGAGCCGTGAAGAAATTCTCGGCGTGCTGCGTACGAGCGACGCGCCGCTGGCCGCCAACGACATCGCCGAAGCACTGTCGATCAAGCGTCAGGAGCGCGAGGGGTTCTTCCGGCGTGTCGCCGCGATGGAGCGCGACGGCCAGATCCGCCTCGACAAGCGTGGCCACTACCAGCTGACCCATCCGTCGAACTTCGTCGCCGGACGCGTGCAGGGGCATCGCGACGGCTACGGGTTCGTGATCCGCGACGACGGCCAGGACGACCTGTTTTTGCCGAACGGCGAAATGCAGAAAGTGATGCACAACGACCGCGTGCTCGCGCGGATCGTCGGCTACGATCGCCGCGGCCGGCCGGAAGGGCATGTCGTCGAAGTCACCGAGCGCGCGAACAAGCGCGTGATCGGCCGCCTGCTGAACGAGAACGGTGCGCTGATCGTCGCGCCGGAAGACAAGCGCATCGGCCACGACATCCTGATCACGCAGAACGTGAAGAAGGCGAAGGTCGGGCAGGTCGTCGTCGTCGAGCTGACCGATTTCCCGAGCCGCCATTCGCAGCCGCTCGGCCGTGTCGTCGAGGTGCTCGGCGATATCGACGATCCGGGCATGGAAATCGAAATCGCGGTGCGCAAGTACGGTGTGCCGCACGAGTTCAGCCAGCCGGCGCTCGACGAAGCCGCCGCGCTGCCCGACAAGGTGCGGCCGGCCGATCTGCGTTTCCGCGTCGATCTGCGCGACGTGCCGCTCGTGACGATCGATGGCGAGGACGCGCGCGACTTCGACGATGCCGTGTACTGCGAGCCGACCAAGGTCGGCCGCGGCGACGGCTTCCGTCTGATCGTCGCGATCGCCGACGTGTCGCACTACGTGCAGCCGGGTAGCGGGCTCGACGCCGACGCGCTCGAGCGCAGCACGTCGGTCTACTTCCCGCGCCGCGTGATCCCGATGCTGCCGGAGAAGCTGTCGAACGGCCTCTGTTCGCTGAATCCGCAGGTCGATCGCTGCGTGCTCGCGTGCGACATGGTGATCACCGCGCGCGGCGAGATCAAGGCATACCAGTTCTATCCGGCCGTGATCCACTCGGCGGCGCGCCTCACGTACACCGAAGTCGCGGCCGTGCTGTCGAACACGAAGGGGCCGGAGGCCGCGCGCCGCGCGGATCTGCTGCCGCACCTGCAGGATCTGTACGGCGTGTACAAGTCGCTGTTCGCCGCGCGTCAAAAGCGCGGCGCGATCGACTTCGACACGACCGAGACCTACATCGTCTGCAACTCGCAAGGCAAGATCGAGCAGATCGTGCCGCGCCAGCGCAACGACGCGCACAAGCTGATCGAGGAATGCATGCTGGCCGCGAACGTCTGTGCGGCCGATTTCCTGAAGCGCCACAAGCATCCGGGCCTGTACCGCGTGCACGCGGGGCCGACGCCGGAGAAGCTCGAGAACCTGCGTGCGTTCCTGCGCGGCATGGGCCTGTCGCTCGGCGGCGGCGACAAGCCGCATGCGAGCGACTACGCGGCGCTGATGGCGCAGATCCGCGACCGGCCGGACGCGCAGATGCTGCAGCCGATGCTGCTGCGCTCGATGCAGCAGGCGGTCTACAGCCCGGACAACATCGGCCACTTCGGTCTCGCGTACGAGGCGTACGCGCACTTCACGAGCCCGATCCGCCGCTATCCTGACCTGCTCACGCACCGCGCGATCTACGCGATCCTGTCCGGCAAGAAGTACGTGCCGAAGGCGCCGGAAGGTTTCGAACTCAATACCGCGCTGTCGCCGCGCGCCCGCGCGATGCAGCAGGCCGACGACGAAGCGCGCGGCCGCTCGCGCGCGAATACCGCGATCTGGGAGGAGCTCGGGCTGCACTGCTCGGCGAACGAGCGCCGTGCGGACGAAGCGTCGCGCGACGTCGAGGCGTGGCTGAAGTGCTACTTCATGCGCGACAAGCTCGGCGAGGAGTACGGCGGGATGGTGAACGGCGTGACGTCGTTCGGCATCTTCGTGCAGCTCGACACGCTGTTCATCGAAGGGCTCGTGCACGTGACGGAGCTCGGCTCGGACTACTTCCAGTACGACGAGATCAAGAACGAGCTGCGCGGCGAACGCACGGGCATCCGCTATCGCCTGTCGGATCGCGTGCGCGTTCAGGTGAGCCGCGTCGATCTCGATGCGCGCAAGATCGATTTCCGCCTCGTGCGCGATACGCCGGTGAAGGCGCCGCGTCCGTCGCCCGCGCCGGCTGCCGGCGGCGATCGCAACGGCAGTGGCAACGGTCCGCGCGTGCGTGCGCTGCCGCCGGTGGAGGAGGCCGTGCCGCGTCGCAAGAAGGCCGCGAGCGCACCGAGCGTCGCGGTGAAGGAGGCGCGCGCCGCGCGTGCCGCCGCGAAGAAGAAGGGCGGCGGCAGTGGCGGTGTGCCGGCGAAGCCGACCGCGAAGAAGGCCCGCGCCCGCAAGAAGTATTGAGCGTTCGGGGCGGCGTACGCGCACGCCCCGCAGTATCGAGAGACGCCGCGTCACCGGTCATCGGCCGGCCACGCGGCGCTTTCCTTTTCCATGGATCGCGGCTGCGCACGTCGCGCGGCCGCACGTTTGATCGAAGGTTGTTCCAGTCATGTCACGTCTGAAGGTTCTTTACGGTTTTCATGCGGTGACCGCACGTTTGCGGCACGATGCATCGACGGTGGCGGAGGTGCTGTACGATCAGACGCGCCGCGACCGCCGCATGCAGGAGTTCCTGCACGCCGCGAAGGAAGCGGGCGTGCGGCTGATCGCGGCCGACGAAACGCGGCTGTGGGGCCTCGCGCACACCGAGCGCCACCAGGGCGTCGTCGCGCGCGTCGAGGACATGCCGCTCGCGCAGAACCTGTCCGAGTTGCTCGACGGCATCCAGGGGCCCGCGCTGCTGCTCGTGCTCGACGGCGTCACCGATCCGCACAACCTCGGCGCGTGCCTGCGGGTCGCCGATTCGGCCGGCGCGCACGCGGTGATCGCGCCGCGCGACCGGGCGGTCGGCCTGAACGCGACCGCTGCCAAGGTGGCGAGCGGTGCAGCCGATACGGTGCCGTACATCACGGTGACGAACCTCGCCCGTGCGCTGCGCGAGCTGAAGGAAGCCGGCGTGTGGATCATCGGTACGTCGGACGAGGCGCCGGCGACGCTCTACGAAACGAAGCTCGACGGCCCGGTCGCGCTCGTGATGGGCGCGGAAGGCGAAGGCATGCGCCGGCTCACGCGCGACACCTGCGACGAAGTGATGAGCATCCCGATGGCCGGCAGCGTGGAAAGCCTGAACGTGTCGGTCGCCAGCGGCGTGTGCCTGTACGAAGCCGTGCGCCAGCGGCGCGCGAAGGGCTGACCCGGCCTGACCCCGCCCGTCCCGCGCGCGATGCGCGGGCCTCGAACGACCCGAACGACGCGTGCCCCGACGCAAGGCGGCACGCGACTCTCAGGAATTCGCGAACGATGATCCTGTTCCGTGTCGGCATCTCCTGCGCCGTGCTCGGCCTGCTCGCGGCCTGCACGTCGCCGTCGCTCGTCGAACGGGGCACCTACTACGCCGACACGAGCCTCCACGCGCGCGGTGCCGATTCGCGGGTCCGCTTTCTCGTGATGCATTACACCGAAAGCGACGAGGCGAAATCGCTGCATACGCTGACCGGCGATTCGGTCAGCGTGCATTACGTGATCCCGCCGCAGCCGCGCGTCGAACGCGGCAGGCCCGTCGTCTACCAGCTCGTTGCGGAGGCGCAGCGCGCGTGGCACGCGGGCGTCAGCGAGTGGCAGGGCGCGACCGAGCTGAACGCGGTATCGATCGGCATCGAGAACGTGAACCGCGGCCCGCTCGATCCGCAGCATCGCACCTGGCAGCCGTATCCGCCCGAACAGGTCGACGCGCTGACGCGCCTGTCGAAGGACATCGTCGCGCGCTACGGGATTGCGCCGACGCGCGTGGTCGGGCACAGCGACATCGCGCCGCAACGCAAGATCGATCCGGGGCCGCTGTTCCCGTGGCATGCGCTCGCGCAAGCCGGCATCGGCGCATGGCCGGACGACGCGAGCGTCGCCGCGCGGCTCGCGGGCCGCGATCCGCACGCGCCCGTCGACGTGCGCGAGCTGCAACTCAAGCTCGCCCGCTACGGCTACGACGTGCCGACCGACGGCGTGCTCGATACGCGCACGCGGCGCGTGTTCGCGGCATTCCAGATGCATTTCCGGCCGTCCGACTACGCGGGCAACCCGGACGCGGAAAGCGATGCGATCGCGCAGGCGCTGCTCGACAAGTACTTCCCCGGCACGCAGCCGATGGATCCGGTACCGGCGGCCGATACGCGCTGAGTACGCGGCGTCGCGCACGCCGAAAAACGCGGGGGCGTTCGCCGACTCCGGTAAACTGGCGGTTTTCCGCAATCCCGCAGCATTACACCCCATGACTCAAGACGAACTCAAACGCCTCGTCGGCCAGGCCGCCGCCGATTACGTGATCCGGAACGTGCCGGAAGGCGCCGTGATCGGTGTCGGCACCGGCTCGACCGCCAACTGCTTCATCGACGCGCTCGCCGCCGTCAAGTCGCGCTATCGCGGTGCCGTGTCGAGCTCGGTTGCCACGACCGAACGCCTGAAATCGCACGGCATCAAGGTGTTCGACCTGAACGAGGTCGACTCGCTGCAGGTGTACGTCGACGGCGCCGACGAGATCGACGCCGGCGGCGCGATGATCAAGGGCGGCGGCGGCGCGCTGACGCGCGAGAAGATCGTCGCGTCGGTGGCCGACACGTTCGTCTGCATCGCGGACAGCAGCAAGCGCGTGCCGGTGCTCGGCGCGTTCCCGCTGCCGATCGAGGTCGTGCCGATGGCCCGCACGGCGATCGGCCGGCGCGTGACCGCGCTCGGCGGCGTGCCCGTGCTGCGCGTGACGAAGGACGGCGCCCCCTACATCACCGACAACGGCAACGAGATCCTCGACGTGAAGGGCCTGCAGATCGCCGATCCGCGCGGTTTCGAAGCACAGGTGAACGCATGGCCGGGCGTCGTGACGGTCGGCCTGTTCGCCGAGCGCGGCGCGAATCTGTGCTTGCTCGGCACGGAAAACGGCGTTGAAACGATCGTTTATCCGGCTGCCTGAATCAGAATGAGAAGCAGTCCGTAATGGCGCGGTAGCGCTGTCACGGATTGAATGTTTAAATCTTGTATAAAACCGGGGTCCGGCAGGCGCGGCGCGCCTTCCGGGCCTTTTTTTGGGTTCATCGCAGGAAACCGTGGAGGGTTTGAGAGCAATTGCGTAACCTGACGCCTGACTTTAAGGACGTCAGGAGAGGCAATTGCTCGATCGCAAGGCACTTCAGGCACTGGGCTGCTGGACAGGCTACCGGCTGGAGCGTGTGGAATGGCCGGAAGGCGAAGGCCGTACGCTGTCGCTGTATTTAAAGCCGGTCAGCAAGATCATGTACTGCGAGCAATGTGGGGCACGCTGCCAGCAGATCCACGAGACGACGGTTCGTCGGGTGCGTGACTTGCCGCTATTCGAATACCGGGTGGTGTTGCATGTGCCTCGTCGCCGGGTCTGGTGCGAACGCTGCGGCGGCCCGCGACTGGAGAAGCTGGCGTGGCTGGGCCGTTACCAGAGAGTGACGGAGCGCTTCGCCAAGGCTTGCGAGAAACTGCTGCAAGCGGCCAGCGTGCAGGCGGTGGCGGCCTTCTACGATCTGGGCTGGCACACGGTCAAATCGATCGACAAGATGCGCCTGCGGGCGCGCGTGAGCGAGCCCGATTGGTCAACGATCCGCTATCTGGCGATGGACGAGTTCGCGCTGCATAAAGGTCATCGCTACGCCACGGTGGTGGTCGACCCGATCAGCCGGCAAGTACTCTGGATCGGACCGGGACGCTCACGTGAGACGGCCCGGGCCTTCTTCGAACAGCTTCCCGAAGGCGCAGCCAAGCGTATCGAAGCGGTCGCGATCGACATGACCACGGCCTATGAACTCGAAATCAGGGAACAGTGTCCGCAGGCGGAAATCGTCTTCGACCTGTACCACGTCGTGGCCAAGTACGGCCGCGAAGTGATCGATCGGGTGCGGGTCGATCAGGCCAATCAACTCCGACATGACAAGCCAGCCCGCAAGGTTCTGAAGTCCAGCCGCTGGCTGTTGCTGCGCAACCGCCACAACCTCAAGCCGGATCAGGCCGTGCACCTGAAGGAATTGCTGGCGGCCAATCAGTCGCTGTTATGCGTCTACGTGTTACGCGACGAGCTCAAGCGGCTCTGGTTCTACCGAAAGCCGGCCTGGGCGCAAAAGGCTTGGGAACAATGGTTCGAGCAGGCTCAGCAAAGTGGGATCGCGGCCCTGCAAAAGTTCGCCGAGCGTTTGCAGGGCTACTGGCACGGCATCGTGACTCGCTGCCGCCATCCGCTCAATACCAGCATCGTTGAAGGCATCAACAACACCATCAAGGTCATCAAGCGTCGAGCTTACGGGTACCGCGACGACGAATACTTCTTCCTCAAGATTCGCGCCGCGTTCCCCGGTAATCCTCGATGAACC
>NZ_CADFEN010000017.1 GCF_902833145.1 Burkholderia sp. BCC0506 | reverse complement strand
CCTTGAAGGGTCGTTCGAGACCAGGACGTTGATAGGTCGGGTGTGTAAGCGCAGTAATGCGTTCAGCTAACCGATACTAATTGCCCGTAAGGCTTGATCCTATAACAAGTCTGCCTTGTAGATCGGCGCCGTGTGAAAGCACTGGCCGCGATCCAAAGCGACAAGTTGGATTCTCGTGTGTGATACACACAACTCAAAATTACTGCTTCTTCCAGGATTGGTTGCGCTGCGAAGCAACGCAACAACCCCCTTTGCCTGATGACCATAGCGAGTCGGTCCCACCCCTTCCCATCCCGAACAGGACCGTGAAACGACTCTACGCCGATGATAGTGCGGATTCCCGTGTGAAAGTAGGTAATCGTCAGGCTCCCCTCAAGCCAGAAACCCCCGCCCAAAAGGCGGGGGTTTTTGCATTTCGGCGCCCCAAAAAGCAGACGGTGAGGCGTTACCAGGGTCACGCACGTCGGCTTTTCCCGCTGGCGCGATCAATCATCGCGCCGAGCCTGTCAATTCGCTGCTCTGTCGTTTTCGAGCACTCCGCAGTTGTGCCGTCCGAAATCTCCGACTTCCCCTTCCGCCAGCCGCTCCCATCCGTCTTCGGACCGGCTCCGGCCAATGCAACGCATTCGGCGGCAATGTCCTGATGGCCGATGATGGGCGACGTTGATTCGCGATAATCGACAAATGCCGCTTTCTGTCGAAAAAGCCCTGCTTCATTGGCCCTTCATCATGTCCGATGTCATGTGCATATCTCGGTGAGCGCAGCGCAAAATCATCATAAAAATCTATGCGCATAAAGTTCATTCGTGCGACATGCGCGGCAGAGCGAGGAACAAGTCCTTCGGGGTAATATCACCGTTCGTCCCGATTCCCCGGTGCTTGCCTACGTCCGCCGGCGGTCGGCGCTTTTTGCATATCCGTCTCCTGCATCGCTCATGACCGACAGCCCCGCCCATAGTGGTCGGACGACCGACTTCCTGCCGTATCTCGTCGCCGCGACGTTCTTCATGGAGTACCTCGACACGACCGTGATCGCGACCGCACTGCCGCAAATGGCGCGCTCGTTCGGCGTCGGGCCGAATGCGCTGAGCCTCGGGATGACGGCCTACATGCTGGCGTTGGCGGTGTTCATCCCGATCAGCGGCTGGATCGCGGACCGCTATGGTTCGCGCACCGTCTTCGCGAGTGCGATTGTCGTCTTCACCGGCGCGTCGGTGCTGTGCGGGCTGTCCGAAGGCGTGATGTCGTTCACGGCTGCCCGGCTGCTACAAGGTGTCGGCGGGGCGATGATGGTGCCGGTCGGGCGAATGATCGTCGTGCGAAGTACCGAGAAGGCGAGGCTGATGCGTGCGATCGCGACGATCACTTGGCCGGGCATCGTTGCGCCCGTCGTCGGGCCGCCGATCGGTGGCTTCATCACGACCTATGCGTCGTGGAGATGGATCTTCCTGTTGAACGTTCCGTTCGGCCTTGCCGCGCTCGTTTGTACCTGGCTGATCGTCCGGAATACGCGGGCCGACGAACAACGGCCGCTCGACTGGGTCGGCTTCGTGCTGGCCGGTGGCGCATTGACCTGCCTGCTGATCGGCACCGAGGCGGCCGGCCAGCAGGATGTCGACTTCACGCGCGCAGGTGTCCTGGTGGGCGCAAGCGTGCTGTTCGGCATCGCTGCATGGCTGCATGCGCGACGCTGCGCGTTTCCGCTGCTCGATTTCACGACGCTGAAGGTGCCGACGTTCTCGGTGACGGTGATCACCGGCTCGATCACGCGGATGGCGATCAACGCCGTCCCATACCTGCTGCCGCTGTTGTTCCAGATCGGCTTCGGGCTGTCGCCGTTCCAGTCGGGCCTGCTGCTGCTCGCGAGCGCGCTCGGCAACCTCGGGATGAAGGCGGGCACATCCTGGATTCTCGACCGGTACGGCTTCCGGCGCGTTGCGCTCGTCGACGTGACGATCGTCGGCATCTTCACGATCGCATGCGGCTGGCTGACCGCGTCGACGCCGCTGGCGATCACGCTGTTCGTCGTATTCGTCTACGGGCTCACGCGATCGATGCAGTTCACGACGCTCGCGACGCTCGCGTATGCGGATATCCCGGCTCACCAGACGAGCGCGGCCAGCACCCTGTGGAGCGCCGCGCAGCAGATGACGATCGGGATGGGGATCGCGTTCGGTGCATTGTCGCTGCGGCTCGCGGCATGGGGGCGCGGCGATGCGGCGGGCATGCACTACGTGCTCGACGATTTCCGCTGGGCATTCGTCGCGGCGGGCGTGCTCGCACTGCTGACGTTGCCGGGTTACGCACGACTGGCTTCCGATGCCGGCGACCGGCTGCGGGCCAGTGTGGCGCGCGGATAGGCCGGACTTCAAATCGTGTTTGCGGCGCGACGGGGAGCACGCCCGTTTTCCGGTGCTCACCCGAAACGCTGGTTCGTTGCGGCGGCGATCGCCTGACGGTCGGCGCAATCAGTCTTCTGTCATTGCGGACGAGCGGCCTTTCGGGCGGAGAGGCCTTATCGGAATACTCGCCGAACGATCACGCGCAGTACGGGGATGAGCACGAATGCGATCCGTGCCAGGCGGTAGGACGGTACCGTGACCGTCCAGATGTCCACTACTGCGCATCATGGAAGATGATGCCGACCGTGTGGCGATGGCCGCTTCGAATCCGGCTGACGCCATGACGCAAGTTGACGCGATAGACGCCGCGGGTTCCCTGCACGGGCCGGCCGTGTACCGCGAAAATCACGGCATCGCCTTGCGTCAGCGGCACCACTTCCGCACGCGACTGCATGCGTGGCCGTTGTTCCGTCAGCACGAACTCCCCACCACTGAAATCGCGGCCCGGCACCGACAGCAGGATCGCGACCTGCAGCGGAAACACGTGCTCGCCATACAGGTCCTGATGGAGGCAGTTGTAGTCGTCGGCGCCGTACTGCAGGATCAGCGGCGTCGGTCGCGTCTGCCCCGCGGCGTGGCAGCGATCGAGAAACGTCGCATGGTCTTTCGGATAACGAACGTCGACGCCGAGCGCGCGGTTCCAGCGATTCGCGATCGGCGCGAGGTGCGGATAGATCGTCGTACGCAGTTCGGCGATGACCGCAGGCAGCGGATAGGCGAAATACTTGTACTCGCCGCGGCCAAAGCCGTGCCGCGCCATCACGACGCGTGAACGATAGAGCGCATCGCGCGGATAGAGCGACGCGAGCGCATCGCACTCGCTTGCCGACATCAGGCCCGGCACGCGCGCGCATCCGTAGCGATCGAGCTCGGCATCGACGCTCGGCCAGTCGAGGGCGTCGACGCGTTGCGCGATGTCCAGCGATTCGACGGCAGGTTGCAGATCGGCAATGTTCACGGGCGTACCTCGGGGCATCGGCAGCGTGGCGCCGTGCGGTCGCGCACGGTCGAGACCACGATGAAAGTGGATGAACCCAGTCTAGCGGCGTTCGTGCGCCGGTACGCTCCAGATCTTGCGCTTCAATTCGGACAAGGAAACAGCGGAAAGCGGGGGCGCGGTATCGACACACTGAATGTGGCGATGTGCCGGAAAGGAGAGCGCGGAAACAGAGAGGCAGCGAAGCGACAAATCCGACCTGCCGCGGCGGATGACCGGCTATTCGCCCGCCACCCGCCGCGTCCACGATCAGGCCAGCGACCGGAACAACCAGTAAAGCCCGGCTGCCAGCGCGATCGACGCCGGCAGCGTCAGCACCCATGCGAGGACGAGGCTGCGCACCGTGCTCCATTGCAGCCCGGAGCCGTTCGCCGCCATCGTGCCCGCGACGCCTGACGACAGCACGTGAGTCGTCGACACGGGGAGCCCATACATGTCGGCCGCGCCAATCGTCAGCATCGCGACGAGTTCGGCCGATGCGCCTTGTCCGTAGGTCAGATGCTGCTTGCCGATTTTTTCGCCGACGGTGACGACGATGCGCTTCCAGCCGACCATCGTCCCGAGGCCCAGCGCGATCGCGACGGCGACTTTCACCCATGTCGGAATGAACTTCGTCGCGTGGTCGAGCTGCTTGCGATAGTTGTCGATCGCGAGCTTGTCGTCGGCGGCGAACGCGGGCTGGCCCGACTTCTCGAGCAGGCGAATGGCTTCGGACACCAGATACATCGTGTTGCGCACGTTGTCGACGTCGCGCTGCGGCACGGCCGCCATCGAGCCCGACGCGCCGACGGCGGTCGCGAGCGACGTGGACAACTGCGCGACGGCCGGCAGCACGGCGGGCGTCAGTTCACGATGCTGCACGTAGTGTTCGACATCGGCACGCGGGTTCGCGGACGGCGCGATGCCGTTCGTGTATTTGCCGAACGTCGTGGCCGCCTGGTTCGCGACGGCCACGAAGGTCTGCGATTCGGCGGGCGTGACGGCCTTGTTCAGCGCATACGCGGTCGGCACCGTGCCGATCAGGATCAGCATGATGAGGCCCATCCCTTTCTGTCCGTCGTTCGAGCCGTGCGCGAACGACACGCCGGTGCAGGTGAGGATCAGCAGGCAGCGAATCCAGAACGGCGGCGGCTGGTCCTTGGGCGGCTCCTTGTACAGCTCGGGAATCCGTACGACGGCCTTCAGCACGAGCAGCAGCAGCGACGCACACAGGAAACCGACGATTGGCGAGAACAGCAGCGACTTGCCGACACCGAGCGCCTGGCCCCAGTCGACCCCGCTCGTGCCGGACGGTCCGTGCATCAGCTGGTTCATCAGCCCGACGCCGATGATCGACCCGATCAGCGTATGCGAGCTCGACGACGGCAACCCGAAATACCAGGTCGCGAGGTTCCAGACGATCGCGGCGATCAGCAGCGCGAACACCATCGCGAAGCCCGAGCCGCTGCCGACCTGCAGGATCAGCTCGACCGGCAGCAACTGCAGGATGCCGAACGCGACGGCACCGCTCGAGACCATCACGCCGAGGAAGTTCCACATGCCCGACCAGATCACCGCGACGTTCGGCGTCAGCGAGTGCGTATAGATCACGGTCGCGACCGCATTCGCGGTGTCGTGGAAGCCGTTGACGAATTCGAAGCCGAGCGCGATCAGCAGTGCGGCGCCGAGCAGGAGGTACGGGAACAGCGTCCCTTCGCGGACCGACGACAGATCGTCGATCAGGTGCGTGGCGATATAGACGGCGCCGAGCACCAGCACCAGCAGGAAGGCGGCGTAGCCGATCTGCCGGGTGCGTGCGACGGAGCCCGGATTGTTCGAGGCGGACGAGGCAGGTTGATTCATGACGACATCTCTGAAAGGGGGGGGGCGCGTCCGATCCTAGCCGCGGCTAGCAGACAGTTTGATGACAGTCGGGAGGACGAACGGTGTGTCTTACGGAGATGTAAGGCGAGCGGCGCCATGCGAAGCGTGGGCGCATCGTCTGCTCACATAGTGAGCACGACAGGGGCTTACGCGCTGGAGTCGCGCCGGCCGTCGTCCGTCGCGGCCAACGTCCAGCCGTTCGGTGACGCGACAAACGTCGTGCACGACAGCGGCGCGACGTCGAGGCGCGTCGCGGCGCCGGGATTCATCCGCAGCACGTGCGCGATGGCCGCGCGGACGATCGGCGCGTGCGTGATCGCGACGACGTCGCGATCGGGCGGCAGCGCGTTCAACCAGGTGCCGATTCGATGCGCGGCGGCGTCGAACGATTCGCCGCGATGCGGCGACGCGGACGGCGTGCCGATCCACGCGGCAAGTTCGTCAGGCAGTTCGCGCGCGAGATCGTGCAGCCGCTTGCCGCGCCAGTCGCCGTAGTCGACGTCGCGCAACGCGTCGTCGACCTCGGCGTGCAGCCCGAGCGCATCGGCGGTCTGCCTGGCGCAACGCGCCGGGCTGCACAGCACGCGCGAGCCGGCAGCGCGCGTCCACCGGCCGCGCAGCGCGGCGGCTTCGGCGAGCCCGTGCGCGTCGAGCGGATCGTCGTCGGGAAACGTGCCGGTGCGCATTGCGCGGGTCGACGCGTGCGCGATCAGGTGCAGCGAGGCATGCATGTTCATGTCGGTTGTCGGATGATCCGCGGCCCAGCGCGCTTGCCTATGTGGCATCGCTTCAATACGCGAACGTTCGCGCGTACAATTCGCCCGATACGAAGCGCGGAAGCCGGTGCAAATCCGGTGCGGTCGCGCCACTGTAACCGGGGAATCGACGATCCCGGAAGCCAGACCTGCCTTCGTACCCATCCATCATTTGTCGGGGCGCGATTCCCCTGAGGTGCATCCATGAGCGAAGCAGTGCTGAAGCCGGCGGTCGTGCCGGCACCCATCCCCGTCCGTGAGCTGTTGCCGTGGGCCGTGTTCGTCGGCCTGCTCCTGCTGCTCGCACTGTATTTCGTCGGTGCGGAACAGGGCGCGACGTCGCTCGTGCCGGGCATGCTCGTCCACGAATTCGTCCACGACGGCCGCCATCTGCTCGGCTTTCCCTGCCACTGACGCGGAGCATACGATGGTCGGAAAGCTGCTCATGCGCGGGATGCTCGCAGGCATCGCCGCGGGCCTCCTCACGTTCGGTTTCGCCAGGATCGTCGGCGAGCCCCAAGTCGATCAGGCGATCGCCTTGGAAGAAAAAACCACCGCCGCCCAGGGCGAAGCACCGGAGCCCGAGCTGGTCAGCCGCCACACGCAGGCCGGCCTCGGGCTGCTGACGGGCGTCGTGACCTACGGCGCGGCATTCGGCGGGTTGTTCTCGCTGGTCTTCGCGTATGCGTACGGACGCGGCAGCCGCCTGCCGGCACGGCCGCTCGCCGCATGGCTCGCGCTGGCGGCGTTCGTCGCGCTCGTGATCGTGCCGAACCTCAAGTACCCGGCCAATCCGCCGTCGGTCGGCGACCCCGACACGATCGGCTACCGCACGGGGCTGTTTTTCCTGATGATCGCGATCTCGGTCGCGACGATGGCGTTCTCGGTCGGCGTGCGTCGCCATCTGCTGCCGAAGCTCGGCCAGTGGAACGCGTCGATCGTCGCCGGGCTCGTGTTCGTCGCGATCATCGCGGCCGTGCAGATCGGGCTGCCGTCGGTCAGCGAGCTGCCGGCCGATTTTCCGGCGGCCCTGCTGTGGAAGTTCCGCATGGCGGCCATCGGCATGCAGGTGATCATGTGGACGACGATCGGCCTGCTGTTCGGCGCGTGGGTCGAGCGCGGCGAACGCACCGGCACCGGCATGCGCGCCGCCTGACGCGCGCGCCGGCCGGGCGCGCCTAGCGCAGCATGCGCGGCGCGCCCCACGCCGACTCGCGCGCCAGCGCGACGAACGCGGCCAGATAGTCGATCGATGCGTCCGCTTCCCGGATGCCGAGGAAGATCTGCTTCGCGATGCCCTTCTTGCCGAGCTTGACCGGCACGACCGGCATCCGGTCCGCGTATTCGTCGGCGAGCCACCGCGGCAGCGCGGCCACGCCGCGCCCGCTCGCGACCATCTGCAGCATGATGTCGGTCGTCTCGATCGACTTGTGCCGCCTCGGCACGATGCCGGCCGGCGTCAGGAACTGGTTGTAGATGTCGAGCCGGTCGGTTTCGACCGGGTACGTGATCAGGATCTCGTCGGTCAGTTGCTCCGGCGTCACGTAGTCGGCATTCGCGAACCGGTGCGACTCCGCGACCACCAGCACCTGCTCGTAGTCGAACACGGGATCGAAGCGCAGCCCCGGCTTGTTCAGCGGATCGGGCGTCACGAGCACGTCGATGTCGTAACCGAACAGCGCGCCGATGCCGCCGAACTGGAAGCGCTGCTTCACGTCGACGTCGACATCGGGCCAGCGCGACAGGTACGGCGACACGACCTTCAGCAGCCACTGGTAGCACGGGTGGCACTCCATCCCGATGCGCAGCGTGCCGCGCTCGCCCTTCGCGTACTGCTTCATCCGCTCCTCGGCGAGCTCGAACTGCGGCAGCAGCCGGTTCGCCAGCCTCAGCAGGTACTGTCCGCCCTGCGTGAGCCGCAGGCCGCGGCCTTCCCGATCCCAGATCGGCGTGCCGAGCTGCTGCTCGACTTTCCTGACGGCGTGGCTGAGCGCCGATTGCGTCAGATGCAGCGCATTGGCCGCGGCCGTCAGCGAGCCCTGGCGCTCGACCTCCCGGATCACGACGAGATGGAATCGTTCCAGCATGGGGATCGCTTATTCAATGGATATATGAACAAATTTAATGGATGAATGAAATAATGCCATTTTATTTCATGGTTTGAAATCCCTATGATGGCTGCCGAATCTTCATTCTTTCTCTGGACGGCAGCTTCATGGTCACGACACACAACCTCGGTTTTCCGCGCATCGGCGCGAAGCGCGAACTCAAGTTCGGTCTCGAACGCTACTGGAAGGGCGAATCGTCGCGCGACGAACTGAAGGCGCTCGGCGCCGAGTTGCGCCGGCGCCATTGGCACGACCAGCGCGATCTCGATCTCGCGCCGATCGGCGACTTCGCGTTCTACGACCAGGTGCTCGACATGAGCTTCACGCTCGGCAACCTGCCGAAGCGCGTGCAGGATTTCCACGGCGATGCGCTCGACAACTATTTCCGTGTCGCGCGCGGCCGCTCGGCGCAGTCGGCGGAAGAGCATGCGGCGTGCTGCGGCGGCGTCGCGGCCGGCGAAATGACGAAGTGGTTCGACACGAACTACCACTACATCGTGCCGGAGTTCCATGCGGACACGAACTTCTCGCTCGATCCGTCGCGCCTGCTGCAGCAACTGGCCGAAGCGAACGCGCAGGGCGTGCAGGCGAAGCCGGTGATTGTCGGCCCCGTCACGTATCTGTGGCTCGGCAAGGCGAAGGACGATTCCGATCGCCTCGCGCTGCTGCCGAAGCTGCTGCCGGTGTACGGCGCGCTGCTCGACACGCTGACCGCGCAGGGCGTCGAATGGGTGCAGATCGACGAGCCGATTCTCGTCACCGAGCTCGATGCCGAATGGCGCCAGGCGTTCCGCACCGCGTATGCGGTGCTGGAAACGCGCCGCATCAAGCTGCTGCTTGCCACGTACTTCGGCCAGCTTCAGGACAACCTGACGCTCGCGGCGTCGCTGCCGGTCGACGGTCTGCATGTCGACGCAGTCAACGCCCGCGACGAACTCGACATGCTGGTGCGCGAATTGCCGGCCGACCGCGTGCTGTCGGTCGGCGCGATCAACGGCCGCAATATCTGGAAGACCGACCTGAATGCGACGCTCGACTGGCTCGAGCCGCTCGCGAAGCAACTGGGCGACCGGCTGTGGCTCGCGCCGTCGTGCTCGCTGCTGCACGTGCCCGTCGATCTCGCGAGCGAGGAGAAGCTCGACGCGGAAATCCGCTCGTGGCTCGCGTTCGCGCTGCAGAAGCTCGACGAGCTGAAGGTGCTCGCGACGGCGCTGAACGAAGGTCGCGACAAGGTGGCCGACGCGCTCGCCGCGAATGCCGCCGCGATCGATTCGCGCCGCCGCTCGCCGCGCGTGAACAACCCGGCGGTGAAGGCCGCGATCGCGCGCATCGACGCGCGGCTCGGCAAGCGCGCGAGCCCCTATGCGCAGCGGGCGTCGAAGCAGTCGGCGCGCCTGAACCTGCCCGCGTTCCCGACGACGACGATCGGTTCGTTCCCGCAGACCGCCGAGATCCGCCAGGCGCGCAGCCAGTTCAAGGCCGGCGTGCTGGACGAAGCCGGCTATCGCACGGCGATGCAGGCCGAGATCGAACGCAGCATCCGCGAACAGGAATCGCTCGAACTCGACGTGCTCGTGCATGGCGAAGCGGAGCGCAACGACATGGTCGAATACTTCGGCGAACAACTCGACGGCTACGCATTCAGCCAGTTCGGCTGGGTGCAGTCGTACGGGTCGCGCTGCGTGAAGCCGCCGATCCTGTTCGGCGACATCAGCCGCCCGAAGGCGATGACGGTCGAGTGGATCACGTACGCGCAGTCGCTGACGAGCAAGCCGATGAAGGGGATGCTGACCGGCCCCGTGACGATCCTGAACTGGTCGTTCGTGCGCGACGACCAGCCGCGCTCGGTATCGTGCTACCAGCTTGCGCTGGCGATCCGCGACGAAGTGCTCGATCTCGAGAAGGCCGGCGTGCGCGTGATCCAGATCGACGAAGCGGCGCTGCGCGAAGGGCTACCGTTGCGCCGCGCGCAATGGAGCGAATACCTGAAGTGGGCGGTGGAGTCGTTCCGCATCGCCGCGAACGGCGTGCAGGACGATACGCAGATCCACACGCACATGTGCTATTCGGAGTTCAACGACATCATCGCGTCGATCGCCGACATGGACGCGGACGTGATCACGATCGAGACGTCGCGCTCCGACATGGAGCTGCTCGACGCGTTCGACGACTTCAGGTATCCGAACGAAATCGGGCCGGGCGTGTACGACATCCATTCGCCGAACATCCCGACGCAGGATCACATCGTCGGGCTGATGAGGAAGGCGGCCGAACGAATTCCGGCGGAACGCTTGTGGGTGAACCCGGATTGCGGCCTGAAGACGCGCCAGTGGGCGGAAGTGATTCCGGCGCTGACGAACATGGTCGCCGCCGCGAAGACGCTGCGCAACCAGGTGCGGTAGCCACGCAGCGCGTGCTGCGGGGCGTCGTCGCGATCGCCGATCGCGACGGAAAAAAGCGGCCCGCAGAAGCGGGCCGCTTTTCGTCATGCACGCGTTTGCGCTATGCGTCGAGGCATCAAGCCGTGCGCGTGCCGCGCGGCAGCGCGTCGTTCGTCTTGCCGGGCGCGTCCGCGTCGTCGATGCTGACGCGGCGCGAGATCAGCCACACGCACAGCGACGACAGCATGGCCGCGCTCGTGTACTGAAGCGCGAGCGGCCACCATTGCGGCGCGGTGTTCTGCGCGATGACGGTCGCGACCAGCGGCGTGAGGCCGCCGGCGAGCGCGCCGCACACCTGGTACGCGATCGAGATCGCCGTGTAGCGGATCCGCGCGACGAAGATGCCGCTGACGAAACCCGCGACCACCGAGTAGTAGCCCGATTCCGCGAGCGTCGCGAGGCCGACGCCGACCGTGATCGACACCGGCGTGCCCAGGTGCACGAGCGGCAGCATCGCGAACGGGACGATCATCGCCCACGCACCGGTGATCAGCAGCACGCGCGTGGTGCCGAAGCGCTGCGCGAGGAACGCGGCCGCGAGCTGCACGACGAACTGCAGCACCGCGACGATCGTCATGCAATGCAGCACCATCGACCGGTCGAGCGACAGGAACTGCGTCGCGTAGCTGATCATGAAGATGTTGCTGAAATACACGCCGGCGATGCCGTACACGTTCGCGCCGATCGCGAGCAGCAGCAGCGGCCAGACCCTGAGCGCTTCGCGCAGCGGTTTTTGCGCGATGTTGCCGCTCTTTTTGACTTCCTCGAACTCGGGCGATTCGGACACGCTCGCGCGGATCACGAAGCCGACGATCAGCAGCACGGCGCTCGCGAGGAACGGCACGCGCCAGCCCCAGCTCATCATGTCGTCCTTCGACAGCGTGCTGATCGCGCCGAACGCCAGCATCGACAGGATCAGGCCGCTCGCGCTGCCGAGCTGCGCGAACGACGCGAAGAACGTGCGCTTGCCTTCCGGCGCATGCTCGCCGGCCAGCAGTACCGCGCCGCCCCATTCGCCGCCGACCGCGATGCCCTGCAGCACGCGCATCAGCACGAGCAGGATCGGCGCGATCACGCCGGCTTGCGCATGCGTGGGCAGCAGGCCGATCGCGACCGTCGACACGGCCATCAGCATCAGCGTCGCGAGCAGCGACCGCTTGCGGCCGAAGCGGTCGCCGAGATAGCCGAACATCACGCCGCCGAGCGGCCGCGCGAAGAAGCCGACCGCGAACGAGCCGAACGACGCGAGCAGGCTGATGAAACGGTTTTCGCCGGGAAAGAACAGCGGCCCGAACACGATGGCGGCGGCGGTCGCATAACTATAGAAGTCGTACCACTCGATCGTGGTGCCGACGAACGAAGCGAGCGCCGCCCGCTTCGGCTGCTTGACGGAAGTCCCCATCTCGATGTGTGCTCCTCTGGAATCCTCTGATTTGGAATAGTGGCGGCGGCGGGATCAGTCGCGGTACGCGACGCCCGGCAGCACGCACAGCAGCTCGTACGCGAGGTTCGCGCCGAGCAGCGCCGTCGTGCCGAACGGGTCGTACGGCGGCGCGACTTCGACGAGATCGCAGCCGACGATGTTCAGCCCCTTCGCGCCGCGGATGATCTCGAGCGCCTGCGGCACCGTGAGGCCCGCGATTTCCGGCGTGCCGGTGCCCGGTGCGTAGGCCGGGTCGATGCCGTCGATGTCGAAGCTGATGTAGACGGGCGTGTCGCCGACGCGCGCGCGCACTTCTTCCATCAGCGGCGCGAGCGACTTGTTCCAGCATTCCTCGGCCTGGACGACGCGGAAGCCCTGCTCGCGGCACCAGTCGAAATCCTCGGCCGCGTAGCCGGTGCCGCGCAGGCCGATCTGCGTGACCTTGTCGCCGTGCAGCAGGCCTTCCTCGACCGCACGGCGGAACGGCGTGCCGTGCGCGATCTTTTCGCCCATCATCGTGTCGTTCACGTCGGCGTGTGCATCGACGTGGATCAATGCAACCTTGCCGTGCTTGCGGTGGATCGCGCGCAGGATCGGCAGCGCGATCGTATGGTCGCCGCCGAGCGTGATCGGCTTGCAGTCGTGCTCGAGAATCGCGTCGTACGCGGCTTCGATGCGGGCGATCGAATCGTGCAGGTTGTACGGATTGATCGCGACGTCACCGATGTCGGCGACCTGCAGCGAATCGAACGGCGCGGCGCGCGTGGCCATGTTGTACGGACGCAGCAGCACGGATTCGGTGCGGATCTGGCGCGGGCCGAAGCGCGCGCCGGTGCGGTTGGACGTGCCGAGATCGAACGGCACGCCGACGAAACACGCGTCGAGGCCTTCGGCGCTCGCCACGTGCGGCAGGCGCATCATCGTCGCGATGCCGCCGCAGCGCGGCATTTCATTGCCGCCGAGCGGCTGAAAGTGGGTGTGGTCGTTCATGAGGTGTCTCTTCCGGTGTGGGGTTGCCGTATCATGCGACGCGGCCTGGCGCACAGTTTTACGCGCTCCGCCGGGAAAGAAGAATGCGAAGATATCGACGTAAACATCGATTTTCATCGATGTATGGAAGGGGATGAACGTGCTGGGGAATCTGTCGACCCTCGATCTGCGGTTGATCCGCGTCTTTCTCGCGGTCACGGACGCAGGCGGCGTGTCGGCCGCGCAGTCGGTGCTGAACGTCGGCCAGTCGACGATCAGCGCGCAACTGTCGTCGCTCGAGACGCGGCTCGGCTACCGGCTCTGCGAACGCGGTCGCAGCGGCTTCCGGCTCACTCCGAAGGGCGAACGGTTCCATGCGATGAGCCGCAAGCTGCTCGCGGCGCTCGACGAATTCGGGATGGCCGCGCGGCACATGGATCGCCAACTGGTCGGCACGCTGAACATCGGCCTGATCGGCCATACGCCGGTGAGCCAGAACGCGCGGATCGCCGAGGCGATCGCCGCGTTCCGCACCCGCGACGAGGCCGTGCGCTTCTCGATTTCGGTGCGCGCGCCCGGCGATCTCGAGGAGAAGCTGCTGAGCGACGAGATCCAGATCGCGGTCGGCTATTTCTGGCACCGCGTGCCGTCGCTGCACTACACGCCGCTGTTCATCGAGCGCCAGGTCGCGTATTGCGGCCGCGGCCATCCGCTGTTCGACGGCGCGGGCACGCTGACGCCGGCCGACGTCGCGGGCTTCGAATGGGCGTGGCGTTCGTATCCGCTGCCCGAGGCGCAGTTGTCGACGACGCCCGACCGCGTGACCGCGACCGCCGACAACATGGAGGCCGTCGCGCTGCTGATCCTGTCCGGCCACCATCTCGGCTACCTGCCGCAGCACTTCGCGGCGCCGTACGTCGCGCAGGGGCTGCTCGCGCCGCTCAACCCGGAGCGGCTGCGCTACGACGTGACGTTCCACATGGTCGTCGCGCGCAACGGGCGCGGGAATCCGCTCGTGGAGGCGTTTCTCGAGGATCTCGAGCGCGCGCACCAGGCGCCGGACGTGGCGTGACGCCGGCGCGGCCGGCCATGTGAATGAACGCGCGTTGCGTCCGGCCGGCTCGCCGGCCCGGCACGCATCACGGCACCGGCAGCCCCGCGTCGTGCTTCACCTCGCGCAGCGACAGCGCCGATTCGATCGACGTCACGCCGGGCAGCATCCGCAGCGAATCGCGCAGGAACGTGCCGTAGTCGTCGAGGTCGCGCGCGACCACCTGCAGCAGGTAGTCGGCCGTGCCCGCGACGTTGTGGCAGGCCAGGATCCGCTCGATGCCGAGCACTTCCCGTTCGAACCGGTCGGCGACCTTGCGGTCGTGCGTCGCGAACCGCACGAGCACGAACGCGACCACGCCGAAGCCAAGCGCCTGACGCGACAGCTGCGCGCGATAGCGCTCGATGTAGCCGTCGTTTTCGAGGCGTTTCAGGCGCCGCGCGCAAGGCGTCTCGGACAGCCCGACGGATTCGGCGAGTCGCGCGATCGGCAGGCGGCCGTCGCGCTGCACCGCGGCGAGGATCGCGCGGTCGGTTTTGTCGAGGTCGATCATGTTGGCGGAATCCTTGTTCGGATTTCACGATTGTGGCGGATTCCGCTACGGATGGCGAATCCTGAGCCAAAGATGGCCAATAATCCCTCCTCCTTCAGCGGCAACATATCGTCATTGAAGGACGGGGGCAGACCATGATTTCCACGCATTTGCTGTTGATTTACCTTGCCGCGCTGGCGGCCATCTATGCGGTGCCGGGCCCCGACATGGCGCTCGTGCTGCAGACCAGCATCGGCCGCGGCGTGCGGCCGGGCATGGCGGCGGCGGCCGGCCTGTCGCTTTCGCGCACCGCGCACGTGACGCTGTCGGCGTGCGGCGTCGCGGCGCTGATCCGCAGCGCGCCCTGGCTGTACGAGGTGATCCGCTACGGCGGCGCGCTCTATCTCGCGTATGTCGCGATCCAGGTGTTCCGCTCGCCGGTGTTCGCGCTCGGCGACGGCGACGCGGCGGCGGGCGAGCTGCGGCAGTCGTTCGTGAAGGGGCTGCTGACCAACCTGCTGAACCCGAAGGCGCTGCTGTTCTGCTCGGTGCTGCTGCCGCAGTTCGTGCGGCCCGAGGCCGGGCCGGTCGTGTGGCAGATGTTCGAGCTCGGCGCGCTGCTCGTCGCGGCCGGCGTGTGCTTCGACCTCGCGTGCGTGTTCGGCGCGTCGCGCATCGCGGCGTGGATGCGCGCGCATCCGCTCGCGCAGACGGTGCAGCGCTGGACCTTTTCCGCGGCGCTGATCGGTTTCGCGCTGCGGTTGTCGATGGACTGAGCGTCGCCGCCGCAGGGCCGTTGCGCGGGTCGATCGGTTGCGCGGGCGAGCCATGCAGGAATCGATACGGGCCGAGCGCGATGCCGGCCTTCGCGCGCACGCTTGCTGCAGAAGGGCGTGCGCGCAAATCGTCTGACTGTTCTAAACTTCCCTTGATTTCGCGCGATCGCGAACGCGCCGTTGCAAACGCCGTCGCGACCGACTGACCGAACGGAACCGTCTTCCGCAGGCTATGTCCGATTTCCTGGCTGTTCCGTGCAACGCGGTACCAAGGAGGGTCTGAACATGGCAAGGCATCTTCAAGCCGACCGTGAACCCCGCATCGTCGCCGAGTCCAAGTGCCTCGGCCAGTGCGATCCGGCAGAACGCATCCACGTCACGATCATGTTGCGGCGGCAGGAAGAAGGGCAACTCGATGCATTGGTCCACCAGCTCGCGACCGGCGACGCCCGCGCAAAACCGGTGTCGCGCGACGCCTTCGCGCAGCGTTTTTCCGCCAATCCCGACGATATCCGCAAGACCGAGGACTTCGCGCGTCGTCATCAACTGACGGTCGATCGCGTCGATCCGGTCGAGAGCGTCGTCGTGCTGTCCGGCACGATCGCGCAGTTCGAAGCCGCGTTCAGCGTGAAGCTCGAGCGTTTCGAACATCGTGCGATCGGCCAGTATCGCGGCCGCTCCGGCCCGATCGCGCTGCCCGACGAACTCGGCGATGCGGTGACCGCCGTGCTCGGCCTCGACAGCCGCCCGCAGGCGCGGCCGCACTTTCGTTTCCGGCCGCCGTTCAAGCCTGCGCGCGGCGCGGCGGCCGTCACGTTCACGCCGATCCAGCTTGCATCGCTGTACGACTTTCCGGCCGGCGACGGCGCGGGGCAATGCATCGCGATCATCGAGCTCGGCGGCGGCTATCGGGCGGCCGACATCCAGCAATATTTCCGCGGGCTCGGGATCACGACGCCGCCGACGCTCGTCGACGTGAACGTCGGCACGGGCCGCAATGCGCCGACCGGCGAGCCGAACGGCCCGGACGGCGAAGTCGCGCTGGACATCGAAATCGCCGGTGCGATCGCACCGGCGGCGAAGATCGCCGTCTACTTCGCGCCGAACAGCGACGCGGGCTTCATCCAGGCCGTCAACGCGGCCGTCACCGACAAGACCAACCGGCCTTCCGTGATCTCGATCAGCTGGGGCGGCCCGGAAGCGATCTGGCAGGCGCAGTCGGCGCAGGCGTTCAACCGCGTGCTGCAGGCCGCCGCCGCGCAGGGCATCACCGTATGCGCGGCGTCGGGCGATAGCGGCTCGGGCGACGGGCTGCAGGATGGCGCCGATCACGTCGACTTTCCCGCGTCCAGCCCGTACGTGCTCGGCTGCGGCGGCACGCAACTCGATGCGCTGCCCGGGCAGGGCATCCGTAGCGAGGTCACGTGGAACGACGACGCGTCGGGCGGCGGTGCGGGCGGTGGCGGCGTCAGTTCGCTGTTCGACCTGCCGGCGTGGCAGCAGGGACTGAAGGTCGCCCTTGCCGACGGCACGACCACGCCGCTCGCCAAGCGCGGCGTGCCCGACGTGGCCGGCGATGCGTCGCCGCAGACGGGCTATGAAGTGTCGGTGGCCGGCACGCCCGCGGTGATGGGCGGCACGAGCGCGGTCGCGCCGCTGTGGGCCGCGCTGATCGCGCGGATCAATGCGGCGGCCGGCGCGTCGGCCGGCTGGATCAACCCGGTGCTGTACAAGCATCCCGCCGCGCTGCGCGACATCACGAAAGGATCGAACGGCACGTATGCGGCCGCGTCCGGCTGGGACGCATGCACGGGCCTCGGCAGCCCGAACGGCGCGCAGCTCGCCACGATCCTCGCGCGCCAGCCGTCGAGCTGACGCGCCGGCGCACGTCTTTCCGTTCGACGCGGGTGGCCTGCCCGCGTCTTTTTTCACCTCCAGGAGCAGCACGATGGGCATCGATTCCGCATCTTCCGGCGGCGTGTATCCGCTGCATCACGGCGACCACAATTCGCATGGCGTGCCGCCGACCATCAACCCGGTCGCGCTGAGCCACGGCCGCGACCAACCGTTCTTCGATCCGGTCGCGTACGGCAACGGCCCCGACGACTCGGTGACCGACACGACCGAAGCGGCCGCGATCACGCACCATACGATCCTGATCGACGGGAAGCGCATCGCCTACACGGCGACGGTCGGCCACCTCGTGACGGTCGATCCGAGCAGTTCGCAGCCGGCCGCGAAGATTTTCTACGTCGCGTTCACGGCCGACGGCGCGAAGGAGGAAACGCGGCCCGTGACGTTCTTCTATAACGGCGGGCCCGGTTCGTCGTCGGTGTTCGTGCTGCTCGGCTCGTTCGCGCCCAAGCGCATCAAGACGTCGATGCCGGGGTTCACGCCGCCCGCGCCGTACCAGATCGAAGACAACCCGGACAGCATGATCGACCACAGCGACCTGGTGTTCATCAACCCGGTCGGCACCGGCTATTCGGCGGCCGTCGCGCCGAACAAGAACCGCGACTTCTGGGGCGTCGACCAGGACGCGAATTCGCTGAAGCAGTTCATCAAGCGCTACCTGACGAAGAACAACCGCTGGAATTCGCCGAAATACCTGTTCGGCGAATCGTACGGCACCGCGCGCAGCTGCGTGCTCGCGTACAAGCTGCACGAGGACGGCGTCGACCTGAACGGCGTCACGCTGCAATCGTCGATCCTCGATTACCGCCAGGCCGGCAACCCGGTCGGTGCGCTGCCGACCACCGCGGCCGACGCGTGGTATCACAAGAAGCTCGGCGTCAAGCCGGCGCCGACCGATCTCGGCGCGTTCGTCGAGGAAGTCGCGCAGTTCGCGCGCACCGACTACCTGAGCGCGCTGCGCGCGGTGCCGCATGCGAACCCGGCCACCGTGCAGAAACTGTCGGAATACACGGGCATCGATACGGCGACGCTGCAATCGTGGGGGCTCGACATCGCAGGCTACGACGCGCGCGGCAACTCGCTGTTCCTGACGACGCTGCTGCATGCGCAGGGGCTCGCGCTCGGTTCGTACGACGGGCGCGTGACCGGGATCTCGTCGGGCATCGCCGGCAAGATCGATCCGAATTCGGGCGGCAACGATCCGACGATGACGGCCGTGACGGGCGTCTATACGGCGATGTGGAACAGCTACCTGAACGAGCAGTTGAAGTTCACGTCGAACTCCGCGTTCACGGACCTGAACGACCAGGCCTTCCGGAACTGGGATTTCAGCCACATCGACCCGACCGGCGCGCAGCAGGGCATCGATGCGCAAGGGAACGTGATCCTCTACACGGCCGGCGACCTCGCCGCGGTGATGGCGCTGAACGTCGACCTGAAGGTGCTCTCGGCGAACGGCTTCTACGATTTCGTCACGCCGTTCTACCAGACCGTGATCGATCTGCAGCAAATGCCGCTGGAGGACCAGAAGGTGCGGCAGAACCTGTCCGCGCGGTTCTATCCGTCGGGGCACATGGTGTATCTCGACGGCGGCTCGCGCACCGCGCTCAAGCGCGATCTCGCGGCGATGTACGACGCGACGGTCAGCGATACGGGCGCGCGGATGCGCATTCGTGCGCTGCAGGCGAAGAAGACGGGCGGACACGCGTAGCGTGGCCCGTCGCCGGCCGGCCGCGCGCAGCCGTGACGGTGCGCGCGGCGGGTCGTCGGCCGGGGGAAGGCGGCCGGCTCAGGCGGCCGGCCAGTCGAACATCGTGTACGGCAGGGCGCGCTTGTGGCGCGAGCCGTCGTAGAAGCGCAGCACCGTTTCGTAGACGCGGTCGGCGACCGGCTTGCCTTCGAGGAAATCGTCGATCTCGTCGTAGGTCACGCCGTACGCGTGCTCGTCGGGGCGCAGCGGGCGCAGTTCCTCGAGGTCGGCCGTGGGCACCTTCATCACGATCAGCTCGTCGCCGCCGAGCGCGCGGGCCACTCCGCGCACGCGGCGCTTGCTCAGCCCCGCGAGCGGCAGGATGTCCGCGCCGCCGTCGCCGAACTTCGTGAAGAAGCCCATCAGCGACTCGGCCGCGTGATCGGTGCCGATCACGATGCCGCGCCGCGCGCCGGCCACCGCGTACTGCGCGATCATGCGCTCGCGCGCCTTGATGTTGCCGTGCACGAAATCCTGCTGCGCCGGGTTGTCGAACGCGTGGCCGGATGCGACCAGCGAACGGAGCATCGCGTCGGCGGCCGGCTTCACGTCGACCGTCAATACCTCGTCCGCGCGTACGAACGCCAGCGCGCGCTGCGCATCCTCTTCGTCGTTCTGCACGCCGTTCGGCAAGCGCATCGCGATGAAGCGCGCATCGTAGCCGTCGGCGCGCAGGCGCTCGACCGACAGTTGCGCGAGCCGGCCGGCCGTCGACGAATCGACGCCGCCGCTGATGCCGAGCACGTAGGTTCGCAGTCCGGTCGAACGAAGGTACTGCGCGAGGAAGTCGACGCGGCGGGCGATTTCGGCTTCGGCGTCGAAGTGCGGGGCGACGTTCAGTTCGGCAATGATCGCGCGTTGGCGGCTGGCGTAATCGGCGGAGGTCATGAGGGAAGATCCGGAACGAATTGCAAGGCGCTCATCATAAGCGCAATCGCGACGCGTCGCCGCGCCGGACCTGCGTTTCCGGCGATGTCGCGTTGCATCGGCGAGACGCGGCGCATCGCCGTGGTGCACGGTGCGCCGGGCGGGCAGGATGCCGCGCGAAAGGGGGGCGGCCGCCCGAGGGGCGGCGTCAGCGCCGTGCGAGCACGACGCCCACCAGCGCGAGCGCGAAACCGGCGAGCTGGATCGGCGCGAGCGTTTCTCCGAACAGCCCGTAACCCTGGAGCGCCGCCAGCGGCGGCGCGAGGAACAGCAGCGACGTCGCGCGCGCCGCGTTGCCGCGCCGCAGCATCCACATCAGCATCGTGACCGCGCCGCCGGACAGGAACACGACGCCCCACACGAGCGACACCCACAGCGCCGGCGCGCCGATCCAGCGGGTTTCATGGAGCAGCGCGACGAACACGGCCGCGACGATCGCCGCGCCGAAGTTCTGCACGGCGACCGCCGTGCGCAGGTCGCTCTGCGCGAGCTTGCCTTTCTGGTACAGCGAGCCGGCGGTGATCGACCCGACCGCCAGGACCGACACGGTGACGACGAGCCACGCGGGCGCCGCGCCCGGCGGCGGCGCGACGCCGCCCGTGACTTTCGGCGCGAGCACGAGCGCGACGCCGGCCAGCCCGAGCGCCATCCCGAGCCAGCCGCGCGCGGGCAGGCGTTCGTCGAACAGCGGGACCGCGAGCACGGCGGTGGCGAGCGGCTGCAACGCGCCGAGCAGCGCCATCACGCCCGCATTCAATCCTTGCGCGACGGCCCAGTAGCTCGCACCGAGATAGACGCCTTGCAGCAGCGCGCCGGCGATCAGGTGGCGCGGCCATTCGCGGCGGGCCGGCCACGGCGCGCGCGCGACGAGCGCCACCACGCCGAACAGCGCGGCCGTGCCGGCGAAGCGCGCGAGCAGGAACAGGTTGGGATCGGCGTAGGGCTTGATCGCCCGCGCAACGATGAAGCCTGTGGACCAGAGCGCGACGAAAGCGGCGGCGACGATCGAGGTAAGCATGCGTGACGGGCCGCGAGGCGGCCGGACAGAATCGGGAAGTCGGCCAGTATCGGGTGAAGCGGGGCTGGCGTCTTGTCGAATCCTGCACTCATGCCACGCCGCGCGCGGTCGCGCCGGTCGTCATCGCGCGCCGGCGGCGCGGCGCGGCGGAGAGGCGCGCCTGCCGCACGGCGTTGCGCGGACGGGCGCACGGCAGCGACGATCAGTCGATCGAGAACGTGTCGAGCGGCTGGTTGGCGCGCGCGTCGGTCGCGAAACGAGCGGCGAGCTGTTCGTACAGCCGGCGCGCTTCATCGAGCGTCAGGTCGATCCAGTACGGATCGCCTGCCGCGTCGTTGAGGCGTTCCGGCGGAAACTGGATTTCGATCACACTGCCTTTGCGATACATGGCGCGAGCCCCTTTGTTGGTCGACCGTCGGTCGGTCGTTCGGCGAAGCGCAAAGTGTAGCAACCGGCGCCGCCGGGATTCGCGCGCGCCGGACAATACTGAATTTCGCTTTCGGGAAACGCACGCGGTCGCGCGGCCGCACACAGCTTCCCGGCACGGTCAAATGGTCGTCAAACGTCCGTAATACAATGGCCGGCTCACCATTACCAGTCGCCTCGGGCGTACATGCGATGCTGGCGGAACAACGTCATCAATACATCCTGTCGGAGCTCGGACGGTCGGGCGCGCTGTCGGTCGCGGAACTCGTGCGTTCGCTCGACGTGTCGCGCGAAACCGTGCGGCGCGACCTGAACGCGCTGGCCGCGCGCGGCCTGCTCGTGATGACGCACGGCGGCGCGCTGGCCGCCGATCGCCGCGAGCCGAGCCTGTCCGAGCGCGAAGCCGCGAACGCCGACGCGAAGCGCACGATCGGGCGGCGCGCGGCCGAATTCGTGCCCGACGATGCATCGGTGCTGATCGATTCGGGCAGCACGCCGCATGCGGTCGCGCTCGCGCTCGCCGACCGGCACCGGCTGTCGATCTACACGAACGACTGGCGTACCGCGTTCGTGCTCGCGCGGCGTAACGGCAACCGCGTGACGCTGCTCGGCGGCGAGCTGTCCGACGACGAGGACGCCACCTTCGGGCTCGACACGATCCATCAGCTCGCGCAATACCACGTCGATTTCGCGTTCATCGGCGCCGGCGGCATCACGCCCGACGGCGAATGCACCGACTACTCGCGGCTCGCGGCCGAAGTGCGTAGCCGGATGATCGCGGCGGCGGGCACCGCGATCATCGTCGCCGACCATTCGAAATTCGGCCGCGTGACGCCGGTGCGGATCAACGGAACGGCCGCCGCCCGCTACCTCGTGACCGAGCGCGCACCCGACAAGGCCCTGCGCCGCGCGCTGACCGCGCGCGGAATCGAGCTGCTCGTGTGCGACTGACGCGCGGCCGACATACAAGGTTCATCGAACGGTCATCGCACGGGAAGAACCGTCGTCAAGACTGACCCATTCACCTCGAACGGCCGCGAGGCCAGGGAGCAACGAATGACCGTCAGCGTGCGCAGCTATCTTTCCCCCACCCTCGTCCTGCTGGCTTTCGACTGGCCCGATGCGGCGTCGCGGGCCGATTTCCTCGGCTTCGCGATCCGGCGCACGCCGGGCTTCTGGTCGGCGGACGGCAAGACGCGTGCGCCGGACAGCTGGCTGCCCAACCGCCTGACGTTCGACGGCCCGGCCGCCGACACGCAGGGCGATGCGCCGACCGACCAGGCGCCGATCCAGAAATTCATGTGGTGGGATGCGCGCATCGATCCGCAGGATCGCGGTGCGTCGTTCCGCTACGACGTCTATCCGGTCGTCGGCACGCCGGCGAACCTGCAGGTGCTCGACGCGCAAGCCGGCGTGTGCGACGTCGTGCTGCCCGCGCACATCGAGGACGGCATCGGCACGTGGTTCAACCGCGCGGTGGTCAGCTCGCAGGCGTTCGCGAAGCAGGTGGCTGCGCTCGGCCTCGCCCCGAACGAGGCACCGAGCGCCGCACAGGCGCTGAAACTGCGCACGTGGCTCGCGAACGACATGGAGCAGGTGTTCGCGCAGATGCTCGATCCGGCGTCGCGCGCGGTGTCGGCCGTCTATCACCTGACCGACACGCTGTGGGCGCTGCCCGCGTTCGAGGCGTTCGGCCGCCGGCACGGCGAGGCGTCGCTCGCGATCGTCTACGACGCGCACGCGACGGCGCGCAAGGGCAAGCCGCCGCTGCCGTCGCCGAACCAGCCGGCCGTCGATGCGCTGCAAGGCCTCGCGACGCTCGCGCCGCGCGACAAGACGCACATCATGCACGACAAGTTCATCGTGACCGATGCGCCGTCGAGCCCGGCGCCCGCGCGCGTGCTGACCGGTTCCGCGAACTTCACGACCGAGGGGCTGACCGAGCAGGCCAACGTGCTGCATGCGTTCGATTCGCCCGCGCTCGCCGCGCTGTACAACGATCGCGCCCGTGCGCTGGCCGGGAATCCGTCGATTGCGGAGACCGCCCGGCTGTCGCCGGGCTGGTCGGCGCCGATGACGATCGGCAGCGCGCAGGTGCGCGTCGCGTACTCGCCGGAGCCGGCGGGGCGGCGTACCGAGATCGATACGATCGTCGCCGCGATCGCGGCCGCGAAGCATTCGGTATCGTTCTGCCTGTTCATGCCGACCGACGCGGCGCTGCGCGATGCGTGTTTCGCGGCCGGCGACCGCGGGCTGATGATGTTCGGCCTCGTGAACCGGATCAACGTCGGCAGTGCAACGAAGGCCGATGCCGCGCGGCAGGCCGGGCAGACGCTCGATGCGGCGACGCTCGCGAACCTCGAGCTGTACCACCGCAGCCGCGACAACCACGACGTGATCGACGCGTCGTATTTCTCGCCGGCCACGGTGCCGCAAGGCTTCGAGCCGGAGCTGCGGCTCTTTCCGGGCGAACCGGCGCCGGCGTTTCCGCCCGTGGTGATCCATCACAAGTTCATCGTGATCGATGCGGAAGGCGCGAATCCGGTCGTCTATACGGGCTCGGCGAACATGAGCCGCAATTCCGAACAGTACAACGACGAGAACCTGCTCGAGATCCGCGACAAGCGGATCGCGGCGATCTATCTCGCGGAATTCCTGCGGCTTTACGAGCACTATCGCGCCCGCGCGCTGGCGATCGACGCGAAGCGGCGCGGCACGGGCGCGCATGCGCGGCTCGCGCTCGCGCCCGATTCGAGCTGGGCGAAGAAGTATTACGTGGCGGGCAGCCCCGAAGAGAAGGCGCGGATCGCGCTGGCGTCGACCGCGCCGACGGACTGATGCGCCGGGGTGCCGCGGTGCAAAGGGGCGTGGACGCTCGGCGCCCCGGCCGGCTGCTGGCGCGGCTTGCGCCGCTTACGCCGCCACGTAGCGGAGCACCGCGTCGGCGATCGTGTCGCGATGCCGCGCGCGCAGGCGCGGCGCCGACGGATCGCGGCCGAACGCGGCGCCGAACGTGTAGCGGTTCGACACGCGATGGAAGCAGAACGAGCTGATCAGCAGGTGCAGGTCGAACGCGTCGATGTCCTTGCGGAACGCGCCGCTGGCCGCGCCGCGCTCGAGCAGTTCCTCGAGCGTCTTGATGATGCTGACGTTGCGGTTCTTGAACGACTTCAGCTGTTCGAGATACTTCGCGCCGTGGATGTTCTCGATCGACACGAGGCGGACGAAGTCGCGATGCTTGTCGTGATAGTCGAACGTGAACTCGACGAGACGGCGCATGCCTTCGCGCGGCTCCATGTCGCCGACGTGCAGTTCCTGCTCGAGCGCGCGGATGTCGCCGTACACCTTCTCCAGCACGGCCTCGTACAGGCCTTCCTTGCTTTCGAAGTAGTAATAGAGCATGCGCTTCGTCGTGTTCGTGCGCTCGGCGATCGCGTCGACGCGCGCGCCGGCGAGGCCCATCGCGGAGAATTCCTGCGTGGCGACGTCGAGGATGTTGCGCTTGGTTTGCTCGGGATCGTATTTACGCCGCGCATCGGACGCAAGCGCGCGGGGGTCGGACGTGGCGGCCTTGCTTCCTGCTTTCATGTGACTTTGTTGTGGTTCGCGGCGGCTTGGAGAAGGCATTCTAGCATGTGGGAAATGGCCGCCCGGCCGACCTTCCGCTCTAATCGGCAAGGCCGTCGCGGGCGCTCAGCGGCGGCAGGCGGCGAGCGCATCGCGGGCCTGGTACGCCGTATACGTGAGCTGCGCGGCGGCGAGGCCGGCCAGCCCGAACGTGCGCGTGAGCCCGAACGCGGCGAAGCCGTCCGGCACCGGCCGTCCTTCGGCCAGCGCGGCGGCGAGCGTCTCGCCGGCCACCGTGGTCGGCGCCATCCCGTGGCCGCCGAACGCGATCGCGTGCCATACGCCGTCCGCGTCGCGGCCGATCTGCGGCATCTTGTGCCGCGCGTAGCTCATCAGCCCGCCCCACGCGTACTCGACCTTCACGCCTTCCAGTTGCGGATACACGCGCAGCAGGTCGCGCCGCAGCAGGCGTGCGATCGCGTCCGGGCCGCGGTCGAGCACGGAGATCCGGCCGCCCCACAGGATCCGCGTGTCCTTTAGCGGACGGTAGTAGTCGAACGCGAAGCGCGTGTCGTAGATCGCGTACGGCGCGTCGATCGCATCGGGCAGGCGCGTGCCGAGCGGCTCGGTCGCGATCACGTAGGTCGCGATCGGCAGCACCGCGCGCTCGATGCGCGGCGACACGCCGCGCGCATAGCCGCCGCCGGCGAACACGACGTCCTTCGCGCGCACCGCGCCCTGCGCCGTGCGCACGACGTATCCGGCACCGTCGCGCGCGATGCCCAGCGCGGCCGAGCGCTCGTACACGCGCGCACCGCCGCGCGAGGCCGCCGCCGCGACACCCAGCACGTACTTGAGCGGATGGAAATGGAATGCGTTCGGCTCGAACAGGCCGCCGTGATAGCGCCGCGTCTTCAGCCGCTCGCGCAGCGCGCCGGTCGGCACGGGCGCCCAATCGACGCCGAGCTCGTTTTTCATCAGCGTGCGCACGCTGTCGAGCCGCGACGGATCGTCGAACCAGTTCGCGAGCATCACGCCCTGGTCGACGATGTCGCAGTCGATCCCGTAGCGGGCGATGCGCGCGCGGATCAGGTCGACCGCGTCGACGGTGAGCCGGTACAGCCGGCGCCCTTCGTCGCGCCCGAGCGTGCGCAGCAGGTCGGCGTTGTCGAGGCTGTAGCCGCCGAACACGAAGCCGCCGTTGCGGCCCGACGCGCCGAAGCCGACCCGTTCGCTGTCGAGCACGACGACGTCGCTCACGCCGCGCTCGACGAGGCCGAGTGCCGTGCACAGGCCGGCGAGGCCGCCGCCGACGATGCAGACCTGCGTATCGATCGTGCCGGTCAGTTGCGGGTAGGGCTGGCGGGTAACGGTGGCTTCGTAGAAGTTCTGCATGCTTTTCGGTGATTCGTGACGGCGAAAAACGGAACGGCGCGTCGATCTTGCCTGAACGCGCGCGCCGCGTCGAATGGGGTTTTCAGCGCGGTGATCGCCGCGCAGGGGCGGCGGCCGGCGCGTGGCCGGGCGTCAGGCGCCCGGCGTCGGGTTGACCGGGCGGGCGACGTAGGCCGGATAGCCGGCGTTCGCCTGTTCGGTTGCGTCGGGCACCGCGTTGCGTTCGATCCACGGCGCGATTTCCATGTCCGCGTAGCGCACCAGGCGGCATTTGCGCACGAGCACGTAGCCGAGCCAGATCGCGAGGAAGAACGGCAGGCCGATGTAGGTCGCGGCGACGCTCGTCCAGTCGATCTTGTCGGCGAGGAACGCCTGATAGTCCTGGCCGAGCGCGACGACCGCGCACAGCGCGAACGCGAACAGCGGACCGAACGGGAACCACTTCGACCGGTACGGCAACTGGTCGAGCCGGTAGCCCTGTTTCAGGAAACCCTTGCGGAACCGGTAGTGGCTGACCGCGATGCCGAGCCACGTGATGAAGCCGGCCATGCCCGACGTGTTCAGCAGCCACAGGTAGACCGTCTTGTCGCCGTACAGCGACGTGAGGAAGCACAGCGCGCCGATGGCCGTGGTTGCATACAGCGCGTTGCGCGGCACGCCGCCGGGCGACAGTTTCGCGAACAACTTCGGCGCGCGGCCTTCGACCGCGAGGTTGTAGAGCATGCGCGTCGATGCATACATGCCCGAGTTGCCGGCCGACAGCACGGCCGTCAGGATCACCGCATTCATCACGCCGGCCGCGAACGCGAGGCCCGCGTGGCGGAACACCAGCGTGAACGGGCTCACGCCGATATCGGTCACGTCGCTCTTCAGCAGGCTCGGGTCGGTGTACGGAATCAGCACGCCGATCACGAAGATCGCGAACACGTAGAACAGCAGGATGCGCCAGAAGATCTGGCTCACCGCGCGCGGGATCGTCGTGCGCGGGTTTTCCGATTCGCCGGCCGCGACGCCGATCATTTCGGTGCCCTGGAACGAGAAGCCCGCGATCATCGCGACGCCGAGCATCGTTGCCCAGCCGCCGACGAACGGCGCGTCGCCGATCGTGAAGTTGCCCCAGCCGGCGCTCGGGCCGCCCTGCATGATCCCGAAGATCATCAGCAGACCGACGCCGACGAAGGCGAGCACCGTCAGCACCTTGATCAGCGCGAACCAGTATTCGGCTTCGCCGAAGCCGCGCACCGACAGCGCGTTGAGCGCGAAGATCAAGGTGAGGAACAGCGCACTCCACCAGACGCCCGGCACGTGCGGGAACCAGTAGTGCATCACGAGCTGCGCGGCGACGAGTTCGACCGCCAGCGTCACGGCCCAGCTGTACCAGTAGTTCCAGCCGAGCGCGAAGCCGAAGCCTTCGTCGACGAACTTCGCGCCGTAGGTCGCGAACGAGCCGGACACCGGCATGAACGCGGCCATCTCGCCGAGGCTCGTCATCAGGAAATAGACCATCAGGCCGATCAGCATGTACGCGAGCATCGCGCCGCCGGGGCCGGCCTGCGAGATCGACGCGCCGGACGCGACGAACAGGCCCGTGCCGATCGAGCCGCCGATCGCGATCATCCGGAGATGGCGGGCCTGCAACGCGCGGTGGAGGGACGGCTTCGCGGGCGGCGAGCCGGACGGACGGGACGAATCGGGGCGGGCATCTGAATGCATGGCGGGTGCTGGGCGCTGTCTCCGGGATTGTTTTTCGGTGACGAAGCGCGACGCGTTGCCGGCCGCGGCCGGGCAGCGGTGGTGCGGTGCCGATCGGGCTCGCTGAGGGACCCGCTGAGCCGGGCCGTGGTGCGTGTCGCGTTCGTCGGTCGTCCGGCTGCCGTAGTGACGGCCGGCGGCGCGCCGGGTGCGCTGCACCTCGACGTCGCACCGATTGTGTGTGCCCGGTGCGCGAGCGGCAAACGATATTTCCGAACAGGGTGATGCGGGATGGTCATCAACTTGCGTCATGCCGGGACGCGTCCGGGCACCCGCGTTCGGGCTTTGGAAAAGTCCTGAATCGGCACGAAAACGCGTCGGACCGGTTGTCGAGTTGTTGCGTTTTGGGAATGAAGTCGTGAGTTAATATCAATAGCGGCCCGACTTGTGGCCATCGACAATGTGTTTCATGGATCGTGCCTCGCGAGGCTGGGGCGCGCCGTCCGGCCGGGGTGTCCGGCGGCGGCGCAGCGCGATGCGCCGGATGGCGCACCGGGGCCCGCCGCGGGGCGCATCCGCTTGCACAAGGCGCTCGAACGCGCTCCAATCGAATCACGCGGGCGGCGCTGCCGCCGCACCGATCAATCTGTCCCTGAAGAGGAAGTGATGCAATTCAACGACATTCTTGCCGCGCTCGACATCGATCTCGCCCAGTGGAAAGGCAACGCGCTGACCGCGCGTTCGCCGCTCGACGGCGCGACGCTCGCGACGCTGGCCGTCGACACGCCCGCCGACGCCGAGCGCAAGATCGACGCCGCGCACGACGCATTCCTCAAGTGGCGCACGGTGCCGGCGCCGGTGCGCGGCGAACTCGTGCGCGTGTTCGGCAACGTGCTGCGCGAGCACAAGGCCGAGCTCGGCCGCCTCGTCACGCTCGAAGCCGGCAAGATCACGTCGGAAGGCCTCGGTGAAGTGCAGGAAATGATCGACATCTGCGATTTCGCGGTCGGTCTGTCGCGCCAGCTTTACGGCCTCACGATCGCGTCCGAGCGCCCGGGCCACCGGATGATGGAAACGTGGCACCCGATCGGCGTGTGCGGCGTGATTTCGGCGTTCAACTTCCCGGTCGCGGTGTGGGCGTGGAATGCGGCGCTCGCGTTCGTGTGCGGCGATTCGGTCGTGTGGAAGCCGTCCGAGAAGACGCCGCTCACCGCGATCGCGTGCCACGTGCTGCTCCAGAAGGCGCTGCGCGAGTTCGACAAGACGCATCCGGGCGTCGCGCCGGCGGAGCTGAGCCAGCTGGTGCTCGGCATGCGCGATGTCGGCGAGGTGCTGACGGCGTCGAAGAAGGTGCCGGTCGTCAGCGCGACGGGCAGCGTGCGGATGGGCCAGGAAGTCGCGAAGGTGCTGAGCCAGCGCTTGGCACGCGGCATCCTCGAACTCGGCGGCAACAACGGGATGATCGTCGCGCCGAGCGCGGATCTCGACCTCGTCGTGCGCGCGGTCACGTTCGCGGCGGTCGGCACGGCCGGCCAGCGCTGCACGACGCTGCGCCGCCTGATCGTGCATCGCAGCCTCGTCGAGCAACTGCTGCCGCGCATCGAGAAGGCCTACGCGTCGGTGAAGGTCGGCAACCCGCTCGAAGAAGGCACGCTGGTCGGCCCGCTGGTCGATCGTGCGTCGTTCGACGCGATGCAGAAGGCGCTGGCCGATGCGCGCGAGCAGGGCGGCGAAGTGAAGGGCGGCGAGCGCGTCGATGTCGGTCACCCGGATGCGTACTACGTGCGTCCGGCCATCGTGCGGATGCCCAAGCAATCGGCGGTGGTCGAGCGCGAGACGTTCGCGCCGATCCTGTACGTGATGGTCTACGACAACTTCGACGATGCGATCGAGGTGCACAACGCGGTGCCGCAAGGCCTGTCGTCGGCGATCTTCACGAACGACATGCGCGAGGCCGAGCAGTTCATGTCGGCGGCCGGCAGCGATTGCGGGATCGTCAACGTGAACATCGGCACGAGCGGCGCGGAAATCGGCGGCGCGTTCGGCGGCGAGAAGGAAACGGGCGGCGGGCGCGAGTCGGGTTCGGATGCGTGGAAGGCGTATATGCGCCGTGCGACGAATACGATCAACTACAGCCGGCAACTGCCGCTGGCGCAGGGGGTGAAGTTCGATGTTTGATGTCGGGGTGGGATTGGCGGGTTGTTTGCGCTGATTTCATCGGGCGACTGATGTCGAGTTGTTATCGTTTCAAGCGGAAAAGCCGGCCATGTGCCGGCTTTTTTGTTTTCTGGTGCGGTGATTGATTGGGCGAGGGTGGGATATTTCGCGTGAGTGGATTCGCTTATGGTGCGTCAGGACAAGTAATCGTACAAGTACGGGGATTTGGAATCATTTTTTGATGTTTCGTATGTGTATGAAAATAAGCCAATTTCTTGTTTTCTTTCAATTATTTCTATATCTTCATGGCGTTGCATATCGCTGGTGGCTAGTGTGAGTGGTGGGTTCGATTTGGTAACGTTTCGACACATTGATTAGGTATACGTATGAAATGGTTGCGGGAATCGACAGGTCATGCATGTGCTAATGGGAGCGAAGAGGGAGCACATTGTCGGCCACTATTGATTGCGAAGGGGGAAGGCACATGGCATCAAAATGTCCTTTTCTCCCTGATCGAGTTTTATCGTCGAAGCCCTGCAATCTTGGCTTTGCATCTCGCGGGTGCGCTGATCGCATGGTTTGCACCTAATGACTCGCTGAAGCGCTGGCCAATGCTGAAGCCAGTGGTGACCGCCATCGGCGAAGTATTTCCATTGCTACCTAAGGCAATCGAGAAATCTCTGTTTCCGGATGTCACAGCGCTCTATTTCTCACTGTTGTTGGCCGCGATACCGATCAGAATATTTGAAGCTTTCCGTCTTTGCTATGTGGAGAGGGGGGAGATAGTAGCTGGGTACTTCGGCTACTCGTGGAAACGGAAGATTTGTGCATTTCTGGTTGCGATTTTGTTTTTGTCTGGGAGTGTGTTCCTTCTGATTTTCCACGGCCAATATTTTGACTGGAATTTCATGTCAGTCGGAAAATCGAGGTTCTGGCTCGGAATGATAGGACCATTATTTGCTGGTGGGTATTTGGTTATTTGCTTTGTTGTGGCGAGTGTTGCGATTGTTGCTTTGTTGTGTTGCATGTTTTTGTTGAAAAAAGGTGTTGCGGGTCGTGATTTGATTCCGGCGGAACGAGCTCTTTCGGTGTGTGAGTTGGGTCGTAAGTGCGAGGCGCAGGTGGAGCGAGGTCGATAAATTTACGAGATTTAATTGGGCATTTATATGAAAGAACGTCAGGGGGCAAGGTGGCGTGCTTGTCCCAAGGAACAAGAGGAGGGAGAGGGCTATGGACCGAGGAGGGAGGAGGCGGGGGGCGACACTGAGCCCAAGAACATCTTTGGCCTGATGATCAGGATTTATCGAATGAGTCCCGCACTCTTGGCTTTGCATCTGTCTGGTGTGGTGATTGCTTGGTTTGCGCCGGATGATGCGTTGACTCGTTGGCCATTTATGAAGATAGCGGTAGCTAACGTTGGAGAGATATTTCCTTTGCTACCAGAGGCGGTAAAGAAATCCAAATTTCCCGACGTGACGGCGCTGTATTTTTTTCTGATGTTGGTTGCGATTCCGATGAGACTTTCGGTGGCAATTCGTTTTTGTTATTCGTATCGATCTCGGGTCGAGGATGGATATTCGAAATTTTCCGTCACGAAGAAAATTTACTCGATTGTCGTTGTCTTGATGTTTATGTGCATGGGATTTCATTCTATTTTGGTTGGTGGGTATTTCTATGAGTGGAACTTTGTTGCAATAAGCCGATCGCGCATGTGGCTGGGTTTGATCGGGCCGTTATTTGCGGGTGGGGCTGATGTTGTCGCTATCGCAGTTGGCGTGGTTGCAATTTTCATTGCTTTGTGCCGCACCTTTACTGGTAAAGGGGCCGGCCGGTTGTGAAATCGACAAATGGATATGTTCGTTCAGAGAGGATGCGGGAAAGTCGCGCTACAGAAAGTTGTTGTCACTGTCTACTTGAAATTTTCTTGTCCTATATACGATCGATTCCGATGCAACGCCTCTGGCTCAATTCGCGTGATGGTTTTGGTGGTCATGGTGGATGGCGCTATTTTGAGGTGTTGTAATGAAGGCGGATTATCGAACGAGGGTCTATTCCCGCAGGTAAGAATGCTAGGTGAAGCAATCCATGGATGAATTGAAAGGTTTGTTGAGGTATTACCGCTACTGTCCGCGAATATTGTCTTTGCATATCTTTGGTGCGCTGATCGCATGGTTTGCTCCCGCTGATGTTCTGGTGCGATACAAGATTCTTGCGGATTTTGTATCGTGGGCCGGTCGCGTATTTCCGGTTGTGAACGAGGCAGCGGAAAAATCTGCTTTTCCGGGTGTAATGGGGCTGTATTTTTCTATTATGTATGCGCTCTTGCCTGTGAGGATATTTGATTCGGCTCGCGCTTTCTATGTGGACAGGGGCCACACAGTGGCGATAATAAAAAAATCATTTTTTAAGAGGGTGATTTTGTCAGTTGGGGTGGTGTTCTTCTTTGTTTTTGGGGTGGCGGCTGTGTTATTTGGTCGGCCGTATTACGAAATAAATGTTCTTCCGATCTCGGAGTCTAGATTTTTGCTTGGATTGATTGGCCCTATATTTGCGGGTGGCGCAGAGGGATTTGGCGTGGCGGCGGGGATTGCGTGGATATTCATCTTTTTTTCGTGGGTGTTTTTTAAAATAAAGAGGTAAGAAATGGCGTGGAATGAACTCGATAGTTGGGATGCAATTGGAGCGGCGGGTGAAGGTATTAAAGCCGCGCTAGAAAAAGCCGCCGAATACATGAAGTAGGCAAACGCGAATACAGCCGAAACCTATGAATGATGCCATATATCGGGCCGAGTTCGCGAAAAGCTGTCCGTGGGCCGGCTATTTTGTTTTCTGGCGCAGTGATGATTGGGTGAAGGCACGGGGACGTTTTCGCTTGCGTGGATTCGCTGATGGCGTGCCCGGAATAAATGATCGTACAAGTACGGAACTTTCAAATTATTTTTAATGTATCGTATGTGTATGAAAATAAGAGAATCCTGTGGGTAAATGGAGTGAATTGAGATGGCGTGCTTGTTCCAAGCCGCGAAAAAGGGAGGGGCCGCGCTATGAGGAGGTGTCGGCAGTAGAAGGTAACGACGCGGAACCCAGGAACATCTTTGGTTTGATGATCAAGATTTATCGCATGAATCCAGCGCTCTTGGTGCTGCATCTTGCTGGCGCGCTGATCGCATGGTTCGCGCCGGACGATGCATTAACGCGTTGGCCATATTCGCGAATTGTAGTGGAAAGCATTGGGGAAATATTTCCGCTTATTTTTAATGCGATAAAGGAATCTGAATTTCCTGATGTCACAGCGATTTATTTCGCGCTGATGTTGATCGCGGCGCCAATTAGATTTTGGGTGGCGATTCGTATTTGTTGCTGGTATCGAGATCGGGTTGTAAATGAGTATTCGAAATTTTCGTTTGTAAGAAAAATTTACTCGGTGACTGTTGTTTTTGTATTTGCGGGATTGGGGTTATTTTATCTTTTCATTTATGGTTATTATTTCGAGTGGAATTTCGTGGCAATAAGTCGATCACGCCTGTGGTTGGGATTTATCGGGCCATTGTTTGCCGGTGGCGCTGACATTACGGCAATTGCCGTTGGCTCAGTCGTGATTTTCATGGCGTTGCGCAACAAATTTACGTGCACAGAGGAGTAGAACTTGGCTTGGTATGAGCTGGATGAATGGGCCGATGCCCGCCAGGAACGGGTGCGAACGCTTGCCGAATGGGAGGCGGCGCGGCTTCGACTGTTTGCCAGCGCCGGCATCATCGGGCGATGGGCATTTCGGTAGTACCGGAGACGGCCGTCGCGATAGCTGCGGTACGCGATCGGCCGTCTTCGTTTTACTTCTCTTCCGTCGGCATGTTCTGCACCACCAGCATCTGCGGGCTCGACAGCGTGATCCCCGCCGCGCGCAATTGCTTGAGGATCTCGAACAGCAGGTCGCTCTTCGTCGCACTCGCGATCCGCGGGCTCGACACGTAACCCGTCACGCTCAGCGTGATTCCGTCCGGCGCGAGCTGGCTGAACGTCACCGACGGCGCCGGTTTCTCGAGAATCGCCGGGTGCTCGCGATACGCATCGAGCAGCAGGTCGCGCACCTGCTCGGGATCGGTGTTCAGCGGGAATGTCAGCACCAGCGTCGCGACGCCCTGCGTGCTGTTGCCCATCGTCACGTTGCGCACGTTCTGCGAGATCAGCTGCGAATTCGGCACGATCACGGTCGAGCGGTCGCTGAGCTGGATCTCGGTTGCGCGCACGTTGATGCGGCGGATGTCGCCTTCGACGCCCGCGATGCTGACCATGTCGCCCACCTTCACCGGCCGCTCGGTCAGCAGGATCAGCCCCGACACGAAATTCTTCACGATTTCCTGCAGGCCGAAGCCGATACCGACCGACAACGCGCTGACGATCCACGCGAGATTGTTCCACCTGACGCCGAGCAGCCCGAGCGTCATCAGCACGAGCAGCACGTAGCCGACGTTGGTGAACAGCGTGATCAGCGACACGCGCATGCCCGTATCCATGCCGAGCGCGGGCATGAACTCGGCGTCGAGCCAGCGGCGCAGCGAACGCAGCAGGTAGAAGCCGATCGCGAACCCGATCACGGCGTTCATGATCCGGTCGGGCATGATGTTCAGGCTCTGCAGCCGCTGGCTGCCGATCATCGCGACCGCGCTGTCGAGCAGGTCGCCCGGCGTCGTGCCGAAGCCGCCCGTCAGCAGCGCGATCGCCGCGATCAGCATCAGCAGGCTCGTGCCGAAGCCGGACAGGACCGTGCGCGCCTGGTCGAGGTGGCGATCTTCGAGCGCGAACAGGTGCTTGATCTGCTGGCCCGTCGACAGGCTCGACGAGAACAGGCTTTCGCTCGCGTCGCGCGTCAACTGGATCAGGATGTAGGTTGCGCACAGCACGATCTCGAACCACACGAGCTCGTACGTGATGAAGCGCGCGACCGTGATGTAACCGATCAGGAGTGCGATCAACGAGGCGACGATCGCGAGCGTGACGCCGGCATGGATCAGCCCGGCGAGCGTCGAGCGCTGCTCGGGCGCCTCGCCGGCCGCCGCGAGGGCGCTGCGCGCGCGGTTCGCGCGCAGCAACGACGCGCCGACCGTCAGCGCGACGACGAGCGACACGATGCCGCGACCGAACAGCGTGACCGACAGGCTGGTGTCGACGATCCGGTTGATCGATTCGAGCGTGCCGGACACCAGCAGCAGCGCCGCGAGGATGCTGGGGAACGGCTTCATCGCGAGCGCGACCGGATCGGCGAGCGCGGGCAGGCGCCAGGACGGATGTTTCGTGCAGAGGAGTGCGCGGCCGAGCCCGGCGATCAGTGCGCAGGTGGCGGCGAGCTTGGCGAACTGGTCCCACAGGTCGGTCAGCGACGGCGTGAGCTCGTAGTGGCGCGCGACGGCGAGGTAGAGAATCTGCACGGCAATGGCCGTCGCCAGAAGCGTCGACAGCGCGGTCGACAGCGCCAGCGCACTGCGGCGCAAGCGGGTGGGCGGCAGGCGGTTCAGCGCGATCCAGGCGAGCCCGCGCTCGATGAGCCGGCGGCCGCCGAGCCACGCGGCGAATGCGGCGATCAGCAGCGCGGCGGTGATTGCCCGCTGCCCCGGCACCCACGACGAGCGCAGCATGTCGAGCAGCTCGTCGTCGAAATCCTGGAGCCGCTGGCGATCGTCCGGCGACAGGTGGAACAGCGGCAGCCAGAACTGCGCGCTGAAGATGCTGCCCGAACGGAACGCGAGCTGGTTCTTCAGCAGGCTGCGATGCAGCTTCGCGAACTGCTCGCTCAGGTTCGTGAGGCTCGTCTTCTGGTCGGCGGCCTGCTTCAGCGCGGCGTCGATCTGCGCCTTGCGCGCGTCCAGCGCGGCCCGCTGTTTCGCGACGGCCGGCGTTTCCGGCGCGGCACCCGCGGCAGGCGGCGGGCCGAGCACGTCGAGCTGTGCCTGCACCTGCGCGCGTTGCGGCGTGAGATCGCTCTGCAGTTTCGCGACATCGGCGCTCAGTTCCTGCGTCGAGTCGTCGAGCGCATCCAGTTCCTTGCTGTTGGACGCGGTCGAGGTCTGCTGCTTGATGCGGTCCAGCTCGGCCTGCATCTGCTTGAGCTGTGCGATGGCGTCGGGCAGCGAGATGGCCGGCGCGGTGGCGCCGACCCCGCTCGCGACGGGAGTGGAAGCGGCTGCCGGAAACGCCGACGCGGTCGCGATCGCCGCGAATTGCAGCAGCGCGATCAGCGCAATCCGGCGGGCGTAGAGAGAGAGTCGTTGTATGGACATGGAATGCTTACGATTTGCCGACAATGCCGGTTGCCGAAAGGTCACCGGAAGCCGGTAGTTGGCCCGCTAGCATGTTACCGGGGCGCGGAACGCGTGGTTGTACCGATTGCGTCTTGCCGTTCGCGGCGATTCCGGCGGCGCGAAGCAGCGCGGCAGGCCCGTGATTGCCGGCCCGCGCGGCCTCTGCGCAGCGCCGATGGCGCCGGAGCGCCACGCCGACACGCGTTCCGTACCGGACACACGGTTACGCAATTTACACATTATCCGGCGGGAAAAGGGCGCATCGAACGGCTTCGGCGCCCGCAATGCGGCCGACCTGCTGCCCTGCACAGGCATCGAACGGGCGTGCCGGTACAATGCAGCGATTCGCCCGACGGCGGCTCGCCGGTCGCCGGACAACAACACACGACACGATCAGGAGACGCGCCCAAGATGGCCTCAACGGACAGCCTTCCGCAGGCACAAGCCCCATCCCCTTCCATCGACCCCGGCTCCATCTCGGCCCGCCTCGACCGCCTGCCGCCGACGCGCAGCGTCTGGAAGCTCGTCGTGCTGCTGAGCCTCGGCTTCTTCTTCGAACTCTACGATCTGCTGTACAGCGGCTACGTCGCGCCGGGCCTCGTGAAAAGCGGCATCCTTTCCGCGACGACGCACGGCCTGTTCGGCACCACGGGCGTCGCGAGCTTCATCGCCGCGCTGTTCTCCGGGCTCTTCATCGGCACGATCGCGTGCGGCTTCCTCGCCGACCGCTTCGGCCGCCGCGCGATCTTCACATGGTCGCTGCTGTGGTACACGGCCGCGAACATCGTGATGGCGTTCCAGGACACCGCGACCGGGCTGAACTTCTGGCGCTTCGTCGTCGGCCTCGGGCTCGGCGTCGAGATGGTGACGATCGGCACGTACATCTCCGAACTCGTGCCGAAGCAGATTCGCGGCCGTGCGTTCGCATGCGAGCAGGCGGTGGGGTTCGTCGCGGTGCCGGTGGTCGCGTTCCTCGCGTACCTGCTCGTGCCGCACGCGCCGCTCGGCCTCGACGGCTGGCGCTGGGTCGTGCTGATCGGCGCGCACGGCGCGCTGTTCGTGTGGTGGATTCGCCGCGAACTGCCGGAAAGCCCGCGCTGGCTCGCGCAGCAGGGCCGCGTCGACGAAGCCGATCGCATCATGCGCGTGCTCGAGGCGAAGGTCGAAGCCGAATACGGGCGGCCGCTGCCGCCGCCCGCGCCGGCCGAGCCCGTGCCGCCGCGCGGCAGCTTCCGCGACATGTGGGTGCCGCCGTATCGCAGCCGCACGATCATGATGACGATCTTCAACGTGTTCCAGACGGTCGGCTTCTACGGCTTCGCGAACTGGGTGCCGACGCTGCTGATCAAGCAGGGCATCACGATCACGTCGAGCCTGATGTATTCGAGCGTGATCGCGCTCGCCGCGCCGCTCGGCCCGCTGATCGGCCTCGTGATCGCGGACCGCTTCGAGCGCAAGTCGGTGATCGTCGCGATGGCGGCGGCGATCGTCGTGTGCGGGCTGCTGTTCAGCCAGACGACGGTGGGCGCGTTCCTGATCGTGCTCGGCATCGGCCTCACGCTCGCGAGCAACATCATGTCGTACAGCTTCCACGCATACCAGGCCGAGCTGTTCCCGACGTCGATCCGCGCGCGGGCCGTCGGCTTCGTCTATTCGTGGAGCCGTTTCTCGGCGATCTTCTCGTCGTTCGTGATCGCGGCCGTGCTGCGGGGCTTCGGCACGTTCGGCGTGTTCGCGTTCATCGCGGGCGCGATGGTGATCGTGATGGCTGCGATCGGGTGGATGGGCCCACGCACGAAGGGCATTGCGCTGGAAACCATCTCGAAGTAGTCGGCCGATGCGCACGCGTGTCGTACAGTTGATGCGGCATGCGTGCGCTGTGGGCGGGTTTTGTTTCCGGATCGCCGGGTCGTCAAAATGTTTTGTGATGCGAATCAACCGGGCGGCACGCTCGACCGGATGAAACGCGCTAGCCTTCAGCCGTGCGCCGAAAACATCCAACGCGCAAGCGTGACACGCAACGAACACGCAAGCGGCAACGAGTTGAAACAAAGCGTGACGAAGCGCAATTCCGCCGTGAAATCGCGGTTTTCGTCGCTGCCGATTCGTGCATCGACGAGTAAAATGGGGGGCCTGACGACTCATTAGCCGCCATCGGAGCGCCCGCGTTGCAACAGCGAACGGCTCCGCCGCGAAGAGGCGTCGGCGCCGGGCGCACGCGATGCGCCGGACGTGTCGATGGCTTGCGCGGAAGATGCGCCGCTCGCACCAGCAGCATGCGGCGGCCGGATCGGCCGATGGCTTCGAACGTATGATTCTTGCCCATTTGGCGCGGCGCTTTGCGAAGCCGCGTTGCCTCAGCCGTGCAGTCGCCGCATACGTGTGGCTCGCTGCCGCGGTGTCGATTTCCGCTCTCGCCGAACGACCTGCCTTTGCCGCGTCAGAGGCTCCGTCGTCCGCTCTGCAATCCTCATCTGTTGCGTCGCCTGCGTCGGCGGCCTCTCGTACGCAGCCGGCTTCGTCCGCGCATGCAGGGTCGGGTGCATCCGCCGCCGCGCCGACATCCGCCGCATCACACGCGAATCACGGGGACTCCGCGAGCGCGGCATCGGGTGCGTCGGCCGCTTCCGCAGCATCGGTTGCCGCGCCTGCATCGGCCGCATCCGGCACACCCGCGAGCGAGGCCGAGCCGCCTCCGCCGACCCCGCCGCGCCGGCATCCGCCGCTGTCGGCCGAAGAGGCGCAAGACGCGACGGCGCGCGCGCTCGACATGCGCAAGCGTTTCACGCAGGAAGTCACGCGACGCCTGAACGTGCCGGCGAGCGAGCAGCGCGCGTACGGCGAGCGGCTCCAGAAAGCGCTCGCCGACGCCGATCTCGGCGATCTCGCCGGCGAATACGTCGCGATGGTCGACCGCGCGCCGAACGTGCAGGCGCTGTTCGTCTACTTTCGTGCGACACCGGCCAATGCGTGGCTGATGATCGGCGCATCGCCGGTCGGCACCGGGCTGCCGGGCCAGTACGACCATTTTCTGACGCCGCTCGGCGTGTTCCATCATTCGCCCGACACGATGGATTTCCGTGCGGAAGGCACGACGAACGAGAACGGCATTCGCGGCTACGGCCGCCGCGACATGCGCATCTACGACTTCGGCTGGGTGGACGGCGAGCGCGGCTGGGGCAAGGGCGGCGTGTCGCCGATGCGCTTCCAGATGCATGCGACCGACCCCGACCGGCTCGAAGCGCTGCTCGGCATCCGCCACTCGAAGGGCTGCGTGCGGATTCCCGCATCGCTGAACACGTTCCTCGACCGGCATGGCCTGCTCGACGACGACTACCAGGCACGCGTCGAGGCCGGCAAGTCGCTGTGGGTGCTGCGTCGCGATCGCGACATCACGCCGATCGCGGGCCGCTACCTGGTCGTGATCGACAGCGCCCGCAAGACCCGCCCGGCCTGGTCGCCGTTGCCGGGGCGCGGCGCGTGGTCGAAGCTGCCGAAGAGCGGCGACACGGCGGACTGAGCGCCGTTCGTCGAGCACGGCAGGCGTGGAGATGAGAATAAATCCGTTTTATCCAGATATAAGGAAAGCAAACTTTTATTATCCGATCCGGGTTCGTATAGTCGAATCCAGTTTCGCGGAACCCTGCCGCGCCTGGCCCACCACCGACCACACGACCCGCATGAAAACTCTCTACAAGCTCGCTCCGCTCGCGATGCTCGGCGCCTTCGCGACCCATGCCTGCGCGCAAAGCAGCATCACGCTGTACGGCCTGATCTCGGCCGGCGTCGGGTTCGCGACGAACCAGGGCGGCAAGAACGCGTGGCAGGCGCTGTCCGGCACCAACCAGAACCCGCGCTGGGGGCTGAAGGGCAAGGAGGATCTCGGGCAGGGACTGTCCGCGGTGTTCCAGCTCGAGAACGGCTTCAACGTGATGACGGGCACGGCCGCGCAGAACGGCCGCGAGTTCGGGCGCATGGCGTACGTCGGGCTGGCCGATCGCACCTATGGCTCGCTGACCTTCGGCCGCCAGTACGACGCGATCCACGACTACATCGGGCCGGTGATCATCGCAAGCAACGGCGTGAACATCGGCGACAACGACAACGGCTACAACGACATCCGCGTGCAGCACTCGGTGAAGTACGTGAGCCCCGTCTACTACGGGCTGAAATTCACCGCGCTGTACGGCTTCAGCAATGCGACCGGTTTCGCGAACAACAGCGCGTACAGCTTCGGGCTCGGCTATGAGCGCGGCCCGCTGCGCTGGAGCGCGGTCTATGCGCAGTACAACCATCCGTACAGCGCGACGAACCAGGACGGCGCGATCGCGAACGACTACGCGTCGCCGCTGCTGATCTTCAGCAAGAGCGCGCTGTCGCCGGCCGCGTACGCGAGCCGGCAGCGAATCGCCGGCACGGGCGGCTTCTACACGATCGGCCGCGCGCAGTTCGCGGCGATGTTCACCGACGTGCGCTACGATTACCTCGATCATTCGCATCTGCACTTGCAGAACCTGGGCGTGAACGTCGTCTACACGATGACGCCGCAGCTCTTTCTCGGCGCCGCGTATGCGTTCACGAACGGCAAGTACGACGTGATCGACAAGCGGCCGAAATGGCATCAGGTGAACCTGCAGGCCGATTACTTCCTGTCCAAACGCACCGACGTCGCGCTGACGGTGATCGCGCAGCAGGCGGCCGGCGACGCGGATCATGCGCAGATTTTCGCGTATGCGCGTTCGACCGGCACGCGCCAGATGATGGCGACGCTCGGCGTCCGGCACGTTTTCTGAGCCCGACCATGACTCATCCGATCGCATCCCGCCGCACCTTCCTGAAACTGTCCGCCGCGCTGGCCGGCACCGCGCTGCTGCCCGAAACCGGCGCATTCGCGGCCGACGGCGACGCCGCGCGCCGCACGGTGATCATCGATACCGATCCGGGGCAGGACGACGCCATCGCGATCCTGTTCGCGCTCGGCGCGCAGGACCGGCTCGACGTGCGCGCGCTGACGGCCGTGGCGGGCAACGTGCCGCTCGACCTGACCGAACGCAATGCGCGGATCGTCCGCGACTGGGCCGGCCGCACGAAGACGCTGCCGGTGTATGCCGGCTGCCCGCGCCCGCTCGTGCGCGATCTCGTGACGGCCGCGAACGTGCATGGCAAGACGGGGCTCGAAGGCGTCGAACTGCACGAGCCGCGCGCGCCGCTCGCCGCCGGTCACGCGGTGTCGTACCTCGTCGACACGCTGAGCCGCGCGGCGCCGGGCAGCGTGACGCTGTGCGCGCTCGGCCCGCTGACCAACCTCGCGACCGCGCTGGTCGAGGCGCCGCAGATTCGCGCCGCGCTGCGCGAGATCGTGCTGATGGGCGGCGCGTTCTTCGAGCGCGGCAACATTACGCCGGCCGCCGAGTTCAACATCTACGTCGATCCGCAGGCGGCGGAAGTCGTGTTCGGCAGCGGCGTGCCGATCGTCGTGCTGCCGCGCGACGTCGCGGTGAAGGCGCCGATCACGCCGGCGCGCGTCGCGCCGTTGCGCGCGCTCGGCAATCGCTGCGGCGCGATCGTCGCGGACATCATGGATGCCGAACTTGCATACAACAGGAAGCGGCGCGGGATCGACGACGCGCCGATGTACGACCCGACGGCCGTCGGTTATCTCGTCGATCCGACGCTGTTCGGCGGACGCAAGGTGAACGTGGCGGTCGAGACGACCGGGCAGTGGACGCTCGGCGAGACGATCGTCGACTGGAACGGGCGCAGCGGCCGTGCGGCGAACGCGACGTGGATCAACGAGGTCGACGCGGACCGCTTCTACGCGACGCTCGTCGAGCGCATCGCGAAGCTGCCCTGAGCGCGGGGGGCCGGGCGCGGCGAACGGAATCAGATGTGCTTCGCGATCCACTCGCGGCATGCCCGCACGTGCGGGCCGCGATCGTCGGCGGCGAGCGAGATCAGCGAGATCGCGCGCGTGACGCGCGGTTTGTCGACGCGCAGCGCGACGAGTTCGGGATCGTGCAGATGCATCGTATAGAGACTCGGCAGTACGGCGATCGCGAGGCCATTGCGCGCGAGCGCATAGAGCGGCTCCGTGTATTCCATCCGGTACGCGACGTTCAGGCGCAGCTTTTCGGCGCCGCCGGTGCGATGCAGCGATTCGCTGACGCTGCCGCGCACGAACACCGCGAGTTCGCGATCGACGAGCTTCGCCCACGTGACGCTCTTCGCGCGGGCCAGCGGATCGTCGTGCCGCACGACGATCACGATTTCGTCCTCGAACAGTTGCCGGTAGCGCAGCGTGCCGTCGTCGCCGTCGGGTTCGCGCACGCCGATGCCGAGATCCGCGACGCCGTCGCGCACCGCTTCGACGAGCGCGCTGTTCGGCAGGTCGGTGAGCGTGAAGCGCAGCGTCGGGTGCGTGCCGCGCAGTGTGTTGAGCGCGGGCAGCAGGCGGCCCGCGACCGACGGAATGAACGCGATGCGCACGGTCTGGATGCGTTCGCCGATGAGCCGCGTCATGTCGTCGAAGGTGCCGCGCGCCTGGTTCAGCAGGCGTTCGGCGAGCGGCAGCACGGCCTCGCCCGCCGTGGTCAGCGTGAGCCGGTGCGCGGTGCGTGCGAACAGGCGGCCGCCGAGCAGGAACTCGATCTGTCGGATCGACGCGGTGAGCGCGGGCTGCGTGAGCGACAGCGACTGCGCAGCCTGCGTGAAGCTGCGTGCATGCGCAAGGACGACGAAATGCTGGACCTGCCGCAACGTGAGTGCGGGCAACAGCGACGAGCGATCGGACGACATCGGAACGGGACGGGCGGGATGCGGTACGCGGCAGTATAAGACCGTGCTGCACGAACCGACACAGGACAATATTCGGAATCACGGGAGAACCACCATGTCAGCGACTGACACGATACCGGCGCGTGCGCCGGCCAACTGGCTCGAGCGCCGCTTCGCGCTCGCCGCGCGCGGCACCAGCGTGCGCACCGAGACGATCGCGGGCGTCACGTCGTTTCTCGCGGCCGCGTACCTGCTCGTCGTGATTCCGTCGCTGCTCGCGACGGGCGGGATGGAGCGCGGCGCGGCGACCACCGCGACGATCGTCGTGTTCGTGCTGTTCACCGCGCTGATGGGGCTGTATGCGAACCTGCCGTTCCTCGTCGGCCCGGGTATCGGCGGCTCGGTGATCATCGGCGTGACGCTCGCGACGACCGAGCACGTCGGCTGGCAGACGGGCCTCGGCATCGCGTGCGTGTCGGGCGTGCTGTTCTTCCTGCTGACGATACTCGGCGCACGCGGCGTCGTGGTGCGGCTGATTCCGGTGCAGATCAAGCTCGGGCTCGGCGCGTCGATCGGGCTGTTCGTCACGATGCTCGGGCTGCGCAATGCGGGGATGGTCGTCGCGAACGCGAAGACGAACGCGTTCGCGCTCGGCGATTTCTCGCGGCCGGGTGCGCTTGTCGCGCTGATCGGCCTCGCGGTGGCGATCGTGCTGCAGGCGCGCAAGGTGCCCGGCGCGATCCTGATCGCGATTCTCGTCGCGGCCGCGGCCGGCGTGCCGCTCGGCGTCACGCGCCTGCCCGCGTCGTTCGTGTCGCTGCCGCACGGCATCGCGCCGATCGCGTTCAAGCTCGATATCGGCAGCGCGTTGAGCCTGGCCGCCGCGCCGTACCTGTTCGCGTTCTTCGCGGCGGAGTTCTTCTCGACGCTCGGCACCGCGCTCGCGGTCGGTGCGAAGGCGAACCTGCTCGACGAACAGGGCAACCTGCCGAACATCAACCGGCCGTTTCTCGTCGATTCGCTCGCCGCGACGCTCGGGCCGGTGTTCGGCATTCCCGCGCTGACCGCGCTGATCGAATCGGCGGCCGGCGTCGAGGCGGGCGGTCGCAGCGGCCTGTCGTCGCTGGCTGCCGCCGTGCTGTTCGCCGCGATGCTGCTGTTCGTGCCGGTCGCACTCGCGATCCCGAAGGAGGCCACCGCGCCAGCGCTGATCCTGATCGGGCTGTCGATGTTCGCGACGATTCGCCATACGCATTTCGACGACTTCACCGATGCGCTGCCCGTGATGTCGATGGTGCTGCTCACGCTGATGTCGAACAGCTTCGGCACCGGCATTGCAGGCGGGCTGCTGTGCTACGTGCTCGTCAAGCTGCTGGCCGGCCGCTGGCGCGACGTGTCGTGGGGGCTCGTCGTGCTCGCGATTCCGCTCGGCTATTACTTCTGGACCGTCGTGAAGCCGCACTGAGAGACGGCTTCGCGACGCAATGGCACTACCGAAACGAGACTGACATGAAGGCAACACCAGGCAACGTCCCGGCCGCCCGCACGGGCATCGACATCACGCCGGCCCATCGGGCCTTCTTCCACGCGCTGCCGAAGGTCGAGCTGCATTGCCACCTGCTCGGCGCGGTGCGGCACGACACGTTCGTCGCGCTCGCGCAGCGCAGCGGCGCGCCGATCGAGCGCGCGGAGATCGACGCGTTCTATGCGCGCGGCGAGAAGCCGGTCGGCGTGCTGCACGTGCTGCGCGCGCTCGACAAGTATCTGCTGACGCAACCCGACGATCTGCGTCGGATCGCATACGAGTATCTGGAAGACGCGGCCGCGCACAACGTGCGGCATGCGGAATTCTTCTGGAATCCGACGGGAACGGTGCGTGTATCGGGTATCGCGTATACGGACGCGCAGGCGGCGATCGTGACGGCGATCCGCGATGCCGCGCGTGATTTCGGGATCGGCGCGCGCCTGATTCCGAGCATCGACCGCGAGCAGGACCCCGACGAAGCGGTGGCGATCGTCGAGTGGATGAAGGCGAATCGCGCGGACGAAGTCGCGGGGCTCGGCATCGACTATCGCGAGAACGACCGGCCGCCGGAACTGTTCTGGAAGGCGTACCGCAACGCGCGTGCGGCCGGCTTTCGCACGACCGCGCACGCGGGCGAGTTCGGGATGCCGTGGCGCAACGTCGAGACGGCCGTCGATCTGCTGCAGGTGGACCGCGTCGATCACGGCTATACGATCGTCGACAACCCCGAGCTGTGCGCGCGCTACGCGGAGCGCGGGATCGTGTTTACCGTCGTGCCGACGAATTCGTATTACCTGCGCACGCTGCCGCCGGAGCAATGGGCCGCGCTGCATCCGATGCGCAAGATGCCGGGCCTCGGATTGAAGATTCATCCGAACACCGACGATCCGACGCTGCACAAGGTCAACCCGAGCGAGGCGTGGGAGCTGATGTTCAGCCATTTCGGCTTCACCGTGGGCGAGTTGAAGCAATTCATGCTGAACGGGATCGACGGTGCATGGGTCGATGACGCGACGAGGGCCGCGTGGCGCGCGGCATGGGCGCCGGAGTTCGATGCGCTCGCCGCAACGCTTGCGGCGGGCTGAGCGCATTTCCTGGCGGAACCCGCCGCCGTCGCGCTCAGCGGAACAACCTGAGCCAGTCGAACAGCCCTGAATGCTGCGGCGCGCGCCGCTTCGGCGCCGGCGCGCTGCGCGGCCGGAAGTCAGGCGAGAACTGCACGTGCGGATCGATCGCTCGCGCGCGCAGCGCCGCGTCGTAAAACGAGCCGACGATCGGCAGCGCGCTGTGCGCGCCCGCGCCCCAGTAGTCGCTGCGCAGCGTCACGCTGCCGTCGTCGAAGCCGACCCACGCGCCGGCCACCAGTTGCGGATGCATCAGGATGAACCAGCCGTCCGTGTTGTCCTGCGTCGTGCCGGTCTTGCCCGCGACGTCGATGCGAATCCCGTAGCGCGAGCGGATGTCCGCGCCGGTTCCGTAATCGACGACGCCGCGCATCGCGTCGACGAGCGTCTGCGCGGCGGCCACCGGCAACGCACGCTCGGGCGGCGCGCTGCCGAACGCGGCGAGCACCTTGCCGTCGCGATCCTCGATACGCGTGATCATCTGCGGCGCCACGTACACGCCGCGGTTCGCGATCGTGCCGTACGCGGACACCATTTCCTTCAGCGTGACGGGGCTCGTGCCGAGCGCGAGCGACGGCACCGCGTCGAGCGGACTGTCGCGCACGCCCATCGCGCGGGCGAGCTGCGCAACCTTCGCGGCGCCTTCATGCTGCATGACCTGCGCGGTGATGCGATTGCGCGACAGCGCCAGCCCGTCGCGCAGCGTCATCGGTTCGCCGGTCGGCGGTTCCGCATCGGTCGGCCGCCACACGGCGCGGCCGTCCACCGGGATCGCGACGGGGCGGTCGACGAACGTGTCGCCCGGCCGCATGCCGTCCGCGAACGCGGCGCCATAGACGAACGGCTTGAACGTCGAGCCCGGCTGGCGCCGCGCCTGTACCACGTGATCGAACGGCTCGCTGCCGAAGTCGGGGCTGCCGACCCACGCGCGGATCGCGCCGTTGCGCGGATCGATCGCGACGAAGCCGGCCTGCACCTGCGTCTTGCGCTCGCACAGCACCCGCACGAATTCGCGGTTCGCGCCGAGCTGCTTGACCGCGACCACGTCGGCGAGCCCGGCGTCGCGCGCCTGGCGATACTCGGGCGTCTGCCGGATGAAGCCGCGGAACAGGTCGTTGCGCAGCCCGCAGCCGGCCGGCCCGCGCCATGCGCTGTCGGCGATCGCCTGCAGCCGTTCGGTCTGCCGCGTCAACGCCTGCGTGGCCATCTCCTGCAACCGCGCATCGAGCGTCGTGCGTACGACGAGCCCGTCCGAGTAGAGATCGTAGTTGTTGCGGTCGGCCCACGCGATCAGCCACTTGCGCAGTTGCACCGCGAAATGCGGCGCGAGGCCCGGCTGCGCGGTCTGCGGTTCGAAGTCGACGCGCAGCGGCTGGCGTTGCAGTTTCGCGAGCTGTTGCGGCGACAGCATGCCCGTCTGCGCCATGCGGCCGAGCACGATGTTGCGCCGCTGGACCGCGCGTTCCGGATTCAGCACCGGGTTGTAGTAGCTGTTGCCCTTCAACATACCGACGAGCGTCGCGCTTTCCGCGAGGTCGAGCTGGTCCGCCGACTTGCCGAAGTAGGTGCGCGCGGCCATTTCGACGCCGTACGCGTTGTACAGGAACGGCACGGTATTCAGGTAGGTTTCGAGAATCTCGTCCTTGCTGTACACAGCTTCGATCTTGAACGCGGTGATCAGCTCCTTCACCTTGCGCGTGAGCGTCGGCGCGCGGCCGACTTCGTCGGGATACAGGTTGCGCGCGAGCTGCTGCGTGATCGTCGAGCCGCCCTGGCGGTCGCCGGAGAACGTATGCAGGCCGGCGGCGAGCGTGCGGCGCCAGTCGATGCCGTGATGCGCGTAGAAGCGGTGATCCTCGGTCGCGATCAGCGCGTCGACCATGTGCGGCGAGATCTGCTTGAGCGGCACCCATTCGCGGTTCACGGGCCGGAATTCGGCGATCAGCCGGCCGTCGGCCGACAGCACGCGCGCCGGGCGGTCGATGCGCGCCTTGCGGATGTCGCCGATGCTCGGCGTGAACGGCACGAACGCGAGCAGGACCAGCAGGCCCAGCACCGGGATCGCGGCGAGCGTCAGCGCGACGCCGCGCCGGGTGGGATGGCGCAGTCGATGCAGCGCGCCGGCACCCAGCGCGCGAAGGCGTGCGCGGCTCGCGGCGGCGAGCGGCGCGACCCGGGCGCGGCAACGGAGCCACGCGTGTCGGAGAAACGGCACGAAGCGATTCAAGGCGGCAGGAGCGCGGAGGGAAGACGCGCGATCCTAGCAAACGGAACCCCGGTGCCGATGGCCGAAACGGCCGTTTGCTTGCAGGATTTACAGACGATTACGTTTGTTGCCCGCCGACAACCTTTTACCGCGCGCGGGCCCGCGATTCCACCGACGAAACCACGTCCGCGAGCCGCTGCGCGGCCGCTTCCATCTGCGCGCGGCCGAATCCGCCGAAGCCGAGCACGAGCCCCGGCCGGGCCGTGCCGGGCGCGAACATCGGCGACACCGCGCGCACCGCGACGCCGGCCTGGGCCGCGCGCGCGACCACGTCGAGATCGTCGATGCCTGCCGCGAGCCACAGCACGACGTGCATCCCCTGGTCGCCCGGCTGCACCCACGCGCGCTCGCGCGGCAGCCGCGCGCCGAGCGTGTCGATCAGCAGCGCGCGCTGTTCCGCATAGACGCCGCGCACGCGGCGGATGTGGCGGTCGAGATGGCCTTCGGCGATGAACGCGGCGAGCACGTGCTGGTCGGCGGTCGGCGCGTGGCGATCCATCAGCACGCGCGCGCCGCAGAACGCGGGCACGAGATCGTCGGGCGCGATCACGTAGCCCAGTCGCAGCGACGGAAACAGGATCTTGCTGAAGGTGCCGAGATAGATCACGCGATCGGGCGCGAGGCCCTGCAGCGACGGGAACGGATAGCCTTCGTAACGCAATTCGCTGTCGTAGTCGTCTTCGACGATCCATGCGCGATGCGTGCGGGCCCATGCCAGCAGCGCATTGCGCCGCGCCATGCTGAGCGGCATGCCGAGCGGGTACTGATGCGACGGCGTGACGAACGCGGCGCGCGCATCGGGCGCGACGCGAATGCCGGCGTCGACGTCGAGGCCGTCGGCGTCGACCGGCACGCGCACCATCGCGTCGCGCCGCCCGGTGCTTTCGAGCAGCGCGGTGATGCCGCGATAGGCCGGATTCTCGACCCACGCGCGGTCGTTTTCACCGAGCAGCACCTGGCTCGCGAGATGCAGCCCCTGCTGCGTGCCGCTCGTGATCACGACCTGGCCGGCATCGCAGCGCACCGAGCGAGACCGGCGCACGTAATCGGCGATCGCTTCGCGCAGCGGCAGCGCGCCTTGCGGGTCGGCATAGCCGGACGGTGCGCCGGGGCCGCGCGCGCGCAGGCGATTGCCGAGCCGGCGCCAGATGTCGTCGGGCGCGGTGAGGCCGAGCGGCACCGAGATCGCGAACGGCATCGCCGGCAGCGGGCTGAATTCGGTGGCAAGCCGCGCGAAGGCGGCGGCCGGTTCGGGCAGGGCGTCGCGTACCGGGCGTTGATGGCGGGTGGTTGGTTCGGGGTCGCCGACGGGTGGCGGTTCCGCGAGTGCGTGCGCGACCCGCGTACCCGCACCGCCGCGCGATTCGAGAAAGCCTTCCGCGATGAGCTGCGCATACGCATCGACGACGGTGCCGCGCGCCACCTGCAGCGACGCCGCCAGCAGCCGCGTGGAAGGCAGCGTGTCGCCGGGGCGGACGTCGCCGCGGCGCACCGCGTCGCGCAATGCCTGCGCGAGTTGCCGGCTCAGGTCGCCGGCCGCGCGGTCGAGCGCGCCGAGCGACGGGATTTCGACGATCCGGGCCGTTCTTGCCATGATTCTGGTCTGCTGAAATTGTTTCAAACCGGCTCTACAGAATAAACCAGTTTGAGACCACAATCGACGCATGACGGGCCACCCGCGCCCGATTCCCACCCCGTCCGTCCGTGGAGCCGACATGTACATCCCCGCCGATTACAACGAACCCAACCCCGACGCGCTGCGCGAGCTGATCGTGCAGCATCCGTTCGGCAGCCTGATCACGCACGGCAAGAGCGGGCTCGATGCGATCCACCTGCCGTTCGAGCTGATACGCGACGACGGCGGGCTCGGCGAACTGCATGCTCACGTCGCGCGCGCGAATCCGGTCTGGCAGGACGTCGCGGACGGCGACGAGGTGCTCGTGATCTTCCGCGCGGGCGACGCGTACATCTCGCCGACCTGGTATCCGAGCAAGCAGGCGACGCACCGGGCGGTGCCGACGTGGAACTACCGGGTCGTGCATGCGCACGGCCGCATCACGGTGCGCGACGACGAGAAGTTCGTGCGCGGCGTGGTCGCGCGGCTGACGCGCACGCACGAAGCGTCGCAACCCGTGCCGTGGAAGATGGGCGACGCGCCGCCGGACTACATGGACGCGATGCTGCAATCGATCGTCGGGCTGCAGATCGGGATCACGCAGCTCATCGGCAAGCGCAAGCTCGGGCAGAACAAGCCCGAGGCCGACATTCGCGGCGCGGGCGAGGCGCTGGTCGCGCACGGCAATCTCGCGATCGGCGAGGCGATGCTGGCGGAGGCCGACGCGAAGCGCACCTGAGCGCATGAGGGCCGCGGCGCGCGAGCGAATCTCGCGCCCGCGCCCCGTTCGGGTCACTGCGTGCGCGCCGCACCCTTCATGCCTTCCTCCGCCTGCGCAAGCGCTGCCCGAATCGCGGCCTCCGTCTTGTCGTACCCGCCTTCGCCATAACGCGTATAGACGATCTTGCCGTTCGCATCGATCAGGTACAGCGCGGGCCAGTACTGGTTGCCGTACGCGCGCCAGGTGTCGTAGCGGTTGTCCTGCGCGACCGGATACCGGATGTCGAAGCGCTTGATCGCATCGGCGACGTTCTTCGCGTCGCGTTCGAACGGATATTCCGGCGTGTGCACGCCGACCACGACGAGCCCCTGGTCGCGATACTTCCGGTACCAGTCGTTCACGTACGGAATCGTATGAATGCAGTTGATGCACGAGTACGTCCAGAAATCGACGAGCACGACCTTGCCGCGCAACTGGTCGAGCGTCAGCGGCGCGCTGTTGTGCCAGCGCTCGATGCCGGTGAAGCCGGGCGCGGCCATGCCGGCCGGCGATGCCTGCACGGCCGTGTCGTCGCGGGTGCCGGCGAAGGCGGCGAGCCCGGCCGTGGCGGCGAGGGCGATGACGAGGGCGGCGGTCTTGAGTCGGGGCAGCATGGCGTTCTCCTGATCTTTGCGGGCCGCGGCGCGAGGGCGGCGGCCGGCGGGTTTCGACAGGCCCCATTAGGCGGCGCCGACGTATCTGCGATGTGTCCGGCCGGCCGCGCGTGTGCAATGTTGTGTGTCGCCACGGCAGCGGGATACATTGGGATACAAACGCGTGCCCGCCGTGCGGTATAAAGGCGGACATCGCCCCGCACGAACCCCGACACCGATACCGGCAACGACTCATGGACAAGATCGACCACGTGCTGATCGTCGACGACGATCGCGCGATCCGCGAACTGATCGCGGACTACCTGGAGAAGAACGGCATGCGCGTGTCGCTGGCCGCGAACGGCCGCGAGATGCGCAACGTGCTGGACGACGGCGCGCCCGACCTGATCGTGCTCGACCTGATGCTGCCCGGCGAGGACGGCCTGACGCTGTGCCGCGACCTGCGTGCCGGCAAGTTCCGCACGGTACCGGTGCTGATGCTGACCGCACGCGGCGAGGAAACCGACCGCATCATCGGTCTCGAGATGGGCGCCGACGACTACCTGGCCAAGCCGTTCGCGGTGCGCGAGCTGCTCGCGCGGATCCGCTCGGTGCTGCGCCGCGCGCGCATGCTGCCGCCCGGCATGCAGGTGACGGAAACGGCCGCGCTGCTCGCGTTCGGCGAATGGCAGCTCGACACGACCGGGCGCCACCTGCTCGACGCGGACGGCACGCTGGTCGCGCTGAGCGGCGCCGAATACCGGCTGCTGCGCGTGTTCCTCGACAACCCGCAGCGCGTGCTGACGCGCGACCAGTTGCTCAACCTCACGCAAGGGCGTCAGTCCGATCCGTTCGACCGCTCGATCGACCTGCTGGTGAGCCGGCTGCGCCAGCGCTTGCGCGACGGCGCGCGCGAACCGCGCTACATCAAGACGCTGCGCAACGAGGGCTACGTGTTCTCGTCGGCCGTGACCGCCGTCGACGGTACGCCATGAGCGCGCGCACGCCGTGGCACTGGCCACGTTCGCTGTTCGCGCGGCTCGCGCTGATCCTGTGCGTGGGCCTCGCGCTCGCGCAGACGCTGTCGTTCTGGATCACCGTGACCGAGCGCGACCAGGCGACCACGAACCTGATGATGGGCTACATCGAGCGCGAGGTCGCAAGCTCGGTCGCGCTGCTCGACCATCTGCCGCCGGCCGAGCGGACGGCCTGGCTGCCGCGTCTCGCGCGGCGCAGCTATGCGTTCATCCTCGGGCCCGGCGAGACCGGCACGCCGCCGGAAGCGCGGCTGTCGGCGCGCGTCGAGCGCTCGATCTCGGACGGCATCGGCGGCGACTACCCGCTGACCGCGAATTCGATCCCCGGCGACCGCGAGCATCTGCAGGTGCACCTGCGGCTGACCGACGGCTCGCCGCTGACGATCGACATCCATCCGATGTCGACCGTGCCGCTGTCGGGCTGGCTGCCGGCCGTGCTCGTGGTGCAGCTCGCGGTGCTGGCCGCGTGCTGCTGGATCGCGGTGCGACTCGCGACGCGGCCGCTCAAGCAGCTCGCGCAGGCCGCCGACGCGCTGGGCCCCGACCTGAAGGGCGAGCGTCTGAGCGAGGAGGGGCCGTCGGAAGTCGCGCGCGCCGCGCGGGCCTTCAACGCGATGCAGGACCGCATCGCGCAATACATGGCCGAGCGCATGCAGATCCTCGCGTCGATTTCGCACGATCTGCAGACGCCGATCACGCGGATGCGGCTGCGCGTCGACGTGATGGACGACGACGCGCAGGGCGGAAAGCTGCGCCAGGACCTGCTCGAGATGGAGCATCTGGTGAAGGAGGGCGTCGCGTACGCGCGGACGCTGCACGGCACCGAGGAGGCCGCGCGCCGCATCGATCTCGACGCGCTGCTCGACAGCATCGTGTGCGACTACACGGATGCGGGGCAGGACGTCGCGCTGCACAGCCGCGCGCCGCTCGCGCTCGTCACGCGGCCGAAGGCGCTGCGCCGCATCGTCGGCAACCTGGTGGACAACGCGCTGAAGTTCGCGGGTGCGGCCGAGATCGACGTGCGGGCGGCGCCGGACGGCGGCGCGGTGATCGCCGTGCTCGACCGCGGGCCCGGGATCCCGGAGGATCAGCTCGACGCGGTGTTCGAGCCGTTCCGGCGCGTGGAGACCTCGCGCAATCGCGAGACGGGCGGCACGGGGCTCGGCCTCGCGATCGCGCGGCAGCTCGCGCTTGCGATGGGCGGCTCGCTCACGTTGCACAACCGGCCCGACGGCGGCGGGCTCGAAGCGAGGCTGACGCTGAGGAACGCGGGATGACGCGGCAGGGCGTGCGGGTCAGCAGCGGCCGGTGCGCAGCGCGACGGACCAGTCGTCGCGCCCGCGCGTGGCCGCGACGGCGGCGGCCGTGTGCCAGTCGTATTCGACCGCATGGAATTCGACGTTCCAGCCGGCCGCCGTACGCGACACCATCGCGTAACGCGCATGCGGCGAGCCGGTCTCGATCCGGTGCGGATGCGGCAGATCGTCCGCGTACGCCTGCAGCCCGACGCTGCCGGGATTGACGATCAGCCGGCCGTCGTCGAGCTTGGCGGTGCGCGGCACGTGCGTGTGGCCGCACAGGATCAGCGAGGCCGCCGTGTCGCCCGCGCGCTGCGCGACTTCGTCGGGCGTGGCCGCGCGGCAGCCGTCGGGCGTGACCGTTTCGAGGAAATAGACGAGGTCGCTCGCCGGCGTGCCGTGCACCATCAGCACGTCGCCGTCGAGCGTCAGGCGTTCGGGCAGCGCGGCGATCCACGTGCGGTGCTCGGCGCGCAGCGTGTCGTGCGCCCAGCGATCGGACAGCCCCATCGCGTCGCGTTCGAACGTCAGCAATTGCCGCTCGTGATTGCCCTTGATGGTCGGCAGGTCGAGCGCGATCAGGCGATCGGCCGTCTCGGCCGGATGGAGCGCCCCCGACACGATGTCGCCGAGATTGACGATCACGTCGGCGCCGCGGCGGCGCACGTCGTCGAGCACCGCGTCGAGCGCGGCGAGGTTGCCGTGGATGTCGGAGAGCGCGGCGATTTTCATGGCGGCAGGTCGATGAGGGGAACGGCGATTGTCGCCAATTCGGCGCGGGTCGTCCAATCGCGTCGCGGCGTCGGCGGCCGATGCCGCGGCGGGCACGTCAATCGGTCGCGAGCCGCGCGTACATCGCGAAATCGCCCGGCGTGCCGCGCACCATCTTGTAGGCGCGCAGCAGCCCTTCGTAGCGGTAGCCGCACTTCTGCAGCACGCGCGCGGAGCCCGCATTACTCGTCAGCACGACGGCCTGCATGCGCATGAAGCCGCCGTGCGCGAACGCCCACGCGGTGACGGCCTCGCACACCGCGCTCGCGATACCGCGCCCCCAGTGCGACGGCGCGAGGTCGTACGCGATCTCCGCCGAGCGGTTCACGGTGGACACCGTATGCAGCCCGATCGTCCCGGCGAGCGCGCCCGACGCGGTGTCGACGATCGCGAGACGCCGGATCGAATCCGGATCGGCCGATTCGATGTTGTCGAACAGCGGCAGCAGATCGTCGGGCGAGCGCAGGTTCCAGCTCGTGTGGCGAAAGACGTCGGGGTTCGACAGGTACACATACCACGCATCGAGGTCCGCGCGCTCGAGTTGCCGGAGCGACAGGCCGGGGAGGCCGGCGCGGGGCGGCTGGTCGATTTTCACCGGAGCGTGCCGCTACGCGGCATGGCGCCGGTACAGCGCCAGCGAGCCGGCGAGCGCGAGCAGCATCGCGCCGCACGTGCGTTCGAGCCACAGCGCGCCGGAGCGCTTCAGCAGCCGCACCGCGCGTGCGCCGAGCAGCGCGTAGCCGAACATCACCGCGCCGTCGAGCAGCGCGAACGTGACCGCGAGCGCGACGTACTGCGGCACGAGCGGCGCGGCCGGATCGAGGAACTGCGGCAGGAACGCGGAGAAGAACAGATAGCCCTTCGGGTTCGTCACCGCGGTCAGGAAGCTTTTCGCGAAGATCGACGCGTTGCGCCCGGAGGCCGTGCCGCGCTGTGCGACCGCGACGTCGAGCGATCCCTTCGACATCAGCAGCCGGATGCCGACATAGGCAAGGTAAGCCGCGCCGAGCCACTTCACGACCGAGAACCAGAACGCCGACGCCATCAGCAGCGCGCCGAGGCCGAGCGCGACCGCGACGATCAGCACGAAGTCGGACAGCATCGCACCGGCGAAACCGTAGGCCGCGCGGCGCACGCCGTAGCGCGAGCCGTTGGTCAGCGCGAGCAGTACGGTCGGGCCGGGTGTCGCGATGCCGACGAACGCGACGGCGGCGAAGATCAGCAGGGTCGTTTCATGCATGACGAGGCTCCCGATGGAAGATGCGCGTCCGATTATGGTGCGCGTCGCCCCGCGCTGTACAGGCGCGTCGGCCGCGCGCACGGCCGCGCCGCCGACTATCTCAATTTTGACAAGAAACTGTTGTCATTATTCCGCTTTGGAGCGGAACCGGTTCCAATTACCATACCGGCCGCAGCGGGCATGCCCGCCGCATCGTCGCGCGCGGACGTCGCCGGTCTCGCACCGCCGGCGGATGTCGGCGCCCGCGCGCGCTACTCGCAACAGCCAGAACAACGGGTTCAGCGCCCGGAGACACCAAACCATGAACAAGCAACTGATCGCAGCCCCGCTGCTGCTCTCGCTCGCGGGTATCGCCGCCGCGCAAAGTTCCGTCACGCTGTACGGCATCGTCGATGCGGGCGTGACCTATCGCAGCAACGAACGGGTCGGCTCGGCGGGCGCGTACACCGGCCATTCGAGCGTCGGGCTCACGACCGGCAACCTGTCCGGCAGCCGCTGGGGCATCAAGGGCTCCGAGGATCTCGGCGGCGGGATGCGCGCGCTGTTCGTCCTCGAGAACGGCTTCGACATCGCGAACGGCACGTCGGGCCAGGGCGGCCGCCAGTTCGGCCGGCAGGCGTTCGTCGGCGTCGGCAGCGACCGCTACGGCACGATCACGCTGGGCCGCCAGTACACGTCGCTCGACGATTTCGTGAGCCCGGTCGGCCCGTCGTCGTTCATCGGCGGCTTCGGCGCGCACCCGGGCGACATCGACGATCTCGACCAGACCGCGCGCGTCGACAGCTCGATCAAGTACACGAGCGCGAACTACTCGGGTTTCACGTTCGGCGCGCTGTACGGCTTCGGCGGCCAGCCGGGCAGCATGAAGCAGCGCAACACGTGGAGCGTCGGCGCCGCGTACGCGGCCGGGCCGCTGCGCGTGGGCGTCGGCTACGAGCGCTCGGACAACAGCAAGACGGGCGCGACCGACCCGACCGCGGGTAAGTGGCAGAGCACCGACGACGGCCTGTTCAATTCGTCGATCAACGAAGGCTATGCGAGCGCGCAGTCGCAGCAGGTGATCGCGACCGGCGCGACGTACGACTTCGGCCCGGCCGTCGTCGGCGTGAACTACAGCAACGTGCAGTACCGAAGCGGCGCGCAGTCGCTGTTCAGCGGCCACGCGACGTTCAACGTCGCCGGCGTGTTCACGCGCTGGAACGTGCAGCCGCAGACGCAGCTGTTCGCGGGCTACAGCTACACGCGCGGCAGCGACGTCGACGGCATCGACAACCGCGCGCAGTATCACAACGTCACGCTCGGCGCGGTCTACGATCTGTCGAAGCGCACCAGCGTGTACCTGCTCGGCGCGTACCAGCATGCATCGGGCACGACGCTCGACGCACTCGGCCGGCCGGTGGCCGCGACCGCGTCGGTGTCCGACAAGGCGAACGGTCACTCGTCCGATTCGCGTTCGCAGGCAATCGTGAGCCTCGGGCTGCGCCAGAAGTTCTGACGCGGTAGTCGTTGCGCGTGCAACGGGGCCCGCGGCCGATGCGGGCCTCGTCGCGCGCATGCTCCCATACCGTCGCCTCTCTTTTCTCCGCCGTATTCTTCCGTTTCCTCCCGCTTCTTCCTTCCCCGTGCGATATCGCAAAAGGCCGGTCGCGCCGGATAATATTTTTTCTCTTTCATTTCAATTTCAATTTGTAATAATGGAAATGCTTTCGATGGAATGAAAAAGCAATGCGGTCATGCAAGAAAAAATGACTCGGTCGCATTCGGAAAACCGGAACAAAATGCCGGGCAATGCGCCGAAGCCGCGAGGCTGTCAGGCCGTATTGGCATGGGTTGGCAGATTTTGCGATCGTTGACGAAAAAGCGCCGGACGGCAAAAGGCGTGGAGTGAATAATTCGGGGAACGGCGAATGCGAATTTTCCGGGATCACCAATATTTCATGCGCCGCGATTTACAGTGTCGACCATTGTTCGTCTTGGAGCACTATTCATGTCAATGAAACAAATCCGCGCGGCGTTGCTGGGAATGTGCATGGCGATGCTGGCGCCGGCAAGCCACGCACAGGCGCAATACTCGACCGACTGGCTCGCGAACACGTACGGCACGCTGGCCTCGCACGTCGGCAACGGCGCGCGCTCGATGTGGGTCGCGCCCGAAGGCGTGATCTACACGGCGTCGCGCTGGGACGAGAACGCGGGCGGCGTCGCGATCTACCAGAACGGCCAGCCGCTCGGCACGATCGGCATCCACGACGAATTCCAGGGCGGCGCGATCACCGGCAATTCGACGTCGCTGTTCGTCGCGCTCGGCTACAACCGCACGTTCGGCAGCGGCTCGGTGGGCCGCTACAACCGCAGCACGAACCAGCGCGACCTGCGCATTCCGGTCAGCACGTGGACGGGTATCCAGTATGCGGACGTGATCACGGGCCTCGCGACGGCCGGCAACCTGCTGTACGTGAGCGACTTCTACGGCAACCGCGTGCGCGTCTATACGACCGACGGCGTGTGGCAGCGCGACATCGGCGTCACCGGCCCCGGCGCGCTGGCGCTCGATGCGGCCGGCAACCTGTGGGTCGCGCGCAAGAGCGCGGGCGTCGTCGCGCAGTTCAGCCCGACCGGCACGGCGATGAACACGCTGCAGATGGCGGCCGGCGCGCGGCCGGCATCGCTGTACTTCGATGCGTCGTTGGGCCGGTTGATGGTGGGCGACGAAGGGCCCGACATGAACATCAAGGTGTATGGCGGCCTGCCGGGGCTGCCGGTGCAGATCGGCACGTTCGGCGTGCAGGGCGGCTATCTCGACACGACGACGGGCATCAAGGGGCAGGTCGGCGACAAGCGCTTCACGCGCGTCGCGGCGCTCGGCAAGGATGCGGCCGGCAACCTGTACGTGCTGAACAACGCGTGGGGCGGCGGCTGGGATCTCGGCCGCAACGGCAGCACCGATCTGCATGCGTACAGCCCGATCGGCACGCTGCAATGGAAGCTGCAGGCGCTGAACTTCGAGGGAATCGCCGCGCCCGATCCCGCGACCGACGGCACGTTGTTCTTCAGCGGCAACAATGTGTATACGGGCACCGCGGGCGGCACGTTCGTCGCGAACACGGTCGATCCGTTCACCTATCCGAAGGATCCGCGCCTCGACATGAACGACTATCAGCGCGGCCAGCACTTCGGCCAGCTCGTGACGGTCGGCGGCAACCGGATCCTCGTCGCGTCGGGCCAGAACCCGGGCAACTTCAACTTCTATTACTTCAACACCGCGAGCGGCTACATCGCGATTCCGGCCGGCTCGCTGCCCGGCAAGCCGTTCAACACGACGCTGCAGGTGACGGCCGGTTTCGACATCGACGGCAACGGCGACGTGTGGGCCGGACTGAACGGCTCCAACGTGATCACGCGCTACCCGATGACGGGCTTCGACGCGACCGGCAAGCCGTCATGGGGCAAGCCGGTGACGACGGCCGTGCCGAGCAGCGTGGCGCCTGTCACGCGCATCATCTACCAGGCCGACAGCGACACGATGATCCTCGCGCAGGGCCTCGCGGGCAACTGGGACTGGACCGCGATGAACGGGCACATCGAGGTCTATCACGGCTGGAAGAACGGCAACACGAGCGCGCCGAACCCGGTGATCAACCTGACGAGCGCGAACCCGAAATCGATCGCCGCCGCCGGCCACTACCTGTTCGTCGGCTATGTGCACACGGTGCCGAACATCGACATATTCGACCTGAACACCGGCGCGCTCGTCACGACGCTGACGAACTCGAACACGGCGGCGATGGACGTCGGCAACGACGTCGACTCGATGTACGGCGTGCGCGCGTACCTGCGCTCGACCGGCGAGTACGTGATCACGAAGGACAACTACAACGGGTCGAGCATCGTCGTGTATCGCTGGCGTCCGTGAGCGCGCCCGTCAGAACGACACCGTCGTCGTCAGCGTGACGAGCCGCGGCTCGCCGACCGCGACGATCAGGTTGTTGTTGCTCGACGGATAGTAGGTCTTGTCGAGCAGGTTCTTCACGTTGAGCTGCAAGCGGGTCGGAAACTTGCCGATCGTCGTTTCGTACGCCGCGAACGCGTCGACGGTCACGTAGCCGGGCAGCGTGAAGCTGTTCGCCGTGTCGCCGGCGCGCGCGCCGACGAGACGCGCGCCGCCGCCGAAGCGCCAGCGCCCCGGCAGGTTCGCGATGGCCGTGTCGACCACCGCGAACAAGCTTCCCGTGTGGCGCGCGACGTTGACGAGCGGCGTGTTGCTGTCGCGATCGTTCGCGTTCGTGTACGCATAGCTGCCGATCACGCTCAGGTGGCGCGTGATCTGGCCGGCGACGTCGAGCTCGATCCCGCGCGAGCGCGCGGTGCCGATCGTCGACGTGAGGTCGCCGACGGTGATCGCGACGTTGCGCTTGTCGATCTGGTACACGGCGAGCGTGCCCGTGATCGCGGGCTTCAGGCTGAACTTCAGCCCGGCCTCGAGCACGCGGCCGTATTCCGGCGCGAGCGGCGCCGCGACGTTCGACGCGACGTTCGGCTTGAACGAGCGGCTCACGTTCGCATAGGCGGTGAGCGCCGGCGTGAGCGCATACGCGAGCCCGAACTGCGGTAGCCAGACGCTGCCGCGCGAACGGTCGGCGAACACGAACGGCCGGCCCATCCCCGATTCCTGCTGCCAGTTTTCCCAGCGCAGCCCGCCCACCGCCGTGAGGCGGTCGGTGATCTTCACCGAATCCTGCACGATCGTCGAATACGCATGCACGACCGAGCGCGAATCGCTCTGCTTCGGGTTCGGCACGCCGCCCGGCGCGAGCAGGCCGTACACGGGATCGTAGAGATTGAAGCCCGTCGTGGCCTTGCCGCGGATCGTGTCGCCGCGAAAGCTGCGTTGCCGCTCGTATTCGCCGCCGACGTAGATCGCGTGATGCATCCCCGCGAGCGTCACGTTGCCGAGCAGGCCGAGCGTCGCGATCTGGTCGGAGTCGTTGCGTCCGAGGTTCGCATCGGACGAGCGCGTCAGCGCGCCGGTCCTGCCGTTGAACGCGGTGGCGCGGGTAATGAACTGGTCGTAGCGGTCGCGGCCCCAGCCGTAAGTCGCGCGTACGCGCCACGCATCGGTGAAGCGGTGCTCGATGCGCGTGCGCAGCGTTTCCTGGATGCCGCTGCTTTGCGACCACGCTTCCTCGTAGCGGCGATAGCGCAGCGCATCGTCCGGCCGGCCGTTCACGAGCACGGTGCCGCGGTCGAACGGCGTCGTGTAGTCGACGTACTGGTAGCTGACGTCGATCGACGTGTTCGCGTCGTGCCACGACAGCGCGGGCGCGATCAGCGCATCGCGTTCGCGGCCGAAGCTGCGCCAGTAGCGGCTCGTGTCGTATTCGCCGGTCAGCCGGAAGGCGAGCGTGCCGCCCGCGACCTGGCCCGGCTTGCCGAGCGGCCCGGTGAGATCGAACTGCGCGTTGCTGCCGCCGTGGTTCGTGCGCGACGCGGAGATCGAGCCGCCGAACGCGTCTTCCGGCTTGCGCGTGACGAGGTTGATCACGCCGCCCGGGTCCTGCATTCCGTACAGCAGCGAAGCCGGCCCCTTCAGCACTTCGACGCGATCGATCGTCGCGAGATAGCTGTGCAGCACCGGCGTGCGCACGCCGTCGACCAGCACCGAGCCGTCGTTGTTCGATCCGAAGCCGCGTTTGATGAACGCGTCGCGCGTGCCGCCGAGCGTGTTCGTTTGCGTGACGCCGCTGATGTTGCCGAGCACGTCGTCGAGCGAGCGCGCCTGCTGGTCCTGCATCACGCTGCTGCTGACCACCGCGACCGATTGCGGGATCTCCTTCAGCGCACGCTCGTCGCCGCCCGCGATGCGCGTCGTGCGCGGCTGATAGCCGATCGTCGGATCGACGGTGGCCGATGCGTTGACGCTGATCGCCGGGAGTTCGTGTTCGGCGGCCGGCGCAGCGGCGGATGCGGGCGCAACGGGTTCGGTGCCGGCCGCCTGCGCGCCGCTCGCGACGCAGAGGGTGAGCAGGGCAGGCAGACGTGTGCGCCACGGATGCGGGGTCCGGGCACGGCGGGGCGTTCGACGGGATGGCATGAATCGATGCGGGAAGAGGAATGCTAAGGATCGTGTTGCGGGCCGCGGCGTTGCGTTGCGACCAGGGTGCACATGATATATGTAATGAGAATCATTTGCAATTGTAATGAGTCGGCCGGCCACGCTCGGTGCCCGGTTGCCGGGCTGCCGGCCGTCTGCTACCGTAGCTGCCAAAATCAGACGCAGTGAAATTCCACGAGAGAGCCCGGGGGCCGCACCATGTCATCTTCCTGTCCCGTCGCGTTCGGCGCGACGCCACGCACCGCGCACGACCGCGCGAGCGATGAAGTGATCGCAGTCGCGTACCGCCATTCGAACGATTAAAGCAACGCAAGCGAATTCAACCGGCGTCGCGCCGGGCTTCGATCATTCCAACCATCACGCTAGACGGGAGACCACCCATGAAGAAGATTTCCACGCCGTTCGCGGCGGCCGCGCTTGCGGCCTGCGCGCTGCTGGCGGGCGTTCACCAGGCTGCTTGCGCGGCTTCGGGCGCCGAACCCGCGATCGACGCGCATTACGGCGCCGTGATCGAGGCCTACACGCAGGACATGGCCGCGGCGAAAGCGAAGTACGACGGCAAGCGCCTCGCGTTCGTCGGCGCCGTGATCCGGATGGGCGGCGACCCGGGCGGCACGTACTTCGGCGCGCTGACGGCGAGTGGCGAGCAGTTCGACACGCATTTCGACGTGGCCGACCAGGATGCACTGAAGCCGAAATTCCCCGGCGGCGACATCAAGCCGTTCGTCACGTCGTCAGCGTTCCGGTTCAGTTGCGTGAACGAAGGCTATATCGACGCACCGGTGCTGCCGGGGTTGAAGCTGTCGCATTGCCGGCTCGCCGATTGAGTCGAGCGATGGACGCGGCCCGCATGCGCGGGTGAAACGGGCTCGGGTGGCAGCGGCAGCGCTCGATCGCGGTCTCGTCCTCGTCGAAGGTCGCCGCGGATCGTTCGATGACCGTTCGCGCAACGCGTTCGATGTCGTGTTGCGGATGGCGGCGGTCCGGAAGTCGTGCGTCGTCGTTTCCGTCCCGGGTGCGATGCCGCGGAAGCCGCGCACAGGGAAGCTGACACGCGCCGGGCGAGCCGACCGCCGCGTGTCGGGTGGCCCGCCTACAGATCGAGGACCAGCAGGTCGCTGCGCGATCGCGAGCAGCACGGCATGAACTGGTCGCCGGCCGCCTTTTCGTCGTCGGTCAGATACGCATCGCGATGATCGGGCTCGCCTTCGAGCACGCGGGTCAGGCAGGTGCCGCACACGCCTTGCTCGCACGACGTCAGCACGTCGACGCCGTTCGCGGCCAGCGCCGCGATCACCGTGCATTCGGCCGGCACGTCGATCACCTTGCCGCTGCTCGCGAGCCGGACCTGGAACGCGCGATCGGCGCCGGACGACGCGACCGCGCCGCCGAAGAACTCGTAGTGCAGCCGCGCTTCGGCCCAGTCGCGTGCGCGCGCCGCGTTCAGCACCGCATCCATGAAGCCGCGCGGGCCGCAGACGTAGAGGTGCGTGCCGTCGGGCGCGCCGGCGAGCACGGCGGCCAGATCGAAGCGTTGCGCGGGATCGCCGTCGTCGACGTGGAAGCGGACGCGATCGCGGAAACCGGCTGCGTTGATCCGCTCGACGAAGGCCATGCGATCGGCCGAACGCGCGCAGTAATGCATGTCGAACGGCATGCCTGACGAGCACAGCCATTCCGCCATGCCGAGAATCGGCGTGACGCCGATCCCGCCGGCGAGCAGCAGGTGGTGCGGCGCATCGGGTGCGAGCGGGAACTGATTGCGCGGCATGCCGATCCGCACGGTATCGCCTTGCCGGACCGCGTCGTGCATCGCGCGCGATCCGCCTCGGCCGTCGGCCTCGCGCAGCACCGCGATCTGATAGCGATCGCGTTGTTCCGGGTGATTGCACAGCGAGTACTGACGTACGAGCCCGCCCGGCAGATGCACGTCGATATGGGCGCCGGCGTCGAAGCGCGGCAATGGCGAGCCGTCCTCGCTGACGAATTCGAAGCCGCAGATGTCGCGCGCTTCCTGCCACTTGCGGGCGACGCGCACCGTCAGGGGCGCCGCGCTCATGACGCCTCCCTGGCCTGCGCGACCGGCATCACGGGCCGCTGCGGGCTCGCCGCGCTTTCGGCGGCGAGCAGCCGGTCGATCACCTTGCGCGACAGCACGCCGCCGGCGTCGATGTTGAGCTTGAGGAGCGTGCGTTCGGGCCACTGCTCGAGATTGCGCTGCTGCCGCTCCAGCATTTCGAGATCCTCCGCGAAGATCTTCCCCTGGCCTTCGCGGATCTCGGCGGTCAGCGCGTCGTCGTCGGGCCGGAAATTGCGCGCCATCCCCCAGAAATACCAGATCGACGTGTCGGTCTCGGGCGTGATGAAGTCGACCACGATCGACGACGCCTTCTTGTTCGCCGGCGCATCGTAGCCGCCGTGGCCCGCATGCGCGACGCCCACCTCGATCATCACGTGGCTCGGCGGCGTGAAACGGCAGATCTGCCAGCGGTCGACCGGCACGTCGTCGGCGACGCCGTTGCCGCGCAGCGCCATCCGCCAGAACGGCGGCGGCATCACGTTCTCCATGAAGCGGCTCGTGACGACTTCGTCGCCATGGCTGGTGGTCTTCGGCGGCGCTTCGTCGATTTCCTTCTGGCCGATGCTCGTCGCATGCACGTAGGTCTCGTGCGTGAGGTCCATCAGGTTGTCGATCATCAGCCGGTAGTCGCAGCGGATGTGATACAGGCCGCCGCCGTGCGCCCAGGCCGGATCCTCGGCCCAGGCCAGCGCGGGCAGCTTGGCGGGATCGGCCTCGGACGCGTTGCCCGGCCAGACCCACACGAAGCCGTACCGCTCGACCGCCGGGAAGCTGCGAATCGACGGGAAACCGCCGACCCGCTGGCCCGGCATGCCTGCCGTTTTCCCGTTGCAACCCATTTCCAGCCCGTGATAGCCGCACACGAGCACGCCGTCGCGCACGAACCCGAGCGACAGCGGCGCGCCGCGGTGCGGGCAGAAATCCTCGAGCGCGGCGACCTGGCCGTCCGCCGCGCGATAAAGCACCATCGATTCGTTGCAGATCTTGCGACCCAGCGGCTTGCCGTCGATCTCGTCGGGCGTGCACGCGACATACCAAGCGTTCTTGAGAAACATGTGCGTCGTCTCCTTCAGGGCGGTGCCGCCGAGGCGCGGCCCGATCTTCATTCCGTGTACTGAATGAGATTCAGTGTACTCATCGGTAATGGCCGGGGCAAGGCGGACGGTATACTGGTTTTCCCGGGAAATGGCGCGACGCGGCGTCATGCCGTCGGCGCGCGCAACCGGTGCGCGCCGCCTATGTCATCGACTCATTCATGGAAAAAACGAATCCCGCCGACCTGCCGGCTTTCCCGCTCGATCTGTACGACGAGCCCGGGCATCTGATCCGGCGCGCGCACCAGATCGCGGTCGCGATGTTCTACGAGAAGCTGGGCCGGGACGTGACGCCCGTGCAGTACGCGGTACTGCGGATGCTGTACGAGAATCCGGGCCTCGATCAGGTGACGCTCGCGCAGCGGGTCGCGCTCGACACGTCGACCACCGCCGATCTCGCCGTCCGGCTCGAAGCGAAAGGATTGATCGTCCGCGAAGTGCTGCCGCGGCGTCAGCGGCGCTTGCTGTTGACGCCGGCGGGCGTCGAGCTGCTTACGCACGTGATGCCGTTGGTGCAGGAACTGCGCGCGGGCCTGTTCGACGGGATGGGCGAGGACGATTCGCAGGAACTGATGCGCCTGTTGCGCAAGTTCGTGCATTTGAACAACGAGCAGAGCCGCGCGCCGCTGCGGGTGAGCGAGGATTCGTAGCCGCGCGGCGCCCCGGGGCAATGGCGGCGCTGGCATGCGCGCGCCGTCCCGGCCGTTAGCCGCGCGATGCGTCGCCTTCCAGCCGCCGCACCGCTTCCGCGACTTCGTTCCGGAAGCGCACCAGCGCCGCCTGTTCGGGCGCCGGCGGCTGCATGGCCGCCCACAGCATGTCGATCAACTGCGTGGCCGTCGTTTCCGTGTCGAGCTTGCGGTGGCCGAGGATCGCATCCCACAGCACGTGCTCCATCGGCCCGAACACCATCGAGCGCAGCAAGCTCAGCGGCAGGTCCGCGCGAACCTGCCCGGCCGCCTGGCCGCGCGCGAGCACGTCCATCAGCGGCGCCGTGTAGCGGCGCTGCAGCGCGGTGAGCTCGTCGCTCAGCGCATGCTGCTTCGCGCGGCCTTCCGACAGCACCAGCGCGCACAGCCCCGTGCCGTTCACGAGCATCAGCCGCAGGTGGGTGCGCACGATGAACGCGAACTGCTGCTGCACCGACGCCTCCCGCGGCATCCCGTGTTCGAACGCGGCGATGATTTCGTCGTACCAGTCGGCGATCACGCGTGCGCACAGCTCGCGCTTGCCGCGGAAATAGCTGAACACCGTCGCCTCCGACACGCCGACGCGCTGCGCGATCTCGGCGGCCGTCGCATGCTCGTAACCCTTTTCGGCGAACACTTCACGGCCGGCGCGCAGGATGTCCTGCACGCGCTGCTGGGACTTGCGCCCGGCGGGTGCGCGCGGCGTGTCGGCGCGGTCGGCTTTGGCGGTGGCTGTCATGGTGTCGGCGGAAGCGGCTGTCATGCCCGCATCATATCTGAGTATCACTCAGAAAACTATTGACGGAGCACCCAGCGAGGCGCGAAACTGTGCAAAATTTCCGCTGTATTGGTCAATGAATCGGCGTATTCATTCGATTTGAGCGAAACTCAGGAATCGGTGGGTGCGACACACTTTCTGGAGACGGAGGAGACATGATCAACCTGCCCGGCGTGCAATTCATGCTCGGTGAAGACATCGAGATGCTGCGCGACGCCGTCGCGACGTTTGCGGCGAAGGAAATCACGCCGCGCGCGGCGGAGGTCGACCGCACCGACCAGTTCCCGATGGATCTGTGGAAGAAGTTCGGCGATCTCGGCGTGCTCGGCATGACCGTCTCCGAGGAATACGGCGGCGCGAACATGGGCTACACCGCGCACATGGTCGCGATGGAAGAGATCTCGCGCGCGTCGGCGTCGATCGGCCTGTCGTACGGCGCGCACTCGAACCTGTGCGTGAACCAGATCCACCGCAACGGCACCGACGCGCAAAAGCGGAAGTACCTGCCGAAGCTCGTGTCGGGCGAACATATCGGCGCGCTCGCGATGAGCGAGCCGAACGCCGGCTCCGACGTCGTCAGCATGAAGCTGCGCGCGGACAAGCGTGGCGACCGCTACGTGCTCAACGGCACGAAGATGTGGATCACCAACGGCCCCGATTGCGACACGCTCGTCGTCTACGCGAAGACGGATATCGAAGCCGGCCCGCGCGGGATCACCGCGTTCATCGTCGAGAAGGGGATGAAGGGCTTCTCGGTCGCGCAGAAGCTCGACAAGCTCGGCATGCGCGGCTCGCACACGGGCGAGCTCGTGTTCCAGGACGTCGAGGTGCCGGAGGAGAACATCCTCGGCCAGCTCAACGGCGGCGTGAAGGTGCTGATGAGCGGCCTCGACTACGAACGCGCGGTGCTGTCGGGCGGCCCGACGGGCATCATGGCCGCGTGTCTCGACGCCGTGGTGCCGTATATCCACGACCGCAAGCAGTTCGGGCAGGCGATCGGCGAATTCCAGCTGATCCAGGGCAAGGTCGCCGACATGTACACCACGTTCCAGGCGTGCCGCGCGTACCTGTACGCGGTGGGCCGCCATCTCGACTCGGCGGGCAGCGACCACATTCGCCAGGTGCGCAAGGACTGCGCGGGCGTGATCCTCTACACGGCCGAGAAGGCGACGTGGATGGCCGGCGAGGCGATCCAGATCCTCGGCGGCAACGGCTACATCAACGAATACCCGGTCGGCCGCCTGTGGCGCGATGCGAAGCTGTACGAGATCGGCGCCGGCACGAGCGAGATCCGCCGGATGCTGATCGGCCGCGAGCTGTTCGCGGAAACGATGTAACGCCCCACGTCACGCGAACGGAGCCCCGTCGATGCCGATCATCGAATCGAAACTGAACCCGCGTTCGGAAGACTTCCGCGCGAATGCCGCCGCGCTCGAGGCGGTCGTCGCCGACCTGCGCGCGAAGATCGAACAGCTCGCGCAGGGCGGCGGACAGGCCGCGCGCGACAAGCACCTCGCGCGCGGCAAGCTGCTGCCGCGCGATCGCATCGCGCAACTGCTCGATCCGGGCGCGCCGTTCCTCGAGTTCTCGCAGCTCGCCGCGAACGGCATGTACAACGACGACGCGCCGGGCGCGGGCGTGATCACCGGGATCGGCCGCATCGCCGGCCGCGAATGCGTGATCGTGTGCAACGACGCGACGGTCAAGGGCGGCACCTACTACCCGATCACCGTGAAGAAGCACGTGCGCGCGCAGGAAATCGCCGCGGAAAACCGGCTGCCGTGCGTGTACCTCGTCGATTCGGGCGGCGCGAACCTGCCGAATCAGGACGACGTGTTTCCCGATCGCGATCACTTCGGCCGCATCTTCTTCAACCAGGCGACGATGTCCGCCGCGGGCATCGCGCAGATCGCGGTCGTGATGGGCTCGTGCACGGCTGGCGGCGCCTACGTGCCGGCGATGAGCGACGAGTCGATCATCGTGAAGGACCAGGGCACGATTTTCCTGGGCGGCCCGCCGCTCGTGAAGGCCGCGACCGGCGAGGAAGTGAGCGCCGAGGATCTCGGCGGCGGCGACGTGCATACGCGCCTGTCCGGCGTGGCCGACCATCTCGCGCAGAACGACGCGCATGCGCTGTCGATCGCGCGCACCATCGTCAGTCACCTCGCGCCGAAGATCGCGCCGCCGGTCGAGCTGCGCGAGCCGAAGCCGCCGCGCTACGACGCGAAGAGCCTGTACGGCGTGATTCCGGTGGACACGCGCAAGCCGTTCGACGTGCGCGAGGTGATCGCGCGGATCGTCGACGATTCGGAATTCGACGAATTCAAGGCGCGCTTCGGCACGACGCTCGTCACCGGTTTCGCACACATCTGGGGCCATCCGGTCGGGATCGTCGCGAACAACGGCATCCTGTTCTCCGAATCGGCCGTGAAGGGCGCGCATTTCATCGAGCTGTGCTGCCAGCGCAAGATCCCGCTCGTATTCCTGCAGAACATCACGGGCTTCATGGTCGGGCGCAAGTACGAGAACGAAGGCATCGCGCGGCATGGCGCGAAGATGGTGACGGCCGTGTCCAATGCGAAGGTGCCGAAGTTCACGGTGATCATCGGCGGCTCGTTCGGCGCCGGCAACTACGGGATGTGCGGCCGCGCGTTCGGCCCGCGTTTCCTGTGGATGTGGCCGAATGCCCGCATCTCGGTGATGGGCGGCGAGCAGGCCGCGTCGGTGCTCGCGACCGTGCGCCGCGACGGCATCGAGGCGAAGGGCGGCGCATGGTCGCCGGAAGAAGAGGAGGCGTTCAAGCAGCCGATCCGCGATCAGTACGAGCGCCAGGGCCATCCGTATTACGCGAGTGCGCGGCTGTGGGACGACGGCGTGATCGATCCCGCGCAGACGCGCGACGTGCTCGGGCTCGGCCTCGCCGCGTCGATGAATGCGCCGATCGACGACACGCGCTTCGGCGTGTTCCGCATGTAACGCCCGGGAGGACAGACCGATGCGATACGAAACGATCAAGGTCGGCGAAGCCGGCCGCGTGGCGACCGTCACGCTCGCGCGTCCCGACGTGCGCAACGCGTTCAACGAGACGACGATCGCCGAGCTGACCACCGCGTTCGAATGGCTCGATGCGCACGAAGGCGTGCGCGCGGTCGTGCTCGCCGCGGAAGGCGCGGCATTCTGCGCGGGCGCGGACCTGAACTGGATGAAGAAGATGGCCGGTTACTCGGACGACGAGAACCGCGCCGATGCGCGCAAGCTCGCGCGCATGCTCGAAGCGATCCATCGCTGCGGCAAGCCCGTGATCGCCCGCGTGCATGGCGACGCGTATGCGGGCGGCGTGGGCCTCGTCGCGGCGGCCGACATCGCGATCGCCGCCGACGGCGTGAAGTTCTGCCTGTCGGAAGCGCGGCTCGGACTGATTCCCGCGACGATCGCACCGTACGTCGTGCGCGCGATGGGCGAGCGCGCGGCGCGCCGCTACTTCACGACGGCCGAGGTGTTCGACAGCGCGCGTGCGGCGTCGCTCGGCTTCATTCACGATGCGGTGCCGGCCGACGCGCTCGACGAAACGGTTGCGAAGCTCGCGGCGACGCTCGTCGCGAACGGCCCCGACGCGGTGAAGGCGTGCAAGCGGCTCGTCGCGGACGTGGCCGGCCGCGCGCTCGACGCGACGCTGATCGAGCAGACCGCCGACTGGATCGCGCGGACCCGCGCCGGCGCGGAAGCGCGCGAAGGGATCGCGGCCTTCCTCGAAAAGCGCACGCCGTCGTGGCGTGAATGATTGCGTGACCTCAACCTTCCGGACGACATCGAAGCCATGTTCGACAAGATTCTGATCGCCAACCGCGGCGAAATCGCGTGCCGCGTCGCCGCGACGTGCAAACGTCTCGGGATCGCGAGCGTCGCCGTCTATTCCGACGCGGATGCGAACGCGAAACACGTGGCCGCGTGCGACGAGGCCGTGCACATCGGCGGCGCGGCCGCCGCGGACAGCTACCTGCGCATCGAGCGCATCATCGACGCCGCGCGCGCGACCGGCGCGCAGGCGATTCACCCCGGCTACGGCTTTCTGTCGGAGAACGAAGATTTTGCGCACGCATGCGAAGCGGCCGGCATCGTGTTCATCGGGCCGCCGGTCGACGCGATCGCCGCGATGGGATCGAAGGCGGCCGCGAAGGCGCTGATGCACGCGGCCGCCGTGCCGCTCGTGCCCGGCTATCACGGCGACGACCAGGACGCGGCCCGGCTGCACCGCGAAGCCGACGCGATCGGCTACCCGGTACTGCTGAAGGCGAGCGCGGGCGGCGGCGGCAAGGGGATGCGCGTGGTCGAGCGCTCCGACGATTTCCCGGCGGCGCTCGCGTCGTGCCAGCGCGAAGCCGCGAGCAGCTTCGGCAACGACCGCGTGCTGATCGAGAAATACCTGACGCGCCCGCGCCACGTCGAGGTGCAGGTGTTCGGCGATACGCACGGCAATACCGTGTATCTGTTCGACCGCGACTGTTCGGTGCAGCGCCGTCACCAGAAGGTGCTCGAGGAAGCGCCGGCGCCGGGCCTGCACGAGGACGTGCGGCAGGCGATGGGCGAGGCGGCCGTCGCGGCCGCGCGCGCGGTGAATTACGTCGGCGCGGGCACCGTCGAGTTCATCATGACGGGCGACGCGTTCTACTTCATGGAAATGAATACGCGCCTGCAGGTCGAGCACCCGGTGACCGAGATGGTCACGGGGCTCGATCTCGTCGAATGGCAACTGCGGGTCGCGGCGGGCGAGCCGCTGCCGCTGAAGCAGGAAGCGCTGCGCGTGCGGGGGCATGCGATCGAAGCGCGCCTCTATGCGGAGAATCCGGCACGCGGCTTCCTGCCGTCCACCGGCACGCTGAAGCACCTGCGGCTGCCGGAAGGCGTCGAATTCTCGATCGGCGCGCCGGTGCGCGTCGATAGCGGCGTGCGCGAAGGCGATGCGATCACGCCGTTCTACGATCCGATGATCGCGAAGCTGATCGTCCACGGCGCGGACCGCGCGGAAGCGCTGGGCCTGATGCTGCGTGCGCTGCGCGCGTGCGAGGTGGTCGGCCTGCATACGAACGCCGCGTTCCTGCAGCGGATCGTCGCATGCGCGCCGTTCGCGATCGCCGATCTCGATACGGGGCTGATCGAGCGCAACCACGATGCGCTGTTCGCGCCGCAACAACCGCCGCGCGCGACGCTGGCGCTCGCATGCGCGGCGCTGCTTGCACGCGAACGCGATGCGGCCGCACAGGAAGGGGCGTCGCCGTGGCGTTCGCTGCCGGACTGGCGGCTGAACGGCGGCTATCGCCGCACGCTCGAATGGCACGCGGTCGATCGCGAGGCGGACGTGACGGTCACGTACGAGGACGACGGCGCCGGCACACGCATCGCCGCGGGCGATGCCGCCGCGCAACCGTTCGCATGGGCGCGTGGCGCCACGCCGCTCGATTTCGACGTGACGCTGGGCGGCGTGCGCGGCACCGGCCGTGTGTATGCGGACGGCGACACGTTCCATGTGTTTACGCAGGGCGCGGCCGAGACGTTCGAATGGCGCAACCTGCTCGCGCATGCGGGCGACGCGGAGCAGGGCGGCGGCCGCCTGACCGCACCGATGCCCGGCAAGGTGATCGCGGTGCTGGTCGAGCCGGGCCAGAAGGTCGAAGCCGGCACGCCGCTGATCGTGATGGAAGCGATGAAGATGGAGCACACGATCGGCGCGCCGGGCGCGGGCGTCGTCGCGGAAGTGCTGTACGGCGTCGGCGACCAGGTCGCGGACGGCGCGCAGTTGTTGGTGATGGCGGAAGGCTGAGCGTTGCATACGTGAGGGCCGGCTGCCGCGACGGCCGGCCCGCAAGAAAGCGCTTCGTAATGTGCCGTCGTCGCGACAGCACGGCCTGGATACGCTCGATCTGCGCAAATCTTTCGAACCTCTTACTATTTTCGCTGACGCCGCCACATCCCCGCGTGCCCCGCGCGGCGCGCACCCGATTTCCCCCGTCGCTCGACACCGTCGTGTAACAAGTCGAACATAGCATCTCGGCGTCGATATGACCGGCGCGGGGTTCGCGTCCGCGTCACGTCATCATCCTCACGGAGAACCGTTATGCGAACGTCGGCCCTACGGCCTTTCGCGGTCGTCGGTCTGATCGCGCTGACCGCCGTCCTCGGCGCCTGCAACGACGACCTGAGCGCATCCGCCGCGCCCGTCGCGCAGCAGAAGGCCGCGTGCGGCGGCGCCGTGGTCGCCACCGCGCAGATGCGCTGCCCGCCGGGTTTCACCGCGCCTGCTTCGTCGCCCGCTTCCTGATACCGGCCGTTTCCACCAGAAATCCCATCAAGAGCAACCAGCATGGCCATCCATTCGCGACGCGATTTTCTGAAGTTCTCGGCCGGCCTCGCCGGCGCGACGGCCGCCACCGCACTGCTGCCGGAATCGATCCGCAAGGCGCTGGCGATCGAGCCGAACACCGTGACGGGCACGATCCAGGACGTGCAGCACATCGTCGTGTTCATGCAGGAGAACCGCTCGTTCGATCACTATCTCGGACACCTGAGCGGCGTGCGCGGCTACAACGACCGCTTCCCGGTCACGCTGCCAAGCGGCAAGCCGGTGTGGTTCCAGCCGCGCCAGGAGGACCCGTCGAGCGTGATCGCACCGTTTCGCTACGACACGACCAATCCGGGCGTCAACGCGCAATGTATCGGCGGCCTGCCGCATACGTGGGCGACGACGCACGGCGCGATCGACAACGGCCGCGCGGACCAGTGGGCCGTGCAGAAGTCGAACATGACGATGGGCTATCACGTTCGCGACGACATCCCGTTCCATTACGCGCTCGCGGATGCGTTCACGGTGTGCGACAACTACTTCTGCTCGATCCCCGGCAACACGCACCCGAACCGCATGTACCTGATGACGGGCATGGTCGATCCGCTCGGCACGGGCGGCGGCCCGTTGCTCGACAACACCGACTACATCGACAACCAGTTCGACAAGATCAAGTTGCCGCCTTTCAACTGGACGACCTACCCGGAACGGCTCGAAAAAGCCGGCATCTCGTGGCAGATCTATCAGCAGGGCACCGGCTTCGACAACTTCACCGGCAACTACGGCACGAACATGCTCGCGTGCTTCAACAACTTCGTGAACGCGCCGGCCGGTTCGTCGCTGCAGACGCGCGGGATGAGCACGCGCCCGATCACGCAGCTGAAGGCCGACGTGCAGGCGAATGCGCTGCCGCAGGTGTCGTGGCTGCTGCCGCCGGCTGCGTATTCGGAGCATCCGAAGTTCACGCCGCTGTACGGCGCGTACTACCTGTCGACGATCCTCGATGCGCTGACGTCCAATCCGGACGTGTGGAGCAAGACGGTCCTGCTGATCATGTACGACGAGAACGACGGCTTCTTCGACCATGTCGTGCCGCCGTCGGCGCCGACATTGCCGGGCTCCGGCATGAGCACCGTGGACGTGTCGCTCGAACGGCACGACGTCGTGACCGCGACGCAGGCCGGCACCTATACGGCCGACAACCTGCCGTACGGCCTCGGCCCGCGCGTGCCGATGTTCGTCGTGTCGCCGTGGTCGAAGGGCGGTTTCGTCTGCTCGCAGGTATTCGATCACACGTCGGTGCTGCAATTCATCGAGAAGCGCTTCGGCGTGATCGAGACCAACATCTCGCCGTGGCGCCGTGCGATCTGCGGCGACCTGACGTCGGCGCTCGACTTCTCGAAACCGGACGCGACGCTGCCGACCCTGCCGAGTACGCAGGCGTATGTCGCGCAGGCGGATCTGCAATGCTCGCGGGCGTCGTCGCAGACCGCGCCGGCCAGCACCGCGCAGCAGGTCGTGACCGCGCAGGAGCCCGGCACGCGGCCGGCGCGCGCGCTGCCGTACGAACTGCATGTGACCGGCCAGCTCCAGGCACAAGGCTACGCGCTGACGTTCGCGAATACCGGCACGCAGGGCGCGCACTTCTGGGTCTATACGGGCGACCCGACCGCGATGCCGCGCCGCTATACGGTCGAAGCCGGCAAGCAGCTGACCGATACGTGGGCGCTCGATGCGAACGGCAACTATCTGGTGAGCGTGTGGGGGCCGAACGGCTATTTCCGGCGCTTCGCGGGTTCGGCGGCTGCCGATGCCGCCGCCAAGCCTGAAATCACGCCGTGCTACGACACCGCGAACGGCGACGTGTACGTGACGATCGCCAATGCGGGCACCGGCCCGCTCACGGTCACCGCGACCGATGTCGCGTATGGCGGTGCGGCGCGCACGCTGACGGTTCCGGCCGGGCAGCGCATCGACGCGCACTGGGACCTGTCGTGCAGCAGCCACTGGTACGACCTGCAGTTCGCGGTGGCGGGCAATGCCGGCTGGGTGCGCCGCATCGCGGGGCACGTCGAGACCGGCAAGCCGAGCATCACCGACCCGGCCGCCGTCGCGCCGACGATCACGGCGATCTGAAAACGGCAACCGAAGCGACGACGCGCCGGCCGATGGAATCCGGCCGGCGCGTCCTCTTTGCAGATCGATGACGCCGCGGCGCTGGCGTCAGGGCAGGAGCCCGTCGTCGTGCGCCATCATCAGCGCGCGCATCGCGGGCCACATGCCGTAGTAATGCACGATGTAGCTGTCCGCGCGGCGAAACAGCCAGGGCGTGTTGAGGCTGACGAGATCGGCCACGCCTTCGCCTTGCAACTGCCCGTCGCGCTCCATCGCGCGAATGAAATGCAGCTGGTCGCCGTCGCTGGCATAGACGCTCGAGCGATCGTGCAGCGCGGCGATCGTCGCCATCAGGTCGCGCAGCATCGCATCGTTGCGTGCCGTGCGGCGAAACGCCATCACGCCCGAATTGAAGGCCCACTGGCCGATGTCTTGCGCGAGCAGCCAGTCGCGCCCCTCGAGCAGCGGCTCCAGCGGTTGCTGTTGGTTTGCGATCAGCACGTCGGCATCGAGCCATACGACCCATTCATGGTGCTGCAGGTAGGCGTGCAGCAGCCACGGCTTGAACCAGTTGCCCGTGGCGTTCAGCCCGATTTCGGCGGGAATGTCGCGATGCACGTAGAGCGTGTAGCCGTGCGCGTCGCAGTAGCGCCGGAAATTCCGCTCGGCGACACGTGCATAGCTGCCGATGTTCGGTGTGTACAGCATCATCAACGCAATCGGCCGGCCGGGGTTGTATGTGCTGCGCTCGCCAGCTTCGTCCGGCGCGGCGGCATCGTGGTCGAACGAGAACAGCGGCCGGCCGGCGGCGCGGCAGCGATCGACGTACGCGACGAGCGTGTCGCGAAAGCGCGGGGTCGCGCCTTTGCGTTCGGGATCGTGCGGCGTGTCGTCGAGGCTGATCGCGAACGTCGGCTCGCGGCTCCACATCGGATCGAGGTCGGGGCCGGCCGGCATCACCGCGTACAGCCCGTCGATCGGCGTCATGTACGGATGCGTATCGAGATCCGCGAACAGCGCGGCTTCCGACGTCAGCCGCGGCTCGCTGCCGAGCTTGCAGCGCTGCACGACCCGCATCGCGATCGCGCGCACGTCGGGCGTGTTGCGCCAGATCTGCACGTCGACTTGCGGCAGCGGCGACGCGAACGCGTCGACCAGCAGCATGTCTCGTCCCGTCATCAGGCGATCAAGCGCGACGGGCTCGATGATCGCCGCGTCTTCGCCGAGTAGCAGCACGAGTTCGCCGGGTTGCGCGCCGCGCAGCACGTGAAGCAGCGATTCGTAGCGATGCAGCGCGCGCAACGGCAGCGCCTGCGGCATGCCGGATGCGTCGACGATCTCGTGACGATAACCGTGCACCTGCGCGTACCGGCGATGGTTCTCGAGGCTCGCGGGCGCATGCTGGCTGAAGTGACTGAGGACGATCATCGCGCGCCCCGGACGACAGGACGCGCGCACACGATCTGCACGGTGTTCTTCAGCCCGGCGCTCCGGCCGGACATGCCGTTCCGCGAACGCCGCCCGAGCGCGTCGTGGCTTGACTGGAAGACTGGCGCGGCATCGTGTTCCATTCTGTGTGCCTTGGTCTTGATCGTGGTGCGGCGGGCTCGCGTGTTGCCCGCCCGAATGCCCGGAGCGAACCGGCCGCCGGGCGGCACGAGTATCGCATAACGGTCGGGCGGATTGGCCTGGCCGGGCCGGCCGCTGACGCTCCCTGACAATGTGCGGGCGGCGCTCCGCTAGAATGCCGGATTGCCGCCGCTTGACGCGGCCGGCGCATCGCGCGCTACACTGCGCGATGCCATCCCCGTTCAACCTTCCCTCCCGCCGACGATGACGTCTCCTGTCCTGACCGGCCTGCGCATCGGTATCACGATCGGATTGCGTGCGCCCGACGAAAGCCTGTGGATCAACGGCATCAAGCAGAACGCGCTGTTCCTCGCGAAGCTGCTGATGGCGTCGCCGCACGGCTACCGCGTGACGCTGGTCAACACGACCGACGTACCGCTCACCGACGCCCTGCCGTGGGATCGCAGCGTGTACGACACGCGCGCATTCGCCGACATGAAGGATGCGCTCGACGTGGTGATCGAGCTCGGCGGGCAGGTCAACGCCGAGCAGACGGCCTATCTGAAAGCGCGCGGCGCGAAGCTCGTCAGCTACTGCTGCGGCGTCGAGTACATCGCGGCGATGGAGTCGATACTGTTCGGCCGCCGGCTGTGGGATTCGCTGTTCATCAACCGCGGCTACGACGAGGTGTGGGCGATTCCGCAGATCGCGCCGTCGTCGCTGCCGTTCCTGCAGTCGCTGCGCCGCTGTCCGGGGCGCGTCGTGCCGTTCGTATGGGATCCGATGTTCCTGACCGAACGCGCGCGCTCGCTGCCCGAGCACGGCGAATACCGGCCGCGCAGCGAGCCCGGCAAGCGGCTCGCGGTGATGGAGCCGAACCACGACGTCGTGAAGTTCTGCGTGTATCCGATGCTGATCATCGACGAAGCGTATCGCCGCGACCCGGATGCGATCTGCTTCACGCACGTGACGAACGCCGATCGCCTCGCGCACGACAGCCCCGAGTTCGTGATGCTGATGAACTACCTGGACATCGTGCGGGCGGGCAAGGCGAGCTTCGTCGGGCGCTTCGAAACGCCGCTGTTCCTGGCCGACCTGACCGATATCGTCGTGTCGCACCAATGGTCGAACCCGCTGAACTATTTCTATTTCGACGTGTGCTGGCAGGGCTATCCGCTCGTGCACAACGCGAGCCTCGTGCCCGATCTCGGCTACTACTACCCGGACAACGACGTGCAGCAGGGCGCCGATGCGCTGCTGCGCGCGCTGCATACGCACGACGACGACTGGCAAGCGTATACGCGGCGCCAGCGCGAGATCCTCGGCCGTTACACGTCGGCGAATCCGGCGCTCGTCGCCGAGTACGACGCGCTGCTCGCGAACCTGATCGGCGCGACGGGAGTATAAAGCCGGTTTTCCGCGGCGCCGGCCACCATCGGGTTTGTCCCGCCCTCATGTCTGACGAAATAATGCCGTTAAAAAAGAAACCGCCGAACCCGATGAGTTCGACGGTTTTCGAAGGCACGAAATTGACGGCTCCGAGGGAAGTCCGTCGAAAACAAGTTTATAGGTTAACAACTCATTAAGATTGTTAAATATGGTTCAATCTATAATCTTCATATAATTGAAGTTGATATTATTGGATAAGCGGCGATTGATTCTGCTTTAAAATTTCATAATATCGTTTGAAACCTGAAAATTGAATGCTGCGATGATCGAATGACGCGCGGCACCTGGTTTCCGGCAGGAGACGGCACGTGCGGAGCCCGATGTCTCGAACCGGCATCTCGGGCACGGATGGTGCGCCATGCCATGGTATTTATCTGATCAATGGACGGTGCCCCGATTCGCACGACGATAAATCCGGGAAAAACCATTCGGATCAAACTGTTTGGATGAAAAAGATAAGCGGCTCGGATTTTGGTTTCTGTAATTCGTGTTGTGTAACCTGTCGCACTGTCGGCGTCGTGCGCGCGTGGTGTATTCCAGGTAAGCGAATATCGTAAAAATATCGAATTTGACGGCGCTGAAGCGAACAATACGCTCCCCGGAAAAAATCGACATGGCAGGTTTGGCCGGGTAGGCGGCGGAGCGCGTCGAGGTCGGCTCGTTCCGCTTATGTGTTGAGGTCGAGCCGCGATCGGCGGCTCGCCATTTGCCGGAGCGCCGGATGAATGCGGTCGAAACTCGCCAGGAGGCGAACCGGAAATCGAATCGCGATGAAATCGATCTTGTGTTCGGCACGCAGGACGATCATCCCGACCTTGTGTCGGTACGCAGTTTCGTCGAAAGCCGGCTCGGATTTGTGCACGAGCCCGTGTGCCGCGCCGATTTGTCGGGCGGCGTGCTGTATCAGGAACGCCTGGCGCGGCTGCGGTGGGGCGAACGCGATGCGCTGCCGCCGCTCGCCTTCCTGCCGCGCCTCGAAGCGCTCGGGCTGATGCGCTGGTTCGACCGGCTGGTGGTCGGTCGCGCGATCGACGCGCTGCGCGCCGATCCGGGCGCCGTGTACGGGTGCAACGTCGCGGCGGCAAGCGCGGTGCTCGACGATACGTGGCTGGCGATTTTCAGGCGCCTCGAGCGCGAGCCGTCGGTGGCGGCGCGGCTGGTGATCGAGATCACGGAGACGGGGCCGCTGAACCCCGTCGCGGGCCGGTCGTTCGTGAACCGCTTCCGGCAGGCCGGGTGCCGAATCGCGATCGACGATTTCGGCGTCGGTTTCAGCGCGTTGAACAATCTGGTGGTCGGCAATCCCGACATCGTGAAGCTCGACCGGTCGGTCCTGTCGTTGATCAAGCGCAACGCGATCGGGCGTTACCAGTTTCGCCGGCTGATCGCGTTTGCGCATGAAGGGGCGCGGCACGTCGTCGTCGAAGGTGTGGAAAGCGAGGCCGACCGGCAGATCATCATGGATGCCGGTGTGGCATGGGCGCAGGGCATCCGCTTTTCATGGCGGTCGCCGGCCGCCGCGTGAGCGTGGAAGCGGGCAGGGCGGCGCGCGGGAGGCGCGCCGGGAGCGAGACGAATCGAAAAAGGGGCGAGGGCATGGCGGAGACGAAAGCCGGAAGCGGAACGGGCACGCAGGCAACCGAGGTGCACGACCTGGTCGCGCTCGCCGAGCTGGCCGACATGCTCGGGCAACTGGGCGCCGAATCGACCGATGCGCCGACCGACGTCGCACCCTATCTCGACGGCCTGACGATCGTCGCGCGCCGCATTCAGCGAATGAGCCCGCTCGACGCGGGCGGTCGCGAACTCGCGGCGCGGCACTACTACGCGGGCGTCATCGCCGGCGCATGCGGCGACGAGTCGGCGATCGCGCGCGGCGTATCCGACAGCCTCGTCAGGCAATCGGGCGGTGCCGGCCGGCCGGCGGCCCGTTGTTTCGCGGTGCTCGTGCGCATCGGGCGACGGCATGGCCGTACGTTCGCCGCGCAACGCGGCGATCGGGTACTGGTGTAACGCGACCGGCGCGAGCGAAGGCGGTCAGCCGAGCGGGCGGCCGGCGAACAGGTGCTGGATCTGCGTGGAATAGGCGCGCACGTTGTGCTCGGCGAGCGTGTCGACCTGGTGCAGGCAGCGCCGGGCGGCCGCCGCGTAATCGTCGAGCCGCGCGTCATGCGTCTGCGCGGCGGTCGCGATCGCGCGCGCCGCATCGAAGATCTCGAAGTCCGGATAGTAGTAGCCCACGTCGCGCAGGAACGGCGAGTTGTGCACGAGCGGGTAGTTGCCGTACAGCGCGTCGTACAGCAGGTAGTTCAGGCCGTTTTCCCAGTGATGCGACACGACGATGTCGGTGTGATGCGCGGCCCACGCGACGAACGGCGCGCGCACGTCGGCGGTGGCCTTGCCGTCGCGCACCATTTCGAGGCCGAGCGCGAGATGCTTGAAGGCGACGTTTTCCTTCTTGTCGAACGTGTTGGTCATGTACACGTGCTCGACGAGCTCCGGATGATCGACGTAGCACGCGTTCGCGGCGAGCATCGGCACGATCGCGCTCTTCACGACGTTCAGGTTCGGCTCGAAGAACGCGATGCGCTTGGCCGGCCCGTGGTTGCGATAGCCGAAGCGCGCCTTCAGTTCGGGATCGGCATCGAGGCTGCGTTCGATGAAATACGGCGACCAGATATGCGGCAGCTCGATCACCGGCGCGCGGTACACGGCCTGGAAATACGCGGCGCAGGTATGCATGTGCTGCGGATTGGTCCAGATCTCGTCGAACTGCACGCGGTGCGGGTTCGGCCGCCAGTCGTTCTGCCCGAAGTTGATCGTCTCGACCGCGATCACGTAGTCGTTGCCGAAGCGGTACGACACGCACTTGCCGCCGCGCCGGCGCACGACCTCCGTATGCGACGGGTCGATGAACGCGTTCATCTCGATCAGCAGGTCGGTCTGGTGAACGACGGCCGACAGCGGCCGCAGCGCGTCGCCGAACGCGTCCATCATCAGCGCCTGCGGATACTCGGTGATGCCGTCGTCGTGCGCGAGCCAGACCTCGCCGATCAGCGGCGACTGCTTCAGCAGCATGTACAGATACACGCAGTGCTGGTTCGCGCCGTTGTACCAGATCGATTGCGTCGCGTCGCGTTGCACGTTCATCGTTATCGCGACATTGAGTTTCATCGGTTGCTCCGGGCGGATGGTGCGCGGCTTACGGCGTGTAGTTCTGCGACTGGCGCGGCACGTAGCCGGTGAGGTGCCAGCGGCCGTCGTCATCGAGGCGAAAGCTCAGCTTTTCGTAAGCGGTCGCGCCGCTCGCGAGCGTCGTCGCGTAGTCGACGTTCGCATACAGGCCGTCGGGCATCGACGACGAGTTCGTGTAGCGGATCCGCGTGATCTGCGCCCAGCCGCGATGGCTGACCGCACCGATCGACTGGCGTGCCTGCTGCATCTGCGCCGCGAACTGGTCCTGCTTGATGCGCGCCTTCACGAACGGCGCGGCGTCGGCCCATACGGCGCCGTACTGGCCGGCGTCGAGCTGCTTGAACACCGCATCGGAGTCGCGCAGCAGCGTGTCGGCCGATTCGCCGGCGGCTTGCGCGTGCGCGCCGATCGCGAGCGATGCGGCGGCGCAGCCGATCAGCCATTTTGCGCGGGTGAAGGATGTACGTGCGTTCATTGTCTGGGTCCGGAAAGGGCGGCGCGTCACGCGTCGCGATAGAGGGCGGCGATCGCGTCCGTATAGGCCGCGACGTTCTCGGGGTTGTAGATGCTGACCGAATCGAGCACGTGCTTCGACTGCTCGCGGTATGCGTCGAGGTTCGCGTCGTGTTCGGCGAACGCCTGCAACAGCGCGCGCCCGCCTGCCTGGCAGTCGAAGTCCGGATAGAAATACCCCGCCTTGCCGAGGAACGGCGAGTTGTGGATCAGCGGATAGTCGCCGTACAGCAGCTCGTAATACAGGTAGTTCTGCGCGTTCTCCCACGTGTGCGACACCACCGCGTCGCCGTACGCGGCCATGAACTCGTACACCGCATAGCGGCTTTCGAACGTCGTGATCCCGTGGTTCACGATGTCGAGGCTCTTCGCGAAGTGGATGAACGTCGTGTGATCCTTCAGGTGGATCGTGTTGCACACGCGCACGAATTCGAGGAATGCCGGGTTCGCGCGATATGCCTCTTCCGTGATCAGCATCGGAATGATGCTCGTCTTCACCATGCAGATGTTCGGCTCGAACATCGTCACGCGCCAGCGCGGCTTGCCGGGCTGATAGCCGAACGACAAACCGTCGCCGAGCGTCGCGCGCGCCTTGTCGAACAGCATCGGATGCCAGATGTGCGGGACGATCGTGACCGGCGCGCGCAGGCCCGTCTGGTAGTAGTGCAGGCACGAGCGCTCGAACTCGGGAATCGTCCACACCGCGTCGTACGGCGCACCGGAGAACAGGAAGCCCGACGGCTTGTCGAACATCGCGCGTTCGATGTCGATCACGTAGTCGTTGCCGACCCGCATCGTGACGACCTTGCCGCCGCGCTCGCGGAACGCGCGCAGGTAGTCCGCGCCGAACTGCGCGCTCATTTCGATCAGCACGTCGCAGCGCTCGAGCGCTTCGTCCATCGACAGCAGCGGCACGTTCCACTCGCCGAGCATCATCTGCGGATCGGCGACCTGCTCGCCGCCGTTCACCATCACGGCATCCGCGACGAGCGGCGACTGGCGCAGCAGGAGAATCAGCAGCAGGCAGTTCTGGAAAATGCCGTTTTCCCACAGCGACTGGCCGGCGCCGCGCACGAACAGCGACACGCCGACGACGAGACGCTTGCCCTCGCCGGGCGCTTGACGGGCATTGGAGTCCGACATGCGTAGGCTCCGGTTCAGGCGACCAGACGCGAGACGAACGCGTCGAGGTTCGCGGGGTTGTCGATCGAGACCGACTGCAGCAGCCGGCCGGCTTTCGCGCGGTAGTCGTCGAGGCGTTCGTCGTGATGCAGCCACGCTTCGAGCAGCGCGCGGCCGCCGGCGGCCGAGTCGAAGTCCGGGTAGTAATAGCCGGCGTCGCCGATCAGCGTCGAGTTGTGGATCAGCGGATAGCCGCCGTACAGCACGTCGTAATACAGGTAGTTCTGCCCGTTCTCCCAGTGATGCGACACGACCGCATCCGCGTGACGCGCCATGAAGCCCGGCAGGTCGAGTCGCGGTTCGAACGTCGCCTTGTGCTGGCGCACGAGATCGAGGCTGTTCGCGAAGTGCACGAAGGTCGGATGCGCCTTCATGTGCATCGAGTTGACGACGAACATGTGTTGCACCGCATCAGGCCGCGCGCGGTAGAGCTCGTCGCATGCGAGCATCGGGTAGTGGCAGGACTTGGCGACCGAGATGTTCGGTTCGAGCGTCGCGAGCTTCCACGGCCGCGGGCCGGGCCGATAGCCGAACGTCGCGCCTTCTTCGGCGAGCGCGGCCACGCGGCGTTCGAGGAAGTACGGCGACCAGATGTGCGGCATCAGGTGGACGGGCGCGCGCAGGATCGTGCGCAGCATCGGCGCGGCGGTCTTGTCGTATTGCGGCAGCAGCCACACTTCGTCGAACGGTGCGCCGTTGAACACGTGCCCCGACGGTTTCCCGAATATCGGCGTTTCGCCCAGGCCCGCATACACGTGCCCGCAGAAGAAGGCGGCGATCTTCTTGCCGAGCGCCTTCATGTGCCGCAGCCATTCGACCGGCAACTGCGCGCCCATTTCGATCACGACGTCGAGTTCGTGCGTGACGTCGGCGGGTTTCACGAGCGGGATGTCGAGGCCGTCGAGCTCGAGGCCGGCCGGCAGTGCGGCGGCGTCGCCGCCGTTCAGGAAATAGACGGGGCCGACGCGATCCGAGCGCTTGAGCATCATCGCGAGGAACGCGATGTTCTGGTGAATGCCGTTTTCCCAGATCGCCTGGCCGTCGCGCGCAAACAGCGAGATGCCGACCGCCGGCCGTTGCTTGCGGGTGCCGCCCGCGGCGGCTTCATTGATGTCCGTCACCGGTTGGTTTTCCTCTGCGGCGTCGTGCGTCCGGGCATCGCGTCGAGCGTCTGGCCGGCAGCGGCGCGCCGTGGATCGTCATGGTTGGATTCGCGCCGGTGCGCCGCGGTACGCGAATCGGGCGACGGGATTCGCGCGGGCGGCAGCCGGATTCCGGCGTGTCGCCGGGCGCGCCTGGCACGGCGCGCATCGGGCAGGCTGCCCCGGCGACTGTCTGCGGCGATTGTGGCATGGAAACCGCCGGTTTTGGCAGGCCGTGACGAACTTTGACATAGCCGCCGGCCAACGCGAACGGGCGCCGGCGAAGCGGCGCCCGTTCGCCCGGCGGCATCCCGGCGCGGGCGGCCTGCCGGATCGCGCGGCCGCGTCGGCGGCCGCAGGCGGCTCACTGCTGCAGCCGGATTTCGACGCGGCGGTTGCTGGCGCGGCCTTCCGGCGTCGCGTTGGAGGCGACCGGATCGGCCTTGCCGCGGCCCGAGACCGTCATCGAGTCGGTCTTCAGCCCGTGCGCCTTCAGATAGGCGGCGACCGATTCGGCGCGGCGCTTCGACAGCGCGAGGTTGTAGTCGTCGCTGCCCACCGAGTCGGTGAAGCCGGTGACCGTCACCTGCGAGTACGTGCGGTCGGCACGCTCGCTCAGCAGCCGGTCCAGCGATTCGCGCGCGGTCGGCGCGAGCGTCGCGTGGTCGGTGGCGAACAGCGCGTCGCCCGACAGGTTCACGCGTTCGACGACGGCGGCCGCGGGTGCGGGCGTGGCGGCCGAAGCCGCTTCGGCCGGCGCGGCGCCGCACTGGAAGACCAGCGTGGCCGGATCGGATTGGTCGCGCAGCGCGCGGGCCGAATCCACGGCGCGCACGGGCTCTTCGCCGCAGATCTTGCGAGCAGCCTTCATGCAGGTCTGCGGGCCCGACAGCAGGCCGTGGCAGTCCACCTGGAAGGTGCGCACGCCGTCGCGCGGCTGCAGTTCGGAGGCGCTGAAGGTCGGGCCGGATGCGGTCGAGCACGCGGCGAGGGCCGTTGCGGAAAGCGCGAGCGCAAGAGCGAGTTTGTTCACGGTGACGTCCTTAAAGCTTGGGTTGACCGACACCCGCCACGCATCGCGCGAGCAGGCTCGTCGTGCCGTCGCGGCCGCGGGCCGGCCGGCTGGCGAGCCGGTCGGCCGGGCGGCGCGACGCGTTACTTCCACTGATACAGCATGCCGGCGCCGATCACCTTCTGACCGCCGCTGAAACCGCCGTTGATCGACGCCTTCAGGTTCTCCGTGATGCGCGCCTGCATGTTGACCGCCATCGCCTTCTGGCCGAGGAAGGTCGACGTACCGATACCCATCCCGAAGTTGGCGTCGCGATCGAGCTGCGGGATCGACGCCATCGCGCCGACGGCCGCGATACCCTGCTTCGCCATCTGGTCGGTCTGCTGCAGTTGCGAACCCAGCGAGTTGATCTGCGCCTGCTGGCCCGACAGTGCCGTCGACAACGTCGTCTGCACCTGCGTCAGCTGGTTCACGTTCACCGCGTCGGTGCCTTGCGTACCCGGCGCGACGTTCGTGATCTGGCGCTGCTGCTGGTCGCTGCCGACCGACACCACGTTCGAGCGGCCGCCGTCGTTCGAGCCCGCGCCGATCGCCACCGAGTTCGAGCCGGCGGTGACGGTCGGGACGTCGGTGCCCTTGCCGTTCATGTCGGCCGCGATGCCGTTGTTGTTCGCCGCACGCGTCGTGTTGTTGTTGAGCGTCGTCGACAACTGGTTCAACTGGTTGTTGATGTTCGTCACGCCGGTCGACAGCGATGCCACGTTGCTGTTCGTCGTGCTCAGGCCGGTGGACAGCGAACCGATGCCCGTCGAAGTCGACGTGGACAGCGAGTTGACGTTGCTGTTCACCGTGCTGAGGCCCGTCGACAGCGAGTTGATCGCGGTCGAGGTCGACGTGGACAGCGACGCCACGTTGCTGTTCGTCGTGCTGAGGCCGGTCGACAGCGAGTTGATGCCGGTCGACAGCGACGCGACGTTCGACGCGGTGGACGTCGACAGCGAGGTGATCGCGTTGTTCGTCGCGTTCAGCTGGCTGCCGTTGATCGCGTCCGTGCTCGAGGCCGAGATCCGGCCCGCGGCGACGTTCGTGATCTGGCGTTCCTGGCCCGGGGCACCGACGCTCACCACGCCGACCGGCGAGCCGCCCGCGAAGGAGTACGTGACGCCGCCGATCGTGGCGCTCGAGGTGCCGACGGCTGCCGCCGTGACCGAGTTCGCGCCGAGTGCGATCGAGTTCGCGACGTTCGCTTGCGCGTTCGTGCCGAAGGCGAGCGCGTCGGCGGCCGTGGCCTGGGCGGCCGAGCCGTAGGCCTGGGCGCCGGTGGCGCTGGCCGTGGCCTGGTTGCCCAGCGCGATCGTGTTGTCCGCGGTGGCCTGGTTCGCGCTGCCGAGGGCGAGCGCGCTGGCGCCGTTCGCGGTGTTCGCGTTGCCGAGCGCCACTGCGCCGTTGCCGGTCGCCGTGTTGTTTGCGCCCGTCGCGACCGCGCCGTCGCCGGACGCCGTGTTGCCGGAGCCGATCGATACCGCCTTGCCGCCCGTTGCCGATGCGTTCTGGCCGATCGCGACCGCGCCTGCCGTCTGCGCGTTCGAGCCGTCGCCGACTGCCACGCTGCTGGCGCCGGCCGCGCTGGCGTTCACGCCGGCGGCGAGGGCGTTGGTGCCCGTGGCGCCGTCGTTCGCGTAGTTGGCTTGCTGCACGCCGTTGTCGTTGACGCTGTAGTAGTGCGTCTTCGCGGCTTCGATCGCGGTCGACGTGGAGGTCGACAGCGACGACACCGAGCTGTTCGTGCTGCTCAGGCCGGTAGACAGCGAGCCGATGCCGGTCGACGTCGAGGTCGACAGCGACAGGATCGTGCTGTTCGTGCTGCTCAGGCCGGTGGACAGCGAGTTCAGGCCGGTCGAGGTCGAAGTCGACAGCGACGTGATCGAGCTGTTGGCCGACGACAGGCCCGTCGACGTGGAGGTCGACAGGGAGGTGATCGAGCTGTTGGCGGACGACAGGCCGGTCGACGTGGAGGTCGACAGCGACGACACCGAGCTGTTCGTGCTGCTCAGGCCGGTGGACAACGAGTTGATGCCGGTCGAGGTCGACGTGGACAGCGACGTGATCGAGCTGTTGGCCGAGGACAGGCCGGTCGACGTCGAAGTCGACAGCGAGGTGATCGAGCTGTTGGCTGAGGACAGCCCCGTCGACGTCGAAGTCGACAGGGACGACACCGAGCTGTTGGTCGAGCTCAGGCCGGTCGACAGCGAGCTGATACCGGTCGACGTCGAGGTGGACAACGACGTGATCGAGCTGTTGGCCGACGACAGGCCGGTCGAGGTCGAAGTCGACAGAGACGTGATGGAGCTATTAGCCGACGACAGGCCGGTCGACGTCGAGGTGGACAGCGAGGTGATCGAGCTGTTAGCCGACGAGAGGCCAGTCGAGGTCGAGGTCGACAGCGACGTGATGGAGCTGTTAGCCGACGAGAGGCCGGTCGAGGTCGAGGTCGAGAGCGACGTGATCGAGCTGTTAGCCGAGGACAGACCCGTCGAGGTCGAGGTCGACAGGGACGTGATCGAGCTGTTAGCCGACGAGAGGCCAGTCGAGGTCGAGGTCGACAGGGACGTGATGGAGCTGTTGGCCGACGACAGGCCGGTCGAGGTCGAGGTCGAAAGCGAGGTGATCGAGCTGTTAGCCGACGACAAGCCGGTCGAAGTCGAGGTCGACAGAGACGTGATCGAGCTGTTGGCGGACGACAGGCCGGTTGAGGTCGAGGTCGACAGAGACGTGATGGAGCTGTTAGCCGACGACAGGCCGGTCGAAGTCGAAGTCGAGAGCGACGTCACCGAGCTATCGGTCGAGCTGAGACCGGTCGACAGCGAATTGATACTCGTCGAGGTCGAGGTCGACAGGGACGTGATCGAGCTGTTAGCCGACGACAGGCCCGTCGAGGTCGAAGTCGAGAGCGACGTCACCGAGCTATCGGTCGAGCTGAGACCGGTCGACAGCGAATTGATACCCGTCGAGGTCGAGGTCGACAGGGACGTGATGGAGCTGTTGGCCGACGACAGACCGGTCGAGGTCGAGGTCGACAGCGACGTGATGGAGCTGTTAGCCGACGACAGACCCGTCGAGGTCGAAGTCGAGAGCGACGTCACCGAGCTATCGGTCGAGCTGAGACCGGTCGACAGCGAATTGATACCCGTCGAGGTCGAGGTCGACAGGGACGTGATCGAGCTGTTAGCCGACGACAGGCCCGTCGAGGTCGAGGTCGAGAGCGACGTGATCGAGCTGTTAGCCGACGACAGGCCCGTCGAGGTCGAGGTCGAGAGCGACGTGATCGAGCTGTTAGCCGACGACAGGCCGGTCGAAGTCGAGGTCGACAGCGACGTGATGGAGCTGTTGGCCGACGACAGACCGGTCGAGGTCGAGGTCGAGAGCGACGTGATGGAGCTGTTAGCCGACGACAGACCCGTCGAGGTCGAAGTCGAGAGCGACGTCACCGAGCTATCGGTCGAGCTGAGACCGGTCGACAGCGAATTGATACCCGTCGAGGTCGAGGTCGACAGCGAGGTGATCGAGCTGTTGGCCGAAGACAGGCCCGTCGAAGTCGAGGTCGACAGCGAAGTGATCGAGCTGTTGGCCGACGACAGACCGGTCGAAGTCGAGGTCGACAAGGACGTGATCGAGCTGTTAGCCGACGACAGGCCCGTCGAGGTCGAGGTCGAGAGCGAAGTGATCGAGCTGTTAGCCGACGACAGACCGGTCGAAGTCGAGGTCGAGAGCGAAGTGATCGAGCTGTTAGCCGACGACAGGCCGGTCGAAGTCGAGGTCGACAGCGACGTGATGGAGCTGTTAGCCGACGACAGACCCGTCGAGGTCGAGGTCGACAGCGACGTGATGGAGCTGTTAGCCGACGAGAGGCCCGTCGACGTCGAAGTCGACAGAGACGTGATCGAGCTGTTGGCCGACGACAAGCCAGTCGAGGTCGAAGTCGAGAGCGAGGTGATCGAGCTGTTGGCCGACGACAGGCCGGTCGAAGTCGAGGTCGACAGGGACGTGATCGAGCTGTTGGCCGACGACAAGCCAGTCGAGGTCGAAGTCGAGAGCGAGGTGATCGAGCTGTTGGCCGACGACAGGCCGGTCGAAGTCGAGGTCGACAGGGACGTGATCGAGCTGTTAGCCGACGACAGGCCGGTCGAGGTCGAGGTCGACAGGGACGTGATCGAGCTGTTAGCCGACGACAGACCGGTCGAAGTCGAGGTCGACAGGGACGTGATCGAGCTGTTGGCCGACGACAAGCCAGTCGAGGTCGAAGTCGAGAGCGAGGTGATCGAGCTGTTGGCCGACGACAGGCCGGTCGAAGTCGAGGTCGACAGGGACGTGATCGAGCTGTTGGCCGACGACAGGCCCGTCGAAGTCGAGGTCGACAGCGACGTGATGGAGCTGTTGGCCGACGACAAACCGGTCGAAGTCGAGGTCGACAGGGACGTGATCGAGCTGTTAGCCGACGACAGACCGGTCGAAGTCGAGGTCGACAGCGAGGTGATGGAGCTGTTCGCCGACGACAGACCGGTCGAGGTCGACGTCGACAGGGACGTGATCGAGCTGTTGGCCGACGACAGGCCCGTCGAAGTCGAGGTCGACAGCGAGGTGATGGAGCTGTTCGCCGACGACAGGCCCGTCGAAGTCGAAGTCGACAGAGACGTGATGGAGCTGTTGGCCGACGACAGGCCCGTCGAAGTCGAAGTCGACAGAGACGTGATGGAGCTGTTAGCCGACGACAAGCCAGTCGAAGTCGAGGTCGAGAGCGACGTGATGGAGCTGTTAGCCGACGACAGACCCGTCGAAGTCGACGTCGACAGCGACGAAATGGCGCTGGTCGCGGTACCGACTTGTTGGGCGACGGAATACAGCTGGCTGCCGTTGATCGCGTCGGTACTGGTCTGGGTCACTTGGCCGGCAGCGACGTTGGTGATCTGCCGTTCCTTGTTGAGGTCACCGACGCTGACGGTGCCGACCGGCGTGGCGCCAGCGAATCCGCCGAACGTCACGCCGTTGACGGTCGCGCTGCTCGTGGGATTGGCCGGGGCGGTCACCGAGTTCGCGCCGAGCGCGACGGAGTTGTTCGTGCCGGCGACGGCGCCGGTGCCGATGGCGACGGCGTCGGTGCCCGTCGCGGTGCTGTCGGGGCCGGTCGAGTTCGCGTGGAAATACTTGATGCCCTGGCTGTTGATGTTGTCGATCGCCGAGCCGACGCTGTTGGCGGTCGAGGTCGTGCCGTTCGCGTTGTACGTGGTGTACGACGGGGCCGAGACCTTGCCGGTCGTCGGGTCGTACGTCGACCCGCCGCCAAGTGCCGACGCGGTGCTGCTACCGAGGTTGTCCGTCTTCGTCGAGACCGTGCTGATTCCGGTCGACAGCGAGTTGATGCCGGTCGAGGTCGACGTAGACAGCGATGTGATCGAGCTATTGGCCGACGACAGGCCGGTCGAGGTCGAAGTCGACAGCGACGCAACCGAGCTGTTGGTCGAGCTCAGTCCGGTGGACAGCGAGTTGATGCCGGTCGAGGTCGACGTGGACAGCGACGTGATCGAGCTATTGGCCGACGAGAGGCCGGTCGACGTGGAGGTCGAAAGCGACGCAACCGAGCTGTTAGCCGAGCTCAGGCCGGTGGACAGCGAGTTGATGCCGGTCGAGGTCGACGTAGACAGCGACGTGATCGAGCTGTTGGCCGACGAGAGGCCGGTCGAGGTCGAAGTCGAAAGCGACGCAACCGAGCTGTTAGCCGAGCTCAGGCCGGTGGACAGCGAGTTGATGCCGGTCGAAGTCGACGTGGACAGCGACGTGATCGAGCTGTTGGCCGACGAGAGGCCGGTCGACGTGGAGGTCGAAAGCGACGCAACCGAGCTGTTGGTCGAGCTCAGTCCGGTGGACAGCGAGTTGATGCCGGTCGAAGTCGACGTAGACAGCGACGTGATCGAGCTATTGGCCGACGACAGGCCGGTCGACGTCGAGGACGAAAGCGACGTCACCGAGCTGTTAGCCGAGCTGAGACCGGTGGAGAGCGAGTTGATGCCGGTCGAAGTCGAGGTCGACAGCGAAGTGATGGAACTGTTGGCCGACGAGAGCCCCGTCGACGTGGAAGACGAAAGCGACGTGACCGAGCTGTTTGCCGAGCTGAGGCCGGTGGACAGCGAGTTGATGCCCGTCGAAGTCGACGTCGACAGCGAAGTGATCGAGCTGTTGGCCGACGACAGGCCCGTCGACGTGGAAGACGAGAGCGACGTAACCGAGCTGTTTGCCGAGCTGAGGCCGGTGGACAGCGAATTGATGCCGGTCGAAGTCGACGTCGAAAGCGACGAGATCGAGCTGTTAGCCGACGACAAACCCGTCGAAGTCGAGGTCGACAGGCTCGTGATGCTCGACGTCGTCGTGCTTGCCACGGCGTAGAGCTGGCTGCCGTTGATCGCGTCGGTGCTGGTGCTGTTAACGAGGCCCGCCGCGACGTTCTGAATGCGGCGCTCCGCGTTCGGCTGGCCGACGCTGACTACACCACCTGCCGAGCCGGCGCCGGCGTAGTTGCCGAATGTCTGACCACCGATGGTCGTGCTGCTGACCGCCGTGGTGCCAGCGGTCGTCGTCGACAGCGCACTTGTCGTAACGGAGTTGTAGCCGAGGGCGACCGAGTTCGCGACATTGGCGGTCGACGCGACGCCGATCGCTACGGCGTTCGAGGCCGATGCGACGGAGTTCTGCGCGAACGCGACCGAACCCGCCCCCGACGCTGTCGAGTTCGCACCGAAGGCGGTCGCATAACTGTTCGATGCCACGGCGGCGGAACCCACGGCCACGGCCCCGGCACTACCGCTGGCCGTCGAGCCGTTGCCGAGTGCAACCGCGTCTGAGCCGCTGGCGATTGCGGTTGCCGCAAAGCTGCCGACGTTGCCCATCGCGATTGCGCCGGTGCCCGTCGACGTCGCGGAATTGCCGATTGCGACCGAGCCGTTCGTACCTGTGGCCGTGGACCCACGGCCGATTGCAACGGAGGTATTGATCGCGTTGGTGTTGGTGCCGAGCGCGACCGAATCGGTGCCGCTGGCCGATGCGTTGGAGCCCAGCGCGGTTGCGCCGCTCGCGGAAGCATTCGAGAACCGACCCAGTGCGATCGAATTGGTACCCGACGCAACCGCACCACCCGTGCCCGAACTGTTGCCGCCACCGATCGCGATCGAGCTGCTGCCCGATGCCGTGGTGTCGTTGCCCACCGCGGTTGCGCCCGTGTTCAGCGCTTTCGCACCGGAGCCGATACCGATCGCGCTTGCGCCGGTCGCCGTCGTGGCCTGGCCGAACGCCTGCGAATAATTGCCCGATGCCGTCGCGTTTGCGCCGATCGCAATTGACGTCGCACCGCTGGCCGTCGTTGTGCTGCCGTTGTTGCCCCCGATGGCGATCGCCTGAGCGCCCGTAGCGGAGACGCCACCCCCGCTATTGCCAGCCACATACTGCGCATGCGCGACGCTTGCCCCCGCGACGAGAACGGCGGTTGCCACGGCCTTCACGACAGCCGACTTGTTCGGCTTGCCCCGTGCCGAATCGTGTTCCGATGCCGCGACCCAGGCGCCAAGCGCTTCGTTCCAGATCGAGCGGTATGTGCGGTTCATGTCCTGCTACCTCCAAATGTGCACGCCACACACCGGTCTCTTTGGTTAGAGGATTACTCCGTGCGCTCGCGCGAATCTCAAAATTGATGGGCGGAGTTTATTGGAGGTGGATTTTAGAGATTGACAAACAGTGATAAATGAAGTGTTTTTAAAGTTAAAGAATGGTTAATGCGACGTGTTTTGATGCATTGGAGAAGAATGAATTTGAAAGATGTAAGAATGTGTCGTGTATGGTTTGAATTTCTCTTGGGTCATCTAAATTTTCATATAAAAATCAATGGCTTGAGCGTCTGGTGTGCGGTAGACAACACATCGCACAGGCTCAAAAGTAAGACAAATGAAATAGCAAACGTTTGCGCGTCGCAGAATTCTTTCGTGTTTGTAATGTTTTTTGGTGCGCTGAGGAATAACGTTTTTATCTGATTGTTAATCTGTTAATTTGTCACGTTGGTCGAATTTGTTTTTATATTTATTGCTTATCAAATAATTAAATTTATCCGATACGAAGCCCATCTGACTGTGCTGATGTGCGCATCGTGTCCGGCGCAGACGCCCGTATGACGGGCGTTCTGGGTCGCCCGACCGGCCGAGGGTGTAAAAAAGTGCTACGGCGCCCCAAATGAAACAATCCGTGGGAATTTATCGAATTTGTCCTATTGACTATCACGCCTGAATTGGAGTTAAGGCGGAATCGACGCGCATGCGGGAGCCCGGGCGGGCGCGCTCGCGGCGGGCGTTTCGCGGGGTGTCGACAGTGCGTCGAAGACGGCCTGTCAGCGTCGAGTCGGAGGGCTCGAAATGTCAGATCCGGGATGCGGCAATTTGTCCGCGATGCCGGCGACGGCTCGACGTGTCGAATAAAAAGAGGGAGAGATCGGATGTGTCGGGCACGCCACATTCGACCCATGGGTATGGACCGAACCGGGTGCTTGCCGCCCGACCCGCGGCAAGTACCCGGCCTTACTTCTTCATGAACCGCAGCGCGAACCGCGCCATTCGCGGCACGAACATCGGGCGCAGCAGCCGCTTGTCGTAACCGGCCATCCGACGGTCGTTCTCCGCGAGGCACAGCTCGATCAGCTCGCGCGGGTTCAGCGCATCGCCGATGTCCGCGGTGCTCGTTGCCGGGAAGTTCGCGTCGTGCGCGACGCCATCGGCGTCAATGCCGCGCGCAATGCCGATGCGTTCGCGGATCAGGTGCACCCATACGGCCGCGACGCGTACGAAGAACCACGGCCGGCGCCACCACGGCAGGTTGCGCCAGTGCCACGCGAACCAGTTCACGAAGAACAGGATGTGGCGGCCTTCTTCCTGGATCACCGGTTCGAAGGTTTCGACGAGTTCGGGCGGGAAATAGCCGGAGCGCTGCGCGGAACGGAACAGGCCGAACGCGAAGAAGCTGTCGATGCACTCGCTGAAGCCCGTGACCATCCATGCCCATTCGGCATGCTTCGGCGCCGGGTAGGCCGGCTCCGGCGCGAGCGCGATGCCGTACGCCTCGACGAGCTTCGACAACACGACCTTGTGGCGGGCTTCCTCGCCGCCGTCCATCTCGAGCGCGCGGCGCAGCAGCGGATCGTCGACCGTCGCGGCGTAGGTCGCCACGCGGATCGACGCGCGGCCTTCGGTTTGCACGGCGATGTCCCAGATCGGCAGTGACGTGAGCCGCCTGAGTTCGGCCGGCTGGAGCGCCGGCCAGTCGATCACGGCCGGTTTGTACGGGTTGTGTGTGTCGAGCAGCATCCGACAGAACATCTGCTTGTGCGCGTCGGAACCGATCCGGACCGGACCTTGCCGCTCGAAGGTCCAGTTGCGCATCGCGTGATCTGCGGCTGCATGCTCTTCCTGCAGCGTGTCGGTCATGGCTATTGTTGTGCGATTACGGATCGAAAGATTCTTGCACAGCTTCCGTCATCGCGTATTTTCGAGTGGCCATGGGCACGCCGGCCCCGCGCGCGTCACGCGTTCGTGTCGACCCAGAGGCGGCCCCAGCGCGATGCGTAGGCGAGGGCGTGCTCTTCCTCGAAGAAGAAATCGATCGCGTCGAACGACACGGAGCGCGGCGACGGGCCGCCGCTCGCGCGTTCGATCGTCAGGTTGGCGGCGAACAGCCCGTTCGGCAACCGGGCGGCAGCGGGAGCGACTTCGTAGCCCTTGTAGCGGATCGTACGGTTCATGGCGTGCGCGGAAAAAGTTCGGACTTTCAGCGTACGCAAAGCCGCCGGTTGCGTGAACCAATCTTTCGGCCAATGCAAATGACGCGGCGGGCTGAATCGTTATCGGGGCGGTACGCGGGAATCGTGCTTTCGGCAGGCGTGGCGGCACGCCCGGCACCGCGCCACGCGTCGGAGGAGGCGGCGCACGCCCTCGTCGAATCCTGTCGAGCGAGGGCGTGCGGCGGAATGCGGGGGTTACTGGTTGGCGACCTTCAGCACGGGGGCGAGCGCGTCGACGGATGCCGCATGCGAGGCCGCACGATGCGACGCGAACGCGAGCGCGAATTCGGCCGCTTGCGTGCCGACCGTCTCGAGTTGCGCGACGACCTTCGGATCCGAGCAGCTGTCGGCGCTTTCGAAGCGCGTTTCCAGCGTGTTGACCGTTGCGCCGAACGGCGTCGGCCAGCCGCGCAGCGCATGGACGATCGAGCGCAGCGACGTGAGTACGGTGCCGGCCGCCTGCCAGCCGTAGGCGGTGACGATCAGGCCGACCGCGCGGCCGTCGAGATACGGGCGTTCGTCCGCGCGCAGTTCCTCGAGCGTGTCGAGTGCGTTCTTCACGAGGCCGGACACGCCGCCGTGATAGCCGGGCGTCGCGATGATGATCGCGTCGGCCTGGCGCACGGCGTCGATCAGCTCGCGCTGCGCATCGGTCAGCGTCTTGTGTTCGGGGGCGTAGTGCGGCAGCGTATGCAGGAACGGGCCGTCGAACAGGCGCGTGCGCGCGCCGGCGGCCTGCGCGCCGCGCAGTGCGAACGACAGCGCGCGTTCGGTCGACGACGCGGCTCGGGTGGTACCACCGATGCCGACGACGAACGGGCGGCGATGTTGATCGAATGCAGTCAAGAGGCGCTCCTCGGAAATGGCTTGCCCGGCTAAGCACAGGCTTAAAACCAGATGGTAACGACCCCGTCGCCACTCTGAAAACGACTTTTCGTTCTATCGATATACCACGCGGCAGGGGGCGACCGTGTGCGCTGCCCCGCAGATCGATAGCAGAAATGCTTGGTTGGGACGGTGCGCTATGGTCGATAAGATGGGCTCGTCTCCTCCATGATGTCTCTACTGACATGGGTTGGCCCCGCCGCGCGGATGCAGGCGGGGCTTTTTTTCGGTTCATCGAGGATTACCGGGGAACGCGGCGCGAATCTTGAGGAAGAAGTATTCGTCGTCGCGGTACCCGTAAGCTCGACGCTTGATGACCTTGATGG
>NZ_CADFEN010000016.1 GCF_902833145.1 Burkholderia sp. BCC0506 | reverse complement strand
TGATCGCGCCGATCGCGATGGAAGAAGGTCTGCGCTTCGCAATCCGCGAAGGCGGCCGTACCGTCGGCGCAGGCGTCGTCGCCAAGATCATCGAGTAAGCCAGTTATTCGTTGATCGACAGTTTTGGGGCTGGCAGCAGCCGGCCCCAACATGGTTTAGGGGTATAGCTCAACTGGCAGAGCGTCGGTCTCCAAAACCGAAGGTTGGGGGTTCGATTCCCTCTGCCCCTGCCAAAAATCGCCACGTGTCCCACGTGGCATTTGTTTTAAGGTGTTATGGCGAATCCATCCGTCGAAACTGTAAATACCTCCGGCGATAAGCTGATGCTGGCCCTGGGCGTATTGCTGGTGTTGGCCGGATTCGTGGGCTTCTTCTGGCTGGCCAATCAGCAGTGGTATGTCCGCGGTGCCGCGTTGGCGGTAGGTATCATCGCCGGCGTGGCCGTCGGGCTGATGTCCCCCCCTGGCAAGAGCCTCATTGCATTTGCCAAGGATTCGTACAAGGAAGTCCGGAAGGTCGTATGGCCCACCCGCAAGGAAGCAACGCAAACCACACTCGTCGTGTTCGGTTTCGTGCTCGTGATGGCGATTTTCCTCTGGTTGAGCGACAAATCGATCGAATGGGTGATTTTCTCGGCGATTCTGGGTTGGAAATGATATGAGCGATACTCCGGCATCCCCGAGCGGAAAGCGTTGGTACGTCGTGCACGCCTACTCCGGTATGGAGAAGAGCGTGCAACGTGCGCTTCAAGAGCGCATCGAACGTGCTGGCATGCAGGACAAATTCGGTCAGATCCTGGTCCCGACCGAAGAAGTGGTCGAAGTCAAGGGTGGCCACAAGGCAGTGACTGAGCGTCGTTTCTTCCCCGGCTACGTGCTGGTGGAAATGGAAATGACGGACGAAACGTGGCACCTCGTGAAGAATACCGCGAAGGTCACCGGTTTCGTCGGCGGTGCGCGTAACCGTCCGACCCCGATTTCCCCGAAGGAAGTCGAGAAGATCATGTCGCAGATGCAGGAAGGCGTCGAAAAACCGCGCCCGAAGACCCTGTTCGAAGTCGGCGAGATGGTGCGTGTCAAGGAAGGCCCGTTCACGGACTTCAACGGCACCGTCGAAGAAGTCAACTACGAGAAATCGCGCGTGCGTGTGTCGGTCACCATTTTTGGCCGCTCCACCCCGGTCGAACTCGAGTTCGGTCAGGTCGAAAAAGTTTGATCCCGATTCGGTGGGCAGCCTCGGCTGCCCACCTTCGCGCTTACGGCCCGCGTCATGGCCGTTGAGGAGCGTCAGTAGCCAAAGGCGAAAGCGCGTTATCACTCACCGAACGCCTTCCCGGCGTTCCAATGAGGTTTCAAATGGCAAAGAAGATTATCGGCTTTATCAAGCTGCAGATCCCTGCAGGTAAAGCCAACCCGTCGCCGCCGGTCGGTCCGGCACTGGGCCAGCGCGGCCTGAACATCATGGAGTTCTGCAAGGCGTTCAACGCGCAGACTCAAGGCATGGAGCCGGGTCTGCCGGTGCCGGTGGTCATCACGGCATTCGCTGACAAGAGCTTCACGTTCGTGATGAAGACGCCGCCGGCGACCGTCCTGATCAAGAAGGCGGCGAAGGTGGACAAGGGCTCGAGCAAGCCGCACACCGACAAGGTCGGTTCGATCACGCGCGCTCAAGCCGAAGAAATCGCGAAGACCAAGATGCCGGACCTTACGGCAGCTGATCTGGACGCAGCCGTTCGCACCATCGCTGGTAGCGCACGCTCGATGGGTATCACTGTGGAGGGCGTGTAAATGGCTAAGATCTCCAAGCGCCGTCAGGCATTTGCCGCCAAGGTCGACCGTCAGAAGCTGTACGCGATCGAAGACGCACTGAGCCTCGTGAAGGAATGCGCGAGCGCGAAGTTCGACGAGTCGATCGACGTCGCAGTCCAGCTCGGCATCGACGCGAAGAAGTCGGACCAGGTCGTTCGTGGTTCGGTCGTTCTGCCGGCAGGTACGGGCAAGTCGGTTCGCGTTGCCGTGTTCGCGCAAGGTGAAAAGGCCGAGCAGGCGCGTGCAGCAGGCGCGGAAATCGTCGGTATGGAAGACCTCGCCGAGCAGATCAAGGCTGGTCAGATGGATTTCGACATCGTGATCGCTTCGCCGGACACGATGCGTATCGTCGGTACGCTCGGCCAGATCCTGGGCCCGCGCGGCCTGATGCCGAACCCGAAGGTCGGTACGGTCACGCCGGACGTCGCAACCGCCGTCAAGAACGCGAAGGCCGGTCAGGTGCAATTCCGTGTCGACAAGGCCGGTATCATTCACGCGACCATCGGCCGTGCATCGTTCGAGCCGACCGCGCTGCGTTCGAACCTGTCGGCGCTGATCGACGCGCTGCAGAAGGCAAAGCCGGCAACGAGCAAGGGCGTGTACCTGCGCAAGATCGCACTGTCGAGCACGATGGGCGTCGGCGTGCGTGTCGACCAGGCTACGCTGGCAGCACAGTAAGCAAGTATTCGGGCCGCTTCGCTCGCGAGGCGGCCTACATGGGCTTTGGGCGGTTGTTCGTGCTGCATGGCGAACAACCGGTTATCAAAGACCGTTGGTGGGGCGCAGCAGTCGGGTGATCCCCTTAATTCAAGCCAACGCAGATGGCGAACCCGAAAAAGTTTTGCAGTGGTGAAGCCGCAGGCCGCGAAGCGATTCGCGGCGTGAGGTGGAAATACTCCTAACGAGGTCGGACGCCGTTGTTGAACGAGGTACGTGAGGTTTCGCCATACCGGCAGGCCGAACGTATCGTTTCTGGAGGCTAACCGTGCCGCTTAATAGAGAAGACAAGCAAGCCGTCGTCGCTGAGGTTTCCGCGCAAGTCGCGAAGGCCCAGACCGTTGTGCTGGCTGAGTATCGTGGAATTGCGGTTGGCGATCTGACCAAGCTGCGCGCGCAAGCGCGTGAGCAAAAGGTTTACCTGCGCGTGTTGAAGAACACGCTGGCGCGTCGCGCCGTCGAAGGTACGCCGTTTGCTCCGCTGGCAGAGCAGATGACTGGTCCGCTGATCTACGGCATCTCGGAAGATGCAATTGCTGCTGCTAAGGTCGTCAACGACTTCAGCAAGAGCAATGACAAGTTGGTCATCAAGGCTGGTTCGTTCGATGGCAAGGTGATGGACAAGGCTGGCGTGCAAGCGCTGGCAAGCATCCCGAGCCGCGAAGAACTGCTCTCGAAGCTGCTGTTCGTTATGCAAGCGCCTGTTTCGGGCTTCGCGCGTGCCCTGGCCGCGCTGGCCGAGAAGAAGCAAGCGGAAGCTGCATAAGCGAACGTGCATCAGCGTTATTGATCGCTGGCTGTATCCGAATTCAATTTAGGAGTATTTCAAATGGCAATCGCAAAAGAAGACATCCTGGCAGCAGTCGAAGGGATGACCGTTCTGGAACTGAACGAACTGGTCAAGGCGTTCGAAGAGAAGTTTGGCGTGTCGGCAGCTGCAGTGGCAGTCGCTGGCCCGGCAGGCGGCGGCGCTGCTGCCGCTGCAGAAGAGAAGACCGAATTCACGGTCGTCCTGGCTGAAGCCGGCGCCAACAAGGTTTCGGTCATCAAGGCCGTTCGCGAACTGACGGGCCTGGGCCTGAAGGAAGCGAAGGACCTGGTTGACGGTGCACCGAAGCCCATCAAGGAAGGCGTCGACAAGGCTGCTGCTGAAGAAGCCAAGAAGAAGCTGGAAGAAGCTGGCGCGAAGGTCGAAGTCAAGTAAGTTTCGACGCGCTGTGCGAAGGCTGGCGGTATTTTCACCGCCGGCCTTTTTGTGCTTTGTGGGGACGTTATTCTGGCACTCATTCGGGAGCACGAATAATCGGCCCCAGAAGCCAAAGAAAACCGCCTGATCGTTGTGGTGAATCACGCACGATTGGCGGTTCTCTTTGTCTTCTGAAGCGACTGCAGAAGGCAAGTTTGGTCGGGTAGCGGGCAACACAGGCATCCGCTGCCGTCAGCCAGCGGTTGGTAGCGGCCAACCACCAAGCTTCTCGGCTCGTTCAAGCCGTCGAACGGCCATCGGGTCTCAGTCGGTGAACACTCGGGTTTGAAACGTCCAGGTATTCCGCCTCGATAGCACCCGCCGTGATTCGGAGATCGTATGCAATATTCCTTCACCGAGAAGAAGCGCATTCGCAAGAGTTTCGCGAAGCGCCCCATCGTTCACCAAGTTCCGTTCTTGCTGGCTACTCAGCTTGAATCATTCAGCACGTTTCTGCAAGCCGATGTGCCCGCGACGCAACGTAAGCCCGAGGGTTTGCAGGCCGCGTTCACGTCGGTATTTCCCATTGTTTCGCACAACGGTTTCGCGCGCCTCGAGTTCGTGAGCTATGCGCTGTCCTCGCCGGCATTCAACATCAAGGAATGCCAGCAGCGTGGCCTGACGTACTGCTCCGCGCTGCGCGCGAAGGTCCGCCTCGTCATCCTCGACAAGGAATCGCCGAACAAGCCGGTCGTCAAGGAAGTGAAGGAGCAGGAAGTGTACATGGGCGAAATTCCGCTCATGACGCCGACGGGCTCGTTCGTCATCAACGGCACCGAGCGTGTCATCGTCTCGCAGCTGCACCGTTCGCCGGGCGTGTTCTTCGAACACGACAAGGGCAAGACGCACAGCTCGGGCAAGCTGCTGTTCTCGGCACGGATCATTCCGTACCGCGGCTCGTGGCTCGACTTCGAATTCGATCCGAAGGACATCCTGTACTTCCGCGTCGACCGTCGCCGCAAGATGCCGGTCACGATCCTGCTGAAGGCCATCGGCCTGACGCCGGAACAGATCCTCGCGAACTTCTTCGTGTTCGACAACTTCACGCTGATGGACGAAGGCGCGCAGCTCGAGTTCGTGCCCGAGCGCCTGCGTGGTGAAGTCGCGCGTTTCGACATCACGGATCGTGATGGCAAGGTGATCGTCCAGAAGGACAAGCGGATCAACGCGAAGCACATTCGCGACCTCGAAGCCGCGAAGACCAAGTTCATCTCGGTGCCGGAAGACTATCTGCTCGGCCGCGTGCTGGCGAAGAACGTCGTCGACGGCGATACCGGCGAAGTGATCGCGAGCGCGAACGACGAAATCACCGAAAGCGTGCTCGAGAAGCTGCGCGAAGCGGGCATCAAGGACATCCAGACGCTCTACACGAACGATCTGGACCAGGGCCCGTACATTTCGTCGACGCTGCGTGTCGACGAAACGACCGACAAGACGGCCGCGCGCATCGCGATCTACCGCATGATGCGTCCGGGCGAGCCGCCGACCGAAGAAGCGGTCGAGGCACTGTTCAACCGTCTGTTCTACAGCGAAGAAGCGTACGACCTGTCGAAGGTCGGCCGCATGAAGTTCAACCGCCGCGTCGGCCGTGACGAGATCACCGGCCCGATGACGCTGCAGGACGACGACATCCTCGCGACGATCAAGATCCTCGTCGAACTGCGCAACGGCAAGGGCGAAGTGGACGACATCGACCACCTCGGCAACCGTCGCGTGCGCTGCGTCGGCGAACTGGCGGAAAACCAGTTCCGCGCGGGTCTCGTGCGTGTCGAGCGCGCGGTCAAGGAGCGCCTCGGCCAGGCCGAAAGCGAAAACCTGATGCCGCACGACCTGATCAACTCGAAGCCGATTTCGTCGGCGATCCGCGAGTTCTTCGGTTCGTCGCAGCTGTCGCAGTTCATGGACCAGACCAACCCGCTGTCGGAAATCACGCACAAGCGTCGCGTTTCCGCACTGGGCCCGGGCGGTCTGACGCGCGAGCGCGCAGGCTTCGAAGTCCGCGACGTGCATCCGACCCACTACGGCCGCGTGTGCCCGATCGAAACGCCGGAAGGTCCGAACATCGGCCTGATCAACTCGCTCGCACTGTACGCGCACCTGAACGAGTATGGCTTCCTCGAGACGCCGTACCGCAAGGTCGTGGACGGCGAGGTGACCGACCAGATCGACTACCTGTCGGCGATCGAGGAAGGTCGCTACATGATCGCCCAGGCGAACGCCGCGATCGACGAGGACGGCCGACTGATCGACGAACTCGTGTCGTCGCGTGAAGCGGGCGAAACGATGATGGTCACGCCGGACCGTATCCAGTACATGGACGTCGCGCCGTCGCAGATCGTGTCGGTGGCAGCATCGCTGATCCCGTTCCTCGAGCACGACGACGCGAACCGCGCGTTGATGGGTTCGAACATGCAGCGTCAGGCCGTGCCGTGTCTGCGTCCGGAGAAGCCGGTCGTCGGTACGGGTATCGAGCGCACCTGCGCGGTCGACTCGGGCACGACGGTCCAGGCGTTCCGCGGCGGTGTCGTCGACTACGTCGACGCAGGCCGTATCGTGATTCGCGTGAACGACGAAGAAGCGGTCGCAGGTGAAGTCGGTGTCGACATCTACAACCTGATCAAGTACACGCGTTCGAACCAGAACACGAACATCAACCAGCGTCCGATCGTGAAGATGGGCGACAAGGTCTCGCGCGGCGACGTGCTGGCCGACGGCGCGTCGACGGACCTGGGCGAGCTCGCGCTCGGCCAGAACATGCTGATCGCGTTCATGCCGTGGAACGGCTACAACTTCGAGGACTCGATCCTGATCTCGGAGAAGGTGGTCGCGGACGATCGCTACACGTCGATCCACATCGAAGAGCTGAACGTCGTTGCACGCGACACGAAGCTCGGGCCGGAAGAAATCACGCGCGACATCTCGAACCTGGCGGAAGTCCAGCTCGGCCGTCTCGACGAATCGGGCATCGTGTACATCGGTGCCGAAGTCGAAGCAGGCGACGTGCTGGTCGGCAAGGTCACGCCGAAGGGCGAGACCCAGCTGACGCCGGAAGAGAAGCTCCTGCGCGCGATCTTCGGCGAGAAGGCTTCGGACGTGAAGGACACGTCGCTGCGCGTGCCGTCGGGCATGAGCGGTACCGTGATCGACGTCCAGGTGTTCACGCGTGAAGGCATCCAGCGCGACAAGCGTGCGCAACAGATCATCGACGACGAACTGAAGCGCTACCGTCTCGACCTGAACGACCAGCTGCGCATCGTGGAAGGCGACGCGTTCCAGCGTCTCGCGCGCATGCTCGTGGGCAAGGTCGCGAACGGCGGTCCGAAGAAACTCGCGAAGGGCACGAAGATCGACCAGGCTTACCTGGAAGACCTCGACCACTACCACTGGTTCGACATCCGCCTCGCGGACGACGAAGCCGCGGCGCAGCTCGAAGCGATCAAGAACTCGATCGAAGAGAAGCGTCACCAATTCGACCTCGCGTTCGAAGAGAAGCGCAAGAAGCTCACGCAGGGCGACGAACTGCCGCCGGGCGTGCTGAAGATGGTCAAGGTGTACCTCGCGGTGAAGCGCCGCCTGCAGCCTGGCGACAAGATGGCAGGCCGTCACGGTAACAAGGGTGTCGTGTCGAAGATCGTCCCGATCGAAGACATGCCGTACATGGCCGACGGCCGTCCGGCAGACGTCGTGCTGAACCCGCTCGGCGTGCCGTCGCGGATGAACGTGGGTCAGGTTCTGGAGGTCCACCTCGGCTGGGCCGCGAAGGGCCTCGGCTGGCGTATCGGCGAAATGCTGCAGCGTCAGGCGAAGATCGAGGAACTGCGCGTGTTCCTGACGAAGATCTACAACGAGTCGGGCCGCCAGGAAGATCTGGAAAGCTTCACCGACGAAGAGATCCTCGAACTCGCGAAGAACCTGCGCGAAGGCGTACCGTTCGCGACGCCGGTGTTCGATGGCGCAACCGAGGAAGAAATGGGCAAGATGCTCGACCTCGCGTTCCCGGACGACATCGCGCAGCAGCTCGACATGAACCCGTCGAAGAACCAGGTCCGCCTGTACGACGGTCGCACGGGCGAGCCGTTCGAACGCCGCGTGACGCTCGGCTACATGCACTACCTGAAGCTGCACCACCTGGTCGACGACAAGATGCACGCGCGTTCGACGGGCCCGTACTCGCTCGTCACGCAGCAGCCGCTGGGTGGTAAGGCGCAGTTCGGTGGCCAGCGTTTCGGTGAAATGGAAGTGTGGGCACTCGAAGCGTACGGCGCGTCCTACGTGCTGCAGGAAATGCTGACGGTGAAGTCGGACGACGTGACCGGCCGGACGAAGGTGTACGAAAACCTCGTCAAGGGCGATCACGTGATCGATGCAGGCATGCCGGAATCCTTCAACGTGCTCGTGAAGGAAATCCGCTCGCTCGGTATCGATATCGATCTCGACCGCAATTAATCGGACTACGGAGAGAAGGCAATGAAAGCTCTGCTCGATCTATTCAAGCAAGTCCAACAGGAAGAAGTTTTCGACGCGATCAAGATCGGTCTGGCCTCGCCGGACAAGATCCGTTCGTGGTCGTTCGGTGAAGTGAAGAAGCCGGAGACCATCAACTACCGTACGTTCAAGCCGGAACGCGATGGTCTGTTCTGCGCGAAGATCTTCGGGCCGATCAAGGACTACGAGTGCCTGTGCGGCAAGTACAAGCGCCTGAAGCATCGCGGCGTGATCTGCGAGAAGTGCGGCGTCGAAGTGACGCTGGCGAAGGTGCGTCGCGAACGGATGGGCCACATCGAGCTGGCCTCGCCGGTCGCGCACATCTGGTTCCTGAAGTCGCTGCCGTCGCGTCTGGGCATGGTGCTCGACATGACGCTGCGCGACATCGAACGCGTGCTGTACTTCGAAGCGTACGTGGTGATCGAACCGGGCATGACGCCGCTGAAGGCGCGGCAGATCATGACCGAAGAGGATTACTACAACAAGGTCGAGGAATACGGCGACGAATTCCGTGCCGAGATGGGCGCGGAAGGCGTGCGTGAACTGCTGCGCGCGATCAACATCGACGAGCAGGTCGAGACGCTGCGCACCGAGCTGAAGAACACCGGCTCGGAAGCGAAGATCAAGAAGTACGCGAAGCGCCTGAAGGTCCTCGAGGCATTCCAGCGCTCGGGCATCAAGCCCGAGTGGATGATTCTCGAAGTGCTGCCGGTGCTGCCGCCGGAACTGCGTCCGCTCGTGCCGCTGGACGGCGGCCGTTTCGCGACGTCGGACCTGAACGACCTGTATCGCCGCGTGATCAACCGTAACAACCGGTTGAAGCGTCTGCTCGAGCTGAAGGCGCCTGAAATCATCGTCCGCAACGAAAAGCGGATGCTGCAGGAAGCCGTCGACTCGCTGCTCGACAACGGTCGTCGCGGCAAGGCGATGACGGGCGCGAACAAGCGTCCGCTGAAGTCGCTCGCCGACATGATCAAGGGCAAGGGCGGTCGTTTCCGTCAGAACCTGCTGGGCAAGCGCGTCGACTACTCGGGCCGTTCGGTCATCGTGGTCGGCCCGACGCTGAAGCTGCACCAGTGCGGTCTGCCGAAGCTGATGGCGCTCGAGCTGTTCAAGCCGTTCATCTTCAACAAGCTGGAAGTGATGGGCGTTGCGACGACCATCAAGGCGGCGAAGAAGGAAGTCGAGAACCAGACGCCGGTGGTGTGGGACATCCTCGAAGAGGTGATCCGCGAACACCCGGTGATGCTGAACCGTGCGCCGACGCTGCACCGTCTCGGTATCCAGGCGTTCGAGCCGGTGCTGATCGAAGGCAAGGCGATCCAGCTGCACCCGCTCGTCTGCGCGGCGTTCAACGCCGACTTCGACGGTGACCAGATGGCCGTTCACGTGCCGCTGTCGCTCGAAGCGCAGATGGAAGCGCGCACGCTGATGCTGGCGTCGAACAACGTGCTGTTCCCGGCCAACGGCGATCCGTCGATCGTGCCGTCGCAGGATATCGTGCTGGGTCTGTACTACGCGACCCGCGAAGCGATCAACGGCAAGGGCGAAGGCCTGTCGTTCACGGGCGTGTCGGAAGTCATCCGCGCGTACGAGAACAAGGAAGTCGAGCTGGCCTCGCGCGTCAACGTCCGGATTACCGAAATGGTCCGCAACGAGGACACGTCGGAAGGTGCGCCGGAATTCGTGCCGAAGATCACGCTGTACGCGACGACCGTCGGCCGCGCGATCCTGTCGGAGATCCTGCCGCACGGCCTGCCGTTCTCGGTGCTGAACAAGCCGCTGAAGAAGAAGGAAATCTCGCGCCTGATCAACACCGCGTTCCGCAAGTGCGGTCTGCGTGCGACGGTCGTGTTCGCCGACCAGCTGATGCAGTCGGGTTTCCGTCTCGCGACGCGCGCCGGCATCTCGATCTGCGTGGACGACATGCTCGTGCCGCCGCAGAAGGAAACGATCGTCGGCGACGCCGCGAAGAAGGTGAAGGAGTACGACCGCCAGTACATGTCGGGTCTCGTCACCGCGCAGGAACGCTACAACAACGTGGTCGACATCTGGTCGGCGACGTCGGAAGCGGTCGGCAAGGCGATGATGGAGCAGCTGTCGACGGAGCCGGTGATCGATCGCGACGGCAACGAGACGCGCCAGGAGTCGTTCAACTCGATCTACATGATGGCCGACTCGGGCGCCCGGGGTTCGGCGGTTCAGATTCGTCAGCTGGCCGGTATGCGAGGCCTGATGGCGAAGCCGGACGGCTCGATTATCGAGACGCCGATTACCGCGAACTTCCGCGAAGGTCTGAACGTGTTGCAGTACTTCATCTCGACCCACGGTGCACGTAAGGGTCTGGCTGATACGGCACTGAAGACCGCGAACTCGGGTTACCTGACGCGTCGTCTGGTCGACGTCACGCAGGATCTGGTCGTGGTGGAAGACGATTGCGGCACGTCGAACGGCGTCGCGATGAAGGCGCTCGTCGAAGGCGGTGAAGTCGTCGAAGCGCTGCGCGACCGTATCCTCGGCCGCGTCGCGGTGGCGGACGTCGTGAATCCGGAAACGCAGGAAACGCTGTACGAGTCGGGCACGCTGCTCGACGAAACGGCGGTCGAGGAGATCGAACGCCTCGGCATCGACGAAGTGCGCGTGCGCACGCCGCTCACCTGCGAAACGCGTTACGGCCTGTGCGCAGCCTGCTATGGCCGCGACCTCGGCCGCGGCTCGCTCGTGAACGTCGGCGAAGCCGTCGGCGTGATCGCGGCGCAGTCGATCGGTGAGCCGGGCACGCAGCTGACGATGCGTACGTTCCACATCGGTGGTGCGGCATCGCGTGCGGCAGTGGCGTCGTCGGTCGAAGCGAAGAGCAACGGTATCGTGCGCTTCACGGCCACGATGCGCTACGTGACGAATGCGAAGGGCGAGCAGATCGTCATCTCGCGTTCGGGCGAAGCGATGATCACCGACGACTTCGGTCGCGAGCGCGAGCGTCACAAAGTGCCGTACGGCGCGACGCTGCTGCAGCTCGACGGCGCGACCATCAAGGCCGGCACGCAGCTCGCCACGTGGGATCCGCTGACGCGTCCGATCATCACCGAGTACGGTGGTACGGTGAAGTTCGAGAACGTCGAGGAAGGCGTGACCGTCGCGAAGCAGATCGACGACGTGACCGGCCTGTCGACGCTGGTCGTGATCGACGTGAAGCGCCGCGGTTCGCAGGCTTCGAAGAGCGTGCGTCCGCAGGTGAAGCTGCTCGACGCGAACGGCGAGGAAGTGAAGATCCCGGGCACGGAGCATGCGGTGCAGATCGGCTTCCAGGTCGGCGCACTGATCACCGTGAAGGACGGCCAGCAGGTGCAGGTCGGTGAAGTGCTCGCACGTATCCCGACGGAAGCGCAGAAGACGCGTGACATTACCGGCGGTCTGCCGCGGGTGGCGGAACTGTTCGAAGCGCGTTCGCCGAAGGATGCCGGCATTCTCGCGGAAGTCACCGGCACGACGTCGTTCGGCAAGGACACGAAGGGCAAGCAGCGTCTCGTCATCACGGACCTCGAGGGCAACCAGCACGAGTTCCTGATCGCGAAGGAAAAGCAGGTTCTGGTTCACGATGCGCAGGTCGTCAACAAGGGCGAAATGATCGTGGACGGTCCGGCCGATCCGCACGATATCCTGCGTCTGCAGGGTATCGAGGCGCTGTCGCGCTACATCGTCGACGAAGTGCAGGACGTGTACCGTCTGCAGGGCGTGAAGATCAACGACAAGCACATCGAGGTGATCGTTCGCCAGATGCTGCGTCGTGTGCAGATCACCGACAACGGCGATACGCGCTTCATCCCGGGCGAACAGGTCGAGCGTTCCGACATGCTGGACGAGAACGATCGCATGATCGCCGAGGGCAAGCGCCCGGCTTCGTACGATAACGTGCTGCTCGGTATCACGAAGGCATCGCTGTCGACCGACTCGTTCATCTCCGCGGCATCGTTCCAGGAAACGACCCGCGTGCTGACCGAAGCGGCGATCATGGGCAAGCGCGACGATCTGCGCGGCCTGAAGGAAAACGTGATCGTCGGCCGTCTGATTCCGGCCGGTACGGGTCTCGCGTTCCACAAGGCACGCAAGGCGAAGGAATCGTCGGATCGCGAGCGTTTCGACCAGATCGCAGCGGAAGAGGCATTCGACTTCGGCACGCCGAGCGCGCCGGCGGAAGAGCCGCAACACCCGGCAGCCGAGTAAGCGCGAGGCGGCGCAAGCCGCCTTGCCTTGCTATCATCGCTGTCACCGAAACCGCCCGGTTCTGCCGGGCGGTTTTTTTTATCCCTCGTTCACGCGCATCACGTGCCTGCGCGGCGCCGGCGCATGATGCCCCGCGCTCGCGTCCGGTACGGCCGCGGCAGGCCCGTGATGCACGCGAACGAACCCTGACCGAACGGCCAACGCCGCGCGATTCGCCACGCGTCGCGCGAGCGGGTTGTTAAAATTGCGGTCATCGCTTAGCCGTCCCAGTTCTCATTCATGTCCCGCGCCCTCGAAATACTCGACGAAGTCTTTGGTTATTCCGCCTTTCGCGGCCAGCAGGGCGAGATCGTCGAGCACGTCGCCGGCGGCGGCGATTGTCTCGTGCTGATGCCGACCGGCGGCGGCAAGTCGCTGTGCTACCAGATTCCCGCGCTGCTGCGCCGCGAGGCCGGGCAGGGCGCCGGCATCGTCGTTTCGCCGCTGATCGCGCTGATGCAGGACCAGGTCGCCGCGTTGAGCGAAGTCGGTGTGCGCGCGGCCTACCTGAATTCGACGCTGTCGGGCGCCGAGGCCGCGGCTACCGAGCGCGCGCTGCGCGAAGGCGAAATCGATTTGCTGTACGTCGCGCCGGAGCGGTTGATGACGGGCCGCTTCCTCGAGCTGCTCGAGCGCGCGAAGATCGGCCTGTTCGCGATCGACGAAGCGCACTGCGTGTCGCAATGGGGGCACGATTTCCGCCCGGAATACATCCAGCTGTCGGTGCTGCACGAGCGCTTCCCGTCGGTGCCGCGCATCGCGCTGACCGCCACGGCCGATGCGATCACGCGCGACGAGATCATCCATCGTCTCGCGCTCGACGATGCACGCGTGTTCGTGTCGAGCTTCGACCGCCCGAACATTCGCTACCGGATCGTCGAGAAGGACAACGCGCGCTCGCAGCTGCTCGACTTCATCCGCGCCGAACACACGAATGCCGACGGTACGACGGACGCGGGTGTCGTCTATTGCCTGTCGCGCCGCAAGGTCGAGGAAACGGCCGAATGGCTGAAGGCGCAGGGCGTGCGCGCGCTGCCGTATCACGCGGGGATGGAGTTCGAGGTGCGGCAGAAGCACCAGGAAATGTTCCAGCGCGAGGAAGGCATCGTGATGTGCGCGACGATCGCGTTCGGCATGGGCATCGACAAGCCCGACGTGCGCTTCGTCGCGCACCTCGATCTGCCGAAGAGCGTCGAAGGCTATTACCAGGAAACCGGCCGCGCGGGCCGCGACGGCTTGCCGGCGAACGCGTGGATGGCGTACGGCCTCGGCGACGTCGTCCAGCAGCGCAAGATGATCGACGAATCCGATGCGGACGACGCGCACAAGCGCGTGCAGACGTCGAAGCTCGATGCGCTGCTCGGGTTGTGCGAGACGATCTCGTGCCGCCGCGTGCGGCTCTTGAACTACTTCGGCGAGGCGAGCCAGCCGTGCGGCAACTGCGACACGTGCCTCGAGCCGCCCGCGTCGTGGGACGCGACGCGCGAGGCGCAGATGGCGCTGTCGTGCGTGTTCCGCGCGCAGCGCGCGAGCGGCTTCAATTTCGGCTCGAGCCACCTGATCGAGATCCTGCGCGGCGGGCGCACCGAGAAGGTGTTGCAGCGCGGCCACGACCAGCTCAGCACGTTCGGCATCGGCGCCGCGCTGTCCGAACCGGAGTGGCGGGCGATTTTCCGGCAGCTGGTCGCGTACGGCTACCTGGCGGTCGACCATGGCGGCTTCGGCGCGCTGATGCTGACCGAGGCCGCGAAGCCCGTGCTGAAGAACGAGGAAAAGGTCACGCTGCGCCGCTACGTGAAGCCGCAGCGCTCTCGCCAGTCGTCGAGTCGCAGCGGCACGCGCGTCGACCCGACGGCCGGCATGGGCGCCCGCGAACGCGCGCGCTGGGATGCGCTGCGCGCGTGGCGCGCGGAAACCGCGAAGACGGACGGTGTGCCGGCCTACGTGATCTTCCACGACGCGACGCTCGCCGAAATCGCACGCAATGCGCCGGAGACGATCGACGACCTGCGCCACATCCCCGGCATGGGCGTGCGCAAGCTGGAGCGTTTCGGCGACGAGATCATCGACGTCATCGAATCGGCTTGACACAGCGTTCCGACCCCTCGTGAAAACCGCGCGATCAGCCGGCAAATCACGCAAGCCGTTGACTTAGTTGGCATTTCCGGAATATCATGCTGGGTTCCGGTATTCGGTGGGCCGAGTCGCGTTCGAAAGTTCGCGCCCGATTCGCCGGTTCGGAAGTCAACTGTGCGTCGATTCTCGCTTTGCCCGAAATCGGCGTGCAGATTTTGTTCAATTTCAGGAATAAACAATGCCAACCATCAACCAACTGGTTCGCAAAGGCCGTCAGTCGGAAACGACGAAGAGCAAGAGCCCGGCCCTGCAGGACTGCCCCCAGCGTCGCGGCGTGTGCACCCGTGTGTACACGACGACGCCGAAGAAGCCGAACTCGGCACTCCGTAAGGTCGCCAAGGTTCGTCTGACGAACGGCTTCGAAGTGATTTCGTACATCGGCGGTGAAGGCCACAACCTGCAGGAACACTCGGTTGTGCTGATCCGCGGCGGCCGTGTGAAGGACTTGCCGGGTGTGCGTTACCACATGGTTCGCGGCTCGCTGGATACCCAGGGCGTCAAGGACCGTAAGCAAGCGCGCTCGAAGTACGGCGCGAAGCGTGCAAAGGCTGCCAAGTAAGCAGTTTTTGATCAGGGATCGCCGCAGGGCGGTCAAGGCGGGAGTGCCGGATTGCCGGTGCTGTCGAGTAAGTGGTCACCCGGCCAAGCTGGTTAGTCGTGAAGATGTGATCGGGTTTGTTGGTGGCCGCGGAGCTGGATGCAGCTCCAACTGAACAAGTAAAGGAAGAATCATGCCGCGTCGTCGCGAAGTCCCCAAGCGGGAAGTGTTGCCGGATCCGAAGTTCGGCAACGTTGATGTAGCCAAGTTCATGAACATGCTGATGCTGTCCGGCAAGAAGTCGGTCGCAGAGCGCATCGTTTATGGCGCATTCGAACAAATCCAGACTAAGGGTGGCAAGGACCCGCTGGAAGTGTTCACGGTTGCGCTCAACAACGTGAAGCCGGTGGTCGAAGTGAAGAGCCGCCGCGTTGGTGGTGCCAACTATCAAGTTCCGGTCGAAGTGCGCCCGTCGCGTCGTATGGCATTGGCGATGCGCTGGCTGCGTGAGGCTGCGAAGAAGCGCAGCGAGAAGTCGATGGCTCTGCGTCTGGCAGGCGAACTCACCGAAGCGGCCGAAGGCCGTGGCGGCGCGATGAAGAAGCGCGATGAAGTTCACCGCATGGCAGAAGCCAACCGCGCGTTCTCGCATTTCCGTTTCTAAGCGCCTGGCTGGGCTGTTTGCGGAAATAAATTCCGGGCGGGTGCGCTTTTCAGGCGCCTCGCCCGTTTGTGTTGAGGCGTGATGCAGCAGGGCTGCATCACGTCATCCCAGTAGAGGATCAAAGTGGCTCGCAAGACTCCTATCGAGCGCTACCGCAATATCGGTATTAGCGCTCACATCGACGCCGGCAAGACGACGACGACCGAGCGCATTCTGTTTTACACCGGTGTGAACCACAAGATCGGTGAAGTCCACGACGGCGCAGCCACGATGGACTGGATGGAGCAGGAACAGGAACGTGGCATCACGATCACGTCCGCTGCTACCACGGCCTTCTGGAAGGGCATGGGCGGCAACTATCCGGAACACCGCATCAACATCATCGACACCCCGGGCCACGTCGACTTCACGATCGAAGTGGAGCGTTCGATGCGCGTGCTCGACGGCGCGTGCATGGTGTACTGCGCAGTGGGCGGCGTGCAGCCGCAGTCGGAAACGGTGTGGCGCCAGGCGAACAAGTACAAGGTGCCGCGTCTCGCGTTCGTCAACAAGATGGACCGTACCGGCGCGAACTTCTTCAAGGTCTACGACCAGCTCCGTCTGCGCCTGAAGGCGAATCCGGTTCCGGTCGTGGTGCCGATCGGCTCGGAAGAAAACTTCAAGGGCGTGGTCGACCTGCTCAAGATGAAGGCGATCATTTGGGACGAAGCGTCGCAAGGCACGAAGTTCGACTACGTCGACATCCCGGCCGAGCTCGCGGAGACCTGCAAGGAATGGCGCGAAAAGATGGTCGAAGCGGCTGCCGAAGCCAGCGAAGACCTGATGAACAAGTACCTGGAAGAAGGCGATCTGCCGGAAGCCGACATCGTCAAGGCGCTGCGTGATCGTACGATCGCGTGCGAAATCCAGCCGATGCTGTGCGGTACCGCGTTCAAGAACAAGGGCGTGCAGCGCATGCTCGACGCCGTGATCGACTTCCTGCCGTCGCCGGTCGACATCCCGCCGGTCAAGGGCGAACTCGAAAACGGCGAAGAAGCCGAGCGCAAGGCGTCGGACGACGAGAAGTTCTCGTCGCTCGCGTTCAAGATCATGACCGACCCGTTCGTCGGCCAGCTGATCTTCTTCCGTGTGTACTCGGGCGTCGTCAACTCGGGCGACACGCTGCTGAACTCGACCAAGGGCAAGAAGGAGCGCCTCGGCCGTATTCTGCAGATGCACGCGAACCAGCGTGAAGAAATCAAGGAAGTCCGCGCAGGCGACATCGCCGCAGCAGTCGGCCTGAAGGAAGCCACCACGGGCGACACGCTGTGCGACCCGGCGAACCCGATCGTTCTCGAACGCATGGTGTTCCCGGAGCCGGTGATTTCGCAGGCGGTCGAGCCGAAGACCAAGGCCGACCAGGAAAAGATGGGCCTCGCACTGAACCGTCTGGCTCAGGAAGACCCGTCGTTCCGCGTGCAGACCGACGAAGAGTCGGGCCAGACCATCATTTCGGGCATGGGCGAGCTCCACCTCGAAATTCTGGTCGACCGGATGAAGCGCGAATTCGGCGTGGAAGCAACCGTCGGCAAGCCGCAGGTTGCATACCGCGAAACGATCCGTTCGACGGCGAAGGATGTCGACGGCAAGTTCGTCAAGCAGTCGGGTGGTCGCGGCCAGTACGGTCACGCGGTCATCACGCTCGAGCCGAACGAACAAGGCAAGGGCTACGAGTTCTTCGACGAGATCAAGGGTGGTGTGATTCCGCGTGAATACATCCCTGCGGTCGACAAGGGTATCCAGGACACGCTGAAGTCGGGCGTGCTGGCTGGCTTCCCGGTCGTCGACGTGAAGGTTCACCTGACGTTCGGTTCGTACCACGACGTCGACTCGAACGAAAATGCGTTCCGCATGGCCGGTTCGATGGCGTTCAAGGAAGCGATGCGCAAGGCGAACCCGGTCGTCCTCGAGCCGATGATGGCTGTCGAAGTCGAGACGCCGGAAGACTACATGGGCAACGTGATGGGCGACCTGTCGGGCCGTCGCGGTATCGTCCAGGGCATGGAAGACATGGTTGGCGGCGGCAAGATCGTGCGCGCCGAAGTGCCGCTGTCGGAAATGTTCGGTTACTCGACGTCGCTGCGCTCGCTGACGCAAGGTCGCGCAACGTACACGATGGAGTTCAAGCACTACGCCGAAGCTCCGCGCAACGTTGCCGACGCGATCATCAGCGCGAAGTCGAAGTAAATTCTGTAGCTACCAACTGATTATTTTTTGAAAGAAGAGAATCATGGCAAAAGAAAAGTTTGAGCGGACCAAGCCGCACGTGAACGTTGGTACGATTGGTCACGTTGACCACGGCAAGACGACGCTGACGGCAGCGATCACGACGGTTCTGACGAAGAAGTTCGGCGGCGAAGCGAAGGCGTACGACCAGATCGACGCGGCACCGGAAGAAAAGGCGCGCGGCATCACGATCAACACGGCACACGTCGAGTACGAAACGGCGAACCGCCACTACGCACACGTCGACTGCCCGGGCCACGCTGACTATGTGAAGAACATGATCACGGGCGCAGCGCAGATGGACGGCGCGATCCTGGTTTGCTCGGCAGCAGACGGCCCGATGCCGCAAACGCGTGAGCACATCCTGCTGGCACGTCAGGTTGGCGTTCCGTACATCATCGTGTTCCTGAACAAGTGCGACATGGTGGACGACGCAGAACTGCTCGAGCTGGTCGAGATGGAAGTTCGCGAGCTGCTGTCGAAGTACGACTTCCCGGGCGACGACACGCCGATCGTGAAGGGTTCGGCAAAGCTGGCGCTGGAAGGCGACACGGGCGAGCTGGGCGAAGTGGCGATCATGAACCTGGCGGACGCACTGGACACGTACATCCCGACGCCGGAGCGTGCGGTTGACGGCGCGTTCCTGATGCCGGTGGAAGACGTGTTCTCGATCTCGGGCCGCGGTACGGTGGTGACCGGTCGTGTCGAGCGCGGCATCATCAAGGTCGGCGAGGAAATCGAAATCGTCGGTATCAAGCCGACGGTGAAGACGACCTGCACGGGCGTTGAAATGTTCCGCAAGCTGCTGGACCAAGGTCAGGCAGGCGACAACGTGGGTATCCTGCTGCGCGGCACGAAGCGTGAAGACGTGGAGCGCGGCCAGGTTCTGGCGAAGCCGGGTTCGATCACGCCGCACACGCACTTCACGGCAGAAGTGTACGTGCTGAGCAAGGACGAAGGCGGCCGTCACACGCCGTTCTTCAACAACTACCGTCCGCAGTTCTACTTCCGTACGACGGACGTGACGGGCTCGATCGAGCTGCCGAAGGACAAGGAAATGGTGATGCCGGGCGACAACGTGTCGATCACGGTGAAGCTGATCGCGCCGATCGCGATGGAAGAAGGTCTGCGCTTCGCAATCCGCGAAGGCGGCCGTACCGTCGGCGCAGGCGTCGTCGCCAAGATCATCGAGTAATATCGACGATCCGCGGGCTCCGACGGGGCCCGCGATTCCCGCGGTACGCCGTTGTACCGTCGAAACCGGGTGTCCAGTTCGATCTGGCACCCGGTTTTTCTTTGTGGTGTGCGAATCGCCGTATTGACAAACGCCCACCACCGCTGTGAATTTTCGTGTAGAATCGCGGGCTTAGCAGTGGAAGTACCGTTCGGAACCGGGCGCTTCGCTCCCCGCAGGCAACAGGTTTCGCGTTCTTTTAGTGTCCGGCGATGCAACATCGCCTCGCTCTTTTCAAGGAATCGTCATGCAGCAACAGAAAATCCGCATTCGCCTGAAGGCTTTCGACTATCGTCTGATCGATCAATCGGCTGCCGAAATCGTCGATACCGCGAAGCGGACTGGCGCAATCGTCCGTGGCCCGGTGCCGCTGCCGACGCGCATTCAGCGTTTTGACATCCTGCGTTCGCCGCACGTCAACAAGACGTCGCGCGATCAGCTCGAAATCCGTACCCACCAGCGCCTGATGGACATCGTCGACCCGACGGACAAGACCGTTGACGCGCTGATGAAGCTCGACCTGCCGGCTGGCGTCGACGTGGAAATCAAGCTGCAGTAAGGCTTTCGGCGCCGGCCGGCTCGCCGGGCGGTGCTAAGTCTTTGTATTGCTTGCGGAAATCGGGAAGTCGGGCTATACTGCTTGGCTTTTCGCGTATTCGCGTAAAAAAGTTGGGCCTTGCGTGCCCGGCATTTTGTAAATCAGCCCCGACCAATCGCAGTCGGGAATGGAGAAAATGATGAGCCTTGGACTCGTAGGTCGCAAGGTTGGCATGACCCGTATCTTCACGGCGGAAGGGGATTCGATTCCCGTCACCGTGCTGGACGTGTCGGACAACCGCGTGACGCAGATCAAGACTGTTGAAACCGACGGCTACACGGCCGTGCAGGTTGCATTCGGCTCCCGTCGTGCATCGCGCGTGACGAAGCCGCTGGCAGGTCATCTCGCCAAAGCCGGTGTCGAAGCCGGTGAAATCCTCAAGGAATTCCGCATTGATGCGGCCAAGGCAGCCGAGCTGTCGAATGGCGCCGTCGTCGGTGCCGATCTTTTCGAAGTGGGCCAGAAGGTCGACGTGCAAGGCGTGTCGATCGGTAAGGGCTACGCCGGTACGATCAAGCGTTACAACTTCTCCTCCGGCCGTGCCACGCACGGTAACTCGCGCTCGCACAACGTGCCGGGCTCGATCGGTATGGCGCAGGATCCGGGTCGTGTTTTCCCGGGTAAGCGCATGACGGGTCACATGGGTGACGTGACGGTGACGGTGCAGAACCTCGAAATCGCTCGTATCGACGCAGAGCGCAAGCTGCTGCTCGTGAAGGGCGCGATTCCGGGCGCGAAGGGCGGCAAGGTTTTCGTGACGCCGGCCGTCAAGACCAAGGGGGCGAAATAATGGAACTCAAGCTCCTGAACGAAAATGGTCAGGAAGGTGCAGTGGTCAACGCATCGGACGTCGTGTTCGGTCGTGACTACAACGAAGCGCTGATCCACCAGGTCGTCGTCGCTTACCAGGCGAATGCTCGCCAGGGTAACCGCGCACAGAAGGACCGCGAGCAAGTCAAGCACACGACCAAGAAGCCGTGGCGCCAGAAGGGTACGGGCCGCGCTCGTGCCGGTATGTCGTCGAGCCCGCTGTGGCGTGGCGGTGGTCGTATCTTCCCGAACTCCCCGGAAGAAAACTTCTCGCACAAGGTCAACAAGAAGATGCATCGCGCAGGTCTCTGCTCGATCTTCTCGCAGCTGGCCCGTGAAGGCCGTCTGTCGGTCGTCGAAGACATCGTCCTCGAAGCGCCGAAGACCAAGCTGCTGGCCGACAAATTCAAGACCATGGGTCTCGACTCCGTTCTGATCATCACGGATACGGTCGACGAGAACCTGTACCTGGCTTCGCGCAACCTGCCGCACGTGGCGATTGTCGAGCCGCGCTACGCTGACCCGCTGTCGCTGATCTACTTCAAGAAAGTGCTGGTCACGAAGGCTGCGGTCGCCCAGATCGAGGAGTTGCTGTCATGAGCGAGATTCGCAAGAACGATCATCGTTTGATGCAGGTCCTGCTCGCACCGGTGATCTCGGAAAAGGCGACGCTGGTTGCCGACAAGAACGAGCAAGTCGTGTTCGAAGTCGCACCGGATGCCACGAAGCAGGAAGTGAAGGCGGCTGTCGAGCTGCTGTTCAAGGTTGAAGTTGATTCCGTCAACGTGCTGGTTCAGAAGGGCAAGCAAAAGCGCTTCGGCCGTTCGATGGGCCGCCGCAAGGACGTGAAGAAGGCGTACGTTTGCCTGAAGCCCGGCCAGGAAATCAACTTTGAAGCGGAGGCCAAGTAATCATGGCAATCGTGAAAGTTAAACCGACTTCGCCGGGTCGCCGCGCGATGGTCAAGGTGGTCAACAAGAACCTGCACCAGGGCAAGCCGTACGCGGCACTGCTCGACTCGCAGAGCTCGACCGCCGGCCGTAACAACAACGGTCGTATCACCACGCGTCACAAGGGTGGTGGTCACAAGCAGCACTACCGTATCGTCGATTTCCGTCGCACGAAGGATGGCATCCCGGCAAAGGTCGAGCGTCTCGAGTACGACCCGAACCGCAGCGCGAACATCGCGCTGGTGCTGTACGCGGACGGCGAGCGTCGCTACATCATCGCCCCGAAGGGCCTGACCGTCGGCCAACAGCTGATGTCGGGTTCGGAAGCGCCGATCCGTGCAGGCAACACGCTGCCGATCCGCAACATTCCGGTCGGTACGACGATCCACTGCATCGAGATGCTGCCGGGCAAGGGCGCGCAAATGGCGCGTTCGGCTGGTACGTCGGCCATGCTGCTCGCACGTGAAGGCGTCTACGCGCAGGTTCGTCTGCGTTCGGGCGAAATCCGCCGCGTGCACATCGAGTGCCGTGCAACGATCGGTGAAGTCGGCAACGAAGAGCATAGCCTGCGCCAGATCGGCAAGGCTGGCGCGAACCGCTGGCGCGGTATCCGCCCGACGGTGCGTGGCGTTGCGATGAACCCGGTCGATCACCCGCACGGTGGTGGTGAGGGCAAGACGGCTGCAGGTCGCGACCCGGTGAGCCCGTGGGGTACGCCGGCCAAGGGTTACCGCACCCGCAGCAACAAGCGCACGACGACGATGATCGTCCAGCGCCGTCACAAGCGTTAAGGAGTAGGCAATGGCACGTTCTGTTAAAAAAGGTCCGTTCTGCGACGCCCATTTGCTGAAGAAAGTTGAGGCGGCTGCAGCTTCGCGCGACAAAAAGCCGATCAAGACCTGGTCGCGTCGCTCGACGATTCTGCCGGATTTCATCGGCCTGACGATCGCTGTTCACAACGGCCGTCAACACGTTCCGGTGTACATCTCGGAAAACATGGTCGGCCACAAGCTTGGCGAGTTCGCACTGACCCGTACGTTCAAGGGTCACGCAGCCGACAAGAAGGCCAAGAAATAAGGGGCAATCAAGATGGAAGTGAAAGCAATTCATCGCGGTGCCCGCATCTCGGCGCAGAAAACGCGCCTTGTGGCTGACCAGATCCGCGGTTTGCCGGTCGACAAGGCGCTGAACGTTCTGACGTTCTCGCCGAAGAAGGCGGCTGGCATCGTGAAGAAGGTTGTGCTGTCGGCAATCGCGAATGCGGAGCACAACGAAGGCGCTGATATCGACGAGCTCAAGATCAAGAGCATCTACGTCGACAAGGCTGCATCGCTCAAGCGTTTCACCGCGCGCGCAAAGGGCCGCGGTAACCGCATCGAGAAGCAATCCTGTCACATCACTGTGACGGTCGGGAATTAAGGAGCCATACGATGGGACAGAAAATTCATCCGACTGGCTTCCGCCTGGCTGTCAGCCGCAATTGGGCTTCGCGTTGGTACGCGAACAACAACAATTTCGCGGCGATGCTGCAGGAAGACATCGGTGTTCGTGAATACCTGAAGAAGAAGCTGAAGAACGCTTCGGTCGGTCGGGTCGTCATCGAGCGACCGGCGAAGAACGCGCGCATCACGATTTACAGCTCGCGTCCGGGCGTGGTCATCGGCAAGAAGGGCGAGGATATCGAACAGCTGAAGACGGAACTGCAACGCCGCATGGGCGTGCCGGTTCACGTCAACATCGAAGAAATCCGCAAGCCGGAAACCGATGCTCAGCTGATCGCTGACTCGATCACGCAACAGCTCGAGCGCCGGATCATGTTCCGTCGCGCGATGAAGCGTGCGATGCAGAACGCGATGCGTCTGGGTGCCCAAGGCATCAAGATCATGAGCGCAGGCCGTCTGAACGGTATCGAAATCGCTCGTACGGAGTGGTATCGCGAAGGTCGCGTGCCGCTTCACACGCTGCGTGCTGATATCGACTACGCGACTTCGGAAGCGAAGACGACTTACGGGATCATCGGCGTCAAGGTGTGGGTCTACAAGGGCGATACGCTCGGCCGCAACGACGCACCGGTGGTGGAAGAAGTAGCCGAAGACAAGCGTCCGCGTCGCAATGCGCGTCCGGGCGACCGTCGTCCGCGCCGTGACGGCGAAGGCGGCGCTCCGGGTGCTCGTCGTGGCGCACCGCGCCGCGGCGCCGGCAAGCCCGAAGACGGCAAGACTGGAGAATAACGATGCTGCAACCGAAACGCAGAAAGTATCGTAAAGAGCAGAAGGGTCGTAACACCGGCAAGGCGACGCGCGGCAACGCCGTGTCGTTCGGTGAATTCGGCCTGAAGGCGATCGGTCGCGGTCGTTTGACCGCACGTCAGATTGAAGCGGCGCGTCGTGCAATGACGCGTCACATCAAGCGTGGCGGCCGCATCTGGATCCGGATCTTCCCGGACAAGCCGATTTCGCAGAAGCCGGCCGAAGTGCGTATGGGTAACGGTAAGGGTAACCCGGAGTACTACGTCGCCGAGATTCAGCCGGGCAAGATGCTCTATGAAATGGACGGCGTAACCGAAGAACTGGCACGCGAAGCGTTCCGTCTGGCTGCAGCCAAGCTGCCGCTGAAGACGGCATTCATCGTGCGCCAGCTCGGCGCCTAAGGAGAAAACATGAAGGCTTCCGAACTTCTCCAGAAAGACCAGGCCGCGCTCAACAAGGAGCTGGCGGACCTGCTGAAGGCGCAATTCGGCCTGCGCATGCAACTCGCGACCCAGCAGCTCACGAACACGAGCCAGCTGAAGAAGGTTCGTCGCGACATCGCACGTGTGCGGACCGTCATGACTCAGAAGGCGAACCAGAAATGAACGATAGCGTGAAAACCTCGCTGAAGCGGACGCTGGTCGGTCGGGTCGTCAGCAACAAGATGGACAAGACCGTCACCGTGCTGATCGAGCACCGCGTCAAGCACCCGATCTACGGCAAGTATGTCGTGCGTTCGAAGAAGTACCACGCGCACGATGAAGCGAACACCTACAACGAAGGCGATCTCGTCGAAATCCAGGAAACGCGTCCTGTTTCGAGGACGAAGGCCTGGACGGTGTCGCGCCTCGTCGAAGCCGCTCGCGTCATCTAAGCGGGCAGCGCAGTAGGCAGTAACGGGCACTTCGCCACGAAGTGCTTGAAATCGCAAAGTTTTTGCTTGCGTGACCGGGATTATTTGTTATAATCCCGGTCTTCCCTCTTTATGGGAGCCCCGTCGCGGGCGAAGTTGGTGGGGGAAGCGGACTGGCGCCTGCCTGTCCGAAAGATTCACCGAATTGCGATGGCGGGTTTCGTTTGCCGTCGCTGCTGTTCCAACCCAAGCAGCCGATTGGCTGACGGGACCAAGACTGACCGAATGCATCATGGTGGTGCATCCGGATTAAGTTGGGAAAGACAAACCATGATCCAGACCGAATCTCGGCTCGAAGTAGCCGACAACACGGGTGCACGTGAAGTCCTGTGCATCAAGGTGCTCGGCGGCTCGAAGCGTCGTTATGCCGGCATTGGCGACATCATCAAGGTGAGCGTCAAAGAGGCAACGCCGCGCGGGCGCGTGAAGAAAGGCGAAATTTACAACGCCGTGGTGGTCCGCACCGCCAAGGGCGTGCGCCGTCAAGACGGCTCGCTGATCAAGTTCGACGGCAACGCCGCTGTGCTTTTGAATAACAAGCTCGAGCCGATCGGCACCCGTATCTTCGGGCCGGTGACGCGTGAGCTGCGTAGCGAACGATTCATGAAGATCGTTTCGCTGGCGCCGGAAGTGCTGTAAGGAGTCGCGATGAACAAGATTCGCAAAGGTGACGAAGTCATCGTCGTCACTGGCAAGGACAAGGGCAAGCGCGGCGTCGTGCTGGCTGTCGGTGCAGAACATGTGACGGTTGAAGGTATCAACCTCGTCAAGAAGCATGTGAAGCCGAACCCGATGAAGGGTACGACGGGCGGCGTGGAAGCGAAGACGATGCCCCTGCATATTTCGAACGTCGCACTGGTCGACGCGAATGGCAAGGCGTCGCGTGTTGGCATCAAGGTCGAGGAAGGCAAGAAGGTTCGCTTCCTGAAGACGACCGGTGCCGTACTGAGCGCCTGACGCAGCGGAGTAAAAAATGGCTCGTTTTCAAGAGTTTTACAAAGAAAAGGTTGTGCCCGGCCTGATCGAGAAGTTCGGTTACAAGTCGGTCATGGAAGTGCCGCGCATCACCAAGATCACGCTGAACATGGGTCTTGGCGAAGCGATCGCTGACAAGAAGATCATCGAGAACGCCGTTGGCGACCTCACGAAGATCGCCGGCCAGAAGCCGGTCGTCACGAAGGCTCGCAAGGCAATCGCAGGCTTCAAGATCCGCCAGGGTTACCCGATCGGCGCGATGGTGACGCTGCGTGGCCGCGCGATGTACGAATTCCTCGACCGTTTCGTGACGGTTGCCCTGCCCCGCGTGCGTGACTTCCGCGGCGTGTCGGGTCGTGCTTTCGATGGCCGTGGCAACTACAACATCGGTGTGAAAGAGCAGATCATTTTCCCCGAAATCGATTACGACAAGATCGACGCACTGCGTGGGCTGAACATCAGCATCACGACGACTGCGAAGACCGACGACGAAGCAAAGGCTCTGCTCGCCAGCTTCAAGTTCCCGTTCAGAAACTGAGGTTACCGTGGCTAAACTGGCACTGATCGAACGTGAAAAGAAGCGCGCCCGCCTGGTCGCGAAGTTCGCAGCAAAGCGCGAAGCGCTGAAGGCGATCGTCGAAGACCAAAGCAAGTCGGAAGAAGAGCGCTACGAAGCACGCCTGGAGCTGCAGCAACTGCCCCGCAACGCAAACCCGACCCGCCAGCGTAACCGCTGCGCGATCACGGGCCGTCCGCGTGGCACGTTCCGTAAATTCGGCCTCGCGCGTAACAAGATTCGTGAAATCGCATTCCGTGGCGAGATTCCTGGCCTGACCAAGGCGAGCTGGTAATAGGAGAAACGTAAATGAGCATGAGTGATCCTATCGCCGATATGCTGACTCGCATCCGCAACGCGCAGATGGTCGAGAAGGTATCGGTCGCGATGCCCTCGTCGAAGGTCAAGGTTGCAATCGCGCAAGTACTGAAGGACGAAGGTTATATCGACGATTTCGCCGTGAAGGCGGAAGGTGCGAAGTCCGAACTGAATATCGCGCTGAAGTACTACGCAGGTCGCCCGGTCATCGAACGCCTCGAGCGCGTGTCGAAGCCTGGTCTGCGCGTGTACCGCGGCCGCAACGACATTCCGCAGGTCATGAACGGCCTCGGTGTGGCAATCGTGTCGACGCCGAAGGGCGTGATGACCGACCGCAAGGCGCGCGCTACCGGCGTCGGCGGCGAAGTCATCTGCTACGTCGCTTAAAGCCGAGGAGAGAGAAACATGTCTCGAGTAGGTAAGAGCCCGATCGCGCTGCAAGGCGCGGAAGTCAAGCTGGCCGACGGTGCAATCACCGTCAAGGGCCCGCTGGGCACCATCACGCAAGCGATCAATCCGCTCGTGAACGTGGCGAACAACGACGGCACGCTGAATCTGTCGCCGGTCGACGAAAGCCGCGAAGCAAATGCACTGTCGGGCACGATGCGCGCGATCATCGCGAATGCCGTGCACGGCGTGACCAAGGGTTTCGAGCGCAAGCTGACGCTGGTTGGCGTCGGTTACCGTGCGCAAGCGCAAGGCGACAAGCTGAACCTGTCGCTGGGTTTCTCGCACCCGGTGGTGCACCAGATGCCGGAAGGCGTCAAGGCTGAAACCCCGACGCAAACCGAAATCGTGATCAAGGGGATCAACAAGCAACAAGTCGGTCAAGTGGCTGCGGAAGTCCGCGGTTACCGTCCGCCGGAGCCGTACAAGGGCAAGGGCGTGCGTTATGCCGACGAGGTTGTGATCCTCAAAGAAACGAAGAAGAAGTAAGGGTGCGCAATCATGGATAAGACTCAATCTCGCCTGCGCCGCGCTCGCCAGACGCGTATCAAGATCGCTGAGCTGCAGGTCGCGCGTCTCGCCGTGCATCGCACGAACACGCACATCTACGCTCAAGTGTTCTCGCCCTGCGGCACCAAGGTGCTCGCCAGCGCGTCGACGCTCGAAGCGGAAGTGCGCGCTGAACTGGCCGACAAGTCGGGCAAGGGCGGCAACGTTAATGCCGCGACGCTGATCGGCAAGCGTATTGCCGAGAAGGCAAAGGCTGCCGGCATCGAATCCGTCGCCTTCGACCGCTCGGGCTTCCGCTACCACGGCCGCGTCAAGGCGCTGGCTGAGGCAGCTCGCGAAGCTGGGCTCAAGTTCTAAGGGAAGGAATTCGTCATGGCAAAGATGCAAGCGAAAGTTCAGGCTGACGAGCGCGACGACGGCCTTCGCGAAAAGATGATTTCGGTCAACCGCGTGACCAAGGTCGTGAAGGGTGGCCGTATTCTCGGCTTCGCCGCACTGACCGTAGTCGGCGACGGCGATGGCCGCATCGGTATGGGCAAGGGCAAGGCGAAGGAAGTGCCGGTCGCTGTCCAGAAGGCAATGGAACAAGCTCGCCGCAACATGTTCAAGGTGCCGCTCAAGAACGGCACGCTGCAACACGAAGTGCACGGCAAGCACGGCGCATCGGCCGTCCTCCTCGCTCCGGCGAAGGCAGGTACGGGCGTGATCGCCGGTGGCCCGATGCGCGCAGTGTTCGACGTGATGGGCGTTCAGAACGTCGTGGCGAAGAGCCACGGTTCGACGAACCCGTACAACCTCGTTCGCGCCACGCTGGACGGCCTGCGCAAGCAGTCGACCCCGGCAGACATCGCGGCGAAGCGCGGCAAGTCCGTCGAAGAAATTTTGGGCTAAGCCCGGGTGGTCACCATGTCTGAAAAAACTGTCAAGGTTCAGCTCGTCAAGAGCCTGATCGGGACCCGCGAATCGCACCGTGCGACCGTGCGTGGCCTGGGCCTGCGCCGACTCAACTCGGTTAGCGAGCTGCAGGACACGCCGGCGGTCCGCGGCATGATCAACAAGGTCTCGTACCTCGTTAAGGTCATCGCGTAAGCGGCCCTACGGATCAAGGAGTTGATATGGAATTGAATAACCTGAAGCCGGCCGCTGGCGCCAAGCACGCCAAGCGTCGCGTCGGTCGTGGCATCGGTTCGGGCCTCGGCAAGACGGCTGGCCGTGGTCACAAGGGTCAGAAATCGCGTTCGGGCGGCTTCCACAAAGTCGGTTTCGAAGGCGGTCAGATGCCGCTGCAACGTCGTCTGCCGAAGCGCGGCTTCACGTCGCTGACGAAGGAATTCGTCGGCGAAGTGCGCCTGGGCGACCTCGAGAAGCTGCCGGTCGACGAGATCGATCTGCTCGCACTGAAGCAAGCCGGCCTGGTCGGCGAACTGACGAAGAGCGCAAAGATCATCGCGACGGGCGAACTGAAGCGCAAGATCGTCGTGAAGGGTCTCGGCGCCACCAAGGGTGCGCGCGCTGCGATCGAAGCGGCTGGCGGTTCGTTCGCCGAGTGACACGCGTAGCGCGTCGTCACTTGCATTCATCGGAGAAGGTACTTGGCTAACAGCCCGAGTCTTGCAAAACCCGGTCGAAGCACGGCGAAATTCGGCGATCTGCGCCGGCGAGCGATGTTCCTGCTCCTGGCGCTGATCGTCTATCGCATCGGCGCGCACATTCCCGTGCCGGGCATCGATCCGGATCAACTGGCCAAGCTGTTCCAGAGCCAGGCGGGCGGCATCCTGGGCATGTTCAACATGTTCTCGGGTGGCGCGCTGTCCCGCTTCACGATCTTTGCGCTGGGGATCATGCCGTACATCTCGGCGTCGATCATCATGCAGTTGCTGGCGATCGTTTCGCCGCAGCTCGAGGCGCTGAAGAAGGAAGGGCAGGCAGGGCAACGGAAGATCACGCAGTACACGCGGTATTTCACCGTGGTGCTCGCGACCTTCCAGGCGTTCGGTATCGCGGCTGCGCTGGAAAACCAGCCGGGCCTCGTCACCGATCCCGGCATGCTGTTCCGTCTGACGACGGTCGTGACGCTGGTGACGGGCACGATGTTCCTGATGTGGCTCGGCGAGCAGATTACCGAGCGCGGTCTGGGCAACGGTATCTCGATCATCATCTTCGGCGGGATCGCAGCAGGGTTCCCGAATGCCGTGGGTGGGTTGTTCGAGCTGGTGCGTACGGGTTCGATGAGCATCATTTCGGCGATCATCATCGTCGTTCTGATCGCCGCGGTGACTTACCTGGTCGTGTTCATCGAACGCGGTCAGCGCAAGATCCTCGTGAACTACGCGAAGCGTCAGGTCGGCAACAAGATCTACGGTGGGCAGTCGTCGCATCTGCCGCTGAAGCTGAACATGTCGGGCGTGATTCCGCCGATCTTTGCATCGTCGATCATTCTGTTCCCGGCAACGATTCTCGGCTGGTTCAGTACCGGTCAGCCGACAGGAAGCTGGATTTCCAATACGTTGCATAACGTTGCGGAAGCGCTGAAGCCGGGCCAGCCGGTCTATGTGCTGCTGTACACGCTGGCAATCGTGTTTTTCTGCTTCTTCTACACCGCACTGGTGTTCAACAGCAGGGAGACCGCGGACAACCTGAAGAAGAGCGGCGCGTTTGTTCCGGGCATCCGTCCGGGCGATCAGACCGCACGATATATCGACCGCATCCTCACGCGTCTGACGCTGGCCGGTGCGATCTACATCGTCTTCGTGTGTCTGCTGCCGGAATTCCTGGTGCTGCGCTGGAACGTGCCGTTTTATTTTGGTGGAACGTCGCTGCTGATCATTGTCGTCGTCACGATGGACTTTATGGCGCAGGTGCAGTCGTACGTTATGTCGCAACAGTATGAATCACTGCTCAAGAAGGCGAACTTCAAGGGCGGCAACATCCCGATGCGTTGAAAGGACTATGGCCAAAGACGATGTAATCCAGATGCAGGGTGAGGTGATTGAAAACCTCCCGAATGCGACCTTCCGCGTGAAGCTGGAAAACGGCCATGTCGTGTTGGGGCATATTTCCGGGAAGATGCGGATGCACTACATCCGCATCCTGCCGGGCGACAAGGTGACGGTTGAATTGACGCCTTACGATCTGTCTCGTGCGCGGATCGTGTTCCGGGCGAAGTGATTTGAAAAAAGGGTATTATCATGAAAGTGATGGCATCGGTTAAGCGCATTTGCCGCAATTGCAAGATCATCAAGCGCAAAGGCGTCGTTCGCGTGATCTGCAGCTCGGATCCGCGCCACAAGCAGCGCCAAGGCTGACCGCGCGTTTGTTTGCGCTTTTTGTTTGAGGAAAAACAATGGCTCGTATCGCAGGGGTTAACATCCCGAATCACCAGCATACCGAGATCGGCCTGACGGCTATCTTCGGTATCGGCCGCACCCGTTCGCGCAGCATCTGCGTGGCAGCTGGCGTCGATTTTTCGAAGAAGGTCAAGGATCTGACCGACGCAGACCTGGAAAAGCTGCGTGAAGAAGTAGGCAAGTTTGTCGTCGAAGGCGATCTGCGCCGTGAAGTGACGATGAACATCAAGCGCCTGATGGACCTCGGTTGCTACCGCGGCGTCCGTCATCGCAAGGGCCTGCCGATGCGCGGTCAGCGTACGCGTACGAACGCACGTACCCGCAAGGGTCCGCGTCGTGCAGCGCAAGCGCTGAAGAAGTAAGCGGAACTGACAGTTACAGGAAAACGTAATGGCTAAGGCTTCGAACACCGCGGCGCAACGCGTTCGCAAGAAGGTTAAGAAGAACGTCGCTGAAGGCGTGGTTCACGTTCACGCGTCGTTCAACAACACGATCATCACGATCACCGATCGCCAAGGCAACGCTCTGGCATGGGCGACGTCGGGCGGTCAGGGCTTCAAGGGCTCGCGCAAATCGACGCCGTTCGCTGCTCAGGTCGCAGCCGAGTCGGCTGGCCGCGTCGCGATGGAATACGGCGTGAAGAATCTGGAAGTGCGGATCAAGGGCCCGGGCCCGGGTCGCGAGTCGGCAGTGCGCGCACTGCACGGCCTCGGCATCAAGATCACCGCGATTTCGGACGTCACCCCGATTCCGCACAACGGCTGCCGTCCGCCGAAGCGTCGTCGTATCTAAGGATGTGCTGGCACGTTCGTGCTAGCGCATTGCCTGTCGCCGCTCAGCGTCGACGGGCGTTGCTTTTTTGATTGACTAAGCCCACCGTTCGCCCCAAAGGGAGCGGACTAGCGCGGATTCCGATCCGCGTGACTGATTGATAAAGGAATGCAAAGTGGCACGTTATATCGGCCCCAAAGCCAAGCTGTCCCGCCGTGAAGGCACCGACCTGTTCCTGAAGAGCGCACGCCGCTCGCTCGCCGACAAGTGCAAGCTCGACAGCAAGCCGGGTCAGCACGGCCGTACCTCGGGCGCACGTACGTCCGACTACGGCACGCAGCTGCGCGAAAAGCAGAAGGTCAAGCGTATCTACGGCGTGCTGGAGCGTCAGTTCCGTCGCTACTTCGCTGAAGCCGATCGCCGCAAGGGCAACACGGGTGAAAACCTGCTGCAACTGCTCGAGTCGCGCCTCGACAACGTCGTGTATCGCATGGGCTTCGGCTCGACCCGCGCTGAAGCGCGTCAGCTGGTGAGCCACAAGTCGATCACCGTGAACGGCGTCGTCGCAAACGTCCCTTCGCAGCAAGTGAAGGCGGGTGACGTCATCGCGATCCGCGAAAAGGCGAAGAAGCAGGCGCGTATCGTCGAAGCGCTGTCGCTGGCCGAGCAAGGCGGCATGCCGAGCTGGGTTGCAGTCGATGCGAAGAAGTTCGAAGGCACGTTCAAGCAAATGCCGGAACGCGCTGAAATCGCAGGCGACATCAACGAAAGCCTGATCGTCGAATTGTATTCGCGTTAATCCGATTGACGGCCGAGGTACCCCGATTGCGTTGCGCAAGGAGGGGCCTCGGCTGTTTATTTTCTGGTTGTTACCGGTCAGCCTTATCGGTGTAACGAGCCGAGGGTATTGAAAAGGAAAGCCCATGCAAACCAGTTTGCTGAAACCCAAGATCATCGCCGTGGAATCGCTGGGCGAGAACCACGCGAGGGTGGTCATGGAACCGTTCGAACGCGGTTACGGCCACACCTTGGGCAATGCGCTTCGCCGCGTGCTGCTGTCGTCGATGGTGGGCTACGCGCCGACCGAAGTCACGATCGCGGGCGTGGTGCACGAGTACTCGACGCTGGATGGCGTGCAGGAAGACGTCGTCAACCTGCTGCTGAACCTGAAGGGCGTGGTGTTCAAGCTGCATAACCGTGACGAAGTGACGGTTACGCTGCGCAAGGAAGGTGAAGGCGTCGTGACGGCCGGCGATATCGAGCTGGCTCACGATTGCGAAGTCATCAACCCGAATCACGTGATCGCGCATCTGTCGAAGGGCGGCAAGCTCGACGTCCAGATCAAGATCGAAAAGGGTCGCGGCTATGTTCCGGGCAACGTCCGTCGCTATGGCGAAGACACGGCCAAGATCATCGGCCGCATCGTGCTCGACGCATCGTTCTCGCCGGTTCGCCGCGTGAGCTACGCAGTCGAAAGCGCACGGGTCGAGCAGCGTACCGACCTCGACAAGCTCGTGATGAACATCGAGACGAGCGGCGTGATCACGCCGGAAGAAGCGATCCGCCAGTCGGCCCGCATCCTGGTCGACCAGCTGTCCGTGTTCGCGGCGCTGGAAGGCACGGAAACGGCAGCCGAAGCGCCGTCGCGTGCACCGCAGATCGACCCGATCCTGCTGCGTCCGGTGGACGATCTCGAACTGACGGTTCGTTCGGCGAACTGCCTGAAGGCCGAGAACATCTACTACATCGGCGATCTGATCCAGCGCACGGAAAACGAGCTGCTGAAGACGCCGAACCTCGGTCGCAAGTCGCTCAACGAGATCAAGGAAGTGCTCGCTTCGCGCGGTCTCACGCTGGGCATGAAGCTCGAGAACTGGCCGCCGGCTGGTCTCGACAAGTAAGCCCGGTTGTTGCTGTAGTTGGCAAAGATGCGGATTTTCCTTTAAAATCCGCATCTTGCTTTTTTTTCGCTACCGGCCCGTGCACCCTCCGAGGTGCGATAGAAGAGCTGGATCAAAACTTTGAATCAAGGAAACTGAAATGCGCCATCGTCATGGTCTGCGGAAACTGAACCGCACGAGCAGCCACCGTCTGGCTATGCTCCGTAACATGTCCAACTCGCTGATCGAGCACGAAGTCATCAAGACGACGCTGCCGAAGGCGAAGGAACTCCGTAAGGTCGTCGAGCCGCTGATCACGCTCGGCAAGAAGCCGTCGCTGGCAAACCGTCGCCTCGCGTTCAACCGCCTGCGCGATCGTGACTCGGTCGCGAAGCTGTTCGACGTGCTCGGTCCGCGTTTCGCGAACCGTCCGGGCGGCTACCTGCGCGTGCTGAAGTTCGGCTTCCGCGTCGGCGACAACGCACCGATGGCACTGGTCGAGCTGCTCGACCGTCCGGAAGTCGACGAAACGGAAAACGTGCAAGAAGCTGAGTAAGCTTCCGGTACGCAGCAGTATCTGAAAGGGGCCGAGCGATTGCTTGGCCCTTTTTGTTTTCGAGATGCAGGCAGGCTGCGATCGATTGTCGCAGGCCGGTGCCGGCAGTGTCGCGCGCGCTGCGCTACGATACGGGGCAACCGGCGCGGTCCCTGAACGGGTAACCGGCGCCGGCAGGAGCCGGTAGAACGGTTAGGAGGGCGCGAATGATAGTGGTGCTGATGCTGACGACAGTCCCCGATGCGGCGACGGCGGCGGCGCTTGCCGACGGCGCGCTCGACGCGCGGCTCGCTGCATGCGTGTCCGAGCTCGGCACGATCAAGTCGCGCTATCACTGGCAGGGCAAGGTCGAAACGGCCGACGAGATCCAGTTGCTGTTCAAGACGAGCCCCGTGCGGGCGCTCGAACTGGAGCGATTTATTGCCGCGCATCATCCTTACGAGACACCCGAAATCGTTTCGTGGCAGACGACGGCCTCGGCCGCGTATGGCCAGTGGGTGACCGGCGAAACTCAACGTCTATTTCATGTTTAACGGTATGGCGCTTTCGGTGCGCGTGCGCGCGCTGCGGTTTCTTGCGGCCCTGTTGTCGTTGGTGCTCGTGCTGGGCGGCCTGTCCGTCGCGCGCGCGGCCGACGATTTCCTCGATCCGTCGGTCGCGTTCAAGTTCAGCGCGAGCGAATCGCCGGGGCAGGTGGACGTCCGCTTCAAGATCGCCAACGGCTATTACATGTATCGCGAGCGGTTCGCGTTCGCGGTGAAGAGCGGCCAGGCGACGCTTGGCGAGCCGCAATTCCCGGCCGGCCACGTGAAGTTCGACCAGACGTTCCAGAAGAACGTCGAAACGTATCGCGATGAAGTCGTCGTCCACGTGCCGGTGAAGCAGGCGGCCGGGCCGTTCGAACTCGCGGTGACGTCCCAGGGATGTGCGGACGAAGGGATCTGTTATCCGCCCGCCGAGCACGTGATGAAGGTCGACGGCGCCGCGCTCGGCGCTGCATCGTCGTCCGGCGACACGGCTGCCGCGGGCAGCTGGTTCGACAAGGTCACGAGCGCCGATTTCGCGCAGTCGCTGCTCGAAGGTCATGGCTTCTTCACGATCGTCGCGCTCTATTTCGTCGCGGGCGTCGTGCTGAGCCTGCTGCCCTGTTCGTACCCGATGATTCCGATCGTGTCCGCGATCATCATCGGCCAAGGCACGCGCGCGACGCATGCACGCGGCTTCGCGCTGTCGCTGACCTACGTGGTCGGCATGGCGCTGGTCTACACGGTGCTCGGCATTGCCGCAGCGCTGGTCGGCCAGAGCCTCGGCGCATGGTTGCAGAACCCGTGGGTGCTCGGCGCGTTCGGCGTGCTGTTGACCGCGTTCGCGGTGTCGTTGATCTCGGGCAGGGACATCGCATTGCCGGAGCGCTGGCAGAACGGCGCGGCCGCGGCATCGGGCGCGCGCCAGGGCGGCCACTTCGTCGCGGTTGCGGCGATGGGCGCGTTGTCGGCGCTGGTCGTCGGCGCGTGCATGACCGCGCCGCTGTTCGCCGTGCTCGCTTTCATCGCGCACACCGGTAATGCGTTGCTCGGCGGCGCGGCGCTGTTCGCGATGGGGCTCGGGCTCGGCGTGCCGCTGCTGGTCGTCGGGGTCGGGGCCGGGACGGTGCTGCCGCGCGCGGGCGCGTGGATGGACGGCGTGAAGGTGTTCTTCGGCATCGTGTTGCTCGCGGCCGCGCTGTGGATCGTGTGGCCGGTGCTGGCGGGCGCGCTGAAGATGGTGCTCGCGGCGTTGTGGCTGCTGATCGCGGCCGCGGCGCTCGGCCTGTTCACGCCGCATGCCGGCGCTGCGTCGATCTGGCGTCGCCTGGGCCGCGGCGTGGGCGCCGCGCTCGCGATCTGGGCCGCGACGCTGCTCGTGGGCCTGGCTGCGGGCTCGACCGATCCCGTCAAGCCGCTCGCCGTGCTGGCCGCGCGTACGGCCGCGTCCGGCGGTGCGGCGACGGCCGGCGCGGCTGCCGCGCAGGAAGGCCCCGCGTTCGCCGCGGTGCGCTCCAGCGGCGAACTCGACGCGCTGCTGAAGACGTCGGGCCGGCCCGTGATGCTCGACTTCTACGCCGACTGGTGCGTGAGCTGCAAGGAGATGGAGCATCTGACGTTCACCGACGCGCGTGTGCAGGCGCGGCTCGCGCAGCTTCACCTCGTGCGTGCGGACGTCACCGCGAACAACGCGGACGATCAGGCGCTGCTCAAGCGCTTCAACCTGTTCGGGCCGCCCGGCATCATCTTCTTCGATCGCAACGGCAACGAGATCGGCCGCGTGGTCGGCTATCAGGCGGCCGACACGTTCCTGCGCAGCCTCGACCGGGCGGCCGTTCCGACGGTATGACGGTGGGCCGCCGGCGCGAACCGGCGAACGGAGAAGGCGGGCCGGTTGATTGAGTCGATCGACGGTAAACAAAAAAACGGCGGCACACCGAGGTGTGCCGCCGTTTTTGCTGGCGCTTGGCGGCGCGATCAGCGTTGCGCTTTCAGCAGACGCGCGGCATCGAGCGCGAAGTACGTGAGCACGCCATCGGCGCCCGCGCGCTTGAACGCGAGCAGCGATTCGAGCACGACCTTGTCGTGGTCGAGCCAGCCGTTCATCGCGGCCGCCTTCAGCATCGCGTATTCGCCGCTCACCTGGTACACGTAGGTCGGGAAGCGGAACTCGTCCTTCACGCGGCGCACGATGTCGAGATACGGCATGCCGGGCTTGACCATCACCATGTCGGCGCCTTCGTCGATGTCGAGACGCACTTCGCGCAGCGCTTCGTCGCTGTTCGCGGGATCCATCTGGTAGGTCATCTTGTTGCCCTTGCCCAGGTTGGAGGCCGAGCCGACCGCGTCGCGGAACGGGCCGTAGAACGCCGACGCGAACTTCGCCGAATAGGCCATGATCCGCGTATGGATATGGCCGTCGCTTTCCAGCATCTCGCGGATCGCGCCGATGCGGCCGTCCATCATGTCCGACGGCGCGACGATGTCGACACCGGCTTCAGCCTGCGCGCGCGCCTGGTCGACCAGGATCTCGATCGTGTCGTCGTTGATCACGTAGCCGCGCTCGTCGAGCACGCCGTCCTGGCCGTGGCTCGTGTACGGATCGAGCGCGACGTCGGTCAGCACGCCGAGTTCGGGGAAGTGCTTCTTCAGCTCGCGCACCGCGCGCGGGATCAGGCCTTCCGGATTGGCCGCTTCGCGGCCGTCAGGCGTCTTGAGCGACGGCTCGATGGCCGGGAACAGCGACAGCACGGGCACGCCGAGTTCGACGCATTGCTCGGCGACGTGCATCAGCAGATCGACCGACACGCGCTCGACGCCGGGCATCGACGGGATGGGCTGACGTTGGTGGGTGCCCTCGACGACGAACACCGGGTAGATCAGATCGTCGGTGGTCAGGCGGTTTTCGCGCATCAGGCGGCGGGAGAAGTCGTCGCGGCGCATCCGGCGCGGACGGTGAAGCGGATGGAAGCTCATGGCGATTGGGCAGAAATCAGGGCAAGAAGGGCCTTACGGAACCCTTAGGTCATTTTCGAGATCGTTGGTATATGATAGCGATCGAGCGGCACGCGTTGCGTGCAGCTCCCCGCTTCTCCTCCCTGAGCGGGTGCCTGTCGTTTTTCGATTAGGCTGTTTGACCCGCCGTTAAACGGCGGGTTTTTTTATGAGCCGGCCGAATCCGCAGGCGCCGTCAGGTGCGCGCCGCCGAGCCCGGCCGCGCGTTGCCCGATCATTGTGCTACAGGCGCGTTTTTTTCGTCGGCGGCAGACGGCCGCACCCAGCTCTCGATCAGCTCGTGCGCTTCGTCGAGCCCCGTGCGCTTCAGTGCGGAGAACAGCTGGACGGTCAGCTTGCCCTGGACGCCCTGGTCGCGATACGCATCGAGCCCCTTTTGCGTGGTCCGCAGCGCGTTGATGCTTTCCTGGCGCGTCAATTTGTCGCACTTGGTCAGCAGCGTGTGGATCGGCTTGCCGGTCGGCGCGAACCACTCGATCATCCGTCGATCGAGATCGGTCAGCGGACGGCGCGAGTCCATCATCAGGATCAGGCCGCAGAGCTGCGAGCGCGTCGCGAGATAGGACGACAGCAGCATTTCCCAGTGCGCCTTCGCGGCACCGGGCACTTCCGCGTAGCCGTAGCCGGGCAGGTCGACGAGGTTCGCGACGGGCTCGGCGGCCGGGCCGACGGAGAAGTAGTTGATATGCTGCGTGCGGCCGGGCGTCTTCGACGCGAAGGCCAGCCGCTTCTGGTTGCACAGCACGTTGATCGCCGTCGACTTGCCGGCATTCGAGCGGCCCGCGAACGCGATTTCCGGCTGGACCGTCGGCGGCAGGTCGCGCAGATGGTTGACGGTCGTGTAGAAGCGGGCTTGATGGAGCAGAAAGGCCATGGGAACCGGAAGGACGGGCGGCGCGAGCCGCTTGGTGGAGGCGGGGTAGCCCCGATAGGCGCGGGAGCTTTCAGCACGATATTGTACAATACGACGGTTTTACCGAAGGCCACCGGGCGCCTGCCTCGCGCTTTTATGTGGCTTCTGCGGTAGACTGGACGCCGTCGTTTTTTGCAGAACCTCAAATTCCCACAAGACGAAACAGGGTGTGCGAATGAATCGACTGTGCAAGTCTCTGATGGTGCTTCAGGTTGCAGCAGGGTTCGTAGGTTTCGTAGCGGAGGCAAACGCGGCAGATGCGGCCAAGCCGGATCTGGACCGCGGCAAGGCGATTGCCGGGCAGGTCTGCGCGTCGTGTCACGGCGCCGACGGCAATAGCGCGTCGGGCAGTTTCCCGAAGCTCGCCGGCCAGCATCCCGAATATCTGGTCAAGCAGTTGAACGACTTCAAGACGCAGCCGGGCGCGAAGGGGCCGGTGCGTAACAACGCGGTGATGGTCGGATTCGCGAGCGCGTTGAGCGCGGACGACATGCGCAACGTCGCCGCGTACTACGGGTCGCAGACGACGAAGCTCGGTACCGCACGCGATGCGGCGACCGTGCCGGTCGGCCAGAAGATCTATCGCGGCGGCATCGCGGAAAAGGGCGTACCGGCCTGCGCGAGCTGCCACGGGCCGACGGGGCAGGGGATCCCGGTCCAGTACCCGCGTCTGTCGGGGCAGTGGGCCGATTACACGGTCGCGCAGTTGACCGCGTTCCAGCAGGGTGCCGGCGCGCGCAACAACAACGAGGCGATGCATCAGATCGCGTCGCGGCTGTCGGATACCGAGATCAAGGCCGTCGCGGATTACATCGCGGGCCTGCGCTGAGCGGTCGGCCGCGAATGGCATGACCGGGCGCCCGAAGGGCGGCCGGCGTCAGAACAAGAAAAGGGTGGGGCGCCGCGCCGTTGCGGTTGCCTCGCCCTTCTTTTTTGTCGGCACTCGCCGGGCCGAGCCGGGATGGAAAGGCTTGCAGGCGATGGGGGGCTGCGCCCCCCACGGCGAACATAGTGAGCGTGGGGCTGGGTCCCCTTAGTCGGAGTTTGAATGAGCGTTACCACGTCGGGGTTGCAGTCGAAGTCGAGTCAGGGTGCGTCGAAACGTGCGGTGGAGCTGCTGAGCTCGATGCGCTTCGCGATCGCGTTGCTCGTGGTGCTGTCCATTGCGAGCATCATCGGCACGGTCCTGACCCAGGACGATCCGTATCCGAACTACGTGAACCAGTTCGGGCCGTTCTGGGCGGACATCTTCCGCTCGCTCGGCCTGTACAACGTGTACAGCGCGTGGTGGTTCATGCTGATCCTGATCTTCCTCGTCGCGTCGATCTCGCTGTGCGTGATCCGCAACGCGCCGAAGATGCTCGCCGACGCGAAGAGCTGGAAGGACAAGGTCCGCGAAGGCAGCCTGCGCGCCTTCCACCACAAGGCCGAATACACGGCGTCCGGCACGCGTGCGAGCGTCGCGGCGACGCTCGCCACGTTCGTCGCGAAGGCCGGCTACAAGCACGTCGTGCGTGAAACCGACGGCGCGACGCTGATCTCCGCGAAGCGCGGCGCGATGACCAAGTGGGGCTATATCTCCGCGCACCTCGCGATCGTCGTGATCTGTATCGGCGGCTTGCTCGACAGCAACCTGCCGATCAAATTCCAGATGTGGATGTTCGGCAAGAGCCCGGTCAACACGAGCGCGACGATCAGCGAGATCTCGCCCGACCATCGGCTGTCCGCGTCGAACCCGACCTTCCGCGGCTACGCGTGGGTGCCGGAGGGCCAGTTCGTGTCGACCGCGATCCTGAACCAGCCGAGCGGCTCGCTGATCCAGGATCTGCCGTTCTCGATCCAGCTCGACAAGTTCATCGTCGATTACTACACGACGGGCATGCCGAAGCTGTTCGCGAGCGACATCGTCGTGATCGATCGCGAGACCGGCCGGAAGATCCCGGCGCGGGTCGAGGTCAACAAGCCGTTCACGTACAAGGGCGTGTCGATCTACCAGTCGAGCTTCCAGGACGGCGGCTCGCAGATGCAGATGACGGCCTATCCGATGACCGGCAGCAATGCGGCGACCGTCCCCGTGAAGGGCACGATCGGCAGTTCAGCGCCGCTGCAGGTCCCGGGTGCCGACGGCGACACGATCGAGTTCTCCGATTTCCGCGCGATCAACGTCGAGAACATGGCCGATGCGAACGGCAAGCCGGACGTGCGCGGCGTCGCGACGACGAGCTCGCTGAAGGAGGTGTTCGACGAGCGGCTCGGCTCGGGCGCGAAGACGTCGAAGCCGACGCAGCTCCACAACATCGGCCCGTCGGTGCAGTACAAGATCCGCGGCAAGGACGGCCAGGCGCGCGAATTCAACAACTACATGCTGCCCGTCGACATGAACGGCGAGCGCGTGTTCCTCGCCGGCGTGCGCGCGAGCCCGAACGATCCGTTCCGCTACATGCGGATTCCGGCCGACAGTCAGGACTCGATCGGCGAATGGATGCGCCTGCGCGCCGCGCTCGAGGATCCGGCCGTGCGCACCGAGGCCGCCGCGCGCTTCGCGCAGCGCTCGCTGCCGGGCGACGCATCGCTGCGCGGCCGCCTGCAGGACAGCGCGTCGAAGGTGCTGACCCTTTTTGCGGCGAGCGACGACAGCGTCGGCCGCGGCGCGGACGGCCAGCCGGTCGGCGGCTTCCAGGCGGTGGCGACCTTCATCGACCGCTCGGTGCCGAAGGGCGAGCAGGAGAAGGCCGCGAGCCTGCTGCTGCGGATGCTCGAGGGCTCGATGTGGGAAGTCTGGCAGATCGCGCGCGAGCGTGCCGGCGAGCCGGCCGCGCAGCAGGGCACCGACACGATCCGCTTCGTGCAGAACGCGATCAACGCGCTATCCGACAGCTTCTTGTATGGATCGCCGGTCTACTTGCAGCTTGACTCCTTCAAGCAGGTGCAAGCTTCGGTATTTCAGCTGACGCGCGCACCCGGCAAGAATCTGGTGTATCTTGGCAGCCTGCTGCTGGTCGCCGGCATCTTCTCGATGTTCTACGTGCGCGAGCGGCGACTCTGGTTCTGGCTGAAGGACGCCGGTTCGGGCGTCGATGTGGTGATGGCAATGTCCACGGCCCGCAAGACCTTCGATTTCGAGAAAGAATTCGTGCAGACGCGCGACGCGGCCGGCGCCGCATTGCGCGCCGCACCTCGCGATGCCGCGCCCGCCGGTGCGGCGTCGACGGCCCGCCCGCCTGCCGGCGGCGGTTCCGATTCCGAGAATTCCACCCGGTAACATCATGGATCTCACGCAAGTTTCCTCTTCCCGTACGGCGTCGGCCCCGGCGCCGGCATCGTCGCCGCTGTTCGACGACCGTCCGTTCCTCGCGCGCCTGTCGGTGTTCGACTGGCTGTTCGCACTGGCGCTGGTGGCGGGCGCGGGCTATGCGCTCGTGCACTACAACGCGCACATGGATTACTACGACAAGGCGGTGATGATCGGCACCGTGCCGGCGCTCGTCGCGCTCGGCTGGCGCTGGAAGCCCGCGCGGCTGATGATGGCGTCGATCGCCGTGCTGTCGCTGCTGTCGATCCAGATCTACCAGGGCGATCTTGCCCGCGCCGATTCGGCGTTCTTCCTCAAGTACTTCCTGTCGAGCCAGTCGGCGATCCTGTGGATGAGCGCGCTGTTCGTGCTCGCGACGATCTTCTACTGGATCGGCCTGCTCGCGCGCGCCGAAACGGGCGCCGCGATCGGCCAGAAGCTCACGTGGGTCGCGGTGCTGATGGGTTTCACGGGGCTGATGGTGCGCTGGTACGAGTCCTACCTGATCGGAGCGGACGTCGGGCATATCCCCGTGTCGAACCTCTATGAGGTGTTCGTCCTGTTCAGCCTGATCACCGCGCTGCTTTATCTGTATTACGAAGGCCACTACGGCACGCGTTCGCTCGGCGCGTTCGTGCTGCTGGTCATCAGCGCGGCGGTCGGGTTCCTGATGTGGTACTCGGTCGCGCGCGATGCGCAGCAGATCCAGCCGCTCGTGCCGGCGCTGCAAAGCTGGTGGATGAAGATCCACGTGCCGGCGAACTTCATCGGCTACGGCAGCTTCGCGCTGTCGGCGATGGTGTCGGTCGCGTACCTGATGAAGGAACGCGGAATCCTCGCCGATCGCCTGCCGACGCTCGACGTGCTCGACGACGTGATGTACAAGTCGATCGCGGTCGGTTTCGCGTTCTTCACGATCGCGACGATCCTCGGCGCGCTGTGGGCGGCCGAGGCATGGGGCGGCTACTGGAGCTGGGACCCGAAGGAAACCTGGGCGCTGATCGTGTGGCTGAATTACGCGGCCTGGCTGCACATGCGGTTGATGAAGGGCCTGCGCGGCGCGGTGGCCGCATGGTGGGCGCTCACCGGCCTGCTGGTCACGACGTTCGCGTTCCTCGGCGTCAACATGTTCCTGTCCGGGCTGCACAGCTACGGCAAGCTGTAAGATTTCCGCCGCTCGTCCGACTATCGACCGCCGGTGCACTGCGTGCCCGGCGGTTTTCTTTTGTAACGGGGCGGGCGAACCGGGCGTCGAACGGCGCACGATGGGCCGGGTCGAACGCTGATGAAGCATGCGTGCCACGCATGCAGGAGGAGCTGCACGATGTGGATCAAACGCCCTTTGCGTAACGTACTGACCGGCGCGGATATCGCGCCGAGCGAGATCACGCCGCGCGCGGTATTCGAGAATCGGCGGCGCGTGTTGCAGGCGGCCGGCGTCGCGGCCGCGGGCGGCCTGTTCGGCACCAGCGGCGCGGCGCTCGCCGCGTATGCGTCGCCCGACGCGCGGGCGGCGAAGCTCGCGGCAAAAACGAACCCGAAGTTCGTCGCCATCGACAAGGTCACGCCGTTCAAGGACATCACGTCCTACAACAACTTCTACGAGTTCGGCACCGACAAGAGCGACCCGGCGCAGAACGCGGGCACGCTGCGGCCGCGCCCGTGGCGCGTGAGCGTCGAGGGCGAGGTGCAGCACCCGAAAGTGTTCGATCTCGACGAGCTGCTGAAGCTCGCGCCGCTCGAGGAGCGCGTGTACCGGCTGCGCTGCGTCGAGGGCTGGTCGATGGTGATTCCCTGGATCGGCGTGCCGCTGTCCGAGCTGATCAAGCGCGTGCAGCCGACCGGTAACGCGAAGTACGTGCAGTTCGTCACGCTGGCCGATCCGTCGCAGATGCCGGGCCTGTCGACGCCCGTGCTCGACTGGCCATACTCGGAAGGGCTGCGGATGGACGAGGCGATGAATCCGCTGACGCTGCTGACGATGGGCGTCTACGGGCAGGTGCTGCCGAACCAGAACGGCGCGCCGGTGCGGATCGTCGTGCCGTGGAAGTACGGCTTCAAGAGTGCGAAGTCGCTCGTGAAGATCCGCTTCGTCGACAAGCAGCCGAAGACGAGCTGGAACACGTACGCGGCGAACGAATACGGCTTTTATTCGAACGTGAACCCGAACGTCGACCATCCGCGCTGGAGCCAGGCGACCGAGCGGCGCATCGGCGAGGACGGCTTCTTCACGCCGAAGCGCAAGACGCTGATGTTCAACGGCTACGGCGACCTGGTCGCATCGATGTATCAGGGCATGGACCTGAAGAAGAATTTCTGAGCGCGACCGTGAGAAACGACATGCCGCCTTCGACGCTCACGCCTGCGCGTGCTGCAGGCGCCGGACCGGACGCACGTACGGCGCGGGCCGGTGCGGCCCGCGCCGCGCCGCGCTGGCTCGCACCGGCCAAGGTGCTGGTATTCGCGGCCGGCCTTTATCCGCTCGCGCGCCTCGTGCTGTTCGGGCTGACCGACCGGCTCGGCGCGAACCCGATCGAATTCATCACGCGCTCGACGGGCCTGTGGACGCTCGTGCTGTTGTGCATCACGCTTGCCGTCACGCCGCTCAGGCGCATGACAGGCTTCGCGCCGCTGCTGCGCTTTCGCCGGATGATCGGGCTGTTCGCGTTCTTTTACGCGATGCTGCATTTCACGACCTATCTGTGGTTCGACAAGTGGTTCGACGTCGTCGCGATCCTGAAGGACGTCGGCAAGCGCCCGTTCATCACGGTCGGTTTCGCGGCGTTCGTGCTGCTGATTCCGCTTGCCGCGACGTCGCCGCGCGCGATGGTGCGCCGGCTCGGTCGCCACTGGGCGACGCTGCACAGCGCGATCTACGCGATCGCGCTGTTCGGCGTGCTGCACTTCTGGTGGATGCGGGCCGGCAAGCACGATCTCGCGCAGCCGAAGCTCTACGCGGCGATCGTCGCCGCGCTGCTCGGCTGGCGGCTGGTTGCGTGGGGATGGCGGCGCGTGCGCGCGTGACGAGGCGGCCGCGCAAAACAAAAGGCGATGACCGGGGAGTCATCGCCTCGTTTCGAGCGCCGCGCGGGCGGCCTCGCGTCGTTACTTCGTGGCGGTCGGGCCCGATGCCGGGGCGGGCATGGTCGATGCACTGCTCGACAGCTCGGGCGACAGCGTGAGCGGCGAACCGGACGTGTCGGGCGACTCGTCGGACGACGCGTTTTCGTCGGTCGGTTTCACGTCCGACGGCGGCGTGTCCTGCTGGTGGATCGGCTTGGGCATCGGGGGCACGGTGGGCAGATAGAGCGCGCCGCTTTGACCGCAGCCGGCAAGAATCGCCAAAGCCGCTACAATCGCGCTCATCCGGAAAACGACTCGCATGATCGTCCCTGAACAATTTAACCGATAGAGTTTAGCATGTCCGATACTGAATACCTGGCCCGTGCAGAGGCCGTGCTGGCGGCCGTCGAGCGTACCGTGGACGTCGCGAACGACGGCGATCACGACATCGATCTGGAGCGCAACGGCAGCGTGCTCACGCTGACGTTCGAGAACGGCTCGAAGATCATCGTCAATCTGCAGCCGCCGATGAAGGAAGTGTGGATCGCCGCGAAGGCGGGCGGATTCCACTACCGTTTCGTCGACGGCGCATGGCGCGATACGCGCACGGGCACCGAGTTCTTCTCGGCGCTCACCGAGTACGCGACCCAGCAGGCCGGCCTGCCGATCACGTTCAGCGCGTGACGGCCGGGGCGCTGCGCCCCATACGTCGCACCCAAAGTAAAAGCGCCCCGCGGGGCGCTTTTTTCATGGCCGTGGCCGCGGGTCAGTGGCCGCGGAACAGGTTCATGATGTCCTGCTTTTCCTGTTCGTCGACGTGCGGCACGGCCTCGTCGACGTTCTGCGCGGCCGGCGCCTGCGGCACGCCGACCGTCGACACGAAGCCGTGACCGGGCGTGAACTCGGTGAAATACAGTTCGCCGCCGAGCGATTCGACGCCGTCCGGTACCGCCGGCTTGAACTCCGGCACGCCCTTCAGCGCGGCGCCCATGTAGTCGATCCAGACCGGCAGCGACAGGCCGCCGCCGGTTTCGCGATCGCCGAGGCTGCGCGGATTGTCGTAGCCGATCCATGCGATCGCCGCGAGCGTGTGCTGGTAGCCGGCGAACCACGCGTCGTGCGAATCGTTCGTCGTGCCGGTCTTGCCCGCGAGGTCGGTGCGCTTCAGCACGTTGGTCCGCGCGCCGGTGCCGCGCTGCGCGACGCTCTGCAGCAGGCTGTTCATCACGTAGGCGTTGCGCGCGTCGATCGCGCGCGGCGCGTTCTGCTCGGCGACGAGCGGCTGCGCGCGTGCGACGATCGCGCCGTTCGGATCGGTGACTTCGGCGATCAGGTACGGATTGACGCGGTAGCCGCCGTTCGCGAAGACCGAGTACGCGCCGGCCATCTGCAGCGGCGTGACCTGGCCGGCGCCGAGCGCCATCGGCAGGTAGGCGGGATGGCGGTCGGCGTCGAAGCCGAAGCGCGTGATGTATTGCTGCGCGTATTTCGTGCCGATGTGGTTCAGGATCCGGATCGACACGAGGTTGCGCGAGCGCTGCAGCGCGGTGCGCATCGACATCGGGCCCTCGAAGCCGCCGCCGTAGTTCTTCGGCTCCCACGGCTGGCCGCCCGTTTCCGCGGCGCTGAAATACAGCGGGCCGTCGTTGATCACGGTGGCCGGCCCGAGGCCCTTGTCGAGCGACGCCGAGTAGATGAACGGCTTGAACGACGAACCGGGCTGCCGCCACGCCTGCGTGACGTGATTGAACTTGTTCTTGTTGTAGTCGAAGCCGCCGACGAGCGAGCGGATCGCCCCGTCCTGCGGAACGATCGACAGGAACGCGCCTTCGACCTGCGGCAACTGCGTGATCGACCACTTGCCGGCGTCGTTCTTCACGACGCGGACGATCGCGCCCGGGCGGATGCGGCGATTCGGCTGCGCGTTGGCCGACAGCGCGCCCGACGCGAAGCGCAGGTTGTCGCCCTCGATCGTCGCGGTGCTGCCGTCGATGAACGCCACCGTGATCTGGCGCGGGTTCGCGGCCGTCACGACCGCCGCGATCAGCTCGCCGTTGTCGGGATGCTCGAGCAGCGCGTCGTCGATCGCTTGTTCGCGATCGTCGGCACCGGCCGGCAGCTCGATGAAGCCTTCCGGCCCGCGATAGCCGTGGCGGCGCTCGTAATCCATGATGCCCTTGCGCAGCGCGGTGTACGCGACCTGCTGGTCCGCGGAATCGATCGTCGTGACGACGTTGAAGCCGCGCGTGTAGGTTTCCTCGCGATACTGCGCGTACATCATCTGTCTGACCATTTCCGCGACGTACTCGGCATGCACGCTGAAATCGCGGCCCGGCCCCTTGACGACGAGCGGCTGCGCGGAGGCTTCGTCGTACTGTTCGCGCGTGATGAAGTTCAGTTCGAGCATCCGCTGCAGGATGTATTCCTGGCGCACCTTCGCGCGCTTCGGATTGACGACCGGGTTGTACGCGGACGGCGCCTTCGGCAGCCCCGCGAGCATCGCCGCTTCGGCGAGCGTGATGTCCTTCAGGTCCTTGCCGAAATACACGCGCGCGGCGCTCGCGAAGCCGTACGCGCGCTGGCCGAGATAGATCTGATTCATGTACACCTCGAGAATCTGATCCTTCGTCAGCGCGCGCTCGATCCGGTACGCGAGCAGCATCTCGTAGATCTTGCGCGTGTAGGTCTTCTCGCTCGACAGGAAGAAGTTGCGCGCGACCTGCATCGTGATCGTGCTCGCGCCCTGCGACGCATGGCCGTTCGTCAGCGCGACGAAGCCGGCGCGGATGATGCCCGTGAGATCGACGCCGCCGTGGTCGTAGAAGCGCGCGTCCTCGATCGCGAGGATCGCCTTCTTCAGCGAGTCGGGCACGTCCTTGAAATGGACGACGTCGCGGCGCTCCTCGCCGAATTCGCCGATCAGCACGTGATCGGACGTATAGATGCGCAGCGGCACCTTGGGACGATAGTCGGTCAGCGCGTCGAGCGACGGCATGTTGGGCCAGGCCACGACGAGCGCGTAGCCGAGCACGAGGCCGCCGGCCACGACGAGGGCCACGCACATCGCGGCGAAGCCGAGCAGGACTTTCAGCCACCAGGGCCGCTTCTTCGGCTCCGGGGCAGGAGGCGGGGACGTAGGAGTCGTGGATTGCATAGGCATACCGGAAAACAGTCCCGCGATTATAGCTGCCCGGTAAGACCGGTCTTGACGCGGGGGCCGCCCGTCGGAAAGCCGCGGGTCGGCGTGCCGTCAGCATAGTCCGGGCACGGCCGCCGCGAGCAGATGCTGGCCGTTCGGCCGACTGTCGGCCGCACGCGTCGCTTTGCAGAATCAGGTCTCGGAAACGCGGCGTGGGCCGCGACGATCTCGGGAGGCTGGGATGGCAGGACGATGGGTGGCGCGGTTTGCACAGGGCAGGCACCGGTCGACGGGAATCGACGTCGGCGCGCATGAGGTGAGGGTGGCCGTGCTGAGCCGGCGCGGCAGAGGCGCCGATGTGCGCGTCGAGGGGCTCGAGCGGGAGCCTGTGGGGTTGGCGGGCGGGCCGGAAGACGCGCGCTGGGCGGCGGTCGCGCGGTCGCTCGCGGCAGCCGTGTCGCGGCTGTCGGCGTCCGATGTGCGGTGCGATGCGCGCGGCGTGATGGCGCTGCACGATGACGAGATGCGCACCGCGACGCTCGATCTGGCCGGGCGCGGCGACATTCCGGACGCCGCGCGGCAGGCGGCCGAACGCATCTCGGGGCTGGCGCCGGACAGTCTGGCTTTCGACTGGCGGCACTACGGCGGCGTGCGGTCCGGCGAGATCGCGGTGGCGGTGGCCCCGCTGGCGTTGCTCGAGCGACGGATCGACGTGGCCGCGCAGGCCGGTATCGACCTCACGGTGATCGACGGCGAGTCGGCCGCCGTGCTGCGCGCGCTACGCTATGCCGCGCGGTTCGAACTCGACGCGCACGATACCTACGCCGTGCTGTGGTTTTGCGATGCGGGCGTGCGCGGCTGGCGAATCGACGGCTCGTCGGCCGTCCCGGTGCTGACGCTGTCCGGCACGCTGCCGGAAGCGCTTCCCGATGCGTTGCGCCGGCGCGCGCTCGGGGCGGTTCGTTGCGTACTCGTCGCCGGGGACGAGCGATGTATCGCCCGCTTCGATACGTCTGTCGCCGAGATCGGCGACGTGCTCGGCACGGCGGTGGTCCCGTTCGACTGCACGGGCTGGGACGGGCAGCCGTGCGCGCGCACCGGCATGGCGGGCGGCCCCGCGTTTGCCGTCGCGTTCGGGCTCGCGTTGCGCGGGGTGTGGGAATGATGGCCGGTCACGTGGCGGCGAGCGGGGGCGCGGCGGTGGCGGTCGAGCAGGCCGTACTCGGCGACTTCAACCTGCTGCCGTACCGCGAGCGGTTGGCGCGGGCCGTGCGGCGTCGCCGGGCCGTGCAGTGCGGTGTGGCGATCCTGCTCGGCGGGTTCGGCACCGGCCTGTGGACAGGCGCTGCCGTGCTGTCGCGATGGCGGGTGGACGCCGAGCGCGTCAGCGTGGAGGCCCGGCTGCGGCAGTTGCAGCCACAGGTGGCTGCTGCGACGCAGTCCGCCCGCGCCGCTGCGGCCGTCGCGCAACGCGACGCGCAGGCGGCTACGCTGGCCGCGCCGTACCGGCGCATGGCCGGGTTGCTGGCGACCCTGACGCAGGTGCATGCCGATCCTGTCCGGCTCGACGCGCTGCGCATGACGTCGACCGGCGCCGTGCTCGATGCGCGTGCGGCGAGTTACCGGGCGGCCGCGCGCTGGCTCGCGGCGATGGCGCGCGAGCAGCGCGACTGGCGGATCGATATAGAGACGTTGAAGCCTGCGTCGGATACACCGGCTTCCCCGGCCGGGATGCCGTTCCGGTTCTCGGTGCAACTCCGCTGGCACGACGCGATGTCGTCGCGGAACGTGTCGGGAGGTGGCGCATGACGGCGCTCGTGCATCGGCCGGCGCCGAGCGGAGGTGCCGGGCCGGGCGGCGTGCCGCGCGTGTCGCCGGCGGCCGCGCATGCCACGGGTTGCGTGCTCGCATTCGTTGCCGTGCTGGCAGGCGGCATTCATCTGGCGAGTGCGGCCGACTGGAGCGGGCTCGCGCATGGTCGCGCGTTGCTGGCCGCAGCGCACGCGCGTGCGGCCGATGCGCAACGCCTGCTCGCTTCCGCGGGGCAACGGCGCGACGGGCCTCGTGCGTCGATGCGCGACGATCGCTCGCCGCAGGCGCCGGAATGGGCGGCGCTGATGCTGGAGCTGGCCGATCTCGCCGCGTCGAGCGGGCTGCACGGCGTATCGATCGACCCGCAGCGCGTCGATGGTGCGGCACCGGACGCCCGGCGCACCGTGCACATCGCCGCGGATGGCGGTTTTGGCGCGCTGCTGAATATGGTCGGCGGGCTGGCGCGTTTTCCGGTGCTGGCCGTCCCGTCGGCGCTGCGTATCGAGCGCGGCCTGTCGGCGCCACGGGTGGACATGTCCGTCGACGTGTTTCCGGCGCTGCGGGCGGCGAGAGCCGCGGCGGACGACACGCCGGTTCGCGCCGCTGCGCCCGGCGCCGGTCCGTTCGGCGAGATCGGCCCGGCCGAAGCGGCGGGCCGCGCGTCGCGCCTTGCCGGCACGATTCGCGACGCGCGTACCGGTCTCGCGATGTTCGACGACGGCGATGGCACGTTCACGGCCGTCGGACCTGGCGACGCGCTCGGGGCCGCGCGCGTGGTGCGCGTCGAGCGCGCGGCCGTGACGCTTGCGACGGCGGACGGATCGCAGCGGCTCGTCCTGGACGAAGGAGGCCGGCCATGAGGAAACACGGCTATTGGGTGTTCGTCCTCTGGGCCGGCGTGACGGCGGCTGGCGCGAGCGCGGCGCTGCCGCCGCTACCGGCGGTCTGGCCCGCCGGATCGATGGATGTGTCGATGCCGGGCCTGCCGCAACCGCTGCGGGCGACCGACGGCACGGACGGCGCGGTGGCGCAAGACGCCGGCCCGCCGCCGTTCGATCAGGCGGCACGCGCGGCACGCCAGACGGAAACCGTCGCACCGGTTCCGGCGCTGGAGGGACCGCCGATCCCGCTTGCGCCGCCGGCCCGGATGAGCGACGCCACGGCGCGGCAACCGGGCGATGCGGACGACGCACGGCGGATCTCGCTCAATCTGCAGGGCGTCGGGCTCGCGGCTGCATTCGACGCGATCGCGCGGTTCACGGGGCTCAATATCGTCGTCGGCGAACAGGTGCGCGGCACGGTGACGTTACGTCTGAACAATGTCCGCTGGCGCGAGGCGTTCGACACGCTGCTCGACACGCACGGGCTCGCGATGTTCCGGCGCGGCAACGTGATATGGGTCACGCCGGCAGCCGAACTGGCTGCGCGCGAACGCGAGCGCTTCGAAATGCATGCGCGCGCCGCCGATCTGGAGCCGCTCGACAGCCGGACGTTCGTGCTGCACTATCCGCGCGCGCAGGACGTGCAGCGGCTGCTGGCCGGCGCGACCGGCCAGCGCCTGCTGTCGAAGCGCGGCGCCGCGGCGGCCGATCCGCGCACGAACCTGCTGTTCGTCACCGATCTCGCGCCGCGCATCACTCAGATCGCGGGCCTGATCGACGCGATCGACCGCCCGTCGCGGCAGGTCCGGATCGAGGCCCGCATCGTCGAAGGCGAGCAGGGTTTCTCGCGCAACCTCGGCGCGCGTGTCGCGCTGCGTGCGCAGGGGCGGCCGTCGTCGGCCGAGGGCGCGTCCTTCACGGCGGACGCGCGCAACGCGCTCGATCTCGCCGCGCGGCCGCTCGGCGGCTTCGACGCGGCGACCGCGGGCTTCACGCTGTTCGCCGCGCCGCTCAGCCGCGTGCTCGACATCGAGCTGAGCGCGCTCGAGGCGCAGGGTCAGGGCCAGATCGTTTCGCGTCCGCGGGTGGTGACGGCCGACCGCGTCAAGGCCATCGTCGAACAGGGTTCCGAGCTGCCGTACCAGGCGAAGGTCGGCAATGGCATGAGCGGCGTGCAGTTCCGCCGCGCGACGCTCAAGCTGGAGGTCGAGCCGCAGATCACGCCGGACGGGCGCGTCGTGCTCGATCTCGACGTGACGAAGGACAGCGTCGGCGAGCCGACCGCGGCCGGCCCCGCCATCCATACGAAGCATGTGCAGACGCGCGTCGAGGTCGAGAATGGCGGGACGGTTGCCATCGGCGGCATCTATGAACAACTGAACCGGAACGATGTGACGCGGGTGCCGCTCTTGGGCAAAATACCGCTTCTGGGCGCGCTTTTCCGGCACCGGGCGCAGCGCGACCAGCGCAACGAACTCGTGGTCTTCATCACGCCGACCGTCGTCGACGCGCGTTGCCGCGCACCCGGCACGGGCGACACGGATGCCGAGAAAACGGGGCCGGAAGCCGCCGACGCAGGCTCGACAAGGCAGCCGCTTTGCCAGTAAGCTGCGCCACACACCAGCAAGATTGAAGCAGAGGAAGCCGTTGCAAGCGCGGGACCCACATGCAAACGTATTTTTCGTCGGCCTTATGGGAGCGGGTAAGACCACCGTGGGCCGTGCGGTCGCGCGTCGTCTCGACAGGACGTTCTTCGACTCCGACCACGAAATCGAGGCCCGTACGGGCGCGCGCATTCCGGTGATCTTCGAGCTGGAGGGCGAGGCCGGGTTTCGCGATCGCGAGACGCAGGTGATCGCCGATCTCACGCAGCGCGAGAACATCGTGCTCGCGACGGGCGGCGGCGCGGTGCTGCGCCCGGAAAATCGCGACAGCCTGAAAACCCACGGCATCGTCGTCTACCTGCGCGCCAATCCGCACGATCTGTGGCTGCGCACGCGCAAGGACAAGAATCGCCCGCTGTTGCAGACGGACGATCCGAAGGGGCGTCTCGAAGCGCTGTACGAAGTGCGCGACCCGCTGTACCGCGAATGCGCGGATTTCGTCATCGAGACCGGCCGTCCGTCGGTCAACGGTCTCGTCAACATGGTGCTGATGCAACTCGAACTGGCCGGCGTCATCGCCAAGCCGCTACAAGCATGATTACTGTCAACGTCGATCTGGGCGACCGCGCCTATCCGATTCATATTGGCGCCGGCCTGATCGGCCGCACCGAGCTGTTCGCGCCCCACATCAACGGCTCGTCGGTCACGATCGTCACGAACACGACGGTCGATCCGCTCTACGGCGACGCGCTGCGCGCGGCGCTCGCGCCGCTCGGCAAGCGCGTGTCGACGGTCGTGCTGCCGGACGGCGAGGCGTACAAGAACTGGGAAACGCTGAACCTGATCTTCGACGGTCTGCTGACGGATCACGCGGATCGCAAGACGACGCTCGTCGCGCTCGGCGGCGGCGTGGTCGGCGACATGACGGGCTTTGCCGCCGCGTGCTACATGCGCGGCGTGCCGTTCATCCAGGTGCCGACGACGCTGCTGTCGCAGGTCGATTCGTCGGTCGGCGGCAAGACGGGCATCAATCATCCGCTCGGCAAGAACATGATCGGCGCGTTCTACCAGCCGCAGGCCGTGATCGCGGACATCGGCGCGCTGACGACGCTGCCCGATCGCGAGCTGGCGGCCGGCGTGGCCGAGATCATCAAGACCGGCGCGATCGCCGATGCGGCATTCTTCGACTGGATCGAGGCGAACGTCGACGCGCTGAACCGTCGCGAGCCCGCGGCGCTCGCGCATGCGGTGAAGCGTTCGTGCGAGATCAAGGCGAGCGTCGTCGCGGCCGACGAGCGCGAAGGCGGCCTGCGCGCGATCCTGAATTTCGGCCACACGTTCGGCCATGCGATCGAGGCCGGGCTCGGCTACGGCGAATGGCTGCACGGCGAGGCGGTGGGCTGCGGGATGGTGATGGCGGGCGACCTGTCGGTGCGGCTCGGCCTTTTCGACGAAGCATCGCGGCAACGCCTCGACGCGGTGATCGCCGCCGCGCACCTGCCGACCCGCGGCCCCGCGCTCGGTGGCGCGCGCTACATGGACCTGATGCGCGTCGACAAGAAGGCCGAGGCCGGCGCGATCAAGTTCATCCTGCTGAAGCGATTCGGCGATACGCTGATCACGCAGGCGCCGGACGAAGCGGTATTCGCTACACTGGCGCAGACGACCGGCTAACGGCGCCCGGATCCGCCGGCGCCCCTGACATGGAGGAGACGTGAGCGAGACATCCAGCCGCACACTGCCCGAAGCCAGCCGCGCATCCACTGCGCCGGTGGCCGAACCGCCGACGCTGGCGGCGCTGGAAGCCCATCTCGCTCCGTATGCCGCGCATGCGTCGCAGTCGCGCGGCCGCCGCCATCCGGAAACGCCGCCGGCGGCGCGCACCGAATTCCAGCGCGATCGCGACCGCATCGTCCATTCGACCGCGTTTCGCCGGCTCGAATACAAGACGCAGGTTTTCGTCAATCACGAAGGCGACCTGTTCCGCACACGCCTCACGCACAGCCTCGAAGTCGCGCAGATCGCGCGCTCGGTCGCGCGCAACCTGCGCCTGAACGAGGATCTCGTCGAAGCGATCTCGCTCGCGCACGATCTCGGCCATACGCCGTTCGGCCATGCCGGGCAGGACGCGCTGAATGCGTGCATGCGCGAGCATGGCGGCTTCGAGCACAACCTGCAAAGCCTCGCGGTGGTCGACGAGCTCGAGGAGCACTACGGTGCGTTCAACGGGTTGAACCTGTGCTTCGAGACACGCGAAGGCATCCTGAAGCACTGCTCGCGCGAGAATGCGCGCAAGCTCGGCGCGCTCGGCGAGCGCTTCCTGCAGGGCCGCCAGCCGTCGCTCGAAGCGCAGCTCGCGAACATCGCCGACGAAATCGCGTACAACAACCACGACGTCGACGACGGCCTGCGCTCCGGCCTGATCACGATCGAGCAGCTCGCCGAAGTCGAGCTGTGGCAGCGTCACTACGAAGCGGCGCTCGCCGAATTCCCGCACCTCGAAGGCCGCCGTCTCGTGCACGAGACGGTGCGCCGCATCATCAACACGCTGATCGTCGACCTGATCGACGAGACGACGCGCAATCTCGCGCGCGTCGCGCCCGCGTCGCTCGACGACGTGCGCGCCGCGCCGCCGCTCGTGTCGCACAGCCCCGAGGTCGCCGCGCAGGCGGCCGCCCTCAAGCGCTTCCTCTTCAAGAACCTGTATCGCCATTACAAGGTGATGCGCATGGCGAGCAAGGCGCAACGCGTCGTCACGGGGTTGTTCGACGCGTTCATCGACGATCCGCGCCTGCTGCCGCCGCCGTACCAGACCGACGACGCCGCGCAGCAGCCGCGTCTCGTCGCGCACTACATCGCCGGCATGACCGACCGCTTCGCGCTGAAGGAATATCAGCGCCTGTTCGTCATCAGCGACAACTGACTGTCACAAACGATCACTAGACTTCGCCGGTTCAATGGCGACGGGAATGTTGCACACGCTGTTGGTAACGTTTTCATAGGAGAGAGGTCGATGAAGAAGAAGCCTGCGGGGACACTGGTTCGTTCGATCGCGCTCGGCGGCGCGCTGCTGTTCGGGGCGCAGCACGTCGCGCTCGCCGCGACGGAAATCCAGTTCTGGCATGCGATGGAAGCTGCGCTCGGCGAGCGGGTCAACGCGATCGCCGACCAGTTCAACGCGTCGCAAAGCGACTACAAGATCGTGCCGGTCTTCAAGGGCACCTACGACCAGGCGCTCGCGGCCGGCATCGCGGCCTATCGCAGCGGCAACGCGCCGGCGATCCTCCAGGTCTATGAAGTCGGCACGGCGACGATGATGCAGGCGAAGAAGGCCGTCGTACCGGTGTACGACGTGTTCAAGCAGGCCGGCGTGACGCTCGACGAAAAGGCGTTCGTGCCGACCATCGCGAGCTACTACAGCGACGCGAAGACGGGCCACCTCGTCTCGATGCCGTTCAACAGCTCGACGCCGGTGCTGTACTACAACAAGGACGCGTTCAAGAAGGCGGGCCTCGACCCGAACCAGCCGCCGAAGACGTGGGCCGACGTGAAGGCCGATGCCGAGGCGCTGCGCAAGTCGGGGATGGCGTGCGGCTTCACGACCGGCTGGCAAGGCTGGATCCAGCTCGAGAACTACAGCGCGTGGCACGGGCTGCCGTTCGCGAGCCGCAACAACGGCTTCGACGGTACCGACGCCGTGCTCGAGTTCAACAAGCCGCAGCAGATCGCGCATCTGTCGTTCCTGCAGCAGATGGCGAAGGACGGCACGTTCACGTACGCGGGCCGCAAGGATGAAGCGTCGGCGAAGTTCTACAGCGGCGACTGCGGGATCCTGACGACGTCGTCCGGCGCGCTCGCGAACGTGCAGAAGTTCGCGAAGTTCAGCTACGGCACGGGCATGATGCCGTACGACGCGAACGTGAAGGGCGCGCCGCAGAACGCGATCATCGGCGGCGCGAGCCTGTGGGTGCTGGCCGGCAAGGATCCGGCGACCTACAAGGGCGTCGCGAAATTCCTCGCGTACCTGGCGACGCCTGCCGTCGCCGCGAAGTGGCACCAGGACACGGGCTACCTGCCGGTCACGACCGCCGCGTACGACCTGACGCGCCAGCAGGGCTTCTATGCGAAGAACCCGAGCGCCGAAACGGCGATCAAGCAGATGCTGAACAAGCCGCCGCTGCCGTACACGAAGGGGCTGCGTCTGGGCAACATGCCGCAGATCCGCACGGTCGTCGACGAGGAGTTCGAACAGGTCTGGGCGCAGAAGAAGGCGCCGAAGGACGCGCTCGATGCGGCCGCGTCGCGCGGCGACGAACTGCTGCGCCGCTTCGAGAAGTCGGGCGGCTGAGCGCGCATCGCTTCGTGCCGCCGGTGGTGCCGCGCGTCAGCGCGCGCCGTCCGGCGGCGCGGTTTCCCTTCCGTTTCGTCTGACCGGATATCCGCGATGCAATCCCGTTCCCGTTTCGGTACGAGCCCGGTGCCGTACCTGCTGATCGCGCCGCAGCTCGCGATCACCGCCGTGTTCTTCCTGTGGCCGGCCGGCGTCGCGCTGTGGCAGTCCACGCAGACGCAGGACGCGTTCGGCACGTCGAGCGAATTCGTCGGCTTCGCGAACTTCACGCACCTGTTCGCCGATCCGCTGTATCTCGATTCGTTCCGCACGACGCTCGTGTTCAGCGCGCTCGTCACGGTGAGCGGGCTCGTCGTGTCGCTGCTGCTCGCCGCGTGCGCCGACCGCGTGATCCGCGGCGCGCGCGTGTACCGCACGCTGCTGATCTGGCCGTACGCGGTCGCGCCGACGATCGCGGCCGTGCTGTGGGCGTTCCTGTTCAACCCGAGCATCGGCCTGATCACGTATGCGCTCGCGAAGGGCGGCATCGTGTGGAACCACGCGCTGAACGGCGGGCAGGCGATGTTCCTCGTCGTGCTGGCGTCGGTGTGGAAGCAGGTGAGCTACAACTTCCTGTTCTTCTACGCGGGGCTGCAGGCGATCCCGCGCTCCCTGATCGAGGCGGCGGCGATCGACGGCGCCGGCCCGGTGCGGCGCTTCTTCAACATCGTGCTGCCGCTGCTGTCGCCGACGAGTTTCTTCCTGCTGGTCGTGAACCTCGTCTACGCGTTCTTCGACACCTTCCCGGTGATCGACGCGGCCACCGGCGGCGGCCCGGCGCAGAGCACCAAGACGCTGATCTACAAGATCTTCGCGGAGGGCTTCCAGGGGCTCGACATCGGCAGCTCGGGCGCGCAGTCGGTCGTGCTGATGATCATCGTCGTGGCGCTCACGGTGATCCAGTTCCGCTTCGTCGAACGCAGGGTGCAATACGCATGATCGAAAATCGCAAGGGCTTCGACCTGTTCTGCCACGCGGTGCTGATCGCGGGCGTCGTGCTGATCGTGTTTCCCGTCTACGTCGCGTTCTGCGCGGCGACGATGAACGCGCAGGAAGTGTTCACGGTGCCGCTGTCGCTCGTGCCGAGCACGCACCTGTTCGAGAACGTCGCGTACATCTGGGGGCACGGCAGCGGCGGCACGACGGCGCCGTTCGGCCGCCTGCTCGTGAACAGCTTCGCGATGGCGCTCGGCATCGCGGTCGGCAAGATCGCGGTGTCGATCCTGTCCGCGTACGCGATCGTCTATTTCCGCTTTCCGTTTCGCAACACGGCGTTCTGGCTGATCTTCGTCACGCTGATGCTGCCGGTGGAAGTGCGGATCTTTCCGACCGTGCAGGTCGTGTCGACGCTGCACCTGACGAACACCTACGCGGGGCTCACGCTGCCGCTGATCGCATCGGCGACCGCGACGTTCCTGTTCCGCCAGTTCTTCATGACGCTGCCCGACGAGCTGATGGATGCGGCGCGCATCGACGGCGCGGGGCCGCTGCGCTTTTTCTGGGACGTCGTGCTGCCGCTGTCGAAGACGAGCATCGCCGCGCTGTTCGTGATCACGTTCATCTACGGCTGGAACCAGTATCTGTGGCCGATCCTGATCACGACGGAGGCGTCGCTGTCGACGGCGGTGGTGGGCATCAAGACGATGATCGCGAGCGGCGACGCCGCGACCGAATGGCAATACGTGATGGCGGCGACGCTGCTGGCGATGATCCCGCCGCTCGTCGTCGTGCTGGCGATGCAGCGCTGGTTCGTGCGCGGCCTCGTCGATTCCGAGAAATGAACGACCGACGGTAACCGGGAGAAGGACCAGGTATGGCTGCGCTGAGCTTGAAGGGCGTCAGGAAATCCTACGACGGCAAGCAGCACGTGCTGCACGGCATCGACGTGGAGATCGCCGACGGCGAATTCATCGTGCTGGTCGGCCCGTCGGGCTGCGGCAAGTCGACGTTGCTGCGGATGATCGCGGGGCTCGAGAGCGTGACGGACGGCGAGATCGCGATCGGCGACCGGGTCGTCAACACGCTGGAGCCGAAGGACCGCGACATCGCGATGGTGTTCCAGAACTATGCGCTGTATCCGCACATGACGGTCGCGCAGAACATGGGCTACGGGCTGAAGATCCGCGGGATCGAGCGCGCGACGATCGATGCGCGGGTGGCCGCGGCCGCGAAGATCCTCGAGCTCGAGCCGCTGCTCGCGCGGCGGCCGCGCGAGCTGTCGGGCGGCCAGCGGCAGCGCGTCGCGATGGGACGCGCGATCGTGCGCGAGCCGTCGGTGTTCCTGTTCGACGAGCCGTTGTCGAACCTCGACGCGAAGCTGCGCGTGCAGATGCGCCTCGAGATCCAGCGGCTGCACGCGCGGCTCGCGACGACGAGCGTGTATGTGACGCACGACCAGATCGAGGCGATGACGCTCGCGCAGCGGGTGATCGTGATGAACCGCGGCTACGCGGAGCAGATCGGCGCGCCGGTCGACGTCTACGAGAAGCCGGCGACGGTGTTCGTCGCGGGCTTCATCGGCTCGCCCGCGATGAACCTGATGCACGGCCGGCTGTCGGAAGACGGCGCGACCTTCACGGTCGCGGGCGGCGGCCCGGCCTTGCCGGTTGCCGGCGCGCCCGGCATCGGCGGCGAGATCGCCACCGGGCGCGACTGGGTGCTCGGCGTGCGTCCCGAACACATGACGCCGCAGCCGGGCGTCGCGCAGGCGACGCTGCCGGTCGATTCGTGCGAGCTGCTCGGCGCGGACAATCTCGCGCACGGCCGCTGGGGCAATCACGACGTCGCGGTGCGCCTGCCGCACGCGGACCGTCCCGCGCGCGGCACGGCGCTGGCCGCTGCGCTGCCCGCGCACCGGCTGCATTTCTTCGATCCCGAAACCGGCAAGCGTGCCGGCTGACACCGTTGGACTGCCGGGAGACCGACGATGACGATCCGTACCGACTGGCCCTATCCGCGCGTCGTCGCCCATCGCGGGGGCGGCACGCTCGCGCCGGAGAACACGCTTGCCGCGCTCGACGAGGGCGCGCGGCGCGGTCACCGGATGGTCGAGTTCGACGCGAAGCTGTCGGCCGACGACGTGACCTTCCTGCTGCACGACGACACGGTCGACCGGACCTCGAACGGCCACGGAGCGGCGGCGGGCATGCGTTATGCGGCGCTGGCCGCGCTCGATGCGGGCGCGTGGCGCGACGCGCGCTTCGCGGGCGAACGGATGCCGACGCTCGAGGCCGCGGCGGCGCGCTGCATCGCGCACGGGCTGGCCGCGAACGTCGAGATCAAGCCGTGCCCGGGGCGCGAGCGCGAAACCGGGCGGCGCGTGGCGGCCGATGCGGCTGCGTACTGGCGCGATGCCGCCGTTGCGCCGCTACTGTCGTCGTTCTCGTTCGACGCGCTGCGACAGGCGCGCGCGACCGCGCCGGCGCTGCCGCGCGGGATGCTCTACGAAGCCGTACCGGACGACTGGCGTGCGCAGGTCATCGACGCGCTCGACTGCGTATCGTTGCATGCGGACCACAGCCGACTCGACGAACCGCTCGTGCGCGCGATCAAGGCCGCCGGGCTGCGCATCCTGGTTTACACGGTCAACGACCTCGAACGGGCGCGCGAACTCGCCCGCTGGGGCGTCGACGCCGTCTGCACGGACCGCATCGACCTGATCGCGCCCGACGCGCTGGACGACATCGACGTCGTCTGACGGTCAGCGCGACGGCCACGGTCGCGGCGGCCTCCGGTAAAACCCTCGCCCGAAACGTGCCCGACGCGAAAAAACGACGCCCCGACGGGATTTCCGCCGGGGCGTTTTGCATCGTGGAGACGTTACGCCAGGAAAATTCCGCTACAAATTGCAGCAGGATTAACCATTCCCCAAATATTCGACTACGCTTAGAAGCGGTAGCCGACGTTCAGGTACGTGACGATCGGGTTCAGCGAGATGTGGGCCTTCGACGTTTCCGTCAGCGTCCCGACCGGCGTCCGGCGGGCCGTCGTGAAGGTCGCGGTCACGCTGACAGGGATGTACGAGAGCGACAGGCCCGCGAACCAGTGTTTCGTGAAGTTGTACGTGAAGCCGGCATTGAAGACGGGCGCCCACTGGTTGCTGGTCGTCGCGCTGGTCGGGCCGCCGAGCACGCCGTTCTCGAAGCTGCTGTTCGTGATCTTCGCGCCGGTGAACCAGATATACGTTGCGCCGATGCCGACATACGGACGGAACTTCGCGTTGGCGTCGTTGAAGTGGTAGCGAAGCAGGACGGCGGGGCTCCACTGGTACGCACGGCCGAGTACGCCGAATCTTTCGAACTGACCCTTGCCGGTAATGTCGAACTTCGGCGGTATCCCCATGACGAGCTCGGTGGAGATATGGTCGGTGACGAAGTAGCCCGCGGCGAGCCCGAGCGTATCGGCGTCGTTGATGCCGGCGCCGGTGTTGGGAATCGATTGGTTGATGGGCGTGCCGCCTACGCCATAGACGAACAGCGGGTCGCTGCTGTCCTGCGGTGAAAGATGCAGCCAGCCGGTGCTGACGTAGAAATCACCTGCGGATTGTGCGTGTGCCGTACCGCCCGCAAATGCGAATGCGAGCGCTGCGGCCCCCGTAATGGCCAGTTTTCGTTTCATTGTGTCTCCTCCGATCAAAGGCGTGCTCATTATGACGACTGCGTTTAAAACCAAACAAGCTCGTAAGTTAGAGTTTTCTCCCTAGGATTCGCACGACCGTACGCTTACGCGCGCCGCTGGGGCAGGCATTCTACGCAGGTGCGCATTTTCGGACCTCCGGGTATTTCCTAACGCGTTCAAACGGACATTCAGCATGGCACGGTTAGCACGACTCTACGTTCCCGACCAGCCGCAGCACGTGATACTGCGCGGCCTGGATCAGCAACCCGCGTTCGTCGACGACCAGGACTACGAACTCTTCATCGATTGTCTGAAGGCCGCCGCGCGCGATCATCACCTGTCGGTGCATGCCTATGTGCTGCTGCCGCGCCAGGTGCAACTCCTCGTGACGCCGAGCGACGAGGCCAGCCTGCCGAAGGCGATGCAGGCCGTCGGCCGTCGCTACGTCGCGCATTTCAACCGGCGTTATTCGCGCCGCGGCACTCTGTGGGAAGGCCGCTATCGCGCGACCGTGATCGAAGGCGAGCGCTATTTCCTGCTCGCGAGCCGCGTGGTCGAGATGAGCCCGGTGCGTTCGCAGCTCGTCGCGACGCCCGAGGCCTATCGGTGGTCGAGCTACCGGCATCACGTGGGGCTCACCGTCGACAGCCTGATCACCGACCATCCGCTCTACTGGGCGCTCGGCAATACGCCGTTCGACCGTCAGCGCGCGTACAAGGAGCTGTGCGAGCAGCCGCTCGACGAGCGGCAGGCCGATCAGCTGCAGCAGGCGACGCTGAAGGGCTGGGTGCTCGGCGGCGAGAATTATCGCGAGTGGGCGGCGCGCACCGCGAACCGGCGCGTCTCGCCGTTGCCGCGCGGACGCCCCAGAAAGGTGCGCGAGAACACCCCGCCGATCCAGCAGTAATGCCGGAAAGCCGGGCCGGAAGCGGCGCTGCGGGCGCCGTTTCTTTTTGCACCAAAACGATACGTCCCCAATAAAACGGCACCACATCAAGGCATTCGTTTAATTGGGGTTCTATCAAGCGGTTTTTGTTGCTATTCCCTTGATTCGTCGCGTATATTCCGAATTCCGGTGGCCCGGGCGAAGCCTGCCCAACCACGGTCGGCCGCGCCGTCTCCCTCGGGAAGCGGGATCGACGGCAACAAGAAAACGGTTCAACGGCCTCCAGGCCCCCTTTACGACGGTGTCCCCATGAACGACCACCAGCAGCCGCTCGCCGCGGTGCCCGCCGCACAAGGTCTGTACGACCCGCAAAACGAACACGACGCCTGCGGCGTCGGCTTCGTCGCTCACATCAAGGGCAAGAAGAGCCACGAGATCATCCAGCAGGGTCTGAAGATCCTCGAGAATCTCGATCACCGCGGCGCGGTCGGCGCCGATCCGCTGATGGGCGACGGCGCGGGCATCCTGATCCAGATTCCGGACGCGTTCTATCGCGAGGAAATGGCCAAGCAGGGCGTGAATCTGCCGCCTGCGGGCGAATATGGGGTCGGGATGATCTTCCTGCCGAAGGAAAACGCGTCGCGTCTCGCGTGCGAGCAGGAGCTCGAGCGTACGGTGAAGGCCGAAGGCCAGGTCGTGCTCGGCTGGCGCGACGTGCCGGTCGACCATGCGATGCCGATTTCGCCCACGGTCAAGGCGAGCGAGCCGCTGATCCGCCAGATCTTCATCGGTCGCGGCAAGGACATCATGGTGACGGACGCGCTCGAGCGGAAGCTGTACGTGATCCGCAAGACGGCGAGCCACCGCATCCAGGCGCTGAAGCTCAAGCACGGCAAGGAATACTTCGTGCCGTCGATGTCGGCGCGCACGGTCGTCTACAAGGGGCTGCTGCTGGCCGGCCAGGTCGGCGTGTACTACCGCGACCTGCAGGACGAGCGCGTCGTGTCGGCGCTCGCGCTCGTGCACCAGCGCTTCTCGACCAACACGTTCCCGGCGTGGGAACTGGCTCACCCGTACCGGATGATCGCGCACAACGGCGAGATCAACACCGTGAAGGGCAACGTGAACTGGCTGAACGCGCGTACCGGCGCGATCGCGTCGCACGTGCTCGCCGACGATCTGCCGAAGCTGTGGCCGCTGATCTACCCGGGCCAGTCGGACACCGCGTCGTTCGACAACTGTCTCGAACTGCTGGTGATGGCCGGCTACCCGCTCGTGCACGCGGTGATGATGATGATCCCGGAAGCGTGGGAACAGCACACGCTGATGGACGAGAACCGCCGCGCGTTCTACGAATACCACGCCGCGATGATGGAGCCGTGGGACGGCCCGGCCGCGATCGCGTTCACCGACGGCCGCCAGATCGGCGCGACGCTGGACCGCAACGGCCTGCGCCCGGCACGCTACATCGTGACCGACGACGACCTCGTCATCATGGCGTCGGAAGCCGGCACGCTGCCGATTCCCGAATCGAAGATCGTCAAGAAGTGGCGCCTGCAGCCGGGCAAGATGTTCCTGATCGACATGGAACACGGCCGCATCATCGACGACAAGGAACTGAAGGACAACCTCGCGAACGCGAAGCCGTACAAGAGCTGGATCGACGCGGTGCGCATCAAGCTCGACGAGATCGAGCCGAAGGCCGAGGAAGTCGCGGCCGGCCGCACGCAGGGCGCCGCGCTGCTGGACCGCCAGCAGGCGTTCGGCTACACGCAGGAAGACCTGAAGTTCCTGATGGCGCCGATGGCGCAGCAGGGCGAGGAGGCCGTCGGCTCGATGGGCAACGACTCGCCGCTCGCGGTGATGTCGAACAAGAACAAGACGCTCTATCACTACTTCAAGCAGCTGTTCGCCCAGGTCACGAACCCGCCGATCGACCCGATCCGCGAGAACATGGTGATGTCGCTCGTGTCGTTCATCGGCCCGAAGCCGAACCTGCTCGACACGAACAACATCAACCCGCCGATGCGTCTCGAAGTGTCGCAGCCGGTGCTCGACTTCAAGGACATCGCGAAGATCCGCGCGATCGACCAGTACACGGGCGGCAAGTTCAGCGCATACGAGCTGAACATCTGCTATCCGGTCGCGTGGGGCAAGGAAGGCATCGAGGCGCGCCTCGCGTCGCTGTGCGCGGAAGCCGTCGACGCGGTGAAGTCGGGCTACAACATCCTGATCGTGTCGGACCGCAAGACCGACGCCGAGCACGTCGCGATTCCGGCGCTGCTCGCGACGTCGGCGATCCACACGCACCTCGTCCAGCAAGGGCTGCGCACGAGCACGGGCCTCGTCGTCGAGACGGGCTCCGCACGTGAGACGCACCACTTCGCGCTGCTCGCGGGCTACGGCGCGGAAGCCGTGCACCCGTACCTCGCGATGGAAACGCTCGCGAAGATGGCCGAAGGGCTGCCGGGCGACCTGTCGCCGGAGAAGGCCGTCTACAACTTCACGAAGGCGGTCGGCAAGGGCCTGCAGAAGGTGATGTCGAAGATGGGCATCTCGACGTACATGTCGTACACGGGCGCGCAGATCTTCGAAGCGCTCGGCCTGTCGAGCGACCTCGTCGAGAAGTATTTCAAGGGCACGGCGTCGAAGGTCGGCGGCATCGGCCTGTTCGAAGTCGCGGAAGAAGCGATCCGCCTGCACCGCGACGCATTCGGCGACAACCCGGTCCTGCGCGACATGCTCGACGCGGGCGGCGAGTACGCGTATCGCGTGCGCGGTGAAGACCACATGTGGACGCCGGATTCGATCGCGAAGCTGCAGCACGCGACGCGCAGCAACTCGTACCAGACGTACAAGGAATACGCGCACCTGATCAACGACCAGACCAAGCGTCACATGACGTTCCGCGGCCTGTTCGAGTTCAAGGTCGAGCCGACCAAGGCGATTCCGATCGACGACGTCGAGCCGGCGAAGGAAATCGTCAAGCGCTTCGCGACCGGCGCGATGTCGCTCGGTTCGATCAGCACCGAAGCGCATGCGACGCTCGCGATCGCGATGAACCGGATCGGCGGCAAGTCGAACACCGGCGAAGGCGGCGAGGACGAGAAGCGCTACCGCAACGAACTGCGCGGCATTCCGATCAAGTCGGGCGAGACGCTGAAGTCGGTGATCGGCGACGAGATCGTCAGCGACATTCCGCTGAAGGACGGCGATTCGCTGCGCTCGAAGATCAAGCAGGTCGCGTCGGGCCGCTTCGGCGTCACCGCCGAGTACCTGGCATCGGCCGACCAGATCCAGATCAAGATGGCGCAGGGCGCGAAGCCGGGCGAAGGCGGCCAGCTGCCGGGCCACAAGGTGTCCGAGTACATCGGCAAGCTGCGTTACTCGGTGCCGGGCGTCGGGCTGATCTCGCCGCCGCCGCACCACGACATCTATTCGATCGAGGATCTGGCGCAACTGATTCACGACCTGAAGAACGTGAACCCGAGCGCGAGCATTTCCGTGAAGCTCGTGTCGGAAGTGGGCGTGGGCACGGTCGCGGCCGGTGTCGCGAAGGCGAAGGCCGATCACGTCGTGATCGCCGGCCATGATGGCGGCACGGGCGCATCGCCGCTGTCGTCGGTCAAGCACGCCGGCACGCCGTGGGAACTCGGCCTCGCCGAAACGCAGCAGACGCTGGTGCTGAACCGCCTGCGCGGCCGCATCCGCGTGCAGGCCGACGGCCAGATGAAGACGGGCCGCGACGTCGTGATCGGCGCGCTGCTCGGCGCGGACGAATTCGGTTTCGCGACGGCGCCGCTTGTCGTCGAGGGCTGCATCATGATGCGCAAGTGCCACCTGAACACGTGCCCGGTCGGCGTCGCGACGCAGGACCCGGTGCTGCGTGCGAAGTTCAAGGGTCAGCCCGAGCACGTCGTGAACTACTTCTTCTTCGTCGCCGAGGAAGTGCGCGAGATCATGGCGCAGCTCGGCGTCGCGAAGTTCGACGACCTGATCGGCCGCGCCGACCTGCTCGATACGCGCAAGGGCATCGAGCACTGGAAGGCGAAGGGCCTCGACTTCTCGCGCGTGTTCTACCAGCCGGAAGAGTGCGAGGACGTCGCGCGCCGTCACGTCGACGTGCAGGATCACGGCCTCGAACGCGCGCTCGACCACGTGCTGATCGAGAAGGCGAAGGCCGCGATCGAGAACGGCGAGCATGTGTCGTTCATCCAGCCGGTGCGCAACGTGAACCGGACGGTCGGCGCGATGCTGTCGGGCGTGATCGCGAAGAAGCACGGCCACGACGGCCTGGCCGACGACGCGGTGCACATCCAGCTGAAGGGCACGGCCGGCCAGAGCTTCGGCGCGTTCCTCGCGAAGGGCGTGACGCTCGACCTCGTCGGCGACGGCAACGACTACGTCGGCAAGGGCCTGTCGGGCGGCCGGATCATCATCCGTCCGACCAACGACTTCCGCGGCAAGTCCGAGGAAAACATCATCTGCGGCAACACGGTGATGTACGGCGCGATCGAAGGCGAAGCCTTCTTCCGCGGCGTCGCGGGCGAGCGCTTCTGCGTGCGCAACTCGGGCGCGACGGCGGTCGTCGAAGGCACGGGCGACCACGGCTGCGAATACATGACGGGCGGCACGGTCGTCGTGCTCGGCGAGACGGGGCGCAACTTCGCGGCCGGCATGTCGGGCGGCCTCGCGTACATCTACGATCCGGAAGGCACGTTCGCGGCGAAGTGCAACAAGTCGATGGTCGCGCTCGAGCCGGTGCTGCAGCAGGCCGAGCAGGAGCGCACGGTCGACCGCGCACTCTGGCACGCCGGCACGACGGACGAAGCGCTGCTCAAGGGGCTCGTCGAGCGTCATTTCCAGTTCACGGGTTCGCCGCGCGCGAAGTCGCTGCTGGAAAACTGGGACGCGGCGCGCCGCCAGTTCGTGAAGGTGTTCCCGCACGAATACAAGCGCGCGCTGGGCGAGATCGGTGCGAAGAAGGCGGCGAAGGAAGTGCTGGCCGCCTGAGCGACGAACGACATAGCGAATGCCGCGCGCGCCTGACGGCCGCGCGCGGCTCCCCCACCCGATACACCGAACAGAAGAGCACCTTATGGGCAAGGCAACCGGTTTTCTGGAGTTCGAACGCCGCCACGAGGCGTACGAAGCACCGCTCACGCGCGTGAAGCACTACAAGGAATTCGTCGCGGCGCTGACCGACGCGGACGCGAAGGTCCAGGGCGCGCGCTGCATGGATTGCGGCATCCCGTTCTGCAACAACGGCTGCCCGGTCAACAACATCATCCCGGATTTCAACGATCTCGTTTACCGCCAGGACTGGCAGCAGGCGATCGAAGTCCTGCACTCGACCAACAACTTCCCGGAATTCACGGGCCGCATCTGCCCGGCGCCGTGCGAAGCGGCCTGCACGCTCGGGATCAACAACGATCCGGTCGGCATCAAGTCGATCGAGCACGCGATCATCGACAAGGCCTGGGCGGAAGGCTGGGTGAAACCGCTGCCGGCCGAACACAAGACGGGCAAGAAGGTCGCGATCGTCGGTTCGGGCCCCGCGGGCCTCGCCGCCGCGCAGCAGCTCGCGCGTGCGGGCCACGACGTGACGGTGTTCGAGAAGAACGACCGCATCGGCGGCCTGCTGCGTTACGGGATCCCCGACTTCAAGCTCGAGAAGTGGCTGATCGATCGCCGCATGCGCCAGATGGAAGCGGAAGGCGTGACGTTCCGCACCAGCGTGTTCATCGGCAAGGATCCGCTGCCCGAATCGATCGGCAGCCTCGCGAAGGAAACGATCTCGCCGGACACGCTGAAGGAAGAATTCGACGCGGTCGTGATCGCCGGCGGCTCGGAAACGCCGCGCGACCTGCCGGTGCCGGGCCGCGAGCTCGCGGGCGTTCATTTCGCGATGGACTTCCTGCCGCAGCAGAACCGCGTGAACGCGGGCGACAAGCTCGCCGACCAGCTGCTCGCGAAGGGCAAGCACGTGATCGTGATCGGCGGCGGCGATACGGGTTCGGACTGCGTCGGCACGTCGAACCGACACGGCGCGAAGCAGGTCACGCAGTTCGAGTTGCTGCCGCAGCCGCCGGAAGAGGAAAACAAGCCGCTCGTGTGGCCGTACTGGCCGATCAAGCTGCGCACGTCGTCGTCGCACGAGGAAGGCTGCGAGCGCGACTGGGCGGTCGCGACGAAGCGTCTCGAAGGCAAGAACGGCAAGGTCGAGAAGCTGATCGCGGTGCGTGTCGAGTGGAAGGACGGCAAGATGCAGGAAGTGCCGGGTTCCGAGTTCGAGATGAAAGCCGATCTCGTGCTGCTCGCGATGGGCTTCACGCAGCCGGCCGCGCCGGTGCTCGACGCGTTCGGCGTCGCGAAGGATGCGCGCGGCAATGCGCGCGCGGCGACCGAAGGCGATCGCTCGTACTACACGTCGGTCGACAAGGTGTTCGCGGCAGGCGACATGCGTCGCGGCCAGTCGCTCGTGGTGTGGGCGATCCGCGAAGGCCGCCAGTGCGCGCGCTCGGTCGATGCGTACCTGATGGGGCATTCGGAACTGCCGCGCTGAGCTGAAGCGCGAGCGGGTTTCGACGAAAGCCGGGCGTCCGAAAGGGCGCCCGGTTTTTTTATTTCTGATGCGGCGGGCGATCGCGGGATCGTCCGGTTGGGGCGGCCAACGGATCGATGGTTCGCCCGTAGCTCGCAAGCTGCCCGTTGCAATCGATCATCGCGGTGTATCGCGTTTCGTCGACGCGTAGCGGGAATTCCCACACACCGAGTTTCCATGCGTGATACCGCGGCGCGCCGTCGAACCGGATGCTGTCCGGCGGTATTCCATGCGCTTCGAGAAGACGGGCCTCGACTTTTTCCCGTAGCGCATCGAGAGACATGTCGGGGCAGCTGCCTTCGGTCCGCTCATATCGGGAAGTCGCGACGACGATGAACAGCAATGCGTAGATGCAGATCGTTGCGACCACTGGCGAGAGAAGCAGCCGGAACGAGCCGCGGATGACGCTGGAAATCGTGGGGCGCTCGATGTGGGATGAACGACGTGAGGAGTAACCCGGGCGGACACTCGACGTCCGGATTTTCACGCCGGGTGCGTGCGGTCCGGTCGCTCGGCGCGGGAGTCTCATCGCGTCTTTCCGCCGCATTTTCGCGAAGTGTCGTCTAACCTGATGACATCCGGCGTCGATTTTTCATCATCTCAAATCCTTTCGGTTTGTAATAATTCTTGAAAACTGTCATATCATGTCGCCCCTCGGGCCGCATTCGCGGTCGTCGCACATGACTGACCTATTGACAAGGACTCTGGATGGAAGCATTCGTGCAAGGGCTGATCGACGCCGTCAACGGCGTGTTGTGGAACTACGTGCTGATCGCGCTGCTGCTCGGCGCCGGTGCGTGGTTCACGTTGCGGTTCCGGATGATCCAGCTGAAGGCACTGTTCCTCAGCATGAAGCTGGTCGGCAGCAAGGGCGAGCCGGGCAGCATCTCGTCGTTCCAGGCGTTCGCGACCGGGCTCGCGAGCCGCGTCGGCACCGGCAACATCGCCGGCGTCGCGGTCGCGCTGACGGTCGGCGGGCCGGGCGCGATCTTCTGGATGTGGATGACCGCGCTCGTCGGGATGTCGTCCGCATTCGTCGAAGCGACGCTCGCGCAGATCTTCAAGGTGTCGCACCCGGACGGCAGCTATCGCGGCGGCCCCGCGTACTACATCCAGACGGGCCTGCGCTCGCGCGGCTTCGGCGTGCTGTTCTCGCTGTCGCTGATCCTCGCGTTCGGCTTCGTGTTCAACGCGGTGCAGGCCAACGCGATCGCCGATGCATTCCATACGTCGTTCGGCTGGCGCCGCGAGACGGTCGGCCTGGGTCTCGTGCTGCTCACCGCGCCGCTCATCTTCGGCGGGATCCGCCGCATCGCGTCGGTCGCGCAGGTGATCGTGCCGGTGATGGCGATCGGCTACCTCGCGCTGGCGGTCTACGCGGTCGCGACGCACATCGCGCTGGTGCCCGAGGTGCTCGCGCTGATCGTGAAGAGCGCGTTCGGCCTCGAGCAGGCGGCGGGCGGGCTGACCGGCTACGCGGTCAGCCAGGCAGTCGCGATGGGCGTGAAGCGCGGGCTGTTCTCGAACGAGGCCGGCATGGGCAGCGCGCCGAACGCGGCCGCGACCGCGAGCGTGCGGCATCCGGTCGTGCAGGGGCTGATCCAGATGCTCGGCGTGTTCGTCGACACGATCGTGATCTGCAGCGCGACCGCGTTCGTGATCCTGCTGTCGGGCCAGTACGCGCTCGGCACCGGCATGGAAGGCGCGGCACTCACGCAACGCGCGATCGCGAGCCACGTCGGCGACTGGGGCGGGATCTACATGGCCGTCGCGATCTTCTTCTTCGCGTACTCGTCGGTGATCGGCAACTACGCGTATGCGGAAGGCAATGTCGAGTTCGTCACGAAGCGGCGCGGCGTGCTGCCGCTGTTCCGCGTCGCCGTGCTCGGCATGGTGATGTTCGGCAGCGTCGGGCAACTGCCGCTCGTGTGGGCGATGGCCGATACGAGCATGGGGCTGATGGCGATCATCAACCTGGTCGCGATCCTCGCGCTTGGCAAGTACGCGCACGCCGCCTGGGCCGACTATCGCCGCCAGCGCGCGGCAGGGGTCGCCGAGCCGGTGTTCACGCGCAACACGATCCCCGAACTCGCGCGCGTGCTGCCGGCCGACGTGTGGGGCGAGCACGGCCCGCTGTCGCAGCGTTCGCCGTCGGCCGACGCGGTGGCCGAAGTGCGCGTGACGGTGCGCGAGTCATGAACGGCGACCGGCTCCGTGCGTTCGTCGCGCTGATGCCCGATGCGGCGTCGCGCGACGCGCTGCACGCGTTGCCGGTCGCCCGCGGCGCGCGGCGCACGCTGCCCGCGCAACTGCACATGACGCTCGCGTTCATCGGCGCTATCGAGCGGGAACGGTGCGACGCGCTGGCCGCGCACCTGCCCACGCTCGCGGCCGCGCACGCGTGGCCGCCGTTGCCGGTCGAGCGGATCGCGTGGTGGCCGAGCCTGCCGCGTGCAAGGCTGATCGTCGCAGAGCTCGCGGCCGACGCCGCTTGCGTCGCGCTGAATGCGGGGCTGGCCGCGCTGTTGCGCGAACTCGGCGTGCCGGCCGACCGGCGGCCGTTCCGGCCGCACGTGACGCTCGCGCGGCTGCCGCACGATGCGGTTGGCCAGCCCGCGCACGGCGGCGCGCCGGGGCGGCCCGTCGAGGTGCGCGTCGACGCGCTGACGTTGTTCGAGAGCCGGCTGTCGCACGAAGGCGTGTCGCATCGGCCGATCGTGTCGGCGCCGATCGCCCCGGCCGACGGCCGCACGCCGCCGCGGTAGCGACACGCGCCGACACGGCCGCGCGCCATGCCGCCGGTCGCGACCGCGCATCGCTTCGACGGTATGACCCGCCGGCTGCACTACCCGTCGTAGCGCGCGAGCGTCAGGCCGGCCAGATCGATCTCCGGCGTGCGCCCGGTGACGAGGTCCGCGATCACTTTTCCCGACCCCATCGACATCGCCCAGCCCGTCGAGCCGTGGCCGACGTTGAGCCAGAGGCCGTCGATCCCGCTCGCGCCGAGCAGCGGCGGCCCGTCGGGCGTCATCGGACGGCGGCCGACCCAGAAGCGTGCCGACGCGCGATCGGCCGCGTGGGGGAACCAGTCGTCGAGCACCTTCATCAGCGTGTCGAGCGCCTGCTGCCGCAACGTCGCGTGGCGGTTGCCGAGTTCCGCGGTGCCGGCGACGCGCAGCGTCGGGCCGAAGCGCGTGATCGCGGTCTTCAGCGATTCGTCCATCAGTGCGGCGCAGGGCGCCTTTTCCTCGTCGACGATCGCGAGCGTGGCCGAGTAGCCCTTCACCGGATACAGCGGCACGTCGATGCCGTGCGGCCGCAGCAGGCCTGCGCTGTCGACGCCGAGCGCGACGACGATCGCGTCGGCGGCGAGCTGCGTATCGCGTCGGGCGGCGGCGCCTGCCTCGAGCGATTCGATCCGCACGCCGCACACCTTGCCGCCTGCGACGTCGAGCGCGCGAATCGCGGTGCGGAACCGGAACGTCACGCCGTTCGCTTCGCACAGCGCCCGCAGCTCGCGCGTGAAGCGCGCGCAGTCGCCGGCTTCATCGTCGGGCAGGTAGATGCCGCCGACGGGCGCCTGCCGCGCCCAGCGCAGGCCCGGTTCGATCGCGGTGCAGCCGGCCGCGTCGAGTTCGCGAAACGCGATGCCGGCATCGCGCAGCACCTTCAGCGCGGGTTGCACCATCTCGACGTCGAACGCGCCGCGCAGCAGTTGCAGATAGCCGCGGCTCGCGCCGTAGTCGAACGGATGACGCTCGCGAAACGCATGCAGGCAGGCGCGGCTGTAATACGCGATGCGCTGCATCCGCTGCTTGTTCACGCGGAACCGCTCGAATTCGCATTCGCGCAGCCAGCGCGCGATCCAGCGCCACTGCGCGGCGTCGAGCGTCGGCCGGAAGATCAGCGGCGACGCGGGTTTGAACAGGTATTTGAGGATCTTGCCGGGCATCCCGGGCGCGGCCCACGGCGTCACGTAGCCGGGCGCGATCACGCCCGCGTTGCCGAGGCTCGTCGCTTGCGCGACATCGGCCTCGCGTTCGATCACGGTGACGTCGCAGCCTGCTTCGCGCAGGTGCCAGGCAGTGGTGACGCCGATCACGCCGGCGCCGAGAACGATCACGTGCATGCGGTGTCCGGGACGAAGCGGTGGCTCACGACGCGACGGCCGTATCGTCGGCGAGCGACTTGCCGCGCGTTTCCGGCAGCACGAGCGCCGCGACGATCACGAGCAGGTAGCCGCCGCCCGCGACGAGGCCGATCGCCTTCACGAGCGACATCGATTGCGACAGCGCGCCGACGAGGATCGGGAAGAACGAGCCGAGCCCCCGGCCGAGGTTGTAGCAGAAACCTTGGCCGGAGCCGCGGATCGCGCCCGGATACAGTTCCGACAGATACGCGCCGACGCCCGCGAAGATCCCTTGCACGACGATGCCGAGCGGAAAGCCGAGCAGCAGCATCGCGGTATCGGTGATCGGCAGCATCGTGTACGCCATGCCGAGCGAGAACGAGCCGATCGCGAACAGGATGAACGACGCGCGGCGGCCGAGCCGGTCGGACAGGATCGCGCCGACCACGTAGCCGACGAACGACCCGACGATCAGCACGACGAGATAGCCGCTCGTGTTGAACACCGATAGGTGGCGCACGGTTTTGAGGTAGGTGGGCAGCCACGTCGTGATCGCGTAGTAGCCGCCGAGCATGCCGGTGCAGAGCGCGCTGCCGAACAGCGTCGCGCGCAGGTGCGGCGGCGAGAAGATCTCGAGGAAGTGGCCCGACACGCGGCCTTCGTCGCGGGCGCGGCGCGTGGCCGTGTAGATGTCGGGGTCGCTTACGTTGCGGCGGATGTAGAAAATCCACAGCGCGGGCGCGAGGCCGATCCAGAAGCACGCGCGCCACGCGAGTTGCTCGGGCAGCAGCGCGAAGAACGCCCAGTAGAGGATCGCGGCCGCGCCCCAGCCGAACGACCAGCTGCTCTGCACGGTGCCGACGGCCTTCGCGCGATGCTCGGGCGAGCGGATCGTCTCGGCCATCATGATCGTCACGACCGACCATTCGCCGCCGAAGCCGAAACCCTGCAGCGTGCGCGTGGCGAGCAACTGCCAGAACGAATGCGTGAAGCCCGACAGGCACGTGAACAGCGCGAACGTCGCGATGGTCCACTGCAGCACGCGCACGCGGCCGTAGCGATCGGCGAGGATGCCGGCGACCCAGCCGCCGATCGCCGACGAGATCAGCGAGCTCGTCGCGATCATCCCGGCCTCGCTCTTCGACATGCCCCAGGTGGCGATCAGCGTCGGGATCAGGAACGAATACATCATGAAGTCGAACGCATCGACCGCGTAGCCGCCGAATCCGGCGTACAGCGTCCGGCGCTCGCGCGTCGACAATGCGTTGAACCACCGGAATGCCTGCATGCTTGCCGCCCCCTCTCGTGTTGTCTCGTCCCGCGCTGCCGCGCCGCGGTTATTTTACGGGCGCGATCCTGCCCGCCAAAAAGGCGGATGCGGCTTCGTGAGGAGAAGCAGAAAGGCGGGAAGGCGCGTCAGAGCGTCAAGCCGCCGTCGACGTGGATGACCTGGCCGGTGATCTGCCGCGCCGCGTCCGACAGCAGGAACGCGATCAGCGCGGCGACGTCGTCGGGCTCGGCGATCCGGCCGAGCGGCGTCGCCTGTTCGGCCTGCGCCCACGCCGCGGCGTTGCCGGCGCTCGGCCCGTGGTCCTTGCGCGTGAAGCCCGGTGCGACCGCGTTGACGGTGATACCGTGCGCGGCGAATTCGGCGGCGGCGGTACGCACCAGCGATTCGAGCGCGGCCTTCGCGGCGGCGGTCGCCGCGAACGGTGCCTCGGCGCGGTAGCGGTGCGCGACGAACGAACTGACCGCGACGATCCGCGGCGCGGCCGACGCTTCGAGCAGCGGCCGCGCGCGGCTCGCGAGCGCGGAGAACGCACCGGGCATGGCCGTGAAGGCGGCCGCGAGCGCATCCGCTGAGAGACCGGAAAAGGATTGCCGCGCGGCGAAGCCGGCGTTCGCGACGAGCTGGTCGAGCGCGCCGAAGCGGGTGGCGACGGCATCGACGAGCGTGGCGGCCACGCCCGGCTCGCCGAGATCGCCGGTCAGCGTCAGGCATTGCGCGCCGGCCGCCGTGCATGCTTGCGCAACGTCGGCGAGCCGCGCGCGGGCCGCATCGTCCGCGCCGCGCGCATGCAGCGCCAGCGCGGCACCGGGCGCCGCGAGCCGCCGCGCGAGCGCCGCGCCGATCCCCGACCCGGCGCCGGTGATCAGCGCGATCCGGGCGACGTGCGCGGCGCGTGCGTTCACGCGGCGACCTTGTCGTCGTCGTTCACGCGCTCGACGTTGATCGTGCCGACGTGGAACGCGGCCAGCGATTCGCGGTGCGCGATGCTGACGATCGCGGCCTTCGGCAGCCGTTCGGCGAACAGGTGATAGAGGCGCGCTTCGTTGTCCGCGTCGAGCGCGCTGGTCGCTTCGTCGAGGAACAGGAAGTCGGGCTTGTGCAGCAGCACGCGCGCGCCGGCCAGACGCTGCTGCTCGCCCGGCGACAGCACGCGGGTCCAGTGTGCGGTTTCGTCGAGGCGATCGACGTAATCCTCGAGGCGGCACGCGCGCAGCGCATCGCGGCACGCTTCGTCGCTGAACGTGTCGGGCGTCGCCGGGTAGGTGAGCGCGGCCTTCAGCGTGCCGATCGGCAAATAGCTGGTTTGCGGCACGAACATCATCCGCGCGCCGACGGGTGCGTCGATCGCGCCGTCGCCGAACGGCCACAGGCCCGCGAGCGCGCGCATGAACGTGCTCTTGCCGGAGCCCGACTTGCCGACCACGAGCCAGCGCGAGCCGGGCTCGATCGTGACGTCGCCGATGTTCGCGAGCGCGTTGCCGTTCGGCAGCGCGAGCTTGAGTGACGACGTGGACAGCTTCGCGGCGTCGATGTAGTGCAGGTTGATGCCGCCGTGCTCGGTCGCGGGCGACAGGCTTTCCTTCAGGTGCGACGTGCTCATCACGCGCTTGAATTCGCGCAGACGATTGACGGTGGCGCGCCATTCGACGAGGGTCGAGTAGCTGTTGATGAACCACGAGAACGAGTCGCTGACGGTGCCGAACGCGGACGAGATCTGCATCAGCACGCCGAACGAGAACGCGCCGGCAAAGTAGCGCGGTGCGGCGACGACGAGCGGGAAGATGATCGCGATCTGTCCGTAGAAGCTCAGCACGAACGTGAGCCGCTTCGTGTACTTCATCACGCGCCACCAGTTGTCGCGGATGCGCATGAAGAGGTTCTGCGCGTTGCCGGTCTCGGTCTTCTCGCCGTCGTAGAACGCGATCTGCTCGGCGTTCTCGCGCACGCGGATCAGCCCGAAGCGGAAATCGGCCTCGACGCGCTGCTGCTGGTAGTTGATCGACACGAGCGGATGGCCGACCTTCTGGATGATCAGCGAGCCGACCACCGCGTACAGCGCGGCCGCCCAGACCATGTAGCCGGGAATCGCGATCGGCGTCGCGCCGAGCGTGAACGTCAGCGCGCCGGCGAGCGACCACAGGATCGTGATGAACGACACGAGCGTGACGACCGTCGACAGCAGGTCGAGCGACAGCGCGAGCGTCGTGGTCGCGAACGACTGGAGGTCGTCGGTGATCCGCTGGTCGGGGTTGTCCGCGAGGCGGTCGCGCTCGATCCGGTAGAACGCGCGGTCGCCGAGCCACTGGCCGAGGAAGCGTTCGGTGAGCCACTGGCGCCAGCGGAAACCGAGCATCTGCCGCAGGTAGCGGCCATACACGGCGAGGATGATGAACGCGAAGGCGAGCGCGGAGAACTGCATCAGCAGGTTCGGGAAGTCGTGGACGTCCTTCGACTGCAGCGCGTTGTAGAACTGCGCGTTCCACTTGTTCAGCCGGACGTTGATCCAGACGACGCAGAGGTTGATCGCGACAATCGTGACCAGCAACCCCCACGCGATTTTCCATTCGGACGATACCCAGTAGGGCTTGATGAGGCTCCATGCGGATACCGGGCGCTCGCCCTGCGGCGCGTCGGAGGCGGAGCGGACGGGATCGATCGATTGGGTCATGTGCTTCCTGATGATGAGCCGGCGCGCGGGCCGGGCGAAGCCGGGCGCGCGCCGCGATATGGCATGCCGGGGACGGTGCCGACCGACGGCGGGCGTCCGGATGGTCGCCCGTGCGTCTTAAACGGCACTTAAAAACCGGCGGTGACGCGGCAACCGGCCGCTCGCGCGGCCGGCCTGCGGGCATTGTGCCAGAGCGGCGCGGCGCGCCGGCGAATTTGCCGCAAGGGGGACAGTTTGCGGCGCTTTCCGCTTTTATGGTCTAATGGCCGACGACGAAACAGGGGTGCTTCGTGGTGCGGCCGGCGGATGTTCCGGGCAGCGCGGCGAGGCTGAGAAAGACCCTTCGCACCCGATCCGGGTAATACCGGCGAGGGAAGTTTCTGATCCCGCCGGGCCGCGCTGGCCGCCATCCCACATGGTCAGCGCCCGAGTCCCGCCCGGCCGGCCTTTGCTGCCGGTTTCGTCCTTTTGGGTACGCGCGTTGCGCGTTACGGAAGGAATGATGGCCGCACAATCTTCAGTCTTTTGCACGGTTGCCTGCCCGATGCCGCGTGCGTTCGCCTGCGGCGGCGCGTGCGCGTCGACGTTCGTCGCGCGTGAGCGCGCGGAGGGCACGCGATGAACGTCCGGGATGCACGGCCCGATTTCGCGGTGCTCGGCGGCGGCCTCGTCGGCCGCCTGATCGCGTGGCGGCTCGCGGGCGACGGGCATCGCGTCGCGCTCTACGAGCGCGGCGGCCCGGACGGCGAGCAGTCGGCCGCGTGGGTCGCGGCCGCGATGCTCGCGCCGCTCGCGGAAGCGGCGAGCGCGGAGTTGCTGATCACCGAGCTCGGCGCCGCATCGCTCGCGCGCTGGCCGCAATGGCTCGCGGAACTGCCCGAACCCGTCTTCTTCCAGCATCGCGGCACGCTCGTCGTCTGGCATCACGCAGACCGCGCGGAGGCGCCGCTGTTCGAGCGGCGCCTCCGCGCGAACGCGCCGGCCGAGCTGTTCGACGGCGGCTTCGTGACGCTCGCCGGCGCGCAGGTCGACGCGGCCGAACCCGCGCTCGCGGGCCGCTTCGCGCGCGGGCTGATGCTGCCGCGCGAAGGGCAGCTCGACAACCGCCAGGCGCTGCGCGCGCTCGCGGCGGGCCTCGCCGAACGCGGCGTCGCGCTGCACTGGCACGCGTCGATCGACGACGCGAACCGGCCCGCCGCGCATGTCACGATCGATTGCCGCGGGCTCGGCGCGAAACCCGCGCTGCCCGCGCTGCGCGGCATCCGCGGCGAAGTCGCGCGCGTGCACGCGCCCGGCATCGGGCTCACGCGGCCCGTGCGGCTGCTGCATCCGCGCTACCCGCTGTACATCGCGCCGAAGCAGGACGATCTCTATGTGATCGGCGCGACCGAGGTGGAGGGCGAGGACATGTCGCCCGTCAGCGTGCGTTCGGCGCTCGAACTGCTGAGCGCGGCGTTTTCCGTGCATCCGGCGTTCGGCGAGGCGCGCATCCTCGAACTCAACGCGCAGTGCCGCCCGACGCTGCCCGATCATCGCCCGGCGGTGATCTGGGACGGCGCGTCGACGCTCGCCGTCAACGGCCTGTACCGGCACGGCTTCATGATCGCGCCGGAAGTCGCGCAGGCGGCCGTCGAGGTTGCGCAGGCCGCGCTCGGCGGCGCGCTCGGCGATGCCGACGCGTTCGCCGCCTGGCGCGACGCCGCGCGCTGGCCGGCGCTGCTTCATCACCACCACGACGCGCGCCAGCCGGCCTGACGCGCGCCGCCGACCGAATCCGCCCCAGTCTCATGGATATCCAGATCAATCAACAGACCCTGACGCTGCCCGACGGCGCGACGGTGGCCGACGCGCTCGCCGCGTACGGCGCGCGTCCGCCGTACGCGGTCGCGCTGAACGGCAGCTTCGTCGCGCGCACGCAGCATGCGGCGCGCGCGCTCGCGGCGGGCGACAAGCTCGACGTCGTGCACCCCGTCGCGGGCGGCTGAGCGCCGCCGGTTCGTCCCCGCTCTTTCAGGAAAACGACATGACGTCCCACACCTCCGCCGACGCGCTCACGCTGTACGGCGTAACGTTCGCAAGCCGCGTGCTGCTCGGCACGTCGCGCTATCCGTCGCTGCAGTCGCTGTCCGATTCGATCGCCGCATCGCGCCCCGGGATGGTGACGGTCGCGCTGCGTCGCCAGATGACGGGCGGTACGGCCGAAGCCGGCTTCTTCGACCTGCTCAAGCGTCACGCGGTGCCGCTGCTGCCGAACACGGCCGGCTGCCAGACCGTCGCCGAAGCGGTGACCACCGCGCACATGGCGCGCGAGGTATTCGACACCGACTGGATCAAGCTCGAGCTGATCGGCGACGACTACACGCTGCAGCCCGACCCGGTCGGGTTGATCGAAGCCGCCGCGCAACTGGTCAAGGACGGCTTCAAGGTGCTGCCGTACTGCACCGAGGATCTCGTGATCGGCCGGCGCCTGCTCGACGTCGGCTGCGAGGCGCTGATGCCGTGGGGCGCGCCGATCGGCACCGGCAAGGGCGTCGTCAATCCGTACGGCCTGCGCGTGCTGCGCGAACGGCTGCCGGACGTGCCGCTGATCGTCGACGCGGGGCTCGGCGTGCCGTCGCATGCGTGCCAGGTGATGGAATGGGGCTTCGACGGCGTGCTGCTGAACACGGCCGTGTCGCAGGCCACCCATCCGGAGATCATGGCGCGCGCGTTCGCGCAGGGCGTCGAGGCCGGCCGCGCGGCCTACCTCGCCGGCCCGATGGACGCGCGCGAAACCGCGCACGCGAGCACGCCGGTCGTCGGGATGCCGTTCTGGCATCAGGACGGAGGCAGCGCATGAGCGCGCGCTTCGCCGATGCATTCTGGCCGCCGGCCGACGAGCTGGCCGAAGCGGCCGAGCGGATCCGCGCGCGGCTCGGCGACTGGCCGGACGGCGCGGCGCCGTGGCGGCTCTGCGTGGCGGCGCCCGACGTACCGGCCGACGGTGACGTGCTGATCGTGTCGGCCGGCGATCGTGCCGCGCAGGCGCGCGCGTCGGCCGTGTCGCGGCCCGCGTCGCCGGACGCGGTGGCGATCGAATTCGACGAGCAGGGCGCCGTGCTGCATGCGGCCGGCGTGCGTCACGCGCTCGACGCCGCGCATCCGCTCGCGGACGACTGGATCGCGGCGCTCGCCGCATTCCTCGATTGCGGTTTCGCGCCGGTCGATGCGCTGGTGCTCGCGCTGGCGTGGCGCGACGGCGACGAGACGCGCGCCGCCGACGCATGGCCGGTCGATGCCGCGCAATTCCCGCGCGTCGCCGGGCTGCCGCCCGCGCCCGAGCCTGCGTTTGCGCCATGCCCCGCGCGGCTCGGCCTCTATCCGGTCGTGCCGAGTGCCGAATGGGTCGAGCGCGTGCTCGACGGCGGCGCGCGAACCGTGCAATTGCGCGTGAAAGATGCGACACCGGATGCGCTGCGCCGGGAAATCGCGCGGGCGGTCGCGGCCGGGCGCCGCTATCCGGATGCGCGCGTGTTCATCAACGATCACTGGCAGATCGCCGCAGAAGAAGGGGCGTACGGCGTACATCTCGGCCAGGAGGATCTCGAAACGGCCGACCTGGCCGCGATCGCGCGCGCGGGCCTGCGGCTCGGACTTTCGAGCCATGGTTATTTCGAGATGTTGCGGGCGCTGCACGAGCGGCCGAGCTATCTCGCGCTCGGCCCCGTGTACGCGACCGCCACCAAAGCCGTCGCCGCGCCGCCGCAGGGCCTCGCGCGGATGGCCCGCTATGCGCGCTTCGCGGGCGGCCAGGCGCCGCTCGTCGCGATCGGCGGGGTGGGGCTCGACACGCTGCCGGCCGTGCTGGCGACGGGCGTCGGCAGCGTCGCGGTGGTCAGCGCGGTCACGGGCGCGGCCGACTATCGGACGGCGCTTATTGCACTGCAGCAGTGCTTTCCCGGACAATTTGACAATCATTGACCGCAGGGCCCGGAACGGCGTCACGACATCATTCCCATGCAGGCCCTATAATTCGGCGTTCTGCGTAAAAGGACTGTCAGCTCCGTGAGCCCCACTCCTACCGAGACCCTGCTGGAACTTCGCGACGTCGACTTCGGTTACGGCGACCGCCTCGTCCTGTCCAACCTGAACCTGCGCTTCGGGCGCGGGCAGGTCGTCGCGGTCATGGGCGGCTCGGGTTGCGGCAAGACCACCGTGCTGCGCCTGATCGGCGGCCTCGTGCGCGCGCGCCGCGGCCAGGTGCTGTTCGACGGCGCCGATGTCGGCGCGCAGACGCGCGACGGCCTGTACGCGCTGCGCCGCAAGATGGGCATGCTGTTCCAGTTCGGCGCGCTGTTTACCGACATGTCGGTGTTCGAGAACGTCGCGTTCGCGCTGCGCGAGCATACCGACCTGCCCGAAGACCTGATCCGCGACCTCGTGCTGATGAAGCTCAACGCGGTAGGGCTGCGCGGCGCGCGCGACCTGATGCCGTCCGAGGTGTCGGGCGGGATGGCGCGCCGCATCGCGCTCGCGCGCGCGATCGCGCTCGATCCGCAGCTCATCATGTACGACGAGCCGTTCGCGGGCCTCGATCCGATCTCGCTCGGCATCACCGCGAACCTGATCCGCACGCTGAACCAGGCGCTCGGCGCGACGTCGATCCTCGTCACGCACGACGTGCCGGAATCGTTCGCGATCGCCGACTACGTGTATTTTCTGGCCAATGGCGGTGTGCTCGCGCAGGGCACGCCCGACGAGCTGCGCGCGTCGACCGATCCGAGCGTTCGACAGTTCATCGACGGCGCGCCGGACGGCCCGTTCAAATTTCATTACACGAGCCCGCCGCTCGCAGCGGATTTCGGGCTCGGCGGAGGGCGCGCATGATCAGCGCGATCGGACGTTACGTCATCGGCGGCCTCGAGCGCGCGGGCTACGGCACGCGCCTGTTCGTGCGCCTCGTGCTGGAATTCTTCCCGCTGCTGCGCCGGCCGCGGCTGGTCACGAAGCAGATCCACTTCCTCGGCAACTATTCGTTCGTGATCATCGCCGTGTCGGGGCTGTTCGTCGGCTTCGTGCTCGGCCTGCAGGGCTATTACACGCTGAACCGCTACGGTTCCGAGCAGGCGCTCGGCCTGCTGGTCGCGCTGTCGCTCGTGCGCGAGCTCGGCCCCGTCGTCACCGCGCTGCTGTTCGCGGGCCGCGCGGGCACGTCGCTCACGGCCGAGATCGGCCTGATGAAAGCCGGCGAGCAACTCACCGCGCTCGAGATGATGGCGGTCGACCCGATCAAGAACGTGATCGCGCCGCGCATGTGGGCGGGCATCATCGCGATGCCGCTGCTGGCCGCGATCTTCAACGCGGTCGGCGTGCTCGGCGGTTACTTCGTCGGCGTCGTGCTGATCGGCGTCGATCCGGGCGCGTTCTGGTCGCAGATGCAGGGCGGGGTCCAGGTCTGGGCCGACGTCGGCAACGGCGTGATCAAGAGCATCGTGTTCGGCTTCGCCGTGACCTTCATTGCACTGTTTCAGGGGTATGAAGCGAAGCCCACGCCCGAAGGCGTGTCGCGCGCGACCACCAAGACGGTCGTGTTCGCGTCGCTCGCCGTACTCGGCCTCGATTTCCTGCTGACCGCGCTGATGTTCAGCTAAGCCTCAGCCAAGCCAAATTTTGGGATGACGATGAAAAAGACTGCTCTCGACTTCTGGGTCGGCCTGTTCGTGGTGGTAGGCTTCCTTGCGGTGCTGTTCCTGGCGCTCAAGGTCGGCAACATGAGTTCGCTGTCGTTTCAGCCGACCTACTCGGTCAGGATGAAATTCGACAACATCGGCGGGCTGAAGCCGCGCGCGGCCGTGAAGAGCGCGGGTGTCGTGGTCGGCCGCGTGAAATCGATCGGGTTCGACACCAACACCTATCAGGCGGTCGTGACGATCGACGTCGACGGCCAGTACCAGTTCCCGAAGGATTCGTCGGCGAAGATCCTGACGTCGGGCCTGCTCGGCGAGCAATATATCGGCCTCGATCCGGGCGGCGACACCGAAATGCTGAAGGCCGGCGACACGATCACGATGACGCAGTCGGCGATCGTGCTCGAGAACCTGATCGGCCAGTTCCTGTACAGCAAGGCGGCCGATGCGGGCGGTGCGAAGCCGGCATCCGGGGCATCGGCGGCACCCGCCGCGCCCGCACCGGTGGCGGTGCCGGCGTCCGCGGTGTCCGGCTCGGCGGCCCAATAACCACACGAGAGAAAACAAGAGGGTAATGACATGCACACGATCCGCATCAGGCACGCCGCGCTGGCGGTAGCGGCAGTCGCCGCGTTGAGCGGCTGCGCGACCGTGCAGACGCCGACCAAGGGCGATCCGCTCGAAGGCTTCAACCGGACGATGTACAAGTTCAACGACACGGTGGACACGTACGCGCTGAAGCCGGTCGCGAAGGGCTACCAGTACGTGGTGCCGCAGCCGGTGCGCGACAGCGTGACGAACTTCTTCTCGAACATCGGCGACGTCTACATCGCGGCGAACAACATCGTGCAGCTGCGGATCGCGGACGGCGTCGGCGACATCATGCGTGTGGTGATCAACACGGTGTTCGGCGTCGGCGGCCTGTTCGACGTCGCGACGATCGCGAAGCTGCCGAAGCACACGGCCGACTTCGGGATCACGATGGGCCGCTACGGCGTGCCGTCGGGCCCGTACCTCGTGCTGCCGCTGCTCGGCCCGAGCACGCTGCGCGACACGGCCGGCCTCGGCGTCGACTACGTCGGCAACCCGCTCACCTACGTGAAGCCGGACGGCCTGAGCTGGGGCCTGTTCGGCGTGAATCTGGTCAACACGCGCGCGAACCTGCTCGGCGCGGGCGACGTGCTGGACGCCGCGGCGCTCGACAAGTATTCGTTCGTGCGCAATGCGTACCTGCAGCGTCGGCAGATGCTGATCAGCAACGCGCGCGGCGAGGCTGCCACGACGTCGAGCAACGACGCGCTGCCGAAGTACGACCTGCCGGAAGACGGCGCGGCACCGGCGGCAGCCGGCGCGGCCGGGACGGCGGGTGCGGCCGCGGTGGGCGGCGCGGCGTCGGCGGGCGCATCGGGCGCGGCGGTTGCTGCGCCGGCCTCGGGCGCGGCCGACATGCCGAACCCGGCCAGCGAGACGAACGTGCCGGCGATGCAGGTGGCGCCGCCGTCGCCGGGCGGGTTGCGGTTCCCGAGCATCCGGCTGCACTGACGGATTTACATTCGTTACAGCCGGAAACGATTCAGTCGGTAGCGTATGCGAACTTGCGCGTAAGCTACCTGCTCCAACCTTCGCATCGACTCTTCATGCAGGTCACTATGATGAAAAAACTGTTCCTGATCCCCGTTTTCGCGGCGCTGTTCTCGTTCGGCAGCGCAGCTCACGCGCAAGTCGACCAGTCGAACCCGCAGGCGCTGATCAAGACGGCGACGCAGCAGGTCCTCGACGAAGTCAAGCAGCAGACGATCAAGCAGGGCGACACCAACCGCATCATCTCGATCGTCAACAAGGACATCCTGCCGTACACCGATTTCCGCCGTACCACGCAGCTCGCGATGGGCCGCAACTGGCGCACGGCGACGCCCGAGCAGCAGCAGCAGGTGCAGGAGCAGTTCAAGCTGCTGCTGATCCGTACGTATTCGGGCGCGCTCGCGCAGCTGAAGCCGGACCAGCAGATCCAGTACCCGCCGTTCCGCGCCGATCCGGCCGATACCGACGTCGTGGTCAAGACGGTCGCGATGAACAACGGCCAGCCGGTCCAGATCGATTACCGCCTGTACAAGACGGCGAACGGCTGGAAGGTGTATGACCTGAACGTGCTCGGCGCATGGCTGATCCAGACGTACCAGCAGCAGTTCAACGAGAAGATCCAGCAAAGCGGCGTGGACGGCCTGATCCAGTTCCTGACGCAGCGCAACCAGCAGCTTGCCGCCGGCAAGCAAGCGTCGTGAGCGGCTTCGAAGCCGGTTCCTCGCTGACCGTCGCGAGCGCGAAGTCCGCGCTCGCGGCCGGTCTTGCACGCATCGACGCGGGCGCGACCGCCGTCGATTGCACGGGGCTGACGCAGTTCGACTCGTCCGCGCTCGCCGTGCTGCTCGCATGGCAACGTGCCGCCAACGCGCGCGGCACCGCCCTCGATATCCTCAATCTCCCCCCGAAGCTCGCCAGCCTCGCGCGCGCCTACGGCGTCGACGCGCTCATCGACGGCACCGGGCGACATTGACCCTGTCCGACCGAAGCCTGCCGCGCCCGCCGGCGCGCGCACGCTTCAGGCCGCGCGCCGCCGGCGCCGGCTCCACCAGCCGGTTTGCCCTATAATCAAGCGTTTTGCGGGGCAGCCAATCGGCGTCCGGCCCCCATTTTCTTTCGCAGCAAGCACAGAATAGGCGTCGCGGCCCTTGCGTCGCGCACAGTCATGTCAGCCATAGAAATCCGTCACGTCAAGAAGCGCTACAAGTCGCTTCAGGCGCTCAAGGGCGTCAGCCTGTCGGTCGAGGAAGGCGAGTTTTTCGGTCTGCTCGGCCCCAACGGCGCAGGCAAGACCACGCTCATCAGTATCCTCGCCGGGCTCGCCCGGGCCGACGAAGGCAGTATCTCGGTGCGCGGTCACGACGTCGTCCAGGACTTCCGCAACGCGCGCCGCGCGCTTGGCGTCGTTCCGCAGGAACTCGTTTTCGACCCGTTCTTCACCGTCCGCGAGACGCTGCGGATCCAGTCCGGCTATTTCGGGCTGCGCCGCAACGACGACTGGATCGATGAAGTGATGGCCAATCTCGACCTGACCGAGAAGGCTGACGCGAACATGCGCGCGCTGTCGGGCGGGATGAAGCGCCGCGTGCTCGTCGCGCAGGCGCTCGTGCACCGGCCGCCCGTGATCGTGCTCGACGAGCCGACCGCCGGCGTCGACGTCGAATTGCGCCAGACGCTGTGGAAATTCATCTCGCGGCTGAACCGCGAGGGTCACACGATCGTGCTGACCACCCATTACCTCGAGGAAGCCGAGTCGCTGTGCGACCGCATCGCGATGCTGCGGCGGGGCGAAGTCGTCGCGCTCGACCGCACCGACGCGCTGCTGCGCCGCTTCGCGGGGCTGCAGCTGTACCTGCGGTTCGCGACCGGCGCGCTGCCGGCCGAGCTGCGCGGGCTGGAGACCGACCCGGCCGCGCGCGCGCCGGGCGAGCACCTGCTGCGCCTCGCGAGCTACGACGAGGTCGAACGCATCCTCGCGCAATGCCGCGCGGCGGGCTGCACGTTCGACGAGATCGAGGTCCGCAAGGCCGACCTCGAGGATGTGTTCGTCCAGGTGATGAACGGGGCCGAGGTGATCGAGGGGCTGGCATGAATCAACACTCCCCACGCGAACTGCGTTCGCTGTCGTCCGAGGGGACGGCCCGGCGCGTGCCGGGAAGCGGGTTCCGAACGCTGTTCTACAAGGAACTGCTGCGTTTCTGGAAAGTGTCGTTCCAGACGGTGCTCGCGCCGATCGTCACGGCGCTGCTGTATCTGACGATCTTCGGCCACGCGCTGTCGGGCCGCGTCGAGGTGTATCCGGGCGTCGAGTACGTGAGCTTCCTCGTGCCGGGCCTCGTGATGATGAGCGTGCTGCAGAACGCGTTCGCGAACAGCTCGTCGTCGCTGATCCAGTCGAAGATCACCGGCAACCTCGTGTTCATGCTGCTGCCGCCGCTGTCGTACCGCGACATCTTCGGCGCGTACGTGCTCGCGTCCGTCGTGCGCGGGCTCGCGGTCGGCGCCGGCGTGTTCGTCGTGACGATCTGGTTTATCCCGATGCACTTCGCGGCGCCGCTGTTCATCATGGCGTTCGCGCTGCTCGGCTCGGCGATCCTCGGCACGCTCGGCCTGATCGCCGGGATCTGGGCCGAGAAATTCGACCAGCTCGCCGCGTTCCAGAATTTCCTGATCATGCCGCTGACGTTCCTGTCCGGCGTGTTCTATTCGACGCATTCGCTGCCGCCCGTATGGCGCGAAGTGTCGCGTCTCAACCCGTTTTTCTACATGATCGACGGCTTTCGTTTCGGGTTCTTCGGCGCGTCCGACATCAACCCGTTCGCGAGCCTGGCGATCGTCACCGGTTTCTTCGTGCTGCTCGCGCTGATCGCGATGCGGCTGCTCGCGACCGGCTACAAACTGCGTCATTGATATCGACAGGCCGCGGCCGCCCAAGGCGGCGCGCGCCGACAGGAGCCTTACACCATGTTGCCGACTCCCGAACAGGTCAAGCAATACATCGCCGGCGGTCTCGCCTGCACGCATCTGGAAGTCGAAGGCGACGGCCAGCATTTCTTCGCGACGATCGTGTCGGCGGCCTTCGAGGGCAAGCGGCCGATCCAGCGGCACCAGCTCGTCTATGCGGCGCTCGGCGATCGCATGAAGCAGGAAATTCACGCGCTCAGCATGAAGACGCTGACGCCCGCCGAATGGCAGAACGCATAAACGGAAATCACTGAGTGCAAGTCACCGTCAACGAGCGCGACGCCGTCCAGAGCGTCGCCACGGCACACCCGGCCGCCAACGGGGAAGCGCAGGGGCAGGGGATGGACAAGCTCGCGATCGAAGGCGGCAACCGCCTGTCCGGCGAGATCGTCGTGTCGGGCGCGAAGAACGCCGCGCTGCCGATCCTGTGCGCGGGGCTGCTCACCGCCGAGCCGGTCGATCTCGACAACGTACCGAACCTGAAGGACGTGCGCACGACGCTGAAGGTGCTGAACCAGATGGGCGTGCAGAGCGAGACCGACGGCTGCCGCGTGCACCTCGACGCGTCGCGCGTCGACAACCTCGTCGCGCCGTACGAGCTCGTGAAGACGATGCGCGCGTCGATCCTCGTGCTCGGGCCGCTGCTCGCGCGCTTCGGCGAGGCGAAGGTGTCGCTGCCGGGCGGCTGCGCGATCGGCGCGCGGCCGGTCGACCAGCACATCAAGGGCCTGCAGGCGATGGGCGCCGAGATCAGCATCGAACACGGCTTCATCGAGGCGCGCGCGAAGCGGCTGCAGGGCGCGCGCATCGTGACCGACATGATCACGGTGACGGGCACCGAAAACCTGCTGATGGCCGCGACGCTCGCCGACGGCGAGACGGTGATCGAAAACGCCGCGCGCGAGCCGGAAGTGAGCGATCTCGCACACTTGCTGGTCGCGATGGGCGCGAAAATCGACGGCATCGGCACCGACCGCCTCGTGATCCAGGGCGTCGAGCGGCTGCACGGCGCGCGCCATTCGGTGATTCCCGACCGTATCGAGGCCGGCACGTTCCTGTGCGCGGTCGCGGCGGCCGGCGGCGACGTGATGCTGACGGGCGTGCGCCCGCACATCCTCGACGCGGTGATCGACAAGCTGCGCGAAGCCGGCGTGTCGATCGAGGAAGGTGACAGCTGGCTGCGCGTGAAGATGGACCGCCGCCCGTCGGCGGTGACGATCCGCACGTCCGAGTACCCGGCGTTCCCGACCGACATGCAGGCGCAGTTCATGGCCCTCAATACGGTCGCGACGGGCACCGCGCAGGTCGTCGAGACCATTTTCGAGAACCGCTTCATGCATGTGCAGGAACTGAACCGGCTCGGCGCGAACATCACGATCGACGGCAACACGGCGCTCGTGACGGGCGTCGAGAAGCTGTCGGGCGCGAACGTGATGGCGACCGACCTGCGTGCGTCGGCGAGCCTCGTGATCGCCGGGCTGCGCGCCGACGGCGAAACGCTCGTCGACCGCATCTATCACCTGGACCGCGGCTACGACCGCATGGAAGCCAAACTGACCGCCGTCGGCGCGAACGTGCGCCGCCTTTCCGGGAGCCAAGCATGAGCGCGCCGCTGACCCTCGCCCTGTCGAAGGGCCGGATTTTCGAGGAAACCCTGCCGCTGCTGGCCGCCGCCGGCGTGCAGGTGGCCGAGGATCCCGAAACGTCGCGCAAGCTGATCCTGCCGACGACCGATCCGAACCTGCGCGTGATCATCGTGCGCGCGAGCGACGTGCCGACCTACGTGGAATACGGCGCGGCCGATTTCGGCGTGGCCGGCAAGGACGTGCTGGTCGAGCACGGCGGCTCGGGCCTGTACCAGCCGATCGATCTGAACATTGCGCGCTGCCGGATGTCGGTGGCCGTGCCGGCCGGTTTCGACTACGCGAACGCGGTGCGCCAGGGCGCGCGCCTGCGGGTCGCGACGAAATACGTCGAAACGGCGCGCGAGCACTTCGCCGCGAAGGGCGTGCACGTCGATCTGATCAAGCTGTACGGCTCGATGGAACTCGCGCCGCTGGTCGGGCTGGCCGACGCGATCGTCGACCTCGTCAGCTCGGGCGGCACGCTGAAGGCGAACAATCTGGTCGAGGTCGAGGAGATCATGGCGATCTCGTCGCGCCTCGTCGTGAACCAGGCCGCGCTGAAGTTGAAGCGCGCCGCGCTCAAGCCGATCCTCGACGCGTTCGAACGCGCGTCGCAGAATGGCGGTTGAGCGCCTCACCGTAACGGAACTCCCATGGCCATCACCATCCGCAAACTCGATTCGACGAGCGACGGCTTCGACGCCGCGCTGCGTGCGCTGCTCGCGTTCGAGGCGAGCGAGGACGAGGCGATCGAGCAGTCGGTCGCGAAGATTCTCGCCGACGTGAAGTCGCGCGGCGACGCCGCGGTGCTCGAGTACACGAACCGCTTCGACCGGCTGGGCGCGAACAGCGTCGCCGCGCTCGAGCTGCCGCAGGACGCGCTGCAGACCGCGCTCGACGGCCTCGCGCCGAAGGCGCGCGCGGCGCTGGAAGCCGCCGCCGCCCGCGTGCGCGCGTACCACGAGAAGCAGAAGATCGAGTGCGGCACGCATAGCTGGCAGTACACGGAGGCGGACGGCACGGTGCTCGGCCAGAAGATCACGCCGCTCGACCGCGTCGGCCTGTACGTGCCGGGCGGCAAGGCCGCGTATCCGTCGTCGGTGCTGATGAACGCGATTCCGGCGCGCGTCGCGGGGGTCGGCGAGATCGTGATGGTCGTGCCGACGCCGGACGGCGTGAAGAACGACCTCGTGCTCGCCGCGGCGCTGCTCGGCGGCGTCGATCGGGTGTTCACGATCGGCGGCGCGCAGGCGGTCGGCGCGCTCGCGTACGGCACGGCGACGGTGCCGGCCGTCGACAAGATCTGCGGCCCCGGCAACGCGTACGTCGCGTCGGCGAAGCGCCGCGTGTTCGGCACGGTGGGCATCGACATGATCGCCGGGCCGTCGGAAATCCTCGTGCTGTGCGACGGCACGACCGATCCGAACTGGGTCGCGATGGACCTGTTCTCGCAGGCCGAGCACGACGAACTCGCACAGTCGATCCTGCTGTGCCCGGATGGCGCGTTCCTCGATCGCGTCGAAAAGGCGATCGACGAGCTGCTGCCGACGATGCCGCGCCAGGACGTGATCCGTGCGTCGCTCGAGGGCCGCGGCGCGCTGATCAAGGTGCGCGACATGGCCGAGGCGTGCCGGATCGCGAACGACATCGCGCCGGAACACCTCGAAATCTCGGCGCTGGAGCCGCAGCAATGGGGCCAGCAGATCCGCCACGCGGGCGCGATCTTCCTCGGCCGCTACACGAGCGAGAGCCTCGGCGACTACTGCGCGGGCCCGAACCACGTGCTGCCGACGTCGCGCACCGCGCGCTTCTCGTCGCCGCTCGGCGTGTACGACTTCATCAAGCGTTCGAGCCTGATCGAGGTCAGCGCGGAAGGCGCGCAGACGCTCGGCGAGATCGCGTCCGAGCTCGCGTACGGCGAAGGGCTGCAGGCGCATGCCAGGAGCGCCGAGTTCCGCATGAAGGGTTGACCGCGCGGTTCGCGCGGGGCCGGGGCGGGCGCCGATGCACCGCCACGGCGGCACCCCGGATCGACGCAGGAGACGAGGGCAGGGCGGCAGCCGCCGCCTTGCCGACCATTTGATGCCGGCGCGATGCACGCCGGCTTGAGACCATGACGACGCCACAAGACATCATCCGCCGCGACGTGCTCGCGATGACGAGCTACCCGGTGCCCGACGCGAGCGGGTTCGTGAAGCTCGACGCGATGGAGAACCCGTATCCGCTGCCGGAGCCGCTCGCCGCGGCGCTCGGCGAGCGTCTCGCGCAGGTCGCGCTGAACCGCTATCCGGCGCCGCGCCCGGCCGCGCTGCTGGACAAGCTGCGTCGTGCGATGGGCGTGCCGGCCGGCTGCGACGTGCTGCTCGGCAACGGCTCCGACGAAATCATCAGCATGATCTCAGTCGCATGCGCGAAGCCGGGCGCGAAGGTGCTCGCACCGGTGCCGGGCTTCGTGATGTACGAGCTCTCGGCGAAGTTCGCGCAGCTCGAGTTCGTCGGCGTGCCGCTGAAGGCGGACCTGACGCTCGACGCCGACGCGCTGCTCGCGGCGATCGCCGAGCACCAGCCGGCGATCGTCTATCTCGCGTATCCGAACAACCCGACCGGCACGCTGTACGACGATGCCGACGTCGAACGGATCGTCGCGGCCGCGCGGCACAGCCTGGTCGTGATCGACGAGGCGTACCAGCCGTTCGCCGAGCGTTCGTGGCTACCGCGCGCCGCCGAGTTCGACAACGTCGTCGTGATGCGCACGGTGTCGAAGCTCGGCCTCGCGGGCATCCGCCTCGGCTATCTCGTCGGCACGCCCGCGTGGCTGAACGAATTCGACAAGGTGCGCCCGCCGTACAACATCAACGTGCTGACCCAGGCGAGCGCCGATTTCCTGCTCGACCACCTCGACGTGCTCGACGCACAGGCGGCCGAATTGCGCGCGGAACGCGCGCGCCTCGCGCAGGCCGTGGCCGCGCTGCCGGGCGCGACGGTGTTCCCGAGCGCCGGCAATTTCCTGCTGGTGCGCGTGCCGGACGCGGCTGCCGTGTTCGATGCGCTGCTCACCGAGCGGGTGCTGATCAAAAACGTGAGTAAAATGCATCCATTACTGGCCGAATGCGTGCGGCTGACCGTCGGTTCTCCCGACGAAAACGCCCGCCTGCTGGCCGCCTTGAAACTCGCGCTGCCCGGTTGAGCCCAGGGCGCGGCGGCGCGCGACGATCAATCCCCATTTACATCAGACTCGATCAAGGAATTGCCATGCGTGTGGCGGAAGTCGTTCGCAATACCAGCGAAACGCAGATCCGTGTGAAGCTCGATCTCGACGGTACGGGCCGGCAGAAGCTGGCCACCGGCGTGCCGTTTCTCGACCATATGCTCGACCAGATCGCGCGGCATGGTCTGATCGATCTCGAGGTCGAAGCGCATGGCGATACGCATATCGACGATCACCACACGGTCGAGGACGTCGGCATCACGCTTGGCCAGGCCGTCGCGAAGGCTGTCGGCGACAAGAAGGGCATCCGCCGCTACGGCCATTCGTACGTGCCGCTCGACGAGGCGCTGTCGCGCGTCGTGATCGACTTCTCGGGCCGGCCGGGCCTCGAATTCCACGTGCCGTTCACGCGCGCGCGGATCGGCACGTTCGACGTCGACCTGTCGATCGAATTCTTCCGCGGGTTCGTGAACCACGCGGGCGTCACGCTGCATGTCGACAACCTGCGCGGGATCAACGCGCACCATCAGCTCGAAACGGTGTTCAAGGCGTTCGGCCGCGCACTGCGCGCGGCGGTGGAGCTCGACGAGCGCGCGGCCGGGCAGATTCCGTCGACGAAGGGCAGCCTCTAACTTCCGAACGGGCGACGCCAAGGACAACCTCACGGCTTCGGCGCGGCGCGCCGGCGTGCGATGGATCTGCTCAAATCGTTCATTTCGCTGCTCGCGCTGATCAATCCGGTCGGCGCGGTGCCGTTTTTCCTGAGCCTGACGGCGCAGCAGACGGACGGCGAGCGGCGGCGCACGATCCGGATCGCGTCGGTGTCGGTATTCTGCGTGATGACGGTGACCGCGCTGCTCGGGCAGCAGATCATCAACTTCTTCGGCATTTCGGTCGGCTCGCTCGAAGTGGGCGGCGGGATCATCATGCTGCTGATGGCGATCAACATGCTGAACGCGCAGATCGGCAACACGCGATCGACGCCCGAGGAGCGCGACGAAGCCGAGCTGAAGGACAACATCGCGGTCGTGCCGCTGGCGATTCCGCTGCTCACGGGCCCCGGCTCGATCAGCACGGTGATCATCTATGCGGCGAACGCGCATCACTGGTATGAGCGGGCCGGACTGGTCGCGATCGGCGCGGTCCTGGCTTTTCTGTGTTTCGTCGCGATGCGGCTCGCCGAGCCGATCGCGAACTGGATCGGCCGCACCGGCATCAACATCGCCACGCGGCTGATGGGTCTGATGCTGTCGGCGCTGGCGGTGGAATTCATCGTCAATGGACTGAGGGCGCTACTGCCTGCACTGAGATGAAAACTTCGATTGCGATTGTGGATTATGGGATGGGCAACCTGCGCTCGGTCGCGCAGGCGCTCAAGAAGGCCGAACCGGCCGCCGACGTGGCGATCGTCGACACGCCGGCCGCGATTCGCGCGGCCGATCGCGTCGTGCTGCCCGGCCAGGGCGCGATGCCCGACTGCATGCGCTGCCTCGGCGAATCGGGCCTGCAGGAGGCCGTGATCGAGGCGTCGCGCACGAAGCCGTTGCTCGGCGTGTGCGTCGGCGAGCAGATGCTGTTCGACTGGAGCGCGGAAGGCGACACGAAGGGCCTGGGCCTGCTGCCCGGCAAGGTCGTGCGCTTCGCGCTCGACGGCCGGCTGCAGGACGACGGCTCGCGCTTCAAGGTGCCGCAGATGGGCTGGAACCGCGTGCGCCAGGCGCAGCCGCACCCGCTGTGGGACGGCGTGCCCGACGACGCGTATTTCTACTTCGTGCACAGCTATTACGTCACGCCGGACAATCCGGCGCACACGGTCGGCGAAACGGCCTACGGCGCGCCGTTTACGTCCGCGGTCGCGCGGGACAACCTCTTCGCGACCCAATTCCACCCGGAGAAAAGCGCGGGGGTCGGGTTGCGTCTGTATCGCAACTTCGTACACTGGAAACCGTAAACGTGGTGCGCGAGCCACAGTCGACCTGGCCGAAAGGCCTGTCGCACGGGGCGCTCCCGCCTAAGCGCCGAAAGAGTTGTACTAAACTAGCGAGACGGCGCGGCACCGGTTTGGCCGGTACGCGCCTGATTCTTTTCATTTTCCACGACGACACCCGATTGCTATGTTGCTGATTCCGGCCATCGATCTCAAAGACGGTCAGTGTGTGCGCCTCAAACAGGGCGATATGGACCAGGCCACGATTTTCTCCGAGGACCCGGCGGCGATGGCCCGCAAGTGGGTCGATCTCGGCGCCCGGCGGCTCCATCTCGTCGACCTGAACGGCGCATTCGCCGGCAAGCCGAAGAATCTCGAGGCGATCGAAGCGATCCTCGACGAAGTCGGCGACGAAATTCCCGTGCAGCTCGGCGGCGGCATCCGCAGCCTCGAGACGATCGAGAAGTATCTCGACGCCGGCCTGTCCTACGTGATCATCGGCACCGCGGCCGTGAAGAATCCGGGCTTCCTGCAGGACGCATGCACCGCGTTCTCGGGCAACATCATCGTCGGGCTGGATGCGAAGGACGGCAAGGTCGCGACCGATGGCTGGAGCAAGCTGACCGGCCACGAGGTGATCGATCTCGCGAAGAAGTTCGAGGACTACGGTGTCGAATCGATCGTCTACACGGACATCGGCCGCGACGGGATGCTGCAGGGCATCAACATCGAGGCGACCGTGAAGCTCGCGCAGGCGGTCGGCATTCCGGTGATCGCGAGCGGCGGCCTGTCTAACCTCACGGACATCGAGAGCCTGTGCGAAGTGGAAGAGCACGGCGTCGAAGGCGTGATCTGCGGCCGTGCGATCTACTCCGGCGATCTCGATTTCGCGGCCGCGCAAAAGCGCGCGGACGAACTGAACGGCGAGCTCGACAACGCGTGACCGCGGGTGTCCCGCTCGCCGGGGCTGCCAGCAGGCGGCCCCGACCGGAAGCCTCGCGCGAGGCTTCCGCAACCGGCCGTCCCAGCGCGGCATTTGGCGCAACATCATGGCTCTAGCTAAACGCATCATCCCCTGCCTGGACGTGACTGCCGGGCGTGTCGTCAAGGGCGTCAATTTCGTCGAGCTGCGCGACGCCGGCGACCCCGTCGAAATCGCCCGCCGCTACGACGAACAAGGTGCCGACGAACTCACGTTCCTCGACATCACCGCGACCTCCGACCAGCGCGACCTGATCCTGCCGATCATCGAAGCCGTTGCGTCGCAGGTGTTCATTCCGCTGACCGTCGGCGGCGGCGTGCGCGCCGTCGAGGACGTGCGGCGCCTGCTGAACGCGGGCGCGGACAAGGTCAGCATGAATTCGTCGGCGGTCGCGAACCCGCAGCTCGTGCGCGACGCGGCCGACAAGTACGGCTCGCAGTGCATCGTCGTCGCGATCGACGCGAAGCGCGTGTCGGCCGACGGCGAAGCGCCGCGCTGGGAAGTGTTCACGCACGGCGGACGCAAGAACACGGGCCTCGACGCGATCGAATGGGCGCGCAAGATGGCCGAGCTCGGCGCCGGCGAGATCCTGCTCACGAGCATGGACCGCGACGGCACGAAGTCGGGCTTCGACCTCGCGCTCACGCGCGGCGTGTCGGACGCGGTGCCGGTGCCGGTGATTGCCTCGGGCGGCGTCGGTTCGCTGCAGCACCTGGCCGACGGCATCAAGGACGGCCGCGCCGACGCGGTGCTGGCCGCGAGCATCTTCCACTACGGCGAGCACACGGTCGGCGAGGCGAAGCGCTTCATGTCCGACCAGGGCATCCCGGTGAGGCTGTGATGAATACCGAAACGAAATCCTTGCCCGCGTGGCTCGACAAGGTCCGCTGGGACGACAACGGCCTCGTGCCGGTGATCGCGCAGGAAGCGTCGACGAACGACGTGCTGATGTTCGCGTGGATGAACCGCGACGCGCTCGCGAAGACGATCGAGACGCAGCGCGCGGTCTACTATTCGCGTTCGCGCAAGCGCCTGTGGTTCAAGGGCGAGGAGTCGGGCCACGTGCAGCACGTGCACGAGGTGCGGCTCGACTGCGACGAGGACGTCGTGCTGCTGAAGGTCGAGCAGGTGTCGGGCATCGCATGCCACACCGGCCGGCATTCGTGCTTCTTCCAGAAATTCGAAGGCACCGTCGACAACGGCGACTGGGTCGCGGTCGAGCCGGTGCTGAAAGACCCCGAACACATCTACAAATGACGCAATCGACCGAAGACACGCTGCTGCGCCTCGCGGCCGTGATCGACAGCCGCAAGGGCGGCGATCCCGATCAATCGTACGTGTCGCGCCTGTTCCACAAGGGCGACGACGCGGTGCTGAAGAAGATCGGCGAAGAGGCGACGGAAGTCGTGCTGGCCGCGAAGGACGTGCGCCAGGGCGGCGCGCCGACCGCGCTCGTCGGCGAGGTGGCCGACCTGTGGTTCCACTGCCTCGTGATGCTGTCGCATTTCGACCTGAGCCCGGCCGACGTGATCGCCGAACTCGAGCGTCGCGAAGGCTTGTCGGGCATCGAGGAAAAAGCGCTGCGCAAGCGCCGCGAGCGCGAGGAAAACGGCGGGTAACACGCAGGCCCGCCGCGGTGGCAACAGTGCGGTAAGCTGTAAGAATTGTCATCTGACGGGGGTAGCATCATGAACGATACGTCGAACCAGTTCCCGACGCCGGCGGTACCGGGCGCGGCGGATGCCGAACGCCTGAACGGGCTGCGCACGCTGACCCACGTGCTGTACGGCCTCTATGCGATTCACTGGCTGACGGGCGGCGTCACGGGCATCGTCGCGATCATCATCAACTACGTGAAGCGCGGCGACGTGGCCGGCACGCCGTACGCCGATCACTTCGAATGGCAGATCCGCACGTTCTGGCGCGCGCTGATCGCTTACGTGATCGGCTTCGCGCTGATGTTCGTCGCGATCGGATTCGTCGTGATGTTTGTCACATGGATTTGGACGCTGTACCGTATCATCAAGGGTTGGCTGTACCTGAACGACAACAAGACGCTCGATCCGCAGGCGTGGTTCTGATCGCCGCGCACGGGCGTTTCGCAGGAGCAACATGAGTCACGATCCGAATTGCCTGTTCTGCAAGATCGCGGCAGGCGAGATCCCGAGCACCAAGGTGCACGAGGACGACGAATTCGTCGCGTTCCGCGACATCCGCCCGGCGGCCGAGACGCACGTGCTCGTGATTCCGCGCCGGCACGTGCCGACGCTGTCGGCGGCGAACGACGCCGATGCGCCGATGCTCGGCCGGCTGATGCTGCTCGTCGCGCGTCTGGCCGACCAGTTGGGCGTCGCGTACACGGGCGGCGAAACCGGTTTTCGCACGGTGATCAACACGGGCCCCGGCGGCGGGCAGGAGGTCTACCACCTGCACGCGCACATCCTGGCCGGCCCGCGCCCGTGGCAGCGGATGGGTTGACGCAGCGGGGCGTTTCCCCGCATCGATAGTCGAAGCCGGCGCGCCGCCGGCGATTTGCGCCGCGACGCGGCGTGGTTGAGGAGAGGTTTCATCATGGGTGGATTGAGCATTTGGCACTGGCTGATCGTGCTGCTGATCGTCGCGCTGGTTTTCGGTACGAAGAAGCTGCGCAACATCGGCAACGATCTCGGCAGCGCCGTGAAGGGTTTCAAGGACGGCATGAAGGAAGGCGAAACGCCGGCGGATGCGCAGCAACTGCCGCGTTCGGGCACGGTCGACGTCAACGCGAAGGAAACGACGCGTTCCGATTCGAACAAGGCGTAACGCCGGCACGCTGACAGGCATTCGCGATGCTGGATCTCGGTCTTTCGAAGATGGCGCTGATCGGCGTCGTCGCGCTCGTGGTGCTCGGCCCCGAGCGCCTGCCGCGCGTCGCGCGTACGGCAGGCGCGCTGTTCGGCCGCGCGCAGCGGTACATCAACGACGTGAAGGCCGAGGTCTCGCGCGAAATCGAACTCGACGCGCTGCGGACGATGAAGACCGATTTCGAAACGGCCGCGCGCAATGTCGAGACGACGATTCACGACAACCTGCGCGAGCACGAGAAGGAACTGAACGACACGTGGCATTCCGCGGTCGGCGGTCTCGACGGGGCTTCCGGCGACGCCGGCGCCCTTGGTTCCGATACGCCCGCGGCGCCGTCGTGGCGCGGCAGTACGCCCGCGCTTGCGCCGAAGCGTCGCAACTGGCGCATCAAGCAGGCGGCCACGCCTGTCTGGTACAAGCGCGCGACCACCCGCCGCACGCACGTGCAGTCGGGCGCCGCGCGCGTCGCGCGCCATCGGCCGGCCAGCCTGCGCCGGCCGACGCGCTTCTTCTGAGTCGAGCGCATGCTCGCTCGTCAATCCTACCGAGGGCCGGTGTGAGCGACCCCCAGCAGAACCCGGGCGACGCCCCGGAAGAAACTTTCATTTCCCATCTCGTCGAGCTTCGCGATCGCATCATTCGCGCGGGGCTGGCGGTGATCGTCGTGTTCCTCGGGCTCGTCTACTGGGCGCCGGACATCTTCAAGCTGCTCGCGCGGCCGCTGATGGACAACCTGCCGAAAGACGGCAAGATGATCGTCACCGACGTCACCGGCTCGTTCTTCGTGCCGATGAAGGTCACGATGCTCGTCGCGCTCGTGATCGCGCTGCCGGTCGTGCTGTACCAGATCTGGGCGTTCGTCGCGCCAGGGCTGTACCAGCACGAGAAGAAGCTCGTCGCGCCGCTCGTCGGCAGCAGCTACTTCCTGTTCCTGTGCGGGATGGCGTTCGCGTACTTCCTCGTGTTCCCGACGATCTTCCGCGTGATGGCGCACTACAACGCGCCGCTCGGGGCCGAGATGACGACCGACATCGACAACTACCTGAGCTTCGTGCTGGGGATGTTCATCGCGTTCGGGGTGACGTTCGAGGTGCCGATCGTCGTCGTGCTGCTCGTCCGGATGGGCGTGCTGTCGCTGAAGAAGCTGAAGGAGATGCGGCCCTACGTGATCGTCGGCGCGTTCGTGGTCGCGGCGGTCGTCACGCCGCCGGACGTGTTCTCGCAGCTGATGCTCGCGCTGCCGCTCGTCGTGCTGTTCGAGATCGGGCTGCTGGCCGCGCGATTCTTCGTGCCGAAGAAGCCGATAGAAGAGGGCGAGGCGGGGAACGGCGAAGCCGCGGGTTGACGGCGGGCGGGGTGTCGGGCGGTTTTCGGGCAGGATGTCCGGTCCGGTTCATCGTTTGAGGCAAAGCAAAAGGGCAGCCAGCCGGCTGCCCTTTTCCATTTCCGCGGTGCATCACAACGCATCGCGACCGGCAGGCGGCGCGCCGCCTGCCCAATCCTCATTCGCTATCGCTGTCCTGCTCGTCGAGCGTCTGCTTCGGCGGCGGCGGGCGCTTGCCGATCACGACGTTCACGTCGAGCTGCTTGCCCTTGCGGACGACGTGCACCTTGGTCGGCGTGCCCGGCTTGATCTGCGCGACGGTGTTCAGCAGCTTCGTCGTGTCGGTGATGTCCTCGCCGTTGACGCTCACGAGGATGTCGCCCGGCTTGATGCCCGCCTTGTCGGCCGGCCCGCCCTGCAGCACGCCCGCGACGATCGCGCCCGATTTCTGCTGAAGCCCGAACGACTCGGCGATCTCCGGCGTGACGTCCTGCGGCTCGACGCCGATCCAGCCGCGCGTGACCGAGCCCGTCGTGATGATGCTTTCGAGCACCGTGCGGGCGGTCGAGACGGGAATCGCGAAACCGATGCCGAGCGAGCCGCCCGAGCGCGAGTAGATCGCGGTGTTGATGCCGAGCAGGTTGCCGTTCACGTCGACCAGCGCGCCGCCGGAGTTGCCGGGGTTGATCGGCGCGTCGGTCTGGATGAAGTTCTCGAACGTGTTGATGCCGAGGTGATTGCGGCCGAGCGCGCTGATGATCCCCATCGTGACCGTCTGGCCGACGCCGAACGGGTTGCCGATCGCGAGCACGACGTCGCCGACGCGCGACTGGTCGGAGCGGCCGAGCGTGATCGTCGGCAGGTTCGTCATGTTGATCTTCAGCACGGCGAGATCGGTTTCGGGATCGCTGCCGATCACCTTCGCGGTGGCCGTGCGGCCGTCGGCGAGCGCGACCTCGATCTGGTCGGCGCCGTCCACGACGTGCTGGTTCGTTAGAATGTAACCTTCAGGGCTCACGATAACGCCCGAGCCGAGGTTGGCGGCAGGCTCGTCCTGCTGCTTGCGGGCGTTGCGGTCGCCGAAGAAGTAACGGAACAGCGGATCCTTCGCGCGCGGGTCGGGCGGCAGCGACCCGTCCTTGCTGGAGAACACGTTGACGACGGCCGGCATCGCCTTCTGCGCGGCTTCGGCATACGACGTGGTCGCCGGTGCGCCGCCGATGCCCGGCGCGACCTCCCGCAGCGCGACGATCGGCGTGGCGAGCTGCTTGCCGAGCTGTCCTTGCCGTTGCAGCCATTGCGGCTTGAGCGTCACGACGATGAACATCAGCGCGAGCAGCACGGTCACCGCCTGCGCGAAGAACAGCCAGAAGCGTCTAAGCATCTGAATGGATTAGAGGTTTATATGGATCGGATCGAACTTGAATTGTACTTGAACAATACCCTTGAAACCGCGCGCTTCAAGGACTATTGCCCGAACGGCCTGCAGGTCGAAGGGCGCCGCAAGATCGAGAAGATCGCCACCGGCGTGACGGCGTCGGTCGCGCTCCTCGAAGCCGCGCTCGAATGGGGGGCGGATGCCGTGCTCGTCCATCACGGCTATTTCTGGCGCAACGAGGCGCCGCAGATCACCGGCCGCAAATATCAGCGCCTGAAGCTGCTGCTCGCGAACGACCTGAACCTGTTCGCGTTCCACCTGCCGCTCGACGCGCATCCCGAATTCGGCAACAACGCGCAGCTCGGCGAGAAACTCGGGCTGATCGGCGAGCAGCGGTTCGGCGACGGCGATCTCGGCTGGATGGCCACGCTGCCGATGCCCGTCACGCTCGAGCACTTCGTCGCGAAGGTCGAGCACACGCTCGGCCGCACGCCGCTCGTGCTCGGCGATCCGGACACGCAGTTGCGCCGCATCGCGTGGTGCACGGGCGCCGCGCAGAGCTATTTCGACGCGGCGATCGACGCCGGCGCCGACGTGTTCCTGACCGGCGAGGTATCCGAGTCGACCACGCACGCGGCGGCGGAGAGCGGCGTCGCGTTCGTTGCGGCGGGGCACCATGCGACCGAGCGCTACGGAATCCAGGCGCTGGGGCGCCACCTATCGGAAGAATTCGATCTCGAGCACCTTTTTATCGATATTCATAATCCGGTCTGAGCAACGGATTTGCGGCGGTGCATCGAAATTTCGCAATGTAGCATTCGCTTAAAAGCGAAATGATTTAATCGCTCCGATAGTGGGGGATAACCCTTAACTATCAAACACTTCGAAGGGATTTTCATCTCCGGGCCTTGTAAATGGCGACTCCATTCGAGCAAACTAGCGGCGGAATGGAAAGTCGTGACGGAAAATCCAACTCAGAAGTGGGGCGTGTGATGCGAGACAAGGAAGAGAAACGCGTCGACAGCGGCCGCCGTACCTGGCTGATTGCGACATCCGTAGCAGGTGGCGTAGGAGGCGTCGCCACCGTCATACCTTTCGCGGCGTCGCTTGCGCCGTCCGCGAAAGCGAAAGCGGCCGGTGCGCCGGTCGAGGTCGATATCAGCGGCCTGAAGCCCGGCGAAATGGTCACCGTGCCGTGGCGCGGCAAACCCGTCTGGATCCTGAATCGCACCGATTCGATGCTGGCCGACGTGGTCAAGGCCGACAAGGAAGTGGCCGATCCGGCCACGAAATCCCCGTATTCGATGCCGTTGCCCGCGTATTGCGCGAACGAATATCGGTCGCGGGCCGATCGCAAGAACATTCTCGTCGTGATGGCCGTGTGTACGCACCTCGGCTGCACGCCTAGTCAACGCTTCACGCCGGGTCCGCAGCCGAACCTGCCGGACGACTGGCCGGGCGGCTTCCTGTGCCCGTGCCACGGTTCGACCTACGACCTCGCCGGCCGTGTGTTCAAGAACAAGCCGGCGCCTCAGAATCTCGACATCCCGCCCTACATGTTCACGTCGGCGACGACCCTCGTGATCGGCAAGGACGAGAAAGGAGAAGCGTGATGGCCGCCGACAACAAGGAAGTCTCCACGACAGGTTTCACCGGCTGGATCGACCAGCGCTTCCCGCTCACGTCCACCTGGAAGAAGCACGTATCCGAGTACTACGCGCCGAAGAACTTCAACTTCTGGTACTTCTTCGGCTCCCTTGCGCTGCTGGTGCTCGTCAACCAGATCGTCACGGGCATCTTCCTGACGATGAACTACAAGCCCGACTCGATGCTCGCGTTCGCGTCGGTCGAGTACATCATGCGCGAGGTGCCGTGGGGCTGGCTGATCCGCTACATGCACTCGACCGGTGCATCGATGTTCTTCGTGGTCGTCTACCTGCACATGTTCCGCGGGCTGCTGTACGGGTCGTACCGCAAGCCGCGCGAACTCGTGTGGATCTTCGGCTGCGCGATCTTCCTGTGCCTGATGGCCGAGGCGTTCTTCGGCTACCTGCTGCCGTGGGGCCAGATGTCGTTCTGGGGCGCGCAGGTGATCGTGAACCTGTTCTCGGCGATCCCGTTCGTCGGTCCGGACCTGTCGCTGTGGATCCGCGGCGACTACGTCGTGTCCGACGTCACGCTGAACCGCTTCTTCGCGTTCCACGTGATCGCGATTCCGCTCGTGCTGGTCGGCCTCGTCGTCGCGCACCTGGTCGCACTGCACGAAGTGGGGTCGAACAATCCGGACGGCATCGAAATCAAGGCGAAGAAGGACGAGAACGGCATTCCGCTCGACGGCATCCCGTTCCACCCGTACTACTCGGTGCACGATTTCCTCGGCGTGTGCGTGTTCCTGATGGTGTTCGCGCTGATCGTGTTCTTCTCGCCGGAGATGGGCGGCTACTTCCTCGAGGCGAACAACTTCGTCCCGGCGAACCCGCTGCAGACGCCGCCGGAGATCGCGCCGGTCTGGTACTTCACCGCGTTCTACGCGATGCTGCGCGCGACCACCGATCCGTTCAAGATCGTGCTGATGATCGTGATCGCGCTGCTCGGCGTGCTCGCGCTGATCCGCGCGCGCGGCAAGTGGAAGGTCGGGCTGCCGGTGCTGGCTGCCGCGATCGTCGTGTTCATGTACCTGACGGAGTCGAAGTTCTGGGGCGTCGTCGTGATGGGCTCGGCGGTGATCACGCTGTTCTTCCTGCCGTGGCTCGACCGCAGCCCGGTGAAGTCGATCCGCTACCGGCCGCTGTTCCACAAGGTGTTCCTCGGGATCTTCGTCGCGGCGTTTCTGACCCTCGCGTTCCTCGGCACGCGGCCGCCGTCGCCGGCGGCGACGCTGATCGCGCAGTGCTGCGCGTTGATCTACTTCGCGTTCTTCCTCGGCATGCCCGTCTGGACGCCGCTTGGCACGTTCAAGCAGCCGCCGGAACGGGTGCGCTTCAAGCCCCATTAACGTGAGCGAGGAGAGAACGACATGAAGAAACTGCTTTCGACACTCGCGCTGATCGGGGCGACGGCCTGTGCGCTGCTGGCGGCGCCGGCCGTGCGGGCGGAGGGTAATTTTCCGCTCGACCGGGCGCCCGATAACACGGAAAATCTCGTTTCGCTTCAGCACGGCGCGCAATTGTTTGTAAACTATTGCCTGAACTGCCACAGCGCGAACCTGATGCGCTACAACCGTCTGACGGATCTGGGCATATCCCAGAAGGAGATCGAAAAGAATCTCCTGTTCACGACCGACAAGGTCGGGAACACGATGTCCGTCGCGATGCGGCCCGACGACGCGAAGAACTGGCTCGGCACCACGCCGCCCGACCTGTCGGTCGAGGAGCGCGCGCGCGGCCGCGACTGGCTGTATACGTATCTGCGGAGCTTCTACCGCGACGATACGCGGCCGACCGGCTGGAACAACGCGGTGTTCGAGAACGTCGGCATGCCCCATGTGTTGTGGCAACTGCAGGGGCAGCGCGTTGCCAAATTCGAAGACAAGACGGACGAGGAGACGGGCGAGAAGGCTCACGTGCTCGTCGGCTTCCAGCAGGTCACGCCGGGCACGCTCTCGTCGCCCGACTACGATGCTGCGGTGGCCGACCTGGTGGCCTATATGACGTGGATGTCCGAGCCGGCCCAGCAGACCCGCAAGCGCCTCGGCGTGTGGGTGCTGATCTTTCTCGGTGTCCTGACTTTCCTGGCCTGGCGGCTGAATGCCGCGTACTGGAAAGATATCAAGTAAACACGCCTGACCGGCGTGGGGCCGGCGCAAGGCGGAGCCCGTGAAAGGGGTTTCGCCGCGTGCCGGCCCTCGGCTTTTTTGAGGAAACGCAAATATGATGGTTCTGTATTCCGGCACAACTTGCCCGTTCTCCCAGCGTTGCCGGCTGGTGCTGTTCGAGAAGGGCATGGACTTCGAAATCCGCGACGTCGACCTGTTCAACAAGCCGGAAGACATTTCGGTGATGAACCCGTACGGTCAGGTGCCGATCCTGGTCGAGCGCGACCTGATCCTGTACGAATCGAACATCATCAACGAGTACATCGACGAGCGCTTCCCGCATCCGCAACTGATGCCGGCCGACCCGGTGCAGCGCGCACGTGCGCGCCTGTTCCTGCTCAACTTCGAGAAGGAACTGTTCGTCCACGTCAGCACGCTCGAGAACGAGAAGGGCAAGGCGGCGGAGAAGAATCACGAGAAGGCGCGCCTCGCGATCCGCGATCGCCTGACGCAGCTCGCGCCGATCTTCGTGAAGAACAAGTACATGCTCGGCGAAGAGTTCTCGATGCTCGACGTCGCGATCGCACCGCTGCTGTGGCGCCTGGATCACTACGGCATCGAGCTGTCGAAGAACGCCGCGCCGCTGATGAAGTATGCCGAACGGATCTTCAGCCGTCCGGCCTACATCGAAGCACTGACGCCGTCCGAAAAGGTCATGCGTCGTTAATGTTGCAATGAAGGCATGACGGAGCGGGCGGCGCGGCGTGCCGCGCGCCCGCTCCGGGTTCGAGGATTGTGATGCAAGAGATTTCAACGAAGCCTTATCTGCTGCGCGCGTTGTACGAGTGGTGCACCGATAACGGTTACACGCCGCATATCGCGGTGAGGGTCGACAACTCGACGCGCGTGCCGCGTCAGTTCGTGCGTGACGGCGAGATCGTGCTCAACATCAGCTTCGAGGCGACGAGCCAGTTGCAGATGGGCAACGAGTGGATCGAGTTCACGGCCCGGTTCTCCGGGAAGGCGCACAAGATCGAGATTCCGGTGGCCAACGTGCTCGCGATCTATGCGCGCGAGAACGGGCAGGGCATGGCGTTCCAGGTCGATGCGGTCGCGGGCGAAGGCGAGGATTCGGGCGCGTTCGACGATGACGCCGTGCCGGCCGACGATGCGCAGCGTGACGAGCCTGCATCGCCGTTGGCGCCGGTCGCCGACAGCGGCGCGAACGAGGAGCCGTCCGAAGGCGCCGACGAACCGCCGAAAACCGACGGCGACGGCTCGAAAGGCGGCAGCAGACCTCGCCTCAAGATCGTGAAATGAGGTAGAATCTCGCGCTACGCCGGCTTAGCTCATCTGGTAGAGCAGTTGATTTGTAATCATCAGGTGGCGGGTTCGAGTCCTGCAGCCGGCACCATATTCAACGAAGGGCCGGGAGATTTTGTCTCCCGGCCCTTCGTCTTTTCTGCGCTGCACTTCTCGCGTTTCAAGAGCGGCAATCGACCTTCCCGTCGTGCTGGAACGTGACGGCGTCAGCCCTTCGCAAATGCGTTCCATGCGGTCAGGCAATCGCTGTCACGCCCGCGTCACGGTGCACCCCTAACGTTGCACGTTCCCATCTTGGCGACATCGCCGGATCGGGGCCGCGCGCAACCTGCCGGCGACGACGTGCCCGCGTCGCATGCAGACACAACCGGGATCTCGCTCCTGGCGCCGCAGCGGTCATGCATCGCACCATTTCATTCGAAAACACGGTCGACGCCGGTCCGGACCGGATCGCGGACGATCAGGAGACAGGGACCATGCTGAGCCCGCATGAATTCTCGATGCTGCTGCGCATTGCACGTGCGCCGGACAGCGTCGATCAATCGAATCCCGCCTTCGCCGTGCTGGTCGAAAAGCGGCTGGTGGACGCGACGCAGGTGCGCATGAATGCGATGGCCGTACGTCCGGCGCTGACGCCGATCGGCCAAATGCTGCTCGCGCGCTTCGACGAAGCGGCTTGAGGAAGCGCGTCACGCCCTCATCGATACGGAAGGCATGACGCGCCGAAACGCCGAACCGCTTACTGCGCGACCGGCACTGTCACGTCGCTGCCGAACCAGTGTGTCGAGATCCTCTTCAGCGTGCCGTCCTTGCGCAGCGAATCGAGCGCATCGTTGATCGCCTTCTCGAACTTCGGATTGCCCTTGCGGAACGGGATCGCCATTTCCTGCTTGCCGCCGTTCAGCACCGCGCCCGCGCGCAGCGGCAGGTTCGACGTCTTGATCATGTACGGCAGCATCAGGCGGTCGTCGAGCGTCGCCTCGATCCGGCCCGCGGCGAGGTCGCGCAATTTCTCCGGCGCGCCCGGATACGTCTGCACCTCGATGCCGGGCACGGTGCGCGCCATCTGGTCGTAGTTGGTGCCGAGCGTCACGCCCAGCTTCTTGCCCTTGAAATCGTCGAGCGACTTGAAGTTGCGCGTGTCGTCCTTGCGCTGGATCAGTTGCGCGGCAGAGTACGTGTACGGCTCGCTGAAGTCGAGTGCTTCCTTGCGTTGCGGCGTGATCGTGACCTGGTTGACGATCACGTCGAACTTGCCGGCCTGCAGGCCGGCGATGATGCCGCTCCATTCGGTCGGGATGAACTGCGTCTTCACGCCGAGCTTGCCGGCGACCGCGTTCGCGATGTCGACGTCGAAACCCTCGAGCTGGCCGGACGTGCCGCGCGAGTTGAACGGCGGATACGTGCCTTCGAGGCCGACGCGCAGCACGCCGGCTTTCTTCACGGAATCGAGCAGGTCTTCCGCATGGGCGGCGACGGCCGTGAAGCCGAGGGCCGACGCGAGCAGCAGGCCCGACAGCAGGAACTTCGAACGTTTCATCGCAGATCTCCAGGGTTCAGTATCGTGGGGTGAGCGCCGGGTATCGGTCGGACCCGGGGCCGGCCGGAATGCGGGCACGTAGACACTACTCGCAACCGCGCCGCGCCGGAAGTCGAATTGGCCCTGATTGCAATCGATTTCACCGCGAACGAGTGACGCGATGCGTCATCTGACGCGCGCCGGGAGGCGGGCGGGCGAGGAATTGGCATAATCACGCCCTGCCGCGGGTGGCTCGCGGCCGATGCAACGCAATCATCAATCCGGATACCACCGCAATACTCATGTCGACCGACTCCCCGACCGCAGCGTCGCTCCACCATATTCTCGAACGTCCCGGCGATTTCTCCGGGTGGCTTTACCTGCCGCCGATGCCGTGGACGCTCGACACCGACGGGGAGTTCCTCGAAGACGCCGATGACGCGGAAGCCGACGTTGCGCCCGCCATCGCGGCTCAACCCGGCTGGAAAGTCACGCTCGACAGCGCGACGATCGAGGACATCGTGATCAACGCACACGATCAGGTCGACGAGCCGAGCGTCGCACAATTGCTGGACGCGTTTGTCTTCTACGTCGAGAACGACGCATTCATCCTGTTCTGATGCTGCGCCGCCGGCACGGCGCCGATCCACGGTTATGCTGGCAACCTGGCTGACTCGCTGCACGGCAGAAAGGAAATGAACATGGCCGACGATCCGGCAGCATTGCGCACGCAACAGGAAGCGCTTTGCGCACGCTACGGCCTGCAGGCCGTCGAACCCGAAGAGATGGTTGCCGTCGCGATGTCGACGCTCGGACGGATGCCCGTTTATGGCACGCGTATCGCGCTGTCCGAAGGCGACAACGTCGGCTGGTTCTTCCACTGCGGCGAATACTCGGACGCCGACGATTTCTATCAGCCGCTGCATGCGGCGCACCTGTCGACCTATTTGCCGTCGGTTCTGCCTTATCTGCGGTTGCCTCCCGGCGCACGCTTCATCATCGACGACGCCGGCTATGAAGACATCTGGATGGCGTGACGCATCGACCCGCCATCGATCTTTTTCAGTTGTCCGGAGGAAGTGCGCAAAAGCAGAAAAGGACCGCCAGGCGGTCCTTTTCTCATGAAGCGGTCGTTCGAAAAACGCGTGCCGGTTACGGCAACGAAATCGTCAAATTGGCCGACTCCGGCCCGACCTTGATCACCTGCGAATACGGCGCCAACGCCTGCAGCGTCTTGTCCTTCAGGTACGTGTTGAGCCCGAGATATCCGAGCAGCGCAACGAGCGCGAACACGGTCCCGATCGCCCACACCGGCACCTCGCGCTTCAAGCGGTGCGCGATCTGGTCCGGCAGCGGCCAATGCGGCGCGAACGGCGCGCGCTTGCCCTTCATGTGCGCGATCTCGTCGCCGAGCCGCGCGGTCAGATACGCGAGCTTCTCCGGCCCTTCGAGCAGGTACTTGCCCTGGAAGCCGAGCAGCAGGCACATATGGAACACCTCGAGCGACTGCAGCCGCGCGGCACCCTGCGCGCGCCCTTCCTCGAGATACTGGAAGAACTTCTCGCCCGCGAGCTGCTCGCCGAACAGCACGAGCTGCAGCGGCCGGCGTTCCCAATCCGCGCGGATCTTGAACTGCGACGACAGCACCATTTCGTCGATGGCCGCGCAGAACGCGAACTTCGCGCCGTACACGTCCTCGGCGGCGATATTCAGCTTCTTCGCGCCGCGCTCGAAATCCGACAGGAACTCCTGGATCCGCGTGCTGAACTCGCTGGCGCTGTCCGGCTCCCGCCCGTTCTTGAGCAGAAACAGCATGAAGAACCCGTCGTACAGCAAATCGAGCAGCGAGCGGGCCTGGAACGCGGAGTCCGTCGACGCCGGGGTATGCAGCGGTGTCGGCGCGTTGTCGCCGAACAAGGAAGGCGCGTAGCTCATGATGTGACCGCGATCAGTTCGAATTTCAGGTCATTGATGCCAGTCGGCGCGTAGATCATCGCGGACTGGGCCTGCAGCATGCGCTCGTACAGCGGGCTGCGCGAATCGAGCGCGAAGTAGCATGCGCCGGGGCGCACCGGAATCGCGGGCGGCACCTGCGGCGTGTACGACAGCCGCACGCCGGGCATCGCCGACAGCACGAGCTTGTCGACGTCGTCGGGTGCGCCGACCTTGAAGCGGGCCGGCACCGCATCGACGAGTTCGACGCTCGGCATGTCCGCGGACACCGCGAGGTAGAACTCGGTCTTGTCGTCGATCTTGCCGGAATCGAGGCGGCCGAGGTGGAACGACGGACGCACCTCGTCGAGCGTGATCGCGAAGTAGCGCGTCGAGATCACGGTGTCGAGCAGTTCGCGCAGCATCAGGTCGAGCCGCGCGAAGCTCGGGCCCGGATCGTCGTGGCGGTACACGGGCAGGTCGGCGAGCGTATAGCCCTTCGAGAACGTCATCAGCTGGCCCGCGAGGCGCAGCAGTTCCTGGAACAGCCGCTCCGGATGCAGCGCCGCGTGCTGGTGCAGGTGCGCGAGCGTCGCGAATGCGGCGTTCGCCGTGTGCAGCAGCCAGAACGACGCGATGTCACCCGAACGGAACTCGATGATGTTCTTCGACGGCTCGCGGTGAAAGCCGTACAGTGCGTTCACCTTCGCCTGCAGCGCGTCGACCAGCTGGCGCAGCCGCTGGTGCAGGATCGGCGACGCGTCGATCGCGAGGCACGGCGGCACGAAGCTGTCGTCGATCTCGAACCCGGACGTCGCGGTGCGACGTACGCGCACGAGCGGCACCGACAGCAGCTGGTCGCGCGGCTCGCTGTGCGCGATCAGCTTGACCTGCGTCTTCAGGAACGTGATGTCGGCTTCGGCGGCGTCGGTGAAGTTGTCGGCGACGCTCGTCTGCTCGCTGACGAACCGCGTCGTGAAGCCGGCGGCCGGATCGTCGCTGTAGTTGGTGCCGTTCTCGCGCAGCGGGTGCAGCGCGAGATAGAACACGAATTCGTTGATGCCGTCGGGCAACGTATCCAGCGCGATCGGCGGCGGCAGGTCGTCGGCCTGCGGCGCGGCATACAGCGCGCCGTCCGGGAACACGAGCGCGAGCTCGGCCACCCGCAGCACGTTGCTGCCGAGCGCGTCGCGGTCGATGCGCACCGAGCGCACGCCCCAGTTGTACGGCTGGATCGCCTGGATGGACTCGAACAGGCGCGCCTCGTGGTACGCGTCCTGCCGCTGAAAGTGTTGAGGCCGGAGGAACAGCCCTTCCCCCCACAGCACCTTGGCCGAATAACTCATGTCAAATCCGGTTAATGTGGCGTTGCGATGTAATCGATTTGTTCGTGCCCGAAATAAATCGCCAATTGTTAACTCTTGTTAATTGACATTCGTGCGTCATGTTTAACCGCAGGAGACCGAAGAAAGCATATTCAGCGGTTGCGACGGTGCACCCTGTTGCGGTGCGATGACCGTGCCGTCGGTGACCGTCATCGCGCAATTATGCAGGCCGATGATTATGCCGGATTTCTCCGACTTCGCCGGATCGAACGTCAGTTTCCATCGCTGGAGTGCGGGATCTCGGAACAGCGCGACAATGCCGAATGCCTGCGCTTCGCGCGATACCTTCTCGGTCGCCGTATAGCGCTGGCCCGGAATCAGCGTGATTTCGCGCACATTCAGCAGATCGGCGCCGAGTGCGGCTTTTTCCTTGGTCGGATCGGTAAATGCGTCGAACGGCGCCTGCTGGAACGAGGTCGGGTCCTTCAGCGCATAGAGCCGGACGACGAGCGCGAGCGGCTTGTTGTCGGTCGCGGCATTCAGGTTCGGCGCGGCGGCCAGCGTGAGCCCGATGTTGCGCGGCGGCTTCTGCGCGTCGGGCACCTCGGGCTTGCCGATGCCGGCCGCGGACATCACGGCGCTCGCGGCCGAGCCGAGCAGCGGGGCGGCCGCGCATCCGGCCAGGAGGGCGCACGCAACCAGCGGCAGCGCGTAGCGAATCATGGACGATCTCATCGTTTTTCCGGCGTGCCGCCTTTATCCCTGTCAAAACTGCCGGGTATTACCACGTTCGCTGCGGATCCCCGACATTGCACCGTTCAACTATTAAGCACGCTTGCGTCAGGCAAGCGCCCGGAAATTTTTTCCGCCGTCCGGACGGCGCGTCGTGCGACCAGTAAAACTTGCGCATTCCGGCCCGCGGAAAAACCGCTGCGAGCCCGCAGCGAGCGGCCATTCGAGGGGGTAGCGCCCGGTTTTAAAAGGAATTACTCTTCACACGACGATTGAATTATGAAAAATTGATCGGTACTATACCCGCGCGCTTCTTGCAAAGCAAAAGAACCAGATTCTCAACGATTTAAAACTCACGCGCCGGTGGATATAACGATGAAAGACCGTCTGTTCGCAAAACTGTCTGGGGTAGTGGTGGCTTGCGGCGTGATCGCCGGTTGTGCGAGCCAGCCTCCCGCGCCGCCGACTGCGGAAGTGTTCAACAAGTCGCTGGCCGATGCGGACGCCGTCGCGAAGGCGGGGGACCAGGACAAGGCGCTCGGCCTGTACCAGCAGCTCGCGAAGTCGGATCCGACGCGCGAGGAACCGTGGTCGCGCATCGCGCAAATCCAGTTCGCCCAAAATCATTACGGGCAGGCGATCGTCGCCGCCCAGGAAGCGCTGCAGCGCGACGCGACCGATCGTCAGGCGAAGAGCGTGCTGGCCGTGGCCGGCCTGCGGATCGCGACGCAGTCGCTCGGCGAGCTGCGCCAGGATGCGTCGCTCGCGGGCGACGCGAAGTCCGACGCGCAGGCGCTCGCGAAGCAGCTGCGCGACACGCTCGGCGAATCCGCGCTGTTTCCGCCGGAAACCAAGGTCGTGAAGCCGCGCCCGCCGCGCCGTGTCGTCCATCGCCCGAAGGGCGGGGCCGGCGCCGCACCGGCCGCCGAAGCGGCGGTGTCGACCGCGCCGACGCCGCCCGCGTCGCAAAAGGGCAGCGCGGATCCGTTCGGCGCACTGCGCAACTGAAACCGCAACTGACGCGATAACCACAACTAACCTGGGAGCCGTCGAGATGGCCAAGAAAGAAAGCATTCAGAAAAGCTTGCAGAAGATACGGCCGCCGCGCGTCCAGCTGACCTACGAGGTCGAGAAGGGCGATGCGATCGAGGTGAAGGAACTGCCGTTCGTCGTCGGGGTCGTCGGCGATCTGGCGGGCCAGTCCGAAATCGAGCAGCCGAAGCTGCGCGACCGCAAGTTCGTCAATATCGACCGCGACAATTTCGACGACGTGATGAAGGCGATCGAGCCGCGCGCCGCGTTCCAGGTGGAAAACCGCCTGAGCCCGGAAGGCGGCAAGTTCGCGGTCGACCTGAAGTTCCGCTCGCTGTCGGATTTCAGCCCGGACGAAGTCGTCGAACAGGTCGAGCCGCTGCGCCGCCTGCTCGAGGCGCGCTCGAAGCTCGCCGACCTGCGCAACAAGCTCGCCGGCAACGACAAGCTCGAGGATCTGCTGTCCGAGGTGCTGAAGAACACGCAGCAGCTGCAGGAGCTCGCGAAGGGCACGGGCAGCGACAAAGACGGCGAATGACGACGGAGTGTTGAGATGAACCAGCAAACGGCTGCGGCCCAAGCGAGCGGCGCGGAATACGCCGCCGGGACTTCGCTGCTCGACGACATCGTCGAGAAGAGCAAGGTCGCGAAATCCGATTCCGAGCATGCGCGTGCGAAGGACCTGATCGGCGAACTCGTGCACCAGGTGCTCGACGGCACGGTGATCGTGTCGGACAACCTGTCGGCCACGATCGACGCGCGCGTCGCGGAACTCGACCGCCTGATTTCCACGCAGCTTTCCGCCGTGATGCACGCACCGGAATTCCAGCGCCTCGAAAGCACGTGGCGCGGGCTGGACTATCTGGTCAAGGAAAGCAACACGGGCCAGACGATCAAGATCAAGGCGCTGCACGCCCCGAAGCGCGACCTCGTGCGCGACTTCAAGGGCGCGAGCGAGTTCGACCAGAGCGCGCTGTTCAAGAAGGTCTACGAAGAGGAATTCGGCACGTTCGGCGGCTCGCCGTTCGGTGCGCTGATCGGCGATTACGAGATCTCGCGCCAGCCGGAAGACATGTACTTCATCGAGCAGATGTCGCACGTCGCGGCGGCCGCGCATGCGCCGTTCATCGCGTCGGCGTCGCCGGAGCTGCTCGGCCTCGAGTCGTTCTCCGACCTCGGCAAGCCGCGCGACCTCGGCAAGGTGTCGACACCGTCGAATACGCAAAGTGGAAGTCGTTCCGCGACGCGGAGGATTCGCGCTACGTCGGCCTGACGCTGCCGCGCTTCCTCGGCCGCCTGCCGTTCAATCCGAAGGACGGCCAGACCGCGGAGAACTTCAACTTCGTCGAGGAAGTCGACGGCACCGATCACGACAAGTACCTGTGGTGCAACGCGGCGTGGGCCTTCGCGGCGCGCCTGACGGCCGCGTTCGACGACTTCGGCTGGTGCGCGGCGATCCGCGGCGTCGAAGGCGGCGGCCTGGTCGAAGACCTGCCGACCCACACGTTCAAGACCGACGACGGTGAAGTCGCGCTGAAGTGCCCGACCGAAATCGCGATCACCGATCGCCGCGAGAAGGAGCTGAGCGATCTCGGCTTCATCCCGCTCGTTCATTGCAAGAACTCAGATTACGCCGCGTTCTTCGCTGCGCAATCGGTGCAGAAGCCGAAAAAATACAGCACCGACAGCGCGAATGCGAACGCCGTCCTGTCCGCCCAGCTTCAGTACATCTTCTCGGTATCGCGCGTCGCGCACTACCTGAAGGCGATGATGCGGGACAAGATCGGCAGCTTCGCATCGGCGCAGAACGTGGAGACTTTCCTCAACCGGTGGATTTCGCAGTACGTCCTGCTCGACGACAACGCCTCGCAGGAACAGAAGGCGCAATTTCCGCTGCGCGAGGCATCCATACAAGTGTCGGAGATTCCGGGCAAGCCGGGCTCGTATCGTTCGGTCGCGTTCCTGCGCCCGCACTTTCAGCTCGACGAACTCTCGATTTCTCTGCGACTTGTCGCTGATCTGCCCAAACCGGCAAATTCATAAGCGAGTAAATCGCCCGGGCGGGCCGCCTGGGTAGGACGTTAAAACCACCTCTTTGGGGAGTCGAAGGGCCATGTTACATATGCACTTGCAGTTTGGTAGTCCCGCGGTGAAGGGCGAGTCCGCGGACAAGGACCATCAGGGCTGGATCGAACTGAAATCGTGGGATCACTCGATCGTTCAGCCGCGTTCGGCAACCGCATCGACCGCCGGCGGTCACACGATGACGCGTTGCGAGCACGGCGACATGATCTTCACGAAGGAAATCGATTCGTCGAGCCCGCTGCTGTACCAGCACGCTTCGGGCGGTACCACGTTCGACGAGGTGACGGTCCATTTCTCGCGCGCGGACGGTGAAGGCAAGCGCGTGCAGTATCTGGAAGTCAAGCTCAAGTACGTGATCATCTCGAGCATCGCGCCGAGCGTTCGCGAGGAAGGTCTGCCGATCGAGACGTTCTCGCTGAAGTACGCAGCCGTGCAGTGGAAGCAAACCCAGCAGAAGATCGGAGGCAACCAGGGCGGCAACACGCAAGGCGCCTGGAGCCTGACGAAGAACGACAAGACCTACGCGGTCTAAGGTCGGTTGCGGCAACGGGGCGCTCGGCGTCCCGTTGCCGTTTTCGCTGTGCAGGCCGGCCGATGAAACGATTCGAACCCAGTTTTCTCGACAAGCTGTTCGACGACGAACCGCATCTGCCGGCCGCGGCGGCGATGCGGCAATTGTCGCTGGACGAGCTGAAGAACACGGTCGCCCGCGACGTCGAGGCGATCCTCAACACCCGTATCGCGCACACCGAGAACGAGCTGGCCGCGCTGCCGGAATGCCAGAAATCGGTGCTGACTTACGGGCTGAACGATTTCGCGGGGTTGAGCCTCGCGAGTCACTACGACCGCGCGTTCATCTGCAAGTCGATCCAGCAGGCCATCGCGCGCCACGAGCCGCGCCTGCAACAGGTGCAGGTGACGTTCGAGCTGAACGAGCAGGCCACCAACGCGCTCTATTTCGCGATCCAGGCGCTGCTCGTCGTGCACCCGGCCGAGGAGCCGGTGAGTTTCGACGCGATGCTGCAACCGTCGACGCTGCAGTATTCGGTCACGCGCGCACGCGCGGCAAGAATGCAGTAAATCAAGCCGCCGAGCGGGCCGGACCGCCCGGTGGTCAATCAGGTCCGGCAGGAAATATTGAGGTTCGGGGTCGTCGATGGAAGAATTGCTGCCGTATTACGAACGCGAATTATCGTTTTTGCGGCGCTATTCGCGAGATTTCGCCGAACGCTATCCGAAGATCGCCGCGCGCCTCGCGCTGTCCGGCGAGCATTGCGAGGATCCGCACGTCGAGCGGATGATCGAATCGTTCGCGCTGCTCGGCGCGCGCATCAACAAGAAGCTCGACGACGACTACCCCGAATTCACCGAAGCGCTGCTGGAAGTGCTGTATCCGCACTACCTGCGGCCGTTCCCGTCGTGCTCGATCGCGCAGTTCACGCCGGCGTCGCCCGGCCAGCAGACGGAGCCCGTCGTGATCGATCGCGGCACCGAGCTGAAGAGCCGCCCGATCCGCGGCGTGCAATGCCGGTTCCGCACCGCCTACGACGTGACGCTCGCGCCGATCCGCATCTCGGAAGCGCGCTATACGCCGGTCGCGCTCGCGCCGAGCGCGACGGTGCTGCCGTCGAACGCGACGGGCGTGATCTCGATCACGTTCGAATCGCTCGCCGCGCAGCTCGATCTCGGCGCGCTGAAGCTGCCGACGCTGCGCGCGCACCTGCACGGCGAGCAGTCGTTCGTCGCCGCGCTGACCGACTGCCTGTTCGTCAACGTGCTCGGCGCGTACGTCGAGCCCGAACGCAACGGCCGCTGGACCGCGCTGCGCAAGCTGCCGATCGCGCAGGCCGGCTTCGCCGAGGACGACGCGCTGATCGACTATCCGGCGAAATCGCACCCCGCGTACCGCCTGCTCACCGAATACTTCGCGTTTCCCGACAAGTTCGATTTCGTCGATTTCGACCTCGCGGCGATCGCGCGCGCGTCGGGCCGCTGCCAGCGCGCGACGCTGCATCTCGTGCTGCAGGACGTGCGCAGCGATTCGCACGTCGCGCGCCTGCTCGAACTGCTGACGGCGAGCCATTTCCGGCTGTTCTGCACGCCGATCGTCAACCTGTTCCGCCAGCACGGCGAGCCGATCCGCATCACGCACCGCGCGGTGTCGTATCCGGTGATCGCCGAGGCGCGGCGCGCGTTCGCGTACGAGGTGTATTCGATCGACTCGGTGAAGCTCGTCCGCCAGCAGGCGCATGAGGAATCGGTGATCGAGTTCCGCCCGTTCTATTCGCTGCATCACGGCGAAGCGGCGCGCATCGGTCACTACTGGTTCGCGCGCCGCAACGACTGGGTCGCGCAGAAGAGCCCCGGCTACGAAACCGAGATTTCGATCGTCGACATCGACTTCGAGCCGACGTCGCCGCAGACCGACACGCTGAGCCTCGACCTCACCTGCACGAACCGCGACCTGCCGGCGATGCTCGCATTCGGCCTCGAAGGCGGCGACCTGTTCCAGGAAGGCGGCGCGCAGACGAGCGGGATCTCGCTGCTGCGCCGCCCGACGCAGAGCGTGCGCTTCGAGCGCGGCCGCGCCGCGCACTGGCGGCTCGTGTCGCACCTCGCGCTCAACCACGTGTCGCTCGTCGCGCACGGCCTCGCGCCGCTGAAGGAAATGCTGACGCTGTACGACCTGCGGCGCACGGCCGTGTCGATGCGCCAGATCGACGGGCTCGCCGGCGTCGAGCAGCGCGGCGCCGTGCAGTGGCTGCCCGGCAAACCGTTCGCGACCTTCGTGCGCGGCATCGAGATCCGGCTGACGATCGACGAGGAACACTTCGTCGGCGCGAGCCTCGCGTCGTTCGTGCGCGTGCTCGACAGCTTCTTCGGGCTGTACGTCCACCTCAACAGTTTCGTTCAATTGGTCGTCGTGTCGAAGCGCACCGGCGAGGAGATCATTCGATGCAAGCCCCGAACCGGCGAATCGATCCTGGCGTAGTCGACGCGCTGCTCGACGAGCCGCACCGCTTCGAGTTCTTCCAGGCGGTGCGCGTGCTCGAAGGGCTGTTCGCGCGGCAGGCGTCGGATGCGCCCGGCGCGTGGCGGCAGGGCGACGTGGTCGCGCAGCGCATCGAATTCCGCAACACGCTGTCGCTGGGCTTCCCGCCGAGCGAGATCGAAGGCGCGCGCTCGTTCGACGACGACGGCGCGCCGCTGCACTCGGGCGAGCAGCGCGCCGCCGCGCTGGCCGCCGGCGAGCTCGGCCGCGTCGAGCTGACGCCCGCGTTCTTCGGGCTGCTGGGCGGCCAGGGTGCGCTGCCGCTGCACTACACCGAGCAGATCGTCGCGCGCGAACACCTGCGGCGCGACCACGCGGCGCGCGCGTTCTTCGACGTGTTCTCGAACCGCGCGACCGCGCTGTTCTATGCGGCGTGGAAGAAGTACCGGCTGCCGTTCCACTACGAACTCGACCGCGACGAGCGCTACCTGCCGCTGTTGCTCGCGATCGCGGGCGTGCCGAGCGACGAGGTGCGCGACAGCCTCGCGGCCGGCGCGGGCGGCGTGCTCGACGAGGCCGTGGCCGGCTACGCGCTCGCCGCGCGGCACCGGCCGATGTCGGCAGCCTACCTGCAGCGCACGCTGTCCGATTACTTCCGCGTGCCGGTGAAGATCGACCAGTTCGTCGGCAAGTGGTACGACGTGCCGCCCGATCAGCTGAGCGTGCTCGGCGAGGTCAACGCGGTGCTCGGCGCGACGGCGCTCGTCGGCGAACGCGTGTGGCAGCGCGACATGCGCGCGCGGATCGTCGTCGGCCCGCTGTCCAAGCGCGACTACGAGGCGTTCCTGCCCGGCGGCGCACAGGCCGTCGCGCTCGAGCGGATGCTGACGCTGCTCGCCGGTGTCACGCTCGAGTACGAGGTGAAGCTCGTGCTGAAGCGCACCGAGGTCGGCGCGAGCGTGCTCGGCGCGGGCTCGCGGCTCGGCTGGGACGCGTTCCTCTGCACGCGCGACGCGGACGAGGACCGCTCGGACGCCCGCTACGAACTGCACGTGATTCACTGACCCTAACAACAACACGCAATCGAACCTGAGATCGACGCCATGAGCACGCCTCTGAAGACCCTGATCACGAAACTGAACCCGCTGTGCCGCCATGCGACCGAGCGTGCGGCGAGCGCATGTCTGGCGCGCGGCCACTACGAGGTCGATCTCGAACACCTGTTCCTCGCGTTGCTCGACGAAGCGACGGGCGACCTGCCGCTCGCATTGCGCGCAAGCCGTGTCGATCCGCATGCGCTGCACGCCGATCTCGAACGCGAGCTCACGCGCCTGAAGACCGGCAACACGCGCACACCGGTGTTCTCCGTGCATCTGATCGCGCTGTTCGAGCAGGCGTGGCTGATCGCGTCGCTCGATTCGCAGCTCGGCCGCATCCGTTCCGGGCACCTGTTGCTCGCGCTGCTGACCGCGCCGGATCTCGCGCAGTTCGCGCAGCGGATGTCGTCGCGCTTCGCGGAAATGAACGTGACGGACCTGAAGCACAAGTTCGACGACATCATGGCCGGCTCGAGCGAAGCCGAGCCGCGCCAGCCGGACGACGACGGCAGCGACGTCGCGCCGGCCGGCGACGGCAGCGCGCCCGCGGCGGGCCCGTCGAAGACGCCCGCGCTCGACACGTACACGACCAACCTCACGCAGCGCGCGCGCGACGGCAAGATCGATCCGGTGATCGGCCGCGAAGCGGAGATCCGCCAGGCGATCGACATCCTGATGCGCCGCCGCCAGAACAACCCGATCATGACCGGCGAGGCCGGCGTCGGCAAAACGGCGGTCGTCGAGGGTCTCGCGCTGCGTATCGCGGCCGACGACGTGCCGCCGCCGTTGCGCGGCGTCGCGCTGCACGTGCTCGACATGGGGCTGCTGCAGGCCGGCGCGAGCGTGAAGGGCGAGTTCGAGAACCGTCTGAAGAGCGTGATCGACGAGGTGAAGAAGAGCGCGCATCCGATCATCCTGTTCATCGACGAGGCGCACACGATCATCGGCGCGGGCGGCCAGGCCGGCCAGAACGACGCGGCGAACCTGCTGAAGCCGGCGCTCGCGCGCGGCGAGCTGCGCACGATCGCCGCGACGACGTGGAGCGAATACAAGAAGTACTTCGAGAAGGATGCGGCGCTCGCGCGGCGCTTCCAGGTCGTGAAGGTCGAGGAGCCGAGCGAGCCGCTCGCGGCCGCGATGCTGCGCGGGATGTCGGGCCTGATGGAGAAGCATTTCAACGTGCGGATCCTCGACGATGCGATCACCGAGGCCGTGCGCCTGTCGCATCGCTACATCAGCGGCCGCCAGTTGCCGGACAAGGCGATCAGCGTGCTCGACACCGCCTGCGCGAAGGTCGCGCTCGCGCACAGCGCGACGCCGGCGGCGATCGACGATACGAAGAAGCGCATCGAGCGGATCGACGCGGAAATCGCATCGCTGGAGCGCGAGGCGGCAGGCGGCGCGGCGCACGACGAGCGGCTCGGCGAGCTGCGCGGCGCGCGCGGCACGGCGCTCGAACAACTGGCGAAGGACGAAGAGCGCTACGAAGCCGAGCGCACGATCGTCGCCGAGATCGCCGCGTTGCGCGACACGCTCGACAAGGCTCGCGGCCCGTCCGAAGACGGCCAGCCGGTCGACGTGCAGGCCACCCGCGACAAGCTCGCGGAGCGCGTCGCGGCGCTGCACGCGCTGCAGGGTGGCGAGCCGATGGTGCCGCTGCAGGTGGACGGCCACGTCGTCGCCGAGATCGTCGCCGCGTGGACGGGCATTCCGCTCGGCCGGATGGTGAAGGACGAGATCGACACCGTGCTGAACCTGCAGCCGCTGCTCGCCGCGCGCGTGATCGGCCAGGACCATGCGCTGGAGGCGATCGCGCAGCGCGTGCGCACGGCCACCGCGAACCTCGAGGATCCGAACAAGCCGCGCGGCGTGTTCATGTTCGTCGGGCCGTCGGGCGTCGGCAAGACCGAGACGGCGCTCGCGCTGGCCGACATCCTGTACGGCGGCGAGCGCAAGATGGTCACGATCAACATGAGCGAGTACCAGGAAGCGCACAGCGTGTCGGGCCTGAAGGGCTCGCCGCCCGGCTACGTGGGCTACGGCGAAGGCGGCGTGCTGACCGAGGCCGTGCGCCGCAACCCGTATTCCGTCGTGCTGCTCGACGAGGTCGAGAAGGCGCACCCGGACGTGCTCGAGATGTTCTTCCAGGTGTTCGACAAGGGCACGATGGACGACGCCGAAGGGCGCGAGATCGACTTCCGCAATACGCTGATCATCCTGACGTCGAACGTCGGTTCGGCCGCGGTGATGCAGGCCTGCCTGAACAAGCCGGCCGAGGAACTGCCCGATCCGGACGCGCTGGCCGAGACGCTGCGTCCGCAGCTGTACAAGACCTTCAAGCCGGCGTTCCTCGGCCGGATGAAGGTCGTGCCGTACTATCCGATTTCCGACGACGTGCTGGCCGAGATCATCGAGCTGAAGCTCGAACGCATCCGCCGCCGGATCGACGCGAACCACAAGGCCGCGTTCGAATGGGACGAGTCGCTCGTCGATGCGGTGCTCGCGCGCTGCACCGAGGTCGACTCGGGCGCCCGCAACGTCGACCACATCCTGAACGGCACGCTGCTGCCGGAGATCGCGGGCCACGTGCTCGGCCGGATCGCCGACGGCGCGTCCATCGCGCGCATCGCGGTGCGTGCGGACGAGGCCGGCGAATTCGCGTACACCGTCGAATGAGCGCGGCCGCGCGAAGCCCAGCAATGACGAACTGACCGAACCATGCCGATCAATCTCCCCGAGCTGCTGACGCCGATCAGCGACGCGTCGCCCAGCGGCGACGACCTGCTGTTCTCGAACGAATTCGACGCGATCCAGGACGCGCGGCGCTACGACGACCCGACGCTCGACCAGGGCGAATGGGTGACCGAGATCAAGGAGGCCGACTGGGGCTTCGTGGTCGACCATGCGGGCGAGCTGCTGCGCACGCGCACGAAGGACCTGCGGCTCGCCGTGTGGCTGACCGAGGCGCTCGCGCTCGAGGACGGCATCACGGGCCTCACCGAAGGCTATGCGTTGCTCGAGGGCCTGTGCCGCGACTTCTGGGACACCTTCCATCCGCTGCCCGAGGACGACGACATCGAGCACCGGCTCGGCAACGTCGCGTGGCTTGCCGGCCGCACGGCCGAGCTGCTGCGCGCGGTGCCGCTGACGGACGGCGCATCGAACGCGTTCAGCACGCTCGACTGGGAAGTCGCGCAGCACGTCGCGCAGTCGATCAAGCGCGACCCCGAGCACGCGGACGAGATCGCACGCGGCAAGCCGTCGATCGAGCAGATCGATGCGTCGCGGCGCGTGACGTCGATCGCGTTCTACACGGCGCTGCTGGCGAACCTGAAGGCGTTCGAATTCGCGCTCGATGCGTTCGAGGAGCGGCTCGTCGAGCGCGCGGGCGATGCGGCGCCGAGTTTCCGGCAGACGCGCGACGCGTTCGAGACCGTCTACCGGCTCGCCGAGCGCTTCGCGCGCGAACAAGGGTATACGGGCAGCGCGCCGCACACGCAGGCGGCGCCGCAGGCCCAGCCCGAACGCATCGAGCCGGTGTTCGGCCAGCCGATCCAGACCGAGGAGACTCACGTGCAGCAGCAGACCGCTTCGCGTCCTCCGGTGACGCAGATGATCGCCGGCATCCAGAACCGTGCGCAGGCCGTCGACCAGTTGCGTGCGGTGGCGCGCTATTTCCGTCAGACCGAGCCGCACAGCCCGGTCGCGTATCTCGCCGACAAGGCCGCCGAATGGGCCGACATGCCGCTGCACAAGTGGCTCGAGAGCGTCGTGAAGGACGACGGCTCGCTGTCGCACATTCGCGAACTGCTGGGCGTGCGGCCCGACGAGCAGTCGTAAACGCAAGACGGGCGGCGCATCGCTGCCGCCGCCCGTCGTGTGCCGTGCCGCTTCGCCATGGCGAGGCGGCCGGCCGACGTCCCGTTACTGCCCGACGCGGAACTCGATCCGCCGATTCCTCGCCCTGCCATCCGCCGTATCGTTCGGCGCGATCGGCTGATCCGGCCCGACGCCCGTCGTCGTCATCTGCTGCGGCGGAATGCTCTTCGTGATCAGGTAGCCCTTCACCGCATCCGCGCGCGCCTGGCTCAGCGCGATGTTCGACGTGCGGTTCCCCGAGTTGTCGGTGTGGCCGATGATGTCGACCGTGCGGTTCGGCATCTTCGCGAGCGCGGCCGCCATCTGGTCGAGGATCAGCTTGCCCTGCGGCGTCAGCGTCGCGCTGCCGGTCTCGAACTCGATCGTCCGGTTCGCGAGCGTCTGGTCGAGCACGCCCTGTTCGGAGGCCGACACGCGCAGCCCGTTCTTGATCGTATACGTCGGGTTCAGCGTGTTCGCCATGTCGCTCGCGAGCTGCTGGCGCTGCGCCTCGTTGTGCACCTCGCCCTTCATCTCGATCTGCGTGCCGTTGATCTTCAACTGGCCCTTGCTGATCTGCTTGAGCTGCGCGCCGAGCAGCTTCTGCACGTTCGCGCTCCAGTTCGGCGGCGTCGCGACGTCGCCCACCTCGATCTGGTCGACGACGTTCGTCGCGCCGTAGGTGTCGCGCAGCTTCTGCAGCACGGCGGCCTTGGTCGCCTCGTCGGGCACCTTGCCGCCGACCACCACCTGGCCGGGCGTGGCGTTCGCGGGCGGCGGGGCGATCGTGCCGGCCGTGCCGTGCACCACCGTGCCGGATGCGCCGCCGGCGCTCGGATTCGCCTGCGGCAGCGCGGTCGTCGCGACCGTGCCGTTGCCGACCGGCGTGACGGTCGCGCCCGTGTTCTGCGCGAAGGCCGCGCCGCTCGCGACGAGGCCGGCGGCGAACAGCGCGGCGAGGGCGGGCGAGACGGCGGCCGACAGGCGCGCGCGCCGGACCTGAATCGTGCGATGCATGCCGTCAGCCTCCGATGAACGCTTCGCGGAACGCGTCGATGGCGACGCGCAGCGAGAGTTGCGGTTGGTCGAGGTAGCTGACGAGCTTGCTGATCTGCGGATCGTTTTGCGCATGGGCGTCGATCCACTCGGGATCGTCGATGTCGATGTTGTGGGCGGCGTAGGTCTGCGGGTCGACGACGCTCAGCAGCGTCTTCGCCGACGCGCCGTTGAAGCCGATGATCAGCCGTTCGCGTTCGGCGATCGTGCCGATGAAGATCGCGAGCTCGAAGTCGGCCTGCGCGACGAACGGCGCGATCAGCTCGAGCCAGAACGCGGCGACGAGGCTGCGGTAGAACGGATCGACCGGCAGCGGCAGCGTGAGGCCGCGTTCGATGTGCGACGAGCCGCTCTGCATCACCGGGCGCAGCAGCGAGCCGAGCGCGAGCATCGCGCCGCGCAGCCGCACCGGATGACCGCTTTCGAGCAGCATCTCCTGCAGGCCGTACAGCGACTGGTGTTCGACGAAATCGTTGAAGGTGCCGTCATGCGACGTGCCGGGGCCGCCGATGTCGATCGGCACCTGCGTGTCGCCCAGCGCCTGCAGCGCGCCCGGCGGCTCGTCCTTGCCGAGCAGCGGCGGGATCTGCGCGGCGACGCGCGACCACAGCCGCGCGAACGCGAGCGGGCTGCGCGCGAGGAACGCGAGCGGCCGGTCGACCTCGAGCGCAGTGGCGCCGAGGAACGGGAAGCGGCGCATCGACACGTCGTGGCTCGCGACCATGTGGCCCGCGATCGCGAGCTTGCTGCGCGAGCCGAGGAACGCGAAATGCATCGGCTTCGCGTCCTCGTAGACGATCTTCCAGCGCGGATCTTCCGCGAGCAGCTCCAGCGCCTGCGCGATCCAGCGATCGAGCGTCTGCAGCAGCTGCGGATTGTGCGCGCTCTTCACGAAGTCGCCGCGCGACGGAATCTTGCCGAAGTAGGCGATTTGCGCCTGTACGGTTTGCGTCATTGCGCCCTCTGTGCATTCGTTGCGTTGGCGGCCGCGACGGCCGGCGCGGCGCCCGGCGTGCCGGTGCCGGCTTGCGTCGCGTTCTGCGCGGCGCCCGCGCTCGCGTCGGCGACCGACGACGGCAGCTGCAGGCCGCGCAGGCTTTGCTGCTGCGGCTGGTCGCCGCCCCCGGCCGACGGTTGCGACGTGCTGATGATGCGCATCGTCACCGACACGTTCACGCTGCCCTGTGCCCAGGTCAGGTCGAACGTGCCGTCCGGACGGCGCTTGCGCTGCGCCGAGTTGATCAGCTTCTCGAGACCGTAGCGGCCCGGCTCGTTGACGAGCTGCACCGTGCGGCCGTCGAAGGTCGTCGCGGACAGCGTCGCGCCCGGCGAGCCCTGCGGGTTCGGCCACACGAAGTTGGTCCACTGCGGCGGCGTGTTGCGGTAGCGCAGCTGCTGGCCGTCGATCGCGATCGTGTATTCCGTCGTGCCCGTGCTCGGCTGCGGCAGGATCTGGAACACGGTCTGCGGCTCGGACGACGCGGCCGCGCTGCCGGCGGCGCCGCCCGCGAGCGGCGCGACCCAGCGGGCGAAGCCGTTCGTGAAGTCCGGCGTGAGCCCGATGCCCATGTCGCCCCACGTGCGGGCGGCGAGCGTGTCGCCGCGGCGCACCGCGAGCGGCCCGAGCGTCGTGCCGACGAATTTCGCGATCGAGCCGTCCGGACCGAACACCTGCGCGATCTCGCCGGCGCCTGCCTCGACCTTCGCGTTCGCCGCGAACGGATACTTCGTCGCGAGCGAGTTCTGGAACGGCTGGTAGACCTGCGCGTTCCACACCTTGTTGACTTCGGCGCTGGCCGGCTGGATCACGACCGCGAACGCCTGCATCAGCGGCCGCACCAGCAGCGGGCGCAGCGACTTGCGTTGCGAATCGGTCAGGCCCGTCAGCATCTGCTCGTCGACGAGCTTCAGCGAATCGGCGAGTTCCGAACCGCTGCCGTCGAGCGTCTGCTGCATCAGCTGACGCGCGCCCGGCCCCGGATCGCCCTGGTTCTTGATCACGTTGAAGCGCGTGCGGACCTTCGACAGCGACTCCATGTAGCTCTTCAGCATCGACGTGCCGTCATGCGTCGCGACGATCCGCGCGAGTCCGACGAACTCCTGGCCGATCGGCCCCATCGGCACCTCGGCCGGATTGCCGTTGATGTCGATGTTGGCTGCCGCCACCTGGCCGGCCTGCGAGCGCGAGAACAGTTGCTTGACCCAGTTCACGACGCCCGTCTGCGCCTTCTTGATCGTCACGTTCGCGAGCGACGGGTTGTCCCACGACGTCTGGTCGTACGCGGTCTCGAGGATCTTGCGGATCGGCGAATCCTGCGGATCGCCGAGGCGGTTCATCCCGTCGACGGCCTGGCCGAAGCTGGTGAAGCCCTGTACCGCGATGCCCTGCATGAACTTCTGCCAGTGCTGCGCGTACTCGGTCTTGTACATGCCGACGAGCGTCTTCTGGATCTGCTCGGGGCTGCCCTCGAGCGTCAGGTCGTCCTGCGTCGACGTGTTGAGCACCCAGTCCTTCGCCTGCAGCTCCTTGGTCGCCGCGTCGCGGATCGCCGGCTGCACGTAGTCGAACCACGCTTCGCGCGTGAACGTGCCCGGAATCGCGTAGCTGCCTGCCACGAGCCCCTGGTTGCCGTCGCCGACGATGCGCGCGACGGTCATCGGCGCAAAGCGGGTCGACGCGCGCGCCTTGATTTCCTCGTAGACGCGCTGGCGGGCCGGCATGCCGCGCACCACGCGACGCAGGTTCTCGCGGGTCTGGTCGACGAGCGCGAGGTTCGCGTCGATCATCGGCCAGTCGTTGTCATTCACGCGCGACAGGTAGAACGAGATCATGCGCTCGGCGCTCCGGATCATCTCGTCGCGCGGCATGTTGCCGCGATTCGTCTCGAGCCAGCCGCGCCAGAAGCGGGCGAGCTGGTCGGTCAGGTGCGCCTGTTCGACGTGACGCTTGTCGGACAGCATCAGGTACGTCTTGAGCGCGTTGTACGCATCCTGCACGTTGGTCGGCGACGCGTCGCTGTACAGGCCGCCTTGCGGCGCGGCGGGCTGTTGCGGGGCGGCGGCCGGCGCGGCGCCCGATGCGGCCAGCGCGGCGCCGGCCTGCGGCGCGGCGCCTGCCGCATTGGTCGAGACCGGAATCGTGCCGCCCTGCACGGCGCCCGATTCGGGCGGGCGCGTCATCGGCACGAGCTGCTCGGGGTGCGCGTTCACGTCCTTCATGAACGATGCGAGGTTCTGCGACACGGGCGCCAGCAGGATCTGGCGCACGCCGTTGTAGTACTCGGTCAGCAGGTGCTGCTCGAGCCGGTCGCCCTGGTACAGGCCGAGCGACACCGACAGCGGCTTGTCGCGGCGGAACTGCTCGAGCTGCTCGATCCGGTCCTCGAGGATGTCCATCGCCTGCAGGCGCGACTGCAGGTCGTTGCGGCCCTGCTGCAGGCGCGTGACGTTGTCGAGGTCGGCCTGCACGTTCGCGACGAGCTGCTGGTTGCCGATCGTCGACCACGTCCAGCCGCTCAGCGCGAGCGCGAGCGCCGCGACGAAGCCGAAGAAGGTCGCGTAGCGCAGCCGCGTCTTGGTCGGGCTCGCGAACTGGCGCACCGTCTGGCGATCCGCGAAGATCACCTTCGAGAACAGGTCGCGCAGGAAGAAGCCGTTCTTCGAGAACGCGCTGTGCGGTTTCGGCAGCGCGCTGCCGTCGAGGCCGAAGCGGTGCGCGATGCGCTGCGCGGCCGCGCTGTTGGTCTCGCCTTCCTGCAGCGCGCTGGTGAAGTAGAAGCCGCGGAAGATCGGCTTGTACTGGAACGGGTTGTTCTCGAACAGCGTCGCGAGGAACGCGCGCAGCGACGGCTTGATCGTCGAGAATTCGAGCGGGAAGCTCAACTGGCCCGGCGACAGCTGGTTGCCGCGCGACAGCGACAGCTGCGCGACGCTGATTTCCTTGAGCCCTTCGTAGAGTTCCTCGAAGTGCGTGTCGAACAGCGCGACGACGTCGCGCTTCTCGTCCGGCTCGTAGGGCAGGGTGGCGCCCCACACGCGGTCGTACTCGTGCTTGTCGCTGCTGCTGAAGAATTCGGTGAAGCCGGTGATCAGGTCGGCCTTCGTGAACATCACGTAGACGGGCGCGAACACTTCGAGCTTTTCCGTCAGCTCCTGAACGCGCTGACGAAGGTTCTTCGCGAGGTTGATCGCGAATTCGGGGCGGTTGCCGGTGAGCTCCGCGATGCTGGCCGTGACGATGATCCCGTTGATCGGCGCCTTCGGGCGGTAGCGCTTGAGCAGCCCGAGGAAGCCGAGCCACTCGCTGCGGTCTTCCTCGTGCACCGAATAGCGGCCGGCCGTGTCGAGCAGGATCCCTTCGGTCGTGAAGAACCAGTCGCAGTTGCGCGTGCCGCCGATGCCGTGGATCACGGCGCTGTTCTTGTCCGCGAACGGGAACTGCAGGCCGGAATTGAGCACGGCGCTGCTCTTGCCCGCGGCCGGGTTGCCGATCACGATGTACCACGGCAGCTCGTACAGCGCGGAGCCGCCCGACACCTGGCCGATCTTCGACGTCTTGATCGTCTTCACCGCATCCGACAGGCGCGTGCGCAGCACGTCGAGGTCGGCCGTCTTCGCGTCCGACGCGAGCGCGGCGGCGGCCGGCGCCGCGATCTTGCCGGTTTCCGCCTGCTCTTCGAGCACCTGGCCGAGCTGCTGGTTCGCGCGCTTCACGCGCCAGCGCCGCCACAGCGCGACGACGAGCCACAGCGCGAGGACCGCCGCGAACGCGATCGCCGCCCACAGGAGCGGCAACTGCAGCATGTCGGCGACGATGAACAGAATGGCCGCTAGCGCGACGATCCCGACGATCGAGAGCGTACGCGGATGAGTCAGCACGTTGAGGATGCGTTGCATAGGACGTTCAGGTTCCGGTGCGATTCGGTGAGGCGACGCAGACGCGTCGAGCGGCAAGGGTGGCGCCGCGATGTGTCGCCATGCTGTCAAACGGGGTGAAGGAGGCTGGCATCAATGCGCTCGCGGCATCGGAGAAGGCGCGCGCATTAACGAAAGGACGCTGTGAGATTTAAAACGGAAGCGGCGGCCGGAAAAAATCGCGCACCGGAATGCCCGATTGTTTGCGTCGCCCAAATCGTTTCCTGCCGGGTGATTAAAAAGCCCCATGCCGCCCTCATTATTTCTTGTCCGGCAGCCCTGACTAGCTGCCGCGTCCCAGTTTAAAACCGGGTTTATGGTATTCCACGTGCCCGAGATCCATCATTTTCCATCGGCCGCCCCAGGTCAGGCCGACTTGTTCGGCGACCTGGCCGTACAACTGATAGCCACGCATCGCCCATGGATCTTTCTCGGAAATGACCAGCTTGCCGTCGCGCAGGAATGCGTTATCGGCCGCCAGCCCGAACTGGTGATAACTCTGGAAGGCCGCCGCATTGGTCACGTTCGTGCCCATCTGCGCGAGCCGGTTCTGTCGTTCCGGGCTCCGGTAGCCTTCCAGCAGCGCCATTTCATAACCATATTGTTCGTGCATGATCTTGTAGACCAGCAGCAAACGCGTCCGGAAATCCGGGTCCAGCAGGTTCCAGTCGCGGCTTGCATCCTTCAGCGCCGGGCGGACCTGTTCGACTTCCTTCGTGGCAAAGACTTCCGGCGGCAACGGCGGCGGCGGCACGAGTTGTTCGCCCTGCAGCAGCGCGGCGATCTTCTCGTCGGGCACGCGCGCGGTGTCGTCGTACTGAAATAATTGCCGACCGCGTAACGCAATGGCCACCAATGGCGGCGTCGCAAGAATACCTGCCGACACCATAATCATCAAGCGCCGCCGAACCAGTAAATTTTGCACGTCGCTTAATGCACCGCGCGTCACGCTTGCCGATTTAACAATCTGACTCCGCGCGCGCGCGGCGCGATCGTTCGCACGGCGCGTGAGACGGCCGTGAAACTGGGCCACGGATTCGAAAACGGTCGCGCGGACACCCGGTAAAAGCAACAGTGCCGCAACGGCGACGGCAAGGGCGAAATAGGCGACGAGTGCGACGGCAATCAACGAAATCCCCGGAAATTGGAATTGATTGTGTTTTGCAATGCTTGCTCTTAGAATCAGGCTGCTTCGAGAGGCCGGGCTATATTATCGCGGTGAATTAAACCAGGATTCAATGAGACGCTGAATGAGTGCGCCGGAAAATTCAAATTCGAAAACTCCGCCCAGCCTGCTGTCCGATACTAAACCGGCAGGCGAGGGAGGACCTCGGCAGTCGCGCATTCTCGCGGATCTGGAAGGGCGTGTCACGCCGCCCGCCGAGCCGCCGCGCCGTTCGCTGAAGGCGCCGATTGCCGCCGTCGTGGCGCTGGTCGTGGCCGTCGGCGGCTGGGGCGCGTGGCGCATGCAGCAGTCGTCGGGCGAACGGCCCGCCGCGGTCGTGGCCGCAACGGCACCCGCGGCGGCTGCGCCGGACAAGGCCGCACCGGCCAGCGCCGCCGCCGCACAGGTCGCGCAGAACGGCGCATCCGCCGCGTCGGCCGCGCAACCGGCCACGATCGTCAACGACGATTCGGCGTCCCAGACCGTTGCATCCGCATCCACGTCGGCCGCATCGGCTTCCGCGGCGGACACCAGCCGCCTGTCGCGCGCGCTCGCCAACGGCGCCGAGGACGCATCGGGCGCGGCCACGGCCGGCGCAGCCGCTACCGCGGCCGCCGCGGCGGCGACGGCCAAGACGGCGAAGGCCGACGCGTCGAAGAGCACGAAGGTGGCGGCGCACGGCAAGACCGACACGAAAGCCGAGACGAAGGCCGACGCTCGCAAGCATCGCAAGGAACAGCAGGCCGAGCTCGCGCAGGCGAAGAAGCGCCGCGAAGCGACGCCGACCCGAACCGCGAAGGCGGGCGCGAAGGACGATCCGGATGCCGATCTGCTTGCCGCACTCGTCGCGCGCACGAAGCCGGCCGACAAGAAGCTCGCCGCGCAGAAGGCGCAGGCCGTGCCGACCAAGGCGGCGGCGACGACCGGCGGCTCGCTGGCGTCACGCGTGAAGGAGTGTTCGGAGCGCGGGTTCTTCCAGGATCAGCTGTGCCGCTGGCGCGTGTGCGACGGCCACTGGGGCAAGGACCCCGCATGCCCGAGCGCCGTGCAGTCGGAGACGCGGCAGTAACGCGTCCCGCGCACGCCACGATGGCTTGCCCGTCAGCGCCGCCCACGGGGCGGCGCGTTGTTTTCGGGGCACGGAAAAGCGGCCGGTATGATGCCGTGTGACACTGTCACGCGCGCGTCATGCCCGTCGGGCATACGTCTCCTTTCATTTCCCGGCGCGGGCCCGCGACCCGCGATGTGCGGCTCGCCGCGCGCCGCACCCCTTCGACACGATGGACCTGATCGTACAGACTTACGGCGCCGATACGTCCGGCATGGTGTGCGGATTCCGCTTCGTTCCGGGCGGCGCCGGCGCGATGCTCGACGCCGATGCGGCCGCCGCGTGGCTGCGCACGTGCCGCGAACATGGCGCGGCCGCATCGGACGATTTCGTCTGGCTGCATTTCAATCTCGCGCACGGCGCGAGCGAGCGCTGGATGCGCACGCATCTCGGGCTGCCCGACAGTTTCTTCGAATTCCTGCACGAAGGCTCGCGCTCGACGCGCATCGAGCAGGAGGACGGCGCGTTGCGCGCGATCGTCAACGACGTGATGTTCAACCTCGAGCTCACGCCGTCGGAGATCGCGACGCTGTTCGTCCACGTCGAGCGGCGCATCATGGTGACCGCGCGGCTCAAGCCGCTGCGCTCGGTCGACACGCTGCGCGCGTGCGTGCGCGACGGCGAGCGGTTCCGCTCGCCCGCGGAACTGCTGGTGCACCTGCTGCGCGACCAGGCCGACCTGCTGATCCAGATCATGCGGCGCACGAGCGTCGACGTCGACCGCATCGAGGATCGCTTCCTGTCGCAGCGGCTCACGTCGAACCGCGTCGAACTCGGCACGATGCGCCGCACGCTGACCCGCCTGCAGCGGATGCTCGCGCCGGAGCCCGGCTCGATCTTCCGGCTGCTCGCGAAGCCGCCCGCGTGGCTGCACACGGAAGACGTGCAGGAGCTGCGCGAGTCGACCGAGGAGTTCTCGCTGGTGCTCGCCGATCTGGCGGGACTCAACGAGCGTATCAAGCTGCTGCAGGAAGAAATCGGCTCGCGCCTCGACGAGCAGAACAACCGGACGCTCTTCACGCTGACGCTCGTCACGGTGATCGCGCTGCCGATCAACATCGTCGCCGGCTTCTTCGGGATGAACGTCGGCGGCGTGCCGTTCGCGGAGAACAAGCACGGCTTCTGGCTGATGGTGCTGCTCGTCGCGGGCTTCACCGCGCTGGCCGCGTGGTGGGCGTTCCGCCGCCGCGACGATCGCTAGCGCGGCACGAAAAAAAGGGCCTCGCATGCGAGGCCCGTCAACAGGTCGGAGAAACCGGTACGCCGGCCGGCGCCACGCGTTGCGCGGCACCGGCCGGATACGCACCGTTACTGCGTCACTACCTTGCGCGGCTTGAAGATGCCCTGGTATTGCCGTGCCGGGCGTTCCTTCGTCACCGGCTCGATGCCGCCGAAGGTCGGCGTCTGGCGCAGCTTCATCGCGGCCGGCGAAGCGACCGAACCGATCGACGTCGAGCGCGAAGCCGGCGCGAGGTTGTTCGCGACGAGCAGCGCCGCTTCGCTCTTCAGGTTCGCCAGCAGCACCGGATCGGTCGAGCTGTTGACCTGCGTGAGCAGCCCGCTCCAGGCCGCGTCGCTGTAGTTCACGACGTAGTAGTCGAGACCGCTCGGGTCGGCGACCACGCCCGTGCAGCCGTCGATCCGCGTTTGCGCCTGCGTATCCTTCAGCGCGAGCGTCGTGCGTTTCGCGAGACCCTGGCCGTACGCGAGCGTGATCGGCACCGTCCATTGCAGGCCCGGATACGCGTTCTTGTTCGGGAACGGCTGCTGTTTCAGCGTGACGACCGTCTGGTTCTTCGTCAGGTCGCACTGCGTGTCGAGCGAGATCAGCGGCACGCCGGTCTGGCGCACGTAGCTGTCGCCGATCGGGCCGATCGCCTGGCCGCTTTCCTTCGACAGCGCATCCCACAGACGCTTCGGCGTCCCGTTGCCGAACGAGTAGTCGACCAGGTACTGCTGCAGGCCGCGGCGCAGCGTCTGCTCGCCGAGATAGTTCTCGAGCGTCTTCAGCACGTGACCGCCCTTGTCGTACGTGAACGCGCTGGCGCTCAGCACGAAGTCGTTCGACGCCCAGCCGTTGAAGTTCGGCGCGACCGGGAACGCGTTCGGGCCGATGTCGCGATTGATCACGCGATACTTGTTCTTCACCTGGTCGAGCCAGCTGAACTCGTCGGGGAAGAACTGGATCGTCGTCTTCGTCTCGAAGAACGTCGCGAACGATTCGTTGAGCCACACGTTGTCCCACCAGTCCGTCGTGACGAGATCGCCGAACCACTGGTGCGCCACTTCATGCGTCAGCACTTCGTTGCCGTAGCGCGACATCGGCTGGCCCGGCTGCGGCAGGATATCGTCGGCGAACTCGAGGATCGAACCCCAGTTCTCCATCCCGCCGAAGTTCAGGTCCTTCTGCTCCTTGAACGCGTCGTTCGCGGCGACCGTGTCGAACTTCGTCAGCGGCAGCGCGATGCCCGTGTAGCGGTAGTAGAAGTCGAGCGCCTGCTTGGTGCGGTCCATCGCCGGCTTCGCCCACTCGCTCATGCCCGGCGGCGTGAACACGCGCAGGTGCAGGCCGCCCTTGCCGCCCGGCAGCGGGCTCGTGAAGTCGTCCTCGTAGGTGTCGAACATGCCGCCGCCGAAGAACAGCAGGTACGACGGCATCGGCGGGGTCTTCTCGAACTGCACGAGCTTGTAGCCGCCGCCGACGTTGGTCGACGGCTTCTCGGCCGCGTTCGACACGACGCGCCAGCTTTGCGGCACTTCGGCCGTCACTTCATAGGTCGGGCGGAACGCCGGCTCGTCCCAGCCGGGGAACCACTGGCGCGCCAGGTTGGTTTCGCCCTGCGTCAGGATCGCGCCGCTCGTCTTGCCGTCGGTGCCCTTCAGGTCGACGCGGAACACGCCCTCCGCGGCCGAGCAGCCCGGATACGGATCGTCGCCGCAACTGCCGCCCGTGTGGTTGACCGGATCGTCGTACGACTTGAAGTTGATGATGCCCGACCACTCCATGTGGAGCGAATAGTTGCCCGGCGCGATCGTGCCGGCGACGGGGCGCAGCTGATAGAAGTCGCCCTTGTCCTGCGGCGTCGCGATCAGCTGGATGTTGCCCGGCTGCAGCGTGATGCGGCCGTTGGTGAACTTGATCCGGTGACCGGCGATCACGATGTTGTTGACCGGCTTGAGCACCTTGATCTCGACGTCGGCGCGGCCGTCGAACGCGTTCAGCGCGTCGTTGGGGCGGAACCACAGCCGGTAGTTCACGGGCACCACGGTGTCCGGCAGTTCGACGGGCGAGACGCTCTTGTCGACGTTGGAGGCGCTCGGCGGCGCGGTGACGGCGGGCGACGAGCCCGCATGCGGCGCGCCGGCGGAGCTGAGCGCGGAAGCGGAGCCTGCACCGCCGTCGTCGCCGCCGCACCCGGCGAGCGCGAGTGCGGCGACGAGCGGCAGATAACGCATCTTGCGAATATGGATCGACATGACTGAAACCTCGATTGTTGAAAGAATCGTTCAGTGCTGCGAAAACGCCGGCAAAAGCAATCCCCTCGCCGTTTAATCAACAGCGAAAAAATGCCAATGACGGATTATTCGAAAAGATGTCGGCCGACTACGTGAAGGTAATCATGGTTTACTGCCCCCTCTGAATTTCCGGATGTCGGTTAACTGGCCGGTTCAAAATGGCCGGGCGCGTGTTGTACTGAATTGATTTCGCGCGCACGACACGGGGCCGCACGCCCGGCGCGGGCGCGCAATCCCTTTGAACCGACGACCTACGGGGCTGGCCGGGCCAGTCCGCAGGACGGAAGGACAGCGTGTCGCCATCCCGTAAATTCGCCGTCATGCGGCTTCAAGGTTTGTCGGCTTGCTCCAAGGATGCGTAAATATACTTGATGGTTTTGGGTAAAGGAAACGAAAAAATTAGAAAGAGCATCTATTGAATTCCAGACGCTTCATTGAATGCTGAAAGTCGTTAATGCGCTTTCCGTTTCGCTGGTAATTTCGTAGTTTTAATCTATTAACGATCTCGCGTGGCGGCCCAAACTACGAAACCCGGCGAGCGGCGGCACGGTCGGTACAATGCATCGACGACCCGTTCACCGATCGCCACGAGGAGGTCTTCCCATGTCACGCGTCCCGTTCCGAATCGCGCCGCTGTGCGCCGTGCTGCTGCTGTTCGCGGCCGTGTTCCTGCTGGGCGGTTGCGCGGGGCTCACGCGCGAGCCGGTGCGCGTGTCGGTCGCCGGGCTCGACCCGCTGGTCGGGCAGGGCCTCGAGATGCGGTTCAGCCTGAAGTTGCGTGTGCAGAATCCGAACGATGCGCCGATCGACTACGACGGCATCTCGGTCGCGCTCGACCTGAACGGCACGCCGTTCGCGAGCGGTGTCAGCGATCGGGCGGGCACCGTGCCGCGGTTCGGCGAGGCCGTGCTCGACGTGCCCGTTTCGGTGTCGGCCTTTGCCGCCGCGCGGCAGGCGTGGAACCTGCCGGGCGCGGCCGCGAACGGCGAGTTGCCGTATGCGCTGCGCGGCCGGCTTGCCGGCAGTGTGCTCGGCACCGTGCACTTCAACGATGCGTGCACGCTGCGTCTGCCGACCATGCCGGGGTGGGGCGGGTAGGTCGTCCGCCCGGAATTCAACATCGGTCAAATGTGTCGAAGACTCGCCATTTGACAGTCTTTAATGCTTATCTTCGCAAAATGTCGATTTTTGTCGGTGCAACCCCTTACACTGGCCGATGTCCGAGGGTCGGACATACTTTTAGGGGAACTCCATGGCGGCAAAATTCGAGATCAAGAAAGCCACGAACGGTGAGTACTATTTCCACCTGAAGTCGGCGAACGGCGAGATCATTCTCGCGAGCGAACGGTACGAGCAGAAAGGCGGCGCGAAAAACGGGATCGCGTCCGTGCAGGAGAATGCGCCGCTCGACGCGCGTTACGAGCGCAAGCTCGCCCACAACGGCCAGCCGATGTTCAATCTGCGGGCCGCCAACCACCAGGTCATCGGCACGAGCGAAACGTACAGCAGCGCGCAGGCACGCGAGGACGGCATCGCGGCCGTCAAGCGCGATGCCCCCGGTGCGGAAACCGTCGATCTCGCCTGATTGACGGGTGCGCCGCGACGAACGCTCGCGGGCGGGCGTCGCGGCGCCTGTTTTTGCCGGGGCGGGCAAAGCGCGGTATGGTGTGGTCCGCGCGGCGAATTCTCGCCGCCGCTGAAGCCAACCGTAACCGAGTTCGCGTGACCGATTCCCCCGTTTTCCACTGGACCGACGCCGACGGCGTCGATCATGCCGTGCGCTGGCGCTCCGAAGCCGGTGTGCAACCGCCGAAGCGCGCGGTACCCGCCGACGACCGCTTCACCGCCGACGCGGCCTACCGCCTCGCATGCGAGGGCACCGCGCTCGTCTGGCAGGGCGACTTCCAGAATGCGCGCCAGCTCGTGCAGGCGATGGCGCGCCGTGTCGAACGCAAGCCGAAGAAGGCGAAAGCCGCGGCCGGCGTCGAAGCATTCAACCTGCATCGTCTCGCGCAATCGCAGCGCGCCCGCACGCTCGGCATGCTGCTGATCCCGCTCGACGCCGATTACACGATTCCGCTGCGCCGCGCGCCCGACGTGCGCGCGGCCTGCGAGGAAGCGTACGGCCCCGGCGGCGCGCCGTCGGTCGTGTCGCTGCGCGAGCTGCTCGGCCTCGTCGGTGCGCACGAATGGCGCAAGAAGGGCGTGCCGATCCCGGCGCTCGGCGGCGCGCCGATCCATCCGCACTACGGCGTGTTCTCGCCGGTGCGCGGCGAATACGTCGAGCTCGTCGCGCGCGCGCCGCTGCCGGCGACGTCGCTCGCGTTCGATATCGGCACGGGCACCGGCGTGCTGGCGGCGGTGCTCGCCTCGCGCGGCGTCGAGCGCATCGTCGCGACCGACCAGGATCCGCGTGCGCTCGCCTGCGCGCGCGAGAACGTCGCGCGGCTCGGCTACGCGGGCCACGTCGATATCGTCGAGGCCGACCTGTTTCCGGCCGGCCGTGCGCCGCTCGTGGTCTGCAACCCGCCGTGGGTGCCGGCCCGGCCGAGCGCGCCGATCGAATACGCGGTCTACGACCCGGAAAGCCGCATGCTGCGCGGTTTCCTCGCGGGGCTGGCCGCGCATCTGGAGCCCGGCGGCGAAGGCTGGCTGATCCTGTCCGATTTCGCCGAGCATCTCGGCCTGCGGCCGCGCGACACCTTGCTGCAATGGATCGACGAAGCCGGCCTCGTCGTGCTCGGCCGCGACGACATCCGGCCCGCGCACCCGAAGTCGACGGACGCCGACGATCCGCTGCATGCGGCGCGTCGCGCCGAGGTCACGTCGCTGTGGCGGATCGGCGCCCGGGCCTGACCGCGCATTTTCGGTAAACTGTCGCCATTCCTCACGAATTTCCGCCGCCGGGCCGTGGTCGACCGACCGTGGCCCGGCGCCGCTTCACGATGTCGAACAAGACCCACGAAATCCGCCCGGAGCAGTCCGTCGAGCTGCTGAAGGAACTGCACATCCTCACCCGCGACGGGAAGCTGAACCAGGACAGCCGCCGCAAGCTGAAGCAGGTCTATCACCTGTTCCAGTTCATCGAGCCGCTGCTCGCCGGCGTGCAGGCCGACAAAAGCCACGTGACGCTCGTCGATCACGGCGCCGGCAAGTCGTATCTCGGCTTCATCCTGTACGACCTGTTCTTCAAGCAGCAGCCGGGGCACGGCACGCCGGCGTTCGCGTCGCACGTGTACGGCATCGAGACGCGCGAGGAGCTCGTCACGCGCTCGACCGAGCTCGCCGCGCGGCTCGGCTTCGGCGGGATGTCGTTCCTGAACCTGTCGGTCGCCGATTCGATCACGTCGCCGCGACTGCCCGATACGGTCGACGTCGTCACCGCGCTGCACGCGTGCGACACGGCGACCGACGACGCGATCCGCTTCGCGCTCGCGAAGCGCGCGCAGCACATCGTGCTGGTGCCGTGCTGCCAGGCGGAAGTCGCGGGCGTGCTGCGCAGGAACAAGGGCAAGTCGCTCGCGAACGCGCTGACCGAGGTGTGGCGCCATCCGCTGCATACGCGCGAATTCGGCAGCCAGATCACCAACGTGCTGCGCTGCCTGCAGCTCGAAGCGCACGGCTATCAGGTCAGCGTGACCGAGCTTGTGGGCTGGGAGCATTCGATGAAGAACGAGCTGATCATCGCGCAGTACAAGAACCTGCCGCGTCGCAAGCCCGGCGAGCGGTTGAACGAGATCCTCGCGATGTTCGGGCTTGCCGAGCTGAACGAGCGCTTCTTCGTACCGGCGCCCGCGGCGGCTGTCGAGCCGGCGGCGGACTGAGCGGAGCGAGGAACCGGCTGCACCCGGCGCGGCACGCGGCCGAACGGGCGACGCGCCTGCCGCGCGCCACCCGGATGCTACCCGATGCGTCAGACGTCGTCGCCTGGCCGGCGCATCCATTCGCGCCAGCCTTCGTGGCCGAGGCGGCGCAGCGTTTCCTGATTCTTTTCGTAGATCGCGGACGCGTCCGGGAACGCGTCGACCGCGCGCGCGATGCTGTCCTCGCGCAGCAGGTGCAGGATCGGATAGGGCGCGCGGTTCGTGTAGTTTTCGATGTCGTCCGGTTCGGTGCCGTCGAACCGGTATTGCGGATGGAAGCTCGCGATCTGCAGCACGCCGTCGAGTCGCAATTGCTGCACGAGCCGCTCGGCGAAGAACAGCGCGTCGTTGTAGTCGACGAAATCGGCGAACGCGTGCGGATAGATCACGAGCGTCGTGTCGACCTGCTGCGGGTCCGCCGCGTCGAGCGCGCGCAGTTCGGTTTCGAGGTCGGCGAGCGCGTCCTCGAGTGTCGTCGCTTCGCTGATCGCGTAGCGCACCTGTTCCTTCACGTAGACGCTTTTCGCGAACGGGCACAGGTTGAGCCCGATCACCGCGCGCGCGAGCCAGTGCCGCGTGGCGGCGAGAATGTCGTCGTGCGAGTCGGGGCGGGTGTCGGTCATCGTGATACCAGTCGGGCGGAAGGGCGGCGAGGGCCGCATTGTAGCGGGCGCGTGCGCAGCGAACGCGCGCGGCCCGTCACGCGCAGGCCGCTTCGATCAACTGCGTGACGAGCGCGGGCGCGATGCCGATCGGCGTTTCGCCGTGCCGGTAGGTCTGGCTCGCCGCGTAGATGCCTTCGACCACCAGCGCGAGCGCATCGGCGAGCGCCTTCGGCTGTCGCGCGCCGGCGCCTTCGCACAGCGCGACGAGCCGTTTCATCAGTTGTTCCTTGTTCTGCGCGACGCGTTCGCGCGCCGGGTGCGATGCGTCCGGGAATTCGGCGGCCACGTTGACGAACGGGCAGCCGCGATAGTCCTTCTGCGTCGCGCGCTCGGCGAGGTCGACGAAATACTGGATCAACTGCGCCTTCGGCTGGCCCGGATGCTTCGCGACGCTCGCGTCGAACCGCTCGAAAAAGCACGCGTCCATCCGTTCCAGATACGCGAGGATCAGCTCGTCCTTCGACGAGAACTGGCGGTACAGGCTCATCTTGTTGACGCCTGCGCGCTCCACCACCGCCTCGACGCCGACCGTTCGCACGCCTTCCTTGTAGAACAGCTCCTCGGCGGCACGCAGCAGATGCTCCTGCGCGGTGGCGCCGTCGATCGGCCGGCGCGTGCGTCGCGCGAGCGGTTTGGCGACCTCGATGCCCGACATGATGACCCTCGACTACGTAATGACTTGCTTGACATGTTACCGACTGGTCACTACGATCGCAACACAGTTGTGACCGGTCGGTAACAATCGTCCGGATCGACAGACGAATGCCAAGCGTCGGCCCGGGTCAGCCGACGTTGAAATGCGCGGCGGAGGTGGCCTGGTCGGGGCGGAAGGTGCGATGGCACCGGAGCCGCCAACTGGAGAACGCGAAGATGAACTGGGCGGTGACACGAATCGGCGGGCGCTTCCATTACGGATGGCTCGCGGCGGCGGTGGTATTCCTGATCCTGCTGGCGGCGGCCGGCACGCGCGCGACGCCGAGCGTGCTGATGGTGCCGCTCGAACGCGAGCTCGGCTGGAGCCGCGCGGCGATTTCGCTGGCGATTTCGGTGAACATCGCGCTGTACGGCCTCACGGGGCCGTTCGCAGCCGCCGCGATGCAGCGCTTCGGGCTGCGCCCGACGATCCTCACCGCACTCGCGACGATGGGCGCGGGCGTCGCGCTATCGTCGATGATGACGCAGAGCTGGCAGATGGTGGTGATCTGGGGGCTGATGGTCGGCTGCTCGACGGGCGTCGTCGCGCTGACGCTGTCCGCGACCTTCGTCACGCGCTGGTTCCATGCGCGGCGCGGCCTCGTGATGGGGATCCTGACCGCGAGCACCGCCACCGGCCAGCTCGTGTTCCTGCCGATGCTCGCGGCGATCGCGCAGCGCCACGGCTGGCGGCCGGTCGTGCTGGTCGTCGCGCTGGCGGCCGCGATCGTGATTCCGCTCGTCGCGTTCCTGCTGCCCGAGCGGCCGGCCGACGTGCAACTGCGCCCGTACGGCGAACCGGCCGATGCGCCGCCCGCGCCCGACGCGACGAAGGAGAACCCGCTCGCGGTCGCGTTCCGCACGCTGCTGATGGCGAGCCGCTCGCGCGACTTCTGGCTGCTGTTCTTCAGCTTCTTCATTTGCGGCGCGAGTACCAACGGCTACGTCGGCACGCACCTGATCGCGATGTGCAGCGATTACGGGATGACCGAAGTGCAGGGCGCGTCGCTGCTCGCGGCGATGGGCGTGTTCGACCTGTTCGGCACGACGCTGTCGGGATGGTTGTCCGACCGTTACGACAACCGCGTGCTGCTGTTCTGGTACTACGGGCTGCGCGGGCTGTCGCTGATCTACCTGCCGCATGCGTTCGGGATCGATTTCTTCGGGCTGCCGCTGTTCGCGATGTTCTACGGGCTCGACTGGATCGCGACCGTGCCGCCCACCGTGCGGCTTGCGACCGACGTGTTCGGCAAGGCCGCGGCGCCGGTCGTGTTCGGCTGGATCGTCGCCGGCCACCAGCTCGGCGCGGCATTCGCGGCGCTCGGTGCCGGGCTGCTGCGCGCGAGCCTCGGCACCTATACGATCGCGTCGATGATTTCCGGCGGGCTGTGCATCGTCGGGGCGCTGATCGTGCTGCGGATCAACCGCGGCCCGTCGCGCGCGGCCGCGCAGGCAGCCTGATCGCGGCGGCTCCGGCCGGCTGCGCGGGCCGCGGCCGGCCATTGGACGTACGGCGATTTGCATAGCGCGGCAGGACCGGGCGCGCAATCGCTCAAGCGGGTATGCTTGCGTTTCGCCGGGCGTTCGCGCCCCTTCATCGATGTCAGCGAGGAACCGCATGTCCGTCAAACCTGCTCCCACCACTGTTTCGATTCACGATCTGATCGCGGGCCGCTGGAGCCCGCGCGCGTATTCGGACGAACCCGTCAGCGCCGGCGATCTCCACGCGGTGCTCGAAGCGGCACGCTGGGCGCCGTCCGCGTACAACGCGCAACCGTGGCGTTTCATCGTATTCGATCGCACCCGGGACGAAGACGCGTTCAAGCGCGCATTCGCGACGCTGGTGCCGTTCAACCAGGGCTGGAATGCGCCCGCGCCGGTGCTGATCGCGGTGACCGCGCACACGCTCACGCCGAAGGGCGAGCCGGCGCCGACCGCGCTCTACGACGCCGGCGCCGCCGCGATGTCGCTGGTGCTGCAGGCGCACGCACTGGGCCTCGCCGCGCACCAGATGAGCGGGTTCGACGCGAAGGCCTTCCGCGACGCATTCGCGATTCCGGCGGACGTCGCGATCCCGGCGATCATCTCGCTCGGCCATTACGGCAACGTCGACAAGCTCGATCCCGTGCTGCGCGATCGCGAGAAGGCGCCGCGCACGCGCCACGCGATCGGCGAAGTCGTCTACGCCGGCGCGTGGAAAAAGAGCTTCGACGCGGCAGCCTGACGCCGCAGGCGGGCAGGCTGCGTCGCGCATCCTGTCCGCGCAGGTTTCCGGCGCGCCACGCCGCGCGCCGTCGCCACCGGCGCCCGTTGCGCGGCACCGCTGGCCGGCCCCGGTTGTGATCCCGCGGGCTTCATGTTAAAAAGCCCGTCCTTTCCGTTTTCGCGCCGGCCTGCTGCGGCAATTTCCCATGACTTACTGCGCGATCGATTTCGGCACGTCCAATTCCGCCGTGGCGCTGCCCGACGGCGACGGCATGCGCCTCGCGCCCGTCGAGGGCGACCACCTGACGCTGCCCACCGCGATCTTTTTCAACAACGACGAAGAGACGGTCGAATACGGCCGGGCGGCGCTGACCTCCTATATCGACGGCTTCGACGGCCGCCTGATGCGCTCGATGAAGAGCATCCTCGGCTCGCCGCTCGCGGAAACGACGACCGATCTCGGCGACGGCAGCGCGATCGCGTACACCGAAATCATCGCGCGCTTCCTGACGCACCTGAAGCGCAAGGCCGAAGCGTGCGCGGGTGCGCCGATCGGCCGCGCGGTGCTCGGCCGGCCGGTGTTCTTCGTCGACGACGATCCGCGCGCCGACCGCCTCGCCCAAGCTCAGCTCGCGGCGGCGGCGCAATCGGTCGGCTTCGCGGACGTTCACTTCCAGTACGAACCGATCGCCGCCGCATTCGACTACGAGTCGCGTCAGCAGGCCGAGCGCCTCGTGCTCGTCGCCGACATCGGCGGCGGCACGTCCGACTTCTCGCTCGTGCGCGTCGGCCCGGACCGGATGACGCGCCTCGAGCGCAAGGACGACGTGCTGGCGCACCACGGCGTGCACGTCGCCGGTACCGACTACGACCGGCGTGTCGAGCTGGCCGCGATCCTGCCGGCATTCGGCTACCGTTCGCTCGACCCGGAAGGGCGCGAGCTGCCGAACAAGATCTACTTCGATCTCGCGACCTGGCACCTGATCAACACCGTCTACACGCCGAAGCGGATCGGCGAGCTGAAGCTGATGAAGCACCTGTACCAGGACGTGCGACAGTACGACCGGCTCACGCGCGTGGTCGAGCAGCGGCTCGGGCATGCGCTGATGGCGCGCGCGGAAGAGGCGAAGATCGGCGTCGCGGCGGGCGGGGAGACTGTGATTGACCTGAACGACGTGGAGGAAGACCTGCAGATCGCGTTCGACGCGGATCGCCTCGTCGACGCGAGCCGCGACGATACCGCGCGCATCGTCGACGCCGCGCGCGAAACGGTGCGGCTCGCGGGCGTGGCGCCGCGCGATGTCGGTGCGCTGTATTTCACCGGGGGGTCGACGGGGCTCGCATTCCTGTCGGGCGCGCTCGCCGCCGCATTCCCGGATGCGCAGCCGGTGTTCGGCGACCGTCTCGCGAGTGTCGCGACGGGGCTCGGCATTCACGCGCAGCGACTGTTCGGCTGAACGGCGGGCGGCTCGAAGGGCGAGGCCGGGCGGCGACCGGCGCCCAAAACAAAAAGCCCCGCCGAAGCGGGGCTTTTTTACACGAATGATCGCGCCAAGCTTAGACCGGACGGATGTTCGCAGCTTGCAGACCCTTCGGGCCCGTCTTCACTTCGAATTCAACCTTCTGGTTTTCTTGCAGCGTCTTGAAGCCTTCGACGCGGATTTCCGAGAAGTGCGCGAACAGATCGTCGCCGCCGCCTTCCGGGGTGATGAAGCCGAAGCCCTTTGCGTCATTGAACCACTTGACGGTACCGGTTGCCATGTTACTTGTTCCTAAAAAGATAAAACGGGGCCGAAGCCCATGGGTGCGGAAAATCAAGGAAGGGGGTAATAGGACCAACCGGAGTACCGTTGATGGGCGAACTACGAAAGAACCAATTCACTCGCCGCTTGAAATCCTGCGAAGTCCTTTATACGGCTAATCGGTCCGACGGTCAACCGTATTCCCATGCTATCAGGGTTATTGCGGAGATCAGGTTTACAAAGCTTGCAAGCGATGCGAATTTTTTGTAGGGGCCGATCGATTTTGGCGCCACGTTCGAGGTGCAACCGTTAAACTACGCGCCGCGCGGACGGGTTGCCCCGATCGGGTAACCGTCCCCCCAAGAATGCGTGCGCGGTGCTGTCCGAGCCGATCCCGGACCGCAGGCCGACCATGCTTTTTGAGACACAGGAGAGGATGTGAAGAGTTCTATTCAACGGAACATCGGCCCGTTTGCATTGATGCTGACGGGGCTGGGTTCGATTATCGGCTCGGGCTGGCTGTTCGGTGCCTGGAAGGCCGCGAAGATCGCCGGTCCGGCGGCGATCTGCGCATGGATCATCGGCGCTGTCGTGATTCTGGCGATTGCGCTGACGTATGCGGAACTGGGCGCGATGTTCCCCGAATCGGGCGGCATGGTGCGTTACGCACGCTACTCGCACGGTTCGCTGGTGGGCTTCATCAGCGCATGGGCCAACTGGATCGCGATCGTATCCGTGATTCCGATCGAGGCCGAAGCGTCGATCCAGTACATGAGCACGTGGCCGTATCCGTGGGCGCACGCGCTGTTCGTGAACGGTGAGCTGACGACACCCGGCCTGCTGCTGTCGGCCGTGCTGGTCGTCATCTATTTCATGCTGAACTACTGGGGCGTCAAGGCTTTCGCGCGCGCGAACACCGCGATCACGATCTTCAAGTTCCTGATCCCCGGCCTCACGATCCTCGGCCTGATGCTGACGAGCTTCCATTCGGAGAACCTCGGCACCGCGTCCAACGCGAGCTTCGCGCCGTACGGCTGGTCGGCCGTGCTGACCGCGGTTGCGACGAGCGGCATCGTGTTCGCGTTCAACGGCTTCCAGAGCCCGGTGAACCTCGCGGGCGAAGCGCGTAACCCGTCGCGCAGCGTGCCGTTCGCGGTGATCACGTCGATCCTGCTCGCACTCGTGATCTACGTGCTGTTGCAGATGGCCTACATCGGCTCGGTGAACCCGGCCGACGTCGCGAAGGGCTGGGCGCACTTCAACTTCTCGTCGCCGTTCGCGGAACTCGCGATCGCGCTGAACCTGAACTGGCTCGCGATCCTGCTGTACGTCGACGCGTTCATCAGCCCGAGCGGCACCGGCACGACCTACATGGCCACGACCACCCGCATGATCTACGCGATGGAGCGCAACAACACGATGCCGAAGATGTTCGGCAACGTGCATCCGATCTACGGTGTACCGCGCCAGGCGATGTGGTTCAACCTGCTCGTGTCGTTCGTGTTCCTGTTCTTCTTCCGCGGCTGGAGCTCGCTCGCGGCGGTGATCTCGGTGGCGACGGTGATCTCGTACCTGACCGGCCCGATCAGCCTGATGGCGCTGCGCCGCTCGGCGACCGACATCGAGCGCCCGCTGTCGATTCCGCTGATGAAACTGATCGCACCGTTCGCGTTCGTGTGCGCGTCGTTGATCCTGTACTGGGCGAAGTGGCCGCTGACGGGCGAAATCATCCTGCTGATGATCGTCGCGCTGCCGGTGTATTTCTACTTCCAGGCGAAGTCGGGCTGGACCGGCTGGGGCGCCGACCTGAAGGCCGCATGGTGGCTGGTCGCGTACCTGCCGACGATGGCCGTGCTGTCGCTGATCGGCAGCAAGGAATTCGGCGGTTACGGCTACCTGCCGTACGGCTGGGACATGCTGGTCGTCGCGGCGATCTCGCTGGTGTTCTACTTCTGGGGCGTGAATACCGGTTACCGGACCCAGTATCTCGACGAGCGCGAGTCGCACGACGAGATCCTCGAAGGGATCGGTGCCTGACGCCTGGCCTGCCGCCGGATTCGGCGGCGGCAGGATGCGGTGAAAAAAGCCCGCCCGAGCGATGCTCGGGCGGGCTTTTTGCTGGCCCGGCGGTTGCGCCGCCGTCCGGGTTCAGGCGTCGGCGCTCGTGAACACGTAGTTCGTCATCGCGAGCACGCGCTGGTAGGTGCCGAGCGACTGGATGCCGAGCCGGTAGTCGTCGTCCGCCGCGCCGAGCGCCGCGAAGACCGGCAGCAGGTGCTCGTCGGTCGGATGCATCAGCGCCGCGTGCGGCGCCTGCCGGCGGTAGTCGAGCAGCGCGTCGACGTCGCGCGCGGCAAGCTTCGCCTCGAACCAGTCGGTGAATTCCGCGACGCGCGGGTCCGCATCCTCGGGCGCCGCGCCGAAATCGGCGGCGCGCAGGTTGTGCGTGATCTGGCCCGAGCCGATCACCATCACGCCTTCGTCGCGCAACGGCCGCAGCGCGCGGCCGAGCGCGAAGTGATGCGCGGCGTCCGCGCGCGGCTGGATCGACAACTGCGCGACCGGCACGTCGGCTTCCGGGAACATCAGCAGCATCGGTACCCACGCGCCGTGATCGAGGCCGTGTTCGGTCGTCGCGGTCGCGATGCCGGCCGCGTTCAGCAGCGCGGCCGCGCGCTCGGCGACGTCGGGTGCGCCCGGCGCCGGATAGCGGATGTCGTACAGCGCCTGCGGGAAACCGTAGAAGTCGTGGATCGTGTCCGGATGCGCGGCGACGCTCGCGACCGGCCGTTGCGTGCCCCAGTGCGCGGACAGCATCAGCACCGCGCGCGGGCGCGGCAATTCGGCGCCGAGGTGGGTGAACGCGCCGGACGGCAGCGTCGGGTCGATCGGCAGCGTCGGGGCGCCGTGGGACAGGTACAGCGAAGGCAAGCGGTTCATGGTGGTGACCTGCGAAAGGGTTTGCCTGTGACTATAGGCGCGTACCGTGCATTGATAAATCGGCGAACCGGAATTTGATTGACGCCTGTATGTTGATAATCCGGGCGACGACAGGCTTTCGGATGCAGCTTCGCATCTAAAGGCAGAAAATAGGCGAAGTTGCTGCGTGAACCGGCGAAGATGCGCGCAGAAGCGACGCGGACTACTGCGCGTGCCGGATGCCGGCCCACGGCGTCGTGAGCGGCGCGCTGAGCGCGAACAGGTCCAGGACGCGCGTGACGGTCTGGTCGACGAGTTCCTCGATCGTCTTCGGCATCGCATAGAACGCCGGCAGCGGCGGAAAGACGATGCCGCCCATTTCGGTGACGGCGGTCATGTTGCGCAGATGCGCGAGGTTGAACGGCGTTTCGCGCACCATCAGCACGAGACGGCGGCGTTCCTTCAGCGTGACGTCGGCCGCGCGCGTGATCAGGTTGTCCGACAGCCCGTGCGCGACGCTTGCGAGCGTCTTCATCGAGCAGGGCGCGATCACCATGCCGTCGGTCGCGAACGAGCCCGACGCGATCGTCGCGCCGACGTCGCGCACCGAATGCACGACGTCCGCACGGCTTTCGACATCGGCCTTCGGCAGCTTCAGTTCATGCTGGATGTTGAGCCAGCCGGCGTTCGAAATCAGCAGGTGCGTTTCGACGCCGCCGGCGGCGCGCAGCAGGTCGAGCAGCCGCACACCGTAGATCGCGCCGGTGGCGCCGGTGATCGCGACGATCAGCCGGCGTGGCGGCGCGCTGGGAGATGCCATCGAAAAGGGGACGGGCGCCGCGTATTACGCGGCGGCGAACAGTTGCTGCAGTTCGCCCGACTGGTACATCTCCATCATGATGTCCGAGCCGCCGATGAATTCGCCCTTCACGTAGAGCTGCGGGATGGTCGGCCAGTTCGAGAATGTCTTGATGCCCTGGCGGATTTCATCGTCCTCGAGCACGTTGACCGTCTTGAACTGGTCGACGCCGCAGGCCTTCAGCACCTGCACGGCGCGGCCCGAGAAGCCGCACATCGGAAATTGCGCGTTGCCCTTCATGAAGAGCACGACCTGGTTTTCGTCGACGATTTGCTTGATACGTTGTTGGGTGTCCATGACTGACCTTGCGTTTGCGGGGCGTTAGATCGAAATGATAGCGGATTTCAACCGGGCGGGCCGGGCGTCAGGCCGGCAGGCGGCCGCCGGTCGTGCGCTCGATGGCGGCGAGATCGGCGAGCGATTCGACCGCGACGAAGCCGTGCGACACCAGGATCGCGCGCACGGCTTCGGCCTGGTCGTAGCCGTGCTCGATCCACAGCGTGCCGCCCGGTTTCAGACGGGCGCCGGCGCCCGCGACGATCGTGCGGATCGCGCTGAGGCCGTCGGCGTCGTCGGTGAGCGCGCCGCGCGGCTCGAAACGCAGGTCGCCTTGCGCGAGGTGCGGATCGTGCTGCGCGATGTACGGCGGGTTGCTGACGATCGTATCGAACGCGAGCGCCGGATCGAGCGCCGCGTACCAGTCGCTCTGCAGCCAGTGCAGCGGGCCGCCGGGGCGGTGCGCGTCGAGCAGCTTGTCCGCGTTGCGTTGTGCGACCGCGAGCGCGGCCGGCGAGCGGTCGAGCGCCCACACGCGCGTATCGGGACGCTCGGCCGCGATCGACACCGCGATCGCGCCGCTGCCGGTGCCGAGGTCGAGCACGGCCGCATGCGGCAGCCCGTCGATCGCATCGAGCGCCGCTTCGACGAGCAACTCGGTTTCGGGGCGCGGGATCAGCACGTCGGGCGTCACGTCGAACGGGCGGCCGAAGAACTCGCGCATGCCGACCAGCTGCGCGACCGGCTCGCCGGCGACGCGACGCGCTTCGAGCGCGCGGTAGCGTTCGACCGCGGCGGCGTCGAGCGGCGCGTCGCCGCGCGTGATCAGTTGCGTGCGGGTCCAGCCGAGCGCGTGCGCGAGCAGCACGCGCGCATCGACCGGGTCGAGCGGCGAGGCGCGCAGCAGGGCGTCGGCGGTGGTGTCGGGCATCGCGGCCTCAGTCGGCGTCGCCGAGCGACGCGAGCAGCTCGGCCTGGTGCTCGGTGACGAGCGCGCCGATCAGTTCGTCGAGATCGCCGTCCATGATCGCCTCGAGCCGGTACAGCGTCAGGTTGATCCGGTGGTCGGTCATGCGGCCCTGCGGGAAGTTGTACGTGCGGATTCGCTCCGAGCGGTCGCCGGAGCCGATCAGGCTCTTGCGCGTCGCGGCTTCCTTCGCATGCTGCTCGTGGTACTGCTTGTCCTTGATGCGCGCGGCGAGCACCTTCAGCGCGCGATCCTTGTTCTTGTGCTGCGAGCGGTCGTCCTGGCACTCGACGACGATCCCGGTCGGGATGTGCGTGACGCGCACCGCCGAATCGGTCTTGTTGATGTGCTGGCCGCCCGCGCCGGACGCGCGGAACGTGTCGATGCGCAGGTCGGCCGGATTGATCTCGACCTCGCCGATCTCGTCGGCTTCGGGCATGACCGCGACCGTGCACGCGGACGTATGGATGCGCCCCTGCGTCTCGGTGGCCGGCACGCGCTGCACGCGATGCCCGCCCGATTCGAATTTCAGGCGCGAATACGCGCCCTGGCCCGCGATCCGCACGATCACTTCCTTGTAGCCGCCGAGATCCGACGGGCTTTCCGACATCATCTCGACCTGCCAGCGCTGGCGCTCCGCGAAGCGCAGGTACATGCGCAGCAGGTCGCCCGCGAACAGCGCCGATTCGTCGCCGCCCGTACCCGCGCGGATTTCGAGGAAGATGTTGCGGTCGTCGTTCGGGTCCTTCGGCAGCAGCATCTTCTGCAGCTCGGTCTCGAGGCGCGCCATGCCCTCGCGCGCGCTGCGGATTTCGTCTTCCGCGAAATCGCGCATCGACGGGTCGGCGAGCAGCTCCTGCGCGGCCGTTTCGTCGCTGCGCGACTGGCGCCATAGCGCGTATTGCTCGACGACCGGGCCGAGTTCCGCATGTTCGCGCGTCAGCTTGCGGTACTGGTCGAGGTCGGCCGTGACGTTTTCGCGGCTCAGCAGGTCGTTCAGTTCGGCCAGCCGTGTGGAAAGCTGGTCGAGCTTGCGTTGCATGCTCGTCTTCATGGTGTGGAGCGGCGCTCCCGGGCAAGGGTATTCGGAAAGGATAGGCCGGCGGCAGCACGACGACCGGCCGGCGGCAGGGCGACCGAGCGGCGCTAGTGGCCGGACTGGTCGTTCGAGCGCGGCGCGTGCTGGTAGAAGCCGCGCATCAGGTCGATCAGCGAATCGCGATCGGCGCCGTTGACGCGGTTGAGCGCGCTCGTCGGGCCGTGGATCAGCTTGTTGGTCAGCGCCTGCGACAGGGCTTCGAGCACGGCGGCCGGATCTTCACCGCGCGCGAGCAGCTTCTGTGCCTTTTCGACTTCGGCCCGGCGCAGCGCGTCGGCCTGCGTATGCATGTGACGGATCACCGGCACGACGCTGCGCGTGTCGAGCCATTGCATGAAATTCTGCACGCGCGTCTCGATGATCGCTTCGGCCTGGGCGACCGCGGCCTGGCGCGACGCGTTGCCTTCGCGCACGATCGCGCCGAGATCGTCGACGGTGTACAGGAACACGTCCTTCAGCTTGCCGACTTCGGGCTCGATGTCGCGCGGCACCGCGAGGTCGACCATGAAGATCGGCCGGTGGCGGCGCGCCTTCACCGCGCGCTCGACCGCGCCGAGGCCGATGATCGGCAGCGTCGATGCGGTGCACGACACGATGATGTCGAATTCGTGCATGCGCGCGGGCAGGTCGGCCAGCGGCATCGCGCGGCCGTTGAAGCGTTCGGCGAGCCGCTGGCCGCGTTCGGCCGTGCGGTTCGCGACGACGAGTTCGCGCGGGCCCTGCGCGGCGAAGTGGGTCGCGCACAGCTCGATCATTTCGCCCGCGCCGATGAACAGCACGCGCTGATCGGACACCTTTTCGAAGATCCGCTGCGCGAGGCGAACCGCGGCCGCGGCCATCGACACCGACTGCGTGCCGATTTCGGTCGTGCCGCGCACTTCCTTCGCCACCGCGAACGTGCGCTGGAACAGCTGGTTCAGATAGGTGCCGAGCGCGCCGGCTTCCGTCGCGGTGCGAACCGCGTCCTTCATCTGGCCCAGAATCTGGGTTTCGCCGAGCACCATCGAATCGAGGCCGGAGGCGACGCGAAACGCGTGCCGGACCGCCTCCGACTGCGGCAGCGCATAGACGTGCGGCGCCAGTTCGTCGACCGGAATCCGGTGATATTCCGACAGCCAGCGGAGCGCGCCTTCACGGGCCGCGCGATCGTCTGTCGCGCAATACAGCTCGGTACGGTTGCAGGTGGAGAGGATCGCCGCCTCGGGCGTATTGGGCGCCTGAGGGCCGAGAAACACGTTCTTGAACGTGACGAGAGCCGGCTTGATTTGCTCGAGCGGAAACGCCACGCGTTCGCGCAGGGCGACAGGCGCAGTGTGGTGGTTGATTCCGATCGTGAGGAGTTGCATATCGAGGGCTATCGTTTAGCCCCATATTATAGCGTTTCGGCGATTTCCTCACTCGCTGCATACCGGGCATCGGCGTGGCGGGGGCGCGAATTTGGGGGCTCGATCGGAACGCGGTCGAGCTGATAGCCGAAGCCGTAGAGCGGCAACAGCCGGTAGCCGCGCTCCGGAAGCAGATGCAATTTGCTGCGCAGCCGAGACGCGTGCGTGTCGAGCGTGCGCGACTTCATGTCGCGGCGGCGGCCCCATACCGTTTCGAGGATATGGGCGCGCGATACGGGCCGCGACACGTTCGTGAACAGCAACTGCGCGAAACGGAACTCCTTCGGCGTGAGTGAAACGATTGCGTCGCCGAAACGCACGAGGCAATGCGTGGCGTCGAATGCGTATTCGCCATACATTTCGCGCGAGCGGGTGGGCGCCCGGCGCACGCCGGCGCGCCGGCTCAGCGCGGTGACGCGCGCGAGCAGCTCGGGCCCGCTCACGGGGCGCACGACGCAATCGTCGGCGCCCGCGTGCAGGCACGACACGATTTCGCTCTCGCGCGCCGACTGCATCACGGCAATGGCCGGCAACCCGGGCAGGACCGCCTGCGCACGCGGAATGACTTCCTGCGCCGGCTGGTCGCCCGCCCAGTGGCCGATGACCAGCATGTCGCAGGTATTGTCGGCGGCGAGCCACTCGAAGAATGCGGCGCTGGATGGAAACGCGTGGCATACATGACCGCCCGCGAAGAGCAGGTGGTTCAGGAGTGCGGCATGACGCGACTCCGGATCGATCAGAGCGATTCGCATGAGAATTTCTTCAATACGGCAGCCGGTGTGCGCTTGCCATAACGTCGAGTCGGCCCCTACACTCGAATGTTCGCGGCGCCCGGCTGGTCTCGGGTTCGATGGATGAATCGATGCTAGCCGCTGGCAACGTTCACGCCTATGGGACGAATCTGAATTTATAGAAGGCGTCGAATGAACTGGTTTGGAATCCTTGTCCTGGGAGCGGCCGTCGGGTGGTTCGGCCGCTGGCTGCACCCGATGCGGCGCACGGGCCGGCCGGCGTGGTGGATCGCGGTGCTCGTCGGCATCGTGGGCGCGGCCGCCGCCCGCATGGTCGGCAATCTCTCGGGACTGTTTTACGATGGCGAGACGCTCGAATGGCCGGTCTGCACCGGCGTCGCGTTCCTCGCCGTAGCCGTGACGGTCGCGCTGTCGGCCCGTCGCTGAATGCTCTCAGGTGAAATCATGAATGCCCGTCTCCCCGAAGTCTCGCCGGTGCCGGCCCGTCTCGCGCTGCTGCGCGACGCCATGGCGCGCGAGAACCTGGCCGCCTATCTCGTGCCGTCCGCCGATCCCCATCTGTCCGAATACCTGCCCGAACGCTGGCAGGCGCGCCGCTGGCTGTCCGGCTTCACGGGCTCGGTCGGCACGCTGGTCGTGACCGCGGAGTTCGCGGGGTTGTGGGTCGACAGCCGCTACTGGGTGCAGGCCGACGCCGAACTGGCGGGCACGGGCGTGCAATTGATGAAGATGACGGGCGGGCAGCAGAGCGCACCGCACGTCGACTGGCTCGCGCAGAACGTGGCGGCGGGCGCGACGGTCGGGGTCGACGGCGCGGTGCTCGGCGTCGCGGCCGCGCGCGGGCTGACGGCCGCGCTGAGCGCGCGCGGCATCGCACTGCGTACCGACGTCGACCTGCTCGACGCGATCTGGCCGGAGCGGCCGGGGTTGCCCGGCGACGCGGTGTTCGAGCACGCGGCGCCGCAGGCCGACACGACGCGCGCGAGCAAGCTCGCCGAGGTGCGCCGCGCGATGCATGCGCAGGGCGCGCAGTGGCATTTCGTGTCGACGCTCGACGATCTCGCATGGCTGTTCAACCTGCGCGGCGCGGACGTCAACTTCAATCCGGTGTTCGTTGCGCACGCAATGATCGGCGCCGATCGCGCGACGCTGTTCGTCGCCGACGGCAAGGTGCCGCCGGCGCTGGCCGCGTCGCTCGCGCAGGATGGCGTCGACGTCCGCGCGTACGACGCCGCGCGTGCATCGCTCGCGGCGCTGCCTGACGGCGCGACGCTGCTGATCGACCCGCGCCGCGTGACGTTCGGCACGCTCGAGGCCGTGCCGGCCGGCGTGAAGCTCGTCGAGGCCGTGAATCCGTCGACGTTCGCGAAGTCGCGCAAGACGGCCGCCGAGATCGAGCACGTGCGCGTGACGATGGAACACGACGGCGCCGCGCTCGCCGAATTCTTCGCGTGGTTCGAACAGGCCGTCAATCGCGAGACGATCACCGAGCTGACGATCGAGGAAAAGCTCACGGCCGCGCGCGCCCGGCGCCCCGGCTACGTGTCGGCGAGCTTCGCGACGATCGCCGGCTTCAACGCGAACGGCGCGATGCCGCACTATCACGCGACGCGCGAGTCGCACGCGACGATCGCCGGCGACGGCCTGCTGCTGATCGATTCGGGCGGCCAGTACATGACGGGCACGACCGACATCACGCGCGTCGTGCCGGTCGGCACCGTCAGCGACCTGCAGCGGCGCGATTTCACGATCGTGCTGAAGTCGATGATGGCGCTGTCGCGCGCCCGCTTCCCGCGCGGCATCCGCTCGCCGATGCTCGACGCGATCGCGCGCGCGCCGATGTGGGCGGCCGGGCTCGACTACGGCCACGGCACCGGGCACGGCGTCGGCTACTTCCTGAACGTGCACGAAGGCCCGCAGGTGATCTCGCACTACGCGCCGGCCGAGCCGTACACGGCGATGGAAGAGGGGATGATCACGTCGATCGAGCCGGGTGTGTACCGCCCGGGCCAGTGGGGCGTCCGGATCGAGAACCTGGTCGTGAACCGTGCGGCCGGACAGACGGAATTCGGCGATTTCCTCGCGTTCGAGACGCTGACGCTGTGCCCGATCGACACGCGCTGCGTACTGATCGAGATGCTGCACGACGAAGAGCGCGCGTGGCTGAACACGTATCACGCGACGGTGCGCGAGCGCGTCGGCCGACACCTGAGCGGCGACGCGAAGGCGTGGCTCGACGCGCGCACGCAGCCGATCTGACGCAACGCGCGGTAACGGCCGGATCGCGATCCAGCGACGGCCGAACAAAACAGCGAGGGCAAGCAATGGCGGACACTGCGGTGATCGTGGTCGACATGCAGCGCGGGCTGGTGGAGCGGGCTCAGCCCGCGTACCGGCTCGACGAGGTCGTGTCGGGCATCAACCGGCTGACGGCGGCGGCGCGCGCGGCGAACGCGCCGGTGTGCTTCGTGCAGCACGACGGCGACGCGAGCGACGACATCGTGCCCGGCACGCCGGGCTGGGAACTGCATGCGGGGCTGGTCGTCGGTCGCGACGACTGGCGCGTGCGCAAAGAGGCGAGCGACGCGTTTCACGACACGCCGCTCGCGGCGCAGCTCGAGCGCCATGGCATCCGTTCGGTACTGATCTGCGGCTATGCGACCGAGTTCTGCGTCGATTCCGCCGCGCGCCGTGCTGCGCTGCTCGGCTACCGGACGACCGTCGTGTCCGACCTGCACACGACGAACGAGCGCGCCCACCTGTCGGCGGCGCAGATCGTCGCGCACCATCACTTCATCTGGAACAACAATTCGCTGTCGGGCAACGCGGTGACGCCGCGTCCGCTCGCGGACGTGCTCGCGACGGAGTTCGCATGACGATCAAGGCCGTGGTGTTCGATTTCGGCGGCGTGCTGATCGACTGGAGCCCCGAGTACCTTTACCGCGAACTGATTCCCGACGCCGCCGAGCGCCGCTGGTTCCTCACGCACGTGTGCGCGATGGACTGGGTGGTCCGCCAGGACGGCGGGCAGACGATCGAGGAAGGCACGGCCGAACTCGTCGCGAAGTTTCCGGAGCACGAAGCGCTGATCCGCGCGTTCTACGCGCGCTGGCACGAGATGATCGGCGGCGTGCTCGAAGAAGGCGCGGCGCTCGTCGACCGGCTGGACGCACAGGGAATGCCGCTGTTCGGGCTGACGAACTGGTCCGCCCAGACGTTTCCGTACGCGTGGGACAACTTCCCGGTGCTGCGCCGGTTCAAGGACATCGTCGTGTCGGGCCGCGTGAAGCTCGTCAAACCCGATCCGGCGATCTATCGCGAGATGCATGCGCGGATCGATCCGCACCTGCCCGGCATCGCGCCGCACGAGCTCGTGTTCATCGACGACAACGCGAACAACGCCGCGGCTGCGACGGCGCTCGGCTGGCACGGCATTCATCATACGAGCGCGGCGGCGACCGAGGCGCGGCTGCGCGAGCTGGGCGCGCTCGCGTAAGCGGCGGGGCGAGCGCCAGGCGGATGAAAAAAGCGGGCCATCGGCCCTAATGCCGTTCAGTTAAGAACTGAACGGCATTTTTGTTTTGGGTGTTGTAAACGATGATGGGGGCTGTTAACCTGCGTCGCCATGCTTGATGAC
>NZ_CADFEN010000015.1 GCF_902833145.1 Burkholderia sp. BCC0506 | reverse complement strand
GGTGTCATCAAGCATGGCGACGCAGGTTAACAGCCCCCATCATCGTTTACAACACCCAAAACAAAAATGCCGTTCAGTTCTTAACTGAACGGCATTACCCCGCGGGGCGCTTTTCTTTCGTCTGCCGAATGCGTGCAGGCCGGCCGCGGCTCAGCCTTGCGGCAGCGTATCGGCGAACGACTGCCGCTGCTGCAGCTTCACGAAATGCTTGTCGAGGTTCGGGTGGCGATCGCGCCAGTTGAGTTCGGGCATCCGGAAGTCGAGGTAGCCGAGCGCGCAGCCGAGTGCGATGTCGGCCAGCGTGTAATGATTACCGACGCACCAGGTCTTGCCGCCGAGGCCCTGCGACATCGCGACGAGCGCATCGTCGATCTTGCGTTGCTGGCGCGCGATCCAGCTCGCGCTGCGCTGCGCTTCTTCCCGCAGCGTGTGTTCGAGACGAATCGCGACGGCCGCGTCGAGCACGCCGTCGCCGAGCGCTTCCCAGCAGCGCACTTCGACGCGTTCGCGGCCCGACGGCGGAATCAGCTTGCCGACCGGCGACAGCGTATCGACGTACTCGCAGATCACGCGGGAATCGAACACCGCGGCACCATCCTCCATCACGAGGCACGGGACCTTGCCGAGCGGATTCGATGCATGAATATCCGTCTGCGGCGCCCACACGTCCTCGAGCTCCAGCTTGTAGTCGATCTTCTTTTCAGCAAGCACGATCCGCGCCTTGCGGACGTACGGGCTGCTGAGCGAACCGATTAATTTCATCATCTGCCTTTTTAAGGGAACCGCCGAGAGTATACGTTGTCGCCGATCATAACCGGCCGGTACGGCCGGGTAGAAAATCGCCCGTCCGGCCTGTGGATGGTTTGCAACAGCGGCCGCGCGGGCCCGTCCGGCGCGGCTTCGGGCCCCACGTTCACGCACCGCGTCGCGCGGCGCTACAATCGCACGATGAATGCGCCCCTCGATACCGCCATCGCCGTCGACGTCCACCGCCAGCGCCGTGAACGCGTGCTTGCCGCACTGCGTGCCGCCGGCGGCGGCGTCGCCATCGTCCCCACCGCGCCGGAAATGCTGCGCAACCGCGATACGGCCTACCCGTACCGGTTCGACAGCTACTTCCATTACCTGACGGGCTTCACGGAGCCGGATGCCGTGCTCGTGCTGAACGCGGCCGCGCCGCACGGCGCGCCGGAATCGATCCTGTTCTGCCGCGCCAGGAACGTCGACCGCGAGATCTGGGAAGGCTTTCACTACGGGCCCGATGCCGCGCGCGACGCGTTCGGCTTCGACGCGGCCTTCGCGATCGACGTGATCGACACCGAGATGCCGCGCCTGCTCGCCGACGCGGGCACCGTGCACTACCGGTTCGGCGCATCGGCCGACTTCGAGCGCCAGCTCGCCGGCTGGATCGACGCGGTGCGCGCGCAGGCACGCGCGGGCGTCGCCGCGCCGGACGCGCTGCTCGACCTCACGCCGCTGCTCGACGACATGCGGCTCGTGAAGGACGAACACGAACTCGCGATCATGATGCGCGCCGCGCACATCTCCGCGCTCGCGCACCGCCGTGCGATGCAGGTGTGCCGCCCCGGCATCCGCGAATACGAGCTCGAGGCCGAGCTGCTGTACCTGTTCCGCAAGCACGGCGCGCAGGCGCCCGCGTACGGGTCGATCGTCGCGGCCGGCGCGAATGCATGCGTGCTGCACTACCCGGCCGGCAACGCGGCCGCGCGCGACGGCGACCTGATCCTGATCGATGCCGCCTGCGAACTCGACGGCTATGCATCGGACATCACCCGCACGTTCCCGGCCAACGGCCGCTTCTCGCCCGCGCAGCGCACGCTGTACGACATCGTGCTCGCCGCGCAGCAGGCCGCGATCGACGCGACGCGCGCGGGCGTGCCGTTCGAGGCGCCGCACGACGCGGCCGTACGCGTGCTCGCGCAGGGGCTGCTCGACACCGGCATCATCCCGAAAACGCGCTTCTCGAGCGTCGACGACGTGATCGCCGAGCGCGCGTACACGCGTTTCTACATGCACCGCACGGGCCACTGGCTCGGGATGGATGTGCACGACTGCGGCGACTACCGCGAGCGGCTCGCCGCGCGCGACGCCAACGGCGCGCTGCCGTGGCGCACGCTGAAGCCGGGCATGACACTCACCGTCGAGCCCGGCCTGTATGTGCGCGCGGCCGACGACGTGCCGCCCGAGTACTGGAATATCGGCATCCGCATCGAGGACGACGCGATCGTACGCGAGCACGGCTGCGAGCTGATCACGCGCGACGTGCCGGTCGCGGCCGACGAGATCGAGGCGCTGATGCGCGCGGGTGCATGACCGGCCGCCGACCGTTACCTCCGTTTCACGAATCAAGATGACGACCGCTTCCTCCCCGGCCACGCCGGATTACGACCTCGCCATCGTCGGCGCGGGCCCCGTCGGGCTCGCGCTCGCCGGCTGGCTCGCACGCCGCAGCGCGACGCAGCACGCGTCGATCGCGCTGATCGATGCGCGCGAACCGGCCGCGAGCGCGAACGACCCGCGCGCGATCGCCGTGTCGCACGGCAGCCGCGTGCTGCTCGACACGCTCGCGTGGCCCGCCGACGCCACGCCGATCGAACATATCCACGTATCGCAGCGCGGCCATTTCGGCCGCACGCTGATCGAGCGCGACGAGCACGCGCTCGCCGCGCTCGGCTACGTCGTGCGTTACGGCTCGATCGTGCAGGCGCTCGCGGGCGCCGTGCGCGGCACGCGCGTCGACTGGCTCACGTCGACCACCGCGCACACACCGCGGCAGGATGCCGACGGCGTCACGCTGACGCTCGACGGCCCGCAAGGCGAGCGCACGCTGCGCGCGCGCATCGTCGTCAATGCCGAAGGCGGGCTGTTTCACCAGCAGCAGGCCGATACGGGCAAACATCGCCGCGACTACGGGCAGACCGCGCTCGTCGGCACGGTCACGGTATCGGCGCCGCGCCCGAACGTCGCGTGGGAACGTTTCACGCACGAAGGCCCGCTCGCGCTGCTGCCGCTCGGCGGGCCGCGCCAGGCCGACTACTCGCTCGTCTGGTGCTGCACGCCGGACGAAGCGGCGCGACGTGCCGCGCTGCCCGACGATGCGTTCCTGCGCGAGCTCGGCAGCGTGTTCGGTGAACGCATGGGCACGTTCGTCGCGATCGCCGGGCGCGCGGCGTTCCCGCTCGGCCTGAACGCCGCGCAGACGCTCGTCAACGGCCGCGTCGCGATCGTCGGCAACGCCGCGCAGACGCTGCATCCGGTCGCGGGCCAGGGGCTCAACCTCGGGCTGCGCGATGCGCACACGCTCGTCGACACGCTGTCCGCGCAAGGTTTCGAGGCGACGGCGCTCGCGACCTTCAACGCGCGCCGCGCGCTCGACCGGCGCCTCACGATCGGCGCGACCGACACGCTCGCGCGCCTGTTTACGATCGATTCCGGCCCGCTTCCGTTGCTGCGCGGCGCGGCGCTCACCGCGCTCGAGTTCGTGCCGCCGCTGAAGAAGGCGATCGCGCGCCAGATGATGTTCGGCCAGCGCAACTGACGCGCGGCGCACCGCACTGCCTCGCCCCGCGCAAACCAGGCAAACCGGGTCAAATCGGCGGGGCATGGGAATACGGTAAAATGCGCGTTTTCCGTCTTCCCTTCTCCTGCCCGCGCGTGTCGCGGGCGGCGCCATTGCGATGCCCGTTATCGGCCCTCACGTCTTGCGTAACAACCTGTTCGTCGCCCCGATGGCCGGGGTGACGGATCGTCCGTTCCGCCAGCTGTGCAAGCGGCTGGGGGCCGGTTACGCCGTGTCCGAGATGGTCGCGTCCAACGCGCAGCTGTGGAAGAGCGCGAAGACGATGCGCCGGGCGAACCACGAAGGCGAAGTCGAGCCGATCGCGGTGCAGATCGCCGGCGCCGATCCGGCGATGATGGCCGAAGCGGCCCGCTACAACGTCGACAACGGCGCGCAGATCATCGACATCAACATGGGCTGCCCGGCGAAGAAGGTCTGCAACGTCGCGGCCGGCTCCGCGCTGCTGCAGAACGAGCCGCTCGTGCAGCGGATCGTCGAGGCCGTCGTCGCGGCGGTCGGCACGGGGCCCGATGCGGTGCCCGTCACGCTGAAGATCCGCACCGGCTGGGACCGCGAGCACAAGAACGCGATCACGGTCGCGCGCCTGGCCGAAGCGGCCGGCATCTCGATGCTCACCGTGCACGGCCGCACCCGCGCCGACCTGTACCGCGGCGACGCCGAGTACGACACCATCGCGGCCGTGAAGGCGGCCGTGCGCATTCCGGTCGTCGCGAACGGCGACATCACGTCGCCCGCCAAGGCGAAGGCCGTGCTCGATGCGACCGGCGCCGACGCGCTGATGATCGGTCGCGCCGCGCAAGGCCGGCCGTGGCTGTTCCGCGAAATCGATCATTTCCTGCAAACCGGCGAGCTGCTGCCCCCGCCGCGGATCGACGAGATCCAGCACGTGATGAACGAACACCTGGAAGACCACTACGCGTTCTATGGCGAATTCACCGGCGTCCGTACTGCGCGCAAGCACATCGGCTGGTACACTCGCGGCCTTTCCGGTGCCAACGCGTTCCGGCACAGGATGAACACGCTCGATTCCACCCGCGAGCAGCTCGCCGCCGTCAATGCCTTCTTCGAGGCGCAAAAGGCGCTGTCGGACCACCTCGTCTACGTCGATGACGAAGCGGAAAACGGCCAGGGCGAGTCGGACGACCATAACCAGTTAGCAGCATGAGCAAGCACAACATCGAACAATGTGTCCGCGAGAGCCTGGACGTGTATTTCCGGGATCTAGACGGCTCCAATCCGCACGACGTCTATGAAATGGTGATGTCCTGCGTCGAAAAGCCGATGCTCGAGGTCGTGCTCGTACAGGCCGGCGGCAACCAGTCGCTCGCCGCCGAGTACCTCGGCATCAATCGCAATACGCTGCGCAAGAAGCTGCAGCAGCACGGCCTGCTGTAGGCAGCCGTCCCGTCCCCGTTTCCCTGGCTATTGGTGGTTCCATCATGATCAAGCAAGCGCTCATTTCCGTTTCCGACAAGACCGGCATCGTCGACTTCGCGAAGTCGCTGTCCGACCTCGGCGTCAAGCTGCTGTCGACGGGCGGCACCGCGAAACTGCTCGCCGACGCCGGCCTGCCCGTGACCGAAGTGGCCGATTACACGGGCTTCCCGGAAATGCTCGATGGGCGCGTGAAGACGCTCCACCCGAAGGTGCACGGCGGTATCCTCGCGCGCCGCGACCTGCCCGAGCACATGCAGGCGCTGGAGCAGCACGGCATCCCGACGATCGACCTGCTCGTCGTGAACCTGTATCCGTTCGTCGCGACGATCGCGAAGGACGACTGCACGCTCGCCGACGCGATCGAGAACATCGACATCGGCGGCCCGACGATGCTGCGCTCGGCCGCGAAGAACCACCGCGACGTGACGGTCGTGGTCGACCCGGCCGACTACGCGGTCGTGCTCGATGAAATGAAGGCGAACGGCAACACGGTCGGCTACCCGACCAACTTCCGTCTCGCGACGAAGGTGTTCGCGCACACCGCGCAATACGACGGCGCGATCACGAACTACCTGACGAGCCTGACCGACGAGCTGAAGCACGCATCGCGCAGCACGTACCCGGCCACGCTGAACCTGGCGTTCGACAAGGTGCAGGACCTGCGCTACGGCGAGAACCCGCACCAGAGCGCCGCGTTCTACCGCGACCTCGCGGCGCCGGCCGGCGCGCTGGCGAACTACCGCCAGCTGCAGGGCAAGGAACTGTCGTACAACAACATCGCGGATTCGGACGCGGCGTGGGAATGCGTGAAGACGTTCGACGCGCCGGCCTGCGTGATCATCAAGCATGCGAACCCGTGCGGCGTCGCGGTCGGCAACGACTCGGCCGACGCATACGCGAAGGCGTTCCAGACCGATCCGACCTCGGCATTCGGCGGCATCATCGCGTTCAACCGCGAAGTCGACGAAGCGGCCGCGCAGGCGGTGGCGAAGCAGTTCGTCGAAGTGCTGATCGCCCCGTCGTTCTCCGACGCCGCGAAGCAGGTGTTCGCCGCGAAGCAGAACGTGCGCCTGCTCGAGATCGCGCTGGGCGACGGCCACAACGCGTTCGACCTGAAGCGCGTGGGCGGCGGCCTGCTCGTGCAGTCGCTCGACTCGAAGAACGTGCAGCCGCACGAGCTGCGCGTCGTCACGAAGCGCCACCCGACGCCGAAGGAAATGGACGACCTGCTGTTCGCATGGCGCGTCGCGAAGTACGTGAAGTCGAACGCGATCGTGTTCTGCGGCAACGGCATGACGCTCGGCGTCGGCGCCGGCCAGATGAGCCGCGTCGATTCCGCCCGCATCGCGAGCATCAAGGCGCAGAATGCGGGCCTGACGCTGGCCGGCTCGGCCGTCGCGTCGGATGCGTTCTTCCCGTTCCGCGACGGCCTCGACGTGGTCGTGGCGGCCGGCGCGACCTGCGTGATCCAGCCGGGCGGCTCGATGCGCGACGACGAAGTGATCGCGGCAGCCGACGAGCACAACATCGCGATGATCCTGACGGGCGTGCGCCACTTCCGTCACTGATCGCGGCATGCGGCCCGCGCGGCCGCCGCACCGGAACCCGGCGGCATCACCTCCGCCGGGTTTTTTATTGCGCGGCGCGTTCCCGCGCGAGCCGGCGGCCGGCTTGCCGCACCATTCGTTGTAGTATCGCTGCATCACGCCACTCTCCTCACTCAATGCGAATTCTCGGCATCGACCCCGGCCTGCGCGTCACCGGCTTCGGCGTCATCGACGTCAGCGGCCACCGGCTCGCCTATGTCACGAGCGGCGTGATCCGCACGCCGACGGCCGATCTGGCCACCCGGCTCGGCACGATCTTCCAGGGCGTCTCGACGATCGTGCGCGAACACGCGCCCGACCAGGCCGCGATCGAAAAGGTGTTCGTCAACGTGAACCCGCAGTCCACGCTGCTGCTCGGCCAGGCGCGCGGCGCCGCGATCTGCGGCCTCGTCGCGGGCGGGCTGCCGGTCGCCGAATACACGGCGCTGCAGCTCAAGCAGGCCGTGGTCGGCTACGGCCGCGCGACCAAGACGCAGATGCAGGAAATGGTCACGCGGCTGCTCAACCTGTCCGGCCAGCCAGGCTCCGACGCGGCCGACGCGCTCGGCATGGCGATCTGCCACGCGCACGGCGGCAGCACGCTCGGCACGCTGGGCGGCCTCGCGCCGGCGCTCGCGCAGAAAGGGCTGCGCGTGCGGCGCGGCAGGCTGGTCGGCTGACGCTGCCGCGCACCGCGGCCCGGCACGTCGGCGCGACCGCGTTGGCCGCCTTGCCTGCGCCGGCCACCTTGACCGCTTCATCCGCGCCTGCCCGCCCGCGACGCGCGCCGCTCCAGCCTGACGGCCGCGCCCATCGGCATTGCGCCGCGCGTGCGCTACACTCGCGCTTTCTTCCTCGCATCCCGTCCTCCATGATCGGTCGCATCGCCGGCATCCTGCTCGAAAAGAACCCGCCTCATCTGCTCGTCGACTGCAACGGCGTCGGCTACGAAATCGACGTGCCGATGAGCACCTTCTACAACCTGCCGCAAACGGGCGAGCGCGTCGTGCTGCTCACGCAGCAGATCGTCCGCGAGGACGCGCACCTGCTGTACGGCTTCCTGACGCCGCAGGAGCGCACGACCTTCCGCGAGCTGCTGAAGATCACCGGCATCGGCGCGCGCATGGCGCTCGCCGTGCTGTCCGGCATGAGCGTGCAGGAGCTCGCGCAGGCCGTGACGATGCAGGACGCCGCCCGCCTCACGCGCCTGCCCGGCATCGGCAAGAAGACGGCCGAGCGCCTGCTGCTCGAACTGAAGGGCAAGCTCGGCGCCGACCTCGGCGCGCTCGCCGGCGCCGCGTCGCCGTCCGACCACGCGACCGACATCCTCAACGCGCTGCTGGCGCTCGGCTACTCCGAGAAGGAAGGCCTGGCCGCGATCAAGAACGTGCCGGCCGGCACCGGCGTGTCCGAAGGCATCAAGCTCGCGCTGAAGGCATTGTCGAAGGCGTAACGCGCGCTCGATCCGGCCGTCGAAGCCAGTGTCGCGCCGCCGCGCGGCGCTCGCCAGTCGGCCGTTCGGCCAGGTGGCCCGGGATTCGTCGCGCGGTACAATGGCCGCATGATTGAAACCGACAAACTCGCCACCGAGCAGCGGATCATCGCCGCCACGCCCGCCTCGTCGCACGAGGAGGTGTTCGAACGTGCGTTGCGGCCGCGCCAGCTCGACGACTACGTCGGCCAGGAAAAGGTGCGCGGCCAGCTCGAAATCTTCATCGAAGCCGCGAAGCGCCGCTCCGAGCCGCTCGACCACGTACTGCTGTTCGGGCCGCCCGGTCTCGGCAAGACGACGCTCGCCCACATCATCGCGCGCGAGATGGGCGTGAACCTGCGGCAGACGTCGGGCCCCGTGCTCGAACGCGCGGGCGATCTCGCCGCGCTGCTGACGAACCTCGAAGCGAACGACGTGCTGTTCATCGACGAAATCCACCGGCTGTCGCCGGTCGTCGAGGAAATCCTGTATCCGGCGGTCGAGGATTACCAGATCGACATCATGATCGGCGAAGGCCCGGCCGCGCGTAGCGTGAAGCTCGACCTGCAGCCGTTCACGCTGGTCGGCGCGACCACCCGCGCGGGCATGCTGACCAACCCGCTGCGCGATCGTTTCGGGATCGTCGCGCGCCTCGAGTTCTACGACGCCGATCAACTGTCGCGCATCGTGCGGCGCTCGGCGTCGCTGCTCAATGCGCAGATCGATCCGAACGGCGCGCTGGAAATCGCGAAGCGCTCGCGCGGCACGCCGCGGATCGCGAACCGGCTGCTGCGCCGCGTGCGCGACTTCGCGGAAGTGAAGGCCGACGGCCAGATCACCGCGGCGGTGGCCGACGCCGCGCTCGCGATGCTCGACGTCGATCCGGTCGGCTTCGACCTGATGGACCGCAAGCTGCTCGAAGCGATCCTGTACAAGTTCGACGGCGGCCCGGTCGGCGTCGACAACCTCGCGGCGGCGATCGGCGAGGAGCGCGACACGATCGAGGACGTGCTCGAACCGTACCTGATCCAGCAGGGCTTCCTGCAGCGCACGCCGCGCGGGCGCGTCGCGACGTTGCTCACGTATCGCCACTTCGGGCTGTCGGTGCCCGAAGCCCGCCGCACCGAACGCGACGACTGGGATACCCCCGACGGGAAGTAATCCGTCGCCCGAGCCGCATCCGCCATGACGACGCCGCCCAGCCGCCACCCCACCGCATCCGCGCCGGGCCCGCGCTGGGCCGAGCCGATCCGCAAGCGGCTCGTGGCCGGCATCACGCACCTGACGGCGGGCGGCGGCGGCCCGTCGATCGATCTGTCTTCGCCGCCTGGCGACCCGGGGCTGTTCGGCCCCGACGCCGTCTGCTGGCGCGTGCATGCCGATTTCACGTCGATGATGACGGGCGGCATCGCCGCGCTGCTGCTGCAGGCGCTCCACCCGCTCGCGCTCGCGGGTGTCTGGGATCATTCGTCGTTCCGCACCGACATCTTCGGCCGCTTGCGGCGCACCGCCACGTTCATCACGGGCACGACGTTCGGCAGCCGCGCGGACGCGCTCGCGCTGATCGAGCGCGTGAAAGCGATCCATGCGCACATCTCGGGCAGCGCGCCGGACGGACGACCGTACCGCGCCGACGATCCTGCGTTGCTGACCTGGGTGCATGTCGCCGAAGTATCAAGCTTCCTCGCCGCGCATCTGCGTTACGTGAATCCGGCGCTGCCGGGCGAACTGCAGGACCGCTATTACGCGGAGACGGCACTGATCGCCGAGCTGCTCGGCGCCGAAGCGGTTCCGCGTTCGCGCGCCGAGGTGGCGGCCTACCTCGCGCGCATGCTGCCTGCCAGAACTCGAAGCCGGGCCGCGCACGTTCGACGTGATGTCCATCCTGCTGAATGTGCCGGTCGCGAAGCCGGCGCTGCGGCCTGCCGCGTCGCTGGTGATGCATGCCGGGATCGACCTGCTGCCGCCGTGGGCGCAGCGCATGCTGCGCGTATCGGCGTTCGCGCCGCTGCGGCGCGCGGTGGTCCGGCCCGGCATACGTGCCGTCGCCCCCGTGCTGCGCTGGGCGCTCGTCAACGGTGCGTCGAAGCGTGCGCGCCGCCGCGCGACGGCCGCCCCGTCCGACGGCGCCCCGCCCGCCTGACGATCCGCTTCTTCGGATCATTTCAATTTACTGTCAAATACCTGTGACAAGCTGACACGCTTGCACCCGCGCACGGTCGCACGTCGTGCCCGTCCCGCACGCCCGTGACCCGCGCGGCGCCCTGCCACCCGTTACCGACGCCCGACGCCCGCGATGCCACGCCTGCCGATCCGTTTCGCCCTTGCCGCCAGTCTGTCCGCCGTCTTCGCCCTCGCCGCGTGCGGAGGCGACGATGTCGCCGCCGTCGCGCGCACGGACGCGCAGTCGCCGTCCGGCGGCACGACGACGCCGGCCCCCACGCCGCCCGCCACCAACCCGCCCCAACCGGGCAAGTGGAAAGCCGCCCGCGCCGGCGACCTGATCGACGTGACGCTCGGCGATCTCCATCCGACGCAGGGGGCGATCGGCTACGACCAGATCTATTACAAGCTCGGCCGCTACGAATTGCAGCCCGACAAGAAGTTCGACGACTTCTGCGCCGACGAAGGCCTTGGCGGCGTCGCATCGAGCGGCTACACGGCCCGATCGTCGCTGCGCGAGCCGGCAAGCTACACGTGCGCGACGACCGACGCGAACGCGCGCGACCGCTCGGTGCTGAACCCCGTCGTGATCGGCCCGAACGGCGATGCGCTGTACCTGACCGACGGTCACCACGGCCTGTCGACCTATTACGAGACGCCGGACGGCGGCCCGACGCTGCACGTGCACGTCGTCGTCAAGGACAACCTCAGCGACTACGCGGGGGACGCATTCTGGCAGCAGATGCAAAGCCGCGGCTATCTGCGCCTGAAGGACGGCGACGGCAAGCCGATCACGACCGCGCAACTGCCGACCGGCCTCGGCCTGACACGCGGGATGACGAACGACCGCTACCGGTCGCTCGTCTATTTCACGCGCGACATCGGCTACAGCAAACCCGCCCAGGCGACCGACTACCTCGAGTTCTACTGGGCCGACTGGCTGCGCGCGCAGCCGGGCACGTTCACGCTGGCCGGCTACGACCTGACGCGGCCCGGCGCGACCGATCCCGATCCGGCGAAGGCCGACACGGGCTACCTGAATGCCGTCTGGAATGCGTCGACGCGGATGGTCGCGGCCACGGACCCGGTGATCGACGGCAAGACGGGTGCCGACCTCGGGCGCGCCGATGCGATCAACGGCGGGAAGAAATACAGCAAGGGGGAATTCGACAAGCTGCGCCAGCCGATCACGGCCGACAAGCCCGGCAAGATCGCGTACGCGCTCGACTACAAGACGCGTCACGGGCTGCCGCGGTAAGCGTCACGCGGAAGAAGACAAGGGAGCCCCGGGCCGGCCAGGCCGGACGGGGCAGGCATGCTCAGAGCACCTTGCGGTACCCGTCGTCATCGTCGCTCGCAGCGTCGAGATGCGACACGTCGGCCCACTTCACGACCTGCGCACGGCCATCCGCGTAATCGACGACGTTGATGCTGGTGTTGAGCAACTGATAGGTGCGCGGCGCCGACAGCTCGATCCCGTTCGCGAAGCGATACACGCAATCGAGCACGCCGCCGTGCGCGACGCACGCGATCCGGCCGCCCGGATGCGCGGCGACGATCGGTTCGAGCGCATGCAGCACGCGGTGATAGAACTCGCGCTGCGACTCGCCGCCCTCCGGCGCGAAACCCGGATCGCGCGTCTGCCACGCCGCATACGCGTCCGGAAATAACGCTTCGATCTCGGTGCTGTCGTGCCCCTGGAACGCGCCGTACGAGCGTTCGCGCAACCCTTCGCGCAGCAGCAGCGGCAGCCCGAGCGCATCGGCAAAGGGTTGCGCGGTCTGTTGCGCGCGCATCAGGTCGCTCGAATACACGGCGTCGATCCGCGCGCCGTCGCGCGCCTCCCGCCCGAGCCGGGCGGCCAGCCGCTGCGCCTGCGCGAGCCCCGTGTCGGCCAGCGGGATGTCGATATGCCCCTGGATGCGCTTGATGCGGTTCCAGGCCGTCTCGCCATGGCGGATGAAAAGAATCTGCGTGGTGGCCATCGCGGCGCGTCTCCGGGGAAGAATCAGGGCCGCACTTGCAGCCAGAACGTCACGGGGCCGTCGTTGACGAGCGATACCTGCATGTCGGCGCCGAACTCGCCCGTCTCGACGACGGGATGGCGCGCCCGCGCGGCCGCGACGAAATAGTCGAACAGCCGCGCGCCTTCGTCGGGCGGCGCGGCCGGCGTGAAGCTCGGACGCAGCCCGCTGTTGGTATCGGCCGCGAGCGTGAACTGCGACACGAGCAGCAGGCCGCCCGCGCGGCCTTCGCCGTCGATGTTCGACACCGGCAGGTTCATCTTGCCGGCCGCGTCGCTGAACACGCGGTAGCCGAGCAGCTTCGCGAGCAGCTTGTCGGCCGCGGCCTCGGTATCGCCGCGCTCCGCACAGACCAGCGCGAGCAGGCCCGCGCCGATCTCGCCCGTCGTGCGGCCGCCGACGCGCACGTCGGCGCGCGTCACGCGCTGGATCAGCGCGATCATGCGGTCAGCGTGACGCGCGCGAAGCGGCGCTTGCCGACCTGCACGACGAACTCGCCGGCCTCGACCTTCAGGCCCTTGTCCGACACGGTTGCGCCGTCGATCTTCACGCCGCCCTGCTCGATGTTGCGCAGCGCTTCGCTCGTCGACGGCACGAGGCCGGCCTGCTTCAGCAACTGACCGATCGCCAGCGGCGCGCCGGCCAGCGTGACCGACGGAATGTCGTCCGGCACGCCACCCTTCGCGCGGTGGTTGAAGTCCTCGAGCGCGCGCTCGGCGTCGGCCTGCGAATGGAAGCGCGCGACGATTTCCTGCGCGAGCAGCACCTTGAAGTCGCGCGGGTTGCGGCCGCCTTCGGCCTCGCGCTTGAAGCCGACGATCTCGTCGAGGCTGCGGAACGACAGCAGTTCGAAGTAACGCCACATCAGCGTGTCCGAGATGCTCATCAGCTTGCCGAACATGTCGGTCGGCTTCTCGCTGATGCCGACGTAGTTGCCCTTCGACTTCGACATCTTCTCGACGCCGTCGAGGCCTTCGAGCAGCGGCATCGTCAGGATGCACTGCTGTTCCTGGCCGTACTGCTTCTGCAGTTCGCGGCCGACCAGCAGATTGAACTTCTGGTCGGTGCCGCCGAGTTCGAGATCGGCGTTCAGCGCGACCGAATCGTAGCCCTGCATCAGCGGGTACAGGAATTCGTGGATCGAGATCGGCACGCCGCCCTGGAAGCGCTTCGTGAAATCCTCGCGCTCGAGGATCCGCGCGACCGTGTAGCGCGACGCGAGCTTGATCATCCCGTCCGCGCCGAGCGGCATCGACCATTCGCTGTTGTAGCGGATCTCGGTCTTGTCGCGATCGAGCACGAGCGCGGCCTGCTCGAAGTAGGTCTTCGCATTCGATTCGATCTGCTCGCGCGTGAGCGGCGGGCGCGTCGCGTTGCGGCCCGACGGATCGCCGATCAGCGACGTGAAATCGCCGATCAGGAAGATCACCGTGTGACCGAGGTCCTGCAACTGACGCATCTTGTTCAGCACGACCGTATGGCCGATGTGGATATCCGGCGCGGTCGGGTCGAGGCCGAGCTTGATGCGCAGCGGCGTGCCCGTGGCTGCGCTGCGCGCGAGCTTCTGCGCGAACTCTTCCTCGATCAGCAGCTCGTCGACGCCGCGCTTCGTGACGGCGAGCGCATGCCGGACTTCGTCGGTGATCGGGAAAACGGGCTTGGAACTGGGTTCGGTGCTCATCGGTGCCAGGAAGAATGTCGCAAAAACAGGGATTTTCCCATAACTTGCGCGCGCATCGCTTAACGGCGCGTCACGTTGCGCGGATAATCGGGCGCAAGGCGCGCGGCACCGGCCCGCGCCGCACGATCCAGGAGAACCCAACGTGCCGCAACGACAGCCGCAGCATGCCGATCCGGCAGACGGCATCTACTTCGGGCTGATGTCGGGAACCAGCATGGACGGCGTCGACGGCGTCGCCGTGCGTTTCGAGGCCGGCCGCGCGCCGGTCGTGCTCGCCGAAGCATTCGTCGGCTTCGCGCAATCGCTGCGCGATGCGCTGTTCGCGCTGCAACAGCCCGGCGACAACGAGATCGACCGCGAATCGCTCGCGGCGAATGCGCTCGTCACACGCTATGCGGTGTGCTGCCATGAATTGCAGCGCACGGCCGGGCTGTCGCGCGACGAGATCCGCGCGATCGGCGTGCACGGCCAGACGGTGCGCCATCGCCCCGAGCGCGGCTATACGCGCCAGCTCAACAACCCGGCACTGCTCGCCGAGCTGACCCAGGTCGACGTGATCGCCGATTTCCGCAGCCGCGATGTGGCCGCGGGCGGCCACGGCGCGCCGCTCGCGCCGGCCTTCCATGCGACGGTATTCGGCGCGCCGGGCGAAACGCGCGTCGTCTGCAATCTCGGCGGGATCAGCAACATCACGATCCTGCCCGGCGCCGGCGGCGACGTGCGCGGCTTCGACTGCGGCCCCGCGAACGCGCTGATCGATGCATGGGCGACCCGCCATCTGGGCAAGCCGTACGACGACGGCGGGAAGTTCGCCGCACGCGGCACCCTCCACGCGCCGCTGCTCGACGCGCTGCTCGACGAACCGTATTTCACCGCGCCGCCGCCGAAAAGCACCGGGCGCGACCTGTTCAATCCCGCATGGCTCGATGCGAAGCTCGCCGCGTTCCCGCAGGTTGCGCCGGAGGACGTGCAGGCGACGCTCACCGCGCTCACCGCCGTATCGGTGGCGCGCGAAATCGCGCAGCACGCACCGGGCTGCAAGGCCGTCTTCGTATGCGGCGGCGGCGCCCGCAATCCGGTGCTGCTCGACGCGCTCCGGCACGCGCTGAGCGAGGCCGGCGTGCCGGCCACCGTCGAGACGACGGCCGCGCTCGGCGTGCCGCCGCAGCAAGTCGAAGCGCTCGCGTTCGCGTGGCTCGCGTACCGCTTCACCGCGCGCCAGCCGGGCAATCTCGCGACGGTCACCGGCGCAGCCGGCAATCGCGTGCTCGGCGCGCTCTATCCGCGTTGAGGCGATACCCGCCGCGCGGCGGGTGTGGAAGGATGAATGCGCATGAAAAAACGGGGCATGAAGCCCCGTTTTTTCATTCCGGCGAACCGGCGTGGATCTGATGTGCGCTCAGACCGAGAACGACGAACCGCACCCGCAGGTGGTGGTCGCGTTCGGGTTCTTGATCACGAACTGGGCGCCGTTGAGGTCGTCCTTGTAGTCGATCTCGGCGCCGACCAGGTACTGGTAGCTCATCGAGTCGATCAGGAGCTGGACGCCGTTCTTGTCCATCACGGTGTCGTCCTCGTTGACTTCCTCGTCGAACGTGAAGCCGTACTGGAAGCCGGAACAGCCGCCACCCTGCACGAACACGCGCAGCTTCAGGTCGGGATTGCCCTCTTCGTCGATCAGTTGCTTGACCTTGTCGGCCGCGGCGTCGGTGAAGACGAACGGCATCGGCATATCGGTCGTCGTTGCTGCGGATTCGGTAACAGCGTTCATTCGAACTCTCCAAAAAGCTTTAGCCGCTATTGTAGGGCCGATCAGAAGATCGTGCTGAAGTCCATGAAATCAATAGGTTCTTGTCGATTTCATCAAGCGCGCCCGCACGGGCGGCCGCGGCGGCGGCCGGGAAGCGGGCATAAAAAAACCGCCAGCGTGAAAGCTGGCGGTTTTTCCGGCGGACGCCGCCCGAAAGCGGCGAGGCCATGAAGCGGAATTAACGCTTCGAGAACTGCTTTGCGCGGCGTGCCTTGCGCAGACCGACCTTCTTACGCTCGACTTCACGCGCATCGCGCGTGACGAAGCCTGCGTTCGACAGCGACGGCTTCAGCGTCGCATCGTAGTCGATCAGTGCACGGGTGATGCCGTGGCGCACTGCGCCTGCCTGACCCGTTTCGCCGCCGCCGTTGACGTTGACCTTGATGTCGAACGTCTGGCCGTGGTTCGTGAGTTCCAGCGGTTGGCGCACGATCATCAGCGACGTTTCGCGCGAGAAGTAGTCAGCGATGGGCTTGCCGTTGACGATGATGTCGCCCTTGCCAGCCTTGATGAAGACACGTGCGACTGCGCTCTTGCGGCGGCCCGTACCGTAGTTCCAGTTACCGATCATGTGGGCTCCCCTTAGATCTCGAGCGCCTTCGGCTGTTGAGCCGAGTGCGGATGCGTCGCTTCTGCGTAGACCTTCAGCTTCTTGATCATCGCGTAGCCGAGCGGGCCCTTCGGCAGCATGCCCTTGACCGCCTTCTCGAGCGCGCGGCCCGGGAAGCGTTCCTGCATCTTGCCGAACGTCGTTTCATAGATACCGCCCGGGTAGCCCGAGTGACGGTAGTACTTCTTGTCCAGCGTCTTGTTGCCCGTGACCTTCAACTTGCTCGCGTTGATGATGATGATGAAATCACCAGTGTCGACGTGCGGGGTGAACTCAGGCTTGTGCTTGCCGCGCAGACGGCGTGCCACTTCGCTGGCAACACGGCCGAGAACCTTATCCGTCGCGTCAATCACGTACCATTCGCGCGTCACCTCATGGGCTTTTGCGGAAAACGTCTTCATGATCGATCCAAAAAAATTGCTTTGCCCGATGTGTTCTTCCTGCTTGTCTGTGTGCGCTTCGAGGCGCGGTGCAGGCTCTCCCTGTTCTTTTTCCGTGGGCATGAATGCGGAAAAGCCCTGAATTATAAAGGAAATACGGCTGCGTGGTCAAAGAGAATCCACGTCCCGTGTTCGCGGCGGCCGAAATGGGCCAAAATTCGATCGTGCCCCGACAAGCCAGGCGAACCGAGCGCCGGCGGGAGCACCCATCGACGCGCGGTACATGACCTTGCCGCGCCCGACCGGCCGAACCCGAAAAACAACAATCCAGCATGATGAAACAACGCCTTGCACCCTGCCTCGCGGCCGCCTTGCTGGCCGCCGCGGCGCCCGCCGTCGCCGCCCGCTCCGGCTGCGAAGCCAAGCTCGACGCACTCGACGCGCGCATCGCCGACGCCCGAACCGCCCATGCCGAAGACCGCGTCGCGCGCCTGCGCGCGGTGCGCGAACGCGTGCGCCACTTCTGCGCACGCGGCCATGGCCATGCGTCGGCCGTCCCCGCGCCGGCGCCCGACGCGGGCTCGCGCGGCATGCCGCCCGACGCGACGTCGCAGCCAGGCGCGCGCCAGCCCGCATGACGGTGTCGGCGCGCCCAAATCGGCTGCCGATGCTTGCATGGGACGAAAAAAAGCCCGAACGGCTGGTTCGGGCTTAATCCACCTTAGGAGGAGGGTGGAGGAGACATTCGGAGGTTGCCGCAGCGCGACAACCAATGGATCTCATTATACGAATACCCCGCCGACTTCACAAGAAAATTTGCATTACGAAATCCAATCCCACGATATGGGATCCCAGCAGGCGAGCACGCCAAAACAAATTCCCGTTTAAATTCAACAACATAGATTCTTCCGACACGACTCCAAAACGCCCCTTCCTAGAGCAAAACCCCTAAATCAAGCAGGGAAATCGCCGCTCGCCACCCCGCTCGCGCGGCACCGGCGTTGCACGTCGTGCAGCGCATCAGCCGACCGTTGCGCCGCGGGCTACAATGCCGGATCGAATTCGAATCAGGCAACGCTGGAGTGCAAGCATGGAATGCAAAGTAAGCTGGATGGGCCAGGACGGCATGGCGTTTTCCGCCGAGACCGGCAGCGGGCATCTCGTCACGATGGATGGCGCGCCGGAAGGCGGCGGCCACAACCTCGCGCCGCGTCCGATGGAAATGGTGCTGCTCGGCACCGGCGGCTGCACGGCCTATGACGTCGTGCTGATCCTGAAGAAGAGCCGCCAGGAAGTGACCGGCTGCTCGGTTACGCTGAAGGCCGAGCGCGCGAGCGAAGATCCGAAGGTGTTCACGAAGGTGCATTTCCACTTCACGGTCACCGGGCGCAACCTGAACCCGGCCACGGTCGAGCGCGCGATCAACCTGTCGCACGACAAGTACTGCTCCGCGTCGATCATGATCGCGAAGACGGCCGAACTCACGCATTCGTTCGACATCGTCGCCGCCTGAGCGCACGACGCGCGCATGAAAAAGGGCCGGCGCTCCGCACGGAGACGCCGGCCCTTTCGCATTCGAACGGCAAAGCAGGCCGATAAGCCGGATTCTGTGCACGCCGCGCGCCGAAGCACGCAGCGCGTGGCAGTCATTCCTCTAGGCGCGCCATTGCTGACGCGCTCAAGCTTCCTACCCGCAGACGAGACGGGGGCCCCGTCCTGCATCCGAAAATGCGCGCCTGCCTACTTGGAATTGCTCCGGGTGGAGGTTACCGTGCCGGCGAACGTCGCCGTCGCCGCGGTGCGCTCTTACCGCACCGTTTCACCCTTACCTGATCCCGGCTTGCGCCGGGCCATCGGCGGTTTGCTTTCTGTTGCCCTGTTCCGCGTGTCGCCACGGATGGCCGTTAGCCATCACCCTGCCCTGTGGAGTCCGGACTTTCCTCGCCCCCGCGCGCCCGAAGGCGGCGAGGCCGCGACTGCCTGGCCTGCTTTGCGACGCGCATTCTAGCACTGCGCGCCGCCGTCGGCAGCGCGCGAGCGGCGGCCGCGGCGAAACACGGCCGTGTCGTCGTAGAACGCGGCGTCGGCGTTCGCCGCGCACCAGCCCGGCACGCCGAGCACCGGCAACGGCGCGAAATCGCGGCTCGTCAGCGCGCGCGTCGCGAGTTCGGCGGCGATTCGCGCGTCGACGTGCGCGATCCGTTGCGCATCGGGCCATGAAAAATAGTCGGCGCTCACTTCGACGATCCACGCGTGCGCGGTGCAGGACTTGTAGGGGGCGACCAGCTGTTCGAGCAGCGCATGGCCGACGAGCCGCGCCTCGCAGCGCGTGCCCCACGCGTCGCGCGCGGCGATCAACAGCCGCGGCCAGTCGAAGCCGCGCAGCGCGTCGGCGAGCGCGCGCTCGGCGGTCACGAACAGCGCGGCGTTCTCGTCGAACAACGTCAACGCATCGCGCAATGCGCCGCGCACGGGGCCGACGCCGCCCGCCGCGTCGATCGCGGCGGCCTGGCGCGCGTTCAGCGCGGCCTTGGTGCGCGGGTACGCGAACCAGACGAGCGCATTGAAGAAGTCGTGAAGATTGTGGCGGGTCGGCACGCAGCCGGTGTCCGCGATATGGGTCTCGTACGCGACGCCGGGCGGCAGCTCGGCCTGCGGGACGAAGCGCAGCGGCCTGCCGCGACCGGTGACCCGATCGCCGTCGCGCAACGCGCCGGTCAACGCATCGAGCCACACGGCCTCGCCCGCCCGGGCGGCCGCCTGCCACTCACGGCCCGGCGCCGCGTAAGGCGCGAGCCACGGCGCGGACCAGTCGATCCGCGCGAAATCCGCCGACGCACGACCGGCCGCACGGCCGGATTCGCGCGGCGGCGCACCGGTCACGCGAGTTTCCAGCCGATCGTCTCCCCGCCGCGCAGCGGCACGACCGGCGTATCGCCCGCGAAGATCTCGCGCGGCAGTTCCCACGCCTCGCGGCGCAGCGTGACCGTCTCGGCGCTGCGCGGCAGCCCGTAGAAGTCGGCGCCGAAGAAGCTCGCGAACCCTTCCAGCTTGTCGAGCGCGCCGGCCGTGTCGAACGCTTCCGCGTACAGTTCGAGCGCGTGCAGCGCCGTGTAGCAGCCCGCGCAGCCGCACGCGGTTTCCTTCGCGTCGCGCGCATGCGGCGCGCTGTCGGTGCCGAGGAAGAAGCGCGGGTTGCCCGATGTCGCGGCCTCGACCAGCGCCACGCGATGCGTCTCGCGCTTCAGCACCGGCAGACAGTAGTAGTGCGGACGAATCCCGCCGACGAACAGCGCGTTGCGGTTGTACAGCAGGTGATGCGCGGTGATCGTCGCGCCGAGCAGGCCGGGCGCCGCGTCGGCATCGCGCACGTAGTCGGCCGCATCCTTCGTCGTGATGTGCTCGAACACGACCTTCAGGCCCGGGAAATCGCGGCGCAGCGGCGTCATCACGCGGTCGATGAACACCTTCTCGCGGTCGAACAGGTCGATCGACGCATCGGTCACCTCGCCGTGCACGAGCAGCGGCATGCCGGTTTCCTGCATCGCCTCGAGCGTCTTCGCGCATTTCGCGAGATCGGTGACGCCGTGGTCCGAATTCGTCGTGGCGCCTGCCGGATACAGCTTCACGCCGCGCACGAAGCCGCTTTCGCGCGCGCGGCGGATTTCGTCGGGCGGCGTGTTGTCGGTCAGGTACAGCGTCATCAGCGGTTCGAACGTCATCCCGGCCGGCAGCGCGGCGAGGATGCGCTCGCGATAGGCCTGCGCGTGCGCGGTGGTCGTGACCGGCGGCTTCAGGTTCGGCATGACGATGGCGCGGCCGAACTGGCGGGCGGTGTGCGGCAGCACGGCGGCGAGCATGTCGCCGTCGCGCAGGTGCAGGTGCCAGTCGTCGGGACGGGCGAGCGAAAGCGTCGCCGGGGAAGAAGCGTTCGAGGCAGTCATAGGAGGCGTCGTGAGGAACGGGCTTGCCATCGGCGGGGCCGGAACGCGCGTGCGCGGGCCGACTGACGGCAAACCGCAACACGGGGCCTTGGGCCAGCGGAATCCGCTTTTTACCGCTCAGGGCTCGGTGATATGCTAGAAGCCGCATTGTACCGGGGTTCGCCCGGTTCGTTACCCCCTGCTTCAGCCTGCCGCCCCACGTAAAATGTGCCAACTCCTAGGAATGAACTGCGCCGCGCCGACGGACGTCACATTCTCCTTCACAGGTTTCGCGGCCCGGGGCGGGCTCACCGATCACCATGCCGACGGCTGGGGCATCGCGTTCTTCGAGGACAAGGCCTGCCGCCTCTTCATCGATCACCAGGCCTCGGCCACGTCGCCGATCGCCGAAATGGTGAAGCGCTACCCGATCAAGTCGAAGAACACGATCGCGCACATCCGCAAGGCGACGCAAGGGCACATCCTGCTCGAGAACAGCCATCCGTTCATGCGCGAGCTGTGGGGCCGGCACTGGATCTTCGCGCATAACGGCGACCTGCAGGACTACGCGCCCGACATGGACGGCAGCGTCTACCATCCGGTCGGCACGACCGACAGCGAACGGGCGTTCTGCGTGCTGATGCAGGGGCTGCGCGAGGCCTTTCCCGGTGCGCAGCCGCCGCTGCCGGAGCTGTTCGAGCGAGTCGGCGAGCTGACGCGCGGCATCACCGATCACGGCGTGTTCAATTTCCTGATGTCGAACGGCCAGGCGCTCTTCGCGCACTGCTCGACACGGCTGCATTACCTCGTGCGGCGCTGGCCGTTCTCGACCGCGCATCTCGTCGACGAAGACCTGTCGATCGACTTCGCGAAATACACGACGCCCGAGGATCGCGTCGCGGTGATCGCGACGCAGCCGCTCACCGACAACGAAGTGTGGACCGCATTCGAGCCGGGCGAGCTGATCATGTTCCAGTGCGGCGACGTCGCCGCGCGGATGCAGATCCCGGTGCCCGAGCGCGTGCTCGAGAAGCTGCGCAACCCGTCGCTCGACGCGTCGGCGTCCGCGCCGCGCACGGCGGTTCGCGAAGCGCTCGCCACCGCGGCCGACGGCGATTCCGACGACGCGATCGATTTCTGACGCCGGCGCGGCATCGGCAGCGCCCGCTTTCCGCTCGTTTCCTGCCTGCCGCGCGAACTTCATCCGGCACCGTCGACAGCGCCCGCCATCCGCGCAAATCGCGTCGCTGCAGTCAATACGGTTTCATTTTGGGCATTGCCCGATGCAACCGATCGATGTCACGCAACATTCGCTTGATTTTATTAATTTACAAGCGAAAATAAATAAAATCCGAGACAAACAAAACAGCCAGCAATTAAAACATAATCCTCGAGCCGCATTTTAGTGCATCTCATCCGCCGGAACCGTGCGCTATCCCACCTACCCCGGCCACCCTTTCCGCTTTTAACACACCGCCCTCAAACCCGCACCGGCCATGGCGTTCGGTTCGATCAACCACACAAATCAAAAATACCACGCATTACGGTTCGCATCATTACAGTTTCCCATTTCTCGATAATCGACGGCCACTCGAATCAGTAGACTCCGCCCATCCTCGGTGTAACGAAACACGATTGGCGCGACACGCAGCCAGAGCCGCCGCACGCTCCTTCGGATTATTTGCCCACCGCGGAACGCGAATTCGCCGAATGGCGGCGAATGCCACTTCAAAAAGAAGAAAGAGGGGTATGTCGTGAATCACTCATTTCGATCGATATGGAGCGAGGCCGCCGGCTGCTGGGTCGCGGTCGCGGAAACGACTCGGGCGCGCGGCAAGCGTTCGGGCAGTGCATCGGGCTCAAGTCGTCACACCGCACGCGCAACGACGCGCCGGTTGCCACTGCGCGTCGCGGCGCTCGGCGCCGCACTGGCCGCGCTGTCGGCCGGCGCCGCGCACGCATCGACCTGCGGCAACGGCGCAACCGCCGCGAGCGGCGGCACCTGCGCACTCAGCAGCTTCAGCCCGACGATCAACGACCACGGCGTCGGTTCCGTGACCGTGTCGGGCGGCGACACGGTCGGCGTGACCGGCGCATGGGCCGGCTCGACCGGCGATGGCGGCTACACGCTCGCGCCGATCGGCAGCACGACCGTCGTATCGGGCAATCCGAACCAGCCGCTGCTGTCGCTCGGCGGCAAGACGTACAGCGTCAGCACGCCCGACTCGATCACCGGCACGCACACGTCGGTCGCGACCTACGACTCGTCCGCGTTCACCGCGTCGACGGCAGCCGCGGCCAACGTGCCGGTCTACCACGACGTGAACGGCAACCAGTACCTGGACGCACGCATCGGCACCGTCGGCCGCACCGGCGGCACGCTCGACGTGTCGGTCGGCAATCCGGCGAACGCACCCGATGCGCCCGGCAACGCGATCTCGATCGCCGCGAAGGATACCGACCTGACCTTCGCGGACGGCACCGGCTCCGCGAAAAGCATCGTGAACTGGAATTCGCGCAACCAGGTCTGGTTCACCACCGGCGACTATCTCGCGAACGGCGGCGCCGTCGGCAACCTCCAGCTCGACGTGCCGGCCTACGCGGGCACCTTCACCGCGTTCGACGGCAGCACGTGGAGCGTCACCGATGCCGCGTCGCTCGCCGCGTACAACGACTTTCTCGTGCGTTCGGTCCGCAACGGCGCGCTCGGCTCGCAGACCGCATACGACAACGCATTCGGCCAGGCCGTCACGTTCTCGCAGGAAACCTTCCAGTACCGGAACAACGTATCGGCGGGCGACAAGAACACGCTGCCGATCGATTTCCTGTCGGCGATGCACGGCACGGGCGCGAACGCGACGCTGCAGATCGGCAAGGACGGACAGATCGACTTCCGCGGCACCAACACGATCGTCTCGAGCTCGGCCGTCCTCGCGGAGGACGGCGCGCACTTCGTCAACGACGGGCGCCTGTCGGGCGACTTCACGCTCGTGCGCCTGCTGAGCGGTGCAAGCGGCGTCAACAACGGCACGATCTCGTCCGGCTATGCGTCCGGCGACAACTTCGACACGAGCGGCAGCGCGCCGCCGGCCAACTTCGGCTTCAACGCGTACACGGAGGGCAACGGCGTGTATGCGAGCGGTACGGGCACCTCGTTCGTGAACCACGGCGTGATGAACGTCGGCGCATGGACGCTCGACGGCAACCGGCCGGACCTGCAGAACTACGCAGTCGCCGCGGCGGACGGTGCGCGCGCGTCGAACAGCGGCACGATCAACGTCGGCGTGAATGCGACGACGCTCGACAGCCAGGTGATCGGCGGCCTCGTCGCCGGCGGCAGCTTCACGAACGAAGCCGGCGGCACGATCTATCTCGGCCGCTCGGCCCAGTACGCGCCCGGCGGCACGGCAGACGACGTCGCGCTGTCCGCGCACGGGTACGGCATCCTGCTCGGCGCGTCCGGCACCGCGAGCAATCTCGGCACGATCGTGATCGGCTCGCAGACGCAGAACGGCGCCGCGCTGGCGAGCATCGGCTCGACGTCCGGCACGCTCACCAACGCGGGCGCGATCGTCGTCAACGGCGCCGCGCCCGGCACGCCGCTCGCCAACGTCGGCATGCTCGCGGCCGACACCGCCGCGACCGTGACCAACACGGGCACGATCACGCTGAATGGCGTGAACGGCATCGGCATCATGGTCGTCGGCACCGGCGCGAACGCGACGGCCGCGACGTCGACCGGCACGATCGACGTGGCCGGCGGCCTCGATCCCGCATCGGGCACGCGCAACTACGGCGTCTGGGCGGAAGGGCCGCTCGCGAAGGCGACGCTCGACGGCGCGCTGAACCTGACGGGCACCGGCGCGATCGGCGTGCATGCCCGCTCGGGCGCGACGATCGACGTCGGCGCGAACGCCGTGCCGGCCTTCATGTCCGGCACGAACCAGATCGGCTTCTACGCATACGGCGCGGGCTCGAAAATCAACGTCGCCGCGCAGCACCTGAGCGTCGACACCGACGATTCGACGCTGTTCCGCGTCGCGGGCGGCGCGGCCTACACGGGCGCGTCGGCGGCCGGCGCGCTGACGACCGACGTCAACGGCCAGCGCGCGCGCGGTGTCGTCGCGACCGACGCCGGCACCACGCTGTCGACCGGCAACGCGGTGTACGACGTCAACGGCGCGAACGGCATCGCGATCGCGGTCGAAGGCGGCGCGAAGGGCACGATCGACGCGGGCGCGACGATCAACCTGAATGCGGCCGGCGCGACCGCGGGCGTGGTGGACGGCCAGGCGCACGACCTCGCGGGCGCGGCTGCCGGCGCGCCGGTCGCGACGACGCTGACCAACAATGCCGCCGTCACGTCGTCGACCGCCGGCGTGACGGGCTTCGTCGCGCAAAACCTCGGCACGCTCGAGAACCGCAGCACGGTGCTGCTGACCGGCGCCGGCTCGACGGGCGTCGTCGTCGGCACGCAAGGCACAGTGAGCAATGCCTCGACGATTCGCGTGTCGGACGGCACGGGCGCGCTCGTGCAGGGCGCGTCGGCCACGCTCGCCAATGCAGGTTCGATCGAAGCGGATGACGGTATCGCAGGCGTGCGCCTGACAGGGGCCGGCGCATCGGTCGCGCTGTCGGGCGCCGGCACCGTGAGCGCGAACGGCAGCGCCGACGGCGTGCTGATCGATTCGACCGTCACGGGAGGCGGCATCGCGGCCGGCACGACGTCGATCGCGGTCGGCGGTTCCGGCAGCGGGATCCGCAACCTCGGTGCGAATGCAACGATCGCGCTGGCCGGCACGCAGGTCGCCACGACCGGCAACGGCGCCGCCGGCGTCACGTCGACCGGCGCCGGCGCACGCATCGCGGCCGATGCGGCCACGGTCGTGCGCACGACCGGTGCCGGCGCGCTCGGCCTGTCCGTGTCGGGGGCCGATTCGACGCTCGCGGCCAACGGGACGACCGTCGCGACAGCCGGCACGAACGCGCATGCGATCGTGATGGACGGCGGCGCGACGGCGCTGCTGTCGGGCGTGAAAATTTCCGCGTCGGGCGCCGCGGCCGATGGCGTCGTCGCGCAAAACGGCGGCCGCATCGCCGATACGGGTTCGTCGCTCGCCAGCGCGGCCGGCAACGGCGCCACCGCGAACAGCGGCGGCGTGCTCGCATTGACCGGCACGGCGCTCACGGGTGCAACGGCCGGCGTGCTGACGTCGGACACGCTCGCGAACGGCGCGACCAGCTCGGTGCTCGTCGACGGCGGCAGCGTGACGTCCGTCGCCGGGCCGGCCTTCGCCGCACGCGGCGGCACGGCCGACATCGCGGTGCGCAACGGCACGGTCGTGTCGGCCGGCAACGGGACGCTGCTGAACCTCGCGAACGGCAGCAACGTGACGTTCGACGCATCGGCCGTGAACCTCGCGGGCGACATCGTTTCCGACGCAACGAGCACCGGCAACGTGTTCCTCGCGAACGGCACGACGCTGACCGGCAAGATCGATCCGGTCGCGCTGACCGTCGACGGCACGAGCACGTGGCGCATGACGGGCAGCTCGGTGCTGAGCAACCTGAACAACGCGGGCCTCGTCGCGTTCGCCGCGCCGACCGGCTCGCCGACGCTCGCCGGCAGCTACAAGACGCTGACGACCGGCGGCTACGTCGGCAACGGCGGCACGATCGCGCTGAACACGTATCTCGGCGCCGACGGGTCGCCGACCGACCGGCTGATCGTGAACGGCGGCGCGGCGAGCGGCACGACCGGCCTGAAGATCGCCAACACGGCCGGCACCGGCGCGCAGACGACCGGCGACGGGATTCCCGTGGTGGTCACGGCCAACGGCGGCACGACCGCCGCGTCGGCATTCCATCTCGCGGGCCCGGTCCAGGCCGGCGCATACGAGTACCGGCTCTATCGCGGCGGGCAAAGCGACGCGAACGGCTGGTACCTGCGTTCGCAGCTCGACCAGACCGACCCCGGCGATCCGATCCACCCGTCCGGCGGCGGCGGTAACGGAAATGGAAACGGGAATGGCAACGGCGGCGCGCTCGCGTATCGTCCGGGTGTCTCCGGCTACGCGATGACGCCGCTGCTGAACGCCGACTACGGCTTCTCGACGCTCGGCAGGCTGCACGAGCGCGTCGGCGACCTCTACAACGTCGAGAAGCAGCAGCCCGGCAATCGCGACGGCGTGTGGGGGCGCATCGGCGGCCAGAGCCTCGATGCGAACGCGGGGCGCTTCTCGGCCGACGAACGCACGTTCTTCGCGCAGTTCGGCAAGGACTGGACCCTCGACCAGGCGCCCAACGGCGCCGGCAGCACGCATGCGGGCGTGACGGCCAGCATCGGTACGTCGAATGCGAGCTTCAGCGACCTGGCGCGTGCGGGCTCGCCCAATCTGTCGACGTCGACCGGCTCGGTCGAGATGCACGCGCAGAGCGTCGGCGGCTACTGGACGCGCTACCTGTCCGACGGCACCTACTTCGACACCGTCGGGCAGGTCACGCACTACGGCAACCGCTATCGCGACAGCTACGGCAACGAGGCGTCGCAGAACGGCTTCGGCGTCGCGCTGTCGCAGGAAGTCGGCAAGCCGTTCGCGATCGGCACGTTGCCGGTCGCGGTCGAGCCGCAGGCGCAGCTGATGTATCAGTACCTGAAGCTGAACGGGTTCAACGACAACGTGTCGCCCGTATCGGGCACGACGTCGAATGCGCTGCGCGGCCGCGTCGGCGTGCGCCTCTTCCGGCCGAACCTCCAGTCGGACGCGGGCGGCGGCGCCGCGACGCCGTACTTCACGGCCGACGTGCTGCACGACTTCCTGTCGCCGGGGCAAACCGTGGTCGGCGGCACGCCGTTCGCGACGCATCTCGGGCGCACCTGGTACGAGCTCGGCGTCGGCGTGACCGCCGGCTTCGGCAAGTCGGGCGAGCTGTACGCGAATGCGAAGATCGCGCGCAACATCGGCGGCGACTACCGTCGCGGGATCGTCGGGCAGGTCGGCTACCGGTACAGCTGGTAACGCCCGGCGGCGGACGAAAAAAAACCGCCCGGCGGCATGCCGGGCGGTTTTCGCATCGATGCGCGCAAGACGCGCGAATGCTCAGTGCAGGATCTTCGCGAGGAAGTCCTTCGCGCGGTCCGATTTCGGGTTCGAGAAGAAATCATCCTTGCGGTCGTCCTCGACGATCGCGCCCTTGTCCATGAAGATCACGCGATGCGCGACCTTCTTCGCGAAGCCCATCTCGTGCGTGACGACCATCATCGTCATCCCTTCCTGCGCGAGTTCGACCATCACGTCGAGCACTTCGTTGATCATCTCGGGGTCGAGCGCGGACGTCGGTTCGTCGAACAGCATCGCGATCGGGTCCATCGACAGCGCGCGCGCGATCGCGACCCGCTGCTGCTGGCCGCCCGACAGCTGGCCCGGAAACTTGTGCGCATGCGCCTTCAGGCCGACGCGATCGAGCAGCTTCAGCCCCTTGTCGGCCGCTTCGTCCTTGCCGCGGCCGAGCACCTTGATCTGCGCGAGCGTCAGGTTCTCGGTGATCGACAGGTGCGGGAACAGCTCGAAATGCTGGAACACCATCCCGACCTTCGAGCGCAGCTTCGACAGGTTCGTCTTCTTGTCGCCGACCGACTGGCCGTTCACGAGGATCTCGCCCTGCTGGAACGGCTCGAGGCCGTTCACGGTCTTGATCAGCGTCGACTTGCCCGAGCCCGACGGGCCGCACACGACGACCACCTCGCCTTTCTTGACCTCGGTCGTGCAGTCGGTAAGGACCTGAAACTGGCCGTACCACTTCGAAACGTTCTTGATGGAAATCATCTTGTGACCTTTTTCTGGAGACCTTTGACGAGGGCAGACGCCACCGAGCAAATCACGAAATAGCATGCACCCGCGAACAGGACCATCTCGACGGTCGTGCCGTCGCGATCGCCGATGTTGGCGGCCGTGCGGAAGAAGTCCGCGAGACTGATCACGTACACGAGCGACGTATCCTGGAACAGGACGATCGCCTGCGTGAGCAGCAGCGGCACCATCGCGCGGAACGCCTGCGGCAGGATCACGAGGCGCATCGCCTGCGCGTAGTTCATGCCGAGCGCGAACGCGGCGTTCACCTGCCCGCGCGGCACCGCCTGGATGCCGGCGCGGATGATCTCGGAATAATACGCGGCTTCGAACAACGAGAACGCGACCATGGCCGACGCGAGCCGGATGTCGATCGTCGGCGACAGCCCGAGCACGCCCTGCAGCACCTGCGGCACGATCAGGAAGAACCACAGCAGCACCATCACGAGCGGGATCGAGCGGAACACCGTCACGTACGCCTTCGCGAACCACGCGAGCGGCTTCACGCCGGACAGCCGCAGCAGCGCGAGCAGCGTGCCCCAGACGATCCCGACCACGATCGCGATCAGCGTGATCTTGAACGTGACGACCGCGCCGGACCACAGCGTCGGAATCGCGCCGGGAATACTACTCCAGTCGAACTGATGCATCACTTGCCTCCGATATAGCCGGGCAGCCGCGTACGGCCTTCGATCCAGCGCATGAACGCCATCACGACGAGGTTGATCAGCACGTACGCGAGCGTCACCGCGATGAACGACTCGTAGGTCTGCGCGGTGTAGTCGACGAGCTGGCGCGCCTGCGCGGACAGGTCGAGCAGGCCGATCGTCGACGCGACGGCGGAGTTCTTGAAGATGTTCAGGAATTCCGACGTGAGCGGCGGCACGATGATCCGGTACGCGACGGGCAGCAGCACGTAGCGATAGGTCTGCCATTGCGTGAAGCCCATCGCGAGGCCGGCCGCGCGCTGGCCCTTCGGCAGCGCGTTGATCCCCGAGCGCACCTGTTCGCACACGCGCGCGCCCGTGAACAGGCCGAGACAGACGATCGACGCGGTAAAGAACTGCGTGCCGGGCGGCAACTGCTTGATCCAGGTGCCGATCGACGCAGGCAGCAACTCGGGTATCACGAGATACCAGACGAAGAACTGCACGATCAGCGGAATGTTCCGGAAGATCGACACGTATACGGTGCCGATCGCGGCGAGCCATTTGTTCGGCACGGTGCGCAGCACGCCGAACAGCGACCCGACGATCAGCGCGATGACCCAGGCGACGAGCGACACTTCGATCGTCACCCAGAAGCCGGACATCAGCCATCCGAAATAAGTCGTCGGCTCGCCGGTCGACACGGGGCTCAGGAAGATGCCCCAGTTCCAGTGGTAAGACATGGGCAAGACTCCAGCAAAAAGAAACGGAAGAAGCGTGGCCTCTTCCGTTTCAGTAGCGTCATTTCTGCATCAACGGCCGTGCGGTCAGTCGAGCGCCTTGTCGTTCGGGTTCGCGTACAGCTTCTTCATCGAATCGGACAGCGGGAAGTTCAGGTTCAGCCCCTTCGGCGGGATCGGGTTCTCGAACCACTTCGCGTAGATCTTCGCGGCCTCGCCCGACTTCTCGACCTGCGAGATCGCGTCGTCGACGACCTTCTTGAAGTCTGCATCGCCCTTGCGCATCATGCAGCCGTAAGCCTCTTCCGATTGCGGCGTGCCGACGATCACCCAGTCGCCCGGCTGCTTCGCCTTCGCGCGCTCGCCCGCGAGCAGCGCGTCGTCCATCATGAACGCGACCGCGCGGCCCGATTCCAGCGTGTTGAACGAATCGCCGTGATCCTTCGCGCTGATGATGTTCATGCCGAGCTGCTTGTCGTTGTTCATCTTGCGCAGCAGGCGCTCCGACGTCGTGCCGGCCGTCGTCACGACCGTCTTGCCCTTCAGGTCGGCGAAATCCTTGACGCCCGAATCCTTCTTCGTCATCAGGCGCGTGCCGATCACGAAGATCGTGTCGGAGAACGCGGCCTGCTGCTGACGCTCGAGGTTGTTGGTCGTCGAGCCGCACTCGATGTCGACCGTGCCGTTCTGCACCAGCGGGATACGGTTCTGCGACGTGACGGGGATGTTCTTCACCTGCAGGTTCGGCAGGTTCAGCTTCTTCTTCACCGCGTCGACCACCTTCAACTGGAAGTCGCGCGAATAGCCGACCACCTGCTGGTTCTGGTCGTAATAGGAGAACGGAATCGACGATTCGCGGTGGCCCAGCGCGATCACGCCCGTGTCCTTGATCTTCTTCAGCGTGCCCGTCTCCTGAGCATGCGCGCCGCTTGCGAACGCGCAAAGCGCCGCGACCATCAGGACTGCCTTGTGGTATTTCATTTTGGTCATCTCCTTGGCTAAAACCCGCGCCAGTGTATCAAAGTAATATTTTTGAAAGTACTGGTTGTTTACCGCACTACGAATTGCCCTGTGCGAAGCCGTCCTCCCGGCTTCGGGCACCCCGGATGCGCAAGCGGGCGGTGCCGGATTCGGCACCGCCCGCGAGGGTTCATCTCCGCAATCGGGTGGATTGCGTCATGAATCGATCGTCGTCGACGATCAGGGACGCCCGGTTAGGGACGCCCGGTCAGGGACGCCCGATCAGGGGTAGAGGCCGCGCATTTCGCGCGCCATCAGGATGCGCTTGCACGCGACGATGAACGCCGCCGTACGCACCGTCACCTTGTGCTCTTCCGCGACCGCCCACACGCCGGCGAACGCTTCGCGCATCACGCGCTCGAGACGGTGGTTGATCTCGTCTTCCGTCCAGAAGAAGCTCGAGAAATCCTGCACCCACTCGAAGTACGACACGGTCACGCCGCCCGCGTTCGCGATCACGTCGGGGATCACGAGCACGCCGTTCGCGCTCAGGATGTCGTCGGCCGCCGTCGTCGTCGGGCCGTTCGCGCCTTCGACGATGATCTTCGTGCGGATCTTCGCCGCGTTCTTCTCGGTGATCTGGTTTTCCAGCGCCGCCGGGATCAGGATGTCGGTCTCGACCGTCCAGAACTCGTCGTTCGGCATCGGTTCCGCGCCGTCGAAGCCCGCGACGCCGCCCGTGCGTGCGACGTGGTCGAGCAGCTTGTTCGAATCGAGGCCGGCCGGCTGGTAGATCGTGCCCGTGTGATCCTGCACCGCGATCACCTTCGCGCCCGCTTCCTGGAACAGCTTCGCCGCGATGCCGCCGACGTTGCCGAAGCCCTGCACCGCGATACGCGCGCCTTCGATCTCGAGGCCCTTCTTCTTCGCCGCTTCGCAGCCGACGACGAATACGCCGCGGCCCGTCGCTTCCTTGCGGCCGAGCGAACCGCCGAGCGAGATCGGCTTGCCGGTCACGACGCCGGTCGACGTCTGGCCCTGGTTCATCGAGAAGGTGTCCATCATCCACGCCATCACCTGTTCGTTGGTGTTGACGTCCGGCGCCGGAATGTCGGTGTTCGGGCCGATGATGATGCCGATTTCGCTGGTGTAGCGGCGCGTCACGCGCTCGAGCTCACCGCGCGACAGCTTGCGCGGGTCGACGCGGATGCCGCCCTTCGCACCGCCGTACGGCACGTTCACGGCCGCGTTCTTCACGGACATCCATGCCGACAACGCCATCACTTCCGACAGCGTCACGTCCTGGTGGTAGCGCACGCCGCCCTTGCCCGGGCCGCGCGACACGTTGTGCTGCACGCGGTAACCCTCGAAGTGCGCGACGGTGCCGTTGTCGAGCTCGATGGGCACGTCGACGACCAGGATGCGCTTCGGACGCTTCAGCGTTTCGAGCCAGCGCGACAGCGAACCGAGGTACGGCGCGACGCGATCGACCTGCTGAAGGTAGTTGCCCCACGGGCCGAGATCGTCGGCGTGCAGGTAGGACGGGATGGACTGCTGTTGCGAAGACATGGATGCTCCAACGTTCAACGGATTGCGCACATTGTCGAAAAACCCGTTTTTTTTATCCAATGCCGTTTGCTTATTCGATTATGCGTTTCTTGCATGATCGCGATTTTTCGCAAATCCGCGGTCGATTTGCGCAAGAACGCCCGCGATCGGCCGTGCATCGCGTTCGTGAAAAACCGGATGGTGGGGATGCGTGCCGCCCGCCGGACTCGCCGTCCGACAGGCGCCGCCAGGCCGCCGTCAGCCGGCCGCGCCCGGTGGGCCGGATTAACCGCCAGCGGTTAACCCGCCGTGTCGCCGGCTGTGTCGCGCAGTTCGTCGCGCACGACGTCCCACAGCGCGCGCACCAGTTTCTGCCGCGGCTCGTCGCCCTGCAGCGCGAGCTTGTCGCAGTAGAGCCGGATCTCCATCGTCAGCGTGAACGGATGCGCGCCGCCGCGCGCCGACCGGTCGAGCCGGATCAGCCGGCCGCCCGCGACCGCATCGTCGACCGCGCTGTGCGGCAGGAACGCGACGCCATGGCCCGCGAGCGCCATCGCCTTCAGCCCTTCGGCCATGTCGGTTTCGTACACGCGATCGAGGAACAGCCGCGTCGGCGCGTTCGCGATGATGACCTCGGTCATCCGGCCGAGATACGCGTTCGGCGTATACGACAGGTACGGCACGCGCGCGTCGGCCGCGCCCGGCAGCGTATGGCGCGGCCGGCCCGCGCGGCCGGGCGCCGAGAACGGGCTGATCGGCTCGCTGCCGAGGATCAGCATGTCGTAGCGCGCCGGATCGAGCGCGACGGGGTGGCTCGGGTGGTGGTAGCCCATCACGAGATCGCAGCCGCCCTCGACGAGCGACAGCACCGCGTCGTGCACGTTCAGCGCGCGCAGCCGCGTGTGGACCTGGCCCATCTTCGCCTCGATCCGCTGCAGCCAGCGCGGGAAATACGTGAGCGACAGCGTGTGCGGCACCGCGAATTCGATCGTCGGCACCGGCGCGCCGACGTGGCCGCGCAGCAGCGTCCTGGCCTCGTGCGCCTGCGACAGCATCGTCAGCGCCTGCTCGTAGAAGATCTGCCCGGCCTGCGTGAGCCGCGTCGGATAGACGGAACGATCGATCAGCTCGGTCGCGAGCCATGCCTCGAGCGCCTGGATGCGCCGCGAGAACGCCGGCTGCGACACGTGCCGCAGCTCGGCGGACCGGCTGAAGCTGCGCGTTTCCGCGAGCGAGACGAAATCTTCGAGCCATTTCAGTTCCATGCAGGCGGGCGCGGCGGGCGGCGGTCGGGAAGAAGCCTGCATTCTACCGGCGGGCGGCCCCGGCCGGCGGCTCGGCGGGCCGGCGCGCGCGCCTGCCGGCAGTCCGTTCGCGCGCCGCCGGGCACCGCCCGCCCGTGGCGCCCGCAGCCGGACCGATTCGGCCGGGATCGACGCGCGCCGATGGTAAAATGCCGGATTCTCCTCCCCTCGTTCGCCCCGGCCCCAAAAGGCCCTGCCCGATCATGTCCGACACTCGTCCCGATACGCTTTTCGCCCTCACCGCGCTCTCGCCCATCGACGGCCGCTACGCCAGCAAGACCGAAGCGCTGCGCGACTGGCTCTCCGAAGCCGCCTTCATGCGCCACCGCGTCACCGTCGAGGTGCACTGGCTGATCGCGCTGTCGCGCGCCGGCTTCGCGGAAATCCCGCGCTTCTCGGAGGCCTCCGAGCAGTTCCTGCTGCAGCTCGCCGAGCGCTTCACCGCGCACGACGCCGCGCGCATCAAGGAAATCGAGCGCGTGACGAACCACGACGTGAAGGCCGTCGAATACTGGCTGAAGGAATCGGTGAAGGGCCAGGCCGAACTCGAAAAGGCAAGCGAGTTCATCCACTTCGCGTGCACGTCCGAGGACATCAACAACACGTCGCACGGGATGATGCTCGCCGGCGCGCGCGAACACGTGATCCTGCCGGCGCTGCGCACCGTCCACCAGCGCCTCGTCGCGCTCGCGCACGCGCACGCCGAACAGCCGATGCTGTCGCGCACGCACGGCCAGCCGGCCAGCCCGACGACGCTCGGCAAGGAACTCGCGAACGTCGCCGCGCGCCTCGCCCGCGCGATCGCCCGCATCGAGAAGGTCGAGATCCTCGGCAAGATGAACGGCGCGGTCGGCAACTTCAACGCGCACCTGTCCGCGTATCCGGAATTCGACTGGGAAGCGTTCTCGCGCGACGTGATCGAGAACCGCCTGAAGCTCACGTTCAACCCGTACACGATCCAGATCGAGCCGCACGACTACATGGCCGAACTGTTCGACGCCGTCGCGCGCGCGAACACGATCCTGCTCGACCTCGACCGCGACGTGTGGGGCTACATCTCGGTCGGCTACTTCAAGCAGAAGACGAAGGCCGGCGAGATCGGCTCGTCGACGATGCCGCACAAGGTCAACCCGATCGACTTCGAGAACTCGGAAGGCAACCTCGGCCTCGCGAACGCGACGCTGCGCCACCTCGCCGACAAGCTGCCGGTATCGCGCTGGCAGCGCGACCTGACCGACTCGACGGTGCTGCGCAACATGGGCGTCGCGCTCGGCTATTCGCTGCTCGCGTACGACTCGCTGATCCGCGGCCTCGACAAGCTCGAAGTGAACCCGCAGCGCCTGAACGAAGATCTCGACAACTGCTGGGAAGTGCTTGCCGAGCCGGTGCAGACGGTGATGCGCCGGTACGGCATCGAGAACCCGTACGAGCAGCTGAAGGAACTGACGCGCGGCAAGGGCATCACGCGCGAGGCGCTGCAGGAATTCGTCGGCACGCTCGCGATCCCGCAGGACGCGAAGGATCGCCTGCTCGCGATGACGCCGGCGTCGTACATCGGCAAGGCCGTCGAACTCGCGAAGCGGATCGCGTAAGCACCGCCGTCGCCTGACGAGAAAAGCCCGATGCGAGCAATCGCATCGGGCTTTTTCTATTGGCGTGCGCCGGGCACGACGATCAGAACGAAATCATCCGCCCCGGGTTCAGCGCGCTCATCACGCTCATCGCCGCCTTCGCGGCCGGAATCGCGATCGGCGACAGCTGCCGGCCGAGCGGAATCGCGCGATGGTCGATGCCCGTGAGCATCGAGAAATCGTCGCTGCGGCCGACGAAATCGTCGCAGATCGCCTTGCCGATCCGCACCGTCTGCGCGACGCCGTGGCCGCTCCAGCCCTGCACCATGTACATCGGCACGCGGCCGTCGGTCTTGCGGCTGTCGGTCGCGCCGTTCAGCGTGAAGTCGCTCACGCCGCTCCAGCAGTAGTCGAGCGCGAAGCGGCCGTCGTGCTGCGGAAACACCGTGTTCAACCGCGTCAGCAGATACGCGTTGACGTCGGGCTGCGCCCAGCAACTGCCGGTGCCCTGCCCGCCGAACAGCAGCCGGTTGCCGCGCACCGGCCGGTAGTAGTCGATCTGGAACTGCGTGTCGTACACCGGCATGCCGGCCGGCAACAGCGTCGCGACGTCGACGTCGAGCGGCGCCGTCACGCTCACGTACGTGAAGAACGGCACCGTCGTCGCCGCGCCGTCGTCGAGCAGCCGGAACGTCGTGTTGTGCAGCGCGAGCACGACGCCGCGGCGCGCGGTGATCGTGCCGCCCGGCGTCGTCGCGACGACGCCCGCGGGCGTCTCGTCGAGCTCGAGCACCTCGGTGCCCTCGTACAGCGCGCCGCCGTTCAGCCGGAAGCCGTGCACGAGGCCGCGCACCAGCGCGAGCGGGTGGATCTGGCCGCCGATCGCGTCGATCGCCGCGCCGTGGTACAGCCCCGAGCGCACGTATTCGTCGTGCAGTTGATGGCGGCCGACGAGCGTCACGCCCGCGTCGCCGAGATGGCGGCGCGCATCCGCGCCGTCGAGCAGCGCGCTCATGTGGCCGGGATGCACCGCCGCCGTGACGTGGCCGCGCTTGCGGTCGAGATCGAGCGCGTAACGCGCGCCGATCTCGTCGATCAGGTCCATCGACTCGGTCGACGCGAAGCGCCACAGTCGCTTCGCGTCGTCGTGCGACAGGTGGTCGATCATGTCGGCGGCTTCCCAGCGGGCGAGGCCGGGCGTCAATTGCCCGCCGTTGCGGCCCGACGCGGCCGAGCCGACGCGATGCTTGTCGACGAGGATCGTGTCGACGCCCGCTTGCGCGAGATGCAGCGCGGCCGATGCGCCGAGCAGGCCCCCGCCGATCACGAGCACGTCGCAGACGGCGTCGTGCGCGAGCGGCGCGCTGTTTTCATGGCGCGACAGCGACGCCTCGTACCAGTTGGCCGGGTGCTCGCCGTCGTAGCGGGCCGGGTCGCACCAGTTCCAGTTGTCTTTTTCGATGTTCAGTTGCGTTTGCTCGAAACGCGCTTCACCCTGGATCAGGGGTTTGTGGTTGGACGTCATGATTGCACTTGCATGGTCTTGGGCCGCCTGTCGAAGAGCCTCGTTGCTTCGAGGCTTCGCGGGTGGGGGCAGCCGGTTCCACATGGGTGTCAACGAGAAAAGGGGCGCGATGGCCCGTGTTGACGGCGGGCACGCTCGTGCCGCCTGGATCCCGGACTGTGCGAAAGCACGTCGTGAAAGGTGCCGGGACACCCAATTTCTACACCGCAGAAATAATTCTACAGTGTAGAATAAACTTTCGTCAAGTTTACAGCCGGTGCTGCGCCGGCCTGCCAGCCTGCGTCGATGAAAGACAAACCCGCCCAGGGGCCGCGTGGCCTCGACAAGGACGCGATCGTCGCGGCCGCGCTCGCGCTGCTCGAAGACGTCGGCGAAGCCGCGTTCAGCGTGCGCAAGCTTGCGCAATCGGTCGGCTGCGACCCGATGAGCGTGCTGTATCACTTCAAGTCGAAGGACGGCCTGAGCCGCGCGATCGCGAACGCGCTGTCGCGCTCGCTGGTGCCGGTCGATCCTTCGATGCCGTGGCGCGAGCGGCTGCGCGACCTCGCCCGCCAGTACCGCGCGCTCGCGTTGCGCTACCCGGCCGCGTTCGCGCTGCTGCAGCGGCACATGAGCACGGGGCCGGCCGACCTCGCGCATATCGAAGCCGTGCATCGCGCGCTGACCGACGCCGGTATTCCGCGCGCGGCGCTGCCGTCGGTATGCGTCGGCTGGTACGCGAGCGTGATCGGGCTCGCCGCCGCCGAAGCGGGCGGGCTCACGCGCGCCGCGAACGACGTCGAGCTCGCGGAAATGCACGCGCTGGCCGACGCCGATCATCCGCTCGTCAAGTCGGCCGCCCCGCTCTATGCGCAGCTCGACCCGGCGGTCGTGCACGACACGATGCTCGACGTGCTGCTCGACGGCATCGCGCAACGCGCCCGCGCGGCCTGACCGGCATGCGCGCCGCCAACGAAAAAGGCACCCGAAGGTGCCTTTTTCATGACGATGGCCGCGAACCGCTCAGTGCTGCTGCGCGAGGCCGATCTTCACCATGACCTGATCGACGATCTGCTCGGGCGTCAGCTCGATGCTGACCTCGATCGCTTCGTCGGGCCCCGGCTCCTCGAGCGTGTCGAGCTGGCTCTTCAGCAGCGACGGATCGAAGAAATGGCCGGTGCGGGTCTTCAGGCGCTCGCGCAACACGTCGAACGAACCCTTCAGATACACGAACCGCACGTCGGTGTCGGTGCCGCGCAGCACGTCGCGGTACGAGCGCTTCAGCGACGAGCACGTGAACACGGCCGTCTCGCCCGCACGCTGCTTTTCCTCGATGGCCTCGCGGATCGAGCGCAGCCACGGCCAGCGGTCTTCGTCGGTCAGCGGAATGCCGTGGTGCATCTTTTCCTTGTTCGCCGCGCTGTGAAACGCGTCGCCGTCGGTATAGCTGCACGACAGGCGTTCCGCCAGCATTTCGCCGATTCGCGACTTGCCCGCGCCCGACACGCCCATTGCGATCAGAATCATTGACTACCCCTTGTTACAGAACCATGCTCAGCAGCAGCGTAAAGCCCAGGCCAAGCACGGAGATGATGGTTTCGAGCAACGACCAGGTCTTGAACGTCTGACCGACCGTCATCCCGAAGTATTCCTTGATCAGCCAGAAGCCGCCGTCGTTCACGTGCGAGAAGATCAGCGAGCCCGAGCCCGTCGCGAGCACCAGCAGTTCCGGGCTGACCGTCGTGCCGGCCGCCGCGGCGATCGGTGCGACGATGCCGCAGGCTGTCGTCATCGCGACCGTCGCCGAACCCGTCGCGAGACGCATCAGCGCCGCGACGAACCAGCCGAGCAGCAGCGGCGACAGGTGCGCGTGCTTCGCGGTCTCGACGATCTGCTGCGAGATGCCGCTGTCGCGCAGGACGCCGCCGAAGCCGCCGCCCGCGCCGACGATCAGCGTGATGCCGGCGATCGGCGCCAGGCACTCGCCGCAGAACTTCTGGATCTGGTCGCGGTTGAAGCCCTGCAGCTTGCCGAACGTGAAGAAGCTCACGAGCACGGCGATCAGCAGCGCGACGTCGGAGTTGCCGGCAAAGCGCAGCAGGTTGTTCGGCAGCGACTTCGGCGCGAACACCAGGTCGGCCCAGCTGCCGACGAGCATCAGCACGACGGGCAGCAGGATCGTAAACAGCGTGATGCCGAAGCCCGGCAGTTCGCGCTTGCGGCCGTCCGCGCTCGAATCGACGAATTGCGCCGCGAGCGGGTTGTGCTCCGGCAGCTTCACGAACTTCGAGATCGTCAGCGCGAACAGCGGGCCCGCGATGATCGCGGTCGGCACGCCGACGATCAGGCCGAACGCGATCGTCTTGCCGATATCGGCGCCGTATTGCTGGACGGCCAGCAGCGCGGCCGGGTGCGGCGGGATCAGCCCGTGCACGACCGACAGGCCGGCGACCATCGGCAGGCCGACGACGAGCAGCGACTTGCCGGTGCGCTTCGCGACGTTGAACGCGATCGGGATCAGCAGCACGAAGCCGACTTCGAAGAACACCGGCAGGCCGACGATGATCGCGACGAACATCATCGCCCAGTGGATGTTCTTTTCACCGAACCAGTCGATCAGCGTGGTCGCGATCCGTTCGGCGCCGCCCGACTCGGCCATCATCTTGCCGAGCATCGTGCCGAGGCCGACGACGATCGCGATGTGGCCGAGCGTGCCGCCCGTGCCCGTTTCGAACGACTTGACGATCTTGTCCATCGGCATGCCGACGACGAGACCGAGGCCGAGCGAAACGATGATCAGCACCAGGAACGGGTAGATCTTGTAGCGCGCGATCATCAGGATCAGCGCGGCAATCGCGATCAGCGTGAATACGAGCAGCATGCTGCCTTGGACGGCCCCCATGTGGCACTCCTCCTAGAATTTGTTCGAACCGGGCGAGTCGTTGCGAGTATGCCCGGCTATGCAGGTCTCCGATACACGGGGGGTACCCACCCCGTCAGGACGCTGAATTTTACTTATCTTTGCGATCTGCGGATAGAACCGGTTCCATCAGCAAAAACCCTCGGTAAAACAAGCACTAAGCGCTTGCTTTCCGAGGGCCAAACCGCCGTTTGGTACAAGTTTTAGCGGGGCAACTGGCTCGCCGCTTGCGCGAGACGCGTGACTTCGGCCCAGTCCTGCGCGGCAAGTGCGGCCTTCGGCGTGAGCCACGAGCCGCCGACGCACACGACGTTGGGCAGTTTCAGGAAGTTCGGCGCGGTGTCGACCGTGATGCCGCCCGTCGGACAGAACTTCAGCGCCGGGAACGGGCCGTGGAACGCCTGCAGCATCGGCACGCCGCCCGCCTGCTGCGCGGGGAAGAACTTCACGATGTCGTAGCCGAATTCGAGCGCCTGGATGATGTCGCTCGGCGTCATCACGCCCGGCAGCAACGGCAGGCCCGCGTCGAGCGACGCGAGGTGCAGTTCCTTCGTCAGGCCCGGCGACACGCCGAACTTCGCGCCCGCGCGCTTCGCCTGCTCGCAGTGCTCGGGCTTCGTGATCGTGCCGACGCCGACGACGATGTCGTCCGCGAGCTGGCTCGCGCGCTGGATCGCCTCGAGGCCCGCCGGCGTGCGCAGCGTGATCTCGAGCACCTTCACGCCGCCCGCGTGCAATGCACGCGACACGTGTTCGCCCTGCTCGACCGAGTCGAATGCGAGCACCGGAATGACCGGGCCCAGCTTCACGATTTCAGCAATCGTCTTCATTGAATTGGCTCCTTGAAATTCATGCGGCGACGCTAGCGGCCGTTTCGCCGACCAGCGCCCCGAAAACCGATGCGCCCTGCTCGGCCGGTGCGGCCGCCGCACGGAACACGCCGAACAGTTCGCGCCCGAAACCGACTTCGTTGTCGGCCTGGTGCTGCGGCTGCGCGACCGGGCGCGCTTGCCATTCGGCGTCGTCGACCTCGATGTCGAGCACGCCGGCTTCCGCGTCGATCACGAGCATGTCGCCCGTCTTCACCTTGCCGATGGGGCCGGCCAGCAGCGCTTCCGGCGACAGATGGATCACGGCCGGCACCTTGCCCGACGCGCCCGACATGCGGCCGTCGGTCACCAGTGCGACATGGAAGCCCTGATCCTGCAGCACGCCGAGCAGCGGCGTCAAACGGTGCAGCTCGGGCATCCCGTTCGCACGCGCGCCCTGGAAGCGCACCACCGCGACGAAATCGCGCTTCAGCTCGCCGCGATCGAACGCTTCCTGCACGGCTTCCTGCGAGTCGAACACGATCGCGGGCGCCTTCACCTTGCGGTGCTCGGGCGCGACCGCCGAGATCTTGATCACGCCGCGGCCGAGCCGGCCCTGCATCAGGCGCAGGCCGCCGTCCGGCTGGAACGGGTCGCGAATGCCGCGCAGCACCTTCGTGTCGTGGCTCTCGGCCGCGCCGTCGACCCACGTCAGCTTGCCGTCGATCAGCTTCGGCTCCTTCGTGTAGTGCGCAAGCCCCTTGCCGGCGACCGTCGTCACGTCCTCGTGCAGCAGCCCGCCTTCGAGCAGGTTGCGTACCAGGAACGCGACACCGCCCGCCGCGTGGAAATGGTTCACATCGGCCTTGCCGTTCGGGTAGATCTTCGCGAGCAGCGGCACGACGGCCGACAGTTCGTCGAAGTCGTTCCAGTCGATCAGGATGCCGGCCGCGCGCGCGATCGCGACGAGGTGCAGCGTGTGGTTGGTCGAGCCGCCCGTCGCGAGCAGCGCGACGATCCCGTTGACGATCGCCTTTTCGTCGATCACATGGCCGATCGGCGTGTAGTGACCGCGCTCGACGGTCAGGTCGAGCACGCGGCGCGCGGCCTCTGCCGTCAGCGCGGTGCGCAGCGGCGTATGCGGATGAACGAATGCCGAGCCCGGCAGGTGCAGCCCCATCAGCTCCATCAGCATCTGGTTGCTGTTCGCGGTGCCGTAGAACGTGCAGGTGCCGTGGCCGTGATACGCGGCCGATTCGGCTTCGAGCAGCGCGTCGCGGCCGACCTGGCCGGTCGCGAACTGCTGGCGGATCTTCGCCTTGTCGTCGTTCGACAGGCCGCTCGTCATCGGGCCGGCCGGCACGAAGATCGTCGGCAGATGACCGAACTGCAGCGCGCCGATCAAGAGGCCCGGCACGATCTTGTCGCAGATGCCGAGGCAGAGCGCCGCGTCGAACATGTTGTGCGTGAGCGCGATCGCCGTGCCCATCGCGATCGCCTCGCGCGAGAACAGCGACAGCTCCATCCCCGGGTTGCCCTGCGTGACGCCGTCGCACATCGCCGGCACGCCGCCCGCGAACTGCGCGACCCCGCCGTTCTCGCGCGCGGCCGCCTTGATGATCTCGGGGAAATCCTTGTACGGCGCATGCGCGGACAGCATCTCGTTGTACGAGGACACGATGCCGATGTTCGGCTCGCGGATCGCCTTGATCGCGAACTTGTCGTTGCCCTCGAGGCCCGCGAAGCCGTGCGCGAGGTTCGCGCACGACAGCGCGCCGCGTGCCGGGAACTTGCCTTGCGCGCCGTCGATGCGCTGCAGATAGGCGGAACGGGTCGATTGGCTGCGGGCGATCACGCGTTCGGTGACCTTCGCCAGGGTGGGATGCAGCGACGTCATGCTGGGCGCTCCTGTATGCCGGACGACACCGGCGGTTGGAATCGTGGGGACGGTCGAGCTTCGTCGATCGAACGAAAGCAGTCTAGTAGAAAAACTACAAGCACGCAATGCCGGTCAACGTACCCGCAACCGCCATTCCCGCCACCAGCAAGGCTTTTATCAGTGAAAACCCTAATCCTCCTCGCCACCCTCACGTCGAAATCACCGTCACTGCGCTAGTATTTCCATGTAGATTTTCTACAATTCGATTGCGATACACTCGCTCATCCGAACCCGATTTCCACGTGCCGTCCCATGCTGCCTCGCATTGAAGCGATCCGCCCCGAGCTGCGCCCGTCCGAGCGCAAGCTCGCCGACTACATTCTCGCCGCGCCGCGCGAGGTGCTCGATCTCGCGATGACCGAGCTGTCGACCCGCGCGGGCGTCAGCCAGCCGACGATCGCGCGCTTCTGCCATGCGCTCGGCTGCAGCGGCTTTCGCGAATTCAAGATCCGGCTCGCGCAGAGCGTCGCGCCGGGCGTATCGTCGGTGTATCGCGACGTCGAGCCGAACGAACCGGCGCCCGGCATCATCGGCAAGGTGTTCGACCGCACGATCGGCGCACTGATCGAAGTGCGCAACAGCCTGTCGGCGGGCAGCGTCGCCGATGCGATCGCGCTGCTGTCGAACGCGTCGCGCATCGAGTTCTACGGCGCCGGCGGCTCGGGCATCGCCGCGCAGGACATCCAGCACAAGTTCTTCCGGCTCGGCGTGCCGAGCGTCGCGTATTCGGATCCGCACACGTTCTCGATGTCGTCGGCGCTGCTCGGGCCGCACGACGTCGTCGTCGCGATCTCGAACACCGGCCGCACGCGCGACATCGTCGACGCCGCGCGCTCCGCGCTCGCGTGCGGCGCGAAGGTCGTCGCGATCACGCAGAGCCATTCGCCGCTCGCGAAGCTCGCGACGGTGAGCCTCGCGTCGAACGTCGCCGAGGAAACGGACGTGTTCTCGCCGATGACGTCGCGAATGTCGCATCTCGCGATCGGCGACATCCTCGCGGTCGGCGTCGCGCTGTCGCGCGGGCCGGCGCTGATGGAGCGCGTCGGCCGCGCGAAGGAAGCGATCACGCGGCGCCGGATCGACGACGGCACGAAGGATTGAATCCGTGCCGCGCGCGGCGGCACGTAAGATCGGCCCGTAAACGAACAACGGCGCCCCGAGGGGCGCCGTTGCGCATGATCCGGCGGCGACGTATTCGCCCGCCGCGCCGCTCAGAACGGCTTGATCACGACCAGCGCGACCGCCGCGAGCATGCCGAGCACCGGCAGCTCGTTGAACACGCGATACCACTTGTCGGTGCGGCGGTTCTCGCCGCGCTCGAACACCCGCAGCAGGTGCCCGCAATACGCGTGATAGACGATCAGCAGCAGCACCACCGTCACCTTCGCGTGGATCCAGCCCTGCCCCTGCCCGATGCCGATCACGAGCCAGAGCCACAGCCCGCAGGCGAGCGCGGGCACCGCGATCATCGTCATGAAGCGGAACAGCTTGCGCGCCATCAGCAGCAGGCGCCGCACCGCGGCCGGGTCCGTCTCCATGGCCAGGTTCACGTAGATGCGCGGCAGGTAGAACAGCCCCGCGAACCACGCGGCGATCAGAACGACATGGAACGTCTTGACCCAGAGCATTGCCATCGGTTGTGTGCCTCGCGGTTGACTTACTGACGGCCTTCGCCGTGACCGAGCACCACGTACTTCAGCGACGTGAGCCCTTCCAGGCCGACGGGGCCGCGTGCGTGCAGCTTGTCGTTCGAGATGCCGATTTCCGCGCCGAGGCCGAATTCGAAACCGTCCGCGAAGCGCGTCGACGCGTTGACCATCACGCTCGCCGAATCGACTTCGCGCAGGAACCGCATCGCGCGGTCGTGATCCTCGGTGACGATCGCATCGGTGTGATGCGAGCCGTAATGGTTGATGTGCTCGATCGCGGCATCGAGGCCGTCGACGACCTTGATCGCGAGCACCGGCGCCAGATACTCGGTGTGCCAGTCTGCTTCCGTCGCGTCGACGAGCGGGCCGACGCCCGCATCGGCGAGCACCGCGCGCGCGGCCGCATCGACGCGCAGTTCGACCTGCTTGTCGCGATACAGCCTGCCGAGCGGCGGCAGCAGCTTCGCGGCGATGCCGCTCGACACGAGCAGCGTCTCCATCGTGTTGCAGGTGCCGTAGCGGTGCGTCTTCGCGTTGTCGCAGACGGTCAGCGCCTTGTCGAGATCGGCGCGATCGTCGACGTACACGTGGCAGATCCCGTCGAGGTGCTTGATCATCGGCACGCGCGCCTCGTTGATCAGCCGTTCGATCAGGCTCTTGCCGCCGCGCGGCACGATCACGTCGACGTATTCGGTCATCGTGATCAGCTTGCCGACCGCCGCGCGATCGGCGGTCGCGACGACCTGCACCGCATCCTGCGGGAGGCCCGCCGCCTCGAGCCCTTCGCCGATCAGCTTCGCGAGCGCCGCGTTCGACTCGAGCGCCTCGGAGCCGCCGCGCAGGATCGTCGCGTTGCCCGATTTCAGGCACAGCGCGGCCGCATCGATCGTCACGTTCGGGCGCGACTCGTAGATGATCCCGATCACGCCGAGCGGCACGCGCATCTGGCCGACCTGGATGCCGCTCGGGCGGAACTTGAGGTTGCCGATCTCGCCGATCGGATCGGCGAGCGACGCGACCTGGCGCAGCCCTTCGACCATCGTGTTCAGCGCCTTGTCGGACAGCGTCAGGCGGTCGACGAACGCCGCATCGAGCCCCTTTTCACGGGCGCGGGCGACGTCGCGCGCGTTCGCCTCCTTCAGCGTCTGCGCGTCGCGTTCGATCGCGCGGGCCACGGCGTCGAGCGCCGCGTTCTTCGCGGCCGTGCTGGCGCGCGCCATCGCGCGGGAAGCGTGCCGGGCGCGACGGCCCAGGTCGGTCATGTACTGATCGATATCCATCGTGTGACTCGAGAAGCGAGCCGCGCGGGGCGGCATGAATTCGTGGGGAAGCATGGGACGGCCATCCGGGAGGCCACCCGTGGGCGGCCGTCCGTGCGGGGTGGCGGCCGCCAGGCCGCGCCGCGCGGGGCGGCGCCCCGGTCATCAAAGCATTGTAAGCGGGTTGCGCAGCGCGCGCTGAAGGCCCGAACGGGACTTAGCGTCGCACGCGACCCGCGGTCGGCGGTCGCTCGCCGCGGGCGCCCGCGACCGTCATCGCGAGCTGGAACAGCCCGTCCCACGGGTCGGGCGGCGGCTCGTCCTGCGTGCGGCGGCCCGGCGCGACGGCCGTGAGCCCCTTGACCTGCCGGTCGAGCTTCGCGGCAAACGCGAGCGCCTTTTCGAGCACCGCTTCCGACACGCGGTTCAGCGCGGGCGCGATCAACCGCTCGCGCGGCCCCCATACGCGGTTCTCGCGCAGCAGCGTCGCGAGCGGCTTGCCGGCCGTCGTGCCGCGCTTGATCCGCAGCAGCGTGCGCAGTTCCTCGACGACGGCCCACATCACGAGCACGATCGCCTCGCCCTCGCCCTTCAGCCCGTCGATCATCCGCGCGAGCCGCGCGGCGTCGCCGGCGAGCATCGCCTCGTTCAGCTTGAACACGTCGTAGCGCGCGACGTTCAGCACCGCGTCGTGCACCTGCTCGAACGACAGCGCGCCCTGCGGATACAGCAGCCCGAGCTTCTGGATTTCCTGGTGCGCGGCGAGCAGGTTGCCTTCGACGCGCTCCGCGATGAACTGCAGCGCACGCCGCCCGTCCTCGCCGGGCGCGACGCGCTGGCCCTGCATCGCGAGTCGCTGGCCGATCCAGTTCGGCAGTTGCGCGCGCTCGACCGGATCGATCTTCAGCGCGACGCCGCCGTTCTGCAGCGCGGTGAACCACGCGGATTTCTGCGTGGCCGCGTCGAGGCGCGGCAGCGTGACGAGCATCAGCGCGTCCGGATTGGGCGTCGCCGCAAGCGTCTTCAGCGCGTCGGCGCCTTCCTTGCCGGGCTTGCCCGACGGAATGCGCAGCTCGATCAGCTGGCGCTCGCCGAACAGCGACATCGCCTGGGTCGCGCCGAGCAGCACGCTCCAGTCGAAGCCGCGCTCGACCGTATGCACCGAACGCTCGGTGAAGCCCGCCGCGCGTGCGGCCGCGCGAATGCGGTCGCACGCTTCCTGCGCGAGCAGCGGCTCGTCGCCGTAGACGGTATAGAGCCCGGCCAACCCCTTCGCGAGGTGCGGCTCCAGCGCATCAAGTCGCAATTGCATCGCTGCGTGCGCCGTCGATCAGAGCGGCGGCGGCGGCAGCGGCGCGCGCGGCGCGACCCCCGGCACCACGTCCTCGGGCGCCGGCGTCAGCGAGTGGACGATCGCGAGACGCCGCATCAGCTGGTCGACCGCGTCGTTCTGCATGTCGCCGTACAGGATGTCGGCTTCCTGCGCCTTCGCGTTCGTGTACTGGTCGCTGTACGTCATCGCGCGGTTCAGCGCGATCGCGCTCGGCGGGATCAGCACGGTGCCGTCCTTGCTCGTCAGCGTGTAGTTCAGCGTGTAGAACAGCGCGTACTCCTGCGCGGAGCCGTACTTGTTGAGCGTCAGCGTGTTCTGGCCACGCGACTCCCACATGCGCAGCACCGCGTCGGCGTCGTCCGCCGACTTGACGATCTTCGTGTCGCTGCCGGCCTGGACGAGGCGCGTGAGCCGCGCCTCGACGGGCGCCGGCGCACCGGCCACGAACAGGTGCTTGAACGCGTAGTCCTGCTGGCCGCGCAACTGGAAGCCGCATGCCGACAGCGCGACCGCGCTGCCGACGAGCATCAAAAACGATCTGCGGATCACCTTCGCTCCTTCTGGGTACGTCCGATGGCCGGCGGCCGTCAGACGACGATGTTCACGAGGCGGCCCGGCACGACGACGATCTTCTTCGCCGGCTTGCCGTCGCTGAATTTCGCGAATGCCTCGTCGGCCACCGCCGCCGCTTCGATCGCGTCGCGGCTCGCATCCTTCGCGACCTTCAGCGCGCCGCGCACCTTGCCGTTCACCTGCAGCACGAGTTCGATCTCGGCCTGCTCGAGCGCGGCCTCGTCGACCTTCGGCCACGGCGCATCGAGCAGCGGGCCGAATTCGTCCGCGTAGCCGAGCGCCTTCCACAGCTCGAACGTGACGTGCGGCACGACCGGGTACAGCACGCGCAGCAGCACGCCGTACGCTTCGCGCAGCACGCCGGGCGTTGCGCCCTTCGCACCGTCGATCGCGTTCAGCATCTTCATCGCGGCCGACACGACCGTGTTGTACTGCAGGCGCTGGTAATCGAAATCGGCCTGCTTCAGCACGGTGTAGATCTCGCGGCGCAGCGCCTTGTCGGCCTCGCCGAGCGCGGCGGCATCGAAGCCCGCGCGCGCGGCGAGCGCTTCGCGGTTGGCGTAGCCGAAGCTCCACACGCGGCGCAGGAAGCGGCTCGCGCCTTCGACGCCGGCGCCCGACCACTCGAGCTGCTGCTCGGGCGGCGCGGCGAACATCGTGAACAGGCGCGCGGTATCGGCGCCGTACTGGTCGATCAGGAGCTGCGGATCGACACCGTTGTTCTTCGACTTCGACATCTTCTCGATGCCGCCGAGCACGACCGGCTGGCCGTCCGCATTCAGCGTCGCGCCGACCGGTCGGCCCTTGTCGTCGTGCGTGACCGTCACGTCGGCCGGGTTGTACCAGGTCTTCTTGCCCGATGCGTCTTCGCGGTAGAACGTCTCGTTCAGCACCATCCCCTGCGTGAGCAGGTTCTTCGCCGGCTCGCCGAACTTCACGAGGCCGAGGTCGCGCATCACCTTGGTCCAGAAGCGCGAATACAGCAGGTGCAGGATCGCGTGCTCGATGCCGCCGATGTACTGGTCCATCGGCATCCAGTAATCGGTGCGCGCGTCGACCATCGTGTCGGCGTCCGGCGCCGTGTAGCGCGAGAAGTACCACGACGAATCGACGAAGGTGTCCATCGTGTCGGTTTCGCGCTTCGCCGCCGCGCCGCACTTCGGGCACGTGCAGTTCAGGAACGCTTCGGACTTCGCGAGCGGGTTGCCCGTGCCGTCCGGCACGAGGTCCTCCGGCAGCACGACCGGCAGGTCGGCTTCCGGCACCGGCACGTCGCCGCACGACGGGCAGTGGATGATCGGGATCGGCGTGCCCCAGTAGCGCTGGCGCGACACGCCCCAGTCGCGCAGGCGCCACGTGACCTGCTTGTCGCCGAAGCCGCCGGCCTTCAGGTCGGCCGCGACCGCGTCGACCGCTTCCGAATAGCGCAGGCCGTCGTACTTGCCGCTGTTCACGCAGACCGCGACTTCCTTGTCGCCGTACCACTCCTGCCACGCGTCGAGCGAGTAGGACTGGCCTTCGGCCGCGATCACCTGCTTGATCGGCAGGTCGTATTTCTTCGCGAACGCGAAATCGCGCTCGTCGTGGCCCGGCACGCCCATCACCGCGCCTTCGCCATAGCTCATCAGCACGTAGTTGCCGATCCACACCTCGACCGGTTCGCCGGTCAGCGGGTGCTTGACCGAGAAGCCGGTCGCGACGCCCTTTTTCTCCATCGTCGCGACGTCGGCCTCGGCGACGCCGCCGCGCTTGCACTCGTCGATGAACGCGAGCAGTTCCGGCTTGTCCTGCGCGAGGCGCGTGGCGAGCGGGTGCTCGGCCGCGATCGCGCAGAACGTGACGCCCATGATCGTGTCGGCGCGCGTCGTGAACACGCGCAGCAGCTTCTGCTCGCCGTCGAGCTCGTACGGGAAGCCGAAGTTCACGCCGAAGCTCTTGCCGATCCAGTTCTGCTGCATGATCTTCACGCGCTCGGGCCAGCCGAGACCCTCGAGATCGTTCAGCAGCTCATCCGCGTACTGCGTGATGCGCAGGTAGTACATCGGGATCTCGCGCTTCTCGACGAGCGCGCCCGAACGCCAGCCGCGGCCGTCGATCACCTGCTCGTTCGCGAGCACGGTCTGGTCGACCGGATCCCAGTTCACGGTGCCCGTCTTCTTGTACGCGATGCCCTTCTCGAGCATCTTCAGGAACAGCCACTGGTTCCACTTGTAGTAGTCGGGCTTGCACGTCGCGATTTCGCGCGACCAGTCGATCGCGAGGCCCATCGACTGCATCTGGCCCTTCATGTAGTCGATGTTGTCGTAGGTCCATTTCGCGGGCGGCACGCCGTTCGCCATCGCGGCGTTCTCGGCCGGCATCCCGAACGCATCCCAGCCCATCGGCATCAGCGTGTTGTAGCCGTTCATCCGCAGATAGCGGTACATCACGTCGTTGATCGTGTAGTTGCGCACGTGACCCATGTGCAGCTTGCCGGACGGGTACGGCAGCATCGACACGCAGTAGAACTTCGGCTTCTGCGAATCTTCCTTCGTCTTGTAGGCATCGGCTGCGCGCCAGTCGCCCTGGGCGGCGGCTTCGACGTCGGCGGGTACGTATCTCTCGTGCATGGTGTGGTTCGGGCTAGGCTTTAAGCGGCGCGACGGCTCGCGCGCAGGATTGGATCGAAAATCGTGCGGGCCCGGCGCAGGAACGGGCTGACCGGTTCCGGGCCGGGAAAAACGTCGATTATACCGCCCGTGCGGGCCCGCACGGCCGGTCTCGCGGGCCAGGGCCCGTTCACGCCGACAACGGGCGTATCAGGGTTTCGCGCCGGCGGCGGCCGGCGCGGCGCTGCCGGCCGGCGGCACGTCGGTGACGAAGCCGATCCGCGTGAGGCCCGCGGCCTGCGCGGCGCCCATCACCTGCGCGATCACGTCGTAGCGCGTCGCGCGCGACGCGCGCAGCCGCAGCTCGGGCGGCGCGGCGCTCGCGGCGGCGGCCTTGAAGCGCGCAGGCAGCGCGTCGAGCGCCACGGGCGCGTCGTCCCAGTAGAGCTTGCCCGCGTCGTCGATCGACAGCGTGACCGATTGCGGCGTGTCGCGCGCGACGCTCGCCGCGACCTTCGGCAGGTCGAGCCGGATCGCGTGCGTCATCAGCGGCGCGGTGATGATGAAGATGACGAGCAGCACGAGCATCACGTCGATCAGCGGCGTCATGTTGATCTCCGCCATCGGCGCGGACGTCTTGTGGTGCTCGAGCCCGCCGAATGCCATGGTCGTTCCTCCGCAGCCGGCGCGTCAGGCGCCCTGCGCGCACACGAAGACGTGCAGATCGCGCGCGAAACCGTCGAGTTCCTCGGCGAGCTGCCGGACGAGCCGGCCGAGGATGTTGTACGCGAGCACCGCGGGGATCGCCACGACCAGCCCGAACGCGGTCATGATCAGCGCCTCGCCGACCGGCCCCGCGACGTTCTCGATCTGCGCCTGCCCGCTCGCGGCGATGCTGCCGAGCGCATGGTAGATGCCCCACACGGTGCCGAGCAGCCCGACGAACGGCGCGGTGCTGCCGATCGACGCGAGCAGCACCTGGCCGAATTCGAGGCGCCGCTGCGAACGCAGCATCGCATGACGCAGCGCGCGCAGCACGCGTTCGCTGCGCTCGACGCGCGCGGCGAGCGCGGCCGGGTCGTGCGCGTCGGTCGCGTCGCGCGCGGCTTCGGCGAGCGGCACGAACACGCGTTCGCGATCGGCGCCGGCCAGCGCGGCGATGCCCGCGTCGAACGACGGCGCGCGCCAGAACGCGGCGAGCGCGCGCGGCCCCTGCCGCTTCGCGCGGACCAGCAGCCAGGCTTTCATGAAGAGGAAGCACCAGCTGGCGACGGACATCGCCAGCAGCACATAGGCGACGGCGTGCGTGATCGCATCGCCGCTTTCGAGGTAGTGGACAACGCCGGTGGGAATCGCCATCGGAGTTTCCCCGTGAGGGTCAGCGCAGGCCGAGCACGTCCTGCATGTCGAACAGGCCGGCGCCGCGCGCCGACAGGAAGCGGACCGCACGCAACGCGCCCTGCGCGTACGACACGCGGCTCGACGACTTGTGCGTGATCTCGATGCGCTCGCCGATCCCGGCGAACAGCACGGTGTGGTCGCCGACGATGTCGCCGCCGCGCACCGCGGCAAAGCCGATCGACGACGGATCGCGCTCGCCCGTCACGCCGTGGCGGCCGTACACCGCGCAATCGTCGAGCGAGCGCCCGAGCGCGCCGGCGACGGCTTCGCCCATCATCAGCGCGGTGCCCGACGGCGCGTCGACCTTGTGGCGGTGATGCGCTTCGATGATCTCGATGTCGTAGCCGTGCGAGAAATGCTTCGCCGCGAATTCGAGCAGCTTCAGCGTGACGTTCACGCCGACGCTCATGTTCGCCGCGAACACGATCCCGATCTGGCCCGCCGCGGCCTGCAGCCCGGCCTTCTGCTCGGCGGTGAAGCCGGTCGTGCCGATCACGAGCTTCACGTCGTGGCGCAGCGCGGCCTCGATGTGGGCCATCGTGCCTTCCGGACGCGTGAAGTCGATCAGGTAGTCGGCCTGCGCGAACACGGCGTCGAGATCGTCGGTCAGCTTGATCCCGGTGTCCTTGCCGAGGAACGCACCGGCGTCCTGGCCGAGGAACGGCGAACCGGCGCGGTCGAGCGCGCCGACGAGCTGCGCGTCGGCATCGTTGAGAACGGCTTCGATCAGCATCCGGCCCATTCGGCCCGATGCGCCGGCAATCGCAATCTTCATGGCTTTCTATACGACAAGTCTAAAGGCGGGCGGCGCATGCCGCCCCGTTTCCGCACGCCGGCCGCTTACTGCGCCGGCGCGGTGAGCGGCTGGTTCTGCAGGTTGTCCGAGCCTTGCGGGCCGACCGGCGGCGACGCCTCGTTCGACACGTTCGGCTGCGGCGGACGGTGGAACTGGAACTGCGGCTGGATCGCCGGCGCGGCGCCCGGCGGCTGGCCGCCCGGCACCGGCGCGCCGCCCTGAGCCTGCGCGGACGGCGTGAACCGGCGCGAAGCCGCACCCTGCCCCGACACCTGGTTGGTCGCGCGGTTGGCCGCGCGCGCCGCCTGGGCGTTCGCATCCTGGTCGACCGCCGCGCCGGAGGCCGGCACGGTGGCCGGGCTCGCGGCAGCGGCAGCCTGCGCGGCGCTCGCGGCGGCCGCTTCGGACGCCTTCTTCGCCGCGGCCGCGGCCTTCGCCTTCTTGCCGCCGCGATCGCCGTCGATGTCGGCCAGCAGGTCGAGCTCGGACGGCAGGTTGTCGGCGCCGGTCCAGCTCGCGACGCGATCGCCCGAGAAGGTCACCACGAGGTCACGCTGCTGGACGACCGACGTCGAGCCGCGCTTGAAGTAGAAGAGGTAATCCCAGCGATCCGCGTGGAACATGTCCGCCAGCAGCGGCGTGCCGAGCAGCGCGCGGACCTGCTCGCGCGTCATACCGACCTGCAACTGTGCGGCTTTCTCCTGCGACACGAAGTTGCCTTGCACGACGGTGATCCGATACGGCGTGATGCTCTGCGCAATGCGCTGCGTCACGCTGTCGTACGACGAACAACCCGCCAGCGCGACAACGGCGGCGGCAGCGATGATGGCACTCCGCATGCGACTCCTCTGAAAGTGCGAAAGCGATTCTGGGATCATTTCCTTCACCGTGCTGGCCCGCGTGCAGGCCGCGCGTGTTTCTGGAACGGCGAAAAGCCGGTAACATTGAAGCCCTGCATTGTACTCTAGGGATGCCTAGCCATGACCAATCCGACGGATCTCAAGAATATCGGGCTAAAGGCCACCCTACCGCGCCTCAAGATTCTCGAGATCTTCCAGCAGAGCCCCGTGCGGCACCTGACGGCCGAAGACGTCTACCGCAACCTGCTCAACGAGCAGCTCGACATCGGGCTCGCCACCGTCTATCGCGTGCTCACGCAGTTCGAGCAGGCCGGCCTGCTGTCGCGCAGCAACTTCGAATCCGGCAAGGCGGTGTTCGAGCTGAACGAAGGTTCGCACCACGATCACCTCGTGTGCCTCGATTGCGGCCGCGTCGAGGAATTCTTCGACGCCGAGATCGAGAGCCGCCAGCAGGCGATCGCGAAGGAACGCGGCTTCCGGCTCCAGGAGCACTCGCTCGCGATGTACGGTTCGTGCACGACCGAGAACTGCCCGCACCGCAAGCACTGAATCGCGCCACCCGCGCACGCGGCACGGCCCGGCCGGCATCCCGCCGCCCGGGCCGTCCGTTTTTTACGGGGCGCGTGCCGCGCGCCCGGAATACTTACGAAATCCCTTCGGCGCCCGCGCAGGCGGGCTCCAAATCGAGCGCCCACGCGCGTTCCAGCGGAATCTCGTCGCAATTCGGCTGCGGCCCGCCGCGATCGACGATCACGAAATCGCTGACCGCGTCGAGCGCGAGCAGCGGATGGTGCCAGACGCCCTTCGCATAATTGACGCCCTGCCAGCCCTCGGCCAGGAACGCGCGCATCGCGTCGGGCCGGAACTCGCCGGCCGGCGCGACGACGATCGCGTAGCGCGACACGGCCGCGAGCGGGATGAACGCCTGGCTGCCGTGCGGATGACGCTCCATCAGCGTGATCGCCACCGGCAGCGCGCGCGGCTGCGCGCGAAACACGCTGACGAGCGGCCGGCCGCCGTCCGCGCACACGTCGATCGTCGCGAGATCGTGAAAGCGCTCGGTCGTGCCGCCGTTGATCGGAAAATGCCGCGCGCCTTCGAGCGCGATCACGTCGCCGAACGGCGCGAACGCTTCGCGGGTCAGGCGCTCGACGCGCAGGATCGGGGTTCCGCTCATGCCGCCGCCCTCCTTCAAGCCGGCTCGCCCCACAGACGCAGGCGCGACACGCCGCCGTCCGGGAAGATGTTGAACCGCACGTGCGTGACGGGGCCGAGCGCCGCGAGCTGGTCGAACGTGTGCACGTGGTCCATCTGCAGCTTCTGCTCGCCGAGCAGTTCGGCCCAGAACATCGCCTGCGTGACGAGCGAATCGTCGGTGCCACCCGTGACGTGCGCGGCCTGCAGCGAGCAGCGGTCGGGGAAATTGCCCTTGAAGAAGGCCGTATCGACCTCGACGCGCCGGATGATGCCCGGCCGCGCGAGCGCGACGATCGCCCAGTCGTTGCCGGGCTCGCGGCGCCGCCGCGTTTCCCAGCCGTCGCCCATGTTCACGCCGCGCCCCGGCATCAGCATCTGCGAGGCCGGGCCGAAGTGCTGGTTGTTCGCGGCCACCAGATAACCGCCGTTCTCGATCGCCGCGAGATCGACGAGTTCGCCCGCCGGCACGCGGCGCCAGTCGCGCTGCGGCTGGCCATACACGCGCAGCCGCGCGAGCCCGCCGTCCGGATACAGGTTCACGCGCAGGTGCGTGACCGGCTGCGCATCGTCGACGCTCACGTAGTGATGCGAATTGCCCTGCAGCGTCGTCGCGGGGACGATCGTGCGCCATGCGGCGTCGTCGGGCGGCGTGTCACCGTCCGCCGCGCACGCCTCGATCGACGCGGCCGGCGGGAAGTTGCCGGTGAAGTGGCTCGTATCGAGATCGACGCCGTGGATCACGCCCGGCCGCGCGAGCCGGACCACGCAGAAGTCGTGGCCGGTCGTGCGCTTGCGGCGCGTTTCCCAGCCGTCCATCCACTTGCCGTGATCGTCGTACTTGCCGGGCATGAACACGGCCGGCTCGGGATTGAGCATGCGCTCCTTCGGCGCGAAGAATTCGTCGCTGGCGAAGAGGGCCTGCGCGCCCAGGCGCGGATCGGCGAGATTCATGTAGCGCCGCGTGAAAGCCGGCGCGTTCGGATCGAGAATGGGGGCTGCCATGTCGTCTCCACTATTTTTGAGAAGCGCCGGCACGCGATCGCACCGGTCGCATGAAGTTCGGTCGCGCCGCGCAGCCGGGGAAGCCGCGCCGCGCGAGCGTCGGGTTCAGAGCGCGTGAGCCTGGTCGCCGGCGACCGGTGCGGCGCCGCCGGGCGCGTCGGCCACGTAGCGCAGTTCGCGATTCAGCACGCGCGTCGCGCGGGCGCGGTCGATGTCGTTCTCCCACACCGCGACCACCACCGTCGCGACGCAGTTGCCGATCAGGTTGGTCAATGCGCGGGCGATGCCGACGAACCAGTCGACCGGCAGGATCAGCACGAGGCCGAGCACCGGAATCGCGGGAATCGCCGACAGCGTCGCCGCGAGGATCACGATCGCCGAGCCGGGGATGCCGTGCGCGCCCTTCGACGTGACGAGCGACACGAGCAGCACGACGATCAGGTCGTGCGTGGACAGCGGCGTGTTGGTGGCCTGCGCGATGAACAGCACCGCGAGCGTCAGGTAGATCGAGAAGCCGTCGAGGTTGAACGAATAGCCGGTCGGGATCACGAGGCCGACCGTCGAATCCTTGATGCCCATGTATTCGAGCTTGCTCATCACCTGCGGCAGCACCGCGTCCGACGACGCCGTGCCGAGCACGATCGACAGTTCCTCGCGCAGGTAGCGGATCAGCTTGAACACCGAGAAGCCGGCGACCCGCATCACCACGCCGAGCACGACCGTGACGAACACGAAGCAGCTCAGGTAGAACACCGCGACCAGGTAGCCGAGCTGCTTGAGCGACGCGACGCCGTACTTGCCGGTCGTGAACGCGATCGCGCCGAGCACGCCGAGCGGCGCGAGCTTGATGATGAAGCCGATGATGCGGAAGAACACGTGCGACAGTTCCTCGATCAGCGAGTTGACGCGCTGCGCCTTGTCGCCGAGCAGCGACAGCGCGGAGCCGAACAGCACCGCGAACACGAGGATCTGCAGGATGTCGCCCTTCGCGAATGCGTCGATCGCGGTGTCGGGGATGATCTTCATCAGGTAGCCGGCCGTGTCCTTCAGGCTTTCGGCGTTCTTCGCGTACGTCGACAGCGACGCCGCGTCGAGCGAGCGCAGGTCGATGTTCATCCCGACGCCCGGGCGCGTGACCCATGCGAGCACGAGCCCGATACCGAGCGCGAGCGTCGTCATCACCTCGAAGTAGACGACCGCCTTCAGGCCGACCCGGCCGACCTTCTTCAGGTCGCCCGCATTGGCCATTCCGCTGACCACCACGCAGAACACGATCGGGCCGATGACCATCTTGATCAGCTTCAGGAAACCGTCGCCGAGCGGACGCAGCGACTCGGCGAAGTGCGGGAAGAACGCGCCGAGCGCGACCCCGAGTATCAATGCGACGACTACCCGGCCAAACAGCGAATTGAGGAATTTCGACACGGCGCTCTCCCGATCCAACGGTTGCAGTTTCGTCTGTTCATACTGGTAAGACCAGTGATGTTATGGTGGATAGTAGGAAGCCGATATAGTGGCGTCAAGGACGGACAAAATAGGGATTTCCCGCCCCTGCGCACCCGCTCGGGGCGCCTCGAAAAGGGGCGGATCGTGGCTTTCCCGGAGGGCGGTCGTGCACCGCCTGCGTGCGGATTACAATGCCGGTCAGACCGGCCAACGCTCACATCATGAAAAACGTTCCGCATACCGTGACCGACGCCGCCATCGCGACGATCCGCGACCGGATCGAGGCAGGCGTGTATCCGGTCGGCAGCCTGCTGCCGGCCCAGCGCCAGCTCTCGGAGGAGCTGGAGATCAGCCGCGCGTCGCTGCGCGAGGCGCTGTCGACGCTCGAGGCGCTCGGGATGCTGCGCATCCGCGCGGGCAAGGGCGTGTACGTCGAAAGCGCGCAGGCGTCGGCCGCGCATCCGTGGCAATTCGCCGAGCAGTCGTCGCCGCCCGACACCTACCAGATGCGCTACGCGCTCGAAGGGTTCGCCGCGCGGATGGCCGCGCACGCGGTCAGCGACGAGGACATCGCGTGGTTCGAGGACAACCTCGCCGACCTGCACGTCGCGCTGACCGACAACGCGCTCGACGAGGCGTCGCGGCTCGACTTCGACTTCCACATGCGGATCATCCATCTGGCCGGCAACGCGGCGATCGAGTCGATCCTGCGCAGCAGCGCGGACATCATGAAGGAAAGCCAGCGCATGCCGTTCTACCGGCGCGAGCTGCTGCTGTCGACGTGGCACGAGCACCGCGCGATCGTCGACGCGCTGATCGCGCGCGATGCGGCCGCCGCCGGCACCGCGATCGAAACGCACATCGCGAACGCCGCGCAGCGCGCGGGCGTCTTCTTCCCGACGCCCGGCGCGTAATACGCCCGCGAATCCCCCCGCACCGCCGTCCGGCCGGCCCCGTCACCGCGCCGACGGATCGCGATACGCGAGCACGCGCTCGATGAACGCGCGCGCCGCGACGCTGCGGTACGCGCCCTTGCGCGTGAGCAGCGCGGCCGTGCGCGTCGGCAGCGGTGGATCGATCTCCAGCGCGCACAGGTCGCCGCGCTCGCGCGCGACCGCGTCGGGCAGCACCGTCGCGAGCCGGCCGCGCCGCACGAGCTCCAGCACCGCGCTGACCGTGTTGGTCTCGATCGCGACCTTCGGCCGCGCACCGTGTTCGATGAAATACCGGTCGATACGCTCGCGCGTCGCGAACGCGCGGCTCAGCAGCACCAGCGGCTCGCCGGCGAGTTCGGCCGGGCTCAGCGCGCGGCGGCGGCGCGCGAGACGGTGCATGCGCCCCGTCACCAGCGCGAGCCGCTCGTCCCACAGCGGCAGCGCGTCGATCTCCGGCGCGCGCGGCGGCATGAACCCGAAGCCGGCGTCGAGTTCGTCGTCGGCGAGCAGCGTCTCGATGCGCGCCTGCGGCATCGCGTCGATCGTCAGCGCGACGTTCGGATGGCCGGCATGGAACGCGTCGATCAGCGAGCCGCCCAGATAGGCCGCGAACGTCGGCATCATCGCGAGCCGCAGCGACCCGCTGCCGAGATCGGCGACGTCGTGCAGCGCGCGCTGCCCGGTATCGAGCGCGTGCAGCGCGGCGCGTGCATGGCGCGCATAGACCTCGCCGAATTCGGTCAGCCGCACCGTGCGGCCCGAGCGGTCGAACAGCGGCACGCCGAGCGTGTCCTCGAGCTGGCGGATCTGCTGCGACAGCGTCGGCTGCGACACGTGCAGCGCGTCGGCCGCGCGCGTGAAACTGCGCTGCTCGGCGACGGCCAGGAAATAGCGGATGTGGCGCAGAAGCATCGCAATCAATGTATTGGTTTTGCCAATAGAAACCATAACGATCCAGTCTTGGACGCTATGAGTCGGTTCCCGCATCATACGCACATCCGCTTCCGTGCACGGCTGCTGCCGGCGCACCGGAGCGGCACGCCCGGGCCTGGGCCCGCCGCATGGCGATCCGCCCGGCGCGCATCGGCTCACCGCCGATCCGTCGACGCCGCCCCCCCGAATTCCGTCACCCCGCGCAGCCGACAGCCCCGTTCCGCCGGCCGGCGCCGCCGTTTTTCGCGACCATGGAACCGCATCACGACAACCATCCTCCCCTCACCCGCGGCATGACGCTGCTGTTCGCGTGCGCGTGCGGCATCGTCATCGGCAACATCTACTACGCGCAGCCGCTGCTCGCCGCGATCGCGCACAGCTTCGGGCACGCGCCGGCCGAGCTCGGCTATCTCGTCACGCTGACGCAGCTCGGCTATGCGGCCAGCCTGCTGCTGATCGTCCCGCTCGGCGACGCGGTCAATCGCCATACGCTGATCGTGCGGCTGCTGCTGCTCAACGTCGTCGCGCTCGTCGCGGTCACGTTCAGCACGAACTTCACGATGTTCGTCGTCGCGAACGTCGCACTCGGCTTCGTCACCTGTTCGACGCAACTGCTCGTGCCGTTCGCGGCATCGCTCGCCGACGCGCGCTCGCGCGGCCGCGCGGTCGGCACCGTGATGAGCGGGCTGCTGCTCGGCATCCTGCTCGCGCGCGTCGCGGCCGGCGCGATCGCCGACGGGTTCGGCTGGCGCGCGGTGTACGGCATCGCCGCGGCGATGGTGCTCGCGCTGACCGCCGTGCTCGCCGTGAAGCTGCCGAAGGATCGCCGCGACGCGCGCGTGGACTACGCGGCGCTGATGAAGTCGCTCGTCGCGCTGGTGCGCGCGCAGCCGCCGATCGCGCTGCGCTCGACCTACGGCGCACTCGTGTTCGCGTGCTTCAGCCTGCTGTGGACGGGCCTCACGTTCCTGCTGAGCCAGCCGCCGTACAGCTATTCGGAAGGACAGATCGGCCTGTTCGGCATCGTCGGCGCGGTCGGGGCGCTCGCGGCGACGTCGGCCGGCCGGCTGGTCGATCGCGGCCACGGCAATGCGGCCACCGGCCTGTTCGCGGCGGCCGTGCTCGGCGCGTTCGCGCTGATCGCGGCCGGCGCGCATTCGCTCGCGGCGCTGATCGCCGGCATCCTGCTGCTCGACGTCGGCGTGCAGGGCATGCACATCTCGAACCAGAGCGTGATCTATGCGCTCGCCGGCCATGCGCGCAGCCGCGTGACGACGATCTACCTGACGAGCTACTTCATCGGCGGCGCGCTCGGCTCGTTCGCGGCGAGCGTCGCGTACGGCCTCGCCGGCTGGCGCGGCGTATGCATCGCGGGCGCCGCATTATCGGGCGTGCTGATCGCGCTGTGGCTCGCATCGCAGCGCACCGGCACGCGCCAGGTCACGCAGTGATGCGCCAGGCCGGCAATCCGTTTGCGCCGCACGACGAAAAAGGCATGCGCCGCGCATCGCGGGCATGCCTTTTTTGCCAAGGGCATCGCGGCCGCCGCAACGCGCCAATACCACACGGTCACGCGGCGTCGTTCGCGAAATCGATCAACACCTTCATCGCCCGCCGGCGGTCGCCCGCCAGTTCGAATGCGAGGTTCGCGTCGCGCATCGGGAACACGCGCGTGACGGCCGGCCGCAGGTCGACGCGCCCCGCGTTGATCAACTGCACGGCCAGCGCGAATTCCGCGTGGAAGCGAAACGACCCGCAGATCGACAGCTCCTTGGCGACCACGACGTTCTGCGGCAGACTCACGTCGCCGCCGAGCCCGAGCTGCACGACGACGCCGCGCGGACGCATCACGTCCAGCCCGTCGCGCAGCGCGCGCGCATTGCCCGAACACTCGATCATCACGTCGAACGTGCCCTTGTCGGCGCTGTAGCGCTCGACCCAGCCGGCATCGGTCGCCGCATTGATCGTGCGATCCGCGCCGAGCGCGCGCGCGACTTCCAGCGGCGCGTCGACGACGTCGGTCGCGACGATCTCCGCCGCGCCATGCACGCGCGCCGCCGCGACCGCCAGCACGCCGATCGGCCCGCACCCCGACACGAGCACGCGCTTGCCGATCAGCGGGCCCGCGCGCGACACCGCATGCAGGCCGACCGCGAACGGCTCGGCGAGCGCCGCGAGCGACAGCGGCACGTGGTCCGCCACCTTCACGCACTGCGCCGCGTCGCACACGAGCGCGTTGCGGAACGCGCCCTGCACGTGCGGCATCCGCATCGCGCTGCCGTAGAAGCGCATGTCGAGACACTGGTTCGGCAGCCCTTCGAGACAGTAGCGGCACGCGCCGCACGGGCGGCTCGGATTGACCGCGACGCGATCGCCGACCTTCACCGCGCTCACGTCCGGCGCCACTTCCGCGACCGTGCCGGCGACCTCGTGACCGAGCACCATCGGCTGCTGCAGCCGGATCGCGCCGAAGCCGCCATGCCGGAAATAATGCAGGTCGGAACCGCAGATGCCGCCCATCGCGACATCGACGCGCACCTGCCCCGGCCCGATCTCGCCCGCGTCCTGCTCCTCGACCCGCAGGTCGTTCGGCCCGTGGATCACCACACACATGCACCGCATACGCATGACACGCTCCTTGCTAGACGGCACTGGTCAGCCCGCCGTCGACGAACAGCGTCTGGCCGTTCACGAAATCGGACGCCGCCGACGCGAGGAAGATCGCCGCGCCGCACAGCTCGTCGACCTGCCCCCAGCGCCCGGCCGGCGTGCGCTTGCACAGCCAGTCCGAAAACGCCGCGTCGTCGACCAGCGCGCGATTCAGCTCGGTTTCGAAATAGCCGGGCGCGAGGCCGTTCGCCTGGATGCCGTGGCGTGCCCAGTCCGCGCACATCCCCTTGGTCAGCATCCGCACCGCGCCCTTGGTCGCCGCATACGGTGCGATCGTCGGCCGCGCGAGCTCGCTCTGCACCGAGCAGATGTTGATGATCTTCCCGCGGCCGCGCGCGATCATGTGCCGCGCGACCGCCTGCGCGACGTTGAACACGCCGTCGAGATTCACGCGCATCAGCGCATGCCAGTCGTCCGGGTCGAATGCGTCGAGCGGCGCGCGGCGCTGGATGCCCGCGTTGTTCACGAGGATGTCGATCGCGCCGACGCGCGCCTCGACATCGTCGATCCCCGCGCGCACCTGCGCGTGCTCGGCCACGTCGAACACCGCATGGTCGGCCGTGAAGCCTTCGTCGCGGAAACGGCGCGCGAGCGTCGCGGCCTTCTCTTCATTGCGATCGTTGATGACGATCGCCGCACCGGCTTGCGCGAGCCCGCGGGCGAGCGTGAGCCCGATCCCGCGGCCGGAACCGGTAATCAGCGCGCGGCGGCCGTCGAGGCGGAACCGGTCAAGCGCATGGGTCATGGATGTCTCCTCGTGCCAGTCGAGCCGGCTGCCCGTCGCGGCCGGTCTCGCGTCGACGCTATCTTCGGCCGCCGGCCGGGTCCGCGCCAATGGTCTTTTTTGATCCGGTTATCATGAAAACTGATTACGGTCCTCCCGTGCCCGCCACCCATGGAACTCAAGCAACTGCGCGCCTTCGTCACGCTCGCCGAAGAGCTGCATTTCGGGCGCGCCGCGCAGCGCCTGTTCATCGTGCAGCCCGCGCTGAGCATGCAGATCAAGGCGCTCGAGGCGGAACTCGGTGCGCGCCTGTTCGAGCGCGACCGGCACAAGGTCGAACTGAGCGACACAGGGCGCGTATTCCTGCCCGAAGCACGAGCGACGCTGCAGCAGGCCGCGCGCGCGGAACAGATGGCGCGGCTGTCGAGCCGCGGCGAAATCGGCACGCTGCGGATCGCGTTCGTGTCGTCGGTATTGCCGGCGCTGCTGCCCGCCGTGCTGCGCACGATGCGCGAGCGCTATCCGCTGATCGCGCTCGAGCTGAAGGACATGCCGACGCCCGACCAGATCGCCGCGCTGCGCGAGCGCCGGATCGACTTCGGGATGATCCGGCTGCCGGCCGCGTATGCGGGCATCGACACGCGCGTGGTGCTCGAGGAAGGCTTCGTCGTCGCGCTGCCGCTCGACCATCCGCTCGCCGCGCACGATGCGATTTCACCGGCCGCACTGCGCGGCCGGCCCGCGTTCGTGCTCGCGCGCCGCTACGCGCCCGGCTTTCACGACGACATGCTGCTCGCGCTCAGCCGCGCGGGCACGACGCTCGAAATCGCGCAGGAGTTCGGCGAATTCACGACGATGCTCGCGCTCGTCGCGGCGGGGATGGGGATCGGGCTGATCCCGGCGGAGGCGGCCGGCGCGCTGCCGCCGAACGTGCTCGCGCGGCCGCTCGACCTGGCCGGCCACCGCAGCGGCGTCGGTCTCGCGTGGACCGATCTCGACAGCCCGCTCAAGCGCGCGTTCGTCGATGCGATCGAGCAGGTGACCGCGAACGCCGGGCAATAAAAAACCCGGCCGGGAAACCCGGGCCGGGCTCGTTCGCCACGCCAGCCGCCTAGCGGCGGCCGCGCGACGTGCGCGATTACTTCGCGTTCGCGAATGCGACAGCCGTATCCAGCATGCGGTTCGAGAAACCCCACTCGTTGTCGTACCAGCTCGACACCTTCACGAGGCGGCCCGACACCTTGGTCAGCGTCGCGTCGAACGTCGACGAAGCCGGGTTGTGGTTGAAGTCGATCGACACCAGCGGTGCGTCGTTGTAGCCGAGGATGCCCTTCAGCGCGCCTTCCGACGCTTCCTTCATGATCGCGTTGACTTCCTCGACCGTCGTATCGCGCTTCGCGATGAACGACAGGTCGACGATCGACACGTTGATCGTCGGGACGCGGATCGCGTAGCCGTCGAGCTTGCCGTTCAGTTCCGGCAGCACGAGGCCGACAGCCGATGCGGCACCCGTCTTCGTCGGGATCTGGCTGTGCGTGGCCGAACGCGCGCGGCGCAGGTCTTCGTGGTAGACGTCGGTCAGCACCTGGTCGTTCGTGTACGCGTGGATCGTCGTCATCAGGCCGGTTTCGAGGCCGATCTTGTCGTTCAGCGGCTTGACGAGCGGCGCGAGGCAGTTCGTCGTGCACGAGGCGTTCGAGATGACCGTGTGCTCGGCCTTCAGCACGTCGTGGTTCACGCCGTAGACGATCGTCGCGTCGACATCCTTGCCGCCCGGCGCCGAGATGATCACCTTCTTCGCGCCGCCCTTCAGGTGCGCGCTCGCCTTTTCCTTCGTCGTGAAGAAGCCCGTGCATTCCATCACGACGTCGACGCCCAGCTCGCCCCACGGCAGTTCGGCCGGGTTGCGGTTCGCGAGCACGCGGATCTTGTCGCCGTTCACGACGAGGTAGTCGCCGTCGACCGACACGTCGCCCGGGAACTTGCCGTGCGCGGTGTCGTACTGGGTCAGGTGCGCGTTGGTCTTCGCATCGCCCAGGTCGTTGATCGCGACGATCTCGAGATCGTGCTTCTTGCCGTTTTCATAGAACGCGCGCAGCGTGTTGCGGCCGATACGGCCGTAGCCGTTGATTGCGACGCGAATCGTCATGGTCTATCTCCTGATGGCTGAAAAAATTTCGTTTCGTGCAGCTTCACGGTGCGACGCGCGCAACGGGGCGCGCGCGTCGCGTATGCTTTCAGGCCAGCACGGCCTTCGCGGTCTCGACGACGTGCTCGACGGTGAAGCCGAAGTGCTTGAACAGCACGCCGGCCGGCGCCGATTCGCCGAACGTGTCGATCCCGACGACGCCGCCTTCGAGGCCGACGTACTTGTGCCAGAAGCTCGTCACGCCCGCTTCGATCGCGACGCGGCGCACGCCGTGCGGCAGCACGCGTTCGCGGTACTCGGCGTCCTGGCGGTCGAACACGTTGGTCGACGGCATCGACACGACGCGGGCCGCGATGCCCTGTTGCGCGAGCGGCTCGACGGCCTTCATCGCGAGTTCGACTTCCGAGCCGGTCGCAACCAGGATGATCTTGCGCGCGACGATCTCTTCGTCCCAGTCCTTCAGCACGTAACCGCCCTTCTCGATGTTGGCGATCTGCGCATCGGTACGCGGGTTGAACGCGAGGTTCTGGCGGCTGAAGATCAGGCTCGACGGACGGTCTGCGGCCACCGCGTGCGTCCAGGCAACAGCCGTCTCGACCGTGTCGGCCGGACGCCAGACGTCGTGGTTCGGGATCAGGCGCAGGCTCGACACGTGCTCGATCGACTGGTGCGTCGGGCCGTCTTCGCCGAGGCCGATCGAATCGTGCGTGAACACGAAGATCGACGGCACCTTCATCAGCGCGGCCACGCGCAGCGCGTTGCGGCTGTAGTCGGAGAACGTCAGGAACGTGCCGCCGAACGGCTTGTGGCCGCCGTGCAATGCGAGACCGTTGATCGCGGCGCTCATGCCGAACTCGCGCACGCCGTAGTTGATGTGGTTGCCCAGCGTGACGCCCGCGCCTTCCGGATTCGCGCGCACCGCCTTCGACGCCTTCCAGTTGGTCAGGTTCGAGCCGGTCAGGTCGGCCGAGCCGCCGAGCAGCTCGGGCAGCGCGGCGGCGAGGCCCTCGATCGCCTGCTGCGACGCCTTGCGGGTCGCGACCGTCTCGGCGCGCTCGTTCGCGCCGGCGATGATCGCCGCAGCCTTCTCGGCCCAGTCGGCCGGCAGCTTGTTGGCCATCCGGCGCTCGAATTCGGCGGCTTCCGCCGGGAACTTCGCGCGATAGGCGGCGAACGTCGCGTCCCATTCGGACTCGGCGCGCTTGCCGGCTTCCTTCGCGTCCCACGCCGCGTAGACTTCCTGCGGAATCACGAACGGCTCCCACTTCCAGCCGAGCGCTTCGCGCGTCTTCGCGATTTCTTCCGCGCCGAGCGCCGCGCCGTGCACGTCGTGGCCGCCGGCCTTCGTGGCCGCGCCCTTGCCGATCACCGTCTTGCAGCAGATCAGCGTCGGCTTGTCCGACAGCTTCGCCTTCGCGATCGCCGCGTCGACCGCGTCGACGTCGTGGCCGTTCACGTTCGGGATCACGTTCCAGCCGTATGCCTCGAAGCGCTTCGGCGTGTCGTCGTGGAACCAGTTGACGACGTCGCCGTCGATCGAGATGCCGTTGTCGTCGTACAGCGCGATCAGCTTGTTCAGCTTCAGCGTGCCCGCGAGCGAGCAGGCTTCGTGCGAGATGCCTTCCATCAGGCAGCCGTCGCCGAGGAACACGTACGTATGGTGATCGACGATCTTCGCGCCGTCACGGTTGAATTCGTCGGCCATCAGCGCTTCGCCGAGCGCCATGCCGACCGCGTTCGCGAGGCCCTGGCCGAGCGGGCCGGTGGTCGTCTCGACGCCCGGCGTGATCCCGTATTCCGGGTGGCCCGGCGTCTTCGAGTGCAGCTGGCGGAAGTTCTTCAGCTCTTCGATCGGCAGGTCGTAGCCGGTCAGGTGCAGCAGCGCGTACAGCAGCATCGAGCCATGGCCGTTCGACAGCACGAAACGGTCGCGGTCGACCCAGTGCGGATTCGTCGGGTTGTGCTTCAGATGGCGCGACCAGAGCGCGACGCCGATTTCTGCCATGCCCATCGGCATGCCGGGGTGGCCGGAGTTCGCTTGCTGGACGGCGTCCATCGCGAGCGCACGGATCGCGTTGGCCATCAGGGTGGTGGAGGCGGGAGACGAAGTCGTCATGTCGAGTCCGGAGAACGAGTCGAGGAAACGGGGGCACGGCGGCATCCGGAAGCGCGAGCGTCGATCGTTCCCGGCGCGCGGTGCGGCGCCTGACGGACGCGAAGCGGACGGAGCCTACGGACGGGGCTGCAAAGCTCGTCATTTTAACAGATGGGCCGGCATTTCCCCTGTCGGCGCGCAGTGTTCCGGCACGGTTTTCCGTCAAACCGCCCGCCTCCTATAATTCAGGCGTCGGAACTGCCTGCCTCAGCCGCCCACCCGTGAGCACCACCCTTCTCTTTCACCCGACGCCCGACGCCACCTACGGCTTCCCGAATGCGCGGCGGCTCGCGCACGTCGCGTCCGCGCACCAGCAGATCGAGGTCTGGGACACCCCGCAGCTCGGCCGACTGTTCACGCTGGACGGCCGGCCGATGACGTCGGTCGGCGACGAGTACGTGTATCACGAGTGCATGACGCACCCGGCCGCGCTCGCGCATCCGTCGCCGAGGAAGGCGCTCGTGCTCGGCGGCGGCGACGGCGGCGCGGCGCGCCAGTTGCTCAAGCATGCGTGCATCGAGCGGATCGTGATCGCGGAACTCGACGACGAGGTGGTCGGGATGGCGCGCCGCTATCTCGACGACGTGCACCAGGGTGCGCTCGACGACCCGCGCGTCGCGCTCGTGATCGGCGACGCCGCGCATTTCGTCGATTCGACGGTCGAACATTTCGATCTCGTCGTGTTCGACCTCACGCCGCCCGATTCGCCGGCGGCCGGTCTCTATACGCGCGCGTTCTACGCACGACTCAAGCGGATCCTCACGCCGTGCGGCGCGATCTCGATGCATCTCGGCTCGCCGGTGTTCCACGCCGCGCGCATCGCCGCGCTGCTCGACGACCTGCGCGCGAGCTTCGCGGTCGTCGATCCGCTGTCCGCGCACGTGCCGCTGTACGGCTCGCAGTGGCTGATGGCGATCGCGAGCGACACGCTCGATGCGGCCGCGCTGTTCGCGCACGACGTCGACGAGCGGCTCGCGGCCCGCCGCGTGCACGGCCTGCGCTACTACGATGCGCGGCTGCATGCGTCCCTCTTTGCCCTGCCGCGCGCGCTGCGCGATACACTGGGCGTTCGCCGCTGAGCATCCGGACGGCCGCACCGTTCCGGTGTTCCAGCATGAGACCGGCGCAGGCGCCGCGGCGCCGATACCGTGCAACAGGAGATTTTCATGACCGATCCACGTCCGGCCAACGTGCCTTGGTTGACGCCCTATCTGGCCGTACGCAATGCGCGCGCGGCCATCGATTTCTTCCAGGCCGCATTCGGCTTCACGGTGCGCGACGTGCACGACGAGGACGGCGCGATCATGCACGTCGAGATGGCCTATCGCGGCCAGTTGATCGTGATGTTCGCGCCCGAAGGCGCGTTCGGCTCGCCCGCGCTCACGCCGAAGCGCGCGAACGCCACCGCGCCGCAATCGTTCTATCTGTATGTCGACGACGTCGACGCCACCTGGCAGCGCGCGCTCGACGCGGGCGCGAAGTCGCTGAGCGCGCCGCAGGATCAGTTCTGGGGCGACCGGTTCGCGCAGATCGAGGATCTCGACGGCTACCGCTGGGCGCTCGGCTGCCGTCTCGACGCCCGACCGACACCGCCGCAAGCATGAACGAAGCCACCACCACCGCGGCCGTGCCGCGCTTTTTCGTCGACGCCGCGCTGCGCGCCGACGCCACGCTCGCGCTGCCGGCCGACGTCGCACGCCACGTGCAGGTGCTGCGCCTGCAACCCGGCGACGTGCTCGCGCTGTTCGACGGCACGGGCGGGCAGTACCGCGCACGGCTCGTCGAGCTCGACAAGCGCAGCGCGCTCGCGCAGATCGATACGTTCGAGCCCGTCGAAGCCGAGCCGCCGTATCGCGTGACGCTCGCGCAGGGGATCGCCGGCGGCGACAAGATGGACTGGGTGATCGAGAAGGCCGTCGAACTCGGCGTCGCGGCGGTCGTGCCGCTGTCGACCGCGCGCGGCGTCGTGAAGCTGTCCGGCGAACGGGCGGACAAGCGCGTCGCGCACTGGCGCGGCGTCGTGCGCGCGTCGTGCGAGCAATGCGGGCGCAACCGCGTGCCCGACGTCGCGCCGGTCGCCGGCTTCCACGCGTGGCTCGACGCGCTGCCGGCCGCGCCGGCCGACGGCGAGCTGCGGCTGCTGCTGTCGCCGCGCGCAAGCATACCGTTCGCGTCGCTGCCCGACGCGCCGCCTGCGGCGGCCGTCACGCTGCTGATCGGGCCCGAAGGCGGGCTGTCGCCGGACGAGGAAAATGCGGCGCGCGCACGCGGGTTCACCGCGCTGTCGCTCGGGCCGCGCGTGCTGCGCACCGAGACGGCCGGCGCGGCCGTGCTCGCGGCGTTGGCGGCGCGCTGGGGCGGGTGGTGAGGCGCTGATCACATCGTGCCGCGACACGACCCGGGCACGTCCCGAGCCTGACGCGACACGCGTCGCGCGAACGCAAAAAAGCCCGCTCGACGCGGGCTTTTTCGCAGTTCGGCCGCGGCCGGCGGGATTCGCGCGTTACGCGAACGAGTAGAACACGCGGAACGCGACCTTGCGCTCGGCCCAGAATTCGGCTGCCTCGCGGAATACGTCGAGCAGCGTCTCGCGCCCTTCCTTGTCGAATTTCTGCGCGATCGGCAGCCCTTCGAGGACGATCACGAAGCCGGGCTGCGCACCGGCCTTCGCGACGAGGTCGGTGAGGCAGTCGTACAGCGCGTCGTAGTTCTTCCCGAAGTGCTTCGGAAACAGGAACGAGGTCGCGATCGTTTCCATCACTTCCTGCTTCGACTGCGCGGCGCCGCAATACGCATACAGGAAATGCTGGCCGAGCCGACCGGCTTCGTCGGCGAGATCCTGCACGCGGAACGCGCGGATCGACTGCACGAGATTGGGTCGCACGGTCGTGAAAAGGCTCATAGGCTCCTCGTTCGATGAAAGCCCGGGCTCGGCTTCCTGTTGCTCCGGCGCGCCGCCGGCCTGCGCCGCCGCGTGCAGCTGGATCACACGCTGAAACAGATTGCCGTCGCCGGCCGCGAACAGTTCCGCCGCCGCCGTATCGTGCGCGTAGATGGAGTCGCTCATGCCATTCGTCCCGAAGTCATTCAACAATACGTTTAAAACTGTTGTAGTGGTCGCCCGTGTAATAACAGTTGTCGATCCGGCGCAACGGCCCGCCGCAGACGATCCGGCGCGCGCCGCGATTGCGCGCACGCGGGGTGGGCACCGTGTATTCATGGTAGTAGCCGCGCTTCGCCTTCGGCAAAATCCGCTCGCGGTTGCCGAACACGACGCCGTCTTTCTCGTACGGATAGGGGCCGCCGGCCTCGATCAGGCCCAGCGTGGTCACGGCCTCGCGCGGAAGACTGGCGGTCGGGATCGTATCGAGCCCGCTCGCGGCCACGTCGGCCGGAACGGCCTCCCGTGCGTAAGCGGCGGAAACCAGACTGCCCGTCGGCGTGCCGACGATACCCATCGCGAACATCGCGAAGACGGACGCGAGCGCGCCGTTGCGGAGCCACTTGCGTGCCATGAACCAGGGTTCCCGCTGTTAAATCAAGTAGTTGACGACCAACAAAGGCGTTAGCGTAGCGTTATTGGCCGCGCGAATCAATGTCCGTTTGGGAATCGAAAGCGTCGAGATACCCGGAATTCCGTATTTCTTACCGAAATTACACTACATTTATCTTACATGAGATAAAATGCGTCCGGCATCGCTCGTCTGGCAAGATCCTGCCTCCTTGCCACACTCGCTACCCGGAGTGGAGAGATGCTGCTGTTGCTTACGGGAAGCGCGATTGCGCCCTGCCCGCGGCGTGCCCATTGCGGGCACGCCTCTTTTTGCCTTTGTTTACAATTTCGCCCGACCCGCGGCACCGGTTCGGCCGGCGCCGCGCGTGCGTTTCGGCTCAGGCTCAGCGAGCGGCGTTGACGTCGGCGACCAGCAGCGCCGCCATGTTGACGATGCGACGAACGGTCGCCGATTCCGTCAGCACGTGCACCGGTTGCGCGGCGCCCAGCAGGATCGGCCCGATCGCGATGTTGTTGCCGGCGGCCGTCTTCAGCAGGTTGTACGCGATGTTCGCGGCGTCGATGTTCGGCAGGATCAGCAGGTTCGCTTCGCCTTCCAGCGTCGATTCCGGCAGGATTTCCTTGCGCAGCGCCGCGTCGAGCGCGACGTCGCCGTGCATCTCGCCGTCGACCTTCAGCTCCGGCGCACGTTCCTGCAGGATCGCGAGCGTATCGCGCATCTTCTGCGCCGAAGGTGCGTTGCTCGTGCCGAAGTTCGAGTGCGACAGCAGCGCCACCTTCGGCTCGATGCCGAAGCGGCGCACTTCTTCCGCGGCCATGATCGTGATCTCGGCCAGTTGCTCGGGGGGCGGATCGACGTTCACGTGCGTGTCCACCAGGAAAATCTGGCGGCCCGGCAGCACGAGGCCGTTCATCGCCGCATACACGCTGCAGCCCGCGCGCTTGCCGATCACCTGGTCGATGAAGTGCAGGTGGCGGTGCGTGGTGCTGATCGTGCCGCAGATCATCCCGTCCGCTTCGCCCTTCTTCACCAGCATCGAGCCGATCAGCGTCGTGCGGCGGCGCATTTCGACGCGCGCGAGCTGCTCGCTGATGCCCTTGCGCGCCATCATCTTGTAGTACGTCTGCCAGAAGTCGCGGTAGCGCTCGTCGTGCTCGGTGTTGACGACCGTGAAGTCGGTGCCCGGCGTGAGGCGCAGGCCGTAGCGCTGGATACGGTGCTCGATCACCGACGGGCGGCCGATCAGGATCGGTTTCGCGAGTTTTTCGTCGACGATGATCTGAACGGCACGCAACACGCGCTCTTCCTCGCCTTCCGCGAACACGACGCGCTTCTTCTCTTCCGGCGCGGCGCGCGCGATCTGGAAGATGGGCTTCATCGTCGTGCCGCTGTGGTACACGAACTGCTGCAGGTGCTGCTTGTACGCGTCCATGTCCTCGATCGGGCGCGTCGCGACGCCGCCGTCCATCGCGGCCTGCGCGACGGCCGGCGCGATCTTCACGATCAGGCGCGGATCGAACGGCTTCGGAATCAGGTATTCGGGCCCGAACGACAGATCCTGGATGCCGTACGCGGTCGCGACGATGTCGCTCTGCTCGTGCTGCGCGAGCTCGGCGATCGCATTGACGGCCGCGATCTCCATTTCACGCGTGATCGTGGTCGCGCCGACGTCGAGCGCGCCGCGGAAGATGAACGGGAAGCACAGGACGTTGTTGACCTGGTTCGGGTAATCGGTGCGGCCGGTCGCGAGAATCGCGTCGGGGCGCACTTCGAGCGCCGCTTCCGGCAGGATTTCCGGCGTCGGGTTCGCGAGCGCGAGGATCAGCGGACGCTCGGCCATGCCCTTCACCATCTCCTGCTTCAGCACGCCGGCGGCCGACAGGCCGAGGAAGATGTCCGCGCCGTCGATCACTTCTGCCAGCGTGCGGGCGTCGGTTTCGCGCGCGAAACGCTCCTTGTCCGGATCCATCAGCTCGGTGCGGCCCTTGTAGACCACGCCGGCCAGGTCGGTCACGGTGATGTTCTCGAGCGGCAGGCCGATGTCGACCAGCAGGTCCAGACACGCGAGCGCGGCCGCGCCCGCGCCGGACGCGACGAGCTTGACCTGCTTGATGTCCTTGCCGACGACCTTCAGGCCGTTCGTGACGGCCGCGGCCACGACGATCGCGGTGCCGTGCTGGTCGTCGTGGAACACCGGGATCTTCATCCGCTTGCGCGCTTCGCGCTCGACGATGAAGCAGTCCGGCGCCTTGATGTCCTCGAGGTTGATCCCGCCGAAGGTCGGCTCCAGCGCGGCGATCACGTCGACCAGCTTGTGCGGGTCCGATTCGTTCAGTTCGATGTCGAACACGTCGATGCCCGCGAACTTCTTGAACAGCACGGCCTTGCCTTCCATCACCGGCTTCGACGCGAGCGGGCCGATGTTGCCGAGACCGAGCACCGCCGTGCCGTTCGTCACGACGCCGACGAGGTTGCTGCGCGCGGTGAAGCGCGCGGCGTTCAGCGGGTTCTCGACGATCTCCTCGCACGCGAACGCCACGCCGGGCGAATACGCGAGCGCGAGGTCGCGCTGGTTGATCATCTGCTTGGTCGGGGCGATCGCGATTTTGCCGGGGGTCGGAAATTCGTGATAGTCGAGCGCGGCTTCGCGGAGCTTGGCTTTGGAGGAGGCTTGGGTGGACATGTGTCTCGTGACGGGCGGATTAGAATAACTGTTCGACGGCATTGTAGCGCCAATCATCGGCCGCCAGACCGGCGATTCAGGTGCAACAGCCGCGACCAAAATGGTCTGGATGGTGCAGGCGCACCGCCGCTCGCCTCGTACAATGCCGTTCCTTCAACCGTTTCGGATCGCCCGCCGTGCCAGCCGCCCTCTCCGAGTTTTCGCTGATCGAACGCTTCTTCACGCGCCGCGCCGCGCAGGGCGCCCGCGCGTCGACGCTCGGCATTGGCGACGATTGCGCACTGATTGCGCCCCGATCCGGGAAATTGCTGGCCATTTCGACGGACATGCTGGTGGAAGGCCGCCACTTCTTCCCCGATGTCGCGCCCGACGCGCTCGGCCACAAGACGCTCGCGGTCAACCTGTCGGATCTTGCGGCGATGGGCGCCGAGCCGCGCGCGTTCACGCTCGCGTGCGCGCTGCCGCGCGCCGACGCGGCCTGGCTCGAGGCCTTCAGCAACGGGTTGTTCGCGCTGGCCGAGCGCTACGGCTGCGAGCTGATCGGCGGCGACACGACGAGCGGGCCGCTGAACCTGTGCGTGACCGTGTTCGGCGAAGTCGCGCCCGACGCGGCGCTGCGGCGCGATGCCGCGCGCGACGGCGACGACGTGTGGGTGTCCGGCACGCTCGGCGATGCGCGCGCGGGCCTCGGCGTCGCCCGCGGCGAATGGACGGCCGGCGCGGATGAGGCCGCCGCGTTCCGGCGCGCGCTCGAGCGGCCCGAACCGCGCGTCGCGCTCGGCCTCGCGCTCGCGGGCGTCGCGCATGCGGCGCTCGACCTGTCGGACGGCCTCGCCGGCGATCTCCAGCACATCCTGACGCGCTCGAACGTGCGCGCCGAGATCGACGCCGACGCGGTGCCGCGCTCGGCCGCGCTCGCGACGCTGCCGGCCGACGTGCAGCGCCGCTGCACGCTGGCGGGCGGCGACGACTACGAACTGTGCTTCACCGCGCCCGTGGCGGCCCGCGCGGCGGTCGAAGCGGCCGGCGCGACGGCCGGCGTGCCGGTCACGCGAATCGGTACAATACGCGCGTTGTCCGCGCCGTCGGCGCAACCCGCCATCGCGTGGCGCGACGCCGCCGGCGCGCCCCTCGCTCTCACGTTGCACGGTTTCGACCACTTCCATGCAGACTGATCCGACGCCCGCGCACGCCGCGGCCGAGCCCGGCGCCGCGCAGCCCGCGCCGACACGCGTGACGGCCCGCTTCATGCTGTCGCACCCGGCGCACATCGTGTCGCTCGGCTTCGGCAGCGGGCTCTCGCCGGTCATGCCCGGCACGTTCGGCTCGCTGTTCGGCTGGCTCACGTTCGTCGTGCTCAACCGCTACCTGACGGTGCCCGAATGGTGGGCGCTGATCGCGGTCGGCTTCGCGGCCGGCACGTGGGTCACCGGTTTCACCGCGAAGAAGGCCGGCGTGGCCGATCCGGGCGCCGTCGTCTGGGACGAGATCGTCGCGATCTGGCTCGTGATGCTGTTCGTCACGCCCGCGACCTTCGTCGGCCAGCTGTGGGCGTTCGTCGCGTTCCGCTTCTTCGACATGCTCAAGCCGCCGCCGATCCGCTACTTCGAGCGCCGCCTGACCGGCGGGCTCGGCATCATGGTCGACGACCTCGTCGCCGCGTTCATGACGCTGCTCGTGATCGCCCTGTGGCGCTCCGTCGGCGGCTGACCGATTTCCCGACTCCCGTTTCCCGACGCGCATGCCTACCGATTCCGTCGTTCACCAGCTTGCGATCCGCGCAGGCAACAAGCTGCGGGACGAGCACCTCACGCTCGCCACCGCCGAATCCTGCACCGGCGGGATGATCGCCACGGCGATCACCGACATTTCCGGCAGCAGCCAGTGGTTCGAACGCGGCTTCGTCACGTACTCGAACCAGGCCAAGATCGAGATGATCGGCGTGCCGCCCGACCTGATCGAAAAACACGGCGCCGTCAGCGAGCCCGTCGCGCGCGCGATGGCCGAGGGCGCGCTGCGCAACAGCCGCGCGCAGGTCGCGCTGTCCGTCACCGGCATCGCGGGCCCGGCCGGCGGCAGCGAGAAGAAGCCGGTCGGCACCGTGTCGTTCGCATGGAGCAACCGGCTGCATACCGATGTCGAGACGCTCGTGTTCAAGGGCGACCGCGAGCAGATCCGCACGCAGGCGGCCGCGCATGCGCTGCGCGGGCTGCTGAAGCTGCTCGACGAGCGCGAAGGCTGATCGGCGCCCGGTGCGCGAGCCGCGCGCCCGGCTCGCTCATTGAATCGCGTCGGGCTTCACGACGATCCAGTTCTTGTCCGCCGTCACCGGCAGGCCGAGCGCCTTCTGCTTCGCGGCCGATTCGTCCGACCACGCGCGGATCTGCGCCATCTGCTTGTCCTTCTTGTCGACCCACACGCGCACGCCGCCGCGCGCGACGTCGGTCGCGTTCAGCAGCATGTAGCCGTCGGACGTCGGCGTGTCGCCCGCGACGAGCACCGGCTTCTTCCACTGGTCGATCCAGCCGACGATCGAACCGAGCTTGCCTTCGTACCATGTCATCGGGTTCATCAGGAACGGCGTGATCACCAGATCGCGGTTCGCGGCCTCGTCGTACTTGCCGGCCTTGATCTGCAGCCGCGACGTGGTCAGCGCGCCCGTCGCCGGATTGCGCAGCAGCGTCGTCACGCCGATCACGTTCTGCGGCTTCACGTTGTAGCCGTACTTCGGGTCGGACAGCACGAGCCGCGCGAGCTCCTCGTGCGCGGCGGTCATCACGTACACGTCGATGCCGTTCTCGCGCAGCGCGTTGTACAGCTCCTGCATCCCGCGAAAGAAGCGCGGCGGGTTCACCGTGCCGTCGACGACCTTGTCGCCCTGCCAGTAGCGGATCGGGATCGGCTTGCCGTCGGCGAGCATCGCGTCGACGTGGCGCTTCAGCTCGGCGAGCGACTGCCCGGCGAACGCCTGCGCGATCCACGGATAGCAGACCAGATCGTCGATCTCGCACAGCCGGTAGTAGTAGCTCGTCAGCGATTCCTTGTAGTCGGCGGAATCCTTGAACGGGATCAGCTTCAGCGACGGGTCGAGCGCATCGCGCGTCAGCACGCCGCGGTTCTCGAGATACGGCAGCAGCGATTCCTCGAGGTCGTAGCGGTAGGTCGTGTTGTCGGCATCGAACACCGCGTAGTCGCCGCGGTTCGCGTGCGCGGCGATCATCGCGTTCAGCGCCTTCGCGCTGTCGGCCGGCCAGTGCGCGAGATCCGCCGCATGGGCGAACGTCATGCACAGCGACGCGGCGAACGCGCTCAGAAGACGGCGAGACGGCTTGGGCATGGCGTCGCTCCTTTTCTTGACGTTTTTGTGACGAACGGGTGACAAGCGGCAGCATCGCGCGACTGAATTGCCGGCATGCGGTACGAAAGCGACGGGAAGTTGTTCGCATGCGCCAGGACGGCGAATACGCGGTGACGGCGCGCGGCCCGCGAACGCGGGCGCGGCGCTCGAAGGCCGCCCGATCGGGCGGCCCGTATTTCAGCGATGCGCGTTGATCGTGTCGCGCGTCTTCTGCGCGGCGAGCGCCGCGGCTTCGGCGAAATCCTCGCCCTTGCTCGCGTACAGGATCGCACGCGACGAGTTGATCATCATCCCGGTGCCGTCGGCCGTGCGGCCGGCGTTGACGGTTGCCTGCACGTCGCCGCCCTGCGCGCCGATGCCGGGGATCAGGAGCGGCATGTCGCCGACGATCCCGCGCACGATCTCGATTTCCTTCGGGAACGTCGCGCCGACCACGAGGCCGAGCTGGCCGTTCTTCGCGTTCCACTTGTTCGCCGCGAGGTCGGCCACGACCTGGTACAGCGGCCGGCCGTTCGTGTCGAGGAACTGCAGGTCCGAGCCGCCCGGGTTCGACGTGCGGCACAGCACGATCACGCCCTTGCCTTCGTGCTCGAAGTACGGCTCGACCGAGTCGTAGCCCATGTACGGGTTCACCGTGACGGCGTCCGCGCGATAGCGCTCGAACGCCTCGCGCGCGTACTGCTCGGCCGTGCTGCCGATGTCGCCGCGCTTCGCGTCGAGAATCACGGGCAGGCCCGGATGCTGCAGATGGATGTGCGCGATCAGCCGCTCGAGCTGGTCTTCCGCACGATGCGCGGCGAAGTACGCGATCTGCGGCTTGAACGCGCTCGCGTACGGCGCGGTCGCGTCGACGATCTGCCGGCAGAATTCGAAGATCGCGTCGGGCTGGCCGTCGAATTGCACGGGAAAGCGCGACGGCTCGGGATCGAGGCCGACGCACAGCAGCGAATTCGTGCGCTGCCACGCGGCGCGCAGCGATTCGATGAAAGTAAGCGGGGAAGACATGGCGGGTACTCGCGGCTAACCGTTGGTAGACCGCGTATTTTACCCGCGTCGCCGGCGCCCCTCGCGTGTCGTCGCAGTGCCGCGCGCATCGGCGCGCGCGACGGTGAACGCGAAACGCCGCGTGAGCCGCTCGCCCGGCGCGAGCAGCGTCATCCCGTGCGCGGCCGCGCCGCCCGGCAGGTTCACCGCATTGATCGGATGATCGACCGGCTCGAAGCAGAAGAAATCCTCGCCCGGCGGCGTATAGAGCACGTACGCGTCGGCGTCGGCCGCGACGGTCAGCGACAGCCGGCGGCGCGGCCAGCTCACCGTCGCGTGGCCGCCCCAGCCGGTAAACGCATGATTGACGAGCGTGGCCGGCAGCGGATACGCGACGCCGAACTGCCAGGCCGGCGGCACGCTCACGTGCCGCACCGGCAGGAAATCGGCGCCCGACAGCCACAGCCCGCCGGCTGCCGCGGCCAGCTCGGTCACCGTATCGCGCACGAGAAACGGATGCACGCCGAGCCCGAACGGCAGCCGCGCGCGCCCCGCGTTCTCGATCGTCAGCGCGATCGACAGCGTCGCGTCGTCGAGCTCGAACGACTGGACCGCGCGGAATGCGTACGGCGCGCCCGCGGTACGGTCGAGCGACAGTTGCAGCGACGTATCGGTCGCATCGTCCACCTGCCACCGCGCGAGCCAGCCGTCGCCGTGGATCGGCAGCGGCTCGTCGCGGCGGTTGCGCGGCACCGCGACCCTGCGCCCGTCGCATTCGAAGCGCCCGTCGCCGATCCGGTTCGAATACGGCAGCAGCGGATAGCACGCGAGCTCGTTCGGGTCCGTCGCCGTCTCCGGGTGCTCGCAACGGCGGAACACCGGTATCAGCGCACCATCGTCGCCGCGCCAGTCGAAGCGCGCGATGCCGCCGCCGAGGTGCGGCAGCACGTCGAGCCGCAGCGACGCGTTCGACAGCGAGACGGCCGCCGCATGCGCGGCGCCGACGCCCTGCGCGAACGCGGCCGTCTGCGGGCCGGGGCTGACCGGCTGGGCGGCGGCGGCCAGGCGCGCGCGGCGCGACTGGCTGGTGGACGACGATGCGCGCGAGGACGTGGCGGTCATGGTGAGCTCCTTTCCTTCGTCGAAGAAACGATGCAGGTCGGTGCGAACGGTCAGGCCCAGCCGCCGTCGACGATCACGTCCTGCGCGGTGATCATCCGGCTGTCGTCGGCCGCGAGAAACAGCGCCATCCGGGCGAGGTCGGCCGGCAGCAGTTCGGCGTCGATGCACTGGCCGGCCTTGATCGCCGCGCGGCCCGCGTCGTCCAGCCACAGCCGGCGCTGCTTGTCGGTCATCACCCAGCCGGGCACCAGCGAATTCACGCGGATCCCGAACGGGCCGAGATCGCGCGCGAGGCCGCGCGTCAGGCCCTGCACGGCCGCCTTCGCCATCACGTAGACGGGATAGCCGCCGTTCTTCAGCATCCAGCTGATCGAGCCGAGATTGATGATCGCGCCGCCGCCCTGCCGCTTCATGTCGTCGATCACCGCCTGCGCGGCGAAGAACTGGTGACGCAGGTTCACCGCGATGCCCGCGTCGAACGACGCGGGCGTCACGTCGCCAATCGCGTGGCGCGTGTCGTTCGCCGCGTTGTTCACGAGCACCGCGATCGCGCCGATGCGCGCGCGGATCGTGTCGATCGCCTCGCGCAGCGCATCGATGTCGGTCAGGTCGCACGGGAGGAACAGCGGCGCATGGCGCGCGTGCGCGAGGCGTTCGGCCAGCGCGGCGCCGGCGGCCGCGTCGAGGTCGACGAACGCGACGCGCGCGCCCTGGTCGGCGAAGTGCTCGACGAACGACGCACCGATGCCGGTCGCGCCGCCCGTGATCAGCACCGCGCGGTCCTCGAGGCTCGGGTAGCGCGCATAGCGCGCGTCGCCTGCCGCGGCGGGTGTGCGCTGCACGGATGTTTCGATGGTCATGCGGGTCGTCTCCGTGGGAACAGGTCGGGTCAGTCGCGTACGCCGCGATTCTTCAACTGGTCGAGCAGCACGGCCGCGAGCAGGATCGCGCCGCGCACGAGGTACTGGTAGAACGCGTCGATGTTCAGCAGGTTCATCACGTTCTCGACGGTGCCCATGATCAGCACGCCGATCACGACGCCCGAGATCGTCGCGCGGCCGCCCATCAGCGACACGCCGCCGAGCACGCACGCGGAGATCACGTTCAGCTCGAAACCCTGCGCGGCGTTCGGCTGGCCCGACGTGATGCGCGATGCGAGGATCACGCCCGCGAGCGCCGTGACCGCGCCCTGGATCAGGAAGATGTACACGCGCGTGCGTTCGACGTTGATCCCCGCGAGCCGCGACGCTTCCGGATTGCCACCGATCGCGAGCGTGTTGCGGCCATAGACGGTCTGGTTCAGCAGCACGCCGAACCCGATGAAGCACAGCAGCGTGACCCAGATCGGCAGCGACACGCCGAACATCGACAAGCCGCCGAGCGCGATGAAGGTATCCGACGACACGCCGACCGCCTGCCCCTTCGACACGATGAAGCCGAGCCCGCGCACGATCTCCATCGTCGCGAGCGTCGTGATCAGCGCATTGATGCGCAGATACGCGATCACCGCGCCGTTCACGAAGCCGATCGCCGCGCCGGCCGCGACCGCCGCGACGATCGCGACGAACGTGTTGTCGGTCGCGTTCAGCACCATCGCGCACAGCACGCCCGAGAACGCGACGGTCGAGCCGATCGACAGGTCGAAGTCGCGCGACGCGAGGCAGAACATCATCGTGCACGCGACCATGCCGATCTGCGAGATCGACAGCGCGAGGCCAAGCATGTTGTCGATCGAGAAGAAGTGATCGACGGTCAGCGACATCGTGATGAACATCACCGCGAAGATCGCGATCAGGCTGTATTCGGTCAGATGCTGCCACCACTTCTGGCGGTCGCTCTGCTGCGGCACCAGCGCGTCGGCCGACGGCTTCACGGCGGCGCTGGCAAGGTTTTCGTTGGCTTGCATGATGTGTCTCCTGCTCCTGCATCGCGCGGCCCGCGCCGCGCGTGTTCGATTCGAATGTCGTATGCCGCGCGTCAGGCCGCCTGGGCCGCGCTCGTCTGCGGCAGCGCGAGGTTCAGCACCGCGTGCTCGTTCGCCTGCTCGCGCGGCAGCTCGCCGGCGATCCGGCCTTCGCGCATCACGACGATGCGGTCGGACACGCCGAGCACTTCCGGCAGCTCCGACGACACCATCACGATCGCGCAGCCGCGCTCCGCGAGCCGGTAGATCACGTCGTAGATCTCGTGCTTCGCGCCGACGTCGATCCCGCGCGTCGGCTCGTCGAGGATCACGACCTTCAGGTCGGGCTCCGCGAGCCAGCGCGACAGGATCGCCTTCTGCTGGTTGCCGCCCGACAGGAAGCGGATCTTCTGGCGCCGGTTCGGCGTCTTGATCTTCAGCCGCTGGATGAAGCGGTCGGCCGTCGCGCTTTCGGTCTTGCCGTTGATGAACAGCCCCGCGCGCAGCGAATGGCGGCGGCAGCTGATGTTGATGTTCTCCGCGACCGACGCGATCGCGATGATCCCTTCTTCCTTGCGATCCTCGGGGCACAGCACGATGCCGTGGCGGATCGCGTCGCCGGTGCGCTTCACGTCGATGCGCGCGCCGTCGAGCGTGAGCACGCCCGCGCGCCGGCGGTCCGCGCCGTACACGAGCCGCATCAGCTCGCTGCGGCCGGCGCCGACGAGCCCGAAGAAGCCGACGATCTCGCCCGCGCGCACCGAGAAGCTCGCCGGTTCGCGCAGCGCCGGGCCGTCGATGCCTTCGGCGGAAAACCGCACGTCGCCGAGCGCGCGCGGCGCGTAATGGTAGATGTCCGCGATCTCCCGCCCGACCATTTCGGCGACGAGCCGCTCGCGCGGCACGTCGGCCAGCGCGTCGTGCGACGCGATCTTGCGCCCGTCGCGAAAGATCGTGCATGCGTCGCACAGCCGGTAGATCTCGTCCATCCGGTGCGAGATGTAGATCAGCGCGCGGCCCTGCGCACGCAGGTCGTCGACCAGCTTGAACAGCACTTCCGTCTCGCGATGCGACAGCGAGCTCGTCGGTTCGTCGAGCGCGATCACGCGCGCATTGCGCATCAGCGCCTTGCAGATCTCGACCATCTGCCGCTGCGCGATCGACAGCCGCCCGAGCCGCGCGTCGGGATCGAGGTCCACGCCCATCTCGGCGAGCCGCTCGCGCACGTAACGCTTCGCCTCGCGCTTCTTCACCCAGCCGAACGCGTTCGGCAGGCGGCCGAGCAGCAGGTTTTCCGCGACCGTCAGGTCGGGCACGTACTGCAATTCCTGGTGAATCACCGCGATGCCGGCCGCGATCGACGCGGCCGCATTCGCGAACTGCACGGGCCGGCCGTCGACCAGCACGCTGCCCGCATCGGGCTGATATTCGCCGCCGAGAATCTTCAACAGCGTCGACTTGCCCGCGCCGTTCTCGCCCATCAGGCCATGTACCTCGCCCGCATGCACGTCGAACGAAATGCCGTCGAGTGCGCGCACGCCGGGAAATACCTTGCCGATATTGTCAAAACGCAGTGCCGCTGACACGTCGTCTCTCCACTTCAGAATCGATCGACCGCCGGCCGCCGCGTCGCCGCGACGGCCGGCGGGCCGCTTACTTCGACGCGAGCCCCATCTCCTCGCGCACCTTCGACACGTTCTCGCGCGTCGCGAGCATGCCCGTCGTCAGCGTCAGCGGCGGCGGCGCCTTGCCCTGCGTGATCCACGCGTACATCAGGTCCGAGGTTTCCTCGCCGTGGCGCTTCGGGCTGATGATCACGGTGCCGTAGAAGCCCGTTGGCTGCGGCTTCTTGAACTCGTTCAACGCCGAATCGGAACCGCCGATGCCGATGCCGATCATGTTGTCGGCCTTGAAGCCGCGCCCTTCGGCCGCGCGCACCGCGCCGAGCACGGCCTCGTCGTTCAGCCCGTAGGCGACCCAGTGCTTGAATTGCGGATTCTTCGTGAGCGCGATGTTCGCCGCGTTGAACGCGTTCTCGGTGTCGGTCTTCGCCTGCGGCGCCGCGATCACGTTCGCCTTCGGGAAGCCGGCGGCGACCAGCGCGTCGGTCGCGCCCGTCGTGCGGTCGTGCGCGGTCGGCAACTGCTCGTAGGTGATGTCGATCGCGCCGACGTCCTTCATGTCCCAGCCGCGCTTCTTGATCTCGGCCGCGATGCCGTCGCCGACCTGCTTGCCGATGTTGTACGCGGAGATCCCCATGTGCGGCACCGACTCGATCGGCTTGCCCGCACCGTCGACGAGGCGGTCGTCGACCGTCATCATCTTCAGGCTGTGCGACTTCGCCTTCGCGACGATGCCCGGCCCGAGCTTCACGTCGGGCGTGCAGATGATGAAGCCCTGCGCCTTCTGCGCGGACAGGTTGTCGATCGCGCTCATCACCTTCTCGCCGGACGGCGCGCCGATCTTCACGAGCGTGAAGCCTTTCTGCTTCGCGGCGATCTCGGCGAATTTCCACTCGTCCTGGAACCACGGCTCTTCAGGCTGCTTCACCAGGAAGCCGATCTTGACCGGGTCGGCCGCATGCGCGACCGGGCTGCCCATCACCACCGCGGCCGCGGCGGCCAGCGTTACGAACGTTCTGCGTTTCATCTCCAGTGTCTCCTTGTTTTCATCGAACAGGATGCAGCCGCTTGTTGGTGTCGACGCAGCGTGCGCGCGGCCGTCGCACGTGCGGTCTTTCGAATCGTTACGTCGATCGTGTCAGTCGTGATACAGCGCCGCGCGCCCGCCGTCGACGGTGATGCACGCGGCATTGATGAACGGCGCTTCGTCGGACGCGAGGAACACGGCCGTCATCGCAACCTCCTCCGGGCGGCCGATCCGCTTCATCGGCTGCAGCGCGAGCGTCTCGGCGCGCGCGGCGGCCGGATCGGGCTGCGCGTCCCACCAGTCGCGCGTCAGCTGCGTCTCGATGTAGCCCGGCGCGATCGCGTTCACGCGCACGTTGCGCGCCGCGTATTCGATGCCGAGCGCGCGCGTCAAGCCGAGCACGCCGTGCTTCGCGACCGGGTACGGAAAGCAGCCCGGGATGATCCTGAATGCATGCGTCGACGCGATGTTCACGATGCTGCCGCGACCGCGTTCGACCATGCCCTCCAGCGCCGCGCGGCAGCCGTGCCATACGCCGTCGAGATCGACCGCGAAACAGCGCCGCCAGTCGTCGTCGGTCATCGTCAGCGGATCGGCGAACACGTTGATGCCCGCGTTGTTCACGAGCACGTCGAGCGGGCCGAATGCCGCTTCGACCTGCGCGAGCGCATCGCGCACCGCCTGCTGCCGCGCGACGTCCGCCTGCAGCGGCAGCACGCGCGCGCCGTCGCATTCGTGCGCGATCGCGGCGGCCGTGTGCTGCGCCTGCGGGAAGTCGAGATCGACGAGCGCGACGGCCGCGCCTTCGCGCACGAACGCACGCGCGATCGCGGCGCCGATGCCGCGGCCCGCGCCCGTCACCATCGCGACCTTGCCCGCGAGGCGGCCCATCATGCGGCTCCGCCGCGCGCCGCGCGCAAGCCGGCCTGGAACGCGCGCGCGTGCGCCGCGGTCGTGTCGGCCGACTGCCCGGGACGGTACAGCGCCGAGCCGAGCCCGAAGCCGTTCGCGCCGGCCGCGAGGAACGGCTGCATGTTGTCCGGCGCGATCCCGCCGACCGGAATCAGCGGCACCGCGCGGTCGATCACCGCGCGCCAGGCCTTCACGACGGTCACGCCGAGCTGCTCGGCCGGGAACATCTTCAGCACGTCGGCGCCGTTCGTCAGCGCCGCGAACGCTTCGGTCGGCGTCGCGACGCCCGGCGCGCTCGCCAGCCCGCGCTCGCGTGCGCGGCGGATCACGGCCGCGTCGCTGTGCGGCATCACGATCAGCGCGCCGCCCGCGTCCTGCACGCGGTCGACGTACTCGGCGCGCAGCACGGTGCCCGCGCCGACGATCATGTCGTCGGGCAACGCGCGGCGCAGCGCCGCGATGCTGTCGAACGGATCCGGCGAGTTCAGCGGCACCTCGACGATCCGGAAGCCGGCTTCGTAGAGCGCGCGGCCATGATCGGCCGCTTCGGCGGGCGTGATGCCGCGCATGATCGCGATCAGCGGACACGCGTCGAACGCGCGCATCAGCCCGGCGTGGGGCGTGTACGGTGCGGGCAGTGTCAGGTCGGACGGCATCGAAAATTCCTCCGCAAGCAGTTCATTGATGCGCGCAGACGGGCTCGCCGTCCGCGCGCACGAGCCCGGCGCGCGACGCGATCCGCCACAGGCCGAGCTCGGTCGCATGCGCGGCAACACGTGCATGCGCATGGCCGAATACCTGGAGCGCATCGACGTAGCGCGAACACAGGCCGTCGTCGCCGATCAGCAGCAGCGGCTGGTCCGCGAGCGCGATGCCGCGCTCCGCGAGCATCGCGTCGAGCGCATTGAGCTCGTGGCCGATCAGCAGCCCGGACAGGTAATCGCCCTGCGCATCGGGCGCGAGCCGGTCGGTCAGCCCCAGCGTGCGCGTGCTGAAAATCGTCGCGAGCAGCCCCGTGTGGTGCGCGCCGCGGGCGACCGATACGCCGCGCACGAACGCGTCACGGTCGGGCGACGCCCCCGTGCGCATCGTGCGGCCGAGGATCGTGTGATCGCGCAGCACCGCGAACAGCTCGCCGGTCATGAAGGTCTGGAAGCGCTCGATCAGCCCGTCCTTCACCCACGCCCATTTCGCATGCGTGCCCGGCAAGCCGATCAGTACCCCTGAACGATCGGCGCCAAGCGTGGGATCGCTCGCGAGCGCGCCGACGATCTGCGTTTCTTCGCCGCGCATCACGTCGGGCAATTCACCCGTCGCGATCACGCCCGGCACGATCGAGACCGTCGTGCCGCGCGCCGTCGTCACGGTGATGAGGCCCGCGACGAGCGCATCGGCGCCGGCCGGCACCGCGACGTACGGCGCTTCGCGCCAGCCCTGCGCGCTGCCGACCATCCCGGCGGCGAGCACCGGCAGGCCCGGCGTACGGTCGAGCCAGTCGCCGCACGCCTGCTCGAACACCGCGTCGAACGCGCGCGCGCCGCCGCCCGGCACGTGCATCACGCCGGCCGCCCGGCTGCGCGTGTCGATCGGCACGCCGTGCGCGTCGAACAGATACGCGCGCAGCGACGTCGTGCCCCAGTCGAGCGCGATCAGCGACGGGGAAGCGGAACTGGCATCCGGAACGGGCCGGGTCGAAGTCGTCATCGTTTGATCCTGCGAGTACCCTGCGGCGGGCTCCAGCCCAGTTCCGCGGAAATGGCTCGCGCTTCGCGCTGCACGAGCGGAATCAGTTCGTCCATGCGGTCGTGCGGCATGTACGGAATCGTGCTCGCGACCGACACCGCCGCGACGATCGCACCCGACGCGTCGCGGATCGGCGCGGCCACGCAACGGATCGACGCCTCGTTTTCCTCGAGATCGAACGTATAGCCGCCGGCCGCGTAATGGGCCATGCGCTGCAGGAACGCACTGGTCTCGGGCCGGTTGTCCGGCTTGAAGTTGACGCCGGCCAGCGCGCGCCGCGCGGCCTCGAACAGCGAGCGCCACAGGTCCGGATCGAGGTCGAGCATCATCGCCTTGCCGATGCCGGTCGACGCCAGCGGCATCCGGTGGCCGACGCGCGAGCGCATCTCGAGGCCGCGCGTGCCGGGAATCTTGTCGATGTACAGCACGTCGTCGCCGTCGCGCACGCCGAGATGGATCGTGTCGAGCGTCGCTTCCGCGAGCGCCTCGAGATGCGGCCGCGCGACCGCCGTGAGCGGCATCTGCTCGAGCGCGATCGTGCCGAGCTCGATCAGCTTCGGGCCGAGCAGGTAACCGCCCTGCACCTGGCGCAGGTAGCGCGCCTGCACGAGGCTGCTGACGAGCCGGTGCGTCGTGCTGCGCGTCGTGCCGAGCGCGGCGCCGATCGCGCGCATGTCGCGCGCGCCGTTCGCGATCGCCTCGAGGATCGCGAGGCCGCGCAGCAGCGTCTGCGTGCCGGCCTGCTGCGCGGCGAGATCGAGCGGCGTGCTGGTCGCGCCGATGCTGTCGGTCAGCGACGTATCGGCCGGCATCGCGCGCCGGGCGTCGAGGGCAAGGGAGTCTGGCATCTTGGTCATGGGGCGGGCTTCTTCAACGGAATCGGTGAAGCCGCTCGCGCGGCGCCGGAACTGCGTCCGGTACGGCGGCGTGGCGGCGGTCGATGCACCGAGTAAAGCGCCCGGCGAACTTCATGGAAGGTGTCTCCGTGTGCGACGGGCGCCGCGCGATGCGTGGGTCCGAAGCTGTCGATGTGCTTCGGATTGTAGGAGCGCACGCACTCGGCTCCAATATTTGAATGCGTTGTCCAGATAATGAGAATTCGGCCGGAACCGGCCGCGGGCGCGACGCGACGGCCGCGCCATGCGCACGGGGGCGGAACCCGCCGTATCGCAGGTTCCGCCCCCGTCTGTTGAGGCGCGTCCCGCGCTTACTGCTGGCTCGTGCTGCGCGCCTGCATGTAGCGCTGGACGTCCGCGAACGACACGCGGCCGTTGCCGCTCGCATCGATCTGCCGGAAGTGGTTCGCGACATAGCCGAGGCCGGCCGCGCGCGCCTGCGACTCGGTGATCGAGCCCGTGTTCTGCGTGTCGGCCGCGCTGAACTGCCGCGCGAGCTTGCGCACCACCTGCGCATGCAGCGCGGCGCCGGTCGTCTGCGTGCCGGCGGTCGCGTGGCGCGCGGCCGGCGGCACGTACGGATCGCCGAGCTGCGCCTGGCGCGCCCGCGCCGGCGCGGCGGCGTCGCTCGCCTGCGCGAACGCGCTGAGGGATGCTGCGGCGCCGACGCATGCGAGCGCCGCGGCAACGACGATGAAACGATTGTTCATATCAGGCTCCAGTCTGGAATGAGGTCGTCGACGGCCGGCGGGCGGCGCCACCCGGGGCGCCTGTCGCCGGCCGCACGCATCGCATCAGTGCGCGGCCGCGCCGTAGAAAGTCACGAGGTCGGCTTTCTCCTGCGGACGCGACGTATCGTCGAGGTAGACCATGTGCCCGCCCTGATAGTCCTTGATCGTCAGGTTCGGTTGCGTCCCGAGCCGCGCGAGGTCGAGCTCGGTCTGGTAGAACGGCGTCGCGATGTCGTGATACCCGTTCAGCGACAGCACCTTCAACTGCGGATTCAGTGTCAGCGCCGCGGCCAGATCGGGGATCGTGTCCGGCATCGCGAGGCCGTCGTGCGTCCAGTCCCACGTGTTGATCGCATTGCTGCTCACCGAGTAGGCCGACTGCGCGGTGTACTTCAGCTCGTTCGGCAGGTAGCTGCCGATCGTATCGGTGAACGGCTTCGTGATGAACGAGCTGGACGGATCGCCGTCGGCCGCGAGCGGGCTCGACACGGGCACGTTCACGCGTGCGTCGTAGCGGCCGATCAGCGTGCCCGGAATCAGCGACAGCTGGAAGCTGTTGTCGAAGAAGGTCGGGACCACGTTGAAGTCCGCATTCCACAACGCCTGCTTCACGCCGGTCGAATTCGCCATCGTCGTGACGAGATTCGGCGGCGGCGGCGTGTGGCTCGCGAGGTACGCGTTCACGGCGGGCGCGTAGCTGCCGGCCGTCAGCAGGCGCATCTGGTCCGCATACTGCGGCAGGTTCGACGGGTTCGGGTTGTCGAGCTGATAGTACGCGCCGACCGTGCCGTACGACGGCACGAAGCCCGCGCAGCTCACCGGGCTCGCGCCCCTGTTCGAGTTGCCGACATAGTCGCTCGCCATGTCGCAGTTCGTGTTGTAGTTCAGGATCGACGACTGCAGCACGATGCCGTCGAGCTTCACGCCGGCCGTCTCGAGCAGGTTCGCGAGCACGTCGGTGCGCGGCGTGCCGTACGACTCGCCGAACAGATATTTCGGCGAATCGTTGCGCTGGTTCACGCTCAGGTAGCGCGTGACGAAATCGCGGAACGCGCCAGCGTCCTGGTCGACGCCCCAGAACGTCTGGTTCGTATTCGGCGCGATCGCCTCCGAGAAGCCGGTGCCGATCGCATCCACGAACACGAGGTCGGTCGTGTCGAGCAGGGTTTCCTGGTTGTCGACGAACGGGAACGTCGACGTGTTCGCGTTCGGGTCGCCGGTCTGGATCCGGCGCGGGCCGAAGGAGCCGAGGTGCAGCCACACCGAGGCCGAACCCGGGCCGCCGTTGTACAGGAACGTGACGGGCCGCTTCGCCGCGGGCTGGTTGTCGGCCGTGTAGGCGACATAGAAGAACGATGCTTCGGGCGCGCCCGTCTGCGGATTGCGTGCGACGAGGTGGCCGGCGGTGGCCGTGTACCTGATCGTCTTGCCGTTCAGCGTGATCTGGTGATGCGTGACGGCCGCCTTCTCGACCGCGGCGGAGGCGTCGAGCGACGCGTTCGCACTTGACGAATAACTGTTCGGATCGTTGTACGCGCGGTCGACCTGACCGGCAGGATCGGCTGAATTCGCGGCGCTAGTAGCAACAGGCGACGTCACGTCGTCGTTGCAGGCCGTCAGAATCAGCGAAGAACACACCACTCCCAACAACAGCTTCGCTTTGCTCGCTGGCATCGTTGCGTTCCTTCTCTCGGATGTTTTTTATGTCGAGCAGCCGGATAAGCCACCCCCCGCCTCGATTGGGGCCGATAAGCCGAGGCGCTGGCCAATATACGCGAGCCGGTCAGCTTTGAAAAATTTTGAAATATTCGGCCCGCAGACGGTGCAGTGCACACCTTTCAGGAATGCTTCGATTCGCGAAACGTTGCATTTCGCATGGCTTTCATCGACTTTCGCGTTGCGCCGCGATGACTGAAAACGTCGGAATTTCGTGCAATGTCGGCCAACAAAATTGCGCGGACGCCGGCATTGCTCGGCAAAACGAAATAGACGAATTCGTCTAAAGGATGTGACCCGCCATGCGCCCGACATGAATGCGCTGCAGCGCACCAATCCTGCGTCGACGGCGGAACGGACAATACAGCGGCGCTGCCGCTCACTCCGATTGCGGCAGTTCAGCCGCGCCCATCCGGCGCGCGATGATCGCCGCCCGCTGCGCCTGGTAGGCCGAGCCGCGATGCGCATCGAACCAGCGCGGCTTCGGCAGCATCACCGCGAGGCGCGCCGACTGCCACGCGCCGAGCCGGCTCGCGGGAATCCTGTAGTAATAGCGTGCGGCCGCTTCGGCGCCGTACACGCCGCGCCCCCATTCGACCGAATTCAGGTAGATCTCGAAGATGCGCTCCTTGTCGAGCACCGTTTCGAGCATCCACGTGATGATCAGCTCCTGCCCCTTGCGGATGTAGCTCTTCTCGCGCGACAGGAACAGGTTGCGGGCGAGCTGCTGCGTGATCGTCGAGCCGCCCGCGACGATCCGGCCGCGCGCCTTGTTCTTCTCCCACGCCTGCAGGATCGCGTCGACGTCGTAGCCGTTGTTGGTCGCGAAGGTCGCATCTTCGGAAGCGATCAGCGCCCGCTTCAGGTTGCGCGAGATCTGGTCGTACGGCACCCACTGGTGCCGGATCTGCGCGGGCGGCGTGTCGCGCGACAGCCACCACGCGTCGGTGCGCATGAACGCGGTCGAGCCCGGGTTCACGAACGACCACAGCGCGATCTGCGCGAGATAGAACAGTTGCGTCGCGAACCATGCGCCCGCGAACACCGATCCCGCGTAGACGACCCAGCGAGCGACGCTCACCGAGCGCGTGCGCTGCGTGCCGCTCACCGCCACCACGTGCCGCGCTCCGCTCAGCTCGCCGCGAGCGCCTGGCGCAGCGCGGCCAGCACCGGTGCGCCGTCGGGCCGCACGCCGCGCCAGATGAAGAACGATTCGGCCGCCTGCTCGACCAGCATCCCGAGGCCGTCGGCCGTGCGCGCGCCGAGCGACGCCGCGTGCTGCATGAACACGGTCGGCTGCGCGCCGTACATCATGTCGTATGCGAGCGTGCCCGCGCCGAACGCCGCCGCGTCGCACTCGGGCAGCGCGGCATCGAGGCTGCCGGCCGTCGCATTGATCACCACGTCGTACGGCTCGGCCCGCACGACACCCGGGCCGCCGCCCGCGAGCGTGCAGCCCGCGTCGTGCGCGGCCTGCATGAACTGGCCGACGAGCGCTTCGGCCTTGCTCGCGGTGCGGTTCACGATCGCAATCGACAGCGGTGCGCGGTCGAGCAGCGGCAGCACGACGCCGCGCGCCGCGCCACCCGCGCCGAGCAGCAGGATGCGCGCCCCCGCGAGCGACACGCCGAGATTCGCCTCGATGTCGCGCACGAGGCCGACGCCGTCGGTGTTGTCGCCATGGATGCGGCCGTCGGCGTCGATCCGCAGCGTGTTCACCGCGCCGGCCGCCGCCGCGCGCGGCGACAGCGTGTCGGCGAGCGCATGCGCGTCGAGCTTGAACGGCACCGTCACGTTCGCGCCGCGACCGCCTTCGGCGACGAACGCGCGCACGGCCGCGTCGAACCCGTCGACCGGCGCGAGCCGGTGCGTGTACTCGATCGGCTCGCCGGTCTGCGCGGCGAACTGCGCGTGGATGAACGGCGACTTGCTGTGCGCCACCGGGTTGCCGAACACGACATAGCGGTCGATGCCGCGCGCCGACGCAGCTGCGTTCATGATGCGCGCCCCTCTTCGCCGTCGTCGCCGTTCGCGGCTTCGGCACCGGCCTGCGCCGATGCATCGTCGGCCTCGGCCAGCGCCTCGGCCTCGGTTTGCGCCGACGCGTCTTCCGCGTCGACCAGCGTGTCGTCGCCGCCTTCGGCGTCCTCCTCTTCGTCGGCCGCGTCGCCGCTCGTCACGGTCGGCGCGTCGAGCACGTTCAAGAGGCGCACCGACGCCTCGATCGTCAGTTCGTCGAGCGACATCACGTCGAGCAGCACGCGCGTGCCGCGCGCATGCACGCCGAGCCCCGGCACGTGGAGCAGCAGCGGGATTTCCTCGAGACGCACGAGATCGCCCTTCACGACGCTCGCGACGACCTGCTTCTTCTGCTCCTGCGCGAGCCAGCGCAGACACCAGAAATACTCCATCCGGCGCTGGTAGTCGGCGTAGGCCGTGTACGTATCGTCGAAGCCCTGCACGACCGCGTACAGGTCGGCGTCCTTCGGCTTGAACGGCGCGGCGAGCTTCGCGGTGACGCCGTGCTGCACGCACGCGAGCAGTTGCCACTGGTTCACGAGGTCGACGTAGCGGCGCAGCGGCGACGTGCTCCACGCGTACTGCGCGACGCCGAGGCCTTCGTGCGGCGCAGCCGTCGTCTGCATCCGCGTGCGCTTCGGGCCCGGCGCGCCGAAGCCGCGCTGCGACCGGTAGATGCCCGGCACCGTGTGGTCGTGCAGGAACGCGCCCCAGGTCGAGTTCGCGAGGATCGCGAGCTCCGACACGATCAGGTCGAGCGGCGAGCCGCGGCGGCGCGGCGTGATCTTCACGTGCTCGCCCTCGACGTAGAAGTTGTAGTCGGTGTTGCGCTGCACCTCGCGCTTCAGGCCGTAGCCCGCGCGCGCGACCTGGCGCTTCTCGAACAGCGCCTGCGCGAGCGGCCACAGCACCGCGATGTCGTCCTTGTGCGGGTAGTCGCCGGTGCCGGCCGCGAGCGTCTCTTCGGTGACGAGCTCGTCGAGCGTGTTGTGGCGCAGGTTGTGCTTCACGAACACGAGCTCGGCGCGCGTCTCGTTCGCGACGATCTCCTGCGTGTCGCGGTTCACGATGATGTACAGCGACAGCGCCGGGCGATAGTCGCCCTCCTTCAGCGTGAACACGTCGACGACGTCGTCCGGCAGCATCGTGATCTTGTCGCCCGGCATGTAGACGGTCGACAGGCGCGCGCGCGCGATCGCGTCGACCGGGTCGCCGCGCACGATGCCGAGCGCCGGCGCCGCGATGTGCACGCCGACCCGCACGCGGCCGTCGGACAGGTGTTCGACCGAGAACGCGTCGTCGATTTCGGTCGTCGTGATGTCGTCGATCGAGAACGCCTCGACGTCGGCGCGCGGCAGGTCGTCCGGCAGCGGGCCGACCGTGACGGGCGGAAAGCCCGTGCCGTGCGGGAAGAATTCCGCGAGGAAGCGCGCTTCGTGCAGCGCACGCGGCGACTCGATGCCGCCGCAATCGAGCATCAGTCGCGCCGGCGATACGCCGCGCGCGCCGGCCGCCGCTTCCATCGCCTTGTATTCGATCGAATTCTTGTCCGGCCGCGTCAGCAACCCGAGCACCTTGCCCGCGAACGCTTCCGGCAGCTTGCCGGCCTTCAGCTCTTCTTCGTACTGCGCCTGCACGAGCGCCTGCTGGCGCTTGCGCTCGAGCGACGCGAGCGCCATCTTGAGCTGCTCTTCCGGCGCGCGCTGGTACTGGCCGCGCCCTTTGCGACGGAAGTAGACGGGCGAGCCGTGCAGCCGCAGCACGAGCGCGGCGCGCTCGACCGGGCCGTACGTCGCGCCGAAGTACTCGGCGGCGAGCGCCGTGTACGCGAACTCGTCGGCCGGCGCGCATTCCCACAGGAAGTCCAGATCGATCTGCTGCGCGGCCGTGTCGGCCGCCTGCATCAGTTCGCTCGCGGCCGGCTTGTCGAACTCGATCAGCACGTCTTTCGCGCGCACCTTCGCGCGCCGCCCGCCGGGCAACTCGACCTGAAATGCGTCGCCCTGGCGCGACAGCACGCTGCCCGCCTTGAAACTGCCCGATTCCTCGAAGAAAACGTTCACTCAGTACTCTCGTTCAGACTGCCGGGCGCCGCATCGGCGGCGCCGCATGATGATGGGGATTCGATCGGCCCGCGGCCGGTTTATGACGTCTTTCCGTCGCAAAACGCGAGAACGTCGTCGACATAGTCGGCAAATTCGCTGATTCCGTGATCGCTGCCCTCGATCACGCGGGTTTTCGCGCCCGGGTAATGGGCGAGCATCTCGCGATAATCGAGCACTTCGTCGCCGGTCGCCGCGAACAGATAGTAGCGGTCGGCGCGGGTGATCGCCGGCACGTGCAGCGCATCGAGCTCGTGCAGGTGACGGCGCTCGACGACGATCGTCCCGCCGCCGTGCCATAGCGGCTGCTCGCCCAGATGCTGTTCGAGATCGCGCTGCGGCACGATCGCCGGATTCAGCAGCACGGCCTTCCAGCCATGCTTTTCGGCGAGCCACGTCGCGTAATAACCGCCGAGCGAGCTGCCGATCACGGTGACCTCGCGTGCGCCCGCCACTTCGGCTTCCGCGACGGCGATCGCCTCGAGCGGCGACACCGACAGCGACGGGCACCGCCAGTCGCCGGTGCGGCCGAGTTCGGCCATGCGCGCGGCGAGCAGCCGCGATTTCTGCGATTCCGGCGACGACCGGAAGCCGTGCAGATACAGGATCACGTGCGGCTCCCGAGCGCGTCGAGCAGCTTCTGGTGCACGCCGCCGAAGCCGCCGTTGCTCATCACGAGCACGTGGTCGCCCGGCCGCGCGGCCTCGACCACCGCCTTCACCAGCAGATGCAGATCGTCGAATGCGCGTGCGCGCTCGCCGAGCGGCGCGAGCGCTTCGGCGAGATTCCAGCCGAGCGCGTCGCGCCCGGTCGGCGCGCCGTAGCCGAACACGAGATCGGCATCGGCGAGGCTCGCCGGCAGTTGCGACTTCATCACGCCGAGCTTCATCGTGTTCGAGCGCGGCTCGAGCACGGCGAGAATGCGGGCATTCTGGCGACCGATGCGCGCACGAAGGCCGGCGATCGTGGTGTCGATCGCGGTCTGATGGTGCGCGAAATCGTCATAGACGGTCACGCCGTCCACGCTGCCGCGCACTTCCATGCGGCGCTTCACGTTGCGGAACGATGCAAGCGAAACGGCTGCCTGCGCGGGCGGTACGCCGACGTGGCGCGCGGCGGCGATCGCCGCGAGCGCGTTCATCCGGTTGTGATCGCCCTGCACCTGCCAGGCGACTTCGCCGACACGCTCAGCCTGCGAATACACCGCGAAGCGTTCGTCGACCGGCACGCCGTCCTCGGCCGGCAGCGCCTGCCAGCCGCCGTCGACGCCGAAACGCTCGACCTCGCTCCAGCAGCCGCGCGCGAGCACGCGCTCGAGCGCCTCCGAGCGGCCGTTCGTGACGAGCCGCCCGACGCCGGGCACCGTGCGTACCAGATGATGGAATTGCGTCTCGATCGCGGCGAGATCGGGGAAGATGTCGGCGTGATCGAATTCGAGGTTGTTCAGTACCGCGGTGCGCGGCCGGTAGTGCACGAACTTCGAGCGCTTGTCGAAGAATGCCGTGTCGTACTCGTCGGCCTCGATCACGAAGAAGCTCGAATCGGTGAGCCGCGCGGACACGCCGAAGTTCAGCGGCACGCCGCCGATCAGGAAGCCAGGGTTCAGCCCGGCGTCCTCCAGCAGCCACGCGAGCATCGAGGACGTGGTCGTCTTGCCGTGCGTGCCCGCGACCGCGAGCACCCATTTGCCGGCCAGCACGTGCTCGCCGAGCCACTGCGGGCCCGACACGTAAGGCAGGCCGCGATCGAGGATCGCCTCCATCAGCGGGTTGCCGCGCGTGACGACGTTGCCGATCACGAACAGGTCCGGCTTCAGGTCGATCTGCTCGGCGCCGTAGCCCTCGATCAGCGTGATGCCCTGCGCCTCGAGCTGCGTGCTCATCGGCGGATAGACGCCCGCGTCGCACCCCGTCACCGTGTGGCCCGCCTCGCGCGCGAGTACGGCGAGACCGCCCATGAAGGTGCCGCAGATGCCAAGAATATGGATGTGCATAGATGAATGCTTTCGCGCCGCCGGGCGCCGTCGATTCGGAAAGGATGCGTGTGTGTCGCGCCGGACGGGCCGTGCGGCCGGTGCCCGGCCGACGACTTTGCCGCGACACAAAGAGCACTATTGTAACTGACGGCCCGCGATGCCCGGCGCCCCGAACGATGCGCGCCGGCGGTGCCGGCGCCCTCGGGCGGCAGGCCGCCGCCCCCGTGCTCGGGCGCCGCGACGATCGAGTATGATTGCCGGATCATGTCTCGCAAACCTCTTGTCGACCCGCGGCGCGTCCGCGAGGAAATCGCCCAGTCCGCCGCTCGCCTGATCGCGGAGGACGGCCTGGACTACGCCGGCGCGAAACGCAAGGCCGCGCGCCAGTTGCTGGGCGATTCGCGCGTTGCCGGCGAATGGCTGCCAGATAACGACCAGATCGAGGAAGAACTGCGCGAGTACCTCGCGCTGTTCCAGAGCGACACGCAGCCGGACGAACTGCGCCGCCTGCGCGAGATCGCGCTCGACTGGATGCGCCGGCTCGCCGAGTTCCATCCTTATGTGACGGGCGCCGTGCTGAACGGCACCGCGAACGCGCATTCGGACATCCATTTGCAGGCATTCACCGACAACCCGAAGGATGTCGCGATCTACCTGCTGAACCAGAACGTCCAGTACGACGTGTCCGAGACGCGGCATTTCGCGGGCCGCGGCGACGTCGAGACGCTCAGTTTCCTGTGGCGCCCGCGGCGCGACGTGGACGCGATCGGCATCCATCTCGCGCTGTATGCGAGCGACGACCTGCGCGGCGCGGTGAAGGCCGACGCGCGCGGCCGCGTCGCCCGCGCGGACGCCGCCGCGCTGCGCGCGCTCGTCGAGGCGAGCCAGGCCCCTTCCGAACCGGATTGACGTCCTCCTCCGCCTAAAGGCAGAGGATTCCCACACCTGGCGATGCACGTCCGCATCGGAGAATGTTCAACGCAGCGTTGGTATCTCGATCATGCTCGACACCACAGTCACTGCAGGCCCACTCTCTTATTCGCAGTCCCGCGATACCTTTCGGCCGCGTCGTGCTGTCTTTCGACCCGCACGACGAACAGGACTGGGTCGAACCGCTTTCGTCGACTTCCTCGAACGTGGCCCCGTGCGCGATCGCCTTGTAGCGGAGCTTGTTTCGGAAGGACGACCAGGATGCGTCGTAGACGCTCTTCGCCATCCTGGTTCTGGCAAGTTTGACGGCAGATACGTTGCCAACCGCGATGTAATCGAAACGCCGCACCAGGTCGAGCGCGAGCTTGTGTTGGAAATCGGCACGGGCGTTCGTCACTTTGGCGTGCAACTTCGCGCTATGCCGCTTGTGCTTGTGCGCACGCTGCGCCTTCGCCAGCTTTTCCGCCGCTCGTCGACCGAACGGGTCATTGGGCAGCTTCTCGCCGATCGAAAGTGTGGCGAAGGTGATCCTAACCCGTGGAAGAAGCTGCCTGTCAACCCCACTCCTTTCCTTCCCGCCATCATTGGCGGGGTTTCTCGGAGCAAATTCTGATGATGAAACGCATGTTGGCGCTTGCGGTGGTCGCGGCCGCCGCCGTCGCCGGCGGGATCGCCGCCGGTCACTGGTTCCGCGGCACGGCCGACGACGGCGTCGCCGTCGCCGCGCCGGCCGCCCACGGCAACCCGGTCGACCAGCTGTGGGCGTCGTCGCTCACCGGCGTCGACGGCAAGCCGGCCACGCTGGCCGCCTTCAAGGGTCAGAAGGTTGTCGTCAACTTCTGGGCGTCGTGGTGCGGCCCATGCGTGGAGGAGATGCCCGAGCTCGTCGCGCTGTCGCACCAGTACAAGCAGAAGGGCATCCGTTTCGTCGGGATCGGCGTCGATTCCGAGCAGAACGTGAAGAACTTCCTGCAGAAGGTGAAGGTCGACTACCCGGTCTTCGTCAGCGGCTATGCGGGCGCCGATCTGGCCCGTAATTTCGGAAATACCGCCGGTGCGCTGCCGTTTACCGTCGTCATCGACGCAACCGGCAAGATCCGCGAGACAAAATTGGGACAAATCCAGCCGGCCGAGCTGAAAAAGACGCTCGACGCGCTGTAATCCGCCCGAACGGCAACCTGCGCGTTGGCGGCGATTTGCGGGTCAATCGCCGCAATTTCGCGTGAATTCGCCGGTACTTTCGATCCACACCGGTAATTCTTGCAGGTCCAGCGCGCCTGGCCGTTCGGCAAAACTAGACAAATTTCTCTAAATAGCGCTAAAGTTCGCGCAATTCCGCAGAAATAGAAGCGACCATGACACGATTGCTGGTGTTGCACGGCCCCAACCTGAACCTTCTCGGCACCCGGGAACCGGAGGTGTACGGCCGCGTCACGCTCGCGCAGATCGATCAGGCGCTTGCCGCGCGCGCCCGGGAAGCCGGCGCGGAACTGTCGTCGTTCCAGAGCAACCATGAGGGCGCGCTGGTCGACCGCATCCAGGCCGCGCGGGAGGAACAGACCGATTTCATCCTGATCAATCCGGCCGCGTATACGCATACGAGCGTTGCGATCCGGGACGCGATCGCCGGTGTTGGCATCCCGTTCGTCGAGGTTCACCTGTCGAACGTGCATCGCCGCGAAGCGTTCAGGCACCACTCCTATTTTTCCGACCAGGCCGAAGGCGTGATCTGCGGGCTTGGCTGGAAAGGTTATCTGTACGCGCTCGAGTACGCGCTGGACAAGCTGCAAGGCACGTCGCGCGGCTGATTTCGCGATCTAGATTCAGCGCCGGCCGCTAACCGGCGCTTTCACGTATTGAAAAGGGGAATTCCCGATGGATCTTCGTAAGCTGAAAACTCTGATCGACCTCGTTTCCGAATCCGGCATCTCCGAGCTGGAAGTGACGGAAGGCGAAGGCAAGGTGCGTATCGTCAAGAACGCGCCGCCGGTCTACGTGCAGCCGACGGCTGGGTTTGCCCCGCAAGTCAGCGCGCCCGCTCCGTCGGTCGCGCTGCCGACCGAAGGCGCCGCCGCGCCGGCCGCCGGCGCCGCACCCGCACCGGCCGCCCCGCAGGGCCACGTCGTGACGTCGCCGATGGTCGGCACGCTCTATCGCGCACCGTCGCCGGGCGCCGACCCGTTCGTGCAGGCCGGCGACACGGTCAAGGAAGGCCAGACGATCTGCATCATCGAAGCGATGAAGCTGCTCAACGAGATCGAGTCGGACAAGGCCGGCGTGATCAAGGAAATCCTCGTCGAGAACGGCCAGGCCGTCGAATACGGCCAGCCGCTTTTCGTGATCGGCTAAGCCCGCCGCGCGGCCTTGCCGGCCGCGCGCCGCCGATGCTCGCCAGGCGCCGTTCGCGCGCCCCTCGAAGAGACGAATACTCGCTATGTTTGAAAAAATCCTCATTGCCAACCGCGGTGAAATCGCGCTGCGCATCCAGCGCGCGTGCCGCGAACTCGGCGTCAAGACGGTGGTCGTCTACTCGGAAGCCGACAAGGAAGCCAAGTACGTGCGCCTCGCGGACGAAGCCGTCTGTATCGGCCCGGCCCCGTCGAACCTGAGCTACCTGAACATGCCGGCGCTGATCAGCGCCGCGGAAGTCACCGATGCCGAGGCGATCCACCCCGGCTACGGCTTCCTGTCGGAGAACGCCGATTTCGCGGAGCGCGTCGAGCAGTCGGGCTTCACGTTCATCGGCCCGCGTCCGGAAACGATCCGCCTGATGGGCGACAAGGTCACCGCGAAGCAGACGATGATCAAGACCGGCGTGCCGTGCGTGCCGGGCTCGGAAGGCGCGTTGCCGGAAGATCCGAAGGAGATCGTCAAGATTGCGCGCGCGATCGGCTATCCGGTCATCATCAAGGCGGCCGGCGGCGGCGGCGGGCGCGGGATGCGCGTCGTGCACACCGAAGCCGCGCTCGTCAACGCGGTCAACATGACCCGCGAGGAAGCCGGCCGTGCGTTCGGCAACCCGCAGGTGTACATGGAGAAGTTCCTCGAGAACCCGCGCCACATCGAGATCCAGGTGCTGTCGGACGCGCACAAGAACGCGATCTGGCTCGGCGAACGCGACTGCTCGATGCAGCGCCGCCACCAGAAGGTGATCGAGGAAGCGCCGGCGCCGGGCATTCCGCGCCGCCTGATCGACCGCATCGGCGACCGCTGCGCGGACGCGTGCAAGAAGATGGGCTACCTCGGTGCGGGCACGTTCGAATTCCTGTACGAAAACGGCGAGTTCTACTTCATCGAGATGAACACGCGCGTGCAGGTCGAGCACCCGGTATCGGAGCTGATCACGGGCGTCGACATCGTGCAGGAACAGATCCGCATCGCGGCCGGCGAGAAGCTCGCGCTGCGCCAGCGCGACATCCAGTTCCGCGGACATGCGATCGAATGCCGGATCAACGCCGAAGATCCGTTCAAGTTCACGCCGTCGCCGGGCCGGATCACGTCGTGGCATACGCCGGGCGGCCCCGGCGTGCGCGTCGATTCGCACGCCTACAATGGCTATTTCGTGCCGCCGAACTATGATTCGATGATCGGCAAGCTGATCACCTACGGCGCGACGCGCGAACAGGCGATCCGCCGGATGCGCATCGCGCTGTCGGAAATGGTCGTCGAAGGCATCCAGACCAACATCCCGCTGCACCGCGAGCTGATGATCGACTCGAAGTTCGTCGAAGGCGGCACCAGCATCCATTACCTCGAAAACCGGCTCGCGCAGAAGCAGCAGGTCGCACCGGAAGAAGCGTAAGCATGAGTTATCGCGAACTCGTCGTCGAACTGGCCCGCGAGCATGCGGAGGCCCTGTCCGACGCGCTGCTCGATCTCGGCGCGCTGTCGGTGTCCGTCGAGGACGCCGACGCCGACACGCCCGACGAACAGCCGCTCTTCGGCGAGCCGGGCCTCGTGCCCGATCGCACCGCGTGGCAGCACTCGCGCGTGGTCGCGCTGCTATCGGCCGATCATGAGCCGGCCGTGCTGCTCGCGGCGGCCGCGAACGAGATCGGTATTGCCGAGACGCCGAAGTTCGTCGTGCGCGAAGTCGAGGAGCAGGACTGGGTGCGGCTCACGCAGTCGCAGTTCGAGCCGATCCCGATCGGCGAACGGATCTGGGTCGTGCCGTCGTGGCACGATGCGCCCGATCCCGATGCGCTCGTCCTCGAGCTCGACCCCGGCCTCGCGTTCGGCACCGGCAGCCATCCCACCACCCGTCTGTGCATGGAGTGGCTCGAGGAGTCGGTGAAGCCGGGCCAGTCGGTGCTCGACTACGGCTGCGGCTCGGGCATCCTCGCGATCCTCGCGAAGAAATGCGGGGCCAACCCCGTGATCGGCATCGACATCGATCCGCAGGCGGTCGAATCGGCGCGCCAGAACAGCGAGCGCAATCGGGCGGACGTCACGTACGGGCTGCCCGATGCCTGCCCGGACGGCGAATTCGACATCGTCGTCGCGAACATCCTGTCGAACCCGCTGAAGCTGATGGCGTCGATGCTCGCGTCGAAGGTCAAGCCCGGCGGGCGCATCGCGCTGTCGGGCGTGCTCGCGCGCCAGGCGGACGAAGTCGCGGCCGTCTATGCGCGCTATGTCGACATCTCGGTCTGGCGCGAACACGAAGGTTGGGTATGCCTTGCCGGAACCCGCCGCGAAAGCCATTAGAATAGCGCTGTCCTTCACTCTGGCCAGCAGGCCGCCCGGCTCGACATGCTTCTTGCGACGCGCTGCCCTCATTGCGAAACCGTCTTCCGGCTGCAGCAGGAACAGCTCTCGCTGCATCAGGGGCTCGTGCGCTGCGGGCATTGCCACGAAGTCTTCAACGCTTCCGAATCGCTCGTTCCCGAGTATGCGCCGCAGCCCGAGCCGGCATTGACCGAACCGGCTGCCGCGCCGGACGGCGGCGATGCGCATCCGCAGGCCGCGCCGGCCCGGCTGTTCGCCGCCGACGCGCCGGCCGGCCTGCCGGCCGGCGCCAATTACAGGCCGGAAGGCTGGGACATGTGGGCGCCGTGGCTCGACGCCGGTGTCGATCCGTCGTTGCAGCACAGCGTCGAAACCGTGCGCACGGAGCCGCTGATACCGCTCGCGCTGCCGTCCACGGAAACCGGCGTCGTCCATCTGTCGGGTACGCCCGCGCCGTTCGCGTCCTCTCCAGCCGAACTCGATCCGTCGGCCGCCGTCGAGCAGCCGGCCGAACCGCATTCGCCGCCAACGCGGCACGACCCGCACGAAGCCGAAGAAGCCGCACCGTCGCCCGCGCCGTTCGCGCGCGATCCGCACGAGCCGCGCTTCGTCGCCCATTTTCCGTCGGAAACGGAAACTGCCGCCGATGCCGCCGAACCCGTCGGCCCCGCGCACTTCACCGCGCCCGACGACGCACGCGCGCCGCGCGAACCGCGTTTTGCGTTCACGCCCGCACGGGCCGTCACCGAAACCGAAATCGCGTCGGAACCCGGCACCGTCGCGCGGCACGACGAGACGCCGACAACAGCAGCGGCCGATGAGCCGGTCGCCCCGCCGGTCGCCCAGCCGGTCGCCCCGTTCCCCGCCGCACTGACCGACGACGATCGTCCGCACTTCGCCGTCACGCGCGAGACGCGCGCGCCGCAGCGACGTGGAATGCTCGGCGGCTTTTTCGGCGGCCTCGTCGCCGTTGCACTGGTCGGGCTGCTCGTCGCGCAACTGGCGTGGTGGCAGCGCGAAACGCTGATGATCTACTGGCCCGCCACGCAGGGCTGGTTCCGGCAGGCGTGCGCGCCGCTCGGCTGCACGGTCACGCCGCCGCGCGCGATCGACGGGCTGCGGCTCGACGCGACCGACCTGCGCCAGCTCGACGGCCCGCGCGAGCTCGAACTGAAGGTGCCGCTGACGAACCGCTACCGCGTCGCGCTCGCGTACCCGTCGCTCGAACTCACGCTGCTCGACGACACCAATCACGTCACCGTGCGCCGCGTGCTCGCGCCGCGCGACTACGTGCGCCCGGGCACGCCGATCGACGCCGGGCTGCCGCCCGGCACGACGCAGACGATGATCGTCCGCCTCGAAACGAACGGCACGCCGGCGTCGAATTTCCGCGTCCAGATCTTCTATCCGTGACGCACCGCGGCGCGCTTGCGCGCCCGTCTCAACCCGCGCGCCCGAGCGGCGCGCTATTTCGGAGCACGAACATGAGCAAAGTTACGCTGGGTGGCAACCCGATCGATCTCGCCGGCACGTTCCCGGCCGTCGGCTCGCAAGCCGCCGACTTCAAGCTGGTCGGCAAGGATCTCGCCGATCTGACGCTCGCCAGCTTCGCCGGCAAGCGCAAGGTTCTGAACATCGTGCCGAGCCTCGACACGCCGACCTGCGCGACGTCGACCCGCAAGTTCAACGAAGCCGCGTCGTCGCTCGACAACACGGTCGTGATCGTCGTGTCCGCCGACCTGCCGTTCGCCGCCACGCGTTTCTGCACGACCGAAGGCCTCGCGAACGTCGTGACGGCATCGACGTTCCGCACCGGCCGCGCGTTCGCGAACGCATACGGCGTCGACGTGACGAGCGGCCCGCTGAACGGCCTGACGGCCCGCGCGGTGGTCGTGCTCGACGCGCAGGACAAGGTGATCCACGCGGAACTCGTCGGCGAAATCAAGGACGAGCCGAACTACGATGCAGCGCTCGCCGCTCTGAAGTAAGCTTTCTTCCGCTTTCCCCTGCTGCGCCGCGCCCTTCGCGCGGCGTTGTCGCGCGGGGCCCCTCATTTCTACAGGAACGCACACCTTGGCTACGCTGATTTGCGGCTCGATCGCCTACGACTCCATCATGACCTTCGAAGGGCGGTTCCGCGAGCACATCCTGCCCGACCAGGTGCACCTCATCAACCTGAGCTTCCTCGTGCCGACGATGCGTCGCGAATTCGGCGGCTGCGCGGGCAACATCGGGTATGCGCTGCACCTGCTCGGCGGCGATGCGCGCATCATGGGCACGATGGGCGCGCTGGATGCGCAGCCGTATCTCGACCGGCTCGACCAGCTCGGCCTGCGCCGCGACCACGTTCGCGTGCTGCCCGATACGTACACCGCGCAGGCGATGATCACGACCGATCTCGACAACAACCAGATCGCGGCGTTCCACCCGGGCGCGATGATGCAGTCGCACCTGAACCACGCGGGCGACGCGCCGGACATCAAGCTCGCGATCGTCGGCCCGGATGGCTTCGACGGGATGGTGCAGCACGTGGAAGAGCTCGCCAGGGCCGGGGTGCCGTTCGTGTTCGATCCGGGTCAGGGGCTGCCGCTGTTCGACGGTGCGACGCTGCGCCGCAGCATTGAACTTGCGACGTATGTCGCGGTCAACGACTACGAGGCCAAGCTGGTGAGCGACAAGACGGGATGGTCCGAAGATGAAATCGCCAGCCGGGTCGACGCGCTCGTCATCACGCGGGGCGAGCACGGCGCGATCATCCGCCACAAGCAGGGCACGGAGCAGATTCCGGTCGTGCCGGCCGAGCGCATCGCCGATCCGACCGGCTGCGGCGACGCCTTCCGGGGCGGCCTGCTGTACGGCATCGAGCATGGCCTCGACTGGGCAACCACGGGTCGCCTCGCGAGCCTGATGGGCTCGCTCAAGATCGCCCATCAAGGGCCCCAGACTTACGTACTGACGCGAGCCGAAATCGACGCACGCTTCGAGACTGCATTCGGTTACAGTCTCAAATGAATATTGTGGGAGAGCAAAGATGTTGACGAAAAAAACCCTCACGCTCGCGGCCATGCTGACGGCCACGCTGACTCTCGCCGGCTGCTTCACGGCACCCGGTTCGGCGGATGTCTATAGCGTCGGGCAGGCGCAGCGCGAACAAACGGTCCGCATGGGCACGGTCGAAAGCGTCCGTGCGGTGCGCATCCAGTCCGACGGCGGCGGCAGCGCGATCGGCACGCTCGGCGGCGGCGCACTCGGTGCGGTCGCGGGCAGCGCGATCGGCGGCGGCAAGGGCTCGATCCTGACGGCCATCGCCGGCGGCCTCGTCGGTGCGGTCGCGGGTAACGCCGTCGGTGAAAACCTCAGCACCGCGAATGGTGTCGAGATCACCGTGCGCCTCGACAACGGCGATCTGCGCTCGATCACGCAGGCAGCCAGCGGCGAAGCGTTCCGCGCCGGCGAACGCGTACGCCTGCTGTCGAGCGGCGGCGTCACGCGCGTCACGCACTGACCGGTATCCTCAGCACGCGGCGCAAGCCGCGGTCGAACGCATGTGCGAAGCCGCACATGCGTTTTTTTTCGTCCGCCGGTTTTCGCTTACGCTCGCGTCGGCCAGCCGGTCGACGCCCCACACGGACAGACATACGAACGAAAAAAATCCCGCCACCTGAGCCAGATGGCGGGATTGATTGAGTAGCGCTACTCAACCCACGGACACCACGTGAGTGTCCGGGTGATGCTGCTCAGCCGCGATTACGGACGGCTGCCGGTCGGGAACGGCCATGCCGCTGCCGGGTTGAGCGCGGTCTTCACGCCCGATGCCGGCGCAACCGATGCGGTCGACGCGGTCGTTGCCGGTGCAGCCTTCTTCACGACGGCCTTCTTCGGCGCAGCAGCCTTCTTCGCCGGTGCGGCAGCCTTCTTCGCAGGGGCAGCCTTCTTGGCGGGCGCGGCCTTCTTCGCGGCAGCCTTCTTCGCAGGCGCGGCCTTCTTCGCAGCAGCCTTCTTCGCCGGCGCGGCCTTCTTCGCAGCAGCCTTCTTCGCCGGTGCGGTCTTCTTCGCAGCAACCTTCTTCACTGCGACTTTCTTGGCTGCAACCTTCTTCGCGGCGGCCTTCTTAGCCGGTGCTGCCTTCTTCGCGGCAACCTTCTTCACCGCGACTTTCTTCGCTGCAACCTTCTTCGTTGCGACCTTCTTGGCTGCGACCTTCTTTGCAGCGGCCTTCTTCGCCGGTGCTGCCTTCTTCGCGGCAACCTTCTTCACCGCGACCTTCTTCGCAGCAACCTTCTTCACTGCAGCCTTCTTCGCCGGAGCAGCAGCCTTCTTCGCAACGGTCTTCTTGGCAGCAACCTTCTTAGCAGCCGGTTTCTTCTTGGCAGTAGCCATGTTGTTCTCCTTCAGGTTCAGATGAGAGTCAGTTCAAACTACACCCTTCGTCAAAACCCGCTTCCCGCGGACGCTGTTCAGGACGTGCGCTTCGAAGCGGGCTATTCATCGGCGTACGCAGATACCGCGCGCTTACGCTAATGAATACGGTATGGCGCGCGTGACCACCCGGCCTCGCGCGCCAAATCAAGTCGGTAGCCGGCGCACCTCGCGCCGCTACCCCTAATCGCTTGATCAAGCGGACCGCCACACGGCCGTCCGCTTTTTCCGGAGGGAAGTTTGCCCATCCCACTGAAGGGTTCGCAAAGTGCCTGTCGTATCGTTGGGCCGTTAAGGCACCGGGCATGCTTTGCATCAGGCGTTCTTGCTCCTAAACCTTGGGCCGGGGCCGAGAGGCCACCGGCTGCTCCATCGTGTAACGGGTTCGCTGCTGCGGGTTATTCCCAGGACAGCGCGCCCCCCGTCTGATACTCGATCACACGCGTCTCGAAGAAGTTGCGCTCCTTCTTCAGGTCGATCATCTCGCTCATCCACGGGAACGGGTTTTCCTCGTTCGGGAACAGCGGGTCGAGGCCGATCTGCTGGCAACGGCGGTTGCTGATGAAGCGCAGATAGCTCTTGAACATCGACGCGTTCAAACCCAGCACGCCGCGCGGCATCGTGTCTTCGGCGTAGCGGTATTCGAGTTCGACAGCCTGCTTGAACAGCTCGCGGATCTCGGCGCGGAACTCCGCGGTCCAGAGATGCGGGTTCTCGAGCTTGATCTGGTTGATCAGGTCGATGCCGAAGTTGCAGTGCATCGACTCGTCGCGCAGGATGTACTGGTATTGCTCCGCAGCACCCGTCATCTTGTTCTGGCGGCCGAGTGCGAGGATCTGCGTGAAGCCGACATAGAAGAACAGGCCTTCCATGATGCAGGCGAACACGATCAGCGACTTCAGCAGCTTCTGATCCGCTTCGAGCGTGCCGGTCTTGAAGGCCGGGTCCGTCAGCGTATGGATGAACGGGATCAGGAATTCGTCCTTCGCACGGATCGACGGTACCTCGTGGTACGCGTTGAAGATCTCGCCTTCGTCGAGGCCGAGCGATTCGACAATATATTGGTACGCGTGCGTGTGGATCGCTTCTTCGAACGCCTGGCGCAGCAGGAACTGCCGGCACTCGGGCGCCGTGATGTGGCGGTACGTGCCGAGCACGATGTTGTTCGCCGCGAGCGAATCGGCCGTCACGAAGAAGCCGAGGTTGCGCTTCACGATGCGGCGCTCGTCCTCGGTCAGACCGTTCGGGTCCTTCCACAGCGCGATGTCGCGGGACATGTTGATTTCCTGCGGCATCCAGTGGTTCGCGCAACCGGCCAGATACTTTTCCCACGCCCACTTGTACTTGAACGGCACCAGCTGATTGACGTCAGTCTGGCCGTTGATGATGCGCTTGTCGGCGACATTGACCCGCGCTTCCGAACCGCCGGCGGGAACAGCCGATGCTTGCGGCGGCACCGCAAGATCGCCTTCGAAAATGTCACGGACCTGATGGGCGGCAGGCGTTGCAGCCTGCATTCCGACAGCCATCCCGGCGGAGGTGCGCATCGCGTTTTGCTGCGCTCCGCTCGCGGGGGTTACGGCAGTCTTCTCGTCATCCCAGTTGAGCATAAATTCTCACCATCAATTTAGAACGGTTTGTACCATCTTTTCCTGAGCGATAAAAGGGTTCGCTCACGAAAAATCCTTTTTTCGATTCGCGTTGCGACCTCGATACAACACTTTGAGCAACGCATCGTCGTTCATGCAGCGCGCGATGTGAGTCGCGCGTGGTTCTCGAGGTGCGCTCGACGCATCGAACGCTGATCGAAACGCGACGCCGTCGGGGCTGTTTCGATCGCTTGTCGCTGCCTGCAACGCAGGTGTCGCGTTACAGATTCCTTATCATTTTTTTAGTAGAGAGCGACGCACACTTCAACCTCGATCGGTCGTCGTGTGCGCCGCCCGGGCCTGCTTCTCAGGTCAGGCGCACTGCGTTACTGGCACGCTTCGCATTCGTCGAAGCCGGGGTCGCCCGGGCGCATCGTGCACACCGGACCGTCCGCTTCGACCGGCGCGAGCGCCGACGCTGCGCTGACCGCGCCCGACGACACATCGCCGCCCGCCGCCCCGAAGCCGCCCGCCGCGCCTTGCGCGCCGCCGCTGCCCGCACCGCCCGTCGGCACGGCGTTCAGCGCGCCGTGCGCGACCGTCGACTTCTCGACGTGCGTCGCCGCCATCGTGCGGAGGTAGTAGGTCGTCTTCAGGCCGCGCAGCCAGGCGAGCTTGTAGACCTCGTCGAGCTTCTTGCCCGACGCGCCGCCCATGTAGATGTTCAGCGACTGCGCCTGGTCGATCCACTTCTGGCGACGCGATGCCGCTTCGACCAGCCACGTCGGGTCGACTTCGAACGCGGTCGCGTAGATCGCGCGCAGGTCGGCCGGGATGCGGTCGATGCGCGACAGCATGCCGTCGAAGTACTTCAGGTCGGCGACCATCACTTCGTCCCACAGGCCGCGCTCCTTCAGGTCGCGGACGAGGTACTCGTTCACCACCGTGAATTCGCCCGACAGGTTCGACTTCACGTACAGGTTCTGGAAGGTCGGCTCGATACAGGCCGACACGCCGATGATGTTCGAGATCGTCGCCGTCGGCGCGATCGCGACGCAGTTCGAGTTGCGCATGCCGTGCGCGGCGATCCGCGCGCGCAGCGTCGTCCAGTCGAGCGATTCCGACGTGTCGACCTCGACGTAGCCGCCGCGCGCTTCGGTCAGCAGCTTCAGCGTGTCCTGCGGGAGGATGCCGCGATCCCACAGCGAGCCGCGGTAGCTCGAGTAGCGGCCGCGTTCCTCGGCCAGCTCGGTCGACGCGTAGTACGCGTAGTAGCAGACGGCTTCCATCGAACGGTCGGCGAACTCGACCGCCGCCGGCGACGCGTACGGCGTGCGCAGCAGGTGCAGGCAGTCCTGGAAGCCCATGATGCCCAGGCCGACCGGGCGGTGCTTCAGGTTCGAGTTACGCGCCTTCGGCACCGCGTAGTAATTGATGTCGATCACGTTGTCGAGCATGCGCATCGCGACGCTGATCGTGCGCTTGAGCTTGTCGTGGTCGAGCGCGTAGCTGCCGTCGGCCTGCTTCACCAGGTGGGCGACGAGGTTCACCGAGCCCAGGTTGCACACCGCGATTTCGGTGTCGCTCGTGTTCAGCGTGATTTCCGTGCACAGGTTCGACGAGTGGACGACGCCGACGTGCTGCTGCGGCGAGCGCACGTTGCACGGATCCTTGAACGTGATCCACGGGTGGCCCGTCTCGAACAGCATGCCGAGCATCTTGCGCCAGAGCTGCTGCGCCGGGATCTTCTTGAACAGCTTGATCTCGCCGCGCGCGACCTTGTCTTCGTAAGCCGTGTAAGCCGCCTCGAATTCCGCGCCGAACTTGTCGTGCAGGTCCGGGCAGGTCGACGGCGAGAACAGCGTCCAGTCGGCGCCTTCCATCACGCGCTTCATGAACAGGTCGGGAATCCAGTTCGCCGTGTTCATGTCGTGCGTACGGCGACGGTCGTCACCGGTGTTCTTGCGCAGCTCCAGGAACTCCTCGATGTCGAGGTGCCACGATTCCAGGTACGCGCACACCGCGCCCTTGCGCTTGCCGCCCTGGTTCACCGCGACGGCCGTGTCGTTCACGACCTTCAGGAACGGGACCACGCCCTGCGACTTGCCGTTCGTGCCCTTGATATGCGAGCCGAGTGCGCGCACGCGCGTCCAGTCGTTGCCGAGGCCGCCGGCGAACTTCGACAGCAGCGCGTTTTCCTTCAGCGCTTCATAGATGCCGTCGAGATCGTCCGCGACCGTCGTCAGGTAGCACGACGACAGCTGCGAGCGGTGCGTGCCCGAGTTGAACAGCGTCGGCGTCGAACTCATGAAGTCGAAGCTCGACAGCACGTTGTAGAACTCGATCGCGCGCGTTTCGCGGTCGATCTCGTTCAGCGAGAGGCCCATCGCGACGCGCATGAAGAATGCCTGCGGCATTTCGATGCGGGTGCCTTCGACGTGCAGGAAGTAGCGGTCGTACAGCGTCTGCAGGCCGAGGTAGCCGAACTGCAGGTCGCGGTTCGCGTCGAGCGCTTCGCCGAGGCGCTTCAGGTCGAACTGCAGCAGCTTGTCGTCGAGCAGGCCGGCGTCGACGCCGCGCTTCAGGAACTGCGGGAAGTATTCGGCGTAGCGGGTCGACATCTCGGCCTGCACGACTTCCTCGCCGAGGATCTCGCGACGGATCGTGTGCAGCAGGATGCGGGCCGTGACCTGGCTGTATGCCGGATCCTTTTCGATCATCGTGCGGGCCGCGAGGATCGCCGAGTCGTAGACCTGGCTCATCGGCACGCCGTCGTACAGGTTCTTCACCGTCTCCGCGACGATCGGGTCAGGGTTAACCGCGGTGCCGAGGCCGTCGCACGCCGACACGATCAGCGCGCGCAGCGCGTTCAGGTCGAGCGGGCGCGTGACGCCGTTGTCGACGACGTTGATGCCGGTGCTCGACTCGCCGCCCGCTGCCGCCGCTTCCTCGCCCGCATGCTGGCGCTCGAGGTGGCGCTTCTCGCGATACAGCACGTACGCCCGCGCGACGTTGTGTTCGCCGCCGCGCATCAGCGCGAGTTCGACCTGGTCCTGGATGTCTTCGATATGGAACGTACCGCCGTTCGGGCGGCTGCGCACGAGCGCGCGAACGACGTTGTGCGTCAGTTGTTCGACCTGCTCGCGCACGCGCGCCGATGCCGCGCCCTGCCCGCCATTGACGGCCAGGAAAGCCTTGGTCACCGCGATCGCGATCTTCGAAGGTTCGAACGACACCACGCTGCCGTTGCGGCGGATCACCTTGTAGTCGGCGAACGTGGCCTGCGGCGCGAGCGCCTTCGCGCCCTGTTCGGTCCCGCCGAGCGGACGGCTCGAGGCGCTCTCGTACTGGGACGTCGCGTTGTCGGTGGTTTGCATGTGCAAAGCTCCTGGTGTTGGATGGTGCGGAGAGAACCGCGGATTAAAACGAACGCTGCGCAATGCGGTGCGCGAGCGGTAAGAGGCGAGCGATGCGCCGGGGAAGCCGGTTCGGTCGATGCGCGACAACCCGGCCGGTCGTGTGCTTCGTCATGTATACCCTGCCCCGTCGATGTTCGCTGCGCTGGTCGCGACGCCCGGACCGCCCGGCCTGGTGCGCCGCCTTGAGAACCCTGTCCGCCGGCGTTGCCCGCCGGCCGGTGCCGCTCGGGTTTTCCCCTGCGACATACACTATATCTAGTACAGAACTGCTCAACTGGCACCAAGTATAGTGGACATTCGGAGGACGTCCAAACGGAGAATTTGCGATAGAGGACTTGACATCGTTCACGCGCAGACACGGCAAGGCATTGGTCGGAGAAAAAACTTTTTCCGATCAAAAAACCCCGCGATCAGTGCTGACGGAAAGGAAAGTATTCGGCGGAAAAACCGGCATCGCTCGCGAAGCGTTGCCAATCGAAATGCGGGCCCGGGTCGGTCTTGCGGCCCGGCGCGACGTCCGAGTGCCCCGCGAACGCGTCGACCGGGTAGCGCGCGGCGAGCGCACGGGAGAGCGCGGCGAGCACCGCGTATTGCGCATCGTCGAACGGCACGTCGTCCGCGCCTTCGAGCTCGATGCCGATCGAGAAGTCGTTGCAGCGCGTGCGGCCGAAGAACTCGGACGCGCCCGCGTGCCACGCGCGCTCGTCGCACGATACGAACTGCACGAGTTCGCCGCCGCGGCGGATCAGGAAATGGGCGGAGACGCGCACGCCGCGCAGATGGCTCTGGTAATAGGGGTGCGCATCGCAGTCGAGGCGATTCAGGAACAGCGCCTCGATCGCGTCGCCGCTGAATTCGCCGGGCGGCAGGCTGATGTTGTGGACGATCACGAGCGTCGGCACCGCACCCGCGGGCCGCCTCTCGAAGTTCGGCGACGGCGCATGGCGCGCTTCGCGCACCCAGCCGTTCGCGTCGACCGACAACACCGGCGCGTCGCTCATCGCGCGTCGCGACCGTTCACGCGCGCGGCATGGCGTTGCGCATGCTCCGCGCTGCAGAAGTATTCGCCGCTCGCGGCAATGGCGTCGCCCTTCGGCGCATGCACGCCGCACTCGGCGCAGCGCACCATCGGTTCGGGGAGCGAGCGCGCGTCGCCGTTCGGGCGCGCGGCACCCGCGCCGGCGCCGGGCGCAGCGTCGTAACCGGCGCCGCGACCCGCGCGCGCCTGCGCCTGTTCCTGCGCGTGACGCAGCTTGCGCGCGAGCCACGAACCCGCGAAGAAGAGAAGGATCAGGAGAAGAATCTGTCGCATCGGAAACCTGCGGTCAAACCACGGAGCGGTGCAGCAGCACCTCGAAAACGAACCGGCTGCCGACATACGCGAGCAGCAGCGCGGCGAACGACACGAGCACCCAGCGCGCGGCGCCGCGGCCGCGCCAGCCCGACGTCTTGCGGGCCACCAGCAGGCCGCCGAACATCAGCCACGACAGGATCGCGAATACCGTCTTGTGGTCGAGCCGCAGCGCGCGCGCGTCGACCTGCTCGCTGAACAGGATGCCCGACGCGAGCGTGAGCGTCAGCAGCACGAAGCCGGCGCCGATCAGGCGGAACAGCAGCTTCTCGAGCGTGAGCAGCGGCGGCAGCGTTTCGAGCCAGCTCGCGATCCAGCCCGTCGAACCGTCGCGCCCGCCGCTCCTCAGCGACTGCAGGCGCCGCTCGACCATCAGCATCAGGATCGCATGCAGCGCGGCGATCGCGAACAGGCCGTACGCGATGTTCGCGATCAGGAAATGCAGCTTGAACAGCGGCGCTGCGGCATAAGGCAGCACCCGCACGCCGCCGAACACGAGCGGCAGCAGCGACGCGCCGCACGCGAGCGGCAGCACCAGCAGGCGCAGGCTGTCGAGCGGGAAGAAGAAGCTCTCGATCCAGTAGATGCCGGCACCGAGCCAGAACATCGCGGACAGCGCGAACGCGAAGCCGAACACCATCGCGTCGTTCGGAAAGATCGTCATGTGGAGCAGCACGCCGTGCGCGACCAGCGCGGCGAACAGCAGCGCGCGGCCGGCCCCGCTCATCCCGGACGCGGCGGACGCGGGGACCGGCACGGCCGGCACGCTCGCGACGAGCGGCGTCGCGCCCTGGCGGTGCGCGCGCCAGCCTGCGACGGCGAGGCCGCCGTACAGGAATGCGGTGAGGGCATACAGTACAATATCCATGTTCGAAGTTTACACTAGGCCCCCTCCCCGCGACGGCTCCCTTTATTCGGTCCCGCCGCGCCTTCGGGCCCCACTGTCCATCGCTCCCCATGCTCGACAATCTCACTCAACGGATGGCGCGCGTCGTCAAGACGCTGCGCGGCGAGGCCCGGCTCACCGAGGCGAACACGCAGGAGATGCTCCGCGAGGTGCGTCTCGCGCTGCTGGAAGCCGACGTGTCGCTGCCGGTCGTCCGCGAATTCATCGCCAAGGTCAAGGAAAAGGCGCTCGGCGAAGAAGTGATCAGCAGCCTGTCGCCGGGCCAGGCGCTCGTCGGCGTGGTCCAGAAGGAACTGACCGCCGTGATCGGCGGCGACTACGAAGGCAAGGCCGCCGAGCTGAACCTCGCGGTCACGCCGCCCGCCGTGATCCTGATGGCCGGCCTGCAGGGCGCGGGCAAGACCACGACCGCCGGCAAGCTCGCGAAGCTGCTGCGCGAGAAGTACAAGAAGAAGGTGCTGACCGTGTCGTGCGACGTGTATCGCCCGGCCGCGATCATGCAGCTGAAAACGGTGAGCGAACAGGTCGGCGCCGATTTCTTCCCGTCCACGCCGGACCAGAAGCCCGTCGACATCGCGCTCGCGGCCGTCGACTGGGCGAAGCGCCACTACCATGACGTGCTGATCGTCGACACGGCCGGCCGCCTCGGCATCGACGAGGCGATGATGCAGGAAATCGCCGCGCTGCACGGCACGCTGAAGCCGGCCGAAACGCTGTTCGTCGTCGACGCGATGCTCGGCCAGGACGCGGTCAACACCGCGAAGGCGTTCAACGACACGCTGCCGCTCACCGGCGTCGTGCTGACCAAGCTCGACGGCGACTCGCGCGGCGGCGCCGCGCTGTCGGTGCGTCACGTCACCGGCAAGCCGATCAAGTTCGTCGGCGTCGCCGAGAAGCTCGACGGCCTCGAGGTGTTCCACCCCGACCGGATGGCCAACCGGATCCTCGGCATGGGCGACATTCTCGCGCTCGTCGAGGAGGCGCAGCGCGGCGTCGATGTCCAGGCCGCGCAGAAGCTCGCCGACAAGGTCAAGAAAGGCGGCGATTTCGACCTGAACGATTTCCGCGCGCAGATCTCGCAGATGAAGAACATGGGCGGGCTGTCGTCGCTGATGGATAAACTCCCCGCGCAGTTCCAGCAGGCGGCGGCCGGCGCCGACATGGGCCAGGCCGAGAAGTCGATCCGCCGGATGGAAGGCATCATCTGCTCGATGACGCCCGCCGAGCGCGCGAAGCCCGAAATCATCAAGGCGACGCGCAAGCGCCGCATTGCAGCCGGCGCGGGCGTGCCGGTGCAGGAAGTCAACCGGATGCTGAACCAGTACGACCAGATGCGTACGATGATGAAGAAGCTGAAGGGCGGCAACATGCAGAAGATGATGCGCGGCCTGAAGGGCATGATGCCCGGCATGCGCTGATTTCGCCCGTCGGCCGGCGCGCGGGTTTTTGCCGTAGCGCGCACCGGCCGTTCTGCTTCATTCTTGTTTGTATACCGACTGCCCGCCAGAACACATGAACCGCGAAGAAGCCCTCCACATTTTCGACCACTCCGAAGAGATCGTCTCGGCCGACGCCGTCAACGCGTCGATCTCGAAGATGGCCGACGCGATCCGCGCCGAGATCGGCGATGCGTTCCCGCTCGTTCTCTCGGTGATGGGCGGCGCCGCGGTGTTTACCGGGATGCTGCTGCCGCATCTCGATTTCCCGCTCGAATTCGACTACATCCACCTGACCCGCTACCGCAACACGACGCAGGGCAGCCCGGAGATGCACTGGCGCGTCGCGCCGCGCGAATCGGTGAAGGACCGCATCGTGCTCGTACTCGACGACATCCTCGACGAAGGCGAGACGATGGCCGCGATCCGCGACCGCATCCTCGACATGGGCGCGAAGCGCTTCATGTCGGCCGTGCTGTGCGAGAAGACGCTCGCGAAGGCGAAACCGCTGCACCCCGACTTCTGCGGCTTCTCGGTGCCGGACCGCTACGTGTTCGGCTGCGGGATGGACGCGAAAGGCTACTGGCGCAACCTGCCGACGATCCGCGCGCTGACCGCGAACGTCTGATCGCCGCGCTGCCCGCTATATAAATAGAAAGCGGCGCTCCGGTTTCCCGGAGCGCCGCTTTTTTTCGCGCGCCGCCGCCTTACAACTGGCGTACGAACGCGCGAATGCCGGCCAGCAGCATCTCGACCGAAATCGCGACGAGCACCAGGCCCATCAGCCGCTCGAACGCCGCGACCGTCCGCTCGCCGAGCCACTGCTGGATTCGCTCGGCCAGCACCAGCGTGATCGCGCAGACGATCATCGTGACCGTCAGCGCGCCGACCCACTCGAGCATCTTGCCGGGCGCCTGCGACGTCATCAGCATCACCGTCGCGAGCGCGGACGGCCCGGCCAGCGCCGGAATCGCGAGCGGCACGATGAACGGCTCGCCGCCCGCGCGCGGGTCGCTGCCGAGCGCGCCGTCCGGATGCGGGAAGATCATCCGCAGCGCGATCAGGAACAGCACGATCCCGCCGCCGAGCCGCAGCGACAGGTCGGTGAGGCTCATCATCCGCAGAAAGCGATCGCCCACCAGCATGAAGAACAGCAGGATCACGAACGCGATCCCCACTTCACGCAGGATCAGCTTCACGCGCCGCTCGCGCGGCACATCCCGCATCGCCGAAATGAACAGCGGGATGTTGCCCAGCGGATCCGTGATCAGCACGAGGAGCACGGTGGCCGACAGGAACGTGTATTCCATCGTGTCCTCCGGGCGCCGCGCTTAGTGCGCGAGCGCGGCGCGGATCTTCTCGGCGACCGTCGCCGCGGCCGCGTCGGCCGGCAGCAGCGTCGCTTCGGTATCGCGACGGCCCTGATACTCGATCTTGCCTTCCTTCAGGCCGCGCTCGCCGATCACGAGACGATGCGGCACGCCGATCAGCTCCCAGTCGGCGAACATCACGCCCGGGCGCTCGCCGCGATCGTCGAGGATCACGTCGATGCCGGCCGCGACGAGTTCCGCATACAGCTTGTCGGCCGTCTCGCGCACCATGTCGCTGCGGTCATAGCCCATCGGGCACAGCACGACCTCGAACGGCGCGATCGACTCGGGCCAGATGATGCCGCGGTCGTCGAAATTCTGTTCGATCGCCGCGCCGAGAATGCGCGTGACGCCGACGCCGTAGCAGCCCATCAGCATCGGCTGCGGCTTGCCCGACTCGTCGAGGAACGTCGCGCCCATCGCTTCCGAATATTTCGTGCCGAGCTGGAACACGTGGCCGACTTCGATGCCGCGGCAGATGTCGATCACGCCCTTGCCGTCCGGCGACGGGTCGCCCTTCTTCACATTGCGCACGTCGGCGACTTCCGGCTCCGGCAAATCGCGGCCCCAGTTCACGCCCGCGATGTGATAGTCGACCTCGTTCGCGCCGACGACGAAGTCGCTCATGTTCGCGACCGTGCGGTCGGCGATCACCTTCACGGGCTTCTTCGTGCCGACCGGGCCCAGGTAGCCCGGCGGCGTGCCGAACCACTCGACGATTTCCTGCTCGGTCGCGAAGCGGTGGTTCTTCAGGCCCGGCAGCTTCGACACCTTGATTTCGTTCAGGTCGTGGTCGCCGCGCAGCATCACGAGCCAGATGGTCGGCTCGGCGCCTTCGTTGTCGGTCGCGAGCACGATCGACTTGATCGTGCGCTCGAGCGGAATCGACAACAACTCGGCGACGGCCTCGCACTTCGCCTTGCCGGGCGTCGCGACCTTTTCCATCGCTTGGGCGGGCGCCGCGCGCTCAGGCGTCAGCGGCAGCGCTTCGGCCGCCTCGACGTTCGCCGCGAATTCGGACGTCGGGCAGTAGGCGATCGCGTCCTCGCCGGTATCGGCAATCACGTGGAACTCGTGCGAGAAGTTGCCGCCGATCGAGCCGCTGTCGGCCGCGACCGCGCGGAACTCGAGGCCGAGGCGCGTGAAGATGCGCACGTACGCGTCGTACATCTTGCGGTACGACTCGTTCAGCCCCGCCGCATCCTTGTCGAACGAATACGCGTCCTTCATGATGAATTCGCGGCCGCGCATCACGCCGAAGCGCGGACGGATCTCGTCGCGGAACTTCGTCTGGATCTGGTAGAAGTTCACCGGCATCTGCCGGTAGCTCTTGATCTGGTTGCGCGCGATGTCGGTGATGACTTCCTCGTGCGTCGGCCCGATCACGAAATCGTTGTCCTTGCGGTCCTTGAAACGCAGCAGCTCGGGGCCGTACTGCTCCCAGCGACCCGATTCCTGCCACAGCTCGGCCGGCTGCACGGCCGGCATCAGCAGCTCGATGGCGCCCGCCCGGTTCATTTCCTCGCGCACGATCGCCTCGACCTTGCGAATCGAACGCAGGCCGACCGGCAGGTAGTTGTAGATGCCGCCGGCGACGCGACGGATCATGCCGGCGCGGACCATCAGCTTGTGGCTGACGATCTCTGCGTCGGCCGGTGCCTCTTTCAGGGTGCCGATAAAGAAACGGGAAGCTTTCATGCGGACGGTTCCAAATACGGCGCCCCCAGGCGGGGCGCCCGAAAAAGTTTCAAGGTGAAAAAGCTGCGCGCGGCGAACAACGAGGGACGACGATGGCGCAGACGACGTAGCAGACTAATCAGGGACAATTCAGCCGGCGTACCCCGCGCGGATTCGCTCCGTCACGGTGCGCAGCGCCCGTTATCTGTTTATAATCAAAGCAATTTTAAAGGATTCGAAGGTGGTTGTATGCTGGATCGTGAAGGCTTTCGCCCGAACGTCGGCATCATCCTCTTGAACGCGCGCAACGAGGTGTTTTGGGGCAAGCGGCTCCGCGAGCATTCCTGGCAGTTTCCTCAAGGTGGGATCAAGTACGGCGAGACCCCCATGCAGGCGATGTACCGGGAACTGCACGAGGAAACGGGCCTGCATCCGGAACACGTCAAGATAATCGGCCGCACTCGCGACTGGTTGCGTTACGAGGTGCCTGACAAGTTCATCAAACGCGAAGTACGCGGTCATTACCGCGGCCAGAAGCAGATCTGGTTCCTGCTGCGGATGGTTGGACGCGATTGCGACATTTGCTTGCGCGCGACCGACCACCCGGAGTTCGATGCGTGGCGCTGGAACGAGTACTGGGTGCCGCTCGATGCGGTGATCGAGTTCAAGCGGGATGTCTATCAGTTGGCGCTGACGGAACTGTCGCGCTTCCTGCGCCGCCCGGCGCAGCGAGCCGAGAAGCCGCGCGGGCCGCGTGTGTCGCGCTATCCGCGCGTCATTGGCGCACCGGCCCAGACGCTGACGATTGTCGACACATCGGTAGTCTGTTCGGAGATCGAAGCGGAGGCGAGCACGCTCGACGAGATGCCGCCCCCCGTGATCGTCGGCAAATGACGAGTCGGACTGCATGACCGGGCGCGACCTTGGTGTCGCGCCCTTTTTTTACGAGGAATGCATATTGAAAGCGATTGCTCTCGCGCTCGCATCGATCGCCGCGATGGCTGCCCTGGCCGGCTGCGCGAACTCGAAAGCGCCGTCCAACAAGGATGACAGCGAGTTCGTGTACCTGCTCGATCGCCAGGGATCCTGGAAGGAAAATGCCGTCGACACGCTGCCGCCGCTGCCGCAAACCGGCGATCTGCTGCCGTTCAACGTGTCGCAGAACACCCCGCTCAAGTTCTTCGTCGATGCGAAATCGCTCGATGTCGGCACCGACGGCGTCGTGCGCTACGCAGTCGTCATCACGAGCCCGGCCGGTGCGCGCAACGTGAACTACGAAGGCATCCGCTGCGACACCTACGAATGGCGCCAGTACGCCGGCCTGAACTCGGACCACAACGGCTGGGATCGCACGGTCGAGAACGACTGGCGGCGCATCGAGAACGGCGAGCTGAACGCCTACCACTCCGCGCTCTACCAGGACTACTTCTGCGCGAACAAGATGCCGCAGGGCTCGCCCCGGCAGATCCTCGAAAACATCCGGTTCCACCGCACCGCGATGACGCAGTTGCGCTGACGGCACGCGATGCGGGCCGCCCGCATCGTCCCGCCGCACGAAAAAGCCCGCGCGATGCGGGCTTTTTCATTCGAACGACGCAACCGGGCCCGTGCTCACACCAGCACGAGGTTGTCGCGATGAATCAGTTCGGGCTCCAGCATGTAGCCGAGCACGGCCTCGATTTCGCCGCTCGGCTTGCGATGAATCAGCTTCGTTTCCGCGCTGCTGTAGTTCGTGAGCCCGCGCGCCACCTCGCGCCCGTCCGGGCCGACACATGCGATCACCTCGCCGCGCGCGAACGCGCCCTGCACGTCGGTCACGCCGATCGGCAGCAGGCTCTTGCCGCCGGCCGTCAGTTTCTCGACCGCCCCCGCATCGATCACGACATGGCCGCGCACCTGCAGATGATCGGCCATCCATTGCTTGCGTGCCGCCATCCGCGCGGTGCGTGCGATCAGTTGCGTGCCGATCGCCTCGCCGGCCGCCAGACGCACGAGCACGTCGGACTCCCGGCCGCTCGCGATCACGGTATTCGCGCCGCTGTGCGCCGCCCGCTTCGCCGCGAGGATCTTCGTCAGCATTCCGCCGCGGCCGAGACTCGAGCCGGCCCCGCCAGCCATCGCCTCGAGCTCCGGTGCGCCCGCACTGGCCTCACCGACGAGCGTCGCGTTCGGATCCTTGCGCGGATCGGCCGTGAACAGCCCCGACTGGTCGGTGAGGATGATCAGCGCATCGCCTTCGATCAGGTTCGCGACGAGCGCGCCGAGCGTGTCGTTGTCGCCGAACTTGATTTCGTCGGTAACGACCGTGTCGTTCTCGTTGATGATCGGCACGACGCCGAGCCGCAGCAGCGTGAGCAGCGTCGAACGCGCATTCAGGTAGCGCTCGCGATCGGCCAGATCGGCGTGCGTAAGCAGGATCTGCGCGGTGCGGATGCCGTGCTCGGTGAAGCGGCTCTCGTAGACTTGCGCGAGCCCCATCTGGCCGACCGCGGCGGCGGCCTGCAGCTCGTCGATTTCCCGCGGCCGCTTGCTCCAGCCGAGCCGCTGCATGCCTTCGGCAATCGCGCCCGAACTGACGAGCACGACTTCCTTGCCCTGCGCCCGCAACGCAGCAATCTGGGCTGCCCAGCGGCCGATCGCAGCATGATCGAGCCCCTTGCCGTCGTTGGTCACGAGGCTGGAGCCCACCTTCACCACCAATCGCTTCGAATCCGCGATGATCGAACGCATCCTGCACTGTCTCCTGTATCTGATGCCCGCCTGGCCGGGGCGCGATTGAACGCGAACGCCGGGCGGCACGCCCGGCGCGTCGGCGAACCGTTCAGGCGTCGTCGGCCGGCGCCGCACCGCCCGTCGCCGGCGGCGCATCGCGAAAACGCACGTCCGCCGCGAGATCCTCCTCCGCCGCCGCACGATGCGCGTCCGAATGTTCGGAGAGGTAGTCGTAGATCGCGTAGCACAGTGCTTCGCAGCCCTGGCCCGTCAGCGCCGAGATCTCGAACACGGGGCCGTCCCAGCCGAAGCGGTCGAGGAAATCCGCCACGCGCGCCTCGCGCTCGTCTTCCGGCACCATGTCCAGCTTGTTGAGCACGAGCCAGCGCGGCTTCTCGTAGAGCGCCTCGTCGTACTTGCGCAGTTCGCCGACGATCGCCGTCGCCTCCGCGACCGGATCGACGCTTTCGTCGAACGGCGCGAGATCGACCAGATGCAGCAGCACGCCGGTACGCTGCAGGTGGCGCAGGAATTGATGCCCGAGGCCCGCGCCTTCGGCCGCTCCTTCGATCAGCCCCGGGATATCGGCGATCACGAAGCTCTTGCTCGGGCCGACGCGCACCACGCCGAGATTCGGCGCGAGCGTCGTGAACGGGTAGTCGGCGATCTTCGGCTTCGCGTTCGACACCGACGAGATGAAGGTCGACTTGCCCGCGTTCGGCATGCCGAGCAGGCCGACGTCGGCGAGCACCTTCAGCTCGAGCTTCAGCATGCGGCGCTCGCCCGGCTTGCCGTCCGTCTTCTGGCGCGGCGCGCGGTTCGTGCTCGACTTGAAATGCAGGTTGCCGAGGCCGCCGGCGCCGCCCTGCGCGAGCATCACGCGCTGGTCGTGCTCGGTCAGATCGGCGATCAGCTCGCCCGTGTCCATGTCGCTGATGATCGTGCCGACCGGCATGCGCAGCGTGACATCGTCGCCGCCCTTGCCGTAGCAATCCGAGCCACGACCGTTTTCGCCGTTGCGCGCGAGGTGCTTCTTCGCGTAGCGGTAGTCGATCAGCGTATTGATGTTGCGGTCGGCGATCGCGTAGACGCTACCGCCCCGGCCGCCGTCGCCACCGTCCGGCCCGCCGAACGGGACGAATTTCTCGCGGCGCATCGACGCGCTGCCATCGCCTCCGTCGCCGGCGATGACTTCGATTCGTGCTTCGTCAATGAACTTCATTCGTCACTCCGCCCAGTATTTCCGCTATTGTGCCGCGCGCCGGCACGCTTGAACAATCTGCCGTTCGGCCGATCGCATGCCGGTCGCGCGAGGGTCGCCGGCCCGCACTTGCGCCCGGCGACCCAATAAAAAAAGGCCCCGCGAAGACTGCGGGGCCTTTCGGCAACGAAGCCCGTGGGTGCCTGACTTAGGCAGCCGCCGGGACGACGATGACCAGATGCTTCTTGTCCGCGCCCTTGGTCGCGAACTTGACGTGACCGTCGACCAGCGCGAACAGGGTGTGATCCTTGCCCATGCCGACGTTCTCGCCTGCGTGCATGCGCGTGCCGCGCTGACGCACGATGATGCCGCCGGCATTGATCGCCTGGCCGCCGTACACTTTCACGCCGAGACGTTTCGACTCGGAGTCGCGGCCGTTCCGGGAAGAGCCGCCTGCCTTTTTGTGTGCCATCTGATTGCTCCTTTACCGAGGCGCTTACGCGTTGATCGCGTCGATGCGCAGCTCAGTGTAGTTCTGGCGGTGGCCGCCGTGCTTTTGGTAGTGCTTCCGGCGACGCATCTTGAAGATGGTGACCTTGGCATGACGACCGTGCGACACAACGGTGGCCTTGACGGAAGCCCCACTGACCAGCGGCGTACCGAACTTAATCGATTCGCCTTCGCCCACTGCGAGAACCTGGTCGAGCGTGATTTCAGCGTCAATGTCAGCCGGTATCTGTTCTACTTTGAGTTTTTCGCCAACGGCAACCTTGTACTGCTTGCCGCCGGTTTTTATGACCGCGTACATTGAGAACCTCACTCTGGATCCAATTTTTCCGCACACCACGCGCGGAAAACACGTGATTATACATGGGGTTAGCACCGAAGTCAAAACCGATCGACGATTACCGCGCGCGGGCCTCGGCCGGACGGCCAAAATCGCGTTGCGGGTACGTCCGACAGACCGGCATATCGCGGATTCGACTTATAATCCGCCGCATCACCCAATTCCATCATCATGTCGTCGTCCACCGCCTCCCCCACCCTCAGCGCCGCCCACCTGCTCGCCCCGATCACCAGCGACATGGAGCAGGTGAATCGCGTTATCCGGCAAAGCCTCGCGTCCGACGTGCTGCTGATCAACCAGATCGCCGAGTACATCATCGGCGCGGGCGGCAAGCGGCTGCGTCCGGCGTTGCTGCTGCTCGTCGCCGGCGCGCTCGGCGAAACGTCGCACCAGCGGCACGTGCTGGCCGCCGTCGTCGAATTCATCCACACGGCGACGCTGCTGCATGACGACGTCGTCGACGAATCCGAGCTGCGCCGCGGCCGCCAGACCGCCAACGCGCTGTTCGGCAACGCGGCGAGCGTGCTGGTAGGCGATTACCTCTACTCGCGCTCGTTCGAGATGATGGTCGGCGTCGGCAAGATGCGCGTGATGGAGATCCTGTCCGAAGCGACGACGATCATCTCGGAAGGCGAGGTGTTGCAGCTCCTCAACATGCACGACGCGGACGTCGACGAAACGCGCTACATGCAGGTGATCCGCTACAAGACGGCCAAGCTGTTCGAGGCGTCGGCCCGGCTGGGCGCGGTGCTCGCGGGCGCCGATGCGCCGACCGAGGCCGCGGCCGCCGAATACGGCCGCCGGATCGGCACCGCGTTCCAGATCATGGACGACTGGCTCGACTATGCCGGCACCGCCGAGGCGATGGGCAAGAATGCTGGCGACGACCTGCGCGAAGGCAAGCCGACGCTGCCGCTCATCTATCTGATCGAACGCGGCACGCCCGAACAGTCGGCGCTCGCGCGCGAGGCGATCGAACAGGGCGGCACCGATCGCTTCGACACGATTTTCGACGCGATCACGCGCTCCGGCGCGCTCGATCACACGCTCGAATGCGCGCGCCAGGAAGCGCAGGCGGCGGCAGCGGCGATTGCCGCGTTCCCCGATTCGATCTACAAGGAAAGCCTGCTCGGGTTGTGCTCATACTCGACGTCGCGGCAGTCGTGAGCCCGCGGCGAACGGGAAGCGATGCCTTGTCTCGAAAAATTTCTTCATCAAAGTATTCCCTTTTAGAAAAAACATCGTTATAGTTACGTTCTTGCTTGAGACGACGCAGCGATCTTCACGAAGACGGCGAAGTCCGAAGAGCAAAAATCGGGGTGTAGCTTAGCCTGGTAGAGCGCTACGTTCGGGACGTAGAGGCCGGAGGTTCGAATCCTCTCACCCCGACCAGATTTGAAAAAACCGTGCACCGTGTGCACGGTTTTTTTTCGTCCGTGCCGCCGCGGGCCCCCGTGTCGCGCACGACACATCGCGGTCTCCGGCCTCTGCTATATTTCCCCCATCCCTGTCCTTCACTGCCCTTTCCAACGCGTGGACCAAATTCCCTTATGGGCGCAAATCGGCGCCGTCTTCCTGCTTCTCCTCTGTTCCAGCTTCTTTTCCATTTCCGAGACCGCGATGATGGCGCTCAATCGCCATCGGCTGAAGCATCTCGCCGGCCAGGGCGCGCTCGGCGCGAAAACCACGCAGGGGCTGCTCACGCGCACTGACCTGCTGCTCAGCGTGATCCTGATCGGCAACAACCTGTTCAACACGATCATCCCGGTCCTCACGACGTCGCTCGCGCTCCATACGTTCGGCCGCAACAACCTCGCGCTGTCGATCGCGACCGGCGTCGTCGCGTTCCTGATCATCGTGTTCGCGGAAATCGCGCCGAAGATCGTCGGCGCGACGTTCCCCGAGCGCATCGCGCTGCCGGCGAGCCTCGTGATCGCGCCGCTGATGCGCGTGTTCAAGCCGGTCGTGTGGTTCGTCAATGCGCTCGCGAACGGCGTGCTGTGGGTGCTGCGCATCAATACGAAGAAGGGCCGCGACCAGCGAATGTCGGCCGACGAGCTGCGCGCCATCGTGCTCGAATCCAGCAGCTTCATGCCGACCAAGCACCGCAGCATCCTGCTCAACCTGTTCGACCTCGAGAACATCACGGTCGACGACGTGATGGTGCCGCGCCGCCAGATCGAGTCGCTCAACTTCTACGCGCCGCTCGACGACATCCTGCATCAGCTCGAAACCTGCTACCACAACCGGCTGGTCGTCTACGAAGGCGACATCGACAAGGTGCTCGGTGTGCTGCACGTGCGCAAGACGCTCACCGCGCTGCACAACCAGGACTTCGATCGCGAAACGTTGCGCTCGCTGCTCGCCGAGCCGTACTACGTGCCGTCGGGCACGCCGGTGGTCCAGCAGCTCCAGTTCTTCCAGGAAACCCGGCAGCGCACCGCCCTCGTCGTCAACGAGTACGGCGAACTCGAAGGGCTCGTCACGCCCGAGGACATCATCGAGGAGCTGATCGGCGAATTCACGACGTCGATGCCGCGCAGCGAACGCGCGGGCGGCTGGGACGAGAACGGCGAATGCATCGTCTCGGCCAGCATGCCGCTGCGTGAACTGAACCGCTGGCTGCACCTGAAACTGCCGACCGACGGGCCGAAGACGCTGAACGGACTGGTACTCGAGATCCTCGAGGAAATTCCGGAAGACGACGTGTGCCTGAAAATCGGCGACGTGATGCTCGAGGTGATGCGCAGCGACGATCAGGCAGTCCGCACCGTCAAGCTCTTCAAGCCGCGCGGCACGCGCGCCGGGCGCATCGCCGCGCGCTAGCCGAACGGCCGACTGCCGGCGCCGCCCGCGACGCGCGATCATCTGCGCATCACGGTCAACAGGCGGCCCGCGTGCCGGCTCACATGCACTTCCCTTCCTCCGGGGCGTCGCTGCACACGCAGTCGTCGCCCGCGCATGCCGACGCGCGCCCCGCCGCCGCGCCCCCTGCACTCGATGCGGCCCAGCTCGACGATGCCCCCGCCGTCCGGCTGCTGACGGACACACTGCATGCGGCGCGCGTGCGCGATGCGTCGGACATCCACGTCGAGCCGTTCGAAGCCGGCTGGCGCATCCGTCTGCGCATCGACGGCGTACTGCATGAACATGCGCGACCGCCGCTGCACCTGCGCGATGCGCTCGTCACGCGGATCAAGGTGCTCTCGCGCATGGACATCGCCGAGCGGCGGCTTCCGCAGGACGGCCGGCTGCGCATCGCGATCGACGGCGGCACGCGCGGCGACTACCGCGTCAGTTCGCTGCCCACGCTGTTCGGCGAAAAGCTCGTGCTGCGGCGGCTCGAAACGCTGCCGCCCGATCTCACGCTGGCCAATCTCGGCTTCGACGCGCGGCAGGCCGCCGCGATGGAGGCCGCGATCCGCGCGCCGCATGGCCTCGTGCTCGTCACGGGCCCGACCGGCAGCGGCAAGACGCTGTCGCTCTACTGCGCGCTGCAGATGCTCGATCGCGACGCGCACAACGTCTGCACGGTCGAGGACCCGGCCGAGATCCAGCTCGACGGAATCAACCAGGTCGGGGTCGCCGACAAGACGGGGCTCACGTTCGCGACCGCGCTGCGCGCGCTGTTGCGGCAGGATCCGGACGTCATCATGGTCGGCGAGATTCGCGATGCGGAAACGGCCGATGTCGCGATCAAGGCCGCGCAGACGGGCCACCTCGTGCTGTCGACGCTGCATACGAACGACGCGCCCGCCGCCGTCGCGCGGCTGCTCGACATCGGCGTCGCGCCGTACAACCTCGCGGCCGCGCTGCACCTCGTCACCGCGCAGCGTCTCGTCCGGCGCCTGTGCGTCGCCTGTCGCGTGCATTCGGACGCATCGGCGCACGCGCTGCGGGAAGCCGGCTGCGACCCGGCGGCGCTGGCCGCCGGTTGGCGGCCGTTCGTCGCGCGCGGCTGTCCCGCCTGTCACGGGATCGGCTATCGCGGGCGCATCGGCCTGCATCAGACGATGCCGGTATCGCCCGGGCTGGCCGAGCGCATCGTCGCGCGGGCAAGCGTCGGCGAACTCGCGCGATGCGTGGCGGCCGAGGGCGTGCGCACGCTGCGCGACGCGGCATTCGCGCGCGTCATGGACGGCACGACGAGCATCGCGGAAGCCGTCGCCGCCACTCCCGCGGCGTGAGCATGCGCACGCCGCCGCGCGAAACCCGCTTTGCATGGCGCGGCCGCCACCGCGACGGCTCGCCGCGCCGCGGGACCGTCATCGCGTTCGACGCCGCGGCCGCGCGCGCCACGCTCGCGCGCGACGGCATCGCGGTACTGTCGCTCGACGTCCGCGGGCCGGCCCGTCCGCCCTCGGCCGGCGCACGCGACATCACGCGCTTCACGCGCCAGCTCGCCAGCCTGCTGCAAGCCGGCCTGCCGCTTGCGCCGTCGCTCGAGATGCTCGCGCGCACCCGCACGCGCGACGGCATGCCACGCATCGCCGCGGGGCTCGCCCGCGAGATCGTCGGCGGCCGGCGCTTCGCCGATGCGATCGCACGCTATCCATCGCAGTTCGGCACGCTGTATCGCCAGTTGGTCGAAGTCGGCGAGGCGTCCGGTTCGCTCGGCATCGTGCTGACCCGGGTCGCGGAACACCGCGAGCGCGCCGATGCGCAATGGCGCAAGCTGCGTGCCGCGCTCGCGTATCCGGCTGCCGTCATCCTGTTCGCGCTCGCGATCTCGGCGGCGTTGATGGTGTGGGTCGTGCCGACCTTCCGGCAGATCTTCGACGGCTTCGGCGCCGCCCTGCCCGCGCCGACCCGCGCACTGCTCGCGTTGTCCTCCGCGCTGTCGGCGTGGGGCGGCGTGCTCCTGGCCGGTGCGGCCGCCGCGGGGCTCGCCGCACGGCACGCGCTTCGACGTTCGGCCGCGCTGCGCCACGCGCTCGCGCGGCGCCTGCTGCGCGCTCCGATTGCGGGCCCCGCGCTGGAACGGTTTGCGGCCGCGCGCTGGTGCCGCTCGCTGGCGACGCTGCTCGGCGCCGGCGTGCCGCTCGCCGATGCGTTCGCCACGCTCGAGCGCACGGCCGGCCATCCGGTGTTCGCGCACGCCACCGCGCACATCGCCGCACGCGTGCTGCGCGGCGCGCGTCTGGCCGATGCGATGCATTCGGCCGGCTGCTTTCCGGACGACGTCGTGCAACCGATCGCCGTCGCCGAGGAAAGCGGTGCGCTCGACACGATGCTCGCCGACATCGCCGCGTTGTGCGAACGCCAGCTCGACGCGCGTCTCGATGCGCTCGCGGCACTCGGCGAGCCGTTGATCGTGATCGTCCTGGGCGCGCTCGTGGGCGGCCTCGTGATCGCGATGTATCTGCCGATCCTTCAGCTCGGCAACGTGGTGTAGCATCGCAACCGATTCTGTCGCCTTTTAGTCCGACCTTGAGCCTCATGACGCCAGCGCCCCTGTCCGCCGTTTCCGATTCGCCCGAGAGCACGCTGCTCGCGCTGGCGATGCTGCCGCCCGCGCTGCAGTATGCGTTCGCGATCGTCGTCGGCCTTTGCATCGGCAGCTTCGTGAACGTGGTCGTGCACCGGCTGCCCGTGATGATGCAGCGGGCATGGCAGGCCGAGATCGCCGAAGCGACCGGCGCCGCGAGCGCCCCGCCCGACGACGGCTATCCGCCGCGCTACGATCTGTGGCGCCCGCGCAGCGCCTGTCCGCACTGCGGTCACGTGTTGCGCGCCTGGGAAAACATCCCGCTCGTCAGCTACCTGATGCTCCGTGGGCGCTGCCGGCGCTGCGGCCATGCGATCGGCGTCCGCTACCCGCTCGTCGAGCTCGCGTGCGCATTGCTCGCGGCCGGCTCGCTCGCGGCGTTCGGCCCGACCGTCGCCGCGCTTGCCGCGTTCGCGCTGTGCGCGGCGCTGCTCGCGATGAGCGCGATCGATATCCGGACCGGCTACCTGCCCGACTCGATGACGCTGCCGCTGCTGTGGGCCGGGCTCGTGCTGAACCTCGGCGGCACCTTCACGTCGCTGCGCTCGGCCGTGATCGGCGCGATGGCCGGCTACCTGTTCCTGTGGTCGATCTACTGGCTGTTCAAATGGCTGCGCGGCATCGAGGGCATCGGGTTCGGCGACCTGAAGCTGCTCGCCGCGCTCGGCGCATGGATGGGCTGGGCCGCACTGCCGCAGGTCGTGCTGTTCGCGGCGGTAAGCGGCGCGCTCGTCGGGCTCGTCGCGACTTGGCGCGGGCGCATGCGCTTCGAGGAGCCGATTCCGTTCGGTCCGTTCCTCGCGGCCGGCGGCGTCGCCACGCTCTTTTTCGGCACCCCTTTCTATGCGGCGCTCGGAGGCTGACATGTTTTCAGTAGGACTCACGGGCGGCATCGGCAGCGGCAAGACGACCGTTGCCGACCTGTTCGGCGCCCGTGGCGCATCGCTCGTCGATACCGACCTGATTGCCCACCGCATCACCGCGCCGGGCGGTCTCGCGATGCCGGCGATCGAGCACGCGTTCGGTCGCGGCTTCGTGGCCGCCGACGGCTCGCTCGATCGCGCGAAGATGCGCACGCTGATCTTCGGCGACGACGACGCGCGCCGGCGCCTCGAAGCGATCACGCATCCGCTGATTCGCGCGGAGACCGATCGCGAGGCGCGCGAGGCACGGGGCCCGTACGTGATCTTCGTCGTGCCATTGCTTGTCGAGTCGGGCACCTGGAAGGCGCGCTGCGATCGCGTGCTCGTCGTCGACTGCCCGGTCGAAACGCAGATCGCGCGCGTGATGCGGCGCAACGGGTTCACGCGTGAACAGGTCGAAGCGATCATCGCACGACAGGCGACGCGCGAAGCCCGCCTGGCGGCGGCCGACGACGTGATCGTCAACGACGCGCTCACGCCCGACGCGCTCGCCGCGCAGGTCGATGCACTGCACCAACGCTATGTCGGATTCGCGGCGGCCGCGCACTGAACATCGCGCGCCATCGTGATGGTGTACGAAATTGGCGCGTTGCTAGGGTAGAGAGGGGGCATTAGAATGTCCTTCATTGTTTCAATCCCTACCCAAGAGGCGAGCGCGCTTGATTCTTTACGAGTATCCGTTCAACGAGCGAATTCGCACGCTGTTGCGTCTCGAAGATCTGTTCGAGCGCTTCGCGTTCTTTTTGGCTCAGGAGGACCCGCGTGAACACCACGTCGCGCTGACGACGCTGTTCGAAATCGCCGAGGTAACGGGCCGCGCGGACCTGAAATCGGATCTGATGAAGGAGCTCGAACGTCAACGCCAGACGCTCGCCCCCTTTCGCGGCAATCCGGGCATCGAGCAGAACGCGCTCGAAGCCGTGCTCGGCGAAATCGAGCAGACGCTCGCGAATCTCGCGCAGATGCAGGGCAAGACCGGCCAGCACCTCGTCGACAACGAGTGGCTCGCGAGCATCCGCAGCCGCGCGGTGATTCCCGGCGGTACGTGCAAGTTCGACCTGCCGTCGTACTACGCGTGGCAACAATGGCCCGCCGAGCAGCGGCGCCAGGACATCGCGAAGTGGATCCTGCCGATGCTGCCGTTGCGCGACGCCGCGGCGATCGTGCTGCGGCTCGCGCGCGAATCGGGTCAGGCGTCGAAGGTCATGGCGATGCAGGGCAGCTACCAGCAGATGCTGTCCGGCCGCACCTACCAGCTGATGCAGGTGCGCGTGCCGCCGGAGCTGCGCGTCATTCCCGAAGCGAGCGCCAACAAATACATGCTGTGGGTACGGTTCACCATGCAGGATGGCGATGTACGGCCGCGCGCGGTGGACATCGACGTGCCGTTCCATCTGACACTGTGCAATCTGTAACGGCCGCGTGCCGGATCGATGCTTTCGTATGACTACCGTTGTGAAATGTCCGTCGTGCGGCGCAGAAGTGCGCTGGACGCCTGAAAACAAGTTCCGCCCGTTCTGTTCGGCCCGCTGCAAGCAGCTCGACCTCGGCGCATGGGCCGCGGAAAAGTACCGGATCGGCGGCGCCGCCGACGAGGGCCCGTCGTCGGAAGAAGACGGCACGGACAACCGCCGCGACAGCTGAGCGGCGCGCGGCGCCGCCCGTCCGCCGATATGGCCCGCGTTTCAGGCAGGCCGCGACGGCATCATTGCGACGCCGCTTCCTTTTCGAGCAATTCGAGCACCGGCAGCGCCGCCGGCAGCAGCGGCGCGACTTCGACCGGCAGTCGTTGCCACACGAACGCCTGCCCTTCCTTGCTGTGCGGCTCGCCCGTCCAGCCCGTCACCTTGCAGAAATAAAGCCGCACGTATGCGTGCGGATAATCGTGCTCGAGCGTGTGCCAGCGATGGCTGGCCGTGACTTCGATCCCCAGTTCCTCGTGCAGCTCGCGCGCCAGCGCATCCTCGACGCTTTCGCCCGCCTCCAGCTTGCCGCCCGGAAACTCCCAGTAACCTTCGTACGGCTTGCCCTGCAGACGCTGCGCGAGCAGGTACCGTCCGTCCGGCTGCACCATCACGCCGACCGCGACTTCCGTCACCTTGCGGCCGTCCGGCGCCCGCGCGGCGCCCTGTGCCGGATCCGCGCTCATGCCTGCTCCTTGCGGCCCGACCAGTCGCGCGCGAACTGCCACGCGACGCGGCCCGAGCGCGAACCGCGCTCGAGCGCCCATACGAGCGCGTCGCCGCGCGCGGTCTCGATCTCCGCATCCGGGCAGCCGAAGTGACGCAGCCAGTGCGCGACGATGTCGAGATAGTCGTCCTGCTTGAACGGGTAGAAGCTGACCCACAGGCCGAAGCGCTCCGACAGCGAGATCTTCTCCTCGACGACTTCGCCGGGGTGAATCTCGCCGTCCGGCAGATGCTTGTACGACTCGTTGTCGCTCATGTACTCGGGCAGCAGGTGCCGGCGGTTCGACGTCGCGTAGATCAGCACGTTGTCCGATTGCGCGGCGATCGAGCCGTCGAGCGCGACTTTCAGCGCCTTGTAGCCCGATTCGCCGTCCTCGAACGACAGGTCGTCGCAAAACACGATGAACCGCTCCGGACGCTGCGAGATCAGGTCGACGATGTCGCCGAGATCGTGCAGGTCGTCCTTGTCGACTTCGATCAGGCGCAGCCCGTCGTTCGCGTACGCATTCAGGCACGCCTTGATCAGCGACGACTTGCCGGTACCGCGTGCGCCGGTCAGCAGCACGTTGTTGGCTGGCTTGCGCTGCACGAACTGCCGCGTGTTCTGGTCGATCAGCGCTTTCTGGCGATCGATGTTGTGCAGGTCGCCGAGCGTGATCGACGACACGGCCGGTACCGGTTGCAGGTAACCGCGCCCCTGGCGCTTGCGCCAGCGGAACGCGTGGGCCGCGTTCCAGTCGATGGCCGCCGGCGCGGGCGGCAGCATCCCTTCGAGACGGCCGAGCAGCGCTTCGGCGCGCGTCAGAAACTGTTCAAGCTTGTCCATGTCGTTCGAGCGCTCCCGATCAGGAGCGGTAATCCGCGTTGATGCTCACGTAATCGTGCGACAGGTCGCACGTCCAGACGGTGGCCTGCGCGTCGCCGCGCCCGAGCAGCACGCGGATCGTGATCTCGCTCTGCTTCATCACGCGCTGGCCGTCCTCTTCCCGGTAGGCCGGATTGCGGCCGCCGGCCTTCGCGACGAGCACGTCGTCGAGATAAAGGTCGATCTTGCCGACGTCGAGATCGGCGACGCCCGCATAGCCGATCGCCGCGAGAATACGGCCGAGGTTGGGGTCGGATGCGTAGAAGGCCGTCTTCACGAGCGGCGAATGGCCGATCGCGTAGGCAATCTGGCGGCATTCGGCGACGCTCTTGCCGCCCTCGACCTGCACCGTCATGAATTTCGTCGCGCCTTCGCCATCGCGCACGATCAGTTGCGACAGCATCTGCGCGACTTCCGTCACCGCGTCGCGCAGCGCCGCATAGGCGGGCGAATCGGTCGACGTGATCGCGGGCAGCGTGCTCTTGCCCGATGCGATCAGGATGAACGAGTCGTTCGTCGACGTGTCGCCGTCGATCGTGATGCAGTTGAACGAACGGTCGGCGACTTCCTTCACGAGCGTGTCGAGCACCGGCTGCGCGACGTTGGCATCGAACGCGAGGAAGCCGAGCATCGTCGCCATGTTCGGCTTGATCATGCCCGCGCCCTTGCTGATGCCTGTCAGCGTGACCGTGTGACCGTCGATCGTCACCTGGCGCGACGTCGCTTTCGGCAGCGTGTCGGTCGTCATGATCGCCTGCGCGGCGTCGAACCAGTTCGCGGCCTTGCGGTTCGCGAGCGCGGCCGGCAGGCCGGCCTTCAGGCGGTCGATCGGCAGCGGCTCGAGGATCACGCCGGTCGAGAACGGCAGCACCTGCGCCGGCTCGATGCCCGCGAGACGCGCGAGTTCCGCGCAGGTCTCGCGGGCATTCACGAGGCCCGGCTCGCCGGTGCCCGCGTTCGCATTGCCGGTATTCACGACCAGCGCGCGAATGGCCGCGCCGCCTGCACGCACCTTCGCCAGGTGCTCGCGGCAGACGGTGACCGGCGCGGCGCAGAAACGGTTTTCGGTGAACACGCCCGCGACCGTCGCACCTTCGTCGACGGAGATGACCAGCACGTCCTTGCGATTCGGCTTGCGGATGTTCGCTTCCGCCCAGCCGAGCGTGACGCCGGCGACGGGATGCAGTTGGGCGGGATCGATCGACGGAAAATTGACAGCCATGGGGCACACCTGCCGGATGGAAAATGCCGGCATGTGCCGGCATCGATTGGAAGAACCGGCGGCCGCACGCGCGGGCCGCCACAACTCACATCACTGACTCGAAGCTGCGAACGATGCGGCACGCGTGACGCGCGCCGCCGCCGATCATGACAGCTTCCCGTGACATTGCTTGTACTTCTTGCCGCTGCCGCACGGGCACGGGTCGTTGCGGCCGACCTTCGGCATTTCGCCGCCGGGGCCGCTGTGCGTCATCGCGCTGCCGACCATGTCGGCCGTCGCCGTGGCCGCCGCGGCGGCAGTCGTGACGTTCGCCACCGGCGCGCCGGCGTCCGCGTAGTCGGCGTGCTGGTATTCGACGTTCTCGAGATGACCGCCGCGCTCCTCGATTTGCTCGGCCGCCTCCTCGAGCTGCTCCGGCGACTGGATCTGCACGTTCATCACGATGCGCGTGACTTCCTGCTTGATCGCGTCGAGCATCGCGGCGAACAGCTCGAACGCCTCGCGCTTGTATTCCTGCTTCGGATTCTTCTGCGCATAGCCGCGCAGGTGGATGCCCTGGCGCAGGTGGTCGAGCGCCGCGAGGTGTTCGCGCCACAGGCGGTCGACCGTCTGCAGCATCACCGAACGCTCGAACGCGCTGAACGATTCGCGGCCGACCATCGCGACCTTCGCCTCGTACTGCTCGTCCGCGGCCGTCGTCACGGCGTCGAGGATCTCTTCAGCGGTGATCGACGACGACTCGTTCACCATTTCCTGGATCGCGAGGTCGAGCTGCCAGTCGTTGCGCAGCGCTTCCTCGAGCTCGGGCACGTCCCACTGCTCCTCGATGCTGCCTTCCGGCACGAACTGGCGGACGACTTCGGCGATCACGCCGTGACGCATCGCGGTGATCGTCTCGGTGATGTCGTGCGCTTCGAGCAGTTCGTTGCGCTGCTGGTAGATCACCTTGCGCTGGTCGTTCGACACGTCGTCGTATTCGAGCAGCTGCTTGCGGATGTCGAAGTTGCGCGCTTCGACCTTGCGCTGCGCCGATTCGATCGACCGCGTGACGATGCCCGCCTCGATCGCCTCGCCTTCCGGCATCTTCAGGCGATCCATGATCGAGCGCACGCGGTCGCCCGCGAAGATGCGCAGCAGCGGATCGTCGAGCGACAGGTAGAAGCGCGACGAACCCGGATCGCCCTGACGGCCCGCACGGCCGCGCAGCTGGTTGTCGATCCGGCGCGATTCGTGGCGCTCGGTGCCGATGATGTGCAGGCCGCCCGCGGCCTTCACCTCCTCGTGCAGCGTTTCCCACTCGTCGTGCAGCTTCTGGATGCGGCGTGCCTTCTCGTCGGCCGGAATCGAATCGTCGGCCTCGATGAACGCGGCCTGCTTCTCCGCGTTGCCGCCGAGCACGATGTCGGTCCCGCGGCCGGCCATGTTGGTCGCGATCGTGATGCGCTTCGGACGGCCGGCTTCCGCGACGATCGCCGCTTCGCGCTCGTGCTGCTTCGCGTTCAGCACTTCGTGCGGCAGCCCGGCCTGCTTCAGCAGGTGCGACAGCAGCTCGGAGTTCTCGATCGACGTCGTGCCGACCAGCACCGGCTGGCCGCGCTCGTAGCAGTCGCGGATGTCGCGGATCACCGCGTCGTAGCGCTCCTTGGCCGTCTTGTAGATCTGGTCCTGCTTGTCGATCCGCTTCGGCGGGCGGTTGGTCGGGATCACGACCGTCTCGAGGCCGTAGATCTCGTTGAATTCGTACGCTTCGGTGTCGGCGGTACCGGTCATGCCGGCCAGCTTCGCGTACATCCGGAAGTAGTTCTGGAACGTGATCGACGCGAGCGTCTGGTTCTCGCTCTGAATCTTCACGTGCTCCTTCGCCTCGACCGCCTGGTGCAGGCCGTCGGACCAGCGGCGGCCGGCCATCAGGCGGCCCGTGAATTCGTCGACGATGACCACTTCGCCGTTCTGCACGACGTAGTGCTGATCCTTGTGGAACAGCGTGTGGGCGCGCAGCGCCGCGTACACGTGGTGCATCAGCGTGATGTTCTGCGGCGCGTACAGGCTCTCGCCCTCGCCGATCAGGCCCCATTCGGCGAGCAGGCGCTCGGCCTTCTCGTGGCCCGATTCCGTCAGGAACACCTGGCGCGCCTTCTCGTCGAGCGTGTAGTCGCCCGGCTTCTCGACGCCCGTGCCGTCTGCCTTCTCTTCGCCGATCTGGCGCTCGAGCAGCGGCGGCAGTGCGTTCATCCGCACGTACAGCTCGGTGTGATCCTCGGCCTGGCCCGAAATGATCAGCGGCGTACGCGCTTCGTCGATCAGGATCGAGTCCACTTCGTCGACGACGGCAAAATTCAGGGCCCGCTGCACGCGCGCGTCGGTCTCGTAGACCATGTTGTCGCGCAGGTAGTCGAAGCCGAACTCGTTGTTCGTGCCGTACGTGATGTCCGCCGCGTACGCCTGCTGCTTCTGCTCGTGCTCCATGCCGGACAGGTTGATGCCGACCGACAGACCGAGGAAGTTGTAGAGACGCGCCATCCATTCGGCGTCGCGCTGCGCGAGGTAGTCGTTGACGGTCACGACGTGCACGCCGCGGCCGGCCAGCGCATTCAGGTACACGGGCAGCGTCGCGACGAGCGTCTTGCCCTCGCCGGTGCGCATTTCCGCGATCTTGCCGTAGTGGAGCACCATGCCGCCGATCATCTGGACGTCGAAGTGCCGCATCTTCAGCACGCGGCGGCTCGCTTCGCGACAGACCGCGAATGCCTCGGGCAGCAGCTTGTCGAGCGACTCGCCGGCCGCGATCCGCTGGCGGAATTCGTCCGTCTTGCCGCGCAACTGGTCGTCCGTCAGCTTCTCGATCTGCGTTTCGAGCGCATTGATCGTCGCGACGGTCTTTTGGTATTGCTTGACGAGCCGCTGGTTGCGGCTGCCAAAAATTTTCTGGAGAAAACCGGTTGTCATCGGATCGGATCCTGCGTCGCAGCACCGGCGCCCGGCGCGTCTTGCGCGCCCCGGCGCCCGAGCCTCGGCGGCTTAGCGAATTAGTGGACTCAAACGTCGAATTTTAGCACGCGGGGACGCGTACGCTTGCGTCGCGGCCGCACGGGCATGGCGCGCCGGGGCCGGGCGGACAGGGACGAAAGCCGCCCGTGCGCGGGCCCGCGCGGGTACAATCGGCTGCAACGTCCGCGCGCGTGCGCGCTCGAAGAAAGCCTCGATGAACCGATTTTCCAAGCGTTTCGGCCCGCTCGCCGCCTATCGCCCGCAACCCGTGTCCGAAGTGCTCGGCCGTACCGACGCATTCGCGGCGCTGCGCGCCGGCGTCGAGCAGATCGCGTCGCTGCAGCGCGACCTGGGTGCGTGCCTGCCCGACTATCTGGCCAATCACGTCGAGCCCGGCTTCATCAAGGACGGCACCCTGACCCTCTTTGCCGCGCACAATGCGCTGGCCGCGCGACTGCGGCAGGTCGAAGTGCGGCTGCTCGGCGATCTCCAGAAACGCGGCTGGCCCGTGACGACGCTGCGCGTGCGCGTGCGCCCGAAAGACGCACCGGAGCCGCCGCACGTAAAGCAGGCAAGGATGACGTCGGCCGGCGCCGCCGCGCTGCGCGACCTCGCCGATCACCTCGAGCCGTCGCCGCTGCAGGCCGCGCTCGCACGGATGGCGGCACGGCACGGCGCGAAGCCGCGTTGACGCACGCGCCGCCGCCGGCGGCCGGCCAACAAAAAAGCGACCCGAGGGTCGCTTTTTTATCGCCTGCGCTGAACGCCGGTCACGCGAAGGCCGTCTGCGCGTCGAACGCGAAGCCTTTCGGCGCGGCTTGCGGATCGTCGAACGTCACGATCTCGTACGCGTCTTCGTGTGCGAGCAGCTCGCGCAGCAACGCGTTGTTCAGGCCATGGCCCGACTTGTACGCGGTGTACGACGCCAGCAGCGGGTGACCGATCACGTACAGGTCGCCGATCGCGTCGAGCATCTTGTGCTTCACGAACTCGTCGTCGTAGCGCAGCCCATCGTTGTTCAGGATCCGGTACTCGTCGAGCACGATCGCGTTGTCCATGCTGCCGCCGCGCGCCAGGCCGATCTCGCGCAGCATCTCGGCCTCGTGCGCGAAACCGAACGTGCGCGCACGCGCGATCTCGCGCACATACGACGTGGTCGCGAAATCGACCTCGAGCTCCTGCCCCGTCTTGTCGACGGCCGGATGGCGGAAGTCGATCGAGAACTTCAGCTTGAAGCCGAAATACGGGTCGAGACGCGCGAACTTGTCGCCGTCGCGGATTTCGACCGGCTTCTTCACCTTGATGAAGCGCTTCGGCGCGTTCTGCTCCTCGATGCCGGCGGACTGGATCAGGAACACGAACGTGGCCGCACTGCCGTCCATGATCGGGATTTCCTCGGCCGTCACGTCGACATACAGGTTGTCGATGCCGAGACCCGCGCACGCGGACATCAGATGCTCGACCGTCGACACGCGCACGCCATCCTTCTGCAACACCGACGCGAGCCGCGTGTCGCCGATCGACATCGCCGATGCGGGAATGTCGACCGGCGTGGGCAGGTCGACGCGTGAAAAGACGATGCCCGTACCGGGCGCGGCGGGACGGAGCGTCAACTCGATCTTGCGGCCCGAGTGGACACCGATACCCACGGTCTTCACGATGGATTTGATGGTGCGCTGCTTCAACATGGTCTTCTTCGTCTTGATTGAAGATATCAATCAGGAGTTATATTCGATAGGCGGGATTATAGCGTAATTCCCCATTCAGCGCTGTCTGAAACTGCGTATCAATCTGTTTCGACTGTTTACCCGTGCCGATACGGGACGGGCCGATGCCCGGAACGGAGGCGTTTCCGGTCATCAGCCCGTGTTACAACTGCCCTGAGGCCGGTGAGCAGCGTTGCCGGAAGGCAACGGCGCACCGCACGATCAGGACGTCAACGTCGCGAGAACACTCGCCGCATCGCTCACTTCGAATTTGCCCGGCGCCTCGACGGCCAGCGTCTTGACCACACCGCCGTCAATCACCATCGCGTAGCGCAGGGAACGAATTCCCATGCCACGCGCGGACAAATCCTGCGTCAGCCCCAGCGCATGAGTGAAAGCCGCGCTGCCGTCCGCCATCATGCGCACCTTGCCCGCGGTGTGCAGATCACGTCCCCATGCGCCCATCACGAATGCGTCGTTGACGGACACGCACCAGATCTCGTCGATCCCCGCCGCGCGCAGTTGCTCGGCGTGCTCGACATAGCCCGGCACATGCTGCGCCGAACAGGTCGGCGTGAACGCGCCCGGCAATCCGAAGATCACCACCCGCTTTCCCGCAACCTGGTCGCGCACGCTGAAGGCATTCGGCCCCAGCGTGCACCCTTCGCGCGCGTCGTCGACGAACTCGAACAATTGCGCGTCGGGCAGCGCGTCGCCCACTTGAATCATGGCTGGTCCCTCATAGCGATACGGTTTTTCAGCGTGTCGCGGACAGCACGGCCCATCCCGCTCCGCTTGCGCGAAGAGGGCACCTTTCCCGGCCCGGCGTCGCATCCGACGCGGCCTGTCGTGGTCCGTAGCATCCGTCACGCCGGCGATACCGCGGCAGTTTCGCCGCGGCTTCGCCTGTGTTTGCGTCAGTCTGCCTGCTTGCGCAGGAAAGCCGGGATGTCGTACGTGTCGACACCCTTCTCCTGCAGCGCCTGCACGTGCGATGCCGCGGTTTCGCGCGAATTGCGCCACACCGCCGGCGTATCGAGCGCGCCGTAGTCGGCCGTGCTGACGTGATGCGCCGGCGCATAGCCGTGCGACACCGCGCTGACCGGCTGGTTGTCCGTACCCGTGCGCAGCAGCGTCATCGGTGCCGACTGCTGCTTCTTCGCCGCACGGCCCAGACCCGTCGCCACGACCGTCACGCGCAGTGCATCGCCCATCGCGTCGTCGTACACCGCACCGAAGATCACCGTCGCATCTTCCGCCGCGTAGCTCTTGATCGTGTTCATCACTTCGCGCGTTTCCGACAGGCGCAGCGAACGGCTCGACGTGATGTTGACCAGCACGCCGCGCGCGCCCGACAGATCGACGCCTTCGAGCAGCGGGCTCGCCACGGCCTGTTCCGCCGCGAGGCGTGCGCGATCGACGCCGGCCACCGTCGCCGTGCCCATCATCGCCTTGCCCTGCTCGCCCATCACCGTCTTCACGTCCTCGAAGTCGACGTTCACGAGGCCATCGACGTTGATGATTTCCGCGATACCCGCCACCGCGTTGTTCAACACGTCGTCCGCGCACTGGAAGCACTTGTCCATCTCGGCGTCATCGCCCATCACGTCGAACAGCTTGTCGTTCAGGACGACGATCAGCGAGTCGACGTGATCCTCCAGTTGCTGCGAGCCTGCTTCGGCGACGCGCATGCGCTTGCCGCCTTCGAACTCGAACGGCTTGCTGACGACACCGACCGTCAGAATGCCCATCTCCTTCGCGATCTGCGCGACCACCGGTGCCGCGCCCGTGCCCGTACCGCCGCCCATGCCGGCCGTGATGAACACCATGTGCGCGCCGCGCAGTGCGTCGGCGATGCGCTCACGCGCCTCTTCCGCTGCCGCACGGCCCATTTCCGGCTTCGCACCGGCGCCAAGACCCGTGTTGCCGAGCTGGATCACCGACGATGCACGCGAACGCGACAGCGCCTGGGCGTCCGTGTTCATCACGATGAAGTCGACGCCCTGCACGCCGCGGTTGATCATGTGCTGGACGGCATTGCCGCCAGCGCCGCCAACGCCGACCACCTTGATGATGGTGCCGTTGGTTTCGGTTTCCAGCATTTCGAATTCCATTGTTGCCTCCGTCAAGAGAATGACTGCTACTCGGCCGTTATTCGGCAGGAGATCGGGCAACCCCCTGTCGCGCGCCAGCCGCCGGCACCAGCGCGAATTTCGATTCGATGCGATTCGTCAGAAGTTGCTCAGGAACCATTCCTTCATCCGCGAGAACACCTGCCCCGCGTTGCCGGACTGCACGGCGACCTTGCGGCCGCGCATGCGCTGCGCACTGCCTTCGACGAGCAGCCCCATCGCCGTCGAGTAGCGCGGATTGCGCACGACGTCGGAGAGGCCGCCTGCATATTCCGGCGCGCCGATGCGCACCGGTTTCAGGAAAATGTCTTCGCCGAGCTCGACCATGCCCGGCATCATCGACGCGCCGCCGGTAATGACCACGCCGGAGCTCAGGAGTTCTTCGTAACCCGACTCGCGCACGACCTGTTGCACGAGCGAGAACAGTTCCTCGACGCGCGGCTCGATCACGGCCGCGAGCGCCTGGCGCGACAGCGTGCGCGGGCCGCGTTCGCCGAGGCCCGGCACTTCCACCATTTCGTCCGGATCGGCGAGCGCCTGCTTCGCGATCCCGTAGCCGACCTTGATGTCTTCCGCATCCGGCGTCGGCGTGCGCAGCGCCATCGCGATGTCGCTCGTGATCTGGTCGCCGGCGATCGGAATCACCGCCGTGTGGCGGATCGCGCCTTCGGCGAAGATCGCGATGTCCGTCGTGCCGCCGCCGATGTCGACCAGCACCACGCCGAGATCCTTCTCGTCTTCCGTCAGCACCGCCAGCGACGACGCGAGCGGCTGCAGGATCAGGTCGTTCACTTCCAGCCCGCAGCGGCGCACGCACTTGACGATGTTCTGCGCGGCGCTCACCGCGCCCGTCACGATGTGCACCTTCACTTCCAGCCGGATGCCGCTCATCCCGATCGGCTCGCGCACGTCTTCCTGGCCGTCGATGATGAATTCCTGCGTGAGGATGTGCAGCACCTGCTGGTCGGTCGGGATGTTGATCGCCTTCGCGGTCTCGATCACGCGCGCGACGTCCGTCTGCGTGACTTCCTTGTCCTTGATCGCGACCATCCCGCTCGAGTTGAAGCTGCGGATGTGGCTGCCCGCGATCCCCGTGAACACGTTGGTGATCTTGCAGTCGGCCATCAGCTCGGCTTCCTCGAGCGCGCGCTGGATCGACTGCACGGTGGCCTCGATGTTGACCACCACACCTTTCTTCAGACCCTTCGACTCGCTCTGGCCGAGACCGATCACCTCGTAGTGGCCCTCGCCCTTCAGCTCGGCGACGATGGCCACCACCTTCGACGTGCCGATGTCGAGGGAAACCAGCAGATCCTTGTAGTCTTTGCTCATAAAGTGCTCTTGCGTGTGATCTCTCGTTACTTCTTGCGCTTGTCGGTATCGGTCAGGAACCGCATGCCCGCCGCGCGAATCGCGAATCCGTTCGGATAACGCAGATCCGCGTACTCGATGTCGTTGCCCCAACGCTCCGTGACGGCCGGCCACGCGGCCACCAGGCGCTGGCTCCGGTCATGCAGCGTGTCGCTGTTGCGCTCCTTGCCCAGCTCCACCTGCATGCCGTTCGACAGCTTCACCGTCCACGCGTACCGCGCCGACAGCGTCACTTCTTCCGGCGCCGCCTTCAGCGGCGCAAACCATTTCCCGAAGTCGCGATACCGCATGACGACTTCCTTCGCACTGCCTTCCGGGCCGTCGAACGCCGGCAGTTCCTGCTCCAGCTCGCCCTGGTTCGCGGTGAACAGCTCGCCGTCGACGCTCACCAGCTGATCGCTGCCCCAGGTCCCGAGCGGTTTGTACTCCTCGAGCGTGACAGCCAGCGCATTCGGCCACACGCGGCGCACGCTCGCGTGACGCACCCACGGCATCTGCTCGAACGCGGCGCGCGCCGCATCGAGATCGACCGTGAAGAAATTGCCCTTCAGCCGGCCGACCACGCCGGCGCGCACCGTCGGCGAATTGATGTGCTCGGTGTCGCCGTCGATCCGGATTTCCCGCAGCGCGAACGTCGGGCGCTGGATCAGCCAGTAGCAGCCGGCCGCCGCCAACACGAGCAGCAGCAGCGCGTACAGCGCGCTGGCGGCAAGGTTGAGTTGGCGAACGTTGTTCCACATACGTCGTTCCGTTCCTGCGTCAGTCGTTGAGCGTGAGCGACAGCACCTTCACGACCAGCTCCGAATAGCCGATGCCGACCGCGCGCGCCGCCTTCGGCGGCAGCGAGTGGTCGGTCATTCCGGGGGCCGTGTTCACTTCCAGGAAATACGCATTGCCTGCCGCGTCGAGCATGAAATCCGCGCGGCCCCAGTCGGTGCAGCCGAGCACGTCGAACGCGCGGCGCGCGATGCGCTTCAGTTCCGCTTCCTGTTCCGCCGGCAGGCCGCACGGGATCAGGTACTGCGTATCGTCGGCGACGTACTTCGCGTGGTAGTCGTAGAACTCGCCCGCCGGCACGATCTTGATCAGCGGCAGGTCGAGATCGCCGGCGATGCACGCGGTGTATTCGCCGCCGCCTTCGATGCTCTTCTCGACGATCACGATCTTGTCGTGCGTCGCGGCTTCCGACAGTGCGGCGGGCAACGCGTCGGCCGTCTTCACCTTCAGCACCGCGACGCTCGAGCCTTCGCTCGCCGGCTTCACGAACAACGGCAGACCGAGCTTCGCGACGATGTCCGTCGCACGCGCCGCGTAGTCGTCGCCGCGCATCACCGTTTCGAACGGCGGCGTCGGCACGCCCGTCTGCTGCCACACGAGCTTCGTGCGGAACTTGTCGAGGCCGAGCGCCGACCCGAGCACGCCGCTGCCCGTATAGCGAATGCCGTAGAAATCGAGCGCGCCCTGGATCTGGCCGTTCTCGCCGTAGCCGCCGTGCAGCGCGTTGAATGCGCGCACGAAGCCTTCGTCCTTCAGCGCCGACAACGGCCGCTCGGCCGGGTCGAACGGATGCGCGTCGACGCCTGCGTCACGCAGGCCCTGCAGCACGAGGCGGCCCGAGGTGAGCGACACCTCGCGCTCGGCCGATTCGCCGCCGAACAACACTGCCACCTTGCCGAAACGTTTCGGATCGATCCCGCTCATGTCATGCCTTCTGTTGAATGTGTTGCACGAGCTTCGCCGGCACGCCGCCGATCGAACCCGCACCCATCGTGATCACCACGTCGCCGTTCTGCGCGACCTTCGCCAATGCGTCCGGCACGTCGTCGACCGTCGCGACGAACACCGGGTCGACCTTCCCCGCCGCGCGCAGCGCGCGCGACAACGCGTCGCCGCTGGCCGTCGGGATCGCGGCCTCGCCGGCCGCGTAGACTTCCGTCAGCACCAGCGCATCGACCGTCGACAGCACGTTGACGAAATCGTCGAAGCAGTCGCGCGTGCGCGTGTAGCGGTGCGGCTGGAACGCCAGCACGAGCCGGCGGCCCGGGAATGCGCCGCGCGCGGCCGCGATCGTCGCCGCCATCTCGACCGGGTGATGACCGTAGTCGTCGATCAGCGTGTACTGGCCGCCGTCCGCGCTCGGCACTTCGCCGTAACGCTGGAAACGCCGGCCGACGCCGTTGAATTCCGCCAGCGCCTGCTGGATCGCGTCGTCCGACACGCCGAGATCGGTCGCGATCGCGATCGCCGCGAGCGCGTTCTGCACGTTGTGCAGGCCCGGCAGGTTCAGCACCACCGCGAGCGGCGCGCGACCTTCGCGGATCACCGTGAAATGCATCCGGCCGTCGCGCGCGTCGATGTCTTCCGCGCGCACCTGCGCGTCCGGCGACAGGCCGTAGCGCACCACCGGCTTCGAAATGAACGGGATGATCTGCCGCACGTTCGGATCGTCGACGCACACGACCGCGCTGCCGTAGAACGGCAGGCGCTGCGTGAATTCGATGAACGCCTGCTTGAGCCGCGCGAAATCGTGGCCGTAGGTGTCCATGTGGTCGGCGTCGATGTTCGTGATGACCTCGATCACCGGATACAGGTTCAGGAACGACGCATCCGACTCGTCGGCCTCGGCGACGATGAAGTCGCCCGTGCCGAGCCGTGCGTTCGCGCCGGCGCTGATCAGCCGGCCGCCGATCACGAAGGTCGGATCCAGCCCGCCCGCCGCGAGCACGCTCGCGACGAGGCTCGTCGTCGTGGTCTTGCCGTGCGTGCCGGCGATCGCGATGCCCTGCTTCAGGCGCATCAGTTCGGCCAGCATCACCGCGCGCTGCACGATCGGCACGCGCTTTGCGCGCGCGGCCAGTACTTCCGGGTTGTCCGAGCGCACGGCCGTCGACACGACGACCGCGTTCGCGCCCTCGATGTTCGCCGCGTCGTGGCCGATCGCGACCCGCGCGCCCAGCGCCTCGAGGCGATCGGTCACCGCGTTGCGCGACAGGTCCGAGCCGCTGACCGCGTAGCCGAGGTTGACGAGCACTTCGGCGATGCCGCTCATGCCCGCGCCGCCGATCCCGACGAAATGAATGTGTTTGACGATGTGTTTCATTGCAGTATTTCCAGGTTCGCGCCGGCCGCCTTCGCGCAGACGCGCGCGACTTCGTCGGTGGCCTCGGGCTTCGCGAGCGCGCGCGAACGTTCCGCCATGTCCGCGAGCGATGCCCGCGACTGGCCGCGCAGCCAGTCGGCGAGCAGTTCCGCCGACAGGTCGCGTTGTTGCACCAGCACGGCCGCGCCCGCGTCGGCGAGGAACGCGGCGTTGGTCGTCTGGTGATCGTCGACCGCGTACGGGAACGGCACGAACAGCGCCGCCACGCCCACCGCCGCGATCTCCGACACCGTCATCGCGCCCGACCGGCAGATCACCAGATCGGCCGCCGCATACGCGGCCGCCATGTCGTCGATGAACGGCACGAGCCGCACGTCTTCGCCGGCCGCGAAACCGGCCGCTTCGTAATTCGCCTTCAGTGCATCGATGTGCTTCACGCCGGCCTGGTGCACGACGCGCGGGCGCTCGCCCGGCGCCAGCAGCGCCAGCGCGCGCGGCACGACCTCGTTCAGCGCGGCCGCCCCGAGGCTGCCGCCGACGACCAGCACGTTCAGCGGGCCGCTGCGCGACGCGTAGCGTGCGTGGGGCGGTTCGGTGTGCGCGAGTTCCGCGCGAATCGGATTACCCGTCCATTGCGCATGCGGCAGCGCGCCGGGGAACGCGACGAGCACGCGCTTCGCGAGTTTCGCGAGCACCTTGTTCGTCAAGCCCGCGATCGAATTCTGCTCGTGCAGCACGAGCGGACGCCCCGACAGCGCGGTCATCACGCCCGCCGGGAACGTGATGTAGCCGCCCATCCCGAGCACGACGTCCGGCCGCACGCGGCGCAGCGCGCCGAGGCTCTGCCAGCATGCGCGCAGCAGGTTGACCGGCAGGGTCAGCTTGGCCTTCAGGCCCTTGCCGCGCAGCCCGCCGAAGCGCACGTACTCCATCGGAATGCCGTGCTTCGGCACGAGCGTCGCTTCCATCCCGGCCGGATTGCCGAGCCATACGACGCGCCAGCCCGCCGCTTCCATCCGGTGCGCGACCGCGAGCCCCGGGAACACGTGGCCCCCGGTGCCGCCTGCCATCACCATCAGCGTGCGTTGCGACGCGGTCATACCTTCCCCCCGCGCATCAGCACCCGGTTCTCGTAGTCGACCCGCAGCAGCACCGCGAGCGCGACGCAGTTCAGCAGGATGCCGGACCCGCCGTAGCTCACGAGCGGCAGCGTCAGGCCCTTGGTCGGCAAGAGGCCGAGGTTCACGCCCATGTTGATGAACGTCTGCGCCCCGAACCAGATGCCGATGCCTTTCGCCATCAGGCCCGCGAACGTGCGATCGAGCGCGAGCGCCTGGCGGCCGATCTCGAACGCACGACGCACGATCCAGTAGAACAGCAGGATCACGACCAGCACGCCAACGAAGCCGAGCTCCTCGCCGATCACCGCGAGGATGAAGTCGGTATGCGCTTCGGGCAGGTAGTTCAGCTTCTCGACGCTGCCGCCGAGGCCGACGCCGAACCACTCGCCGCGGCCGAACGCGATCAGCGAGTGCGTGAGCTGGTAGGCTTTGCCCTGCGCGTAACGCTCGTCCCACGGATCGAGATACGCGAAGATCCGCTCGCGACGCCACGGCGACAGCCACACGAGCATCGTGAAGGTGCCGACCGCCGTCGCGACGAGGCCGCCGAACAGCTTGCCGTTCACGCCGCCGAGGAACAGCACGCCCATCGCGATCGCGGCGACCACCATGAACGCGCCCATGTCGGGCTCGAGCAACAGCAGCGCGCCGACCAGGCCGACCGCGAACGCCATCGGCAGGAAGCCCTTCGCGAAGCTCTGCATGTATTCCTGCTTGCGCACCGTGTAGTTCGCCGCGTAGATCGTCACCGCGAGCTTCATGATTTCCGACGGCTGCATGTTGGTGATGCCGAGCGGAATCCAGCGGCGCGCACCGTTCACGCCCTTGCCGACGTGCGGGATCAGCACGATCACGAGGCCGACGAGCGCGATCAGGAAAAGATGCGGCGCGTACTTGTCCCAGGTCGACACCGGCACGCGGAACGCGATCACCGCCGCGACGAACGCGACGGCGAGCGACACGCAGTGGCGCATCAGGAACGCGTAGTCGTGATACGACGCGTATTTCGGCGAATCGGGCATCGCGATCGACGCCGAATACACCATCACGACGCCGAGCCCGAGCAGCGCGATCGCGACCCACAGCAGCGAATAGTCGAAATCGAGCATCCGCGAACGGCTCGGGCGCACGCCGTTGACGACGCTCGCGAGGCCGCCCGTCGCGGCGCGCGTGGCCGACGCGACGCGGCCGCCCGCGGCATTGCCGCCGGTGTCGCGCCGGTCGTTGAAACGGGAGACGAGGCGATCGGACCAGCTCATGGCGTCGCTCCTTTGCCGAGGGCGATTGCGTCGACCGCCGCGCGGAACACCTCCGCGCGATGGGCGTAATTTCTGAACATGTCGAGGCTCGCGCACGCGGGCGACAGCAGCACCGCGTCACCCGGCTCGGCCAGCTCGGCCGCCGCGCGCACCGCGCCTTCGAGCGTCGTGTGGTCGGCGAGCGGCACGCCCGTTTCGGCGAGCGTGTCGCGGATCACCGGCGCGTCGCGGCCGATCAGCATCACCGCGCGGCACCAACGCGCGACCGGCGCGACCAGCGGCGCGAAATCCTGCCCCTTGCCGTCGCCGCCCGCGATCAGCACGATCTTCTGCGCGAGCCCGTCGAGCGCGGCCACCGTCGCGCCGACGTTCGTGCCCTTGCTGTCGTCCACATAGTCGACGTCGTCGATCGTCGCGATCACCTCGACGCGGTGCGCTTCGCCGCGATATTCGCGCAGTGCGTGCAGCAGCGGCGCGGCGGCCAAGTCGATCGCGCGGGCGAGCGCGAACGCGGCCAGCGCGTTCGCCGCGTTGTGCAGCCCGCGGATGCGCAGCGCGTCGGCCGGCATCAGGCGCTTCTGCGCGATGTCGGGCGTATGCGCGGCGTCGCGCTTGCGCCGGCGCGTCATCGTCGCCCCTTCATCCGGCGCGTCGCGATCGACCGCTTCCACCAGCCACGCGATGCCGTTGTCGCGCGACAGCCCGTAGTCGCCGTCCTGCGTCGGTTCGTTCAGGCCGAACGTGACCGTACGCGGCGCGTCGGCTGCGCCCGCTGCCGGCGCGAACTTCATCACGGCCGCGTCGTCGCGGTTCAGCACGCGCGTCGTCGTCGCGCCGAAGATCCGGCCCTTTGCCTGCGCGTACGCGTCGAAGCTGCCGTGCCAGTCGAGGTGGTCCTGCGTGATGTTGAGGATCGCGGCCGCATCGGGTGCAAACGTGCGCGCGGTCTCGAGCTGGAAGCTCGACAGTTCGAGCACCCATACGTCGGGCAGCGCGGTGTCGTCGATCGCGCTCGCGAGCCGGTCGAGCATCGCCGGGCTGATGTTGCCCGCGACGGCGACCTTCTTGCCCGCGCGCTGGCACAGCAGGCCCGTGAGGCTCGTCGTCGTGGTCTTGCCGTTGGTGCCGGTAATCGCGAGCACCTTCGGCTGGTAGCCGCTCGTGCCGAGCGCGCGCAGCGCCTGCGCGAAGAATTCCAGCTCGCCCCACACCGCGACCCCGCGCTCGTTCGCGGCCGCGAGCAGCGCGGCGAGTGCCGGTTCGAGCGGCGACAGGCCGGGGCTCAGCCCGACGATCTCGACGCCGCCGTCGAGCAGCGCGGGCGTGAACGCCCCGCCGACGAATTCCGCATCGATGCCTTCGGCCTGCAGCGCGGCAAGGTTCGGCGGCGCCTCGCGGGTATCGGCAATGCGCAGCCGGCACCCGTGCCTCGCGCACCATCGCGCGATCGCGAGACCCGATTCCCCGAGCCCCAGTACGAGCACCATCGGCCGTTGCCGATCTCCAAACATCTCGCCAGACATCCTTGTTACCTTTCCTTTACCGCAGCTTGAGGGTGGTCAGACCGAACAGGCACAGCATCAGCGTGATGATCCAGAAACGCACGACCACCTGCGTTTCCTTCCAGCCGGACAATTCGAAATGGTGATGCAGCGGCGCCATCTTCAGCAGGCGCCGCCCTTCGCCGTAACGCTTCTTCGTGTACTTGAACCACGACACCTGCAGCATCACCGACAGCGTTTCCGCGACGAAGATGCCGCCCATGATGAACAGCACGATTTCCTGGCGCACGATCACCGCGACCGTGCCGAGCGCGCCGCCCAGCGCCAGCGCGCCGACGTCGCCCATGAACACCTGCGCGGGGTGCGTGTTGTACCAGAGGAACGCGAGCCCGGCGCCGCCCATCGCGGAACAGAAGATCAGCAGCTCGCCCGCGCCCGGGATGTGCGGGAACAGCAGGTATTTCGAATAGACCGCGCTGCCCATCACGTACGCGAACACGCCGAGCGACGCGCCGACCAGCACGACCGGCATGATCACGAGGCCGTCGAGCCCGTCGGTCAGGTTCACCGCGTTGCTCGCGCCGACGATCACGAAGTAGGTCAGCACGATGAAGCCCCACACGCCGAGCGGATAGCTGATCGACTTCAGGAACGGCAGCATCAGGTCGGCGCGCGCCGGCAGCCCCATCGACAGGCCGCTCCGCACCCATGCCATGAACAGGTCGAACACGCGCACGTTGTTCGCCTCGGACACGCTGAACGCGAGGTAGACGGCCGCGAACAGCCCGATCACCGATTGCCAGAAATACTTCTCGCGCGACGACATCCCGCGCGGGTCCTTGTGGACGACCTTGCGGTAGTCGTCGACCCAGCCGATCACGCCGAAACCGAACGTGACGAGCATCACGATCCAGATGAAACGGTTCGTCAGGTCGCCCCACAGCAGCGTCGCGACCGCGATGCCGATCAGGATCAGCACGCCGCCCATCGTCGGCGTGCCGGACTTGACGAGGTGGGTCTGCGGGCCGTCCTTGCGCACGGCCTGCCCGACCTTCATTTGCGTCAGCTTGCGGATCACCCACGGTCCGCACACGAGCCCGATCCCGAGCGCGGTGATGGTAGCCATCACCGCACGGAACGTGAGGTACGTGAACAAGCGCAAAAAGCTTGCGTCTCCTTGCAGCCATTGCGCCAGCGCCAGCAGCATGCTTCCTTCCTTCTACTCAGTGTGCGGCGGGCACGGTGCCCGCCGCGGGTTGGTTCGTCAGCGCGTCGACCACGCGCTCCATCTTCATGTACCGCGAGCCCTTCACGAGCACCGTCGCCTGCGCGCCGTAACCGGCCGCGAGCAGCGTCTCTACGAGCGCGCCCACGTCGCCGAAATGGCGAGCCGTATCGCCGTATGCGGCGCACGCGTCGCGCGATGCATCGCCGAGCGCGAACAGCGCGTCGATTCCGCGTTCGCGCGCATACGCGCCGATCTCGCGGTGGAACGCCGGCCCTTCGTCGCCGACTTCGCCCATGTCGCCGATCACCAGCACGCGCGGCGCCGGATGCGCGGCGAGCACGTCGATCGCGGCACGCATCGAATCGGGGTTCGCGTTGTACGTATCGTCGACGACCGTTGCGCCCGCGAGGCTGCCGACGCTCGCCTGCTTCACCTGCAGCCTGCCCTTGACCGGCTCGAACGATTCGAGACCCTGCCGGATCGCCGACAGCGCGACGCCGGCGCCGAGCGCGGCGGCCGTCGCGGCCAGCGCGTTGCGCGCATTGTGCTCGCCGAGCGCGCGCAGCCGCACCGTGACGGCGCCGACCGGCGTGTCGATCGCGAGCTCGCCGCCGTGCAGGTGACCGACGACCTGCGCGTCGTTCTGCCGTTCGGCGTCGTGCAGCGCGAAATCGAGGATCCGGTTGCCGGTCGCCGCGACGCGCCAGATGCTTGCGTACGCGTCGTCGGCCGGGAACACCGCGACGCCGTCCGGCGGCAGCGCGTGAATCACGGCCGCGTGTTCGAGCGCGACCGCTTCGACCGTCGCCATGAATTCCTGGTGCTCGCGCTGCGCGTTGTTGACGAGCGCGACCGTCGGCGCGGCGAGGCGCGCGAGGACTTCGGTCTCGCCCGGATGATTCATGCCGATCTCGATCACCGCGAGACGATGCGCGGCCGACAGGCGCAGCAGCGTCAGCGGCAGGCCGACATCGTTGTTCAGGTTGCCGGCCGTCGCGAGCCGCGCGTCGGCACCGACCGCCGCCGCGAAGATCGACGCGATCATTTCCTTGACGGTCGTCTTGCCGTTGCTGCCCGTCACCGCGACGACCGGCAGCGGGAATCGCATCCGCCAGCCGTGCGCGAGCGCGCCGAGCGCGGCACGCGTTTCGCCGCCTTCGATCATCGGCATCGCGACGCCCGCCGGCGCGTGCGCGACGAGCGCGGCGGCCGCTCCGCGCGCGGCGACGTCGCCCAGGAAGTCGTGCGCGTCGAAGCGCTCGCCCTTCAGCGCGACGAACAGGTCGCCCCGGCCGACCGTGCGGCTGTCGGTCGACACGCGGTCGAACGTGACGCCCGCGTCGCCGTGGACCGTGGCGCCGGGAATCAGGCGGGCGGCTTCGCCGAGGCTGAGCATCGTCATTCGGCACCTCCCTTGCCCTGCGTCGCGCGCGCGGCGAGCGCAAGCCGCGCGTGATCCTGGTCGGAGAACGCGCGTTTCTTGCCCATGATTTCCTGCGTGGCCTCATGGCCCTTGCCGGCCAGCACGACGACGTCCTCGCGCGCGGCGCCGCGCACGGCCTGCAGGATTGCGCTCGCGCGATCCTCGATACGGCGTGCGCGATCGGGGGCGGTCATGCCCGCGACGACCTGGTCGATGATGTGCTGCGGATCCTCGCTGCGCGGGTTGTCGCTGGTGACGACGACTTCGTCGGCGAGCCGCTCCGCGATCGCGCCCATCAGCGGGCGCTTCGTCGCATCGCGATCGCCGCCGCAGCCGAACATGCAGATCAGCCGGCCGCCGCGCGCCGCGGCGATCGGGCGCAGCGCGTCGAGCGTCTTCTCGAGCGCGTCGGGCGTATGCGCGTAGTCGATCACGACGAGCGGTTCGTCGTTCTGCAGCCGGCCGCCGAGCCGCTGCATCCGGCCGTTGACCGACTCGAGCCGCCCGATCTCGGCGAGGGCTGCGTCGAACGGCACGTCGGCCGCGAGCAGCGAGCCGAGCACGGCGAGCAGATTGCTGACGTTGAACGTGCCGAGCGTGCCGACCTCGACGTCCGCGTCGCCCCACGACGAACGCAGGTGGAATGCGGTACCCGTCGCGGTGGCGCGCACGTCGAGCGCGACCAGCTCGCGATCGGCGTCGGGCGCCGGCGCATCGCCGATCCCGTACGCGATCGTGCGTACGCGGCCGGCCAGTTTCTCGAGCAGGCGGCGGCCTGCCGCGTCGTCGCGGTTGATCACCGCCGCGCGCAGGCCGCGCCACGCGAACAGCTTCGCCTTCGCGGCCTCGTACGCGTCGAACGTGCCGTGATAGTCGAGGTGATCCTGCGTGAGGTTCGTAAACACCGCGATGTCGAACGCCGTCCCGTTCACGCGCCCCTGGTGCAGCGCATGCGACGACACTTCCATCGCCACGGCCTGCGCGCCCGCGTCGCGCAATTGCGCGAGGCTGCGCTGCAGTTGCGGCGCGTCGGGCGTCGTGAAGCCGGTCGGCACGAGCTGGCCCGGCATCCCGGTGCCGAGCGTGCCGATCACCGCGCACGGCTGGTGCAGCGCCGTCAGCGCGGCAGCGATCCACTGCGTGCACGACGTCTTGCCGTTCGTGCCCGTGACACCGATCGCGAGCAGGCCGTCGCTCGGATCGCCGTACCAGCCGCTGGCGATCTCGCCGGCAAGCTGGTCGAGCGTCGGCACCGCGAGCGCGACAGGTACGACCGGCGCGTGGGCCAGCCCTTCCGGCTGATACAGCACGGCGGCCGCGCCACGTGCAACGGCGTCGGCCATGAAAGCGCGGTTATCCGCCCCGTCGACCGCATACGCGACGAACACGTCGCCAGCCTCGAGGCTGCGCGTGTCGGCATGCAGTTGCGCCGTGGGGGCCACATGCTGACGCAGCCACGCAAGCGCGGCTGCGATCTGCTGATGCGCCGGATGGGAACTGCGGGCGGCGCTCATCGAACAACTCCTGGTGAATTACGGGTCGTGCTGGATACGATCATATGCTTCGCGCCGCTACCCGTAGCCAGCTTTTGCGGGCCCTTTGCGGCAGGCGATTCCGGCGAATCGTCGGACACGACGAGCTGCTTGATCGGCATGTTCGGCGGGACGTTCAGCGCACGCATCGTGTCGCCGGCGATCGCCGAGAATACGGGGCCCGACACCTGGCCGCCGAAGTGACTGCCCGCCGTCGGCTCGTCGACCGACACCGCGATCACGACGCGCGGATTCGGCATCGGCGCCATCCCGACGAACGATGCGCGGTACTTGCGCGTGTAGCCGTGACCTTCATGCTTGTACGCGGTACCGCTCTTGCCGCCGACGCGATAGCCCGGCACGGCCGCATCCGGCGACGTGCCGCCCGGCGCGACCACCGTCTCGAGCATCGCGCGGACTTCGCGCGCGGTGGTCGGGTTGAACACCTGCGTGCCGGCGATCGGCTGATTGGGGTCGGTCTTGAAAATGGTCACGGGCATCAGCTCGCCGTCGTGCGCGATGGCCGTATACGCCCGCGCGAGCTGGAACAGCGACACCGACAGGCCGTAGCCGTACGACATCGTCGCCTGCTCGATGCGGCGCCAGCTCTTCCACGGACGCAGGCGGCCGGCCACCGCGCCCGGGAAGCCGACCTTCGGCGCCTGGCCGAGGCCGATGCTCGTATACATATTCCACATTTCCTCGGGCCGCATCGTCATCGCGATCTTCGTCGCGCCGATGTTGCTCGACTTCTGGATCACGCCGCCGACCGTCAGCGTGCCGAACCCTGCGTCGTCGGTGATCGGCGCGCCGTCGAGCACGAAATGCCCGTTGCCCGTCTCGACGAGCGTGTTCGGCGTCACGCGGTGCAGGTCGAGCGCGAGCGAGACCGTAAACGGCTTCATGATCGAGCCCGGCTCGAACACGTCGGTCATGATCCGGTTGCGCAATTGCTCGCCCGTCATGCGCGAGCGGTCGTTCGGGTTGTACGTCGGGTAGTTGACGAGGGCGAGCACTTCGCCGGTACGCACGTCGACGACCATCGCCGCGCCGGCCTTCGCCTTGAACTTCTCGACGGCGGCCTTCAGGTTCGCGTACGCGATGTACTGGATCTTGCTGTCGATCGACAGGTCGACGTCGGTGCCGTTGTGCGGCGGGATCTGCTCGGCGACATCCTCGACGATGTGCCCCATCCGGTCCTTGATCACGCGACGCATGCCCGACGTGCCGGACAACATCTTCTGGTCGCCCAGTTCGACGCCTTCCTGCCCTTCGTCCTCGACGTTCGTGAAGCCGATCAGGTGAGCGGTGATCTCGCCTTCCGGGTAGAAGCGCTTGTATTCGTTGCGCTGATAGATGCCGGGAATGTCGAGCGCGGCGACCTTGTCCGCGACGTCGATCGGCACCTGGCGCTTCACGTAGACGAAGCCCTTGTCTTCCGACAGCTTCACGCGCAGTTCCTTCGACGTCATGCCGAGGAGCTTGCCGAGCTGGTTGATCTTGTCCGCGTCGAGATCGTCCGGCACCGCGTCGGGAATCGCCCAGATCGCGCGCACGGGCAGGCTCGTCGCGAGCACGAGCCCGTTACGGTCGAGGATCTTGCCGCGCGTCGCGGGCAGTTCGATCGTGCGCTGGTAGCGGCTTTCGCCCTGCTTCTGGTAGAACGCGTTGCCGGGCCCCTGAATCCAGAACGCCCGCGCGGCCAGCGCGACGAACGCCATGAACAGCAGGAACACGACGAGCTTCGAGCGCCACATCGGCAGATGCACGCCCAGCACGGGGCTCGACGAGAACTTCACGTTCTGGCGCTTCGGGGACGGCTTCATCGCGCGCCTCCCTTGCCCTTGCCGGCCGCGTCGGCCGACGCCGGAATCGGCGCGTCGACCGCCTTCGCGGCACCCGGCGGCAGCGTCAGGTATTGCGTGCGGCCGGTCGAAATCGGCTGCATTTTCAGCGAATCGTTCGCGAGCTGCTCGATGCGCGACGTCTTCGACAGCGCGCTCTGCTGATATTGAAGCTGCGCGTAGTCCTGCTGGAGCTGACGCTCCTGCGACTGCGCGCGCTGCAGCTGGATGAAGATCTGGCGCTGCTGGTTCGTCGAGTTGACGACCGACAGCGCGCAACCCATCACGATGATCAGCAGGAAGATATTGAGACGGCTCATGGCGTGACGCGCTCCGCAATGCGCATCACGGCCGAGCGGGCGCGCGGATTCGCGGCGACTTCCGCTTCGCTCGGAAACTGGCGGCTGACGATCTTGAGCGGCGGGCTCGGGAGGTCGACGGCGCGGATCGGCAGGCGACGATCGACCGCAGGCGCACTCGCGTGCGCCTGCATGAATCGCTTGACGATCCGGTCCTCGAGTGAATGAAAGCTGATGACCACCAGCCGCCCCCCTTGCTCCAGCAACGACAATGCCGCGTCTAGTACGACTTGCAGGTCCGCAAGCTCTTGATTGACGTGAATCCGTATAGCCTGAAAGGTGCGGGTTGCCGGATCCTTGCCCTTCTCACGGGTTTTGACGACGTGACCCACGATTTGGGCAAGCTCGCCCGTGGTGTCGAGAGGCCCAAGACGGTCGGACTCTGCCCGGCGAGCAACAAGCGCCTTTGCAATCTGAAAAGCAAACCGTTCTTCCCCATAATCCCGTATCACCTCCGTCAATTCCTGCACCGAAGCCCGCGCGAGCCATTCGGCCGCCGACTCGCCGCGCGTCGGATCCATTCGCATGTCCAGCGGACCATCGGCGCGGAAGCTGAAGCCGCGCGCCGGATCGTCCACCTGCGGCGAGGACACGCCCAGGTCCAGCAACACCCCCGACACCTTCTCGACGCCGCGCGCCGCAAGCGCGTCGCGCATCGATGCAAAGCTGTCATGCACGATCGAGAAGCGCGCATCCTCGATGCCCTGCGCCGTCTCGATCGCCCTCGGATCCTTGTCGAACGCGATCAGCCGCCCGGCCGACCCCAGCCGCGCGAGCACCGCGCGGCTGTGGCCGCCGCGCCCGAACGTGCCGTCGACGTACACGCCGTCCGGCCGCGTCACGAGCGACTCGACCGCCTCATCCAACAGCACCGTCCGATGCCGCAGTTCGTTTCCCATCGCGGGCGTCTCCGTCACCGCAATCAGAACGTGAAATTCTTCAGCGCGTCGGGCATACCCTGCGCCATCGCTGCCTGCTCCTTCGCGTTGTAGGTCTGCGAATCCCACAGCTCGAAGTGACTACCCATTCCCAACAACATGACTTCCTTTTCCAGTCCGGCTGCCATGCGCAGCTCGGGCGATACGAGAATCCGGCCCGCGCTGTCGAGATCGACGTCCATCGCATTGCCGAGAAAAATCCGCCGCCACCAGTGCGCGTCCATCGGCAGCGCGGCGATCTTGGCGCGGAACACTTCCCATTCGGGGCGCGGAAACAGCAACAGGCAGCCGTCCGGGTGCTTGGTCACAGTCACCCGTCCTTCTGCCTGTCCTTGCAGCGCTTCCCGATAGCGAGCCGGCACCGACATCCGCCCTTTCGCATCGAGCGTCAGCGCCGACGCCCCTTGGAACACTTTCCGCTCTCCCGTTCAGGGCACCGAAGCACCCGCTCAATGCTGAGAATTTAGCCGGAACGGCCTGCTAAATCACACAAAAATACACTTTCTCACACTGTCTCCCACTTTAGAGGAAGGGTGTGGCACGGTCAAGGGAGCGGCCCGCTTTTTTGACGAATTTTGTTAGTTAGAACAAGGACTTACGCGCACATGCTCATGCGACCCCTCATTCCAAAAACCGTTATAAATGAATGAGCTAGTGCAACTTGTGAAGGTGATACGTGAGAAAGACGGGCCAGACGGGCGTGCGGACGGGGCTTTCGGGGGCGGGAAAACGAGGGGTAAGCGGCGGTATCGGGGCAGCGAACCGGAGCGTGCGTCCCACGCCGCTCCGGCGCAAATCTCAGAGATAGTACGCAGTGCTCGTCATGACTTTCGATGCGGCGCGCATCAGCATCCGCGCGGGCAGCGGCAGCTCGATTCCGCCGGCGTCGGTCGCGGCCTTGCCGTGCTTCACCTCGTCGATCCGCATCTGGTCGACGATCGCGCGCGACGCGGTGTCGGTCGCCGGCAGTTCGGACATATGGCCTTCGAGATGGTTTTCGACCTGCCGTTCCGTCTCGGCCATGAAGCCGAGGCTGACCTTGTCGCCGAGCGTGCCGGCCGCCACGCCGATCGCGAGCGCGCCCGCATACCACAGCGGATTCAGCAGGCTCGGGCGCGAGTCGAGTTCCTTCAGGCGATGCGCGGTCCACGCGAGGTGATCCTCCTCCTCGCGCGCGGCCTCCTCGAACATCGCCTTCGCCGACGCCGAGCGCGCGGTGAGCTTCTGCGCCTGGTAGAGCGCCTGCGCACAGACCTCGCCGACGTGATTCACACGCATCAGGCCGGCCGCATGCGTGCGCTCGGCGGGCGTCAGCTCGACCTCCGGCGCATCGGCCGGCGCGGGCACGGGCCGGCTCATCCGGCTGATGCCGGTCAGCGACCGCAGGCCGCGATCGAATTCGCTGATCAGTTCATCCAACACCATCCTGTTCTCCTGGCTGCAGGTGCCGCTGCACGCGGCAAGGGCACGAGTCCGCTGCGTAACCGACTTGATTATTCAGCGGAAATTGCGGTTAACCCGTGATTTTAACCATTGTTGCATAAAGGAAACATGGCGGCGTTGAGCTGCAGCATTTCGCTTTGTGGCAAAAAACGGCTTTGCTACATTACGTGCGACTTCTTGCGAAGTTGATGGGGCCCATCGACAGAACATAACTATCCGCCCCGCCAAAAAAATTCAGTGATTCTTGGAGATCCGTTAATGAAAAAGTCGCTTCTCGCGCTCGTCGCGCTGGGCGCGTTCGCTGGCGCTGCCCATGCGCAAAGCAGCGTGACGCTTTACGGCATCATCGATGAAGGCTTCATCTTCAACAACAACGCAGGCGGCAAGCACCTGTACGGTCTGTCCAGCGGCGTGATGCAAGGCAGCCGCTTCGGCCTGCGCGGCACCGAAGACCTCGGCGGCGGCCTGAAGGCGATCTTCACCCTCGAAAACGGTTTCGACGTGAACAGCGGCAGGCTCGGCCAGGGCGGCCTGATGTTCGGCCGTCAGGCTTACGTCGGCCTGTCGAGCCCGTACGGTACGGTCACGCTGGGTCGTCAGTACGACTCCGTCGTCGACTTCGTCGGCCCGCTCGAGGCAGGCGACCAGTGGGGCGGCTACATCGCCGCTCACCCGGGCGACCTCGACAACTTCAACAACGCATATCGCGTGACCAACGCGGTCAAGTTCACGAGCCAGAGCTACGGCGGCCTCACGTTCGGCGGCCTGTACAGCTTCGGCGGCCAGGCAGGCCAGTTCTCGAAGAACCAGGTCTGGTCGCTCGGCGCAGGCTACAACAACGGCCCGCTGGTCCTCGGCGTCGGTTACTTGAACGCGCGCACGCCGAACCAGTTCGGCGGCATGTTCAACAACGGCTCCGCGTCGTCGTCGGTCTCGTCGCCGATCTACGGCGCGTACGCGAACAACGCGAACACGTACCAGGTCATCGGTGCAGGCGGCGCGTACACGTTCGGCGCAGCGACGATCGGCGCGACGTACTCGAACACGAAGTTCAAGGGCTTCTCCGCAGGCCCGTTCGTGAACCAGACCGCGACGTTCAACAACGGCGAAATCAACTTCAAGTACCAGTTGACCCCGGCGTTGATCCTCGGCGCGGCGTACGACTACACGCAAGGCAGCAAGATCGACGGCAACTCGGCAGCCAAGTACCACCAGGGCTCGCTGGGCGTCGACTACTTCCTGTCGAAGCGCACCGACGTCTACGTGATCGGCGTGTACCAGCACGCATCGGGCAACGTGCTCGATTCGAACGGCAACATCCTGAAGGCTACGGCGGCGATCAACGGTCTGGCCGGGTCGAGCACCAGCAACCAGGTTGCGGCACGCGTCGGTATCCGTCACAAGTTCTAATCAGCTTGCCTGACAAGCCGCTGCATATTGAAGGCGCCTTCGGGCGCCTTTTTCTTTTCCGGTGCGGCGGCGGGCGCGGCGCCGTCCCCTGCCGCCACGTCGAGACGCAAGCTCGCCGCTTCCCGCACGCTTCCGATCGCCCACCCGCAGCCGCAAATAAAAAACCCGGCACAGGCCGGGCTTTTTTCATTCAAGCGCATCGTGACGTCACGCGCGTCCGTCGCGCAGTTCGCGCCGCAGGATCTTGCCGACGTTCGTCTTCGGCAGCTCCGTCCGGAATTCGACCAGCTTCGGCCGCTTGTATCCGGTGAGCCGCTCCTTGCAGTAGGCAAGGATGTCCTTGTCGGTCAGCGCCGGATCCTTTTTCACGATGAACAGCTTCACGGCTTCGCCGGAATGCTCGTCCGGCACACCGACCGCCGCCACCTCGAACACGCCCGGGTGCGACGCCACCACGTCCTCGACTTCGTTCGGATATACGTTGAAGCCGGACACGAGAATCATGTCCTTCTTCCGATCGACGATCTTCACGTAGCCGCGCGCATCCATCACGCCGACGTCGCCCGTCTTGAAGAAGCCGTCCGCGAACATGACCTTCGCGGTCTCGTCGGGCCGGTTCCAGTAGCCGGCCATCACCTGCGGCCCGCGGATGCAGATCTCGCCGGGCTCGCCGAGCGCGACGTCGTTGCCGGCATCGTCGCGGATCGCGACTTCGGTCGACGGCAGCGGCAGGCCGATCGTGCCGCTGTACTCGGTGGCCGTCACGGGATTGCAGGTCGCCACCGGCGACGTTTCGGACAGCCCGTATCCTTCGATGATCGCGGTATGGGTCTTTTCATACCACCGCTTCGCGACGCCTTCCTGGATCGCCATGCCGCCGCCGTTGGCGATCACGAGCTTCGACAGGTCGAGCTGACCGAATTCGGGATGGTTCAGCAACGCGTTGTACAGCGTGTTGACGGCCGGAATCGTCGAGATCTGGTAGCCCTTCAGCTCCTTGATCATGCCGGCGATGTCGCGCGGGTTCGGAATCAGGATGCCCATGCCGCCCGTGCGCATCGTCAGGAAACCGCAGACGGTCAGCGCGAACACGTGATACAGCGGCAGCGCGACCACCGTCACGAACTGCTCCACGTCCGGGTATTTCTCGTGAGCGGGCTGGTGCCAGGCGCCGGCCTGCAGCACGTTCGACACGATGTTCCGGTGCAGCAGCGTCGCGCCCTTCGCGACGCCGGTCGTGCCGCCCGTGTACTGCAGGAACGCAACGTCGTCCGGGCCGATCTTCTGCGGCTTGAACGCCTGTCGCGCCCCGTCCGACAGCGCAGCCTTGAAGCGCGTGAACGACGGCAACTGCCACGCAGGCACCATCTTCTTCACGTTGCGCACGACGTAATTGACGAGCCACCCTTTGAAGCCCAGCAGGTCGCCCATCGATGCGACGACCACGTGCTTGACGGCCGTATTGCCGATGACGGCCTGCAGCGTCGACGCGAAATTCTCCAGGATGACGATCGCCTCCGCACCGCTGTCCTTCAGCTGATGCTCGAGCTCGCGGGGCGTATAGAGCGGGTTGACGTTGACGACGGTGTAGCCGGCGCGCAGGACCGCGGCGATCGTCACCGGATACTGCAGCACGTTCGGCATCATGATCGCGACGCGCGCTCCGCGCGCCAGGCCACGGGATTGCAGCCATGCGCCGAACTGGCGCGACAGCTTGTCGAGTTCGCCGTACGTGATGCCCTTGCCCATGCAGACGAACGCGGTACGGTCGCGATACTGCCGAAAACTCTCGTCGAGCAGGTCCGGGACGGACGGGTAAGGAGACGCGTCAATTTCGGCTGGAACGCCGGGTGGGTACGATTTCAGCCAAATTTTGTCCATACCGCGCGTCTCCTCACAGATTTTCGAATGGTCGTGCTAAAACGCATCGTAACGACTCCCTCGCCCCGAGACAACAGGGTTAGATGTCCACTTCGAACTTCCATGTCAATTTCGTCTGATCATACGTCGATATTCGATCAAATCCGCTCAACTTCCACAAGACAATCGTAAAACGTCGCCGAATTCCCTAAATCGGTCAGCGCCTGGCTCGTCACTTCGTTCGCGTTCCTGCCGTCCGGCGACAGCTTCTTCCACCAGATCGACAATCCGACGACGAGCCCGGCACGCGCGCGATCGGTGATTCGCGCGCGCGCCTGCATCGAGCCGCGGTCGTTGAAGACGCGGACGACGTCGCCCTCGGCGATGCCGCGCGCGTCGGCATCGGACGGGTGCATGTCGAGGTGCGGCTCGCCTTCGGTCGAACGCAGGCTGTCGACGTTCACGAACGTGCTGTTCAGGAAGTGGCGGGCCGGCGGCGAAATCATCGCCAGCGGATAGCGTGCGGCGAGCTCGGGCGCGGCTTCGGCCGACTCGAACGGCGGCAGGTAGTCGGGGACCGGGTCCAAGCCCATCTGCTCGAGCCGCGGGCTGTAGAACTCGCACTTGCCGGACGGCGTGCGGAAACCGCCATTCGCGAATGGCGCCTCCGGCAGCTTGAGCTTCAGCCACCCGGCCCGCTTCAGCGTGTCCCAGTCGCTGTCGAGCGCCGGGTCGTCCCAGCGAAGCGCCGCGCGCGCGACCTCTTCGTCGCTGTGATGGAGCGCGGGTTCGTCGAGCCCCATGCTGCGCGCGATCCCGCGAAAGATCTCCGTGTTCGGCCGCGCGTCGCCCACCGGCGGAATCGCCGGCAGGTTCGCCATCACGTAGGTATGGCCGTACGACTTGTGGACGTCCAGATGTTCAAGCTGCGTGGTCGCCGGCAATACGATGTCGGCGAAATCGACCGTATCCGTCTTGAAGTGCTCGAGAACGACCGTGAACAAATCGTCGCGTGCGAAGCCCGCGGCCACCTTCGACGAATCGGGCGCGACCGCCACCGGATTCGAGTTGTACACGATCACCGCTTCGATCTTCGGCCCGAACGTCGCGTCGCCCGGATGCAGCAGCGCGTCGCCGATCGCGTTCATGTTGATGATCCGCGGCAACTTGTGCGGCCAGCCCGGCATCAGATCCGGACGCAGCAGCGCCGCCTGGTCTACCGGCGCAGATTCCGACGACGAGAGCAGCAGACCGCCCGCCCGATCGCGCCACGCCCCCGTCAGCGCCGGCAGGCTGGCGATCGCACGCACGGCGTTGCCGCCGCCGCGAACGCGCTGCATCCCGTAGTTGAGGCGAATCGACGCCTTGCGCGTGGCGCCGTAGCGACGTGCAAGATCGACCAGCTCCGACGCGTCGATGCCGCAGATCTGCGCGACGCGGTCGGGCGGATAGGACATCGCGCGCGCCTTGAGCGCGTCAAAGCCGAGCGTATGGTCGGCGATGTAATCGTGATCGAGCAGGTTTTCGGTAATCAACACATGCATCATGCCGAGCGCGAACGCACCATCGGTACCGGGTTTCAGTGCGATGTGCTGATGGCATTTCTCCGCGGTCAGCGAACGATACGGGTCGATCGCGACAAGACGCGCGCCACGGCGCTTCGCTTCCTGCGCGCGGGTCCAGAAATGCAGGCTCGATGCAATCGGATTCGCGCCCCATATCAGAATCAGCTCGCTTTCCTCGAAGTACTCGAGGTGCATGCCGACACTACCGCCGTACGTGTATCGCAGCCCCGCCGCGCCGGCTGCCGCGCATATCGTGCGCTCCAGCCGCGAGGCGCCGAGCTTGTGGAAGAAGCGTTGGGCGATGCCCTCGCCCTGCACGAGCCCCATCGTTCCCGCATAGCTGTACGGCACGATTGCTTCCGGCGCGCGCGCGGCGATTTCACCAAGGCGGCGTCCGATCTCGTCGAATGCCTCGCTCCAGCTGATCGGCGCGAAGCGCCCTTCTCCCTTCGCGCCGACTCGCTTGAGCGGGACAGTAAGGCGATCAGGATGGTGAACGCGATCCGCGTACCGGCTGACTTTCGTGCACAACACGCCCTGCGTCGGAGGATGGTCAGGATCACCCGTGACCTTGATCGCCTTGCCGTCCTCGACGGTCACACGCATTGCGCACGTGTCCGGACAATCATGTGGGCAAACGGCCCGGGCTACCTGGGTGACGGCGTTCATCGTTTTGAATGCAGAGATGGGGGGTTCGCAAATTTTACGTGGACGCGCTGAATAAAGCGTTCATTTCGCAGCGATTTTGGATGATTCGTCTGGAGATGGAGTGCAGTAGGTGACGGTTGCGGCAGGCGGAAAGCTGACCGCACCATCGTGCTTCTGACCTTACCCCGCCGAGTACACCATTCGTAAGTTAGTGGGCTCGCCGGTTTTCGGTTGATGCAATTGCCGGAATTGGTCCGGCGCCAACTGCCCCAAGGCGCTATGCGGGCGCACCGAGTTGTAGTCAGTGCGCCAGGCCTCGATG
>NZ_CADFEN010000014.1 GCF_902833145.1 Burkholderia sp. BCC0506 | reverse complement strand
GTTCAGCATCGCTGACCAAGTTAACAGCTTGCCGCTTTGTTTACAACTCCAACCCTAAAAACAAAAATGCCGTTCAGTTCTTAACTGAACGGCATTACCGCTCGAGCGGGCTTTTTTCTTGTCTGCCGGGAACCGGCGATCAATCGTCGTCGGCCGGATCGAGCCCGGGGAACAGCACCTCGGTGAAACCGAAGCGCGTGAAGTCGGTGATCCGCATCGGATACAGCTTGCCGATCAGGTGATCGTATTCGTGCTGGACCACGCGCGCGTGGAACCCCTCGGCAACGCGATCGATCTTCGCGCCGAACTGGTCGTAACCGCTGTAGCGCACCTTCGCGTAGCGGCTGACGACGCCGCGCATGCCCGGCACCGACAGGCAGCCTTCCCAGCCCTCCTCCATGTCCGGCGGCATGTACTCGATCTTCGGGTTGATCAGCACGGTCTCGGGTACCGGCGGCGCATCCGGGTAGCGGTTGTTGCTGCCGAAGCCGAAGATGATGATCTGCAGCCCGATGCCGATCTGCGGCGCGGCGAGCCCCGCGCCGTTCGCGTGATGCATCGTCTCGAACATGTCCGCGACGATCTCGTGCAGCTCGGGCGTATCGAACCGCTCGACCGGTTGGGCGACTTCGAGCAGGCGCGGATCGCCCATTTTCAGGATCTCGCGAATCATGGCGTATTGCCCTCCAGGAGTTGGTGCAGACCGTCTTCGTCCAGCACGGGGATGCCGAGTTCCTCGGCCTTCGCGAGCTTGCTGCCGGCTTCGGCGCCCGCGACCACGTAATCCGTCTTCTTCGATACCGAACCGGCCACCTTGGCGCCCGCCGCTTCGAGCATCTCCTTCGCCGCATCGCGCGTGAGATTCGGCAGCGTGCCCGTCAGCACGACCGTCTTGCCGGCGAGCACGCCCTGCGGCGCCTTCGGCGCGGGCGGCCCTTCCGGCCACGTGACCTTGCCCGGCGCGCGCAATTGCTCGATCACCGTGCGGTTATGCTCTTCGGCGAAGAACTGGTGAATCGACTCGGCGACGATCGGCCCGACGTCGTTGACTTCGAGCAGTTCCTCGATCGACGCGTCCATGATCGGCGTCAGTGACCCGAAATGCTTCGCGAGATCCTTCGCGGTGGATTCGCCGACATGCCGGATACCGAGCCCGTAGATGAAGCGCGCGAGCGTCGTGTGCTTCGCCTTCTCGAGCGAATCGAGCAGGTTCTGCGCGGATTTCTCGGCGAACCGGTCGAGCTCGGCCAGCGTCGCGAACCCGAGATTGAACAGGTCGGCCGGCGTACGGACCAGATTGAGCTCGACGAGCTGGTCGATGATCTTCTCGCCGAGGCCGTCGATATCGAGCGCGCGGCGCTGCGCGAAATGCCACAGCGCCTGCTTGCGCTGCGCCGGGCAGAACAGCCCGCCCGTGCAGCGCGCGATCGCCTCGTCCGGCAGGCGCTCGATCTTCGAGCCGCACACCGGGCATTCGGTCGGCATCACGAATTCGGCCGCGTCCGCCGGGCGCCGGTCGAGCAGCGCGCCGACGACTTCCGGAATCACGTCGCCCGCGCGGCGCACGATCACGGTGTCGCCGATCCGGATGTCCTTGCGGCGTACTTCGTCCTCGTTGTGCAGCGTCGCGTTGGTCACGGTCGCGCCGCCGACGAACACCGGCTCGAGCCGCGCGACCGGCGTGATCGCACCGGTGCGGCCCACCTGCACGTCGATCGCGACGAGCTTCGTCAGCGCTTCCTGCGCCGGAAATTTGTGCGCGAGCGCGAAGCGCGGCGCGCGCGACACGAAGCCGAGCCGCTCCTGCTCGTCGCGCCGGTTGACCTTGTAGACGACGCCGTCGATGTCGTACGGCAGCGACTCACGCTTCTCGCCGACCTTGCGGAAAAACTCGAGCAAGCCCTCGGCACCGTGCACGACCGCGCGCTCGCGGTTCACGGGCAGGCCGAGCGACTCGTACCAGTCGAGCAGCGCGCTGTGCGTGTCGGGCATCGGCATCCCGTCGAGCACGCCGATCCCGTACGCGAAGAACGACAGCGGGCGCTGCGCGGTGATCTTCGAGTCGAGCTGGCGCAGGCTGCCGGCCGCCGCGTTGCGCGGATTCGCGAATTCGCGCTGCTCGGCCGCGCGCTGGCGTTCGTTCAGACGTGCGAAATCGCGCTTGAACATCAGCACCTCGCCGCGCACGTCGAGCACGGCCGGCACGTGCTTGCCCTTCAGCTTCAGCGGAATCGAGCGGATCGTGCGCACGTTCTCGGTCACGTCCTCGCCCGTCGTCCCGTCGCCGCGCGTCGCGGCCTGCACGAACACGCCCTGCTCGTAGCGCAGCGAGATCGCCAGGCCGTCGAACTTCAGTTCGCACGCGTATTCGACGGGGTCGGTCACCGAGCCGGCGAGATCGGTCGTCTTGGCGAGCGCGTCGGCGACGCGCTTGTCGAACGCGACGATGTCCTCGTCGGCGAAGCCGTTGTTCAGCGACAGCATCGGCGCATCGTGGACGACCGGCGTGAAGCCGCCGGCCGCTTCGCCGCCGACGCGCTGCGTCGGCGAATCGGGCGTCACGAGCTCGGGGTGGTCGATTTCGAGCTGCTGCAGCTCGCGGAACAGCCGGTCGTATTCGGCGTCGGGCAGATCCGGCTGGTCGAGCACGTAATAGGCGTGGTTCGCCCGCTCGAGTTGATCGCGCAACCACGCGGCGCGCGCGTCGGGCTGGCTGGCTGGCGGTTCGGCTTGGGTTCGGGCCATGCTGGCGGTAGATTCGTTCTGAAAAATCGGATGCCCGATTATCTCAGTTTGACGCCGCAACGGGGCACGCAATGCGGGCCCGATGGCAGGCTGCGGCGTGCTGCGGCGCACACGAAACGGTGCACGCCGCAGTGACGAACGACGGCGGCGAGACCCGCCGTCCACGCCATCGCGTTGTTACTGGCTGAAGAGGCGGCGCGTGACGGCCGAACCGGCCGGAATGCCGGCTTCCTCGAGTTTCGCGTACAGCTTCATCAGCTGTTGCTCGATCGCGAGCAGCGTCGATTCCGGCAGCGGCCGGCGCGAATCGTCGACGACGCGTGCGCCGATCCGCTCGGACAGCGACTTCGCGTAATCGCACATCAGCCGGAACGGCAGGATGTCCTCCTCCGCCACCGGCACGTCGAGCACCAGCGTGATCATGTTGCCGCCCTTGTACGTCAGGTCGTCGCGCAGGAAGTTCGTATCGCCGAACTGCAGCATGAACACCGGATTCTGCTTCGCATCGAGCTTCACGAAGCGCGTGCCGTCGCGCGACAGCAGCAGCCCGTCCTGCGACGCGACCGCCTGCACGTAGTTCGCGGACCACGGCGCACCGTCCGACATCACGTTGATCGACAGTTGCGCATCGCACTGCGCGGCAAACCCGTCGAGCTCGCGCGCCATCGCGACCGTTTCCATCATGTCCGGGAATTCCGGCGCGCCGTCGATCGCATCGGCGAACTGCTGGACGCCCGTCACGAATTCGGAGAATTCGAGCTCGTTCAGCGCACCGCTGCGGTTCGCGAGCTGCGCGGCCGCCCGCAGTTCCTCGTAGCGCACGCCGTTCTGCAGCAGTTCCCACTGGCCGCCTTCCGGCTTGCCTTCGATGTGCACGGGCTTGCTGCCCGCGCGGCGCAGCCGCTGCGCGACCGGCAGGATCTTGTCGCCCGGCAGCGGGCCGGTGAGGCGGATCGGCACGATGCAGTCGATCCGGCGGTCGACGATCGCGGGCGGCGCCGACGAGACCGTCGTCGCGGCCGGCATCACGGGTTCGGTCGGCTCGGCCGGCTCGGTCGCCGCTTCGTGCGTGGCGGCGGGCACGGCTTCTTCGCCGGCGGCCGGTTCGCCCGATTCGGACGACGCGTCCACACCCGTCGCCTCGGCCTGCAGGTCTGCCGGTGTATCGGCCGGCGCGGCGCCGCCGAACGTCGGCTCGACGCGCGCGGCGTCGGCCGCGGCCGTCGTCGCCGCCGCGGCCGGTGCCGCGGGCTCGCGGCGCACCGGCTGACGCACCGGTTCGATGAACGGCAACTCTTCGTCGCGCTCCGGGCGATTCATCGCCTCGGCCGCCTCTTCCGGCATCGGGCGCGGCATCCTGCGCCGCACTTTCGCGCCCTGCCATGCGTTGTAGACCACGACGCCGCCCACCACGACGGCGCCCGCGCCGATCAAACCGAGTGTCAACTCGTCCATGCACGCTCCATCAGCAATTCTTTTCGTCGGGACCGCGAACGGGCGCCCATGCGCCGCGCGAACGCGGTCCGGTTTCGTCAAACGTCAATTCTGGGCAAAACCCGCGGCGGTTTCCATGTCCACCGCGACGATCCGCGACACGCCCTGCTCCTGCATCGTCACGCCGATCAGCTGCTGCGCCATTTCCATCGCGATCTTGTTGTGCGAGATGAACAGGAACTGCGTCTTGTCGGACATCGCGCGCACGAGATTCGCGAAGCGCTCGGTATTCGCATCGTCCAGCGGCGCGTCGACCTCGTCGAGCAGACAGAACGGCGCCGGGTTCAGCTGGAACATCGCGAACACCAGCGCGGTCGCGGTCAGCGCCTTCTCGCCGCCCGACAGCAGGTGAATCGTCGCGTTCTTCTTGCCGGGCGGCTGCGCCATCACCTGCACGCCGGCATCGAGAATCTCGTCGCCCGTCATGATCAGCTTCGCCTGGCCGCCGCCGAACAGGCGCGGGAACAGGTCGCTGAAATGGCGGTTGACCTCGTCGAAGGTGCCCTGCAGCAGCGTGCGGGTTTCCTGGTCGATCTTGTGGATCGCGTCCTCGAGCGTCGTGATCGCGTCGATCAGGTCGGCCGATTGCGCGTCGAGGAACACCTTGCGCTCGCTCGCGGCCTTCAGCTCGTCGAGCGCGGCCATGTTCACCGGGCCGAGCGCGTTGATCGCGTTGTTCAGGCGCGTGACTTCGCCCTGCAGGTACGACGGCTTCAGATCCGGCGTCAGCTTCGCGGCCAGCGCGGCCTCGTCGACCTCGGCCGCCGCGAGCTGCTCGGCGAACTGCTCGACGGACAGGCGCGCGGCCTGCTCCTTCAGTTGCAGTTCGGTGATGCGGTCGCGCAGCGGCTGCAGCGAGCGCTCGGCGACGAGCCGCTGCTCGTCGGACGCGCGCAGCTTCGCGGTCAGGTCGTCGAGCTCGATGCGCGCGGCCTGCAGCGCCTCTTCCTTCACCGCGCGAATCTCGAGCGCGTCCTGCAGGCCCGTGTGCGCGGTCTGCTCGTTGATCGTCTCGAGTTCGGCGCGCGCGTCTTCCAGCGACGCGGCGACGCGCTCGCTCTGCTCGTGCGCCACCTGGATCGTGCGCTTGAGCTCGTCGATCCGGGTTACCGCGTTGCGCGCGGCGAAGCGCGCGTCGTTCGCGCCGCGCTCCAGGTCGCGCGCCTCCTGACGCGCCTGCGTCAGCGATTCGTCGAGCGACTCGAACGCGAGCTGGTTGTCCTCGAAGCGCGCCTGCAGTTCCGCGAGCTCGCCGTCGAAGCGCTCGAAATTCGCTTCCGACTCCGCGCGCAGCGCACGCTGCTCTTCGATCTGCGCGCCGATTTCCTCGAGTTCCTCGCGAATCTGCGTGCTGCGCTGCGTATAGCGCTCGTGCGCCTGCGCGAGCTTCAGCACGTCCATCTGCAGCGCGTGCACGCGCTGCGTCGCCCGTTCGACCTGGGCGCGCACGTCGCCCAGCGCCTGCGTGGCCTGCGTGTGCGCGGCTTCCGCACGAACGGCGGCGGTACGCGCTTCGTCGGCGAGCAACGCCTGCGCGCGCACCTGGCGCGTCAGGTTCTCGATTTCCTGCTGGCGGGCCAGCATCCCGGCCTGCTCCGAATCGGCGGCGTACAGCTGTACGCCGACGCGCGTGACAATATGGCCGGCCTTGACGACGAACGCGCCGCCCGCCGGCAGCTGCGTGCGCGTCGCGAGCGCCTGCGCGACGTCGTCGGCGACGTACACGTTGCCGAGCCAGTCGTTCAGCACCGCGCGGATGCCCGCGTCGTCGATGCGCACGAGCGACAGCACCGGCCGCAGCCCGGCCACCGCGGCAGGCGGCTCGCCGGCCGCGGGCGGTGCGTAGAACGCGAGCTTCGCGGGCGGCGCATCGGTCGCGAAGGCCTTCACCCAGTCGAGATTCGACACTTCGAGCGCGGCGAGACGCTCGCGCAGCACTGCCTCGAGCGCCGCTTCCCAGCCGGCCTCGACGTGCAGCTTCTTCCACAGACGCGGCAGCGCGCCGAGCTCGTGCTTGTCGAGCCACGGCTGTACCTTGCCCTCGGTCTGCACGTTGTCCTGCAGCTGCTTCAGCGCGGCGAGGCGCGCCTCCAGCTGGTGGATCTGCGCGGCTTCGGCCTGCACGCGCTCCTGCGCGGCGCGGCGCTCGCCGTCGAGGCGCGGCACCGTTTCCTGTGCATCGGCAAGGCGCGCCTGCGCTTGCGCGAGAATCTCTTCCTGCTCGGCCAGCTGCATGCGCAGCTCTTCGAGCTGCGTTTCGTCCGGCGCGTCGAGCCCGCCCGCCTCCGCCTTCAGGCGTTCGTGGCGCTGCTGAAGCTGCTGGAGCTGCTGGTCGGCGTTGCGCTGGTGCGCGGCTTCGAGCTTCAGCGACTGTTCGGTCTGCGCGATCCGCGCGCGCTCGTCGTTGAGCTGCGCCTGCGCGTCGCGCCACTTCGCTTCGAGGGCCGGCAGCGCATCGTGCTTCGCGGCCGCGTTGTCTTCGGCGAGCGCGGCCTTCTCGTCGGCGATCGCGCGCGCCTCTTCGGCTTCCTCGAGCTCGTCCTGCGCCTTCTCGGCCTGCGCGCGCCACTGCTCGCGCTGCGCGTTCAGCGCGGCGATCTGCGCCTGCACGCGATTGCGCGATTCGACGATGAACTTGATCTCGGCTTCGAGACGGCTCACCTCGGCGTTCGCCTCGTAGAGCGCGCCCTGCGCGCCCTGCATCGCGTCGCTCGCCGAGTAGTGCGCGACCCGCAGCGTCTCGAGCTGCGCCTCGACCTCGCGCAGCTTCGCCGTCTGCGCTTCCAGGTCGATCTGCGCCTGTTCGATCGCGCGCTGCTGCTTCTGCTGCTCGCCGGCGGCCTCGTTCTTGCGCAGCAGCCACAACAGGCGCTGCTTCTCCTCGCCGTCGGCGACGAGTTCCTTGTACTTGGTCGCGACCACCGCCTGCGCCTCGAGCTTTTCGAGGTTCGCGCCGAGCTCGCGCACGATGTCCTCGACGCGCGTCAGGTTCTCGCGCGTGTCGTGCAGGCGGTTCTCGGTTTCGCGGCGGCGTTCCTTGTACTTCGACACGCCCGCGGCTTCCTCGAGGAACACGCGCAGCTCTTCCGGCTTCGCCTCGATGATCCGCGCGATCATGCCCTGCCCGATGATCGCGTACGCCCGCGGGCCGAGGCCCGTGCCGAGGAAGATGTCCTGGATGTCGCGGCGGCGCGCCGGCAGGTTGTTGATGTAGTAGCTCGACGTGCCGTCGCGCGTCAGCACGCGCTTCACGGCGATCTCGCCGTACTGGCCCCACTGCCCGGCCGCGCGGCCGTCGGAGTTGTCGAAGATCAGTTCGACGCTGGCCCGGCTGCCGGGCTTGCGGGCGGTCGAACCGTTGAAGATCACGTCCTGCATCGATTCGCCGCGCAGCTCGGAGGCGCGCGATTCGCCGAGCACCCAGCGCACGGCGTCGATGATGTTGGACTTGCCGCATCCGTTCGGGCCGACCACGCCGACGAGCTGGCCCGGAACCTGGAAATGCGTGGGATCGACGAAGGATTTGAAGCCAGCGAGTTTGATCGAGCTCAGACGCACGGCGGTATCGGATGTGAAGAAGGTATGAAACGGACGGGGCCGCCCGGCGCGGGGCCGGAGAGCCCCTGCGCGCCACGCGCCCCGGAATTCAAAAACGGGGCCGCGCGCATACAGCGTTGGGCCCCGCAAACGGCTTCCATCATACCATCGCGCGTGCGCCGTCCCGACCGTCGCCGGGTTTGTCCGGTGTGGGCGCGGCACGATGGACCCGGCTCGACAGCAACGTCGCGAGCACGATGCACGCGCCGCCCGCCCATTCGCGCGCGCTCGGCAGCTCGTTCGCGAACACCCACGCCGACAGCGCGGTGATCACGATCTCGAACAGCATGATGATCGACGCGCGGTTCGCCGGCACGCGCGCGAGGCCGTACTGGACGAGCAGGTTGTTCGACGCCATCGTCACGCCGATCGCCGCGACGATCAGCGCGGCCACGCCCAGTTGGCCGCTCGCCGGCGCGGCCGGCAGCCCTTCGACCAGCGACGCGATCGCGCCGAACACGGCCGCGCCGCCGAACAGCGTCGCGGTGCGCATTTCCGCGCGCATGTCGGGCAGCTCGCGGCTCGCCTTGATCACCAGCACGTTGCTCATCGCGAAGCTCAGCCCGGCCGCGAGACCGGCCCATTCGGCCGGGTTGGCCGGCAGCGGCAAGCCGAGCGCCGGCGACCACAGCATCAGCATCGCGCCGCCGATCGACAGCGCCGCGAGCCCCGCGCCGGCCCAGGTCAGCCGCTCGCGCAGCAGGAAGTGCGCGTAGATCGCGGTCCAGGCCGGCGTCAGGTAGAACAGCAGCATCACGCGCAGCACCTCGCCGTGGATCGTGCCCCATACGAACCCGAGATTCGTCACGCCGGCCGTCACCGCGATGCCCGGCAGCACCCAATGCCAGCGCAGCGTCGCGATCGCGCGGTGCCGCGCGACGATCACGAACAGGAACGCGACGAGGCTCGTCAGCGCGCTCGCCAGCGTGCCCGTCACGCCGAGCGACGCGAGGATCCGCAGCGGATACCAGATCAGGCCCCATACCGACGCGCCGATCAGGATGGCCAGCGTCGGCAGGCTGCCGCGTACCGCGTTGTGCATTTGTTCGATACCCTTTATTCGACCGGCCCGGCCGCCGTTCCGGCAGGCCGTGACCGCATTCCGTCACGCTATAATCGTCCGTTGCGAGCCGCGCGCCCCGGCGCCCGTTCGCAGCCGCGCGGCGCGCCCGCCGCTTCTTTCGCTCCAACCGGCCGCGATGGCCGCTTCGCCCGTGAACCCTCGACTCGACTCGCTCCAGCCCTATCCCTTCGAAAAGCTGCGCGCCCTGTTCAAGGACGTGACGCCTTCCGGCGCCCTCAAACCGATCAGCTTCGGCATCGGCGAGCCCAAACACGCGACGCCGGCGCTGATCCGAGACGCCGTGGTGGCCGCGCTCGACGGCCTCGCGTCGTACCCGGCCACCGCCGGCTCGGACGCGCTGCGCACGTCGATCGCGCACTGGCTCGAGCGCCGCTACGGGCTGCCGGCGATCGATCCGGCCACGCAGGTGCTGCCGGTGTCGGGTTCGCGCGAGGCGCTGTTCTCGCTCGCGCAGACGGTGATCGACGCGCGAGCGCGCACGGACGGCAAGAAGGCGATCGTACTCTGTCCGAATCCTTTCTATCAAATTTACGAAGGCGCGGCGCTGCTGGCCGGTGCCGAACCCTATTTCGCGAACAGCGACCCGGCGCGCAACTTCGCGTGCGACTACGCGGCCGTGCCCGACGACGTGTGGGCGCGCACGCAACTGCTGTACGTGTGCTCGCCCGGCAACCCGACGGGCGCCGTGCTGACGCTCGACGATTGGCGCGAGTTGTTCGCGCTGTCCGACCGCCACGGTTTCGTGATCGCGTCCGACGAGTGCTATTCGGAAATCTATTTCGACGAAGCGGCGCCGCCGCTCGGCGGCCTCGAGGCCGCACACCGCCTCGGCCGCGGCTTCGAGCGGCTCGTGATGCTCTCCAGCCTGTCGAAGCGCTCGAACGTGCCGGGCATGCGTTCGGGCTTCGTCGCCGGCGACGCCGCGCTGCTGAAGCAATTCCTGTTGTACCGCACGTACCACGGCGCCGCGCTGTCGCCGGTGTGGCAGCACGCGAGCATCGCCGCGTGGAACGACGAGGCGCATGTGCGCGAGAACCGCGCGCTGTATCTGCAGAAGTTCAACACGGTCACGCCGATGCTCGCCGACGTGATCGACGTGAAGCTGCCCGATGCCGCGTTCTACCTGTGGGCCAACGTCGCGCGCACCGGCCTGTCGGACACCGAGTTCGCCCGCCGCCTGTACGCCGACTATAATGTGACGGTTCTGCCCGGCTCGTACCTCGCGCGCGACGCGCACGGCACGAACCCGGGCCGCGATTTCATCCGGATCGCGCTCGTCGCGGGCACCCCCGAATGCGTCGAGGGCGCGCAACGCATCGTCGATTTCTGCCGCTCACTCGCGCGGTAATCGTCCATCCCGATCAATTCCATTCATCTCCTGCGAAAACGAACATGTCGCAACAACTTCAGCAAATCATCGATACCGCCTGGGAAAACCGCGCCGAGCTGTCGCCGAAGGCCGCGCCCGCCGACGTCCGCGAAGCCGTCGCTCACGCGATCGAGCAGCTCGACAAAGGCGCGCTGCGCGTCGCCGAGAAGATCGACGGCAACTGGACGGTCCACCAGTGGCTGAAGAAGGCCGTGCTGCTGTCGTTCCGCCTGGAGGACAACGCGCCGATGCCGGCCGGCGGCTACTCGCAGTTCTACGACAAGGTGCCGTCGAAGTTCGCGAACTACACGGCCGAAGACTTCGCCGCGGGCGGCTTCCGCGTCGTGCCGCCGGCCATCGCGCGCCGCGGCTCGTTCATCGCGAAGAACGTCGTGCTGATGCCGTCGTACACCAACATCGGCGCGTACGTCGACGAAGGCACGATGGTCGACACGTGGGCGACGGTCGGCTCGTGCGCGCAGATCGGCAAGAACGTGCACCTGTCGGGCGGCGTCGGCATCGGCGGCGTACTGGAGCCGCTGCAGGCGAACCCGGTCATCATCGAGGACAACTGCTTCATCGGCGCGCGCTCGGAAGTCGTCGAAGGCGTGATCGTCGAGGAAAACTCGGTGATCTCGATGGGCGTGTACCTCGGCCAGAGCACGAAGATCTACGACCGCGAGACGGGTGAAGTCAGCTACGGCCGCATCCCGGCCGGCTCGGTCGTCGTCGCCGGCAACCTGCCGTCGAAGGACGGCTCGCACAGCCTGTACTGCGCGGTGATCGTCAAGAAGGTCGACGCGAAGACGCGTGCGAAGGTCGGCCTGAACGAGCTGCTGCGAGGCGACTGATGGCGAAGCCGCACACCGTGGTCGTCTACGGCATTCCGAACTGCGACACCGTGAAGAAGGCCCGCGTGTGGCTCGACGATCACGGCGTCGAATTCGAATTCCACGATTTCAAGAAGCTCGGCGTCAGCGCGCCGCTGATCGAAGACTGGCTGAAGGACGTGTCGCTCGACGCGCTCGTGAACAAGCGCGGCACCACGTGGCGCGGCCTGGACGACGCGATGAAGGCGGCCGCCGAAACCAAGACCGGCGCGGTCGCGCTGATGATCCACAAGCCGTCGGTCATCAAGCGCCCCGTGCTCGTCGTCAACGGCCGCGTGAAATCGCTCGGCTTCGCGGCCGATCAATACGCGGCGTTGTTTGCCGCATAGGGCCGCCCCGGCGGCGCCTGCGGGCGCCGCCCGACGCCCGACACCCTGTCGCTGCCGGCCCCCGCGCCGGCATTTTTTATCGAAAGTGGTCCGAACCATGTCCGCCACCCTAGCCCTTACCGAACAGCTGATCGCCCGCGCGTCCGTGACGCCCGACGACCAGCACTGCCAGCAGATCATGACCGAGCGCCTCGCCGCGCTCGGCTTCGAATGCGAGACCATCGCGTCGCACGGCGTGACCAACCTGTGGGCCGTCAAGCGCGGCACCGACGGCCGCGACGGCAAGCTGCTCGCGTTCGCGGGCCACACCGACGTCGTGCCGACCGGCCCGCTCGAGCAGTGGACTTCGCCGCCGTTCATCCCCGCCCATCGCGACGGCAAGCTGTACGGCCGCGGCGCGGCCGACATGAAGACGTCGCTCGCGGCGTTCGTCGTCGCGTCCGAGGAATTCGTCGCGGCTCATCCCGACCACCGCGGCGCGATCGCGTTCCTGATCACGAGCGACGAGGAAGGCCCGGCCACCGACGGCACCGTGAAGGTCGTCGAATTGCTGCAGGCACGCGGCGAGCGCCTGGACTACTGCATCGTCGGCGAGCCGACGTCGACCGCCGAGCTCGGCGACGTCGTCAAGAACGGCCGCCGCGGGTCGATGTCCGGTGAACTCGTCGTCAAGGGCGTGCAGGGCCACATCGCGTATCCGCACCTCGCGAAGAACCCGATCCATCTGCTCGCGCCGGCGCTCGCCGAGCTCGCCGCCGAGCAATGGGACGAAGGCAACGAATACTTCCCGCCGACCACCTGGCAAGTGTCGAACCTGCATGCCGGCACCGGCGCGACCAACGTGATCCCCGGCCACGCGGACCTGCTGTTCAATTTCCGCTTCTCGACGGCGAGCACCGTCGAGGGCCTGCAGGCCCGCGTGCACACGATCCTCGACAAGCACGGCCTCGAGTACACGTTGAAGTGGTCGGTGAGCGGCCTGCCGTTCCTCACGCCGCGCGGCGAACTGTCGAATGCGCTTGAGAACGCGATCCGCAGCGAAACCGGCATCACGACCGAACTGTCGACGACGGGCGGCACGTCGGACGGCCGCTTCATCGCGCGCATCTGCCCGCAGGTGATCGAGTTCGGCCCGCCGAACGGCAGCATCCACAAGATCGACGAGCACATCGAGGTGCGCTTCGTCGACCCGCTGAAGAACGTGTACCGACGCGTGCTCGAACAACTGATCGCCTGACGGAGCCTCGCATGACGACACCTTTTGCCACAGTTCGCGACCTGCTGCGCTACGCGGTCACGCGCTTCTCGAAAGCGAAGCTCGCGTTCGGCCACGGGTCCGACAACGCGTACGACGAGGCGGCCTACCTCGTGCTGCATACGCTCGATCTGCCGCTCGACACGCTCGAGCCGTTCCTCGACGCGCGCCTCTTGCCCGACGAAATCGCGGCCGTGCTCGCGGTGATCGAACGACGCGCGACCGACCGCGTGCCGGCCGCGTACCTGACGCATGAAGCATGGATGCATGGCCACCGCTTCTACGTCGACGAACGCGTGATCGTGCCGCGCTCGTTCATCGGCGAACTGCTCGACGACGGGCTGCAGCCGTATGTCGCCGATCCCGAGCAGGTCGGCGCGGTGCTCGAACTGTGTACCGGCTCCGGCTGCCTCGCGATCCTCGCGGCGAGCGCGTTCCCGAACGCCGAGATCGACGCGGTCGACCTGTCGGACAAGGCGCTCGAAGTCGCGGAAATCAACGTGCGCGACTACGGCCTCGAAGATCGCATCGGGCTGCACCGCGGCGACCTCTACGCCCCGCTGCCCGCGTTCCGCACCGATCCCGGCTCGCGCTACGACGTGATCCTGACGAATCCGCCGTACGTGAACGCCGCGTCGATGGCCGCGCTGCCGCCCGAATACCGGCACGAGCCGGAGATGGCGCTCGCCGGCGGCGACGACGGGATGGACATCGTGCGACGCATCGTCGCCGACGCACACCGCTGGCTGCATGACGACGGCGTGCTCGTCGTCGAGATCGGCAACGAGCGCGAGCACGTCGAAGCGGCGTTCGGCGGCCTCGAACTCACGTGGCTGCCCACCAGCGCCGGCGACGACGCCGTGTTCCTGATCCAGGCGTCGGATCTGCCGCGCAAGGCCTGAGCGTTTCCGGGCCGCCTGCCGTGCGGCGCACCGTTGCGCCGCACGGTTGGGTAAGATGCGCGTAGGCGGCCGCCCGGCCGCACGACCTCCGGAATCCCCTCGGGAGTCCGCTCGGGAGTCCTTTACGCGCCCATGACCCTCGACTGGCTACATCTCGGCACCCTGATCCTGACCATCCACGTGCTCGGGATCGTTGCGGCATGCCACGCAATCATGAACACGCGCACGTCGCAAGGCGCGATCGCGTGGGCCGTGTCGCTCACGGCCATGCCGTACCTGACGCTCGTTCCGTACCTGTTCCTCGGCCGCAGCAAATTCTCCGGCTACGTCGACGCCCGGCGCCACGAGCTCGACATGTTGCGCACGCACACGCCGCGCTCGCCGTGGCGCACCGCCGACGCGACCGACGGGCCGGCCGCCGACGCGCTGGGCCAGGCCGCCGTGCTCGCGCTCACGCGGCTCGGCGGCATGCCGTTCCTCGGCGGCAATTCGGTGCGCACGCTCGTGAACGGCGACGCGACGTTCTCGGCCATCCTGTCGGCGATCGACACCGCGCGCGACTACGTGCTCGTCCAGTTCTTCATCGTGCGCGACGACGCGCTCGGCCGCATGCTGCGCGACTCGCTGCTCGCGCGCGCGGCGGCCGGCGTGCGCTGCTGCCTGCTGTACGACAGCATCGGCAGCTTCGATCTGCCGCGCGGCTACGTCGACGCATTGCGCCGGGGCGGCGTCGAGGTCCATCCGTTCGCGACCAACCGGAAGTTCGTCAATCGTTTCCAGCTGAACTTCCGCAACCATCGCAAGATCGTCGTCGTCGACGGCAATCGCGCGTTCGTCGGCGGCCACAACGTCGGCGTCGAATATCTCGGCGCGAAGCCGCGTCTGTCGCCATGGCGCGACACCCACATCGAGATCCGCGGCCCCGTGGTGGCGAGCATCCAGTACGTGTTCGCCGAGGACTGGCACTGGGCCACGCAGAAGCTGCCGCCCATCGCGCTGCCGCCGCCCGCGCAGCCCGGCGACGGCATGCATTGCCTCGCGGTGCCGATGGGGCCGGCGGACAAGCAGGAAACGGGTTCGCTGTTCTTCGTCGAATCGATCAATGCCGCCCGCGAGCGCGTCTGGATCACCACGCCGTACCTCGTTCCCGACGAAGCCGTGATCTGCGCGCTGAAGCTCGCCGTGATGCGCGGCGTCGACGTCCGCATCCTGATCCCCAGCCGGCGCGACCACTATGTCGTGTTCGAGGCGTCCAAGCTTTACGCGCGCGACCTCGTCGATGCGGGCGTGAAGGTGTTCCGCTACCGGCCCGGCTTCCTGCACCAGAAGGTCGTGCTGATCGACCGCATCGCGGCGGCGGTCGGCAGCGCGAATCTCGACAACCGCTCGTTCCGCCTCAATTTCGAGGTCATGGTCATGACCGTCGATCGCGCGTTCGCCGATGAAGTGGAAACGATGCTCGATGCCGACTTCGCACAGGCGTACGAAGTCGATGCGGACGAATACCGGAAGTCGCCCGCCTGGCGGCGCATCGCGATGCACGTCGCGCGGCTGTTCGCGCCGATCCTGTAACCGCCGCAGCGACGGCCGCGCCCGCACGATCCGCACCGGCGCGGCGTACGCCGCGCGTCGCCGTCACAGCAGCTTGTCGATATCCGCGGCGATTTCGTCGGGCTTGGTGGACGGCGCGTAGCGCTTCACGATGCGCCCTTCGCGATCGATCAGGAATTTCGTGAAATTCCACTTGATCGCCTTCAGGCCGAGAATGCCGGGCGCCTCGTCGGTCAGGTAGCGATACAACGGATGCGCATGCTCGCCCTTCACGTCGATCTTCGCGAACATCGGGAACGTGACGCCGTAGTTGCGCTCGCAGAACGCACCGATCTGCGCGGCGTCGCCCGGCTCCTGCTTGCCGAACTGGTTGCACGGGAAGCCGAGCACGAAGAAGCCGCGCGCCGCGTACTGGTCGTACAGCTTCTGCAGACCGGCGTACTGCGGCGTGAAACCGCACTCGCTCGCGGTATTGACGATCAGCAGCACCTTGCCGCGATACGCGTCGAGCGATACCGGCGCACCGGCGAGCGTCTCTGCGCTGAACGAATACAGGGTGGACATCGGGCACTCCTTTTACGAAACCGGATCGACGTGGAGTCTAGGCGAAATTGCGCCGTTGCGGCATCGGCCGAGCGGCCGATGCCCGGCACGACCGGCGCGCGGTCTAGAATAGCGGTTTTGGCCAGCCATTTCCGCCGTGATCCGTTTCAATCAGTTCAGTCTTGCGCGCGGCACCAAGCCGCTGTTCGAGTCGGCCTCCTTCGTGCTCAATCCCGGCGAGAAAGCCGGCTTGATCGGCGCGAACGGCGCCGGCAAGTCGACGCTGTTTTCCGTGCTGCGCGGCGAGCTGCATTCCGACGGAGGCGATTTCTCGATGCCGCCGTCGTGGCGGATCGCCCACGTGTCGCAGGAAACGCCGGCCGTCGACCGCTCGGCGCTCGACTACACGCTCGACGGCGACACCGCGCTGCGCGAGATCGAGGCGCGCATCGCCGCCGCGTCGGCCGCGCATGACGGCGCGGCCGAAGCCGATGCCCATGCGGCGTTCGCCGATGCCGACGGCTACACCGCACCGGCACGCGCCGAAGCGCTGCTGCTCGGCCTCGGCTTCACGCTCGCGCAAACACGCGAATCCGTCGCAAGCTTCTCCGGCGGCTGGCGCATGCGGCTGAACCTCGCGCAGGCACTCATGTGCCGCTCCGACCTGCTGCTGCTCGACGAACCGACGAACCACCTCGACCTCGACGCGATCGTCTGGCTCGAAGACTGGCTGCACCGCTACGCCGGCACGCTCGTCGTGATCTCGCACGATCGCGAGTTCCTCGATTCGATCTGCAACGTCACGCTGCATCTTGAAAACCGCCAGGTGAAACGCTACGGCGGCAACTACTCGCAATTCGAAGTGCTGCGTGCCCAGCAACTGGCGCTGCAGCAAAGCGCGTACGAAAAGCAGCAGAAGACGATCGAGCACCTGCAGAGCTTCGTCGACCGCTTCAAGGCCAAGGCGACCAAGGCCAAGCAGGCGCAAAGCCGGATGAAGGCGCTCGAGAAGATGGAGCTGATCGCGCCCGCGCACATCGCGTCGCCGTTCACGTTCGAATTCCGCACGCCCGATGCGGCGCCGAACCCGATGATGGTGATGGAGGACGTCTGCTGCGGCTACCACGCCGACGACGGAGCGGAAATCCCGATCGTCGAGCGCGTCACGCTGTCGATCCAGAACGGCCAGCGCATCGGCCTGCTCGGCGCGAACGGCCAGGGCAAGTCGACGCTGATCAAGACGCTGGCCGGCACGCTCGCGCCGCTGTCGGGGCACGTGCGCGACGGCAAGGGGCTGACGATCGGCTATTTCGCGCAGCACCAGCTCGAAACGCTGCGCGAGGACGATTCGCCGCTCGCGCATCTGGCGCGGCTTGCGCCCGACACGCGCGAACAGGAATTGCGCGACTTCCTCGGCGGCTTCAATTTCTCGGGCGACATGGCGACGAGCCCGGTCGGGCCGTTCTCGGGCGGCGAAAAAGCGCGCCTCGCGCTGGCGCTGATCATCTGGCAGAAACCGAACCTGCTGCTGCTCGACGAGCCGACGAACCACCTCGATCTCGAAACGCGCCACGCGCTGACGATGGCGCTCGCGCAATTCGAAGGCACGCTGATCCTCGTGTCGCACGATCGTCACCTGCTGCGCGCGACCACCGACCAGTTCATGCTGGTCGCGAAGCACCGGCTGCAGCCGTTCGACGGCGACCTCGACGACTACCGCGACTGGCTGCTGCAGCACGCGGCCGAGCAGCGCGCGGCCGCGAAGGCGGACAGCGCGGCCGCCGCGGGCGCCGATCCGGGTGTCAACCGCAAGGATCAGAAGCGCCAGGCGGCCGAGGAACGCCAGCGGCTGTCGCAGCTGAAGAAGCCGCTGCAGAACCGCATCACGAAGCTCGAGAAGGAAATGGAGGCGCTGCACGCGGAAAAGGCGCGCCTCGACGCGTTCGTCGCCGATCCGGCGAGCTACGAGGCGGCACGCAAGACGGAACTGACCGAAGCGATCCGCAAGCTCGGCGAAGTCAACACCCGGCTCGAGACGGTCGAGGCGGACTGGCTCGCCGTGCAGGAGGAACTCGAGCAGATCGGCTGAACGCGGCTGCCGGCGCTGTCAGCCGATGGTCGCTTCATCGGCGGCGCGGCACGTCGGGGCGCCAACGACCCACGAATCTGCCCGGCCGCGCCGGCCCCGGAAACGACGAGGCCGGGCGCCCAGGGCCCGGCCTCGTCGTCATGGCTACGTTCGATGTGGCCGCGTCGGCCGGCGCCCGTATGCCGGCCCCGCCATCCGCTCAGCGGCGCGGCAGCGTGTCGCGCGGCATCTGCTCGTCGTCGCCCATCAGATGCCGGCGCCCTTTGATCGGCCGGCGGATCGCAGCAGCGACTTCGGCTTCCGTCACATCCTCGGACACGACCTTGCGCGCCAGGCGCCCTTCTTCGTCGATCCATTCGACGATCCGGCATCCGCCGCCCCACGGCTGGCGAATCGGCTCCGACACGCGACAGCCGCGCAGGTTGTAAAGGCGTCCGCCAGGCGCTTCCCCATACGATTTCAACATAGGTTCCCTTCGCATTGCGCGGTTCGACAATCCGGCAAAGGATAGGGAAAAGCGATGTCCGGCGGGTTACAGCGGCCTACATATTCTTTACAGCGAATTACGCGACAGATCGCCCGGCCCGGCACAGCCCGTGCGCGGACCGGGGCCGCTCATTCGAGATCGCGCACGCGGTCGATCGCCTGCTCGAGCCGCTCGACGGCCATCACGTTCAGCCCTTCGATTGCCTGTTTCGGCGCATTCGCCTTCGGGATCAGCGCGGACGTGAAGCCGAGCTTCGCCGCTTCGCGCAGCCGCTCCTGCCCGCGCGGGGACGGCCGGATCTCGCCCGCCAGCCCCACCTCGCCGAACACGATCAGTCCTTTCGGCAACGCCTTGTTGCGCATCGACGAGTGAATCGCGAGCAGCACCGCGAGGTCGGCGGCCGGCTCGGTGATCTTCACGCCGCCCACCGCATTGAGGAACACGTCCTGGTCGAAGCACGCGATGCCCGCATGCCGGTGCAGCACCGCGAGCAGCATCGCGAGCCGGTTCTGCTCGAGGCCGACCGCGAGCCGGCGCGGGTTCGGCACGTGCGCGGTATCGACGAGCGCCTGGATTTCGACGAGCAGCGGGCGCGTGCCTTCCTGCGTGACGAGCACGCACGAACCGGGCACGACCTGCTCGTGCTGCGACAGGAACAGTGCGGACGGGTTGGCGACGCCGCGCAGCCCGCGCTCGGTCATCGCGAACACGCCGAGCTCGTTGACCGCGCCGAAGCGGTTCTTGAACGCGCGCACGAGCCGGAACGACGAATGCGTGTCGCCCTCGAAGTACAGCACCGTATCGACGATGTGCTCGAGCACGCGCGGGCCGGCCAGGTTGCCTTCCTTCGTCACGTGCCCGACCATGATGATCGCGGTGCCCGACTGTTTCGCGATGCGCGTGAGCTGCGCCGCGCATTCGCGCACCTGCGCGACCGAACCGGGTGCCGACGTGAGCGCGTCGGAATAGACGGTCTGGATCGAGTCGATGACGGCCACGTCCGGCCGCTCCGCATCGATCGCGGCCTGGATCTTCTCGAGCTGGATCTCGGCGAGCAGCTTCAGTTCGGCCGCCGGCGCGCCGCCGTCGAGCAGCGCGAGCCGTTGCGCGCGCAACGCGATCTGCGCGGCCGATTCCTCGCCGCTGATATAGAGGGCGCGCCGCTCGCTCGCGATATCCGCGAGCGACTGCAGCAGCAGCGTCGACTTGCCGATGCCCGGATCGCCGCCGATCAGCACGACGCCGCCCGGCACCAGCCCGCCGCCCAGCACGCGGTCGAATTCGCCGATGCCGGTGGAGAAGCGCGGTACGTCGGCGGCCTCGATGTCCACGAGGCGCTGCACCGGCGCCCGCTTCGCGAGCGACTGGAAGCGATGGGCGGCCGGCGACTCGGCGACCGATTCGACGAGGGTGTTCCACGCCTGGCACGACGGACACTGGCCCTGCCACTTCGGGGTCTGTCCGCCGCACTCGCTGCAGACGTAAACGGTTTTCTGTTTGGCCACGCGCGACGCCCTTATTCCGCCCGCACCGGCACGCGCGCGGCAATCGCGCACATCAGCTCGTAGCCGATCGTGCCGCAATGGCGCGCGACGTCGTCGATCGGCAGCGCATTGCCCCACAGCTCGACCCGCGCGCCGACACCGGCCTGCGGGCACGGCGTCAGGTCGACGGTGATCATGTCCATCGACACGCGGCCGACGATCCGCGTGCGGATGCCGTCGACGATCACCGGCGTGCCTTCCGGCGCGACGCGCGGATAGCCGTCCGCGTAGCCGCACGCGACGACGCCGATCCGCATCGGCGCCTGCGCCGAAAACGTCGAGCCATAGCCGATCGCCTGGCCCTTCGCGATCGTCTGCACCGCGATCAGCTCGGATGCGAGCGTCATCGCCGGCTTCAGCCCGGTGTCCGCGATATCGGACGACAGCCCGGACGGCGACGCGCCATACAACACGATCCCCGGCCGCACCCAGTCGAAGTGCGTATCCGGATGCCACAGCACGGCCGCCGAATTCGCGAGGCTGCGCGCGCCGGCGATGTTTTCCGCGCCGCGCTCGAACGTCGCGAGCTGCTCGGCGACGCCGCGCTCGTTGTCCGCGTCCGAAAAATGGGTCATCAACGTGATCTGGCCGATGCCGGGGCACGCGCGGGCGCGTTCCCACGCCGCGCGGTATTTTTCCGGCGTGTAACCCAGCCGGTTCATCCCGCTGTTCATCTTGAGCTGCACGTTGACGGGCTTGGACAGCCGCGCCGTTTCCAGCATCCGCATCTGCTCGTCGTTGTGGACGGTCGTGGTCAGGCTGTAGCGGTCGATCACGTCGATGTCGGTCGACCGGAAGAAGCCTTCGAGCAGCAGGATCGGGCCGGCCCAGCCGAGCTCACGCAGCTTCACGGCCTCGTCGAGGTCGAGCAGGCCGAAGCCGTCGGTACCGCGCAGGCCCGGGAACACGCGGGCGAGACCGTGGCCGTACGCGTTGGCCTTGACGACCGCCCAGACCTTGGACGGGCCGGCAAGGCGGCGGACGACGGAGAGATTGTTCGCGAGAGCGGCGGTGTGGATGGTGGCGGAGATCGGGCGCGGCATGGGAAATTTACGTAAAGACGCTTGCGAATCATCAGCTTACCGCGCCTTTTGAGCACCGAAGCCGACAATTTGCGGAACGATCGGGGAATCTTGCTAGTCCGAATTGCCGTATTTTCGTGTTATAAAGCCGTGCGCACAACCCATTTCGAACGGAATAAGCCGATCGCATACCAGGCGGCCTACGCGGCCCTGCCGCAGCGACGAAAGCATCGCATCAGATGAAAAAAGGTTTTTACACCATCATGGCCGCGCAGTTTTTCTCGTCGCTGGCCGACAATGCGCTCCTCATCGCCGCCATCGCCCTGCTGAAAGACCTCCACGCCCCCAACTGGATGACACCGCTGCTGAAGCTGTTCTTCGTGTTGTCGTATGTGGTGTTGGCGGCGTATGTCGGTGCCTTCGCGGATTCGCGCCCGAAGGGCCGCGTCATGTTCATCACCAACTCGATCAAGGTGGTCGGCTGCCTGATCATGCTGTTCGGCGCCCACCCGCTGATCGCGTACGGGATCGTCGGCTTCGGCGCGGCGGCCTACTCGCCCGCCAAATACGGGATTCTCACCGAACTGCTGCCGGCCGACCGGCTGGTCGCCGCGAACGGCTGGATCGAAGGCACGACCGTCAGCCCGATCATCCTCGGCACCGTGCTCGGCGGCGCGCTGATCAGCCCGCACATCGCGTCGCACGTGATCGCGCACACCCCGGCCTGGATCGGCACGCCCGCCGAAGCCGCGATGGCGATCATCATGGCGATCTACGTGGTCGCCGCGCTGTTCAACCTGCGCATTCCCGACACCGGCGCCCGTTACCCGAAGCAGGAACGCGGCCCGGTCAAGCTGCTCACCGATTTCGCCGACTGCTTCATGGTGCTCTGGCGCGACAAGCTCGGCCAGATTTCGCTGGCGGTCACCACGCTGTTCTGGGGCGCGGGTGCGACGCTGCAGTTCATCGTGCTGAAGTGGGCCGAGGTGTCGCTCAACATGTCGCTGTCCGAGGGCGCGATCCTGCAGGCCGTGGTCGCGGTCGGCGTCGCGGCCGGCGCGATCGCCGCCGCCGCCCGGATCCCGCTGAAGAAGTCGCTGACCGTGCTGCCCGTCGGCATCGTCATGGGCATCGCTGTCATGCTGATGGCGTTCTACACGCGCGACCTGTTCCCGTCGCACTGGGCCGTGCATTTCGGCCATCTGCGCCTGCCGTTCTACCTGATCGTCGCGTACATCTTCCTGATCTGCGTCGGCGCGCTGTCCGGCTACTTCGTCGTGCCGATGAACGCGCTGCTGCAGCATCGCGGCCACGTGCTGCTGTCGGCCGGCCACTCGATCGCGGTGCAGAACTTCAACGAGAACCTGTCGGTGCTCGTGATGCTGTGCCTGTATGCGGTGCTCGTGTGGCTCGACGTGCCGGTCGGCGTCGTGATCGTGCTGTTCGGCACTTTCGTCTGCCTGACGATGTGGCTCGTGATGCGCCGCCACCAGGCGAACCAGCGTCAGTTCGACTCGGTCGCGCTGATCGGCGAATCGCGGCACTGACGCTACACTGTCCGTTTCCGTCTGCCGGCGCCGGTCGTCGAACCGGCGCGTTGCCCTCATGACGCACCCGATACCCAACCTCCTGACGATCGCCGGCTCCGATTCGGGCGGCGGCGCAGGCATCCAGGCCGACCTGAAGACGTTTTCCGCGCTCGGCGCGTATGGCGCGAGCGTGATCACCGCGCTGACCGCGCAGAACACGCGCGGCGTGACGGGCGTGCATGCGCCGGACGCCGCGTTCGTGACCGCGCAGCTCGACGCGGTGTTCGACGACATCCGCATCGATGCGGTCAAGATCGGGATGCTCGCCAACGCGGCGATCGTGCAGGCAGTGGCCGACGCGCTGCGCCGTTACGCGCCGCGCTTCGTCGTGCTCGACACGGTGATGATCTCGAAGAGCGCGCACGCGCTGCTCGCGCCCGATGCCGTCGACGCGCTGCGCGACACGCTGCTGCCGCTCGCGACGGTCGTTACGCCGAACCTGCCCGAAGCGGCCGCACTGCTGAACGACGCGCCCGCCACCACCGAGGATGACATGGTGCGGCAAGGCCAAGCCCTGCTGCGGACGGGCGCGCGCGCCGTGCTGATGAAGGGCGGGCACCTGCCCGACGCGTGCGCGAGCCCCGACTGGCTCGTCGAAGCGACCGGCACCGTGCGGCTCGACGGCGCGCGCGTGCCGGTCAGCAACACGCACGGCACCGGCTGCACGCTGTCGTCGGCGATCGCTGCACTGCTGCCGCAGCAGCCCGACCTCGAAAGCGCGGTACGCGAGGCCAAGACCTACCTGAGCGGCGCGATCGCCGCGAGCGGGCACCTCGACGTCGGCCACGGCGTCGGCCCGGTCCATCACTTTCATCGCTGGTGGTAAGCGGCCGCTGACGCGGCGTCAGCGATCCTGCGCCGCGAATGCCTGCGCACGCACCGGCCAGTCGTCGGGCACGACGAAACCGCGCGCCGTCTCGCGCCACGTACCGTCACCGCTCATTTCATGGATCGCGATCAGATCGGGCGCCTGGCGCGTCGCCAGCACGGCCGGCAGCGCCCGTGCGCTCGCCAGCGGCTCGGGTTCGAAACCGGCGCCGGCGGCGGCACATCGCGGCGCGAGCCACGCCAGTCTCGGCAGCACGCTCCATGCCGCACCGCCATGCTGCGCGGCCGCCCACGCCGGCCACTGCGCGTGCGTGAGCCAGAAGCCGCGCGGATGATCCGGCGCGATTTCGGCGGACACCGGCGGCACCGGCGCACCATACGGATGGAACAGCCAGCCTTTGACGAACATCTGCGCGGCGGCCGGCGCGCCGTAGCCGAGCCGGGCAAAGCCATCGTGTTCGCCGAGCCGCAGCTGGTGGTCGAGCAGCCGGCTGCGCTTGCGGTCGAACCGGTCGACGAGGTTGGGGCCGACGAAATCGGCGAGCGACGCGCCGTCGCGCACCGGCGCGCACAGATAGCACTTCACCGCGAGCTCCCAGTGCAAACGCCGGCCGTCCGGCGCATCGACGAGAAAATCGACTTCGCCGAGCGTGCGGCCGTTGCTGCGCAACGGCAGATTGGCCGCGACGAGCCGCAGCAACGGCCCGTACGTCAGAAAGTACTCGAGCAGGCATTCGGCGTAGCGGCCGAGCCGGGTCGGCCGGACCCCGTCGAGCGCGCGATGCAGCGGGCCGGGCTGCGCATCGAGCGCGGCAAGCCACGCTTCGACGGCCGCTTGGCCCGCCGCGTCCTGCCACGGGTGTGCAAGCGGCGCGCCCGGCACCGCGGTGAGCAGGCTCGGGCTGGCCAGCAGCCAGCCCAGATCGCGCACCGCGGCGTCATGCAGCGTATCGACGAACGCGAACGCCGCGCCGGTCGTCATGACCCGGCCGGGCCGTGCGCGTCGGCGCCTTGCGCACGCTTGAACGTGTCGCGCGCAAGGCACAGGTCGGCCCACGCCTTCGACTTGTCCTGCAGGCTGCGCAACAGATAGGCCGGATGGTAGGTGACGATCACCGGCACGCCCTCGTACGCATGCACGCGGCCGCGCAGCGACGCGATGCTCGCGTCCGTCTTCAGCAGCGTCTGCGCCGCGAAACGGCCGAGCGCGACGATCAGCTTCGGCCTCACGAGCGCGACCTGGCGCTGCAGATACGGCTCGCAGCTCGCGACTTCGTCCGGCTCCGGGTTGCGGTTGCCGGGCGGCCGGCACTTGATCACGTTCGCGATGTACACGTTGTCGCCGCGCTTGAGCGACAGCGAATGCAGCATGTTGTCGAGCAGCTTGCCGGCCTGGCCGACGAACGGCTCGCCCTGCTTGTCCTCGTTCTCGCCCGGCGCTTCGCCGATCAGCATCCAGTCGGCTTCGCGGTCGCCTACGCCGAACACGGTGTTGGTCCGCTTCTCGCACAGGCGACACAGCGTGCAGTCGGCCACGCGCGCGGCCAGCGCATCCCAGTCGAGCGCGGCGACCGGTGCGCCTGCGGGGTGCGATTCGGCAAGCGGCACGGACATGGTTTCGCCCTGCGGCGCCGCGTCGAACCAAGCGAAATCGTCGTCCGCTGCCGGTGGCGCATCATCCTTCGGCATCGTATCGGGAGATGCGGGAGATGCCGGCAGCGCAGGCGGGCGATCGCCATCGACGATACCGTGTGCCGGCGCGCCCGCCTCGCGAGCCGGCACGCCGCCGGCAGCGCCACGCGCGACGGGCGCGGGCGCATCGTCCTGCACCGGTGCACGCGCTGCCCGCCCCGGCCGCTCGGCCGCAACGACAGGACCGTCGCCGGCCGCCGCAGTCTGCGCGACAGCCGGCGCTTCGGCTGCCGCGCCTTCGTCCGCGCGCTGCCCGCGCCGCACCCAGATCTGCGCGAGGCCCAGTTCCTCGAGCGCCGCTTCAGCCCACGCCATGCGCATCCCCCTCGTCCTTGTTCAGCGTCAGACGCATCACGATCGCGTCCTCCCGGCTGTGATGCTTCGCCGGATAGTAGTTCTTGCGCCGGCCGATCGTCACGAAGCCGAAGCGCTCGTACAGATGGATCGCGCGCGGATTGGACGGCCGCACTTCGAGCAGCACGCCGTCGAGCCGCTCCGCGCGCGAAATGCGCACCGCCTCGCGCAGCAGCGCGAGGCCCGCGCCCGCGCGCTGCGCAGCCGGCGCGACGCACAGGTTCAGCAGATGCATCTCGTCGATCACGGGCATCAGCACGCAATAGCCGACGAGCGATCCCGTCACGTGCCGCAGGCACACGCCCAGATAGCCGTTGCGCAACGAATCCTCGAAGTTGCCGCGGCTCCACGGAAATTCGTACGCGACACGCTCGATCGCGACGACCTCGTCGAGATCGGCATCCGTCATCGGCGCCAGATAGCGGTCGCTCAGCAGGACGCCCGTCATCCCTTCGCTCCGCCCGTCCGCGCGGCCCGTGCCGCGATGCGCTCGGCAGTCGTCTGCGCGACCTTGTCGCGCACGTATTCGGGCGCGGCCTGATCGGCCGGCACCGCACGCCCGGCGCGGAACGCGCGCAGCGCGGCATGCGCGACCGCCAGCGCATGCGGCAGCGCGTCGCCGTCGATCGCGGCCGCCCGCGCGGCGGCCGGCAACTGCGCGCCGAACGCCGCGGCCGCATTGCCGGCGAGCGTGAACGGCGCGTCGGGCACGCCGACGGCGCCCGGTACGTCGAGCGACGCCGGGTGCAGCGTGCGCCAGTCGCCGGCACCGTCGTCCCATTCGAAATCCGCCCAGTAGGCTTCATCCATCCGTGCGTCGAGCGCGGCGAGCACGCGGGTCGTGCCGGGCGCGCGCAGCCGCGCGTGCTCGGCGCACGCGAGCAGCGTGCCGACCGGCACGACCGGCAGCCCGCGCCCGAACGCGAGGCCCTGGGTGATGCCCGTCGCGGTACGCAGGCCCGTGAACGAGCCGGGACCCGCGCCGAACGCGATCGCGTCGCAGTCGGCGAGCGTCAGCCCGGATTCGGCGAAGAGTTCCTGGATCGCCGGCAGCACGCGCGTGCTCGACACGGCGCCCGTCAGCTCGTGACGGACCCAGGTTTGCGGGGTGGAAACGGCGTCATCGGCCGGGGCCGAGCGCAGCAGCGCGACCGAGCAGTATTCGGTCGACGTATCGATGGCGAGGAGCACTGTTTGCGTCATGGCCGACATTGTAATGCGCCGCCCCGCTCCCACGGGCGATCGGGCCCGATCTGTGCGCACCTGCGGCGGCGGCGGCGGTTTGGAAGGATCGCTCGACCCCGCGCGACGGTCCGCTTGTTAAGATCGACCGATCTGAAACCCTTACGGAGACACCCGATGAGCGAACTCGCCGCCCGATTCGACCAGGCCCAGATCGACGTCAAGCAACTGACGGAACGGCCGGGCAACCTGACCCTGCTGCGCCTGTACGCGCTCTTCAAGCAGGCGACCGACGGCGATGCGCACGGCGACAAGCCCGGCTTCACCGACATCGTCGGCAAATACAAGTACGACGCGTGGGAAGCCCTGAAGGGCACGTCGCAGGATGCGGCGAAGCAGCAGTACATCGAACTCGTCGAATCGCTGAAAAACGGCACGGCGTCCTGACCGGATCGCGGCCACGGCAATCGGCAATCAAATCAGTGGCGCAGCGCAGCAAATTTCTTTATAATGCTGCCTGCGTCATCTTCCGCGCTCGGCCCGCAAGCCGTTCCGGCCGACGCCTCGTAGCGTTAAGCTCCAATCCGGTTTAGAACCTGTCCCCTCCTGCTTCGACCCTTGCGGTCGTCAACTAGGCTGGCGGTCCCGCTCCTGAAGCGCGCCGCACCCAAAACAGCTTCTAATGCCTCATCCGCCGAAGGTTCGGCGGATTGCACCCGTTTCCCGATTTGCTCGCTGAATCCGACGACTTGGGTATGCGCGATTGGCGCCGACGTTTCACCCACTGTGTTTCAAGGATTGTTATGACTTCGAGCATCAACACCAGCCCGCTCAACGCGATCGCCGACCAGGCGCTCGGTCTCGACGCCGCCGCACCGGCCGCGGTCGAACCGGCGTCGGACGAGCCGAGCTTCGCGTCGCTCGGGCTGTCGCCGGAGATCGTCTCCGCGCTGCAGGCCGCCGGCTACGTGAAGCCGACGCCGGTCCAGCAGCGCGCGATTCCGGCCGGCATCGCCGGCCGCGACCTGCTGGTGTCGAGCCCGACCGGTTCGGGCAAGACGGCCGCATTCATGCTGCCCGCGATCGAACGCTTCGCGCAGCTCCAGAAGGCGCAGGCGCAGCAACCGCGCGCGCCGCGCGAACCGAACCAGGGCGATCGCCGCGCGCGCCGCCCGCAGCCGGTCGCGCGCCCGGGCCTGCTCGTGCTGACGCCGACCCGCGAACTCGCGATGCAGGTCACGACGGCCGCATCGACCTACGGCAAGCACCTGAAGCGCCTGCGCACGGTCAGCATCCTCGGCGGCGTCGCCTACGGCCAGCAGCTGATGCTGCTCGCGAAGAACCCGGAAATCCTGGTGGCCACGCCGGGCCGCCTGCTCGATCACCTCGAGCGCGGCCGCATCGACCTGTCCGAACTGAAGATGCTCGTGCTCGACGAAGCCGATCGCATGCTCGACATGGGCTTCATCGAAGACATCGAAACGATCGTCGACGCCACGCCGGAATCGCGCCAGACGATGCTGTTCTCGGCCACGCTCGACGGCAAGATCGGTTCGCTGACGAGCCGCCTGCTGAAGGATCCGGAGCGTATCGAGATCCAGCAGCGCCTCGAGTCGCGCGCGAACATCGCGCAGACCGTCCATTACGTCGACGACCGCGATCACAAGGATCGCCTGCTCGATCACCTGCTGCGCGACGACGCGCTCGACCAGGCGATCATCTTCACGGCGACCAAGATCGACGCCGACCAGCTCGCCGGCCGTCTCGCCGACGCTGGCTTCGAATCGGCCGCGCTGCACGGCGACCTGCCGCAGGGCGCGCGTAACCGCACGATCCGTGCGCTGCGCGAGCGCCGCGTGCGCGTGCTGGTTGCCACCGACGTCGCGGCACGCGGCATCGACATCCCGGGCATCACGCACGTGTTCAACTACGACCTGCCGAAGTTCGCGGAAGACTACGTGCACCGTATCGGCCGGACCGGCCGCGCGGGCCGTTCGGGTATCGCGGTGAGCCTCGTGCACCACGCCGAGCAGGGCGCGCTCAAGCGCATCGAGCGCTTCGTGCGCTCGCCGCTGCCGGTCAACGTGATCGAAGGCTTCGAGCCGCGCAAGGCGCCGCCGCGTAACGGCGGCAACGGCGGTCGCGGCCGTCCGGGCGGCGGTAACGGCGGTCGTCGTTTCGGCGGCAAGCCGGGCGGCGGCTACGGTGGCAACGGCAACGGCCGCAGCTACGGCGGCGGCAATGGCGGCGGCTGGAGCGGCAAGCCGGGCGGCAGCCGTGACGGCGGCCCGCGCCGCGACGGCCAGCGCAGCGGCGGCCCGCGCCGCGGCAATTCGGCATCGTAAGCCCAGACGGGCGGCCTCGGCCGCCCCGCGGATCGGCACCCGCCCTTCCAGCCAACCGGCGCATCCGCGCCGGTTTTTTTTCGCCTCGTTGCAAATTTCACGATACGAAAAAATTTTTTGCGTCGTAAAAAACCATGCTGCACGGCACAACCCGTGCGATTGCGGGATAGGAAAATGCGTTTCTTATCTCGAAATCAAGCCAGTAACCCATTGAATAAAAACAACTAAAAAATTCCACACTTCCCCAGACGGCCCCTGTTTCGCTTCCGCCGATTTGCCTAGACTCTTATACAAGACTTCGCGAAACGGAACGCATCGCGTCCCTGCTTCGTGAACAGCACCACCACCGTCAGATTCGGCCATCAGGCATACACCGCATCAAGGAGGTCATCATGTCGCGTCAGCAACAGGCACAGGAACTACAGCAGCAATGGGAAACCGATCCGCGCTGGAAGGGCATCAAGCGCAGCTACTTGGCCGAGGACGTGGTCCGCCTGCGCGGCTCGATCCCGGTCGAGCACACGCTGGCCAAGCGCGGCGCGGAAAAACTGTGGCACCTCATCAACAACGAGCCGTTCGTCAACGCACTCGGCGCGCTCACCGGCAACCAGGCGATGCAGCAGGTGAAGGCCGGCCTGAAGGCCATCTACCTGTCCGGCTGGCAAGTGGCCGGCGACGCGAACGTCGCGGGCGAAATGTACCCGGACCAGTCGCTGTACCCGGCCAACTCGGTGCCGCTCGTCGTCAAGCGCATCAACAACACGCTGACGCGCGCCGACCAGATCCAGTGGTCGGAAGGCAAGAACCCGGGCGACGAAGGCTACGTCGACTTCTTCGCGCCGATCGTCGCCGATGCGGAAGCCGGATTCGGCGGCGTGCTCAACGCGTTCGAGCTGATGAAGGCGATGATCGAGGCCGGCGCCTCGGGCGTTCACTTCGAAGACCAGCTCGCGTCGGTGAAGAAGTGCGGCCACATGGGCGGCAAGGTGCTCGTGCCGACGCGCGAAGCCGTCGCGAAGCTGTCGGCCGCGCGTCTGGCGGCCGACGTGATGGGCACGCCGACCGTGCTGGTCGCGCGCACCGACGCGGAAGCGGCCGACCTGATCACGTCCGACATCGACGACAACGACAAGCCGTTCCTGACGGGCGAGCGCACGGTGGAAGGTTTCTTCCGCACGAAGCCGGGCCTCGAACAGGCAGTCTCGCGCGGCCTCGCGTATGCGCCGTACGCCGACCTGATCTGGTGCGAAACGGGCAAGCCCGATCTCGAGTACGCGAAGAAGTTCGCGGAAGCGATCCACAAGCAGTTCCCGGGCAAGCTGCTGTCCTACAACTGCTCGCCGTCGTTCAACTGGAAGAAGAACCTCGACGACGCGACGATCGCGAAATTCCAGAAGGAGCTCGGCGCGATGGGCTACAAGTTCCAGTTCATCACGCTGGCCGGCTTCCACGCGCTGAACTACTCGATGTTCAACCTCGCGCACGGCTATGCCCGCACGCAGATGAGCGCGTTCGTCGAACTGCAGCAGGCCGAGTTCGCGGCAGCCGACAAGGGCTTCACGGCCGTCAAGCACCAGCGCGAGGTCGGCACGGGCTACTTCGACGCGGTCACGCAGACGGTCGAACGCGAGGCGTCGACGACCGCGCTGCACGGCTCGACCGAGGACGAACAGTTCTTCGACGGCAAGAAGGTCGCGTAACCCGCGCAGGCGCTGCGCCGATGCCCGCCGCGTCTCGCGACGCCGCGGCATCGGCCACCGGAACAACAATCAGGGAGGAGACGGCAGGCGCGCCAGTCCATTGCGCGACCGGCCACGCGGCCCGCGGGCCGCCAGCAACGATGCGCGCCGGCCTCGTCCGGCGCGCCCTTTTTCCGCGGCGCAGCCGGGCCGGCCATGGCCGGCGCTGCCCTATCGATAGACGATCACCGGAATTTTCGTATGGGTCAGCACGCGCTGCGTCTCGCTGCCGATCAGCAGGCTGCCGAGGCCGCGGCGTCCGTGGGACGCCATGAAGATCACGTCGCACCCGCCGCGTTCGGCTGCCTCGATGATGCCGAGATACGGCGACGGGTGCACGCTCGTCCACGTGTCGCAGGCGACCCCGGCCGCCTGCGCGGCCGCTTCCACCTCGTCGAGATGCGCACGCGCCTCGCGCTCGCTGCGCGCGCGGAAATCGGCGGGCGGCTCGATGATCACTTCGGAAAACGGCGAGTACGGATATTGCGGCAGGCACGCGTAGGCCGTCACGCGCGCGCCGACCGCGCGAGCCAGGTCGATCGCCCCGTCGATCGCCTTTTTCGACAGTTCGGAACCGTCGGTTGGAACGAGGATGTGCCGGAACATCGCGCCCTCCTTCGTCAATCGCACGTCGCGCGCCGCGGCGCCAGCCGGGCGGGCCGCGACACGGCGCGCGTGCGTCTTTCGATTGTAGTGTGCGAAACCGCGCAAGCTGCACCGCCAGCGGGTTCGCCCTCATATCGGAAACACGCGGGCGCGCGTCGCTCTCGCCTACGCGCCCCAATAGCCGGGCCGCTCGTACGTGTGCTTCAGGTAATCGAGAAACAGGCGCACCCGCAGCGGCAGATGCCGGCGCTGCGGAAACACCGCATGAATGCCGATCGGCGGTGCGGCGAACGCGTCGAGCACGCTGACGAGCCGGCCGGCCGCGATGTCCTCGCCGACCTCCCACCACGAGCGCCACGCGAGCCCGTGGCCGTCGAGGCACCACTCGTGCAGCACCGCGCCGTCCGAGCATTCCATCGTGCCGTTCACGCGGATCGACACGACCTTGCCGTCCTCCTGGAACGTCCAGCCGCGCTGCTGGTTCGCATTCGCCGCGAGCGCGAGGCAGTTGTGCCGCGCCAGCTCCGCGAGCGTCGCCGGCGTGCCGCGCCGCTCGAGATACGCGGGCGACGCGACGCACACGCGGCGATTCTCGCCGAGCTTCAGCGACACCAGCGACGAGTCGGGCAGCTCGCCGAGCCGCACCGCGCAATCGAACCCTTCGTTGACGAGATCGACCATCCGGTCGGACAGGTCGAGCGTGACCGACACGTCCGGGTGCCCGACGCTGAATTCGGGCACGAGCGGCGCGACGTGCCGCCGGCCGAAGCCCGCCGGCGCGGAAATCCGCAGATGGCCGCTCGCCTTGACGCCGCCCGCGGACACGCTCGCTTCCGCGTTCTGCATGTCGTGGATGATGCGCTGGCAATCCTCGAGGAATGCCGAACCCTCGAACGTCAGCGTGAGCTTGCGCGTCGTGCGCACCAGCAGTTTGACGCCGAGCCGCTCCTCGAGCGCATCGAGGCGGCGGCCGATGATCGCCGGCGCGACGCCTTCCGCATGCGCCGCCGCCGACAGGCTGCCTTTCGCCGCGACCGCGGCGAACGTTTCGATCTGTTTGAACCGGTCCATGACGCGCGAGGGCGGCATCGCCGCCCTTCGAATAACTTGAGTCGCCCAAGATTAGGTATATGAAAGTAAAAGATCAAGTGATGTTTAGCGTCTTTTTTAGCCCCTTCGATCACGAATAGAATCGATCCGACCTCTGAAACTGGAGCGCAAGGCTATGTCGGCCACAACGACACTCTCCTCTCCCGACGCCATCCTCTTCGACGCATTCGGCACGTTGTTCGACGTGCGTGCCGTGCTGGCCGCGGCTGAGCAGATGTTTCCCGGTCACGGGGAACGGTTGTCGCAGCTGTGGCGACGCAAGCAGATCGAATACTCGCAGTTGCGCACGCTCGCCGATCCGGCCGGCGCGCACTACCGCCCGTTCCGGGACATCACGCTCGATGCGCTGCGGTTCGCCGCGCGCCGGCTCGGGCTCGCGCTGAACAGCGCGGCCGAGAAGCGGCTGATGGACGAATACGCGTGCCTGTCCACCTATCCCGACACGGTACCCGCGCTGCGCAAGCTCCGCGCGCTGGACCCGCGCCCGCCGCTCGCGATCCTGTCGAACGGCAATCCGGAGATGCTCGACATCGCGATCAAGAGCGCCGGCATGTCCGGGCTGTTCGATCGTGTGCTGTCGGCCGACACCGTACGCGCGTACAAGCCGAGCCCGGCAGCCTACGCGCTCGGCACCGCCGCGTTCGGGCCGAACCCGCGGGGCATCGTCTTCGTGTCGTCGAACGCGTGGGATGTCGCCGGCGCCACCTGGTTCGGCTACACGACGTTCTGGCTCAACCGCACGGGCGCGCCCGCCGAGGAACTCGGCGCGCCGCCCGACGGCACGGGCACCGGCATGGCCGACCTGCTCGCCTTCCTCGCCACCCCGGCTCCGTCCGGCAGACCCGCGAACCGCACGCGCCCCGGCCCGGGTGCATGACGCTCGCGACTGCCGCCCTCCCCCTTCACCGAAACCGCAACTGACCGACCAAGGAGATGAGACTCATGAGCACCCCGATCACGCTGCCGCAAGGCATGACGATCACCGGCGAAATCAAGCCGGGCTACGAAGCGATCCTGACGCCCGAGGCACTGGAACTCGTCGCGGCGCTGCACCGGACGTTCGAGCCGCGCCGCCAGGCGCTGTTGCAGGCGCGCGTCGAGCGCACGAAACGCCTCGACGCGGGCGAGCGCCCCGACTTCCTGGCCGAGACGAAGGCGATTCGCGAAGGCGACTGGAAGGTCGCGCCGCTGCCGGCCGACCTGCAATGCCGCCGGGTCGAGATCACGGGCCCCGTCGAGCGCAAGATGATCATCAACGCGCTGAACTCGGGCGCCGATTCGTACATGACGGACTTCGAGGATTCGAACGCGCCGAGCTGGACGAACCAGATCGACGGCCAGATCAACCTGAAGGACGCGGTGCGCCGCACGATCTCGCTCGAACAGAACGGCAAGTCGTACAAGCTGAACGACAAGGTCGCGACGCTGATCGTGCGTCCGCGCGGCTGGCACCTCGACGAGAAGCACGTGACGGTCGACGGCCAGCGCGTGTCCGGCGGCATCTTCGATTTCGCGCTGTTCCTGTTCCACAACGCGAAGGAGCTGATCGCACGCGGCTCGGGCCCGTACTTCTACCTGCCGAAGATGGAAAGCCACCTCGAGGCGCGTCTGTGGAACGACATCTTCGTCGCCGCGCAGGAAGCGGTCGGCGTGCCGCGCGGCACGATCCGCGCGACGGTGCTGATCGAGACGATCCTCGCCGCGTTCGAGATGGACGAGATCCTGTACGAACTGCGCGAGCACAGCTCGGGCCTGAACGCCGGCCGCTGGGACTACATCTTCTCGGCGATCAAGAAGTTCAAGAACGACCGCGACTTCTGCCTGGCCGACCGTTCCAAGATCACGATGACGGTGCCGTTCATGCGTGCGTACGCGCTGCTGCTGCTGAAGACCTGCCACAAGCGCAACGCGCCGGCGATCGGCGGGATGAGCGCGCTGATTCCGATCAAGAACGATCCGGAAGCGAACGACAAGGCAATGGGCGGCGTGCGCTCGGACAAGCAGCGCGACGCGACCGACGGCTACGACGGCGGCTGGGTCGCGCACCCGGGCCTCGTGCCGATCGCGATGGAAGAATTCGTCAAGGTGCTCGGCGACAAGCCGAACCAGATCGCGAAGCAGCGCGACGACGTGCAGGTCGAAGGCAAGAACCTGCTCGACTTCCAGCCCGAAGCGCCGATCACCGAGGCCGGCCTGCGCAACAACATCAACGTCGGGATCCACTATCTCGGCGCGTGGCTCGACGGCAACGGCTGCGTGCCGATCCACAACCTGATGGAAGATGCGGCGACGGCCGAGATTTCCCGCTCGCAGGTGTGGCAATGGATCCGCTCGCCGAAGGGCGTGCTCGACGACGGCCGCAAGGTCACGGCCGAACTCGTGCGCGAATTCGCGAAGCTCGAGCTCGACAACGTGAAGCGCGCGGTCGGCGGCAACACGCAGCCGTACGAACGCGCCGCGGCGATCTTCGAGCAGATGTCGACGTCGGAAGGCTTCACCGAATTCCTGACGCTGCCGCTGTACGAGGAAATCTGACGACGCGGCCCGCTGCGGTCGTCGCCGGCCTCGCGCCGGGTCGGCAGTCGCGGCGACGACCGGCATGAAAAAAGCGCCCGCGGGCGCTTTTTTCTTTTGCGGCGAATCCGGCAGCAGCCGGGGCACGCTCAGGCAGCCTCCTGCTCGCGCCGGTACTGGACCCAGTCGCCCGACGCGATGCGCGGACGCCCGGCTGCCGCATGCGCGGCGACCGGATAATACAGGCACGCGTACTGCCGGCCGCCGAGCTCGACGGTCACTTCTTCGGGCTTGAACAGCGAGTCGACGCCCGGATAGACGCGCTCGATCTCGTCGAGCACCGGGACGAGCCGCTCGTCCACCTCGTAGACGTCGCCCCACACCAGCGACTTGCCGGCCGGCCCGGCGATCATGCCCGGATAGGTGCCGAAATCGTACAGTTCGCCCGGCAGCGCGGCCGCGCCCAGCAGCGTCGGCGCGGCGATTCCGTGGCGGGCGGCCGCATGGCCGATGTCGTTGGCCTGTCCGGCTCTCAAGGTGCCATAGACGAATACGTGGCGCATCGTGGTTCTCCTCTTCGATTCGTGTGTTGCCGTATTGGCGTGCGATCGGTGCGCGAGCGGCGCGACATGTCGCACGCATCGATAGACCGTAGTACCCGCCCGATGGTTCGAACCGTCGGCGTGCGCCGCCGCGGGCGGCCGCCACGGATTCGCCGCGGCCCACACAAAGTTCATTTGAATCCGGCATGATGGCCCGACCAACCGCCGCATGCGCCAGCGCTGCGCCTTCTAAAATGACGGCATCGCCGCCGCCGCCCGAATCGTTCATGAATCCGCCCGCCTCAGCCGACGTATCGAATCCGTACGATGTCATCGATATCCCGCCGGAATTCGCGCCGACCGCCGCCCATCCGATGCGCGTGCGCGCGCGGCAAGTCGACGCCGGCCGCCGCATTCCGCTGCACACGCATGCCTGGGCGCAGCTCGCGTACGCGTCGCGCGGCGTGCTGCGCGTCGCGACGACCGGCACGACGTGGATGGTGCCGCCGTCCCGCGCGATCTGGGTGCCGCCGCACGTGACGCACGAGGTCGTGATCGTCGAAGAGGCCTATTTGCGCACGCTGTACATCGACGAGTCGATCGTGCCCGACGGCCTCGACGCATGCCGCGTCGTCGAGGTGACGGGGCTGCTGCGCGAGCTGATCGTCGCGCTCGATGCGCGCGACCTGAGCACCGCGCGCGAGCGCCTGCTGTGCGGGCTCGTGCTCGACGAGTTGAGTCGCGCCGAGCCGCTGCCGCTCGCGGTGCCGATGCCCGACGAAAAACGGCTGCGCCTGCTGTGCGAATCGGTACTCGCACACCCCGCGCATGCGGAGTCGCTCGAACACTGGGCGAGCGAGGTCGGCGCGAGCACGCGCACGATCTCCCGGCTCTTCAAGCAGGAACTGGGCGTGAGCTTTTCGCAGTGGCGCCAGCAGGCGCTGCTCGCGCGAGCGATTCCGCTGCTGAACCAGGGGCGGCCGCTATCGCATATCGCGCGCGAGCTCGGCTACCAGAGTCAGAGTGCGTTCTCGGCCATGTTCCGTCGCGCATTCGGCGAAAGCCCGCGCGCGTTCATGCTGCGCGGCTACGAGCATCGAGGCCCGGAAGGCGGCGTCGCGGACGACGAAACGCCGGACGACGACGCGATCGACACCGCGCGCTGATTGCACGCGCCGGCGCGCCGGCGCGTCAGACCGGCCGCACCATGTGGCGAATCGAGCCGAGTTGCGCGAGCCGCGGCCCGGTGACCCGGTAGCCCATGCGCAAGTACAAGCGCGCGGCGGGGTTGTCGACGAACACGCGCAACTGCAGTTCGTGCAGCCCGCGCGCGCGCGCCCAGCGATGCGACATTTCGAGCATGTAGGTGCCGGCGCCCTGCCCGCGATGGCCGGCCGCGATCTGCACGTCGCGGATATGCAACGAATCGCCCTCCTCGGTCACACGCAGCACGCCGATACGCTCGCCGTCGGCCTCGAGGATGAAGTTCTCGGATTCGCGCCAGCTCGCATAGAACAGGTCGCTGCGCCACACGAGCCCGTGGCGCTTGTAGTAGCCGCCCATGTTGCCGTGCGTCAACGCTTCGGCATACGGGAAATCGCCGGGCTCCGCGGGCCGGAGCTGATACAGGAGTCGCAGGTCGGTCGGATCGAGCATCGCGCAGGAGTCGGAAACGCATCCCGCCACGATAGCGCAGTCGCGGGCGGATGCAATCGCGAATTTCTCGTAGGCGCGCGGCGCGCGATGCGGCATGCGGGGTGAAATGCGAACGGACGGCACCAACGAAATCTATGGTCAGCCCGAGGCGGGCTTCTTCATTTTCTGGCGGAGCGGACGGGACTCGCCTACATCCCGCAGGCCGCGGTTGCGCGTGCACGCGCAACCCTTCGAGTCCCGCCGGAAGCCGCGCAGGCGGCTTCCTCCACTCCGCGGTCACGCGCCCGCAAGCGGGCGCAACGAGCCATGCAAATGAAAAAGCCCGCACGAGGCGGGCTTCTTCATTTTCTGGCGGAGCGGACGGGACTCGCCCACATCCTGCAGGCCGCGGTTGCGCGTGCACGCGCAACCCTTCGAGTCCCGCCGGAAGCCGCGCAGGCGGCTTCCTCCACTCCGCGGTCACGCGCCCGCAAGCGGGCGCAATGAGCGATGCAAATGAAAAAGCCCGCACGAGGCGGGCTTCTTCATTTTCTGGCGGAGCGGACGGGACTCGAACCCGCGACCCCCGGCGTGACAGGCCGGTATTCTAACCGACTGAACTACCGCTCCAGTCTTGCTGCTTGCCTGGCAGGCGTCGGTTACTTCCTGCCGGCGCATCGTTTGTTCGAACGACGCCGAAATCTGGCGTCCCCTAGGGGATTCGAACCCCTGTACTCACCGTGAAAGGGTGATGTCCTAGGCCTCTAGACGAAGGGGACAACGTACTGCTTACATCCTTAACGAGAAAGCCCGTTCAAAAGACGCTTTTGAACGGGCTTCGTTCTGGCGGAGCGGACGGGGCTCGAACCCGCGACCCCCGGCGTGACAGGCCGGTATTCTAACCAACTGAACTACCGCTCCAGCTTTCTTACCACCGCCCGCAGGATCTCGTCACGTTCCTGCACGCGTTGCGGCACTTCCACGAAACGCCGCTGAATCTGGCGTCCCCTAGGGGATTCGAACCCCTGTACTCACCGTGAAAGGGTGATGTCCTAGGCCTCTAGACGAAGGGGACAACGTACTGCTTACATCTTTAATACAAAAGCCCGCTCAAAGACGTCTTGAACGGGCTTCGTTCTGGCGGAGCGGACGGGACTCGAACCCGCGACCCCCGGCGTGACAGGCCGGTATTCTAACCGACTGAACTACCGCTCCAGCTTTCTTACCCAACCTGCAGGACGTCGGTTACGTTCCTGCAAGCCTCGCGACACTTCTACGAAACGCCGCTGCATTTGGCGTCCCCTAGGGGATTCGAACCCCTGTACTCACCGTGAAAGGGTGATGTCCTAGGCCTCTAGACGAAGGGGACATAATCTTTTCAGATTTGTCTGACTTTCGCTATTCACTTCCAGTCAACAGCGAAGGCCGAAATTCTAACTGCTTTGAATCATTTTGTGAAGCATTTATTACTACCGCTGCTTCGCAAATCAATTCTGTTTGTTCTGTTGGTGGAGGTAAGCGGGATCGAACCGCTGACCTCTTGCATGCCATGCAAGCGCTCTCCCAGCTGAGCTATACCCCCTTGCAGAACAGAAATGAGATTATATGGACCTACTTTGAACTTGTAAATACCCTTTTTGCGATTCGCGCGAATTTTTTTGCGAAGCCGCCGCGCGCGCATGCGCGGGCAGCTTCACCGACGCACGAACCTCAGGCGAGCGCGGCCTCGATGCGCGACACCACGACATCACGACCGAACAGCACGAGCACGGCATCGATCGATGGCGTGTGCGTCGTGCCGGCCACCAGCAGACGCACCGGCATCGCCAGTTGCGGCATCTTCAGCTTGTGCGTGGCGAGCGTCGCCTTCAGCGCCGCGGACACTGCCTCCTTCGTCCAGTCGGCCGCCTTCAGCGCGGCGACGAGATCGGTCAGCGCCGGGCGCACCGCATCGGGCACGTGCTGCGCGAGCGCGTCTGCATCGGGCGCCGGCACGCGGTAGAACATCGCCGCACCTTCCGCGATCTCCTTGACGGTCGTCGCGCGATCCTTCATCAGGCCGACCACCGCATCGAGCGCGGGGCCCGTCGCGATCGCCGCGTCGTCGATGCCGAGCGCGTCGAGGAACGGCTTCGCGAGTTCGGCGAGGCGCGCGTTGTCGGCTTCCTTGATGTAATGCGCGTTCAGCCAGCTCAGCTTGCTGTGGTCGTACTGCGCGGGCGACTTGCCGAGATGCTCGAGATCGAACCATTCGACGAACTGCTCGCGCGAGAAAATTTCGGCGTCGCCGTGCGACCAGCCCAGGCGCGCGAGATAGTTGACGACGGCCTCGGGCAGGAAGCCCGCGTCGCGGTACGCCATCACGCTCATCGCGCCATGCCGCTTGCTCATCTTCTCGCCCTGCTCGTTCAGCACGGTCGGCAGGTGCGCATAGACGGGCGGTTCGCCACCGAGCGCCTTCAGGATGTTGATCTGGCGCGGCGTGTTGTTCACGTGATCGTCGCCACGGATCACGTGCGTGATGCCCATGTCCATGTCGTCCACCACCACGCAGAAGTTGTAGATCGGCGTGCCGTCCGGGCGCGCGATCACGAGGTCGTCGAGCTCCTCGTTCGAGATCTCGACACGCCCCTTCACCGCGTCGTCCCACACGACCGTGCCCGTCAGCGGATTGCGAAAGCGCAGCACCGGCTTCACGCCGGCCGGCGGCTCCGGCAGCACCTTGCCGGGCTCCGGACGCCACGTGCCGTCATAGCGCGGCTTCAGGCCGGCTTCGCGCTGGCGCTCGCGCAACGCGTCGAGCTCCTCGGCCGACATGTAGCACGGATACGCGAGGCCCTTCTCGAGCATCTGCGCGAGCACTTCGCGATAGCGGTCCATCCGCCGCATCTGGTAGATCGGGCCTTCGTCGAAATCCAGCCCGAGCCATTGCATCCCTTCGAGGATCGCATCGACCGCTTCCTGCGACGAGCGCTCGACGTCGGTATCCTCGATGCGCAGCACGAACGTGCCTTTCATCTTGCGGGCAAACGCCCACGGGTAAAGCGCGGAGCGGATGTTGCCGAGGTGGATGAAGCCGGTGGGACTCGGCGCGAAGCGGGTACGGACAGGACGGGTCATAAACGGTAACTCGAACGCCTGGGGCGCATGAATGATTCGACGCGGGACGGCGGCGGCAGCCCGGACAGCAACGGAGCCGGCGGCGCCCGGAACGGGAAAGAAGCCGGAATTATACTCGCGCCGGACATCGCGCCAAGCGCACCGCTTGCTTTATGATGTGCGCGCCGCGGCCGCCAGCCGGCGCGGCGCCGGCCGCTCGCCATCCGCTGCGCGGCCGCTCGGAAACCTATCGCCGCCGCGGGCCGTGTGACCCGCCGCCAAGCCGCCGGAGAACCATTCGATGTCGTCCCCTCGCCTGTCGCGCCGCCACTTCACGATCGCGTGCGCGTCCGCCAGCCTCGCCGCCTGTACATCCTTCGGCGACAAGTCCCGCCCCGGCGCGGCCCTGCCGCAGGAGAAGCCCGTCAAGATCGGCATCGCGCTCGGCGGCGGCGCCGCGCGCGGCTTCTCGCACATCGGCGTGCTGAAGGCGCTCGAAGCGCGCGGCATTCCGATCGAGATCGTCGCGGGAACGAGCGCCGGTTCGGTCGTCGGCGCACTCTACGCGTCGGGCATGAACGCGCTGCAGATCAACAAGATCGCCCTCGACATGGACCAGGCGTCGATCAGCGACTGGGCGCTGCCGTTTCGCTCGCGCGGGCTGCTGCAAGGCGTCGCGCTGCAGAACTTCCTGAACAAGACGCTCAACAACCGGCCGATCGAGAAGATGGCGAAGCCGCTCGGCATCGTCGCGACGGACCTGCAAAGCGGCCAGCCGATCCTGTTCCAGCAAGGCAACACGGGGCTTGCGGTGCGCGCGTCGTGCAGCGTGCCGTCGGTGTTCGAGCCGGTGAGGATCGGCAATCGCGAATACGTGGACGGCGGCCTGGTGAGCCCGGTGCCCGCGTCGTACGCGCGCAAGATGGGCGCGAGCTTCGTGATCGCGGTCGATATCTCCGCGCGGCCCGACGGCGCGGCCACCAACAACCCGATCGAGATGCTGCTGCAGACCTTCACGATCATGGGCCAGACGATCAAGACCTACGAACTCGACAAGTACGCGGACGTCGTGATTCGCCCGAACCTCGCGGCGATGGGCGGCAGCGACTTCAACCAGCGCAACGCGGCGATCCTCGCGGGCGAGGAGGCGGTCGCGCGCATCATGCCGGAACTGCAGCGCAAGCTCGCGGCGGCGCGCGGCGTGACTGCCGCCGCGTAAGCCGCGACGGGCGGGAGGCCGCGGCACGCGGCGCCTCCCCGCGCCGGCGAAACGACTGCCGCGCATCGCCGGCGCCAAAACAAAAAACCCTGCCGCCTTTCGGTGACAGGGTTTTTTATCGTCCGGCCCGACCGACCGGCAAACGTCAGTTGTTGCCGTTCGCCGAATCGTCGCCGATCGTCGCGCGCACACGCTGACGCAGGTCTTCGGGCTTCATCGGGAATTCCGATTCGATCCGGCGCGCGCCGGTGAACCGCTTTTCCCAGTAGCCGCTGTCGAGATCGTCGACGCGAACCGTGCTGCCCGTCGACGGCGAGTGCACGAACTTGTTGTCGCCGATGTAGATGCCGACGTGCGAGAACGTGCGGCGCATCGTGTTGAAGAACACGAGATCGCCCGGCTTCAGGTTGCTCATGCTCACCTTCTCGCCGACGCGGCTCATTTCTTCCGCGCGACGCGGCAGCGACATGCCGAGCGTGTCCTGGAACACGTAGCGCACGAAGCCGCTGCAGTCGAGGCCCGAATCCGGCGAGTTGCCGCCCCAGCGATACCGCACGCCGATCATGTTCAGCGCGCCGACCACCACGTCGCCTGCCTTGCCCGCCATGCCGGCAAGGAACGACTTCGCGCCGCCGCTCGACGGCTGCGCGCTGGTCTGCTGGAGGGAGGAACCCGACCCGATCTGAGTCGAATTGCTGACATTCTGGTTAAAACTGCTGACTTCGTCGGCGAAAGCGCCGGGAGCTGCTGCGAACAGGGCGCCGATGAACAGCCCGGCGATGGTGCGCGCGCATGCCTGGGTCAGGGATCGATGCTGCATTGGTCGATGGAATGTGCTTAAAAATCAGCTGATTGGCGGAAAATTTCGGTCGATACTAGCCAGCGCGTAATCGTTTGTCAAAACAAATTAATAAATACAATCGAGATGGTCAGACCATTGGACGCCTATCACGCTTTCCAGACCGCTTTCAACAGCTTTTGTGTGTAAGGATGTGACGGTCGGGTGAAGATGTCGGTCACCTCCCCCGACTCCACGACGGCGCCGTCCTGCATCACCGCGACCCGGTGCGCCATCGCGCCGATCACCTCCAGGTCGTGGCTGATGAACACATAGCCGAGGTTGTATTTCTGTTGCAAATTCGCGAGCAGCTTCAGCACCTGCTGCTGGATCGACACGTCGAGCGCCGACGTCGGCTCGTCGAGGATCAGGATGCGCGGCTCCAGCACCAGCGCGCGCGCGATCGCGATCCGCTGGCGCTGGCCGCCCGAGAATTCGTGCGGATAACGGTGCAGCACCGTGCGGTCGAGGCCGACTTCGCGCAGCACGGCGAGCGACTTCGCGCGGCGTGCGTCCGGCGTCATGTCCGGGCGATGCAGCTCGAGCCCCTCGCCGACGATCCGCTCGATCGTGTGACGCGGCGAAAGCGAACTGAACGGATCCTGAAAGACCACCTGCATGTTCGAGCGCAGCGCGGTCTGTTCGCGGCCGCGATAGGTCGACAGCGCGCGCCCCTGGAATTCGATCTCGCCGCCGGCCGTCTTCTGCAGCCCGAGCAGCGCCATCGCGAGCGTCGACTTCCCCGATCCCGATTCGCCGACGATGCCGAGCGTTTCGCCCTGCCGCACCGACACCGACACGTCGGCGACGGCCGTCACCGGCACCGTGCCGAACCAGCCCGCGAAGCCCGGCCGCTTGCGCGCGAACTGCACGCTCACGTGGCGCGCGTCGAGCACGACGGGCGCGATCGGCATCACCGGCATGACCGCGCGTTGCGGCCGGCTGTTCAGCAGCCGCTGCGTATACGGATGCTCGGGTGCCGCGAAGATCCGCTCGACGGGCCCGCTCTCGACGAGCCGGCCGTGCTCCATCACCGCGACGCGCTGCGCGAAGTGCCGCACGAGATTCAGGTCGTGCGTGATCAGCAGGATCGCCATCCCGCGCTTTTCCGCTTCCTCGCGCTGCAGCTCCAGCAGCAGGTCGACGATCTGCGCGCGGATCGTCACGTCGAGCGCGGTGGTCGGCTCGTCGGCCAGCAGCAGGCGCGGCCGGCACGCGAGCGCCATCGCGATCATCGCGCGCTGCCGCTGGCCGCCCGACAACTGGTGCGGGTAGCTGTCGACGCGCTTCTCCGGCTCCGCGATGCCGGTGCGCGCGAGCAACGCGATCGCCCGCTTGCGCGCCTCGACAGCCGATACGCCGTCGTGCAGCACGATCGTCTCGCCGATCTGCACGCCGATCGTATACAGCGGGTTGAGCGCCGTCATCGGCTCCTGGAAGATCATCGCGATATCCGAGCCGCGCAGCCCGCGCATCTCGCGCTCGCTCTTGGCCACCAGGTCCTGCCCCGCGAAGCGGATCGCGCCCGTGACTTCGGCGTCGCGCAGCAACCGCAGGATCGACAGCGCGGTCACGCTCTTGCCCGACCCCGACTCGCCGACGAGCGCGACCCGCTCGCCGCGCCCGATCGCGAGCGTCACGTCGTTCACCGCGACCGTGTCGCCGAAACGGACGTGCAGACGCTCGAGCGACAGCAGCGGTTCTTCCGCCTTCGATACGACAGCGTCGCTCATCGCTGGCCTCCCGCCGCGCGCACCGAATCGGCGATCCGCGTATCGAGCGCGTTGCGCAGCGCGTCGCCCATGAAGGTCAGCAGCAGCAGCGTCGCGACCAGGACGCCGAACGTCGACAGCGAGATCCACCACGCATCGAGGTTGCCCTTGCCCTGCGCGAGCAGTTCGCCCAGGCTCGGCGTCGGCGGCGGCACGCCGAGCCCGAGGAAATCGAGGCTCGTCAACGCGAGGATCGAGCCGCTCATCCGGAACGGCAGGAACGTGATCACCGGCGTGAGGCTGTTCGGCAGCACGTGGCGCCAGATGATCTGCCAATTCGTGAGCCCCATCGCGCGCGCCGCGCGCACGTAGTCCTGGGTGCGGTTGCGCAGGAATTCCGCGCGCACGTAGTCGGCGAGCCCGATCCAGCCGAACAGCGACAGCAGCACGATCAGCAGCAGGAAGCTCGGCTCGAAGATCGACGCGAAGATGATCAGCAGGTACAGCTCCGGCAGCGAGCTCCAGATCTCGATCAGCCGCTGCCCGACGATGTCGATGCGCCCGCCGAAGAAGCCTTGCACGGCGCCCGCGGCGATCCCGAGCAGCGTGCCGATCACGGTCAGGATCAGCCCGAACTCGACCGACACGCGGAACCCGTACACGAGCCGCGCGAGCAGGTCGCGGCCCTGCGCATCGGTGCCGAGCCAGTTCTCGCGCGACGGCGGCGCCGGGTTCGGCACGTTCGAGAAGTAGTTCAGCGTGTCGTAGTAATAGCGGTTCGGCGGATAGACGACGAAGTTGCCGGGCGCCTCGAGCCGCTTGCGCACGTACGGATCGAGATAGTCGGCCGGGGTCGGGAAATCGCCGCCGAAGGTCGTCTCCGGGTACGCATGGAAGATCGGGAAATAGGTCTGGCCGTCGTAGCGCACGACGAGCGGCTTGTCGTTCGACCACAGCGGCGCCGCGAGGCTGGCGGCAAAGGCCACGACGAAAATCACGAAACTCCAGTAGCCGAGGCGCTGCTGCCTGAAGCGCTGCCACACGCGGCGGGCGGGCGAAGGCGACACGCGCGCGCGCGCGGCGTCGATACGGGAAGAGGCGACGGCCCGGTTCATCGCGCGCCTCGCCCGCTGGCGCCGGGCATGCGGATGGCTCGTTTCATGTCAGCGCTCCAGGTTGTCGAATTGAATGCGCGGATCGACCCACACATAGCAAAGATCGGAGATCAGCTTGGTCGCGAGCCCGATCAGCGTGAACAGGTACAGCGTGCCGAGCACGACCGGGTAATCGCGCCGCACGACCGACTCGTACGACAGCAGCCCGAGGCCGTCGAGCGAGAACAGCGTCTCGATCAGCAGGCTGCCGGTGAAGAACGCCCCGATGAACGCGGCCGGAAAGCCGACGATCAGCGGCAGCATCGCGTTGCGGAACACGTGCTTCCACAGCACGCTGCGCTCGGAGAGCCCCTTCGCGCGCGCGGTCAGCACGTATTGCCGGCGGATCTGGTCGAGGAACGCGTTCTTCGTGAGCATCGTGACGACCGCGAAGCTGCCGACGACCGACGCGGTGATCGGCAGCGCGATGTGCCACAGGTAGTCGAGCACCTTGCCGACGAGCGACAACTGCGCGAAGTTGTCCGACGTGAGGCCGCGCAGCGGAAAGAGCTGCCAGAACGACCCGCCGCCGAACAGCACGAGCAGCAGCACGCCGAGCACGAAGCCCGGAATCGCGTAGCCGACGAGCACGACGAGGCTCGTCGCGACGTCGAACGGCGAACCGTTGCGCACGGCCTTCGCGATGCCGAGCGGCACCGAGATCAGGTACGTGAGGAAGAACGTCCACAGCCCGATGCTGATCGATACGGGCAGCTTCTGCACGACCAGCGACCACACGCTCTGGTGGCGGAAGTAGCTGTCGCCGAGATCGAAGCGCGCGAAGCGCTTGAGCATCAGCCAGTAGCGTTCGAGCGGCGGCTTGTCGAAACCGTACAGCGCCTTGAGCTGCGCGAGCTGCTGCGCGTCGACGCCGGTATGCGCGCGCATCCCGAACGGCGTCGCGCCCTGCTCCGTCGCGCCCTTGCGCAGCTCCTGCACGGCTTGTTCGACGGGGCCGCCCGGCACGAACTGGATCACCGCGAACGTCAGGGTCAGCACGCCGACGAGCGTCGGGATCATCAGCAGCAGGCGTTTGAGGATGTAGCTCCACATAGGGCGTCGACTCGTGATCGGGTGGCGGAATGGGATGAAGGGCCGGCGCGGGTCAGTGATCGGGCTTGGCCCACCAGGTCGATACGACCCAGCCCTCGGCCGAATAGTACAGCGGCAGCGTCTGCGGATAGGCGAGCGTGCGCTTGTACGCGACGCGGTGCGTCGTGTTGTACCACTGCGGGACCGCGTAGTAGCCGTGCATCAGCACACGGTCGAGCGCGTGCGTCGCGTCGAGCAGTTCCTCGCGCGTCTGCGCGGCGCCGAGCGCGTGCAGCAACGCGTCGACGGCCGGCGATTTCAGTCCGATGAAGTTGTCGGAGCCCGGCTCGTCGGCGAACTTGCTCGCATAGCGCGAGTATTGCTCGGCGCCCGGCACCTGCACGCCCGGCAGGTGGATCGTCGTCATGTCGTAGTCGAATGCATCGAGGCGCTTTTGCAGCAGCGCGAAATCGGCCGTGCGAAACCGCACGGCGATGCCGAGCTTCGCCAGATTGCGCTGGTAGGCGGTCACGACGCCTTCCATCGCGCCGCCCGCATCGTCGAGGATCTCGAACGCGAACGGCTCGCCCTTCGCATTGCGCAGCGCGCCGTCGCGATAGGTCCAGCCGGCCTGCGCAAGCAGTGCGCGCGCCTTCAGCAGGTTCGCGCGCAGCGAACCCGGCGGGTTGGTGTCCGGCTGCGTGACCATCGGGCCGAACACGGCCGGATCGAGCTGCGCGCGCAGCGGCTCCAGCAGCTTCAGCTCGCCCTCGCCCGGCGTACCGGTCGCCTGCAGGTCGGTATCGGCGAAATAACTGTTGAGGCGCGTGTAGGCACTGTAGAACAGCTGCCGGTTCAGCCATTCGAAGTCGAACGCGAGGTCGAGCGCCTGGCGCACGCGCACGTCGCGGAACAGCGGCCGGCGCAGGTTCATGAAGAAACCCTGCATGCCGGCGCCGTTATGCTGGCGGAATTCGCGCTTGACGAGCTCGCCGCTGTCGAAACGCTTGCCGACGTCGCGCCGCGTCCAGTTGCGCGCGACGTACTCGACGAGCACGTCGTATTCGCCGGCCTTGAACGCCTCGAGCCGCGCGACGCCGTCGCCGTAGAGCTTGTAGACGATGCGCTCGAAGTTGTGGGTGCCGACCCGCACCGGCAGGTCGGCACCCCAGTACGCGGGGTTGCGCCGGTAGGTGATCGTACGGCCGTTGTCGTAGCGCTCGATCAGGTACGGGCCGCTGCCGATCGGCTGCTCGAACGCGAGCTGGTCGAACGGGATGCGCGAGCCGTCCGCGCGCAATCCCCACTTGCGCGAGAACACGGGCACGCCGCCGGCGATCAGCGGCAGCTCGCGATTCGCACTGCGGAACTCGAAACGCACGGTCGCCGGATCGACAACCACGGCCTTCGCGATCTCCGCGAAATACGCGCCGAACTGCGGCGCGGCCTGCTTGCTCTTCAGCGTGTCGAACGAGAACTTGACGTCGTCGGCGGTCACGCGATCGCCGTTGGAGAAGCGCGCGCGCGGATTCAGGTGGAACGTGACCGAACGGCGGTCCGGCGCGACGTCGATGTCGTCGGCCAGCAGCCCGTATGCGGACGCCGGTTCGTCGGAGCTGCCGGTCGCGAGGCTCTCGAACAGCATGTCGATGCCCGGCGCCGGGTTGCCGCGCATCGTGAACGGATTGAACTTGTCGAACGACGTCAGCCGGTTCGGGTTCGCGAGCACGAGCGTGCCGCCCTTCGGCGCGTCGGGGTTCACGTAGTCGAAATGCTTGAAGCCGGGCGGATACTTCGGCTCGCCGTACTGCGCAATCGCATAGGCGGCATGTGCCGCCGGCGCGGCGAACACCGCGTGCAGCGCCAGCACCGCGGCCATGCGGCCGGCGGCCCGCAGCGCGCCGAAGCGGGCACGCGCGGCGGCGGCCCGGGGCGAACCCTTCGTCATAGAGGCTCTGTCGGTCGAATGAGGGTAGTAACGTGGGACGATTCTACCTATTCAATCCGTCAAGCCAAAAGAAAACCGCCACACGGGCGGTTTCTTCATGAGCCGTTGTCGCGCACGCGGCGCGCATGCGCGACCCGTCGATCAGCGCCAGCCGTTGTGGCGGCCATGATCCCAGTGACCGCGATCGCCGCCCCAGCCGCGGCCATGATGGCGATACCACTCGTCGCGGCCCCAGTAGCGGCGGCCGTCCCAGTAGCGGTCGCCGTGCCAGCCGATCACGATCGCCGGCGCCGGTGCGTACACGGGCGCCGGGGCATAGACAGGCGCCGGCTGGTAGACGACCGGCGGCGGAGGCGGCGGCGCATACACGGGCGCGGGCGCGACGTAGACCGGTGCCGGCACGCCGACGTTGATCCCGACATTGACTCCCGCCATTGCTGCGCCCGACACGAGCAAGGCCGTCATACCGGTCAGGAGCGAGGCAACACGCAAAGTCTTCATGGATTCCTCTTCTGGTTGTGTCATGTGTGATTCGACTATAGCGGCAAGCACCGTCTCCGCATATTTCAAGTTTGTAAGAACTGATGCGCGGCATCGCAACGGGAAGCCCGCGCTAACGTCTTGTAACAATCGACGCCGCTCGCCCGTCCGCGCCCTTTCCCGAAACCGCTCGCACCCTGCTCCGCGCCCGGCGTCAGGCGGCGCCGCGCACCCTGCACCAGCCGCTCGGGCTCGTCAAGACCCTCCGCCCGAGCGTCGATATCCGTGCCCGTCACCCGCCCGTGTCGAGCCGGAAGCCGAACCGCGCAACCGTTTCGATCCGTGCGGAGAACGCGTGCGCGGCCAGCTTGCGCCGCAACCGCACGACGAGCGCATTGACCGTTTCGGGTTCGATGTCGGCATCGTCCCACGCATAACGCAGCACGGCATCACGCCCGACCGGCCGCCCCGCTTCGCGCAACAGGCATTCGACGACGCGAAATTCCCGTGCGCTGAGCGCGAGCCGCCGGCCCGGCTCCTCGAGGGCGCGCGTCGCCGTGTCGAGCCGGATCGATTCGCGCATCGCGATGACGCCCGCGCGGCGCCACAGCGCGCGCAGCCGCTCGTGCAATTCGACGAACGAACACGGATGGGCCAGGCAGATGTCGCAGCCGGCCTTCAGCATCCGCGCACGGCGGGCGGACGAGGCGCCGGCGACGATCGCGGCAATCGTCGCGTTGCCGGCCGACGCGGCGAGCCGCGGCAATCCGTCGAGAATCGCCGGCACGGAAGCCCCTTCGACCGCGACGATCACGATTGCGTCGAAGCGGTCCTGCGTCGCCGCGAAACAGCCATCGCGCCATTCGTCGACACGCTCGACGCCGTGCATGCTCTCTCGAAACGCCTTGTCGAGCCGCGACGCGTCCGGGCCCGGCGGAGCAATCAGCAGGATGCGCATCGCCTGCTCTCCTTCTGCATCATGCGAGCGAACGCGGCCAGCATTCGACCGTGATCGCCGCCCCGGCCGGCTGCGCATCGCCGATCCGCAGCGCGAAACCGTGCACGCGCATCACCGCCGACACGATGCTCAACCCGAGCCCCGAGCCGTGCACATGGCGCGTGCGCTCGCCGCGATAGAAGCGTTCGAGCACCGCGTTGCGCTCGCCGGGCGCAATGCCCGGCCCGGTGTCCTCGAACCGGACGAGCGGACCGTGCGGCGTCGCCTCGAGCACGACGCGCACGCGGCCGCCCGGCGGCGTGAACTTGATCGCGTTGTCCGCGAGATTGCTGAACGCCTCGAACAGCAACGCACGATCGCCATGGATGCCGTCGACCGCGGCCGCCTCGAGCGCGAACGACACGTCGACGTCCTCGGCCAGCGGCTCGTAAAGTTCGCACACGTCGCGCAGCAAGGCCGCGACGTCCACCGCGGCGAAGCCGCCGCGCCGGCTCAGCGTGCCGATCTCGGAGATGCGCAGCATCGCGCGAAAACGTTCGAGCAGCCGGTCGGTTTCGTCCCGCGCCGACGCCAGCAGCGCCGCCGACGCGGAATCGTGCGCGCAGAACGGCTGGTCGGCGAGCCGCGCCAGCATCGTATGCACGCGTGCGAGCGGCGTGCGCAGGTCGTGCGCGATCCCGTCGCAGGTATGGCGCACCTCGCCCATCAGCCGCTCGACTTCGTCGAGCATGTGGTTCACGAGATGCGCGAGCAGATCGAGTTCGTCGTAGCGACCGACGGGCAGCCGCTTGCCGAGATCGCCTTCGGCGATCTGCCGGGTGACGCGCCGGATCGCGGCGACGCGGCGCATCTGCCGCATGCCGAGCATGCTGCCGCCGGCGATGCCCGCGATCAGGATCACCACGCCGCCGATCACGAGCCCGCGGATCGCGACTTCGCGGATCTGGATGAAATGCGACAGGTCGCGCGCGACCACGAGCGTCATGCCGTCGTCGCGGCGCACGGCCATCGCGCGCACGATCGGCGACGATTGGCCGTCGAGCAGCGCGAGCGTGCGGTTCAGCGTCCGGCCGTGGCGATCCGTGCGCAGCACGGGCGGCGCCGCGATGTCGCCGGCCACGCGGCGCCCGCCCGCATCGAACAGCCCGTAGAAGTTCGTGTGCATGTGCTCGTGCTCGAGCCGCCGATGGATCGCGAGCGGCAGCTCGGCATCGGGAATCGAATCGAAATAGATCAGTTGCCACGCGAGCACCTCGTCGGTGTCGCGCGTCATCGTGTGCGTCGCGGCCACGCTGATCACGCCCGCGAGCAGCAGCAGCGACACCGAGAAGATCGCCGCGTACGCGCACAGCCAGCGAAACGTCGTCGTATGCCAGCGGCGCGTGAAGTTCGCCGCGCGGGCTGCGTCCATCGGCGCCTCCGTCAAGCGAGCACGTAACCCGATCCGCGCACCGTCTGGATCATCGGCTCGGCACCGGGAGGATCGATCTTCTTGCGCAGCCGGCCCATGTGGACGTCGATCAGGTTGGTGCCGGGATCGAAGTGATAGCCCCATACGGCCTCGAACAGCATCGTGCGCGTGATCGTCTGGCCCGCGTTGCGCATCATGAATTCGAGCACGCGGAATTCGGTCGGCAGCAATGGAATCTCGTCGGCGCCGCGGCGCGCGCAGCGCGAAATGAGGTCGAGCTCGAGCGCACCGACCTTCAGCCGCGCCTGCTGCGGCACGCCCGCCGCCTGCCGGCGGCGCAGCAGCACTTCGATGCGCGCGCTCAGTTCGCCGGAATCGAACGGCTTCGTCAGGTAATCGTCGCCGCCCGCGCGCAGCCCGCGGATGCGCTCGTCGACGTCGCCGAGCGCGCTCAGCATCAGCACCGGCGTGTCGATGCCGACCGTGCGCATCGCGGTCACGATCGCGAGGCCGTCCGCGCCCGGCAGCATCCGGTCGAGCGTGATCGCATCGTACGATGCGCTCATCGCGCGCATCATCCCTTCGCGGCCGTTGTCGATCCAGTCGACCTCGAACCCGCGCGCGGTCAGTTCGCCGACGATTTCGTTCGCGGTCACCGTATCGTCCTCGACCGTCAGTACTCGCATGGTTCCCTCGCAATGAACGTCAAGACGGGCGCGCACGATGCGCCCGCCACTATCGTAAGCGTCGCGACCGCCGTGCGGCGCCAGATGAAAATAACTTCATCCGGCATCGCGACGTGCGTACATGAAACATCCTTCATCCGCACGTCGCGCGCCCTGCGACCTCGCCCGCCTACGCTGACAGTCAAGCGGCATCGGGCCGCGAAACCCAGGAGCTACCGGATGAAACTGTCGACCCCCATCGTCTGCATGCTGCTCGCATGCGCCAGCACCGCCGCGCTCGCGGGCCCCCACCTCACCCCGCAGGAATGCAACGCGTACCCGTTCGTGCACACGGGCAGCAGCGTCACGCGTGCGGATCTGGTGCGCGAACTGAGCGAACTCGAACAGGTCGGCTACGAGCCGGCCCACGCGAGCCCGTACTACCCCGACGATCTCGCCGACGCGAAGCATCGGCTCGCCGCCGAGTACCGCGCCGACTGCACGCACGCGCTGACGGCCGACGCGGGCACGCACCGCTGACCGCACGGTCCGGCCCGATGCAGCCGGAAAAGCGAAAAGGCGGCACCTGCGTGCCGCCTTTTCTTCATGAACACGCACGGATGTGAACCCGTTGCGCCACGCTGCCGCTCAACGCGACATCATGTTCATGCTGACGTTGTGCATCACCCACAGCGTGCCGACGATCAGGATCGCCGCGGTCAGCACCGTATAGCTGAACGCCATCACGTTCCAGCGCTGGCCCGACGAGCCGTTCATGTGCAGGAAGTACACGAGGTGCACGACGATCTGCACGAAGGCGAGCACGGCCAGCCCGATCAGCGACGCATGCGGCGACAGCACGCCGCCCATCACGAGGCCGAACGACGCGGCCGTGAGCAGCACCGACAGGATGAAACCGGCGACGTAGCCGCCGACACTGCCGTGCCCTTCTTCGAGTTGAGACGAATGCGAATGGGCCATTTAGATCACGCTCGCGAGATAGACAAAGGAAAACACGCAGATCCACACGATGTCGAGGAAGTGCCAGAACAGGCTCAGGCACGTCAGGCGTCGCAGGTCGCGATCGGTCAGGTCGCCGCCGCGCAACACGATCTGCGCGGCCAGCACGATCATCCACAACAGGCCGGCCGTCACGTGCAGCCCGTGGGTGCCGACCAGCGTGAAGAACGCCGACAGGAACGCGCTGCGCTGCGGGCCGGCGCCTTCCGCGATCAGATGCGAGAACTCGCGCAGTTCCATCGCGAGAAACGCCGCGCCGAGCACGAACGTCACCGCGAGCCATGCGAGCAGCGCACCGCGCCGCTGCTTGTACGCCGCGAGCATCGCGAAGCCGTAGGTGATGCTCGACAACAGCAGCGCGGCGGTTTCGACCGCGACACCCGGAATGTCGAACAGGTCCTTCGCGGTCGGACCGCCCGCGTACTGGTTGCCCAGCACCGCGAACGTCGCGAACAGCGCCGCGAAGATCACGCAGTCGGTCATCAGGTACAGCCAGAACCCGAACACTGAATGCGACGGCGGATGGTCGTCGTGCTCGAGCAGGGTCGCGCTCAGGGTTTTCTGCAACATCAGTTGGCCTCCAGTTCCACGTCGTCGACGCGCGCGGCCGTGCGCTGCGTCGGCTGCTTGTCTTCGGTCTTGCGCACCGTCGACGCAGGGATGTAATAGCCGTCGTTGTCGCGCGAGCTGTAGATCACGAGCGTCGCGACGATCCCGACGAGCCCGCCGATCGCCATCCACCAGATGTGCCACACCAGCGCGAAGCCGAGCACGAGGCTGAAGATCGCGATCACGAGGCCCGCACAGGTATTCGACGGCATGTGGATGTCGCGCATCGCCGCCGGGTTCGGCCGGCCTTCGCCGCGCGCCTTCATGTCCGCATACGCGTCGAGCGTGCGTACCTGCGGGATCACCGCGAAGTTGTAGTCGGCCGGCGGCGACGAGGTCGCCCACTCCAGCGTGCGGCCGCCCCACGGGTCGCCCGTCGTGTCGCGGTACGCAGGCAGGTTGCGGTTGCGGATGCTGACCACCAGCTGCAGCAGCTGGCACGCGATGCCGATCGCGATCAGCACGGCGCCGAACGCGGCGACCAGCAGCCACGGATGCCAGGCCGGGTTGTCGTAGTGGTTCAGGCGGCGCGTCATGCCCATGAAGCCGAGCACGTAGAGCGGCACGAACGCGACGTAGAAGCCGACCTGCCAGAACCAGAACGCGGCCTTGCCGAGCTTCTCGTTCAGCTTGAAGCCGAACGCCTTCGGGAACCAGTAGTTGAAGCCCGCGAGATAGCCGAACAGCACGCCGCCGATGATCACGTTGTGGAAGTGCGCGATCAGGAACAGGCTGTTGTGCAGCACGAAGTCCGCGCCCGGAATCGCCATCATCACGCCGGTCATGCCGCCGAGCGTGAACGTGACCATGAAGCCGATCGTCCACAGCACGGGTGTCGTGAACGCGATCCGGCCGCGATACATCGTGAACAGCCAGTTGAACACCTTCACGCCGGTCGGAATCGCGATGATCATCGTCATGATCCCGAAGAACGCGTTCACGTTCGCGCCGGAGCCCATCGTGAAGAAGTGATGCAGCCACACGAGGAACGACAGCACCATGATCGCGCAGGTCGCATACACCATCGTCTTGTAGCCGAACAGCGGCTTCTTCGCGAACGTCGCGATGACTTCCGAGAAGATCCCGAACGCCGGCAGGATCAGGATGTACACCTCCGGATGGCCCCACGCCCAGATCAGGTTCAGGTACAGCATCGCGTTGCCGCCGGCTTCGTTCGTGAAGAAGTGCATGCCGAGGTAACGGTCGAGGCCGAGCAGCGCGAGCGTCGCGGTCAGGATCGGGAACGACGCCATGATCAGCACGTTCGTGCAGAGGGCCGTCCACGTGAACACGGGCATCTTCATCAGCGTCATGCCCGGCGCGCGCATCTTGATGATCGTCACGAAGAAATTCACGCCGGTCAGCAGCGTGCCGACACCGGAGATCTGCAGCGCCCACAGGTAGTAGTCGACCCCTACTCCCGGACTGAACTGCAGCTCCGACAGCGGCGGGTACGCGAGCCAGCCCGTCTGCGCGAATTCGCCGATCACGAGCGACACGTTGATCAGGATCGCGCTGACCGCCGTCATCCAGAACGACAGCGAGTTGATGAACGGGAACGCGACGTCGCGCGCACCGATCTGCAGCGGCACGACCAGGTTCATCAGGCCGACCATGAACACCATCGCCATGAAGAAGATCATGATCACGCCGTGCGCCGTGAAGATCTGGTCATAGTGGTGCGGCGGCAGGTAACCGGGCGCGTTGTATGCGAGCGCGAGCTGCATGCGCATCATGATCGCGTCGGCGAAGCCGCGCAGCAGCATGATCAGCGCGACGATGATGTACATCACGCCGAGCCTCTTGTGGTCGACCGTGGTCAGCCATTCCGTCCACAGCCATTTCCAGCGGCCGGTGATCGTCAGCGCGGCGAGAATGCCCAGCACGACCAGCCCCATGAAGGCGCCTGCCCCCATGATGATGGGCTGATCGAACGGGATCGCCGAAAGTGTGAGTTTGCCGAACATGCGTTACCCCTTCGTGCCGCAGGCGGCGTCCTTCAGGTCGAGGACGTGGCCGTCGTTGTATTTCGCGATGATGTTGTGGAAGAGCCGCGGGTCGACCGACGAGAAGTAGCGCACCGGCGCCTTCTCGCTCGGCTGCGCGACGCCGCTGTACATGGTCGCGTCGAGCCGGTCCGGCGACGCCTTCACCTTCTGCACCCACGCATCGAACTGCTCGCGCGGCTCGGCGAGCGTGCGGAACTTCATGTCGGAGAAACCGCGGCCGCTGAAATTGGCGGACGTGCCCGCGTAATTGCCGGGCTCGTCGGCGATCAGGTGCAGGCGCGTCTGCATGCCGGCCATCGCGTAGACCTGGCCGCCGAGCTGCGGGATGAAGAACGAGTTCATCACCGAATCGGACGTGATGCGGAAGTTCACCGGCGTGCCGACCGGAATCGCGAGCTGGTTCACCGACGCGATGCCGAGCTCCGGATAGATGAACAGCCATTTCCAGTCGAGCGCGACCACTTCGACGTCGATCGGCTTCACCGCCGATTCGAGCGGCTTGTACGGATCGAGCTCGTGCGTGGTCTTCCACGTGAGCACGCCGAGGAACAGGATGATCAGCGTCGGCACCGTCCAGATCACGACCTCGATCGCGGTCGAGTGCGACCAGTTCGGCGCATACGTGGCGTTGCGGTTCGATGCGCGGTAACGCCACGCGAACCATAGCGTGAGCAGGATCACCGGCACGACGACGATCAGCATCGCCCAGGTGGATGTCGCGATCAGTGCCTTTTCTGCCGCACCCACGCTTCCTTTCGGATTTAGTACATCTAAATTACAACCTGACAGGCTCAACGCCGCGCCGATTGACATCAGCGCCGCCCAGCCTCTTGAAGCCCTTCTTCTCATCACACAGCCCCGCGGGTCATTGAATCCGTTTACGTATGCCCGATGCGCATTCGATTCACGAAATTGGCCGAATCATACGTCGCGCGAGTGCGATGAAAAACCGCTGCCTGCGGCAAATCATCATTGCAGAATCTGCCCTGAGTCACATTGTCGCGGGGCAATTTCACGCAGCCGCGAACCGGCCCGGCACGCTCCCGTGCCGGGCCTCGATCGATGCGCGCGCAACGATGCCTGCCGCGCGATGCGGCACGTTTGCGCGGGCGCGGCGCGGGTGCCGCGATCAGTCGTGCGTCGATGCCATGTAAGACGGCAGCGCCTGCGCGGGGCCGTCCCCTGCCGGCACTTTCGAATGGCTCGCTTCCTGGATCAGCTTGCCGACGGTCGGATCGATCGCGTCCGTGAACGGCTTCGGGTCGATGCCGACCGCCAGCACGATCAGCGCGAGCGACGCGAACATCACGATCTCGCGACGGTTCAGGTCGGCGAGCTTCGCGATCCGCTGGCTCGACACCTTGCCGAACACCACGCGCTTGAGCATCCACAGCGTGTACGACGCGCTGAGAATCAGCGTGAGCGCCGCGATCGCGCCGATCCAGAAGTTGAAGCGGATCGCGCCCATGATCACCATGAACTCGCCGACGAATCCCGACGTGCCCGGCAGGCCGACGTTGGCCATCGCGAACAGCAGCGTGAAGGTCGCGAAACGCGGCATCACGCCTGCCACGCCGCCGTACGCGGCGATCTCGCGCTGCCTGGTGCGATCCACGAGCACGTTCACGCACAACAGCATCGCGCCTGCCACGAAGCCGTACGACACGAGCTGCACGATCGCGCCTTCGACGCCGATCCGGTTGAACAGGAACAGCCCGAGCGTGACGATCCCCATGTGCGCGACCGTCGAATACGCGAGCAGCTTGCCGAGATCGGTCTGCGCGAGCGCGATCAGGCTCGCGTAGACGATCGCGAACAGCGACAGCGCGATCACGGCCGGCGCGAAGAAGTGGCTCGCGTCGGGCGTGATCGGCAGCGCGAAGCGCAGGAACCCGTAACCGCCGAGCTTGAGCATCGCGAGCATCAGCGCGGCGCCCGTCGGACCGTCCGTGTACACGTCGCTCAGCCACGTGTGCACCGGCCACATCGGCACCTTGACCGCGAACGCGGCGAAGAAGCCGAGGAACACCAGCAACTGCGGCGCGAAGCCGAGCTGCAGCGTGCGCCACACGGCCATGTCGAACGTATGCGACTGCGCGTACAGGTACAGCATCGCCATCAGCAGCAACAGCGAGCCGGCGAACGAGATGAAGAAGAACTTCACGGCCGCATACACGCGGCGCTCGCGCCCCCACGTGCCGATCAGCAGGTACAGCGGGATCAGCGTCGCCTCGAAGAAGATGAAGAACAGCAGCCCGTCCTGCGCGACGAACACGCCGACCATCAGCCCCGACAGGATCAGGAACGACGCGTAGTACTGCGCGACGCGCACCGTGACCGCTTCCCACGACGCGACCACCACCACGAGCGTCGTGAAGGCGGTCAGCACGACGAGCCACAGCGACGCGCCGTCGATACCGACGCGCCAGCCGGCATTGAACGCCGCCAGCCAGTCGCGTCTTTCGACGAACTGCATCGCCGCCGAATGCGCGTCGAAACCGGCGACCAGCGGCACGACGGCCGCCAGCCCGGCAACCGCGCCGACCAGCGCGATCAGTCGTATCCGCCCTGAATGCTGGTCGGAACCGGCGCGCAGCAGGCCCGCGCCGAACACTATCGGAACCCAGATGGCCAGGCTCAAGAAGGGAAAATCATGCATGTCAACAACGCCTTGAGGAGGTCGCGCCCTGGATCGGGGACAGGCGCGACGAAAGGAACGAAATCAAACCGACAGGTAGATTTCGTGAATCGCCAATGTTGGCAAAATGTAAAGCGGCATCACCGGAAAACTTGATGCCGCTCAAACGCGATCGGGTTAACCAGCATAAGTCGATTGATTATTTTTTGCAGCGCAGCAGGACACCGACTTTTAGCGACCGCGCAGTTCCATGATTTTTATGAGTAATTTTTTGTATTGATGCGCGCGCTACGCGGGCAAAATCGACGCAACGCCGCATTTTTGACGTCAACCGGTCATTTCGAAGGGTCCGAACCGGATGCTCGACGTTGCACCGTGTCGCGCGCGGGTGGCGCTCGCTGCCTTACACGAATACTTTCGTTTTTATTTCATTCGATCTCGTGTAGCGGATATCGACCGGAGGGCCGATCTCGCCCGCCTCGTCCGATGACAGCCCTTAACGCTGACGACTCAAGCGATCCCATACGCGCATCGTCACCGCGCGATAGTGATTGTGCTGCGCGGGGAAATGGACGAAGCGGCTATCGCGCGTCGCATAGACCGGCGACGACGCGAGCGTCGTCGCATCGACGATATGGCGTGCATCGATCATGCCGGACTCGAGCAACTCCACATAGATCGCCTGTTGATCTCCGCCACTCGCATAGATCGACGAACGATCGTCGAACCGCTCGATACGCGCGCAGATGCGATCGACCAGGTCGCGCATCTGCGCCACGTTGCGTACGCCGATCATGCACGAGTTGATCGCCCAGGCCGTGTGATCCGTGCCGATCACGAAGTCGCGCCCCGCGATCGTGTCGTCGATGCGCTGACGCTGGTCGATCGCGAGAATGTCCGCATCGACCCAGAACACGAACGCGTGATGCGGCAGATGTTCGCGAATCAGATGCAGCTTCGCCCAGTTCGCGTCGATGCCGTCCGGCAGGAATGGGGGGGCGGCGCGATACGCGTGGTACGCATAGTCATGTCGCGTGCAGTAGCGGACAAAATTCTCCTCGTGCAGATCGCCGTAGCCCGCGATATGCGACGTATGCAGGCTCACGAATGCAATCCGCGCGTGCGGATTCACATGCCGCTCGGCTTCGCGCGGCCGCTGCTGCGCGGCGCGCCAGTCATCCATCGCGCGCGGGCAGTCGCCGCGCTGGTACCGTTCGGCATCGTCGACGAGCGCCGTCACGTAACGGAAGTCGTAATCGGGCGCCGGCGCCCACACGCCGTTCACGTCTCGCCATTCGGGCGCCTGGTGCGCCACGAGCGGCCGCGCGCCGGCGATCGAATCGATCGACACGCCATCGCTCCAGACCGTCTGGGCCGATGCGAAATGACCGTTCGCCAGCGGTGCGTCGAACGGCAATGGAGGAAAGTGCTCCGCGAGCAGCGTCGCCTCGCACGCGTGCCGCCGCTCCGGAAGATGCATCGCCCACTTGCCCAGTTCGAGCGCCAGCCGGCGCAGCCGCTCGCGCACGTCGGGCACGTTGCGGAAGATCATGCCGCTCGCGGCGGGCAATGCCGACTTCGACGTCTGCGTCGTGACGATCGCATCGTAACCGTGCGCGACATCCGGCAGCGCATGCGGATCGAACACGACGGAGAACGGATCGAGCACGAGCAGCAACGCATCCTGCTCCATCGCCACGAGCTGCGCGACGATCGCGTGGTACTTGTACAGCACCTGCTGGCGCTCGCCATACACGTGCATGCCGTCGGCCGTCACATGCCGGTAGCCGTGCAGGTGCGCGTAACGTGCGTGGTTGTCGATCAATCCGTCGACGGGTCGATGAGACAGAACGGTCAGAACGGAATGCGGATTTGCCAAGAGCATCTCCTCGAGTCGCGCCGGACGATATGCGATATGTAGCGCATAACCGCCGCTCCAGTCGAGCGCTCATTGCCCGATTGGCCATTCCGGCCGCGCGCGCTCGCGGATAAGCTCGGCGGCATCGGCGCTGACGCACGACAGACACCGCACGGCGGCGCCGGAATAGAAAAAGCCCCGCAAGTCCGAGAACTTGCGGGGCTTTGTCACCGCTTTTGGCGGAGACGGAGGGATTCGAACCCTCGATCCAGGTTTTGGCCCAGATGCTCCCTTAGCAGGGGAGTGCCTTCGACCTCTCGGCCACGTCTCCCAAACTTTCGCTCGCACCAGGGAGGCAGTGCGACGAGAACGAGATAATATAGGGTTTCGAACCGCGCGTCAATTTCCGTGATGCATTTTCTTCAACACATCACGAAAATTTCATCATGCCTGGTCGAGTTCGAATGCCTTGTGCAGCGCGCGGACGGCCAGCTCCATGTATTTCTCGTCGATCAGCACCGAAATCTTGATTTCGGACGTCGAGATCATCTGGATGTTGATGCCCTCTTCCGACAGCGTGCGGAACATCTTGCTCGCGACGCCCACGTGCGAACGCATGCCGACGCCGACGACCGACACCTTCGACACCTTCGGGTCGCCCTGCACGCGCTCGGCGCTCACATGGCCCTGCACCTGGTTGGTGAGGATGTCCATCGCCTTCTGGTAGTCGCCGCGGCCGACCGTGAACGTGAAGTCGGTTTTGCCTTCGACGCTCTGGTTCTGGATGATCATGTCGACGTCGACGTTCGCATCGGCCACCGGGCCGAGGATCTGATATGCGATACCCGGCTTGTCGGGCACGCCCATCACCGCAATGCGTGCTTCGTCGCGCTGGAACGCGATGCCGGAAATGACTGCCTTTTCCATGGTCTCGTCTTCTTCAAAAGTAATCAGGGTGCCCGAGCGCATTTCTTCGTCGAGCGCAATCAGCGGATCGGTCAGGCTCGACAGCACACGCGTCTTCACCTGGTATTTGCCGGCGAATTCGACCGAGCGGATCTGCAGGACCTTCGAGCCGAGGCTCGCCATTTCCAGCATCTCCTCGAACGTCACGCGGTCGAGGCGGCGCGCCTCTTCGACGACACGCGGATCGGTCGTGTAGACGCCGTCGACGTCGGTATAGATCAGGCACTCCTCGGCACCCAGCGCAGCCGCCACCGCCACCGCCGAGGTATCCGAGCCGCCGCGGCCCAGCGTCGTGATGTGACCGTCCGGATCGACGCCCTGGAAGCCCGTGATGATCACGACCTTGCCTGCGTTCAGATCGTCCTTCACGCGCTCGTCGTCGATCGAGTGAATGCGTGCTTTCGTAAACGCGCTGTCCGTCTTGATCGGCACTTGCCAGCCGGCATAGCTCACGGCCTCGACGCCGATTTCCTGCAGCGCGATCGACAGCAGGCCGACGCTGACCTGCTCGCCGGTCGACGCGATCATGTCGAGCTCACGCGGGCTCGGCTGGCTCGAAATCTCTTTCGCAAGACCGAGCAGACGGTTGGTTTCGCCGGACATCGCCGAAGGCACGACCACCATCTGGTGCCCGGCCTGATGCCATTTTGCGACGCGTTTCGCGACGTTCTTGATGCGCTCGACCGAGCCCATCGAAGTGCCGCCGTATTTGTGTACGATGAGTGCCATTGTCGTTCTGAACTGGAAGAGAAACCGCACGGGCGCGCTGGGCAGGCCGCGTAGCCGTTCGGTCACGCGGCTTGTGGCTGTGGACGGACGACGAGGGGGACGGCTGGGACGCAACACGCAAGCGTGGCGGATTTTGCCCGGAAGGCCGATCAGGCCGCGCAAACCGGGTACGTCACGCGGAAAACCTGCACAAAACGCTCGAAAATCGAGCCGAGCAAACGACCGAGCGTACCCGATAGAAGCCCGCTTGACAAGCCGCGCGCCGTGTCGCCGGCCGTTCCGGCGCTGTTTACCAAATGGTGAAAATGGGCGCGCCATCGCGCCGCCGGCAGCCTGCCGCCGCTATGCGATCAGCAAGTCGGGACGCCATTCGATCCGGCGCCATGCGGCGGCGCCGGGCGCCGCGTCGTCGGGCACGCCATCGCGATTGACGCCCAGCCGCGGCACGTAGATCAGCCGGTCGCCCGCGAACAGCAGCGGCACGTCGCGCTGCCAGGCCGGCACGCCGCGCTCCTGGAACAGGTTCTTCAGCGTCCGGCCGGGCCCGCCCGGCGATGTGCGCATCCGTTCGCCGCCGGCCCGGGCGCGCGCCGCCAGCCGCGCACCGCGCAGCAGCCCCTCCGGCACCGCATCGGCGCTGCACGCGTCGGCCGGCGCGAATACGAACGTGCCGCGCCACGCCGGCAGGTGCCACACTTCCTGCCCGTCCCACGCGAGTGCCGCCTCCGGTTGCGGCGTGCCCGTGCCGTCGTCGGCCGGCTCGCTGCTGTCGCCCGCTTCCCAGTACACGACATCGCGATAGAGCCGCAGGCACTGCCCCGCGTGATCGACGCGCAGCGCGTGCGCGTCGTGCGCGGCGCGCAACTGCCGCATCATGTTGGCGAGCCGGGCCGCCGACGCGCCCGGCAAACCGAGCCGGCGCATCCAGAAGCGCAGCAGGTTCGCGCCGCGCGTATCGTCGAATCCGACGAGCGCGTCGCGCGACAGCGCCTGCCCGTCATCGCGCGCGGCGACGGCGAAATCCAGCTCGGCCAGATCGTCGAGCAGCCGCTGAGCGGCCGCCGCATGCTGCGCCGCGCGACCGAGCGCGTCGCGAAAGCCCGGGAAATGCACCGCCAGCGCCGGCAGCACGTCCAGGCGCAGCGCATTGCGCGCATAGCGCGTGTCGCCGTTCGATTCGTCGTCGATCCACGCGAGTGCGTGCTGCTCCGCATAGCGCTCGAGTTGCGCGCGCAACAGTCGCAGCAATGGACGCACACGCTCGATGCGCGTGCCGTCGGGGCGATAGCGCGGCGCCATCGCGGCGAGCCCCGCGATTCCCGCACCGCGCAACAGTTGCAGCAGCACGGTCTCGGCCTGGTCGTCCGCATGTTGCGCGAGCCACAACGCCGCCACGCCGTGGCGTTCCCCCATCTCGTCGAGCGCCGCGTAGCGACGCTCGCGCGCCGTTGCCTCGATACCGAGCCCGCTGTCGCGCGGCACGTCGACGCGCATCGATTCGAATGCGACACCGAGCCGCGCCGCTTGCCCTTCGGCATGCGCGACCCACGCGTCGGCGTTCGCGCTGAGGCCGTGATGCACGTGCAGCGCGACGCAGCGCGATGCGCCCGCGACACGCACGGCCGCGTCGAGCAGCACCGTCGAATCGAGGCCGCCGCTATAGGCGATCGCGATACGTGCCGCCGGCGGCAGGCCGGAAAGCGCAACGCCGACCGCGTCGAGTACGGCGCGGTCGGCGGAGAATTCGGTGGGCGGGATCACGGGCGGGACGCGTGCGCAGCAGCACGCGCATTGAATACGCAGCCGGTCATGCGCCCGGCGTGGTTTCCTTGAATTTACCGTAGGCCATCAGGCGCTCGAAGCGGCGCTCGCGCAGCGCGTCGATGCTCATGCCCTGGAACTGGCGCAGCGAATCGGCCAGCGCACGGCGCAGCAGCGCGGCCATGCCCTTCGGATCGCGATGCGCGCCGCCGAGCGGCTCGTTGATGATCTTGTCGATCAGGCCGAGCGCCTTCAGGCGATGCGCGGTCAGGCCCAGCGCTTCCGCGGCTTCCGGTGCCTTCGCGGCGCTCTTCCACAGGATCGACGCGCAGCCTTCCGGCGAGATCACCGAGTAGGTGGAGAACTGCAACATCATCACGGTGTCGGCCACCGCGATCGCGAGCGCGCCGCCCGAGCCGCCCTCGCCGATCACCGTCGTGATGATCGGCGTCTTCAGCTCGGCCATCACGTACAGGTTGCGGCCGATCGCCTCCGACTGGCCGCGCTCTTCCGCGCCGATGCCCGGGTACGCGCCCGGCGTGTCGACGAACGTGAAGATCGGCAGCCCGAACTTCTCGGCCAGACGCATCAGGCGTTCGGCCTTGCGATAGCCTTCCGGACGCGGCATCCCGAAGTTGCGCGCGGCGCGCTCCTTCGTGTCGCGGCCCTTCTGGTGGCCGATCACCATGCACGGATGGCCGCCGAAGCGCGCGAGGCCACCGACGATCGACAGGTCGTCCGCGAACGCGCGGTCGCCATGCAGCTCGTGGAAATCGGTAAACAGTTCCGCGACGTAATCGAGCGTGTACGGGCGCTGCGGGTGCCGCGCGATCTGCGAAACCTGCCACGGCGACAGGTTCGCGTAGAGGTCCTTCGTCAGTTGCTGGCTTTTCTTCGACAGCCGCTCGATTTCTTCCGAAATATCGACAGCCGAGTCGTCCTGCACGAATCGCAGCTCTTCGATCTTGGCCTCGAGTTCGGCGATCGGCTGTTCGAAATCCAGAAACGTGGTCTTCATGTGTTCGAATCCTTGGGTCTTGCGGCAGCGCGTATTCTACCCGCGCGGGCGACGCTCAAAACCGGCTCTCAACTATTGATGTTTAAAACCCGATAGCCAGCACTCAGGCGTCGGCGTCGGGCGCATCGAGGCTGCGCCACATGTACCAGGTCGCAACTGTGCGCCACGGCTCCCAGTTGGCCGCAACCTCGCGCGCCTCGCTGCGCGTGACGGGTTCCCCGCTGAAGTAATTGACGCTGATCGCCCGGATCAGGCCCGGGTCGTCGAGCGGCAGCACATCCGGCCGCGACAGGTTGAAGATCAGGAACATCTCGGCCGTCCAGCGGCTGATGCCGCGGATCTGCGTGAGCTCCGCGATCACGTCCTCGTCGTCCATCGACATCCATTTGTCGACGTGCAGCGCCCCCGACACGAAATGTTGCGCGAGATCGAGGATGTATTCCGTCTTGCGCTTCGACAACCCGCACGCGATCAGCTTGTCCGCGCCGAGCCGGATCACCGGTTGCGGCGCGAGTTTCGGGCAGGCGTCCTCGATGCGCGCCCACAGCGACTGGGCGGACGGCACCGAAATCTGCTGGCCGACGACCGAGCGCGCGAGCGTGACGAACGGGTCGCCGCGCTTCACGAGGTGCGCGGGGCCGAATTTCGGAATCAGTTTCTTCAGGATCCGGTCGCGCTTGACGAGGTCCGCGCACGCCTTGTCCCAATAGGCAGGACGCACGACGACCTCCTCGCCGTCCGCTTCGGACGCACGCGTCTTGCGCACCGCGTCGGCGGCCGGCAGCGCGGCCGCCGGCTGCGCATGACCGTTGAGCGCGCCGTTCGGCACCGCGCGTGTCGCGTCCGCCTTCGCCGCCGGTACGCGCTTGGCTGCCGGACGCGCGGCGACCGGGGTCGCGCGCCTGACCGGCGCTTTTCTGGCCGTTGCCATCTTGCCTCCTACCTGACGGATCGGTCAGTGGAACGCACCGCGCTCATACGCGACGCCATTCGGTCGATCCGCCCGGTTTGTCTTCAAGTGCGATGCCGGCTTCGAGCAATTCCGCCCGGATCCGGTCCGCTTCGGCATAGTCCTTCGCTTGTTTCGCCGCGACGCGCGCGGCGATCTTCGCTTCGATCTCGTCGGCCGCGAGCCCGCCCGCCTGCGCGGCGCCGGACGCCTGCTGCAGGAACGCGCGCGGTTCGCGGCCCAGCAGGCCGAGCAGGCCCGCCAGCTGTTTCAGTTGCCGTGCGAGCGACGGGTCGCGCGTGCGGTTGACTTCACCCGCCAGCTCGAACAGCGTCGCCACCGCGACCGGCGTGTTGAAATCGTCGTTCATCGCGGCCGCGAAACGCTGCGCGTGCGGCTCGTTCCAGTCGAGCGCGAGCGTGTCGGGCTCGACATCCTTCAGCGCGGTGTACAGACGCGTGAGGGACGCGCGCGCATCGTCCAGATGCACGTCGCTGTAATTGAGCGGCGAACGGTAGTGCGTGCGCACGATGAAGAAGCGCACGACTTCCGGGTCGTAACGCTCGAGCACTTCGCGGATCGTGAAGAAGTTGCCGAGCGATTTCGACATCTTCTCGTTGTCGACCTGCACGAAGCCGTTGTGCATCCAGTAGTTGACGAACGTCTCGCCGGTCGCGCCTTCGCTCTGCGCGATCTCGTTCTCGTGGTGCGGGAATTGCAGATCCTGCCCGCCGCCGTGGATGTCGAAATGATTGCCGAGCAGCGAGCAGCCCATCGCCGAGCACTCGATGTGCCAGCCCGGGCGGCCCATCCCGTACTTCGACGCCCACGACGCGCCTTCCGGATCTTCCGGTTTCGCACGCTTCCACAGCACGAAATCGAGCGGATCTTCCTTCGCGTCGTTCGCGGCGACGCGCTCGCCCGCGCGCAGATCGTCGAGCGACTTGCCCGACAGCTTCCCGTAGTTCGTGAACTTGCGCACCGAGTAATTGACGTCGCCGTCGCTCGCCTGGTACGCGTAGCCGTTCGTCTCGAGCGTCTCGATCATGCCGAGCATCTGCGGGATGAACTGCGTCGCGCGCGGCTCGATGTCGGGCCGCTGGATGCCGAGCGCGCTTTCGTCCTCGTGCATCGCGCCGATGAAGCGGTCGGTCAGCGACTTGATCGTCTCGCCGTTCTCGACCGCGCGACGGATGATCTTGTCGTCGATGTCGGTGATGTTGCGCACGTACGTGACCCGATAGCCGATCGCACGCAGCCAGCGCTGGACGAGGTCGAACACGACCAGCATGCGCGCGTGGCCCACGTGACAATAGTCGTAGACGGTGATCCCGCATACGTACATCCGCACTTCGCCGGGCTGGCGCGGCACGAAAACTTGCTTGTCACGCGCGAGCGTGTTGTAGATGCGCAGTGATTCCATAGAGATGAACCGTGAGCCGAAGGAAACCGCCCTGGCGAAGCTCGCCCAGCATGTGAAACGGACGGACCATCTGCTGCGGCGCCAGGCCGCGCGTCCTCGATATCACATGGGGCGGTCAGGCTGCAAGCACAGCGGTGACGGCCACGAGAGGCTAAGAAAGACTGTCTGCCGCTCGCCGGAACGCGCAGACGTTTTGTTAGAATGGCTCGGAGTATAACATTCCGATTTACGCCTATGAAACCTCATCGCGGCCGCGCGCCGAGCGCTGCGACCCTCGTTGCGACCACCGTCATGGGCGTCGCGCTGACGCTTTTCGCGGCGCCCGCGGCGCATGCGCAGAAGGCCCCGGCGGTCGCCGACGGCACGCCCGAAATCGACGCGTCGATCGCCGGCAAGCAGTGGAAGCAGGCGCTCGCGCAGCTCGACGCGCGCATCGCGTCGAACCCGCACGACGTGCAGGCGCAGTTCAAGCGCGGCACCGTGCTGGCCCGCCTGAACCGCGACGACGACGCGATCCAGCAGTTCGTCGCGATCACGCAGGCGTACCCCGAACTGCCCGAGCCGTACAACAACCTGGCGGCGCTCTACGCGAAGCACGGCCGCTACGACGAGGCCCGCACCGCGCTCGTCACCGCGACGCAATCGAACCCGGGCTACTCGCTCGCGTACGAGAACCTCGGCGATCTCTACCTGCGGCTCGCGGCCGAATCGTACAAGCGCGCGCAATCGCTCGGCCGCACGAGCGGTGCGACCGCGCAGCGCCTCGCCGATCTCCAGAAGATCGTGTCGCCGTCGAAAGCCGCGCCGAACGCCCGCGCGACGACGCCCACCACGCGCGACTACACCGACCGCGCCGCCGCGAACGTGAGCACCACCACGCTGCCGATGTCGCCGACGTTCCAGTTCAGCGGTCCGTCGGGCGCACTGGCGGCGCCGTACGTCGCGCCGTCGCAATAAGCGGCGCGGCCTTCCTTTCCCTCCCAACCTGAGGATCGCAATGAAACGTCTGTTGCTGGCGCTTGGCGGCGCCGCCCTTCTCGCGACCGCGCCCGCGTTCGCGCAAACGGCCACCGCGCACCCCGTCGTGCAGCTGAAGACCTCGCAGGGCGACATCCGCGTCGAGCTCTATCCGGAGAAGGCGCCGAAATCCGTCGCCAACTTCCTCGATTACGTGAAGGCCGGCCAGTACAACGGCACGATCTTCCATCGCGTGATCAAGGGCTTCATGATCCAGGGCGGCGGCTACAAGACCAACTTCGAGGAAAAGCCGACCCGCGCGCCGATCCCGCTGGAGAGCCGCAATGGTCTGAAGAACCTGACGGGCACGATCGCGATGGCGCGCACGAGCGACCCGAATTCGGCCACCGCGCAGTTCTTCATCAATACGGTCGACAACAGCGGCCTCGACTACCCGAACCCGGACGGCAACGGCTATGCGGTGTTCGGCAAGGTCGTGTCGGGCCTCGATGTCGTGAAGAAGATCGAAGGCGTGGCGACGACCTCGCGCGGCCCGATGCAGGACGTACCGGCGCAACCGGTCGTGATCGAATCGGCGAGCATCGTCTCGAAGTAAGCACCTGCCGGCACGTCCGGCGCCTCACGCGGCCGCGTCGCACGACCGGCCGCGTGCCATTTAAACCGCCTCACCGAAGGAATTCATCATGGTTGAACTGCATACGAACCACGGCGTGATCAAGCTCGAACTCGACGCCGCGAAGGCACCGAAGACGGTCGAGAACTTCCTGAACTACGTGAAGAAGGGCCATTACGACGGCACCGTGTTCCACCGCGTGATCAACGGCTTCATGATCCAGGGCGGCGGCTTCGAGCCGGGCCTGAAGCAGAAGCCGACCGATGCGCCGATCGACAACGAAGCGAACAACGGCCTGAAGAACGACAACTACACGATCGCGATGGCGCGCACGAACGATCCGCACTCGGCGACCGCCCAGTTCTTCATCAACGTGAACGACAACGACTTCCTGAATCACTCGTCGCCGACGCCGCAGGGCTGGGGCTACGCGGTGTTCGGCAAGGTCGTCGAAGGCCAGGACGTGGTCGACAAGATCAAGGGCGTCAAGACGGGCAACGCCGGTTTCCACCAGGACGTGCCGACCGACGACGTCGTGATCGAAAAGGCCGTGGTGGTCTGACGCACCAGCCGTTACGGAGGCACTTCGATGTTGCAGGAGAGTCCGCCGCGAAGCGTCTCCGCGGGCGTGCCGGGCGAGCGCGAGTACGCGCAAGCCGCACGCCCGTTCCTGTTTCTCTCCGATCTGCACCTGAGCGAGGCGATTCCGAAGACGGTCGCTGCGTTCGAGCATTTCGTGAAATACACCGCCGACAGCGCCGATTCGGTGTTCATTCTCGGCGACCTGTTCGAATACTGGATCGGCGACGATATCCTCGACGACGATCCGTTCGCCGCACGCATGGCTGCGCTGATGCACACGTTCTCGGAGCGCGGCATCGCGCTCTACGTGATGCACGGCAACCGCGATTTCCTGCTGGGGCGCCGCTTCATGAAGGCTGCCGGCGCGATGCTGCTGCCCGACCCTTCGCTGATCGTGGCGTTCGGCCAGCGCATCGTGCTCGCGCACGGCGACGCGCTATGCACGGCCGACCGCGGCTACCAGATGTTCCGTCGCTTCGCGCGCAACCGCGTCGCGCAATGGCTGTTTCTCGCGTGGCCGTTCCGCTGGCGCCGCGCGCTCGCGCAGCGCATGCGCTCGAACAGCGAAGCGGGCCGCATGCGCCCCGCCTCGGGCATCTACGACGTCACGCGCGAAGGCGTGGCCGCGCTGTTCCGGAAAAGCCGCGCGAGCGTGATCATTCACGGCCACACGCACCGGCCCGCGCGCCACGCGGAACCGGGCGGGATCCGCTGGGTGCTGCCCGACTGGGATCTCGATCACGGCACGCCGCGCGGCGGCTACCTGCGCGTCGACGCGGAAGGCATCCACGCGATGCCGCTCGACTGACGCCGCGCCGACCGGACGCCGTCGGCCCCATCGCGTTCGTTACAGCTGGCGCTCGACCGTCTTGCCTTCCAGCACCGCGGACAGCCTGCGCAGGTCGAGGCGCGCCGCGTCGGCGCCCTGCAGCGTTTCCAGATGCGTGCCGAGCCGCTCGAGCGCCGCGACGATCTCGTCGACGCGGCGGCTTTCCTTCGCCGCGTGATCGATCAGCCCGTGAATCGCGAGCGACATCGGATCGTCGGCATTCGGCGTGATCCCGTACGCGCAGAATGCCGCGCGCTCGGGTTGCGGCTTCGGCTGCGCCGGCATCACGATGCGCGCCGGATTGCCGACCGCCGTGCCGCCGGCCGGCACCGGCTTGACGACCACCGCGTTCGAGCCGATCTTCGCGCCCGCACCGACCGTGAAGCCGCCGAGCACCTTCGCGCCGGCGCCGACGATCACGCCGGCCTCGAGCGTCGGATGGCGCTTCGCGCCGCGCGTGAGCGACGTGCCGCCCAGCGTCACGCCCTGATAGATCGTGCAGTCGTCGCCGATGATCGCCGTCTCGCCGATCACGACGCCCATGCCGTGATCGATGAACACGCGCCGGCCGATCGTCGCACCGGGGTGAATCTCGATCCCGGTCAGGAACCGGCCGGCCTGCGATACGAACCGTGCGAGCCAGTAGCGTTTCGCGCGCCAGCATGCGTGCGCGAAACGGTGCAGCACGAGCGCATGCAGCCCCGGATAACAGGTCAGCACTTCCCACGCACTGCGAGCGGCGGGATCCCGCTCGCGAATCGTGGCAACGTCTTCGCGCAGTCTCGTGAACATGATGTGGTCTGGGAAAGGGCCGGCGCGCATCGCCGGCAATGCCGGCCGTTATCGCGCCGGGTCATTTGCTTATGACGTCCGGCGATTGTAGGGCCAGTCGTGCGCGGCCGCACGCGGCCGCGCGTTCACCCCGCCGCCGGCGCGGGTATTCGGCCGGGACGCTTGCCGTGGCGAGGTTTCCGGGAACGGGTGGTCGTGAGAAACGGAGGCTCGACGCTGCCGGTTGGTCGACGCATGGCCCGCCCGGCCACCCGCCGCATTCGCCGCATCCGCCGAACTCCCGCGCCCAGAGCGCCGGCTGCTTACGCGTCGCCGCCCGGCTTGCCCGACTTCAACAGGATGTGCTTCGCGACGCCGCGCAGGATGTTGACCTCCTCACGCTCGAGGCCGGTGCGCGCGAACAGGCGCCGCAGCCGCGGCATCAGCTTCTTCGGATTGCGCGGATCGAGGAAGTCGAGCGCGATCAATGCGTTCTCGAGGTGCACGTACATCCGCTCGATCTCGTCGCTCTGCGCGAGCGTGCCGGCCTCGGCCTGCGGCTGCGCCGACGGCTCGCTCGCCTGATCGAGAAACGCGACGCGCAATTCGTATGCGAGCACCTGCACGGCCTGCGCGAGATTCAGCGAACTGTAGGCCGGGTTGGCCGGAATGTGCGCGAGCGCGCTGCATTGCTCGACATGCTCGTTCGCGAGCCCGGTGCGCTCGTTGCCGAACACGAGCGCGATGTCCCCCGTGCCGACCTGCGCGCTCGCCTGCGTGGCGGCCGCGCGCGGCGCGAGGCGCGGCGGCCCGTATTCGCGCGTGCGCGCGGTCAGCGCGATCGACCAGTGAACGCCGGACAGCGCTTCGCCGAGCGTCGGCACGACATGCGCGCACGCGAGGACGTCGTCCGCGCCGCTCGCCATCGCGATCGCCTCCGGGTCGCTCTGCACGTGCGGCACGCGCGGCGCGACCAGCACGAGACGCGAGAAGCCCATCGTTTTCAGCGCGCGGGCGGCGGCCCCGACGTTGCCGGGATGGCTCGGCTCGACGAGCACGAAGCGGGTGGACGTGAAGCCGCCGGACGGCGGCGGGGACGAAACCGCGCCCGTCTCGGACGGCGCGGCGGTGTTCTGCGGGGTTTCCACTGCGATACGGCTCGGTTCATCAAGAATGGCCGTATGGTATCGCCATCGCTCCCGCAAACCCACTCGTCCGGACGGCCAGTGGGGGTTTCCCCGCATTTCGATCGCCTGAAACCACCAAAAATCGGGTAAAATCATGCCTTTACGCGTTGCGCTCGGCGCAGCGCGGGTCGTACCCCGCTCTTTGTCAATTCGCGTCTCACTCGCCCCGGCACGCTTGCGCCGTTCCGGGCGGTTGTCCCACTTCGTGGCGGCCCGTGCCGCCGGCTACAGGATCCAGGCTCATGCATCCCATGCTCAACATTGCTGTCAAGGCTGCGCGCCGCGCCGGACAGATCATCAATCGCGCGTCCCTCGATCTCGACCTGATCGAGATTCGCAAGAAGCAGCAGAACGACTTCGTCACCGAAGTGGACAAGGCCGCCGAAGACGCGATCATCGAGACGCTGAAGACCGCCTACCCCGACCACGCGATCCTCGCGGAGGAATCGGGCGAATCCGAGAACGAATCCGAATTCAAGTGGATCATCGATCCGCTCGACGGCACGACCAACTTCATCCACGGCTTCCCGTACTACTGCGTGTCGATCGCGCTCGAGCACAAGGGCGTCGTCACGCAGGCCGTCGTCTACGATCCGAACAAGAACGACCTGTTCACGGCCACCCGCGGCCGCGGCGCGTACCTGAACGACCGCCGCATCCGCGTCGGCCGCCGCGACCGCCTGTCGGACGCGCTGGTCGGCACCGGCTTCCCGTTCCGCGAGAAGGACGGCCTCGACGCGTACGCGCGCCTCTTCACCGAAATGACGCAGGCCTGCACGGGCCTGCGCCGCCCGGGCGCGGCGGCGCTCGATCTCGCGAACGTCGCGGCCGGTCGCCTCGACGCATTCTTCGAGCAAGGCATCAACGTGTGGGACATGGCGGCGGGCAGCCTGCTGATCACCGAGGCCGGCGGCCTCGTCGGCAACTACACGGGCGACGCCGATTTCCTGCATCGCCACGAGATCGTCGCCGCGAACCCGAAGATCTACGCGCAGATGATCCCGATCCTGAACCGCTACAGCCGCGTGCATCCGGCAGCGGAGTAAGGCCGGGCCGCGCCCGCGTGGCGCGGCTTTCGCGCAAACCGCGCGCGGCATCGTCGCGATGGCGCGCCGATCGCCCGAAACACGGGAAAATCCTCCGTGCACACGGGTCGCTTCGTGCGCCTATCCTGAAGGTGCCCGAATCGCCGGTGCGGGCGGCGTATCACCGCACGCACCGCGCTTCCCGCGACGACAGCGAACGGCTTGCGGCCGGCATGCCTGCGCGGCGAACCACGCCGCCGCCGGCGTGCCGGCCCCGCCTGTATCAACACCGCCACGGCGCCGTGGCAATCGCATCCGAGTCCCCATGTTACGGCTAAGCGAAATTAAACTCCCCCTCGATCACCCCGAGAGCGCGCTCGAGGCCGCGATTCGCGCGCGCCTCGCGGAGCTCGGCGTGGCGGCAGACGGGCTGCTCCGTTACACCGTGTTCCGCCGCGCACACGACGCGCGCAAGCGCGCCGACATCAAGCTCACGTATATCGTCGATGTCGAAGTCAAGGACGAAGCGGCCGCGCTCAAGCGCATCGCCGGCAAGCCGCATTGCGGCGTGACGCCCGACATGACGTACCACTTCGTCACGAAGGCGCCCGAACACGCCGATTTCCTGCGCCCGGTCGTGATCGGCATGGGGCCGTGCGGCCTGTTCGCGGGGCTGATCCTCGCGCAGATGGGGTTCCGTCCCATCATCCTCGAGCGCGGCAAGGCCGTGCGCGAGCGCACCAAGGACACCTTCGGCCTGTGGCGCAAGAGCGTGCTCAACCCCGAATCCAACGTGCAGTTCGGCGAGGGCGGCGCGGGGACGTTTTCCGACGGCAAGCTGTACAGCCAGATCAAGGACCCGAACCACTACGGCCGCAAGGTGCTGGACGAATTCGTCAAGGCCGGCGCACCCGAGGACATCCTGTATCTGAGCCGGCCGCACATCGGCACGTTCCGCCTCGTCAGCATGGTGGAAAAGATGCGCGCGTCGATCCACGAACTCGGTGGCGAAGTGCGTTTCGAAACGCGCGTCGACGACATCGAAATCGACCAGGGCAAGGTGCGCGCGCTCAAGCTGTCGAACGGGGAAACGCTGCGGTGCGACCGCGTGGTGCTGGCCGTGGGCCATAGCGCGCGCGACACGTTCCAGATGTTGCACGACCGCGGCGTCCATATCGAAGCCAAGCCGTTCTCGCTGGGTTTCCGGATCGAACATCCGCAAGGCGTGATCGATCGCAGCCGCTTCGGCAAGTTCGCGGGCCACAAGCAGCTCGGCGCGGCCGACTACAAGGTGGTCCACCACGCGAGCAACGGCCGTGCGGTGTACAGCTTCTGCATGTGCCCCGGTGGCACGGTGGTCGCCGCGACGTCGGAGCCTGGCCGCGTGGTCACCAACGGGATGAGCCAGTATTCCCGTGCCGAGCGCAACGCGAACGCGGGCATCGTCGTCGGCATCACGCCGGACGACTATCCGGGCGGCCCGCTCGCCGGCATCGCGTTCCAGCGCAAATGGGAAGAGCGCGCGTTCGAACTCGGCGGCGGCGACTACCGCGCGCCGGGGCAGCTGGTCGGCGACTTCATCGCGGGCCGGCCGTCGACGTCGCTGGGCTCGGTGGAGCCGTCGTACAAGCCTGGCGTGAATCCGACCGATCTCAGCACCGCGCTGCCGGACTACGTGATCGAAGCGATCCGCGAGGCGCTGCCCGAGATCGACAAGAAGATCGCCGGCTTCGCGATGCACGATGCCGTGCTCACCGGCGTGGAGACGCGTACGTCGTCGCCGATCCGGATTCGACGCAAGGACGACTACCAGAGCGTGAACGTCGAAGGCCTGTATCCGGCCGGCGAAGGGGCCGGATATGCGGGCGGCATCTATTCGGCAGCGATCGACGGCATCGAGGTCGCGCAGGCGGTGGCGCTGAGTCTGACGTCGGGGCACGCGTCCTGATCCGGGGGGCGGGACCGGGGCGCCAAGGTGCGTGATCTGGGCGCCACCGCCCTGCCCGCTCGTTGCAACGCGTCTAGACAGGCGTTCGGACGAGTAACGGCGCGGGGAGGTCTTGCTGCTGCCCAGAGTCGATCAGCCGTCCGAACGCTCCACGACCACCTCGCTGATCTGCAGCACGGGCTGGATATCCGTGTAATTGGCGATGTCGGCCATGATCTCCTGCGCGTGCGGATCGCGGGCTGCCTGGAAAGCTTCGACGGAAGTACAGACGAAGTCGCACTTGGCGACGTAAACAGGGTCGGCGCCGGGCGCACCGCCTGCAATGCCCTTGTCGACCGTGTAGTACAGACATGCCGCGCCCAGCCGCTGTTTCACCATCGGCATATGCTTCTCGCGGTAGTAGACATGGTCGAACCGCGCGCCTGCGGCGTATGGGTACATGACGCTGACTTTGATCATCGGGTTCTCCTGTTATCGCACGATCATCGAGGCGGGGCCGCTCGCGAGACGGCAACGAGGTGGCCAATGGAGGCGCGGCCGAGGCTTCTTCCGGAATCGACGTTCTGATTTTTCCGATTGTAAGCACCGGCGGGCCCGTCTCGTCGGTTTGGTGGCGCCCGGTGCGCAACGAAGCGGGAGCGGCAAATCGCCACTGCTCGCCACCGCCGACAATCGGCCGATTGGCCAACTTCGCACGTTCACGCCGAAGCCACTGGTAAACTCGGGCAACCCAAGCAACAACTTCATGCCTGACCTATGACCACGCTGTCGCCCGAGGCCTTTGCCGGCCACACCCCGATGATGCAGCAGTACCTGCGCATCAAGGCCGATCATCCGGACACGCTCGTCTTCTACCGGATGGGCGACTTCTACGAATTGTTCTTCGACGATGCGGAAAAAGCGGCGCGCCTGCTCGACCTGACCCTCACGCAACGCGGCGCGTCGGCCGGCACGCCGATCAAGATGGCCGGCGTGCCGCATCACGCGGTCGAGCAGTATCTGGCCAAGCTCGTGAAGATGGGCGAATCGGTCGCGATCTGCGAGCAGATCGGCGATCCGGCCACGTCGAAGGGTCCCGTCGAACGCAAGGTCGTGCGCGTCGTCACACCCGGCACGCTGACCGATGCCGCGCTGCTGTCCGACAAGAACGACGTCTACCTGCTCGCGATGTGCACCGGCCACAACAAGCGTGGTGTCGCGGTCAATATCGGCCTCGCGTGGCTGAACCTCGCGAGCGGCGCGCTGCGGCTCGCCGAGATCGAACCCGAGCAGCTCGCCGCCGCGCTCGAACGCATCCGGCCGGCCGAAATCCTGACGCCCGACGGCGCAACCGACACCCTTCCCGCCGGCGCGGGCGCCACCAAGCGCGTGCCGGCCTGGCACTTCGACATCGCGTCGGGCACGCAGCGCCTGTGCGACCAGCTCGATGTCGCGAGCCTCGACGGATTCGGCGCGCATTCGCTCACGAGCGCATGCGGCGCGGCCGGCGCGCTGCTGCTCTATGCGGCGGCCACGCAAGGCCAGCAATTGCGGCACGTGCGCAGCCTGAAGGTCGAGAACGAAACCGAATACATCGGGCTCGATCCGGCCACGCGCCGCAACCTCGAGCTGACCGAGACGCTGCGCGGCACCGAGTCGCCCACGCTGTATTCGCTGCTCGACACCTGCTGCACGACGATGGGCAGCCGCCTGCTGCGTCACTGGCTGCATCACCCGCCGCGCGCGTCGGTCGCCGCGCAGTCGCGCCAGCAGGCGATCGGCGCGCTGCTCGATGCACCGGCCAGCGCGAGCCTCGATGCGCTGCGCAGCGCGCTGCGCCAGATCGCCGACGTCGAGCGGATCACCGGGCGGCTCGCGCTGCTGTCGGCGCGCCCGCGCGACCTGTCGAGCCTGCGCGACACGTTCGCCGCGCTGCCGGCGTTGCGCGAGCGCATCGGTGCAATCGTCGCGAACGCGGATGCGCTCGCGCGCGTCGACGCGGCGCTCGCGCCGCCCGCCGAATGCCTCGACCTGCTGACGAGCGCAATTGCCACCGAGCCGGCCGCGATGGTGCGCGACGGCGGCGTGATCGCGCGCGGCTACGATGCCGAGCTCGACGAGCTGCGCGACATTTCGGAGAACTGCGGGCAATTCCTGATCGATCTCGAAGCGCGCGAGCGCGCGCGCACCGGCATCGCGAACCTGCGCGTCGAATACAACAAGGTGCACGGCTTCTATATCGAGGTCACGCGCGGCCAGACCGACAAGGTGCCCGACGATTACCGCCGTCGCCAGACGCTGAAGAACGCCGAGCGCTACATCACGCCGGAACTGAAGACCTTCGAGGACAAGGCGCTGTCCGCGCAGGAACGCGCATTGGCGCGCGAGCGCGCGCTGTACGACTCGGTGCTGCAGGCACTGCTGCCGTTCATCCCCGAATGCCAGCGCGTCGCGTCGGCGCTCGCCGAGCTCGACCTGCTGGCCGCCTTCGCCGAACGCGCACGCGCGCTCGACTGGGTCGCACCGACCTTCACCGACGAGATCGGCATCGAAATCGAACAGGGTCGCCATCCGGTCGTCGAAGCGCAGGTCGAGCAGTTCATCGCGAACGACTGCCGGTTCGGCCCCGAACGCAAGCTGCTGTTGATCACCGGCCCGAACATGGGCGGTAAGTCGACGTTCATGCGGCAGACCGCGCTGATCGCGCTGATGGCGTACGTCGGCAGCTACGTGCCGGCGAAGTCGGCGTGCTTCGGCCCGATCGACCGGATCTTCACGCGCATCGGCGCGGCCGACGATCTCGCCGGCGGCCGCTCGACCTTCATGGTCGAGATGACCGAAGCCGCGGCGATCCTCAACGACGCGACACCGCAAAGCCTCGTGCTGATGGACGAGATCGGCCGCGGCACGTCGACCTTCGACGGCCTTGCGCTCGCCTGGGCCATCGCGCGCCACCTGTTGGCGCACAACGCGTGCTACACGCTGTTCGCGACGCACTACTTCGAGCTGACGCAACTGCCGGCCGAATTCCCGCAAGCAGCCAACGTCCACCTGTCGGCCGTCGAGCATGGCCACGGCATCGTGTTCCTGCACGCGGTCAACGAAGGCCCGGCGAACCAGAGCTACGGCCTGCAGGTCGCGCAGCTCGCGGGCGTCCCGGCACCGGTGATCCGCGCCGCGCGCAAGCACCTCGCGTATCTCGAACAGCAGTCGGCATCGCAACACACGCCGCAGCTCGACCTGTTCAGCGCGCCGCCCGCGGCCGTCGACGATCTCGAATGCGCGGACGCGCCGGCGCAGCCCCACACGCCGCATCCGGCGCTCGAAAAACTGCGCGACATCGATCCCGACGATCTCAAGCCGCGCGAGGCGCTCGACCTGCTGTACGAACTGCGCACGCTGATCCGGTCGCACGATGTCGACGGGCACGCGTAAGCGCATGCCGCGGGGCCTTCCGGCCCGCACCGCCGCCGCGCTCGTCGCGGCGGCGCTTGCCTTCGCGCAGGCCAGTGCGCTGGCCGCGCCCCCGAAGCGCAGCGCCACGCCCTACTCGTTCGCGGTCGTGTCGGGCGTCATCAACGGCGCGGCGGACGAGCCGGCCGCACAGCGGCTGCTCGATGCGATCGCACGCGAGCGCAACCTCGCGTTCGTCGTCTACGCGGGCGATCTCAAAGGCGCGAAGGAAGCATGCCGTGACGCGCTGTATTCTCAGCGCGGCGCGATCCTGAATTCGGCGCGCGTGCCGCTCGTGTTCATTCCCGGCCACGACGACTGGATCGCCTGCAACACCGCGGCCGGCGGCGGTTACGATCCGGTCGAGCGGCTCGACTTCCTGCGGCAGACGCTGCTCGCCGATCCGGCACTGTCCAACCCCGATGCACTGCAGATGACGCGCGAGAGCGAGGTCGCACGGTTCCGGCCGTATCGCGAGAACGCGCGCTGGATGCACGACGATATCGTCTACGTCGCCCTCAACGCGCCGGCGCCGAACAACCATTATTTGACGGCGGGCGGCCGCAACGGCGAATTCGAGGACCGCATCATCGCGAACGGCTTCTGGATCGACCACGCGGCCGAATATGCGAAGCGGCGCGACGCGCGCGCGATGGTCGTGATCTTCGAAGGCGATCCGCAGTTCGAACGCTACGAACGCGCGGAGCGCTTCGCGTGGCTGCGTTTCAACCGGCCGCGCGTGCGCGACGGCTTCCGTGAGCTGAAACGAACGCTGGTGAAGGCGGCGGCGACGTTCCGCGGCCCGATCCTGGTGATGCACGCGAGCGGCGAGCCGCTGGCGAACGGCTTTCTGATCGACCGTCCGCTGCATGCCGACGACGGTGAACTGGTAGGAAACGTGACGCGCGTCGCGATCGGACCGCGCCATCCGGCGAATCAGTGGGTGAAGGTGAGCGTATCGCCGGCGCGGCAGACGATCTTCAACGTGAGCCTGCAGGAGGTGCCGAAGAACCTGCCGGTGCCGCCCGCGCTGCCGCTCGCGCCACGCGACGACGTGCCGCTGCCGCCGATGCCCGAAATTCCCGCGCTGCCGGCGCTGCCCGACGCGTCGTCGGTCGCGCCGCCGCTGCAAGGCGACGGCGCCGCACCGGGCGGCGCGTCGTGGGCCGCCCCGGCCCCCGCATCGGGGCCGGGCCTGCCGGCAAGCTCAGTGCAGGGTGCGCCCTGACGGCGCTTCGCCGTCTTCGTCGTCATCCTCGTCGACGATCTCGAGCCCTTCCGCGCCATGCGCGTGCTCGTGCTCGATTTCGTCTTCGGTGGCTTCGCGAACGTCCTTCACGGTCAGCGCGAAACGCAGCGCCATGCCCGCCAGCGGGTGGTTGCCGTCGAGCACGACCTTGTCCTCGGCGATATCGGTGACCGTGTAGATCAGCGAGTCGACTTCCTCGTCACCGTCTTCCGGCGTGCCTTCGAACTGCATGCCCACTTCGAGCGGCTCGGGAAAACGGTCGCGCGGCTCGATCTTCACGAGTTCGGGATCGTAGTCGCCGAACGCGTCCTGCGGCTCGAGCTGAACCTGCGCCTGGTAGCCCGCCTCGTGGCCGTCGAGCTGTTCCTCGATCTTGGGGAACGTGCCATCATAGCCGCCGTGCAGATAGACCATCGGCTCGTCGCTTTCCTCGATCAGATTACCCTGTGCGTCTGACAGCTTGTAAGTGACCGACACGACGGTGTTTTTTGCGATTTTCATCCAATTCTCCCAAATACAAGTCTCATTATACGATGCGCAACCGGTCTCAAGCCGAACCGCGGGATGCCGCTGCCGCCCCGCTCGGCGCGCCGCCTTCCGATCTTCCCACGCCGCTGCTCGGCGACCTCACGCCGGCGCAATTCATGCGCGGCTACTGGCAAAAAAAACCGCTGCTGATCCGCCAGGCGATCCCCGGCGTCACGTCGCCGGTCACCCGCGATGCCTTGTTCGAGCTCGCCGCCGACTATGACGCGGAATCGCGATTGATCACCCATTTTCGTAACAAGTGGCAACTGGCGCACGGCCCGTTCGAGCCCGAATCGCTGCCTGCCGTGACGCGCAAATCCTGGACCCTGCTCGTGCAGGGGCTCGACCTGCACGTCGATGCGGCCCGCGCGTTGCTCGACCGCTTCCGCTTCATCCCCGACGCGCGGCTGGACGACCTGATGATCTCGTATGCGACGGACGGCGGCGGCGTCGGCCCGCACTTCGATTCGTATGACGTATTCCTGCTGCAGGTCGAGGGCCGACGTCGCTGGCGTGTCGGCGCGCAGAAGGATCTGTCGCTGCAGCCGGGCGTGCCGCTGAAGATCCTCGAAAACTTCGAGCCGAGCGACGAATGGGTGCTGGAGCCGGGCGACATGCTGTATCTGCCGCCGCACATCGCGCACGACGGCGTCGCCGAAGGCGAGTGCATGACCTGCTCGATCGGCTTTCGCGCCCCGTCCGCCGGCGAGCTGGGCGCCCAGTTCCTGTACTACCTCGCGGAACGCGGCGGCCTGCGCGACGCGGGCGGCGACGACCTCTACCGCGATCCGAAGCAACCGGCGGTCGACGCGCCCGCGCAACTGCCGCCGGCCATGGTCGACCGTGTCGCCGAGATCGTCGACGCGATCCGCTGGCGCAAGCGCGACGTCGCCGAATTCCTCGGCTGCTACCTGAGCGAACCCAAATCGAACGTCGTTTTCGACCCGCCGGCGCGCCCGCTGTCCGAAGCCGCGTTCGTCACGCAAGCGTCGCGCCGTGGCGTTTATCTCGACAGAAGGGCCGCATTGATGTATAACGCGCGCTCGTACTTCATTAATGGCGAGGAAGGGTCGCTCGAGCAAGCCGAGGAATGGCTGCCCGAACTGGCCAATCAACGCCGGATGGAGGCGAAACGGTTTGTAACACTATCCCGGGTTCCGTCGATGACAGCCTTGTTGCACGAGTGGTATCGTGCGGGCTGGATACGGGTCGGAAACCGGAATTAGTGTGAGTCGCCCCGTATGCCCGTACAGATCAAATTCTGTATGGGAAAGACAACGTATTGACCCCGCATTTGTCGACGGTCGATAGGAAAGTGCATATAATTTCCGCCCAAGCCGTAGGGAAGATTCACGCTCTAAGAAGTGCATCTCCACCAGCGGCCCAGGTCGGTGTTGGAGCACATTACCGGTATTGTTTCGCGCTGTTGCTTACCTTTAACCATAAAAGGACGTGATCATGAAGAAATCCCTCCTCGTAGCTTCCCTGTTGGCTGCTGTTGCACTGGCTGCTTGCAACAAGAGCGCTGATCAAGCTGCTTCGTCGGCTGCAAGCGACGCGGCTGCTGCTGCTTCGTCGGCTGCTTCGGCAGTTGCTGGTGCTGCGAGCGACGCTTCGGCTGCTGCTTCGTCGGCAACGGCTGCTGCGAGCGACGCTGCTGCTGCAGTGGCGTCGGCTGCTTCGGCAGCGACGGCTGCTCCGGCTTCGGGCGCAAGCCAGTAAGCCTTCAGCATCAGCTGAAAAAAACCGGCCCGAGGGCCGGTTTTTTTACGTCTGCCGCTTTCGGATCGATCGTCCGGCAGAGCCGCCTCGGGCCGTCAGCGGCCCGGCCCCGCTCATCCGAGCATCAGCCAGTCGAAGCCCGCGTCCTGCGAGGCGACGATCACGTCTTCCCCGTCCGTCCCGAGTACGCCGCCAAACGCCTGGCGGGCCAGCTCCGGCAGATTGTTCTGCTGGCTCAGATGGGCCGCGACCAGGTGCTGGAGACGGCTGCGTTCGAGCGACGCGAGGATCCCGGCCGCCGCGTCGTTGCTCAGGTGGCCGTGGTTGCCGCCAATGCGTGCCTTCAGCGACTGCGGATAGCGGCTGGCAGCCAGCATCGCGGTATCGTGGTTGGATTCGAGCACCAGCGCGTCGCAACCGCTCAGGACGGCCGTGATGTGCGGCGTGGCCATCCCGACGTCCGTCAGCACGCCGAGCCGGCGGCTTCCGTCCATGAAGACGAACTGGAGCGGTTCCCGCGCGTCGTGGGGGACCGTATAGGGCATCACGGCCAGATCGCGTATCGCGACCGTCTCGTCGCCCCACAGCACGTGGAGATCGACATCGGCCTCGTCCGCGCCGACCGCGCGCGCGGTGCCCCAGCTCATGTAGAGCGGCAGCGACGCGCGGCGCGCGAGCGTCAGCGCGCTGCCGACGTGGTCGCTGTGTTCGTGGGTAACGAGGATCGCATCGAGATCGGCGATGCAGAGATTCAGTCGGCCGAGCCGGCGCTCGACCTCCTTGGCGGAAAAGCCGCAGTCGAGCAGCACGCGGGTAGTCGTCGTGCCGCTCGAGGCCTCGACGACCAGCGCGTTGCCTTCGCTGCCGCTTCCGAGGCTGGCGAATCGCACGCGCTCAGTTCAGCTGCGCGTGCAGCAGCGAAATGATCCGCTGCGCGTCCGACGAATTGTCGATCTGGCCGTTCGCGCCGATCACCGCGACCTGCGTGCCGCTGGCGCCTTGCGCGCGCACGTTGACCAGGAATTCCTTGCCCGGCTTCGCCGCCGACGGGCCGCCGTAGAACAGCTTGCCGAACAGGCCGTCACGCTTGAGCTCTTCCATCGAATTCGCATAGCGCACGGTGTACACGCCCTTCTCGCGGTCGCGATTGTCGACCGTGAAGTTGGTCCGGTCGAGCGCCAGGCCCACGCGCAGCCACGCGCGGTCGAACGACTCGGCCAGTTGCAGCGTCGCCGCGCCGCCGTTCGTGTCGCTGACCTGCGCCGGCGCCGTCGCGGGGCGCGCATCGGTCAGCAACTGCTTCGCCTGTGCGTCGGTCAGGCCGAACTTCTGCATCAGCTTCGACAGGAACACGGCCTCGAGCACCGGGTTGCGCGGACGCTCTTCCCAGCGCGACGACGTGCCGCCCTGCGGGCCGACCATCATTTCTTCCATCGCACTGTGCGTGATCGAGATGTCGGTGTTGCCGTCCGGCGTGCGGTTCACGAGCGTGCGGAAGCGGTCGCGCGTGCCCGACGAATACGCGAAATCGATGACCTTGCCGATCGTGCGGCGGAACCAGTCGTCCGGAATGTTCGCGCGGTTCTCGGCCCAGTCGGTGGCCATGATGCCCGTCGACGGCGCATCGGTCTTCAGCGAGAAGCCGTTCTCCTGCCAGAACTCCTTCAGGATCGGCCACAGCTGCTCGGGCGTGCGGCCATCGACGACGAGCCAGCGGCGATCGCCGTCGCGCTCGATGTGCATGCCGAGCGGATCCTGCGCACTCGGGATGCCGTCGGTCGCATTGCCGGCCTGCGTCGTGACCCGCGGCGGCAGCGTGCCGAGCCCGGCGTTGGTCGGCGGCGCGACGAACTGCTGCGTCGTCTGCACCGGCTTGAGGTCGCTCGGCACCGCGAGCGGCGGCGCCGAGCCGGTGTTCTTGTAGTTGACCCGGTCGGGCGCAAGGTAGTCGTTCAGCGTATCGCAGCCAGCGAGCGCGCCCAGCGCCAGCGCCACCACCGACATCTGGATGGCGCGAGAGGAAATGGCGAAACGTTTCATGAAATCCTTCGTCTTGCTAGAACGCTCGTCAGGAGCGGCGCCGGACGGAGCCGGCCGGTGCGGGTTGATCAGGGGTCGAGCCGGCGGCCGCAGGACGCGGCCGCCTCGGCATCAGAGGACGCCGGCCTCGACGAGGGCCGAACGCACGGCATCGTGGCAGCGCTCGTCGAGCGCCGTGAGCGGCAGCCGGATGCCGCCCTGCATCTTGCCCATCGCCTGCAACGCCCACTTCACCGGGATCGGGTTCGCTTCGATGAACAGGTTCTTGTGCAGCGACAGCAGCTTCATGTGCAGCGTACGGGCCGTCTGCACGTCGCCGGCCAGCGCCGCGCGGCACAGCTCGCTCATCGCGCGCGGCGCGACGTTCGCGGTCACCGAGATGTTGCCGTGGCCGCCGAGCAGCATCAGCGCGATCGCGGTCGGATCGTCGCCGCTGTAGATCGCGAAATGCTTCGGTGCGGCCTTGATCAGGTGCGCGGCGCGATCGATGTTGCCGGTCGCTTCCTTCACGCCGATGATGCCCGGGACTTGCGCGAGGCGCAGCGTCGTCTCGTGCGTCATGTCCGCGACCGTACGGCCCGGCACGTTGTACAGGATCACCGGCAGGTCGACCGCTTCCGCGATCGCCTTGAAGTGGCGGTACATCCCTTCCTGCGTGGGCTTGTTGTAGTACGGCACGACCTGCAGCGTCGCGTCGGCGCCGACGATCTTCGCCTGTCTCGACAGCTCGATCGCCTCGGCGGTCGAATTGCCGCCGGCGCCCGCGATGATCGGGATGCGTTTCGCCGCATGCTCGACCGCCGTGCGGATCATCAGGATGTGCTCCTCGACGGTGAGCGTGGCCGACTCGCCGCTCGTACCGACGACGACGAGCGCATCGGTGCCTTCCGCGATGTGCCAGTCGATCAGTTTGCGAAACGCAGGCAGGTCGAGACTGCCGTCTTCGAGCATCGGGGTGACGATCGCGGGGATGCTGCCGCGGATTTGAATGCCGTCTTGGGTGCCGTTAGCCATGAAACGCGATTGATTGTGTACCGGTAAACATTGAGATTGTAGCGGATTAGCCGGGCAGTTCGTAACGTGGAATTCCCGCCCCCGCCTTCGGGGTCGCGCCCTCGCGCACTGCGCAGAGACGCTGGACGAATGCCTCGCGCGGCGCGGCGACGAAACCGTCCTCGTACCCGACCACCCGCAGATGGCCTCGCACGGCGTCCAGCAGCTCGCCCGGGGCGAGCAGGAACGCGGGGTTGGACGGTTTTCCGACCGTTTCGTTTCCTTGCGCGAAGGTTTCGTAGATCAGCACGCCGCCCGGCGCGACGGCGTCGAGCAGATGGGGCCAGAGCGGGCGATGCAGATAGTTCGTGACGATCACGGCGGCAAACCGCTCGCCGGCCGGCAGCGGCCAGGGCGCACCCTCGAGATCGGCCGCGCGGGCGTCGACCCCGGGCATCGCGCGCAACGCGGCCAGCGCGACCGGATCGCGGTCGAGCGCGACGACCGGATGCCCGCGCGACGCGAACCAGCGTGCATGGCGGCCTCCGCCCGCGGCGACGTCGAGCACCGCCCCGCCGGCCGGCACGAGCCGCGCCCATTGCGCAACCCAGCGCGACGGTTCGGCCTGACCGACGTGGCCGCCCGCGGCGGCGATGACGGATTCGCTCATGCGCCGGATCAGTTGTACGACAGGCCCATTGCGTCACGCACGTCGCGCATCGTCTCCGTCGCGTACTTGCGCGCCTTGTCGCACCCGTCCGCGACGATCGCGCGCAGCAGCGACGGATCGTCCATGTACTTCTGCGCGCGCTCGAGCATCGGCTGCTGTTCGCGCAGGATCCCTTCGACGACCGGCTGCTTGCAGTCGAGGCAGCCGATGCCCGCCGAGCGGCAGCCCTTCTGCACCCACTCGTGCGTCGCTTCGTCCGTGTAGACCTGGTGCAGCTGCCACACCGGGCACTTGTCGGGATCGCCCGGATCGGTGCGGCGCACGCGCGCCGGATCGGTCGGCATCGTGCGGACCTTCTTCGTGATCGTCTCGGCGTCTTCGCGCAGGCCGATCGTGTTGCCGTACGACTTCGACATCTTCTGCCCGTCGAGGCCCGGCATCCGCGACGCTTCGGTCAGCAGCGCCTGCGGCTCGACCAGGATGATCTTGCGCGCGCCCTCGAGATAGCCGAACAGACGCTCGCGGTCGCTCATCGACAGGCTTTGCGATTCCTGCAGCATCGCGCGCGCCTGTTCGAGCGCCTCGTCGTCGCCTTCCTGCTGATACGCGTTGCGCAGCTCGTGATAGAGCTTCGCGCGCTTGCCGCCGAGCTTCTTCGCGGCTTCGAGCGCCTTCTCCTCGAAACCGGGCTCGCGGCCGTACAGATAGTTGAAGCGGCGCGCGATCTCGCGCGTCATCTCGACGTGCGGCACCTGGTCCTCGCCCACCGGCACGAGCGAGCCGCGATACAGCAGGATGTCGGCCGCCATCAGCACCGGGTAGCCGAGGAAGCCGTAGGTCGACAGATCCTTGTCCTTCAGCTTCTCCATCTGCTCCTTGTAGGTCGGCACGCGTTCGAGCCAGCCGAGCGGCGTGCTCATGCCGAGCAGCAGCGCGAGTTCCGCGTGCTCGGGCACCTTGCTCTGGATGAACAGCGTCGCCTGCGCCGGGTCGATGCCGGACGCGAGCCAGTCGATCAGCACGTCCCACACGTTCTTCTCGATGACCTCGGGCGTCTCGTAGTGCGTCGTCAGCGCATGCCAGTCGACCACGCAGAAGAAGCACGGGTATTCGGACTGCAGCTTCACCCAGTTTTTCAGCACGCCGTGGTAATGACCGAGGTGCAGCGACCCGGTGGGTCGCATGCCGGAGAAAATACGTTCTGGGAACATGATTGTCGTTAGAAAAGCGAGGCGAAGGGGGACAGGACGGCGCTCAGGACGGCATAGCCGACGTTCACGAGCGGGCGCAGCCAGAAGTTCGTCAGCACGCCCGTCGTGACGAGCACGAGGACGATGATGAAACCGTACGGCTCGATGCGCGACAGCGCGATCGATTGCCTGGTCGGCAGCAGCGCCGCCAGGATGCGGCCGCCGTCGAGCGGCGGCAGCGGGAACAGGTTCAGCACGCCGAGCACGAGGTTCGCGCTGACGCCGGCGAACGCCATGCGCGTGAAGAACGGCTCGTCGATGCCCACGGCCGGCAGCACGAGGGTCAGCAGGCCCCAGACGAGCGCCTGCACGAAATTGCAGGCCGGGCCCGCGAGCGCGACCCACAGGCTGCCCCAGCGCGGATCGCGCAGGTTGCCGAACGACACCGGCACCGGCTTCGCATAGCCGAACAGGAACGCGCCGCCGGTCAGGAAGTACATCGCGAGCGGGATCGCGATCGTGCCGAGCGGGTCGATGTGGCGCATCGGGTTGAACGACACGCGCCCCATCGCGTAGGCGGTGTTGTCGCCGAGCAACCGCGCGGCATAGCCATGCGCGGCCTCGTGCAGCGTGATCGCGAAGATCACGGGCAGCGCGTAGACGGCGATGGTCTGTATCAGGGAGGCATTCATATCGCGTTATTGTAACAAGCGCACTCGCGCAAAAACGGCACGGCGCGTCATGCGGCCGAGAGCCCGAACGGTTCGAGCGCGCCGCGCCCCGCGCGCACGAGCTCGGGCGCGTCGCCGGTCAGGTCGATCACCGTCGACGGTTCGCGCGGGCACGCGCCGCCGTCGATCACGAGGTCGACCTGTTTCTCGAGGCGTGCGCGGATTTCTTCGGGATCGTTCAACGGTTCGTCGTCCGGCGGCAGGATCAGCGTCGTGCCGAGCAGCGGCTGGCCGAGCGACTCCAGCAGCGCGAGCGTGATCGCATGATCGGGCACGCGCAGCCCGATCGTCTTGCGCGACGGGTGCGACAGCCGGCGCGGCACTTCCTTCGTCGCCTGCAGGATGAACACGTACGGGCCCGGCGTCACCGACTTGATCTGCCGGTACTGGCGATTGTCGACCATCGCGAAGTTGGCGAGCTCCGACAGGTCGCGCACGAGCAGCGACAGGTGCTGCTTCTCGTCGAGGCCGCGAATCCGGCGCACGCGCTCGACCGCATCCTTGTCGTCGAGATGGCACGCGAGCGCATAGCTCGAATCGGTCGGCATCGCGATCACGCCGCCCTTGCTGACGATCTCCACCGCCTGCTTGATCAGGCGCGGCTGCGGATTATCCGGATGAATCCTGAAGAACTGGGACATGGGGACACGTAAAGAGAGGGAAATCGGATGCGCGCATCGGCGGCCACGCGGGCGGCCCGAAGCCGCCCGGCGTCAGAGCCAGCGCTCCCAGACCGGTGTCAGGTCGGGCGGCAACGGCGGCAGGCTGCCGAGCTCGATGCGGCCCTCGCCCGGCGCATGGAAATCCGAGCCGCGCGACACTTCGAAGCCGAAGCGGCGCGCAACGTCCGCGTATTCGCGGTACTGGTCGGGCGTGTGGCTGCCCGTGACGACCTCGATCGCGCGGCCGCCGAGATCGATGAACTCGCCGAAGAACGCGTCGAATTCGACCGGCGTATAGCGATAGCGGCCCGGATGCGCGACCACCGCTTCGCCGCCGGCCGCGCGGATCCAGCCGACCGCGTCGGACAGGGACGCCCAGCGATGCGGGACGAAGCCGGGCTTGCCGTCGCCGAGCAGGCGGTCGAACACGTCCGACGTCGATTCGGCGTGGCCGTTTTCGACGAGAAAGCGCGCGAAATGCGTGCGCGAGATCAGGTCGGGATTGGAGACGTATTTCAGCGCGCCTTCGTACGCGCCGGGGATGCCGAGCGTCGCGAGCTGCTCCGCGATCGCCTGCGCGCGCGCCGCGCGGCCGTGGCGCGTGCGGTACAGGCCGTCGACCAGCGCCGGATGGGCGGGATCGATGTGCAGGCCGACGATGTGCACGGTGCGCGACGCCCACGTGACAGAAATCTCGACGCCGCTCAGGTAACGCATGCCGAGCGCTTCCGCCTCGCTGCGCGCCGCCGCCTGGCCGCCGATCTCGTCGTGGTCGGTCAGCGCCCACAGGGTCACGCCGCCCGCATGCGCGCGGCGTGCGACGTCCGCAGGCGACAGCAACCCGTCGGAAACATTGGAATGGCAGTGGAGATCGGCGTTCATTGTCGGCATGGCAGGTAAGGCTTCATTCTACTGCAATGCGGCAAATGCGCCGCCCGCCGGCCCTGCCGCCGGCGCCGCGCGCCTACGCGCAGAACGCCTCGATCAGCGCCGCGACCTGCTCGGGCTGGTCGTGATGCACCATGTGGCCGGCATCCTCGATGAGCTTCTCGCGCCAGTCGGGGAACGCGTTGAAGCGCGCCTTGAACTCGGGCAGCGGGATGTCGCCCGCGAGGTGCGCAAGGGTCGGCGAATTCACGGCCTCGACGTGCAATACCTTCGCGCGCACCTGCTTCCAGATGGCCATGACTTCGTCGAGCCGGTACAGCAGCGGGCCCGGCATCTTGTGCGCCGGATCGGCCAGCAGATGGTAGAGGCCGTCGTCGCCGCGTTTCGACCAGTGCGCGGCCAGAAAGGCCGCGCGGCGCGGGTCGAGCCGCGGATTGGTCTTGATCAGGCGCGCCGCCACGTCGTCGAGCGACGCGTACGGCCGCAGCGCGGGCGGCTCGCGCAGTTCGTCGAGCCAGCCGCGCAGTCGGCGCGACGCCTGTTCGGCGCGCGCGGGCGCGAGCCCGAACCCTTCGAGATCGACCACGCGGCGCACGCGCTCCGGCCGTACGCCGGCATACAGGCACACGACGTTCGCGCCCATGCTGTGGCCGATCAGGTTGACCTCGCCGGTCGGCGCATAGCGGTCGACGAGCGCATCGAGATCGCCGAGATAGTCGTGGAACCAGTAGTGGCCGCCGCCCTGCCGCGCGACCGGCCAGTCGGACAGCCCGAAGCCGCGCGCGTCGGGCGCGATCACCTGCCAGTCGCCCGCCAGCGCATCGACGACGAACTGGAACGACGCCGCGACGTCCATCCAGCCGTGCAGCATGAACAGCGTCGGCGCATCGGGCCGGCCCCAGCGCCGCACATGCAGCTGGACGCCGCGTACCGTGACGAAATCGGAAACAGAACTCGAGGCGCTCATGGCAACCGCCAAAAAAAAGAATGGTCGTTCGATTATAGCGGTGACGCCTCCTTTCCGGCGGCCGGCAATCGAGGTACCGCTCTAGCGGCAGGGGCGTTCAGGGCCCACGAGGAAACGCCGTCGACCGGACGTGCGGGCCGCCCGACGGGCGCCCAGGCGCCGCCGACCGCGATCCCGCTAATGCGCGGGGCGTGCGTCCGCCGCGTCCTGCGCGGCCAGTTCGTCCAGTTCGGCCTGCTCGAAGCCGGCATCGCGCCGCGCGTCGAAATTGAACGGGCCGCGCAGCCGCGGCGCGTGGTATTGCTCGGCGAGCTGCCGATAGGTCGGCACGGGATCGCGGCCGGCTGCGTCGCACAGATGGCGGAACCAGCGGTTGCCGATCGCCACATGGCCGACTTCGTCGCGCAGGATCACGTCGAGGATCGCGGCCGACGCATCGTCGCCCGCCTGCACGAGCCGCGCGCGGATCGGCGGCGATGCGTCGAGCCCGCGCGCCTCGAGCGTGCGCGGCACGAGCGCCATGCGCGCGAGCACGTCGCCCCTGGTCCGCTCGCACATCTCCCACAGCCCGTTATGCGCGGGAAAGTCGCCGTATGCATGCCCGAACGCCGCGAGCCGGTCGGACAGCAGCGTGAAGTGATAAGCCTCCTCGGCCGCGACCTTCAACCAGTCCGCATAGAACGCGTCGGGCAGGCCCGCGAAGCGCCAGACCGCGTCGAGCGCCAGGTTGATCGCGTTGAACTCGATATGGGCGAGCGCGTGCAGCAGCACGGCGCGCCCTTCGGGCGATCGCATGCTGCGCCGCTCGAGCTGGCGCGGCTCGACGAGCGGCGGCCGCGCGGGGCGCCCGGGCAGACCGGCCGGTTCGCGCAATTGAAGCGACGGCGCGATCGCGGCCTGCCCGGCCCGCCACGCATCGTGCAGCGCGCGCACCTGCGCGGCCTTGGCCGCCGGCTCCGCAACACGCAGCGCATCGAGCGCCACGCTGCGCACACAGGCCGGCCCCTGGCCGAAAGAAGAAGACGCGATGCTCATAAACGGGGACACCTTGCGCGCGCGGCGCGGGAGCACAGGCACGCGACGGTTTACAATATGCGTTTGTTCCGCGGCGCCAGGCGCCGGGCAAACCGGACGCGCCATTTTACCGGCGCCCATCATCGAAGAGACAAGGAGACTCCGTGACGATCTACAAGCTGGGCGATACGGCCCCGACGATCCACGAAAGCGTGTTCGTCGCCGATACGGCGGCCATCATCGGCAAGGTCGTGCTCGAGGAAAACGCGAGCGTGTGGTTCGGCGCGACGATCCGCGGCGACAACGAGACGATTACGGTCGGCGCCGGCAGCAACGTCCAGGAAGGCGCGGTCCTGCATACCGACCCGGGCTTTCCGCTGACGATTGCCGACAACGTGACGATCGGGCACCAGGCCATGCTGCACGGCTGCACGGTCGGCGAAGGTTCGTTGATCGGGATTCAGGCGGTGGTCTTGAATGGAGCGGTGATCGGCCGCAACTGTCTGGTCGGTGCCGGCGCGGTCGTGACGGAAGGCAAGACGTTCCCGGACAATTCGCTGATTCTCGGCGCACCGGCGAAAGTCGTGCGCGAGCTGTCGGCCGACGACGTCGCGCGGCTGCGCGCAAACGCGAAGACGTATGTCGAGCGACGCGCGCATTTCAAGGAGCAACTCGTGCGAATCGGGTGATTCGCACGGATTTCAAGGAAGAAGAGTGAGCGACCAGTTACAGAAATTCATGTTCAATGCGGCGCCCGTGCGCGGCGAGATCGTTTCGCTGCGCAACACGTGGCAGGAAGTGCTCGCCCGCCGCGACTACCCTGCCCCCGTGCGCACGGTGCTCGGCGAGATGATGGCCGCGTGCGCGCTGCTGTCCGCGAACCTGAAATTTCACGGCACCCTGATCATGCAGATCTTCGGCGACGGGCCGGTCCAGATGCTGGTCGTCCAGTGCGGGTCCGATCTGTCGATGCGGGCCACCGCGAAGTTCTCGGGCGACGCCGCGCACACGATCGGCGACGACACGCGCTTCGCGTCGCTCGTCAACGCGAGCGGCCACGGCCGCTGCGTGATCACGCTCGACCCGGCCGACAAGCTGCCGGGCCAGCAGCCGTACCAGGGCATCGTGCCGCTGAACGGCCTCGACGGCCCGCTCGAATCGGTGTCGCAGGTGCTCGAACACTACATGCATCACTCGGAGCAGCTCGACACGCGGCTGTGGCTCGCGGCCGATCGCGATCGCGCGGTCGGCATGCTGCTGCAGAAGCTGCCGGGCGACGGCGGCATCGTGCCGCGCAACGCCGAAACCGACATCGACACGTGGGAACGCGTGTGCACGCTCAGCGGCACGCTGTCCGCGAAGGAACTGCTCGAGGTCGAACCGGAAGTCGTGTTCCGCCGGCTGTTCTGGCAGGAAAACGTGCAGCACTTCGAACCGGCCGGCACGCGCTTCCAGTGTTCGTGTTCGCGCGAGAAGGTCGGTGCGATGCTGCGCATGCTCGGTCGTGAAGAAGTCGACAGCGTGATCGTCGAGCGCGGCCACGTCGAGATCCACTGCGAGTTCTGCAACCAGCGCTACGAATTCGACCCGGTCGACGTCGCGCAGCTGTTCGCGGCACCCGGTGTCGAGACCGGCATCGCGCCCGCCACCGACCAGCGTCACTGAGCCGCGCGCCCGTGTCCGCCACCGGCGCGGCACGGGCGCATAATGACGCACGAGCGCCGCACGCGCGGCTCACGCACCGCAGGCGCGGCCTTCGGTGCGAGTCGCCTGCCACGGTCGGCGCGCCGCAGGAGAAACGCCATGAACCGCCCCCGCCCGTTTTGCACCATCCGCAGCATCGTCCTGGCGAGCACGGCCGCCGGCACGCTCGCGCTTGCCGGCTGCGCGATGCCACCGCCGACTTCGACGATCCTGAGCCGCCTGCCGGAGCCGAGCGCGTCGAGCGGCCAGCCGCCCGTGCTGTCGAGCGCCGAACGCAAGCGCTACGACGAGATCGATCAGCAAGTCCTGCGCGAGCAGAACAGCGCAATGGCAGCCGAAGCCGCTGCGCGCGCATGGGCCTATTACTCGCCGCCGCCCGTGACGGTCTACGGCGGGTACTACGGCGGATGGGGCAATCGCTGGGGTACGGGTATCAGCTACGGCTACCCGGGCTGGTGGTGGTGAGCAGACATCGCCTGCTCGATTGACGACGGGCAGGAAATAAAAAAGCGCGGCATTTCCCGCGCTTTTTCAATGGATTCGAGGTACCGCGCTCAGTGATGCGCCGGCTTGCCCTTGTCGCCGCCGTGATGCCGCGACGGCTTCGCGATCGACTGCGGATTCGGCACCACCCGCACCGGCGCGGCGGAGACGGTGCCACGCGTCGACGTATTCGACGGCGTGTTGTTCTGCGGCCCGGCCGGCGCATTCGGCGACACGAACTGCACGAATACTTCGCCGTCCTTCACCATGCCCATCTCGTAGCGCGCACGCTCCTCGATCGCCGCGGTGCCGCTCTGCAGATCCTGCACTTCGCCGGCGGTGCGCTCGTTGCGCAGCTTCTCGTCCGCATTCTTCTGCAGTTGGTCGTCGAGCTGCTGACGCAATTCGTGCACCCGCAGCCAGCCGCCGTGTCCCCACCATAGGGGGTACTGAATGAGCGCCAGCAAGGCAATCAGGACGACAGTGACAAGCCGCATGTAAGAGACGCAGATATAAGAAGCGCCGCTCCGCGCACAGGCACAGAGCGGCGTCGAGATGACGAACCCGATAGTAGCGCGTTAGCGCAGGTTATAGAAAGCCGATTTGCCCGGGTAGCTCGCGATGTCGCCGAGATCTTCCTCGATGCGCAGCAGCTGGTTGTACTTCGAGATGCGATCGCTGCGCGACAGCGAACCCGTCTTGATCTGACCGGCGTTCAGGCCGACCGCGATGTCCGCGATCGTCGAATCTTCCGTTTCGCCCGAGCGGTGCGAGATCACGGCCGTGTAACCCGCACGCTTCGCCATTTCGATCGCCGCGAACGTTTCGGTCAGCGTACCGATCTGGTTGATCTTGATCAGGATCGAGTTCGCGATGCCCTTCTCGATGCCTTCCTTCAGGATGCGCGTGTTCGTGACGAACAGGTCGTCGCCGACCAGTTGCACCTTCTTGCCGAGGCGGTCGGTCAGCAGCTTCCAGCCGTCCCAGTCGCTTTCGTGCATGCCGTCCTCGATCGACACGATCGGGAACTTGTCGGCGAGCGTCGCGAGGTAGTCGGTGAATTCGGCCGACGACAGTTGCAGGCCTTCGCCCGCGAGCTGGTACTTGCCGTCGTGGTAGAACTCGGATGCCGCGCAGTCGAGCGCGAGCAGCACGTCTTCGCCCGCACGGTAGCCGGCCTTCTCGATCGCCTGCAGGATCGTCGACAGGCACTCGTCGTTGCTGCCGAAGTTCGGTGCGAAACCGCCTTCGTCGCCGACGGCCGTGCTCATGCCGCGGTCGCTCAGGATCTTCTTCAGCGCGTGGAACACTTCCGCGCCGCAACGCAGCGCTTCGCGGAACGTCGGCTGGCTGACCGGGACGATCATGAATTCCTGGATGTCCAGGCTGTTGTTCGCGTGCGCGCCGCCGTTGACGATGTTCATCATCGGCACCGGCAGCTGCATCGCGCCCGAGCCGCCGAAGTAGCGGTACAGCGGCAGGCCGGCTTCTTCGGCGGCAGCCTTCGCGACGGCCATCGACACGGCCAGCATCGCGTTCGCGCCGAGGCGCGACTTGTTGTCGGTGCCGTCCAGCTCGAGCAGCGTCTTGTCGAGGAACGCCTGTTCCGACGCGTCGAGGCCCATGATGGCTTCGGAGATTTCGGTGTTGATGTGCTCGACCGCCTTCAGCACGCCCTTGCCGTTGTAGCGGCCGGCTTCGCCGTCGCGCAGTTCGATCGCTTCACGCGAGCCGGTGGACGCGCCCGACGGCACCGCCGCGCGGCCCATCGTGCCCGATTCGAGCAGCACGTCGCATTCGACGGTGGGGTTGCCGCGCGAATCCAGAATCTCGCGGCCGATGATATCTACGATTGCACTCATGGGTTTCCTCTGAGAATGACGATGGATTCTTCAAACTGCGACGGCGCGCGTGCCGCAAGCGCTTTCGCTACAGACGCGCGAAGCCGTCGCAAGGTTCATTCGATCTTTAATTGAAATCGTTTTCCAGGAACGGATTGCGCTTCACCGCCTGGTCGAGCGTGACGAGGGTCTCCAGCAACGCGCCCATCCGGTTCAGCGGCACCGCGTTCGGGCCGTCCGACTTCGCCTCGGCCGGATTCGGATGCGTTTCCATGAAGAGGCCCGCGACGCCCGTCGCGACCGCCGCACGGGCAAGCACCGGCACGAATTCGCGCTGGCCGCCCGAGCTCGTGCCCTGCCCGCCCGGCAACTGCACCGAGTGGGTCGCATCGAACACGACCGGCGCGTTCGTCTCGCGCATGATCGCGAGCGAACGCATGTCCGACACGAGATTGTTGTAGCCGAACGAGACACCGCGCTCGCACGCCATGAAGCGGTCTTCCGACAGGCCCGCGTCGCGTGCCGCGTCGCGCGCCTTGTCGATCACGTTCTTCATGTCGTGCGGCGCGAGGAACTGGCCCTTCTTGATGTTGACCGGCTTGCCCGAGCGTGCGCACGCATGGATGAAGTCGGTCTGGCGGCACAGGAACGCCGGCGTCTGCAGCACGTCGACGACCGACGCGACCTGCTCGATCTCCTCGATCGAATGCACGTCGGTCAGCACCGGCAGGCCGAGCTGGCGCTTCACCTCGGACAGGATCCGCAGGCCCTCGTCCATTCCGAGGCCGCGAAACGACTTGCCCGAGCTGCGGTTTGCCTTGTCGTAGGACGACTTGTAGATGAACGGAACGTTCAGCTTCTCGCAGATCTCCTTCAGGCGGCCCGCCGTGTCGATCGTCATCTGCTCCGATTCGACGACGCAGGTCCCCGCGATCAGGAAGAAAGGCTGGTCGAGACCGACCTCGAAATCGCACAGCTTCATGCTTGCACTCCGCGCGCTTGCTTGTTGGCGAGCGCGGCTTCGACGAACGACTTGAACAGCGGATGACCGTCACGCGGCGTGGACGTGAATTCCGGGTGGAACTGGACGCCGACGAACCACGGGTGCATCGAGCGCGGCAGCTCCATCATTTCCGGCAGATCCTCGCTCGGGGTACGGGCGCTGATGATAAGGCCGCCGGCTTCGAGCTGGGGCACGAAGCGGTTATTGACTTCATAACGGTGACGATGGCGCTCGTTCACGTCCTTGCCGTAGATCTCCTCGGCCATCGTACCCGGCTTGATCGGGCAGCGTTGCGAACCGAGGCGCATCGTGCCACCGAGGTCGGATTCCTCGCTGCGCGTCTCGACCTTGCCTTCGCGGTCGTACCATTCGGTGATCAGCGCGACCACGCGTTCCGGCGTGTCCGGGTCGAACTCCGTGCTGTTCGCCTGCTTCAGGCCGACGACGTCGCGCGCGAATTCGATCACCGCGAGCTGCATGCCGAGGCAGATGCCGAGGTACGGCACCTTCGACTCGCGCGCATAGCGGATCGCCGCGATCTTGCCTTCCGTGCCGCGACGGCCGAAGCCGCCCGGCACCAGCACGGCGTCGAGATGCTTCAGGCTGTCGACACCGTTCGCCTCGAGCTCTTCCGAGTCGATGTACTCGATGTTGACCTTGGTCGACGTGTGGATCGACGCATGGCGCAGCGCTTCGATCAGCGACTTGTACGACTCGGTCAGATCGACGTACTTGCCGACCATGCCGATCGTGACTTCCTGCTTCGGATTTTCCAGTTTCTCGACGAGCTCCGACCACATGCCGAGGTCGGCATCCTTCGGCGACAGCTTCAGCTCCTCGCAGATGATCCGGTCGAGGCCCTGGTCGTGCAGCATCTGCGGAATCTTGTAGATGCTGTCGGCGTCCCACACCGAGATCACGGCGTCTTCGGGCACGTTCGAGAACATCGAGATCTTCTTCGATTCGTCGTCGGGGATGCGGCGATCCGCACGGCACAGCAGCACGTGCGGCAGGATGCCGATCTCGCGCAGCTTCTGCACGCTGTGCTGGGTCGGCTTCGTCTTCAGCTCGCCGGCCGTCGCGACGTACGGCACGAGCGTCAGGTGCACGAAGCACGCGCTGTTGCGGCCGAGGCGCAGGCTCATCTGGCGCGCGGCCTCGAGGAACGGCAACGACTCGATGTCGCCGACCGTGCCGCCGATCTCGACGATCGCGACGTCCGGCTCGCCGCAGGTGGCCGATGCGGCCCCGCGCTCGATGAACGCCTGGATCTCGTTCGTGATGTGCGGAATGACCTGCACGGTCTTGCCGAGATAGTCGCCGCGGCGTTCCTTGCGGATCACCGATTCGTAGATCTGGCCGGTCGTGAAGTTGTTGGCCTTGCGCATCTTCGTGCTGATGAAGCGCTCATAGTGGCCGAGGTCGAGGTCGGTCTCCGCTCCGTCTTCCGTCACGAACACTTCGCCGTGCTGGAACGGGCTCATCGTGCCGGGGTCGACGTTGATGTAGGGATCGAGTTTGAGGAGGGTGACTTTCAGACCGCGCGATTCGAGGATCGCGGCGAGAGAGGCGGCGGCAATACCCTTGCCGAGGGAAGAAACTACGCCGCCGGTGACGAAAACATATTTGGTCATCGCTGGATGCTCGCGGGAAAAACGGATTATACCGTAAAGCCCGCCCTTCTCTCAGCAATTGACGCGATGATCGCGCCCTTTCGTGCCGACCCGCGCCGGCGCGAACCGGCCGGCCGGTCGGCGCCGCAGGCGCGCCAGTCGCCGGACGAAACATCAGGCGCGCTTCGCGAGCGGCGCGCCGGCCTGCGAAGCGCCGCCCTCGTCCGCCTTCAGCGAATTCAGCATCCGCTGCAATGCGCGGGCGGTCTCGATCGGCCGCTCCATCGGGAACAGGTGGCTCCCCTCGAGCCATTCGATGCGCCCGCGCGTCGCGCGGCGCGTCGCATCGAGCCCGACCTGCCGCACCTCGCGCGAGCGCGTGCCGGCGAGAAAGCCGAGCGGCACCGGCGCGCCGTGCGCGAGCCGCGGGCCGAGCGTGTGCGGCAGCGTCCGGTAGATCAGGTATTCGACCTGCCGGTCGAACGCGAGCGCGCGCTCGCCGTCCGCGCCGGCCTGCGGGATCCCGTAGTCGATATAGTCGGCCAGCATCCGTTCGTCCCAGCGCGCGAACGCCGGCTTCTCGCGGAAGTGCCGCCAGACCTCGTCGCGGCTCGTCCAGCGCGTGCGCCGGTTGCGCGTCGCCGCGGCCGGCGACAGCCGCTCGTCGAGCCCCGCCCACTGGCTCGCGCGCAGCGCGCCGGCACGCCAGCCCGCGATGATCGGCGAATCGATCATCACGACGCCGCGCACCCACTGCGGCTTCTTCAGCGCGGCCATCAGCGACAGGTAGCCGCCGAGCGAATGGCCGACGAGCCAGACCGGGCGCTCGTAGCGGCGCCCGATGTCGTCGAGCAGTTGCTCGACGAGGTGCGGCCAGTCGCGCGTCACCGGGTAGCGGCGGTCGTGGCCGATCCGTTCGATGTAGCGCAGCTCGTAGTCGTCGGCCAGTTCGGCGAAGATCGTCCGGTACGTCGACGCCGGGAAGCCGTTCGCGTGCGAGAAGTGGAGGATGTCCTTCAAACGCCGATGTCTCCTTTGTCGACGGGAGTTAGCGCTTTAGCGGTTACTCCCGTCCCATGCTTCGCGGTCGACGGGAGTTGGCGCTTTAGCGGTTACTCCCGTCCCATGCTTCGTATTCTGTCGAAACCGTGCTTCGGCACGATAGGCCGGCCCCGAGCTCGCGGTGCTGACACCCGGCCTTCGCCGCGCTCATCGGTCCATCCAGTACCGGCGCCGTTCGTCGCGATAGCGCGCGAATGCGAACCCGCCATCAGCCGGCGCGACGTCGAACCGCACGGCGCCATCCCGATCGGTGCGCGGCAGCGGAATCCCGCGCGCCTCGTAGCGGGCCAGCACGCTGCGGTGCGGATGCCCGAAACGATTGCGATAGCCTACAGGAAATACCGCGACGCGCGGCCCGACCGAATCGAGGAAAGGCTCGACCGACGACGTGCGGCTGCCGTGGTGCGGAACGACCAGGATCTGCGCGGCCAGCGCGTCGCGCGCCTCGTTCACGAGCCGGCGCTCGCCGCGCGCATCGATGTCGCCCGTCAGCAGCGCGGACGTGCCGCCCGCATCGACGCGCAGCACGCACGATTGTCCGTTCGACGAACCCGTGCCCACCCCGCCCGGCGGCCACAGCATCGTGAAGACGACACCGTCCCAGGCCCACCGCTGCCCGGCCGCACAAGGCAGCCGATCGGCCACGCCGGCCGCCTGCGCATCGCGCCACAGCCGGTGGCGCGGCGCAATGCCGGCCAGCAGCTGGCGCACGTCGGCGGCCGCGTAGACGGCCGGCGCGCCGCCCGCGTGATCGGCATCCGCATGACTGAGCACGAGCGAATCGATCGTCGCGATGCCGCGCGCCCGCAACGCCGGCGCGACGATCCGCGTACCGGCATGTGTCGATTCCGCGCCCGGCCCCGCATCGAACAGCAAGGTCCGCCGCGCGGTTTCGACCAGCACCGCCGCACCCTGCCCGACGTCGAACACGGTCAGCCGGAAGCCGCCCGGCGGCGGCGCATCGGGCGCCGGCGCGACGAGCGGCAGCCACGTGAGCGGCGCCGCCCAGCGCAACGGCCAGCCGCGCGGCATCAGCGCCCACGCGACGCCCACGCACGCGAGCGCCAGCACCGGCCAGTCGGGCATGCGCAGCCAGAACACGCCGGCCGGCCAGTCGGCCAGGTACCCGAGCAGCGTCATCATCGGTTCGAGCGCCGCATGCGCAAGCCGGAAGGCAGCCGCATCGAGCGGCGGCGGCAACGCGATGCCGGCCAGTACGATCGGGGTGACGACCGAGCTGACCCACGGGATCGCGAACGCATTGCCGAACGGGCCCGACAGGGAAACCTGCGCGAACCAGGCGGCAGTGAGCGGTGCGAGACCGATCGTCACCGCGTACTGCACGCGCGTCGCCTCGGCGATACGGCGCCGACAGCGCCCAGCCCATCCGTGCAACCGCCTCCGCAAGCGGGCCGCGCCGCTTTCCGCGCCTCTTTCGTCGATCTGGTCGTTCTCGTCGATCTCGCGCACCGCGCGCCAGCCCGCGACGGCCAGCAGGATCACGGCGACCGCGCCGAACGACAGCCAGAACCCGGCCGACAGCACGGCCCACGGATCGGTGAGCAGCACACCGCCGAGCGCCGCGCACAGCACCGCGGACGTCGGCACGCTGCGGCCGGCCAGATATGCGATGCCGCCGCCCGCGATCATCCACCACGCGCGTTGCGCCGGCACGTTGAAGCCGGCGAGCGCGGCGTAGCCGGCCGCCGCGGCCAGCGCGGCAAGCGCGGCCGCGTACGGCGCCGGCACCACGAGCGTCGCGGCCCGCCCGCGCCAGCGCACGCGGCGCCAGACCATCGACACGAGCCAGCCGGCGATCGCGCCGACCAGCCCGACATGCAGACCGGAAATCGCGACCAGGTGGCTCGTGCCCGTGTTGCGCAGGACGCGCCAGTCGTCGTCGCCGATGCCCGATTGATCGCCGATCGCCAGCGCGGCGACGATGCCGCGGTGCGCCGCATCGGTACCGAGCACCGCGCCGATGCGTGCCCGCAACGTGTCGCGCACCCGATCGATCGACGCGCGCCATCCCGCCGCGCGCGCATCGAGCAATACCGCTCGCCCCGGCGCACTGACATAACCGATCGCACGAATGCCCGCGGCGAGCCACGCCGCCTCGCTGTCGCGCACGCCGGGATTGGCCTCGGCATGCGGACGCTTGAGACGCACGACGAAACGCCAGCGCTGGGCCGCGCGCAAATCGGGAAGCGTATCGCGTGTCGCGGATGCGCCATACGCGCGCCACGACAACCGGATCAATGGCGGAAAACGGGCCAGCCCCGCATCGTTCGATTCGACCGCGAACAGGAGCCGCGCGCCCGTTTCGTCGACGACGGGCAGCCCGCGGATCACGCCCGCGACGACGATGTCGCGCCCTTCCCACTCGACAGGCAGGCTGTCGCTCAGTCGCCACTCGGCGCGCGCGGCCGCATAGCCGAATCCCGCGACGCCGGCCGCGAGCGCGCACAGCGTCCAGCCGCACGCGACGACCGCACGCGTGCGCCGTCGACGCACGCACCACGCGCCCAGCGCCGCGCAGCCCGCGAGCACGGCCGCTCCGACCATCCATGCGATCGCCCCCGGCAACGCCGCCTGCCGCTGCAGCACGACGACGCCGAGCGCGAACGCGATCCACCCCACGCGCATTCCGCCTCCTCGTCGACCCGGCGCCACGCCTGCCGATGCGGCGCCTTCCGGCAACGATTATGCGGACGAAAGTGCGAGTCGCGGCAGCGCGGCGAGCGCGTTAGCCGAAGTGCATAGGGACAATTCGCCGGCATCGAGCCCGCGCAGTTCGGCGAGCACGCTGCCGATGCGCGGCACCTGGTCGGGCGTATTGCGGGATTTGTATGCCCACTCGGGCGCGATGTCGGGCGCGTCGGTCTCGACGACGAGCGCGTCGAGCGGCAACTCGGTGGCGAGCCGGCGGATCTGCCGCGCGCGCGTGAAGGTCACGTTGCCGCCGAAGCCGAGATGCAGACCCTGCGCCAGATACGCTTCGGCCTGCTGGAAACTGCCGTTGAACGCATGCGCGATGCCGCGCCGCACGCCGAAACGGCGTAGCCCAGCCAGCACGCGGTCCTGCGACTTGCGCACGTGACACAGCACCGGCAGGTCGAATTCCCGCGCGAGCCTGAGCTGGCACTGGTAGAAGAACTGCTGCCGGTCTTCGTCGAGCCCCGGCACGAAATAGTCGAGCCCGATCTCGCCGATCGCGACGAAACGCGGATCGTCGAGGCTCGCCTCGATCTCCATGCGCAGCCGGTCGAGATCCGCGTCGCGCGCCTGTGGCGTATACATCGGATGGATGCCGAGCGCGTACACCGCGCCCGGCGTGCGCTGCGCGAGTTCGCGCACCGTCGTGAAGTTGTCGCGCCCGATGCTCGGGATCACGATGCGCGACACGCCGGCCGCGCGCGCGGCGTGCACGACCGCGTCGCGGTCGGCGTCGAACTCGGCGGCGTCGAGATGGCAGTGCGTGTCGATCCACATGGCAGCGCTCCTGCGCCGTTGCGCCGTGCCGGGACGAACCCGGCGGCCGGCCCATGGCGTGGCTTTTTTACACCGGCAGCGCCGGCTCCTCGTGCAGCACGCCGTCGCGCAATCGCATGATGCGGTCGCAGCGCGCGGCGAGATCGGGGTCGTGCGTGACGATCACGAAACTCGTTTCGAGCGTCTCGGACAGCTCGAGCATCAGATTGAACACCGTGTCGGCCGTCGAGCCGTCGAGGTTGCCGGTCGGCTCGTCGGCGAGCACGCACGCGGGCTTCGTGACCAGCGCGCGCGCGATCGCGACGCGCTGCCGCTCGCCGCCCGACAGCTCGCCCGGCCGGTGCTTCGCACGCGGGCCGAGACCGACGCGTTCGAGCATCGCCTGTGCCTGCTCGCGCGCGTCCTCGGTCGTCATCCGGCGGATGCGCAGCGGCATCGCGACGTTGTCCAGCGCCGTGAACTCGGGCAGCAGGTGATGGAACTGGTACACGAAGCCGAGCGCGCGATTGCGCAGCTCGTTGCGCTCGCGCTCGGCGAGTTGCGTAAACGGCTTGCCGAGCAGCGACACTTCGCCGGCGCTCGGCTCGTCGAGGCCGCCCAGCACGTGCAGCAGCGTGCTCTTGCCGGAGCCCGACGCGCCGACGACCGCGAGCTTCTCGCCGCGCCGCACCGTCAGCTCGGTGTTGTTGAGCACCTGCACGTTGAAGCCGCCCTGCACGAACGCCTTCGTGATCCCGCGCGCCTGAAGCACGTATTCCTGCATACCTGCCGATTCCTGTCTGTTGTGTTGTCGTGAATCCGCGAACGCGGCCGCGCGGTCATTCATAGCGGAGCGCCTCCGCCGGCTTCACCTTCGCGCCGCGCCAGCTCGGATAGAGCGTGGCGACGGCCGACAGCGCGAACGCGATCAGCCCGATCCGGATCACGTCGCTCGCGACGAGCTCGGACGGCAGTTCGCTGATGAAGTACACCGACGGCGGCAGGAACTGCACGCCGAACAAATGCTCGATCATCGGAATCAGCCACGGGATGCTCCACGCGATCAGGCAGCCGAGCGCGACGCCGGACGCGGTGCCGACGAAGCCGATCGTCACGCCCTGCACGACGAAGATCTTCATGATCGACCCCGGCTGCGCGCCGAGCGTGCGCAGGATCGCGATGTCGGCCTGCTTGTTGGTCACCGTCATCACGAGCGACGACACGAGATTGAACGCGGCCACCGCGATGATCAGCGTGAGGATGATGAACATCATCCGCTTCTCGATCTGCACGGCCGAGAACCAGGTCTTGTTCTGCTGGGTCCAGTCGCGGATGTACAGGCTGCCCGACAGCGTGTGCGACAGCTCGACCGCGACCTGCGGCGCCTTCTGCATGTCGGTGAGCCGCAGCCGCACGCCGGTCGGCGCGCTCATCCGGAACAGCGCCTCGGCGTCGCGGATGTTGATCATCGCGAGCGTGCTGTCGTATTCGTAGTGGCCCGACTCGAACACGCCGACGACCGTGAACTGCTTCAGGCGCGGCATCATGCCGGCCGGCGTGATCGAGCCTTCGGGCGCGACGAGCGTGACCTTGTCGCCGACCGTCACGCCGAGGTTGCCGGCGAGCGCGTCGCCGAGCACGATGCCGAACTGGCCCGGCACGAGCGCGCCGAGCTGGCCGGCCTTCATGTCCTTGCCGATGTCGGACACCTGCGGCTCAAGCGTCGGCTCGACGCCGCGCAGCATCACGCCGCTCACCGCGTCCTGGCGCGTGAGCAGCGCCTGCGCGTCGACGTACGGCGCCGCGCCGATCACCGACGGATTGCGGCGCGCTTCCTGCGCGGTCAGTTGCCAGTCGGGCATCGAGCCCGTCGGCGAGAACACCTCGACGTGCGCGAGCACCGACAGCATGCGGTCGCGCACTTCCTTCTGGAAGCCGTTCATCACCGACAGCACGACGATCAGCGCCGCGACGCCGAGCGCGATCCCGAGCATCGAGACGAGCGCGATGAAGGAAATGAAGCCGTTGCCGGTCGTGCGTTTGCCGGCGCGCGTGTAGCGCCAGCCGATCTGCCATTCGTACGGAAGTTTCAAGCGAATCCTTTCTGCTGGTTGCGGCGGACAGGCGCGCCGCGGCCGGACCGCCGCCGGGTGGCGGCCGGCAGCCCGGGCGCGGTCGAAAAACGGCCGCCGGACGCGAACGGGCCGTCAGCCGGCCCGATCACGCGCGCAGTTTGCCATACAATGCGCACCATCATGCACGACCGACGCCTCCATTTTCTCGTTCCGTTCGCGCTGCCGTCGGCGGCCGATGCGGCCTCGTCCCTGCACACGCTGGACAGCCCCGCGCTTCAAAAGTTGCTCGCCCGCGCGAGCCTCGTCGAGCGCGTGGCCGGCGAGGACTTCCAGCGCACGCTGCCGCACGAGCGCTGGCTGGCCAGCCGGTTCGGCGCCACGCAGGGCAACGCCGCGGACGAAGCGCCGCTCGCGCCCTACATGCTGCTGGCCGACGGCGGCGATCCCGGCACGCACGCATGGGCGTGCGTCGAGCCCGTGCACGTCGAAATCGCGCACGATCACCTGGTGCTCGTCGATCCGGCGGCCCTCGCGCTCGATGCCGGCGATGCGGCCGCGCTGCTCGCGGTCGCGCGGCCGCTGATCGAGGAGCTGGGTGTGCGGCTCGAAGCGCCGAACCCGGCGCGCTGGTATCTGTCGAGCGACCAGCTCGCGCGCCTTGCCGGCGCCGCGCCGCTGCGCGCCAGCGGCCGCAACATCGAGATCTGGCTGCCGCACGAAGCGCATACGGGCGAGCGCTCGCGGATGTGGATGAAACTGCAGAACGAAGTGCAGATGGCATGGTTCCAGCACCCGGTGAACGAAGCCCGCGAGGCGCGCGGGCTGCCGGCCGTCAATTCGATCTGGTTCCATGCGCAGGGCACGCTGAAGCCGCTCGGCAAGCCGTTCGCGCGCGTGCTGTCCGCGTCGCCCGCCGCGCTCGGCCTCGCGCGCGCCGCGCAAACCGAAGCCGGCCGCCCGCCCGCGACGTTCGGCGCGCTGCCGGCCGCCGAGGGCGCGACGCTCGTCGAGCTGCCGGCGCTGACCACCCCGTTCATCGAGCAGGACTGGGCGCGCTGGCACGACGGCCTCGCCGCGCTCGAGCGCGACTGGTTCGCACCCGCGCTCGCCGCGCTGCAGAACGGCGAACTGGCGAGCGTCGACGTCACGCTGTGCGGCGACACGAGCTCGGTGACGCTGCACGCGACGCGCGGCGACCTGCGCAAGTTCTGGCGCCGCCGCGCGCTCGCCTCCCTGTTCGAATAACCCGCCCACCCGTATGACCCGGATCGTTACCCGCCCCGTCGCGCCCGCCGACGCCGAAGCGCTCGCGCGCCACGGCCTGCACCCCGTCCTCGCGCGCCTGTACGCGTCGCGCGGCGTGCAGTCGCCCGCCGACATCGAGACCGCGCTCGCGCGCCTCGTTCCGCCCACCGAGCTGAAAGGCTGCGCCGATGCGGCGGTGCTGCTCGCCGATGCGATCGCCGACAAGCGGCGGCTGCTCGTCGTCGCCGACTACGATTGCGACGGCGCGACCGCCTGCGCGGTCGCGGTGCGCGGCCTGCGCATGTTCGGCGCGCAGATCGACTACCTGGTGCCGAACCGCTTCGAATACGGCTACGGCCTCACGCCCGAGATCGTCGCGCTCGCGGCCGCGCGCAAGCCCGACCTGCTGATCACCGTCGACAACGGGATCGCGAGCGTCGCCGGCGTCGAAGCCGCGAACGCACGCGGCATCGACGTGCTCGTGACCGACCACCACCTGCCCGGCGACGCGCTGCCCGCCGCGCGCGCGATCGTCAACCCGAACCAGCCCGGCTGCGCGTTCCCGAGCAAGCACCTCGCCGGTGTCGGCGTGATGTTCTACGTGCTGCTCGCGCTGCGCGCCGAGCTGCGCCGCCGCGGCGCGTTCGCGAGCAAGGAGGCCGAGCCGCGCCTCGACGGCCTGCTCGACCTCGTCGCGCTCGGCACCGTCGCCGACGTCGTGCGGCTCGACGGCAACAACCGCGTGCTGGTCGCACAAGGGCTGCAACGCATCCGCAACGGCCGCATGCAGCCGGGCATCGCCGCGCTGTTCCGCGCCGCCGGGCGCGAAGCGCGCACCGCGTCGGGCTTCGACCTCGGCTTCGGCCTCGGCCCGCGCCTGAACGCCGCCGGGCGGCTGTCCGACATGTCGCTCGGCATCGAATGCCTGATCACCGACGACATCGGCCGCGCGTGGGATCTCGCGCAGCAGCTCGACGTGATGAACCGCGAACGCCGCGAAATCGAGGCCGGCATGCAGCAGCAGGCGCTCGCCGGGCTCGCCGACGTCGATCCGGCCGACGCGTGCACGATCACGCTGTTCAATCCCGAGTGGCACCAGGGCGTGATCGGCATCGTCGCCGGCCGGCTCAAGGAAAAATTCCACCGTCCGTCGTTCACGTTCGCGCACGCCGACGACGAAGGCCGGCGGGTCAAGGGCTCGGGCCGGTCGATCGCCGGCTTTCACCTGCGCGACGCGCTCGACCTCGTGTCGAAACGCGAACCGGACCTGATCGTCGCGTTCGGCGGCCACGCGATGGCGGCCGGCCTCACGCTCGACACCGAAAACGTGCCGCGCTTCGCGGCCGCGTTCGAGGCCGTCGCGCGCGAATGGCTGTCCGACGACGCGCTCGCCCGCGTGATCGAGACCGACGGCGAGCTCGAGGACGCGTACTTCACGCCGCAGTTCGTCGGCCTGCTCGACGAAGCCGTCTGGGGGCAAGGGTTTCCGGCCCCGCTTTTCTCCGGCGAATTCGACGTCGTGTCGCAGTCGCTCGTGAAGGAAAAGCACCTGAAGCTGCAGCTCGCGCGCGGCCGCCAGCGTTTCAACGCGATCTGGTTCAACCACACCGAGCCGCTGCCGGCGAGCGCGCTGGTCGCGTACCGGCTCGTCGCCGATACGTGGAACGGGGTCACGCGCGTCCAGCTGGTCGTCGAACACGCGGCCGGCTGAGCGGCCGGCCCGCCCGCGACGCACCGCCGCATGCGTGCGCGCCGCGCCGGACGGGCCGTCACCACGCGCGCAGGCACCGTTTGCGTCACCGGGCAACCCGGCCGATCGGCTATAATTCCGCTTTTTTACGAAGCCGGAACAGCGAACGATCATGGAAGCGGAACGTCTCAACGCGATCGAAAGCTCCCTGCTCGACCTGCGCAATCGCGCGGGCGAGCTTCGGGGGTATCTTTGACTACGACGCCAAAGCTGCGCGTCTGACCGAAGTCAACAAGGAACTCGAAGACCCGAACGTCTGGAACGATTCGAAGAACGCCCAGGCGCTCGGCCGCGAGAAGAAGCTGCTCGAAGGCGTCGTCATGACGCTCACCGCGCTCGATAGCGACCTGCGCGACGCGCTCGACCTGTTCGAGCTGGCACGCGAGGAAGGCGACGAGGATACGCTGCTCGCGTCGGAAGAAGACGCCGCGAAGCTCGAGGCGCGCGTCGGCGACATCGAGTTCCGCCGGATGTTCTCGAACCCGGCCGATCCGAACAACTGCTTCATCGACATCCAGGCCGGCGCCGGCGGCACCGAGGCATGCGACTGGGCGTCGATGCTGCTGCGCCAGTACCTGCGCTACTGCGAACGCAAGGGCTTCAAGGCCGAAGTGCTCGAGGAATCCGACGGCGACGTCGCCGGCATCAAGAACGCGACGGTCAAGGTCACGGGCGAATACGCCTACGGTTTCCTGCGCACCGAAACGGGCATCCACCGCCTCGTGCGCAAGTCGCCGTTCGACTCGTCGGGCGGCCGCCACACGTCGTTCTCGTCGGTGTTCGTCTATCCGGAAATCGACGACTCGATCGAAGTCGAGATCAACCCGGCCGACTTGCGCATCGACACGTACCGCGCATCGGGCGCGGGCGGCCAGCACATCAACAAGACCGACTCCGCGGTGCGGATCACGCACATGCCGACGGGGATCGTCGTGCAGTGCCAGAACGACCGCTCGCAGCACCGCAACCGCGCCGAAGCGATGGCGATGCTGAAGTCGCGCCTGTACGAAGTCGAAATGCGCAAGCGCCAGGCCGAGCAGGACAAGCTCGAATCGAGCAAGACCGATGTGGGCTGGGGCCACCAGATCCGCTCGTACGTGCTCGACCAGAGCCGCGTGAAGGACCTGCGCACGAACGTCGAAATGAGCAACACGCGGGCGGTGCTCGACGGCGATCTCGACGACTTCATCAGCGCGAGCCTCAAACAGGGCGTGTAAGCGCCGCGGCGCGGCCGGCCCGCGCCGCCCTTTCCGTTTGCGTTGCCGCACCCCACTCCGAATTCCGACCATCATGACCGAACCGACCCAAACGCAGCCCGCCGTCACGGCGGACGAAAACCAGATCATCGCCGAGCGCCGCGAGAAGCTGCGCGCGTTGCGCGAGCAAGGCGTCGCCTATCCGAACGACTTCCGGCCCGAGCACCACGCAGCCGACCTGCAGGCCAAATTCGCCGAATCGGACAAGGCCGCGCTCGAAGCGAACCCGGTCGAGGTGTCGGTCGCCGGCCGCATGATGCTCAAGCGCGTGATGGGCAAGGCGAGCTTCGCGACGGTGCAGGACGGGTCGGGCCAGATCCAGTTCTTCGTGACGCCGAACGACGTCGGCGCCGACACCTACGACGCGTTCAAGAAGTGGGACCTCGGCGACATCGTCGCCGCGCGCGGCGTGCTGTTCCGCACCAACAAGGGCGAGCTGTCGGTCGAGTGCAAGGAGCTGCGCCTGCTGTCGAAGGCGCTGCGTCCGCTGCCGGACAAGTTCCACGGCCTGTCGGACCAGGAAATGCGCTATCGCCAGCGCTACGTCGACCTGATCGTCACGCCGGAAACGCGCGACACGTTCCGCGCCCGCACGAAGACGATCGCGTCGATCCGCAAGTTCATGGACAACGCCGACTTCATGGAAGTCGAGACGCCGATGCTGCACCCGATTCCGGGCGGCGCGGCCGCGAAGCCGTTCGTCACGCATCACAATGCGCTCGACATGCAGATGTTCCTGCGCATCGCGCCGGAGCTGTACCTGAAGCGCCTGATCGTCGGCGGCTTCGAGCGCGTGTTCGAGATCAACCGCAATTTCCGGAACGAAGGCGTGTCGCCGCGTCACAACCCGGAATTCACGATGATGGAGTTCTACGCCGCGTACACCGACTACCGCTGGCTGATGGACTTCACCGAGCAACTGATCCGCCAGGCGGCGATCGACGCGCTCGGCACCGCGACGATCCAGTACCAGGGCCGCGAGCTCGACCTCGCGAAGCCGTTCCATCGCCTGACGATCACGCAGGCGATCCAGAAGTACGCACCGGACTACACCGACGGCCAGCTGTCGGACGACGCGTTCCTGCGCACCGAACTGAAGCGCTTCGGCGTCGACGTGTCGCAGCCGGCGTTCCTGAACGCCGGCATCGGCGCGCTGCAGCTCGCGCTGTTCGAAGAAACGGCAGAAGCGCAGTTGTGGGAACCGACGTTCATCATCGACTACCCGGTCGAGGTGTCGCCGCTCGCACGCGCATCGGATACGGTGCCGGGCATCACCGAGCGTTTCGAGCTGTTCATGACCGGCCGCGAGATCGCGAACGGCTTCTCCGAGCTGAACGATCCGGAAGACCAGGCCGCGCGCTTCAAGAAGCAGGTCGAGCAGAAGGATGCGGGCGACGAGGAAGCGATGTTCTTCGACGCCGACTACATCCGCGCGCTCGAATACGGGATGCCGCCGACCGGCGGCTGCGGGATCGGCATCGACCGTCTCGTGATGCTGCTGACCGACAGCCCGACGATCCGCGACGTGCTGCTGTTCCCGCATCTGCGCCGCGAAGACTGACGGCCGCCGCCGCGTGTGCGCCACGCCCCGTGGTGCGCACGCCGCGGCTTTGTAACGACGCGTAAATCCCGCCAGCCGGCGTCTGCCGGCCTTCGATCCTCCCCCGTTTTATCTCCTCGTCGCGACGCCCTTTTGCGGGTTTTCCCGGAAACGGCCGCCAATGCCCCGCAGCAATTCGTTACACCTTGATACGGCGCGCCGTCTGGCGCTGGACGACACTTCCGTTGCGTCACCACGCATGACCACGGGACCAGAACCAGGCGCCGGAACGCCCGGTCTGCTCGCTCCCGAGCGTGGGATCCTGTTCCGGCGCAGCGCGCCGATCCGGATCGACATTGGAGAAAAAAATGGACAACCAGACTCAGACCACGCCGCAAAAGCAACGCCTCCACCCGCTCATCGCCACCGCAGCCGGCGCCGTCATCGTCGCCAGCCTCGCGGCGACGGCCGCGATCACGGGCGTATTCCCGAAAGCCACCAGCAGCAACGAACAGAACGGCCAGACCCAGGCCGCGCTGATCGCGTCGCAGCCGGCCGTCGATACGGCCGCGGCCGCCAGCGCCGCGCTCGCCGCGCAAGCGCAGCGGCAGGCCGCGGAACAGGCCGCCGCGCAGCAGAAGGCCGCCGTCGCGCAGGCCGAACCGAAGCCCGCGCCGCGCCCGGCTGCGCCGCACCGCCATCGCACGACCGCCCCGCAGCCGCCGCAATACGCACAGCAGCCGTCCGCGCCTGCGCAAACCTACTGTCAAAGCTGCGGCACGGTCGTCGCGATCACGCAGACGCGCACGCCGGGCCAGAGCTCGGGGATCGGCGCCGTGGGCGGCGCCGCAGCCGGTGGCCTGCTCGGCAACCAGTTCGGCCACGGCAACGGCCGCACCGCGATGACGATCATCGGCGCGCTGGGCGGCGGTCTCGCCGGCAACCAGGTCGAGAAGCAGGTCCGCGCGGAAACCGACTATCAGGTGCAAGTGCAGATGGAAAACGGCGCGACGCGCACGTTCACGTACCGCAACCCGCCGCCGTTCGGCCAGGGTCAGCGCGTGCGGATCGAGAATGGCACGCTGGTCGGTGCGTAATCACGTGACGGCGTAATCCGCCGTCCGCTGCCCGCCCGTCACGCGCGGGCAGGCCCACAACGAAAACGGCTCGCGAGCAAACGCTCGCGAGCCGTCTTTCATTGGCGCGGCGTGCGCCGGTGCAGCACACGCCGGGGCCGATCGGTCAGTCCTCGTCGTCGAAATCCGATTCGTCGATCCAGTGTGCCTGGATCGCCTCGAGAATCTTCTCGCCGGAGTGCGCCGGATCGTCGTCGAAGCCGTCGAGCTCGAGCACCCACTGACGCAGGTCGACGAAGTTGATCCGCTGCGGGTCGATGTCCGGGTACTTGTCCGCCAGCGCAATCGCTATTTCACGCGAATCGGTCCATTTCATCGCCTGCCTCCGGTTTCGGTCAGTGGTTTTCCTTCGCGTGGTTGATCGAGTACTTCGGGATCTCGACCACCAGGTCCGAATCTTCCTTCACGATCGCCTGGCACGACAGGCGCGACGTCGGCTCGAGGCCCCACGCCTTGTCCAGCAGATCGTCCTCGTCCTCCTCGGACGGCGCCAGTTCATTGAAGCCTTCGCGGATCACCACGTGGCACGTCGTGCATGCGCACGACTTCTCGCATGCATGCTCGATCTCGATCCCGTTGTCGAGCAGGTTGTCGCAGATACTCTTGCCGGGCGTCGCGTCGATCACTGCGCCGTCCGGGCACAGTTCGACGTGAGGCAGCACCACCAGTTGAGGCATGTCCGTTCCGTCAGTCAGGGCGCGGCGCCAGGCGCCGCATGGTTCATTATCGCGCGGGCCGTTGCCGGCCGACGCGCGGTTCGTGGGTTCAGATCTCGTCGAGCCGGCGGCCCGACAGCGCGCGCTTGATGCTCTTGTCCATCCGGCGCGCCGCGAATTCGTCGGTACCGTCGGCCAGCGCCTTGGTTGCCGCTTCGATCGCATTCGTATCGTCACCCTGCGCGAGCGCGCGCAACGCCGCGGCCAGCGCGTCGATCTGCGCGTGCTCGCCTGCGTCGAGCAGTTCGCCGTCGGCCGCCAGCGCCGCCTGCGTCGCCTCGAGCATCCGTTCGGCCTCGACCTGCGCTTCGCGCAGCGCGCGGGCGCGCATGTCGATTTCGGCGGTCTTGAAGCTGTCCTCCAGCATCTTCGCGATGTCGTCGTCGGCGAGGCCGTACGACGGCTTCACGACGACCGACGCCTCGACGCCCGACTGCTGCTCGCGTGCAAACACCGACAGCAGGCCGTCCGCGTCGACCTGATAGGTCACGCGAATGCGTGCGGCGCCCGCCGTCATCGGCGGAATGCCGCGCAGCTCGAAGCGCGCGAGCGACCGGCAGTCGGCGACGAGCTCGCGCTCGCCCTGCACGACGTGGATCGCCATCGCGGTCTGGCCGTCCTTGAAGGTCGTGAATTCCTGCGCCCGCGCGATCGGAATCGTCGAGTTGCGCGGAATGATCTTCTCGACGAGGCCGCCCATCGTCTCGACACCGAGCGACAGCGGAATCACGTCGAGCAGCAGCCAGTCGTCGCCGGTGCCGCGATTGCCCGCGAGCAGATCGGCCTGGATCGCCGCGCCGAGCGCGACGACCTGGTCCGGATCGAGATTCACGAGCGGCGGCTGGCCGAAATACTTGGCGACCGCCTCGCGGATCACCGGCATGCGCGTCGCACCGCCGACGAGCACGACACCCTTGATGTCGGCCGGCGTGACCTGCGCGTCGCGCAGCGCCTTGCGGGTCGGCGTGAGGGTGCGCTGCACGAGCGGCTCGACGAGCGACGCGAACGTGTCGTGCGAAATCGTCTGCACGAGGTGCGCGCCACTCGACAGCGTCACGTCGAGCGCCGCCTGCGGCGCGGACGACAGCGCTTCCTTCAGCACGCGCACGCGGTCGAGCAGCAGGCGCACGTCTTCGGGCGCGAGCGACTTCGCGTCGATACCGGCCTGCGCGAGCACATGATCGAACAGCGCATGGTCGAAATCGTCGCCGCCCAGCGCCGAATCGCCGCCCGCGGCCAGCACCTCGAACACCCCCTTCGTCAGCTTCAGGATCGACAGGTCGAACGTGCCGCCGCCGAGGTCGTACACCGCGTAAAGCCCTTCGGCCGCGTTGTCGAGACCGTAGGCGATCGCCGCGGCGGTCGGTTCGTTCAGCAGGCGCAACACGTTGAGGCCCGCGAGACGCGCGGCGTCCTTGGTCGCCTGGCGCTGCGCGTCGTCGAAGTATGCGGGCACCGTGATCACCGCACCGACCAGCTCGTCGCCGAGCGTGTCTTCCGCGCGGTAGCGCAGCGTCGCGAGAATTTCGGCCGACACTTCGACCGGGCTCTTCACGCCATCGACCGTGCGGATCTGCACCATGCCCGGCGCATCGACGAATTCGTACGGCGCGTTCGCCGCGCCTTCGACTTCGGCCTTGCCGCGCCCCATGAAGCGCTTGACCGACACGATCGTGTTGCGCGGATCGGTCGCGGCCTGCTCCTTCGCTTCGTGGCCGATGCGGCGGCCGCCCTTCTCCAGGTAACGGACCACCGACGGCAGCAGCACGCGGCCCGCTTCGTCCGGCAGCACTTCAGGCACGCTGTTGCGCACGGCGGCGACGAGCGAGTTCGTCGTGCCGAGATCGATCCCGACGGCGAGTCGCCGCTGGTGCGGCGCCGGCGCCATGCCCGGTTCGGAAATTTGCAGTAAAGCCATCTTGGTTCGTTCGGGCGCTCGGCCCGTTTGCTGCGCGTGCCGCAAGGCACGCGGTTAAGTTTCGAGGCGCTCGATCTGCGCGCCCACTTCCGACGCGACCCGTTCGATGAACATCAGCTGACGCACGGCTTCCGCGGCGGCCTGGTCGGCGCCGCTGTCGAGCAGCGTGCCGAGGCGCTCGACGCGCACGCGCTTCTCGTCGCGCAACTCGGCGAGCAACGCATCGAGCGCGTCGACGTTGCGGGCGGCCGCGGCATCCTCGATGCCCTCGCGCCACTCCATCTGCTGCATCAGGAACGCAGGCTCCATCGCCGTGTTGTTTTCCGCGCCGATGTCGACGCCGCGCAGCGACAGCAGATAGGACGCACGCTTGAGCGGATCGCGCAGCGTGCGATACGCCTCGTTCGCGCGCGTGGCCCATTGCATCGCGATGCGCTTTTGCGCATCGCCGGCCGCCGCGAAGCGGTCCGGGTGCACCTGCGTCTGCACCGTCCGGTAGGCGGCGTCGAGCGCAGCCTCGTCGAGCGCGAATTGCGCCGGCAGGTGAAACAGGTCGAAATGGCTGTCTTTCAGCGAAACCATCGTCGCGTTCAATTCCGGTTCGTCGCGCGGCAAACGCCGCACATTAAAAAGGCGGCCCGTGCCGCCTCTTGCCCGCCTCGCGCGGAGCGCGCCGCGTCACACGCGGAACGATTCCCCGCACCCGCACTCGTCCTTCACGTTCGGGTTGTTGAACTTGAATCCTTCGTTCAGGCCTTCGCGGGCGAAGTCGAGCTCGGTGCCGTCGATATAGGCGAGGCTCTTCGGATCGACGACGACCTTCACGCCATGGCTCTCGAACACCTGATCCTCGGGAGCGAGCTCGTCGACATACTCGAGCTTGTACGCGAGCCCCGAGCACCCGGTCGTGCGAACGCCAAGCCGCAGGCCCACACCCTTGCCGCGACGGACGAGGTATTTCTGGACGTGCTGTGCTGCTTTTTCGGTCAGTGTAATTGCCATGATGTCCTTGCCGCGGCGTGCCACCGGGGCTCGCCGCGTTCTTTCCCTAGCCGCTCGATGCCGCTCAGGCCGCTGCCTGATCGCTTTCCTTCGCGTCGTGGCGCTTCTTGTAGTCGGCCACGGCCGCCTTGATCGCGTCTTCCGCGAGGATCGAGCAGTGAATCTTCACCGGCGGCAGCGCGAGTTCTTCGGCGATCTGCGTGTTCTTGATCGACAGTGCTTCGTCGAGCGTCTTGCCCTTCACCCATTCGGTGACGAGCGAGCTCGATGCGATCGCCGAACCGCAACCGTAGGTCTTGAACTTCGCGTCTTCGATCACGCCGTCCGCGCCGACGCGAATCTGCAGCTTCATCACGTCGCCGCACGCCGGCGCGCCGACCATGCCCGTACCGACCGCGTCGTCGTCTTTCGCGAACGAACCGACGTTGCGCGGGTTTTCGTAGTGATCCAGAACCTTGTTGCTGTAAGACATGACTCAGACTCCTTGACTCGTTACGTCTGCGTGCGTCAATCCGCCCGCGGTTGCATTCAATGCGGTATCAGTGTGCGGCCCATTCGATCGTCGACAGATCGATGCCTTCCTGGTGCATCTCCCAGAGCGGCGACAGTTCGCGCAGCTTCGCGATCTTGCTGTTCAGCAGATCGATCACGAAGTCGACTTCCTGCTCCGTCGTGAAGCGGCCGACCGTGAAGCGGATCGAGCTGTGCGCGAGCTCGTCGTTGCGGCCGAGCGCACGCAGCACGTACGACGGCTCCAGCGACGCCGACGTGCACGCGGAGCCCGACGACACCGCGACGTCCTTGATCGCCATGATCAGCGACTCGCCTTCGACGAAGTTGAAGCTGATGTTCAGGTTGTGCGGGACACGGTGATCCATGTCGCCGTTCACGTAGGTTTCCTCGATCTGCGACAGGCCGCGCAGCAGCTTGTCGCGCAGCATGCGGATGCGCTCGTTTTCGGTCGCCATTTCCTCGCGCGCGATGCGGAACGCTTCGCCCATGCCGACGATCTGGTGCGTCGGCAGCGTGCCCGAGCGCATGCCGCGCTCGTGACCACCGCCGTGCATCTGCGCTTCGATGCGCACGCGCGGCTTGCGGCGCACGTAGAGCGCACCGATGCCCTTCGGGCCGTAGGTCTTGTGTGCCGAGAACGACATCAGGTCGACCTTCAGCTTCGCGAGGTCGATCTGGACCTTGCCGGTCGACTGCGCCGCATCGACGTGGAACACGATGCCCTTCTCGCGGCAGATCTCGCCGATCGTCTCGATGTCCTGGATCACGCCGATCTCGTTGTTCACGTGCATCACCGACACGAGGATCGTGTCCGGGCGCAGCGCGGCCTTGAACACGTCGAGATCGATCAGGCCGTCTTCCTTCACGTCGAGGTAGGTGACTTCGAAACCGTCGCGCTCGAGCTCGCGGCACGTGTCGAGCACGGCCTTGTGCTCGGTCTTCACCGTGACGATGTGCTTGCCCTTGCCCTTGTAGAAATTCGCGGCACCCTTGATCGCGAGGTTGTCCGACTCGGTCGCGCCGGACGTCCAGATGATCTCGCGCGGATCGGCGTTCACGAGTGCGGCCACCTGTTCGCGCGCTTCCTCGACCGCACGCTCCGCGTCCCAGCCGTAGGCGTGGCTGCGCGACGCCGGGTTGCCGAACTGCTCGCGCAGGTACGGCACCATCTTGTCGACCACGCGCGGGTCGACGGGCGTCGTCGCGCTGTAATCCATATAGATGGGCAGGTGGAGAGTCTCTTGGGTCATCTGTCGCTCCGGGTATTCTATGCAGGGACTATGTGTGTTATGGGGGGGTGGCGGGCGCCTTCGCGCTCACGAACTCGCGATGTTGAACACCGAATTGGGGCCGAGCGGCATCGTGCGCACGGGCTCGGCCGGTGCGGCGACGGGCTCCGGCGCGCGACGATCGCGCAGCACCGCCGGCGCGCCCTCGCGTGCGCGCTGCTGATCGACGAGATCCTGCAGCGACACCGAGTCGAGGTATTCGACCATCTTCTGGTTCAGCGTCGACCACAGCTCGTGCGTCATGCAATGGCCGTCGGGCTGCTTCGAGCCGTCGCACGTGCCTTTGCCGCCGCACTGCGTGGCGTCGAGCGGTTCATCGACCGCGATGATGATGTCGGCAACGGTGACGTCCTGCGCGCGACGCGCGAGGTTGTAGCCGCCGCCCGGGCCGCGCACGGATTCGACGATTTCATGCCTGCGCAGCTTGCCGAACAGCTGTTCGAGATACGAGAGCGAAATCCGCTGGCGCTGGCTGATGCCTGCAAGCGTCACCGGGCCCTGCTCCTGGCGCAGTGCCAAGTCAATCATCGCCGTGACGGCGAAACGGCCTTTGGTGGTGAGTCTCATGGTGTCTAGGGGACTGCAATCTTGACGATTTTGGTCAAGTATAAATATTTGATGTTTTTAGTCAAGTATCCACGTCTTTGAAAGGGTATTCGCAGACTGCTGAATACCGTGCGGTCAGCGCGCCATTCGCGCGCGGAGCGTGTCCAGCAAGCCCGCGCATGCGCGTTCGACCTGGTCGAGCACCTGTTCGAAGCCCTGCGCGCCGCCGAAATACGGGTCGGCCACTTCGGTTTCGGTCGCACCCGGCGCGAATTCCATCAGCAGGCGCACCTTGTCGCGATACTGCGGCGGGCAACGGCGGCGCAGTTCGGCGAGATTCGCTTCGTCCATCGCGAGCAGCAGGTCGAATCGCTCGAAATCCGCCGCGCTGACCTGCCGCGCGCGCAGCGCCGACAGATCGTAGCCGCGGCTCCGGGCGGCCGCCTGCGCACGCGTATCGGGCGGCTCGCCCACGTGCCAGTCGCCGGTGCCGGCCGAATCGATCGCGATCCGGTCGGCCAGCGCGGCCGCGTCGACCTGGCGGCGCATCACGCCTTCCGCGGTGGGCGAACGGCAGATGTTGCCGAGACAGACGAAACAGATCGCAACGCGGGTCATCGCACTATCGGAAAGCCGCGGCGGACCGCGTGGAAGAAGAACACGCCATTATACAAAGGCGGCCGGAATCGCGCCGCCGCGCCAAGCGACGGCGCCATGCCTCACAGCGCCTTCGGCGCGGCAAGCGCGATGTCGCCGGATGCCGCCGGCAGCGGCTGCGCCGCGTCGCCGACGAGCCCGAACGACACCGCGCGCGCCAGCTCGGCGGACGCCTGGTGAACCGCGAGCGGACCGCGCGACGGCGCATCGGCCATCACATGCAGATAGGCAACCGCTGCCAGCGGAACCACGATTGCCAGCGGCCAGTACATCGATATTGTCTTTTTCATGATGCGGACCTCGTTGACCTCGTACCCCGAAACCCGATTCCGGGGACTACAGACGAGATTCTATAGATCGCATCTATCGAGATAAATATACAAATAGCGAACGCACTGTTGCCGCGGGCTGAACAGTGTCAGCCGAGGTGGCTTTGCGACGCCGCGTACAGCTCGCGGAACGTGCGTCCGGTCGGCGTCGGCATGTCGCGCGTATCCATCCAGCCGCCCATCATCGGCAGGCGCCGCAACGTGCCGCCGCTGCCGCCCAACCGCTCGAGGATGCGCACCGCAAGCTTGGTCGTCAGCGCATACAGCATCGGCCGCCGGGCGAAGAACCCCCACGCGGCGAGCGCCGCCCGCTCGCGCCACGGCCGCAGATGGCGCTCGACCTGCTTCTCGCGCAGCGTACGCAACAGGCGCGACAACGGAATCCCCGCCGGGCATACGCTGTCGCATTCGCCACAGAGCGTCGCGGCCTGCGGGAGGTCCAGCGCGCGGTCGAGGCCGACGTAGCTCGGCGTCAGCACGGATCCCATCGGCCCCGGATAGACCCAGCCGTACGCATGACCGCCGACCTTCTGGTACACCGGGCAATGGTTCATGCACGCGCCGCACCGGATGCAGCGCAGCATCTCCTGGAATTCGCCGCCGATGAGGCCGGTGCGGCCGCCGTCGACGAGCACCACGTAGTTGTGCTCGGGGCCGTCCTCGTCGCCCGGCCCGCGCGGCCCGGTCAGCAGCGAGAAATAGTTCGACGTCTTCTGCCCGGTCGCCGAACGCGGCAGCAGGCGCATCGCGGTCGCGAGATCCTCGAGCGTCGGCAGCACCTTCTCGATGCCGGTCACGGCGACGTGCACGCGCGGCATGACCGTGCACATGCCCTCGTTGCCTTCGTTCGTCACGATCGCGACCGAGCCCGTCTCGGCGATCACGAAATTGCCGCCCGTCACGCCCATGTCGGCCGACATGAAATGCGGGCGCAGCACCTCGCGCGCCTCGCGCGTCATGTCCGGGATCTCGGTGAGCCGCTCGCGCCGGTGCGTACGCGCGAACAGGTCGGCGATCTCGTCCTTGTCCTTGTGCACGACGGGCGCGATGATGTGGCTCGGCGGCTCGTTGTCGTTGATCTGCAGGATGTATTCGCCAAGATCCGTCTCGATCGACTGCACACCCATCTCGGCGAGCACCGCGTTCAGGCGCATTTCCTCGGACACCATCGACTTGGTCTTGATGACCTTCTTCACGTCGTGCCGGCGCGCGATGTCCGCCACGAGCCGCGCGGCGTCCGCGGTCGTTTCGGCGAACAGCACCGTCGTGCCGCGCCGCGTCGCCTCGCGCTCGAATGCCTCGAGCCACACGTCGAGATGCTCCAGCGCGCGGTTGCGGCGCGCCTTGAGCGCCGCGCGCGTGGCCGGGAAGTCGATGGCGGTCATCGCGTCGGCGCGCGCGGACACGAACTTCGTCGACAGCTTCTTCAGGTTCTGCTGCAGGCGCTGGTCGGCCAGCTTCTGGCCGGCGCGCGCCTTGAAATGCATCGATTGGACTTGCATCGCGGTATCGGGGGAAATGTGAGCGGAACCGGGCGTCAGACGTCGCCCGCCAGCACCTGCGCGACGTGCAGCACGCGCGTGTCGCGGTCGCCGGTGCGGCGCAACCGGCCTTCGATGTTCAGCATGCAGCCGAGATCGCCGAGCACGACGGCGCCCGCACCCGACGCACGCACGTTCGCGCATTTCTCGTCCGCGATGGCCGCCGAGATGTCGCCGTACTTGACCGCGAACGTGCCGCCGAAGCCGCAGCAGTGCTCGCAGTCCTTCATCTCGGTCACCGCGACGCCGCGCTGCGCGAGCAGCGCGCGCGGCTGCGCCTTCACGCCGAGCTCGCGCAGGCCCGAGCACGAATCGTGATAGGTGACCGGCCCGGCGAACTCGCCCGGTGCGAGCGACACCTTCGCGACGTTCGCGAGGAAATCGGTCAATTCGTGGACTTTTTGCTGGAACCGCGTGTAGCGCCCCATCAGTTCGGGATCGTCGCGGAACAGGTCGCCGTAGTGCGCGCGGATCATCCCGCCGCACGAACCCGATGGCGCGACGACGTAATCGAACTGTTCGAACTCGCGCAGCGTCTTTTCCGCGAGGTCGCGCGCGAGCGCGCGGTCGCCCGAGTTGTAGGCCGGCTGGCCGCAGCAGGTTTGCGCGGGCGGCACGATCACTTCGTAGCCGGCGTCGCGAATCAGCTTGAGCGCCGAAAAGCCGATTTCGGGGCGCATCAGGTCGACCAGGCAGGTCACGAACAAACCGACTCGCATACGTGCTCCTTCGAGAAAACGGCCCTCATTATCCGACGTTTGACCGGCAAGACCAACGCCGGCCCGCGCGCAAGCCCGCGACGCGCGAAGCGAGGACTTCCTCGAACGGCGTTCGCTTTTTTCACGATACGAGATACAATCGGTCCAACACCGCTTGACGCGTCAACCGATTCCTCCCCCGACATGAGCCAACCCACCCCGGATTCAAAAACGTCGATCCAGGTGATCGAACGCATGATGCGGTTGCTGGACGCGCTCGCCGCGCACAGTGACCCCGTCAGCCTGAAGGAACTCGCGCAGCGCACGGAGCTGCACCCGTCGACCGCGCACCGCATCCTCAACGACATGGTGACCTGCCGCCTCGTCGACCGTTCCGATCCCGGTACCTACCGCCTCGGCATGCGGCTGCTCGAGCTCGGCAATCTCGTGAAGGCGCGTCTGTCGGTGCGCGACGCGGCGCTGATGCCGATGCGCGAGCTGCACCGCCTCACCGGGCAGACCGTGAACCTGTCGGTACGCCAGGGCGACGAGATCGTCTATATCGAGCGCGCGTATTCCGAGCGCTCGGGGATGCAGGTCGTCCGCGCGATCGGCGGCCGCGCGCCGCTGCACCTCACATCGGTCGGCAAGCTGTTCCTCGCGGCCGACGAAACGTCGCGTGTGCGGGCCTATGCAACGCGCACGGGGCTGTCCGGCCATACGCAGAACAGCATCACCGATATCGCGAAGCTCGAGCGCGAGCTGACGATCGTCCGCCAGCAATCGTGCGCGCGCGACAACGAGGAGCTCGAGCTCGGCGTGCGCTGTATCGCGGCCGGCATCTACGACGATTCGGGCAAGCTCGTTGCCGGCCTGTCGCTGTCGGCACCGGCCGACCGGCTGCAGGACGCGTGGCTCGGCCAGTTGAGCCGGACGGCGCTCACCATCTCGGAATCGCTCGGCTACCGGCCGGCGCCCGAGAAGGACGTGGACGGGCTGCAGCGGCAGGCGTAAGCCGCGCCATCGGTTCGGTTCCGGTTCCGCCGGACAAAAAAAGCCCCGCGATTGCGGGGCTTTTTCGTTGCGGCGACCGGGTACGGCGGCGAACCGCCGCACGCGATCAGGTGCCGCCGTTCGGCGTGTTGGCCGCGGTCAGGCGTTCGCCGCCGCCGGCATCGAGCCAGTTGCGCAGGCGCGAGGCGTCGGCGAAGCGCGAGTATTTGCCGAACGAATCGAGCAGCACCATCACCATCGGCCGGCCGTGGATCGTCGCCTGCATCACGAGGCATTCGCCCGCTTCGTTGATGAAGCCCGTCTTCTGCAGGCCGATGTCCCACGAGCCGTTGCCGCGGATCAGCGCGTTGGTGCTGTTGTAGACCAGGTTGCGCTTGCCCGTGTACACCTCGTAGGTGCGATCGGTCGAGAACTGGCGGATCATCGGGTACTGGTACGCCGCATTGACCATCTTCACGAGGTCGCGCGCGCTCGACACGTTCGAGCTCGACAGCCCGGTCGAATTCTCGAAGTGCGTATCGGTCATGCCGAGCGCCTTCGCCTTCGCGTTCATCGCCGCGATGAATGCCGGACGGCCGCCCGGGTAGTAACGCGACAGCGCGGCGGCCGCGCGGTTTTCCGACGCCATCAGCGCGATGTGCAGCATGTCCTCGCGCGACAGCACCGAGCCGACCGACAGGCGCGAGCCCGTGCCCTTCTCGTAGTCGCGATCTTCGTCGGTGACTTCGAGCTGGTCGGTCATCGGCGCTTTCGAGTCGAGCACGACCATCGCCGTCATCAGCTTCGAGATCGACGCGATCGGCACGACCGCGTGCGAATTCTTGTCGAACAGCGGCTCGCCGGAGTTCTGGTCGACGACGTACGCGACGCTCGAGCGCAGCGCGAGCGCGTCGGGCGTGTCGTGCAGGCCGAACGCCTGGCCGACCGTCGGACGGCGCGGCTGGAACGCGACCTTGCGCACCGCGCCGCGATGGCCGCCGTGCACGGCGTTCGCCGCGAGCGTCACGCGCTTGCGCGACGCTTTCGCGCGTGGCGCATCGGCCGCGGCGACCTTCGCGGATTTGTCGGAAGTGGCCTTGGCCGACTTCTTCTTCGCTGACGAAGCAGGCGCGACGGCCTTTTTCTTGGCGGCTTGGGTCTTCGCAGTGGCGGCGAAGGCGTCAGCAGGCGTGACGGACGCGGTGGTCGCCAGCAACGCGACTGCGACCGACACAGCGGTGCCGAGCGTCATGCTCTGCAACAATCTGCGCGGTGAAAACGATTCGGCTTTCATTGGGGTCTGGACAAAGCGGGCGGGAGGTTTCCGCAAGTGTAGTTAAAGCTGAAAAAAAGAGCAATATTAGGCACTTACCGATCGTCTTTAAACCGGAATGTAAGAGTCGGCCAACCTCCGGCCAATCGACCCTTCCGCTCCCATCGAAAAAATCCATGGGAGGCCCTGCCCGACAGCGCCCGTCTCCCGATTACCGCACGGTTAATTGAGATAACGTCACTTCGGAGGCGATTTAAAGCGGGGAAAGTACGTATCCGGTGCTCGGTGTGCCAAAGGCGCCGGTCTCGACCGTGGCGGCGGCACGTCGCCACGGCACGCGCATCGAAACGGCGCGTTTTTCGACAGGAACAGAAGGATAACGTTCCAGGGGCCTGTCAGGTTTACCTGTGCATGATCATGGTGCGGCGCGCTTGCCCCGCCGTCGTGCGCACCATCTGGGAACAGGCCTGAAACCGATTCCGAAGGGCCACGATAACTCGTTGTTTTATCGATAATTTGTCGCGATTGTGCAACGCACAAAAAATGCTTGACATCCGTTCTCTCTGCCCTAAAATAGGCCTCATTGCTGCGTTGCACAAAGCACGCGGCGCCGACGTTCCCCAGCGTAGTGCCCTTTATCTTGCGATCGACGCGATCGCTTTTCAGGAGCCTGACATGTCCTTGCTGACCCCCGAGCAAATCGCCGCCGCCCAGAAAGCCAACCTCGAAAGCCTGTTCGGTCTGACGACCAAGGCGTTCGAAGGCGTCGAGAAGCTGATCGAACTCAACCTGCAAGTCGTGAAGTCGACGCTGGCCGAAGGCCAGGAAAATGCACAGCGCCTGCTGTCGGTGAAGGACGCGCAGGAGCTGATCGCGCTGCAAGCGAGCCTGTCGCAGCCGGTCGCGGAAAAGGTGCTGTCGTACGGCCGTCACCTGTACGAAATCGCATCGTCGACGCAAGCCGAGTTCGCGAAGGTCGCAGAAGCGCAATTCGACGAGCAGAACAAGAAGGTCCAGGCACTCGTCGACAACGTCGCGAAGAATGCCCCGGCCGGTTCGGAAACGGCTGTCGCCGCACTGAAGTCGGCGCTGAACGCTGCGAACACCACGTACGAAACGGTTCAGAAGGCCACGAAGCAAGCAGTGGAAATCGCTGAAACGAACTTCAACGCCGCTGCTGCCGTCGCCACGAAGGCTGCCACCGCCGCCGCCGCACGCCGTTCGAGCAAGCCGGCCGCGTAAGCGCCGCCTGCTCCTGAAAGAGCCGCGCCCAGCGCGGCTTTTTCGTTTCCGGCGCCGGAACGTGCGCGAGCGGCAACTGCCGGCCCCATTCGAGCCTGTCGCGCGCCACGCAAAAAAGAACGCCGCCGCCCGGTTTGCCCGGGCGGCGGCGTTTTTTGCAGCCGGCGCGTGGCCGGCCGCGCCGGTCGCGTTACTTCTTGCGCTGCGGCGGCAGGTCGGTACAGACGCCTTCGTACAGCTCGGCGGCCATGCCGACCGATTCGCCGAGCGTCGGGTGCGGATGGATCGTCTTGCCGATGTCTTCCGCGTCCGCGCCCATCTCGACCGCGAGGCACACTTCGCTGATCAGGTCGCCCGCGTTCAGGCCGACGATGCCGCCGCCGATCACGCGATGGGTTTCCTCGTCGAAGATCAGCTTCGTGAAGCCTTCGTCGCGGCCGTTCGCGATCGCGCGGCCCGATGCGGCCCACGGGAACACGGCCTTGCCGTACTTGATGCCCTCGGCCTTGCACTGGTCTTCGGTCTTGCCGGCCCACGCCACTTCCGGATCGGTGTAGGCCACCGACGGGATCTGCAGTGCGTCGAAGTACGCCTTCTCGCCGTGCGCGGCTTCCGCGGCGACGTGGCCTTCATGCACGGCCTTGTGCGCGAGCATCGGCTGACCGACGATATCGCCGATCGCGAAGATGTGCGGCACGTTCGTGCGCATCTGCTTGTCGACGTCGATGAAGCCGCGATCCGTGACCGCGACGCCGGCCTTGTCAGCACCGATCTTCTTGCCGTTCGGGCTGCGGCCCACCGCGACGAGCACGAGGTCGTAGCGCTGCGCTTCCGCCGGCGCCTTCTCGCCCTCGAACTTCACGTAGATGCCGTCTTCCTTCGCTTCCGCGCCGACCGTCTTGGTCTTCAGCATCACGTTGCCGAAACGCTTCGCGTTGTACTTGTCCCAGACCTTCACGAGATCGCGGTCGGCGCCCATCATCAGGCCGTCCATCATTTCGACGACGTCGATCTCGGCGCCGAGCGTCGAGTACACCGTCGCCATTTCGAGGCCGATGATGCCGCCGCCGATCACGAGCATGCGCTTGGGCAACTGGCGCAGCTCGAGCGCGCCCGTCGAATCGACGACGCGCGGGTCTTCCGGCATGAACGGCAGCTTCACGGCCTGCGAGCCCGCGGCGATGATCGCGTGCTTGAACTTGACGACCTTCTTGCCGTTTTCGCCCTGCACTTCCATGTGGTACGGATCGACGAACGCGCCGACGCCGGTGACCACTTCGACCTTGCGCGCCTTCGCCATGCCGGCGAGGCCGGTCGTCAGCTTCTTGACGACGCCGCCCTTGAAGTCGCGCAGTTTGTCGAGGTCGACTTGCGGCTTGCCGAACGTGATGCCGTGCGATGCGAGCGCCGCGGCTTCCTCGACGACGAGCGACGTATGCAGCAGCGCCTTCGACGGGATGCAGCCGACGTTCAAACACACGCCGCCGAGCGTCGAATAGCGTTCGACGAGCACGGTCTTCATGCCGAGGTCGGCGGCGCGGAACGCGGCCGAGTAGCCGCCGGGGCCGGCGCCGAGCACGAGCATGTCGCACTCGATGTCGGCGGCGCCGCTGTAGCTGCCCGCTTGCGGCGCGGGTGCCGGCGTGGCGGCGGCCGGCGCCGGTGCGGCTGCTGCGGGCTTCGGCGCTTCGGGCGCTTTCGCGGGCGCGGCTGCGCCTGCCGACGCTTCGACGATGGCGATGACGGTGCCTTGCGAGACTTTCTCGCCGGCTTTGACCTTGACTTCCTTGACGGTGCCGGCGACGTCGCTGGGCACTTCCATGGAGGCCTTATCGGATTCGAGCGTGATGAGCGTTTGCTCTTTTTCGATCACGTCGCCGGGTTTGACGTTGACTTCGATGACATCGACGCCGCTGAAATCGCCGATATCCGGAACCTTGACTTCGATGAGACTCATGACTGTCCCCTTCTTGATTAGCTGCAGAGAGAGAGGGAGAGACTGGCGGAAAGCCGGAACCTGACGACATGCGGCCTGACAAGAACACGCGACGTAGGGCAGGACCACCTTTGCCGTCCGCCCAAGGACGCGCCTTTCTTTTGGTTACTTTTCTTTGGAAGACAAAGAAAAGTAACCGCCGCCCCGCGCAGGGGCGACGCTGGCAGACCGTTGGCAAAACAGGTTCGACAACAAGGGCGTGGAGAACCGACACAAAAAACCACGCCCCCGCGAGCCCCTCATCTCATCAAAGAATGATGCGACGGAAATCGGCCAGCAACGCGCCGAGATACGCATTGAACCGCGCGGCTTCCGCGCCGTCGATGACACGATGGTCGTACGACAGCGACAGCGGCAGCGTGAGACGCGGCACGAACTGCTTGCCGTCCCACACCGGCTTCATCTGGCCGCGCGACAACCCGAGGATCGCCACTTCCGGCGCGTTGATGATCGGCGTGAAATGCGTGCCGCCGATCCCGCCGAGCGACGAGATCGAGAAGCAGCCGCCCTGCATCTGGTCCGGCTTGAGCTTGCCGTCGCGCGCGGCCTTCGACAGCTCGGCCATTTCCTTCGCGATGTCGACGAGACCCTTCTTGTCCGCATCGCGGATCACCGGCACGACGAGACCGTTCGGCGTATCGGCGGCAAACCCGATGTGGTAGTACTGCTTGAACACGAGGTTGTCGCCGTCGAGGCTCGCGTTGAAGGTCGGGAATTTCTTCAGCGCGGCGACGACCGCCTTGATCACGAACGCGAGCATCGTGAACTTCACGCCCGCCTTTTCGTGCTCCTTGTTCAACTGCACGCGCAGCGCCTCGAGCTCGGTGATGTCCGCTTCGTCGTTGTTCGTGACGTGCGGGATCATCACCCAGTTGCGATGCAGGTTCGCGCCGGAGATCTTCTTGATGCGCGACAGCGGCTTCGCCTCGAACGGGCCGAACTTCGAGAAGTCGACCTTCGGCCACGGCAGCAGGTTCAGCTCGCCGCCGCTTGCCGGCGCGGCTGCCGCGGCCGGTGCCGCGCGCTGGCCCGTCATCACGCCCTTCACGAAGCTCGTGACGTCTTCCTTCGTAATGCGGCCCTTCGGACCCGAACCCTGCACACGCGCGACTTCGACGCCGAGTTCGCGCGCGAACTTGCGTACCGACGGCGACGCGTGGCTCGCGCGGTATTCGCCCGACGGCGCCGCGGCCGGCGCGGCGGCGGCCGGTGCCGGCGCCGCCTTCGCGGGTGCGGGTGCCGGTGCAGCGGCGGGTGCCGGCGCGGCGGCAGCCGGAGCCGGTGCGCTGGCCTGCGGTGCGGCAGCCGGTGCGCCGGCGGCCTCGAGCAGCACGATCAGCGTGCCTTCCGACACCGAATCGCCCACCTTGACCTTGATGTCCTTCACGACGCCGGCGGCCGGGCTCGGCACGTCCATCGTCGCCTTGTCCGACTCGAGCGTGACGAGCGACTGCTCCTTCTCGACCGTGTCGCCGACCTTCACGCCGATCTCGATCACCGGGACGTCCTTGTAGTCGCCGATGTCGGGCACCTTCACTTCGAGCGTGCCGCCGGACGCGGCCGGTGCGGCAGCGGGTGCCGCGGCGGCCGGTGCCGGTGCTGCTGCCGGAGCCGGCGCCGGCGCAGCCGCGCCGTTCGCCTGGGCGCCTGCGCCGCCTTCGAGCAGGACGATCAGCGAACCTTCCGACACGGAATCGCCGACCTTGACCTTGATTTCCTTCACGACGCCGCCGACCGGGCTCGGCACGTCCATCGTCGCCTTGTCCGACTCGAGCGTGACGAGCGACTGCTCGGGCTCGACCGTATCGCCCACCTTCACGCCGATCTCGATGACCGGCACGTCCTTGTAATCGCCGATATCCGGCACCTTCACTTCGATCGCTTGACTCATCTGTTTCTGTCTCCATGGCCGCACGCGCGCCTCGCGGGCGCCGCGCGCGGCATCACACGGCGTGTGCGTTAAACGGTCATCGGGTTGGGCTTGGACGGATCGAGGTTGTACTTGGCGATCGCGTCCGCGACCACCTTGCGCTCGATCGTGCCTTCGTCGGCCAGCGCGTTGAGCGCCGCGACGGTGACCCAGTGACGGTCGACCTCGAAGAAGTGACGCAGCTTCTCGCGGGTGTCCGAACGGCCGAAGCCGTCGGTGCCCAGCACGACGAAGCGGCGATCGATCTGGCCGCGAATCTGGTCGACCAGCGCACGGACGTAGTCGGTCGACGCGATGACCGGGCCCTGCGTGTCCTTCAGGCACTTCTGCACGTGCGACAGGCGACGCTCCTCGGTCGGATGGAGCAGGTTCCAGCGCTCGACGTCGTGACCTTCGCGCGCGAGCTCGGTGAAGCTCGGCACGCTCCACAGGTCGGCGGCGACGCCCCAGTCGTTCTTCAGCAGGTCGGCGGCGGCGATCACTTCGTTGAAGATCGTGCCCGCGCCGAGCAGCTGCACGCGCGGCGCCTTCTTGTCGGCGTCGGCCTTCTTGAACGAGTACATGCCCTTGATGATGTCGGCCGCCACGTGCTCGCCCTGCGGAATCGCCGGGTGCTCGTAGTTCTCGTTCATCACCGTGATGTAGTAGTACACGTCTTCCTGGTCCTGCACCATGCGGCGCAGGCCGTCCTGGATGATCACCGCGAGTTCGTAGCCGAACGTCGGGTCATAGCTCACGCAGTTCGGCACCGATGCGGCCCACAGCAGCGAGTGGCCGTCTTCGTGCTGCAGACCTTCGCCGTTCAGCGTCGTGCGGCCCGCGGTGCCGCCGAGCAGGAAGCCGCGCGAGCGCATGTCGCCCGCGGCCCAGGCGAGGTCGCCGATCCGCTGGAAGCCGAACATCGAGTAGAAGATGTAGAACGGCACCATGATCTCGCCGTGCGTCGAATACGACGTCGCCGCCGCGATCCAGTCGCACATGCCGCCCGCTTCGTTGATGCCTTCCTGCAGGATCTGGCCGGTCTGCGATTCCTTGTAGAACATCAGCTGGTCGGAATCCTCCGGCACGTACTTCTGGCCTTCCTGGTTCCAGATACCGATCTGGCGGAACAGGCCTTCCATGCCGAACGTACGCGATTCGTCCGGGACGATCGGCACGACGCGCTTGCCGAGCGCCTTGTCCTTCAGCAGGATGTTCAGGATCCGCACGAACGCCATCGTCGTCGAGATCTCGCGGCCTTCGCCCGTGCCCTTCAAGAGCGGCTCGAACGCGTCGAGCGCCGGCACCGGCAGCGACGTCGCCTTCTCGCGGCGGTGCGGCAGGTAGCCGCCGAGGTCCATGCGCTTCTGGCGCATGTATTCGAGCTCCTTCGAGCCTTCCTCGAACTTCAGGTACGGCACGTCGGCGATCTGCTCGTCGGTGATCGGCAGACGGAACTGGTCACGGAACTTCTTCAGTTGCTCGACCGGCAGCTTCTTCTGCTGGTGCGTGATGTTCATCGCCTGGCCCGACTCGCCCATCCCGTAGCCCTTGATGGTCTTCGCGAGGATGACGGTCGGCGCGCCCTTGGTGTTCGTGGCTTCGTGGAACGCCGCGTAGATCTTGTGCGGATCGTGGCCGCCGCGGTTCAGCGCCCAGATGTCGTCGTCCGACCAGTCGGCGACGAGCGCCTTCAGTTCAGGCGTGTTGAAGAAGTGCTCGCGCACGTACGCGCCCGACTCCGACTTGTACGTCTGGTATTCGCCGTCGACGACTTCCATCATGCGGCGCATCAGCGCGCCCGTCTTGTCGCGCGCGAACAGCGCATCCCAGCGGCTGCCCCAGATGACCTTGATCACGTTCCAGCCGGCGCCGCGGAATTCCGATTCGAGCTCCTGGATGATCTTGCCGTTGCCGCGCACCGGGCCGTCGAGACGCTGCAGGTTGCAGTTGATCACGAACACGAGGTTGTCGAGCTTCTCGCGGCTCGCCATGCCGATCGCGCCGAGCGATTCCGGCTCGTCGGTCTCGCCGTCGCCGAGGAACGCCCACACCTTGCGGCCTTCCGTCTTCGCGATGCCGCGCGACTCGAGGTATTTCATGAAGCGTGCCTGGTAGATCGCCATGATCGGGCCGAGGCCCATCGACACGGTCGGGAACTGCCAGAAGTCCGGCATCAGCCACGGGTGCGGGTACGACGAGATGCCCTTGCCGTCGACTTCCTGGCGGAAGTTGTCGAGCTGCTCTTCCGACAGGCGGCCGAGCAGGAACGCGCGCGAGTACACGCCCGGCGACGAGTGGCCCTGCACGAACACGAGATCGCCGCCGTGCTGGTCGGACGCGGCGTGCCAGAAATGGTTGTAGCCGACGTCGTAGAGCGTCGCGGCCGACGCGAACGACGCGATGTGGCCGCCGACGTTCGTGTCCTTGCCTGCGCGCAGCACCATCGCGAGCGCGTTCCAGCGCGTGTACGAACGGATGCGGTGCTCGATGTCCTGGTCGCCCGGGATCTTCGCCTGGGCTTCGACCGGAATCGTGTTGATGTACGGGGTATTGGCGGAGAACGGCAGGTGTTCGCCGTGCATGCGGGCGAATTCGATCTGCTTTTCGATCAGGTAATGCGCACGGCCGGTGCCCACGGAGGAGATCACGCCATCGAGCGACTCCAGCCACTCGACGGTTTCTTGCGGGTCGTCGTCACGTTCGGCGGCGACATATTTCATCACTTCGTTCGGTACAGCGGACATTCTCGTCTCCTGGGTCCTGGAATGTGAGGATCGCTCTCGTGCAGACGACGCGACGCGGCCGGCTGCGGGCAAGCTCCGACGGATTGTAATGAGCGTGGACAGGCCCGCGCAACAAAATTTTCGAATTGTGAGATCTTTTCTCGCAATGCGGAATATTGCTGCGCTGCACCCATATTTCGGGGCTCCGCGGCACGTCTCGTCAGGACAAAACCGTTTCCGTTCAACATATCCGGTATCGGTTTTCCATGTATTGCGCTGCGCTACAATCCTGCCATGTTGACCGATCGGCTTTTCGCACGCTCGGCGCGACCGCCGGGCCCGCCGGCGGAGTCGCAGCCGTCCCGTTGGCACCACGGACCGTGGTGGTCCAATTCCTATTTGCTGACGCCGCTGCTGTCGATCCTGGTGTTCCTCGTCGTGATGAGCCTCATCCTGTGGAGCCTCAACCGGCGCGAACAGCAGCAGCAGGAAGACACCCTCTTTCGCAACGTCGCGTGGGCCCAGCAGCAGATCCGCCTGTCGATGACGGGCGCGCAGGAGCAGCTGCAGGCGCTGTCGCGCGACCTCGCGTCCGGCCGCCTCGACCAGAACGCGTTCCAGATGGCCGTCGCGGACGTGATGCAGACGCATCCCGAAATTCTCTACCTGAACTGGTACACGGCGCCCGGCGTGCAGCGCTGGCCGACCGTGCATCCGCCGCTGCTCGGCCAGCGGCTCGCGAAGCCCGGCGATGCACAGATGCAGGACGCCGTGCGCGGCGCGTACGACGAGGCGCGCAGCACGCGTCGCCAGGCCTATTCGCCGCTGATCTACGACGACTTCGGCAACGGCTTCATCACGTTGCAGACGCCCGTGATGCGCGGCGACCGCGACTATCTCGGCTCGATCGCCGCGGTGTTCTCGGTCGAGGGCATCCTGAAGCACGACATCCCGCAGGAACTGTCGTCGAAGTACAAGATCTCGATCACCGACTCGAACAATCGCGAGCTGTCGTCCACGTCGACGCGCCCGCGGCTGCCGCGCGACTCGCACTACGACCTTCCGCTCGACCCGCCCGGCCAGGGGCTGACGGTGCGCGTGTATGCGTTCCCGCAGCTCACGAACCTGACCAACAACACGCTCGTGTGGCTCGTCGCCGGCCTGTCGTGCTTCGTGCTGTGGAGCCTCTGGAGCCTGTGGAAGCACACGCGCCAGCGCTTCGAGGCGCAGCAGGCGCTGTACGCGGAAGCGTTCTTCCGCCGCGCGATGGAAAACTCGGTGCTGATCGGCATGCGCGTGCTCGACATGCACGGCCGCATCACGCACGTGAACCCCGCGTTCTGCCGGATGACGGGCTGGGACGAATCCGATCTCGTCGGCAAGGTCGCGCCGTTCCCGTACTGGCCGCGCGACGCCTACCCGGAAATGCAGCGCCAGCTCGACATGACGCTGCGCGGCAAGGCGCCGAGCTCGGGCTTCGAGCTGCGCGTGCGGCGCAAGAACGGCACGCTGTTCCATGCGCGCCTGTACGTGTCGCCGCTGATCGACAGCTCGGGCCGCCAGACGGGCTGGATGTCGTCGATGACCGACATCACCGAGCCGAAGCGCGCGCGCGAGGAACTCGCGGCCGCGCACGAACGCTTCACGACCGTGCTCGAAAGCCTCGACGCCGCGGTGTCGGTGCTCGCCGCCGACGAAGCCGAGCTGCTGTTCGCGAACCGCTACTACCGCCACCTGTTCGGCATTCGCCCGGACGGCCATCTGGAGCTGTCGGGCGGCGGCTTCGACCGCGCGCAGGCGTCGTCCGACTCGATCGACATGGTCGACGCGTTCGCGGGCCTGCCGGCCGCCGCGCTCACGAACAGCACCGCCGATGCGCAGGAGGTGTACGTCGAGAGCATCCAGAAGTGGTTCGAAGTGCGCCGCCAGTACATCCAGTGGGTGGACGGCCACCTCGCGCAGATGCAGATCGCGACCGACATCACGACCCGCAAGAAGGCGCAGGAACTCGCGCACCAGCAGGAAGAGAAGCTGCAGTTCACGAGCCGATTGATGACGATGGGTGAAATGGCGTCGTCGATTGCTCACGAATTGAATCAGCCGCTCGCCGCGATCAACAACTACTGCTCGGGCACGCTCGCGCTCGTGAAGAGCGGCCGCGGCACGCCCGAGACGCTGCAGCCCGCGCTCGAGAAGACCGCGCAGCAGGCGCTGCGCGCGGGGATGATCGTCAAGCGGATCCGCGAATTCGTGAAGCGCAGCGAGCCGAAGCGCCAGCCGGCGCGGGTCGCGGACATCGTTGCCGACGCGGTCGGGCTCGCCGAAATCGAGGCGAGAAAGCGCAGGATCCGGATCGTCACGGAAATCCTCGCAAGAATGCCTATTATTTATGTCGACCCCGTGCTGATCGAACAGGTGCTGATGAACCTGATGAAGAACGCGGCCGAGGCGATGGCCGACGTGAAGCCGGCGTCGGCGGACGGCGTGATCCGCGTGGTCGCCGACATCGACGCGGGCTTCGTCGACATCCGTGTGATCGACCAGGGCCCGGGCGTCGACGAAGCGACCGCCGAGCGCCTGTTCGAACCGTTTTACAGCACCAAGTCCGACGGCATGGGCATGGGGCTGAACATCTGCCGTTCGATCATCGAATCGCATCGGGGGCGTCTGTGGGTGGTCAACAACGTCGAGCCGGACGGCCGCATTTCCGGCGCGACGTTCCACTGCAGCCTGCCCATTGGGGAACCCGCTGATCTCGGCCAAGGGGGGCGCGAGGCATCGGCATCACATACCGTTACGGGAGAACTATGAATAGCCCTGTCACCACCACTCAGGAAACCGTCTTTGTCGTCGACGACGACGAGGCCGTACGGGACTCGCTGCGCTGGCTGCTGGAGGCGAACGGCTATCGCGTGCAATGCTTCTCGAGCGCCGAGCAGTTCCTCGATGCCTACCAGCCGGCGCAGCAGGCCGGCCAGATCGCGTGCCTGATCCTCGACGTGCGGATGTCGGGCATGAGCGGCCTCGAATTGCAGGAACGCCTGATCGCCGACAACGCCGCGCTGCCGATCATCTTCGTCACCGGCCACGGCGACGTGCCGATGGCCGTGTCGACGATGAAAAAGGGTGCGATGGACTTTATCGAGAAACCGTTCGACGAAGCCGAGCTGCGCAAGCTCGTCGAGCGGATGCTCGACAAGGCCCGAAGCGAGAGCAAGAGCGTCCAGGAACAGCGCGCCGCGAGCGAACGCCTGTCGAAGCTGACCGCGCGCGAGCAGCAGGTGCTCGAACGGATCATCGCCGGCCGCCTGAACAAGCAGATCGCCGACGATCTCGGGATCAGCATCAAGACGGTCGAAGCGCACCGCGCGAACATCATGGAAAAGCTCAACGTCAACACGGTCGCCGATCTGCTGCGCCTCGCGCTGTCGAAGGAGCAGGCCTGAACGTCGCGCGCGGCCGCGGGGCGCCTGCCCCGGCCGGCCGCGTCAGCGCACTGCCGCGCCGCGCGATGCGGCCCACTCGCGCGGCCCGGCCCGGCGCTTCCCTCCCGGAGCGCCGGCACCGCGTCCATGACGCTTTCCTTGTATTCGCTGTCGGACGGCAGCAGGCGAACGGTATAATTGCGTGCTTTGCTACGGCGCTTCGCGCGCCGTACGCCCGCATTCCAACTTCCCGGCAGGACCCACCACCATGACAGCCCTCCTCATCGACGGCAACGCCCTTTCGAAGACCTTGCGCGCCCAGGCCGCCGAACGCGCCGCCGCGCTGACCGCACGCGGCCACCAGCCCGGTCTCGCGGTGATCCTCGTCGGCGCCAACCCGGCGAGCGAAGTCTACGTGCGCAACAAGATCAAGGCGTGCGAGGACAACGGTTTCTTCTCGCAGAAGGATGCGTACCCGGCCACGCTGTCGGAAGCCGACCTGCTCGCGCGCATCGACGAACTGAACCGCGACCCGAAGATCCACGGCATCCTCGTCCAGTTGCCGCTGCCCGCGCACATCGACAGCCACAAGGTGATCGAGGCGATCGCGCCGGAAAAGGACGTCGACGGCTTTCACGTCGCGAACGCCGGCGCGCTGATGACCGGCAAGCCGCTGTTCCGCCCGTGCACGCCGTACGGCGTGATGAAGATGTTCGAAGCGCACGGCATTGCGCTGCAGGGCGCGAACGCGGTCGTGATCGGCCGCTCGAACATCGTCGGCAAGCCGATGGCGATGATGCTGCTCGACGCCGGCGCGACCGTGACGATCTGTCACAGCAAGACGCGCGACCTCGCCGCGCATACGCGCCAGGCCGACATCGTGGTCGCCGCGGTCGGCAAGCGCAATATCCTCACCGCCGACATGGTGAAGCCGGGCGCGACGGTGATCGACGTCGGCATGAACCGCGACGAAGCCGGCAAGCTGTGCGGCGACGTCGATTTCGCGGGCGTGAAGGAAGTCGCCGGCTACATCACGCCGGTGCCGGGCGGCGTCGGCCCGATGACCATCACGATGCTGCTGATCAACACGATCGAATCCGCCGAACGCGCCGCTGGCGCCGCGGCCTGACGCCCCACCCGCTCGGCCGGCGCGCGGTTTCGCGCGCCGGCGCCTCGCCAGCCGCAAGCGCCAGGCGGCATCGTGCCTGCCGCCACATCCGTCGCCCCTCGCCGGGCGCGCGCATCCGACCCTGCGTCAATCGCGTCATTAGAAACTAACGATTGGAAAGCGCACGATGCGCCCCAATAATGTCGGTATCGGGCGCGCTCGCGCCCAGCCGCCGTTACCCTTTTCATCCCGGTTCATCCGGCAACAGACAGGGAGTCTTATGTCCGCCAGCGCCAACACCAATCCGCTCCTCGACTTCTCCGGCCTGCCCCGTTTCGGCGAGATCCGCCCGGAACACGTGACGCCCGCGCTCGATACGCTGCTCGATGCCGCCAACCGCGCGGTCGACACCGCGAGCGCGAGCGACACGCCGTCGACCTGGGCCGCCGTCGTCGAGACGGTCGAGCGGGCGACGGAGCCGCTCGGCCGCGCATGGGGCATCGTCGGTCATCTGAATGCGGTCGCCGACACGCCCGAACTGCGCGCGGCCTACGGTGAAAACCTGCCGCGCGTGACCGAGTTCTGGTCGAGCGTCGGGCAGAATCTCGCGCTGTACGAAAAGTACAAGGCGATCGCCGCGAGCGCCGAATACGCGACGCTGTCCGCCGAGCGCAAGAAGATCCTCGACAACGCGCTGCGCGACTTCCGCCTGTCGGGCGCCGAGCTGCCCGAGGACCAGAAGCCGCGCTTCGCGGAACTGCAGGAACAGCAGGCCGCGCTGTCGAAGGCGTTCTCCGATCACGTGCTCGACGCGACCAACGCGTACGCGTACTTCGCCAAGGACGAAGCCGAGCTGGCCGGCCTGCCCGGCGACGCGATCGAGGCCGCCCGCGAAGCCGCGCAGAAGGACGGCAAGGAAGGCTGGAAATTCACGCTGCACTTCCCGTCGTATTTCCCGGTGCTGCAGTACGCGGACGACCGCGCGCTGCGCGAGACGCTCTACCGCGCCTATGCGACGCGCGCGTCGGAGCTCGGGCCGCAATACGGCGACGGCAAGGCCGAATGGGACAACACGGCGATCGTCGCCGACGCGCTGAAGCTGCGCCGCGAAGAGGCGCGGATGCTCGGCTTCCGCAACTTCGCCGAAGTGTCGCTCGCGCCGAAGATGGCCGAATCGCCGCAGCAGGTGATCGCGTTCCTCGAGGATCTCGCGACGCGCGCCCGCCCGCACGCGGAGAAGGACTGGGACGAGCTGCGCACGTTCGCCGCGAAGGAGCTCGGCCTCGCCGAACTCGCGCCGTGGGACGTCGCGTACGCGGCCGAGAAGCTCCGCCAGCAGCGCTATGCGTTCTCGGAAAACGAGGTCAAGCAGTACTTCCCGGAACCGGCCGCGCTGAAGGGCCTGTTCACCGTCACCGAAACGCTGTTCGGCGTGCGGATCAAGCCGGACGACGCGCCGGTGTGGCACAAGGACGTGCGCTTCTTCCGCGTCGAGAACCGCGACGGCTCGCTCGTCGCGCAGTTCTATCTCGACCTGTACGCACGCGAAGGCAAGCGCGGCGGCGCGTGGATGGACGACGCGCGTTCGCGCGCGAAGCGCGGCAGCGACGTGCAGACGCCCGTCGCGTACCTGACCTGCAACTTCTCCGCGCCGGTCGGCGGCAAACCGGCGTGCTTCACGCACGACGAAGTCATCACGCTGTTCCATGAATTCGGCCACGGGCTGCACCACATGCTCACGCGCGTCGACGAGCTCGGCGTGTCGGGCATCAACGGCGTCGAATGGGATGCGGTCGAACTGCCGTCGCAGTTCATGGAAAATTTCTGCTGGGAATGGGACGTGCTGTCGTCGATGTCGTCGCACGTCGATACGGGCGCCGCGCTGCCGCGCGAGCTGTTCGACAAGATGATCGCCGCGAAGAACTTCCAGAGCGGGCTCGGCACGCTGCGCCAGATCGTGTTCTCGATGTTCGACATGCTGCTGCACGTCGACTTCGACCCGGCCGGCACCACCGGCGTGACCGCGTTCGCGCGCGAGATCAACGAGCGCTATCACGTGATCCCGCAGGCGGCGTTCTCGCGTTGGCCGAACACGTTCAGCCATATCTTCGCGGGCGGCTACGCGGCCGGCTACTACAGCTACAAGTGGGCCGAAGTGCTGTCGGCCGATGCGTACGCGGCGTTCGAGGAAGCGGCCGCCGCCAGCGGCAGCGTGCTCGACGCGGCAACCGGCACGCGCTATCGCCGCGAAATCCTCGAGGTCGGCGGCAGCCGTCCGGCGATGGAGTCGTTCAAGGCGTTCCGCGGCCGCGAGCCGCAAATCGACGCGCTGCTGCGCCACAACGGGATGGCCGCGTCCGCGCACTGAGCGCGCTGCCCGGCTGCGCCGGTTGCATCGACAGGCACCGCTTCGGCGGTGCCTTTTTTCATGGTGCGGGCGACTCGTCGTCGAACAGCAGGAATTGCCCGTGGCGCGCGGCCGTGTCCTCGTCGATGCGCACGCCGACGCCGAGCAGCCGTACCGGCTGCGCGCGCCGCAACAACCCCTTCGCGAGCAGCGTGACGGCCGTGTCGGCATTCGTCGCGTCGGCCACGCACTCGACCGTCGTGCGCTGGAAATCGGCGAAGCGGATCTTCACGTACAGCTTGCGGATCGACCGTGCGGCGCCCGCGCGATCGATCCGCGCGTCGAGTTGCACGACGAGGCGGCGAATTTCGTCCGCGCATTGCTCGAGCGTCGTCAGGTCGGTCACGTAGGTCGTCTCGACGCTGACCGACTTGCGCTCCTGGTCGGCCTGCACGGGCCGCTCGTCGATCCCGCGCGACAGTTCGTACAGCCGCCGCCCGAACGCACCGAACTCGCGGTGCAGGTCGATCAGCGGCCAGTCGCGCAACTGCGCGCAGGTCTGGATGCCGAGCCGGTCGAGCCGCGCGGCCGTTACCTTGCCGACGCCGTGCAGCTTGCGCACCGGCAGCGCCGCGACGAACGCGTCGATCTCGTGCGGCCGCACGACGAACAGCCCGTCGGGCTTGTTCCAGTCGGACGCGATCTTCGCGATGAACTTGTTCGGCGCGACGCCCGCCGACACGGTCACGCCGACCGTATCGCGCACGCGCTCGCGAATCTCGCGCGCGATCAGTGTCGCGCTGCCCTGGCAACGTTCCGACCCGCTGACGTCGAGGTACGCCTCGTCGAGCGACAGCGGCTCGACGTCGGGCGTGTAGTCGCGATAGATCGCCATGATCTGCCGCGACGCCGCACGGTACTTGTCCATGGCGGACGGCAGGATCAGCAGGTCCGGACACTTGCGCATCGCGAGCGCCGACGACATCGCCGAATGCACGCCGTAGCGCCGCGCCTCGTAGTTGCAGGTCGCGATCACGCCGCGCTGGTCGGGCCGGCCGCCGACCGCGAGCGGCCGGTTGCGCAGCGACGGGTCGTCGCGCATCTCGACCGACGCGTAGAAGCAGTCGCAGTCGCAATGAATGATCTTGCGCATGCGCGGCGGCGTGTCGCCCGGCGGCGACTCGTGTGGATCGGCAGGCGGGATGGCGGTCGGGTTCACGGTGCCGATACTGTACAAAAACACAGTGCCGGTTTCAACTGCCGCGTATGTCCGGGGCCGGTCGCCCGCAGCCGGTCGCCCGCAGCCGGCCACTCGCAACCGGCTGCGCCGTACTGGCCCGCTTTACGCGGATCGTACCGGCCGGGCCCGGGCGGCGGCGCCTATACTCGTTTGCCGCGAGACACGAAACGCAAAGGTACGGAATGAAGACGATCGGACTGATCGGCGGCATGAGCTGGGAATCGTCGGCCGAGTACTACCGGATGATCAACCGCCACTCGAAGGCACTGCACGGCGGGCATCACAACGCGAAGAGCGTGCTGGTCACGGTCGACTTCGCCGAAATCGAAGCGCTGCAGCGCACGCACGACTGGGCCGCGCTCGGCGCACGGATGGCCGACGCCGCGCGGCAACTCGAGGCGGCCGGCGCCGATCTCGTCGTCCTGACGACCAATACGATGCATCGCGTGCACGACGCGATCGAAGCCGCGGTGACGCTGCCGTTCCTGCACATCGCCGATCCGACCGGCAACGCGCTGCGCGACGCGGGCGTCGAGCGCGTCGCCCTGCTCGGCACGCGCTACACGATGGAGTTGCCGTTCTATGCGCAGCGCCTGCGCGGGAAGTTCGGGCTCGACGTGCTGGTGCCGGACGAATGCGGGCGCGACGACGTGCACCGGATCATCTACGACGAGTTGTGCCACGGCGTGATTTCGGCGAAATCGCGCGCGACGTATGTATCGATCATCGACAAACTGGCCGCGCGCGGCGCGCAGGCCGTGATCCTCGGCTGCACGGAAATCACGCTGCTGATCGGCGCGGACGACTCGCCGCTGCCGGTATTCGATACGACCGCGCTGCATGCGAAGGCGGCCGTCGAATGGGCGGCGCGCTGAACGACGCGCGCCGTCGCGTAGCGGCGACCGTCGCCGGATGGCATCGCCGCATTGTTGCGCACGCCGCGATTCATTCTCCCGGCGTGCGCGTGGCCGCCCGCCCGACTCCGTGCTCTCGCCCGTCACGCGGGGCAAGCGCGAACGGCCCGCGAATCGCGCGCCCCGGTTCGCGCGGGCACGCCGACACGACTGGTTATCCATTGGTAATAAAGTGACCGCAAATTGGTACGCGGGCAGCGGCACCGCGGTCGACGCTGCTCGTCGCGGTCTCTTTCTCCACCAACGGGAAACAGGAACATGAAAAAGCTCAGCACCGTATTCGGCGCGCTGTTCGCCGTGTCGACCACGCTCACCGCACACGCCGATCCCGGCATCACCGCATCGGCGGCCACGACGCCCAGGGACGGCTTCGATCGCATGACGTGGGACATCACGCCCGAAGTCGTGCCGACCCAGGTCAACGCCAGTTACTACTGGGCCAACCAGTTGTCGTCGCAACACGGCGGGCACGTGATCTACACAGGCATCCAGCCGCGCACGCAGGGCAGCAACCTGGTGATCTTCAGCGCGTTCGGCACCGGCACCGCGCCGCTGTCGGCGAATTGCCGCGGCGGCGCGGACGGCGGCTCCGGAACATCGTGTTCGATCGCGTACCCGTGGAAGACCGGCCACGCCTATCGGCTGCGGGTCACCGTGACGCAGGCCAATCGCAGCGACGGGCGCTCGACCGTCGACGGCTTCATCACGGACGTCGCCACCGGCGCCACGACGCCGACCGGCAGCATCGCGGTACCGGCGGACTGGGGCGGCCTGTCGAGCTCGGCTTATCTGTTCGACGAGTATTTTCCGTTCAACACTGCGTCGAAGGACCCGATGCAGCGGCCATGCGTGCCGTATGCACGCTACATGACGTCGCTGCCGCATTTCTATCTGAAGGACGTGGACTACCCGACGACCGAACGGTCGATCCGGCTGGATACGGGAAAGGACAAGTGCGCGGCGCTGTCGGGCACGCCTAACGCGCGAGCCACGCTGGTCAACACGACGACCTATCTGATCGAGAACGGCTTCCTGCCCGGGAGCCCGGGCGCGCCGAAATAACGGGCGGACGCGGAAAACAAAAAACCCGGCATGGAGCCGGGTTTCCGTCGACGAAGCGCGCATCGGTCACTTGCGCTGCACATCGTCTGGTGTGCTTGGTTGCGGGGGTAGGATTTGAACCTACGACCTTCGGGTTATGAGCCCGACGAGCTGCCAGACTGCTCCACCCCGCGTCAGAGAAATAAATTATAGGGTGAGGAAGTACTCACGTCAATACTTTTGTCACAATTTCTGCTTCCGCTATCCGGTCGACGGTGCATGACACGCGCGCCACCCCGCATGACGCGTGCGTTCGCACCCCATGCTCGCGGTAAGATGGCGGCCTTCGCATTCACGCCGCACGCACGCTCCCGTTCATGAAAATCGCCACCTGGAACGTCAACTCGCTCAACGTCCGCAAACAGCATGTGCTCGACTGGCTCGCGCAAAGCCAAGCCGACGTACTGTGCCTGCAGGAACTGAAGCTGCCGGACGAGAAATTCCCGCGCGCCGATCTCGAGGCGGCCGGCTACCGCAGCTGGTTCACGGGCCAGAAGACCTACAACGGCGTCGCGATCCTCGTGCGCGACACGCTCGCCGTCGACGAGTCGGACGTCGTGCGCAACATCCCCGGCTTCGACGATCCGCAGCAGCGCGTGATCGCCGCGACGGTCGACGGCGTGCGCATCGTGTCCGCGTACTTCCCGAACGGCCAGGCGCTCGACTCCGACAAGTTCGTCTACAAGATGCAGTGGCTCGACGCGCTGCAGGCGTGGCTGCGCACCGAGCTGCAGCGCTATCCGAAGCTCGCGCTGCTCGGCGACTACAACATCGCGCCGGAAGATCGCGACGTGCACGATCCAGCGAAATGGGAAGGCCAGAACCTCGTGTCGCCGCAGGAGCGCGCGCACTTCAAGCAGCTGATCGAACTCGGCTTCGTCGATGCGTTCCGCCGCTTCGAGCAGCCCGAGAAAGCCTTCACGTGGTGGGACTACCGGATGATGGCGTTCCGCCGCAACGCAGGGCTGCGCATCGACCACATCCTGCTGTCCCCGGCGCTCGCGGCCACCTGCACGTCGTGCGAAGTCGATCGCGTGCCGCGCACGTGGGAACAGCCGTCCGACCACACGCCCGTCGTCGCGATCGTCGGCTGATCGCGCAAGCACCCGCGCGCGATCAGCGCCGCGCGGGCGCCGGCCCGAGATGGGCCCACAGGAAGCCGAATTCGGCGGCATCGGCTTGCGCGCGTTCGAGATCGTCGGCGCTGCCGTGGCCGCCGTCGGTGTTCTCCCAGTACCACACCCGTTCGTGGCCGCGCGCCTGCATGCGCGCGGCCATCTTGCGCGCATGCGCGGGATGCACGCGGTCGTCGCGCGTCGACGTCGTCAGCAGCAACGGCGGATACACGACACCTTCGCGCACGTGGTGATACGGTGAATACGCGGCCAGCGCCGCGCCTTCGCGCGGATCGTCCGGGTCACCGTATTCGTCGAGCCATGCGGCGCCCGCGTGCAGCTTCGGATAGCGCTGCATGTCGAGCAGCGGCACGCGGCACAGCACCGCGCCGAACAACGCCGGACGCTGCATCATGCACGCGGCGACCAGCAGCCCGCCGTTGCTGCCGCCCTCGATCCCGAGTTGCGCGGCGCTCGTCACGCCCGTCGCCACCAGATCCTCGGCGACCGCGATGAAATCGTCGAACGAACGCTGGCGGTGTTCGCGCTGCGCGTCGACGTGCCAGCGCGGCCCGAACTCGCCGCCGCCGCGGATGTGCGCGAACGCCATCACGCCGCCGCGCTCGAGCCAGCCGATGCCGAACGCATCGCTGTAGCCCGGCAGGTTCGGAATCGCAAAGCCGCCATAGCCCGACAGCAGGCAGGGCCGCGCAACGCGTGCCGCGCCTTCCGGCGCGTCGAGCGCATCGCGCGGGCCGATCAGCGTGTACGGCACCGCCGTGCCGTCCCGCGAGCGCGCGCTCGCGCGGCGCACGACCAGCCCGGCCGCGTCGAACTGCACCGGCGGCCGGTCGAGCAGCACGCGGCGCGACGGCGCGTCGTCCGCGCGATCGGCCAGATCGGCCAGCCAGCACTCGGGCGGATCGAGATAGGTGTCGACGTCGACGTACACCTCGTCGTTCAGCGTCGATTCGACCGGCTCGACGTCGATCTGCGCATCGCCCGGCCAGTCGAACGGCCGCGCGTCCCACGTCCACGCGCCATCGTCGGCCTGCCGCGGCTGCCACAGCATCGTGCGGTTGTGCACGTCGTCGAGCCAGCTGGCGATCAGCGTCGTGCGCGTGTGCGTCCACGTGCAGGCGGAGGTCGTCGGCTGCGGCGCGAACAGCGTCGTGAATGCGCGCGCGCCGGCGAGGAATGCCTGCTCGCGGATCGCGAGCAGCGAGCCGCCCGCGTGACGCACGCCGTCGCAATCCCAGTCGAGACGCGGCTCCAGCACGAGCCAGCCCTCCCAGAACCCGACCTCGACATGCGTCGGCACGTCGTAGCGCGCCCATTCGCCCGCGTCGGTCAGCCGGTACGCATGCGCGTCGAAGAAATCGACGCTGCGCCACGCGACGTGGCGGCCGTCGATCGGGTCATACCACGCGCCCGCGCTGATGTCGTCCGGCTCGCCGCTGAACACGACCGGCGCATCGGCGAGCGCCGTGCCGCGCACCCAGCGCCGCGCTTCATACGGATAACCGGCGGCGGTGGCATGCGCTTCGCCGCGATCCCAGCTCACGTAGACGGTATCGCGGTCGATCCAGCCGACCGTGTGATGGCCCGGCTCGTCGATCGTGAAACCGCCGTCGACGAACCGGCGCTCGACGAGATCGAATTCGCGCACGACGACCGCGTCGGCGCCGCCCGGCGACAGCGACAGCAGCACGCGATCGCCGTCCGGATACAGGATCGCCTCCTGCTCGAACACCCACGACTCGCCCTCTTCGGCGCCGAGCGCGTCGATGTCGAGCAGCGCTTCCCAGATCGGCTGGCCGGCGCGCCAGTCGGCCCAGCGCGTGCGGCGCCACAGCCCCTTCGGATGGAGATCGTCCTGCCACAGGTCGTACGCCCAGTCGCGCCAACGGGTCGGAATCACCGGGCGTTCGCGCGGCAGATACGCTTTCGCGAGACGCGCGCTCAGCGCGCGATAGGCATCGTCGTCGCGCAATGCGGCGCGCGTGCGCGCATTCTGCTCGTCGACCCAGGTGCGGGCGCGCTTGCTGTCGAGCGCTTCGAGAAAACGGAACGGGTCGGCCCCGGCGGGCCAGCGGAAGGAGTCGGACATGGAGGATCGGCGGAATGGCGAACGGCGTGCAAACCGCGATTATGTCCGATCGCGGCATGCGCATGCCCGCGCATGCCGCGCATCGTGCTCAGGGCTCCAGATGGAGTTCCTGGATCTTTCGCGTGATGGTGTTGCGGCCGATGCCGAGCCGCTCCGCGGCTTCGACCTTGCGACCGCGCGTGAAGTCGAGCGCCTCGCGGATCACGGCCGCCTCGAAGCGGCGTGCGAGTTCGTCCATCACGTCGGCCGAGTTCTCGCGCAACAGCCGCGCGACTTCGGTGCGCAGCCCGTGCTCCCACAGCGGGTAGCCGGCCGGCGCGCTGCCGTTCGGCGCACTCGCGACGGGCGCGGCCGCCAGCGGCGCCGCACCGATCGCGGACGGCGCGGCCGCCGCATGGCCGCCACTGCCGTGCGTGTCCGCGCCGTCGCCCGTCGCGACGGCCGACGCCGCGGACGCGCCGGCCGGCACGAGGTCGGGCGGCAGGTCCTTGATCTCGACCGTCTGCGCGGGCGCCATCACGGTCAGCCAGTTCGCGAGGTTCTCGAGCTGCCGCACGTTGCCGGGAAACGGCAGCGACGTCAGATACGCGAGCGCGTCGTCGGACACGCGCTTGGGTTCGACGCCGAGATCGCGCGCGCTCTTCTGCAGGAAGTGGCGCGTGAGCAGCGCGATGTCCTCGCTGCGTTCGCGCAGCGGCGGCAGGCGCAGCCGGATCACGTTGAGCCGGTGGTAAAGGTCCTCGCGGAACAACCCCTGCCGCACGCGCGACTCGAGATTCTGGTGCGTCGCGGCGATCACGCGCACGTTCGCGCGCAGCGGGTTGTGGCCGCCCACGCGGTAGAACTGCCCGTCCGACAGCACGCGCAACAGGCGCGTCTGCAGGTCGAACGGCATGTCGCCGATTTCGTCGAGGAACAGCGTGCCGTTCTCGGCCTGCTCGAAACGGCCCTGCCGCGTCGTCTGCGCGCCGGTGAACGCACCGCGCTCATGGCCGAACAGTTCGGATTCCAGCAGATCCTTCGGGATCGCCGCCGTGTTCAGCGCGATGAACGGCCCGTTCGCGCGCGGGCTGTGACGGTGCAGCGCCCGGGCGACGAGCTCCTTGCCGGTGCCCGACTCGCCGGTGATCAGCACGGTCGCGGCCGAATGCGACAGGCGGCCGATCGCGCGGAACATGTCCTGCATCGCGGGCGCCTGGCCGAGCATCTCGGGCGCCTCGGCCACGCGCTCGTCCTGCGGCGCGCCGCCGCGCAGGCTTTCTTCCACCGCGCGGCGGATCAGCTCGACGGCCTTGTCGACGTCGAACGGCTTCGCGAGATATTCGAACGCGCCGCCCTGGAACGCCGCGACGGCGCTGTCGAGATCGGAGAACGCCGTCATGATGATGACGGGCAGGCCCGGCAGCCGCTCGTGCATCGCCTGCAGCAACTCGAGGCCCGAGCCGCCCGGCATCCGGATGTCGGACACGAGCACCTGCGGCGTCTCGTGGTCGAGCGCGGCCAGCGCATCGCGCACGTTCGCGAAGCTCTTCGTCGCGAAGCTGTCCCGGGCGAGTGCCTTTTCCAGCACCCAGCGGATCGATTGGTCGTCGTCTACTATCCAGATCGGCTTCATAGGTCGGTCAGGTATGGGTCAATCGCAATGTCGCCGCTCAATGGTCGAGCGGCAGCAGAATCTGAAATTCGGTACGTCCGGGCCGGCTCTCGACCTCGATCATCCCGTCGTGCTGCTGCACGAACGTCTGCGCGAGCGTGAGGCCGAGGCCGCTGCCGTCGTCGCGTCCCGACACGAGCGGATAGAAAATCCGGTCGCGGATCTCTTCCGGAATGCCGGGCCCGTTGTCGATCACGTGCAAGTCCAGTGCCAGCCGGTACAGGCGCTTCGCGATCGTCACCTTGCGCGCGATGCGCGTGCGCAGCTCGATCTTCGCGTCGCCCTGCGCGATCCGTTCGCGCAGCGCCTGCGCGGCGTTGCGCACGATGTTCAGCAGCGCCTGGATCAACTGCTCCTTGTCGCCGCGCAGGTCCGGCACGCTCACGTCGTAGTCGCGCTCGATCGTGAGCCCGCGCGGGAATTCCGCGAGCATCACCGCGCGCACGCGTTCGCACACTTCATGAATGTTCACGTCGCCGACGATGTGCGGATGCCGATGCGGCTCCAGCAACCGGTCGACGAGCGTCTGCAGGCGGTCGGACTCCTTGATGATCACCTGCGTGTATTCGCGCAACTCGCCGCGCTCGCGCTCGCCCAGCTCGAATTCGAGCAGCTGGGCTGCGCCGCGAATGCCGCCGAGCGGGTTCTTGATCTCGTGCGCGAGGTTGCGGATCAGTTGCTTGTTGACCGCGGTCAGGTCGTGGATGCGCTCCTCCCGATCGGTGCGCGACTGCCGTTCGTTCTCGAACAGCTCGACGAGCACGAAATCGGGCGCGCTCTCGAGGAAGCCGACGATCGCGTGCACATGCAGCGGTTCGCGGCCGGGCCGGTCGAGCACGGTATCGAGATGCGTCGCGTGAAAGCGCTCCTGGCCGATCGCGGTGATCGTCGACGCGAGCTCGTTCGCGTTCGGGAAAATCTCGCCCCACGGCCGCTGCGCGAGCTGCCGCCGCGAGATGTCGAGCATCGCCTCCGCCGACGGGTTCGCGAACGCCACCCGCAGCGTCTTGCGGTCGAGCACGAGCACGACCGTCGGCAGCGCTTCGAGCCCCGCCAGCAGACCGGAGCGCGCGAGCCGCTCGTCGTCCGTCAGTCGTTCGGGCTGCCCCGTTTTCGCCTTGATCAGATTCTTCAGAACCATCTGCGTGCTTGTCGCGCCTCACCGGGCCAGAAAATGAAAATCGTCGGAACAAAAAAGGGACGGCCGGACGCCGTCCCCTTTCAGACTCCGCCGCTCCCGCCGCAAGCCGCGCGACGGGAACGAACCGGCATGACGGCGCTGAATCGAAGCGCCATCGCCGATTAGAGCGAGTAGTACATCTCGAACTCGATCGGGTGCGTCGTCATGCGGAACTTCGCCAGCTCCTGCTCCTTCAGCGCGAGGTACGCATCGATCATGCCGTCCGTGAACACGCCGCCGCGCGTCAGGAACTCGCGATCCTTGTCGAGTGCTTCCAGTGCCTGGTCGAGGCCCGCGCACACGGTCGGGATCTTTGCATCCTCTTCCGGCGGCAGGTCGTACAGGTTCTTGTCCGCTGCTTCGCCCGGATGGATCTTGTTCTGGATCCCGTCGAGGCCGGCCATCATCAGCGCCGTGAAGCACAGGTACGGGTTCGCCATCGGATCCGGGAAGCGCGTTTCGATACGGCGGCCCTTCGGGTTCGACACGTGCGGAATGCGGATCGATGCCGAACGGTTGCGCGCCGAGTAAGCGAGCTTCACCGGTGCCTCGAAGTGCGGGACCAGACGCTTGTACGAGTTCGTCGTCGGGTTCGTGATCGCGTTCAGTGCACGGGCGTGCTTGATGATGCCGCCGATGTAGAACAGCGCCAGTTCCGACAGGCCGGCGTAGCCGTTGCCCGCGAACAGGTTCTGGCCGTCCTTCCAGATCGACTGGTGAACGTGCATGCCCGAACCGTTGTCGCCGACGACCGGCTTCGGCATGAACGTCGCCGTCTTGCCGTACGAGTGCGCGACGTTGTGGATGATGTACTTCGACCATTGCGTCCAGTCGGCGCGCTGCACGAGCGTCGAGAACTTCGTGCCGATTTCGTTCTGGCCCTGGCCCGCCACTTCGTGGTGGTGCACTTCGACCGGGATGCCGAGCTGTTCGAGCAGCAGGCACATTTCCGAACGCATGTCCTGGAACGTGTCGACCGGCGCGACCGGGAAGTAGCCGCCCTTCGTGCCCGGACGGTGGCCCGTGTTGCCGCCTTCGAACTCCTTGCCTGCCGACCACGGTGCTTCTTCCGAGTTGATCTTCACGAAGCAGCCCGACATGTCCGTGTTCCACTGGACCGAGTCGAAAATGAAGAATTCCGGTTCCGGACCGAAGTAGGCCGTGTCGCCGATGCCCGTGCTCTTCAGGTACGCTTCGCCGCGCTTCGCGAGCGAACGCGGATCGCGCTCGTAGCCCTTGCCGTCGGCCGGCTCGACCACGTCGCAGGTCAGCACGAGGGTCGACTCTTCGTAGAACGGGTCGACGAAGGCGGCGTTCGGGTCCGGCATGAGCAGCATGTCCGACGCCTCGATGCCCTTCCAGCCCGCGATCGACGAACCGTCGAATGCATGACCGCTTTCGAACTTGTCTTCGTCAAACGCCGAAACCGGCACCGACACGTGCTGCTCCTTGCCGCGCGTATCCGTGAAGCGGAAATCGACAAACTTGACGTCCTCGTCCTTCACGAGCTGCATGACGTCGGCGACGGTTTTACTCATAACCTCTTCTCCTGATTGAACAATTCCGGCGGACTGGGAAACCGCCTCGTTTATCGAGCTGACCGGGGTCTTGCTTTGGCGCAGCGCGCCCCGATTCGACCGAATTCTATATAGCAGCTTCCGTGCCACCTTTACGCAGGATCGGCGCGAATCGCGCCGGGGCTCGCCACGACAGGGCCGCGCTGCGCGATTCCGGGGCTTCGCGCGCCGTCGGTCCTGCCCCGAAAGCACCGTCATGGTGCAATCTCCCCGACCCGCCGCATCGAGCGAATCATTTCGGTGCATTCGCACCATTCTGCACCGTTTTGGTGAGCGCGTGTACGACGCGCGCCGTGCCGCATGCGGACGTCCGTGCCGCGGCGGCGCGCTAGAATGCTCGTTTGACCGATACGGAGACTCCCTGCCATGAGTACGCTGGATCAGCTTTACGCGAAGGCCGACGAACGCCGCGCCCAAGGCGCGCTCGACTACGCCGGCGCACTGCTGCCGGTCGAGGCATTCGAACTGCTGCAGCTCGACCCGTCGGCGCGCCTCGTCGACGTGCGCACGCGCGCCGAACTCGACTGGGTCGGCCGCCCGCTCGTCGGCGACGGCCAGTACCTGCACGTCGAATGGACGCGCTACCCGGGCGGCGTGCCGAACGCCGAATTCGTCAACGAACTGAAGGCAGCGCTCCCGCCCGATACGCCCATCCTGTTCCTGTGCCGCAGCGCCGCGCGCTCGAAGCTCGCCGCGGTCGCGTCCGCGCAGGCCGGCTACACGAAGGCGTTCGACCTGCTCGAAGGCTTCGAAGGCGCGAAGGACGCCGAAGGCCACCGCAAGACGGTCGACGGCTGGTGCTTCCGCAAACTGCCGTGGATCGGCGCCTGACGGCGCGCCGCGCACGCCGGCTGCGACAGCCTCATCGTCGAGCCGGGCGATGACATGCCGATGACGGGCCGCATTGCGCGGCCCGTTGCTTTTGGAGCGGCGCGTGGCAGGCCGCTCAGCCGCGCGGCGTATCGGGCTCGACGACGTCGCCGCCGAGCAGGTGCACGCCTTCGCGCAGTTTCACGAACGCGGCCGCGACCGCCTCCGGCTCGCCCTTCACGCCGAGATCGATGTGACGGCGCGCGTAGATGCCGCCGCGCTCCGCGTCGCCGACGCTCGGCAGGCTGAACACGCGCACGCCGGGAAAATCGCGCTCGATCTTTTCCATCAGCGGCGTGAGCGTCGATTCCGGCAGCTCGAACACGTACAGCGAGCGCTCGGCATGCGGCGTCGCGTGGTGCAGGTGCGCGTACTTCGTATCGAGCACCCATTCGATCATCGGCCACGCCATCACCGGAAAGCCGGGCACGAAATGCAGATCGCCGACCGAGAAGCCGGGAATCCGGTTGTAGCCGTTCGGAATGATCGTCGCGCCCGCCGGGAACACGCCCATGTTGAAGCGATGCCGGTTCTCCGGCGATTCGAAGTCGACCGGCGTGGCCGGATCGGCGTGCGTCTCGCGAATGCGCTCGGAAATCAGCGCCTTCGCCTCCGGATGCAGCTCGAGCGGCACGCCGAGCGCGGCGGCCGCGCACTGGCGCGTATGGTCGTCCGGCGTCGCGCCGATCCCGCCCGTCGAGAACACGATGTCGCCCGACGCGATCGCGCGCGCAAGCGTCGCGGTGATGCGTGCCGGATCGTCGCCGACGTATTCGGCCCAGTCGAGCGCGAGGCCGCGCGCGCCGAGCAGCTCGATGACCTTCGCCAGATGCTTGTCCTGCCGGCGTCCCGAAAGGATTTCGTCGCCGATGATGATGATGCCGATGCTCATGCCTGCCCCATGTCGATTGCGGTGGCGCGCGCACGCGCGCGCAGGTCTTCCAGCGCGCGCAGGCAATAGTGCCCGAACCACAGCGCCGAGAAGACGAGGATGAAAGCGTAAACCCAGATCATGGCGGCCGCGACGAACGGAAACAGCACCATCATCCAGACCGACGACACCCACACGAAGGTCGGCACGGTGCCGAGCAGCCCGGTCGCGACGCCGATGCCGATCAGCGGCCAGCGGTGCCGGCGCACGAGCGCGCGGCGCTCGTCGCGGCTCGCGTGCAGCGCGAGCGCGTCGTAGGTCATCACGCGGTACGTGAGCCAGCCCCAGATCACCGGCGGCAGCAGCGCGAAGAACGGCGGAATCAGCCACAGCGGGATCGTGACGACGAGCAGCACGACGCCGACGATCGCCGCGCCGAGCGAATTGACCACGCTGCCGAAGAAGGTGCCGCCCCGCTTCGGCTCGAGCGCCGCGAACTGCCGGTTCGACAGGTGCTTGATCACGACCGGCATCGAGATCGTCGCGATCAGCAGCAGCACGGTCAGCACGATCAGCGGGATCGCGAGCGACACGACCACGAACGGCGCGACCACCGCATGCAGTTGCGACATGCCGATCGCATCGAATGCGCGATACAGCGCGGCGGTCAGCACGAAGCCGTCGAGCGCGCCGCGCGCGAGGTCCAGCAGCGTCTGCCACGAGAACCACAGCACGGCGCCCCACAGCAGCGCGGAGACGACGAACGGCATCAGGGTGAGCCACAGCATGCGCGGGTGCAGCGCGCTGGCGAGCGCCCGGACGAAGGAACGCAGCAGGTCGTTCATGCGAGCCTATGGAATCTGGATTGACGGGGAAAAACGGGGAAAGGATAAACCACGCGGCCCGCATGCGCCAAAGCACATGCGGGCCGCGTGGGAGCGCCGTTCAACGGGAGAAAGGCTGGACAGGGATCAGGCCGACGCCGCGCCGCGCTTCGCGGGGAACAGGCGCCGGAAGATCCGCACGAACGCCAGGCCGTGCTGCGACCAGAAGCCGTCGCCGTAGGACACGCCCTCGACCTGCTCGCGGATGCCGGTCGGCTCGACCGTGCGGTTCCACGACGCGGTGCCGAACATCATGTCCCACCACGGGAACAGCACGCCGAAGTTGCAGCCGTACTTGGTGCCTTCGTGGCCGTAGCCGACCGCATGGTGCCGGCGATGGAAGATCGGGCTGACGAGCAGGCGCTCGCCGATGCGGCCGTACGACAGCCGCGCATTCGTATGCTGGATGCTCTGCAGGAAGTTCGTGACCGCGGTGAGCACGACGAACTGCGACGGCGTCACGCCGATCACGAGCGCGATCGCCGCGAAGAAGCACGACTGGAGCACGTCGTCGAGCAGGTGGTTGCGGTCGTCGCACCACAGCGACATCTGCCGCTGGCTGTGATGGACCGCGTGCAGCTCCCACCAGATGCCGAACTTGTGCTGCCAGCGGTGATACCAGTAGCCGGCGAAGTCGAGCACCACGAGGTAGATCGCGAACGCGACGATCGGCTGCGAGGTCACGCCCGGCCACAGATAGTCGAGGTTGACGTTCGCGACGCCGTGCAGGCGCAGCCACGCCTGGAAGCTGTCGAACACCGGCTGCAGCGCGAAGAAGAAGAACAGCGTGTAGATGCCGAGCTTCGAGATCGCCGTGTAGATCACGTCGACGCGCACCGCGCGGCGGTTCTTCCAGCGCTCGACCGGCAGCAGCGCCTCGAGCGGGCGCAGCAGCGCGAACATCAGCACCATCTGCAGCGCGCCGATGATCACCCAGTACAGCGCGTCGTAGGTGTCCTCGTCATAGTCCATCAGGTTGAACTTGAAGAGGAGCGGCTGCACGACGTCGACGTACAGCCAGGTCTGGATGTCCGACACGAACGCATCGATCAGGTGCAGCATCGTTCGCCTCCGCGCGTCACGCGCCGTTCGCCGCCTTCCACGGCGCGCGGTCGTAGAAGTAGATGCCGTGCGGCGAGCGGCCGACGGCGATCGTCTGCACCAGCTTGCGCGAGGCCAGGTCGATGATCCCAACCTTCTTCGCGAAGCGGAACGTCACCCACAGCGTCTTCTTGTCGGCGGACAGCTCCATGTCGTCGGGGCCCGGCAGCAGGCCGGTGATGTCGCCGACGTTGGTGAGCGTGTTCTCGTCGATGATGCTGATGGTATTCGCGACGCGGTTCGTCACCGCGACGTGCGTGCCGTCGGCGAGCGAGCGGAAGTTGTGCGCGCCCTTGCCCGTGTAGATCTGCTTGACGACCTTCTGGTTGCGCCAGTCGACGACCGCGACGTAATCCGCGCCGGTCATCCCGACGAGCAGGAACTTGTCGTCCGGCGTGAGCCACAGGCCGGCCGGCACCTTGCCGACCTTCATCTTCCACTTGACCGTCTGCGTCGGCAGATCGATCGCCGCGATCTCGCCGGACACCTGCAGCGACACGAGCAGCGTCTTGCTGTCCTTCGTGAACGCGAGGTGGCTCGGCATCACCGCGAGCGGCACGCGCTTCACGAGTTTCAGGTCGCGGCCGTCGTAGCCGTAGATGTCGACGCGGTCGAGCCGCAGGCCGGCCGCCGCGAACCACTTGCGATCGGGCGAGAAGCCGAGCTGGTACGGATCGTCGATCCCTTCGACGGTGCGTTGCAGCTTGCCCGTCTTCGGATCGAGGAACATCAGGCTGTTCGAGACCGAATTTGCGACGATCAGCGACGCGTTGTCGGGCGTCGCCATCAAATGGTGCGGTTCCTTGCCGGTCGGCATCGTGGAAACGACTTCGCGGGTCTGCTGGTCGATCAGGGAAAGCGTCGCTTCGGCCGAATTGAGAACGATCACGTTATTCGCGTGTGCGGCGGGCGCCAGGACGGCGGCGGCCAGCGCGAGCGTGCGGCCGAGGGAAAGGAAAGTGCGCATGAAGACTCACGTCGTGGAACAGCAGTCATTGTAGAACGTTCGGCGGGCCCCTCCGGTTGACCCATGCCGGTATCGCGCCGCTTCGCCGCCTGCCGCGGCGGCCGAACGAGCCGCCGCGGCAGGCGGCGCGGTGCAGGACCGAACCGGCCGCCGGTGCGAGCCCGGCCGATCGATGTCGCGCTAGCGCTGCATCGACTCCCAGACCTTGTGCAGACGCTTGACAGAGACCGGCATCGGCGTGCGCAGTTCCTGCGCGAACAGCGAAATTCGCAGTTCCTCCAGCAGCCAGCGGAATTCCGCGAGCCGCGCATCGGCGACGCCGCCGCGCTGCGACACCGCGCGCTGGTACTGCTGGACGAGCGGCAGCAGCTCGGCCGACTGCTTCGCGTCGCGCGCCGGGTCGGCCTTCAGCTTGTCGATCCGCAGCGCGATGCCTTTCAGGTAGCGCGGGAAATGCGCAAGCTGCGCGTAAGGCGTGTCGATCACGAAGCGCTTGCCGACCAGCGCGGCCAGTTGCTGCTGCAGGTCCGCATGGGCCTGCGCGAACGGCTTCGCCTGCGCGAGCTTCTTCACGAGGCCCGCGTATTCGGCGAGGATCTGCCCGACGAGCCGCGCGATTTCCTGCGCGAGCAGGTTCAGGCGGCTGCGGCCCTCGTCGCGGCGCGCGTGGAAGCTCGCGTCGTCGTCGGGCAGCGGGTCCTGCAGGCACGCGCGGTCGAGCGCCGTGTCGATCAACTGGTCGCGCAGCTCGTCCTGCGTGCCGAGCGACATGTACTGCATCGCCATCTCGCGCAGGCCCGGCAGGTTCTTCTCCAGAAACTTGATCGGCTCCTTCAGCTGCAGCGCGAAGAGGCGCCGCAAGCCGGCCCGGTGGATGCGCGCGGCCTCCTCCGGCGAATCGAACACCTCGACGTCGCAATGGGTGCCGCGGTCGACGAGCGCCGGATAGCCGTACAGCGTCTGGCCGCGCCGGCGGATCTCCAGCAGCTCCGGCAGCTTGCCGAAATTCCACGTCGTCAGGTTCTCGTACAGCGCCGTCGCGCCGGTTTCCGCCGGGGCCGCCGTCTGCGGCGCCGCGCCCTTGCCCGGCTTGCCGCCCTTCGCCGCCGAACCCGGCGCGGCGGCCGGAACCGGCGCATCGGCCGCACCCGCTTCGCCGCCGGTCGCGATCGTCGACGCCGCCGCGATCTTCTGGAACTGCTGCTGCGCCTGCGCGCCCAGCTCCTGGCGAAGCTGCGCGAGATTGCGCCCCATCGCGAGCTGGCGGCCGTGCTCGTCGATCACCTTGAAATTCATGAACAGGTGCGCGGGCAGCGTCTCGAGCTTGAAGTCGGCCGTTTTCATCGCGACCTGCGTCTCGCCGCGCACGTCGGCGATCAGCGCCTCGACGAGCCCGCCCGCACCGAAGCGCTCGCGCCCCATCCGCTCGACGAAGCCGGCCGCGTACTCGGGCAGCGGCACGCAGTGCCGGCGCAGCTTCTGCGGCAGCGACTTCAGCAGCAACTGCACCTTTTCCTTCAGCATCCCCGGCACGAGCCACTCGCAGCGGCGCGCGTCGACCTGGTTCAGCGCGAAGAGCGGCACCGCGAGCGTCACGCCGTCGCGCGGCGTGCCGGGCTCGAAGTGGTACGTGAGCGCCATCTCGACGCCGGCCATCGTCGCGCGCTTCGGGAACAGGTCCGTCGTCACGCCCGCCGCCTCGTGGCGCATCAGGTCGTCGCGCGACAGGTACAGCAGACGCAGCTTGTCCTCGGGCTGGCCGGCCTTCTTCACCTCGTCGCGATACCAGCGCTCGAACGCGGCGCCCGTGTGAATGCCTTCCGGAATCGCCTGGTCGTAGTACGCGTAGATCAGCTCGTCGTCGACCAGCACGTCCTGGCGGCGCGACTTGTGTTCGAGCTGCTCGATGTCGGCGAGCAGCTTGCGGTTGTGCGCGAAGAACGCAAGCTTCGTGTCGAACTCGCCTTCGACCAGCGCGCCGCGGATGAACAGCTCGCGTGCGCGCGCCGGATCCTGCTTGCCGAACGCGACGCGCCGCCGGTGGTAGATCGGCAGCCCGTACAGCGTCGCGCGCTCGAACGCGCTGACCTGCGCCGGACGCTTCTCCCAGTGCGGCTCCGACAGCGACTTCTTCAGCAGATGCGCGCCGATCTTCTCGACCCACTCGGGCTCGATCTTCGCGAGGCAGCGCGCGTACAGCCGGCTCGTCTCGACGAGCTCGGCCGCCATCACCCAGCGGCCGGCCTTCTTCGCGAGCGCGGAGCCCGGCCACAGGTAGAACTTGATGCCGCGCGCGCCGAGGTAATGCGGATCGTCGTCGGCCTTCATCCCGAGGTTGCCGAGCAGGCCCGTCAACAGGGCCAGATGGATCTGCTCGTACGTGGCCTCGACTTCATTGAGCCGCCAGCCGTGCTCGCGCACGACCGTCAGCAACTGCGAATGGACGTCGCGCCATTCGCGCAGCCGCAGGTGCGACAGGAAATTCTGCCGGCATGCATCGATCAACTGACGATTCGACTTCTTGTGCGCGACGGCCTCTTCGAACCATGCCCAGATCTTCAGCCACTGCAGGAATTCGGAGCGCTCGTCGGCGAACCGGCGGTGCGCCTGGTCGGCCTGCTCCTGCGCTTCGATCGGGCGGTCGCGCGGGTCCTGCACGGACAGCGCGCTCGCGATGATCAGCACCTCGCGCAGCGACTGCTGGTCGCGCGCGGCGAGGATCATCCGGCCGACGCGCGGGTCGAGCGGCAGCCGCGCGAGCTCGCGGCCGAGCGGCGTCAGCGCGTTGTCGTCGTCGACCGCGCCGAGTTCGTTGAGCAGTTGATAACCGTCCGCGATCGCGCGGCCGGGCGGCGGTTCGAGGAACGGGAACGATTCGATCGCCGTCAAGTGCAGCGACTTCATCCGCAGGATCACCGACGCGAGCGACGAGCGCAGGATCTCCGGATCGGTGAAGCGTGCGCGCGCCTGGTAGTCGCTTTCCTCGTACAAGCGGATGCACACGCCGTCGGCCACGCGGCCACAGCGGCCCGCGCGCTGGTTCGCGGCGGCTTGCGAGATCGACTCGACCTGCAACTGCTCGACCTTGTTCCGGTACGAATAGCGCTTCACGCGCGCGAGGCCGGTGTCGACCACGTAGCGGATGCCGGGCACCGTCAGCGAGGTTTCGGCCACGTTGGTCGCGAGCACGATGCGGCGCGCGTTCGACGCCTTGAACACCTTGTCCTGGTCGGCCGCCGACAGCCGCGCGAACAGCGGCAGGATCTCGGTATGCGGCGGATGGTGCTTGCGCAGCGCCTCGGCCGCCTCGCGGATCTCGCGCTCGCCGGGCAGGAACACCAGCACGTCGCCGGGGCCTTCGCGGCACAGCTCGTCGACCGCGTCGACGATCGCGTCCATCAGGTCACGCTCGGCCTCGCGCGCGGTCTTCACGCGATCGCGACCGCCCGTGCCTTCGGCGTTCTTCACGGCCGGGCGATCCTCGGCCACCGGCCGATAACGCATCTCGACCGGATACAGCCGCCCGCTCACCTCGATCACGGGCGCCGGACGTTCGTCGGTGCCGAAATGGCGTGCGAAGCGATCGGCGTCGATCGTCGCGGACGTGACGATCAGCTTCAGGTCCGGCCGCCTCGGCAGGATCTCCTTCAGATAACCGAGCAGGAAGTCGATGTTCAGGCTGCGCTCGTGCGCCTCGTCGATGATCAGCGTGTCGTACGCCTTCAGCAACGGGTCGGTCTGCGTCTCGGCGAGCAGGATACCGTCCGTCATCAGCTTCACGGACGCGCCCGGCGCGAGATTGTCGGTGAAGCGCACCTTGTAGCCGACCACCTCGCCGAACGGCGTGCCGAGCTCCTCGGCGATCCGGCGGCCGGTCGACGACGCGGCCAGGCGCCGCGGCTGCGTATGGCCGATCAGGCCCGTGCCGCCGGCGCCGAGGCCGCGGCCGAGATCGAGACAGATCTTCGGCAACTGCGTGGTCTTGCCCGAGCCGGTTTCACCGCAGACGATGACGACCTGATGACCGGCGATCGCGCGCGCGATTTCGTCGCGCTTGCCCGACACGGGCAGGCTTTCGGGGTAGGTGATCGGCGGGACGGGATTGGGCGGAACGGCTGCGCGCGGCGCACGCTCGCGGCGCGGGGCCCGCTCGCCGGTCGCCTGCGGCGCGCCCTTCGCGGCCGGCTGGCGCGCGTCGCCGCGCCGTTCGTCATGGCGCGGCGCGGGTGCCGGCTTGCCCGCCGGCTTGTCCTGCTGCTGGCGCGCCGGCTGGCCCTGCTGCTCGCGCGCATCGGCCGCACCATCCGGGTGCTGCGCCGACGGCGTATTGGCCCGCGTCGGCGCGGGACTTTTAGAAACATTCGACATGGGGGCGCATTATAATCCCGCCCATGAATTCCCAAACCGACCTCCCTCCCGCCCAGACCGGCGCCGCGACGCCGCCGGCCGCCGACGATTCGGCCGCCAGCCACGCGCAGTTCGTCGACTGGATGCGCTCCGTCGCGCCCTATATCCACAAGTTCCGCAACAGCACGTTCGTCGTGGGGTTCGGCGGCGAGGTGGTGCAGCAGGGGCTGCTGAATGCGCTCGTGTCCGACATCGCGCTCCTGCAGGCGATGGGCATCCAGATCGTGCTGGTGCACGGCTCGCGGCCGCAGGTCGAGGAGCAGCTGAGCCTGCACGGCGTCGAATCCGAGTTTTCGCACGGGCTGCGCATCACCGATGCGCGCGCGCTCGAATCCGCGAAGGAGGCGGCCGGCGAAGTGCGTCTCGACATCGAGGCCGCGATCAGCCAGGGTCTGCCGAACTCGCCGATGGCGCACGCGCACATCAGCGTCGTGTCCGGCAACTTCGTGACCGCGCGGCCGGTGGGGATTCTCGACGGGGTCGATTTCGCGCACACGGGCATCGTGCGCAAGATCGACGCCGAATCGATCCGTCATTCGCTCGCGAGCCGCAAGCTCGTGCTGCTGTCGCCGCTCGGTTTCTCGCCGACCGGCGAGGCGTTCAACCTGTCGATGGAAGACGTGGCGTCGGCCGCCGCGATCGCGCTGCGCGCCGACAAGATCATCTTCCTGACCGATGGGCCCGGCATCGTCGACGACGAAGGCGAGCTGGTGCGCGAAATGTCGCTCGACGCGGCCGCCGAGCTGCTCGATTCCGGCAACATCCAGGGCGACGACGCGTTCTTCCTGAAGCATTCGATCCGCGCGTGCCGCGGCGGCGTGACCCGTGCGCACCTGATTCCGCAGTCGCTCGACGGCAGCATGCTGCTCGAACTGTTCCTGCACGACGGCGTCGGCACGATGATCTCGTACGAGAACCTCGAAAGCCTGCGCGAAGCGACGCCGGACGACGTCGGCGGCATCCTCGCGCTGATCGAGCCGCTCGAGTCGGACGGCACGCTGGTGCGGCGCGGCCGCCACCAGATCGAACGCGACATCGACCACTTCTCGGTCATCGAGCACGATGGCGTGCTGTTCGGCTGCGCGGCGCTGTACCCGTACCAGCAGGAGAAGATCGGCGAGATGGCGTGCCTGACGGTGGCCCCCGAAGCGCAGGGCTCGGGCGACGGCGAACGCCTGCTCAAGCGCATCGAGCAGCGCGCCCGCGCGCGCGGCCTCACGCACATCTTCGTGCTCACGACGCGCACCGAGCACTGGTTCCTCAAGCGCGGCTTCGTCAAGGTCAGCGTCGACGACCTGCCGGAAGACCGTCGCAAACTCTATAACTGGCAGCGCAAGTCGCTCGTGCTGATGAAGCAGCTCTGAGCACCGGCACGACTGCCCTTCCCCCCAGACACCGATTACAGGAGAAGTACACGATGGCTCGAATGATCCAATGCGCGAAGCTCGGCAAGGAAGCCGAAGGCCTCGATTTCCCGCCGCTGCCGGGCGAACTCGGCAAGCGCATTTACGAAAGCGTGTCGAAGGAAGCGTGGCAAGGCTGGCTCAAGCAGCAAACGATGCTGATCAACGAAAACCGCCTGAACATGGCCGACCCGCGCGCGCGCCAGTACCTGATGAAGCAGACCGAGAAGTACTTCTTCGGCGACGGCGCGGACCAGGCGTCCGGCTACGTACCGCCGACGGAAGGCTAAAGCGACGCGGATCGCGCAGGCCGGCCGTGCCGGCCTCGCGGCGACGTGAAGCAAACACCGCAGGCAAACGGCACCGTGTCTCGCACGGTGCCGTTTGCGTTTGGGAAGCGTGATTTGGGGCGAATCGCGGCCATGCGACGTGCGCCCCGTCCGGCGCGCGATGCCGTCCGATCGCCGAACTGCCGCACCGGCTCACCGGATGGCCGAATCGCCAGCCTGCCGAATCACGCCGGCCTCCCCGGCTCATCCGGCCGGTTTCAACGTGCCGCGATCGTCCGGCTGCGCGGCCTCGCCGGCCCGACTGTCGGCATTCAAGCCTTCGGCCCCCCACTCGGCCGCATCGCTGCGCTCGGCGCTCGACAACTCGTCGGCGCGATACCCGGTGCGATTGAGCAGCGCCAGCATGCACGCCAGCGACACGAGCGCGTACAGCCCCGAGGCGATCGCGACGCCGACGATGCTGCCCGTCGCATTGAGGATCGCCTGCGCGAGCACGGGCGTGCCGCCGCCGACGACCAGCGCGCTCAACTGATACGCGAGCGACAGGCCCGTATAGCGAACGTTCGCCGGGAACACGCGCGCGAGCACGCCGCCGACCGCGCCGTAGAACATCGCCGACGGAATCGTCGAGATGCACATGCCCGCGACGGCGACCCAGTACGAACGCGTCGCGAGCGCATGGAACATCACCGGCATCAGGACGATCTCGGGGATCAGGATCCAGCCCATCGCGCGCCGCATGTCGACCTTCGACACGAACCACGCGCCGACCGGCTGCATCAGGAACTGCACGACGAGCGAGATCGACAGGATGCCGAGGAACGTGCCCTGCGCGTAACCGAGTTCCTTCGTCGCCCACGACAGCGCGAACGTGCTGCGGAAATACGTGACGTTGATCACCGGCAGCGTGCCGGCCGCGAGCAGCACGACGACCCAGTGGTCGCGCACGACGTCGCGCAGCGGCAGCTTCACCGTGCGCTTGCGTGCGAGCACGCGCTGCATGTCGATCGATTCCTCGAGCCGCAGCCGGATCACCATCCCGATGATCACGAGCACGGCCGACAGCAGGAACGGAATGCGCCAGCCCCACATCAGGAACGACGGCGTCGGCAGCGCGCTCAGCGCGAAGAACGCAGCCGTGGCCAGCAGGTTGCCGGTGGGCGAACCCTGCTGCGCGAACGCCGCATACAGGATGCTGCGGTGCTTGGGCGCATTCTCGCTCGCGATCAGCACCGCGCCGCCCCACTCGCCGCCGACCGCGACACCCTGCAGCACGCGCAGCACGACGAGGCCCGCCGGCGCCCACGCGCCGATCGATGCGTAGCCGGGCAGCAGGCCGATGCCGGTTGTCGCGAGCCCCATCATCACCAGCGTGATCACGAGCGCGGTCTTGCGGCCGACGCGATCGCCGAGATGCCCGAACACGATGCCGCCGAGCGGCCGCGCGGCGAAGCCGGCCCAGAACGTGACGAACGCGAGCAGCGTCGCGACGCCGGGATCCATCGTGCGGGAAAAGAACACCTTACCGAACACGAGCGCCGCCGCCGTGCCGTAGATGTAGAAGTCGTACCACTCGATCGTGGTGCCGACGAACGCCGCGAGGGCGGCGCGGCCGGGCCGCGGCTGCGCGGCGCTCGGGGATTGCGGACGGCTCATCGATGTCTCCTTGTTGGTGAGCGGGGGCGCGACTCGTGCGCGCCTTTCCCGGAAGGCCGGCATCGCGCCGCCGGCCGGCGGCGTCGTGTCAGTCGGGCGGCGACTCGTCGGCGGCCGTCTTCAGCACGCCGGCATCGAGCAGGTGCTGCTGAAGCGCGCGATCGACGCCGAGCCGGTCGAGCACCGCGCGCGTGTCGCGGCCGAGCGCGGGCGGCGCCGAACGATAGGTGGCCGGCGTGCGCGACAGCTTCACCGGCGACGCGGTGCCGCGATACGCGCCGATCTCGACGAACAGATTGCGGTGCAGCGCATGCGGATCGTGCGCGACGTCGGCCACCGTGCGCACCGGCCCGCACGGCACGCCGGCCGCCATCAGCTCGCGCGCGAGCGGCTCGCATGCGTGCGCGGCGAGCCGCGCTTCGAGTTCGGCCTTCAGCTCGGGCCGGTGCGCGCAGCGGCTGCGGTTGTCGGCGAAGCGCGCGTCGCCGGCCAGCGCCGGCGCGCCGAGATGCGCGACGAGCCGGGCAAACTGCCGGTCGTTGCCGACCGCGAGGAAAATCGGCACGGTGGCCGTGCGGTAGCTGTCGTACGGCGCGATGTTCGGATGCGCGTTGCCGCTGCGTTCCGGCACGCGGCCCGACCCGAAGAAATTCGGCAGATGCGGATGCAGCAGCGACACGCCGCAGTCGTACAGCGCGATGTCGATCGACTGCCCGCGCCCGCTCTTCTCGCGCTCCGCGAGCGCCAGCAGGATGCCGGCGAGCGCGTTGAGCCCCGTCACCATGTCGACGATCGGCAGGCCGATGCGGGTCGCGTCGCCGTCGCGTTCGCCGTTCACGCTCATCAGCCCGGCCATCGCCTGAATCACCGCGTCGTAGCCCGGCAGCCCGCCGAGCGGGCCGTCTTCGCCGAAGCCCGTCACCGCGCAGTGGATCAGGCGCGGAAAGCGCGGCTGCAGGTCGCGTGCGTAGTCCATCCCCCAGCGCGCGAGCGTGCCCGGCTTGAAGTTCTCGACGAGCACGTCGGCCTGCTCGAGCAGGCGCCACAGGATCGCGCGCCCTTCGTCGTGCGACAGGTCGAGCGCGAGCCCTTCCTTGTTGCGGTTCACACCCATGAAATACCAGGCCGTGTCGCCGACGAACGGCGGCCCCCAGCCGCGCGTCTCGTCGCCGGCCGGCGGCTCGATCTTGATCACCGTCGCACCGTGGTCGGCGAGCGCCTGCGTGCAGTACGGGCCGCCGAGCACCCGGCTCAGGTCGACGACCTTCAGGCCGTCCAGCGCGCCGCGCGTCGTGTTCGCCGTCGTCGCGCTCATCGTTCGACCTCCGGCAGCAGGTCGAGCGCCGTGTCGAGCGCGACCGGCTGGCCGCGCAGCAGCGCGGCGAACGCGGTCGATCGGTCGTCGCGCGATGCCGGCGCGAGCGGATCGACCGGCAGCAGCTTGTGGCGCACGATCAGGTGCGCGAGCGCGAGACGCCGGAAATCCGGCGCGAGCCGCGCGCCCTCGCAGGCCATCAGCACGGCCGCGCTCGCGTAATACAGCGCGGACGCGGCCTGCCGCACATGCGCGTCGTCGCCCTCCCCGGCCACCCGCGCCAGCGCATCGCACGCCCGCGCGAGTATGCGGCGCAGCGCGGTGCGGCTCGCGTCGGGCAGCGGCGCCTCGCCCAGACGATCGCCGAGGAACGCGCGCAGCGCGTCGAGCGCCTGCTCGCGCTGCGCGGCGCGCGCGACGTCAAGCGCGACGATGTTGCTCGTGCCTTCCCAGATCGAACCGAGGTGCGCGTCGCGCACGAGCCGCGCGTCGCTCCATTCCTCGATATAGCCGGTACCGCCGCGCACCTCCATCGCGTCGCCCGTCACGCGTCGCGCGTCGCGGCACGCGCGGAACTTGATCAGCGGCGTCAGGATCCGCACGCAGCGCGCGGCCTGCTCGTCGCCCGCGTCGGCCCGCGGCAGCAGCAGCGCGATCTGCATGAACATCGCGCGCGCGGCCTCGGCCGGCAGCAGCATCTTCATCAACTGGCGCTGCATCAGCGGCATCTCGATCAGCTTGCGGCCGAACGCCTCGCGATGCGCGGCGACGTGCAGCGCTTCGTTCAGCGCGCGCCGCATCAGCCCCGCCGCGCGCACGCCGTTCGACAGCCGCGACATGTTGATCATGTCGGCCATCTGGTGAAAACCGCGGCCGATCTCGCCGATCAGGTAGGCCTGCGCGCCTTCGAGCACGATCTCGCCGCTCGCCATCGAACGGCTGCCGAGCTTGTCCTTCAGGCGCACGATCCGGTAGCGGTTGCGCGTGCCGTCCGGCAGCGTCTTCGGCAGCAGGAACAGCGCGAGGCCCTGGATGCCGGCCGGCGCACCGTCGGGCCGCGCGAGCACCATCGCGAGGTCGGCATCCGCATTCGAGCAGAACCACTTGTCGCCGCTCAGGCGCCAGACGGTCTCGCCATGCGTGCCGGTTTCACGCGTCGCGCGCGTCGCGATCCGGCCGACATCGGAGCCGGCCGCCTGCTCCGTCATGAACATCGCGCCCTGGTACAGCGTGTCGAAGTCGCGCGACGCGAGCCTCGGCAGGTAGCGCGCGACGAGCGCGGGATCGCCGAAGCGGCGCAGCGTGCGCGTCAGCGAATCGGTCATGCTGACCGGGCAGCACAGGCCGAACTCCGCCTGCACGAACAGGAACGTCAGCGCGTACTTGACGAGCGGCGGCACGGCCTCGGATCCGTGACTCAGCGACGCGAGCCCGAGCTCCGCATACGCGACGCGTTCGAGCGCGACGTACGCCGGATCCTTGTCGATCCGTTGCACGGCCTCGCCGCGCCGGTTGCGGTGCTCGAGCACCGGCGGATGCTTGTCCGCACGCGATGCCCATTCGTCGAGTTCGCCCGACACGCGTGCGCCGAGCGCGCGCAGCCGCGGCTCGAGTTCGGCATAGCGCGCGTCGCCGAGATGCAGCTTCAGCAACGCGCCGAGATCGGGGTCGACGGAGAAGAAATTGATGCCCCGGCTGTCGGGGATATGGGATGCGCCGGTGTCCGGCGTGCGAGCGGGGTCGTGCATGCGTGCGTCTCCAGAGTTGCCGGTGCATCGACCGGGCCGCGCACCGCGGCGGCCGGCCGGTCCTGCATCGAGCCTTCCGCAGAGCGTAGGCGCGCGATCGATAAGCGTCCAATACAGGATTTATCCGGTACGATAGATACCGCTTATCGATGCCGATGTCCGGAGGAGACACCATGGAACTCAGGCAGTTGCGCTATTTCGTGGCGGTCGCCGAGGAGCTGCATTTCGGCCGCGCGGCGAAGCGCCTGTTCATCTCGCAACCGGCGTTGAGCTTCGACATCCGCAAGTTCGAGGAAGCACTCGGCGTTCAGCTCTTCTCGCGCGCCAACAGGACCGTCGCACTCACCAACGCGGGCGAGGTACTGCTCGGCGAAGCGCGCCGGCTGCTGCTGCAGGCGGCCGAAGCCGAGCGCCTGACGGTGCGCTCCGCGTCGGGGCTCGCGGGCCGGCTGCGGATCGGCTTCGTCCATTCGATGCTGTATCGCGGGCTGCCCGACGCCGTGCGGCGCTTCGAGGCCGACTATCCGGGCGTCGAAGTCGTGCTGAGCGAGATGAACACGCATGCGCAGGTGCAGGCGATCCAGCGCGGCCAGATCGATCTCGGCTACGCGCACTGGGGCCACTTCCCGCCCGAAGTCGAATCGGCGCCCGTCTATGCCGAGCCGTTCGTGTGCTGCGTGCCGGCCGCACATCCGCTCGCGCGGCGCAGGCAGGTCGCGCTCGCCGCGCTCGCGACCGAACCGTTCATCCTGTTTCCGCGCGACGCCGCGCCGCACTATCACGACCTGATCATCGCGCAGTGCGTGAACGCGGGCTTCAGCCCGCTGATTCGTCACGAGGCGCGGCTGTGGCAGACGATCCTGTCGATGATCGAGTTCGGGATGGGCATCGCGCTGGTGCCGCGCGTGCTGCAGCAGGCGAAAAGCGACCGGCTCGCGTTCCTGCCGCTGCGGGATGCATCGCTCGAATCGCGCACGCTCGCGTTGAAGCGCAGCGGCACCGCCGAACCGGTCGCGCTGCGCTTCGCCGACTACGTGCGCGCGTCGATCGACGCGCTGCCCGCGCTGGCGGGCTGACGCGGCGCCGTTGCCGCGCACCGCTACGGCCGCGCTACTTCGCTTCGGGCTGCAGCACCGGCTGCGCACGCCGATACCACACCGCGTACACGACCGACAGCGCGGCCAGGAACGGAATGCCGAAAATCAGCGTCATGTGGAATTCGGCCGTGAAGTAGGTCGTCACCATCACCGCGAGCATCAGCGCCGCGCCGAGCAGCGTCAGTAGCGGAAAGCCGCGCATCCGGAACGCGGGCGCCGGCAGGCCGAGCGCTGCGCGACGACGCCGGAAGCAGTAGTGCGTGACGAAGATCATCATCCACGTAAAGAGCGCGCCGAACATCGACACCGCCATCATGATCGTGAACGACGCATCCGGATACAGCACGCTCAGCACCGTCGCGAGCGCGATCCCGAGCGTCGACAGCAGCAGCGCGCCGAACGGCACGCCGCGCGCGTTCACTTCGCCGAGCGCCTTCGGCGCATGGCCCGCACGCGACAGGCTGAACATCATCCGCGTCGTGATGTAGAGCTGGCTGTTCATCGCGGACAGCGCGGCGATCAGCACGACGAAGTTGATCAGCCCGGCCGCGCCCGGCAGGCCGATCGCCTCCATCACCTTCACGAACGGGCTCTCGTCGCGCCCCGCCGTGGTCCATGGCACGATCGCGAGCATCAGCGCGAGCGTGACGAGGTAGAACAGCACGAGCCGCACGATCGTCGAGCGGAATGCACGCGTGACCGCGCGCTCGGGGTCTTCCGCCTCGCCGGCCGCGACCGCGATCATCTCGATGCTCAGGTAGCTGAAGATCGACACGATCACCGCGATCCACATTCCCCACATGCCCTTGGGAAAGAAGCCGCCGTGACCGGTGTAATGATGGAAGCCCGCACGCGCCGCGCCGGTGCCGACCAGCGTCGGATGGCCGAACACGACATACGCGCCGAGCGCGATGAAGCCGACGATCGCCGCGATCTTCACGACCGAGAAACCGTACTCGACCGCGCCGAACACGTCCACGCTGCGCGCGTTCACGAACACGAGCAGCGCCGAGAAGCCGACGATCCACAGCCAGCCCGGCACGCCCGGAAACCAGTACTTCATGTACAGCGCGATCGCCGTGACTTCGGTGCCGACCGCGAGCACGATGCACGCCCAGTACGCGTAGCGCACGAGAAACCCGGCCCACGGGCTCACGTAATGCTCGGCGTATGCGCCGAACGACCCGGAGGTCGGGTGCGCGACCGTCATCTCCGCGAGACAGCCCATCAGCAGCAGCGAGATGAACGCGCCGATCGCGTAGCTCACGAGTACGCTCGGGCCCGCGAAGCCGATCGCGAAACCGCTGCCGAGAAAAAGACCGGTACCGATCGCACCGCCGATCGCGATCATCGCCATCTGCCGTGCGGAAAGCGTGCGGCGCAGACCGTGCTCGCGCGCCGCGATATGCTGGAATTGCCCTTCTGGTTGCATCGATTGACCTCGTTCGAAAGCGTGGATCCGGTCGAAACATGCGGCGCATGTTATCGAGGTCAAAATAGAATGAGCTTCACATTTCGATGACGAACCGCACCGATTGCAGTAGAGTCTGCGCCTGACATCACACACGTTACCGGATTCTGCGAAATGAGCCTGGATCGAACCGACATGCGGATCCTCCGCCACCTCGAGCGGGACGGACGCCTCAGCAATCAGGACCTCTCGAACGCGGTCGCGCTGTCGCCGTCGGCATGCCTGCGGCGCGTGAAGCTGCTGGAAGAACGCGGCGTCATTGCAGGCTACCGCTGCACGATCGAGCCGAAGAAGATCGGCGTCGCGTTCGAGGCGCTCGTGCAGGTATCGATGCGTCCGGACGTGCCCGAATGGCATGACCGGTTCGTCGAGGCGATCCAGCAATGGCCGGAAGTGATCGCCGCGCAGGTCGTGACGGGCGGATCGAACTACGTGCTGACGGTGCGCGCGCGCGACCTCGACCACTACTCCGACTTCGTGATCAACCGGCTGCATCGCGCAGTCGGCGTGATGTCGATCAACTCGAGCATCGTGCTCGCGACGCTCAAGCGCGACGGCTCGATCCTCGATCTGGTCGAACCGCCGGCGGCCGGCTGACGGGCCGTTGGCGCGGGCCTGAAAAATATTTGAAGAAAGTACTTTACGAACCCAAAAAGCTCTGACATAATTTCAGCTTCTTTGGGCGGTTAGCTCAGCGGTAGAGCACTGCCTTCACACGGCAGGGGTCACTGGTTCGATCCCAGTACCGCCCACCAAGGATTAATCGGTGTGTGAAGCCCGAAGAACAAAGGCCCTCAGGCGAAAGCCGAGGGCCTTTTTCTTTGTCGCGAACCTCCAGGAATTTGCTTTTGGCGGAAGAATGGCGGAATCGCAGAATCCAGCCCAGACGATTTTTCAACCTTTGTCTGGAGCCTGTCGATGGCATCTATCTGGAAACGCAACGGGAACTGGCGAGCCGAGGTTCGGCGTCGCGGCTAATTCTTCCATATCACTGGCCGCGAGCGGCATAGCATCGGCGTTCAACGTTGGCGGCACCACTTGGGCATGACGACCATTGACGTTGCCGCCACAGCGCAACAGCAAGGATTGGAAATGTGGCGAATCGTGAACGCGCCAGGCGATTGGGCAATCGGTATTCGCTCGCAATATCGCATCGATGCCCTGTCTCGCCCGGCCTCGTATCTGTCCGACACGCCAGGGCATGCAGCTGACGTTGCCGGGATTAGCGCTTGCGCCGTCGCGGATCGATGCCGTTTTGTTCGAGCAGCTTTCGCAGGCGGGCGTTATCGCCCCATAGCGTTGCGAACGCGATCAGCATCATAACGGTGGGGAACCATTCGCCGGTTCCGGCGATGATGGCCCAAGCGACGGCGAAACAGACTATCGCCGTGCCGATGAGAAGTAGGCGGTCGGCAATCCACTTCATCGCGCACCCCGGATCGCCGTGTTCGTCTTCAACCCGAAATAGCTATGCGGGCCGGGCGAGAGAACTTCCGGATGCCGCAGGATTTGCGCCATGACGAGCGGATGAATCGCCAGCCCATAGCGAGCGCCCCATTGAGCGACTGCAAGCGACGTGTTCGCGTTGCCCTTGCCTACGCCACACGCCAATGTCGAATCGGTTGCGACCATCAGGCTACCGATGACTGCGCCTAGGTAGGCGCTGCCAAGGATCGAACCGACAACGCCCACCTTTTCGACTAGCGTAGTCGCACCGAGTATTTCGCCCACCGTCGCTTCGGGGCCAAGCGCCTTTAGCGTCCCCATCATCGTACTGACGGCCGCAACCGACGTTTGTAGCGTCGCGAAAAGCGTTGTCGGAACAGGCATATGCAGCGCGGTCATATTCGCTTGGAAGGCTTCAAGGAAGCTCGGGCATGTCGGCATAGGTAACTCCCGGATTGAGCATGCAATTTTCGCATACCGGCCACGTCGGCCTACCTGTCACCGTTGACAGGCGATTCGCTAGACCAACGACAGTTTGTTTCATCGCGCTACGAAAGAAAGGGCTTGATTTGCCTTATTCCGCGGCGTTCCGCCCCCAGCGAATCCCTTCACACGGCAGGGGTCACTGGTTCGATCCCAGTACCGCCCACCAAAGAATTCAAGGGCCTGCGTCTCACGACGCAGGCCCTTTTCGTTTTGGTTCGCCGCGTTTGTACGATTACCGGTTTCGACGCCGTCTCGCGCCCGTTGCGACATCGCCCGGCAGCGACGGCCGCGGCCCGTGTGCCCGCTTGCACCGCGCAAAAACGCATGGCGAGCATCGTAATTCACGGTAACGCATTCGTAACATCCGGTTGATATTGGCTGACTAGAATCGGCCGACCGATGCAGTGCCGGCTCCCGTTCCAGTCACCACGATCGCGCGATCCCGGCGTACCGTTCCGACGCAACCATGGCACCGCTCACTTCACATACCTTGTGGCTCACCGGCCTGAGCGGCGCCGGCAAGTCCACCCTGTCGCGCCAGGTCGCTGCCCACCTTCGCGAGCACGGAATTCCCGTCTGCATACTCGATGGCGACGCGCTCCGCTCGGGCGTCTCGTCCGATCTCGGCTTCAAGCGCGAAGACCGCGCGGAGAACTGCCGACGCACGGCCGAGATCGCGAAGCTCCTGAACGTACAGGGCATCACGGTGATTGTCGCGCTGATCTCCCCGTACGCCGCCGACCGGCAACGGGCACGGGACATCATCGGCGACACGCGCTTCACGGAAATCTACGTGAAAGCGGATCTCGAGACCTGCGCCGCGCGGGATCCGAAGCGCCTGTACGCAAAAGCGGTCACCGGTCAGACAACCCGGTTTACCGGCATCTCCGATCCCTACGAGGCGCCGAGCGCCGCCGATCTCGTCATCGAAACCGGCACGACAACCGTCGCCGATTGCGTCGCGCGGATCGTCCAATTCGACCAGCAGCGCTACGACTACGTGTAGTCGCCGCGCGACGCCCGCTCACGCCCGTCCGATCCGCTCCGCCGTCGCGTCGAACGCACGCTTCGCCTTGTCGACGATCTCGTCGACCTCCGCCTCGCGAATCACGAGCGGCGGCGACAGCAGCATCCGGTCGCCGGTCGCGCGCATGATCAGGTTGCCGTTGAAGCAGAAGTCGCGGCAGATCGTGCCGACGTCGACGTCCGCGCCGAAGCGCTCGCGCCGCCCCCGGTCGCGCGCCAGTTGAACGCCGGCGACCAGCCCCGCGCCCGCAATTTCCCCGACGATCGGATGGCCGCCCAGCGCGTCGCGCAGCCGGCGCTGGAAATACGGCCCGATGTCGGTCTTCACGCGCTCGACGATCCCTTCGTCGCGCAGCAGCTTCAGGTTCGCGACCGCGACGGCCGCCGCCACCGGGTGCCCCGAATACGTGAGCCCGTGATTGAATTCGCCGTTGTCGATGATCGGCCGCGCGACGCGCTCGTGAATGCCGACCGCGCCCATCGGCACGTAGCCCGACGTGAGGCCCTTGGCCATCGTGATCAGGTCGGGCTCGAAGCCGAAGTGCTGGTGCGCGAACCATTCGCCGGTGCGCCCGAACCCGCCGATCACCTCGTCGGCGACCAGCAGGATGTCGTACTTGCGGCAGATCCGCTGGATCTCCGGCCAGTACGTCGACGGCGGGAAGATCACGCCGCCCGCGCCCTGGAACGGCTCGCCGATGAACGCGGCGACGTTCTCCGCGCCGAGCTCGAGAATCTTCGCTTCGAGCTGCTGCGCACGCGCGAGGCCGAAAGCTTCGGGGGTGTCTCCGGGCTGCGCTTCACCGAAGAAATACGGCTGGTCGATGTGCACGATGTGCTCGACCTTCGACGGCATCTGCTCGTGCATGTAGCCCATCCCGCCGAGCGTGCCGCCCGCGATCGTGGAGCCGTGATAGCCGTTCTTGCGCGAGATCACATACTTCTTCTGCGGTTTGCCCTGCACGCGCCAATACTGATGCACGAGCCGCAGCACGGTGTCGTTGCCCTCCGAGCCGCTGTTGCAGTAGAAGAAGTGGTTGAAGCCGGCGGGCGTCACTTCCGCGAGCATCGCGGACAGCTCGATCACCGGCGGGTGCGTGGTCTTGAAGAACGTGTTGTAGAACGGCAGTTCCTGGATCTGGCGATAGGCGGCGTCGGCGAGCTCCTTGCGGCCGTAGCCGACGTTCACGCACCAGAGGCCGGCCATCCCGTCGATCACCTTGTTGCCGTCCGAGTCCCACAGGTAGACGCCGTCGGCCTTCACGATCACGCGGCTGCCGGCGCGGTTGAGCGCGCCCATGTCCGAGAACGGATGAATGTGGTGCGCGGCGTCGAGCGTGCGGTATTCGGCGGTCGAATGCGGCGAAAGGGCTTCGTTTCGATCGGTCATGTTTTCTCCGTCAAACAGCGCCGCACGCTTACACGTGCAGCAGCAGATGCCTGCGTTCCCACGAACTGATCACGCGGAAGAACGCTTCGTATTCGGTTTCCTTCAACGCCAGGTAGGCCTTCACGAACTTGTCGCCGAGGATGCCGGCGAGCGGCTCGCACGCGGCCATCAGCGAAATGCCTTCCTCGAGGTTGCGCGGCAGCTGATACGGCAGGTCGTAGCCGTCCGACGCGATCGGCTCGGTCGGCGCGAGCTGTTGCGTGATGCCGAGATAGCCGGCCGCGAGCGTCGCCGCGAGCGCGAGGTACGGATTGCAGTCGACGCCCGGAATCCGGTTCTCGATGCGTCGCGCGACGGGGCTCGACTGCGGAATGCGAAAGCCCACCGTACGGTTGTCGTAGCCCCACTGCACGTTGATCGGCGCGGCCATGAAGCGCGACAGGCGGCGGTACGAGTTGATGTACGGCGCGAAGATCGGCATCAGCGCGGGCGTGTATTTCTGCAGCCCGGCGAGATAGCTGTGGAACAGCGGCGAGACGACGCCGCCTTCGTCGGCGAACAGATTGCGTCCGGTGCGCATGTCCGCGAGGCTCTGATGAATATGCATCGCGGAACCCGGCTCGTTCTCCATCGGCTTGGCCATGAACGTCGCGTACATGTTGTGGCGCAGCGCGGCCTCGCGCACCGTACGCTTGAACAGGAACACCTGGTCGGCCAGCGACAGCGCGTCGCCGTGCATGAAGTTGATCTCCATCTGCGCGGCGCCGACTTCGTGAATCAGCGTCTCGATATCGAGGCCCTGCATTTCGCAGTACTCGTAGATGTCCTCGAACAGCGGATCGAACTCGTTGACGGCCTCGATCGAATACGACTGGCGCCCCGTTTCCGCGCGCCCCGTACGACCGACGGGCGGGCGCAGCGGCAGGTCGGGATCGGCGTTCATGTCGACCAGATAAAACTCCAGCTCGGGCGCCACGACCGGCTTCCAGCCCTTCGCCTCGTACAGGTCGAGCACGCGGCGCAGCACGTAGCGCGGCGAGATCTCCACCGGCGAGCCGTCGAAATGCACGCAGTCGTGGATCACCTGCGCGGTCGGATCGACCGCCCACGGGATCAGGCAGATCGTCGACGGATCGGGCACGCACACCATGTCGGGATCGGTCACGCCGGTCAGCGTGCCGTCCTCCGGATAATCGCCGGTGACGGTCTGCACCATCACGGCCTGCGGCAGGCGCATCGATTCGCCGGATTCGAACTTGTTGCGCGGAATGATCTTGCCGCGCGCGATGCCGGCCATGTCGGGAATGATCGCCTCGACTTCGGTGATGCGGTGCTGACGCAGGAATTCGCTCAGTTCGGGTTGCATGATCGGTCTCGTTGGTCGATATCGATGTCGGATGCGGCCGACGACGCCATCGCGCCACCGGCCCCATGAAGGCGGTGCGTCATGTGCGTGCGGCACGCCGCGCCGAATGCCGCAAAGATGTCGCGCGACAGCGGCTGCTCCGCATAGCGCCATTCGGGATGCCACTGCACGCCGAGCGCGAACGCACGCGCGCCGCGCACGCTGACGGCTTCGACGAGCCCGTCGGGCGCGCTTGCTTCGACGGCGAGCCCCGCACCCAGGCGCGCGATGCCCTGGTCGTGCAGCGAATTGACGGTCGCCTCGCGCGCGCCGCGCGCGATCCGCTGCAGCAGGCCGCCCGGCGCAAGCTGCACGACGTGCGCGGGACCGTACTGCCGTTCGAGCGGATCGGCCGGCCGTTCGCGATGGTCGTCGAAGCCGGCCATCGCGTGCAGCCGCTGATGCAGCGTGCCGCCGTACGCGACGTTCAGCTCCTGCATGCCGCGGCAGATCGCGAGCACCGGTACGCCGGCGTCGATCGCCGCGCGGATCAGCGGCAACGCGGTCGCATCGCGCGCCGGATCGTGCAGCGTGTCGGGCGCGCTCGCGGCGCCGCCGTAATGATGCGGCTCGACGTTCGAATAGCTGCCGGTCAACAGCAGCCCGTCGATCGCCGCGACGATCGCGTCGGCCGGCTGCCGCGCGCCGAGCGCGGGCAGCACGAACGCCAGCGCGCCGGCGCCGTCGACGACCGCGGCGAGGTACTTCTCGCCCGCCGTGTGGTTCGGATGGGCGCCGCGCAGGATGCGGTCGGCGGTGACGGCTACGATCGGTCGCGCACGCATCGGCGTCTCTCCGGTGATGGCGCGCGACACGCTCGCGCGCGCAACGATGCAGGTTCGCGGGCGCGCCGCACCGGCGTGCAGTCGCGCCGCCGGGCAAACACCGGGGCAGGCGCGGTCCTGCCGCGCGGATGCGGCGGCAACCGGCGGTGCGGCCCGGGACGGAAGCGGAAAGGGACGCTAGGGCAACAACGATGCGCTGCCGTCGCACTGCACCGCGCTGCACAGGTGCGCGGTCACGAGATTGAAGCGGCGCGGGCCGCGATGGGAAATGGCGAAGAAGCGAGGCTCGCGTAACGGGGCGGCGCGCGTGCCGCGATCAGCATGCCGGTTCGGCCCGGCCTGAGGCGGCGCGCCCGCCGACGGACTTCGCGTCCGGCGTATCGAAGGGCTGGCGGCTTTCACGATCGTACTCGACTGACTGATGGAGGCAGGACACGTGTCGCAATGCCGCGTGGCGACACGTCAGCAAGATGTCTCGCAGCGGATTCCGGCGCAGTCCGGCCATCGTCGATGGCCTCGTCGCCGGTGCGCGCGTGACGACTTCCTGACATTCAGCTTATATCAACTAAAAATTGCGTCAAATTTTCAGGTGCCGATGACGACATCGGTCAGACGAAAAAAACGGCATCGATCGCGTGGATCGATGCCGTTTTGTGCATTGCATCGGCTTGCCCGCTATGTGCCGACGGGGCGGGACGCACCGCCGCGCCGCGCTGCCGCATCGCGGCGGCCCGTGCTCAACGATGCGCGAGCGCGGTTTCGACGAGCGTCTGCAACAGCGGCACGATCCGCGCGGCACGCGCTTCGTCGTACGCGTACGGACGCGTCTCTTCCATGTAGGTGATCTGCGACAGTTCGAGCTGCACGGCCTCGACGCCGGTATCGGGCACGCCATAGTGACGCGTGATGTAGCCGCCCTTGAAGCGCCCGTTCGCGACGGCCGTATAGCCGCCGTGCGCGAGCACGCGCGCCGCCAGCGCCTGCGCGAGGCCGGGCGCCGCACTTGCGCCGCTCGACGTGCCGAAGTTGAAGTCCGGCAGGCGGCCGTCGAAGAAACGCGGCACGTGCGAGCGGATCGAATGCGCTTCCCACACGAGCACGCGGCCGTGTTCGCCCTTCAGGCGCGCGATCTCGCGTTGCAGCGCGTCGTGATACGGCAGCCAGTAGCGGTCGCGGCGACGCATGATCTCGTCGTTGCCGGGCAGCGCGTTCGCCGGATACAGCGGCGCCTTGTCGAACGTATCGACCGGCACGAGCCCGGTCGTGTCCTGCCCCGGATACAGGTTCTCGTTGTCGGGCGGACGGTTCAGGTCGACGACGTAACGCGCATGCGACGGCACGAGGATCGATGCGCCGAGATCGGCCGCGAAACCGTACAGCCGCTCGAGATGCCAGTCGCAATCGTCGACGAAGCGCGCGTCGGGCGTCATCGTCGCGGCGATGTCGTCGGGAATGTACGTGCCTGCGTGCGGAATCGAGATCAGCAGCGGCAGCGTGCCCTGCTTCAGCGTGAATACAGCCGGTTGTTCAGTCATGTCGCCTCACCGTAAGAGTCAGCCGGCGCACGCGTGCGGCGTGCGCCGGTTGCCGCGCGTTCAGCGCAGCAGTTGCGCCAGCGCGGCGCGGTAGTCGGCATACGCGGCGGCTTCGTCGCGATGGCGACGGCCGCTCACGACGCGCTCGCCGCCCGTGTAGACGTCGAGCACCGGCGTCTCGCCGTGCTCGGCGAACACGATGCCCGACAACCATGCCGCGCTGCCGTGCTCGGCGATCGCCGGATGGTCGGGATCGAGCACGAGCCAGTCGGCGCGACAACCGGCGCGCAGCGCACCGATGCGCCGCCCGCTCGCCTGCGCGCCGCCCGCGAGCGACGCATCGAACAGGCGATCGGCGACGTGCGCCTGCGATTCGCTCGCCAGCACGTTGCGCGCGCGATGCACGAGCCGCTGCCCGTATTCGAGCAGGCGCAGCTCCGAGCGCCAGTCGACCGACACGTGGCTGTCCGAGCCGACGCCGATCACGCCGCCTTGCGCGAGATAGTCGACGGCCGGGAACACGCCGTCGCCGAGGTTCGCTTCGGTCGTCAGGCACAGGCCCGCGACCGCGCGACGCTTCGCGAGCGCTGCCGTCTCGGCCGCGTCGACGTGCGTCGCATGCACGAGGCACCACCGCGCATCGACGTCGAACCGATCGAGCAGCCATTGCACGGGGCGTGCGCCGTAGGCCCGCACGCAGTCGTCGACTTCGGCCGTCTGCTCGGCGATATGGATATGCACCGGCGCATCGTCGGGCAGGCCTTCGAGCACCGTACGCAGCCCGTTCTCGGACACCGCGCGCAGCGAGTGCGGCGCGACGCCGTAGCGCAGCCCGCCATGCTCGGGCGCCGCGCGACGCATCGCGTCGAGCAGTTCGAGCACGCCGTCGGGCGTGTTGATGAAGCGGCGCTGATCGTCGCGCGGCGGCTTGTTGCCGAAGCCGGCGAACTGGTACGACACGGGCAGCATCGTGATGCCGATGCCGGCCGAGCGCGCGGCATCCGCCACCCGCGTGCCGAGCTCCGCGATGCGCGGATAGCGCGAGCCGTCCTGCGCGTGATGCACGTAATGGAATTCGCACACCGACGTGTAGCCGCACTTGAGCATTTCGACATACAGCCAGCGTGCAATCGCCGCGAGCGCGTCGGGCGTGATCTTCAGCGCGAAGCGGTACATCAGGTCGCGCCAGCTCCAGAAGCTGTCGGCAGGATTCGCGCGGTATTCGGTGAGCCCCGCCATCGCGCGCTGGAACGCGTGCGAATGCAGGTTCGGCATGCCGGGCAGCACCGGCCCGGCCGCGCGTGCGACGCCCGCCGGTGCGTCGGTGTCGGGTGTCACGTCGGTCAGCGTGCCGGCCGTATCCCAGCGCAGCAGCACGTTGCGGCGCCAGCCCTCGGGCAGGTAGGCATGGTCCGCGAACAACAGGGTGTCGGTCATTGCGAGTCCTCGTCGACCGGAGGCCGGGCGCGCTTGCGCACCGGTCCGGTCCCATGCAAAACGTCGGCCGGGCCGGGTCCGTCACGACCCGGCCCGAACCGCCGCGAAACTTATCCGTTCATCCGGCGGAACACGGTCGTGCCGCCGCGTACGACCTGCTCGCACAGCGGCCGGCCGATCCAGTACGCGAGCTCGGCGAGCGAGCCGACCGACCACACGGCGAAGTCGGCCTGGCGACCGACCTCGAGCGCGCCGTGGCGATCCGCGCGGCCGAGCGCCGCGGCGGCATGGCGCGTGACGCCCTGCAACACCTCGGGCACCGTCATGCGGAACAGCGTGCAGCCCAGGTTCAGCGTCAGCAGCAACGATTCGAGCGGCGACGTGCCGGGGTTGTGGTCGGTCGCGAGCGCGATCGGCACGCCGTGCTTGCGCAGCAGCGCGATCGGCGGCAGTTGCGTTTCGCGGATGAAGTAGTACGCGCCGGGCAGCAGCACGGCGACCGTGCCGGCCGCCTTCATCGCCTCGATGCCGGCTTCGTCGAGAAATTCGAGGTGGTCGGCCGACAGCGCGCGGTAACGCGCGGCGAGCGCCGTCCCGCCCGCATTCGACAGTTGCTCCGCATGCAGTTTCACCGGCAGCCCGCGCCGCGTCGCGGCCTCGAACACGCGCTCGGTCTGCGCGAGCGAAAAGCCGATGCGTTCGCAGAACACGTCGACCGCGTCGACGAGCCCTTCGTCGGCCAGCGCCGGCAGCATGCGGTCGCACACTTCGTCGATGTACGCATCCGCGCGCCCCGCATATTCGGGCGGCAGCGCATGCGCGCCGAGGAAGGTCGTGTAGACGGTGACGGGAAAACGCTCGCCGAGCTGGCGCGCCACACGCAGCATCTTGCGCTCGCTCGCGAGGTCGAGCCCGTAGCCGGACTTGATCTCGATCGCGGTCACGCCTTCGGCGAGCAGCGGCTGCAGGCGCGCGGCGGCCTGCACGAACAGCGTCGTCTCGTCGGCCGCGCGCGTCGCGCGCACCGTCGACACGATCCCGCCGCCCTGCCGCGCGATTGCCTCGTAGCTGACGCCCGCGAGGCGCTGCGCGAACTCGTCGGCGCGCGTGCCGCCGTACACGAGGTGCGTATGGCAGTCGACGAGGCCCGGCGTCACCCACGCGCCGTGCAGGTCCTCGCGCCGCCAGTGCGCATAGCCGTGCGGCAGCGCGGACCATGCGCCGAGCCACGCGATCGTGCCGGTTTCGTCGACGGCGATCGCCGCGTCGTCGATCGTCTCGTCGGGATGGCCGTGCGGACACAGCCTCAGGTGATGCCAGACAGTCGGTTTCATGCGTTCAGTCTCGTTCGCCGACGGCAAGCGTGACGGCGAGCAGCGCGCCGCCTCCGCTCACGACGACGTCAAACGCACGCCGCGGCCCGTCGAGCCGCAACGTGTCCATGTCTTCCAGCGCGTAGTGCGCGCCGTCGATGTCGACGCCCACCGCACCGGCCGCGCAAAACAGCAGCACGGTATCGGCCGGCGCGACGCGGTGCGCGCCCGCACGCCACACGTCGAGCGCGCCCCGTGCGGCCGAGCGGCGCGTCATCAGGTTGAAGTCGCGCGTCGCGCCGTCGTGCAGCGTCGCGTCGATCGCCGTCTCGCCCGCGAAGTCGGCACGCGCGAGCGGCGTATCGAGCACGTGCTTCACCCCGCCCGCTTCGGCGAGCGTCATGCCCGCGCCGGACAGCAGCACGAGCGTGCGGTCGACGCCATCGAAACGCGAGAACGGCCCGGCCGTGCCGACGTCCGCGACGCTCACGCGCCACGCGAACGCGTCGAGGGCCGCGCCGGGCGGGAACGCGCCGATCTCGCGCGTGACACCGCCGCCGTTCTTCCACGGCGACGCGACGAGATCCGCCGCGCGAATCAGCACGGCGGCCAGCGTCGCGCTCACCGGCGCCGGGTCGAGCGCCGTCATGCTCAGCGGCCGAGCATCGGCAGCTTCAGGCCGGCTTCGCGGGCCGTCTGCTGCGCGAGTTCGTAACCGGCATCGGCATGGCGCATCACGCCCGTGGCCGGATCGTTCAGCAGCACGCGACCGAGACGCTCGTGCGCGTCGGCCGTGCCGTCGGCGACGATCACGACGCCCGAGTGCTGCGAGAAGCCCATGCCGACGCCGCCGCCGTGGTGCAGCGACACCCACGATGCGCCGCCTGCCGTGTTCAGCAGCGCGTTCAGCAGCGGCCAGTCGCTGACGGCGTCCGACCCGTCCTTCATCGATTCTGTCTCGCGGTTCGGGCTCGCGACCGAACCGGTGTCGAGGTGGTCGCGGCCGATCACGATCGGCGCCTTCAGTTCGCCGTTCTTCACCATCTCGTTGAACGCCTGGCCGAGGCGATAGCGATCCTTCACGCCGACCCAGCAGATCCGCGCCGGCAGGCCCTGGAACGCGATGCGCTCGCGCGCCATGTCGAGCCAGTTGTGCAGGTGCGGATCGTCGGGGATCAGCTCCTTCACCTTCTGGTCGGTCTTGTAGATGTCCTCCGGATCGCCGGACAGCGCGACCCAGCGGAACGGGCCCTTGCCTTCGCAGAACAGCGGACGGATGTACGCCGGCACGAAGCCCGGGAAGTCGAATGCATTCTCGACGCCCATTTCCAGCGCCATCTGGCGGATGTTGTTGCCGTAGTCGAGCGTGGCCGCGCCGCGTTCCTGCAGCGCGAGCATCGCGCGCACCTGGACGGCCATCGACTGCTTCGCGACGTTCACGATGCTCTGCGGATCGACCTTCTGCGCCTCGCGCCATTGCGCGACGGTCCAGCCTTGCGGCAGGTAGCCGTTGATCGGGTCGTGCGCGCTCGTCTGGTCGGTCACGCAGTCCGGCGTGATGCCGCGCGTGACGAGTTCCGCGAACACGTCGGCCGCGTTGCCGAGCAGGCCGACCGACACCGGCTTGCCGGTGCGCTTCGCTTCCTCGATCATGCCGAGCGCTTCGTCGAGCGTCGTCGCCTTCTTGTCGACGTAGCGCGTCTTCAGGCGGAAATCGATGCGCGTCTCGTCGCATTCGACCGCGATCATCGAGAAGCCGGCCATCGTCGCCGCGAGCGGCTGCGCGCCGCCCATCCCGCCCAGGCCGCCCGTCAGGATCCAGCGGCCCGACGGATCGCCGTTGAAGTGCTGGTTCGCGACCGAGAAGAAGGTTTCGTAGGTGCCCTGCACGATGCCCTGGCTGCCGATGTAGATCCAGCTGCCAGCCGTCATCTGGCCGTACATCATCAGGCCCTTGCGGTCGAGCTCGTGGAAGTGATCCCAGTTCGCCCAGTGCGGCACGAGGTTCGAGTTCGCGAGCAGCACGCGCGGCGCGTCCTTGTGCGTGCGGAACACGCCGACCGGCTTGCCCGACTGGATCAGCAGCGTTTCGTTTTCCTCGAGATCCTTCAGCGACGCGAGGATCTGGTCGTAGCATTCCCAGTTGCGCGCCGCGCGGCCGATGCCGCCGTACACGACGAGCGCATGCGGATGCTCGGCGACTTCCGGGTCGAGGTTGTTCTGGATCATCCGGTAGGCCGCTTCGGCCAGCCAGGTCTTGCAGGTCTTTTCGCTGCCGCGCGGCGCGCGGATCGTGCGCGTCGGGTCGAGGCGGGGATCGATGTGTTTCGGATGGTTCATGACGACTGCTCCCGAAGGAAATTGAAGATCATTAAGAAATCAGAAATGCCCGGTGAAGCGATAACGGCTGCCGGGATGCCACAGATTCGCCACCGAGGCGACGACGCCCTGCGACCAGGTGCGCCGATGTAAAACCAGACACGGCTCGACGTCGTCCATCCGCAGCTGCTCGCGCCGCTCGGGCGCCGGGGCCGCCGCTTCGATCCGGTACTCGACGCGCTGCAGCGGCGCCGCGCGCATCAGGTACAGGTTCGGCGTCGTATTCGTGAAATCCTGCTCGGCGTAATCCGGCGCGACCGCCGGATTCACCCACCGTTCTTCGAGCTGCACCGGCTCGTCGTTCTCGAAGTGCAGCACCTGCGAATGAAACAGCTTCGTGCGCACGGCCACCTGCATCTCGTCGGCGAGGGCCTCGTCGGCGCGGATCGTGTCGAGCCCCAGCACGCTCGCGCGATACGCATGCCCGCGCGCGCCGACTTCCTCCGAGATGCTGCGGATCGCGACCAGCGTCGACTCGTACTTCGGCCGCGCGACGTAGGTGCCCGCGCCCTTCATGCGCGTGAGCACCTGCTCGGCCGTCAATTCGCGCAACGCGCGGTTGACGGTCATGCGCGCCACCTTGAACTCGCGCGCCAGCTCGTTCTCGGACGGCACCTGGTCGCCCTCCTCCCACTCGCCGGCGTGGATGCGGGCCAGGATGAAATCCTTGATCTCCTGGTAGACCGGCGCGCTCATCGGCTTACTGTTCCGATGCGAACGAGAACGGTGCGACCTTCGCGAACGCGCGCTCGCCGACGAGCTTCGCGATCGCCGCGATGTCCGGGGCGAAGTAGTGGTCGAGTTCGTAGTGCGCGACCTTGCTGCGGATCGTCTCCATCACCGGCGCGAGCTTCGGGCTCGTGTGATACGGCGCACGCAGGTCGACGCCTTGAGCGGCGGCCAGCAGTTCGATCGCGAGGATGTGCTTGGTGTTGTCGGCGATGTCGGCGAGCTTGCGCGCGGCGAACGTCGCCATCGACACGTGGTCTTCCTGGTTGGCCGAGGTCGGCAGCGAGTCGACCGACGCCGGATGCGCGAGCGTCTTGTTTTCCGACGCGAGGGCGGCAGCCGTCACGTGCGCGATCATGAAGCCGGAGTTCACGCCGCCGTCCTTCACGAGGAACGGGGGCAGGCCCGACAGCGTCGCATCGATCAAGAGCGCGATGCGGCGTTCGGCCAGCGCGCCGATTTCCGATGCGGCCAGCGCGAGGTTGTCGGCCGCGAACGCGACGGGCTCGGCGTGGAAGTTGCCGCCCGACAGCACTTCGCCGGTGTCCGGGAAGATCAGCGGGTTGTCCGACACGGCGTTCGCTTCGACCAGCAGCACGTCGGCCGCATGGCGCATCTGGTCCAGGCACGCGCCCATCACCTGCGGCTGGCAGCGCAGGCTGTACGGGTCCTGCACCTTGTCGCAGTCGCGGTGCGACTGGTTGATCGGCGAGCCTTCGAGCAGTTCGCGGTACGACGCGGCCGCGTCGATCTGGCCTCGATGGCCGCGCAGTTCGTGGATGCGTGCGTCGAACGGCTTCACCGAACCGGCGGCCGCGTCGACCGACAGCGCGCCGGCGACGAGCGCCGTGCGGTACAGGTCTTCGATCGCGAACATGTTGTCGAGCGCGAGCGCGGTCGATGCCTGCGTGCCGTTCAGGAGCGCGAGGCCTTCCTTCGCCTGCAGCGTCAGCGGCGCGAGGCCCGCGACGCGCAGACCGTCGAGCGCGCTCGCGCGCTCGCCGCGGATGAACACTTCGCCGACGCCGAGCAGCACGGCCGACATGTGCGCGAGCGGCGCGAGGTCGCCCGATGCGCCGACCGAGCCCTTCACCGGGATCAGCGGCAGCACGTCGGCGTTGAACAGCGTGATCAGCGCGTCCATCACTTCACGGCGGATGCCCGAGTGGCCGCGGCCGAGGCTCGACAGCTTCAGCGCCATCAGCAGGCGCACCGACGAACGCGCCATCGGCTCGCCCACGCCGACCGCGTGCGACAGCACCAGGTTCTTCTGCAGCAGTTCGAGCTGGTCGTGCGGGATGTGGGTGCTGGCCAGACGGCCGAAGCCCGTGTTGATGCCGTAGGCCGGCTCACCCTTCGCCGCGATGTCGGCGACGGCCTTCGCGCCCGCATCGATCTTCGCGAAGCTCGCCGGGTCGAGCTTGAGCTGCACGGATTCGCGGGCGATCTGGCGCAGTTGCGGGAGGGTCAGGTGGCCGGGGGTCAACGTAATCATGTGAGCAATCCTGTCTAGACAAGTTCGGAATGGATTGAAGTGTAGCCACGTCAACTTGTCTAGACAACCTGTTTTTCATTATTCCGGCCTCGGGAATTTCCCTGATGTCCGGCGCGGCCCGCGGCACCGGCTCGTCAAGTCGACCAATTAACATATGTTGCAGTTATTTTGTTTTTGGCAACATACGAATCACCCATCGACTTGGAGACCACCATGCCCTTCCCGTCCCGACTCGCCGCCCGGCTCGGCCGCCCCCTGCTCATCGCCGCGTGCGCGCTCGCGTGTGGCGCGTCCGTCGCCGCGGAGCCGCTGTCCGGCACGCTCGACAAGATCCGGCAGGCCAACCTGATCTCGATCGGCCATCGCGAAACGTCGGTGCCGTTCTCCTACGTCGACGCCGGCGGCAAGGTGATCGGCTTCTCGCAGGACCTGTGCGAGCGCGTGATCGCCGCTGTGAAGGCGCGCACCGGCAAGCCGGACCTGCAGGTGCGCTTCGTTCCGGTCACGTCGCAGAACCGCATTCCGCTCGTGCAGAACGGCACCGTCGATCTCGAATGCGGCGTGACAACCAACCTCGCCGCGCGCCATGCGCAGGTCGCGTTCTCGACCACCTTCTTCGTCGCGACGACGCGTCTGCTCACGCGCACGACGTCGGGCATCCGCGACTTCCCCGATCTCGCCGGCAAGACGGTCGTGACGAACCAGGGCACGACGTCCGAGCGCCTGCTGCGCAAGATGAACGAGGAAAAGAAGATGAACATGCAGATCATCAGCGCGAAGGACTACGGGGAAGGACGGCTCACGCTCGAATCGGGCCGCGCGGCCGCGTACATGATGGACGACGTGCTGCTCGCGGGCGTGCGCCAGCTCGCCGCGAAACCGGCCGACTGGCAGATCGTCGGCACGCCGCAATCGTCGGAAGCCTACGGATTCATGCTGCGCAAGGACGATCCGCAGTTCAAGGCGCTCGTCGACGGCGCGCTCGTGCAGTTGATGAAAAGCGGCGAGATCAACGCGCTGTACGACAAATGGTTCATGAAGCCCGTACCGCCGAAGGGGCTGGCATTCGACTTCCCGATGAGCGACGTGATCAAGGCACGCTATGCGGCGCCGAACGACGCGCCGCTCGAGTAAGCGCCGCGCGTCGACACCGGCTTACGCGCGCGTCCACGCGACGCACGCCGCGTAGCCGGGCGCCGCGTCGAGCCACGCCGCGTCGAACGCCGCGACGCCGGCGGCGGGCGCGGCCGGCTCGACGATCGTCGTCGCGGGCGTCGCCGCGTCGCGCGGCGGTACCACCGCGAACGCGCGCAACCCGCCGACGATGCCGGTGCCGAGCGCCTTGAGCAGCGCCTCCTTCGCGGACCACACCCGCATGAATTCGCGCTCGCGCGCGTCGGGCGGCAGGCCGTCGAGATACGCGGCCTCGGCGGGTGCGCACACTTCGCGCGTCAGCGCGCGCCAGTCCGCCACGCGGTTGCAGCCCTCGATATCGACACCGACGCGGCCCGCCGGCGCCCACGCGACCAACGCATGGTCGCCCGCATGCGACACGTTGAAGTCGAGCGACGCGCGATGCGCGCGGTCCAGCGACGGCCGCCCCGATGCATCGACGACGATCTCGACCGCGCGCGGGGCGACGCCGAGCGCCGCGCCGAGCACGTCGCGCAGCGCGGCGCGCGTCGCGGCGCTGCGTACCGCATCCTCGTGCCGCAGGAAACGCGCGGCGCGGGCGCGCTCGTCGTCGCTCAACGCCGCATACGCGGGCGACACGAGCGGCACGCGCCAGTCGAAATCGACGCGCGCGACCTGCACGCCGGCGCGCGCCGCCGCGGGCGGCACGTCGACGGCGTGCACGCGCCATGCGCGGTGCGTTGCAACGGGAGAAGCGGGATCGGACGGAATGGACATCGGCGTACGGCAGCCTGTGCGCTAACACGAAACGTCCGATGTTAATCGATCGCGCCGGCGGGCGGCCGCCGCGGTACGCTCGCAAATCGAACGGGCACGGTGCGATGCGTTCGCGTATGCCCGATCATCCGTGCGCGGCCCTGCCCGGCGCGCCGCTCCCGGTCAGCCGTCCGCGCGATGCCGGATGCAGCGCATGCACGGCGCCCGGCGCATCGGCCGGCAGCACGCCGTGTTCGAGCCAGTAGAGCGCGACGGGCCACAGCGTGTCGGTGAAGCGGCTGTGGAAAAACGCGAAATGACCGATCGCGTCGACCCCGATGTCGGCCGGCGCGATCCGCAGATGCGTGACGTGGCTGCCCGTGTAATAGCGGACCAGCCGTTCGATCGCGTCGACCGTGCCGAACGCGTCGTCGTCGAGGCCGATCGCGAGCATCGGCGCGGACAGCCCCGCGAAGCGCGCCGGCAACGCGGCGCGGCTCGCCGCGCTGTCGTCGAGCACGCTGCCGATGTAGCCATCCTCGAAACGCGGCCGCGAACGCGCCCAGGACAGCGCGACGCCGCGCGGCGTGTCCTCCATCCAGCCGAGCCGCTTCGCGGGCACGTAGCCGAACACGGCCGCGATCGCGGGCATCGCGACGTGCCACTTCCACCACATGCGGCGCCGCTCGGCCGGCAGATAATCGCGCCAGTACGCATACTGCGCGCCGACGGTCACCGCATGCCGCACGTGCACGTTCGATGCCGCGAGGCCGAGCACGCAGCCGCCGATGCTGTGCGCGACCACATCGAGCGGCTGGCCCGGAAACGCGTCGCGTGCATAGTGCAGCGCGGCTTCGCAATCGAGCCGCCCCCAGTCGAGCCAGTTCGCGTCCAGCTTCGCGAGTTGCGCCGGGCGTGACCCGCCGATGCCGCGATAGTCGTAGACGAGCACGTCGCGCCCCTGCGCGAACAGCCAGGCCGCGAAACGAAAGTAGTAGTCGCAACGCACCGACGTCGCGCAATTGACGACCGTCACGGGCCGCCCCGCGCCGCCGCCGCGATGGCGCCAGACATGGCCGCGCAGCGCGTAACCGTCGGCCGCGTGCAGCGTCACGGGTTCGGGCGGCAACGCGCCCGCCGCGCGAGCGTCCTGCGCCGTTCCGCTTGCTTCGCTCGAAATCGTCATCGTGTCTCCTGTCGATTCCCAGTTAGCGCTTTAGCGCTTACTGGGATCCCATGCATCGCTGTCGATTCCCAGTTAGCGCTTCAGCGCTTACTGGGATCCCATGCATCGCTGTCGATTCCCAATTAGCGCTTCAGCACTTGCTCGGGCCCCAAGCATCGCGATCCACCAGCCTCCATTGAACTTGACGCGTGCCGCGTTCTCAACCAATCTTGCTGCTCCGTTCGCATGAGTCACGCGCATGTCGACGCCACTCGTCCGTCTCCCGTCGCTCGATCTCGTCCGCGGTTTCGTCGCCGTCGGCCGCCGCATGAGCATCACGCTCGCCGCGCAGGACCTGTGCGTCACGCAGTCGGCGGTCAGCCGCCAGGTCCATGCGCTCGAAGCGCATCTCGGCGTGACGTTGCTGCAGCGCGGCTACCGGAAGATCGCATTCACGCCGGAAGGCGAACGGCTGTTCCGCGTCGCGGATGCGGCGCTGCACGGCCTGCAGGACACCGTCGCGTCGCTCGCCGCCGCGCGCGAGCGCCAGCCCGTGACGATCACGGCCAGCATCGGCGTGACCGCGCTATGGCTGCTGCCGCGGCTCGGGCGACTGCAAGCGCGCCTGCCCGGAATCGATCTGCGCGTCGCCGCGAACGACAAGGTACTCGATTTGCGCGCAGAGGGCATCGACCTGGGCATCCGCTACTGCCCGCGCGAGCGCGCGCCGGCCGGCGCGCTGCGCCTGTTCGACGAGATCGTCGTGCCGGTCGCGCATCCGGCGCTCGCCGCGCGGCCGGTCACGAGCGCGGCCGCGATCGCCGATCACGTGCTGCTCGAATTCGACGGGCCGCCGCAACCGCAATTGCAGTGGCACGCTCACCTGCATGCGGCCGGGCTCGGCGACGCGCGCCCGAAAGGCGTGCTGCGCTTCAACCAGTACGACCAGGTGATCCAGGCCGCGATCGCGGGCCAGGGCATCGCGCTCGGCCGGCTCGCGCTCGTCGCGCCGATGCTCGCCGACGGCCGGCTCGCGGTGCTCGGGCCGCACACGCAGACGCTGTCGGAGACGTACGGCTACTGGCTGTTCCAGCACGATCCTGCGCCGCGCCGCGAAGTCGCGGACGTGCGCGACTGGATGCTCGCCGAAGCGGCCGAATGCGATGCGGCGATGCACGCGCACGACACGACGTCGGCCTGAGCCGAGGCCGTGCCGATGCGCGTGCGGGCGGACAGGCCCCCCTTCGCATTCCCGTCACGCATGCCAACCCGACCGAATGATCGCTTGAGCGACGGCGCCCCCGCTCGTCTAATCGGATCGAGCGCGGCCGTTTCGCCGCGCGCCTTCATCCGGAGACACGCATGACCCCGATCGAGCAGGAAGTCCGGCGCCGCTGGCTGCCTGTGCTGGCAGGCGGCCTCATCATGGGCGTGGCGCTCGGCATCCGCCACGTGCAGGGCCTGTTCCTCGCGCCCGTCTCGCTCGACCACGGCTGGTCGCGCGAAGCGTTCGGGCTCGCGCTGGCGCTGCAGAACCTGATCTGGGGCGTCGCCCAGCCGTTTACCGGGATGGTGGCCGACCGCTTCGGCTCGGTGCGCGTGATCGCCGCCGGCATGCTGCTGTACGCGGCCGGGCTCGTCACGATGGCGCATGCGGCCACGACCGGCCTCTTCACGGTCGGTGCCGGGCTCGTGATCGGCATCGCGCTGTCGGGCTCCGCGTTCGCGTCGATCTATGGCGCGCTGAGTCGCCTCTTTCCGCCCGACCGGCGCGGCTGGGCGCTCGGGGTCGCCGGTGCGATCGGCGGGCTCGGCCAGTTCTGCATGGTGCCCGTCGCGCAGGAACTGATCGGCGGCATCGGCTGGCGGCACGCGTTCATCGCGCTGGCGCTCGTCGCCGCGCTGCTCGCGCCGCTCGCCGTGCTGCTGCGCGACCGGCCCGCGCAGGCGGCCGGCGCCGCCGCCGGCTCCGACCAGTCGATCGGCGAAGCCGTGCGCGAAGCGTTCGCGCATCGCGGCTTCTGGCTGCTGAACGCGGGTTTCTTCGCATGCGGCTTCCAGCTCGCGTTCATCGCGACGCACCTGCCCGCGTACCTGCTCGACCACGGGCTGCCGGCACGCCACGCGAGCGTCGCGCTCGCGCTGATCGCGCTGACCAACGTGGCCGGCACCTACGCGTGCGGCCATCTCGGCGGGCTGCTGCGGCGCAAGTACGTGCTGTCGGTGCTGTACCTCGTGCGCGCGTTCGCGATGGCCGCGTTCGTCGCCGTGCCGCTGTCGCCCGCGAGCGTCTACGTATTCGCGGCCGTGATGGGGTTCACGTGGCTCGGCACGGTGCCGCTGACGAACGGCGTGATCTCGCAGGTGTTCGGCGTGCGCTACATCGCGACGCTATTCGGCTTCGTGTTCTTCGGGCACCAGCTCGGCAGCTTCTTCGGCGTGTGGCTCGGTGCGCTCGTGTACGACGCGACGCACTCGTACCTGCCGCTGTGGATCGGCTCGATCGCGCTCGGCGTGCTCGCGGCGCTGCTGCACCTGCCGATCGACGACGCACGCGTCGCCCGCCCGGCAGCGGGCAACGCGGCATGGGCATGATCCGCGCGGCGCTGGCCGCCGGCACGCTCGCGTTCGTCGCCTGGTGCGGCGCGGCCTACTTCGATTCCGGCGTCGCGTACGCGCTGCTCGAGCACGTCGCGTTCTGCAATTGATGCGGCAAACCGCGACGCATGGTCAGCGGCGCTTCGGCAACGCGGCCAGCGCATCGAGCGCATGGCCGGCGCAATGCCGAACGCATCGACCCACGCTGCGGCGGCCCGACGGGCCGCCCGTGCTCGCCGGTACAACCGCCGATCCAGCCACGATGCATCGCGTCAATCGAGCCGGAACGCGGCCTCGAAGCGCTCGGCAAACGCATCGAACTCGGCTTCCGGCAGATGGTTGATGCCGCCCGCGCGCTTGCGCCCGCCGCCGGTCGCGAAGCCGCGGCAGAATTCGTCCGCACCGATCGGCCGGCCGTCGGGCACGCGCACGCTGACGACGAGCCCGCCGCCCGCGCACGGCGACAGCACAGCGAGCGCCGCATGCGGCGCATCGCGCATCCGCTCGTTGGCGAGCATGCCGGTCGCGCGCCGCGCCCACGGCCGATCGGGCATCCGGACCAGTGTCGCGCCCGGCACCTCGCGCAGCGGCGCAAGCGCACGCGCACGCGCCATGTCGTCGCGATAGCCGTCGCGCAACGCGGCGAACACGGCCGTCTCGCGCACGAAATCGAGCGGATCGATGCACGGCAGCATCGCATCGGCGAGCGCCGCCGGATCGAAATGCAGATCGCCGACGCACTCGCCGTATGCGTTGTAGTTCAGGTAAAGCCCGAGTTCGGCGAGCATGCAACGCTCGGCTTCGTCGATGCCATGCTCGCGCGCGAGCGCGTCGCCAAGCGCCGGCAGTTCGTCGCCGAATGCCGCGACGATCGCCCAGCGCACATGCCGGCCGCCGAGATAGCGGTTCACGATCGCGCTCGTGCAGACGTCGGCCGCCGTGTCGATATGCGCGTCGAAGCGCGGATGGTCCGGCAGCGCGCCTGCGAAGTGATGGTCGAAGTAGCGAACGGTCGCGCCGTCGCGCAGCAACCGCGCGCACGCGTCGCGGTTCTGGTCGTGCGACACGTCGAGCACGGTGACGAGGTCGCCCGCGCCCGCGTCGATGCGCTCGAGCAGCCGGATGTCGCGCTTCACGCCGGTCACGAGCGTGCCGTGCACCCGTTCCGCGAGCCGCAGTTGCTGAAGCGCGCACAGGCCGTCCGCGTCGCCGTTGAACGCGAAGACGTGCCGCGCGTACTGGTTGTCCTGCATGATCCGTTGCTCCATCGTCGAGGCATGAAATCGCCGCCGTTCGCGCCGGGCATCGCGGCCGATTTCGCGAACGCGATGACGGGCGCGATGCGCGATGCCACGACGCGCCTCTCCGCCAACCCGTCGTCGGCAGCCGCCTGCCGGAAATACGTCTGCATCGCACGCCGCCCATCCCGCCCGCGCGGATGCCGTTCGCGCGAATGCCGCACACACCGGTGCGCGCGCCCCGTATTTTGCCGCAACCGCGAGCGCGCCCTTCAATGAGCGTAGCCGGGCTGGCCTGCAAACGGCTTGCGGGTCGCCCGCGTGCCGATCGTCGCGACCGCGCCGCGGCCGTTTCATGTACGGCACGACTTCGCGCATGCGCGCCAGCATGCGAAACATGCGGGTATCGAGCATCGTCCTCGTCGAGGTGGGCTCTCTTCACCCGGCTCCGGGATACGTGCCGTGCACGAATACGTTGCGTCGACCGCGCACTTTCCGCTGACGTGGCCGGCCGGCTGCTGAATTGGCGATTGCCGCGATGCCGCCTCATGTCATACGTCATCAGATGTTTAAGCGCACGTTCTGCTTTTCGAGCGCCCCCGATATCGGTGAAATCACGGGTAAACCCGCTAGTTCATCCCCGATACTCGGGCGTACCATGTCATACGACGACATACTACATAGATCACCCCAAGACGTCGACGCGGGCTGCCGGCCCGCCCGCCGCCGCCCGACCGGAGACACAGTTGAACCCGCCCTCGCCCGCCCTGTCCGGCCGCGACCCGCTCGCGTCCGCCGTCTCGAAAGTGAAGTGGCACGTGCTGCCGCTCGTGCTGATCATGTTCATCGCGAACTACATCGATCGCGTGAACGTCGGCTTCGTCGATCGCCATCTCGAAGCGTCGATCGGCATCGGCGCGGCCGCGTACGGGCTCGGCGCCGGGCTCTTCTTCGTCGGCTACGCGCTGTTCGAAGTGCCGTCGAACCTGCTGATGCAGCGCTACGGCGCGCGCGTCTGGCTCGCGCGGATCATGGCGACGTGGGGCATCGTCGCGGCCGCGATGGCGTTCGTGTGGAACGACACGTCGTTCTACGCGCTGCGCTTCCTGCTCGGCGCGGCCGAGGCCGGCTTCTTCCCCGGCGTCGTGCTGTACCTGTCGCAGTGGCTGCCGCCGCAGGAACGCGGCAAGGCGATGGCGATCTTCCTCGGCGGCTCCGCGTTCGCATCGGTGCTGTCCGGGCCCGTCACGGGCGGCCTGCTGTCGATCCGCGGCTTCGGCCTCGAAGGCTGGCAATGGATGTTCCTGATCGAAGGGCTGTTCTCGGTCGCGCTGTGCGGCGCGAGCTGGCTGCTGCTGAAATCGCATATCCGCGACGCGACGTGGCTCACGGCCGAAGAACGCACGGCGCTCCAGAACGCGCTCGACGACGAGCGCGCGACGCGCGACGTCCGCTCGCACGTGCCGATGCGCGCCACCACGCTGCTGCGCGATCCGCAGATCGTGCTGTTCTGCTTCCTGTACTTCTCGATCCAGTTGACGATCTACGCGGCCACGTTCTGGCTGCCGACCCTCATCCGCAAGATGGGCGGCCTCACCGATTTCCAGGTCGGCCTGTACAACACGATTCCGTGGATGATCGCGATCGGCGCGATGTACGGCTTCGCGGTGCTGTCGTCGAAGTGGAAGCATCCGCAGCGCTGGCTCGCGTTCGCGCTCGTGCTCGCCGCGTGCGGGCTGTTCGCGTCGACGTCGCCCGATCCGGTGTGGTCGTTCGCGTCGATCTGCTTCGCCGCGCTCGGCTTCAAGGCCGCGGCGTCGCTGTTCTGGCCGATCCCGCAGGGCTATCTCGACACGCGCGTGGCCGCGGCCGTGATCGCGCTGATCAACTCGGTCGGCAACCTCGGCGGCTTCGTCGCGCCGACGGCCTTCGGTTATCTGAAGCAACATACGGGTTCGATCACGGGCGGCCTGTATGCGCTCGCGATCGCTTCGCTCGTCGCCGCGCTCGCCGCGCTGTTCGCGCGCACGCACCGGCGCAGCGATCCGCCGCGCGGGCTGCCGGCCGACGAATCCTTCACGCACGCTTCGATGCTCCGCCATGCCGAACACTGACCGCCTGACCGTCGTCGTCTCGAATGCCGCCGACGGCGACCTCGCCACGTTCTCCCTCGCCGGCGACGGCACGCTCGCGCCGCTCGCCCGCTATCCGGCCGCCGACGTCGCGATGCCGATCGCCGTGCAGGCCGACCGCGCGCGGCTCTACGTCGCGACACGCGGCACGCAGCCGACCATCGTCGCGTTCCGCGTCGCCGCCGACACGGGCGCGCTCGCCCGCATCGGCACGACCGCGATCGACGCGAGCCATGCGTACCTGTCGCTCGACCGCAGTGGCCGCTGGCTGCTCGGCGCATCGTACGGCGGGCATTCGCTGAGCCTCTACGACGCGGCGCGCGTGCGCGACGGCGACGGGACGCCGCGGCAAGTCGCGGGCGGCATCGCGAACGCGCACGCGGTGATCGTGTCGCCCGACAACCGTTTCGCCTATGTCAGTTCGCTCGGCTCGGACCGCGTGTTCGGCTTCGCGCTCGTCGAGGACGCGGCCGGCCTGCGCGCGGTCGAACATGGCGAAACGCGCGTGCCGGCCGGCTTCGGCCCGCGTCACCTGCGGTTCGCGGATGACGGCCGCACGCTCGTCGTCGTCAGCGAATTCCAGGCGACGCTCGCCACCTTCGCACGCGACACCGACACCGGCCGGCTCGGCGACGCACACGTGAGCGCGCGCCATCCTGCCGTCACGGGACTCGCGCCAGGCCATGCGCGTCCGCCCGCCCCCGCCGAACCGTCCGTATGGGCCGCCGATCTGCACCTGACGCCCGACGCGCGCTTCGCGTACGTCAGCGAGCGCACGTCGAGCCGGTTGCTCGGCTATCGCCGCAACGACGACGGCGCGTTCGAGCCCACGCAGGCGACGGCCACCGAGACGCAGCCGCGCGGGTTCGCGATCGATCCGTCGGGGCGCTGGCTCGTCGCCTGCGGCGAACGGTCGGAACACGTGGCCGTGTATGCGATCGCGCCGGACGACGGCGCGCTGTCGCTGCACACGCGCGTGCCGGGCGGACGCGGCGCGAACTGGGTCGCGATCGTCTGAAGGCGTGACGGTTCGAAGGTTTGAAGAAGCATCCGCGCCTGCGCCCGCACCGGCATGCCGATGCGGGCGCAACGTTCAGCGCCGCTCGCTCGGCGCAACACCCGTCCAGCGTTTGAACGCGCGCGTGAAATTGGCGCGGTCGGTATAGCCGACGCGCGCCGCGATCTCGTCGACCGGCAGCCGCGTGCCTTCGAGCAGCCGCAGCGCATCGCGCAGCCGGATCTCGTCGAGCAGCGCCGAATAGGTCGCGCCGTATTCGGCCAGCTTGCGCTTGAGCGTGCGCGCCGACACGTGCAGCTCGCGCGCAATGTCGTCGACCGACGGATAGCCGCCTTCGCCGCAGATCAGCAGATTGCGCACGCGCTCGACGATGCTCTCCGCATAGCCGAGCCGCGCGAGTTCCGCCTCGCACTGCTGGACGATCATCTGCGCGGTCTGCGCGTTCGCGGTGCCGATCGGCTCGTCGAGCAGCGCGGCGTCGCAGCGGATGCGGTTCGCGCTCGCGTCGAAATGGCAGCGCGGCAGCCGCGCGCGATAGCGCTCGAACCACGGCGGCTCCGGCCATTCGAAATGGAGCTCGGCACGCGAGCGCAGCGTGCGCCCCGGCGTCGGATCCAGCAGCGAATTGAACAGGATCGCCGTCTCGACCAGAAAGTTTTCCATCGCGAACTGGCGCAGCCGGCCGAGCGCAAACGCTTCGAACACGTCGATGTCGACGATGCCGTCGAGCTGCGCGAGCCGCACCGAGAAAAACGGCACGCGCGTCGGCAGGTAGCGGATGCCCAGCGCGATCGCCTCGCCGAGCGTCGCGCAGCTCATCAGCCCGAAGCCGATCAGCCCCGCTTTCGTCAGGCTGCTGCGCAGGCCGATCTCGATCGCGATCGACGGATCGCCGGTCGCGTCGAGCAGGTTGAACACGATCGCCGCCTGCTGCAGCGGCGTGATGCGCGCATCGGGCTGCGCGAGCCGGCCGCGCTCGACGCCCGAGCCGGCGAGAATGCGCCCGCCGTCGATGCCGCGCTCCTCGGCCAGCATCAGCATGAACAGCGCATACGCGGACGACACCGTCGCCTTGTTCAACTGGCGCGCGGCATCCGGAACGGACAGGACCATGCGGCTCACTCCGGGCGGTTTCGGCGGATTGTAGCGTCGCTGGCCCGCAATGACACCACGGCGGCACTCTAGCCTTGCAGCAGCGCGTCGGACGCCGCACGGCCGGCCAACGTGGCCCGAAATGACACCATCCTTGGCACCGACGGCCCTCGCATGCGCTGCGGCACGCGCCTATGCTTGTCACATCGGCACTGCGCCCCACTCTTTCCGCACGGATCCCGGTCGATGAGCCCACCCGCACGAACCGCCTTTCGCCACGACGCAGACAAGGTCGCGTACGTCCGCCGCGAAGTGAACGCCGCAAGCGACGCGATCCGCGCGCGTTTTCCGCTGCTCGACAACCAGAACCTCGTCGGCGCGACCGTCATGGCCGCGTCGGTCAGCGCGATGCTCGCGATCGCGTGGCTGTATGCACGCGGCGCGATCGCGTGGTACGTCGCACTGCCGCTCGCCGCGTTCGTCACGTCGCTGATCCACGAGCTCGAGCACGACCTGATCCACCTGATGTACTTCAAGAAGACGCCGTGGGCGTATCACCTGATGATGGCGCTGTGCTGGCTCACGCGGCCCGGCACGATCAACCCGTGGACGCGGCGGCGCATGCATCTGCATCACCACAAGGTGTCGGGCGGCGAATCGGATCTCGAGGAATTCGGCATCACCAACGGCGAGCGCTGGGGCGTCAAGCGCCTGCTGATGATCGCCGACGGCATGCTCGCCGTCGTGCTGCGGCCGGCCGCGATGCGCCGCAAGGTGAAGCAGTACGTGGCCGCGCAACCGGTGCGGGATCCGTCCGAGCGCCTGCAGTTGCGCGTCGAGCAGCTGTCGTCGTACATGCCGGTCGGTCACCTGTACTACGCGCTGTGGCATGCGTTCATCGTCTATCACGTCGGCCTGTTCGCGCTGCATGCGTTCGGCGTCGCGATGACGGTTCCCGCCGTCGTCGAGCGCGCGATGAGCGTCGTCGATTTCCTGGCGGTGGTGTGGCTCGGGCCGAACTTCGTGCGCAGCTTCTGCATCAACTTCGTCAGCTCGAACATGCACTATTTCGGCGACATCGATTCGCGCAACGTGATCCAGCAGACGCAGGTGCTGAACCCGTGGTGGATGCTGCCGTTCCAGCTGTTCTGCTTCAATTTCGGCAGCACGCACGCGATCCATCACTTCGTGGTACGCGATCCGTTCTACATCCGCCAGCTGACCGCGCGCACCGCGCATGCGGCGTTGCGCGAAGTCGGCGTGCGCTTCAACGACGTCGGCACCTTCGCCCGTGCGAATCGCTGGGGCAGCTATCGCCCGTCTCGCCGCACGCACGACGTGCAGGCCGACGCGTAACGCCGGCGGCGCGAGAGCGTCATCAGGCGTCGATCGGCGGCATCGGCCCCTGCCCGCGAATCCACGCCCAGTTCGCGAGTTCGGCCATTTCCTTGTCGCCGCGGCTGTCGCCGTATGCGAACAACTGCTTCGGCGGCCGGTCGCCCCACCATCCGCGCAGCCGCACGACCTTCTGCGGCCCCCAGCAGTTCTCGCCGTCGAGCCGCCCGGCGAAGACGCCGCGCTCGAATGCGAGCCGCGTCGCGAGCACCGCGTCGAAGCCGGCCGTCTTCGCCCACTTCTCCAGATACAGCGACGGCGACGCGCTGACCAGCACGACTTCGTGCCCGCGCGCGCGGTGCTCGCGAATGCGCTCGAGCATTTCCGGACGCACGAGGCTCGGCAGATAACCGTCGACGAACCGGCGCGCGTGCGCGTCGAGCGCGTCTTCACGAATCGGTCCGAACGCGAACGACGCGAACTTCGCCTTCGCGTCGCCGCGCGACAGCACCCCGGCCTTCATCGCGACGATCCACGGCAGCGCGCGCAGCCCGGCCCACGCGAAACGCGGCGTGCCGACCGTCTGGCGGACGAAGTGGCGAAAGCTGTCGGTGGTCGTGATGGTGCCGTCGAAATCGAAGGCGGCGACGATGCGGTCGGTCATGGAGAATCGGCGGGAAAGCGATGAGATGCCCGGGAAGATAGCAGACTCGCGCCCACCCGCGCGAAACCGTGTCGCCTGACGCGACAGCGCGCGCACCGAAGCGCGTGCGGCCGGATCGTTCGCTCAGCGCGGCGGCCGCGCGGCCAGCGCCGCCGGCAGCACGACGTTCATCAGGTGATCGGCGCGCGACAGCAGGTCGGTCACGCGCTCGTCGAGCCCGCGCAGTTGCGCCGGCTGCATCCGGATCTGCTGGACGGCCTGCCCGACGATGTTGCGACGGTCGAACAGCGTGCGCTCGACGCCCGCATCGTCCGGCGCGCGCACGACGTCCGACACCGCGCTCAACGCGGCGAGCACGACCACGAGGTTTTCCTCCGCATCGCGAACCTTCGCGGCCAGTTCCTCGGTGCGGCGCGGGAAGAAACCGAGCGACTGCTTCAGCGCGCCGAGCGCCGCGCGATAGTCGACCTCGCCGGAGGCGCCGCCGAACCAGCGTTCGAACAGGCCGGCCTTGCGCGTCGCCTGCGCGAGCATCCCGGCCATCATGTCGGCCGCGCCGAGTTCGTTGAATTCGCGCGTCGTCGCCGCGACCGCTTCGACGAGGTTGCCGGCCGTCTCCAGCGCGCCGTCGCCGATCGTCGCGACCGTCGCGAGCTTCAGCGGCACCAGTTGCCGGATATGCCGCTCGATGCGCGGCGCGTAGTCGGGATAGAGATTCGGAAAACTGGCCTGTGCGGCGCGGAAGCACGCTTCGAGCTGCGGATGGTTCGATTCGCCGAACAACGCGCGACCGACCGCGTCGGCCGGCGCCGTACGCGCGGCTTGAGCCGACGCGGGCGCCGGCCCGAGATCGAGCGCCCGCGGAGCCGGCCGCGCCGGCGCACCGGGCACGCCGGCCGCGGCCGGCGCGTCGAACGCAAGACGCCCGGGCGTGCGCTCGGGCGTCGTATCGAACTCGAGCCGCTTCGGCTCGTCGGACGGATTCGTCATCGCTGCTTCCTGCCCGGCGCGGCGGGGTTCCGCATGCCGGGCTGCCGCCAGTCAGACCGCGCCGCCGTACGCGCGGACGAAATCGCCGAGGCCACGGTTGTAGCCCGCGCCGACCGCCTTGAACATGAAGTGGCCGTCGCGGCGATAGAAGCTGCCGACCTGCACCGACGTCTCCATCGAGAAGTCTTCCTCGAGCGCGTACTTCGCGATCACCGCCCCCGACACCTCGTCGGCGATCTGGATGTAGCTGTGGCGAACCTGCCCGAAATTCTGGCGGCGCGCTTCGGCCTGGTCGATCGTCACGACGATCGAGATTTCCTCGACGTCGGCCGCGAGCTTCGTCATGTCGATGAAGATCACTTCATCGTCGCCGTCGCCGCTGCCCGTGCGGTTGTCGCCGCTGTGCACGACGCCCAGGCACTTCGACGAAGGCATCCCGCGCTTCGGAAAATCGTCGCCCGGCTGATTGAAGGTTTCCTTGCGGTCCATCGTGCGCACTTCGCTGTTGTAGAACACGAAGTGCTGATCCGAGATCAGCTTCGGATTGCTCTGTGCGTCGTACTTGCACAGGAACACCGACACGTCGAGATCGAAATCCGTGCCCGTGTCCGTCGCGTTCGCGTCCCAACCGAGACCGATGCGGAATTTCTGCGTGCCGGGCGCTTCCTTCGACAGATTGACGCGACCGCCTTTCGACAAATTGATCATCTGAACCTCTTCTGCTGGAACCGCCGTTGCGCCGGCGGCGATGCCGGGCCGCACGCGGCGGCCCCTCGTGGATGGGTTTCGACGCGGCTTATTTGCCCGCCACCGCAGCGCGGTCTTCCTTGCGCTGCACGACGATCGACGACCACACGGCCGCGGCGATCATCGCCGCGCCGATCAGGCCCGTGACGACCTCGGGCACCTCGAACTTCACGCCCAGGAACATGATCGTCGCGAGCGCGCCGATCGCCCAGAACGCGCCGTGCTCGAGAAACCGGTACTGCGCGAGCGTGCCCTTCTTCAGCAGCACGAGCGTCATCTCCCGGATGTAGGCCGCGCCGACGCCCAGGCCGAGTGCGATCAGGAAGATGTTGTTCGACAGCGCGAACGCGCCGATCACGCCGTCGAAGCTGAACGACGAATCCAGCACTTCCAGATACATGAAACCCGCGACGCCTTCGCGCACCACGCGCGTGCCCGTGTCCTCGCCGCCGACCAGGTCGCCCACGCCGTGCGCGATCACGAAGCCGATCACGCCGAACGCGCCCGCGAGCAGGAAGCTGACCTGCTCCGTTGCCGGTACGTAGAACGACGCGACGATCACGATCGCGAGCGTCAGCGCCACTTCCAGCGCGGTGATGCGGCCGAGATGGCGCATCGGGCCTTCGAGGAAGCCGATCCAGTGCTCGTCCTTCTCGGTGTCGAGCATGAACTTGAAGAACACCATCAGCAGGAACGCGCCGCCGAACGCCGACACTTCGTGATGCGCGGACGTCAGCACCGCCGCGTACTTGTCCGGCGATTCGATCGCGAGCGTCAGCGCGTCCCACAGCCCGATGTGGCCGATCACCGCGACGATCAGCAGCGGGAACACGAGCCGCATGCCGAATACGGCGACCGGCAGGCCGAACACCATGAAGCGGTTGCGCCACTTCTCCGACCAGTTCTTCAGCACCGATGCGTTGACGACCGCGTTGTCGAGCGACAGCGATATTTCGAGCACGCACAGGACCGCGACGATCAGCATGTCCTTCACGCCGCCGAGGAGATAAGCCGCGATCAGCGCGAGCGCCGTGAGCGACAACGGAATCTTGAAGTCTTTCAACATGATGGGGTAATCGAGTTCAGAAAAAGGGGCAGGCGGGTCGCGCTTACTTCGCGCGCACCCAGTCGCAGAATTCCTGCGTGATCAGGTGTTCGTAGATCTGTTCGTCGCTCAGGTCGAGCGATTCGAGATGCAGGAAGCCGACGTTCGGCATTTCGTCCGCGACTTCCGCGAGGAAGTCGAATTCGCTCGGATCGCCGACGCCGACGAGCGACCAGTACAGCGGGAAGTGCTGCGATTCGGCCAGCAGCTCGCGCACGCGCTTGCGGTCGTTTTTCGGGTTCTGCCCGTCGGTGACGAACAGTACCCACGCGGGCAGATGGCCGTTCACGGGCGCCGAAACCACGGGCGCGGACGTGTCGTCCGCGGCGCCGAACAGCCGGCTCAGGAAGCCGCGCTTTTCTTCGCGCTTCGGCTCCGGCGCACGGAAGAAGAAATCGACGATGTCGTTCATCACCGGCGCGTACTGCGTGCCGCCCCACTTGTCGATCCGCGCGTTGAGCACGTGGTCGGAAATGTACGAGCCGTAGTTGTCCGGCGTCGCGGTCGGCAGGCGGTCGTAGCCTTCGGTGAAGGTCCACGTGTCGACTTCGCCGTTGTCGTCGAACTTCAGTGCAATGCCGAGAATCCGGTCGTGCGTCTCCTGGATCACGCCCGACTGGTACAGCGGCTTCGCGGAGCCCGAAATGTCGAGCGCCGCGCCGACACGTACGACCGGCGGCTTCAGGATCTGACGTTTTTCGAGGACGATCGCGACCTTCGCCGCGCGTTTCTCAAGCGTAATCATGCGGTGATCTCTCAGGTTTCTTGGTTGTCAGTTCTTCGGAGCGAATCGGGTGATCAGGTCCTGTTCGAGCTGGCGCAGACGCGGCGCGTCCTGCTCGCGCTGGCGGCGGCCGTCGGCAATGATCTGCGTGATGTCGTCGAATGCGCCGAACAGCTGCTGCTGCGCGTATTCGAACGTGTCGGTCGAGATCACCGGGCGCTGGCCGAGCTTCGCGACTTCCTGCGCGTTCTGGCGGTTCAGGTCGGCTTGCGCGCGGATCGCCTCGTCGACCGCGTCGTACGTCGCGTTCGCGAGCGCCGCCGCGCGCTTCGTGCCGAGCTGCTCGAGATAGAGCGCGAACGCGTTGGTCCACGCGGGGATCAGCACCGTCTTGATCGTCATGAACTTCGACGTCAGCGTGCGCTTCTGGTCCTGCTCCATCCGGATCTGCGGCGCGAGCTGCTTCGACATCAGCATCGCGCGGTCGAGATCGTCGAGCTTGCTTTCCAGTGCGTCGACCTTGCGCTTCACGTCGAGCAGGCGCTGCGCCGCGAACGCATCGTCCGCCGGCTGCTGGCCGGCCGCGAGATGCGCGCGCAGCGTCGCGAGCGCCGTTTCGCCGTGCGCCTTCGACTGCGCGAGCGCCTGGTGCAATGCGTAGTTGTCGTTGTACATGCGCTCGAGCTCGTCGATGCCGGCCTTCTGGCGCTGCGCATGGTTTTCGAGCTCGACGACGAGCGTGTCCATCCGCTTGCTCACCGACTCGTATTGCGACAGCAGCTTCTCCTTGGTCGAGCGGAACAGCCGCGTGACCTGCGTGAGCAGCCCGCCCTTGTCGGCGCCGCGCGGGTCGAGCCCCTTCGCGGTCGCGATCAGCTCGTTGAGCTTGTCGCCGAACTGGTCGGCGTCCGATGCGCGGACGCTCGCGAGAATCTGCTGGGAAAAGGCGGCGATCCGCGCACCCTGCGTCGCGCCGAGCTGGTCGATCTCGTCGACGGTGATCAGGCGCTCCGTCGGCTGCGCGGCCGGCGCGGCGGCGTTGGCGACGGCGGCTGGCACGGCGACGGGTGACGAAGACGGGGTGGAAGGACGAGCGCTGACCGCATCGGATTTGTTGTCGTCGAATAGCGGCTTCATGTGGCTACCACGTTTCCTTTTCTGCTTTTTGCTACGTGTGTTGTCGTGCGCGCAACGCGCGCTTCCGCGATTGCCGCCGTGCTCTCTCACGGGCGGCAGACGGACAATAAATGGCGACGGTGCGGCGCGTCAAGCCAGGCAAGTCTTTCAATTTCCATACGCTTTGTAATATATACGACGGCCATCTCGATACTGCTTCCGGCAATGTAAGGACATATGCGTTGATGGAGCATGAATCCGGAATTCTCCGCACACGCCGACGGAGAGAAATGGAAAGTATTTTGAAAGAATTGGCCTGTCGCTATTCCGCTGATTGTTACAGATTGCTTAACGCGGGCGTCGCGCCCTAGTCCGAGTAGCCTTGCGACGCCGGGCCCGCGTCGTGACGGCGGCCCCACCACGGCAAGTACGCGTTGTTCTCCCCGCGTGCGCGGAACCAGTCCTTGCCGGGATCGATCGGCGTGAGCTTCGACGGTGCGACCACCACCACGGCCGTCGGATGTTCGGTGTCCGTCGTGCCCGCCACAAGCACGTTGCCGCCGAGATGATTTGCGCGGCCGATCGCGAGCGCCACATCGGTCAGCGCCGCGCCGGCCCCCATGTCACCGAGCAGTGCCGACGTGTTGAAGGTCCCGCCGCGGAGGTCGCTTTCGGGCACGGCTGCCGCGAGCCCCTGCGAAAGCGACGCAGCCCTTGCCGACGCGGCCGCGCTGCCCTTGCCCGTATCGTGGATAACGTAGTTCAGCGACGAGACCGCGACGCCCGCATTGGCTGCGGCTGCATCGATCGTCGACTTCCATGCCGGCACCGCACGGCCCTCGCCTTGCTTCGCGTCGAAATCCTGAACGCTGCCTTGCGCCGCCTTGCCGATCCAGGCCAGCGGTTCGCGCTCGGTCGTCAGATCCGGGCCGGCGAGGAACAACACCACCATGTTCTCGTTGATCTGTTCGTCCTGCGGCGGAAAGCTTGGCGCGTCCCAGTTCATCACCCACACGCTTTTGTCGGGATGCGCGGCCAGGTAGTCCAGCGCGGCGTTCAACGACGTGAAGCCGGCACTCCCCTGCCCCGATGTCACGTGCACATCCGGCGGTGTGTCGTGGCTCCACAGATCTTTTGCCGATGAATTTCCGATCTCGAACGTGCTGATTATTTGATCACGCAAATATGCCTTTGCCTTGATGGGATCAAGACGACCAGAAATTGCCAGTTCAACATGCACGCCAGCCAGCTCACGCCATCTACTTCTGTCACCAGGTTTCACGGTATAGAAATAGTTGGAATCGGTAAAATATCTAGTACGAAACAATACGAGCAACTCGTCGATATATTTCTCGTAAAATCCACCAAATGATTCACGTCCAGAGCTGCCATCCGCGATGATTGAGATCGCTTGAACGGTAGAGTACTTTTTAGGGTTGGCGCGCACCATATCGTCATTCTTGTTCGCAGGAGCCAAGCCCAACGTCCACAGCAATTGCCACTCGGTCGGCTAGTCACGACGCTGCAGCGGATTGAGCCATTCAAGTCCGACAACTTGGGCAACAAACGGCGCGACAGAAGCACCTTCGACGGATTGCGTCAATGCGGCGCGCGTCTCAGCCCGCAATGGCGGGCTCGACAAGAGTGTCGCCATCACGATCGAGACGCACCCGATACGTCTGGCAAGAGTGAAGCAGTGCATGAATACCCCGATCGAACCGGCCAACTTCGAGCGCCGGTCCGGCAATTCATTCCCGCCCGGACGACGCCAGACTCGAAATCAGCGTCGCACCGCACGACGTCTTGTGTCCATCGAATGCAGCCGGTTTCCCGTCGACGATGACCTGCGGATCGCCTTCGGCGATAAAGCAGGCCTGATGGCCCGCGATCGGACAGATGCACGTATCGCCGAGCCGGGCGACCGGCCGCCCCATCACTTCGCTGACCGCGCTGCCGGTCACGACCTGACCGCCGTGGCTCGTTGCGTCGCCGACTCGAATGATTCCGCGCATGCGTGCTCCTTACTCCGAATAGCCTTGCGACGCAGGGCGCGCGTCGTGACGGCGCCCCCACCACGGCAAGTACGCGTTGTTCTCACCGCGTGCGCGGAACCAGTCCTTGCCGGCGTCGATCGGCGTCAGCTTCGACGGCGCGACGACGACGACTGCCGTCGGATGCTCGGGGTCCGTCGTTCCGGCTACGAGCACATTTCCACCGAGGTGATTCGCTCGGCCGATCGCCAGCGCCACATCGGTCAGCGCCGCGCCGGCGCCCATGTCACCGAGCAGTGCCGACGTATTGAAGGTCTGCGTACGGAAATCGTATTCCGGCAGTACTTCCGTCAGCGTCTGCGACAGCGATGCAATTCTTGTCGATGCAGCATCGCTGCCCTTGCCCGCGTCGTGCACGATGTAATTCAATGACGACACCGGCACGCCTGCATTAGTCGCCGCCGTATCGATCGTCGACTTCCATGCCTGCACCGCGCGACTCGCGCCTTGCTTTGCGTCGAAATCCTTGACGTTGCTTCGAGCGGCTTTACCGATCCACGCCAGCGGCTCGCGCTCGGTCTTCAGATCCGGGCCGGCAAGGAACAGCACCACCATGTTCTCGTTGATCTGTTCGTCGTTCGGCGGAAAGCTCGGTGCATCCCAGTTCATTACCCACGCACTTTTGTCGGGATGGGCGGCCAGATAGTCGAGTGCCGCGTTCAGCGACGTGAAGCCGGCATTCCCCTGCCCCGATGTCACGTGCACATCCGGCGGTGTGTCGTGGCTCCATAAATTTTTGGCGGACGGATTTCCTATTTCGAAGAAGTTAACAATCTGATCTCGCAAATGTGCCGACGCCAGCCCAGGATCGAGTCGGCCCGAGGGGATGGCGAGCTCGATATGCATGCCAGCCAATTCCCGCCACTTCTTCTGACTATCCGCGCTAACCGTGTAAAAATAGTCCTCATTCGTAAAATATCGCGTCCTAAAAAGGATCAGCAATTCATTGACATACTTTTTATAGAATCCGGAAAATGATTCACGCCCCCGGCGACCATCGGCCACGATAGCAATCGGTTGCAAGGTTGAATATTTTTTAGGATTAACCCGAACCATATCATCGTTGACATTCGGCTTTACCAGGCCGAGCGTCCATAATGTCTGCCACTCGGTGCTGTAATCCTTGCGCTGCAGCGGGTTCATCCAGCCAAGCCCGACGACCTGAGCAACGAATGGTCTGGACGCCCCAACTCCGGTGGCCGGAGCCGCCTTCTCGTTCAATGAGGCCGCAACTGCTCGCGGCCCCGCCATCACAGTTGCAAATGCAAATACCATGATTGCCACAAGCCCTGGAACCAGGACTAACCGCTTCATCAGAGTTCCCATGCTCAACAGCGCTCCTGTCGCCTCATCAGACGAAACCAATATTAAAACTGATACACCCAACGCAAGAAGCAATGCACCGCCGGCGACTCCAAATCGACGCGGCCACGTAGCAATGGCCGATCTCATAAAATGCCTCCAAGCTTCATGAAAAATCCACCATCTCGCTCGTCGTGTATCTTGGAAGGCATTTTTGCATGAGCATCCTTGACCACCCAATCCTGCAAAAATGATTTATCGCACTTTCCAGTCAAAATGTATTCCGCGATCTTACCATTCTGACCCTCATCACCCAGACTATTGGCAAATCGCCAATCAGCCTGAATCCTGAGGTCCTGCCAATCCATCTCTGTCAGATAGCACAGCCCAATTGCCACATCGTAAGCCAATGCCTTTTCAGCATGATCCTTGTTGGTCATGATGGTCGAATGGTTAGTGGGGTTATTCTTGTCCCCGCCGTTCAGAATCTGGAATATCTCGTTGTTCCGCCATTCGGTATAGTCAGCACTCGCTGACGCCGGATTATCCTCCCCGACCACATTTCCGTTCTTGTCGACCCAGCGGCGATTTCCGGATCTCCGCGCTTCCATCCGGAGAATGGAATGATCCTCGTATCGCTGCGCAGCCTCGGACGCCGCGTCCCCCTGCGCCTTCAGCGCATCGCCCTCGGTCTTGAATTTTTCCGACTTCGCGTCGAAGTTGTCGTATGGATCGTCATCACGCTTGTTCTCCTTGTTGGCGTCACGCCCAGCCGACGGCGGATCGTAACCCTCGTTGAAGCGTCCTTCCTCGATCGGTTTCCCTTGCGCATCGCGAGCGCCCGACGGTTTGCCATAGCGCAACGCCTGCGGGAGGAAGCGAGTCTCCTTGTCGAGCATCGGTGCCGTAATCGGGATTTCCCAGTCTTTGGGCGGATCGGCATTGACCGCCATGTTCGTCAAATTGAATAGATAGAGCGCCGGGCTTGTTACAAGGGTGATGAATTTCGCGATCCACCCTTCATTGGAATGCATGCCTCGTCCAAGACCATAGCGCGCCGGTGGTGATGGCGGATACCAGAAACCTTCCTTCTGGTTCTTGTCCTTGCGCCAGTCATCCTGCCAGTACCGATAGAGCTTGCTCTCTCCGCCCACCTCGAAATTCGACGCGAACACGCGTTGCGAAAAAACGCCCCACGCGTTCGTCGCACTGATTTCATCGATACTCATCCCGCGCCAGCCGATCCCCTGAACGGTCAGGGCGGAAATGACCTGATCGTGCGGACAGCAGTACAGCGTCACTCTTCCATAGGTGTTTTTCTGGTACAGCCCATGCGCCTCCCGGTCCTTGGCCGCGCTATACGGTTTGCCTCCATCCTTCGACGGTCTCGCGCTTTCCATCGCGCGATCGAGATCCTCCGCAGGCATCTCGAGCTCGGCCCGGGCACGCAGGATATCGAAGTACGCCCTCAACGTCTCCTTGCGCGCGACATAGGTCTCGCGCCCCACGTGACCGTTCTTGTCGCGCACTCCGCGCTGGGCCCATGAGTCGGTCATGTTGGCCTCGACGAGACTGTACGGAGGATTGGCGAGCACATAAGTGTCGGCGACGCAGCGCCCTTTCTTGCCCCACTGATCCGTCACCTCGGGCAACCGGTCGCCGAGGAATGCGGCGGCAAGGCCGATCATGTTTCCCTGGCTGTGGCACACGATCGTGATCGGCGCGTCGGCCTGTCGTTTGCGGATCGACTCGACCAGGCGTGCCAGCCGCAGCGCGCCAAGTACGCCGTAAGTGCGCGGCGGCGTGGAGTAGATTTTTCGATTGCCGATGCTGTTCATGTGCTGAACGGTCAGCCACAGAAAGAGCCGATCGTTCAATCCGTCGTTCCACAGATCCGGCAGACTCGAACACCCGCCCGCGAACGGGCCACCGCCCCAGTAATTCTTCTCGTTGAGCATGATCTTGTCGCCATACTCCTTCAGCTCCTGCGCATTCGCGGCATAGCCCCACCGAAAGTGGATGACGGGCGAAAACGACGGATCGGGCTTGATGTACGTCTTCGACGACATTTCCGGATTCAGGAAGCCGTCCGGCGTCAGGCTTTCGATATAGCTGACCGGCGTCATCTGCCCGGCCACCGGCCCCCAATGGAACAGCTGATCGTCATAACGCCCCATCCGCCGGTTCAACCCGGCACACAGCCCCTTCTCGGCCTCCTGGAACCATTCCCCTTCCGAATTCACCCCGTGCACGAAAATGACGACGCCCGGCAGCGGCATCTGCATCACGCACTCGAGGTCGTTGCGGTTGAACAGCGTCGTCCCCAGCCCACCACCCACCGGAGTCTGCGACGGGTCGTCCGTCGACGGTTGCCCGCCCGGGTTCTGCGCAAAGTTGTAGTTGAACATGTTGTTTTTCTTGAAGACTCGGCTCAGGTTCTCGACTTGAAGAAGCGAACCGCCAATTGTTCGAACTGGTCGCTGCTGACCGGCGCCAGCTTGCCTTGCGCGTCGGTCTTCCCCTTGATCAATTCGCCCGACGCCTTTCGCACCTCGGCTTCCATGCCCTCGACCGGCTGCCCGTCCGTGGCCCGGACCAGCTTCGGCACCCGCCCCAGCGAGCCTTGGTCGAACTTCGGAAAGTCGGCGCTCATGCTCGCCGGCCCGGCCCACGTATGCGACGCCGACTTGACGGTGAAACTCCCCGGACACCCGAGCTCGATATCGCCGCCCTGCAGCTTCAGGTACGCGCCGCCCGACGTCACGAACACGACCTGCTCGCTGGCCATGCCCGCGAGCTTGCCGCCACCCGCCGTCATCTGGATGTTCTTCGCCGAATCGATCTGCGTGTCGTCGTTCTGGCTCTGCAGCGCCACTTTCCCCTGGTTGGCGATGGCCGACACGCCCTCGCTGTGCGCGAACATCGCCACGCCATGCCCGGCCTGCAGGTTGATCCGCTGCCCGCTCGTGTACTGCAGGTGGTTCTGCGCGACGACATCGACGTTGCCGCCTGCATGGGTCGTCACGGTCTTCGGCGTCGCCATGCTGATGCCGGCCGGCGCGGTGATACCGATCGCGGCCATCGACGCGCCTGACGATTCACCGCCGCCGGACGCGTCGCCATTCGGCCAGCCTTTCACCGTGGTCACGAGTGCATCGTGCGGCTGCGTATCCAGCGCCACGCCCTGGTGCTGGCCCGCATAGTCGCCAAGGCTCTTGAACAGCTCGACGCATTCCTGCATCAGGTGCAGATACTCGTCCCGCGCGAGATGCCCGTCACTCGCGCGCAGGCGCTCCCAAGCCGAAATCAGCATCGCCTTGCCGCTGCGAATCGCCACGTGCGCATCGCTGCGCAATTCGGCGCCCTCGCCGCGCGCCGCGCCCTGCCCGTTGTCGCGCGGCTGCGTCAGATAGCCGAGATTCAGCTGACTGTACGCATGCTCGCTCGCCAGTTGGCTGCTGATCTGCCCGGGCGTATCGTCGAAGCGGATCTGGTTGTACCGCTGCCCCTTGATTTCCTTCGTCTTCGTGCCGGAAAGATAGCGGTTGCCCGGCAGCGCGCCGGTATGGCTGAAGGTCGCCGGCATGTTCGGCCCGTTGGCCAGCACGCCCATCACGACGAGCCGGTCCGGATCGCCGCCGATATGGCCGATCAGCACTTCCATGCCGACGCGCGGCAACGTATTCGCGCCGAAGCCGGGCCCGGCGAGCGCGCAGGCAACGCGCACCGGCGCGCTGTCGGACGGTGTGCCGCTCGTGCCGGCGCCCTGTGCGTGCGCATGATCGTCCGGGCTCAGCCCCTGGATCCGCACGCGGATACGGCCCATTTCATCGCAGAACACCTCCTCGCCCTCCGGCCCGACGACGACGGCCGTCATCGGATGCACGGGCGGCAGGTCGACGTGGGGATCGTAGGCCGGCGTCAGCGGCACGCCGCGCCGCACGCACGAGAACGTATTCTCGTAGCGCCTATCGCCTTCGTCGCCCGACGTGCCGTTCACGTCGGACGGCACCGCGTTGAACAGCACGCGGCTTGCCGCGAACAGCGATTGCGCGCGCTCGTTGAGTTCCTTCGGCAGGTTGTTCCGCACGCAATGATGAAGCGACGTGACGACAAACTGCCGCTGTTCGGCCGGCATCGTGTCGAGCTGCGGATGCTCCGCGAGCGCAAACCAGTGGCCGACGGCCAAATCGCGCACATTGCTCACGCCGTCGACCGATTCGGCACGCAGTTCATGCGCCAGCATCCGGTCCTTGCCGATCCGGTCGAGATCGGACGACGAATCCCCGGCGTGCGGGATATCGATGACGACGTCGGCCAGCAAATGCCCGAGGTCGTTGCCGCCGTCGCCCTGATCGACGATCGTCGCCTGCTCGGTTTGCGACATCCGGCCGCTCTTGTAGTCCCACGTCGGCCGAATGATCTTGCCCGGGATCAACCGGCGGCTCGTCGCCCACAGCGTGATCGAGTCACGCTCTTCGGTGGCGGCGTCGCGATGGTAGCGGACGGTGCCGGCGGCCGTCTGCGGCAACTTCATCGGGTCGTCGGCAAAGACGAGCGTATGAACGGGCGTGTCGTGCACATTGCCGCTCGCCCGCTCGCCGGCCTTGCCCGCCTTGACGAATACGGTCGCTCCCTCCCGTCGCAACAGCCGCCGGATGAAGTGCGCATCCGACTCGTTGACCTGCCGCGTGAGTTCACGCGCGGGGTAACGCTCGGCTTGCAGACCGGACAGGTCGAACTCGAATGCGCCCGCGAGCGCCGAACTGCGCTGGCGCCATTCCTGAAGCAGTACACCCAGGATGTCGGGCAGGCTCTTGGACCGAAACAACCGCGAATTGGTGCGCCGCTCCATCACGGACAGCACGTCGCGAATCGTCAATTGGTAGCAGGTGAGTGAACCGTCCGATTGTCCGGCGCGAACGTCGGTGACGATGCCGTTGATGGTATGGAGACGCCCGCGATCGGTCGTCATCTCGACGGAGACCGGCAGCCCGATGAAGCTGCGGATCGGCAGATCGGCCCGTGCCGACACGCAGGTCAGATGCCCTTCGATGCCCGTCATCAATCCTTCGCGGATATCGGCATACTGGAGCGCGAGCACCTGCTCGAGCGTTTTCTGGGCGGGCCCCCAGTTCATGCGAACCGGCCGATTGTTCTGATCGACCACCCCCGACGCAAACGTGCGTAGTAATTCGGCTGTATTCACAGCGTGACTCTCAGGATTTTTGTTTGACTTCGTTATTCGGCGGGCAATCACACCCGCTGTCCGCCCTGGGAGTGCCGCCCGTCTGGTTTTCGGCGAGCATAGCAAATTTGTCAGGTTGGCGACGGATTTTTGACAGGATTTAGAATCCTTTTTGTCAGGCGCGCAACCGGAGTCGACCGTTCACATTCTTTCGAAGTCGGCCGATCCCGTCCCGCGCCCCTCGAGCGTCGTCCCGGTGTCGTTCCCGCACGCGCTGCATTCCCGATACGGGCAGGACGAACTACACCGCCAAGTCACGAATCGTGAAGCCCGTCGTCCGTCGATACCGGCGAACGTCGCGCTGAAATGCCGATCCTCGGCCGACGTCATCTCGTCCGGATGGCACGACGCTACGTCGCTTCCCCGCTGCGCCACCGCGTCAATGCACGGCCTTGCGATACAGCGCCACGTATCCCGCGAGCATCAGCAGCAACGACCCGCTGACCCGGTTCAGCCACTTCTCCCCCGCAGCCTTCCATACGCGGACCGAATGCACGCCGAGTAGCGCGTAAGCGGTCATCCCGATCGCGTCGATCGCGACGATCGTCGCCGCGAGGATCGCGTACTGCGGCGCGATCGCGTGCGACCGGTCGACGAACTGCGGCAGCAGCGCGGACATGAACAGGTAGTACTTCGGGTTGCTCATCGCGACGAAGAAGCTTTTCAGAAAGGCGCTCCGGCGATCGGGCGTCCCGGGTACGTCTGCCTGCTCGACCGCGGAGCCACCGCTCGACATCAGCATCCGGATGCCGACGTACGCGAGCCACGCCGCACCGAGCAGCTTCAGCGTCACGAACGCCGTTTCCGACGCGTCGAGCAGCACGCCGAGGCCGAATCCGACCAGCGCGACGAGCACGACGTCGGCAGTGACGGCGCCGAGCATGCCGACCATCGCGTGGCGCAGCCCGTATCGCGAACCGTTGCTCATCGCGAGCAACACCGTCGGCCCGGGCGTCGCGACACCGACGGACAGGATCAGCGCAAAAGCGAGCAAGGCGGAGAGCGACATGATGCGGCGTTCCTTCTGAAGCGAACTGTGCGGACGGAGGGCATCGTCGTGATCGGCTCGACCAGCCGCAACCGGTGCGCACGGTTTGTCACGACGAATACGGACTTCGCATGATCGCATGTCGTCCCGACGCCCGCTCGGCGGTTGTGCGCGATCGCCCGTGAAGCGCAGCCAGTTGTCTCGAGCCGCACCGGACGCAGCGTGCAACGCGGGCCACGCGGCTTCATCGTTCCGGGCGACACAGTACGAGCCGGCGCCCGCTATGCAACGGACGTGTTCGGCAAGAAGACGACGTTCCGCGCGCGACCGTGCAAGGTGGCGAACCGCTCGTACCGGTCGTCGATGTCGGCGGACAGCCGACACAAGGCGATCCGCGCTCGGTGTGGCTGTCGGCGACGAATTTCCGACGGGCGCGGAAGGGAGTGGCGGGCTACCGCCAGAGTTTGCTATACTCTCGGTCTTCCGGAGAGATGGATGAGTGGTTTAAGTCGCACGCCTGGAAAGCGTGTATAGGTTAATCGCCTATCGGGGGTTCGAATCCCCCTCTCTCCGCCAGAATTCAAATGCCCGCGGCCAGCGGGCATTTTCGTTTCCGGAGAGAAGCAAGCCGATCGTTCGGCTTGCGCGGGGGATTCGAAGGGATTCGCCTGCAAGCGAATCCGCGGCCCGCGCTTGTGTGGGCGAATCCCCCTCTCTCCGCCAGAATACGTGAAGCCCCCCTGATTTCCCCTATGAATCAGGGGGCTTTTCATTTGGGGCGCCGACACGATGCATCGGTCCCGCTCCCTCACGGATGCCGAATGTAATCCACCAGCGCCCGCGTGTACTCATCCGGCCGCTTGTCGCACAGACTCACCACGATCGCTACCGCGAACCCCGCCGGCACACCGAACACGCCTGAGCTGATCGGCTCGATCCCGAACCACGTGCGCCCGGCGAACCCGGTCAGTTGCGTGAAGAACGGATACGTCGACACGATGTAGTACACACACACCGCCAACCCCGTCACCATCCCGGCGATCGCGCCGCGCGTCGTCGTGCGTTTCCAGAACACGCCCAGCACCAGCACCGGAAAGAAGCTCGACGCCGCCAGCGAAAACGCCGCCCCGACCAGAAACAGAATCTTCCCGGTATTGAGCGACGCGACATACGACGCGAACAGCGCCACCCCGAGCAGCAACACCTTCGAGATCGTCACGCGCCGCTGGCTCGACGCATCGGGCGCGACCATGCAGTAATAGACGTCGTGCGACAGCGCGTTCGCGATCGTCAGCAGCAGCCCGTCCGCGGTCGACAGCGCCGCGGCCAGCGCGCCGGCCGCGATCAACCCCGACACCACGTACGGCAGCCCCGCGATCTCCGGCGCGGCCAGCACGACGATGTCCGGCTGCATCTGGATTTCCGACCAGTGCACGATGCCGTCGCGAATCACCTCGACGACGCTGATCAGGTCGGGTTCGAAGTGATGCCATTGCGTGACCCATGCCGGCAATTCGGCGAACGGCCGCCCGACGAGATTCGCGAGGATCTCGTATTTGATCAGCACCGCCAGCACCGGCACGCTCAGATAGAACAGCGCGATGAAGAACAGCGTCCAGCCGACCGAGCGCCGTGCCGACGCGACCGACGTGGTCGTGTTGTAGCGCGTCAGGATGTGCGGCAGGCTCGCGGTGCCCAGCGACAGGCACAGCAGCAGCGCGAGGAAGTTCCGCTCGCGCGGCTTGCGTTCGTCTTCGCTCGCGGCCGGAAACGGCTCGTGCATCGGCACGGGCGGCTCGGCACGCGCGAGCAGGTCGTCGCGCGCCTGCGTCCACGCCACGCGCGCCGCCGCCGGATCGCGCGGGAAATCGGCCAGCTCGCGCTCGCGCTGGCTGATCTCGCGCAGCGGCCCGTTGTGGCGCCGCAGGTCGGCGAGCTGGTCGACGAGATGCCGGCGCGCATCCGCATACGACGCCGGCAAACGGTCGAGCCGCGTCTGGATCGCCGCGGCCTGCCGGCGGTACGCGTCGCGCACCTGCTGCTCGTCGTGCGCGTCGCGCACCTGCGCCTCGCGCGCCGCGACCCGCTCCATCAGCTTGCCGTAATTGAACTGCGGCACGGGGCCGAGCCCGTTCTTCATCGCGATCAACGACACCGGAATCAGGATCGCGCTGATCAGGATGATGTACTGCGCGACCTGGGTCCACGTGACCGCACGCATTCCGCCGAGAAACGAGCACACGAGAATGCCCGCGAGCCCGCAGAAGATGCCGATCGCGAAATCGACGCCGATGAAGCGCGTCGCGATCAGGCCGATCCCCTGAATCTGGGCGACGAGGTACACGAACGAACACAGGATCGCGGCACCCGCCGCCAGCGCGCGCACGGCCGTGCTCGAAAAACGCGTGCCGAGAAAATCCGGAATCGTGTAGCGCGCGAGCTTGCGCACATACGGCGCGAGCAGAAACGCGACGAGGCAGAATCCGCCCGTCCAGCCCATCACGTACGCGAGCGCGTCGTAACCGGTGGCGTAGAGCGAGCCGGCCAGGCCGATGAACGATGCGGCCGACAGCCAGTCGGCCGCCGTCGCCATCCCGTTGAACGCGGACGGCACGCGCCGCCCGGCCACGTAGTACTCGACGAGATCGGACGTGCGCGACAACAAGCCGATCACCGCATACACGGCGATCGGCACGAACAGGAACACGTAGCCGATCCAGACGCCCGAGCCCGTCGCGCGCTCGATCCGCCACATCAGCAGCACGAAGCCGAGAAACCCGAGCGTGTAGAGCGCGTATGCGCGTATCAGTCGACGCGTCAGCATGAATCAGCGCCCGCCGTTCGCATGGCCGGCGCGTGCCGCATGCTCGTCGTACGCGCGGCGCAGCGTGCGGTCCGCGCGCTGCATCAGCCCGATGTAGACGACGATCAGCACGAGGTAGACGAGAATCGCGCCCTGCGCGCCGACGTAGAACGGCAGGCTGAAGCCGGCAAAGCGGACGCCGGCGAGCGCGGGCCCGAAGAACGGCACGATGAACGACACCGCGAAGCCGATCGCCATCAGCACCGCGATCAGCGCGACGTTGAAGCGCCAGTAGCGTGCATGCGCACGCGCGAGCGGCTCGGGAACGGGCGGTGGCGCAGCAGGCGCCGAACGGGTCGGTACGGTCATGCCGTTATGTAGCAAAAAGCCCCTGCGCGGGCAATCGGGATTGCCGCGCAGGGGCTCGTGCGCATGATGCGCAACCGGCTGGTGCTCAGCGCACTTCGGTGAGCTGTTCGAGGATGGCCGGGTTCTCGAGCGTGGACGTGTCCTGCGTGATCGCCTCGCCCTTCGCGAGCGAGCGCAACAGGCGCCGCATGATCTTGCCCGAGCGCGTCTTCGGCAGGTTGTCGCCGAAGCGGATGTCCTTCGGCTTCGCGATCGGCCCGATCTGCTTGCCGACCCAGTCGCGCAGCGCCTTCGCGAGCGCCGCGGCTTCGTCCCCTTCCGGGCGCGAGCGCTTCAGCACCACGAATGCCACGACCGCCTCGCCCGTCGTATCGTCCGGGCGGCCGACCACCGCCGCCTCGGCCACCAGTTCATGCGACACCAGCGCCGATTCGATCTCCATCGTGCCCAGCCGGTGGCCCGACACGTTCAGCACGTCGTCGATCCGGCCCATGATCGTGAAGTAGCCGGTCTCCTTGTCGCGCACGGTGCCGTCGCCGGCCAGATACAGCGTGCCGCCGAGTTCTTCCGGGTAGTAACTCTTCTTGAAACGCTCCGGGTCGCCCCAGATCGTGCGGATCATCGCGGGCCACGGACGCTTGACGACGAGAATGCCGCCTTGGCCGTTCGGCACGTCCTGGCCCGTCTCGTCGACCACCGCGGCCATGATGCCCGGCAGCGGCAGCGTGCACGAGCCCGGCACGGTCGGCGTCGCGCCCGGCAGCGGCGTGATCATGTGGCCGCCGGTTTCGGTCTGCCACCACGTATCGACGATCGGGCAACGCTCGTGGCCGACGTGCTTGTGGTACCACATCCACGCTTCCGGGTTGATCGGCTCGCCGACCGTACCGATGATGCGCAGGCTCGACAGGTCATAGCTCTTCGGGTGGACCTTGTCGTCGGCTTCGGCTGCCTTGATCAGCGAACGGATCGCGGTCGGCGCCGTATAGAACACGGTGACCTTGTGGTCGCCGATCATCTTCCAGAAGCGCCCGGCGTCCGGATACGTCGGCACGCCCTCGAACACGACCTGCGTGCCGCCGCATGCGAGCGGGCCGTACGTGATGTACGTGTGGCCCGTGACCCAGCCGATGTCGGCCGTGCACCAGAACACGTCGTCGGGTTTCCAGTCGAAGGTCCACTTCATCGTCTGCGCGGCCCACAGCAGATAGCCGCCCGTGCTGTGCTGCACGCCCTTCGGCTTGCCGGTCGAGCCCGACGTATACAGGATGAACAGCGGATGCTCGGCGCCGACCCAGGTCGGCTCGCAGCGATCGGACTCGCCGTCGACGAGCTCGTGCATCCACAGGTCGCGGCCTGCGTGCCAGTCGATCTTGCCGCCGGTGCGGCGATAGACGATCACGCTCTTGAGCGCGTCGCAGCCGCCCATCGCGATCGCCTCGTCGGCGATGCTCTTGAGCGGCAGCGTCTTGCCGCCGCGCGCCTGCTCGTCGGCGGTGATGAGTGCCACGGCACCGACGTCGACGAGCCGCTCGTTCAGCGATTTCGCGGAGAAGCCGCCGAACACGACCGAGTGCGTCGCGCCGATGCGCGCGCAGGCCTGCATCGCGACGATGCCTTCGATCGACATCGGGATATAGATGACGACGCGATCGCCCTTGCCGATCCCGCGTTTCTTCAGCGCATTGGCGAAGCGCGACACGCGTGCGAGGAGATCCGCATAGGTGACGCGGGTGACAGTGCCGTCGTCGGCCTCGAAGATCACCGCGACACGCTCGCCGTTACCGGCTTCGACGTGACGGTCGAGGCAGTTGTACGACGCGTTCAGCTCGCCATCGTCGAACCATTTGTAGAACGGCGCGTGGCGCTCGTCGAGCACCTTCGTGAACGGCTTGTGCCACGTGAGGCCCTCGCGCGCGAGGCGCGCCCAGAAGCCCTCGTAATCCTGCTCGGCCTCGGCAACGAGCGCGCGATAGGCCGGCATGCCGGAAATGGTCGCCGTCTTCTCGAGCGCCGCGGGCGGCGGGAACTGACGGGTTTCGTGAAGAACCGATTCAATCGCAGACATCGACTACCCCTTGGTGAACATGAATCCTCTGCATGGCGGCGCGATCGTGCGCGCCGCGCGTCGTCTTGGCCGGCGCGTGCGCGCCGCTGTCTCCCACCCACCTGCACGCGGCCGCGAAAGCCTGCGCGCGATGCTGCGCCGCACCACATCACGCGAACGTGACTCGCGGCCCGGCGGTTTCCACGATAAGCGCTCCAACTTACCCGTCACTTACGCGGCCTGGCGTTTCGCGCGCGGAGCGCCGCATCGAGCTCGGCTTTACGCTGTTACAACCGCGACCCTACAATCCTAACTGAACTCGCCTTCCGGATTCCAGCTTGAATCGCTACGCCCTCTTCCTCATCCTGTCGATGCTGTTCGTCGGCAGCAACGTCGGTATCGGTAAATCCATCGTTGCATTCGTCCCCGTCGCGATCCTCGCCACGCTGCGCTTCGTGATCGCGATCGCCGTGCTGTGGCCGCTGTTCAGCCCCGTGAAGATGCGCGCGGTCAAGCGCGGCGAATGGCTGAACCTGTTCCTGCAAGCGTTCTTCGGCACCTTCATGTTCACGCTGCTGATGCTCAACGGCGTGCAGCGCACGAGCGCGGTGGCCGCGGGCGTCATCACGAGCACGATTCCGGCGATCGTCGCGCTGTTCGCATGGCTGATCCTGCGTGAAAAACCGAACGGCCGTGCGCTCGTGTCGATCGCGCTCGCGATCGTCGGCGTCGTGACGATCAACCTCGCCAACGGCAGCGCGGCCGGCCACGGCGCGCAGGGCGACGCGTCCGGCTCGCTGGCGGGCAATCTGCTGATCCTCGGCGCGGTGTGCTGCGAATCGATCTACGTGATCCTGTCGCGCCGGCTCACGCAGACGCTCGCGCCGATCGACATCTGCGCGTATACCCACCTGTTCGGCCTGTTCCTGATGCTGCCGCTCGGCGCGACGGCGCTGTGGCACTTCGATTACGCGAGCGTGCCCGCCGGCACGTGGGCGCTCGTCGTCTGGTACGGGCTGTCGGCCAGCATCTTCTCGTTCTGGCTGTGGATGAAGGGCATCCGGCACGTGCCGGGCAGCCTCGCCGGCGTGTTCAGCGCGGTGCTGCCGATCGCCGCGGCCGCGTACGGCATCGCATTCCTCGGCGAGCGCCCGACGCTCGCGCACGGCGTCGCGCTCGCGTGCGTCGTCGCCGGCATCGTGCTCGCGAGCCTGCGCGTGAAACGCGTGCCGGCCGCCGCCTCCTGATCCGTCCCCCGCGTCGGCCGGCGCGTCGCTGCAGCCGCGCCGGCCGACGCGTTACAATAGCGCGCCTTTTCAAGATTACCCCCGATACCTGCGCACCGCGCCCGTACTCCGACATGTCCGCCCCGCATTCGCCCGGCCGTCCCGGCCGTCGCCCGCTTCGCCCGCTTCCCGCGCTGATTTTCATGAGCCGCTGGCTCCAGGTTCCGCTTTACCTCGGCCTGATCGTCGCGCAAGCCGTCTACGTGTTCCTGTTCCTGAAAGAAGTCTGGCACCTGCTGTCGCATGCGACGGGCCTCGACGAAATCAGCGTGATGCTCGCGGTGCTCGGCCTGATCGACGTGGTGATGATCTCGAACCTGCTGATCATGGTGATCGTCGGCGGGTATGAGACGTTCGTGTCGCGGCTCGGCATCGAAGGTCACCCCGACGAGCCCGAATGGCTCGACCACGTGAACGCGGGCGTGCTGAAGGTCAAGCTGTCGATGGCGCTGATCAGCATTTCGTCGATCCACCTGCTGAAGACCTTCATCAACCCCGACCAGCACACGACGCACGCGATCATGTGGCAGGTGATCATCCACGTGTCGTTCCTCGTGTCGGCGCTCGTGATGGCGTGGGTCGACCGCCTGACGACGCACACGCACCCGGCCCATTTCCACGAGACGCATGCGCCCGCGGCGTCCCGACCGGCGGCCTGAACCGTCGGCAACCCCTTCCCCACTGTCCCCACAGAGTCTCAGCCATGACCGTCATCAAACAGGAAGACCTGATCCAGAGCATCGCGGATTCGCTGCAGTACATCAGCTACTATCACCCGCTCGACTACATCCAGGCTCTCGGCCGCGCGTACGAGCTGGAAGAGAGCCCGGCGGCGAAGGACGCGATCGCGCAGATCCTCACGAACAGCCGCATGTGCGCGGAGGGCAAGCGCCCGATCTGTCAGGACACCGGCATCGTCACGATCTTCGTGAAGGTCGGCATGGACGTGCGCTGGGACGGCGCGACGATGGGCCTCACCGACATGATCAACGAAGGCGTGCGCCGCGGTTACACGCACCCGGACAACGTGCTGCGCGCATCGATCGTCAATCCGCCGGAAGGCGCCCGCAAGAACACGAAGGACAACACGCCGGCCGTGATCCACTACGAGATCGTGCCGGGCGACAAGGTCGACGTGCAGGTCGCGGCGAAGGGCGGCGGCTCGGAAAACAAGTCGAAGTTCGTGATGCTGAACCCGTCCGACTCGATCGTCGACTGGGTGCTGAAGACGGTCCCGACGATGGGCGCCGGCTGGTGCCCGCCGGGCATGCTCGGGATCGGCATCGGCGGCACCGCCGAGAAGGCGATGCTGATGGCGAAGGAATCGCTGATGGAGCCGATCGACATCCAGGAAATCATCGCGCGCGGCCCGAAGGACTGGGTCGAGGAACTGCGCGTCGAACTGCACGAGAAGGTCAACGCGCTCGGCATCGGCGCGCAGGGCCTCGGCGGCCTCGCGACCGTGCTCGACGTGAAGATCATGGCTGCACCGACGCACGCGGCCTCGAAGCCGGTCGCGCTGATCCCGAACTGCGCGGCCACGCGCCACGCGCACTTCGTGCTCGACGGCTCGGGCCCGGCCAAGCTCGAAGCGCCGTCGCTCGACGCCTGGCCGAAGGTGCAGTGGGAACCGAACACGGAAACCAGCAAGCGCGTCGACCTGAACACGCTGACGCCGGAAGAAGTCGCGAGCTGGACGCCGGGCCAGACGCTGCTGCTGTCGGGCAAGATGCTCACCGGCCGCGACGCCGCGCACAAGCGCATCGCCGACATGCTCGCGAAGGGCGAGAAGCTGCCGGTCGACTTCACGAACCGCGTGATCTACTACGTCGGCCCGGTCGATCCGGTACGCGACGAAGTGGTCGGCCCGGCCGGCCCGACGACGGCCACGCGCATGGACAAGTTCACCGAGACGATGCTCGCTCAGACGGGTCTGATCTCGATGGTCGGCAAGGCCGAGCGCGGCCCGGTCGCGATCGACGCGATCAAGAAGCACAAGGCGGCCTACCTGATGGCGGTCGGCGGCGCGGCCTACCTCGTGTCGAAGGCGATCCGCGGCGCGAAGGTGCTCGCGTTCGAAGACCTCGGCATGGAAGCGATCTACGAGTTCGACGTGCAGGACATGCCGGTGACGGTGGCCGTCGATTCGTCGGGTACGTCGGTGCACCAGACGGGTCCGAAGGAATGGCAGGCGAAGATCGGCAAGATCCCGGTCGCCACCGCTTAAGCGCGATCGAACGAAAGGCCGGACGGATGTCCGGCCTTTTTACTTCTCATTCTCATTATTGTCCGCGGCCGGTTGTTCAAGGCTGATTCTCATTACACGCAAAAGGCAGGCCCGACAAGGCTTCGAGGCTTGGCTTTTCTCGTTCGAGCGATTATCGTTCGGTTTCTGAAGCCCCACTGAACAAGGAACAGCCATGCAAGGCGACAAGAAAGTCATCGAATATCTGAACGCCCAACTGAAGAATGAACTCACGGCGATCAACCAGTACTTCCTGCATGCGCGCATGTACAAGCACTGGGGCCTCGACAAGCTCGGCAAGCACGAATACGACGAGTCGATCGGCGAAATGAAGCACGCCGACTGGCTGATCGAGCGCGTGTTCATGCTCGACGGCCTGCCGAACCTGCAGGACCTGCACAAGCTGCTCGTCGGCGAGGAAACCGAAGAGATCCTGAAGTGCGACCTGAAGCTCGAGCAGATCTCGCAGTCCACCTGCAAGGAAGCGATCGCCTACTGCGAATCGGTGCGCGACTACGTGTCGCGCGAGATCTTCGAAAAGATCCTCGACGACACCGAAGAACACATCGACTGGCTCGAGACGCAGATCGACCTGATCGGCAAGGTCGGCCTGCAGAACTACCAGCAAACGATGATGGGTTCGCCCGAGTAATCGCCCTGCCCGCCAGTCCGCCGCCCGCCTGACGATGACGAATCCGTCCGCCGCTCCCGCGCCGCGCGCCGCCGCCCCTGTCGGCATCTTCGACTCGGGGCTCGGCGGCCTGTCGGTGCTGCGCGCCGCGCGCGCGCACCTGCCCGACGAATCGTTCGTCTACGTCGCCGACTCGCACCACGCGCCATATGGCCCGCGCGACGAGGCATTCATTACGGAACGCACGCTGGCCATCGGCGAGTGGCTCGCCCGCGAAGGCGCGAAAGCGCTCGTCATCGCGTGCAACACGGCAACGGCACGGGCGATCGCGGCCATCCGCGAACGCCTGTCGATCCCGCTCGTCGGCGTCGAGCCGGGCATCAAGCCGGCCGCCGCGCTGTCCACGACCGGCGTCGCGGGCGTGCTCGCCACGCAGTCGACGCTGAACAGCCCGCGCTTCCAGGCGCTGCTCGACCGCTACGGCGCCGGCCGCCGCTTCATCTGCCAGCCCGGCCACGGGCTCGTCGAGGCGATCGAACGCGGCGATACGAACTCGCCCGCATTGCGTGCGCTGCTTCAGCGTTATCTACAGCCGATGCTCGACGACGGTGCCGATACGCTGGTACTCGGCTGCACGCACTATCCGTTCTTCACAGAAACAATTCGTGACCTTGTTGGCGAGCGCCTGACGATCGTCGACACGAGCGATGCCATCGCCCGCCAGCTCGCGCGGGTGCTCGACGAACGCGGGCTGCGCGCGCCGGCCGGCACGCATGCCGCGCCGCCGCGCTTCTGCTCGACGAGCGACGGCCTGCAACTGCGCGCGCTCGCATCGACGCTGCTCGGCCTCGATGCGCCGGTCGAATCCGTCACCATTTCCTCGCCGAACGCGCGCGCCTGCGCGACCGCCTGACGCGCCGGTACGCCGGCTCCCGCCGCGGTGTCCCCCGCCCCATCGTTTCAAGGGTCCGATGACCTTAAAAAAAGCCCGACCCATGCTTGTCAACACCGGCAAAATTAATGATAATAATTCGCATTAACGTTAGCTATCGCAACTCATCATGATCGTCTGCGTGTGCAAGTCTGTTTCCGATCGCAAGATTCGCGCGTCCCTCGCCGAGGGCGTGAACTCTTTCGATGAACTCCAGTTCGAGCTCGGCGTGGCCACGTGCTGCGGCAAGTGCGAGGAGTCCGTACGCGACCTCATGGCCGAGCAAGGCGTCTGCGCGAGCCGGTGCGGTGTCGAGCATCATGCTCATCCGATCCCGGTCACGTTCTACGACCGCAAGGCGGCCTGAGCGGCGCGAAGCGTACGCATGCGGCCCCGGCCGCATTTTTTGTCTTGACCGTCAGCAAGCCACCGTCCGCGCGAGCCAACGGCTTACCTGCCAAGGAGCCTGTGATGGAATTGCTGATCGGATTCGTAACCACCGTTTGCATCTCGCTGCTGATCTTCCGCAAGTGATGCCGATTCACCCGCCGCGCCCCGGGTGCGACGTCGTTCTTTCAAGCTAACATGCAGGCTTCGCATCTCGCTCCTGCCGGCGCCATGCCGGCTGCACCACGTATGAATCCCCGAGTGATCGTCGTCGCGGTCGGCGTGCTTGCCGCACACGCGATCATGCTGACGGCCGCGTGGCTCCATCGCAACGCGCCGCCGCCGAAATCGGTCGAGGTCCAGACGATCACCGCGCAGCTCATCACGCCCGCGCCGATCGCGCAGCAGGTCGCGGCCGAATCGATCGCGCAGCCCGCGCCGCCGAAGCCCGTGCCCCGCGTGAAGCCGAAGGTCGAACCGAAGCCGGTGCAGAAAGCGGCGAAACCGACCCCGCTGCCGGTTGCGCCCTCGCCTGCCCCGTCACCCGCGCCCGCTCCCGCCGCCGATCCGACACCTGCTCCCGCCGCGCCCGCTCCCGCCGCACCGGCCGCCACGCCGAACCCGGCGCGCGAAACGATGCAGGTCAGCGCACCGAAGAACGTGCCGACGCTCCAATGCAACTTCGTGAAGCCTGACTATCCGTCGATGTCGCGCCGCCGCGGCGAATCGGGTACCGCCTATGTTCACTTCGTCGTCGGCGTGACCGGCAAGATCGAAAGCATCGAGCTGCAGAAGAGCAGCGGCTATCCGCGCCTCGACGACGCCGCACTCGACGCGATGCGCGCGACCACCTGCCGTCCGTACATCGAGAACGGCCAGGCGATCCGCGCCGCCCGCACACAGCCCTACAGCTTCGGGCTCACCGACTAACCTGCCTCATCCGGAAGATTCAAAGGAAACAAAAAAATGCAAAGCTACGGTATCGCGCACGTCTGGGCGCAAGGTGATTTCGTCACGCGCGCCATTGCGATCACGCTGCTCGTGATGTCGGTCCTGTCGTGGATCGTGATCGTCATCAAGGGCTGGAACGTGATCCGCCTGAACCGCCTCACGAAGAATGCCGAACAGGCATTCTGGCACTCGGACAATTTCGACGACGGCATCAAGAAGCTCGGCCTCGCCGCATCGACGCCGAACGACAACCCGTTCCTCGCGCTCGCACTGTCGGGCAAGGAAGCCGCCGACCACCACCATCAGACGCAACCGCACCTGCACGACCGCATGGACGTGTCGGACTGGGTCACGCGCTGCCTGAAGGACACGATGGACGAAGGCATCTCGCGCATGCAAAGCGGCCTCGCGATCCTCGCATCGGTCGGCAGCACGGCGCCGTTCGTCGGCCTGTTCGGCACGGTCTGGGGGATCTACCACGCGCTGCTCGCGATCGGCGCCACCGGCCAGACGTCGATCGACCAGGTCGCGGGCCCGGTCGGCGAATCGCTGATCATGACGGCCTTCGGCCTGTTCGTCGCGATTCCGGCAGTGCTCGGCTACAACGCGCTGACCCGCGCGAACAAGGGTGTCGTCAGCAAGCTGCGCCGCTTCGCGCACGGCCTGCACGCATACTTCGTGACGGGTGCGAGCCTCGCGTCGTCGTCGACGCGCGACGGCCTGCGTCTCGCATCGCGCGCCGCCAGCTGAGACGAGGTGAACCATGGCCATGAACACCGGTTTCAGCGACGATGACGACGATGCCGTGATGAGCGAGATCAACATGACGCCGCTCGTCGACGTCATGCTCGTACTCCTGATCATTTTCCTCGTGACGATCCCGGCGATGCAGCATGCGGTGAAGATCGACCTGCCGCACGCCAGCAGCCAGCCCGTCGACGAAAAGCCGCAGACCGTCGACGTCGCGATCCAGGGCGACGGCACGATCCTGTGGGACGATCACACGGTCACGCGCGAACAACTGCAGGCACGCATCGCGGAAGCCGCGAAACGCACGCCGCAGCCGGAATTGCACCTGCGCGCGGACCGCAAGGTCGCCTACGAGCACGTCGCGGAAGTGATGTCGGACGCACAGGCTGGCGGCTTGACGAAGCTCGGCTTCGTGACGGAGCCGGGCGCAAAGGCGAAGTAACGCGCACGCCCCGCCGTCGCAGGTAGCCGCTGCGCGCCTGGCCGGCCGCGCCTAGCCGGCCGCACCTAGCCGGCCGCACCCAAAGTAAAAGGCCTTCATCGCCAGATGAAGGCCTTTTTTCATGCGCACGCGGGCGCCTTCGGGCGGCGGGCTCTTCGGCGGTATCGGTTACGCCTCGAGCAACGCAAATGCGACTCTGCCGTGGTCTGCACGGACTGCGCGTTCTGCCCTATCTGGCTCACAATATATGCGGCCACCTGATTTCGCTCAGAACTTCCTTCACGAAATGGGATTTCAATATAGGCCCGGCCGCGCACGCATTCAAGGTTCCGGCGATTGAAACTTGCGATTGCAGACGACGCTTCAATGACAAAACAAATTTGCGTCGTCGTGCCCGTCGTGTTCAGGTCGCCGAAACATCGGCCGCCGCTTCCTGCTTCGCGCGCTCGGGGCAACCGGGCCCCTTGTACGCGCCATGGTCGAGCTTCTCGACCAGGTAATCGACGAACGCACGGACCGCGGGCGGCATCCCCTGCCGCGACACGAACACCGCATACAGCTGCGGCACCGGCAGCGTCCAGCCCGGCATCACGGGCGACAGTTGCCCCGCGCGCAGTGCGTTGCCGTACATCATCTCCGGCAGCGCCGCGATCCCGAGGCCGTCGAGCACGGCTTCGCGGATCGTCATCAGGTCGGCCGTCACGAGCCGCGGATCATGCTCGTGCACGTGGCGCGTCCCGTCCGGTGCGATCAGGTTGAATACGTGCCGGCCGTCGACGCTCGGCGTATCGAGCGTCTCGAAGCCCGTCAGGTCGTCCGGCGCCAGCGGCGGCGCATTCTGGCTCAGCAGGCTCGGCGCGCCGACCAGCATCTGCTCGGTGCGCCACAGCGGCCGCACGACGATGTTGGCGTTCTGCGGCGGCTCCGAGCGCACGCGCAACGCGACGTCGATCGAATCCTCGAACAGGTCGATCACGCGGTTCGTCACGCGGACATGCACCTTCACTTCGGGATAGCGGCGCAGGAATTCGGGCAGGATGCGCGACAGCATCGTCTGCGACAGCGTCACCGGCACGCTGACGCGCACCGAGCCGCGCGGCGACGCGCGCAACTGCTGCACCGCGTTCATCGCGGCCTGCGCTTCGGCGAGCATCGCCTGGCAATGCTGGTAGAACAGTTCCCCCGCCTCGGTCAGCGCGAGCTTGCGCGTCGAGCGCTGCAGCAGGCGTACGCCGAGCGCGGCCTCGAGCTCGGTCAAGCGCCGCGACAGACGCGATTTCGAGATGCCCAGCACGCGCTCGGCGGCCGAGAAGCCGCCATGTTCGACGACCTGCGAGAAGTACATCAGGTCGTTCAGGTTATGTGCATCGATATTCATCTCATCGTTCCAATTTCAGAACAATCCATTGCGAACCGCTGCAAATCGTCCGGTAAAACGCCTCATATAATAGCCTCATGTTTCAAAAATAACGCTATTCCGATGATTTCGAGGGCTTCCATGACCACCGCTCGCTCGCTTGACCGCACCTACCCCGCGCTTCGCACCACCGAAGGCGGCGGTTTCGTGGTTCACCGCCCGTTCCCGACGCGGCTGCTGATGGACTTCGATCCGTTCCTGCTGCTCGATGAAATGGGTCCCGTCGACTACGCCCCCGGCGAAGCCGTCGGCGCGCCCGATCATCCGCACCGCGGCTTCGAGACCGTGACGTACGCGCTCGACGGATGCTTCCGCCATCGCGACTCGTCAGGCCATGCCGGCACGCTCGGCCCGGGCGACGTGCAGTGGATGACGGCCGGCGCCGGCGTCGTGCACAGCGAGATGCCGGACCCGGCGTTCGCCCGGACGGGCGGGCGCTCCCACGGCTTCCAGCTGTGGGTCAACCTGCCGCGGCGCGACAAGATGATCGCACCGCGCTACCAGGAGATCCCGGCCGCCCGCATTCCGACCGCAACGTCGCCGGACGGGCGCGCGCGGGTGCGCGTCATCGCCGGCGAAGCATTCGGCGTACAGGCCGCGATCGAGACGCGCACGCCGATCCTCTACCAGCATTTCACGCTGGAACCGGGCGCGACGGTCACGCAGCCCGTGCCGGCCGGTTATCGGGTGTTCGCCTATCCGATCGACGGAACGGGCCTCTACGGGCCCGACAGGCAGGCTGTCGACGCACGGCACATGGTCGTCTACGGCGACGACGGCGACACCGTCACGTTCGCGGCCGGCGACACGTCGCTCGACCTGCTGCTGATCGGCGGCGTGCCGCTCAACGAGCCGATCGTCCGTTACGGCCCGTTCGTGATGAATACCGAAGAAGAGATCCGGCAGGCCGTGGTCGACTACCAGACCGGTCGCATGGGTCGCATCGAAGCGTGATCGGCCCGGGGCGCAGGTGCCGCGAAGCCGGTGGTTTTGCGTCACAATAAGTTCTTGAACCACGTGGCCGCTCGCCACCAGAAGGAACCCGTCCCCTTGAACTTCGAACACCTGATCCAGATCAACTCCGACGATCCGGCCGTGCCGACCCTCACCCGCGACCAGCTGTGGGAAGGCCTCGTGCTGCGTGCGGAACAACCGCAACTGTTCGTGATCGGCCTCGACAGCTGCGTGATCCACGAACGAACGGATACGACGCTCGAACGCGAACTGCATTACGGCCACGCGACCGTGCGCGACCACGTGACGTTCACGCCGAACCAGCAGGTCCGCTACGACATCCATGCGGCCGATGGCGAGATTGGCGGCTCGCTGACGATGACGATCGAGGAGCGCGACGACCACGAGCTGTTCCTGCGTTTCGAGTACCGCACGACGCTGACGGTCACGGACGACAGCGAAGAAGCTCGACAGACGCACGGAATCGTCAAGGAAGCGTACCGCACGTCGGATATCGACACGGTCCGCCTGATCCGCGAATACGCGCAGGGTCGCAAGGACCCCGATCCGCTGCACTGAACCCGGTGGCGGCCCGCCGGCCGCCCCTTTTGAATCAAACTATCAGATCCGGCACTTCGATCGATAAAGAGTTTTTGTAAATGGGAATAGTTATCATTTAGAATTCATTCCATCGTATCGACAGTCACCGATCAAACCGAATGACCGACACCATGCGCCCGACCACGCTGTCCCTGCGCCGCACGACCGGCACCGCAGCCAGCAGCCGCCAGAAGACGGCAGCGGTCACCACGCCGGCGAAACCCGCCGGCAACCGCGACGCAGGCACGCGGGTCGTCAACAGTGACGCGCTGCTGCAAGGCCACAGCCACATCAGCATCGCGCACAACGGAGAGACGTATCAGTTGCGCGCCACGCGGCTCGGCAAACTGATCCTGACGAAGTAACGACCGAGTATTGTGGGGACCACCTCCCTGAGAGGTGTTGGGCAGTAGCCAGCGTAACGGCTTGCACGCGAGATCTAGACCCCTTCGTGCAAACACACTCAAGCAGCCGTTGCAGCAAGCCAAGCCACTTTTTTGGTTCTCGCACAAGGAAGAAAAAAGCGACACGTCCTTCGACGTGTCGCTTTTTGTTTGGGCAGCCAGTATGCAACGCACGCCGCCCGGGTGTTGCCGCTGCCTGCCGTCAATGCAAGAGCGACAGGCGGCTCGCACACCGCATCAGAAGCCCCAGAACATCAACCACCATGCGCTGTCGACGACGGCCAGCCCGACGACGAACCACGCAAATGCCGCGAGCCGGCGCGGCCATGCCGCATAGCGCCCCGTCACCTTCCACGCGAGCCATGCACTCCATACGTTGGCGCCGACCAGAATCGCGATGCGCACGTCGCTTGCCCAGCCGAGCGGCACGTGCTCGGCGCGCAGCAACGACAGCGTCGTGGCCGACAGCCCGAGGAACACGCCCGCACCCGCGATCGGGATCAGCGCCTGCGCGAGGTGATGCAGGCGCACGCGATCGAAGCGGCCGAGCATCAGCGTGGCGCCGGCCAGCAACACCAGCAGCGCCGTGCCGTACACGAGCCCCGTGCCGACGATGTAGCTGACGACCAGCCCGCCATCGAGCCAGGAGAACACGTCGTTGCGATCCGGGTAGTGCGTGAGCAGGAACCACGGCGCATTGGTCTCGAGCGGCCACGTGATGTCATGGTCGATCAGCCAGCCGGCGAGCCATTGCTTGATCTGCACGAACCACGGGCTGACGGTCCAGTGGAACGCGCCGATCGCCACGCCGAGCAGGCCGTACAGGATCAGCGCGGTGTCCCACGGGTTGGCCTGTTCCGCACCGAGGTTCACGACCTCGTCGGACGGCGAGCGCAGCGACAGCGAAATCGCGTCGCGATGCCCGCTGCAGCGGCCGCACATATGGCAGGCCGCCGCGCCCTTCATGTTGCGCAACGGCACGAGCGGTGCGCAGTTGATCGGAATCACGCGATGGCCGTGCTCGCCGTTCTTGTACGAACGGCGCCACGCATCCTCGTCGACTTTGTAGCGCATCGGCGCGAGCCGCGCGAGCAGGCCGAACACGCCGTTGACCGGGCACAGGTACTTGCACCACACGCGCTTCTCGCGGCCGTACAGCACGCCGATCACGATCGCGCCGACGGTCGAGCCGCCGAGCACGAACAGCACCGCGAGCGGGTACTGGTACACGCTCACCATCTGTCCGTAGATCGTCGTGATGCCGAATGCGACGAACGGCCAGCCGCCCCACCGGATCCAGCGCGGGATCGGGCCGCCGCGGCCGAACTTGCTCGCGTATTCGGTGAGCGCGCCCTCAGGACACAGCACACCGCACCAGACACGGCCGAGCATCACCATCGACAGCAGCACGAACGGCCACCAGATGCCCCAGAACGCGAATTGCGCGATGAGCGTGAGGTTGTTCCACAGATGCGCGGAATCGTCCGGCAACGGCAACACGGCCGGCACGATGATCAGGAACGCGTAGACGGCGACGACGATCCACTGGATACCGCGGATCAGCGCACCGTGGCGCTGCATCCACTGGCCGGCCTGCGCGAGCCGGCCCGGCTTGACGGCGGCGACAACGCTCATGCCGCGCGACCCGCTGCAACGGCCGGACGGCGGCTCGCGCGCTTCATCAGCAGCCAGACGACCGCCCAGTACGCCGCATAGGCCACCAGGTTGGTCAGCGCCGGGTGCGCGCGATAGCCGGTCAGCGTCGCGACGAGCGAACCGAACGTGCCCGAATCATCGAGGATCGCGGACGTATCCCACACCTGCGAAATGCCGAGCGGCAGGATTTCCTTGTCGATCAGCTTGTCGACGCCGGTCTGGAACAGGCCCGCGCCGAGGAACAGCAGCATCACTTCGGTGACGCGAAAGAAATGCCGCCACGAGAAGTACTTGCCGCCGAGTTGCAGCAGATAGAACGTGAGGAACGCGAGGCCGAGGCCGATCACGACCGCGAGCATCTGGCTGCCGTCGACATGGCCCGACTGGCCGAAACCGAGGCCGTACAGGAAGATCACCGTCTCGCTGCCTTCGCGCGCGATGGCGAGCGCGACCAGCACGGCGACGCCCCACCAGTTCGAGTCGCGCGTACTTTGCTGCAGCGATTGCTCCATGTCGCGCTTCAGCGTGCGGCCGTGCCGGCGCATCCACAGCACCATCTGCACGATCAGCACGCACGCGATCAGCACCATCGCCGTCTGGAAATAGTCCTGCGCGTCGCCGGACAACACTTCGGTGAACCCGACCAGCGCGGCGCCGAGGCCGACGGCCATCAACAGGCCGACGGCGACGCCCGTCCACAGGAAAGGCAGGCCGCGGCGCGCGTCGTCGTCGCCGTTTTTCAGCCATGCATAGAGAATGCCGACGACGAGCAGCGCTTCGACGCTCTCCCGCCAGACGATGAACAAGATCTGACCCATCGATACCTCCTGACGCGCGGGGCAAGGGACTGGTGCGCCCGCACGCAGACAAAACGCATTACTTCGCGACGATCACGCCCTGTGCCTGCTGGTGGAAATCGTCGAAAAACTTGTATTCGCCCGGCGACAGCGGGGCGACGACCACGAACGAATCGGCGCCCGGCGCGAGCACCTTCTCCTTGCGCAACTGCACGCTCTCGAATTCGGCGGCGCCCTTGCCGGTGTTCCGGATCTCGATCTTGAAACGCTGGCCGGCCGGCACTTCGATGCGGGCGGGGTTCAGCTTGCCATCCGTCATCTCGAGCTTGAACGTCGGCAGATCGGCCGCATGCGCCGCGCCGGCAAGCCACAGCGCGGCGGCTGCAGCGACGATTTTCTGGGGAAATTTCATTCTGGGTTCTCTACGCCGACGGCGCGCCGAAGCGCGCCGTTCGTGATGCCACCGATCAGTAACCGCCCTTCTTGCCGATACCGGCGAACGGGAAGTCGTACTCGAGCGTGATGGGCTTGAACCACGGGCCCACGCCCGTTTCCTTGTCGACGTGACGGCCGAACGCCATGTGGCCCGACTGCATCGGCGGCTTGACGACCATCGTCAGGTGATACTTGCCCGGACCGGCGAGCTTCACGTTGTCGCCGTAGTGCGGGCCGTCGCTCGCGACCATGCCCATCAGGTCGCCTTCGGCCTTCCACTTCGTGTCGCCCTGCTTCGTCAGCTTGTACGTGACCTGCAGGTACGGCATCCAGTCGCCTTCGGCGAAACCGGTCGGGTTGTTCTTGACCGCGTGGATATCGGCCTCGAGGTGAATATCGGAATCCGACGCCTTGCGCATCATGCCTTCCGGGTCCATCGTGATCGGCTGCAGATACACCGCGCCGATTTCCATGCCGCCCTGGATCTGCTGCTTGCCGATCGGGTACTCGGCCGCCGAGGCCGACATCGCGGCAAGCGCCGCTGCTACCGCAACCGTCGTGCGGATGAACGAAGAACCCAACATGGACACTCCTTGTTATTTGTCTGACTATCTTGACGACATGCGAGCCGCCGCCGGGGCCGCCCGCTGGAAACACTAACGCGACGAAGAACGTTAATGCGAACTATTCTCAATACATGCGGAGTTTAGCACCGAACCCGTTTCGGAACAAACGGAGCGCGCCGTAAACCCCTGATCCGACAAGGCTTACAGGCGCTTTACCAAAAGGATTCTGTGACGTTTGGAAAGATTTACCGACCGCCGCTGATGTGGTCGCCGACGTTCGCGCCGAACACGCGTTCGCGCAGCACGGCAAGCTGGTCGCGGGTCGCGGCGGCCTTTTCGAATTCGAGGTTCTTCGCGTAGTCGGCCATCTGCTTCTCGAGCCGCTTGATTTCCTTCGCGAGCTGCTTTTCCGACATGTCCTCGAATTTCGCGCGCTGCTGCGCCTCCTTCAGCTCCGCACGCGCATCGTCGGCGTTGTAGACGCCGTCGATGATGTCCTTGATGCGCTTCACGACGCCGCGCGGCGTGATGCCCATCTTTTCGTTGTACGCGATCTGCTTCGCGCGGCGCCGCTCGGTTTCGTCGATCGCGCGCTTCATCGACTCGGTCATGTTGTCCGCGTAGAGGATCGCCTTGCCGTTCACGTTCCGCGCGGCGCGGCCGATCGTCTGGATCAGCGAGCGCTCGGCGCGCAGAAAACCTTCCTTGTCCGCGTCGAGAATCGCGACGAGCGACACTTCGGGAATGTCGAGGCCCTCGCGCAGCAGGTTGATCCCGACCAGCACGTCGAACGTGCCGAGCCGCAGGTCGCGGATGATCTCGACGCGCTCCACCGTGTCGATGTCGCTGTGCAGGTAGCGCACCTTGACGCCATGGTCGGCCAGGAACTCGGTCAGCTGTTCGGCCATGCGCTTCGTCAGCACGGTGATCAGCACGCGCTCGCCGGCCTTCACGCGTGCGTTGATCTCGGTCAGCACGTCGTCGACCTGCGAGCTCGCCGGCCGCACTTCGATTTCCGGATCGACGAGGCCCGTCGGCCGCACGACCTGCTCGGCGATCTGGCCCGTCACGCGCTTCTCGTAGTCGGCCGGCGTGGCCGACACGAACACGACCTGGCGCATCTTGCGCTCGAACTCGTGGAACTTCAGCGGCCGGTTGTCGAGCGCCGACGGCAGGCGGAACCCGTAATTGACGAGGTTTTCCTTGCGCGCGCGGTCGCCGTTGTACATGCCGTTCAGCTGGCCGATCAGCACGTGCGATTCGTCGAGCAGCATCAGCGCGTCGGGCGGCAGGTAGTCGACGAGCGTCGGCGGCGGATCGCCGGGCGCCGCGCCCGAGAAATGCCGCGAATAGTTCTCGATGCCCTTGCAGAAGCCGAGTTCCTGCAGCATCTCGAGATCGAAGCGCGTGCGCTGCTCGAGGCGCTGCGCCTCGACGAGCTTGCCTTCGCGATGGAAGAACTCGAGCCGCTCGCGCAGTTCGTCCTTGATCGTCTCGACCGCGCGCATCACGGTGTCGCGCGGCGTCACGTAGTGCGACGACGGATACACGGTGAAACGCGGGATCTTCTGCCGCACGCGCCCGGTCAGCGGGTCGAACAGGTGCAGCGTCTCGACCTCGTCGTCGAACAGCTCGACGCGCACGGCCATTTCCGCGTGTTCGGCAGGGAAGATGTCGATCGTGTCGCCGCGCACGCGGAACGTGCCGCGCTGGAAATCCTGCTCGTTGCGCGTGTATTGCATCGCGATCAGCCGCGCGATCACGTCGCGCTGGCCGAGCTTGTCGCCGGTGCGCAGCGTCAGGATCATCTGGTGGTATTCCGACGGATTGCCGATACCGTAGATCGCCGACACGGTCGCGACGATCACCACGTCGCGGCGCTCCATCAGGCTCTTCGTCGCCGACAGCCGCATCTGCTCGATGTGCTCGTTGATCGACGAGTCCTTCTCGATGAACAGGTCGCGCTGCGGCACGTAGGCCTCAGGCTGGTAGTAGTCGTAGTACGACACGAAGTACTCGACCGCGTTGCGCGGGAAGAACTCGCGGAACTCCGCGTAAAGCTGGGCCGCGAGCGTCTTGTTCGGCGCGAACACGATCGCCGGGCGGCCGAGCCGCGCGATCGTGTTGGCCATCGTGAAGGTCTTGCCCGAGCCGGTCACGCCGAGCAGCGTCTGGAAGGCAAGGCCGTCGCCGACCCCTTCGACGAGCGTGTCGATCGCGGTCGGCTGGTCGCCCGCGGGCGGATACGGCTGGTAAAGCTGGAACGGCGAGCCTTCGAAAGTGACGAATTTGGATTCGTCGAGCGCGTCGCCGACTTCGGCATGATGTTCGGACATGGAATGCGGCCGGAGCAAGGGCAAAGAAAGCATTCTAGCGCTTCGCGGCCGCCCGAACTGCTGTCGGCTCCTGACGCGCGGCGGCCGCCCGAAATCGCGATTCCCGGCCGGATCGCGACGGAATCACCGCCTCCGCCAGCGCGAATTCGCTACAATGTCAGGCTGCTGCGCTTTCCGGCGTCGCGCCGTTGGCGCGCTCCGCTGCGCCCGCCCCGCCGGCTGAAAGCCTGACCCTCTTTTCACTACTGCCGAATCATCATGTCGCTCTTCTCCGCTGTCCAGCTTGCTCCCCGCGACCCGATCCTGGGCCTGAACGAAGCCTTCAACGCCGATGCGCGTCCGACCAAGGTCAACCTCGGCGTCGGCGTGTACACGAACGAAGAAGGCAAGATTCCGCTGCTGCGCGCGGTTCGCGACGCGGAGAAGGCACGGGTCGAGGCCGGCCTGCCGCGCGGCTACCTGCCGATCGACGGGATCGCCGCCTACGATGCGGCCGTGCAGAAGCTGCTGCTCGGCAACGACTCGCCGCTGATCGCGGCGGGCCGCGTGGTCACGGCCCAGGCACTGGGCGGCACGGGCGCGCTGAAGATCGGCGCCGATTTCCTGCGCACCGTGAATCCGAACGTGAAGGTCGCGATCAGCGATCCGAGCTGGGAAAACCACCGTGCGCTGTTCGAGGCGGCCGGCTTCGAAGTCGTCGCGTACCCGTATTACGACGCGGCCACCAACGGCGTGAACTTCGAAGGCATGCTGTCGGCGCTGAACGGCTACGCGGCCGGCACGGTCGTCGTGCTGCACGCGTGCTGCCACAACCCGACCGGCGTCGACCTCACCGAAGCGCAGTGGCAACAGGTCGTCGACGTCGTGAAGGCGCGCAACCTCGTGCCGTTCCTCGACATGGCCTACCAGGGTTTCGGCGAGAACATCGAAGCCGATGCCGCTGCCGTGCGCCTGTTTGCCGCCGCCGACCTGAACGCGTTCGTGTCGTCGTCGTTCTCGAAGTCGTTCTCGCTGTACGGCGAGCGCGTCGGCGCGCTGTCGATCATCACGTCGAGCAAGGAAGAAGCCACGCGCGTGCTGTCGCAACTGAAGCGCGTGATCCGCACGAACTACTCGAACCCGCCGACCCACGGCGGCGCAGTGGTCGCAGCGGTGCTCGCGTCGCCGGAACTGCACGCTTCGTGGGTGCAGGAACTCGGCGAAATGCGCGATCGCATCCGCGCGATGCGCAACGGTCTCGTCGAGCGCCTGAAGGCGAGCGGCGTCGATCGCGATTTCAGCTTCATCAACGCGCAGCGCGGGATGTTCTCGTATTCGGGCCTGACCTCGGCACAAGTCGATCGCCTGCGCGACGAGTTCGGTATCTATGCGGTCGGCACGGGCCGGATCTGCGTGGCCGCGCTGAACACGCGCAATCTCGACGTGGTCGCCAATGCGATCGCAGCGGTCCTGAAGTAAAGCGGCGGCGGGCGGCAGCCGTCACCGGCCCCCGCCCTGCCGACATGAAAAACGCGCTCCATGGAGCGCGTTTTTTTGTGCCGCACGGCAGTTCGGTGGGCGGCGACACCACCCGCGCCGGCGTTACTGCATGAACCACCCGTGGCTGACGACCACCGACTGGCCGGTGAGCGCGGCGCTCGGGAATGCCGACAGGAACAGCACCGTCTGCGCGACATCCTGCACCGTCGTGAACAC
>NZ_CADFEN010000013.1 GCF_902833145.1 Burkholderia sp. BCC0506 | reverse complement strand
AACACCATCAAGGTCATCAAGCGTCGAGCTTACGGGTACCGCGACGACGAATACTTCTTCCTCAAGATTCGCGCCGCGTTCCCCGGTAATCCTCGATGAACCTTTTTTTTCGGGCGCTGCCGGGAACACGGACGCGCGCCGATGCAGGAGGAATGACGATGACCGAAGACGAACGCGCGATCCGCGAACTCGTGGACACCTGGTTCGTGTCGAGCCGGCGCGGCGATCTGGCGACCGTGCTCGACCTGATCGCCGACGACGCGATCTTCATGGTGGCCGGCCAGCCGCCGTTCGACAAGGCGGCGTTCGCGGCCGCGTCGCGCGACGCGAACGCCGGCGCAGAACACGCACCGACGATCGACGGCCGGTACCGGATCGACGAGCTGCGCGTGATCGGCGACTGGGCGTACATGCGCAATTTCATCGAAATCGACGCGACGCCGCCGGGCGGCAACACGATCCGCCGGTCGGGCCACACGCTGACGATCTTCCGCAAGGCCGACGGCCGCTGGCAGCTCGTGCGCGACGCGAATCTCGTCACGCTCGCGGGCTGAGCGCGACCGCGCATGCCGACGCCTACGCGGACGCCCGCGGCGCGTTCGCCGGGCGCGCGCCGGCCAGCAATGGCGGCACCAGCAGGTACAGCAGCGCGGCCGCGGCCCACACGAGCCCCGGCCACGTCGCGCGCGTCGCCGCGTAGGTCGCGGTGACGACCAGCGGCCCCGCGACGCCGATCAGGCTCCCCACGCTCGCGAGCGTGCCCTGCAGTTCGCCCTGGCGCGCCTCGTCGACCTGCCGCGCGAGCATCGCCTGCAACGCCGGCAGCGTCATGCCGCCGGCCGCGAACAACGGCAGCAGCGCGAACGGCACCCATGCGGCGGTCGCGAACGCGATGACCGCCAGCCCGAGCGCATCGCCCGCCAGGCCCAGTGCGAGCGCGCGCCGCTCGCCGAGCCGCGCGATCAGCGGCCCGATCGCAAACGCCTGCGCGAGCGCGTGGCACGCGCCGTAACCGGCAAGCGACAGCCCCGCGATCGGTGTCGACCAGCCGAAATGTTCCTGGCCGTACAGGATCCACAGCGTCGCGGGCGCCTGCGACACGAGCGCCACGATCACGTAGATGCCGACCAGCGGCGCGAGCGCGGGCGCGCCGCTCAGCCGGCGCAGGCTCGCGAACGGGTTGAGCGTACCGACCGCGCGGCCTTGCCGGGCCGACGGCGCGCGCGATTCCGGCAATACACGCCACACGAGCACGAGATTCAGCGCGTTGAGCAATGCGGCCGCGACGAACGGCGCACGCAGGTGCAGCGCGCCGAGCAGCCCGCCGATCAGCGGGCCGGCGATGAAGCCGGTGCCCATCATCGCGCCGAGCTGGCCGAAGCGCCGCGCGCGGTCGGGCTCGGCCGTCACGTCGGTCACGTATGCGGTCGCGACCGCGACGTTCGCGCCGGTGATGCCCGCGATCAGCCGCCCGACGTAAAGCCACGCGAGCGTCGGCGCGAGCGCCATCAGCAGATAGTCGAGCGCGGCGCCCGCGAGCGACGCGAGCAGCACCGGGCGGCGGCCGAACCGGTCGCTCAGTGTGCCGAGCAGCGGCGCACAGAGGAACTGCGCGAACGCGTACAGCGCGAGCAGGATGCCATAGTGGGTGTCGGTGCTGCCCGCGGAGGCCAGCGAGCGCAGCAGCCCGGGCAGGATCGGCATCACGATGCCGACGCCGATCGCGTCGAGCAGCACCGTGGCCAGGATGGCAATCAGGGACGGATTCAAGGGTGTCACCCTATCGATGATAGAGTACGGAGTATTCCACATTTTCCCTATCGGTGATAGAGATGAAGGACACGGGCGCGCGGCTGACGCGCGATACGGTATTGCGCGCGGCGCTCGACCTGCTGAATGAAGTCGGCATCGACGCGTTGTCGACCCGGCGGCTGGCCGAGCGGCTCGGCGTGCAGTCGCCGACGCTGTACTGGCATTTCAGGAACAAGGCCGAACTGCTCGACGCGATGGCCGAGGCGATCATGCTCGAGCGCCATGGCGCGTCGCTGCCGGAGCCGGGCGACGTCTGGGACGTATGGCTCGCGGAGAATGCGCGCAGTTTCCGCCGTGCGCTGCTCGCCTATCGCGACGGCGCGCGCCTGCACGCCGGCACGCGGCCGCGCGCGCTGCATTTCAGCTCGATCGAACGCAAGGTCGCGCTGCTGGGCGAAGCGGGGTTCAAGCCGGACGAGGCGGTCGACGTGATGGTCGCGATCGGGCGCTTCGTGGTCGGCTGGGTGCTGGAAGAGCAGGCGCAGCCGGACGCAGACGCCGATGCGCTGCTGCCGGATGCGGCCGAGTATCCGTTGTTCGCGCAAGGCTGGGCCACGCTGCGGGAGCGCAGCGGCGACGAAGCGTTCGAGCGCGGCATCGCATGGATCGTCGACGGCGCCCGCGCGCGCCTGGCGGCGCGTCGGGCGGGTTGAGCGGTCAGTCCGGCGTGCGGCCGTCGAGCACGCGTTCGAGCGCGTCGAGCGCGCGGGCCGTCGAATCCGGCGCGACGCAGTCGACCACGATCCGCTCCGGCATCGCGCGCAGCCACGTGATCTGGCGCTTGCACAGCTGGCGGGTCGCGAAGATGCCCTTGTCGCGCATCGTCCGGTAGTCGATGTCGCCGTCGAGGAATTCCCACGCCTGCCGGTAGCCGACGCAACGCATCGACGGCAGGTCGGGATGGAGATCGTCGCGGCGCCGCAGCCGTTCGACTTCGTCGATGAAGCCCGCGTCGAGCATCGCGTCGAAGCGCTGCGCGATCCGCGCGTGCAGCACCGCGCGATCCGACGGCTCGAGCGCGACCGGCACGAAGCGGTATGCGGCGGCCGCATCGTCCGTGCGGCGCGGCGCGGCGAGCAGCACCGACATCGGCTGCCCGCTCAGCATGAAGATTTCCAGTGCGCGCTGGATCCGCTGCGAATCGTTCGGCGCGAGCCGCGCGGCCGTGTCGGGATCGACCTGCGCGAGCCGCGCGTGCAGCGCGGGCCAGCCGTCGCGGGCGGCGTCGGCGTCGAGTGCCGCGCGGATCTCCGGGTCGGCGCCCGGCAGATCGTTGAGCCCGTGCGTCAGCGCCTTGTAGTACAGCATCGTGCCGCCCGCGAGCAGCGGTGTGCGGCCGCGCGCGACGATCTCGCCGATCAGCCGCAGCGTGTCCGCGCGGAATTCCGCGGCCGAATACGCGTCGGCCGGGTCGATGATGTCGATCAGGTGATGCGGCACGCTCGCGCGCTCGTCGCGCGACGGTTTCGCGGTGCCGATATCCATGTCGCGGTAGACGAGCGCCGAATCGACGCTGACGATCTCGATCGGGCGGCGCGCGGCGAGCGCCAGCGCCGCCGCCGTCTTCCCCGAGGCGGTGGGGCCGAGCAGGCAGGCGATCGTCGTCGGGCGGGACTGAGAAGACGCGCTCATTGCCCGCGCATGAAGAGACGGTCGAGATCGTTCAGCGTGAGCTGATACCAGGTCGGCCGGCCGTGATTGCACTGGTCCGCGCGCTCGGTCGCCTCCATCTGGCGCAGCAGCGCGTTCATCTCGTCGAGCGTCAGGCGCCGGTTCGCGCGCACCGCGTGATGGCACGCGAGCGTGCCGAGCAGTTCGTGCTGGCGCTCGGTGAGCACGCGCGAGCCGCCGAACGCGTGCAGGTCGGCCAGCACCGCGCGCGCGAGCGACTGCAGGTCGGCATCCTTCAGCAGCGCCGGCACCGCGCGGATCGCGAGCGTCGTCGGCGACAGCACCGCGAGGTCGAAGCCGAGCGATTCCAGCGTGTCGCGCTCTTCTTCGACCGTGCCGATCTCGACCGGCGTGGCCGTCATCGAGATCGGCAGCAGCAGCGACTGCACGGCGACCGAACGATCGGCGAGTGCGTTCTTGAACTGCTCGTACAGGATCCGCTCGTGCGCCGCATGCATGTCGACGATCACGAGGCCGTACGCATTCTGCGCGAGCACGTAGATGCCGTGAATCTGGCCGAGCGCGAAGCCGAGCGGCTGCTCGTCGTGCGTGCCGGCGGCGAGCGGCGCCGCGGCGAAGCCCGGCAGCGGCGCGGCCGGTGCGTCGGTCGCATCGCGCGCGACGAGCGTCGTGCCGTCCGGCGTGCCCGCGCCGCTGTCCTTGCGGCCGAACAGCGCGTCGTAGAGCGCGAGCGGCTGCGCGACGGGCAGCGTGCCCTGCGTCATCCGCGCCTGGCGCATCCAGGTGTTGCCCGCCGACGATGACGACGACGGCGACGAGAAGCCGCTGCCGCCGGCGCCACCGGTCGCATGGCTCGCGCCCTGGCCGAGCGGCGTGTCGAGGAACGACGCCGGCCCGCGCGGCGCGGGCTCGATATGCGCGGCATGGCCGCCCGCGGTGGTTTCCGGCGACGCGCCCGCGTGGCGCGCGAGCGCCCGCTGCACCGCGTGGAACACGTACTGGTGGATCGAGCGCGAATCGCGGAACCGCACCTCGATCTTCGACGGATGCACGTTCACGTCGACCGCTTCGGGCGGCAGGTCGAGGAACAGCACGTAGGACGGGTAGCGGTCGCCGTGCAGCACGTCCTCGTAGGCCGCGCGCACCGCGTGCGTCAGCAGCTTGTCGCGCACGAAGCGGCCGTTCACGAAGAAATACTGCTGGTCGGCGCGCCCGCGGCTCGCGGTCGGCAGGCCGGCGCAGCCGTAGACGGCGAGCGGGCCGGCGCGCTCGTCGAGCGGCAGGTGCGCGGTCGCGAAGCCGTCGCCGAGGATCTTCGCGACGCGCTGCGCGGGCTCGGTCGCATTCCAGTGCTCGACGGCCTTGCCGTTGTGCAGCACCGAGATCGCGACGTCCGGCCGCGCAAGCGCCGCGCGGCGGATCATTTCCAGGCAGTGGCCGAATTCTGTCTGCTCGCTCTTCAGGAACTTGCGCCGCGCGGGCGTGTTGAAGTACAGCTCGCGCACCTCGATCGTCGTGCCGACCGAGCCGGCGGCGGGCGACAGCACGCCCGTTTGCGCATCGATCTTCATCGCATGCGCGGCATCGGCCGTCCGGCTCGTGATCGACATCTCGGCGACCGACGCGATCGACGCGAGCGCTTCACCGCGAAAACCCAGCGTCGCGACCGCCTCGAGCTCCTCGAGCGAGCGGATCTTGCTGGTCGCGTGGCGCATCAGCGCGAGCGCCAGTTCGTCGGGCGGAATCCCGCAGCCGTCGTCGGTGATCGAGATGCGCTTGACGCCGCCTTCTTCCAGCACGATGCGCAGCGTCGTCGCGCCGGCGTCCATCGCGTTCTCGAGCAACTCCTTGACGACCGACGCCGGGCGTTCGACGACCTCGCCGGCGGCGATCTGGCTGATCAGCTGGTCGGGCAGGGGCTGGATCGCGCGCAGCGGGCGCGCGGCGGGGGCGGGCGCGGCGCCCGCGGCCGTTTCGGTGATATCGGACATGGCCGAATTATAGCGAGGCGGCGAACGCATGCCGGGGCAGCCGGCCGTTACGTTTTTTCACGGCGCCTTAAGGTAGTTTCGGTATCATCACTGCGTTGCGCGCGCCGTCTTGGCTGGCGGGCGCCTCCGCCATACCTGGCCTGCTCCGGCCGTTCCGGCCCCATCGCCTTCGAGGAATCGCATTTGGATACGCTGCTTCATTTCGTCAATCTTGTCCTGCATATCGATGCTTTCCTCGGCGATTTCATCCGGCAGTACGGCGCATGGGTCTATCTCGTCCTGTTCCTGATCGTGTTCTGCGAGACGGGGCTCGTCGTGTTCCCGTTCCTGCCCGGCGATTCGCTGCTGTTCATCGGCGGCGCGTTCGCGGCGACGGGCGAAATGAACGTCGGCCTGCTGATCGTGCTGCTGCTCGTCGCGGCGATTTCCGGCAATACCGTGAACTACCTGATCGGCCGCTGGATCGGCCCGAAGGTGTTCAATACGCATATCCCGGTGCTCGAGCGGTTCCTCGATCGCGCCGCGCTGCAGAAGACCCACTCGTTCTACGACAAGCACGGCGGCAAGACGATCGTGCTCGCGCGTTTCATTCCGGTCGTGCGCACGTTCGCACCGTTCGTCGCGGGCGCGTCGTCGATGAGCGTTGCGCGCTTTCAGTTGTTCAACGTGATCGGCGCGCTGGTGTGGGTGCTGCTGCTCGTGCTGCTCGGCTATTTCTTCGGCAACATTCCGTTCATCCGGCAGTACCTGAACGTGATCGTGCTGGTCGGGATCGGCGCGGCGATCGTGCCGGTCGCGCTCGGCGCGGTGTGGAAGCTCGTGCGCGGGCGGCGCTCGGGGGGGGCGCCGAAGGCGGGGGGGCGCTGAGCGCGGGCTTCGTTTTCGATGCAATGAAAAAGCGTGGCAGCGGTGAACTGCCACGCTTTTTTTCGTTTGCGCGGCTCGGGCGCCGCTTCCGTCACGCGTTGCGTTGCGAGACTGGGGTTTCCGGCGTCGGATAGCCGGCCTCGCGGAACGTATCGAGGATCACGCGATTGGTGTCGCAGTACACCTGCCAGTAGTTCTCCGGCTGAGTCGACGGGCGCACGAACAGCAGCGGGCCTTCCGGCGTGAACTGCAGCACGCCGACGTCCGGTGCCGGCACTTTCAGCACGTTCGGCACCAGCTGGATCTGCGTCTTCAGGCGGTTGATCGCATCTGCCGCGTCGACGCTGTGCGCGATCTTCGCGGTCAGGTCGACGCGGCGATGCGGCGTCGCGCTGTAGTTCGCGATGTTGTCCGAGAAGATCTTGTTGTTGCCGACGATCGTCACGATGTTGTCGGCGGTGATGATCGTCGTGCCGAACAGGCCGAGCTCCTTCACGGTGCCCGTGACGCCGCCCGCGCTGATCACGTCGCCGATCTTGAACGGGCGCAGCACCTGCATGAACACGCCGGCGGCGAAATGCGCGAGCAAGCCACCCCAGGCCGTGCCGATCGCGAGGCCGAGGCCGGCGAGTAACGCGGCGAACGAAGTCGTCTGCACGCCGAAGATCTGCAGGATCGCGAGGATCAGCAGGATTGTCAGCAATACGCCGACGACGGAGGTCAGGTAGTCGGCGAGCGTCGGGTCGACCTTGCCGCTGCGGCGGACGACCTTGCCGAGCAGGCGGGTACCGATGCGGATCGCCCAGCGGCCGACGAACCACAGCACGATGGCCGCGAGGAGGTTTAGGCCGAAGTCGAGGCCGCGGGTCATCAGGAATTGCTGGGCGGTGGCGAGATCGATCATGCGTTCTCCGAGGTCAAGGGTAAAAGGGCGGCGCATGCACCGGAATGGGTGGCGCTTTTATAACCTGACCTGCGAGGGGTGGGCAACCGGCCTGACATTGGTTGACGTAATGAAAAACGGGCAGGACGCGGGTGCGTGCTGCCCGTTTGGGGCGCGACCTGTCGTGGCGCGCGCCGGGTGTTGACTCGTTTACCGTGCTGCGCGGCCGTAAGTGTCCTCGAAGCGGACGATGTCGTCCTCGCCGAGATACGCGCCCGACTGGACTTCGATCAGTTCGAGCGGAATCTTGCCGGGGTTCGTCAGCCGGTGCGTCGCGCCGAGCGGGATGTAGGTCGACTGGTTCTCGGTCAGCATGATTTCCTTGTCGCCGTTCGTGACCATCGCCGTGCCCTTCACGACGATCCAGTGTTCGGCGCGATGGTGGTGCATCTGGAGGCTGAGCTGTGCGCCCGGGTTCACGATGATGCGCTTGACCTGGAAACGGTCACCTTGGTCGATGCCTTCGTACGAGCCCCACGGGCGAACGACGCGGCGGTGCGTGACCGATTCGTGGCGGCCGGAGGCGTTCAGCCATTCGACGATTTTCTTGACATCCTGTGCCTTGTCGCGATGCGCGACCAGCACGGCGTCGGCCGTTTCCACGATCACGATGTTGTCGAGGCCGAGGGCGGCGACCATCCGGTGTTCAGCGCGGATGTACGAATTCTTCACCGAGTCGGTGAAGATGTCGCCGATGAGTGCGTTGCCTTGCTCGTCGGCTTCCGCAATGTCCGCTAGCGCGCTCCACGACCCGATGTCGTTCCAGCCGAGGTCGGCCGCCGCGACGACGGCTGCGCGTTCGGTTTTCTCCATCACTGCGTAGTCGATCGAGACATTCGGGCAGGCTCCGAATGCTTCGGCGTCGAGACGGAGGAAGTCGTTGTCGCGCTTGGCCGATTCGAATGCGAGTTCTGCCTGGCGGGCGATCTCCGGTGCATGGCGATGCAGATCCTCCATGTACGTGGACGCCTTCAGCATGAACATGCCGCTGTTCCAGTAGTAATTGCCGTCGCTGAGGAAGCGCTCTGCGGTCGGTGCGTCGGGTTTTTCGACGAATGCGTCGACCTTGAAGACCTGCTTGCCGTCCGCGATGGCTTGGCCGCGACGGATATAGCCGAAGCCGGTATGCGCTTCCGTCGGCGTGATGCCGAACGTGACAAGGTGCTGGTCTGCTGCGATCGCCGCTGCCTCAGTGGCTGCGGCGATGAATGCGGGCTCGTTGAGGATCACGTGGTCGGACGGCAGTACCAGTAGCAGTGCGTCGGGTGACTCGTGCAGGGCGAGCAACGCGGCGATCGCGATTGCGGGCGCGGTGTTGCGGCCCACCGGCTCAAGCACGATCGACGACGGCGTGATGTTGACTTGGCGGAGTTGTTCCGCGACGAGGAAGCGTTGGTCGTTGTTGGTGACGACGATGGGGGCTGCGGCGCCAGGGATGTGCTGTAGGCGGAGGGCCGTCTGCTGGACGAGCGTCTGGTCACCCGTCAGCTTCAGGTATTGCTTCGGATAGCCGCCTCGCGACATGGGCCAAAGGCGGGTGCCGCTGCCGCCACACAAAATGACTGGATAAATCACTGGAATACCCCGGATTGGAAAGTCCTCGATGCCCGCCTTTACCTCAAACGGACGATTGGCAACTAGCCCCTATTGTCGGGGCGCGAATTATTGCGAATGCGTCACATGGCCCGCATCCCTTTTTCATATTGACGTCTGCGCCACGCGAGGTGACGTAGAGCGTTACGGCTCCAGCGCATTACTTTGAGCATTGGGCGTAGTCGATTTCCATGAATCTTACTGAGCGGACGGGCCGCTGACGGTGCCAACTGACGGACAATGGCTTCGGGTGTTGTGAAAAGCTGTAACTGCCAGTCCCAGTAGATGGCATAACGTAGGAAGACACCGGCCGTAAGCATATCGAGCGATAGCTGCCGTTCGCGCCAACTCTGAGGTAGCGCATCTGTCGTCAGTCCCCAGCCGGCGTAAAACGGTCGGCCATACGTATGAACTGCTTTGCCGCGAATCAGTGCGTCGAATCCGGCGAGCGACGAGAGCGTATGTAGCTCGTCCGAGACTTCAATGAGCGAGAGAAGATCTGCATCAGAATCGACTATGTCGGCAAGGCTCGCCGCATCGATAAGCCCAACACGGTTTCCAGACAATACATCCGGATGCGGTTTGTATACGATAAACGCATCGGGATTGTTGATGCGGACTTCATGAAGTAGCGCCTCCGATGTGGAGATACCGCTTGTGCCGAGGCGAATGGACGCATCGTCGGCCACTTGTCCCGCTACGAGCACGACACGTCTGCCGATCGGAGCGTGCCATTCGGGCTTGCGTCGTCCGAGATTGTATTTCGTGACCCCGGCGCGAATGATTTCCAGTCGCAATGCAGCTGCTCGTGCCAATTCTCGCTCAGTGAAGTTCGCGTTGTTCAAGATCACGGTCAGATCACTGGGGCGGCTTGCGTCGAAATAGATGCCAAGATGGTCGATTACTTGGCTGTAGGGCGGGCACATGTCGGAGCCGAGGCCGGTCGAATGCAGAAAGCCGTCCTCGATTCTGATATGCGGGACGCTAGGCGCAAGCCCGTCTGCCGGTCGGCCACCCCAAATCGCAGCGTGCTCTGATTTCCGTACCTGAGCGGGATCGGATACCCATCGAATCGAACCGCCACCGCTCATAAGAAAGGGAGTGGCGAATGGGCGCTTCCACCACTGAAAGCGCACGCCGGTGACTTGTTTCAGTTCCGCATACCGTGCGGCAACGGCATGCTGTAGCTCAATGCTGTCGAGAACGGATTCGAGTGTGCCGAGCCGATGATATTGGGGATCGAAATATCCTGCGAAATCAAGAAATGTCGCATCGAACAGTCTATCGAGGGTTGGGCGAGCAATACGTTCCGGCATTTCGGCGTGATCGTTCGTCAAGCCCCAGCCAGCATAGTATGGGGAACCGAAGACCCGAACAGGAACGCCGGCGAGTAGAGCGCCCATGCCTTCTGATGCGCCTAGAACATAAACGATGTCTGCACGGGCGAGGATGTCACGTAGCGAATGGTCTGCGCTTAAAGTTCGCGTACCAGACTGCAACGATACACGAGCTGATAGCCAGTCTCCTTTACCAGTGTCCGCGGAGCGCATGAGCCAAAATTCCCCATCTGGGTGCTCAAGACGGGCGGCCTTGACCATCTCCATAAATCGCTGGCGCCGTTCATTTGCTGGAGTAAATACGTCGGTTTGTGTCGTTTCCCGTTCGTCGAACAGAACAACACGCGTGTTACCGGAAGTCGTTTGCCACTCGTAAGGAAGATCACGCGTACGACGGCGTACGTGAAGGGCATCTACTTCCAGCACGCGCTGCATCAGTATTCTGGTTCGCGGGTGGCCGGTCTCGTGGGTGCCTGTGCTGAGAGCTTTATTTAGCGCGGCGATGAGTCCTCCGCGTCCAACGAAATGACGGGGAATATGGAACCATGAGAGCGCGGGTTGACGTACGCCATGACGCGCGGCGACCGGCCCCGGACAGACTGGCTGAGTAGCGGGGTACAGGCGGAGTGTGATTCTGGCGACGGCTGCTCCAGTCCAATGATCTACCCAGACAAACGGTGATTGGCCTACGAGCAGCCTCAATAGGCGTCGGCCGCGCACGAACGCACGCGGGTCAAGGGAGCGTTCGTTCGGGAGAGGGGATGGCCGAGTCGTCGTATCGTTCATTCAATGAAGCGTATCGAGGAATCGGTCGACTTGTTCGAAATGCTCTGCCCAGGTTGGCTCGCGAAAGCGAGCGATACGCTCGATTTGTTTGGCTCGGTCCGCGCTATCGGGGTGCGTATAGGACCGAATTCGGGCGAGCCAGCCAATTCCGTCGAGCGGATCAAGGTAGTCTGGAATATCCGCTGCAATTTCTTGAAAGACCGGGAGATTGCTTGCCAGAACGGGGACCTGTAGCGTGAGGGCTTCGACGAGCGGCATGCCATACCCCTCGACAAACGACGGGAAGAGCAGTGCCCGAGCATGTCGGAGCCATGCATGCAAGCGTTCGTCGGTGCAGTTCGGCTCCTCTATGACCGCACCGCGTAGCGGTGCGCAGCGCTCAAGCATGTCAACGACGTTTTCGCATTCCCAGCCGCGACGACCTATGAGCACGAGTTTCGGAGCAGCATCGCCCATTTGTTCTACAAGGCGGCGCCAAATATGAAGCAAGAACCAGTGGTTCTTGCGGGGCTCGATGGTGCCGAGCATCACGAAGTAGGGCGCCTCGATCAGCGGGATGCTCGGGGGGCCACGGTCGACACCAGGCGCGAGATGCGCAACTGCACTCGGCGGCATCGCGATCCCCATGTTTTGGGCTTCCTCGGCCAGTGAATCGAGGGTGGCTTGCGAGTTGGCTATCAGGCCTGACGCATGGCTTAACGCAGTATGAATTCGATACCGGTGCGTGTTATCGACTCCAGCGCGGCAGTATTCAGCGTGGGTTAGCGGTATCAGATCGTGGATCATGAAGACGGTACGAACGTTCCGACGTGCCATCGCTCGGTGGTACCGCTGAAATTCCATCCCGGTGTGACTTGTATGCAACAGAAATCCGTGGCTGTCACGATGCCGTAAATTTCGATTCAGCGACGCCCGTACGACGAATCTGCGGATTTTGCTGCGATCAGAATTCGACGACAGAAGTATGTCAAAAGCTGTTCTTGAGTCGTTTTCATTCAGCAAGAGGGAGAATCCCCGCTCGCTCAACACCGCCTGCGCTGTGTGGCCGTACCTCTGGATATAGGCGAGCCCAACACGATCTACGCCAGTCGGTAGCAAGCCATCGAAAAGGCGCGAAAGCAGGCGCGTCACGTCCAGAAGTATTTTTTTTTGCACGGTGTGCGGGTGGTTGGTTTGCTCGCGAGCGCGAAGGATGTTGCATTCATGTATGTTTTTGGCCGCACTATTCTATTGGAACGAGCAACATGCGACAATACGGACCGATTTTAGCCACAGGCTCTTGAAGAAAAAATGCCGCGTTTGCTAAGTAGTGCACTTGGGGTAGTGTTCAGTGGGTCTGCCGCCCTGCTAGTTGGTTGCTCAATCGTCCCCACCTCCGGGCCTACTACCGCACAGATCGAGCAGGCGGGGCAGCCGGCTAATCCGTCGGGCGTCCAGATTGTCGATTTGACCGACAGGGTTGCGCGGGAACTATATTCGGGGCGTAAGCGTTCCGACTTCGCAACGTCGCTGGGCGGCGGCGTCGTTTTCCGTCAGCAATTAGGGGTCGGTGACACAATTTCCGTAACAATCTGGGAAGCCCCGCCTGCGACACTATTCAGCGCGGCGCAGGTGGATTCGAAGGGCAATCTGGGTGGTGGACACGTCACAGTGTTGCCTGATCAAGCTGTCGATGGAGGGGGCAATGTTACTGTGCCGTTCGTCGGAGCGGTGAAGGCTGCGGGGCGCACACCTACCCAGTTGCAAAGCGATATTGCTGCTCGGTTGCGGGGAATGGCGCACGATCCGCAAGTGTTGGTCAAGCTTTCTCAAAACGTAACCTCCTATGTGACCGTGGTGGGTGATGTGGCGGGTAGTACACGGATGCCGCTAACGGCAAGGGGCGAGCGACTGTTGGATGCATTGGCAAGTGCTGGTGGCGTTCGCCAGCCAATTGACAAGACAACGATTCAGATTACGCGAGGTAATGACGTGGCGTCATTACCTCTCGAAACCGTTATCCACGATCCACGTCAAAATGTTCCGCTTCATGCGGGGGACGTGGTTACGGCCTTGTATCAGCCTTACAGTTTTCTGTCGCTGGGTGCGACGGGGAAGAACCAGGAAATCAACTTCGAGGCGCAGGGGATTACGCTCGCACAGGCGCTTGCTCGAGCTGGTGGTCTGGAGGATTCGCGCTCGGATGCGCGCGGAGTATTTATTTTTCGGTTTGAGAAGGCCGATGCGTTACAGTGGCCGAGCAAGCCGATTCGTACGACAGCAGATGGCAAGGTGCCGGTGATTTACCGCGTGAATTTGCGGGATCCCAATTCCTTCTTTGTTGCGCAAGATTTTGTGATGGATAACAAAGATCTGCTGTATGTTTCGAATGCGCCTATTACTGATGTTCAGAAGGTTTTGAATTTGGTCTTCTCGGTCGCATATCCGGTAGTCACAGGGGTCCAGACCTTCAAGTGAGTGTGTGTCGGTGCGTGTCGCAGGCGCCGATAGGGCAGTATTTTGATTTGAGGTGATGTCACCTACGAACGTCCGCGCCTTAGCGAATTCGCGGCATGTTCGACGATCCGGCTAAGCGCAGGCCTTTCTATCATCGGGCGGCGTTTCTTTGAAGAATGTCTGCCTAAGGTTCATGGTTTGATGATCACTTCTTACGCACAGAACTTCGAGGATGTGATGCTTTGGCGCGCGCTCGGACACATTGAGCGCGGTTTTTACATCGACATCGGGGCGCAGGATCCGCGTGTCGATTCCGTCAGTCTTCTATTCTACGAGCATGGATGGCGCGGCATTCATGTTGAGCCGACACCATTCTATGCGAACGCGCTGCGCAGCCAGCGGCCGGACGAAACGATAGTCCAGGCGGCAGTTGCGAATAAGCAGGGCGTTTTACAGTTCTACGAGATTCCTGGAACGGGCATCTCAACGGCAGATCCGGATATTGCGGCCGAGCATCGCGAGCGCGGCTATAACTCGCATGAGACCGTTGTCCCATGCACGACGCTCGATTCGATATTCGAACTGACTGACGGGCGCGATATCCATTGGCTGAAAATTGATGTCGAAGGATTCGAGCGGCAGGTGCTCGAGAGCTGGAAGAATTCGAATATCAAGCCATGGATTGTTGTCGTTGAAAGTACGCTCCCAATGACGAAAATTGAGCGGCATGGCGAGTGGGAATCTATACTTACTCGACTCGGATATAGATCGGTTTATTTCGATGGATTAAATAGATTCTACGTTTCGGAGTCCCGAAGGGAGCTTGAGGAGGCGTTTCGAACGCCGCCGAATGTTTTCGACGATGTCGCAATGAGTGGCGAATCCAACGCGCCGTTTCATCGCTTGATTGTCGAGCGCGGGCGCGTAGCGCTTGATGCTGCGCAGGCGGCACTGCGGCAAAACGAACAGGAAAGTCAGGCGCGTATTCGCTCGCTGAGTGAAGAACTGGATACGCTTGGCAAGTGTTGTGCTGAACAAGAGCGCTTCGCGCTCGAAAAGATGCTGACGGCCGAACAGGCCTTTCGCGAGCAGGAGCAGCAATGGGCGGCTCATGATCGAGAAAGGTTCGGCGAGTTGGCCGCTTTCCGAACAAAGCTGGAGGCCGCACTTGAAGATGCTGTCCTGCGCGAGCAGGACACCCAGCGGCAGCTACTTGATATCTCCGATAAAGCCAACGCTGCATTGGCGGAGCAGGCGCGCAAGCATGCGGAGCGCGAGCGCGAATGGCAGGATGCCCTCGTGGAGCGCGAACGTGAATGGCAAGGTATCCTTGTTGCCCGCGAACGCGAATGGTGCGTTACCCTTGCAGAGCGCGAAAGCCGAATCGACGAGGCAGCGCAGGCGATTGAGAGCGAGCGCCTCGCTCATGTGGAGTTGTTGAGGCAGCAGAGGGAGCAAGCCGAAGAAGAGTTTCGCCAGCAGGTTTTTTTGTTTCGTAAGGACGCGGAAGACGAGCGCGCACGCTTAGTTGCTATGTATGGTGCGGAGCTTGCGGAACTGCGGCGGATGCTGGCCGAAGAGCGTGACCGACATCACGAACGTGAGCGGGAGTTACAACGGCAAGCCCAGATCGCAATAGCGCAAGCCAAGGCAGACAACACGCGGCTCGCAGATAACTACGCCTTGGCGCTTACGGCGTTGCGCCGTGAACGCATCGAAGAGCGTGACGCACAGCATGCGATCGTCGTTGAACTTCGGGCGGAGCATAAAGCGCGACTGGAGGCATACGAGACGGTTGTACTCGATCTTGAGCGAGAAAAGACTGCTTTGAGTCAACATTACGAGACTTTGTTGCGAGAAGCTGAAGCGCAGCGAATCCGCCATGAGCAGCAGCATGCAAATGATCTATCTTTCTTGCGGTCACAGATCGATAGTCGCAATACCGAATACGACGCGTTGAGGTCGAAGTACGAAGCTCAATTAAGTGCTCATGCAAATCAAGCTCGCGTGTTGGCTGAGCGGAATGCGAAGTATTTGTGGGAAGGATATCGCCTCGGGCGCGCCGAGAAAGAGCAAGGTTTGTTCGCGAAAGCGCTCTCTTTTGTAGGGTGTGGGCCGAAGATCGACGTGTGCTATCTCGCACCATCGATCGAGGAGCAACTCGAAATGGCGTCTGCGGAGCATCGTATGACTCGCATGAAAATGTTGAAAATAAACTTCCAGCCGGAATTTATCGTTCGGAGCGACGGCAAGTATAGTTTGGACGATTTTATTTCGTTGCACGATAGGAATTTCGTGCGCGCCGCGTACCTCGCATTGTTAAAGCGAGAGCCAGACGAGTACGGCGAACAGCACTATCTGAATCGTGTTAGGGCGGGCGTGAGCAAGATCCTGATTCTGGCAGATATTCAAAAATCCAAAGAAGCTCAGCGGCATGGCGTTAAGATTTCCCATTTGAAGGGGGCAATAATTGCGAACAAGTTGTTCAATGTGCCGGTGATTGGCGCAGTTGTGCAAGGTATGCTCTTCTTCTTTGGTGTGGGTCGTCATTTGAAGGATCTGCGAGCTCTTGAAAATCATTTGGTTAGGATGGGTGCGGAAATGCAGCAGCAGTATGAGGATCGTCGAGGGGCTGCAATTGATTTCCGTGGAATGGATGGCGACAAATGAAAATACTAACTCTCAGTACGTATCCGATTGAAGCTCCGGCGCATGGTGGCCAACATCGGGTTGCAAATATTGTAAAAATGCTTCGTGCATCTGGGCATGAGGTGCAATCGGCTGGCGTGCTGGGAAGTGATCAGTATCCGCAGGAAACTTCATTCTGTGATTTTCCCGGATATGAAAAATTGCGAGAACAGATACAGGATCCAGGGTTGCTGGAGGATCTGGCTATCGGGCGTCTTTATGCTCGAGATGACGACGCCTATCGATCGCTGGCAGATAAAATCGCTTTTAATCCAGATGTAATTATCGTCGAAAACCCTTGGCTATTCGAATTCGCTAAGCGTTTTGTGAAGGAAAATAAGCTTGTCAATACTCGACTAATATACAGCTCTGAGAATGTCGAGCACGGATTGCGTTATGACATCATTATTCAATATTTGCGCTCGACGGAGCGAGCCGAGATGGCTCGTGATTTGATCCTGGAGGCAGAGATCAACGCCTTGCGCGATGCGCATGGTGTATGCGCTGTATCGCGGGACGATATTGAATGGATGCAGCCAAAAACCGCCACAAAATGCATTCTTGCGCAGAACGGCGTCGCACGTCGTGTGACGACGCGTGCCGGACTCGATGAGGCAAACCGGATCGCACTGCATCGCAAGGTCGCACTATTTTGCGCATCGGCACATCCGCCAAACATCACTGGATTCTTCGACATGTTCGCGGAGGGTGTGGGGTGCCTCGCTCCCGACGAATCACTTGTGCTTGCCGGCAGCGCTGGCCCGGCGATTATGTCAGATCCGCGTTTCCATCGCATAGCCGGCTTGGCGCGCGCGACCGTATTGGCTGGTGTTGTGTCGGAGGATTGCCTCCAAGGCCTCCTTACGCTGGCGCATACAATCATCTTGCCGATAACGCATGGCGGTGGCACCAACCTGAAAACGGCAGAAGCGCTATGGGCGGGCAAGAATATTGTCGCGACGTCAGTCGCGATGCGCGGTTTTGACGAGTTTGTGAGTGCGCGCGGTGTGACGATAGCAGACGATAGTCGCGGTTTTGTTGCTGCCCTGCGGCAGGCGATGGCAGCGCCGCCGCTATCGCTGACGAACGAAGAGCGCACGAGTCGTGCGTCGGTGCTTTGGGAGGAGACGCTGCGTGGGTTAGTTGATTATATCGACGGCCTTGCGCAGCATCCCCGTGCCGCTTTGACTTCGCAGCGAGAACTGCAAAGCCAGATCTGACCGCGAGGTCCATACCGTGTTCTATGCCGCTGCCCGCGTGCGGGTAGAGTGGCATCCAGTAGTGAAGAAAGGATCATGCATGTCGCGAAAGAATGCACCACTGATTTGGATGAACGTCACGACTAGCGCGAACTGGAATCGACCGCCGGTCGGTATCGTTCGCGTCGAGCAGGCACTTTGCAAGGAACTTGAGGCTATCTACGGCAGGCATCGTTTCCGGAGATGCGTTTGGCAGGACGGTCAATTCATCGAATGGACGGAATCTGTCGACGACCGCGCCAAAGGGATCGATGATGTCGTAGATATGATGTTGCCGCGCACTGAATCGTTCGATCTGTCGCGCCGTTTTCTGTATCGCGCGCTTGATTTGTTCGGGAAAAAGGCGCGCTTGAAGAACGGCAAGGAGAGTATTGGGCTGGAGGTGCCACTCGGTGATTCGCAATATCGACTGACGCCGGCCGCGGGCGACATTCTGGTATCGGTTGGACTCGACTGGGATCAACCCTACTCATCCGAATTTTACAATCTCCGGAAAAAGCAAGGCATTCACGTGATCACTTGCTGTTATGATTTGATTCCGGTTTTGTTTCCGCAATACTGTGTCGGCGACGTATCGAGTCGATTCAAGGAGTACTTTAACTTCCTCGCATGGGGTTCAAGCGCGGTGCTTTGCATCTCCGAGCAATCGAAGAAGGATTATCTCGCACTTTGCGATCGGATTGGCTCTCCCATCAGGCCGTCACACGTAATTCCGCTCGGCGACAATGTGCCGGCAGGTAACGGCGAAGTGGGGCCGGACGTCCAGAACGTTTTGCGCAAGCCATTCATCTTGTTCGTGTCCACAATCGAGCGCCGAAAGAATCACGAGACTCTCTATCGGGCATATCATCGACTGTGTCGGGATGGGCATGGCGACAAACTGCCGCGGCTCGTGTTTGTTGGAATGGCCGGCTGGGGCGTTGGCGATCTGCTGAAGGACATTGAGCTCGATCCGTTGACGCGCGATCTGATCGTTCAGCTCAATCACGTCACCGACTATGAGTTGATGCAGTTGTACAAGCAAACGCTTTTTTTCGCGTATCCGTCTCTGTACGAGGGATGGGGGCTGCCTGTAGGCGAAGCGCTTGCGATGGGAAAGGCGGTGCTGAGTTCGGATCAAGGCTCGTTGCCGGAAGTCGGTGGTGATTTAGTCCGCTATCTGCCGGCGTGGGATGTGCAGGCGTGGGCCGATGCGATTCTCGAATGGTGCACGGCACCGTCGAAGATTCAAGAAATTGAGCGGCGAGTGAGAAGTGAGTATCGAGTGCGCACATGGGCTGGTACGGCCGCAGCGGTCAAGCAAGTGATTGACGGTGTTCTAGGGGAAGAGCCAGGCGGACCGACCGTGATCTATCCGGGCTACGATTGCAGCACGCAAGTGGGTATTCACGTCGGCTCCAGTTTGAAGGGCAGCGGGAATGCCGGTTTCCTGATGTACGGCCCACATCGCGCTATGAGGGCAGGAAACTACACCGTGAGGGTGTTCGGGGCATCGGACGACGCAAAGGACGCAAACTTATTATTTGATTTCGTTGCGAACGATGGCAAAGAATGTCTCTGGAGCGGCCATATTCATTTTCCCCGTAAGCACACGGGTGAGGAGTCACTCATCATCGAATTCAACGTTGATGTGGCCGATAATCTTCGCGATTTTGAAGTGCGTTGTGTCGACCCCGGGACGCAGATGCAGCTGACTCGGATGGAAATTGTGAAGCGATGAGTAAATTTGAACACGTTCGAAGCGGGTGTATCGTTTTGCAGAAATATAAAAATTGTTCAAATCTAATTTAGAGAGTAAATGATGAGCGTTACTGCAATTATTACCGGAATTACTGGCCAAGACGGAGCATATCTTGCTCAGCTTCTTCTCGATAAGGGGTATGTGGTCTATGGAACTTATCGTCGAACCAGTTCGGTCAATTTTTGGCGCATTGACGAGCTCGGCATTACATCGCACCCGAACCTGCATCTGGTCGAGTACGATCTGACCGATTTGAGTGCGAGCATTCGGTTATTGCAGACGACTCAAGCATCTGAAGTTTACAATCTTGCTGCACAGAGTTTCGTTGGTGTGTCGTTTGATCAACCCATCACGACGGCAGAAATTACGGGTGTTGGTCCGCTGAACCTGCTCGAAGCGATTCGAGTTGTAAATCCCTCAATTCGCTTTTACCAAGCGAGCACGTCGGAGATGTTTGGTAAGGTGCAGGCGATTCCTCAGACAGAGACGACCCCGTTCTATCCGCGTAGCCCGTATGGTGTCGCTAAGCTCTATGCGCACTGGATCACGGTCAACTATCGTGAGAGTTACGGCATCTTTGGTTGTAGCGGTATCTTGTTCAATCACGAGTCGCCGCTGCGGGGGCGCGAGTTCGTAACGCGCAAGATCACTGACAGTATCGCCAAGATCAAGCTTGGGAAGCTTGATGTGCTCGAACTCGGCAATCTCGACGCGAAGCGAGATTGGGGTTTCGCGAAGGAATACGTTGAAGGAATGTGGCGTATGTTGCAGGCCGACAAACCCGACACGTACGTGCTTGCTACGAATCGAACCGAGAAAGTCCGGGATTTCGTTGGCATGGCAGCGCGTGCTGCTGGCTTCCAACTCGTGTGGGAAGGTAGTAACGAGGGCGAAATGGGAATCGATCGGGTGTCGGGCAAGACAATCGTGAAAATCAATCCGAAATTCTATCGACCGGCTGAGGTGGATCTGCTGATTGGCGACCCGAAGAAGGCATGCGAAGAACTCGGCTGGACACCGACGACGACGCTTGAGCAGCTTTGCCAAATGATGGTCGAGGCAGACATTCGTCGCAACGAAACAGGTTTCTCGTTCTGATTTATGGCAAAAGTTCTGATCAGTGGGATCGGCGGTTTTACCGGGCGATATCTCGCCCGGAAACTGACGGAAAGTGGACATGATGTATGCGGTTTGGTCCGACGCGCTCGAGATGATCTTGACTGGCGTACGCATGCTGTTGACCTGCTCGATCGAGACCAGCTCATTGACGTATTTGAGCGTGAGCAACCAGATGCAGTCGTGCATTTGGCTGCAATCGCGTTCGTAGCACACAATGATGTAGGCGCTATTTACCGGACTAACATTGTCGGCACACGGAATTTGCTCGACGCATTGACTTCTTCGTCATGTGTGCCGCGCTCGGTGCTGCTCGCGAGCAGTGCGAATGTGTATGGCAACGCGGGTCAAGAATTGATCGACGAATCTATACCGCCCGCGCCAGTGAACGATTATGCGGTCAGTAAGCTATCCATGGAGTTTGTTTCTCAACTCTGGCGCGAGCGGCTGCCAATCGTTGTTGTGAGGCCGTTCAATTACACGGGTGTCGGTCAGTCGGTGAATTTCCTGTTGCCGAAGATCGTTGCGAATTTCCGAGCGCGCGAAAATGTGTTAGAGCTCGGCAATCTCGACGTGATCCGAGATTTCTCTGATGTGCGCACGGTGGTCTCTAAATATGAGAAGCTACTTGACGGCACATTTTCGGGTGAAACATTCAACGTCTGCTCAGGTGTAGGATACTCACTGCGCGACATACTGGCAACGATGGAGGAGCTTACCGACCATCGACCTGAAATTCGCGTTAATCCCAACTTCGTGCGGGCGAACGAAGTTCGTAAGCTGATCGGTAATGGTTCGAAGTTGCGTAATGCAATTGGCGAGTTATCGTCGATTCCGCTGCGCGAGACGCTGAAATGGATGCTGGAGAGTGCGACTTGAAGTTGATTCTTGCGGTGGACGCGATTGTTCCACCGTTAACTGGAATCGGTCGCTATACATGGGAGTTGGCAAAGTATTATGCAACACCAGACAGCGGACTCGGTTCAATCCGTTATTTTTTTGCTGGGCAATGGGTGAGCGATCCGCACAACCTGTTGAATGGACCACCGCGTAGTCCCGCGTTTCGAAGAAAAGGTTTCTGGCCACGCTTATCGGCTCGATTGCAGCAGTGGCATGAAAGGCGTGTCATTCACGAACATGTCTTTCATTCACCGAACTATTTTCTGCCGGAATGGGTTGAAGGCGGTATTGTCACCGTGCACGACTTATCGGTCTTCAAGTATCCCGAGACCCACCCCGTCGAGCGTATTCGCCACTTTGAGCGTAGCTTTGCGTCGACGCTTGCGCGCACTGCACACATCATTACCGATTCTGAGGCGATTCGTCATGAGGTGGCCGGCCACTTCGGTTGGCCACTCGAAAAGATTACTTCGGTGCGCCTCGGCGTGCCGCCGGAATTTAGGCAGCACGAGCGTGAAGTGCTTTTCGAGCCGCTCGCTAGATACCAACTGGTGCCCGGCGCCTATACGCTCTGCGTCTCGACGCTTGAGCCACGCAAGCGGATCGATGCGCTACTTGCCGCATACGCGGAGCTGCCGCTCTCACTAAAGTCGCGCTTCCCGCTTGTGTTGGTTGGCAGCGAGGGCTGGCTGAGCGATGCGTTGAAACAGAACGTTGTGCGCGGTGAGCGGGAGGGGTGGCTGCGCTATCTGGGTTTCGTGCCGGAAACGGCACTACCCTTTCTCTATGCTGGTGCACACGCGTTCTTTTTTCCGTCACTTTACGAAGGGTTCGGGTTGCCCGTACTCGAGGCGCTCGCGAGCGGTGTGCCAACACTGACTTCCAACTGTTCGTCGCTGCCCGAGGTGGCAGACGGAGCCGCATGGCTCGTCGAACCTGGCGATCACGTGGCACTGCGTGATGGTATTGCGAGAGTGATATGCGATGACGAGTGGCGCGCGACGGCGATCGAGCGCGGCTTGGCGGTTGCAAGCGAAACCACCTGGACCCGATGTGCGCGGAGGACGTTGGATATTTGTAGTCGCTTCGCGTGAGCTACGCGGTGCCGGCGAGTGTCGCTATAAGAGCCTTCAGTTGAGCGGCGCTTGTCGCCCACGTGACTGGCTTGATCGCTTCGCTTGTCGGCGCAGTGCCAGCTGCCAACTGAGCGAGCCAGTCCGACAATTGGAGGGCTAGCGCTTCACCAGTCGTTGCACGAAAATAGGTCGCGTGTTCTCTAGCAACTTCGTGGAAAACATCTAGATCACGTAGGAACAGTGGTTTGCCATGTCGAGCCGCCTCGATGATGGGCAACCCAAAGCCCTCGGCCTCCGAGGCCATAACGAGGCCGTCCGCCCGAGCGTATAGCGCCTCGAGTTGTGCATCGTCGGTATCGCGTAGCCAAAACAGGCGTCGTTCGTTCTGCGGATGCTGCGTTAGTAGGTCGACGACGGGTTCGACGTGCCAGCCTGGTGCGCCGACGATCACGAGCTCGACCTCAGTTCCGTTTCTCCATAGCACATCGAACGCGTTGAGCACTTGCACGTGCCCTTTGCGAGGTTCAATAGTTCCAACCATCAGCAACATCGGACGCATAGGCGTGCGACGAGACGAATTGGGCGCGAAGAATGGTGGTGCGGATAAGGGATCGGGAGCGCTCGTTCCTAGATCGAACGAGCAAATCGTGGTGTCGTCGGCCGTTAAGCCAAAGCGCTTCTGCATCAATTCATGGGTGTCACGGGCGACAGTGCGAGAGATGCACCAAAGCGCGTCTGCATGCACGGCGAGCGTGGACAGCCAGTGCTTGAATGAACGCCGCGCGCGTGGGGTAAACCAATATGGATGCTGAAATGGCAACAAGTCGTAAACGACAAATGCGCACCGCACCCCTTGTCGTTTCCACGCGAGTAGATCGCGCTGCCGCCGCGGAATGATGCGGCTCGTCAAGTCAAGTCCGACGAAAATGTCGCCCGGTTCGACGCGTACAGTGGTAATTGCTGGATTGTTTGCTGTGTCGAGAGGGCGGTGGTTTGGCACTGACGTTTGTTCTGCGAGGAAACTATCCGCATAGCGATAAGAGGATCTTCTAGTTGCGCAGATCGGGCGTACGGTGAAGCCATCGGGTGGTGATTGCAGTAGCTGGGCGAGAAGCGAGCGGACTACCCGTTGGATGCCGGTGCCCGCGTCGTGCGCGGCGATGATAGACACGTCTACGAGTAATTGTCGCTTGCAGTGAATCGGTGAAAGCGGCACGGGTGATGGTGCAAGCGCACGTACTGCACGGCGAGCGGCACGTGCGACCTGCGGGGCGATCCATATGGCGACCGATTGAAGGGCCGCGGATTTTAATGTTTTGCTCAAGCTTGGGAGGGATGAGGGTGAGGCACGTTATGCCATACTTTCCTGATAGAACGTGTACGCATCCTCTACTGAATCAAACGAATGCAGCTTGCCTTCGATCAGTACCGATGCGCGGTCACAATGCTCGCGGATATAACCGGCGTCGTGACTAACGATGATAAGCGCCCGGTCTTTACGTCGATCAAACAATTCGTAATGACATTTCGCATGGAAGCGGCTGTCTCCGACCGCAATAATCTCATCGATCAAAAAGCAGTCAAACTCGATTGCCATCGAGATCGCGAACGCGAGCCGCGCACGCATTCCTGCGGAGTATGTTTTGACTGGTTCGCGCAGGTAATAACCGAGCTCCGAGAACTCTTGCACGAACGGCTCGGCCACCTTGGTGTCGGCGCCGTAGACGCGGCAGATGAAGCGTAAGTTGTCCATGCCGGTGAGGCTGCCTTGGAAAGCGCCGCCGAAAGCGAGCGGCCAAGACACTTGCATGCCGCGCCGGATGCGGCCCGCCGTCGGTAACTCGGCACCGCTAATCATCCGAATTAGAGTTGACTTGCCGGCGCCGTTGCGCCCGAGGATGCCGATTTTCTCACCGTGCTTCACGTGCAGATCGATCTTGTTCAGTACTCGACGCACGCCTTGCCGTGTGTGATAGTCCTTGCAAATTCCTTCAAGTTCGATCATTCCGGCTCCACTCTGCGGCTTGCATCGCGGACGAAAAACAGGCCAGTCAGCACAAGGATCATGTCGCTGAACACCATGTAGCGGATGCTGTAATGCGGTGTCACAAGTGAGCCGAAGTAGCCGCCGCGCAGCATTTCCGCGCCGTGAACCATCGGTAACAATAAAATTACGTTCTGGAATTTCTCGGGTAACCAAGACACCATGAAAAGCGAACCAGATAGCGGGAATAGAAGGTATGCGATGGTATGCCAGATTCGCTCGACCGACTCGCTGCGTTCCGATAGCGCCCCAATAATGAGCGCCAGACCGGTACCAAACGCTGCGAGATGCAGCCACGCGCCGAGAATCATCGTCATATTCTCGGGCGGACGCATCAGGCCTGCAGTAATGAAAAAGATCGAGAGAAAAGCAAAAGACATTGTCGCGCCCGATATTTCGAGCAGTAGACGAGCGAAAAAGAAATCTATCACTCGTACATTACGGTGATAGAGAAGGGACTGATTCGGCTGAATCGCGAGTGCGCAGCGGTTCGCACAATTTCGCCAAAGTAGCACTGGTGAATAGCCCGTTACCGCGAACTCGGTGATGGGGAGATTCGAGCCGTGCGTAGCCTTTGTCAGTGTCCATAGCCCGAGCACGCCAAGCGTAAACATCATCGGCTCGAAGAAAATCCACAGAAATCCGACATTGTGTCGACCGTATCTTGTAATGATTTCTCGCATCAAAAGCGCGCCGATAACGCGCCTTTGAATTTGCACCGATCTAAATAGGGGGGTTCCGTGGTCGATAGCCATGATATCAATCGTGGTGTTCGCGAACCCCTGCGAGCAGCAGGCTCAAGATGCCCCATGCGATCATGCCGAGGGCGAACACTTCGAAGATCGACTTCAGTCGCTTCGGCTCAATTGCCTCGTCGGGAGTGTTGGGCTGCACAAGCTTTTCCAGATAAAGCTGCTTACGTTCAGCCTCTGCACGAGCGCTTTCCAATCCAGTCATCGCGGAGGCCAACTGCTTCTCGGCAAATTGAGCATCGAGTTGAAGACCTGCGTACGTCTCAGCCTTGTGCGACAACGAGTCCCGTGCCCCGGCGACGCCACCGGTTGCCGCTTGGATTTGCTTCTGCAGCGATTCGATGCTCGTCTTTAGGGCGGGGATTTGAGGGTTCTGTGGAGCAATTGACGAGAGCTGCATTAGTCGCGTTTGTGCGTCAAACAGTAGTGTTTGAAGGTTTGTGACCTGCTGCAATTGAAGAGCTGATTGCTTTTCCGGATCGAATACGGTGTGAGAATTTCGGAAAGATGCCAGCGCCGCTGCAGCAATCTTCGCTTTGGTCGTCGCCTGATCAACTTGATATTGCGCAAATCGAATGGTATCGGCGGCAGCTCGCTCGTTCATTCGATTGACAAGGCGTTCGCTTATTTCGAGAAGTCGTTCGTTGATTTTCTCGGCATCTTTGGCTGTAAAGGCCCTCACTTGGAGAGTCGTTATGCCTGATGCTGATTCGAGATGTACGGACACGATTCGCTTCTCATAGTACTTTACGAGGGATTCGAAGCTGTCATTAATCGACGAATTGAATCGGCTTATGATGTCTCCGCGCTCCGAATAAGCGTTGCGAATATAATTTCCTTGATTCAGTTCTTTGAGGGCGTCACGTGATTGGATATAGTCGATAACCGGATATGTATCATCTTGGGAGCGGGCGAGCCCGGTTCCCTGCAGTAGCGCACCAAATACGCCGGTTGAATTTGGACGCTGTGCTCCACGTACAACGAAGCGCGACTCGGAGACATACACATCGGACGCAACGATTCCGTAGTACAGAGTGGCGATCGTGGTGGGTAGAATTACCGTCAGCGCGAGGAGGCGATTGACTCCCTTGATGCGATTGATCAAGCTTTTTTTTCCCGTGGGCGATGGCGCCGTGGCCACCTCATCGCGTGATATCGTTTCCAACTGTTTTCCGAGCTTAGTGGCCGCTTGTTTGCCACTTGGCGGTGCGGCTGGCAAGCGAACGAAGATATGGGGCAGTGTCGCTTGGTCTTCCTGCAGCAACTGCGAAGCAAACGACCTTCCGGTTTGCCCAATGCGAAGCTTGCCGGAAGCACTAGTGTCGGGGCTCACATGTCTCGGAGCGCCGTGGCAACGGAGTTTCGCGTGCAAGCATGGCATTGGGGGCTCGATTATAGCGGCCGAACATGATCGACGCCATCTTTCGTGGAAGTCTGACGGTCATCCTGTATTATTCTTGCACTCTATATTTATTTTCATGTTCGTGCGGTATTCTTCGCCCTCGAATCGTGTCTAGCTGACTTTTATTTCAATCATATTGCAGGCGCTGGCTCGTAGGAAGCTGCGGCGGGGAAAGTGGGCGCGCTTCCGGACGTGCTACGCCCGACGTTCCTCAATGCACACGCTTCGCTCTTTTCTTCTCCTGCAGGGCACCGCCTCACCGTTTTTCGATAGACTTGCGTCCGCGTTGCGAGAGCGAGGGCATAAGGTGTGTAAGGTCAACTTTTGCGGCGGCGACCTGCTCTATGGGGGGGCGATTGATACCTCGAACTACAGAGGAAAAGTCGACGAGCTCCCCGACTGGTACTCGCAAAAGCTTCGGAGCGGGAATTTTTCGGACATTGTCATGTTCGGTGACTGTCGGGAGGTTCACTGCCACGTGCATCCCCTGTCGCATGAACTCGGACTTCGAGTTCATGTTTTTGAGGAGGGATACGTTCGGCCGCATTGGCTAACCTTAGAGCGGCATGGCGTTAACGGGCGCTCACTACTGTCACGGGATCCGGCATGGTATCTCGCTGAGCGTCGCGTCACTCCCCCGAGTCAACCTGGTCGGGCGACGGGCTACAATCTGTACGAGCGTGCGTACCATGATATCCGTTATCGTGGTGCGAACGCGATCTACGCTAGGCACTTCCCCCATTATCGTAGTCATCGACCAAGGAACGGGTTCCTCGAATACGGCGGCCTCGCGGTGCGAGCACTTCGGGATCGCCAGTTCGCCCGATATGCCGAGTGGGTCACGCGCGACCTGCTGGAGGCGCGGCGCATGTACTACCTATTTCCGTTGCAGGTGAACTCGGACGCCCAGATCATCGTTCATTCCCCGTTTGACGGAGTGCGCGCGTCTATCGAAAAGGTGATGCGGTCATTCGCAGCGCACGCCCCGGCAGATGGTTGGCTGATCATTAAGAATCATCCTCTCGATACGGGCCTGATCCGTCATGAGGGGCATGTACGTCAGCTTGCGAGCGAATTGAGAATCGGCGATAGGGTGCAGTTCATTGATGCCGGCCATTTGCCGACCCTGCTTGAGCATGCTCGCGGCGTCGTGGTGGTCAACAGCACAGTCGGATTGTCGGCATTGCATCATGCGCGACCGCTGATTGCATTAGGTACGGCGATCTACGATATGCCGGGGCTAACATGGCAAGAATCGCTTGACGACTTCTGGTTGAACGCGGCTCAACCAGACATGCAGCTCTATCAGGCATTTCTTGACTATGTGATTCACCACACACAGATCAATGGCGATTTCTACACCCATACCGGTATTGAGATGGCAGTGGCGGGTGCTGTTGCTCGACTTGAGGTGAACTGTGGTTGAAACCGTCAGACACGTCGTGATCACTGGGGCAAGCGCGGGTATCGGCCGCGCGCTCGCACTTGCCTACGCGGAGCCAGGTGTCGTACTTGGGCTCGTGGGGCGCGATGGTGAGCGTTTGACCGCCAGCGTGATAGCGTGCCGTGCGCTCGGAGCCGATGTCGTTGCCGGCCAAGTCGATGTGCGCGATGCCGCGGCCCTGCAAGGTTGGCTCGAGGCGTTCGACGAGACGTATCCTATCGATCTGCTGGTGGCCAACGCGGGGGTGGCGAGCACGATTGCGCATGCTAACGATTGGGAAGATCGGGAGCGCACGTTGTGCGTCGTCGACACGAATTTTCATGGTGCCATGAATGCCGTGCTTCCGGTAATCGAGCGCATGCGAGCGCGAGGGCGTGGTCGGATTGCAATGGTTGCATCGATTGCTGCACTGCGTGGCATGGCCATTTCACCGGCGTATTGCGCCAGCAAGGCGGCGATCAAGGCATGGGCGGATTCCGTGCGACCATTGCTTAAGCGAGATGGCATTGCGATAACCGTGATCTTGCCTGGCTTCGTCAAGACTGCGATGAGTGACGTGTTTCCGGGCGATAAACCGTTCCTTTGGAGTGCAGAGCGTGCTGCCGCCTATATTCGCCGGGGGCTTGATGTGGGGCGCGCCGAGATCGCATTTCCCGGGTTGCTTGCTTTCGGAATGCGGCTCTTGCCCTTGCTGCCTATCACGCTGGCCGATGCAATCCTGGATCGCCTGTCGTATTTGCCGCAAGAGGATGCACGCAATTGAACGGCGCTTTCGTTTCGATGCTCGCCGCTGCCATTGCAATCTCGTTCCTGCTTGACGCTATCGCGGCGCCTCGTGCCCCTCTGCGCCGTCCCGCGATGGCACAATTTCTTCATATTCTTTCTGTAGTCTTTCTTACCCACCTCGTTTTGATCATCACGTCGCGGCCGCTATTCTCGGCCTGCGTGTCGCTTGCACTCGTCGGTCTCGTCGCCGCAGTTAGCAATGCGAAGTACGAGTCGTTGCGCGAGCCGTTCGTATTTACCGATCTGAGCCTGTTTAGCCAGTTGTTTGCGCACCCCCGTCTTTACTTGCCGTTCCTCAGCATTGGCAAGGTCGTAGCGATCGGTGCCGGCATCCTGCTCGTGATCGCGGGTTTTGTCGTCGAGCGACCGGTGCATCGGGGTTCCGTTGCGATGGCGTGGTTCGCGGCGGCGCTGCCGTTCGCGCTCGCGGTGCCCATCGCGGGGCGCTTGTCGCTGACGCTCGATCCCGGGGCCGACCAGCGTCGTCACGGCTTTTTCGCGGTGTTCGTCGCCTATCTGCTCAACGGCCTGCGCCCCGCGACGTTCCGGAAGTTCCACGAGGTTGTGGCGGCTGGGCCGTTCGCAACGGCCCAGCCGAGCCGGCGCCCCGGCGTGATCCTGATCCAGAGCGAATCGTTCTTCGATGCACGCCGGCTCGGTGGTGTGGTCGAGTCGAGGCTCTTTTCCCGCTTCGACGAGGCGTGTCGAGAGGCCGTCTGGCATGGCGAGATGACGGTGCCTGCGTGGGGGGCAAACACCATGCGTACGGAATTCGCGGTGCTGACCGGCACGGAATCTTTTGCGCTCGAATATGCGCGCTTCTATCCTTACGTATTTGTAAGAAAAAAGATCGCTTCGCTTGCGTCCTGGTTCGACCGTTGCGGCTACGACACAGTTGCAATTCATCCTTATTACGCCGATTTCTTCGGCCGGAACCGCGTATTTCCGCTGCTCGGTTTTACGCGCTTTCTCGATATCCGTCATTTCGAGTCGGCGTCCCGCGCCGGTCCGTATGTGGCGGACGCCGCCGTATCAGAGTCGATCATCGCGGAACTGGAGGCGGGAGGGGACGGCCCTCCACGCTTCATCTTCGCGATGACAATGGAAAACCACGGCCCACTGCACCTCGAGCAGGTATTACCGGGAGAGTCGTCTTCGAGGCATACTCTCGGCGAAGACCCAACGTGGCGTGACCTGACGGCCTACTTGCGGCACATTGAAAATGCAGACGCAATGATTGGGCGCTTGCTCGATCATTTGCGCAACAGCGATCGTGAAACGGTCGTTTGCTTTTACGGCGACCACGTTCCCGCACTACCGCACGTATTCGAAAAGCTGGGCGTTACACCGCAAACCAGCGACTACTTCATTTGGCGAAATTACGGCACAGATACTCCCGAATGCCGGAATTTGGCAGCCGAAGAGCTTGGGGTTGCACTGCTGCATGTGGTACAAGATGACGGAAATCGCGTGGAACAGCCGTGCGCATCCGAGAAAGCGACATAAAAGATGAACAGTAAGATTGCAATAATTGGGGTGGCTTGTCGGTTTCCCGGGGGCGCAAACAATCTTGGCGACTTCTGGCAACTCCTGCGCGACGAACGCGACGCAGTAACCGAAATCCCCGCCGACCGCTTCGGCACCGATTTCTACCAGCACCCGTCCAAACGCGAACCGGGCAAGAGCTACACGTTCGCGGCCGGCGTGCTCGACAACGTCGCCGGCTTCGACGCCGCGTTTTTCGGCCTTTCCCCGCGTGAAGCGGTGCAGATGGATCCACAGCAGCGCCTGCTGCTCGAACTCGCATGGGAAGCGTTCGAGGATGCCGGCGTACGCCCGGCCGACATGCGCGGCAGCAACTGCGGCGTCTTCGTCGGCGCGGCCAGCATGGATTACGGCAACCGCAGCATGGACGATCTGAACGCGATCGATCCGTATTCGGCGACCGGCAATACGCTGAGCATCGCGTCGAACCGCGTGTCCTACCTGTTCGACCTGCACGGCCCGAGCATGACGGTCGACACGGCCTGCTCGTCGTCGCTCGTTGCCCTCCATCAAGCCGTCAAGGCGCTGCAGTCCGGCGAAGCCGACGTGGCGCTCGCGGGCGGCGTCAACCTGCTGCTGCACCCGTTCGGCTTCGTCAGCTTCTCCAAGGCGTCGATGCTGTCGCCGCGCGGCCGCTGCCGTGCGTTCGACGCGACCGGCGACGGCTACGTGCGCTCGGAAGGCGGCGCGTTCGTGCTGCTCAAGCCGCTCGATCGCGCGCTGGCCGACGGCGACACGATCCACGCGGTGATCGCAGGCTCCGGCGTGAACTCGGTTGGCCACTCGCCGGGCGGGATCAGCGTGCCGGGCGCGGCCGCGCAGGCGTCGCTGCTGCGCAGCGTGTACGCGCGCGCCGGCATCGATCCGCAGTCGCTCGCCTATCTCGAGGCGCACGGCACCGGTACGGCGGTCGGCGATCCGATCGAAGCACGCGCGCTGATCGACGTGGTGTCGGGCGAGCGCCCGGCGGACCGTCCGTTGCTGATCGGCTCGGTGAAGACCAACATCGGCTACCTCGAAACGGCGTCCGGCATGGCCGGCCTGCTGAAGGCCGTGCTGTGTCTGAAGCATCGCGCGGTGCCGCGCTCGCTGCACTTCGTCACGCCCAATCCCGGGATCGATTTCGACGGCGGGCGCCTGCGCGTCGTCGATCGCTACATGCCGCTCGACACGGGCGGCGCGCCGCTCACGATCGGCGTCAATTCGTTCGGTTTCGGCGGAACGAACGCACACGTCGTGCTGACCGAGGCGCCGGCCGCGAACGACGTGTCGACGGCCGCACCCGAGCCGGCTCGAGCGCAACCGTCCCCGCTCGTGCTGACCGCGCGCAGCGCGAATGCGCTCGCGGCGCTCGCGGGCCGCTATCTGTCGATGCTCGACAACGGCGGCGACTGGCAGGCGCTTGCCGCCACGGCCGCCCGTCGCCGCCAGTGGCTCGAACACCGCGCGATCGTCGCGCCGGCCGACGCGGCTGAAGGCCGTGCGGCGCTTGCCGCACTGGCCCAGCCGGCGCCGGAGGGCCTGCCGGCCTGCGTGGCGACCGGCCAGGCGCCCGCGGATGCGGTGCGCGCCGCGCTCGTGTTCTCGGGCAACGGTTGCCAGTGGGTCGGGATGGGCAACGAACTCTATGCGGAAAACGCGATCTTCCGTGCGGCGCTCGACGAAGTCGACGCGCTGTGGTGCGAGGACGGCAGCCCGTCGCTCGTCGACGTGATGCGCGGCGGCCCGAGCGCGGAATGGCTGGCCGGCGCGGGCGCCGAGTGGCTCGCCGCGACGGAGAACGCGCAGCCGCTGCTGTTCGCGATCCAGGTCGGCATGATCCGCGTGATCGACGCGCGCGGGATGCGCTACGACGCGGCGATCGGCCACAGCGTCGGCGAAATCGCCGCGGCGTGGGTGACGGGTGCGCTGTCGCTCGCCGACGCGGTGCGCGTGATCAAGGTCCGCAGCCGCGCGCAGGCGATGACGCGCGGCAGCGGCCGGATGGCGGCCGTCGGCATCGGCGAGACCGCGGCGCGCGAGTTGATCGCACGCCACGGGCTCGCGCGCCGGGTCGATGTGGCCGGCATCAACAGCCCCGACGCGGTGACGCTCGCGGGCGAGTTGCAGGGCTTGCAGGCGCTGGAGGCCGCGCTGCGCGGCAGCGGCAAGTTCTTCCAGATGCTCGATCTCGACTATGCGTTCCACAGCAGCCACATGGACCGCATCGAGCCGGTCGTGCTGGCCGAGCTGGCGAGCTTGCGGCCGCAGCCGGGCAACGGCACGTTCGTGTCGACCGTGACCGGCGGCGCGCTCGCCGGTAACGAACTCGATGCGCGCTACTGGTGGCGCAATATCCGCGAGCCGGTGCGCTTCGGCGACGGCATCGCGCACCTGATCGGGCAGGGCGTCCGGCTGTTCGTCGAAGTCTCGCCGCATTCGATCCTGCGCACGTACGTGAAGCAGGCGTTGACGGCCGCCGGCGTGACCGGCGCGGTGCTGCCGACGCTCAAGCGCGATCACGGCAGCGCGGCGACGCTGCGGCAAGCGATTCTCGCGGCGATCGCGCATGGCGCGAGCGTCGATCCCGACCGCTTTGCGCCGGGCGCATCGCGGGCGGCGTTGCCGTCGTACCCGTGGCAGCGCGACCGTTTCTGGCTGACGCCGACCGTCGAAGGCTACGGTCTCGTCAATCGGCGCCGCGAGCATCCGCTGCTCGGCTATCGGCTGCACGAACACGCGTTCGGCTGGGAAAACCAGCTCGATCCGGCGAAGCTGCCGATGCTGGCCGATCACGTCGTCGACGGCGGCGTGGCGTTCCCGGGGGCCGGCTACGTGGAAATGGCGCTCGCCGCGGCGCGCACCTTCTTCGATACGCCCGATGCGGCGCTCGAAAACGTCGAGATCCGCACGCCGGTCGTGTTCCAGCCGCAGCAGGCGAAGCTGTTCCGGCTCGTGATCGAGCCGCGCACCGCGACGTTTACGATCGAGACGCGCGACCGGATGTCCGACGGCGCATGGACGCTGAACGTGACGGGGCGGATGCTCGAAAGCGGCAACGCGCTCGGCGCCGCGAGCATCGTGCCGGCCGCTATGCTCGAGCGTCTGCTCGCGCTGCCGGCGGCCGACGGCGACACGCTGTATGCGAACACGGCAGCCATCGGCCTCAACTACGGGCCGGCGTTCCGCTGGGTCCGCACCGTGCGGGTCGCCGCGGCCGAGGACGCCGCGCTGGCCGACGTCGCCGCGCCGGCCGCGTGCGGCGATGCGCGGGCGCTGTCCGCCTATCTGCTGCATCCGGCGCTGATGGACAGCGGGTTTCATCCGCTGTTCGCGCTGCTGGCGGCGCAGGCGCGCGACGGCGAGCACCCGGCCTACGTGCCGGTGCAGATCGGCCGGGTCGACTACCTGCGCGGCGACACGATCGAGCGCGTGCTCGCGCGGGTCGATCGGCGCAGCCCGCATTCGATCGTCGCGCATTTCGAATTCCTCGACGCGCAGGGCGCGATCGTCGCGCGGCTCGGCGGCTGCCGGTTCCGGCGCGTGGATCTCGTCGGCCGTCGGCAGAACCTGCCTTCGCGTTTCGTCTATCGCCTCGAAGAGATGCCGTTGCCGGACGACGTCGACGCGGCCGCGTTGCCGGCGCCCGACGCGTTGCTGGCGCGAGCGGTCACGCGTGTCGATGCCGCCGGGCTCGACGGCCGCCGGACGCAGCATCTGACCGAAATCCTGCCGCTGCTCGACGTGCTGGCAAGCCTGTACGTGCTCCGCGCGTTCGATACGCTCGGCGTGTTCGCGGGCACGTGGCAGCCGGCGCCGGAGCGGGCGGCGCTGGCCGCACGCCTGGCCGACATACTGGTCGAGGACGGTCTTGCCGCTCGTGACGGCGCGCGTCTGGTACGCGACGACGCGGCGTGCGCGGCGCTGCCGCCGCTCGACGAGCTGTGGCGCGGGCTGCTGGCCGAGTCGCCGGGTCACGTGGCCGAGCTGATGCTGCTCGCCCATTGCGGCGCGGTGTTGCCCGACGTGCTGAGTGGTGCGAAGGATGATGCACGCTGGCTGTCGCCGACCGGGCACAGCCTGGTCGAGCAACTGCTTGCCGCATCGCCGACCTGGCAGCACGTGCATGCGCTGCTGGCGGCCGGCGTCGAGCAGGCGGTCGACGCGTGGCAACCGGCGCGCCGGCTGCGGGTGCTCGAACTGGGCGCGACGGACGGCGATGTACTGCAAACGCTCGGCATGCGTCTCGCCGCCGCGCGCTGCGATCACACGATCGCCGCGACGGCCGGTCAACTGGCCGGGTTCGATACGGATGCGCAAGCCGCGGTGCGCACGGTCGCGTTGCAGCCGAGCGAACGGCTGTCGCTGTCCGCAGACGATGCCGGGCCTTACGACCTGATCGTCGCGAACCGCGCGCTGAGCGGTCGTCACGATCTGGCCGATGCGCTGAACGCGATGCGGTCGTGGCTGGCGCCGGGCGGATTGCTGCTGCTGGCGGAGTCGCGTCGCGGCCGTTTCGCCGACATCGTGTTCGCCTCGCAGGCGGCGTCGACGCAAGCCGATGCGCCCGCGCCGCTGGCGCCGGCGGAGCTCGAAGCCGCGCTCGCACGCGCGGGCTACGTCGACGTCGTGCGGCATGTCGAGCAGGGGCTCGATCTGGACGGCACGCCGACGTTCGTCATCGCGCGCAACCCGGCGAGCGCCGCGGCCGCGCACCGCGGCAGCGACGCGAACGACCTCGATACGCTCGCCCGCAGCGAACAATGGCTCGTGATGCACGCCCCGGACGCGGCCGGCGGTTTCGGCGGGCGGCTCGCCGATGCGCTCGCGCACGCGGGCTACCCGGCCGATATCGTCGACGTCACGCATGCGGCCGATGCGATCGCGTCGTTGCCGGCGGGCCAGCCCACGCATGTCGTGTTCTGCGCGCCGGAAACGCCGCTCGCCGACACGACGACGGGAGACGGCCTGATGGCCGCGCTGCGTCACGGCGTGATCGCCCTGGCGGCGCTCGTGCGCGCGCTCGGCGCGCAGCCGAACGCGGCCACGCGGTTGACCGTCGTCACGCGCGGCGGCACGCCGTTCGCCGGGGCCGCGCATGCGCATCCGGAACAGGCGACGCTGTGGGGCCTCGGCCGTGTGCTGGCGAACGAGCATCCCGAACTCGCGTGCCGCCTGATCGACGTCGATCGCGACGCGGACGGGATCCCCGATGCGCTGATCCGCGAGCTGACCGGCGCGGCGGTCGAGGAAGAAGTCGTGCTGAGCGCGCACGGGCGACTGGTGCCGCGCATGCTGACGGCTGCGCAGGCGGCGGCTCGCGACGATGGCGCGATCGCACGCGCGTCGGTGCTCGCGTTCGACGCACCGGGCTCGTTGCGCAATCTCGAATGGTTCGCGTTGCCGGAAAGCGCGCTCGGCGACGACGAGGTGGAGATCGAGCCGGTCGCCACCGGCCTGAATTTCCGCGACGTGATGTATGCGATGGGGCTGCTGTCCGACGAAGCGGTCGAGACCGGCTTCGCAGGCGCGACGATCGGCATGGAGTTGTCCGGCCGCGTCGTCCGGGTGGGCCGCGCGGTGACGGAATTCGCGCTGGGCGATGCGGTGCTCGGCTTCGCGCCGGCGTCGTTCGCGACGCGCGTGAGGACGCGCGCGCAAGCGATCGCGCTGAAGCCCGAACGTCTGTCGTTCGAGGAAGCGGCGACCGTGCCGACCACGTTCTTCACCGCGTACTACGCGCTCGTCGAACTCGCGCGGCTGCGCCGCGGCGAGCGCGTGCTCGTGCACGGCGGCGCAGGCGGCGTCGGGATCGCCGCGATCCAGCTCGCGCGCCACTTCGGCGCGGAAGTGTTCGCGACGGCCGGCAGCGACGAGAAACGCGAGTTCGTGCGCCTGCTCGGCGCCGATCACGTGCTCGATTCGCGCAGCCTGGCGTTCGCGGACGAGATTCGCGCGATGACGGGCGGCGAGGGCGTCGACATCGTGCTGAATTCGCTCGCCGGCGAGGCGATGGTGCGCAGCATCGATACGCTGCGTCCGTTCGGCCGTTTCCTTGAACTCGGCAAGCGCGATTTCTACGAAAACAGCCATATCGGGCTGCGGCCGTTCCGCAACAACATCAGCTATTTCGGCATCGACGCCGACCAGTTGATGGGCGCGTTGCCGGCGCTCACCGCACGGCTGTTCGGCGAAGTGATGGCGCTGTTCGCGACAGGCGTGCTGCATCCGCTGCCGTATCGCGCGTTCCCGGCCGAGCGGGCCGAGGATGCGTTCCGCTACATGCAGCAGGCGCGCCAGATCGGCAAGGTGCTCGTGACCTATCCGTGCGGCACGCCCGCGCCGACGCGTGGCGTCGCACCTGCGGAGTCGCTCGCGCTCGATCCGGATGGCGTCTACCTGGTGGTCGGCGGCACGGGCGGCCTCGGCTTCGCGAGCGCGCGCTGGATGGTCGGGCACGGTGCACGCCGGCTGACGCTCGCGAGCCGCTCCGGCGAACTCGCCGCCGCGGCGCGCGACGAGGTCGCGCGCTGGCGCGACACGCTCGGCGTCACCGTCGACGTCGTGTCGTGCGATGTGACCGACGCCGCGGCGGTCGACGCGATGATCGCCGCGATCGCCCGGCGCGCCCATCCGCTGAAGGGCGTGCTGCATTCCGCGATGTCGATCGACGACGGCCTCGTGCGCAATCTCGACGATGCGCGGATGGCCGCGGTGCTCGCGCCGAAGGTGGCCGGCGCATGGAACCTGCATCGCGCGACGCGCGGGCTGCCGCTCGACCTGTTCGTCGTCTATTCGTCGGCGACGACCTATCTTGGCAATCCGGGGCAATCGAACTACGTCGCGGCCAACACCTTCCTCGAGGCGCTGGTCGAACATCGCCGCGCGGCAGGGTTGCCCGGTACGTTCATGGCCTGGGGCCCGCTCGAGGACGTCGGCTTCCTCGCGCGCCACGCCGATACGCGCGAAGCGTTGCAGTCGCGGATCGGCGGGGCATCGATCACGTCCGACGAGGCGATGGCCGCGCTCGAACGCGTGCTGGTCGCGGGCGCGGCCGGCGAAGCGGTGGTGCGGCTCGACTGGCACGCGGTGGCGCGCGGGATGCCGGCCGCGAAGGCGCGCCGGTATGCGCTGCTGCAATCGCAGGCGAAGGGCGGCGATGCGCGCGACGGCGGCACGCAACTGCGTGAAGAAGTGCTCGCCTTGCCACGCGACGAAGCGATCGCGCTGGTGGCGCGGACGCTGCAGGCGCAGATCGCGCGGATCCTGCACATGACGCCCGATCGCATCGCGCTCGACAAGTCGGTGCTCGACATGGGCATGGATTCGCTGATGGGGATGGAGCTCGGCCTGGCGGTCGAGGAAGCGTTCGAGGTGAAGCTGTCGGTGATGGCGATCGCGGAAGGGGCGTCGGTGACGACGCTGGCCGCGCGCATCGTCGATTCGATCGGCGCGTCGGCCGATGCCGGCTGCGATGCCGCGCCGGCGACCGATGGCGCGCAGGAGGCCGTCGCGGCACTGGCCGCGAAGCATGCGATCGACGGCGAAGCGCGCGCGATGCTCGATACGCAGCCGGCGCCTGTCGCCGAGCAGCCGTCGCCATCGCTCGAGGTGGCCCGATGAGCGCACCGGCCGGCTGGGCGACGCGCCAGGGCACGCTCGCGCGCCCGCTGACGATCGACGGACATGGCTTGCACACGGGGCGCCGGGTGGGCGTGCGGATTCTGCCCGCGTGTCCGGAAGACGGCGTGACGGGCATCGTGTTCCGCCGGGTCGAGCAGGGGCGCACGCTCGCGACGCTACCGGTCGATCCCGCGCTGCGCCGCGCGCAGCCGCTCTGCACGATGCTGCGCAATGCCGACGGCGTCGGCGTGCGCACGGTCGAGCATCTGCTCGCATCGCTCCTCGCGTGCGAGATCGATCATGCGATCGTCGAGCTCGATGCGGAAGAGGTACCGATTCTCGACGGCAGCGCGACGCCGTGGGTGGACGCGATTCGCGCGTGCGGCCGCGTCGCGCTCGATGCGCCGAAGCGCTTCATCCGCGTGCTGCGGCCGCTCGTCGTCACGGACGGCGACGGCGACCAGCGGCGCGAGATGCGGATCGAGCCGGCGCCGCGTTATGAGCTGAGCGTGCGCAACGACCTGCGCGGCTTCGGCGACATGCACTGGGACGGCGCGCTGACGCCGGCCGCATTCGCGACCGACATCGCGCCGTCGCGCTCGTACGGGCGCGTGAAGTGGGCCGTGCCGGCGATCGTCGCCGGCTATCTGCGCGGCGTGCCGATCCTGCGCGGCGCCCGGCCGTCGTGCACCGCGTCGATCGTCGGCAATCGCGTGCTGGGCGGGATGCGGCTGCCGGAGGAATTCGTCCGGCACCGCGTGCTCGACCTGGTCGGCGATCTTGCCCTGGCCGGCGCGCCGCTGCTCGCGCGCGTGAGCGCGCTGCGGCCGAGCCACGAGATGAATTTCCGGCTGGTCGATGCGTTGCTGGCTGCGCCGGATGCGTGGCAGTGGGCCGAGTTTTCTGACGCGTGACACCACGCTTTTCAAAAATACGCGGCGTAACATAGCGCCTTTTCGAGATACAGCGAAGGAAGCAATGGCACTGGGAGAGCATCTTCGCCAGCAACTGGCGGCGAAAGCGCTGAAACGGCAACTGGAGCGCGCGACCGACGCCGCGGCGGCGCCCGGTGTGCCCGGCACGCCGGCTGCGCAGGCCGCGTCGGCGCGCAGCCGCTTCGAATCGATGCCGCAGTATCAGCAAGTCCGGATCATGCGCGAGATGGGCGAAAAGCTGCAGGTCGACTCGCCGTTTTTCCGCGTGCACGACGGCGTCGCCGGTGCGACCACGCAGATCGGCGGCCGCGAATACCTGAACTTCGCCAACTACAACTACCTCGGCCTGGCCGGCGATCCGGCCGTGTCCGCGCGCGCGAAGGCCGCGATCGACCGCTACGGCACGTCGGCCTCGGCCAGCCGGATGGTCGCGGGCGAGCGCCCGGTGCAGCGCGCGCTCGAGCGCGCGCTGGCCGCGTTCTACGAGACCGACGACTGTGTCGCGTTCGTGAGCGGCCATGCGACCAACGTGACCGTGATCGGCGCGCTGTTCGGCCCCGGCGATCTGGTGGTCCACGATGCGCTCGCGCACAACAGCATCGTGCAGGGCGCGCAGTTGAGCGGCGCGAAGCGGCTGAGCTTCGCGCACAACGACTGGCAGGCGCTCGACGAGCTGCTGTCGCGCGTGCGCCGCGAATACCGGCACGTGCTGATCGCGATCGAAGGGCTGTACAGCATGGACGGCGATTTCCCCGACCTGCAGCGCTTCGTCGACGTGAAGACGCGCCACGGGGCGTTCCTGCTCGTTGACGAGGCGCACTCGCTCGGCGTGCTCGGCGCGACTGGCCGGGGCATCCGCGAGCATTGCGGCGTCGCGCCCGATCAGGTCGACATGTGGATGGGCACGATGAGCAAGACGCTGGCCGGCTGCGGCGGGTTCATCGCCGGCTGCCAGCCGCTCGTCGACATGCTGCGCCATCTGGCGCCGGGTTTCCTGTACAGCGTCGGGCTCGCGCCGACGCTCGCCGAAGCGTCGCTGGCCGCGCTCGAACGCCTGCAGGCCGAGCCGGAGCGCGTCGCGCGACTGCAGGCGCGCGGGCGGCAGTTCCTGACCGAGGCGCGTGCCGCCGGGCTGAATACGGGCACGAGCGCAGGCTACGCGGTCGTGCCGGTGATCACGGGCAGTTCGCTGAAGGCGGCCCAGTGGGCGAATGCGATGTTCGACGAAGGGATCAACGTGCAGCCGATTTTCTATCCGGCCGTCGAGGAGAAGGCTGCGCGCCTGCGCTTCTTCATCTGCTCGACGCATGAGCCGGAGCAGATCAGCCGGGCGGTGGCTGTCCTCGGTCGGCTTATGAACCAGTTGGGGCGCTCGTGAGCCAATGCACGGTCGACAAGCGGAACAATCCTGGTCCGAGACATCTTAAGACGAGCCTGAGATTTCGTCGGGCTACGGAGGGTGACGCTTACGCTTGCGCACCACTTATTTTCGCGTCGGGAACGCGGGAGTTTGGATTTTTTCTCGGCGCGACCCCCGATCAATGTATTGCATTTTTGAAGTACGCGTTCGCCTCTAGATTCGGACGCTTTTCATGGCGACGCCACCGGGTCGCGGTAACGTTGGACGGTACGGTATGTGCGGTAATGGCTTCGCACGACGGCCGAGTGACCGGTTTTGATGATTTTCACGTGGTCTGGATGCTGCTTGCCTTCTTCGGTCCGTCGCGCACGATCAGGGCATTGTTGCGAGGTTTGGTGCTTGAAAGTGAACTGCCGTCGCCGAAACGGAGGCAGACCCTGATCGCACATTGCGCCACCGACGAGTGCATGCGAGGGATGGGGGTGTTCAGTTTACTTTTCGAGCATGCACTGAGGAGTGGAGTATTTGCTGCTACAGAAGACCGGGACGTGGTATTGGACGTACTGGTCAGTAACACAGGGGCGCGAACCCTCTATGAAAGGCTGGGATTTGTCGAGATGTCCCGCTCGTATGCTCGATCGCAGCGGTTGCCGGTCGAACTTGCATCAGTACGGATGCGGCTTGTTCGGAAGGATGGAGATGACAGAAGCCGCGTAGCAGGTTGAAGTGGCTATTTAAACCTTGTCATTCATCTGGATAATTTGGATTTGATTCGAATGATTTCGCGCCCGCTGTCCAAGTAGGAATTGATTTCCTTACATCAGTCATTCGATTTGTAATAAAATTGCTTTTTCGTGACACGTATGGTCGAACGGGCGGTCTAGCCAATGCTCAGTATAACGAGCTCCATAGGAGGAGATCTTGCCGCTTGGTCGTTCGGATCAAATAAATAATTGAGTAAGGGGCATCGAAGTATGAGCAGGCGGTCGCAGATTTTCTCCGGTCGAATCATTTTTGATCATTTGCCGAAGACCGCCGGGCAGGCTGTCAATGCATGGCTAAGCAAGGAGTTGGGAGGGGGCAGTGTTACGCCTAATTTGATCGGACGACATCGAGATCTGATTCGCAGATATGGCGGTGAATATTCAGTTATTTCTGCACATATCGAATTTGAAGGGAACGGTCTTGATCCGCGATATCGTTACGCCACGTGCTTGAGAGAGCCGATCGACCGAGCTCTTTCATGGCTGTTTTTCGTGGTGAAAAACCATGAAGTGGGGCAACTGCCGGGACTTTGGGAGCAGGTTGAACACTTCATCGCATGCGAGGGAGACGACCAGGGCGGGCGTGTCTTCGGTGTTGCAGGTGCTCCGCTCGATTGGGATCTGTGCCTCGCCAACATTGCCAATCCGTATGTCGAGCATTTCTGCCGGGTCTCGGGAGCAGTGTCACGCACCGACGATGAAAAGATTCGTGCAGCACTGAATGGCATTGAGCAATACGATGTTTGGGGGCTCTTCGAAGACATGCCTGCATTTCTGTCGGCGTTCGCCGCATTAATTGAGGTGCCTCCTCCTGCGCGCTTGGAAAAAGTGAATGTCACGCTCACGAGACCCAATGTTGAGCGGATTTCGGAGGAGTTTCGGACGCACTTGAAAAATTTGAATGAACTTGATCTGGAGTTCTATCGAATATTGCAGGAGCGTTGGAAGTTAGAATGTCGCAGTTATAAGTCGGTGCTGGTGGCCGAGCGGTCGGGATGGAAGCCGTACGAGCGTGTCGGTAATCTTGTGTTTGCTTCCTCGGAAATTTCGCTGCTGTTTGCTGAAATTGAGGGGGGCGATACGTACTTGCAAGGACAGATCGTTCGCTTCAATCTCGCATTCTCGATGAATGTTGATATCTCGGAACTGGATATCCGTATTGATATTTGTGACGAAGATGGTCGCGTGGCGTTCAGTACGAGCAACGCGCTCCTAAATCGACGCCTGATAGATGTATCGAGTGGTACCTACTGCACGCGATATTACGTGGCGGCGAATCTCCCGGAGGGCCAATACACTGCAGGATTCTCGTTTGCGACGTGCCGGACGAGGCGGACGATCGAGCTCGCTCGATACGAGGCGCTGGTGTCGTTTAGTGTGAGTGTGCCGCGACTGATGCCGAGCAATGGTTATGTATGTATTCCTACCGATTTCGATTGCCTGCGCACAAGCGATGTCACCCCTGGGTTAGTGATCGATGCCGCCGGACGCTTGATTAGCAACGGGGTGCTTGGTGAGTTGAATGTCGGCGAAAGTTTCGAACTGGAGCTGTCGTTATGTAACGAATCTGATCAAACGTGGACCAGTACGCAGATCAATCCGATATTTCTTTCGTATCACTGGTTCGACGATATGGGGCGGAACGTCGTGTTCGACGGTGGGCGTACCGCATTGCCGGAGCGAAGTGTGGCGGCAGGCACTACGTCTACCGTCAAGATGCGCATTGTTGCACCGAGCGAGAACGGGCGCTATCGACTGGTACTGGTTCCAACCCAAGATGGAAATTGTTGGTTCAACGAACGAGGTTTCGAGCCATTGACGCTAGAGCTTGATGTGATGGAGTGGAATGCCAAGCGTGTATATCGGGGGGCAGATATTAGATTGTCGTCTCATGTCGGCCGACGCGAGAATGGCGCAATCGCAAGCACAGGACGCGAAGGGTTTCTGATCTATGGGCCATACGCGGCATTGTCGCCTGGGCGTTATTATGTGCGTCTCGAAGGCTGGCTCCGATCACCGGAAAGTGGCGAGATATGGCTGGATGTCTGCTCCGATCGAGGGATGCAGGTGTTAGCGCGACAAGACTTAATCTCGACGACGGGGGCGGGAGCGATTTCTGACTGCACATTTGATCTTGTTGAGGCGGTCAGTGATCTCGAGATTCGGGTGTGGGTCGCCGCACAAGCGGAAATGCGTATTGATACGCTTCGGATTGAACCTCTGTAGAATTTGAGCCCCTTTGGTCGTCGAATCGGGCAACTCTAACTGCCGCGAGTCGGCGGCCAGCAGCGATGAAATGCGCTGGCGCACCTGCGACCGGGGTTGGGACTTATGCGGACACAGTCCCAGTAGGTGCTTGAACGAGGTACGGTGCAACAACGAGCGTGCTTGCCCTTCGCTCGAGTAGTGTACTGCGACGATTCATTGCCCTCAGCCGTGCAGATCAGGCGCTGGCAGCGCGGCACTAGCTCAAGCTACGTCCGTTTGTGCGACGCGGAACCTCAGTTCGAGCCGAAGGATGAGCGTCAGCGTGGCACAGGCATGTTCAGCGTGCTTTTCGCGACACGCTGGAGACTGTGGAATAAATAGCGCGTCGAAAAAGACAGGGTTGTCGAGGCGCAGACGAGCCGGTGATTGTGCGAATATCAGCCGTTCAATGGCAATTTCTGCATGATCGCGTGAACGCATTCCAGCGGGCTTGCTTCGCCGGTGCGCACGTGCACGTCGGGCAATACCGGCTTTTCGTAGGTCGACTCGATGCCGGTAAACTGCCGAATGGTTCCTTGTCTTGCCAGCGCATACAGCCCTTTGGGATCGCGCGCTTCCGCCACATCCAGCGCAACGTCGACAAAGACTTCGAAGAACATGCCCTGCGGAAAACGTGCGCGTGCCTTGGCGCGTGCCTCCCGAAACGGCGAGATCAGCGCGACGATGACGACGAGCCCGGCCTCCACCATCAGGCGCGCGACCTCGGCCGTCCGGCGAATATTCTCGTGGCGGTCTGCGTCGCTGAAACCCAAGTCCTGATTCAATCCTTCGCGAAGCTGGTCGCCGTCCAGCAGAAAAGTCCGCAGGCCGCGCGCATCGAGTTGTTCCTTCAGTAGATTCGAGAGCGTCGATTTGCCGGCACCGGAGACACCGGTGAGCCATACCACGAAGGCATGGTCCTGCTTCATGCTGGAAAGCACGGGTTGATTACCCGTCAGCATGACAGGAAGAAGGTTTTGGAGATCTTGAGTCATCTCGGAGTCGATGTGCCGGTAACTGCGTCGCTACTTTATTGTGATGCGGATTCATCCGTCGGCGAATTGTAACGTGCCTTATCGAAATTTGTAACTTGAATATTTTAATCGGGAATAAGCGTTCGCCTTCGCGCGGCACGACGTTGTGCAAGCACGACCTGCCCGGTAATGATTGCCGATTCGTCGTAATAATTCGAAATGAACACGTGTCGCCGCCACGGTAATGGACGCGTAGAATCTTGGCCCCGTTTCATCGCCCCGCCAAGGTTTCGGTATGTCCCCATCAGCCCAGGCGTCATGAGGGAAACCGCGGGCGAACAACTTGCACCGGAATCGTTAGAAGAATGGCGGCGGTTGCCCGTCGACGTGTTGCAGGAGTTCTCGACACATATCTTGTCGAACGCGAATCGTTTATCGCCCCGGTTTCTGGCGAGCATAAAATCGCAAGAGTATTAATTTTTGATTCAGTGAAAGCCGTAGGCGAGTGCGCGCGGCGGCTGCTTTCGTCATGCAATTCCGTCGCTCATTATCGAACAGGGAATTATCAGACGCGTGTTGGTCGATTATATTTGTCGAGCGATGATCGGTATCCCTTCCGATTGCTTCGACAGTACCGGGCGCCGGCCCCTCAAAACCGGAGCGCCGCCGCAATTGTCTGATCGCGCTGAAGTATTCGTCACCTGAACGCCTGCGATTTCTTCAGGAGTGCAGCATGTCATTTGTGCCGCGGCCCGAACGGCCGCTGCTGCACATCGGCACCCTGCGCGACGATCGCCATCCCCTCGGGCACTTCCTCCCACGCACCGCGCAGGTCCACGAGCGGCTCCGACACGACCATGAACGCATCGTCGCCGGCTTCGGCGATACGCGGGTTATGCGGATACAACTCGTGCAGATGCTTGAACGACGTGCTGTGGAACAGCGAGCGCGATTGCCGTTCGCTCGAGTAGCGCACCGCGACGATCCGTTCGCCGTCGGTCGCGCAGATCGTCATGTTGAGCGGGTTGGCGACGCGATGCCGCGCGGCGGTTTCCTCGACTACACCGACCATTCGTTCGAGCGCGGGCAGCGGCGCCTGCTCGAGGCCGTACGTGAGCGCGAGGCGGAACATCAGTTCGGAATCGGTCGAGCCTTCGAGTGTCGGGAACAGCGCGGGATCGACCTTCATCGTCAGGTCGCGGCGCAGCTTGTGAAAATCGCGGATCAGCCCGTTGTGCGCGAACAGCCAGCGGCCGTGGCGGAACGGGTGGCAGTTGGTTTCCTGCACGGGCGTGTCGGTCGCCGCGCGGATGTGCGCGATGAACATCCGCGAGCGGATCGCACGCGCGGCTTCGCGCAGGTTGCGGTCGTTCCACGCGGGATGCACGGAGCGATAGCGGAACGGGAGTTCGTCGGGATGACCGTACCAGCCGATGCCGAAGCCGTCGCCGTTGGTGGTCGTCGCGCCCAGCTCCGAATGCAGGCTCTGGTCGATCAGCGAATGCTTCGCGCGGAACAGCACGGTTTCCAGGTGGATCGGATTACCCGTATAGGCGAGCCAGCGGCACATGGAGCGCTCCTTCACGATGTATCGTTCGCGCATGGTAGCCGACTCTGCGGCGTCGCCGCGTCCGGGGGAGTCGCCCACCGTCGTCATACGTGGCGGCCGCATACGCGCGCTGCGCGACGCTCGACTCCGTGGCCAAGCGCCGCGCAGCGCAGCAGTTCAGTGCGGTGCGGTGCGGCACGAAGAGGTGCCGCACCGCGCCGGCTCAGTCGCCGAGCGCGTCCATCACACGCGCCGAATAAACGAGCGCCGCGCCCGCATTCAGCGCAATCGCGACGCCGAGGGCTTCCGCCACTTCCTCCTTGGTCGCGCCATGCTTGGCCGCTTCGGCGGTATGCACGGCGATACAGCCGTCGCAGCGCGTCGTGACGGCCACCGCGAGCGCAATCAATTCGCGCGTCTTCGCGTCGAGATGGCCGGTCTTGGCGCCCGCGCCGGACAGCGCCTTGTAGCCGGCCAGCGTGTCGGGCGACAGCTTGGCGATGTCGCCGATACGGGTCGAGAGTTCCTTCCGGTATTCGTTCCAGTTCAGCATGATGCGTCCTTGTCGAGAAGAGTGAGGAGGGCGGCGGGTGCCGCGATCTCGGGCGATGCAGGGCTATTCTGATCGCTCACGCTGAGGGTTTCGATACGTTACAGTGTCAATTTTTAGCGCAATCGTCTCATGGACGCATTGAGTCAACTGCTGTCGCTGGGTCGCAGCCATGTCGAGCTCGACGTGCGCTGCCTGCTCGACGGCCCGTTTGCGATGCCGCACGATCCGCTGCCGCCCGGCGAGGCGGCGTTCCATTTGGTTCTGGCCGGCACCTGCCGGCTGCGGGCCGCCGACGGGCGCACGCTGCAACTCGCCGACGGCGATTTCGTGTTGCTGCCCGCCGGCGGCGCGCACGACCTGCTCGACGCAGGGGGCGGCCGCTCGAAGCCGCTCGCGCCGCTGCGCGATTCGGGCGCCGGCGACGGTGCGGTACTGCCGGTCAAGTCGAATCGCGATCCGGCCGGACCGGGCAGCGCGAGCGTGGATCTGCTCTGCGGGCGGTTCGTCTATGCGCGCGGCGCGGGCGAATTGCTGATGCGCACGCTGCCGCAGGTGCTGCACGTCGGGCTGCGTGACGCATCGGGGGCCGCGCCGCTGCAACTGTTGACGAGTGTGCTGCGTACCGAGGCATCGAACGTGCAGCCGGGCGCCGGCGCGATCGTGAATGCGCTCGGTCAGGCGCTGCTCGCGTATGCGTTGCGCGCGTACGGCCGCGGCGCGCGCGTGCCGTCCGGCTGGCTTGCGCTTGCGGCCGATGCGCGGCTCGGCCCGTCGGTCCAGGCCGTGCTGCGGGCGCCGGCGCAACCGTGGACGGTCGAATCGCTCGGTGCGGCCGCGGCGATGTCGCGCGCGACCTACGCGCGGCATTTCCGCGAGAAGGCGGGGATGAGCGTCGGCGCGTTCGTCGCGCAGATCCGGATGATGCATGCGTGCGCGCTGCTGCAGGACACACAGCGCGGGCAGGCGGAAATCGGGCAGGCGGTGGGCTACCAGTCCGAGGCTGCGTTCGGCAAGGCGTTTCGCGCGGTGCTCGGCACGACGCCGGGGCGCTGGCGGCGCGCGCGGCGCGAAACGTGAGCATGCAAGCACGCCCGTCGTGATGCGCGCCAAAGCTGCTACCATGCGCAAAACGCAGTTCAACCAAAACGATGTCGAACAACAAGAAAGAGAGGGCAAAGCAATGAACCAGACCACCACCATCCAGCAACCGTCGTTCGCGTTCGTGGCCGCATCGTGGGCCGCGCTGCTCGCCGGTTTCGCGGCATTCCTGATCGGGCTCTGGAACGCCGGCATGCAACTCAACGAGAAGGGCTACTTCTTCACCGTGCTGGTGTTCGGCCTTTATGCGGCGATCTCGCTGCAAAAGAGCGTGCGCGACCGCGCGGAAGGCATTCCCGTCACCGGCATCTATTACGGCCTCAGCTGGATCGCGCTGCTGCTGTCGATCGCGCTGCTGATCGTCGGCCTGTTCAACGCGACGCTGCAGTTGAGCGAGAAGGGTTTTTACGCGATGTCGTTCGTGCTCGCGCTGTTCGGCTCGGTGGCCGTGCAGAAGAACACGCGTGACTTGCAGAACGCGAAGCCGCGTTATATCGACGTCGATTCCGCGCCTTCCATTCAGGAGTGATGGCGTGCGGGGCGGGCGGACGTCAGGGGCGCCCGTTGCGCGAGGATGTCCGTGATGCCCGCGTCGGCCTGCGTGCCGCACGGTCGTCGTCCTTTCGTTTCGTCCATGCCGCCGCACATGACGATGAAGATATTCGGGATACAGAACTTCACTGAAAGTGCAGCGCGGACACGCACAACGGCGAGCTGCTCGTGGAAGTTGGGCGACGAAGGGATCGTTCGGCTGCGCGCACCGGGCCCGCTTCGATCGATGCGGGCGCTGGTGTCAGGGGAAGGACGTCCGATACGGCAAAGCGACAGACGCAAAAAAGCCTCCGCGAGGGAGGCTTGTTTGCACTATCGAAGATAGTTGGTAGGGTGGGAGGGACTCGAACCCTCGACTCTCTGATTAAAAGTCAGATACTCTAACCAACTGAGTTACCACCCCACGTTCTTGAAACCGGTGGGTTCGTTGCTTCAACAACTTGGGCGACGACCTAAAGAGCAAAAGATTATAGCGACGGGTTGAGAGACTGTCAACAACCCGTCACGATAATTATTTGATCGTCTCGAGCTTGCCCTGCGCCGTCTGCGCCGCGTTCGACCCGGCGTACTGCGACACGACCTGCTCGAACGTCTTCTTCGCGGCCGCTTTCTGGCCTTGTTCGAGCTGGTTCGTGCCGATCGCCACGAGGGCGTCGGCCGCGCGCGGGTGTTGCGGGAACTTGCTGACGATCCCTTGCCACGTCGCAGTGGAGCCGCGGTAGTCGCGCAGCGCGTATTGCGCGTTGCCGTACCAGTACTGCGCGGTCGGCTGATAGGGGCTCTGCGGATACTTCGCGATGAACGCGCGGAACGAAGCCGCCGCCGCCTTGAAGTTGCCGTTGCGGAACTGCTGCTGCGCCGCGCTGAGCGCATCCGTTTCACCCGGCTGCACGGTGCCTTCGACACCATCGATCGTCGCCTGCTGCGGCTCGAACTTCTTGAGCCGCGTGTCGAGATCCTGGTAGTACTCCTTCTGCTGCCGCTCGAGCGTCGTCAGCCGGTTCGTCAGATCCTCGTTCTCGCCGCGCAGCGTCGCGACCTGCTGGTTCAGCTGGTCGATACGGCCGGATTGATCGAGGATCGTACGCTGGGCGGCCGACAACTGGCTCGACAGGTTGTCGCTCTTGCTGCGCAGATCGAGCACGGCACGGCGCGCTTCATTGTCGTCGAACATGCCGGCGTGCGCCGGCGCGGCCGACCATGCCGCGCCCGCGACGCAGAATGCTGCGGCAACGCGCAGCCAGGTTAAACGGTGCGTCATACGGCGATTCTTCCGTTACTTACTGTTGGTAGACGAGGTCGGCGCGACGGTTCTGCGCCCACGATGCTTCGTCGTGACCCGTTGCCTGCGGCTTTTCCTTGCCGAGGCTCACGGCTTCCATTTGCGAATCGTTCACGCCGAGCAGCGCCATCGCGCGGCGCACGGCTTCCGCACGCTTCTGGCCCAGCGCGAGGTTGTACTCGCTCGTGCCGCGTTCGTCGGTGTTGCCCTGGATCAGCACGTGGCGCTGCGGGTGGCTCTTCAGGTACTGCGCGTGCTGCTGCATCAGCGGCTGGTACTCGTCCTTCACCGAATAGCTGTCGAAGTCGAAGTAGATGCTGCGCTTCGCGAGCGGGCTGTTCGGGTCGTTCAGCGGATCGACGTTCACCTGCGCGACGTTGTCGGCGCTCGGCTGCGTGCTGACGGCGCCCGCGTTGTTTGCCTTGTCGTCGAGCTTCACACCCGACTTGCACGCTGCGAGCGCGCTGATCATCATCACGGCCAGGGCCAGACGAGCTTTATTCGACATCATGGTTACTCTCCTTGTGGTCATTGCATGAAGGGCCCCCACGACGGCTCGCGAACGGAGCCGCCCTGGACGGACAGGATCTGCGGCGGCGCGCTGCCGTCGGAGGGCACTGCAGCCAGAACGTTACGACCGCCCGACTGGGTGGCGTACAGAATGTACTGGCCGTTTGCCGCGAAGCTCGGCGATTCGTCGCGATTGGTATTCGTGATGGCGTTCGCCGCGCCTGTCTGCAGATCCTGAACGTACAGCTTGAAGCCCCCACCCGTGCGGGAGATGTAAGCGAGCAGCTTGCCGTCCGGGCTCACGCGCGGGCTGGTGTTGTAGCTGCCGGTGAAGGTCACGCGCTGCGCGGCACCGGCGCTTTCGCCCTGGGCGGGCATCCGGTAGATCTGCGGCGCACCGCCCCGATCGCTCGTGAAGTAGATCCAGCGGCCGTCCGGCGAGTAGAACGGCTCGGTGTCGATCGAGCTGCTCTGCGTGAGACGGCGCAGCCCGCCGCCGTTCGCGTTGACCGTATAGATTTGCGTATTGCCCGTCAGCGACAGCGCGACGGCGAGCGTGTTGCTGTCCGGCGACCACGCCGGCGCGCTGTTGTTGCCCTTCTGGTCGGAGACCATGTAGCGGCGGCCGGTCGGCAGGTCATGGATGTAGACGATCGGCTTCTTGCGCTCGAACGACACGTACGCGACCTTCGTGCCGCTCGGCGACCACGCCGGCGAGATGATCGGTTCGGTGCTCGACAGTGCGATGCGCGCGTTCTGGCCGTCCGAATCGGAAATCTGCAACTGGTAACGGTTGCCGGTCTTGATCACGTACGACAGGCGCGTGGCGAACACGCCGCGCACGCCCAGCAGCTTCTGGTAGATGTAGTCGGCGATCTTGTGGCCGGCCGTGCGCAGCGTGGTATCGGTGGCCGTCAGCGACAGGCCGCCGAGGCTTTGCTGCTTCACGGTGTCGTACAGGATGAAGTTGACCTTGTACTGGCCGTTCGCGTCGCGATTCACGCTGCCGGCGACGAACGCATTCGCGCCCTTGGCCTTCCATGCGCCGAGATCGACCGACGCGGTCTCGGGCACGGGCGTGCTGCCGGCGTCGATGTTGGTGAATTTGCCGCTGCGGGCGAGGTCGGCGCGCACGATCGACGTGACCTGCTGCGGCAGGTTCGCCTCGTTCGTGAAGTTCGCGGTGGCAATGGGGAACTGGGTCGACCCGACCCCGGTGATCAGCACGTTGACCTGGGCGTTGGCGGCGCTGCCCGCCGTGATCAGACACGAGGCCACGAGTGCCCTGAAACCTAGCTTTGTCATCAAACTCATGCTTCTTGCTTCCCGTATGGCTTGGATCGCTGCGCAACGGCAGAGACAGTAAAAATACCCGATTCGTTCCCGTCCGACAGCGACGCCCGGAGTGTAAGCGTATTTCGTTTCACTCCGCGGCCTTGAAGGTAATCGTAATGTCGGACGGGGTACGACCGTTAGAATCGGGCGGCAACGGGACCGATGCGTGGATCGCATTCACCACGGCTTGATCCCACCCCGAATTCCCGCTCGAGCGGGAGACCGATGCGCTCAAGACGTCACCGGACGGCGTGCACCGAATCTTGACGACGGTGGTCAGGCCTGCCCGCTCGCCGCCCCAAACGATGTTCGGCTTGACGCGGCGGCGCACTTTGTCGGCATAGCCGGGCGTGGCGGCATTGCCGCCGGAGCCCGTGCCCGTGCCGCTTTTCGCGAGGCCTTCGCCGCCGCCTTCGCCGGCGCCGGACAGGCCCTGCAACTGCGCGAGGCGCGCGCTGCGCTCGCGGTCGAGCTTCGCGTTCGCCGCCGCCGTGGCCTTCGCGCGCGCCGCGGCTTCGGCCTTCGCCTTGGCCTGGGCTTCCGCCTTGGCCTTCGCGGCCGCATCGGCTTTGGCCTTCGCCGCCTGCTGCGCTTCGAGCTGCGCCTGCTTTTGCTGCTGGAGTTTCTGCTGTTCGAGCTTCTGTTGCTCGGCGAGCTGCTGTTGCCGGAGTTTCTCGGCCTGCTTCTGCTTGTCGCGTTCCGCGGCTTTCTGGGCGGCGAGCGCGGCGGCCTGTTGCGCGGCGAGCTGCGCGCGCCGGGCCTCCTCTTCCTGCTGGGCCTTCAGTTGCTGCGCGCGGCGCTGCTGCTCGAGCAGCGCTTCGCGCGCGGCGGCTTCCTGCTGACGCTTCTTCTGCTGCAGCGCGATGTCGGCCTGCTCGTCGCGCACCGGCGGAGCAGGCGGCGCGACCTTCGCGGGCGGTGCGGGCGTGACGACGGGCCGCGGCGCGGGGACGTCGGGCACTTCGGTCCACAGCTCGGCCTCGGCGCCGGCCGGCGTGCTGTTTTGCCACTGCACGCCGTGATAGAGGAACAGCGCGAGCAGCACGTGCATCAGCGCGGCGAGCGCGAACGCGCGCCACGTCCCGCGCTCGCGGGGAGGCTGGAGCGGGTAGGCGGATCTGCGCGTGGATTGCTGCCGGTTCATTGCGATTTGACGAGGAGGCCGACGCGCTTGACGCCGCGCGCCTTCAGATCGGACATCACGGTCATGACGGCATCGTACTGCACGGTCTTGTCGGCTGCGATCACGACCGGCTGGTCGGGGTGATCGGCCTGGCGGGCCGAGATGAAGCTGTCGAGCTCGGCCTTCGTCATCGTGTCTTCCTGGGTCGCGCCCGAGTCGCCCTTGTACTTGACGCTCATCGTGCGGTCGGCCTTGATGTTGACGACGACGGGCGGCGTCTGCTCCTGCGGCGCGGCATTGCCGACGGTCGGCAGGTTGATGATCGACGGGGCGACGAGCGGTGCGGTGACCATGAAGATCACGAGGAGCACCAGCATCACGTCGATGTACGGCACGACGTTGATGTCGGCCATCGCGCGGCGCGAGCGGCCGCCGCGCATGCTGGATCGGATGGGACTGCCTGCCATGACGCGCTCCTTACTGGGCCTGACGCTGCAGGATGTTCGAGAACTCTTCGATGAAGGTCTCGAAGCGGATCGCGAGGCGATCGATGTCGTGCGCGTAGCGGTTGTACGCGACCACCGCCGGAATCGCGGCGAACAGGCCGATCGCGGTGGCGACGAGTGCTTCGGCGATGCCCGGCGCGACGTTCGCGAGCGTGGCCTGCTGCACGTTCGCGAGGCCGCGGAACGAGTTCATGATCCCCCAGACCGTGCCGAACAGACCGATGTACGGGCTGACCGAGCCGACCGACGCGAGGAACGCGAGGTTGGCCTCGAGCACGTCCATTTCACGCTGGAACGACGCGCGCATCGCGCGGCGCGCGCCGTCGAGCACGAGGCCCGGATCGCTGAGGCGCTTTTCCTTCGCCTTCAGGAATTCGCGCATCCCCGATTCGAAGATCCGCTCGAGCGCGCCGATCGTGTGGCGGTTGTTGGCTGCGCTCTGGTACAGCGCCTGCAGGTCGCCGCCCGACCAGAAATCCTTCTCGAAGCGTTCGGTCTGCGCGCGCGCGCGACGGATCGCGAACCACTTGCGGAAGATGAAGGTCCACGACATCAGCGACAGCAGCAGCAGCAGTCCCATCACGGCCTGGGCCAGCACGCTCGCGTTGAGGACGAGGGAAATGATCGACAGGTCTTGAGCAGTATTCATAGAGGTTTGAGTAACGTCCCTTCGGGGGTGCCCGGCAAGGGCGTCCGGTGTGCGTGCGGCGCGGCGCGCACGCCATGCCTGACGCCGAACCTTGCTTAGTATCGAATCAGAACGGCAAGTTCATAGGCTGTGTCTAAACGGCACTCATGCGAGCTTCGTTGACAAACCAGTCTGCCCGGCGTCGATGACGGGCCCGCGTTGCAGCGCGTCGAGTACGGCCGGCGGGATCGCCGCGGGCCGGATGCCGTGACGGTCGACGCAGCCGAGGCGGATATGCCCGGCCACGAGCAGCGTGTCGCCACACCAGGCTTCCTGTGTGAATTCCACCGATGCGCGGCCGATGCGTCCGGGCCGGCTCGTGATCGTCAGCGTGTCGTCGAGTCGCGCCGGTGCGCGGTAGTCGAGCGACGTGCTGCGCACGATGAAGATCGCGCCGGTGTCGTCGGCGAGCCGACGCTGGTCGACGCCGCATGCGCGAAGCCACTCGGTGCGGGCGCGCTCGAAGAACTTCAGGTAGTTGGCATAGAAGACGATGCCGCCTGCATCGGTGTCCTCGTAGTACACGCGTACCGGCCAGGTAAAGCCGGAGGGCGCTTCCGGGGAGCGGGTAGGCTGAGTCATGGCGCGCATTCTACCGGAAGGCAAAGGCCCGATTCGTAACCGATTCGTAACGGAATGTAGTGCATCGCGGCACACCGCGAGCCGGCCGAAGACCGGCCCGCGGCTGTGCGCGACGCGTCAGCCGCGATGGACCGCGAGGCCGGCCGGAGCTTGCGCGACGGGCATCATTTCGATCGTATTGATGTTGACGTGCGCGGGGCGCGTGGCGATCCAGTAGATCGTGTCGGCGATGTCCTCGGCCGTGAGCGGCTGGACGTTCTGGTAGACGTTCGCCGCCTTTGCATCGTCGCCGCGGAAGCGGACGTTCGAGAATTCCGTGCCGCCGCACAGGCCCGGCTCGATGTCCGTGACGCGCACCGGCGTGCCGATCAGGTCGGCGCGCAGGTTCAGGCTGAATTGTCTGACGAAAGCCTTGGTCGCGCCGTAGACGTTCCCGCCCGGATACGGATAGGTACCGGCCACCGAGCCCAGGTTGAAGATATGGCCGCGGCCGCGCTCGATCATCCCCGGCAGCAGCGTGTGCGTGACGGTCACGAGGCCCGAGCAGTTCGTGTCGATCATGGTCTGCCACTCGTCGAGGCTCGCCTTCTGGGCCGGCTCGACGCCGAGCGCGAGGCCGGCGTTGTTGACGAGCACGTCGAGCGCCGCGAATTCGGCGGGAAGGGCGGCCGGCACGGCCTCGACGGCCGCGCGGTCGCGCACGTCGAGCTCGAGCGGCAGCAGGGCGTCGCCGAGCTCGGCCGCGAGCGCATCGAGACGATCCTTGCGGCGCGCGGTGGCGACGACGCGGTGGCCGCCCTTGACAAAGGCACGGGCGATGGCGGCGCCGAAGCCGGCGGACGCGCCTGTGACGAACACGATCATTGCTGCTCCTGGTCGGTAACAAAGTAGCGGATAGTATCCCGCAAGCCTACTGAGATTGCCGCACCGCGGCAAGGCGCCGAAGCGCGTCGGAGCGCGGGCATATAACCTGTCCCTTATTGTCTCGGCATCCCTGCCGCGCGGTTGCCTATTCATGGCGCATCCAATAAACTAACGCGCTCATCACCCCTGCGTGACTGGCGATAGAACCCTTCGGGTTCAAGGTGGAGCATCCCACCGTGAAGCGCGGGGCGCCGTTTTTGCCGTTCGCCTGGGCAGCCGTTGTGCGCCGTCGCGTGCATCGCCGGTGGCTGTCCTGCCTCGCGTCATACGGATTCTTCCGCCACGTCGAGCTGGTCTCGCCAGCAGCGCACCGTACTCGGCCACTCCGGTCAACCTGTACACACTTAACGGAAACCGTATGTTTGACAGAGCCCAAAGCACCATCGCGAACGTCGATCCCGAAATCTTTGCAGCGATCGAGCAGGAAAACCGCCGCCAGGAAGATCACATCGAGCTGATCGCGTCGGAAAACTACACGAGCCCGGCCGTGATGGCCGCGCAGGGCTCGCAGCTCACGAACAAGTACGCGGAAGGGTATCCGGGCAAGCGCTACTACGGCGGCTGCGAGTACGTCGACGTGGTCGAGCAACTGGCGATCGACCGCGTGAAGCAGCTGTTCGGCGCGGAAGCCGCGAACGTGCAGCCGAACTCGGGTTCGCAGGCGAACCAGGGCGTGTTCTTCGCGATGCTCAAGCCGGGCGACACGATCATGGGCATGAGCCTCGCGCACGGCGGCCACCTGACGCACGGCTCGCCGGTGAACATGTCGGGCAAGTGGTTCAACGTGGTGAGCTACGGCCTGAACGAGAACGAAGACATCGACTACGACGCAGCCGAGAAGCTCGCGCAGGAACACAAGCCGAAGCTGATCGTCGCGGGCGCATCGGCGTTCGCGCTGAAGATCGATTTCGAACGCCTCGCGAAGATCGCGAAGTCGGTGGGCGCATACCTGATGGTCGACATGGCGCACTACGCGGGCCTGATCGCGGCGGGCGTGTACCCGAACCCGGTGCCGCACGCGGATTTCGTGACGACGACGACGCACAAGAGCCTGCGCGGCCCGCGCGGCGGCGTGATCCTGATGAAGGCCGAGTACGAGAAGCCGATCAACTCGGCGATCTTCCCGGGCATCCAGGGCGGCCCGCTGATGCACGTGATCGCGGCGAAGGCCGTGGCGTTCAAGGAAGCGCTGTCGCCGGAGTTCAAGGCGTATCAGGAGAAGGTGGTCGAGAACGCACGCGTGCTGGCCGAAACGCTGGTCAAGCGCGGGCTGCGGATCGTGTCGGGCCGTACGGAAAGCCACGTGATGCTGGTCGACCTGCGCGCCAAGAACATCACGGGCAAGGCAGCGGAAGCGGCGCTCGGCGCGGCGCACATCACGGTGAACAAGAACGCGATCCCGAACGATCCGGAAAAGCCGTTCGTGACGAGCGGCATCCGTCTCGGCTCGCCGGCGATGACGACGCGCGGCTTCGGCCCGGCGGAAGCCGAGCAGGTGGGCAACCTGATCGCCGACGTGCTGGAGAACCCGGAAGATGCGGCGACGATCGAGCGCGTGCGCGCGCAGGTCGCCGAATTGACCAAGCGTTTCCCGGTCTATCGCTGATCGCCGATGCGCTGCCCGTTCTGCCGGCATGAAGACACGCAGGTCGTCGACTCGCGCGTGTCCGAAGATGGCGCCGCGATTCGCCGGCGCCGTCGCTGCTCGGCTTGCGACAAGCGCTTCACGACGTACGAGCGGGTCGAGCTGAACCTGCCGGCCGTCGTGAAGAAGGACGGCAGCCGCACCGAATTCGACCGTCGCAAGATCGTCGCCAGCATGCAACTCGCGCTGCGCAAGCGGCCGGTTGCCGCCGACGCGATCGACGCGGCGGTCGCCCGCATCGAGTATCAATTGCTCGCGACCGGCGAGCGTGAAGTGCGTAGCGAGAAGCTGGGCGAGCTTGTGATGAACGAGTTGCGCGGCCTCGATACGATCGCCTATGTCCGCTTCGCATCGGTGTATCGCCGGTTCGAGGACGTTTCCGAATTTGCCGACGTGATCGAAGAGTTCCGTCGCGCCTCTCCCGCCAAGACCCCACGTAAGCGCTGACGCGCTGCGTCCGTTCATCGTCTGCTCCTTTGGTTCGATTCGCGCCGATTGTGTCGGTTGCGATCGCATGTCGCCAGTCGGCCGTTCGGCCAATGGCGCCCGTCCGCACGCGCCGCTACAGTCGTTGCATCACCGTGGCGGAGGACGATTGCGATGGAACGGCGCGCTCAACCCTTGAAGAATGTGGTGCAACGACCGGGCGGATTCACGCTCGTCGAGCTGATGGTCGCCATGTCGCTGGCGGCGGGGCTCGCGCTGTATGCGATGCCCACGTTCGAGCAGTGGCGCATGCGCGAACGCGTGGATGCCCGCTCGCGCGCGCTGCTCGGTGCGCTGTCGTTTGCGCGTACCGAGGCCACGCGTCTCGGCGCGCGCGTCACGCTGTGCCGCGCCGGGCGCGACGGCGCCTGTTTGCGTGCCGGCGAGCGGTGCGATCCGGCCGAATGGTCGTGCGACTGGATCGTCAGCGGGCAGGTCGACGGGCAGTCGCGTGTGCTGCGACGCTATCCGCGCGATGCCGAAGTGGCCGTCACGGGCGCGGCGCACGAGCTCGCGTTTGCGCCGCCGGTCGGTCAATCGATCGGTGGAATCCGGCGTTTCGAATTGCGTCCGCGGCGCAGTGTGTCCGCGGACGACGATACGCGTGCGTCGCGTTGCGTGCGGATTGCTGCGGGCGGCCGCGCGCGGATGGTCGCCGGCCGCTGCGACGCGGCGTGATCGCCATGCGCAATGCCATGCGCGGTACATCGTTGATCGAGGCGACGCTGGCCATCGCGCTGCTCGCCACCGTGATGCTGGCCGTAGCCGGCAGCCAGCTCGCGATGGCGCGTGCGCAGCGCGCGACGATCTGGCGCGAACGCGGGCTGTGGCTGGCCGATGCACGTATCGAGCGTCTGCATGCCGCGGCGGCGGCCGATGACGGTCTCGCGGCGCTGGCGGCCACATCGTTGCCGGGTGGCGCGATGACGCTCGATGGCGGGCCGGGCGGCATCCGCTACGTGGTGGTCGGCTGGCGTGGCGGCAGCGGGGGCGCGTCGACGCACTCGCCATCGTGTGTCCGGATGCCGTTTCTGGAGGGGAACGCCGATGGGCACTGATCGCCGTGCGCGTGGCCATACGCTGCTCGAAGTACTGATCGCGATGACCGTCGGGCTCCTCGTGCTCGCGGCGGCCGGTGCGCTGTACCACGCGCAGCGCGTTGCACAGCGTCGCGCGGAAGACGGATTCAGGCTGCGCGACGCGGCCGCGACCGCGCTGATGCTGATCGGTCAGCAGATCCAGATGGCGGGCTTCCGGCCGCTCGACGCCGAGGAGACATCGTCGTTGCCGCCGGTGTTCGGCTGTTCGACGGCGCGTGTGCGCGGGAGCGGCGCGCAGGTGCGCTGCGAGCCTGTGCGCCTGGCGTCGGACGCGTTGCTGGTCCGGTATGTCGGCGATGCCGTATCGACGTGGACGACGGTGAGCGGCCAGGCGTCGGATTGCCTCGGGCAGGGTGTCGGCGCGCCGGGCGAACCCGTGCCGGTGGAGAATCGCTTCGACGCGCATGTCAGCCCGTCGACGGGCGAGCCCGAACTGTATTGCGAAGGAAGCGGCCGTCCGGGCACGCCGCAGCCCGTCGTGGCGGGAATCGATCAGTTGCGCATGCGTTATTTGCGTCGCGGCGCCACGCAGTTCGTCGGCGCCGATGCAATGCGTGCCGACGACTGGCGCGATGTCGTGGCCGTGCATGTCTGCGTGCGGGCGCGCGGCGAGCCGATGCGTGAGCCGACGCCGCAACTCGACTGCGACGGTCGCGTCACCGGCGCACCGGACGGCCGCGCACGTTTGACGCTCGACCGGATCGTCGCGTTGCGGAACGTCGCCGTTGCCCCCGACGTTGCGTTGCATGATGCAACTCGGGCAAGCGAGGTGGCGCGATGAGCGGGGCAATGCGGTACGCGTCGGGCGACCTCTCGCAATGCTCGCAATGCATCGAGGCCGGCCACGCGCATGCGCGCACCGTCGCGAGCGGCGGCGATCCGCAGCGGGCCGCATGCGTCGGCGTTCCGGCGGCGAGCCCGCGCGAGCCGCACATGTGTTTTCTGCCGGCCCGTCGCGTCAGGCGGCGCGAAGCGGGCCTTGCGTTGCCGGCGGTGATTGCGGTCGGCGCAGCGGTCGCGGCACTGACCGGCACATGGTTCGACGCCGCGTTGACGGAGTCGCGCCGCACACGCGCATTGTCGGATCGGCTGATCGCGTTCCACGCGGCCGATGCCGCGCTTGCCGCGTGCACCGTGCGATTGCTGCGTGGTTCGGCGCCGTATCTGAACGAAAGCGAATCTCACGCGGAGCCCGAAGCATGGCGACGCATGCCGCCGCTGGCGGCTGCCGAAGCGTTCGCGCCGTTTGCCGAATGGCCGATGGCTGCGCAGCCGCCGCGATGCTTGGTCGAAGCATGGCGGCGTCCGGCAGACCAGGCTGCCAGCCGCGCTTACCTGGTCACCGCGCGGGGCGTCGGCGCGCACGCGTCGAGTGCCGTATGGCTGCAACATCAGGTCGCGATACGCGACGGCCATATCGTCGAGTTGCGCTGGCGTCGGGTCGCGACGGTGCTGCGATGAACGGCCGCCTGTCCCTGTGCCGCTCGCCCGGATTCACGCTGATCGAGCTGATGATCGTGCTCGCGATCGTCGCGGTGCTCGCCGGGTGGGGTATCCCGTCGTACCGCGAGCATGTCGTGCGGGTTCACCGCGCGTCGGCGGTGTCCGCGCTGTACCGTGCGGCCCACTATCTTGAAACGCTCGACGGCGCGCTGCCCGCGGCGTTGCCGGGCGCGCTCGCGCAGGCGCCGCCGGACGGGCATGCCGTCTATCGAGTGACGCTCGGGCGGCCGGACGGCGACGATTCGCCGGTGAGCTATGAACTGGCAGCGACGCCGCTCGACACCGGGCCGATGCGCGACGATGCATGCGGCACGTTCACGTTGCGCTCGGACGGGACGAAAGGCAATGCAGGAAGCGATGGCGCCGACGAACCGGGCGCGCTTTGTTGGGGCGGGCGATGAGTTCGCGAGGCTGGCGCGCAGCGGCGCATGGCCGTGCGCGGGGGATGCCGCCGGTCAGTCGTCGCGTGCGTCGAGCCCGCGTTCGTCGCGGGATTGCTTCCAGATCCGGTAGACCTCCCATGCGGCGAAGCCGAGCGTGCCCCACTTCAACGCGGGGCCCGCACTCGCGCGCAGCAGCGCGCGAACGGGTTTCGCCAGCACGAGCGACGCGAGCGAGCTCAGCATCGGATACTGGTTGACGAGCTGGCCGAGGCTTGCGTTCAGGTGCTTGGCCGACTGGCCGAACTTGTGGGAGGACAGGCCGGGGATGAACACCTTGAGCCAGCTGAAGCGCGTGACGGCCTGACGCATTTCGGCGGCGGCTTCCGCGAGTTCGAGCCGCTCGACCTCGGATCGCAGGATCAGCAATTCCTTGCGGAGCGCGCGGTGCTGCGATGCGCTCCAGTTCGATCGCGACGAATGGGAGCGGGATGGATTGCCCGTGATGTTCTGGCTCATGGCGCGTCGGCGAAGTAGGTGGGAGGGATGAGCGCGAGGGCGTTCACGGCTTGCCGCGGAACAGGTCGCGGTCTTTCTCGAGTTCGGCGAGCGTCGCCTCGAACACGGTCGGCGCGTCGCGCAGGCCCGAGCGCGCCTTCAGCGCGCATACGATACCGCTGACGGCGTACAGCGCGGTGATCACGGCGAGCGACTGCCAGCGGTAGGTATCCCAGAACGCGATCGCGATCAGCACGGTCAGGCTGATGAGCGCCATCGTCGCGAGCATCATCGCGGCGAGTCCGAGGAACAGCACGCCCAGCAGGCGCTCCTTTTCCTCGGCAAGCTCGATGCCCACCAGTTCGAGGCGCGTCTGCAAAAGGCCGATGGCGGAGCCGACGAGGCGGCGCAGCGGTCCGGGACCGGACGGCTGCGAGTGGGTGTCTGTCGTCATGGGTAAGAGGCTTGCGCGTGCAGTGAGCAGCTAGGACAAAGCCGGCCGGCGCGGGCCGGCTGGCTTCGACGCCCGCGGGTCGCGACGCGGCCCGCGGGACGAAACGGCGCGAAGCGCGTTACTTGCGGTTGATCAGCAGGCCGATCAGCACGCCGACGCCTGCAGCCACGCCGATCGACGTCCACGGATGCTCGTGCACGTAGTCGTCGGTCGCGCGCGCGGCCTTCTTGCCTTTCTCGACCACCACGACCTGGACGTCGGCTGCCTTTTCCTTGGCCTGCTTCAGGCGCGACATGGCTTTCTCGCGCAGCTCGGCCGCCCGTGCTGCTCGCCGCTTGCTTGAGCAGGTCTTCGGCGTCCGAGAGAACGGTTTTGATATCCGACATCAGTTTCTCCTTGTTGATTTCCGACATTGCAACTCCCTTCGTGCTGTCATGCTGCAGGTTCACATCGTAGCGAAACCCCTGCCTGCTGGCGAGCCGGGAAGGCACACGGCGGCAGCGCAAGACTGCATGGTAAACGACTTGTAATCATGAACAGAGCGGCAAACGGGTTGAAAAGTTTCCCCGCGGCCCTCCGTCCTGCCACGACGCCGGGTAAAAATGACAAAAAAGTATGAATATCAAACGGAATAATCGTTCGCACGGCCCATTGCTTCCCGTAAGCTGATGGACTGCCTCGCGCTGTCCGGCGCGCGGTTTCAACCAGCATCGTTCGAGGAGGGAACATCATGAGTCTGCGTCTTGGCGACATCGCACCGGATTTCGAGCAGGAATCGAGCCTGGGCACCATCAAGTTTCACGAGTGGCTCGGCAACAGCTGGGGTGTCCTGTTCTCCCATCCGGCCGACTACACGCCGGTGTGCACGACCGAACTCGGGCTGACCTCGAAACTGAAGGGCGAATTCGAGAAGCGCAACGTGAAGGTGATCGCGCTGTCGGTCGACGGCGTCGAATCGCACAAGGGCTGGATCAACGACATCAACGAAACGCAGTCGACGGTCGTGGGCTTCCCGATCATCGCCGACGCGGACCGCAAGGTGTCGCAGCTGTACGACATGATTCACCCGAACGCGAACGAAACGCTGACGGTGCGTTCGCTGTTCGTGATCGACCCGAACAAGAAGGTGCGGCTCACGATCACCTATCCGGCCAGCACGGGGCGCAACTTCGACGAAGTGCTGCGCGTGATCGATTCGCTGCAATTGACCGACAATTACAAGGTCGCGACGCCCGGCAACTGGAAGGACGGCGACGACGTCGTGATCGTGCCGTCGCTGCAGGATCCGGAAGAGTTGAAGAAGCGCTTCCCGAAGGGCTTCAAAGCGGTGCGTCCGTATCTGCGCCTGACGCCGCAGCCGAACAAGTAAGCGACGTCGGCCGCGAGCCGCAGCCCCGGCCCCGGCGGTGAAAGAAGGCCCGTCCGGCAGCGATGCCGGGCGGGCCTTTTACCTGGCGGCGCATGCGCGGCATCGCTGCCGCGTGCGTCATGGCCGGACCATCAGAAGAATGCCTGGATGCCCGTCTGCGCGCGGCCGAGAATCAGCGCGTGGATGTCGTGCGTGCCTTCGTACGTGTTGACCACTTCGAGGTTCACGAGGTGGCGCGCGACGCCGAATTCGTCGGAGATGCCGTTGCCGCCGAGCATGTCGCGCGCGAGCCGCGCGATGTCGAGCGCCTTGCCGCACGAGTTGCGCTTCATGATCGACGTGATCTCGACCGCGGCCGTGCCGTCGTCCTTCATTCGGCCGAGACGCAGCACGCCTTGCAGGCCGAGCGTGATTTCGGTCTGCATGTCGGCGAGCTTCTTCTGGATCAACTGGTTCGCGGCGAGCGGCCGGCCGAACTGCTGGCGATCGAGCACGTACTGGCGCGCGGTATGCCAGCAGGATTCGGCGGCGCCCAGCGCGCCCCAAGCGATCCCGTAGCGCGCCGAGTTCAGGCAGGTGAACGGGCCGCGCAGGCCGCTCACGTTCGGCATCAGGTTCTCTTCCGGCACGAACACTTCGTCGAGGACGATCTCGCCGGTGATCGACGCGCGCAGCCCGACCTTGCCGTGAATCGCGGGCGCCGACAGGCCCTTCCAGCCTTTCTCCAGGATGAAGCCGCGGATCGCGTCCTTGCCGTTTTCCTCGAGCTTCGCCCACACGACGAACACGTCGGCGATCGGCGAGTTGGTGATCCACATTTTCGCGCCGGACAGCGCGTAGCCGCCCGGCACCTTCTTCGCGCGCGTGACCATGCTGCCCGGGTCGGAGCCGTGGTTCGGCTCGGTCAGGCCGAAGCAGCCGATCCATTCGCCGGTCGCGAGCTTCGGCAGGTATTTCTGCTTCTGCGCGTCCGAGCCGAATTCGAAGATCGGCACCATCACGAGCGACGACTGCACGGACATCATCGACCGGTAGCCGGAATCGACGCGCTCGACTTCGCGCGCGATCAGCCCGTAGCTGACGTAGTTGAGGCCGGGGCCGCCATATTCCTCGGGAATCGTCGGGCCGAGCAGGCCGACCTCGCCCATCTCGCGAAAGATGGCCGCGTCGGTGCGTTCATGGCGGAACGCTTCGGTGACGCGCGGCGCGAGCTTGTCCTGTGCGTAGGCCTGCGCGGCATCGCGCACCATCCGCTCCTCTTCGGTCAGTTGCTGGTCGAGCAGCAGCGGATCGTCCCAATGAAAGGTTGCAGCACTCATCGTCTCATCTCCTGTTGGTCCGGTCTTCCAGCCGGCCCCGTGCCAAAAGTTTGCTTGACTCAAGTTCCGCTGTGCGGAACAATGTTTTGCAAATCGAACCCAGTGTAGCACCGGATGACACTTTCAACCATCGACGACACCCCGATCGACGAGCGCAAGTTCGTCGTCGCGCTCGCGCGCGGGCTCGACCTGCTGCGCGCGTTCCGGCCCGGCGAGACGATGCTGGGCAACCGCGATTTCGCGGAGCGCACGGGCCTGCCGAAGGCGACGGTGAACCGGCTCGCCTATACGCTGACGGTGCTCGGCTACCTGCGCTACGACGAGACGCTCGGCAAGTATGCGCTGGACGCCGGCGTGCTGTCGCTCGGCTACGCGCTGCTGTCGGGCGCGGGGACGATCGATCTCGCGCGGCCGCACATGCAGGCGCTCGCGCGCGAGATCGGCGCGGCCGTGTCGCTCGGCTGCCGCGACGGGCTCGACATGATCTATCTGGAGACGATCCGCAGCGAGACCGCGCTGACGCTCGGGCTCGCGCCCGGTTCGCGGCTGTCGATGCTGACGAGCTCGATGGGGCGTGCGTACCTGGCCGTGCAGCCGGACGACGTGCGCCGCGCGCTCTATGCCGAGCTGCATCGCGCGGCCGGCGGCGCGGCCGACGCGGACGCGCTCGTCGAGGCCGCGCGGCAGGCGGTGGCCGAGTTCTCGACGGGCGGTTGCTGCTATTCGTTTCGCGCGTGGCACACGGACGTGAACGCGGCGGCCGTGCCGTTTCGCGAGCCGCGCGAGGGGCGCTGGCTGATCCTGAGCTGCAGCGGCCCGGCGTCGTCGATGGACGAGGCCGTGTTTCGCACGCAGGTCGGGCCGCGGCTGAAGGCGCTCGCGCAGCGGCTCGGGCAGACGGTCTGAGCAGGGGAAGGGAGCACGCGCGGGCGTTGCGGTCGCGCGGCAGCCGTTGCAGTCCCGACGCGCGTGGCGGCAGAGGCGGCGCGCTCGCGTCTTGCGCGACGGGCGAACCGCGCTCATCATCGATCGCCTGCTTCCCGACGACGAGGTCCGCCATGACGCACCCGGAACCGATGGAAGGCGGATGCGCGTGCGGCGCGATCCGCTACCGTATCGCCGACGTTCCGACCGATGCCGGCTTCTGCCACTGCCGGCTCTGCCAGCGCACGACCGGCGCGGCGGTCGTCGCATCGGCATCGGTGCCGATCGACGCATTCGAATACCTGCAGGGCGAACCGACCGTCTATGCGTCGAGCGCGTGGGGCGAGCGGCGTTTCTGCGGCCGTTGCGGCGCGCAGCTCGAATACCGGCGCGCCGACGCGCCACAAACGGTCGAGATCAACTACGCGACGCTCGACGAGCCGTCGCGGCTGCGTCCGGCGTGGCACGTCTGGTATGGCGATCGTTTGCCGGGCGTCGAGATCGGCGACGATCTGCCCAAGCACGACGATGACGGAAGGGCGTAGGCGGTAACTCTCGGCAGGGGCCGCAGGCCGCGCGACGCGGCTGCGTTTTCCATCCCCGGAACATCTCGATACCACCCGGCCGCAGGCGCGCCTTCTCCGCCCATCGCTCAGGCCGTCACGACCTTCGCGAACACCGGCCCCTGCATGAACCGCACGTCGTGCTGGCGCAGCAGCTCGCACTGCGTCTCGTCGACGACGCCGTCGAAGATCAGCGGAATGCGCACGCGCTGCGCGTAGGCGACGAGCGCCTTGACCATCCCGTCGCGCAGCGCGATGCCCGCATCCATCTTGATGTAGTCGGGGCGCGCCATGTCCGATTCGACCGCGAGGATGCGGCCCGGGTCGGGCAGCTTGTCCGCGACCTTGAAGCCGTGATGCTGGTAGCTGCGCGTCAGGTAGCCGAGGAACGTCTTGTGGGCGACCGCGACCGCCGGCAGCTCGATCACGATCCGCTCGGTCGGCAGCCCGAAGCGCTGCAGCACCGACGAGAAATGCTTGCCGTGGTCGTATTTCACGCTCTTGAGCAGCCGCTCGTGCACACGCAGGAACAGCAGCCCGTGGCGCTGCGCGCCGAAGAAATTGATCGCGTGCAGCGCGCGCGACAGGCGGTCGATCGCGACCAGCGTCTGGTCGTCGACGGCTGCGTCGACCGGATCGTGTTGCCCGTCGGTGACGAGCGTGACGGCCTGGAAGCCGAGCTCGTCGCCGTAGCGCTCGATCGCGTCGGCGAACGACGTCGATTGCGGCGAGCCCGGCATCGTCACGTCGTAGATCGGCTCGTACGCGCTGGCGAGCGTGCGCTCGGGCAGAGTCGCGCACGCGGTGCCGCCTTCGGCAAGCGCGAGGTGTTCCCGCAGATACGGCAGTTGCCCGGCACGGGCGACCAGCTCGGGGATGGTAGGCGGAATCATCGGCGTGAGAAGGAAAAATGGCGGCCGAAAGGGCCGCCTCGTGACTTGATATTAGCAGCGCGCGCCGCGCTCGGCTCGGCGTTTCACTCATATGGTTATCCCGTCCCCGAGCGAACGACTAGGGTTTACGTTGATTTCACTATCCGTAATTGGTTTTACTATTCGTAAATCCAGGATGGGTCGCCGATCAAGAAATGCGGCAGGCGGGCGCCGCGACGCGGCGTCGTTCGCGAATCAACAGGAGCAAGGAGCGAGACGTGGCGGTAGACAGGACAGGCGCGCACACGCGCCGGCAGAAGACGGACGGGACGACGGGCGCGGCGGTGCGCGCGCGGCGCGGTTGAGGCGCGGATGGCGACCATGAGCATCGATTACCAGACGCTGAAGTTCGAGTACCGGGCGCGTGCGCACGACGCGGCCGTCCATCCGGTGATCGTCGTCGGCGCGGGCCCGGTGGGCCTCGCGGCCGCGATCGACCTCGCGCAGCAGGGCGTGCCGGTCGTGCTGCTCGACGACGACGACACGCTGTCGACCGGCTCGCGCGCGATCTGCTTCGCGAAGCGCACGCTCGAGATCTTCGACCGGCTCGGCTGCGGCGAGCGCTTCGTCGACAAGGGCGTGAGCTGGCACGTCGGCAAGGTGTTCCTGCAGGACGAGCAGCTTTACGCATTCGATCTGCTGCCCGAGGAAGGGCATGCGCGCCCCGCGTTCATCAACCTGCAGCAGTACTACGTCGAAGGCTATCTGGCCGATCGCGCGTTCGAGTTGCCGAATATCGACATCCGCTGGAAGCACAAGGTCACGGGCGTCGAGCAGTCGGCCGAACACGCGGTGCTGACGATCGAGACGCCGGACGGCGTCGCGACGCTGCGCGCGCAGTACGTGATCGCGGCCGACGGTTCGCGCAGCCCGATGCGCACGATGATGGGCCTGGAAAGCCGCGGCCGCACGTTCAAGGATCGCTTCCTGATCGCCGACGTGAAGATGAAGGCGGAGTTTCCGACCGAGCGCTGGTTCTGGTTCGATCCGCCGTTTCACCGCAACCAGTCGGTGCTGCTGCACCGCCAGCCGGACAACGTGTGGCGCATCGACTTCCAGCTCGGCTGGGATGCCGATCCGGTTGCCGAGAAGCAGCCGGAGCGCGTGATCCCGCGCGTGCGCGCGCTGCTCGGGCCGGACGTGGAGTTCGAGCTCGAGTGGGTGAGCGTCTACACGTTCCGCTGCCAGCGGATGGAGACGTTCCGGCACGGCCGGGTGCTGTTCGCGGGCGATTCGGCGCACGGCGTGTCGCCGTTCGGCGCGCGCGGCGCGAACAGCGGCGTGCAGGACGCGGACAACCTCGCGTGGAAGCTGAAGCTGGTGCTCGACGGCCGCGCGCACGACCGTCTGCTCGACACCTACGCGAGCGAGCGCGAGTTCGCGGCGGACGAGAACATCCGCAACTCGACGCGCTCGACCGACTTCATCACGCCGAAGAGCGCGGTGTCGCGCGTGTTCCGCGATGCGACGCTGAAGCTCGCGCGCGACTGCGAGTTCGCACGCAAGCTGGTGAACAGCGGGCGCCTGTCGGTGCCGGCGGTGCTGGCCGATTCGCCGCTCAATACGCCGGACCGTAACGGCGACGCATTCGCGTGCGCGATGCGGCCGGGTGCGGCGGCGGCCGATGCGCCGGTGCGTGCGCAGGGTGCGTCGGGCTGGCTGCTGCAGCATCTGCGCGGCGGCTTCACCGGCGTGCTGTTCGGATTGCCGGGCGATGCGGCCGCGCTCGCGCGGGCCGTCGACGGCCTCGTGCTGCCGGTGCGGCCGGTGCTCGTCGTGCCGGCCGGGCACGCGCGGCCGGTGGCCGGCGTCGACGTCGTGGAGGACGTCGACGGGCTCGCCGCGCGGCGCTACGACGCGCAGCCCGGCACGTTCTACCTGCTGCGTCCCGACCAGCACGTCTGCGCCCGTACGCGCACGCTCGACCGTCAGGCGATTGCCGACGCACTGGCGCGCGCGAGCTGCGCACGCTGACTACGATAAAGACACCGGAGACACCGTCATGCCCTCACTCGATACCCGCCCGCGCCTCGCCGACCCCGACGCGTTCTACGAAGCGCTGATCGACATGCATCGCGACCTGTCCGACGCGGACAGCCAGCTCGTCAACGCGAAGCTGATCCTGCTGCTCGCGAACCAGGTCGGCGACGCCGACGTGCTGCGCGAAGCGATGGCGCTCGCGCGCCAGGGCGTGACGCCGCCCGTGCACCCGGCCGCCGAGGTGGCGCAATGAGCGCGGCGGCCGAACCGCGCGTGCTCGAAGTCGAGCGCGTGATCGACGAGACCCGTCGCCCGGGTTTTCACGGGATGCTGCTCGCGCTCTGCGGGCTGTGCCTCGTGATTGACGGTTTCGATGCGCAGGCGATGGGCTACGTCGCGCCGAGCGTGATCGCCGAATGGGGCGTGCCGAAACAGGCGCTCGGGCCCGTGTTCAGCGCGAGCCTGTTCGGGATGCTGCTCGGTGCGCTCGGGCTGTCGGTGCTGGCCGACCGGATCGGGCGGCGCCCGGTGCTGATCGGCTCGACGCTGTTCTTCGCGGTGACGATGCTCGCGACGCCGTTCGCGGGCTCGATCCCCGTGCTGATGGCGCTGCGCTTCGTCACGGGGCTCGGCCTCGGCTGCATCATGCCGAACGCGATGGCGCTCGTCGGCGAGTTCAGCCCGGCCGCGCATCGCGTGAAGCGGATGATGATCGTGTCGTGCGGCTTCACGCTCGGCGCGGCGCTCGGCGGCTTCGTCAGCGCGGCGCTGATCCCGGCGCTCGGCTGGCGTTCGGTGTTCTTCGTCGGCGGCGCGGTGCCGCTCGCGCTCGCGATCGCGATGCTCGCGCGGCTGCCGGAATCGCTGCAGTTCCTGGTGCTGAAAGGGCGCGTCGCGCAGGCGCGCGACTGGCTCGCGCGCTTCGCGCCGCACGCCGGCATCGATGCGAACACGCGGCTCGTCGTGCGCGAGCGTGCGGCGAGCGGCGCGCCGGTCGCCGAACTGTTCCGTGACGGCCGCCTGCCGGTCACGCTGCTGTTGTGGTCGATCAGCTTCATGAACCTGATCGACCTGTACTTCCTGTCGAACTGGCTGCCGACCGTGATGCGCGACGCCGGTTATTCGCCGGGTACGGCCGTGATCGTCGGCACGGTGCTGCAGACGGGCGGCGTGATCGGCACGCTGTCGCTCGGCTGGTTCATCGAACGCTACGGCTTCGTGCGCGTGCTGTTCGCGTGCTTCGCGTGCGCGGCCGTGTCGGTGGGCCTGATCGGCTCGGTCGCGCATGCGCTGCCGTGGCTGCTGGTCGTCGTGTTCGCGGGCGGCTTCTGCGTGGTCGGCGGGCAGCCGGCCGTGAACGCGCTCGCGGGCCAGTATTACCCGACGTCGCTGCGCTCGACCGGCATCGGCTGGAGTCTCGGCATCGGCCGGATCGGCTCGGTGCTCGGGCCGCTCGTCGGCGGACAACTGATCGCGCTGAACTGGACCAACGGCGCGCTGTTCCACGCGGCCGCGGTGCCCGTGCTGTGCTCGGCGCTGTTCGTGCTGGGCCTCGCCGGTGTCGCGCGGCGCGGCGGCGCGCAGGCGCCGAACGCCGCCCTGAATTGATGGAGAAAGGAAACGATGACGCTTGACCTGTCGAAACCGGCAGCCGCCGGCTACCTGAGCGGATTCGCGAACGAATTCGCGACCGAGGCGCTGCCCGGCGCGCTGCCGCACGGCCGCAACTCGCCGCAGCGTGCGCCGTACGGGCTGTACGCGGAGCAATTGTCGGGCACCGCGTTTACCGCGCCGCGTGGCCACAACCGCCGCTCGTGGCTGTACCGGATCCGGCCGGCGGCCGTGCACCGGCCGTTCGAGCCGTATGCAGGCCCGCAGCGGCTCGTGTCGGAATTCGGCGATTCGGCCGACGTGCCGCCGACGCCGCCGAACCAGTTGCGCTGGGATCCGCTGCCGATGCCGGTCGAGCCGACCGATTTCGTCGAGGGGCTTGTCACGATGGCCGGCAACGGCTCGGCGGCCGCGATGAACGGCTGCGCGATCCATCTGTACGCGGCGAACCGGTCGATGCAGGACCGCTTCTTCTACAGCGCGGACGGCGAACTGTTGATCGTGCCGCAGCAGGGGCGCCTGTTCATCGCGACCGAACTCGGCCGGCTCGACGTCGAGCCGTTCGAAATCGCGGTGATCCCGCGCGGCGTGCGTTTTACCGTCGCGCTGCCGGACGGCGACGCGCGCGGCTACATCTGCGAGAACTTCGGCGCGTTGCTGCGCCTGCCGGATCTCGGCCCGATCGGCTCGAACGGGCTCGCTAACCCGCGCGACTTCCTGACGCCGCAGGCCGCCTACGAGGATCGCGAAGGCGCGTTCGAACTCGTCGCGAAGCTGAACGGCCGGCTGTGGCGCGCGGACATCGGCCATTCGCCGCTCGACGTCGTCGCGTGGCACGGCAACTATGCGCCGTATAAATACGACCTGCGCCTGTTCAACACGATCGGCTCGATCAGCTTCGACCATCCCGATCCGTCGATCTTCCTCGTGCTGCAGGCGCAGAGCGACACGCCGGGCGTCGACACGATCGACTTCGTGATCTTCCCGCCACGCTGGCTCGCGGCCGAGGATACGTTCCGCCCGCCCTGGTTCCACCGTAACGTCGCGAGCGAGTTCATGGGGCTCGTGCACGGTGCGTACGACGCGAAGGCCGAAGGTTTCGTGCCGGGCGGCGCGAGCCTGCACAACTGCATGTCGGGCCACGGGCCCGATGCGGACACGTTCGAGAAGGCGTCCGCGAGCGACACGACGAAGCCGCACAAGGTCGACGCGACGATGGCGTTCATGTTCGAAACCCGCACGTTGATCCGGCCGACGCGCTATGCGCTCGACACCGCGCAGCTGCAGGCCGACTACTTCGAATGCTGGCAAGGCATCAGGAAACACTTCAATCCGGAGCAACGATGAGCGACACCCAAGACTGGCGCGCGACGCTCGACCCGGCTCGCAAGAGCTGGATCGATACCGCGAACGATCCCGCCTGCGATTTCCCGATCCAGAACCTGCCGTTCGGGATCTTCAGCGATGCGAAGCAGACGGCGCGCCGCGCGGGCGTCGCGCTCGGCGACCAGGTCGTCGATCTCGCCGCGCTCGCGCGTGCGGGCCTCGTGACGCTGCCGGCCGGCGCCGACGTGTTCGCCGCGCCGACGCTCAATGCGTTCATCGCGCTCGGCAGCGATGCATGGCGCGGCGTGCGCGTGCAACTGTCGGCCCTGTTCTCGCGCGATAACGCGACATTGCGTGACGATGCGGCGCTGCGCGCGCAGGTGCTCGTCGCGCGGCGCGACGCGACGCTGCATCTGCCGATCGAGATTCCCGGCTACACCGATTTCTATTCGTCGAAGGAGCATGCGACCAACGTCGGGTCGATGTTCCGGGATCCGAAGAATGCGCTGTTGCCGAACTGGTCGGAGATGCCGATCGGCTACAACGGCCGCGCATCGTCGGTGGTCGTGAGCGGCACGCCGGTGCGGCGCCCGAACGGGCAACTGAAGCTGCCCGACCGGGAGCGCCCGGTGTTCGGCGCGTGCCGCAAGCTCGACATCGAACTGGAGACCGGTTTCATCGTCGGAAAGGGCAACGCGCTCGGCGAGCCGATCGCGTGCGAGGACGCGGAAGCGCACATCTTCGGGATGGTGCTGCTGAACGACTGGAGCGCGCGCGACATACAGCAGTGGGAATACGTGCCGCTCGGACCGTTCAACTCGAAGGGCTTCGCGACGACGATCTCGCCGTGGATCGTCACGCTCGACGCGCTCGAACCGTTTCGCGTCGCGCAGCCCGAGCAGTCGCCGCAGCCGCTCGCGTATCTGCGGCACGCGGGCAAGCACGCGTTCGACATCGCGCTGGAGGTGACGCTGCGCGCGGAAGGGGCGGCCGAAGCGACGTCGATCTGCCGCACGAACTTCAAGCACATGTACTGGACGATGGCGCAGCAGCTCGCGCATCACACGGTCGCGGGCTGCAACACGCGCGTCGGCGACCTGATGGGTTCGGGCACGATCAGCGGGCCGACGAAGGATTCGTTCGGCAGCCTGCTCGAGCTGACGTGGAACGGCAAGGAGCCGGTCGCGCTGAACGGCGGCGGCAGCCGCACGTTCATCGAGGACGGCGACGAACTGACGCTCGCCGGCTGGTGCCAGGGCGACGGTTATCGCGTCGGCTTCGGTACGTGTGCGGGCAAGATCCTGCCGGCGCGGAGTGCGTGACGCATCGCGGCGCGAGACATCACGCGCCGGTCACGTGTAGTTCGGCAGGACAGCGCGGCCCGCATTGCGCGGGCCGTTTTCGTTTACCGGGGGATGGGCGAGAGCGGGCCGATCCAGCGCCAATCTGTATCAGGCCGCGCGTTGCACCGCGTCGCGGCGCTCCCACAGCGCCGCCGCGACGAACGCGGCGACGCAGGCGACCAGCACGCCGACCAGCGCATGGCTGCCCAGTTGCTCCATCAACGCGCCCGCGACCAGCGGGCCGCCGAAGCTCGCGGCGCTCCACGACGCCGACACGAGCGAGCTCGCGGTGACGAGCGCCGCGCCGCGGAAGCGTTCGCCGCACGCGACGAGCGACAGCGTGTAGATGCTGCCGGCCGCCGCGCCGAGCACGAACAGCAGCGGCCAGCACAGCCACGGATTCGCGATGACGAACGGCAGCAGCGGCAGGCCGGCCAGTACGATCCAGCCCGCGCCGAGGTGCACGCGTTCGCGGCCGAGCTTGTCGGCGAGCCAGCCGATCGGAAACTGCATCGCGGTATCGCCGAACAGCATGATCGACGCGAGCAGCACGGCGGTCGCGCTCTCGACGCCGTGGTCCATCGCATAGAGCGGCAGCAGCGACAGCGCGAGCGTGTCGAACAGCGCGAAGAAGCCGGTGCCGATGATCAGCGCGGGCATGCGCGGCAGCACCGCGAGCCAGCTGTCGTGCGCGGCGTGATGCGCGTCGTCGCCGGCGAGCGGCGCCCGGCGGATCGTCGCGAGCATCGGCAGCGCGAGCAGGAACAGCGCGCCGCACAGCGCGAAACGGATACCCGTCGCGCCCGCGATCTGGCTGACGAGCACGGGGCCGGCCATCTGGAACAGCGTGAAATTGGTCGCGTAGATCGCGACGACGCGGCCGCGCGTCGAATCGTCGGCGAGCTGGTTCACCCATGCTTCGCCGATCGTGAACAGCAGCATCAGCGCGGCGCCGCACAGCACGCGCAGCACGCCCCACAGGATCAGGTTCGACGTGAACTGCATCAGCGCGGTGGCCGCCGCGAGCAGCACGACCGACACGACGATCGCGCGGCGCGCGCCGATGTGCCGCGCGAGCGCGGTGACGAACGGGACGATCGCGAGGCCGCCGAGGGCCTGCGCGGCCGTCAGCATGCCGACGACGTTGGTGCCGTGCCCGGCTTCGGTCAGCGCGAGCGCGGTGAGCGGCAGCGTGGCGCCGGTGCCGAGGCCGACGACCGCGACGCTCAGGATCAGCGCGAGGAAATCGCGATTGAGAATGGCTTTCATCGGCGGGGATGCTACACCGCGGCCCTTGAAAGGTCCATGAAGGCCGTCAGGATCGAATGGCGTTGTGTCCGCAACGATCGCCGCAGGGTTGCAGCAGGGGGGGCGTTCAGACGTACTCGGTCGGCACGGCCGCCGGGCGGCGTTCGAGCGACGCCGACCACAGCGTGAGCGCGAGCGCCGCGACGGCCATCGCGACGCCGACCCACGGCAAGTTCACGAGCGACACGCCCGAGCCGATCGCCATCCCGCCGAGCCAGGCGCCGGTCGCGTTGCCGAGGTTGAACGCGCCCTGGTTCAGCGTCGACGCGAGGTTCGGCGCGTCGCTCGCGCGATCGACGATCAGGATCTGCAGCGGCGGCACGATCGCGAACGCGAGGATGCCCCACACGAAAATCGTCGCGAGCGCGGCGAACGGCAGATGCATCGTGCCCGCGAACAGCGCGAGAACGATGCCGATCAGCGCGAGCGTCGCGATCAGCGACGGCATCCGGCGCCAGTCGGCGAGCTTGCCGCCGAGCGTGCCGCCGACCGTCAGGCCGAGGCCGAACAGCAGCAGGACGTAGGTGACCTGACGCGGCGAGAAGCCCGTCACGTCCTCGAGGATCGGCGTGATGTACGTGAACACGCTGAACAGGCTCGCGGACGCGAGCACGCTGATGCCGAGCACCATCAGCACCTGCGGGTGCTTCAGCACGCCGAATTCGCGCGTGATGCTGGTGTCGGGCATCGCGAGGTGCTTCGGCAGGCACACGGCGAGCGCGGCGGCCGCGGCGATGCCGATCCCGGTGACGGCCCAGAACGTCGCGCGCCAGCCGTATGCCTGGCCGAGCGCGGTGCCGAGCGGCACGCCGAGCACGTTCGCGAGCGTGAGGCCGGTGAACATCAGCGCGATCGCCTGCGCGCGGCGGTTCGGCGCGACGAGGTTGCTGGCGACGACCGAGCCGATGCCGAAGAACGCGCCGTGGCAGAACGCGGTGACGACCCGCGCGGCCATCAGCACCGCGTAGCCGGGCGCGATCGCGCAGAACAGGTTGCCGGCGATGAACAGCCCGATCAGGCCCATCAGCGCACGCTTGCGCGGCATCTTCGCGGTGACGATCGCGAGGATCGGCGCGCCGATCGTCACGCCGAGCGCGTAGCCCGACACGAGCATCCCGGCGGCCGGGATCGACACGCCGAGGTCGCGCGCGACATTCGGCAGCAGCCCCATGATCACAAATTCGGTGGTACCGATTCCAAAGGCGGCGACGGCAAGGGCGAAAAGAGGCAGGGGCATCGCGGTAGGCTCGGGAAAGGATGCCGCTCGAGCCGGGCGCGGGACGCGCGGGGCGGGCGGTCGGTGAGGCGAACGTCAGCCGCGATTCTACTTCAGTGAAAACCCTGACGCTTGGGGCCAAAACGGGTGTTGCCGGCGTGCGACGGGCCGGCGGGCGAGACGCTCACACTGTGGGATTTGCGGCCGTTTCAGGGCCGGGACGATGGCCGCCGTCAACTGCGGATCAGGCGATGCGTTCGGACGACCTGTCGGGCGTCGCCGCGTCCGACGGGTTCGTGGTCTGGGTGTCCGGCGCCGTTTCCGACGGCACGGCAGCCGATTCGGCCCCGTCGCTCGCCGCCGGATCGTCCCAGCCGTTCTCGAACAGGCAGGCGTCGATCGGCATCCGCGCGGCCCAGCGTTCTTCTTCGAGCATCGGCTTCGCATAGAACGCGTCGACGTGCCCGACGCACAGCACGGCGATCGGCTTCGCGCCGTCGGGCATCCGCAGCAGCGTACGCAGCGCATCGACGTCGAACAGCGACACCCAGCCCATCCCGAGCCCTTCGGCGCGTGCCGCGAGCCACATGTTCTGGATCGCGCACGCGGCGGACGCCAGATCCATCTCCGGCAGCGTGCGGCGGCCGAACACGTGGCGTTCGCGGCCGTCGGCGAGTGCGACGACCAGCAGCTCGCCGCATTCGCGCACGCCTTCGACCTTCAGCCGCATGAATGCGTCCTGGCGCTCACCGAGCGCGTCGGCGGTCGCGCGGCGCTCGGCCTCGACCAGCGCGTGGATCGCGGTGCGCAAGGCGGGATCGGTGATGCGGATGAAGCGCCACGGCTGCATGAAGCCGACGCTCGGCGCATGGTGCGCCGCGCGCAGCAGGCGCGCGAGCACGGCCGGATCGACGGGCGCCGGCGTGAAGTGGCGCATGTCGCGCCGTTCGAAGATGGCACGGTAGACGGCGGCGAGGTCGGAATCGTCGAAACGCATGAGCGGCGAAGGCGGGGATGACGTCGGCGCAACGATAGCAGACGACGCGCGCGAAACGTGACTTCAGTCGAAACAATGCGGGGAATTGTTAATGAAGATGAGTGCGGTGCGCGGCAGCAAGCAGGAGCAAACGATTGCGGATGCGCTGCCGAGCGTCAAACGTGCCGTTTTCAGCGGTTTGCCGTCACGACGTTCTGCGGCGTGCCCGCATGCCACGCCTCGATGTTCAGGAGCGTCGTGTGCGCGATCTCGGCCAGCGCCTCGCGCGTGAAGAACGCCTGGTGCGACGTGACGATCACGTTCGGGAACGTCAGCAGGCGCGCGAGCACGTCGTCCTGCAGCGGCAGGTCGGAGTGATCCTCGAAGAAGAGCCCGCTTTCCTCCTCGTACACGTCGAGCCCGAGATGGCCGAGCTGGCCGCTCTTGAGCGCGTCGACCAGCGCCTGCGCATCGACGAGGCCGCCGCGCCCCGTGTTGATCAGCATCGCGCCGTGCTTCATCCGCGCGAGCGTCCGTTCGTTGATCAGGTGGTGCGTCGACGGCAGCAGCGGGCAATGCAGGCTGACGACGTCGGCGTGATGCAGCAGCTCGTCGAGTTCGACGTAGCGCGCGCCGAACGCGATCAGCTCGTCGTTGTAGGGCGGCACCGAGTGCGCGAGCACGTGCATCCCGAAGCCCATCATGATCTTCGCGAACACGCTGCCGATGATGCCGGTGCCGATCACGCCGACCGTCTTGCCGTGCAGGTCGAAGCCGAGCAGGCCGTTCAGCGAGAAGTCGCCTTCGCGGGTGCGGGCGACCGCGCGCGGCAGGCGGCGGTTGAGCGCGAGGATCAGCGCGACCGCGTGCTCGGCGACCGCATGCGGCGAATACGCGGGCACGCGCACGACCGTGATGCCGAGCCGTTCGGCGGCGGCGAGATCGACATGGTTGAAGCCTGCCGAGCGCAGCGCGATCAGCCGCGTGCCGCCGTCGGCGAGCCGCTCGAGCACGGCCGCGTCGACGGTGTCGTTGACGAACGGGCAGACGACGTCATAGCCGTGCGCGAGGATCGCGGTTTCCGCATCGAGGTGCGACGGCTGGAAGTGCAGCCGATAGCCGAACTGCCGGTTGGCGGCGGCAAATGAATCGTCGTCGTACTGCCGGCTGCTGAACAGGATCACGCGCACGCTGCACCTCCGATGGCTGACGCGCGCAGTTTACTGCAGGCCCGTGACGATGTCGGCGCGTTCGGGGCCGCGCACCGGCCGCAGGAAGCCGTAGTCCGTCTGCTCGCGGGCGGCCGGCGCGTTGAAGTGCTCGAGCGCGTGCTCGACGAAGCTGCGCGTGCGGGCGGGAACGTACTGGCGGTTCGGATAGACGAGCGACAACTGCGCGTCGGGATCGTCGATCCGGTAGCCGGCCATCAGCCGCACGAGCGTGCCGTGGTTGAGCGCGTCGGCCACGCACGGCTCGGGCAGCACCGCGATGCCGGCGCCGGCTACGGCCGCCGCCTGGACGAGCGCGAGCTGGTTGACCGTGCAGGCCGGGCGCACCGTGACCGAATGGGCGACGCCGTCGTGGCCGACCAGTTGCCACGTCGGCGCGTGCTGGTGCGGCGCGAGCGTGACCCAGTCGTGGCCCGGCAGGTCGTCGGGCACGCGCGGCTCGCCGCGGCGGTCGAGATAGGCCGGCGCCGCGCACGCGACGAACGGGTTCGGCGCGAGGGCATGGCCGATCAGCGACGGGTTGCCGTCGAGCCGGGTGCCGGTGACGATGCCGACGTCGTAGCCGGAATCGAGCACGTCGAGCGGCCCTTCGGCGACGGTCAGCTGCACGCGCAGCTCCGGGTAGCGGTGCCGGAAGCTGCTGACGAGCGGCGTCAGCGCCAGCGGCGACAGCAGCCCCGACGCGACGACGCGCAGCGTGCCGGCCGGTTCGCGCACGGCATGCGCGACGGACGATTCGAGGTGGTCGAATTCCTCGAGCAGCGCGCGGCAACCATCGAGGTAGCGCACGCCGGCCTCGGTGAGCGACAGGTTGCGCGTGGTGCGATGGATCAGCCGTGTGTTCAGGTGGCCCTCGAGCATCGCGATCGAACGCGTGACGAGCGCATTGGACACGCCGAGATGGTGCGCCGCGCGCCGGAAGCTTTGCTGCTCGGCGACGCAGACGAATACACGCATGGTCTGAATCTGGTTCATGGCTTGCGTATTTCTGGCCCGGTTGATTGATTTTGGTTGTGATTTTTCGCCACGCAACGTCGAAAGCGCTTCGCGCGGCTCCAGCTCGCCCTCGTATCGAAAAATCGGTTTTCGATTCCGCAGACAATTGTTAAATAGAGAACCGATATCCGTCAACCTGAGAAAATGGGCGGGTTGCATAAAATCTAAATCGCGAGTACCGGTTTAACGCTGCAACGCAGCAGGGAGGCGCCGGGTGAAACCGGTACGGTATTGGAATATGCGTCGAGGCAGCGAAGGTTTCTTATTTTAATCAAACGGTTAGTGGAATTTCGTGCGAGCCGCGGTACGGCAATTCCGCAGTCGTTCCCCCAAATGCGCGCCGGAATGGTGGATGTTTTTTCCACGTTCGGATTTTGTGTATCGGATTCGCTCCGTGATTTGTATCAGGTGGGCGGTGTGTTTTTATCGATCCGCCAATGGGGATGAACCATCGGTTTCGCAGATACGTCTCGATATAGGCCGAGAAAATCGTGTGTACGGAACCCGAGCGGAACCGTTTCGCCACCGGCGGGCCATCCTTTTTCAATCCGGAAAACGATGGCGCGAACGCGCGCCGGCCCGGCTGGCCCGGTCGGGCCACCGGGCCAGCGTCGCGCTGTCCGGACGTGCGTGCCTCTTGCGCGAGGCGGCGGAACACGGAATGATCGATCAGTTCGCCGCGCCGTGCCGGGGTGCCGTGCGGCGGGCGTCCGGGCATTTCCTTTCCTCATCCTTTTCCAGCCATGTCCATCGATTACTCGCCGATTCCCTGTCCCGTCGTCGTGCCGCTCGACGCGATCCTGCCCGAAGAACCGCTGCTGATGATGGGCGCCGGCCCGGTCCCGATTCCGGCCGCGGTGGCCAAGGCGAACACGATCGTGATCAACCACCTCGGCGCGACGATGGCGAAGATCATCGAGCAGGTGAAGGAGATGGCGCGCTACGTGTTCCAGACCCGCACGAAGTGGGTGCTCGGCGTCGCGGGCCCCGGCTCGGCCGCGATGGAAATGGCGATCTCGAACCTCGCCTGGCGCGGCACGCGCGTGCTGTCGATCCGCAACGGCTTCTTCAGCGCGCGGATGGCCGAGATGGCCACGCGCGTCGGCGCCGACGTCGCGACGCTCGAAGTGGCCGACCGCGCGGTCGCGAGCCTCGACGAGATCGCCGACGCGATCGCGCGCGAGCGGCCCGAGATCGTCACGATCGTGCAGGGCGAGACGTCGAATACGGTATGGAACCGCGACCTGCGCGAGATCGCGGCGCTCGCGAAGGCGGCTGGCGCGCTGGTGGTCGTCGACGCGGTGTGTACGCTGTCGACGATGCCGCTCGAAATGGACGCGTGGGGCATCGACGCGGTGATCACCGGCGGCCAGAAGGGGCTGTCGTCGATCCCGGGCGTGTCGCTGATCGCATTCTCCGACGCCGCGTGGGAGCGCATGAAGCAACGTCCGGAGCCGAATGCGCACTGGTGCCTCGACATGGCGCTCGCGGAGAACTTCTGGCACAACGCCGGCTATCACTACACGGCGCCCGTGTCGGGTGTGCTCGCGCTGCACGAGGCGCTGCGGCTCGTCTGCGCGGAGACGCTCGAGAGCCGCTTCGCGCGCCACCTGCGCTGCTCGCTGGCGCTGCAGGCGGGTGTCGAAGCGATGGGGCTCAAGCTCTATGCGCCGAAGGACTGCCGGCTCAATTCGGTGGTCGGGATCGAAACGCCCGACGGGCTCACGCCGGGGATGGTCTGCGGCCATATCTCGAAGCAGTACCAGGTCGAGATCTCGGGTTCGTTCGGCTTGCCGATCGTCCGGATCGGGCAGATGGGCGAGCAGTGCCGCGAACACAACCTGTTCCGCACGCTGCATGCGTTCGGCCGCACGATGGTCGACCTGAAGGTGCCGGTCGACCTGCCGGCCGGCGTCGCGGCGCTCGAACAGGAACTGTCGCGGCGCGGTGCATGAGCCGCGGGCGCGGGGAACGCGGCCGCGCCCGGCCTCAGCGGCCCTGCATCGCGCGCCGGTACGTATTCGGCGTCGTGCCGTGCGCGTCGCGAAAGCGATGGCTGAAGTGGCCGGCGTTCGCGTAGCCGCACTCGGCCGCGATCTGCGCGAGCGGCAGCGCCGTCGTGCGCAGCAGCTCGCGGGCCCGCGCGAGCCGTTGCTCGGCCACCCACGCGTGCGGCGCGCGGCCGAACGACAGCCGGAACATCCGCGAGAAGTGGTATTCGGACAGCGCGGCGACCTCGGCGAGTTCGCCGAGCGTCAGCGGTTGCGTGAGATACGTGTCGATGTAGTCGCGTACGCGGCGGCGCACGGCCGGCGCGAGCCCGCCGCGGAACGACGTGTCGGTGCGCGTCGTGCTCTGCCCGCGCAGCAGCAGGCTCAGCACTTCGTGCGCGGTCTCGTTCACGCGCAGCCGCTCGTCGGTATCGTCCCAGCCGTCGAGCGCGACCGAGCGCAGCAGCGCGGCGACGCGTGCATCCTCGAAATAGGTGCGATCGGCGAGCTTCAGCTCGCGCGGCTCGCGGTCGAGTTCGCGCACCGCGCGCTGCGTGAAGTGCTCGGGCAGGAAATACAGGTGAATGAAATGCATTTCGCCGCGCACCCACCAGCGCGATTCATGATCGCCCGGCAACGCGCACAGCAGGCTGGGCGCGCCGTAGCGCGGCACGCGCTGGCGCTCGGTCCGGTAGCCGCCGTCGAGATAGCACGACAGCGTGTGGTGGCCGGGCTGCTCGTACACCGTCTCGCTTTCGTCGGTGATCCGCGTCCATTCGGCGATCGCGAGATGGTCGCCGAGCCACGCGAAGCGCTCGAGCGTCGCGTTCGCGTCGGCCAGCGTGCGGCAGACCGACTGCAGGCCGAACGGCAGATCGCCGCCGGCCAGGGCGGCGGCGCGGTCGACGGGCGGGGCGCAGAGGGAGAGACTCATGATGCGCCGAGTATAAGCGGACGCACGGCGCCGCGTGCGGCGTCCCGAAAAAGACCGCAATTCCGGACAATCGGCACGTGCGGTGCGGCGGCATAGTCGGGATCCCGATTCACCCGCTTTTCCGGATGGCCGCCATGAACCTGTCGCTTTATTTCGTCACCGTGCTGATCTGGGGCACCACCTGGATCGCGATCAAATGGCAGCTCGGCTCGGTGCCGCCGCCCGTGTCGATCGCGTGGCGCTTCTGGCTCGCGGCGGCCGTGCTGTTCGCGCTGCTGCGCGTGATGCGCCGGCCGGTGCGCCCGCCGCGCGAGGCGTGGCGCTTTCTCGTCGCGCAGGGCTTCGCGCTGTTCTGCCTGAACTTCCTGTGCTTCTACTACGCGGAGCAGGTCGTGCCGAGCGGGCTCGTCGCGGTGATCTTCTCGACCGCGCCGCTGCTGAACTCGATCAACGGCCGGCTGTTCATGGGCCGCCCGCTGCGGCCGTCGGCGATCGCCGGCGCGCTGCTCGGCCTGACCGGCATCGCGTGCCTGTTCTGGCAGCAGATGGCCGGCCACCTCGACGACCACGCGACGTGGGCGGGGCTCGCGATCGCGTTCGCCGGCACGATGTGCTTTTCGGCGGGCAACCTGCTGTCGAGCCGGATGCAGTCGATGGGGCTGCACCCGCTCGCGACCAACGGCTGGGCGATGCTGATCGGCGCGGCAATCCTGACCGTCGGCAGCATGGTGGCCGGGATGCCGTTCACGCTGGACATGAGCCCGCGCTATCTCGGCGCGCTCGTGTACCTGGCCGTGCCGGGCTCGGTGATCGGCTTCACCGCGTACCTGACGCTCGTCGGGCGGATCGGGCCGGAGCGGGCCGCGTATTGCACGGTGCTGTTCCCGATCGTCGCGCTGGCCGTGTCGACGGTGTTCGAGGGCTACCAGTGGTCGCCGCTCGCGGTGATCGGGCTGCTGCTCGTGGTGGCCGGCAATCTCGTCGCATTCGACCTCGCGCGGCGGCTGTTTCTGCGGCCGGCGTGATCGACGCTCACGGTCGTACCGGTCGACGGACGAAAAGACGCCCGCATCGCGCGGGCGTTTTCTTTTGGAGCGACGGCGGCGCGAGGGTCGCGACCGGCCGCCGGGCACCGCGCAAGCGGAATCAGGCCGCCGCGCCGCTACCGGCCACGCGCGCCTGCCGTTGGTATAGCACCATCGACAGCGCGACGCCCGCCGCGGCCGCCACCGCCGCGAACAGGAACACCTGCGGATAGCCGAACGCGCCGGCGACATAGCCGGCGAGCGGGCCGGTGATGCCGAGCGACAGGTCGAGGAACACCGAATACGCGGACAGCGCCGCGCCGCGGCTCGCGGGCGGCACGAGCGCGACGGCCTCGACGCCGAGCGCCGGGAAGATCAGCGCGAAGCCGAAGCCCGTGAGCGCCGCGCCCACGAGCGCGACGTGCGGCACCGGCGCGAGCCACAGCAGCACGAGGCCCGCGCATTCGAACGCGAACGACACGATCGCGACGCGGAAGCCGCCGTAGGTCTTGATCGTGTTCGCGAACAGCAGGCGCGCGCCGATGAACAGCGTGCCGAACACGGTCAGCGACAGCGCGGCGTTCGGCCAGTGGCGCGCCGCGTAGTAGAGCGTGACGAAGGTGGCGATCGAGCCGAACCCGGCCGAACCGAGCGCGAGACCGAGGCCGTGCGGCAGCACGCGCGTAAACACGCTCGCGTACGACATCCGTTCGCCGTGCACGAGCGGCACGGGAGCGATCAGGCGCGCGAGGTAGAAGCCGAGCGCCGCCAGCGCGATCACGATCACGCCGATCAGCGCCGGATTCAGCGTATGCGCGATCGCGACGCCGACCGGCGCGCCGAGCGCGAGCGCGCCGTAGGTCGCGATGCCGTTCCACGAGATCACCTTCGCGTTGTGCGCGACGCCGACCCGGCCGATGCCCCACAGGATCGCGCCGGTGCCGCACAGGCTTTCGCCGACGCCGAGCACGAGCCGGCTCCCGACCAGCAGCACGAGGCTCGCGACCGGCCAGTGCGCGAGCAGCAGCGCGACGAGCAGCAGCACGCCCGATACGCCGCAGCCGACCAGCCCGCGCAGCACCGTCTGCTTCGGCCCGAGCGTATCGGCGAGGCGTCCGGCGAGCGGCCGCGACGCGAGCGTCGCGAAGTACTGGACGCTGATCGCGCCGCCCGCGACGATCGCGGAAAAGCCGAGGTCGTCATGGACGAAGCCCGGCAGCACCGCGAGCGGCAGGCCGATGGTCAGGTAGCAGATGAACGTGAAGCAGACGACGGACACGATTTGCAGCGTGACCGCGAACCCGCTGCGCGGCGGTGTGGCGGAATCGGTTGACATGGGGTCGGAACGAATGGCGAAACGAACGGAAAACGGCGGAAAAGGGAATCGGGATTTTCCCATGGAACCGGTTTTCCCGCAGGTACCATTTAGTTCATCGCGCCCCGTTCCCGAGGGCCGCGGACGGTCGCGGGGCGGCCGGAACGGGCCGAGCGCCCCGTGCGGCAAGGGTGTCGGCCGGCCGGGCGCGCATATCGCGGCAGTTATATGCGCCCCATGCGTGATGGGCTATGGGTTGCGGAATTTGACGGTGATAGCGTGCAAACTGTCAGAAAAACGTCGGTCGAGCGCTCCGCGCAGGCCGCCTTGCCCCCATTTGAAGAAACACCGAGACATGAGTGAGCCGATCCGCTTCTATCATCGTCACGCGATCCGCGAAGTGAGCGGCGCGGACGTGACCCGCACCGTGCTGCAATACCTGCGCGAGGACGCGCATTGCACCGGCACCAAGGAAGGCTGCGCGGAAGGCGACTGCGGCGCGTGCACGGTCGTCGTCGGCGAGCTGACCGACGCCGGCGCGGTCGAGTTCAAGGCCGTCAACGCGTGCATCCAGTTCCTGCCGACGCTCGACGGCAAGGCGCTGCTCACGGTCGAGGACCTGCGCCGGCCGGACGGCACGCTGCACCCGGTGCAGCAGGCGATGGTCGATTGCCACGGTTCGCAATGCGGGTTCTGCACGCCCGGCTTCGTGATGTCGATGTGGGCGCTCTACGAGAAGCACGGCCACGAAGGGTGCGGCAGTGCGTGCGCGAAGGCGAAGGACGTGCCGACGCGCACCGAGATCGCCGATGCGCTGACGGGCAACCTGTGCCGCTGCACCGGCTATCGCCCGATCGTCGATGCGGCGGTGCGGATGTTCGACGCGGCCGGCGAAGGTGCGACCGGCGAAGATGCGGCCGGCGAAGATGCATCGGCACCCTTGGCGCCGGTCGACACGGCCGCGCTCGCCCGCACGCTTGCCTCGCTCAAGCGCGACGACACGTTCGACTACACGACGACCAACGGCGCGCGCTTCGCGGCGCCGCGCACGCTCGACGCGCTGGCCGCGCTGAAGGCCGAACGCCCGGACGCGCGCATTCTCGCCGGCAGCACCGACATCGGCCTGTGGGTCACGAAACAGATGCGCCGCCTCGACGACCTGATCTACGTCGGCCAGATCGCCGAACTGCAGCGGGTCGTGCACGGCGACGACTGGATCGAGATCGGCGCGGGCGTGACGGTCGAGAAGGCCTATGCGGCACTCGCCGGCACGTATCCGGAACTGACCGAGATGTGGAAGCGCTTCGCGTCGCTGCCGATCCGCAACGCGGGCACGCTCGGCGGCAACGTCGCGAACGGCTCGCCGATCGGCGATTCGATGCCCGGCCTGATCGCGCTCGGCGCACGCGTCGTGCTGCGCGGCGGCGACACGGTGCGCGAGCTGCCGCTCGAGGCGCTGTACACGGGTTATCAGCAAAAGGACATGGCGCCGCACGAATTCGTCGTCGGCCTGAAGGTGCCGACCCGCACCGGCGCGCGCGCGAAGCTGCGGTTCCGCACGTACAAGCTGTCGAAGCGGTTCGACTCGGACATCTCGGCCGTGTGCGCGGCGTTCGCGTTCATCGCGGACGGCGACACGATCCGCGAGCCGCGCATCGCGTTCGGCGGGATGGCCGCGACGCCGAAGCGCGCCGCCCATACGGAAACCGTGCTCGACGGCGCGCAGTGGCACGAAGCCACCGCGCAGGCCGCGATGCAGGCGCTCGAGCGCGATTACCAGCCGCTCACCGACATGCGCGCGACGAGCGCGTATCGCCTCGATACCGCGAAGAACCTGTTGTATCGATTCTGGCTGGAGACGCGCCCGCACGACCCGCTGCCGCCGCAGGCGCTGAACGTGCGGGAAGTGGCCGCCGAAGTCGCCGCTGAAGCGGCCAGCGACGCGGCGCCCGTCTGACGAGGGAGAACACCGAACATGAACCAGCAAGCAGAACCGTTCCTGAGCACCCTCGACCCGCAGGCCGACGCCGCGCAGGTGCACGTGTCGCGCGCACACGAATCCGCCCACCTGCACGTGAGCGGGCGCGCCACCTACACCGACGACATTCCGCTCGTCGCCGGCACGCTGCATGCGGCGCTCGGCCTGTCCGCGAAGCCGCACGCGAAGATCGTGTCGATGAATTTCGACGCGGTGCGCGCGACGCCGGGCGTGGTCGCCGTGTTCACGGCCGACGACATCCCGGGCGTCAACGATTGCGGCCCGATCATCCACGACGATCCGGTGCTCGCGCAGGGCGTCGTGCAGTACGTCGGCCAGCCGATGTTCATCGTCGTCGCGACGTCGCATGAAACCGCACGGCTCGCCGCGCGCCGCGCGCAGGTCGACTACGAGGAGCTGCCCGCGATCCTGACCGCGCAGGAAGCACGCGCGGCCGAAAGCTACGTGATTCCGCCGCTGAAGCTCGCGCGCGGCGACGCGGCCGCGCGGCTTGCCGCCGCGCCGCACCGCGAGTCGGGCGAGATGCTGCTCGGCGGGCAGGAGCAGTTCTACCTCGAAGGGCAGATCGCGTACGCGGTGCCGAAGGACGACGACGGGATGCACGTGTACTGCTCGACGCAGCACCCGAGCGAGATGCAGCACCTCGTCGCGCACGTGCTCGGCGTCGCGTCGCACAACGTGCTGGTCGAATGCCGCCGGATGGGCGGCGGCTTCGGCGGCAAGGAATCGCAGTCGGGCCTGTTCGCGTGCTGCGCGGCGCTCGCCGCGTGGAAGCTGCTGTGCCCGGTGAAGCTGCGCCCGGACCGCGACGACGACATGATGATCACCGGCAAGCGGCACGACTTCCATTACCGCTTCGACGTCGGCTACGACGACGACGGCCGCATCGACGGCGTCGCGCTCGACATGACGTCGCGCTGCGGCTTCTCGGCCGACCTGTCGGGCCCGGTGATGACGCGCGCGGTGTGCCACTTCGACAACGCGTACTGGCTCGGCGACGTCGCCATCGCCGGTTACTGCGGCAAGACCAACACGCAGTCGAACACCGCGTTCCGCGGCTTCGGCGGCCCGCAGGGCGCGTTCGCGATCGAATACATCCTCGACGACATCGCGCGCGCGCTCGGCCGCGATCCGCTCGACGTGCGCTACGCGAACCTGTACGGCAAGACCGAACGCAACGTGACGCCATACGGGCAGACGGTCGACGACAACGTGCTGCAGGAACTGCTCGGCGAACTCGAGACGACGAGCGACTACCGCGCGCGGCGCGCGGGCGTGCGTGCGTTCAACGCACGCAACACGGTGTTGAAGAAGGGCATCGCGCTCACGCCGGTGAAGTTCGGCATCGCGTTCAACGTCACGCACTTCAACCAGGCCGGCGCGCTGGTGCACATCTACACCGACGGCTCGGTGCTCGTGAACCACGGCGGCACGGAGATGGGGCAGGGGCTCAACACGAAGGTCGCGCAGGTGGTCGCGCACGAGCTCGGCATCCGCTTCGGCCGGATCCGCGTGACGGCGACCGACACGAGCAAGGTCGCGAACACGTCCGCGACGGCCGCGTCGACGGGCTCGGACCTGAACGGCAAGGCCGCGCAGGATGCGGCGCGCCAGTTGCGCGAGCGGCTCGCGGCGTTCGCGGCGAAGCAGTTCGGCGACGGCAAGGTCGCTGCGGCCGACGTGAAGTTCGGCAACGACGTCGTGTGGGTCGGCGGCCATGGCGTGCCGTTCGGCGAGGTGATCGCGAAGGCGTATCTCGCGCGCGTGCAGCTGTGGTCCGACGGTTTCTACGCGACGCCGAAGCTGCATTGGGATCAATCGAAGCTGCAGGGCCGGCCGTTCTACTACTACTCGTACGGCGCGGCCGTGTCGGAAGTCGTGATCGACACGCTGACGGGCGAGATGCGCACGCTGCGCGTCGATGCGCTGCACGACGTGGGTGCGTCGCTGAACCCGGCGCTCGACATCGGCCAGGTCGAAGGCGCGTTCATCCAGGGGATGGGCTGGCTCACGACCGAGGAGCTGTGGTGGAACCCGGGCGGCAAGCTGATGACGCACGCGCCTTCCACGTACAAGATTCCGACGGTGAACGACACGCCGCCCGAGTTCAACGTGCGGCTGTTCGAGAACCGTAACGTCGAAGACAGCATCCACCGCTCGAAGGCCGTCGGCGAGCCGCCGCTGCTGCTGCCGTTCTCGGTGTTCTTCGCGGTGCGCGACGCCGTGGCCGCGGTCGGCGACTACCGGGTGAACCCGCCGCTCGACGCGCCGGCCACCGGCGAGTCGATCCTGCGCGCGGTGCATGCGGTGCGGGCGGCGAGCGCCGCGCGGGCGGGTTGACGTGAACGGGCCCGCTCGTCCGTCGCATCCCGCGTCCCGCGCGCCCGTCGCCGGGTGCGAAGGCACATGCGGCGCCGCGCCGTCGTCGATGCAGGCGTTCGTGCAAGGCACCGGCCAGCGCAACCGCGCGACCGGTGCGCCGGCGCCGATGCACATCGTGCTGTTCGGCGCGGGGCACGTCGGTCACGCGCTCGTCACGCTGCTCGGCGCACTGCCGTGCGTCGTGCAGTGGGTCGACACGCGCGACGAGCTGTTCCCGGACGAGTGCCCGCCGAACGTGCAGCCGGAGCCGACCGACACGCCGGAGGCCGTCGTCGACGCGGCGCCGCCCGGCGCGTACTTTCTCGTGATGACGCACAACCATGCGCTCGATTTCTCGCTCGCCGCGCAGATCATGCGGCGGCGCGATTATGCGTACTTCGGGATGATCGGCTCGCGCACCAAGCGCGTGAAGTTCGAGCGCCGGCTCGTCGCGCGCGGCGTCGATCCGGCGCGGCTCGTCGAGATGGTGTGCCCGATCGGCGTCGCGGGCATCGTCGACAAGGCGCCGGGCGCGATCGCGGTGGCCGTCTGCGCGGAGCTGCTGCAGGCCCGCTCGGGCATGCCGGTGGCCGATGCGAAGGCGGCCGCGGCCGGGCGTGCACGCGACGACGTGTCCTGCGCGCGGTAAAACCGCGGTAACCCGGTCGTGCCGCGCGGCCGGCGCACGGTCGCGCGTTTTTGCCTACACTGCACGACAATGCGCGGCACGGGCCGCGCTTCATCTCGCCGTGCACGCACCCATGTCCGATCACTCCGCCTATCTCGACGCGCTCGATGCGAGCGTCGTCGCCATCGAGCGCTGGCTGTCCGGCACCGATACCGCGCCCGAGGCGCTCGATGCGCTGCTCGCCGCGTTTTCCGCGGACTTCACGATGATCCTGACCGACGGCCGCGTGGTCGACCACGACGGCACGCGCGCGCTGTTCGCGAAGCTGGCCGGCGCGAAGCCGGGGCTGCGCATCATGCTGTCCGAGATCCGCGTGCTCGCGGCCGACGCCTCGCATGCGGTGCTCACCTATCTCGAAGCGCAGCACGCGGCAGCGGGCGAGCTGCCCGCGCGCCGCGCGACCGCCGTGTTCGCGCGCGACGCGGCGGGCGTCGTACGCTGGACCCATCTGCAGGAAACCTTCTGCACGGCCTGAGCGGCCGCGCTGCCTGACCGGTCGCGCCCGCTTCGGCCGCGCGTCAGCGCTTGCGCGTGCGGGCGACCGTCAGCTCGTCGGACACGCTCTGCATCAGCGCGCACAGCCACGCGATGTCGGTCGGCCGATCGGGTTGCGGATGCGTGAGCAGGTAGCTCTTGATGCGCGGGAACGGCACGGGCGGCGCGACGACGACGAGCGGCAGCAGTTGCGCATAGTGCGTCGCGAAGCGGCGCGTCGTCGTGAAGATCAGGTCCGACTGCAGCAGCACCTGCGGCACGATGCCGAAGTACGGCAGCGTCGTCACGATGCGCCGCGTGAGGCGCGCGCGTGCCAGGCCGATCTCGATCGCGTTGCGCTTGTCGCCGGTGTACGGCGTGGGCGCGACGTGCGCGGCCGACGCATACGCGTCGCGCGTGAGCGGCTCGCGGGCGAGCGGATGCGCGTCGCGCATCAGGCACACGATCGTGTCGGAGAACAGGTCCTGGCGCGCGAACTGCGGGTCGGGTTTCGGCCAGTTGCCGATCACGAGATCGAGCGCGCCCGATTCGAGCGCGCCCGCGTGGTCGAGCGCGGGATTGAGCGAATCGATTTCCAGATGGGCATGCGGCGCCGCGTCGCGAAAGCGCTCGATCAGCGTCGGCATGAAGAAATCGTTCAGGTAGTCGGGCGCGGCGACGCGGAACGTGCGCCGCGCCGAGGATGGATCGAAATCGCCGTGCGGCGTCGCGATGAAGTCGACCTCGCGCAGCGCGCGCGACGCGGCTTCGAGCAGCGATGCGCCGTATTCGGTCGGCACCATGCCGGATTTGCCGCGCACGAGGATCGGATCGTTCAGCGTCTCGCGCAGCTTGCGCAGCGCGGTGCTGATCGCGGGCTGGGTCTGGTTCAGCCGCAGCGCGGCCTGCGTGACGCTGCGCTCGAGCAGCAGCGTGCGCAACACGCGCACGAGCCAGATGTCGAGCGAGGCGGTACGGTCGTCGTCTTCCATCGATTGTGGGTGATTCCGGTGACGCGTAACCTTACCGCAGCCGCGCGTTGCCGTGCGTGATACCGACCATCACGCACGCCATCACGCGCGGCCCTTCGGCAGCGTGCTGATCCGCTTGACCTCGCGCGATTCGAGCCAGTTCGGCGTGCGCGCGCAGTACAGCACCATCGGCAGCGCGTCCTCACCCCAGAACAGCTGCTGGTTCATCCAGAACGTCGGTACGCCGAACACGCCGAGCGCGATCGCGTCGGCCGTGTTGCGGGCCAGTTGCGCGGCGGTTTCCTCGAATTCGATCAGCTCGTCGCCGTGGCCGACGCCGACGCGTTCGCACAGCGCCGCGAAGCCTTGCGGCGTCGACGGATCGTTGCCCTCGCGCCAGATGAACCGGAACATCTCCAGCACCGTCGCGATATCGGCGCGCAGCGCGATCGCGAGGCGCAGCACCTTGTCGGAGTCGAACGGGTGCGCGGGCGGCATCTTGAAGCGGATGCCGAGCTGTTCCGCGCGGAACAGCGCGTGACGGTACGTGAACACGCGCTTGGCCGGCACGTCGGCGCTCGGGCGCTGGCCCCAGTGGCGCTGCAGGTCGGACAGCGACACGGCCACGGGGGCGAACGGCACGTCCGGCCATTTGTCGTGCTGCTCCAGCAGCAGATACGAGAACGGCGACACGAAGTCGAAGAACCAGGCGGGCTGGGCGGTATCGAGGCCGGTTGTCATGTCGTTCTCCAGAAGGTGGGGCGTGCGGCGCCTGGCGGCGGCCTCCATGTTACGCGGCGGCGCGCGCATGCAGCAATGATCGCGGATCGTCCGCTCACGCGGAACCGGGAGTCGCCCGGGGGGTGTCGCCGGCCGGCGGCGGCGCGGTTTGCGCGCGGGGCGGCGGGTGACCGGCGCCGGACGGGGCCGACGGCGCATCGTGATCGTGCGCGGTGAGCCGTTCGCGCACGAAGCCGATGTGCTCGCGCAGCACGTAGAACTGTCCGGCGTACGCGAGCGGCATCTTCATCCGGTTCACGGCTTCCTCGATGTCGTCGAGCTCGTCGAGCAGCTGCACGCGTTCCTCGGCCGTATGCTCGCCGAGCGCGCGGCGCTCGAGCGCGATCAGCGCGCCGTACCAGCGGTAGATGCGTGAGCGCACGCGCCAGCCGTACAGGGACGGCACGAGCCGCAGCCCGGGAATCAGCACGACGATCAGCGGCACGACCACGACCAGCAGCCGGTCGACGAGGCTCGCGACCCAGAACGGCAGCCGCCGGTACAGGAAGGTCTTGCCCGACTTGTAGTAGCGGGCGGCGTCGTCGGACAGCGGGAAGCCGCGCGTGACGGCGGACGGGAATTCGCCCGCGTGCTGCAGGATCGTCGCATGGCCGTGCACTTCGCGCGCGGCCTCGATCAGCAGGTCGGACAGCGCGGGGTGCAGCGAGTCGCGCGCGACGAGTTCGATCGTCGGCGCGACCGTGTGGATGTCGGCGGGCGGCAGGTTGCGGCCGAGATCGTAGACGCCCATCGGCAGCGTGATCGCGGTCAGGTACGGAAAGCGCCGCGCATACGCCTCGGCCTGCGTGAACGAGTACACGTGCACGCCCGGCGCGCGGAACAGCTTCGCCATCACCGGGATCTGCGTCGAGTCGCCGGACAGGAACGCGGCGTCGATCTTGCCGTCGAGCAGCGCGGTCGCGGCGTCCTCGCCGGCGGTCGGCAGGAGCTCGGTCGGGCCGCCCGGCACGATGCCGTTCATCTTCAGCAGCGCGAGGCTCAGTTCGCGCGCGCCGCTGCCTTCGGCGCCGAGCGCGAGCCGCTTGCCCTTGAAGTCGGACAGGCGCGCGACGACCGGGCCGCGGTACATGATCGCGAGCGGCACGTAGCCGATGCTGCCGAGCGACACGAGATGCTCGTCGCGCTCCTTCGGACCGATGCCGCTCTGCACGAAACCGACGTCGACCGGCGCGTTCGGGTTCGACAGCCGCGCGAGGTTCTGCGCGGAACCTTCGGACGATTGAACGTCGAGCGTGACGCCGTTTTTCGCGAGGATCGCCTTGTATTTCTGCGCGGCGTTCCAGTACGTGCTGCCGGGTGGCCCGGACGAGATCACGAGCGTGGACGGCGGCGCCGGCTGGATCAGCTTGACCGCGAGCCAGACGGCGGCGCCGGCGAGCAGCACGGTCGGGCCGATCGACAGCGCGAGGTCGCGCCACGAGACGGCGACGAAGCGGGCGAGGATGCGGCGCGGCGGGCGAGGGCGGGCAGGCTTCATGGGATCGGCGGATGACGCTGGCGTGACGCATCGATGACGGTCGTCGCGGGACGACGCGGATGCTCGCGGCGATGGTACCCGGTTTCGCCGCGCATGCGCGAGTCGCAGCGGTGTTGCACGGCGGCATGGCGACGGCGGCGGGCGCCGCCGCGTCAAAAGCTTTGCGCTTCGGCGGGCGCTGGATTACATTGTGCGACGCAGCCGCGCCCGAATCGCGCGCGACCCGGCACGTCATCAGACCGGGCGCGTCCGGCCGGTGGCTGTCCGGCCCGGCCGGCCCGCTTTCGCGTGCGCCGGCCGCCGGCCCGTGACGCCTCTCTCGTATCGCCGTGGAAAACACCGGCTGTCCCGCCCGTTCGCGCGCGGGCCGGCTGTTTTTGGGGGTATCCGGCCGTACTGTGCACGGCCGTTCCGGAGTGATAAGGAGATAGCATGAAGTCGATCGTGTTGAGAGCGTTGGGTGTCGCCGCCGTGGCGGCCTGTCTGTCGGGCAGCGTGTATGCGCAGTCGAGCGACGCAGCGGCAACGGAAGCGCCGGCGGCCGCGACGAGCGCGCCGAAGGCCGCCGCGAAAACCGCGAAGAAGGCGAACCGCAAGCTCGGCTACGCAGTGCGCAAGGCCATTACGAAGGCAGGCGGCATCGACGTGTCGAACATCGTCGTGCGTTCGAAGGGCGGCGCGATCTCGCTGGAGGGCACGGTGCCCGACCAGGCACAGATCGACAAGGCGGAAGAGGCAGCCAAGAGCGTGAAGGGCGTGACGTCGGTCTCGAACAAGCTGACGGTTCAGCAGCAGTAACGCCGGGCGGCGGCGCGCGAGCGCCGCGTGCGCCCGTTTCCAGGCGGGCCCCGGCATGCCGGGGCCCGTTTGCGCTTCAGAGGCCGGAAGCCGCGCGACGCGGCGGCGGACCGATAACGATATCGAGGGGGCGGCGATGACGAAACTGGGGTGGGGCAGGCGGGTGGTGTGGGGTGCGGCGCTGGCCGCGGTCGCGATGCTCGGCGCCTGCAACGGCGGCGAGTCGGCCGAGCGCAACCGGTTGCCCGGCTTCGTGTCCGGCAGCGTGCGCACGACGGCCTACGACGGCGCGAGCGACGACCTGCTGACGGCCGGCCTCGGCAAGACCGGCCTCGCGGCGGCGAGCGCGCCCGGCTTCGCGAACCCGGCGCGGCCGACCAGCGCCGAATTGCGCCGCCTCGCCATCTGGTCGAACTACCGCGCGCTCGTCGACATGAGCGCGAACGGCGGCTACGGCCGCTTCTGGGGGCCGAACGTCGATCTCGACGGCAACGATACGCTCGGCGAAGGCAAGATCCCCGGCACCGAATACCTCGCGTATGCCGATGACGGCAGCGGCGCCAAGAACGTCACGCTGCTCGTGCAGGTGCCCGCCCGCTTCGATCCCGCGCAGCCCTGCATCGTCACCGCGACGTCGTCCGGCTCGCGCGGCGTATATGGCGCGATTTCCGCCGCCGGCGAGTGGGCGCTCAAGCGCGGCTGCGCGGTGGCCTACAACGACAAGGGCGGCGGCAACGGCGCGCACGAGCTCGGCTCCGACACCGTCACGCTGATCGACGGCACGCTCGCCAACGCGGTGCTCGCCGGCACCGCGAGCCTGTTCACCGCGAACGTGACGAGCGGCGATCTTGCCGCGTTCAACAACCGCTTCCCGAACCGCTATGCGTTCAAGCACGCGCATTCGCAGCAGAACCCGGAGCAGGACTGGGGGCGCGTGACGCTGCAGGCGGTCGAATTCGCGTACTGGGCGCTCAACGAGCAGTTCGGACCGGTGATCGACGGCACGCATCACGGCGTGCGCTATCGCGCGGGCGACATCACGACGATCGCCGCGTCGGTCAGCAACGGCGGCGGCGCGTCACTCGCGGCGGCCGAGCAGGACAACCGCGGCTGGATTACCGCGGTCGTGGTCGGCGAGCCGCAGATCAACGTGCGGATGGCGCCCAATGCGGTGGTCCGTGCGGGCGGCCAGCCGGTGCCGTCGTTCGGCCGGCCGCTGGCCGATTACGCGACGCTCGCGAACCTGCTGGAACCGTGTGCGGCCGCGTCGGCGTCGCTTGCCGGCGCGCCTTACCTGAGCGCGCTGCCGGCCGCGACCACGCAGTCGATCCGTGCGCAGCGCTGCGCGACGCTCGCTGCGGCCGGGCTCGTGTCGGGCGCCGACACGCAAAGCCAGGCGGCCGACGCGCTCGCGCAGCTCCACGCGGCCGGCTATCTGGCCGATTCCGACCTGCTGCACGCGCCGATGTGGGATTCGCAGGCGATTCCGGCGATCGCGGTCACCTATGCGAACGCGTACACGCGCTCGCGCGTCACCGACAACCTGTGCAACTTCAGCTTCGCGACGACGAATGCGGCGACGGGCGCGGTCGCGGCGCCCGCCGCGTCGCCGATGCCGGCCGTGTTCGGCGTCGGCAACGGCATCCCGCCGACGGCCGGCATCAATCTCGTGTTCAACAACGGCGCGGGCGTCGACCATCGGCTCGCGACGCCCGATGCGAGCTTCGCGGGCGCGCTGTGCCTGCGCCAGCTGTGGACGAACGGCATGCTCGGGATGCCCGCGAACGTCGACGCGGTACGCGTGAACGCGAACCTGCACGGCAAACCGGCGATCATCGTGCAGGGCCGCAGCGATGCGCTCGTGCCGGTGAACCACGCGTCGCGCGCGTACGTCGCGCAGAACGGGATCAGCGAGGCCGGGCGCAGCCAGCTGGTGTTCTACGAGGTGACCAACGGCCAGCACTTCGACGCGTTTCTGTCGGTGCCGGGCTTCGACACGCGCTTCGTGCCGGTGCACTACTACAACGTGCAGGCGCTGAACCTGATGTGGAAGCGCCTGAAGAACGGCGCGCCGCTGCCGCCGTCGCAGGTGATCCGCACGGTGCCGCGCGGCGGCACGCCGGGCGCCGCGCCCGCGTTGACGAGCGCCAACCTGCCGCCGATCTCGGCCGCCCCGGGCGCGAACGCGATTGCCGTCGGCGCCGGCACGATCGACGTGCCGCTCTGACGGCGGCCGCCCCACCGCGCCCCGCCCCCCGACAAGCCGGACAGCCGTCCGGCTTTTTCGTTTGCGTCGTCTGGAATCGGTCCCGCGTTGCCTTTTATCCGAATGGCGAGCGCTGTAACAAATTCTTACTTTACGGCGATAAATCCGGAACCTATTATGCGCCGGTATTTTCACTTAATTTAATAAATCCAGATACGAGAATAATCCTTTCCATTTGATTGGCGGATCCTTTCGATTTTGTTAAATCGGCTCGAGTCGTGATTGATCGTGGTTTCGAGATTAATCGACTTCTCGCCGACGGGAATCGTTCGTCCATTCGAAGCGAAGACGCCTTGCCGGGCGTGCTTTGCAGGGCATCCGTTCGTCCGTCGCTTTTGTTGCACATGCGAATGCGCGGAATGAATCCGTATTGCAGCGAATCGTTGAATTGCCGTTCGCAATGGAATTGATTCCATTGTGCGGTTGCAAAAAACATGGGTGGGGTAAATCGTGCCGATCGGTATTCGCCGATCCGGTAAAAAACTCGGAGTGCGTCGCATAACGAATGCATTCCCGGTGCGGAGCGCCGGCCGCAAATGATCCTTTGCGGCCGGCGATATTTATCGTTCTGTTCGAGAGGCAATAATGACGACACGGAAGTCCTTGAAAGACGGTTTCGCGCTATTCGGAACGACCTTGAGCGTACCGCTCGCCGCGGCAGCGGCCGCGGCGCTGCTCGTCACGGGGTGCGGCGGCGACGACGGGCCGAGCCCGAGCGCGTCGGCCGCCACCGCGGCCGCGACGTCCAGCGGCAGTACGTCGGCCACTACCGACGCAACGGCCGCCACCGCGGCCGACCAGCCGTACGTCGACACCGACGTGTACGGCACCGGGCCGGACGACGCGGTCACCGATTCGACGGAAGGTGCGGCGGTCGTGCACCGCCAGGTCACGATCGGCGGCAAGACGATCAAGTACACGGCCACCACCGGCCACCTGACGACGATCGATCCGATCACGTCGGCGCCGAACGCGAAGATGTTCTACGTCGCGTACACGCAGGACAATCCGGATCCGTCGAAGCCGCGCCCGGTCACGTTCTTCTACAACGGCGGCCCCGGCTCGTCGTCGGTCTACCTGCTGCTCGGTTCGTACGGGCCGAAGCGCCTGCAGTCGTCGTTCCCGAACTTCACGCCGCCCGCGCCGTACAAGCTGCTCGACAACCCGGACAGCCTGCTCGACCGCACCGACCTCGTGTTCATCAACCCGGTCGGCACCGGTTACTCGACGGCGATCGCCCCGGCGAAGAACAAGGACTTCTGGGGCACCGACCAGGATGCGCGCTCGATCGACCGCTTCATCCAGCGCTACCTGACCAAGTACTCGCGCTGGAATTCGCCGAAGTTCCTGTACGGCGAGTCGTACGGCACCGCGCGCAGCGCGGTCGTGTCGTGGGTGCTGCACGAGGACGGCATCGACCTGAACGGGATCACGCTGCAGTCGTCGATCCTCGACTACGCGAACGCGCTGTCCGCGCCGGGCACGTTCCCGACGCTCGCGGCCGATGCGTTCTACTGGAAGAAGACGACGCTGAACCCGACGCCGACCGATCTCGACGCGTACATGGTGCAGGCCCGCAACTACGCGGACAACACGCTCGCGCCGCTCGCGCAGAAGCCGAACCCGCAGGACGGCGGCTTCGTGAACGTGCGGTTGAAGCTGAACCTGCAGACCGCGCAGCAGATGGGCGCGTACATCGGCACGGACCCGACGTCGCTGATCCAGACCTTCGGCAACCCGGCCGCGCTCGGCAACGTGCCGTCGTCGGACGACAACCCGCCGTACACGTTCTTCCTGACGCTCGTGCCGGGCACGCAGATCGGCCAGTACGACGGTCGCGCGAACTTCACGGGCAAGGGCATCGCGCCGTACATCCTGCCGAACTCCGGCAGCAACGATCCGTCGATCACGAACGTCGGCGGCGCGTACACGGTGCTGTGGAACAGCTACATCAACACCGACCTGAAGTACACGTCGACGTCGTCGTTCGTGGACCTGAACGACCAGGTCTTCAACAACTGGGACTTCAGCCACACCGACCCGACCGGCGCGAACAAGGGCGGCGGCAATACGCTGTATACGGCCGGCGACCTGGCGTCGACGATGAGCGTGAATCCGGACCTGAAGGTGCTGTCGGCGAACGGCTATTTCGACGCCGTCACGCCGTTCCACCAGACGGAGCTGACGCTCGCGCAGATGCCGCTCGACCCGACGCTCAAGGCGCAGAACCTGACGATCAAGAACTACCCGTCGGGCCACATGATCTACCTGAACGACGCGTCGCGGACCGCGCTGAAGGGCGATCTCGCCAACTTCTACGACGGCATCCTCGCGAACCGTACCGCGTTGCAGCGCGTGCTGAAGCTGCAGGCGCGCACGCAGCAGATGAAGCAGCAGAAACTGCAGCAGCAGGGGCAGTAAGCGGCGAGGGCGGCGTGCGCCGCCCCGGTTGGACGACAGCCCGATCGGCGCCGGCCGGTCGGGCTGTTTTGCTCGGGGTGGCGGGCGACGGCGCCGCGTATCGGGGGCGCCGGCCGGAGATGGCCGCGGGAGGGCGCCCGCTTACGCCAGCACGAGCCGCACGCCGACCGCGACCAGCGTCGCCGCGAGCAGGTTGCGCAGCAGCCGCTCGGGCGCGCGCGCCGACAGCAGGCTGCCGATCACGATGCCGGGCAGCGAACCGAGCAGCAGCGACAGCAGCATCGACCAGTCGACCGAGCCGAGCAGCCAGTGGCCCATGCCCGCGACGAGCGTGAGCGGCACCGCATGGGCGATGTCGGACCCGACGATGCGGGTCGTCGCGAGCATCGGATACAGCAGCAGGAGCACGGTCACGCCGATCGCGCCGGCGCCGACCGACGTCATCGACACGAGCGCGCCGAGCACGGCGCCGGTCAGCACGGTCGACCACAGCGTGCGCGCGGGGCTCGGCGCGAGCGGGTTGCGCGCGGCGAATGCGGTGAGCTGCGGGCGGAAGATCAGCGCGAGCGACGTGAGCAGCAGCGCAACCCCGAGCACGAGCTGGATCATCCGCGCGGTGCCCGGCGTGTTCATCCCGTGCGTGTGCAGCCACCACAGCGTGAGCGCCGCGGCCGGCACGCTGCCCGCCGCGAGCCGGCCCGTGATGCGCCAGTCGATCGAGCCTTTCAGGCCGTGGACGAGCGTGCCGGTCGCCTTGGTCGCGGCCGCGTACAGCAGGTCGGTGCCGACCGCCGTCGCCGGGTGGACGCCGAACAGCAGTACGAGGATCGGCGTCATCAACGAACCGCCGCCGACGCCCGTCAGGCCGACGAGAATGCCGACGGACAGGCCGGACAGGGAGTACAGCAGATCGATATGGGGAAGCGACATCGGAAGCAGGCGGTTAGGCGGCGTTCGGCGGCGGTGCGCGGCCCGTGGCGCGCGCGTCAAAGTCCGCCATTGTCGCAAAAGTGGCGCGTCAATGGACGACTGCGTTGAAAATCGACCGGGAAGTTCGCGCGGCGGCGGCGGACGGGATGTGAAACGGGCGTTTGAGCCGGGGCCGAAGCCGGGAATCGCCGCCACCCCGAAACGTATGGCGAACCGGCTCGCGTACGCCGCGCATCCGGCGTGTACGCAGCGTGTACGAAAAAGGGCGCGACACTGCGCGCCCTCGATTCGATACCGGTCGCCGGCTTGCCCGTCGACGGTCAGTGCATCGCGGGGCCGGCGCCCTCGACCGCACGTGACGGCCGGATCCGCAGCGCCAAACCGGTCAGTGCGGCCACGGCCGCAAACGCCGCGCCGAACGCGAATGCCGCGTGGTAGCCGCCGTTCAGCGCGTCGAGCGGCGCGGCCTGCGCCGCCGCGAGCGCGTCGGTGCGGGCGCCGGCGAGACTCGCGAGGACCGCGAGCCCGAGTGCGCCGCCCATCATGAACGCGGTGTTGACGATGCCCGACGCGAGCCCGGAATCGGCCGGATCGACGTCGTTCATCGCGGCGAGCAGCACCGGATTGAACGCGACGCCCGCGCCGGTGCCGAGCAGCGCCATGCCGGGCAGCACGTGCCATACGAAACCGCCGTCGACCGGCGCGCGCGAGAACAGCGCGAGGCCGCACGCCGCGATCAGCAAGCCGGCGGTGATCGGGCCGCGGATCCCGAAGCGCATCACGATGCGCGCCGACAGCCCGAGCGAGAACGCAGCCATGATCAGGTTCGCCGGCAGGAACGCGAGGCCGACCTGCAGCGGCCCGTAGCCGAGCACGCGCTGCATGTACAGCGCGGACAGGAAGAACCACGCGAACATCGCGGCCGCCCACAGCACGGCGATCGCGTTCGCGAGCGCGACGTTGCGCGCGGCGAACAGCGTGAGCGGCATCAGCGGATGCGCGGCGCGCGACTCGATCGCGATGAACACCGCGAGCAGCACGATGGCCGCGCCGATCAGCGCGACGGTCTGCGTCGACAGCCAGCCGGCCTCGTTGCCGCCGACGATCCCGTAGACGGCCAGCATCAGCGACGCGGTCACGGTGATCGCGCCGGCGACGTCGAGCCGCGCGGCGCCGGCCGGCGCACGCAGGCGCGGCAGCAGCGCGACGCACATCGCATAGACCGCGATGCCGATCGGCAGGTTGACGAGGAAGATCCAGTGCCACGACAGCGAGCTCGTCAGCAGCCCGCCGAGCAGCACGCCGATGCTGCCGCCGCCCGCGCACACGAAGCCGTAGACGCCCATCGCGCGTGCGCGTTCGCCGGGTTCGGTGAAGAGATTCATGATCAGCGACAGCGAGACGGCCGACACGACCGCGCCGCCGAGCCCCTGCACCGCGCGCGCGGCGATCAGCATCGCCTGCGATTGCGCGAGGCCGCAGGCGAGCGACGCGAGCGTGAACACGACGAGGCCCGCGAGGAACATGCGCCGCTGGCCGTACAGGTCGCCGAGCCGGCCGCCGAGCAGCAGGCAGCCGCCGAACGTCAGCAGGTAAGCATTGACGACCCACACGAGGGCCGTTTCGGTGAAGTGGAGGTCGGTGCTGATCGACGGCAGTGCGACGTTCACGATCGTGCTGTCGAGCACGATCATCAGCACGCCGAGACAGAGCACGATCAGCGCGTACCAGCGCTTCTCACCGTGAATCCCGTGGGTCATGGGCCTGCAGCCTTCCGGTCGTTGTTCGAAGGATGCATTGTAGAGGTCAACGGCGCGGGCTTCCTGCCGGTTTGTGGCAACAGCGTCGCGTAGTCGTCGTGGCGCGTGCGGGCGGCACGCGCGCGAGGTATTCGAGGCGGCTTACGACCGGGCCGGCAGTTCGCAGCCGTCGGGGCCGCAGGCGGCCGCGTCGCTGCCGCCGAGTTCGACGATGCCGTCGCGCCACGCCTGATCGAGCGCCTGCGCGAACGTGTCGGCCGGCTGCGCGCCCGACACCGCGTAGCGGCCGCCGAACACGAACAGCGGCACGCCGCGCCCGCCGATCTGCGCGGCGCGCGCGATGTCGGCTTCGACTTCGTCGCGGTACGCGTCGCTGCGCAGCACGGCTTCGACGGCCGAGCGCTCGAGCCCGGCCTCGAGCGCGAATTCGGTCAGCTCGGCATGATCGAACAGCGAGCCGTGCTCGCAGAAATACGCGCGATAGAGCCGCTCGGTCAGCGCGTACGCGCGGCCCGACGCTTGCGCGAGCTTCACGAGCCGGTGGCCGTCGAGCGTGTCGCCGACGAGCGTGCCGGGCAGGTCGTAGCGCAGCCCGACGCTCGCGGCCGCGTCGGTCACCTGGCGCAGCATCTGGTCGACCTGCGCGGGCGACATCCGGTACTTGGATGCCAGCATCGCCTCGACCGGCTCGACGGGCTGGCCGGGCATCAGCCGGTACGCGCGCAGCGCGACGTCGACGCGCTCGGCGTGCGCGAACGCGGCCAGCGCCTCGTCGAAGCGGCGCTTGCCGATCCAGCACCACGGGCAGATCAGGTCGGACCAGATTTCGACGGTCAGGGTCGGGCGGGCGGCGGGGGCGGGAGCGGTCGTCATGGCGGTCCGGGCGGCAGAAAAATGTAACCGAGACTATATCACTTTGTGTTTCGACGCTTCGTCGCTTGCGGAAACCGTGCGGAAGGGGCTGCGCCGCGTATCGCGAAGCATGGGCGCGGAACCGGCCGCCCGGTGCCGACGGCCGGGGATGGCCGTCATGGCGCCCGCCGCGCCGCGCTCACGCGTCGCCCTGCGTTTCCTTCAGATGCTTGAGGTGCTTGTAGACCGTCGCGCGCCCCATTCCGAGCACGTTCGCGACGTAGTTCGCCGCGCTCTTGCCGCGGAACGCGCCTTGCGCGTACAGCGCCTCGACGAGCTCGCGCCGGTGCTCGCGCGTGAGCCCGTTCAGCCCGACCTGCCGCTCGCGCAGCCAGCCGTGCAGGAACGTGTTGATGCGCTCCTGCCAATCGTCGCGGAACAGTTCGTCGGGCTGCGCGACGACGCCCGCGCCCTTGATGAACAGGTCGAGCGTCGTGCGCACCTCGTCGAACACCGCGATGTTGAAGTTGATGCACATCATCCCGGCCGGCCGGCCTTCGTCGTCGAACAGCACGTTGCTGACGCAGCGCATCCGCCGGCCGTCCCAGTTCAGCTTCTCGTACGGGCCGATCACGCGCTCGCGCGCCGAATGATCGATTTCCTCGAGCGCGGCATCGTCGCCGACCTCGCGCTTGGACAGGTTGTTCGCGAGATACAGCACGGTCTGGTCGTGCAGGTCGTGGATCACGACTTCCGCGTACGGGAAGAACAGGGCGGCGATACCGTCGGCGATCGGCGCATAGCGGGTGAGCAGCAGGTCTTTGACGGGAGATTTGTTCTTGCGCATCGGTGTCGCGATCTCGGGTGGGCGGGAGCCGGGCAGCGTGTCGGGCCGGCGTGCCGGCGCGCCGTGGGCCGGCATGCCCGTGCGCCCGCGCACGGCCGCCGCGGCGGTTGCGCCATTGTATCGGCCCCGCGGGCGCGTGCCGCTCATGCGCGCGTCAGATGCGTGTACAGCGCATGCGCGATCGCGATGTCCTCGAGCCCGAGGCCGATCGAGCGGAAGAACGCATGCCGCGTGCGCGACGGCGCCGCGCAGGTGCCGGCGACGAGCGCGGGCAGGTCGCCGACGATCCGGCCGGCATCCCAGCCGTGCTCGGCCGCCGCGATCTGCATCTCGCCGGCGCTTGCAGGCGTCGTGTGCCGGTAGTCGCAGTAGACGTCCATGTCCGGCAGCCACGCGGGTGGGATTTCGTGCGCGCGCGCGACGTTGGTGCTGATCGACGTGACGAGCGCGGGGCGCGTGAGCATTCCGTCGCCGAGCACGGGCGTGCCCGACGACGTGCACAGCATCACCACGTCCGCGTCGCGCACGCAGGCGTCGACGCTCGCCGCCGCGCGTGCGCGCGGGTCGAGCCCGGCGAGGGTCGCCTGCTGCGCCGCGTCGGCCGCCAGCGCGGGCGAGTACACGCGGATCGTGTCCCAGTCGCGCAGCGCCGCCGTGTGCCGCAGGTGCGCGAGGCCGACCGCGCCCGCGCCGACGATCGCCAGATGACGCGCGTCGCGCGGTGCGAGGCAGTCGACTGCCAGCGCCGTCGTGCCGGCCGTGCGTTCGACGGTCAGCAGCCCGGCGTCGCACCACATCAGCGGCTGGCCCGTCTGCATCGACATCAGCGCGGTCCACGCGGTGACGACGGGTTTCCCGTCGGGCTTGCCGCCCGCCACGATGTACGGCGACAGCTTCGCGCCGAATACCTGCGCATCGGCGAGCGCGCCGAGATACGTGATGAAGTCGCCGGCCCGGTCGGGAAACAGCGTGAGCGTCTGCGGCGGCTGCACCGCGCGTGCCGCGGCAAGCGACGCGAACATGCGGCGCAGCGTGCCGAGCACGTCGAGCGACGGCAGCGCCGCGCGCACCGCGGCTTCGTCGACGGTCAACGGCAGGGTGGGGACGGTTTGCGTCATCGGGGCATCTCCGGTTCGGGCTGGACAGAAAGTCTCGAAAGACGGCGTCCGGTGGGTTGGTTATGGACTAAAAAGTCTAATATAGACAGGAGGAATCTGAAAAACTTTTATTTTCGAGACGTTCCGTCGGTGCCGGGAAGATGAAAAATTCCATGAAATCAACGATATTTCGTGCAGGCGATCAAATGCCGACGTGGCGCAACGGGCCGGACTGCTCGTATCCCCTATAGTCCATAGTAGATTTTAAGTCTATATTGCGCGTGCAGGTTACGACACGTCGCCATGCGACGGCCGCCTGTCCCGAATGCCGACCGGGTGCCCGATCGAGGGCGCCGGGCGACCGATCTTCATCGCCTCAATCCAGAACGGAAGGACCGTCATGAACTGGAAGCTTTCCCTTTGCGCCGCTGCGGCGCTCGCGTGCGCGGCCGTCACGGCCCATGCGGAACAGACCACGTTGCGCTTCGGCATCGAAGCCGCCTATCCGCCGTTCGAGAGCAAGACGCCGGCCGGTCAGTTGCAAGGGTTCGACGTCGACGTCGGCAATGCGGTCTGCGCGAAGCTGAACATGAAGTGCGTGTGGGTCGAGAACGCGTTCGACGGGCTGATCCCCGCGTTGCAGGCGCGCAAGTTCGACGCGATCAACTCGGCGATGAACATCACCGCGAAGCGCAAGCAAAGCATCGATTTCACGCCGCCGATCTACGTGGTGCCGATCGTGATGGTCGCGAAGCACGGTTCGCCGCTCAAGCCCGACGCCGCGAGCCTGCGCGGCAAGCGCGTCGGCGTGCTGCAGGGCTCGTCGCAGGAGGATTTCCTGAAGGCGCACTGGGCCGATGCGGGCGTGGCCGTCGTGTCGTACCAGGATCAGGACCAGATCTACGCCGATCTCGTCGCGGGGCGTCTCGACGCGGCCGTGCAGGAAGCGCAGACCGCGCAGGACGGGTTCCTCGACAAGCCGGCCGGGCGCGACTACCGGATCGTCGGCGAACCGCTGAAGGATCCGGCGACGCTCGGCGAAGGCACGGGCTTCGGCATGCGCAAGGGCGACAAGGCGCTGCAGGCGAAGATCGTCGGCGCGCTCGACGCGCTGAAGAAGGACGGCACGCTGAGCGCGTTGTCGCAGAAGTACTTCAAGCGCGACATCATCGCGAAGTAAGCGCCGCCGCGTGCCGGCCGCGGGGCTGGCGCACGGCGCATCCCATTTCGACGCAGCACGGGGAACCATGGATTTCGACGTCATCGTTCTGGGGGCCGGCATCGTCGGCGTGTCGTCGGCGCTGCATCTGCAGGATCGCGGGCTGCGCGTCGCGCTCGTCGACCGGCGCGCGCCCGGCGAGGAGACCAGCCACGGCAACGCGGGGCTGATCGAGCGCTCGTCGGTCGTGCCGTATGCGTTTCCGCGCCGGCTCGGCACGCTGCTGCGCTATGCGCGCAACCGCTCGGTCGATCTCTATTGGGACTACCGCGCGCTGCCCGCGTATGCGGGCTGGCTCGCGCGCTTCTGGCGCGAATCGTCGCCGCGGCGGCTCGCGGCCGCCGCGCGCGACCTGCTGCCGCTCGTCGCGGCCAGCGTCGTCGAACACGATGCGCTGCTCGCGCGCACCGACGCGCAGCCGCTCGTGCACGACGGCGGCTGGATCGAGGCATTCCGTTCGCCCGCGCTGTTCGACGCGGAAGCACGCGCGCAACGGCAGGTGGCCGCCGCGCACGGGCTGCGGATGACCGTGCTCGACGCGCATGCGCTGCGCGCGCGCGAGCCCGGTATCGGCGACGCATTCTGCGGCGCATTCCACTGGCAGGACCCGAAGACCGTATCGAGCCCGGGCGGGCTGACCAAGGCCTATGCGCGGCTGTTCGAGCGCGACGGCGGCACGTTCGTGCGCGGCGACGCGACGACGCTCGTGCAGGTGGACGGCGGCTGGCAGGTGCGGTCCGAACCCGGGCCGATCTCGGCGCGCTCGGCCGTGGTCGCGCTCGGGCCGTGGTCCGATCAGGTGTTCGCGCCGCTCGGCTACCGGATTCCGCTGCGCGCGAAGCGCGGCTATCACATGCATTACCGGCCGACGCGTACGCCGCTGAACGTGCCCGTGTGCGATACCGAGGCAGGTTTCGTCGTCGCGCCGATGGAAGGTGGCCGCCTGCGGCTCACGACGGGCGTCGAGATCGCGCCGCGCGACGCGCCGCCGACCGGCGTGCAGCTCGCGCGCGCCGAACCGCTGGCGCGCGACGCGTTCGGCATCGGCGAGCGGCTCGACCCGCAACCGTGGCTCGGGATGCGGCCGTGCACGCCCGACATGCGCCCGGTGATCGGGCCGGCGCCGCGCCACCGTCATTTGTGGTTCGCGTTCGGCCATTGCCATCACGGGCTCACGCTCGGCCCCGCGACCGGCCGCCTGCTCGCCGAAATGATGACCGGCGCGCCGACCTATATCGATCCCCATCCGTACCGGCCCGCACGTTTCGGCTGAACCGGCCGCGCGCGGGTCCGGTTTCGGCCGCCGGCATTCGCCGGTGGCCATGCGCGTACTTCACAGTTTTTCATTTTGCTGCCGGCGTTATCGGAATCCGCGCAATCGGAAATGATCTGCGTAATCGACAAGAAAGAGAGTCGCGTGATAAACAAAATCAGCAAATGCGCGATTTATCAATGCATTTTCATATTTCTGAAATGCGTAACGGGCAGGCAGTTCTGACGGGATGGGGCGCCAGCGCGGCCGCGCGTTCCGCGCGACGTCGGATGTACCGGAACACGTTACCGCGGGGCTCGCAAACGTTACGTTACATCGGCGTTCCGAAAGCACGTTTCATCAGACGATTCGGGTTTCGCCACCAGTGAATTTCGCCTGAAATCAATTAAAAAGCGTTATTGCAACTCGATAGGCAGACGAATCAGCCCGATTTTTGGAATTGGCACACTTCGTGCAATCCGTCCCCATGCTTTGTCAACGTAGTGCCAACCGAGATGGGGAAAATAAAGATGGGACAGAATTTCAAATTGACGGGTGCAGCGCTGTCGGTCGCGACGGTGTTCGGGGTGCTGGCTTCGGGTTCCGCGATGGCGGGCGCGCTCGATTCGCTCCCGATTCCGCAAGTGATCGTCAACCCGCCGACGAACAGCGTGTCGGTCGGGCTGGTCGCGACGGGCACGTCGCCGCTGGGCTCGGTCACCGTGACGGCGGGCGGCTCGGGCGGGATCCAGACGTCGCTGGGCAATCCGGGGCAAGTGCTGTCCGGCGCCGTGGGGGCGGTGACGGGCGCACTCGGCGGTGGCGGCGGCACGGTGCAGCCGCTGGCGCCGGTGCAGGGCGTGGTGAACCAGGTGACGGGGGCACTCGGTGGCGGCAACCCGGCCGGCGCGTTGACCGGTGCGCTGAATACGGCGACGGGGACGCTGAGCAATGCAGTTGGCACGGTGACGGGCGCACTGGGTAATGTCGGCGGTGGCGCGAGCCCGCTGGCGCCGGTGCAGGGTGTGGTGAATCAGGTAACGGGCGCGCTCGGCGGCGGCAATCCGGCCGGTGCGTTGACGGGGGCGCTCGGCACGGTGACGGGTGCACTGGGTAATGTCGGTGGTGGCGCGAGCCCGCTGGCGCCGGTTCAGGGCGTGGTGAATCAAGTCACGGGCGCGTTGAGCGGTGGCAATCCGGCTGGCGCATTGACCGGCGCACTGAATACGGCAACCGGCACGCTGAGCAGCGCGCTCGGCACGGCAACGGGCGCACTGGGCGGTGTCGGTGGTGGCAATCCGGCAGGCGCGCTGACCGGCGCGCTCGGCACGGTAACGGGTGCACTGGGTGGTATCGGTGGCGGGGCGAATCCGCTGGCGCCGGTGCAGGGCGTGGTGAATCAGGTGACGGGCGCGTTGAACGGCGGCAATCCGGCAGGTGCATTGACCGGCGCGCTGAACACGGCAACCGGCACGCTGAGCAGTGCACTCGGCACGGCAACGGGCGCGCTGGGCGGTATCGGTGGCGGGGCGAATCCGCTGGCGCCGGTGCAGGGCGTGGTGAATCAAGTAACGGGCGCGTTGAGCGGCAGCAATCCGGCAGGTGCATTGACCGGCGCACTGAATACGGCAACCGGCACGCTGAGCAATGCGCTTGGCACGGCAACGGGCGCGCTGGGTGGTATCGGTGGTGGCAACCCGGCCGGCGCCCTGACCGGCGCGCTCGGTACGGTGACGGGTGCGCTGGGCGGTGTTGGCGGTGGTAATCCGGCAGGCGCCCTGACCGGTGCTCTTGGTACGGTGACGGGTGCGCTGGGCGGTGTTGGCGGCGGTAACCCGGCAGGTGCATTGACCGGTGCCCTCGGCACGGTGACGGGTGCGCTGGGCGGTGTTGGCGGTGGCAATCCGGCAGGCGCATTGACCGGTGCTCTTGGTACGGTGACGGGCGCTCTGGGCGGTGTTGGCGGCGGTAACCCGGCAGGCGCACTGACCGGTGCCCTCGGTACGGTGACGGGCGCTCTGGGCGGTGTTGGCGGTGGCAATCCGGCAGGCGCATTGACCGGTGCTCTCGGTACGGTGACGGGCGCACTGGGCGGTGATGGCGGCGGTAACCCGGCAGGCGCACTGACCGGTGCCCTCGGTACGGTGACGGGCGCTCTGGGCGGCGTTGGCGGTGGCAATCCGGCAGGCGCATTGACCGGTGCTCTTGGTACGGTGACGGGCGCACTGGGCGGTGTTGGCGGCGGTAACCCGGCAGGCGCACTGACCGGTGCCCTCGGCACGGTGACGGGTGCGCTGGGCGGCGTTAGCGGTGGCAACCCGGCAGGTGCACTGACTGGCGCGCTCGGCACGGTGACGGGCGCACTGGGCGGTGTTGGCGGCGGTAACCCGGCAGGCGCCCTGACCGGTGCTCTTGGTACGGTGACGGGCGCACTGGGTGGCGTTGGCGGTGGCAATCCAGCAGGCGCACTGACCGGCGCTCTTGGTACGGTGACGGGCGCACTGGGCGGTGTTGGCGGCGGTAACCCGGCAGGCGCATTGACCGGCGCGCTTGGTACGGTGACGGGTGCGCTGGGCGGCGTTGGCGGTGGCAATCCGGCAGGCGCCCTGACCGGTGCTCTTGGTACGGTGGCGGGCGCACTGGGTGGCGTTGGCGGCGGTAACCCGGCCGGCGCCCTGACCGGCGCGCTCGGCACGGTGACCGGCGCGTTGGGCGGCATCGGCGGCGGCAACCCCGCAGGCGCCCTGACCGGCGCCCTCGGCACCGTAACCGGCGCCTTGGGCAACCTCGGCGGCGGCGCGAACCCGATCACCCCGATCCAGAACGTCGTGAACCAGGTCACGGGCACGCTCGGCAGCGGCAACCCGGCCGGCGCACTGAGCAACGCAGTCAACACGATCACGGGCACGCTCGGCAACGTCGGCGGTGCAGGAAGCCCGCTCGCGCCGGTGCAAGGCGCCGTCACGCAACTCGCCGGCACGCTCGGCAACGGCGATCCTGCCGGTGCGCTGACGAACGCGCTGAACTCGGTGACGGGCGCGCTCAGCGGCGCGAACCCGCTGGCCCCGGTGCAGGGCGTCGTGAACCAGGTCGTCGGCACGCTGTCGGGCGCAGGCGGCGGCAGCCCGATCACGCCGATCACGAACCTCGTCAACGGTTTGCAAAACGCGCTGCCGGGCGGCAATCCGGCCGGCGCGCTGACCGGCGCACTCGGCTCGGTGACGGGCGCCCTCGGCAACCTCGGCGGTTCCAACCCGCTGGCGCCGGTGCAAGGCGTCGTGAACCAGGTCGTCGGCACGCTCGGCGGCAGCAACCCCGCCGGCACGCTGAGCAACGCGGTCGGGACGGCCACGGGCGCGCTCGGCAACGCGGTCGGCTCGGTCGCGGGCGCGCTCGGCGCACTGGGCGGCACGAGCCCGCTGGCGCCGGTGCAGGGTGTCGTGAACCAGGTCGTCGGTACGCTCGGCGGCGGCAATCCGGCCGGCGCGCTGAACTCGGTGACGGGCGCCCTCGGCAACCTCGGCGGTTCCAACCCGCTGGCGCCGGTGCAAGGTGTCGTGAACCAGGTGGTCGGCACGCTGTCCGGCGCCGCCGGCAACAGCCCGATCGCGCCGATCACGAACCTCGTGAGCGGCCTGACGGGCGGCGGCAACCCGGCCGGCGCACTGACCGGTGCGCTCGGTTCGGTGACGGGCGCGCTCGCGTCCGGTCCGGCGGCGCTCGGCCAGGCGGCCGGTGCACTGTCGGGTGCGGCCGGTTCGACGGCGGCGGCAGGCGGCAGCCTGCTCGGCTCGGGCGCGAATGCCGCCGGCGGTACGGCCGGCGCGGTCGGTTCGCTGCTGACGACGGGTGCCAACGCGACGGCGACGGTCGTCAATGCAGCCGGCACGTCGGCGGGCACGGTGCTCGGTTCCGCGCCGAGCCTGTCGGTGACGCCGCATTCGGGCAACGGCTCGCCGAATAACCCGCTCGCACCGGTGACGACGCTGCTCCAGTCGCTGACCGGCGCACTGCCGAGGTAACCGGCCGAAAACGCACGACGGCGCCGCATCGGCCGTCGTGCGAGATGGTCGCCCAATACGGGTCGCGCGACGCGGCATGACAGCGATGTCATGCCGCGTCGTCATTTGGGGCTTCCCGTTTTCTTGCTCCGCACGAATGATCGCCGTCGCGCGTCGGTGCGCGGCGGGCATGGAATAAGCGGCCGTCGCCGTCCGTTTACATACCGAGTTCCGGCGCGGCCGGCCGGCGGGATAATGATCGCGACGTAGCCGATCCGTCCCGTCCGGCGGCACCGTGTCGCGACACGACGTCAAGGAGAACGGGAATGAAACGGGTGCTCTTCGCTGCCGCGCTGACGGCGGCGATCGTGCGGCCGGCGGCCGCGGAACCGCCCCGGGTCGGCGACGGGAGACTGGTCGACGAAGCGCACATGACGCTGTACGTGTTCGATCGCGATGCGCCGGGCAAGAGCATGTGCGACAGCGCGTGCGCTGCCAACTGGCCGCCCGCGCTCGCCGACGCGTACGACAAGGCGTCGGGCGCGCTGAGCCTCGTCGCCCGCGACGATGGCAAGAAGCAATGGGCATACCGCGGCCGTCCGCTGTATCGCTGGAAAATGGACCACAAGGCCGGCGACGCAGGCGGCGACGGAATCGGCGGCATGTGGCACGTCGCGCGGCCGTGACCGCGCGGCGACGCGCGAGGCGCCCCGATGAGCTATGAATCGGACCTGCTGGTGTGGCTTCCGCATCTCACGCGCTATGCGCGTGCGCTGACGGGCGAGCGCGCGTGGGCCGACGATCTCGTGCAGGACACGCTCGAGCGTGCGCTGAACCGGCCGCCCCGCGACGGCGGCAACCTGCGCGCATGGCTGCTGACGCTGTTGCGGCATCGCTTCATCGACCAGTTGCGCGCGCGGCACGAGATCGCGGTCGACGACGCGACGGCACCGTGGCAGACGATGGCCGCGCCGGCCGGCGAGGTCGGCGGGCTGGAGCTGCGCGACGTGCAGCGCGCGCTGTACCGGCTGCCGGTCGAACAGCGCGAGGTACTGCTGCTGGTCGCGCTCGAGGAATTGAGCTACCGCGATGCCGCGCAGGTGCTCGGCGTGCCGGTGGGCACGGTGATGTCGCGGCTCGCGCGGGCGCGCGCAGATGCGCGCATTGCTGTCGGATGCGCCGCCGGCGCACGGCACGGCGACGTTACGGGTGATCGGGAAGCCATGATGGACGATCCGCGCAAGCCTTCGAACCGGCGGGACGACGATGCGTCGGCGCAATTGCTGTCGGCGTTGCTGGACGGCGAGCTGTCCGGGCGCGAGCGGCGCGAGATGCTCGAGCGCCTGCAGTCCGATCCCGGGGAAGCCGAGCGGTTCGCGCACTACCGCGCGCAGCGCGATGCGCTGAAGGCGCTGTTCCCGTTGCCGGCCGCGGCGCCCGCGTTGTTCGTGCAGCGCCGCGCGCCGCGCTGGCGTGCCGTCGCGCATGCGTTCGCGGGGCTGGCGGCCGGGCTGCTGATCGGGGTCGCGCTGCATGCGGGCTGGTCGGCGTTCGGCAGCGAACCGGCGTTCGCCGCGCGCGCCGATGTCGCGTACGCCGTGTACGCCGCCGAGCGCGAGCATCCGGTGGAAGTCGATGCGACCGATCCCGCCCGTCTCGCCGCGTGGCTGTCGGCGCGCGTCGGCCGGCCGCGCAGCTCATGTACCAGCGCGCGGACGGCGCGCGCGTGACGCTGTACATGACCGCCTACGAGGCGCGACGCCTCGCGCCGCAGGCGATGTCGGCCGATGGCCGCTACACGTATTTCTGGTCGGATCGCGGCATGGGCTATGCGCTGTCCGGCCGTGGCGACGAACGGCGCCTGCGCGAGCTCGCGATCGATGCATGCGGCGCGCTGGGCGGTCCGACCGACGCGTGGAAGGGATGATGCGCGACGCCCGCAGGGAGCAGGCGATGAAGACGGTGACGATCAACGCGTGGATACTCGCGGCGCTCGCCGCGGGCACGACGCTTGCGCATGCGGAGGGCGACCCGCCCGTGCGCGTGCCGGTCGACGCGGACGGCGTGCAGCGCGTGGCGATCGTCGGCGGCAGCTATTTCTTCCGGCCGAATCACGTGATCGTGCGCGCGCAGGTGCCGGTCGAGCTGACCGTGTCGGCCGAACCCGGCGTGGTGCCGCACAGCTTCGAGATCGACGCGCCGCAGGCCGGCATCGCGATACGCACCGAGCTCGGCACGACGCCGAGGACGTTTCGTTTCACGCCGGTGCAGCCGGGGCGCTTCGCCTACTATTGCACGCACCGGCTGCTGTTTTTCAGGAGCCATCGCGAGCGCGGGATGGAAGGCGTGCTCGATGTCGAGGCGGCGCCGTGATCGCCGCGTTGCTGGCCGCGAGCCTGATAGGAGCGAGCATGACAGCCGATCCCGTGACCGTCGCGCAGGCGCATTTCGACCACGTCCGCTCGTACCGCGCGACGATCCGCTCGTCGGCGCGCGACGGCGAGCACACCGAAATCCGCTACGCATACCTGAAGCCGGGCTTCGTCCGGATGGATTTCGTGTCGCCGCATCGCGGCGCGGTGCTCGCGTACGATCCGGGCGACGGCAAGGTGCGGCTGCGCCCGTTCGGCACGCATGCGCCGCCCGCGCTGACGCTGTCGCCGTCCAATCCGCTCGTGCGCGACCGCAGCGGCCACCGGGTCGACCGCTCGGACGTCGGCGAGCTGCTGCGCAACGTGCATGCGCTGCAGGAGGGCGGCTCGACGGTGACCGAAGGCGAGGAGGCCGTCGGCGGCCGCACCGCGCTGCGCGTGCTGGTCACGGGCGCACCCGCGCACGCGATCGGCGGCGTGCATCGCTACCGGTTGTGGCTCGACGCGGCGGACGGTTTTCCGCTGAAGGTCGTCAGCTACGCCGACGGTGACGACGTGCCGCTCGAAACCGTGACGCTCGACGACGTGGAGATCGACGTCGCGTTTCCCGAGCGTTTCTTCGCGCCCTGACGGGCGCCGATCTGCGTTCCTGACACGCATGCCGGAGGCTGCATGGCGGAGTACCGGTTTTCGACGACCTGGCGGGTGGATGCGCCGCTCGCGGCGGTCTGGGACGCGATCTACCAGGTCGACCGCTGGCCCGACTGGTGGAAGGGCGCCGTGCGCACCGTCGAACTCGAGCCCGGCGACGCGCGCGGCGTTGGCGCGTTGCACCGATATACCTGGAAGGGCGCGCTGCCGTACCGGCTGACCTTCGACATGCGCGTGCGGCGCGTCGAGCGGCCGCATGCGCTCGAAGGCCATGCGAGCGGCGCGATCGAAGGCGACGGGCGCTGGTCGTTCGCCGCCGACGGCGCGCGCACCGTCGTGCGCTACGACTGGCACATCCGCACGCACGTGGGCTGGATGAACTGGCTGGAGCCGCTCGCGCGGCCGCTGTTCCGATGGAATCACGACGTCGTGATGCGCGAAGGCGCGAAGGGGCTCGCGCGGCGGCTGGGCGCGGCCGTCGAGACGGAGGGGCGGACCTTCCGGCCGCTGTCTGGCGCGGACTGCGCCGACGCGTGAGTGGTGGTGAACGGCGGCCCGGCGACGCCTGCGACCGAATGCGTCGCGGCGGACGAAATCGGTGTCCACGCAGTTTTTTCGACGCGATGTCGCCGGTCCCAGGAACTCCGGGCTTACCCGGTGTCCAAACGGGGCTGGATGAGATTCGCGGGCCGCGCCGGCCCGCCCGCCGCGCCGATCGAATTCGGTAGAGCATTGTTTTAAAACGAATTTTTGTTGTTTTCGTGTATTTTTCCCGCCGCGTCGCCGCCCCGAAAATTCCTCCGGTTCCCCTTCTTGAATTTGTCAAAACCCGTCCATATAATTAGCACTCGCTGCACGAGAGTGCTAACAATTCTCTGCCGGGCGATGAGCCGGGCAGATTCCCTAAGCGTTCTTCAATCTCAGTCAAGAGAGGAGTGAATATGAACCTTCGTCCTTTGCACGATCGCGTGATCGTCAAGCGCCTGGATCAGGAAACCAAGACCGCCTCGGGCATCGTGATCCCCGACGCCGCTGCTGAAAAGCCGGATCAGGGCGAAGTCCTGGCCATCGGCCCGGGCAAGCGCGACGACAAGGGCGCCCCGATCGCGCTCGACGTGAAGGTCGGCGATCGCGTTCTGTTCGGCAAGTACGCGGGCCAGACCGTGAAGGTCGACGGCCAGGAACTGCTGGTCATGCGCGAAGAAGACATCATGGCCGTGGTCAACGCCAAGTAAGCGTCTCCGACGGTACATATTCCCAAGAATTCAAGGAGTTAGAAGATGGCAGCTAAAGACGTCGTATTCGGCGATTCCGCCCGTTCGAAGATGGTCGAAGGCGTGAACATTCTCGCCAACGCAGTCAAGGTCACGCTGGGTCCGAAGGGCCGCAACGTCGTGCTCGAGCGCAGCTTCGGCGGCCCGACGGTCACCAAGGACGGTGTGTCGGTCGCGAAGGAAATCGAGCTGAAGGACAAGCTCCAGAACATGGGCGCGCAAATGGTCAAGGAAGTCGCTTCCAAGACCAGCGACAACGCAGGCGACGGCACGACGACGGCAACCGTCCTCGCGCAATCGATCGTTCGCGAAGGCATGAAGTACGTCGCATCGGGCATGAACCCGATGGACCTGAAGCGCGGTATCGACAAGGCAGTCGCAGCGGCTGTCGAAGAGCTGAAGAAGATCAGCAAGCCGTGCACGACCAACAAGGAAATCGCACAGGTCGGCTCGATCTCGGCGAACAGCGATTCGTCGATCGGCGATCGCATCGCTGAAGCGATGGACAAGGTCGGCAAGGAAGGCGTCATCACCGTCGAAGACGGCAAGTCGCTCGCCGACGAACTCGACGTCGTCGAAGGCATGCAATTCGACCGCGGCTACCTGTCGCCGTACTTCATCAACAACCCGGACAAGCAAGTCGCCGTCCTCGACAACCCGTTCGTGCTGCTGCACGACAAGAAGGTGTCGAACATCCGCGATCTGCTGCCGGTGCTCGAGCAAGTCGCGAAGGCTGGCCGTCCGCTGCTGATCATCGCTGAAGACGTCGAAGGCGAAGCGCTCGCGACGCTGGTCGTCAACAACATCCGCGGCATCCTGAAGACCGTTGCGGTCAAGGCGCCGGGCTTCGGCGATCGTCGCAAGGCGATGCTGGAAGACATCGCGATCCTGACCGGCGGTCAAGTCATCGCGGAAGAAACCGGCCTGACGCTCGAGAAGGCAACGCTGGCAGAACTGGGCCAGGCGAAGCGCATCGAAGTGGGCAAGGAAAACACGACGATCATCGACGGCGCAGGCGAAGCGGCAAGCATCGAAGCACGCGTGAAGCAAGTGCGCGCGCAAATCGAGGAAGCGACGTCGGACTACGACCGTGAAAAGCTGCAAGAGCGCGTGGCCAAGCTGGCAGGCGGCGTGGCAGTGATCAAGGTCGGTGCGGCGACCGAAGTCGAAATGAAGGAAAAGAAGGCACGTGTCGAAGACGCACTGCACGCTACGCGCGCAGCTGTCGAAGAAGGCATCGTGGCAGGCGGCGGCGTTGCGCTGATCCGCGCACGCACCGCGATCGCAGGCCTGACCGGCGCGAACGCCGACCAGAACGCCGGCATCAAGATCGTGCTGCGCGCAATGGAAGAGCCGCTGCGCCAGATCGTCACGAACGGCGGCGAAGAAGCGAGCGTCGTGGTGGCGGCGGTTGCTGCAGGCAAGGGCAACTACGGCTACAACGCAGCAACGGGCGAGTACGTCGACATGGTCGAAGCCGGCGTCGTCGACCCGACCAAGGTCACGCGCACCGCACTGCAGAACGCAGCGTCGGTTGCAGGCCTGCTGCTGACGACGGACGCAGCTGTCGCAGAACTGCCGAAGGAAGACGCACCGATGCCGGGCGGCATGCCGGGCGGCATGGGCGGCATGGGCATGGACATGTAATCGACTTCGGTCGACGGTGTCCGGAGCGCGCAGCGATGCGCGTTCCAGCCAAAAGAAAAGACCCGCAGCGATGCGGGTCTTTTTTTATGTGCGCGAGGTTCGATGCGTGCGCGGGCCGGCCGGATACGTCACGCCTGAAGCGGCGCGGCGTGCGGCGGGGCCGGCCCGCCGCATCACGACTCAATGCCGATGCGACGTCCGCGGCGCCGGGTCGGCCTTCACGGCCGGCGGCGTGTCCGACTCGTCGTTGCTGCGCGCCCAGAAGAACCGGTCGGGCAGGTACGCGCCCATGCCGGGCCGGAACGCGTCGCGCACGGCCTGGTACAGGTATTCCTGCGCCTCGCGCACGGCTTCGGGCGGTTCCTGCCCGTTCGCGAGCAGCGCCGCGATGGCCGCGCCGAGCGTATCGGTGATGCCCATCAGTCGATGCGGCGAGCGATCCCACATGTCTTCGCGTAGTTGGCCTTCCTCGCCGTACAGCGTATTGACGAGCCGGTGCGAGCCCGTTTCCGACGACAGGATGTATTCGCAGCCCTGCGACAGCAGGTGCGACACGGCCGCGTCGAGATTCGGCGCCTCGGCATCGCCGTCGGGCTGGGCGAGTGCGATCAGCGTCGCGTGGTCGGCGACCAGCAACGTCGTTTGCGGCGCCAGCAGGTCGGCGATCGATTCGCGCAGGTCGTCGGCGGCGAGCACGTGTTCGTCGTCGAGCGTGAAATCCGGCGCGAGCACGAGCGGCACGCCGTCGTAGTCGGCGACGACTTCGGCGATCGCGCTCACGACTTCCGCGCGCGTCGCCGCGCCGATCTTGAATGCGGCAACCGGCATGTCCTCGAGCAGCATGCGCGCCTGCGCGGCGACGACGTCGGGATCGAGGCCCGTTACTTCATCGCAGGCGGCCGAGTCGCGCACGGTATAGCCGGTCAGGACGGACACGCCGTGACAGCCCATGCTCGCCAGGGTCATCAGATCGGCTTGGAGGCCGGAGCCGCCGGTGGGATCGGACAGGCCGAAGGTGAGGACGATCGGAGGGGCGTTGCTGGACATGTAAAAATGGGGCAAGAGAAAAACGGACAAGCGACGGAAATGCGGACGGCGAGGCGGATGGGCTTGTTCGGCCCCGTGTTGCCCGGCAGGCCGCACTTTTCAACCATTATGCGGTGGAATCCGGCCGGTACGACGGATTTTTTAGCGCGGCGCAACGTAGTTGCCGTCCTCCAGCGCGATTGCTAGGCAGTCCGGCCCCGACACGGTACCATCATGGCTCCCGAATTTACCGACTTTTCCCCGACGCGGCTTAAGATGGAATACAAGAGCTGGATGTGCCTGATTTGTGGCTGGATTTACGACGAAGAAGCCGGGCTGCCGGAAGAGGGCATCGCCCCGGGCACGCGCTGGGAAGACGTCCCGATCAACTGGACGTGTCCCGAATGCGGCGCCCGCAAGGAAGACTTCGAGATGGTCCAGATCTGACCGGACCTGTGGCCGCCGGACACTCCGCTCAGGCCTCGCACCGGCCCGGCGCTCGCGCGCCGCGGTTCGCGCGAGCGACTTGATCATGACAGGCGCGCGTGTCCATGACGTCCGATCCGGCGAACGTTCCCCACCCTGACGCATTGCCCAACCCGCGTGGCGGGGCCGTGCGCGCGGCCGAAGCGTGGCTGGCCACCGCCGCCGATGCATTCGAGCGGCGCGACGACGCGGCGGCGCCGCTTTCGGCGGCCGCGGCCGTGCTGGCGGAAGCCGGCTGGCTGCCCGCCGCGCGCTTCGCCGGGCAACTGTCGGCCGCCGTGCCGCTCGTCGCCACGGAGCCGACTTCGGTCGGCTGGCGTGCCGCGCTGCGCGATTTTCGTGCGGCCGTCGGGCGCCACAACCTGCGCGAGCTCGCATGCTCGCCCGTTCTCTTCGAGCATTTCCGTGCATTGCGCGCGCAAAGCGCCGCCGATCTGCGCGCGAGCGCGCCGCTCGATGCGCTCGCGCTGGTCGGCCGCGCGGTGCCGCCCGCCACGCTGCGCGCGCTGCCCGAGGCATTCGCGACCCGGATCCGCGCCCGCTACGAGCAGGCGCTGCTCGGCGTGCTGCGTGCCGAACACGGCGCGCCGGGCGCGGCGCTCGACGAACTCGACGCGATGCTGGCCGCGCTCACCGATGACGCACCGTACGATTTCTGGCGGCTCGCGGCCGCGTGCGTGCGCGCGCTGCGCGCGAGCGGCGCGCCCGAGCTGAAGCGCTTTCTCGCGCGGACCAATCTGCTGCTCGGCGAACACGCGCAGGGCCGGCGCAGCGCGCCGCCCGAACTGGTGCGCGAGACGGTGGCGCTGCTGTGGCGCGATTTCGCGCTGTTCGGCGCCGCGGCAGAGGACGTCGCGCTCGTCGACGTGCTGCACGACTACGGGCTGACGGTCGACTGGCACGTGGCCGGCACGCCCGCATCCGAAGCGTTGTGGGAGGCCGATGCCGCGCGGGCGGAGCACGAGGCGGTCGCCGCCGCACCGACCCGCGCGCTCGGCGTCGTGACCGTCAACGCGCATGCCTACGAGGATTTCCTGCAGACCGCCGACGCGTCGATGGCCGACCTGGCGGCCAACCCGGCCGCGGCCGACCCGGGCGCCGCGTGGCGTGCCTCCGCCGCCGCCTACCGGGTCGGCACGGCCGCCTGCGCGCTCGGGCTCGGCCACGCGGCGCTGCTGGCCGACACGCTGGGCCTCGCGTGGCGCCGTGCGGCGCACGGCGTGCCGCTCGCCGACGGCGGCCTTGATGCGCACCGCCACGCGTCCGACATGCTGCGCGCGGCGCTCCTGAAGATCGCGGCCGGCGTCGCGCCGCCGGATCTCACCGCGGCGTCCGAAGCGCTCGGCGCGGCGCTCGGCCGGGCCTGACGAACCAGGGGACGGACACGCGACGGCGGCCCTTGCCGCGCGGGCCTGCAACACGCTGCCGACAGCGCCCGCGCGCGTGTTAGAGTGCCGTGTGATTCGCGCACGCCGTTGCCAGCGTGGCGCGGCGTTGCTTGTTGATCGCGGCCCGGTCAGGTCGCGGCGTCTTTGCTAAAATTCAAACCATGTCAAAGCCTTCCGATCGCATCAATCTCACCAACCAGTTCCTGATCGCCATGCCCAACATGGCCGATCCGACGTTCTCGGGAACGGTGGTCTATCTTTGCGATCACAGCGAGCGCGGTGCGCTCGGCCTCGTCATCAATCGTCCGACCGACATCGACCTCGAATCGCTGTTCAACCGCATCGACCTGAAGCTCGACATCGAGCCGTTGCTGCACATTCCCGTGTACTTCGGCGGCCCCGTCCAGACCGAGCGCGGCTTCGTGCTGCACGAGCCGGTCGAGGGCGCGAGCTACAACTCGTCGATGTCCGTCGACGGCGGGCTCGAGATGACGACGTCGAAGGACGTGCTCGAGGCGGTCGCAACGGGCACCGGCCCGAAGCGCTTCCTGCTGACGCTCGGCCATGCAGGCTGGGGCGCAGGCCAGCTCGAGGAAGAAATCGCCCGCAACGGCTGGCTGACGGTCGCCGCCGATCCACGCATCGTGTTCGACACGCCGGCCGAAGAGCGCTTCGAAGCCGCACTCGGCCTGCTCGGCGTCAGCTCGTCGATGCTGTCCGGCGAAGCAGGGCACGCATGAGTGGCGCGAGCGCGCGCGATGCGACGCTCCTGGCGTTCGACTACGGCGAGAAACGGATCGGCGTCGCGATCGGCAACGCGCTGACGCGCTCGGCCCGTGCGCTCGTCGTGATCCAGAATTTGAACCGCGAACACCGCTTCAAGGCGGTCGGCGAGCTGCTGGCCGAATGGCGGCCGGACGCGCTCGTCGTGGGCCTGCCGATGCATCCGGACGGCACGCCGCACGACATGACGCAGCAGGCGAAGCGTTTCGGCAACCAGCTGAACGGCCGCTTCGGGCTGCCCGTCACGTGGGTCGACGAGCGCTATTCGTCGGTCGAGGCCGAGGCCGGGCTGCGCGAGCGCAACGTGCGCGGCCGCGCCCGCGCCGACATGCTCGACGCCGAAGCCGCGCGCGTCATCCTTCAACAGTATCTCGATCAATTGTCCGACCATGAGCACCATTGACGCCGAGGCGCTTTACCGCGTCCTGCTCGACCAGATCCGCGCCGCGTACGGCACGGCGTTCGCCGAACCGGGCGGCCCGCGGCTCGCCGGCATTCACAGCGGCGGCGCGTGGCTCGCCGAGCGTCTCGCGCGCGATCTCGGCGCACCGGCGTTCGGCGTCGTCAACGTCGCGCTGCACCGCGACGACTACGCGAAGAAGGGGCTGCACAGCCAGGCCAGCCCGACGTCGCTGCCGTTCGAGATCGACGGCGCGCGCATCGTGCTCGTCGACGACGTGCTGTACACCGGGCGCACCGTGCGCGCGGCGCTCAACGAGCTGTACGACTACGGCCGCCCGGCCGCGGTCGAGCTCGCGGTGCTGGCCGATCGCGGCGGTCGCGAATTGCCGGTCGCCGCACGCTTCGCGGGCGGCACGCTCGACGTGCCGGCCGGCGCGACGCTCGTGCTCGCGCGCGACGACGCGCAGTTCACGCTGCGTATCGAGGCCCACGGCGAGTCGCACGGCGCCTGAACGACACGCGAACCGTATCCCGGGCCGCTGGTTCGCACCGCGGCCCGTTTGCATAGTTGGAATCACGCACACCATGACCACCGACACCACTGGCCGCACCGGCAATCCCGCGGCGGCCGCGAGCCCCGACCGGTTTCGCTACGGCTTCCTGAAGGGCAACCCGCAGCTCACGAAAAACGGCGAGCTGAAGCACCTGCTGTCGATCGAGGGCCTGCCGCGCTCGATCGTCAATCACATCCTCGATACGGCCGAGCAGTTCGTCAGCGTGACGGACCGTGAAGTGAAGAAGGTGCCGCTGCTGCGCGGCAAGTCCGTGTTCAACCTGTTCTTCGAGAACTCGACGCGCACGCGCACGACCTTCGAGATCGCCGCGACGCGCCTGTCGGCCGACGTGCTGAACCTGAACATCAATGCGTCGTCGACGAGCAAGGGCGAATCGCTGCTCGACACGATCAACAACCTGTCGGCGATGCATGCCGATCTGTTCGTCGTGCGCCACGCATCGAGCGGCGCGCCGTACCTGATCGCCGAGCACTGCGCGCCGCACGTGCACGTGATCAACGCCGGCGACGGCCGCCACGCGCACCCGACGCAGGGCCTGCTCGACATGTACACGATCCGCCACTACAAGCGCGACTTCACGAAGCTGCGCGTGGCGATCGTCGGCGACATCCTGCACTCGCGCGTCGCGCGCTCCGACATCCACGCGCTCACCACGCTCGGCGTGCCGGAAGTGCGGGCGATCGGCCCGCGCACGTTGCTGCCGGGCGGCCTCGAGCAGATGGGCGTGAAGGTGTTCCACAACCTCGACGAGGGGCTCAAGGGCGTCGACGTGATCATCATGCTGCGCCTGCAGAACGAACGGATGAGCGGCGCGCTGCTGCCGTCCGCGCAGGAGTATTTCAAGACGTGGGGCCTGACGCCCGAGCGCCTCGCGCTCGCCGCACCCGACGCGATCGTGATGCACCCGGGGCCGATGAACCGCGGCGTCGAGATCGATTCGCAGGTCGCCGACGGCCCGCAGTCGGTGATCCTCAACCAGGTCACGTTCGGCATCGCCGTGCGGATGGCGGTGATGGGCATCGTCGCCGGCAACAGCGACTGAGCCCGCTTTCGCGCATTTCCGTTCAGGCATTCAACGCAATCAACGCATTCACAGACAGCGCATGAAGATTCATATCAAAGGCGGCACGCTGATCGACCCGGTCGCCGGCACCGAGCGGCAGGCCGACGTATTCGTCGCGGACGGCAAGATCGCCGCGCTTGGCGGTGCACCGGCCGGTTTCAACGCGGACAAGACGATCGACGCGTCGGGCCTGATCGTCGCGCCCGGCCTCGTCGACCTGTGCGCGCGGCTGCGCGAGCCGGGCTACGAACACAAGGCGACGCTCGCGTCCGAGATGGCCGCGGCCGTCGCGGGCGGCGTCACGACGCTCGTGTGCCCGCCGGATACCGATCCCGTGCTCGACGAGCCGGGCCTCGTCGAAATGCTCAAGTTCCGCGCGCGCAACCTGCGGCAGGCGAACGTGCATCCGCTCGGCGCGCTGACGGTCGGCCTCAAGGGCGAAGTCATCACCGAGATGGTCGCGCTGACGGAATCCGGCTGCGTCGGCTTCACGCACGCCAACGTGCCGGTGCGCGACACGCAGGTGCTGCTGCGCGCGCTGCAGTACGCGAGCACGTACGGCTACACGACGTGGCTGCGCCCGCTCGACGCGTTCATCGGCCGCGGCGGCGTGGCCGCGAGCGGCGCGCTCGCGTCGCGGCTCGGGTTGTCCGGCGTGCCGGTCGCGGCCGAGACGATCGCGCTGCACACCATTTTCGAACTGATGCGCGTGACGGGCGCGCGCGTGCACCTCGCGCGGCTGTCGTCGGCGGCCGGCCTCGCGCTCGTGCGCGCGGCGAAGGCGGAAGGGCTGCCCGTGACCTGCGACGTCGGCGTGAACCACGTCCACCTGATCGACGTCGACATCGGCTACTTCGATTCGCAGTTCCGGCTCGACCCGCCGCTGCGCGGCGAGCGCGACCGTGAAGCGATCCGCGCGGCGCTCGCCGACGGCACGATCGACGCGATCTGCTCCGACCACACGCCGGTCGACGACGACGAGAAGCTGTTGCCGTTCGCCGAAGCGACACCCGGCGCGACGGGGCTCGAGCTGCTGCTGTCGCTGACGCTGAAGTGGGCGGACGAGACGCGCACGCCGCTCGCGCAGGCGCTGCGCCGCATCACCTCCGCGCCGGCCGACGTGCTGCAGCTGCCGGCGGGCCGCCTCGCCGAAGGCGGCGCGGCCGACCTGTGCGTGTTCGACCCGCGCGCGCACTGGCGCGTCGAGCCGCGTGCGCTGAAGAGCCAGGGCCACAACTCGCCGTTCCTCGGCTACGAACTGCCGGCCACCGTGCGCGCGACGCTCGTGGGCGGGCAGGTCGCGTTCGAGCGCCACTGAACCACGCGGAACCTTCGCCATGATCGCCATTCGCAAGCTGCGTCTCGTCTTTCACCTGCTGCGCGGCATGGTGATCGTCGCGTTGCGTTTTTCGCACGTCACGCCCGCGCGCCGCGCCGAGCTGATACGACGCTGGTCGCTCAAGATGCTGCGGATCTGCGGGATGCGCGTCGTCGTCCACAACGACGCGGCGCGCCTCGACGCGGGCGCGCTCGTCGTCGGCAACCATGTGTCGTGGCTCGACATCTACACCGTCAACGCGTGGCGGCCGACGCCGTTCGTGTCGAAGGCCGAGGTACGGCAGTGGCCGGTGGTCGGCTGGCTCGCCGAGAAGCTCGACACCGTGTTTCTGCAGCGCGAGAAGCGCACCGAGGCCATGCGGGTCATGCACGAGATGGCCGAGCGGCTGCGCAACGGCGGGGTGATGTGCGTGTTTCCGGAAGGGACGACGTCCGACGGCCTGGACCTGCTGCCGTTCCATGCGAACCTGTTCCAGGCCGCGGTATCGGCCGGCGCCGCGGTGCAGCCGATATGCCTGATGTACGAGGACGCGCACGGGCGCCAGTCGGTCGCGCCGGCCTATACGGGCGACCTGTCGCTCGGCACGTCGCTCGACATGGTGCTGCGCGGCGGCCCGCTCGTCGCGCATCTGTACGTGTGCGAGCCGATCGCGCCGGGCGGCGACCGTCGGGCGACGTCCGCGGCGGCGCGCGACGCGATTGCCGCCGCACTGGCGACGCTGCAGGCCAAGGTCGGCAAGCCGACGGCCGAGTCGCTCGCGGAGTTGCAGAAGCACGCGTATCCGGCGACCGAGCTCGGTGCCGACGCGGCGGGCGAAGCAACGACCGATACGCCCGTGCCGGGGCGCGAAGGCTGACGCGCCGCCTGGTTGCGGGAATCGGCGTGCCGTCACTCGCCGCCCGGTGAGCGGCACGCTTCGCACTGTACCTGCGTGACCGTGCGCCGCGCCGGATCGGCCGTGAGCCGCACGGCCGATAGCTGATTCCCCCATACGCATCCCGAATCGAGCGCGACCACGTTCTCGCGCAACATCAGGCCGAGTGCGGCCCAGTGCCCGAACACGACCGTCACGTCCTCGGTGCGGCGCCCCGGCACGTCGAACCACGGCAGGTAACCGGGCGGCGCGCTGTCGGGGCCGCCGTTCGCCTTGAATTCCATCGCGCCGTCGGGCGTGCAGAAGCGCAGGCGCGTGAACGCGTTGAACGCGACGCGCATCCGGTCGCGTTTTTTCAGGTTCGGGTTCCATTGATTCGGCTCGTTGCCGTACAAGCCTTGCAGCGTGCCGTGCCAGTCGGGGGCACGCAGCGCGCGCTGCAGTTCGTCCGCGAGTTCGAGCGCGAGCGTGGCGTCCCATTGCGGCAGCACGCCGGCGTGGACGAGCAGCTTTCCATCCTCGACATGCACGAACGGGCGATGGCGAACCCAGTCGAGCAGCGCGTCGGCGTCCGGCGCGTCGAGGATCTCGCCGATGGTGTCGCCCGGGCGCCCGGTGCGCAGGCCGGCCGAGACTGCGAGCAGGTGGAGGTCGTGGTTGCCGAGTACGACCGTCGCGCGCGGGCCGAGGTCGACGACCGCACGCAGCGCGGCGAGGGAGCCGGGACCACGGTTGACGACGTCGCCGGCGATCCAGAGCGGCGTGTCGGCGGGGGCTGAAAGCTTGTCGAGCAGCGACTGGAAAGCGGAATGACAGCCTTGGATGTCGCCGATGGCGATGGGGGGGAGGGTCATGGGGCGGAGGATTTTGCGGGTATCGAGAAGGTGGGAAAAATTATCCGATCAATGCAGGGTTGCGCAATTTATGTTCCGCAATAGTGGGTTGATTTGGCAAGAAATTTCACCCTCGGAAAGGGTTGGAAGCGCTGTATCAAGTTGTTAGCGGCATGGCTTTTGCAGGGGGCGGCTCCCTATAATTGTCGCTTTCCCCAACAAAATTAGCATTTCATGACTTTGGAGCCCATGTCGACCGGTTAAAATTCCCGGTCTGACGTGGCGATCACAAGCTACTAGCATTTGCGAATCTGAGGTGGCCGGCGCCTGATGGCGTCCGCCGCACACTATTTGAGGAAGCCTCATGATCCTGGTTACGGGCGGCGCGGGTTTTATCGGTGCCAATTTTGTACTCGACTGGCTGCGCGCATCCGACGAAGCCGTGCTCAACGTCGACAAGCTGACGTACGCAGGGAACCTGCGCACGCTGCAGTCGCTGGACGGAAACCCGAAGCACGTGTTTGCGCGCGTGGACATCTGCGACCGCGACGCACTTGACGCGCTCCTGGCTGAGCACAAGCCCCGCGCGGTGCTGCACTTCGCCGCGGAAAGCCACGTCGATCGCTCGATCCACGGTCCCGCGGACTTCGTGCAGACCAACGTCGTCGGCACGTTCACGCTGCTCGAGGCCACCCGTCAGTACTGGAACGGCCTGAACGACGCCGACAAGGCCGCGTTCCGCTTCCTGCACGTGTCGACCGACGAGGTGTTCGGTTCGCTGTCGGCTACCGACCCGCAATTCTCGGAGACGACGCCGTACGCGCCGAACAGCCCGTATTCCGCGACGAAGGCGGGCTCCGACCACCTGGTGCGTGCGTACCATCATACGTATGGCCTGCCGGTGCTGACGACAAACTGTTCGAACAACTACGGCCCGTACCAGTTCCCGGAAAAGCTGATCCCGCTGATGATCGCGAACGCGCTCGCGGGCAAGCCGCTGCCGGTGTATGGCGACGGCCAGAACGTGCGCGACTGGCTGTACGTCGGCGACCACTGCAGTGCGATCCGCGAAGTGCTCGCGCGCGGCGTACCGGGCGAGACGTACAACGTCGGCGGCTGGAACGAGAAGAAGAACCTCGAAGTCGTGCATACGCTGTGCGACCTGCTCGACAAGGCGCGCCCGAAGGCAGCGGGTTCGTACCGTGACCAGATCACCTATGTGACCGACCGGCCCGGCCACGATCGCCGCTACGCGATCGATGCGCGCAAGCTCGAACGCGAGCTCGGCTGGAAGCCTGCGGAAACCTTCGAGACCGGTCTGGCGAAGACCGTCGACTGGTACCTCGACAACCAGGTCTGGGTCGATGAGGTCGCATCGGGCGAGTACCGCAAGTGGGTCGAAACGAACTACGCGAAACGCACTTGAGGAGAGAAGCGATGGCACGTAAAGGCATCATTCTCGCCGGCGGTTCCGGCACACGGCTGTATCCGATCACGCACGTCGTATCGAAGCAGCTCCTGCCGGTGTACGACAAGCCGATGATCTACTACCCGCTGTCGACGCTGATGGTCGCGGGCATTCGTGATGTACTGATCATCTCGACGCCGCAGGACACGCCGCGCTTCGAGTCGATGCTCGGCGACGGCAGCCAGTGGGGGATGAACATCCAGTACGCGGTGCAGCCGTCGCCTGATGGGCTCGCGCAGGCGTTCATCATCGGCAAGGAGTTCGTCGGCAACGATCCGTCGGCGCTGATCCTGGGCGACAACATCTTCTACGGGCACGACCTGGCGAAGCAGCTGGAACGGGCGCATGCGCAGGAAACGGGCGCGACCGTGTTCGCGTATCACGTGCACGATCCGGAACGTTACGGCGTCGTCGAATTCGACAAGTCGTTCCGCGCGCTGTCGATCGAGGAGAAGCCCGCGAAGCCGCGTTCGAACTACGCGGTGACGGGCCTGTACTTCTACGACAACCGCGTATGCGACATCGCGGCCGACATCAAGCCGTCGCCGCGCGGCGAGCTCGAAATCACCGATGTCAATTCGCGCTATCTCGAAAGCGGTGCGCTGAACGTCGAGATCATGGGGCGCGGCTATGCGTGGCTCGATACCGGCACGCACGATTCGCTGATCGAGGCGGCCAGTTTCATCGCGACGCTGCAGAAGCGGCAGGGGCTTGTGGTTGCGTGCCCGGAAGAGATCGCCTACCGCCGGAGCTGGATCGACGCGGAACAGGTCCTGAAGCTGGCCCAGCCGCTCGCGAAGAACGCGTACGGGCAGTACCTCAAGAACATTCTCACGGATCAAGTCGCATGGCCATCCAAGTAACGGCGACGGCGCTGCCGGAAGTCAAGATCATCGAGCCGAAGGTGTTTGGCGACGCGCGCGGGTTCTTCTACGAAAGCTTCAACGGGAAGGAATTCGCCGAGCAGGTCGCACCGGGCATCGAATTCGTGCAGGACAACCATTCGCGCTCGTCGAAAGGCGTGCTGCGCGGGTTGCATTATCAGATCCAGCATGCGCAGGGCAAGCTCGTGCGCGTGGTCGAGGGCGAGGTGTTCGACGTCGCTGTCGATATTCGTAAGAATTCACCGAATTTTGGCAAGTGGGTCGGTGTGGTGCTGTCGAACGACAACCACCGGCAACTGTGGGTGCCGCCCGGTTTCGCGCATGGGTTCGTCGTGCTGTCGGAGGCCGCGCAGTTCCTTTACAAGACGACCGACTACTGGTTTCCGGAACACGAGCGCAGCATCGTGTGGAACGACCCGGAGATCGGGATCGAGTGGCCGATCGATTTCGAACCGCTGCTGGCGGCGAAGGATGCGGCCGGCAAGCGTTTGAGCGACGCCGAAGTCTACGCGTGAGTGCAGGGGGCGACATGAGCTTGAACCGCAGCGCACATCGCATTCTGGTAACCGGCGTCAACGGCCAGGTCGGGTTCGAACTCGCACGCACGCTGCAGGGGCTCGGCACGGTCGTCGCGCTCGATCGCGGCGCGCTTGACCTGTCGAATCCGGATCGTATCCGCTCGGTCGTGCGCGAGATCCGGCCGACGCTGATCGTCAATCCGGCCGCCTACACCGCAGTCGACAAGGCCGAGCAGGAGCGCGACCTCGCGATGGCGATCAACGGCGTCGCGCCCGGCGTGCTTGCCGAGGAGGCCGGGAAATTGGGTGCGCCGCTGATTCACTATTCGACCGACTACGTGTTCGACGGCACGAAGAACGGTGAATATGTGGAAACCGATCCGACGTGTCCGCAAAACGTGTATGGAGAATCGAAGCTGGCAGGCGAGGCGGCGATCGCCGCTTCGGGCGCCGCGCATCTGATCTTTCGCACGAGCTGGGTATACGGCGCACGCGGCCGCAACTTCCTGCTGACGATGTTGCGTCTCGGCCGGGATCGGGACGAATTGAAAGTGGTGTCGGACCAGATCGGAGCGCCGACCTGGAGCAACACCATCGCCACGCTGACCGCCCACGTCGTCGCCCAATCGCGCGGCGCAGCCGATCCGGCTGAGTGGTGGGCGAAGCGCGCGGGCGTCTATCATCTGAATGCCGCGGGCTCGACGTCCTGGCATGGTTTCGCGTCGGCGATCTTCGAATTGGCCGGTCAGCCGAATGCGCCGCGCGTGCTGCCGATTCCGGCGAGCGATTATCCGACGCCGGCAAAGCGACCCACGAACTCTCGCATGTCGAACGACAAGCTGTACGAAGTATTTGGGGTCGCCGCGCCGGACTGGCGCGAAGCGTTGCGGTTGTGTCTGGCGGGTGGCATGCTGACGACTCCGGGTGGCGCCGCATGAATCTGGAACGGCACGGTCGCGAGGCCGCCTCGGCCATACCAGCGGCGGGTCGTACGGACAATGTTGGCGCAAGTGAGGAACATGTGCGTTTGCTACCGGTAATCATGTGCGGCGGTGCCGGGTCGAGGCTCTGGCCTGTTTCCCGGGAAGCCCATCCGAAGCCGTTCATTCGGCTGTCCGACGGCGAGAGCCTGCTTCAGAAGGCATTCGTGCGCGCCGCAGCGCTGGACGGCGTCGACGAAATCCTGACCGTGACGAATCGCGAGCTGTTCTTCAAGTCCGAAGACGAGTTTCGCGAAGTCAACCAGCGGCAGTTGGCGATGTCGTTCATCCTCGAACCATTCGGACGCAACACTGCGCCCGCGGTCGCGGCGGCGGCGCTGCATGTCGCGAGCGCGCATGGTGAGCAAACCGTGATGCTGGTGCTGGCCGCCGATCACGTGATCACGCAATTCGACGCGTTTGCGGATGCCGTCCGGCGTGCGCAGGCGCTTGCGCTTCAGGGCAAGATCGTAACGTTCGGCGTGCATCCGGATGCGCCCGAGACCGCTTACGGCTACATCGAGACGAATGGCGAGAGCGTTGTGCGATTCGTCGAGAAGCCGAAGGTTGACGACGCGCGGGCCTATCTGGAATCTGGCCGGTTCCTGTGGAATTCGGGGATGTTCTGCTTCACCGCAGGCACTATGCTGAAGGAAATGGCACAGCATTGTCCCGACGTGCTGGAGCAGGTGAGGGCGAGCCTCGAACAGTCGCCGTCGTCGGCCAGCCCGCACGGCGTGCAGATTCGCCTTGATCCGGGCACTTTCGGCGCGGTGCCGGATATCTCCCTGGATTACGCGGTGATGGAGAAGTGTCACCACGCTGCCGTCGTGCCGTGCGACATCGGCTGGAGTGATGTCGGATCGTGGGCGTCGCTGAGCGAGTTGTCGGAGGCGGACGAACGCGGCAACCGGATCGAAGGGGAGGCGCTGCTCGTCGACGTCGACAATACGTTCGTGCACAGCGATAGCCGGTTGATCGGCGCCGTGGGTGTACGCAACCTGCTCGTGATCGATACGCCGGACGCATTGCTCGTGGCCGATCGCGACCGCGCGCAGGACACGTCAAGCATGTCTACGCGGAACTCAAGGCGCGCGGCCACGAGGCATACAAGGTGCATCGCACGGTCCATCGTCCGTGGGGCACCTACACCGTGCTCGAGGAAGGCCCGCGCTTCAAGATCAAGCGCATCGTCGTCAAGCCGGGGGCGAGCCTGAGCCTGCAGATGCATCATCATCGCAGCGAGCACTGGGTGGTCGTGAGCGGGATGGCCAAGGTGGTCAATGGCGATCGGGAATTCCTGGTCGCCATTGACGAATCGACCTATATTCCCGCCGGTCACAAACATCGGCTGGAGAATCCCGGCATCGTCGATCTCGTGATGATCGAAGTGCAGAGCGGCGAATACCTCGGCGAAGACGATATCGTTCGCTTCGAGGACAATTACGGACGTACTTAAAACGTGGAAACGACTTTCTTGAACGATACCGATGATCTCGGTAATCACACTGGCGAGAACGACCTGATGGTCGGGATGCGTGCGACGCGTGTGTGGGGCACGCTCGGCTGGCACGATATCCGCCAACGCTATCGCCGCTCCATCCTCGGCCCGTTCTGGTTTACGCTTAGCACGATCATCATGGTTGGCGTGCTCGGCGCGCTGTACTCGACGCTCTTGCACCAGGAGATTGCCGACTACCTGCCGTATCTCGCGGTCGGGCTCGTCGTCTGGGCGTACCTCGCGGCGGTCGCGAACGAAGGGTGTCTCGCATTCATCGGCGCGGCCTATCTGATCAAGCAGATCCGTCTGCCGCTGACCGTTCACGTGTGCCGGATCGCGTGGCGCAATTTTGTGATCCTGTTGCACAGCCTGCCTGTCGTCGTCGTGTTGCTGCTGGCCTTTGGGCACTGGCCGACCTGGGAGTTCCTGCTGGTGCCGTTCGCGCTGGTGATCCTGTTCCTGCACGGCGTGTGGCTGTCGGCCGCGCTCGGGATTCTCTGCGCGCGCTTTCGCGACATTCCGCCGATCATCACGAACCTGATCCAGGTCGTGTTCTTTTTCACGCCCGTGATGTGGTCGCCGGAAATCCTGAAGGACCGCGCATGGGTCGCCGAATACAACCCGCTTTATCACCTGATCGAGACCGTGCGCGCGCCGTTGACCGGCCGACCGACGCATTGGGAGTCATGGGCCTGGTCCGTCGGCCTGCTGGTGTTCGGTTTTGCGTTCGCGCATTTCCTGATGAAGCGTTTCCGCAACCGTGTCCCTTACTGGCTTTGATACCGTGAGTTCCTCGATTACCGCGCGCGACATTTCGGTCGAATTTCCGATCTACGAGAATTCGCACCGGTCGCTCAAGAAGACCGTCCTGAACCTGACCACCGGCGGGCGCATCGGCCAGGACAGCGGGCGCCACGCGATCGTGCAGGCGCTGTCCAATCTGAACTTCAACTTCGAGCACGGCGAGCGCATCGGGCTTGTCGGTCACAACGGTTCCGGCAAGACGACGCTGCTGCGCACGCTGTCGGGCGTCTATGCGCCCGTGCGTGGTGAACTCAAGGTCCAGGGCAAGATCGCCTCGTTGCTCGACGTCTCGATGGGGCTGGATCCCGATGCCACCGGCTTCGAGAACATCTATCTGCGCGGCATCCTCGACGGCCTGAAGCCGGAGCGGATTCGCGGCAAGATCGACGAGATTGCCGATTTCAGCGAGCTTGGCGATTATCTGAACCTGCCGGTCCGCACGTACTCGAGCGGGATGATGCTGCGTCTCGCGTTCGCGATTTCGACGAGCATCGAGGCGGACATCCTGATCATGGACGAATGGCTGAGCGTCGGCGATGCCGAATTCAGCCGGAAGGCCGCGCAGCGGCTCGAAAGTCTTGTCGGCCAGGCGTCGATCCTTGTGCTGGCGTCGCACGATCCGGAACTCGTCGCGCGCGTGTGTACCCGCAAGATTTCGATGGAGCACGGACAGATGGTCGCCGACGAGCCGGTGATTCGCCCCGAGCCGACCGGCGACACGGTGCTCGAGGGCTTGCCCGTGGCGGATCTGGTGCCGGACGATCGTCCGAAGCACGTTCCGCAATGACGTTCGTCGGCCGTCGGTATCTCCCGATAGCGGCCTCGATGCAACCGGCGCACGGCGCGATGTGCGACGCCACTGCGGTGATGCCAGGCCAATACGATTAAAACCGATGAAAGCAGATCATCCATTCCTCCGGTATTCCGAAAGCCTGTTCGTGCACCAGCCCTTGCGTACGCTCAAGGGCCTCGCGGCAGGCTATATTGCTTACCCGATTGCGGAAAGCCGCGAGCAGCGTATCGTGCGGCCGAAAATTGACGCGCTGCGCAGGCATTACCGTTTGCCGGCCGCCGAGCGGCGCCGGATCGCGCTCGATCAGCTCGTCGATATCCTGCAGTTCGCCGGCACGCACGTGCCGTACTATCGCGACCTGTTCGCGGAGCGGCAATTCGATGCGGAAAAGGTGCGGCGCGATCCGCGTTACCTTGAAGCGTTGCCGTATCTGACGAAGGACATCATTCGCGAGCAGGGCGCACGGCTTTTGTCGAAGCCGCTCGAGCAGATTCGCCACCACGCCTGCAAGACGGGCGGGTCGACCGGACTGTCGTGCACGATCTATTACGACCAGGAGGCAGCCGATCATTCGTCTGCCGTCACGTTCTATGCACGCGAGCGGATCGGCAAGCTGCGTCATCGCAGCGAGTTGCATTTCGCGTGTCGCTTCCCGGACCAGGCAGTTCCGGAATGGCCGTCGCGCGAGGATTTCAAGTGCTTCGCGATGAACCGGAGCAACATTTTCTTCGATCGAATCGACGACGACGGGCTCGAGGAGATGTGGCGGACGCTGAAACGCCGGCGGCCTTATCTTGCCCATTCGCATCCGTCGACGATGTATGCGCTCGCGTGCTACATCCAGCGCAAGTACGGCGGGGGCAACGCTTTCAAGGTGTTCGAGTCGAGCGGCGAACTGCTCGAACCGCATGCTCGCGAGATGATCGCGTCGGCGTTGAGGTGCCGGGTCGTCGATCGCTACGGTCTTGCCGAGCTTGGCGTGATGGCGTACGAGCTCGACGGGCACGAAGGCGGGTTCCAGGTGCTCGAATCGGAAGGCTGGCCCGAAAGCAGGGTCGTGGACAGCGCGCATGAGCTGGTGCTGACCGGCTTTCGCAACCGGTTGATGCCGTTGATCCGTTATGCGACCGGCGACCTCGCGCGGGTAGAGGAGAAGGGCGACCGGTTCTTCCTGACCGACATCGTCGGGCGGATCCACGACGTCGTCCCAATCAACGGCGTTGCACATCCGACCCATCATATCCAGGACATGCTCGATCATCGCGTCGGCGGGATCCAGGAATTTCAGATCGACCTGCGCACGACACCGCCGACGTTGCGTATCGTCCTCGAGCCGTGGGCGAACGCGGAAGAAACGACGAACAAGCTGCGCCATTACTGGCAGGATGCTTTCACGATCGCGTACGTCGGCCATGACGATTTCGTGCGGGTCGGCCATCGCGCCAAGTTCCGGCACGTGGTGACCGCATGATCGGCGTGCTTTTTACCGACGCATCATCCGAAGCCGGGCGGCACGTCCTCGCCGCGCTGCGACGCTCGGTCAGCATCACGCAGGCGCAGGCGGTATCGCGCAACGCGTTGCGCGACGGCGCGGTGGACATTGCCGTTGCGGTCGACTTGCCCGATATCTGGGGCGCCGCGCTGCTCGAATGGCTGCATGCGGGGCCGCGCAAGCTTATCGTATTCGGCCGGCTGCCATCCGCCTTCGCCGCCCATCTGGGCCACCGTGACGGTACGTGGCCCGTAGGCTGGCCCGCGGCGAGCCGCTGCGAGCCCGCGCCTTCGCACGAAGCGCGTGAAAGCCGTGCCGCGATTCGCTACGGCGCTCGTGCACAGGTGCTTGGCGGCGACGCATGGCGGCGCCCGCTGGAGCGCTTCGATTTCACCGACGAATGGAACAACCTCGGGTACGGCGCGATTCGCGGCGACGGATCGATCTGGGCGCTTAAGCAGCCGGTCGATGCGCCCGCCGATACCGAGTTGGCCGCGCTGACTGTGGACGGCGAGAGAGTCGGGACGTATGCCTCGCTGACGGAGTTCGGCGATGCGAGCGTGTTGTGGTTCAACCGCGCAGTCGGCCCGCTCGATTCGTTTGAATGGCGGCTCATCGAGACATTCGTGGCGGACCATCGGCACGATGCACTGCCGTGCTGCCCGGTATTGAGCGAAATTCCCGCAGGCTGCGACGCGGTGATCACGTCGCGGCTCGACTGTGACGAGGACGTCGAGTCGGCGCGCCCGTTATGGGACGCCTATCGCCGCCTCGGGGTTCCGTTTTCGCTTGCGGTGAACACCAGCAATCTCGACGATCCCGCGCATCATGAAATCCTGCGCGAGCTGCTCGCCGACGGTGGCGCCGTGCTGTCGCATACGGCGACGCATGCGCCGAACTGGGGAGGCAGCTACGAGGGAGCGCTCGCCGAAGGCGGGCATTCCGCGGCGATGATCGAGCGAGCGACGGGGCTGCAGGTCCGATACGCGGTGTCGCCGTTTCACCAATCGCCGCCGTACGCGTTGCGCGCGCTGGCGGATGCGGGCTACGACGGTTGTGTCGGCGGGATCATTCGCAACGACCCCGAGTTCGTGCTGGCACGCGGCGGCATGCTGACGGGCCTGCCGGAGGGATTCGTCGGTCATAGTCAGCAGTGCATGCTGCACGGCGAATGCATGCTGGGCCAGGGCGATCCGCTCGCGGTGTTCAAGCAGGCTTTCGATCTCGCTTACGCGACACGCACGCTGTTCGGCTATCTCGATCATCCGTTCTCGCCGCGTTATCGATACGGCTGGCCCGACGAGGCGACCAGGATCGACGCGCACGAACGGTTCGTCGCGTATATCCGGGCGAAAGCGGCCAGTCCGCTGTTTCTGCACGAAGCGGCCGCGCTCGATTTTCTGCGCTTCAAGGCATCCGTCCGGGTGATGGGCGCGCGCGGCAAATTCCGGATCGAGTTGCCGGATTGGTGCTCGACGCCACATGGGGTCGTCGCGGAATATCGCGGCGAGCGGCGGGCCATAGAAAGCGGAGTGCTGTTTCAATGAAAGTCATGGTTGTCGTCGGGACGCGTCCCGAGGTCATCAAGCTCGCGCCGCTCATCGACGCACTGCGCACTGACACGCAGACGATCGTGTGCGCGACGGGTCAACATCGCGAGATGCTCGCGCAGGCGTTGGGTGCGTTCGATATCGTGCCTGACATCAATCTCGACGTGATGCAGCCCGGGCAGTCGCTGAACGCGCTCGCGGCGCGGCTGCTGGCCCAGCTCGACGAGGCGATTGCGAGTGCGCGGCCCGACTGGGTGCTGGTGCAGGGCGATACGACGACCGCGATGTGTGCGGCGCTCGCGGCTTTTCATCGCGGCGTGCGTGTCGGCCACGTCGAAGCCGGCTTGCGCACGCGCGATCTGACGAGCCCGTTCCCGGAGGAGGCGAACCGCGCCCTGATCGGACGAATCGCGTCGCGCCATTTCGCCCCGACGTCGCTCGCTCGCCAGCATCTGCTCGACGAGGGCGTGCCGGCCGAATCGATCGTCGTTACCGGCAACACCGTGGTCGATGCGATCGCGCGCGTGCGCGCCGACTGGTCGAGCACGTTGCCGGCGGATCCGTTGCCGCCGTGGCACGGCGCCGAGCAGCAGCATATTCTCGTCACGTGTCACCGGCGCGAGAACTTCGGTGACGTGCTCGACAGCATCTGCCGCGTACTGCGGGACCTGTGCGCGCGCTATGCCGACTACCGCTGGGTGTTCCCGGTGCATCTGAATCCGGCGGTGCGAGAACCGGTGATGCGCGAGCTGGCCGACATTCCGAACCTGTCGCTGATCGAGCCCGTCGACTATCCCACGAGCCTTTACCTGATCAGCCGCAGTGCGCTCGTCGTTAGCGATTCCGGCGGCATTCAGGAAGAGGCACCGACCTTCGGCGTGCCGGTCGTCGTCATGCGCAACCATACCGAACGCAGGGAAGGTGTCGACGCTGGCTATGCGACGCTTGCCGGGCAGGCGCCCGAGCGTATCGAACAGGCGGTGGTCGGCTGGCTCGACGACCGCTCGCGACGCGACGCGCTGCGCGATCGCCCGAATCCGTATGGCGACGGCTTCGCATCGCGTCGCATCGTCGACAGTCTGCTCGGCCGGCCATTCGAGGCGTTCGGTGACTGATCGCGCACATGACGTTGTCGCCGACTGCGTACTGTTCTCGACTGCCGATTGGGACGAACCGTACTGGACCAACAAGCAGCACACGGCAAGCATACTGGCGAGCCGGGGGTGGCGCGTGTTGTACGTCGAAAGCGTAGGCTTTCGTGCGCCGAAGGTCGGCAGCGGCCGTGACTGGGCCCGCTTGTGGCGGCGGCTCTGGCGGGGCGTGCAGTCGCTCGTGCTCGGACCGCCGCGCCGCGCACCAAACGTGTGGGTGCTGTCGCCGTTGATGGTGCCCGCCAAACATCACTGGCCGCTCGTGCGTGCGCTGAACCAGACACTGCTGCGCTGGACCGTCACGCGTTTCGCGCGCGGCCGCAGCTTCGTCGCGCCGGTTGTCTGGACTTACCATCCGTACATGCTCCATGCGATTTCGCGACTCCCGCACGGGCCGCTCGTCTATCACTGCGTCGACGACATCGGTGCGATTCCGGGCGTCGATGTCGACGCATTCGAATCGGCGCAGCGTGAGCTGCTTGCCGGGTGCGACGCGGTGTTTACGACCGCGACGGCGCTGCTCGACAAATGTCGGCCGTACAACGCGAACACGCATTTCTTTGGCAATGTCGTCGATGCAAGCCACTTCGGTGCCGCATTGCAGGACGATGGGCCGCTGCCGGCCGAGCTTGCTGCGATTCCGTCACCGCGCATCGTCTATCATGGCGTGCTGTCGGACTTCAAGGTCGACTTTGCGCTGCTGCACGATGCGGCCCGCATGCGGCCTGACTGGCACTGGGTGCTGATCGGCGAGGAACGCGAAGGGCAGCGTAGCGATCTGGTGGCGCGCGTCGCCGCGCTGCCGAACGTGCACCGGCTCGGCTATCGCAGCTACGATGCGCTGCCGGCGTACTTGCGTGGCATGCAGGTCGGGATGCTGCCGACGCTGCTGAACGATTACACGCGGTCGATGTTTCCGATGAAGTTCTATGAATATCTCGCGGCCGGATTGCCGGTCGTGTCGACACCGCTCGATTTTGCGAAAGTGCCGCGCGCAGGCCTTCTCACCGGTGGTGATGCCGCATCGTTCGTCGCAGCGATCGACGCGCAACTCACGCGCGGTCGGCTTACGCCGGACGAGGCGTGCGAGGCGGTCGGCGACAATACATGGGAGCGGCGACTCGACAAGATGCTGGCGATCACGTTCCGGCGCGATGGCGCGCACGCGCGCCGCAGAGGTGCTGCATGAAGGTTCTGCACGTCTACCGCACCTACTTCCCCGATCCGCCAGGCGGCCTGCAGGAAGCGATTCGCCAGATCGCACGCGCGACGCGCGCGTGCGGCGTCGATGCGCGGATTTTCACGCTGTCGCCGACCCCCGAGCCTATGCGCGTCGAATTCGACGAAGGCGCTGTCGTGCGCGCGCGCTCGTGGGCGGCACCCGCATCGTGCGACCTCGGTGGCCCCGGTGCGCTGTTGCTGTTTCGCGAGATGGCCGAGTGGGCCGATGTGCTGCATTTTCACTTCCCGTGGCCGTATGCGGACCTGCTTCATCTACTCGGCCGCGCCCGCCGCCCTGCCGTAATGACTTACCACTCGGACATCGTCCGGCAAAAATGGCTTGGCGCCGTGTACGGGCCGTTGATGCGCTGGATGCTGGGCAGCATGGACGCAGTCGTCGCGACATCGCCGGCGTACGCCGCGACGAGCCCGATCCTCAATTCCTGCGTGCGCCCGGAACGGCTCCAAACCATTCCGCTCGGAATTGCGGACTATCGGGATGTGCCGGTGTCGGCCGGCGGCGACGCGATAATCGCGCGGCTCGGGCTGCATGACGAGCCGTTCTTTCTTGCGCTCGGCGTGCTCCGCTACTATAAGGGGCTGCATACGCTGGTCGAAGCCGCGTCGCGCACCGGTGCGCGTATCGTGATCGCCGGATCCGGCCCTGAGCGCGAGAATCTGGCCTTGCTCGCGCAGCGGCTGGGGGCGCGCAACGTCGTGTTTGCGGGGCAGGTCACGCACGACGAGAAGGTCGCGCTGCTGAGGGCTTGCCGTGCGATGGTGCTGCCGTCCCATCTGCGTTCCGAGGCGTTCGGGATGGTGCTCGTCGAAGCGGAGATGTTCGGCAAGCCGATGATCTGCTGCGAGATTGGATCGGGGACGTCGTACGTCAACGAGCACGGCGTGACCGGACTGGTCGTTCCACCGCAGCGGCCGGACGCGCTGGCCGACGCGATGCAGGCACTGCTTGCCGACGATGCGCTGGCCGGACGCATGGGGCAGGCCGCGCGCGCGCGGTACGAGGCGATGTTCTCGGGGCCGGCGCTCGGCGACGCCTATCGTTCGCTGTATCGAAGCGTTGCATCGTGACGCGCGCGTGGGCCCGAGCCGGTTCTTGTTGCCGGCCGGGGGACTGGACAGGCACTGCAACGCCGGTGGAGCGATGATGGTGATGATTTATGAGCCGCTGTACGAGCAAGGACAAATCCTGTCCGAGCCGGCGTTCCATGAACTGAGGCTAGCGGACAACTCGCATGCCGCTTGGCGGGAGTTTCGCATCCTCGTCGATTTCTGGCGGCGCGGCGATCATCGTGGAAAGGGCAAGGTCGGCATTTTCTCGCCGAAGTTCGGTCTGAAGACGCGGGTCGACGCAAGCCGGTTTCTGACGTTCGTCGATCGTCATGGCGACGTCGACGTTTGTCTGATCAATCCGTTTCCGCAAATCCCGTATTACTCGTACAACGTGTGGATGCAGGGGGAAATCAACCACCCCGGCCTTACCGCGCGCTCGCAGGCACTCGTCGACGCGGTCGGCCTGAAGTGGGATCTGCACGCCGTGCCACGCCACGGTCATCAGGTGTTGTGCTATTCGAATTTCTGGGTCGGCACCGAGCGGTTCTGGGACGCGTACGTCGGCGGTGTGCTGGACCCGCTCGCGACGTTCCTTGAGCGGAATTCGGACGACGAGGCCGCGCGCGCCGTGATGGGCGACACATGGCACAGCGATGCCGCCCCGTTCCTGCCGTTCATCGTCGAGCGCCTGTTCAGTACCTTCCTGTCGCTGTGCCCGGAATTGAAGGTCGCGGCGTATCAGTTCGACGACGTGTTGTCCTACTGCTTGACCGACTACGAGCGTGAACTCGTCGACGGAATGAGGCCGATCGTCGATGCCGCCGATGCGTCCGGGCAATTCCCTCGAGACCTGATCGCGATGCAGGATCTCGCGTGTCGGCTGTACGTACGATACGCACGCGAGCACTTTGCGGCGAATCAGCACCCGCACACGGGGCGGACCGTCTCGTCTGCCTGAGATCGGGGCCGCCAGTCATGCCGGCCGAGCCGGCAGGCATGCTGCACGGCGCGTTCAGGCCCAGCGACGCCCCTCGCGCCGACCATACTCGAGGTAGTGCGCGACCGGATCGACACCGGCGTCGGCAACGTCCGGGTTCACCGCCAGATACCCAGCGGGATCGAAATCGTCCGGAACGCTGTTGAAGTATTTGTCGAACGTGTTCGACATGCTGCGTTCGATGACTTCGCTGTCGACCTCCTGCCCGGAATAGATATTGGGCTGGACGTTTCCGGAGGTGACGTCTTTGATCTGGCGATAGTGAGTCTTGCCGAATGCCGGGTCCGAAATGACCGGCGTGAAATAAACGCAATTCTCAAAATAATAATGTGTCACCTGGCTCCAGCGGGTCCTTGCCGGATCGGTCTGCTTGGATCCGCCGTGCAACAGGTTGGCTGCCCATATCAGCGCCTGCCCTTTCCGTGCGTGGAAGGTATTCGCCTTGATGCCCGCCTTTTTGATCAGCTGCTTCCAGAGATCCAGATACTGTCCGTAGTGGCCGGTTCGTTTGTGCTGGGTGGTGGAGCACACACCCAGATGCTCGTTGACGTAGATCGGCAGCGAATGGCTGCCCGGATAATATTCCAGCGCACCGTTGGTGCCGTCGATATCTTCCATCGCCACCCATACACCGCACATGAATCGCTCGGGGACGCAGGAAAAGTGAATGCTGTCGCTGTGAATGGGCTGCTGTGTCCCGACCGGGAAATTCAACGTTTGAAACGGTATCGCGCGGCGTCCGTACAACTGGCCGAGCAGGTCGAGGATGACCGGGTTCGACGCAATGGCGCGCACGTCTTCGTCGGTTTGCCACGCATCCTGAATGCGAAGCCCTTCATTGATTTTCCACAGTTCGTTGCGCCAGTGATCGAAGTCGAACTGCTCGGAAAACCTGGCCTTTATCCGGTTGGCCCGTTCATTGAAGTTCGGATCCGGGAAATCGATGATGGCATAGCCCTTTTCGCGCAAATCCCGGGCCACTCGCATGACCTCGTCGGACGCATTCTTGGTTGCGAATATTTCGTCGAAAAATGGGGACTCCACATCCGGCACGCCCGGAAGCGGATTGATGAAAGGCGTTTGCGACATTGTCTCCTCGCTTTCATTATTCAACCGAAAGCGAGGATATTACATCGTTCCAATATGTTCCGACATACGCAGCGCGGGGTCGATGCGTTCATGACGAACCGTGCATGAAACGCCCACCGGTTTGCCGGAACGTGCGTCAATGGCTCGGCATTGGGTCCGAGGCCGCGCGCCTGTCACGACGGAGCCAGTGGGCGGCCGGTATGGGGATGCGGGTGGACGCTGTAGAAGTCGAAGAAATGCTGTTGCCACAGGCTGCATACCAGATCCATGCGCCCGACCAGTTCGGGCGGAAAGGCGGGGCCGCGGTCGGCTGCGTCCACGTCGTCGCGCATGCGCTCGAGCAGCAAGCGCTCGAACGCGTTGATGCAATGCGATTCGATCTGCGCGGGGGTGAACGGATAGGCTCGCACGTCCAGTTCACGACAGCTGGCCAGGTAGGTGCTGAACAGTCGTTCGATGATAAACGGCAGATACGGCGCCTGGTCGGTGTGGATCGTATCCTGCATCACGCCGTGCGCGGCGGGATGTTCCGGCTCGTTTTCGAGAAAGGCGGCGATCGGCTCCAGCACGCGACCCACGTATCGATCCCAGAATGCCTGATTGCCGACCCAGAAATTGCAGTAGGCGAGGGACTGGAGATCGTTGCGCGGCATGTTGCACACGTTCAACTCGATGCCGCTTGCGTCGAGCAGCGCTTGCGCTGCGTCGACGATGCCGGGATGAGCGCATTCGCCCTGCATCCAGACGTTGTACGACCAGTAGGCGATCTGCGGGAACGGATTGATGAACAGGACGTCCGCCGCCGCGTTGTCGTGCACGAAGCGCAGGAACTGCTCGCCAGGAATCCCGGTCTTGAGGCCGAATTTCGGTGAAAACAATCCCGTATGCGTGTGCTGCCGATGGGCGTCGCTCCGGTAGAGCTCAAGGATGATCTGCAGTTCGCGCCATTCCGGTCGGGCATTCTCGAACGGCAGCGGCACGAATGCGGGATCGACACGCTGGGTGCCCTCGCCGAAAACGGGCTCGAAGATTGCGACGTCGGCGCTCATACGTGTCCCAGCCGCTCGACGCAGAATCGTTCGAGATCCGGACGCCACTTCAGGTAGGTGAAGGACGCATTGGGCACGGTAAACGTCGGGTAATGCGATTCGATCGGTACGCCGAGCAAATGCTGGAGGATCACGCTGATCGGGCCGCCGTGCGCGACTACCGCCAGCAGACCGGGTGCGGCGGCGGCAGGGCGAACGGTTTCGTCCGTCCATGAGCGAACACGCACCGTCATGTCCCAGTGAGATTCGCCGCCTTCGTACGTATTGCGGATGTCGCGGTTGAATTCCGGGTAAGTGGCGTTGAAATCGCGTTCGAGCCATGTACCGAAGACGCCCGGATGTGTTTCTGCTAGCCGTGCATCGAATTCGATCGATTGACGCTGGAAGATCGTCTCGGCTGTTTGCCGCGCCCTGCGCCAGGGGCTACTGATGACACGCGACGGTGCGTAGTCGAGCTGAGCCAGCGTGTCGCGCAGTCGCTCCGACTGACTGCGCCCCAGTGCGGACAATTCGTCCTGGTCGTTAGAAATCAGCAGGCCGTTCGCGTTCGCGTTCGACTGGCCATGACGAATAATCAACAGATCCATACACACCTCGATTCCATCGGTCGGAAATTACGCATCCTGCAGCAACAGTTGCATGAATGTCTGCGCGGGACGATCGAGCCCGAAGCGCGCTCGCGTATCTTCATGCGCGGCCTCGCGCAGTGCGTTTCGCAGTGCCGCGTCCCGGTACATCTCCTCCAGCGCGTCTTGCCAGTCGTCCACGTTGTTGTCGACCAGCAATGCCGTCCGGCGGTGCGTGATTGCATCCTCGTAGACTGGCGTGCGCGAATAGATGCCGGGGATGCCGAGGCTACCGTAGTCGATGTACTTGATGCAGGACTTGCAGCTGTTGAAGAACAGTGCATCCGGATCTTCGCGCCCGCCGAGCGGCACGATTGCGAACAGATAGCCGGCATCGCGAATCGCTTGCTTGTACGCGACGTTGTCCAGGAAGCCGTTCGCGCGCAAGCGGGGGATGCGTGACATTTCGGGGAACCGGTCGCCCCAGAAATCGAGTTCCGCCTCCGGATGACGCTCCATGAATTCGGACACGACACGTAGAAAGCCCTTCTTGAAATGAACCAGCTTGATGCCGTCCGTGTTCGAGAACAGGATGCGCGGCGGGCAGGCTTCGCGCCATGGTGCATCGTGCTGCTCGAACAGGTGATGGTCGAAGCCGTTCGGAATCACGACGACGGTCGATCGAATGCGCTTGAGGCGCTCCTGGAGCACCCGGTTCGAGACGGTCGCGACGGACGCGTGGCGTACCATCCACATGATGTTGGCGAGCAGGTCGTCGCTGAGATCCGTGACGCTGTACATCGGCAGGTCGATGATCCAGTCGTCCATGTCGTAGATCGTCTTCAACCCGAGATCATTCGCCATCTTCATGATGTCGACCGCGCGCGCCGACGTGTGCTTGTTGAAGAGCACTGCATCGAAACGCCGCAACTGGCTGATCGTGACGTCGCTTTCGACGATCTCTTCCCATTCGATCATTCCCGCATTGGCCATGTAGGTCAACAGCGGGCCGAAACGCGCGGCAATCGACCGCGACATCAGTTTGTCGTGGGATAGCGAAATCCGCTGGACAACCAGCAGCCGAGGAATACTGCTCATGTCAGATGTCCTCTCGTTCCAGTAGCTCGACGAGTTGTTGCCCGACCGTCGTTGCCGAGTGGCGGCTGACCGTGCGTTCGTACGTTGTCAGAATCTTGCGGTCGCGATCGGGGGCGTCGAGGCTCTCCCGGATCGCCGCTGCCAACGCTTCGGCGGAGTCCGGCGGTGCGTACCCCACGTCGCCGCCGAAGTGCTCCCGTTGCCACGGACCATCCGCCAGCACCATAGGCTTCTTCATGATCGCCGCCTCGAGGCTGGAGCGCCCGGGCGGATCGTTGCTGACTTCGACCATAACGCTGCAGTTGTCGATGATCGACCGGAGCAGCGCGCTGCATGGCTGCACGAACGGCAGGAACACGATGCCGGCGTGCGCTTCCTGCACACACTGCTCGTAATAGGCGTCATCGCGGGCACCGCCGACGAACACGCCGTTCATGCCGAGGATGTTCAGCGCGCGGATGAGCTGCAACTGATTCTTGACCGGCTCGATCAGGCCGAGACACAGCGCGTAGTCGCTTGCGCTGCACACCGCCGACGCGAGATCGGGATCGGCGGGGGTCAGGAAGCGCTGCGATACGCATGCCGGAACAATCTCCGCCTTACCCGCGGGCACGTCCACGTATTGGTTGAAGTTCTGGAGTTCCGACTCGGACTTGAACAGCAGTTTGGTTGCCGTGTCGCAAACCTTCGGGATCCGCTCGAGCTCCGATGCCGACGGCTGCTCATTCCACCAGACGTTCGGCCACAGGAAGATCGGCTTGTTGCGGTGCCGCGCCTCGCGGATCATCGCATCGCCGTCCGCGTGGACCGAGAAATGCATGATGCTGTCGTAGAAGCTGAACGGGCGGCTGCCGATGCCGTAGATGTCCGCATGCACGCCGGATGCGTTGAGGATTTCCGCCACCTGGACCATCTCGGATTCGCCACCGCCGCTGGTTGCAAACGCGGTGCTGTAAGTGGTCAGCAGTATCTTCATGCCGCTCATGTACGACGCCCCTCTGTGGTAAAGACCGGTATTTCTGCCCCGCACGTATCGACGTGCCCGATCTGGCGGCCATGGATGGCGTCGCGATCTCGCGATGCGTTCATGACGCCTCCTTGCCGTGCAAGGCGCGCTCGAGCACGTGTTCCCAGTGCCGGGATGCGGTCAGTTCGAGCAATTCGCCCGCGCGCGTGCGCGCGCGGTTCGTCAATGCATCCCAGCTCGACGTATCGGCGCGCAGTGCGACGATTCGCCCGGCGATCCGGTCGACCGTTTCGGATTCGCCGATCACGAGCCCGGCGTCGCCCACCACCTCGGCCGCGGCGTGCCCGGCCCGCACCACCGCTGGTATGCCGCGGTACATGGCCTCGAGCGCGGGGATGCAGAATCCTTCGTGCCGGCTCATCGACAGTAGGAGCGATGCGCGGTCGTAGCTGGAAAGCAGATCGGCGTCGTCGACCATGCCGGTGAAATCGACACGGGCCAGGACGTCGAGCGTGCGCGCGCGCTTGAGGAGGAGTTTGCTGTAATCGTAGTTCGGCATGCTGCCGACGATCGTCATCGTCGCGTCGACGCCATCGGCCACCACCCGGGCAAGTACCTCGATCGCATCCTCGACGCGCTTGTGCGGGACGACGCGGCCCAGCACCAGCATGTTGAATTGGGTGGGTGGATGGCGCGCGGTCCCGTTGTACCGGAAGGTCGGCAAGTCCGTGAACACGGGCGGAATGACGACGATATCCGGCACGTCGACGTGATCGGCGAGACCGCGCGCCACATAGGCGGAATTTGCCACGACGGTATCGAATTTCGCCAGCTGCGGCAGTTGCGCGAGCGCCTGCTCGCAGTATTCGGCCGTGACCGGCTCGAATTCGCGCAGGAGGGCGGGATCGGTGACGCCGTGGAAATAGCAGATCTTCCGACACGGCAGCGCGAGCAACCGTTCGAGGCACGGATCGAAAATCGAATAGCTGACGAACAGCAGATCATCGCTCGTCACGTCGTCAAACAGCGATTCGATCGGATGGACGTGCGGTGTCGCGGCATCGAAGCGCTGCGCGTACGTACGCGGATTCCAACCGGCACGAGCAGCCATCTCGGCTAGTCCGAGACAATGATTGCCGACGGCGTCGCCGTCGAAAATGTCGGGAGCGCAGATCAGCAGTCTCATTGGCTCCCCACCATTTGCCGGATCTCGTTCAGGCGCTGTTCATAGGCACGCGCAACGGCGGCCATCGAATAATCCCGTTTGATGCGCGCGCGACCCGCGCGGGCAATACGTTCGCGCAGCGCTGCGTCGCCGAACGCCCGCGCAATCTGTTTAGACGCGATTCCGATGTCGGGATCGCACCAGTATTGCCCTTCATGGAACAGATAGTCGCCGGCACGCAGCGGTACAAGTTCGCCATCGACCAGGAGCGACGTTTCCTCGTCGCAGAAATCGACATTGCCGGAGAAATTGGTCACGATGACCGGCTGGCCCAGCGCCATCGCTTCGGCGATGACGCGGCCGAAGCCTTCGCTGCGGTGCAGCGAAATATAGGCGTCGCAACTTGCCATGAAGTCGATCGTGTCCTGCCGGTCGAGTCGTTCGGACACGATATGGATACGGTCATCCGCGACGGCCAGCTCGCGGACCTGCCGCCATGTCGGATCGTCGTCGCGCACGTTCATTGCCTTGACGACGAGACCGACACCGCTCGTCTCCCGGGCGAATGCCTGCTTGAATGCCATCACGCCGGCGACCGGGTTTTTCCGTGTCAGCCACGAGTTGCCGTCGAACATCAGGTAGAACAGGAAGTCATGCTCGGGCAGACCGAAGCGCTTTCGATCGATCTCGCGGGGCTCGGGGATCACGACGGCCATCGGCATATGCTTTACGCGGGGCGAGCCGAGCCGCGTATAGGCGGCTTCGACGAAATGGCTCTGAGCCCAGATCTCGTCGACGAATGCATCCGCCGGGCCGAACGCGCTCGGCCAGTGAGGCAACTCCCATGGCCATGCGCCGATTCGGTAGGTGTCCGATTCGACGAGCCGGCGTCCGCCTTCAAGCGTAAGTCGGACCATTTCGGGCGGCGGAAGGCAGAACAGGCTGACCTGATACGCGAGATCGTCGCGCAGCAAATGGTTCATCGACATGTCGATCCTGCTCGGGCCGCTCATCGGCGCGTTGACGAGCGCCACGTCGAAACCGCCGAGCTGCATCGCTTGCGCGGCCATTCGCGCGTCCTCGCCGAGGCCGAGGACGCCCTGCGGGAAGCCGACGATATTCACGCCGAACGGGCGCGCGAGCGCTTGCAGCGAGCCACCGCTGATCGAGACGAGGGGCCGCTCGCTGCCGTCGGGCACCACCACGTCGAGTTGCTGGAGGAGCGGATATTCGTTCTTGCCGCACGCTTGCCACCAGGCGACCAGCGCGCGTGCGCCGTCTGCCGTCGCAACGTCGAAGGCAGCCACCAGATCCGGTCGGCTAGCATGAATCGACGCGAGGAAGCGGGGCAGGGCGATCGTCGCGCCGGACGGCGCGGCTGTCTGCATCAAGTCGCCGACGCTGTCCTGGACGTGCCATTCGAGCCCCGGATATTCGCGCTTACCGTGCTCGGTCCACCATCTCATCGCATTGAGCCGTCCCTGGAACGTTTCGACGTCGAACAGCGGTCGCAGATCGGGACGGCTGTTGATCAGCCGCGACAAGAACGCCGGGACGCGGAACAGGCCGCGCGCATCGCCGTCGTCGAGCTCGTTGAGCCGATCGAAGATCCGTGCGGTCGACCAGCGCAGTCGCGGGTACGCGCGCTTGCTGTGCGCATTCCACCAAAACAGCATGTTCAGGCGGCCGGTAAACGTCGACAGGTCGAACTGCAGACGCAAGTCCTCACGGCTGTCGACCAGGGGCGCCAGAAAGCGCGGGACGTCGATGAGGGTCCCCTGATCGTCGGGCTCGATCTCGTTCAGGCGATTGATGACGGGTTGCGTTTGCCAGACGAGCCGTGGGTATTCGAACCGGCCGTGTTCGCTCCACCAGAGCAGCGCGTTGAAGCGGCCACCGAAGGTCTTCGTGTCGAGGTTCGCGCGCAGATCGGTTCGACTGTCGACGAGCAGTTCGAGGAACGCGGGAACGCCAATAGATGTCGACTCCTGCTCGAGGCCCAGTTCATTCAGCCGATCCCATACGGGGCTGGATGACCAGGACAGTCGCGGATACTCGAACTGGCCGTGCGTTTCCCACCAGCTCAGGGATGCAAGCTGGCCGGAGAAGGTGCCGAGATCGATGTGCATGCGCAAATCCGCCCGGGAGTCGACGAGCAGAGACATGAAGCGTGGCAGCCAAGCCTGGGTCGGCCCGATCGCCAAGTCGCTCTTGAGCAGTGCGTCGAGCAGGGCGCCGTCGTCCAGCAGGCCAGTCGCGTGGCCCGCCAGCCAGAAGCTCACCGCGCGGGGGAATTTCTCGAGCAGCGTGGTGACGCTCAGTTGCCGCATGTACGCGGTATCCGCGTCGTCCAGCAGCCATTCGAAGTCCGGATAGTCACGCTCGCCGTAGGCTTTCCACCAGAAGTACAGCGTCATCCGTCCTTCGACCGTGCGGTGCTCGAAGGACGCGAGATCGGATCGGAACTTCAGCAGGAAGTAGACCGCGTTCGGCAGCGAGAAAAGCGCAGCGGGTGACGGATGTCGGTGTTCGGTTGCCCAGTCTCTGGTCAAGTGCATGGTGTTATTCGGCATTGGCAAGACGCGGGCTCATCGTGATCACGAATTCCGTCGAATCGATGGAAAGGTTCGGCGAGTAGAACGGGTCGTTCCACAGCGCATTGCCCCAGCGCTTCTTCACGAAATCGATTTCCTTCACGAAGCGTTCCATCTTCTCTGGCGTGTCTTCGTAGCCGCGCGATACGGATTCGTGGTGATACAGCTCGGCGAACGGCGTCCACACGTTGCGGTAGCCGGCTTCGCGTACGCGCAGGCAGAAATCGACGTCGTTGAACGCGACGACGAGGTCCTCGTCGAGACCGTTGACTTCACGATAGATGCTCGTGCGGATCACGAGGCAGGCCGCCGTCACCGCACTGACCGCATTGCGCAGTGCCGCGCGGCAGAAGTAGCCGGGCGCGTGGCGCGGCAGGTGCTTGTGGCCGTGGCCGGCGAGCCCGCCCATGCCGAGGAACACGCCGGCGTGCTGGATCGTATCGTCGGGGTAGAGCAGCTTGGCACCCACGGCGCCCACGCCGTCCTGCTGCGCGATCGACACGAGTTCGCTCAGCCAGTCCGGCGTGATGACCTCGATGTCGTTGTTCAGCAGGCAGACGAAATCGGCGCTGCTCGCGAGCGCGACGCGATTGTTCAACGCCGAATAGTTGAATGGCGAGTCGTCACGCACCACACGGATGCGCGAATCGCTGCCGTAGCTCTTGAACAGTTCGAAGGTTTCCGGCTTTTCCGAACCGTTGTCGATGATCGTGATCCGGTAGTTCCGGTACGTCGTCAGATTGCGGATCGAGTCGATGCATTGTCTGATGAGATTCGCCCCGTCGCGGGTCGGGATGATGATTTCGACGAGCGGTTCGTTTTCCGGCAGGGCGTAGACGACCCGCTGATACATCGACGCGCCATCGGCGGACTGTACCTTCGCTGCGATGTGGCATCGCGTCAGGTGCTCCTGAACGGCGCGGCCGGCTGCGATGACGGCATAGGGCTTTGCGTCGACGCTCGATGCGGTGCTCTCCGGCAGCACGCGCCAGTGATACAGGACGCGCGGAATGTGCCGGATCGCGCCCGGCCCGATTGCTTCGATCACGCGCAGCGCGAGGTCGTAGTCCTGCGAACCTTCAAGCCCTTCCCGGAATCCGCCGATCTGGCGCAGGATGTCGGTCTTGTACACGCCGAGGTGCGAAATCATGTTCTGACCGAGGAAGAGGTCGTAATTGAAGTCGCACTTGAAATACGGTTCGTAACGTCGGTCGTCGACCGTGAGCTTGTCCTCGTCGCTATAGATCAGCGCAGCCTGCGGATCCTAGTCGATCAGCTCGGCGACATAGTAGAGGGCGAGCGGATGCAGCTCGTCGTCGTGATCGAGCAGGCCGACGAAATCGCCGGTGGCCAGTGCCAGTGCGCTGTTGCTTGCCGCGCTGATGTGGCCGTTGGTGGTGCGATAGGCGATCTTGATGCGCGGATCGTGTGCGGCGTATTCGTCGAGGATCGCCTTCACGTGGGGCTGCGTCGAATTGTCGTCGGCAATGCAGAGCTCCCAGTTCGTATAGACCTGATTGCGTACGGAGTCGATCGCCTTGCGCAGGTACTGGGCCGGAGAGTTGTACGTCGGCATGACGATGCTGATCAGCGGCTGGCGATGCCACTGTTGCATCGATTCGACCAGCGCCGGGTAGCGTTCCGCTGCCACTTCGTTGATCGAAATCCAGTTCTCGTATGTCGGTGCGAGTGCCGGGGCGGCCGTTGCGGCCGCGTCGGATTGCGCGAGTGCCGCGGCATTCGGTTCACCGAACGGCAACGATGCTTCGTCGACCGTCAGCGTGAAATCGCCGACCGAAAACGGTCCGGCGAACGCGATCGGATCGAAGCGCACCGCCCGCAGGGTCCACGGGAAAGACATGGTCTGATCGACCTTCCCGTTGGCGTCGACACGCAGCCAGACTGCATTTTGCTCCGACATGCCGTCGCCCTTGTCGACATAGAGCATGCACGGCGTACGCGGCATCTCGCCGGTCGACAGCGTGAACGACACGTGGACGGTTCGTCCCCGCATGTGCTCCCAGCCAACGATTGCGAACTGCGGGTCGTTCGTCGTAGCGTTCCACGAGTATGCGGCATCCGACGATGCCTCAACGTTGTTTAGCGGTTGCAGTTCGAGTTTCATGTTCGATGAAGTGCGATGGATGGCTGTTAGGGGCGGCAGGAGACTGCCTCGCGCGCGCAGCGTGCGAATCAGGACGACGAGCGTGCGGTGAGGCTGGCGTGGCTGGCCGCGTGGATCAGGACAATCATGCCGGCGAAAGCGATGTGTACAGGGTCTTCAACGGTGCGAGCACGGCCTGCCACGACAGATCCCGCTCGGGGCGTGCGGCGGCGGGTTCGAGGGTCATGGCGAGCCGGATCGACTGGGCGATGCTGGAGACGTCGTTCGGATCGAGATACGTCACATGGTGTCCGAAGTACTCTTGCGTCGAACCGACACGCGTGATCGCGGTGCGTGCGCCCGCCGCGTGCGCCTCGAGGGCTGCCAGTCCGGGCGTTTCCAGCGTGCTGGGCAGACAGAACACCTCGCACGCCGCGTAGGCGGCACGCAGGATCGGCGACTCGTGCGGCAGTGCGCCTAGATAGACGACCTGGTCGCCGCCCTCTTCGAGACAGGCACGTGCGTAGGCCTGATCGCGCTGATGCCCGATCAGCACGAGCTTCAGTTCAGGGAACGATTTCATGGCACGAACGAGCGCGAGCTGGTTCTTGCGCGGCTCGATATTGCCGACGTTCAGGATGAAGCGCTCGCGCAGATCGAACGCATCCCTGAATGACAACGCGGGCTGGCGGTCGTAGAAAATGGGTTCGACGCCGTTCAGCACGCTGACGAACTTTTCGCGCGGCAGTTCGAATACGCGTGCAAGCGTATCGGATTCGATGTCCGAATTGGTCACGACGCGGTCAGCCAGAGAGAACTGGTGATGGATTTCGCCCATCGGGTACAGGTGCTTCGTGTCCTCGGTGACCCATAGGCTCGACGACACGACGAGCGGCAGTTGCAGTTGCTTGACGAAGTTGCAGAAATGTACTGAGCCACCGACGCATGAAAAGAAATGAACCACGTCGTGTTCGAGAAAACGCGGGTTCCAGGGGTCGAAAAGCGTCACATCCACACCATGAGCGGGCAGATGCTTGCGATAGGCCAATAACTGGATTTCTCCGCCGCCGGGGGTATGGAACGCCATCGGATACGTGGCAAACAGCACTTTCATAGACGGCTCGATCTCTGTGTTTCTGATTTGGACCCAATTATCCGCGTGTGTGACGAGACACTACGCTCGCGAATTCGGGGGTCCCGAAAAGTTCACATTGTAGGTGCGCACGGGACGGCTGAGAATGGGGCGCGTTGCCGGGGCGCATACAAAGCGTCGGCAGGGGCCGTGAACGGAGGCGGGAAGCGGGGATTGCGAACGACACAGCGTGCAGGAAAGCGTGCATGGCGTCGAGCGATGCAACGTCCTGTTACCTTTGCCAGCACGGCTCGCATGGTGTTCACGCACGCCAGAGCGACGGAGCGGCCCGGCCCGGAATGCCGTCGCGGCGGCCGGTGCAGCATACAATACGCGCTGATTGTTCTAACGGGAGCACCGATTCGACCGCAGGCTGGGCCGGCAGGCCGCCCGGCGTGCGGCCGTTTTGTTCAGATGAAAGCCGCTGAATTTTACACTTTCCGGCGGCAACGCCGTGGCGAGGGAAGCCGATGAGTCGTCGCGTCCTGATTACCGGGGCGAACGGATTCGTCGGCAAGGTGCTTGCACGTGCGTTGCGCGCCGAAGGTATCGCAACGGTCGGGCTTGTGCGCACCGCGGGCACCGCCCCTGACGTGGATGTCGAACGCGTGCACGATGCAAGCGACTTTGACGGCGTCGACGAGCGGTGGATGCAGGACATGCGCTGCGACAGCGTCGTGCATCTTGCCGCACGCGTGCACGTGATGCGCGATACCGCGGTCGATCCGCTGGCGAGCTACCGCGCGACCAACGTCGAAGGCACGTTGCGGGTCGCGCGCGCGGCCTTTCAGGCGGGCGCCACGCGCTTCGTGTACGTCAGCAGTGTCAAGGCCATCGCGGAAAGCAGCACGGGCCGCCCGCCACTCGACGAACGGTGCCCCGCTGTGCCGAGCGATCCTTACGGCATATCCAAGCTCGAAGCGGAGCAGTCGTTGCTTGCCTATGGCGCCGAGTCGGGCCTCGAGATCGTGATCGTGCGGCCCCCGCTCGTCTATGGCCCCGCCGTCCGCGCGAACTTCCTGCGGATGATGGACGCGGTCGCCCGGGGGATACCGCTACCGCTCGGCGCGATCACCGCGCGGCGCAGTCTCGTCTATGTCGGCAACCTTGCCGATGTATTGTTGCAGTGCGCAACCGACCCGCGTGCGGCCGGCGAGTGCTTTCACGTCGCCGACGACGACGCGCCGTCGGTCACCGGCCTGCTGCGCATGGTCGGTGACGTGCTCGGCAAGCCCGCACGCCTGTTGCCCGTTCCGCCAATCGTGCTGCAGGCGATCGGTGCCGTGACTGGACGCCGAGCGGCCATCGATCGGCTGACCGGCAGCCTGGAGCTCGATACGGCAAGGATCACGCGCGTGCTCGGCTGGCATCCGCCTTATACGACTCGGCAGGGCCTCGAAGCGACGGCAGCGTGGTATCGTTCGCGCGACGCACAACAATAATCGCCATGTATCTCCCGATATCCACGTGGCCCGCTGCGCTCGCAGTGGCGCTGGCCGCTGCTGCCGCATCGACGGCCATTCTGCGCGTGCTGCTCGCCACCGGCCTCGCGTGGCGTCTCGCTACCGACATTCCGAACGACCGCTCACTTCATACGCTGCCGACGCCACGGGTCGGTGGCTGGGGCATCGTGCCGGTATGCGTCGTCGCGCTACTCGCGCTGGCACCACGGCTATGGCTGATCGCTGCAGCAGCGGCAGGGCTCGCCGCGATATCTCAGATCGACGACCGGCGCGGGTTGCCGGCCCGTGTGCGGTTCTCCGCGCATCTCGCGGCAGTGACCGCGCTGATCGTCGTGTTTCCGGCTGACGCGCCTTGGTGGCTGCTGGCCTGCGTGGGCTTCGCGATGGTCTGGCTGGCGAACCTGTACAACTTCATGGACGGCGCGGACGGGCTTGCTGGCGGCATGGCGTTGTTCGGCTTCGGGGGGTATGCGGTCGCGGCGCTCGGCGGCGCAGCGGCGTCGCCCGATCTCGTCGTCTCCGGCGCAGCGGTCGCCGGCGCGGCGCTGGGCTTTCTTCTGCTTAATTTCCACCCGGCTCGGCTGTTTCTCGGCGATGCCGGCTCGATTCCGCTCGGATTCCTCGCTGGAGCGCTTGGCTACTGGGGCTGGAGCAGGGGCGTGTGGCCGATCTGGTTCCCGGCGTTGGTGTTTGCGCCCTTTATTGCCGATGCATCTGTAACACTTTTGAGACGTCTGTTACGTGGCGAAAAGTTCTGGCAAGCGCACCGCGAGCATTATTATCAAAGGATGGTCCGGGCCGGCGTAGGTCACCGCCGGACTGCTCTTTATTGGTACCTCATCATGCTCGCAGGCATAATCGTCGCCGTGTGGGCAAAGGGCCGCCCGGAACTGCAGCAGTGGCTGTCGTTCTTCGCATGGTATGGCGTCCTGGCATGTATCGGATTGGTGATCGACATGCGTTGGCGCCGGTTTCAGTCGGCCGCCGAAAATAACTCTTGAGGTCTCCCGCCGATGTTGCGATCCAAAGCATCATGGCTTTCGCTAAGCGCTTTCCTGTTCGACCTGACGGCGGTGGTTGCCGCGTGGTTGTTCGCCTATCTCGTCCGTTTCAACGGTAGCGTCCCGCATGATTTCCTGAGCGGCGCGCTGATGGCGCTGACGTGGGTGCTGCCCGTCTACGCGCTGATGTTCCATGGGTTCGGCCTGTATCGTGGCTTGTGGGTCTTCGCGAGCCTGCCCGACCTGGTGCGCATTTCGAAGGCGGTGGTTGGCGGTGGCGTGATCGTGATGATCGGCGCCGTGATGTTCCAGCCGCAGCCGATCATTCCGCGCTCGGTGCTGCTCGTGTCGCCGCTGATGCTGTTCCTGGCGATGGGCGGTGCGCGTGCGCTCTATCGCGCGACGAAGGAGTACTACCTGTACGGCGGCCTCGTCGGCAAGGGCAAGCCGGTGCTGGTGCTCGGTGCGGGCACGGCCGGCGCGAGCCTTGCGCGCGAATTGTCGCGTTCCGGCGAATGGCGCCTGGTCGGCCTGCTCGACGACGACGTCACGAAGCAGGGGCGCGAAATCTACGGCTACAAGGTGCTGGGCTCGTTCAACGACCTCAAGCACTGGACCGATGCGATGAAGGTCGAATACGCGATCATCGCGATTCCGTCGGCGTCGGTCGAGACCCAGCGTCGTGTCGCGACGCTGTGCGTGCGGGCCGGCGTGAAGGCGATGGTGCTGCCCTCGCTGACCGCGCTGATGCCGGGGCAGGGCTTCCTGTCCCAGGTGCGGAACATCGATCTCGAGGATCTGCTCGGTCGCGATGCCGTGACGATCGACACGCCGCACGTCGAAGCGCTGCTGCGCGGCCGCGTCGTGATGGTGACGGGCGCGGGCGGCTCGATCGGCTCCGAGCTGTGCCGGCAGATCCTGCGCTTCGCGCCGGCGCAGCTTGTCGCGTTCGACCTGTCCGAATACGCGATGTACCGGCTGACCGAGGAATTGCGCGAGCGCTTTCCGGATCTGCCCGTGGTGCCGATCATCGGCGATGCGAAGGATTCGCTGCTGCTCGACCAGGTGATGTCGCGCCATGCGCCGCACATCGTGTTCCACGCGGCCGCCTACAAGCACGTGCCGTTGATGGAGGAGCACAACGCGTGGCAGGCGCTGCGCAACAACGTGCTCGGCACCTATCGCGTGGCGCGCGCGGCGATCCGCCACGACGTGCGCCACTTCGTGCTGATCTCGACCGACAAGGCCGTCAATCCGACCAACGTGATGGGTGCGAGCAAGCGTCTCGCCGAAATGGCCTGCTAGGCGTTGCAGCAGACGAGCGGCCGTACGCAGTTCGAGACGGTGCGCTTCGGCAACGTGCTCGGCAGCGCGGGCAGCGTGATTCCGAAGTTCCAGCAGCAGATCGCGAAGGGCGGCCCGGTGACGGTCACGCACCCGGAGATCACGCGTTTCTTCATGACGATCCCGGAGGCGTCGCAGCTCGTGCTGCAGGCATCGAGCATGGGGCAGGGCGGCGAGATCTTCATCCTCGACATGGGCGAGCCGGTGAAGATCGTCGATCTCGCGTGCGACCTGATCCGCCTGTACGGCTTTTCGGAAGAACAGATCCGCATCGAGTTCACCGGGCTGCGGCCGGGCGAGAAGCTTTACGAGGAACTGCTCGCGGACGACGAGGCGACGACACGCACGCCGCACCCGAAGCTGCGGATCGCGCGGGCGCGCGAAGTGCCGGACAATTTCCTCGACGAACTGCTGCCGTGGCTGATGCAGCATCGCGTGCTGTCGGATGACGAAGTGCGGCGCGACCTGCGGCGCTGGGTGCCGGAATACCAGACGGCCGTGGCCCCCGTGTTGCAGAGTGTGCCGACGGTGCGTGTCGTATCGAACGGTTGACGCGATGCCTGGTCGTGAACTGACTCGGCAAGACGAAAAAAAGCGCCCTGCCGGGCGCTTTTTTTCGTCTGGAAGCCGGTTACGCGGTTCAGCGGCTGTGCCGATGCTTCCGCACCACCATCCACCGCGGCGCCCTGAACCGCACGATGCTGATGTACAGCCACACGTAGGTCAACGCGAACAGCACGACGAACACGAACAGATGCACCGTATGCCGCCAGAACAGCGTCGCCGGTATCACCGCGACGAGGCACAGCAGCCACAGATACGGTGAAGTCAGCGAATTGCGCCGCGTCAGATCATGCGCGTGCTTCGTCCCCACGGCCCACCGCATCAACCGCTTGTACACGAGCATATGCAGATGCACGCCGTCCGGAATCCCCGGCGACATCCCGCGGATGAATTTCTTCCGGTAGATCGAGAAGCAGGTCTCGAAGATCGGATACATGAACAGCAGCACCGGGTACCACGCGGACACCTCGCGGTTGCGCATCACGAGCATGATCGCGAGTTCCGCGAGCATGAAGCCGATGAAATACGCGCCGCCGTCGCCGAGGAAGATCAGCCCGGCCGGGAAATTCCACAGGAAGAAGCCGAGCACGGCGCCCATCATGATGATCGACGCGGACATCACGACCGGGTCGTTGACATGGAACGCGACATACGCGAGCGACGCGAACATCATGAAGCTGACCATCGACGCGAGCCCGTTGAAGCCGTCGATGATGTTGATCGCATTCGCGAGCGCCGCAACCGCGAGCACCGTGATGAACGCCGAGATGGCCACGTAGCCGAGCAGGAAATCGAGCGGCGGCACGCTGATGCGTTTGACCGCGATACCGAGCAGCCAGAATGCGAGCGCGGCCGCGCCCATCGTGCACAGCAGCCGCGCGCGCGGCGACACGCGCTTGGTCAGGTCCTCGACGAGGCCGGACAGGAAAGCGGGCAACCCGCACGCCGCGATCCCGAGAATGCTGCCGGAGATCGTCGGATAGCGCCGGGACAGCACCAGCGCGGCAATGACGACCCCGGCGAGGATCCCGATGCCTCCGACGCGCGGCACGGGCCGCACGTGGAATTTCTGCACGCCGGCGAGGTCGCTGTCGACCGAGAATTTCTCGTGCAGATGCGCGTAGCGCACGATGAACAGGGTGACGAGCAGGGAGACGATGAAGCCGGACGCGAAGCTGAGCATGGGATCGCTCGGAAAATGGACAGCGGATTATACAAAACCGCGCGGGTTCCCCTCCTGCCATCGCCAGTGGTCGGCACACATTTCCTCGATGCCGAGCGTCGCGCGCCAGCCGATGATGTCGGCCGCGGCCTGCGGGTTCGCATAGCACTCGGCGATGTCGCCCGGGCGGCGCGCGACGAGTTCGTACGGCACCGGGCGGCCCGACGCCTTCTCGAACGCACGCACGACTTCCAGCACGCTGTAGCCTTGCCCGGTGCCGAGGTTCACGACGAAGCTCGCATCGCGCTTCACCAGCGCGTCGAGCGCGGCGATGTGCCCCTTCGCGAGATCGACGACGTGGATGTAGTCGCGCACGCCGGTGCCGTCCGGCGTCGGGTAGTCGGAGCCGAACACGCGCAGCTTCTCCAGCTTGCCGACCGCCACCTGCGCGACGTACGGCATCAGGTTGTTCGGGATGCCGGCCGGATCCTCGCCGATCAGCCCGCTCGCGTGCGCGCCGACCGGGTTGAAGTAGCGCAGCGTCGCGATGCGCCACGAAGGATCGGACACCTCGAGGTCGCGCAGGATCTGCTCGGCGATCAGCTTCGACTGGCCGTACGGGTTCGTCGCGGACAGCGGGAACGATTCGTCGATCGGCGAGCGCTCGGGCACGCCGTACACGGTCGCGGACGAGCTGAACACGAACTGCCTGACGTTGCGCTCGCGCATGACCTTGAGCACGGCGAGCAGGCCGCCGATGTTGTTCTGGTAGTACTCGAGCGGCTTCGCGACCGATTCGCCGACGGCCTTGAGCGCCGCAAAGTGAATCGTGCCGGTGATCGGGTGCGCGTCGAACACCTTCGCGAGCGCGGCTTCGTCGCACACGTCGACCTGGTGGAACGCGGGCGTCTTGCCCGTGATCCGCTCGATGCGCCGCACGGACTCGGCCTTGCTGTTCACGAGGTTGTCGACGATCACGACGTCGTAGCCGTTGTCGAGCAGCTCGACGGCCGTGTGCGAGCCGATATAGCCCGCGCCGCCGGTAACGAGGATGGTGCCTTTAGCGGTCATTTCCGATGCGCTCCTTCAGAGTGTGAATCCTGTCAACGAATGGATGGTCTCCCGGTAGCGTTCGACGACCTGCTGTTCGTCGAATTCCGCCGCGACCTTGTGCCGGCCGCGTGCGCCCATCGCCGCGCGGCCTTGCGGCCCGAGCGCGATCATGCGATTCAGTTGCTCCGCGAGGCTCGCGCTATCGCGCACGCGGCACAGGAAGCCCGTTTCGCCGTCGGCGACGACGTCGCGACAGCCCGGCACGTCGGTCGCGACGATCGGGCGGCCCATCGCCGATGCTTCCATCAGCGTGCGCGGCACGCCTTCACGGTACGACGGCAGCACGACGCAGTCGGCCGCCGCGATGTGCGGGCGCACGTCGTGCGCTTCGCCGAGATACTCGACGATGCCTTCTTCGACCCACGCGTCGACATTCGCGCGACCGATCGCGCTCGGATTGTCGACGCCGAGCGGCCCGAGCAGCTGGAAGCGGGCGTTCGGGTGGCGCTCGCGTACGACACGCGCGGCCTCCACGTACTCGCGCACGCCCTTGTCCCACAACAGCCGGCCGATCAGGATGAAGACGGGCGCGTCGCCGGCGGGCAGCGGCACGGGCGAGAACTGTTCGAGATCGACGCCTTCGCCGTGCAGCAGCCGCGCGCGCGCGGGATGCGCGAGCAACCGCTCGTCGGTGAAGGTCGCGAGATCGTCGCGGTTCAGGAACCACACTTCACGCGGGAAGCGGAACGCGAACCGGTACAGGCGCTTCGCGACGCTCGCGGCGCGGCTCTTCTGGATGAACACGTAGCCGAGGCCGGTCGTCACCGCGATCGACGGCACGCGCGCGAGCCACGCGGCCACCGAGCCGTAGATGTTCGGCTTGATCGTGTAATGGAACACGAGATCGGGCCGCAGCGCGCGGTAGTGGCGCACCAGCGCGGCAAGCGTGCCGAGGTCCTCGCGTGGGCTCGTGCCTTTCGACGCGACCGCGAGCGCCACGTAGCGGCAGCCCATCTGCTCGAGCAACGGCACCGTGCGGTCGTGCGGCGCGATCACGACGACCTCGGCGCCGCGCGCGACGAGCGCACGGATCAGCCCGTGGCGATACGTATGGATCGCCCAGGCCGTGTTGCAGACGAGCGCGATGCGCAGCGGGGAGGTGGCGGACATGAAAAAAAAGAAAAAATAAAGCGTGGTAAATGCCGGATACGCGTCAGGCGGACGGCCGCGCGGCGAACAGCGTCTGCTTGATGCGCTGCAGCGTACGGTACGGCGTCACGAAGTGCAGCAGGTTCTTGGCGAGGCCGGCCCAGTCGTACGGGTTCAGCACGTTGAAGTGGCGCAGCAGCAGCGTGAGCGTCGACACCAGCTGGCGCCGGCGTTTGGTCGCACTGATCCCGCCCTCGTTAAGCTCGTAATACAGGCCGAGTTCCGGCAGGTTCGCGCAATCGTAGCGTTGCATTAACCGTAAAAAAAGATCGAGATCCTCGGCCGCGCGGTACTTCGCGCGATAGTTGCCCACTTCGCGCACGGCGTCGATGCGCAACATGACGGAAGGATGCACGAGCGGCGAGCGCAGGAAGCGCGTGCGGCGCAGCATGCGCGGATCGGCGGGCGGCGTCAGCATGAAGCGCGGCTCGCCGGCACGCGACACGGCCTGCGTCCACATGCCGACGCAGGCGACGTTCGGATGGGCGCCGAGATAGGCGCGCTGCTTCGCGAGGCGCTGCGGCGCGGCGAGATCGCCCGCGTCGATGCGGGCCGCGTAGCGGAAGCCGCGCGCCGCGAGCGCGTCGATGCCGGCTGCCAGCGCGCGTTCGATGCCGCCGTTCTCCGGCATGCGCAGCACGTCGATCGCGAGGCCGGGCAGGTCGGGCGCGGCGATCGGCGGCGTGCTGCCGTCGTCGACGATCAGCACGTGCACGGGCGCATCCTCGCGAAACGACGCGAGGGTCCGGACGACGTCGTCGTGCCCGTTGTAGGCCGGCATCAGCACGGCCACGTCGTCGAGCGGGGGCGGGCAAGCGGGGGACGTCATGTTTGCAGCTTGAAACGGATGTAATGAAAGTTGACGGCGGCGGCGGCCAGGTAGCCGGCCGCCAGCCCGACGAGCGCGCCGTATAGGCCGAGCCGCGGAATCGCGAACAGATTGACGAGCGCGGCGATCGCCAGCGCGAGCAGCCATTTCGTCAGCAACACGAATTTTGCTTGATATTTGAGAACGATAAGATTGCCTATCGCCTCGATGCCGGCCGGCACGGACAGCCAGACGGCCCAGCGGAAGATGTCGACGGACGCTTCGTAGCCGCGGCCGAACACCTTGCCGACGATCAGCGGGGCGGCGGCGTCGAGCACGAGCGCGCCGGCCGTCATCAGGCCGGCCGTCATCGCGATCAGCCGGACGATGTTGCGGCGCAGCCGCGCGACGTCCTGCACGCGGTACACGAACGCGGGCGCGATCGTCTGCGCGAGCATCAGCGCGAGCGTGATCCAGTTCTCGTTGAGCTGTTGCGCGGCCGAGTAGCGGCCGAGATCGGCGAACGATACATGGCGCTCGAGCATCAGGCGGTCGAGCTTCAGGAACAGGTACATGCAGATGAGGCCGAGCCAGAACACGGTGCCGGCCGTGGCAAAGTGCCGGAACAGCGGTGTGTCGAACGTCCAGCCGAGCGTGCCGCCGTTACGATGACGGTAGTACAGCAGCAGCGCGACGCCGATCGCGGCGGCTTCCAGCGCCCACAGCCACGCGAAGCGGGCGGGGCCGGCGGCCGCGCGGACCAGCAGCCAGACGAGCAGCGCCTTGGCGAGCGCGGTGACCATGCTGGTGACGAGCTGCGGCTTGCTGTAGGTCATGCTCTGCAGCCACGCGTTGATCACGCCGACGAACGGCTCGCGGAACACCATCGTGACCGCCAGGCCCGCGAGCATCGCGCCGACGAGCGGATCGAAGGCGCCCGCGGCGATCGCGATCCAGGTCGCGGCGAGCGCGGCGACCGACACGGCGATGCGCAGCACGAACGCGCTGCCGAGCACCGCGCCGAGCTGGGCGGGCGGGCGCTGGACGATGGTCGGGACGAGGATTTCCGCGCCGCACACCCAGGTGAGCGGCGCCAGTACCAGGAGAAGCGTATTCGCATACTGCCATTTGCCGAACACATCTGGCCCGAAATACCGGGCCAGCAGGCCGCTGATCGCGATCGCGACGCCGATCTGCGTGAGCCGTTCGAGCCCCAGCCAGACGAGGTTCGCGACGGCCTTCGCGACGTCCGGGTTGCCGAAGCGCTTCAGCATGCGCGGCAGCGGCGGCGCGCGCGGGGAGCGGCCGGAAGCGGCGGGTGGGCGGCGGCGGGGCGGCTAGGCATTAAAATGGGCGGTATGCGTGTCATCGAAACCCGCGATTATAAGTGGGATCGCGACCGCTCCAGCCGTTCCGTTCCTTGTTTTACGGGGCCGCATGTATCATGCGCGGCACCGGCGAGAGGCGGCCAGCCAAGCCAGACAATTTTCCATGCACGCAACTGAGAGAGAAGAGAATCGATGATCTCCCAATCCATCTTCAAGGCATATGACATCCGTGGCGTGGTCGGCAAGACACTCGACGTCGACACGGCGCGCGGGATCGGCCGCGCATTCGGCAGCGAAGTGCGTGCGCAGGGCGGCGATGCGGTCGTCGTCGCGCGCGACGGCCGCCTGTCCGGGCCGGAACTCGTCGGCGCGCTCGCCGACGGCCTGCGTGCGGCCGGGGTCGACGTCGTCGACGTCGGCATGGTGCCGACGCCGGTCGGTTATTTCGCGGCGAACGTGCCGTTGGCGCTCAAGGGCGGCGAGCGCCGCGTCGATTCGTGCATCGTCGTCACGGGCAGCCACAACCCGCCGGACTACAACGGCTTCAAGATGGTGCTGCGCGGCGCCGCGATCTACGGCGAGCAGATCCAGGCGCTGTACCGCCGCATCGTCGACGAGCGGTTCGAGACGGGCAGCGGCACGTATGAGGAAATCGACGTCGCCGATCAGTACATCGCGCGCATCGTCGGCGACGTGAAGCTCGCGCGGCCGCTGAAGCTCGTCGTCGACGCCGGCAACGGCGTCGCGGGGCCGCTGGCGACGCGCCTGTTCAAGGCGCTCGGTTGCGAACTCGTCGAGCGCTTCACCGACATCGACGGCACGTTCCCGAACCACCACCCCGATCCCGCTCACCCGGAAAACCTGCAGGACGTGATCCAGGCGCTGAAGGACACCGACGCCGAGCTCGGCTTCGCGTTCGACGGCGACGGCGACCGCCTGGGCGTCGTCACGAAGGACGGCCAGATCATCTATCCGGACCGCCAGCTGATGTTGTTCGCGGAAGAAGTGCTGTCGCGCAACCCGGGCGCGCAGATCATCTACGACGTGAAGTGCACGCGTCACCTCGCGCAGTGGGTGAAGTCGAAGGGCGGCGAGCCGCTGATGTGGAAGACGGGCCACTCGCTCGTGAAGGCGAAGCTGCGCGAGACGGGTGCGCCGCTCGCCGGCGAAATGAGCGGCCACGTGTTCTTCAAGGATCGCTGGTACGGCTTCGACGACGGCCTGTACACGGGCGCGCGCCTGCTCGAGATCCTCGCGAAGACGGCCGATCCGAGCGCGCTGCTCAACAGCCTGCCGGACGCGATGAGCACGCCGGAACTGCAGCTCTGGCTCGACGAAGGCGAGAATTTCAGCCTGATCGACAAGCTGCAGAAAGAGGCGAAGTTCGACGGCGCCGAGGAAGTCGTGACGATCGACGGCCTGCGCGTCGAGTATCCGGACGGCTTCGGCCTCGCGCGTTCGTCGAACACGACGCCGGTCGTCGTGATGCGTTTCGAAGCCGAGACGCAGGAAGGGCTCAAGCGCATCCAGGAAGACTTCCGCCGCGTGCTGACGGCCGCGAAGCCGGACGTCAAGCTGCCGTTCTGAGCGCCGGCGGCCGGCGGGCCGCCCGCACGACGGCCGTTCATCGGCCGTGCCTGTCCCGAAAAGCGGCGCGCGCCCCCGGCGCGCGGCCGCTTTTTGTCTGTCCGGTCGTCCGGCCGGGATAAAATCCCCCCTTTATGTCTGTCGCCGGCTGTCAGCCGGCGTTTTTTCAGCGTGCAAAAGATCCTGATCGTGCGCGTGTCGTCGCTGGGCGACGTCGTGCACAACATGCCCGTGATCGCCGATATCCGGCGCCGCCATCCCGATGCGCAGATCGACTGGCTCGTCGAGGAAAGCTTCGTCGACCTCGTGCGGCTCGTCGACGGCGTGCGCAACGTGCTGCCGTTCTCGCTGCGCCGCTGGCGCAAGAAGCCGTTCTCGGGCGCGACGTGGCGCGAGATCCGCGCATTCCGCCGGCGCCTCGCGGCCGAGCAGTACGACCTCGTGATCGACTGCCAGGGCCTCATCAAGACGGCATGGGTCGCGAGCTGGGCGCGCGGCCCGCTCGTCGGGCTCGGCAACCGGACCGACGGCGCCGGCTACGAATGGCCGGTGCGCTTCTTCTACCGCCAGCGCGTGCCGATCGCGCCGCGCACGCACGTGGTCGAGCGCTCGCGCCAGCTCGTCGCGGCGGCGCTCGGCGACCCGGCACCGACCCCGGCCGATCCGGTCGAGTTCGGCCTCGACACGCGCGCGGCGGCGCTCGCGGTGGCCGCGCTCGGCCTGAACCTGCCGGTGCCGTACGTGGTGTTCGTCCATGCGACGTCGCGCGCCGACAAGCAGTGGCCGGACGCCGCCTGGATCGAGCTCGGCCAGGCGCTCGTGCGGCGCGGCGCGTCGCTCGTGCTGCCGTGGGGCAACGACGCGGAACGGGCGACCAGCGAGCGGCTCGCGAAGGAGTTCGGCGCGGCGGCGATCGTGCCGCCGAAGCTGTCGCTGCCGGCCGTGGTCGGGCTGATCGACGGCGCGGCCGCGACGATCGGGGTTGATACAGGTCTGGTTCACATCGCGGCCGCGCTGAAGCGACCGACGATCGAACTGTACAATTTCGCGACGGCCTGGCGGACCGGCGGCTACTGGTCGCCGAACGTCGTCAATCTCGGCACGGCGGGGCAGCCCCCGTCGATCGCGCAGGTGAAGTCGACGCTCGCGGGCTTCGGTCTCCTGTAACGCTGTCCACACGCGAACCGATCATGAGCGAATCCCAGATCATCGAAATCCCGTCCGCCGACTGGAGCGGACACAACCTGTCGGCGCCGCGCGAGCACTTGCTGGCCGCGGTCGAGGAAGGCAAGGTGCTGTATTTCCCGCACCTGCGCTTCGCGATCGAAGGCGGCGAGGAAGCGCTGCTCGATCCGGCGCTCGCCGATCCGAAACGCAAGAACATCAGCCTCGCGCCGAACGGCGGCGCGCTCGCCGGCGTGCTCGGCGACAGCGTCACGCAGTCGGCCGTGCGCGCGCTCGTCGCGCGCTTCCAGCAGCAGGCCGGCTCGCTCGTCGACGGCCTCTTTCCCGAATACCGCGGCAAGCTGCGCGTCGCGCCGACGAGCCTGCGGCTGATGCAGGTCGAGACGCGCCAGACGTCGTGGCGCAAGGACGACAGCCGGCTGCACGTCGACGCGTTCCCGTCGCGGCCGAACTACGGCGAGCGCATCCTGCGCGTGTTCACGAACGTGAACCCGGCCGGCGTGCCGCGCGTGTGGCGCGTCGGCGAGCCGTTCGAGGACGTCGCGAAGCGCTTCCTGCCGAAGATCCGGCCGCAGTTCCCCGGCTCGGCATGGCTGCTGAACCTGCTGCACGTGACGAAATCGCCGCGCAGCGCGTACGACCACCTGATGCTGAACCTGCACGACGGGATGAAGGCCGATCTCGACTATCAAAAGACGTGTCCACAGCAAACGATGCCGTTTCCGCCGGGCAGCGTGTGGATATGTTTCTCGGATCAGACTTCGCACGCTGTGATGTCCGGCCAGTTCATGCTCGAGCAGACCTTCTTCCTGCCGGTCGACGCGATGGTCCGCCGCGAATGCGCGCCGCTCGGCATTCTCGAGCGCCTGACGGGCAGGGCGCTGGTTTGAGCGCGCACCTGCTTCGACGCAACCTCCGGGCGGCCGCATGCTGAGGGCGATCTATCGCGCGCTGTGGTGGCTCGTCGCGCCGGCCGCCGTCATCCGGCTCTACGTGCGCTCGCGCAAGGAGCGCGGCTATCGCGAGCATATCGGCGAGCGCTTCGGTCGCGTCGCCGGCCGCTCGCGCGACGACCGCGCGCCGCTGATCTGGGTGCATGCGGTGTCGGTGGGCGAGACGCGCGCCGCGCAGCCGCTGATCGATGCGCTGATGCGCACGCGCCCCGATGCGCGCATCCTGCTCACGCACATGACGCCGAGCGGCCGCGCGACCGGCGAACAGATCTTCGGCGATCGCGTGCTGCGCTGCTACCTGCCGTACGACATGCCGGGCGCGGTGCGGCGCTTCCTGCACGCATGGCGGCCGACGCTCGGCCTCGTGATGGAAACCGAAGTGTGGCCGACGTTGATCGACGAGTGCCGTCGCGCGGACGTGCCGCTCGTGCTGACCAATGCGCGGATGTCCGCGCGTTCGTTCCGGCGCGCGGCGAAATTCGGCGCGGCGACGCGCGACGTGTTCGGCGGCTTCTCGCGCGTGCTCGCGCAGAGCCCGGCCGACGCGGAGCGGCTGACGTCGCTCGGCGCACGCAACGTGACGGTGCTCGGCAACCTGAAGTTCGACATGACGACGCCGCCGGAGCTCGCGGCACGCGGCCACGCGTGGCGCGACGCGATCGGCGCGCGGCCGGTGTGGGTCGCCGCCAGCACGCGCGAGAACGAGGAAGCGCTGGTGCTGCAGGCGTTCGCGGAAATGCGCACGCCCGGCGCGCTGCTGGTGCTCGTGCCGCGTCATCCGCAGCGCTTCGCGGAGGTCGAGGCGCTCGTCGCGCGCAGCGGGCTCAAGTGCGTGCGGCGCTCGGTCTGGGCGGCCGATGCGGCCGCGCTCGCCGCGGGCCGGCCGGCCGCCGAGCCGTTGGCCGACGACGTGGCGGTGTTGCTCGGCGATTCGATGGGCGAGCTCGGCGCGTACTACGCGGCGGCCGACGTCGCGTTCATCGGCGGCAGCCTGCTGCCGCTCGGCGGGCAGAACCTGATCGAAGCGTGCGCGGTCGGCGTGCCGGTGCTGATCGGGCCGCACGTGTTCAACTTCACGCAGGCGACCGCCGACGCGGTCGCGGCCGGTGCGGCGATGCAGGTCGAGGATCCGCTCGATCTCGCGCACGTGCTCGACGCGCTGTTCGCCGACAAGGCGCGGCGCATCGCGATGGGCGCGGCCGGCGCGGCCTTCGCGGCGCGTCACCGCGGCGCGACCGCGCGCACCGTCGACGTGCTCGCCGCGCTGCTGCCGCCCGCCGAAGCCGGCGCGCGTGCGCTGACGGACGGGCTGGGCACTGCTTCCGACGACGAATAGACGAAGGGCGGCGCAACGCCGCCCGCGCGCGCATGATGGCGGCGACGTGAGCCGCCGCCATGCCGCTTACACCGTCAGCAATCCCTTCTTTTCGATGAACGCGATCACGTCCGCGACGCCGTCGAGCGCCTTCAGGTTCGTCATCACGTACGGCCGTTCGCCGCGCATCTTCCGCGTGTCGGACGCCATCACGTCGAGGTTCGCGCCGACCAGCGGCGCGAGGTCGGTCTTGTTGATCACGAGCAGGTCGGACTTCGTGATGCCGGGGCCGCCCTTGCGCGGAATCTTCTCGCCGCCGGCCACGTCGATCACGTAGATCGTCAGGTCCGACAGCTCGGGGCTGAAGGTTGCCGCGAGATTGTCGCCGCCCGATTCGATGAACACGATGTCCGCATCGGGAAAGCGCGCGAGCATCCGGTCGACGGCTTCGAGGTTGATCGACGCATCTTCGCGGATCGCCGTGTGCGGGCAGCCGCCCGTCTCGACACCCATGATGCGTTCCTCGGGCAGCGCGCCCGCGACGGTCAGCAGCCGCTGGTCTTCCTTCGTATAGATGTCGTTCGTGATCGCGACGAGGTCGTAGCGCTCGCGCATCGCCTTGCACAGCATTTCGAGCAGCGTGGTCTTGCCGGAGCCGACGGGGCCGCCGATGCCGACGCGCAGCGGCGGAAGTTTCTTCGTGCGGCGGACGGAGGAGGGGGCAGGTGCGTTCATGGTCGGGCGATGAGGTTCAGGAGCGGAACAACCGCGAGTACTGGGTTTCGTGCCGCGCGGACAGGATGCCGAGCTGCGGCGCGAACGTGTTGACGGCGTCGGGCGGCGTCGCGAGCGCGCGGCGCACGGCCGCGTCGATCGCGCCGCGCAGCGCGACGATGATGCGTTGGCCGGCGAGCTGGCCGAGCGGCACGGCCTTCAGCGCGGCGGACGTCTGGTTCTCGACCCAGCCGAACGCGTACGCGGCGAGCGTCGCGTCGGCGCTGGCGTCATGAGTGGCCGCCGCGTACGCGAACGCGGTCGGCAGCGCAACCGGCGATAGCGACGCGAGCGTCGCGCGGCGAGCGGCGTCGCCCCATTCGAGCGACGCGCACAGCTGCGCGAGCGACCAGCCCATCTGTTCGGTTTCGCGGCGCAGTTCGGCCGATTCGCGGCTCGCGACGAACCATGCGTTTTCGGCGACGAGCGCGTGCGTGTCGTGCGCCTGCCAGCGGGCGAGCTGGTGCGCGAGGAACGGCAATTCGCCGTGCGCGAGCACGTCGGTCAGGCCGCTGGCGATCCAGTCGCGCGCGGAATCGGCATCGCGGATCAGGTTCGCGTCGAGCGCGGCTTCGAGGCCCTGCGAATAGCTGTACGCGCCGATCGGCAGTGCCGGCGACGCGAGGTGCAGCAGCGCGACGAGTTCAGTGGTGGTCATGACCGTGGTGGTCGTGCGTGCAGCCGGGACCATGCTGATGATCGTGATCGTGATCGTGATCGTGATCGTGATCGTGATCGTGCGAGTGCGAGTGCCCGTGGTGTTCGCCGAACACCTGCTGCGCGAGCGCGTAGTCCTCGGCGAACGTCGCGTCGTGCCCGTGCTTGTGGCCGCCGCCGTACGCACCGGCCTCCGGCTGGAACGGTGCGTGCGCTTCCTCGACTTGCGTGCCGAGCCGGCGCAGCATGTCCGCGAGCACCGGATCGGCTTCGAGCTTCAGGTAGCCGTCGCCGATCTCGACCGGTGTGTGGCGATTGCCGAGGTGATACGCGGCGCGCATCAGCGTGAGCGGGTCGGCCGCGCGCACGAGCAGCACGGTTTCAGGCGCCGCTGCGACGCGCACGAGCGCGCCGTCGTCGGCGACGAGCACGTCGCCGTCGCGCAGCACGGTGCCGCGCGGCAGCACGACAGCGACGTCCTCGCCGGTGTCGAGCGTCGCCGCGAGGCGGCTCTTGCAGCGGGCGTCATAGGCGAGCGTGAGCGTCGGTGCGCGCGCGACGAGCGACGCGGCGAGTTTCACGTTCGGGGCAATGCGTTTGTCGAGGGTGCGCATGAAGCGGGGAACCGGAAATCAGAACAGGAAATAGCGCTGCGCCATCGGCAGCACCGTCGCCGGCTCGCAGGTGAGCAACTGGCCGTCGGCGATCACGTCGTAGGTTTCGGGGTCGACGCTGATCGACGGACGCCAGGCATTGTGGATCATGTCGGCCTTCGTCACGTTGCGGCAGTTGCGCACCGGCACGATCCGCTTCGCGAGGCCATAGCGTTCCGCGATGCCCGCATCGGCCGCCATCTGCGACACGAAGGTCAGCGACGTACGCGCCAGCGCACCGCCGCGCGTCGCGAACATCTCGCGATAGTGAACGGGCTGCGGCGTCGGGATCGACGCGTTCGGGTCGCCCATCTGCGCGAGCGCGATCATGCCGCCCTTGAGGATCATCGACGGCTTGATCCCGAAGAACGCGGGCTCCCACAGCACGAGGTCGGCCCACTTGCCGGGCTCGATCGAGCCGACTTCGTGCGCGATGCCGTGCGTGAGCGCCGGGTTGATCGTGTACTTCGCGACGTAGCGCTTCGCGCGGAAGTTGTCGTTGCGCGCGCCATCTTCCGGCAGCGCGCCGCGCTGCACCTTCATCTTGTGCGCGGTCTGCCACGTGCGGATGATCACTTCGCCGACGCGGCCCATCGCCTGCGAATCCGACGACAGCATCGACAGCGCACCGAGGTCGTGCAGGATGTCCTCGGCCGCGATCGTCTCGCGGCGGATGCGCGATTCGGCGAACGCGAGATCCTCGGCGATCGACGGATCGAGGTGATGGCACACCATCAGCATGTCGAGATGCTCGTCGAGCGTGTTGATCGTGTACGGGCGCGTCGGATTGGTCGACGACGGCAGCACGTTCGCCTCGCCGCACACCTTCAGGATGTCGGGCGCATGGCCGCCGCCCGCGCCTTCGGTGTGGTACGTGTGGATCGTGCGGCCCTTGAACGCGGCGACCGTCGATTCGACGAAGCCGGCCTCGTTCAGCGTGTCGGTGTGGATCGCGACCTGCGTGTCGGTGTCGTCGGCGACCGACAGGCAGTTGTCGATCGCGGCGGGCGTCGTGCCCCAGTCCTCGTGCAGCTTCAGGCCGATCGCGCCGGCCGCGATCTGCTCGACGAGCGGCTGCGGCAGGCTCGCGTTGCCCTTGCCGAGGAAGCCGAGATTGATCGGCCAGCCGTCGGCGGCCTGCAGCATCCGCTCCATGTGCCACGGGCCCGGCGTGCACGTCGTCGCGTTGGTGCCGGTGGCCGGCCCCGTACCGCCGCCGAGCATCGTCGTGACGCCCGACGCGAGCGCCTCGTCGATCTGCTGCGGGCTGATGAAGTGGATGTGCGTGTCGATGCCGCCCGCCGTCACGATCAGCCCTTCGCCGGCGATCACTTCGGTCGCGGCGCCGATCGCGATCGTCACGCCGGGCTGGATGTCGGGGTTGCCGGCCTTGCCGATCGCGGCGATGCGGCCGTGCTTGATCGCGATGTCGGCCTTCACGATGCCCCAGTGATCGAGGATCACCGCGTTCGTGATGACGGTATCGGGCACGTCGGCGGCCACGCGCTGCGACTGGCCCATCCCGTCGCGGATCACCTTCCCGCCGCCGAACTTCACCTCCTCGCCGTACGTGGTGAAGTCGCGTTCGATCTCGATCAGCAGTTCGGTATCGGCGAGCCGGACGCGGTCGCCCGTCGTCGGCCCGAACATTTCCGCGTACGCGCGGCGGCTCAAGCGTAGTGTCATGTGCTGTTCCTGAAGAGCGGGGCGCGGCTTACAGCGGCCCCATCACCTTGCCCTGAAAACCGTAGACGGCGCGTTCGCCCGCGAGGGCGACGAGCTCGACGGTGCGCGTCTGGCCCGGCTCGAAACGCACGGCCGTGCCGGCCGCGATGTTGAGCCGGAAGCCGCGCGCGGCCGCGCGGTCGAACGACAGCGCGTCGTTGACTTCGAAGAAGTGGTAGTGCGAGCCGACCTGCACCGGGCGGTCGCCGGTGTTCGCGACGACGAGCGACAGCGTCGCGCGGCCCGCGTTCAGTTCGTGTTCGCCGTCGTCGGTGAGGATTTCGCCGGGGATCATGCGGGGCCTCACGGAATCGGGTGATGGACGGTCACGAGCTTCGTGCCGTCGGGGAAGGTCGCTTCGACCTGGATGTCGGGAATCATTTCCGGCACGCCGTCCATCACGTCGTCGCGCGTGAGCAGCGTCGTGCCGTAGTGCATGACCTCGGCCACCGTCTTGCCGTCGCGCGCGGCTTCCATCAGCGCCGCGGTGATGAAGGCGACCGCCTCCGGATAGTTGAGCTTCAGGCCGCGCGCGCGGCGGCGTTCGGCAAGCAGCGCCGCCGTGAAGATCAGCAGCTTGTCCTTTTCGCGGGGAGTCAGTTTCATGAAGGCAGGCGTTCAGGAAAACGTAATTTTTATCGGTGCGCACGCAATCGGGCAGGTGCACGGATCATCGTAGCACCGCGCTGTTCTGCGTGCGTCGTGTATCGCTTATGTAAGCAGCAAGGCGCGTGCCATGGGCAATCCACGTGCCGTCATGCGCGTTCGTGGTGCGTGATGCATGACAAGCGTGCGGCGCGCAGCGCGGCGCTGCGCCGAAACGGTGCGTGGCGCGAACGCGCTCAGGTTTGCCAGAGACGTAGTGGCCGTGCGTCGACGCTGTGCACGATCGGCCGCAACTGCAGCCAGCAGTCGGTGAAGTGGCGCTGCAGCGCTTCCATCGACGTCGCCAGCGCCCGCACGAGCACGACGCCGGGCGTCACGCAGGTGGCGCCTGCACGCAGCGTGTCGTGGAACGGCATGCGCACGGCCAGCGCTTCGGCAAGTGCCGCATCGCACGCGGCCCCGGCGGCCCACAGCGTGCCGTACGCGGGAAAGCCGGCAAGGCCTTGCAGTGCGCCGCGCAGCGGGTCGCGGGCATCGAGCAGCGCGCGTTCGGTCCACAGCGGCCGGCCGTCGGCATCGACGAGTGTCGAGGTCGACGCGATGCGTCCCGCCGACCAGGTTTCGTCGGCCGCCTGCCGGCCGAGCTGCGTCGCATCCCAGCCGATCGCGCTCGCGCCTGCGCCGAGCGTCACCGTGAAATCGAGCTTCGCGTGCGCCGCGTCGAAGAACAGGTTGTTCTGCGGCAGCCAGTCGAGCTTTGCGTGCGCGCCGACCGCGATGGCGATGCGCTGTGTCGCATCGAGGCCGTTCGACTTGTACCACTTGGTCGCGCCGGGCGTCGTCAGCACCGCGTGCGTGCCGTCGCCGAGCGCGATGTCGATGTCGAGCCGGTCGCCGCCCGCGACACCGCCGGGCGGATGCACGATCACCGCATGGCAGATCGCGTCGCCTTCCGGATACAGCGGCCGCTGCACGCGCAGCGGGCCGTCGTGCAGCCGGTGCGCGAGCGTCGTGCGTGCACCGTGCCGCTCGAAGCCGAGTTCGAGGCGGCCGCGCCACGACTTGGCGATGGCGGGGCGGGACAGCGAGGCGTGCGAATCGGGGGCGGACATCGGCGGCGAACGGGAAACGAGGAAGCGGGTGCGAAGAACGTGGATGCTACCGGAACAATAATGCAGATGCCGCACGCGTTGAAAGCACCGCGTGCGGCCGTTTCGCGCGGCGGCCGCCGTGCCTACCGCCGTGCCTACCGCCGTGCCTCCCGTCACACCGCGATCAGCTCCCGTACGCCGTTCGTCTCCATGTCACGCGCGTCGCCGCCCGCGACGATCTCGCCACGGCTCATCACCCAGTAGCGATCGGCGATCGATTGCGCGAAATCGTAATACTGTTCGACGAGCAGCACGGTCATCCTCGATTCGTCGACGAGCTGACGCAGCGTGCGGCCGATGTCCTGGATGATCGACGGCTGGATGCCTTCGGTCGGCTCGTCGAGGATCAGCAACTGCGGCTCGCTCATCAGCGCGCGGCCGATCGCGAGCTGCTGCTGCTGACCGCCCGACAGGTCGCCGCCGCGCCGCGCGCGCATGTCCTTCAGCACCGGGAACAGGTCGTAGATGCGGTCGGGCACTTTCGACGGCGCCTTGCGGCTCGCCGCGCCGACGAGCAGGTTTTCCTCGACGGTGAGCCGCGGGAAGATGTCGCGGCCCTGCGGCACGTACGCGAGCCCGGCCGCGACGCGTGCATACGGCGGCAGGGCGCCGAGCGCGGTGCCGCGCCACGACACGCTGCCGCTTTTCGCGGCGACGACGCCCATCAGGCAGCGCAGCAGCGTGCTCTTGCCGACGCCGTTGCGGCCGAGCAGCACGGTGAGCTTGCCGTCGTCGGCGACGAGGTTCACGTTGCGCAGGATATGGCTGCCGCCGTAGTACTGGTTCAGCGCTTCGATTTTCAGCATCGCATCATCGTCCGAGGTAAGACTCGATCACCGCGTCGTCGCGCTTGACCTGGTCGAGCGTGCCGTGCGCGAGCACCGCGCCTTCGGCCATCACCGTCACGCGGCCCGTGCCGCCCGCGAGCGCCGCGACGAATTCCATGTCGTGCTCGACGACCATCATCGAGCAGGTGCCGCGCAGCGTGTTCAGCAGCTCGGCGAGCTCCATCGTCTCGTGGTCGGTCATCCCGGCCGCCGGCTCGTCGAGCAGCAGCAGCGCGGGGCGCTGCATCAGCAGCATGCCGATTTCGAGCCGCTGCTTCTGCCCGTGCGACAGCTCGCCCGCCGCGCGATACGCATGGCTTTCGAGGCCGATCAGCGCGAGCGTTTCCTCGATCTTCGCCTGCGCGGTGCGGTCGAGCCGCGCGCGCAGCGACGCGAGCCAGCCCTTGTCGGTCTGCATCGCGAGTTCGAGGTTTTCCCACACCGGATGCTGTTCGAACACGGTCGGCTTCTGGAACTTGCGGCCGATGCCCGCACGCGCGATCTCGGGTTCGTTCATCCGCGCGAGGTCGATCGTCTGGCCGAGAAACACCTTGCCCGCATCGGGCCGCGTCTTGCCGGTGATCACGTCCATCATCGTCGTCTTGCCCGCGCCGTTCGGGCCGATCACGCAGCGCAGCTCGCCCGCGTCGATCGACAGCGACAGCTTCTTCAGCGCGCGAAAGCCGTCGAAGCTCACCTCGATATCCTCGAGATAGAGGATCGTGCCGTGCGACGTATCGATGCCGGGCGGCACGACGCGCCCCATCGACGCGGTGCCGCTGACGGCGAGCAGCTCGTCCTCGGGCGGCGGCGTGAACTGGTAGAGGGCCGTGCCGTTCATGCGCGTTTCCCCTTCGCGAAGACGGTTTCGACGAGGCCCATGATTCCGCGCGGCAGCAGGAGCGGCACGAGCACGAAGATCAGGCCGAGGAAGAACAGCCAGTACTCGGCGAAGTACGCGGTGAAGAAACTCTTCGCGCCGTTCACCGCGAACGCGCCGACGATCGGCCCGATCAGCGTGCCGCGCCCGCCCACCGCGACCCAGATCGCCATTTCGATCGAATTGCCGGGCGACATCTCGCCGGGGTTGATGATGCCGACCTGCGGCACGTACAGCGCGCCGGCGATGCCGCACAGCACGGCCGACACGGTCCACACGAACAGCTTGTACGCGAGCGGGCTGTAGCCGAGGAACATCAGCCGCGTCTCGCCGTCGCGTACTGCCGTCACCACGCGCCCGAGCTTGCTCGTGACGATCGCGCGCGCCGCAATGAACGCGAGCACGAGCGTCGCGAACGTCAGCAGCAACAGCACCGTGCGCGTGCCCAGCGACGTGATCGCGAAGCCGGTGATGCGCTTGAAATCGGTGAAGCCGTTGTTGCCGCCGAAGCCCGTCTCGTTGCGATAGAACAGCAGCATCGCGGCGAACGTCATGGCCTGCGTGATGATCGACAGGTACACGCCCTTCACGCGCGAGCGGAACGTGAAGAAGCCGAACACCCACGCGAGCACGGCCGGCACGAGTACGACGAGCGCGAGCGCCCATGCGAGATGCTGCGTGCCGCTCCAGTACCACGGCAACTGGTGCCAGTCGAGAAACACCATGAAGTCCGGCAGGTCGCTGCCGTACTTGCCGTCGCGGCCGATCTCGCGCATCAGGTACATGCCGATCGCGTAGCCGCCGAGCGCGAAGAACAGGCCGTGGCCGAGGCTCAGGATCCCGCAGTAGCCCCACACGAGATCGAGCGCGAGCGCGGCGATCGCGTAGCACATCAGCTTGCCGGCGAGCGTCATCGCGTACGCGGACAGATGGAACGCGCTCGCTTCCGGCACGGCGAGCGCGGCGAGCGGCACGCCGATGCCGATCGCCACGCACAGCGCGACGAGCGCGAGCCATGCGCGGCGCGACAGCAGCGCGGGGCGGGGCGGCAGGCCGAGCGCGAAGCCGTCGGCCGCGCGCGTGCCGGCCGCGGGCGTCGACGTGTCGGCGACCGGGTTCGGCATCGAATCGGTGTATGAAGTCACGTCAAGCCTCCGCGCTGCGGCCCTTCGGGGCGAACATCCCCTGCGGGCGTTTCTGGATGAACAGCACGATCATCACGAGCACCGCGATCTTCGCGAGCACGGCGCCCCAGAACGGCTCGATCGCCTTGCTGACGAGGCCGAGCCCGAAGCCTCCGAGCACGGTGCCGGCGATCTGCCCGACGCCGCCGAGCACGACGGCCATGAACGAATCGATGATGTAGTTCTGTCCGAGATCGGGGCCCACGTTGCCGATCTGCGACAGCGCGCAGCCGCCGAGGCCGGCGATGCCCGCGCCGAATGCGAACGCATACGCATCGACGCGCGCGGTCTTCACGCCGACGCACGCGGCCATCCGGCGGTTCTGCGTGACCGCGCGCACGAACAGGCCGAGCCGCGTCTTCGTCAGCACGGCCCATGCGACGAACACCACCGCGAGCGCGAACGCGAGGATCGCGAGCCGGTTGTACGGCAGGATCAGGTTCTGCATCACCGTCACGCCGCCGCTCATCCACGACGGGTTCACGACCTGCACGTTCTGCGCGCCGAACAGCATGCGCGTGGCCTGAATCAGGATCAGGCTCACGCCGAAGGTCGCGAGCAGCGTTTCGAGCGGCCGGCCGTACAGGTGCCGCAGCACGAGCCGTTCGAGCACGATGCCGACGAGCGCGGCCACCGCGAACGACACCGGCACGGCGACGAGCGGATACCAGTCGAATGCGCCGGGCGCGTAGCGCTGGATCAGCGTCTGCACGACATAGGTTGCGTACGCACCGATCATCAGGAATTCGCCGTGCGCCATGTTGATCACGCCGATCAGCCCGTACGTGATCGCGAGGCCGAGCGCGGCGAGCAGCAGCACGCTGCCGAGCGACAGGCCGGCGAACAGCGTGCCGGCGATCTCGCCGCGGCGCTGCAGCCCGTGCAGCGTATCGAGCCCTTGCTGTGCGGCGTCGCGCACCCGCGCGTCGGGTTCCGCGTAGCTGCCGTCGGCGTTCTTCGCGACGAGCGGGCGCAGTTGTTCGATCATGTCGAGATCGCTGCGCGCGGCCACCACCTGGACGGCTTCGAGGCGCCTGGCCGGATCGGCGTCGTGCAGCGCGGCGATCGCCCACAGTGCGTCGAGGCGGCGCTTCAGCACGGGATCGGTTTCCTTCGCGCGGGCGCGGTCGATCATCGGCTTGAGCGCCGGGTCGGGCGACTTCAGCAGCGCGTCGATCGCGTCGCGGCGCGCGGTCACGTCGGGCGACGCGAGCGCGAGGCCCGACAGCGCGCCGGCGATCTTCGTGCGCAGCAGGTTGTTCAGCATCACCGGCTGCGCGTCGCCGGCCGGCGTCGCGGCTTGCGTGAGCGCATCGTGCGCGGTGTCGCCGGACTGGATCAGCAGGCGGCCGTCGCCGGTCGCCAGCGCATCGCCGCTCGACAGCGCGTTGAGTACCGCAACCGCGCGCGGATCGGTGTCGGTGGCGAGCCGTTCGATCGCGGCCGTCTTCGCGTCGAAGTCGTCGCCGGCGAGCGCGGCGGTATCGGCCGCCGTCAGCGCGAACGCGGCGTGCGGCAGCAGGCCCGCGAGCGCGGCGCATGCCACGATCGCGCGGGCGGCTCGACGAAAGCGTGTAGGCATCGGGAAATCCTGTCGGGCGTGGGGAAGCGGAGTGGGGCGGCGCTGCGCCGCTGCCGGCGGTCCGTCACGGCGAGCATGGCCGGCGCATCGGCAGCGGGCGGGCGAGCGGCGCGTCGCACACGCAGCGCGACGCGCCGCACGACGTCAGGCCAGCACGGAGCGCTGCCGGCGCAGGAACGCCGGAATCGAGCTGACCACGTCCGGCTTGCCCTGGTTGCCCGCGATGAACGGGCTCCACGGCTGCGCACGCACGGCCGTCTTCGTTTTCCACACGACGTTGAACTGCCCGTCGCCGCGGATCTCGCCGATCATCACCGGCTTGTGCAGATGGTGGTTGCCGTCCATCGCGAGCGTGAAGCCCGACGGCGCGGCCACCGTCTGGCCGATCATCGCGACGCGCACCTTGTCGACGTCGGTGCTCTTCGCCTTCTCGACGGCCTGCTTCCACATGTGGATGCCGACGTAGGTCGCTTCCATCGGATCGTTGGTCACGCGCTTCGCGCCTCCCGGCAGGTTGTTCGCCTTCACCCACGCGGCGAACTGGTCCTTGAACTTCGTGTTGGTCGGGTTCTTCACCGACATGAAGTAGTTCCACGCGGCGAGGTGGCCGACGAGCGGCTTCGTGTCGATCCCGCGCAGCTCTTCCTCGCCGACCGAGAACGCGACGACCGGCACGTCGGTCGCCTTGATCCCCTGGTTGCCCAGCTCCTTGTAGAACGGCACGTTCGAGTCGCCGTTGATCGTCGAGACCACGGTCGTCTTGCCGCCCTGCGAGAAGGTCTTGATGTTCGCGACGATGGTCTGGTAATCGCTGTGGCCGAACGGCGTGTAGACCTCCTGAATGTCGGCGTCCTTCACGCCCTTCGATTTCAGGAACGCGCGCAGGATCTTGTTGGTCGTGCGCGGATACACGTAGTCGGTGCCGAGCAGGAAGAAGCGCTTCGCGCCGCCGCCTTCCGCGCTCATCAGGTACTCGACGGCCGGGATCGCCTGCTGGTTCGGCGCGGCGCCCGTGTAGAACACGTTGCGCGACATTTCCTCGCCTTCGTACTGCACCGGGTAGTAGAGCAGCCCGTTCAGCTCCTCGAACACCGGCAGCACGGACTTGCGCGACACCGACGTCCAGCAGCCGAACACGCACGCGACCTTGTCCTGCGTGAGCAACTGGCGCGCTTTCTCGGCGAACAGCGGCCAGTTCGACGCCGGGTCGACGACCACGGGCTCGATCTTGCGGCCCAGCACGCCGCCGCTCTTGTTGATGTCGGCGATCGTCATCAGCGCGGTGTCCTTCAGCGACGTCTCCGAGATCGCCATCGTGCCCGACAGCGAATGCAGGATGCCGACCTTGATCGGGCCGGTGCCCGCATCGGCCGCGTGCGCGAACGGGCTCTTGCCCGCCAGCGCGAGCGCGCCGGCCATCGAACCGAACTTCAACAGACTGCGACGTTTCATCGGTATCCCCTTGTCGTGTTGGATGTGCGTGCGCCGAGGCGGCGCCGGCCATCGTGTAACGCAAGGCATGTGCCAGTCGCGCGCATGCACGCCCGGCGTGCCTGTGCGGCGCATCGGCGGGCATCGGCGCGGTGCGCATGACGCGTCGTGCGGCACGCGCGGTCCGTTGCGGTGCAGACCCACGGGCGCAAATGGTGCACGGCGGTGCGGCGGCGTCGCAACGCAGGGAAAGCGGGGAGGAAAAGAGAAACGGGCGCGCGGTGCGCGCCCGTTCGGCGGATCGGTGTGGCCGGCGGCAAGGTGCCGGGCGGCGCGGCGGCGCGCGATGCGCCGCCGGATGGATCGATCAGTAGCGCGGCACCGACGGATCGACGTCGCGCGACCACGCGTCGATCCCGCCTTGCAGGTTGTACAGCTTCGTGAAGCCGCGCGATTCGAGGAACATCGCGACCTGCGCGCTGCGCATCCCGTGATGGCACACGCAGACGATTTCCGCTTCGTCGTCGAGCTCTTCGCTGCGCGCGGGAATCTGCTGCATCGGAATCGATACGCTGCCGGCGATCTGCGCGGTCGCGATTTCCCACGGCTCGCGCACGTCGAGCACGACCGGCGCGGGGCGCGCCGTGTCGCCGAGCCATTCCGCGAGCATCGCGGGCGTCAGGATCTGCATGGAGGCTCCGCCGCTCAGAACTTGAAGCGCGACGGTTCGATCGCGTTGACCAGGTGGTCGATGTAGGTTTCGAACACGTCGGCGACGCGGTACTGCTTGTCGTCGATGCGCGTGATGATCTGCGCCTTCATCACCGGACGGCCGCCGACGAACGCCGACAGGCGGCCGCCGATCTTCAGCTGTTCGAGCATTTCCTGCGGCACGACCGGCAGGCCGCCCGCGACGCAGATCACGTCGTACGGCGCCTTCGCCGCCCAGCCGCGCGAACCGTCGCCGAGCACGACTTCGGCGTTGGTCACGCCGTCGTTGCGCAGGTTGTCTTCCGCGAACTTCGCGATCGCCGGATCGATCTCGACGGCCGTCACGTGCTGCGCGCGATGCGCGAACAGCGCGGCGAGGTAACCCGAGCCCGCGCCGATCACCAGCACGTTCTCGTGCTTCTTGACGCCCAGCTCCTGCAGCACGCGCGCTTCGACGCGCGGGAACAGCATCTTGCTGGCGCCGCCGGGCAGCGGCAGTTCGAGATCGGCGAACGCGAGATCGCGGTATTGGGCCGGAACGTAGTTTTCACGCTTGACGATCGACAGCAGGCCCAGGACATCCAGATCCAGCACGTCCCACGGACGGATCTGCTGTTCGATCATGTTGAAACGCGCGTTTTCGATATTCATGGTGTGGTCACGCAGCCGGGTCGGCCATCAGCGGGGATAGAGAAACTTCGTGATTGTACCAAACGGCACGGCCGGGAAGCCTTCAGGCGGCCTGCAACAGACCTTTACCCCTTGCTCTTCTTGATCTGCGCCTCGAACGCGAGGTCGAGCTTGCTCGCCTTGCGCGGCTTTTTGGGGCTAAATTCGTCGACGAACTTGACGAATTCGTCGAGCGGCAACGGCTCGCAGCGCTTCTCGGCGGTGCCGCCCGAGCGGTCGACGAGATAGAACAGGCCGCCCGCCATCGCGACGGCCGCGAATTGCGGGTTGCCGGAGCGGGCCTTCAGGCGTTCGACCGCATGGGTCGCTTTGGTGGTGCGCATCTTGGGGGCTGGCGAAGCGGATGTAAGTCTCACACTCTATCAAACCGGCCGCCTGCACGCGGCCGGCGCCCGTCGGTGGCCGCGCGAAGCGGCCCTAGACCGTGCGGGAGTAGCGCTGCCGCGGCGTCTGGCCGAGGTACGCGTCGAACGCCATCGCGATGTTGCGCACGACCATCCGGCCGGCCGGATGGATCGTCAGCCGGTCGCGCGCGATCGTCAGCAGCCCGTCGCGCTCGAATGGGCGCAGCGCGTCGAGCTCGCGTGCGAAACGATCGGCGAAGCGGATGCCGTGCGCGGCTTCGACATGCGAGAACGGCAGCTCGAGGTTGCACATCAGTTGCGTGATCACGTCGCGGCGCAGCCGGTCGTCCGGCGTGAGCCGTACGCCGCGCACGATCGGCAGCCGGCCCGCGTCGAGCGCCGCGCCGTATGCCGGCAGGTCCTTCGCGTTCTGCGCGTAGACGTCGCCGACCTTGCCGATCGACGATACGCCCAAGCCGATCAGGTCGGTATCCGCGCGCGTGCTGTAGCCCTGGAAATTGCGCTGCAGCGTGCCGTTGCGCTGCGCGCGCACGAGCTCGTCGGACGGCCGCGCGAAATGGTCCATCCCGATGTACACGTAGCCGGCCGACGTCAGCATGTCGATCGCGAGGCCGAGCAGCGCGATGCGCGTTTCCGGCGGCGGCAGTGTCGCATCGTCGATCTGCCGCTGCATCTTGAACAGGTGCGGCATGTGCGCGTAGCCGAACACCGACAGGCGATCGGGCGCGAGCTCGATGATCGTTTCGAGCGTGCGCGCGAACACCGCGACCGTCTGGTGCGGCAGCCCGTAGATCAGGTCGACGCTCACCGAATGGAAGCCCGTCGCCCGCGCCGCGGCGAGCAGGTCGGCCGTCATCGCGCGCGGCTGGATGCGGTTGATCGCCTGCTGCACGACCGGATCGAAATCCTGCACGCCGAGGCTCAGCCGGTTGAAGCCGAGCGTGCGCAGGTGGACGAGCGTGGCCGGCGTGACCGTGCGCGGGTCGATTTCGATCGAGAACTCGGCGTCGGCGTCCGGCGCGAGCGCGAAATGCTCGCGCGTGGCCGCCATCAGCTCCGCCGTTTCGTCGTCGGACAGGAAGGTCGGCGTGCCGCCGCCCCAGTGCAGTTGCGTGACGCGGCGGGACGGATCGAACAGCGCGGCCTGCAGCGCCATCTCGCGCTCGAGCTGGTCGAGATACGGGCGCGCGCGGCGGCGGTTGTTGGTCGCGATCTTGTTGCAGCCGCAGTAGAAGCACGCGGTATTGCAGAACGGGATGTGGACGTACAGCGACAGGTCGCTCGACGATGCGCCCGGGTCGCTCGCCGCTCGACCATAATCGGCCGGGTCGAAATCGTCGCGAAACTGCAGCGCGGTGGGGTACGACGTATAGCGCGGCCCGTTCGCGCCGTATTTCGCGAGCAAATCGGGACGGAACATCGTGTCGGCAGAACCAGAACGCATGGCGGTCTCGCGCTTTTTTAGATGCTTTCGAGTATATGAACGCGCGATTGGCCTGCATTGTGTAATAACGTCGCAGCCGGCGATGGCACAATGCGGGGTGGGGCTGCCGGACGCCGCGTCCGGTCGCCGCACCCGTTTTTCCGTTGTTCGTCGAGAGAGCCGAGTGTCCGTCGAAATACCTGTCCGCCCGGCGCCCGCCGAAGTCCCGCCGCCGCACGCGTGCCGCGAGGGCTGCGGCGCGTGCTGCATCGCGCCGTCGATTTCCAGCCCGATTCCGGGCATGCCCGACGGCAAGCCGGCCGGCGTGCGCTGCGCGCAGCTCGGCGACGACCTGCGCTGCATGATCTTCGGCCGGCCCGAGCGCCCCGCGTGCTGCTCCGGGCTGCAGCCGTCCGCCGACATGTGCGGTGCGTCGCGCGACGACGCGCTCGCGTGGCTCACGCGCCTCGAGGTCGCGACGCGGCCGGCGCATTCAGGAGAGAGTTCAGCATGACCGTCCCTCGCGCGCCCGGCCGGCGCCGTTTTCTCGCTGGCGCTATCGGCGCCGTCGGCGTGTGCGTATCGCTTGCCGCGTGCGCGTCGACGTTCCCGTTCATCCCCGATCACTACACGTTCTCGCGCGGCGACGTGCAGAAGGCCGTCGCACGCAAGTTTCCTTACCAGAAGACGGTCGCGCAGGTCGTCGACGTGTCGCTCGCGAACCCCGCCGTCAACCTGCTGCCCGACCAGAACCGCGTCGCCGTGCAGCTCGATGCCCATTTCGCGAGCCCGTTCCTGCGTGCGCCCGTCAGCGGCAAGTTCACCGTGTCGGGGCAACTCGCGTACGACGCGCCGAGCCGCTCGGTGGTGCTGAAGGCGCCGGCTGTCGACAGCCTCGTGCTCGACGGCGACGCGCAGATGTACGCGCAGCAGGTGGGCGCCGCCGCCGGCCTGCTCGCGACGCAGTTGCTGACCAACTACCCGATCTACACGTTCAAGCCGGAACAGCTGCAATTTGCCGGGGTGAACTACGAACCCGGTACAATTACGATCCTTACAAACGGCATACGCGTGGCGATCGTCGAAAAGTGACGACGGGGCGCGCACGGCCGGGTGGGCCGCGCGCGCAAGAGTGGCCTTTTCTTTCGACCATTTCGGAGTTGGGCCACGGATGGACTGGATCCTGATCTGCAAGGCATTGATCCTCGGCGTCGTCGAGGGGCTGACGGAATTCCTGCCGGTGTCGAGCACCGGTCACCTGATCGTCGCGGGCAGCTTCCTGAATTTCAACGACTCGCACGCGAAGACGTTCGACGTCGTGATCCAGTTCGGCGCGATCCTCGCGGTCTGCTGGGAATACCGGCAGCGGATCGTGTCCGTCGTGTCCGGGCTGCCGAGCCGGCCCGATGCGCAGCGCTTCACGCTGAACGTCGTGATCGCGACGATTCCCGCGATCGCGCTCGGCCTCCTGTTCGAGAAGAAGATCAAGGCCGTGCTGTTTTCGCCGGTGCCCGTCGCGTTCGCGCTCGTGGTCGGCGGCGCGATCATCCTGTGGGCCGAGGCGCGGCAGCGCGAACGCAGCGAGCCGCCGCGCGTGGTGTCGGTCGATGCGCTGACGCCGCTCGACGCGCTCAAGGTCGGCATCGCGCAGTGCTTCGCGCTGGTGCCCGGCATGTCGCGCTCGGGCTCGACGATCATCGGCGGGATGCTGTTCGGTCTCGACCGCCGCGTGGCCACCGAATTCTCGTTCTTTCTCGCGATTCCGATCATCTTCGGCGCGACGCTCTACGAAACCGTCAAGGACTGGCAGGCGTTCACCGTCGATTCGCTCGGGCTGTTCGCGCTCGGGCTCGTCGCGTCGTTCGTCAGCGCGTTCGTGTGCGTGCGCTGGCTGCTGCGCTATGTCGCGACGCACGATTTCACGGTGTTCGCGTGGTACCGGATCGCGTTCGGGTTGTTCGTGCTGCTGGTCGGTTACAGCGGCTGGTTGAATTGGGCGTGAAGCCGACACGCAGGCGATCGCGCCGCACATGAAAGAAAGCCCGACCGGCAGATGCCGATCGGGCTTTTCTTTGTCCGGAAGAGGGCGGCGCGTGCCGCCGCGGCGAAGTCGCTCAGCCTGCGCGCTTGCGGAACACCAGGTCCCACACGCCGTGGCCGAGCCGCAGCCCGCGCCGTTCGAACTTCGTCACCGGGCGGTAGTCGGGGCGCGGCGCGTAGTCGGCGGCCGTGTTCTCGAGCGTCGGTTCCGCGCCGAGCACTTCCAGCATCTGTTCCGCGTAGTTCTGCCAGTCGGTCGCGCAGTGAATGTACGCGCCGGGCTTCAGGCGCGACGCGAGATGCGCGACGAGCGGCGGCTGGATCAGCCGGCGCTTGTGGTGACGCGCCTTGTGCCACGGATCGGGGAAGAAGATGTGCACGCCATCGAGGCTTTCCGGCGCGATCATGTGCTCGAGCACCTCGACCGCGTCGTGCTGGACGATGCGGATGTTCGTCAGATCCTGCTCGCCGATCAGCTTCAGCAGCGCGCCGACGCCCGGCTCGTGCACCTCGACGCCGAGGAAATCGTCGCCCGGGCGGTGCGCGGCGATTTCCGCCGTCGATGCGCCCATCCCGAAACCGATCTCGAGAATGCGCGGCGCGCTGCGGCCGAAGATCGCGTCCCAGTCGGGCAACTCCGGCGCATACGGGACCACGAAGCGCGGGCCGAACTCGTCGATCGCGCGGCGCTGGCCGGTCGATACGCGGCCGGCGCGCGTCACGAAGCTGCGGATGCGGCGGCGGTGCAGCGGGTTGACTTCGTCGGCGCCTTCGGCGGCTTGGTCGGCCTCGTCGGGAATGGCGTCGTCGTGCGGCGGCTGGCCGGCTTCGTTCGGGTCGTCGTGCATCATCGGTACTGAAAAAGGCTCGGTTCGGGCGAGGGCCCCGAGGGCCCCGAGGGCCCGTTACGCAGCAGCGCTGCCGGGCGATTCGGCGCATGGTACAAAAAAGCCGCCTTCGACGAGGCGGCTCATGCGCAGGCTGCCGTGCAGCCGGAAAGTGGAGCGGGCGATGGGAATCGAACCCACGTCATCAGCTTGGGAAGCTGAGGTAATGGCCATTATACGACGCCCGCAGAACGGGTGATTGTACAGGGTTTGGTGGCGATGTTACAAGTAGTGCGTTGAGGCCGCCGCAAACGGACTTCGAGTTCGTGGCGCGCGCCTTCCCGATGCGCCGGTGACGCAGGCAGGGCGACTGTAACGAGAGAAGACGCCGAGGCTCGACGACAACACGATGGCGGCACGCTTGCACGCCAGCCAATGTCGAAAATAGACGAGTCGGTGTCGGACGCATACAAGCCCGGGCAAGGCTTTCGAACTAACGTGACAGGCCTCTTAAACGATCGTCAGTCTGGAGCCGACATGTCCGATTTCATCACCGTTCTGCGCAAAACCTGCCCGACGCCTGTCCTCGACGCGACCAAGTGGAAGCGCATCGGCGGCGATCCGCACACCGTGAACCTCAACGCGTACGTCTCGAAGGACGGCAGCAAGATCATGGGCACCTGGATCTGCACGCCGGGCAAGTTCGAGGTGAACTACGAAAAATGGGAGTACTGCCACTTCCTCGATGGCTACTGCATCATCACGCCGGAAGGCGAGGAGCCGCAGCACCTGAAAGCCGGCGACGTGTTCGTGATCGAACCCGGCATGAAGGGGACGTGGGAAGTGGTGGAGACGGTGCGCAAGTACTTCGTCTTTGCCTGAGCGGGGTGGTCGATTCGACCGAACCCACGCGCCCCGCATCCTCCCGGTTCGCGGAGCCGGGACGGCCACCGAGGATTCCGGCTCGATCGGACTCGGTTCGGTTCGGAAGCAGCGCGCCGAGCGCGGTCACCGGCTAGGCGCTCGCTTCCGTTAACCCACCGCAACCCGTGACGAATGCGACGCCGGGTTGCCCGGTGACGACGCGGCGACGCTAGTTACCGCTCCTGCACGCCGTCGCACAAACCCCTAAGATGCAGCGATCCGCCCACCGTCCCAGCTACGGCGCATGAAGCTTGCGCCAGCGCCGGGCGTCCTTCCGGAGCCCCGATCATGCGCATCACCGCGATCCACGAACGCGCGATTCCCGTGTCCCGCTATGCCGATCCGGCGATTCCGTCCGGCGGCCTGACGACGAGCGTCGTCGCGGTCGTCACCGACGTCGTGCGCGACGGCCGCCCGGTGACGGGCTACGGCTACGCGTCGATCGGCCGCTTCGCGCAGGGCGGGCTGATCCGCGAACGGTTCGCGCCGCGTCTGCTGGCCGCCGCCGACACGCTCGCCGACGAAGCCGGCACGAACCTCGATCCGTTCCGTGCGTGGCGCGCGATGATGGCCGGCGAAAAGCCGGGCGGGCACGGCGAACGCTGCGTCGCGGTCGGCACGCTCGACATGGCGATCTGGGACGCCGCCGCGAAAATCGCCGATCTGCCGCTCAATCGTTTTCTCGCCGATCGTCTAGGACGCACGGCGACACCGCGCGTGCGCGTGTACGCAGGCGGCGGCTATCGCTATCCGCATGACGATCTCGCGCGGCTGTCGGACGAGATGCGCCGGATCGTCGATCTCGGCTACACGCACGCGAAGATCAAGATCGGCGGCGCGGATCTCGATCAGGACCGGCGCCGCATCGAAGCCGCTGCCGCGCAGTTGGCAGGCCCTTCGCATCTCGCGGTCGATGCGATGAACACGTACGACGCGACGACCGTCTACCAGGCCGTCGACATGCTCGCGCCGTTCGATCTGTGGTGGTTCGAGGACATCTGCGACCCGCTCGATCTGCCGCTCCAGGCAGACGTCGCTGCGCGGTACGCGCCGCCGATCGCGGCGGGCGAGGCGCTGTTCTCGCTCGCGGAAGCGAAGCTGCTCGACCGTTACGGCGGCCTGCGTGCCGACCGCGACGTGCTGGTGTTCGATCCCGTGCACAGCTACGGGCTGCCCGGCTATCTGCAGATCGTCGATCACTTCGTGTCGCGCGGCTGGCGGCGCGACGCGTTCTGGCCGCACGGCGGCCATCTGTTCTCGCTGCACGTCGTCGCGGCGCTCGGGCTCGGCGGCGCGGAAGTCAGCCCGTTCGCGTTCGAACCCTTCAGCGGACTCGCCGATGGTGAAATTGTCGACGCGGGATACGCGCGCGCGCCGCAGGCGTCGGGTATTGGTTTCGAGTTGCATGCCAACGCACGCGACGTATTCCGCGCGGTATCGGCATCGGAACCGTATCACGCTGCTGACTCGCGCCGCTGACCGCGCAAGCACATCGATCGCGACACGCATCGAGAAACCGCACATGATCTGCATGACGAAACGACTTCCCGGCCGTCACGCGAACGTACGAGCGAGCCACGCGCGGTGCGCGCACGCTCAATCGCCGAGCATTGCGAATCGGCGGAGCGAACCGGTTCTCGGCCGCGCCGCGATGCCGCGCGCTACACGCCGCCGAGCGCGTGCACGCCAACGAGCAGCAGCGCACCGACCGCGATCAGCAGCAGCGCATGAACGCGCGTGTAGATCACGCACAGCGTCGACGCCGCGGCGATCGCGCGGGCGGCCCAGCCGCCATCGAGCGCCTGCAGCAGCACCCACACCGACGCGAGGATCATGCCGGCCGCGACCGGGCGCAGGCCGGCTTCGAGCGCGATCTGCCAGCGCGCGCCGCGGTGCCGCCGCCATAGATGCGCGACGCCGTAGATCAGGAACGCGGTCGGGCCGAACAGCGCGAGCGTCGCGATCACCGCACCCCAGAAGCCGGCCACCTGCCAGCCGATCAGCGTCGCCAGCAACGAGCCGGGGCCCGGCGCCATCCGTGCGATCGCGAAGTCGTTCACGAATTGCGTGGCGCTCATCCAGTGATGGACATCGACGACTTGCCGCTGGATATCCGCGATGACCGCCTGCCCGCCGCCGATCGTCGCGATCGACAGCGGCGCGAGCACGCCGAACAGTGCTGCGTACCGCGCAGATGTGTTCATCGTGCGTCGGTCCCGGCCGGCGCGGCGGCCGCACGGCGGTATTCGAGCGCGACGCTCAGCGTGCCGCCGATCAGCACGGTCCACACGAGCGGCCAATGCAGCACCGCGACCGACACGAACGTGAGCATCGTCACCGCGAACGGCAGCACGCGGCGCGGCAGCCGGCGCACCGCGGTGATCGCCATCGAGATCGACAACCCGATCGCCGCGGCCGCGGCCCCGGCGAGCGCGACATGCGTGAGCGGGAAGCGCGTGAGGGTCGAGAACGCGACGCCGAACAGCACGATCAGCACGGCCGGCGGCGCGATGATGCCGGTGAAGCCGGCCACCGCGCCGCGCCAGCCGGCGAGCCGGTAGCCGATCCAGATCGCGAGGTTCTTCACGTTGACGCCCGGCAACGCCTGCGACAGCGCGAGGCCGTTGAGAAACGCCTCTTCGTCGAGCCAGCGCCGCTCGTAGACGAAATCGCGCATCATCCGTCCGCTCAGTCCGCCGCCGAAGCTGGTCAGGCCGATCTGCGTGAACGCGACGAACAGCGCGAGGACGCTCGGCGGCGGTGCGTCGCCTGCGGGCGGTACCGGGGGAGTCGTGACGGAGGGCGGGGGCATCGGGTGGCGAGCACGGAGCGATCGGGCGACCGCTCATGTTAGCAAGCGGTGCCTGTCAGCACGCTGACATTGCTTCGGCATGGGCGCGGTGCCGCCCGCAGCCGATTCGCGCGTACGAGCGCGCCGCCCGCTACGCCCGCACGACCGTCACACCCGCAGCCTCGATCGGCCTCGTCAGCGCGGCGTCGGTTTCCTTCTCGACGACGATCATCTGCGCCAGCGCGATATCGCCGATCACGAACTGCGACGCCGCGCGCAGCTTCGACTGCGACGCGAGCACGACCGTCTCGGCCGCGCGTTCGGCCAGCGCGCGCTTGATTGCCGCTTCCTCGAAATCGCCGGTGCTCAGGCCGGCGACCGGATGCACGCCCGTGACGCCCATGAAGTACAGGTCCGCGTGAATGCGCGCGATGCCTTCCATCGCCGCGGCGCCGACCGCGACGATCGAGTGCTTGTAGAGCCGGCCGCCGATCAGGATCACGTCGATCGACGGATGCGCGGCCAGCGCGACCGCGACGCTCGGGCTGTGCGTGACGATCGTCGCGCGCAGGTCGGCCGGCAACTGGCTGACGAGCAGCGCGGAGGTCGTGCCGCCGTCGACGATCGCCACCTGCCCGGGCGCGATCATCTGCGCGGCCCGCCGCGCGATGCGCCGCTTCTCCGCGGTTTCGAGCGTCTCGCGCTGCGCGAACGGCGCCACGGCCGGCGATGCCGGCAGCGCACCGCCATGCACGCGCTGCAGCAGCCCCTCGGCCGCGAGCTCGCGCAGGTCGCGGCGCACCGTGTCCTCGGACACGCCGAATTGCACGCTCAGCTCGGCGGCCAGCACCTGGCCGTCGCGCGCGAGCGCATCGAGGATCGCCTTCTTGCGTTGGGTCGTCAGCATCGTGATTGCACGAAAATTCTTGAAATTGCACGAACCTGCACGTTACCATGGGCACCGTCCTTTGTCGAACCGGAGGCTGCAATGGCTGGCATCGCTGCAACGCGGGAGCGCGTGCGCATCGTCGATACGACGGTGCTGTCCGACGACTGGTATGTGCTGCGGAAGGTGACGTTCGATTTCCTGCGCCGCGACGGAACGTGGCAGCGCCTGAGCCGCGAGACCTACGATCGCGGCAACGGCGCGACGATCCTGCTGCGTCATGCCGAGACGGGCGACGTGCTGCTGACGCGCCAGTTCCGGATGCCGGCGTTCGTGAGCGGGCACGACGGCATGCTGCTCGAGGCGGCGGCCGGCCTGCTCGACGACGCAACGCCCGAAGCGCGCATCCGCGCGGAGGCCGAGGAGGAGACCGGCTATCGCGTGCGCGGCGTGCGCAAGGTGTTCGAGGCGTTCATGAGCCCGGGCTCCGTGACGGAGAAGCTGCATTTCTTCGTCGGCGAATACGATGCGTCGCTGCGCACGGGGGCCGGCGGCGGCGTCGCGGAAGAGGGCGAGGATCTCGAAGTCGTCGAGATGCCGCTGCAGGCGGCGCTGGACGCGGTCGAGCGCGGCGAGATCGTCGACGCGAAGACGATCATGCTGCTGCAGTACGTCGCGCTGCGGGAAACCGCCGGCGCACGCGCAGCATGACGCCCCGGCTCGTGCTGGTCGCCGGCCCGTATCGCAGCGGCACGGAAGGCGACCCGTCCCGCATCGCCGCGAACCTGCGCCGGCTGGAAGCCGCGGCGCTCGCCGTGTATCGCCGCGGGCACGTGCCGATGATCGGCGAATGGGTGTCGCTGCCGCTCGTCGCCGCGGCCGGCTCGACGCAGGTCGGCGACGCGATCGGCGAGGCCTTCCTGTATCCGGCCGCGCACCGGCTGCTGCGACGCTGCGATGCGGTGCTGCGCATCGACGGCGCGTCGCGCGGGGCGGATGCGGACGTCGCGCTTGCGCGGCAACTCGGCAAGCCGGTCTATTTCGCGGTCGACGAGATTCCGGTTGCGCACGACGATTCGGCCGACTGAGCGAGCGGGGGCGCCGGGTTGCCGCATCGCCGGTGCGGCGCCTGCGGACAGCCGGTATTCGCGTTGCCGGCCGCCGCACGCGCAGCGCCACCCGTTGCATTGTCGATGCGGCGCGACACCCGAACCGGCGTATGATCGCGACGCCACTCGCGCAACGTTCGACGCTACCGCTTTTCCACCATGCCGCTTCCCGATTCCGCCGACTCCGCCGACTCCGCCGCCGCGCCGCTTCCTGCCGATCTCGTCGCGTCCGCCGTCGATGCCCTCGCGCGCGCCGACGCCTTGCTCGTCACGGCCGGCGCCGGCATCGGCGTGGATTCCGGACTGCCCGATTTTCGCGGCACGGACGGTTTCTGGCGCGCGTATCCGGCACTGCGCCACGAGCGTTTCGAATTCCACGAGATCGCGTCGCCGCACGCGTTTCGTGCGCGCGCGCCGCTCGCATGGGGGTTCTACGGGCACCGTCTCGCGCTCTATCGCGCGACCGTACCGCACGCGGGTTTCGCGATCCTGCGCCGCTGGATCGATGCGATGCCGAACGGCGGTTTCGTGCTGACGAGCAACGTCGACGGCCAGTTCCAGAAGGCCGGCTTCGATCCGGCGCGCATCGTCGAGATCCACGGCTCGATTCATGCGATGCAATGCCTGCGCCCGTGCACGGACCACACGTGGGACGCGGCGCCGTTCGTCCCGGAGGTCGACGAAGCGACGTGCCGCCTGGTGGGCGACATGCCGCGCTGCCCGCGCTGCGGCGGGCTTGCGCGGCCGAACATCCTGATGTTCGGCGATACCGGCTGGCTCGGCGCGCGCTACGACGCGCAGGAACGTGCACTGGAAGACTGGATCGCGCAGGCCGGGCGCGTCGCCGTGGTCGAGATCGGCGCGGGTACCGCGATTCCGACCGTGCGCCTGCTGAGCGAACGGCTCGGCGCCGACGTGATTCGCATCAACGTGCGCGAGGCGCATGCGCGCCGGGCGGACGTGATCGGGCTGAAGGGCGGGGCGCTCGCGACATTGAACGCGCTCGACCGCGCGTGGCGCGGCGGTTGAACTCGGCGCTACGCGCTGAGCAGCCGACGCCGCGCGATTACGGCCGCGCGACGAGGGCCTGCACGAGCGCCGGCGCGATCGGCGAACCGAGGCCCGTCACGTAGTCGTAGCCGCCCGCCGCGTTGCAGATGCTGCCGCACGTGCCGTTGGACCCGGTCGTCACGTCGTGGAAGTCGCTGCCGTAGCCGGTCTTGCCGACCGTATAGAGCGTGTCGTAGGCACCGCTCAACGATTTCTTGCCGGCTGCCGTGCGCAACGAATTCGCGATCGCGACGAGCGCCGACCATTGCGGCGCACCCGCGCTCGTGCCGCCGACCTGAAACCAGCCGGCCTGCCCTTGGTAGGCGACCGAGTCGTACACCGCGAAACCGCTGGACGGATTCGCGTCGTAGCCGACGTCGGGCACGCCGCGCTTGCCGGCCACCGGAATCGGCCAGGCGGCCTGGCCGGCCGGCTCGGCCTCGACGCTGCTCACGCCGCCGCCGCTGCCGCTCCACGCCGCTTCGCCGATGTAATTGCCGGACGCATCGGACGACAGCGTCGTGCCGCCGACGGACACGACATAAGGCGACGCGGCCGGGTATTCGGTGCCGGTGCCGCTGTCGCCGGACGACGCGACGAACGTCACGCCCGGTACGTTGAAGTGGCCGTCGAAGCCGGTCTCGCTGCTGAATTCGTTGCCGCCGAAGCTCATCGACACGACCGACGCGCCGCGCTTGACCGCGACGTCGACCGCGGCCATCAGGTCGCTGAAGCTGGCCGATGCGGCCTCGACCAGCACGATCCTCGCCTTCGGGGCGATCGCATGCACCCATTCGACGTCGAGCGAGATCTCGAGCGACCAGCCCGAATCGGTCCTGGGCCGCGCACCGTGCGCATACACCTTGGTGAAACAACCGTTCGACGACGTGCAGGCCGGCAGCGAGAACGCGTTGCTGAACACGCCGAGATCGGATTCGATCCTCGGGTCGTCGTATGCGTCGACGATCGCGACGACCATCCCTTCGCCCTGGTTCGCGATCGCGTCGAATCCGTATGCATGCCGGGCGAGTGCCGGCGTGAGGCCGGCGATCGTCGCCGTGCTCGCGCGCGGCTTCGTGTGGAACGGCGGCCGCGCGAATCCTTTCGGTGCGCGATTGCCCTCGACGTAGGACGGCGGCTCGTTGCCGTCGGCGAGCGCGACGCCCGACGCGAGCAGCGCCGCACACAGCACCGGGATCAACATGGACGACGGGCGGATATTGTTCATTTTTCGAGTCTCCATGTCGATGGAATGGCCTGCGAAACAATTTTACGAAATCGATGGCGGTAATGACATCGAATATCGGCCGGATACGGGAATGTCTGATAAGGGAAAATACGTGGAGCCGGCGCGGGACGGACGTTTTGCAGGGTTCGCCTGCGCGGAATCGACCGGCTTTGCCGATTTTTAAAAATCCGATAAATAATCGGCCGATTAAAAAAGATTTGTAATGTCGGATGTAATTGTCCGGTAAATATCCGTGGCGGTGCGCGTGCGGAATCGATGAAGGGCGTCACGCGTTCGCAGTGCGATTCGCCGCCGGCCGGCATTGCCGGTGCGACGCGATTGCGCATACAGTTCAGCGTAGGCCGCGTGCGCCGCGCGGCGCCGTCCGTGAGGGGTGCCCTTGTTCTATTCGATCGTCGCGATCTTCGTCGGCGCCGGGTTCGGCGCGTTGCTGCGCTGGTTCCTGAGCCTCGCGCTCAACGAATTTTTTCCGGCCGTGCCGCTCGGCACGCTCGCGTCGAACCTGATCGGCGGCTACGTGATCGGCGTGGCCGCCGTCGTGTTCACGGTCCGCGTCGGGTTGCCGCCGGAGTGGCGACTGTTCGTGATCACGGGTTTTCTCGGCGGCCTCACGACGTTCTCGACCTATTCGGTCGAAGTGATGACGCACGCGCTCGACGGCGAATTCGGATGGGCGTTGGCGGTGGCTGCCCTACACTTGACTGGATCGTTCGCGCTGACGGCGCTCGGCATGTGGACCGCGCGCGCGTGGCTCGCGGCGGCCTGAGCGGGCCGCCATCGGAGGGAGCGATGGACAGGGTGTTCTTGCGCTTCTATGTGCACGAGCAGCACCGGCTGCACTGGAAGCCGCTATGGGAGTGGCTGCTGGAAGAGGCGAACCGGATGGGCGTCGCGGGCGGTTCCGCGTTTCGCGCGATGGCCGGTTTCGGCCGGCATCGCGTGCTGCACGAGGATCGCTTCTTCGAACTGCAGGGGTCGCTCGCGATCGAGGTCGAATTCATCGTCACCGAGGACGAAGCGCGGCAGTTGCTCGAGCGGTTGTCGCACGAGAAAGTACGCGTGTGCTACGCGACGATGCCCGCACGGTTCGGCGTGATCGACACGCTCGATGCACCGCCGGCGCAGGGGCCGGCGGCGTAGGTGGCGGCCCGGATCAGATGCCGAACATCGTCAGCGACACGGCCGCGCGCGTGACGATCATCAGCAGCACCTGGACGATCACGAACAGCAGGATCGGCGACAGGTCGATGCCGCCGAGGTTCGGGATCACGCGGCGCAGCGGGTTCAGGAACGGCGCGGTGAGCTGGTAGAGGATCGGCATCGCCGGCGAGCGCGGGTTGAGCCACGACAGCAGCGCCATCAGGATCGTCATCCAGATCACGAGGTTGAGCGCCCACTTCACGACGGTGAGCAGCGCGACCACGACGAGCGTCGCGATCACGGCGGCCGGATCGAAGCCGGCCATCACGACCATCAGCACGACGTAGACGAGCGCGGTGAGCAGCGCGGCGACGACACTGGCCCAGTCGATGCCGCGTACGCCCGCGATCACGCGGCGCAGCGGCAGCACGAGCCAGTTGGTCGCCTGCAGCACGGCTTGCGTGACGGGGTTGTACGGCGGCACGCGGACGGCCTGCATCCAGACGCGCAGGATCAGCGCGGCGCCGAATAGCGTGAAGACGGTATTGAGCAGAAAACGGGCGATCTCGCCGAACATCGTTGGCATCCTTTTTATACGGTCAGTAGCGTGCGGCCGCCAACGCCGGTCGGCGGCGCATCGGCCGACACCTTATCACGCCTCGTCTCGCGGCGGGGAGGGGCGCGCGGCCACGCGCGCGAGCGACGTTTCGACGGCTTCGGCCAGCGCCGGCAGCGACGCCGGCGGCGTCGCGCGCTTCGCCGCGAGCGCGACCGCGCGGCGCGTGAGCAGCGCATACAGCACCGCGTGATCGCCGCCGCGCGCCTCGAGCAGCGCGAGCTGACGCTCGACGATGCCCGTGTCGCCGCGCGACACCGGGCCGGACAGCGCGTTCGCGAGCCCCTTGTCGCGTGCGGTCTCGATCGTGCCGGCGAGCATCGGCAACAGCGCGCGCAGCGCGGCGTCCTCGTCGAAACCGAGGCCGCGCCACAGCTCGACGGCCTCCGACAGCCCGCACAGCGCGAAGCTCGCCGCGTAGTGGGCGGCCGCGTGATACAGCATCCGGCCACCGGCCGGAATCGACAGCGGATGGCAGCCGAGTGCGGCGGCAAGTCGCAGCAGCGTCGCGTGCAGCGCACCGTCCGCTTCGATCGTGACCGAGCAGCCGTCGATGCGCGCGAGGTCGGCGTCCGTGCCGCCGAACAGATAGAGCGGATGGAAGCCGCCGGTGGCCGCGCCTTGCCGCTTCGCCGGATCGAGCAGCGCGACCGCCGACGCGCCGCTGCAATGGACGATCGCCTGGCCGGCCGCGCGCGATGCGTCGAAGCGCAGCGCCGCGGCGCTCGACGCGAGATGATCGTCGGGTGTCGTCAGGAAGATCAGGTCGGCGGTGTCGACCACCTGTTGCGCGGTGTCGACCGCGCGGCAGCCGTCGATGCGCGCGGCGAGGTCGGCGGCCGACGCGGGCGTGCGGCTCGCGATCGCGACGACCGGGAAGCCGGCCTGCGCGAAGCGCTGCGCGACACAGCGCGCGAGGCGGCCGGCGCCGATGAAGCCGAGGCGGGGTGTGTCGGGAAGCGGCATGGCAGCGGATGTAAGCGAAAACGAAGCAACCGCCAGTATCGCAGGAATGATGGCCGCGTCGCGCAAGTCAGGTCGCGGGGCGGCCGTGCGGATGAGCGACCGGTACGCGGCGGTGCGATCCATGTGCGGGCCGGCGTCCGGTATTGCGGTTGGATCAGGATCGCGGAATCCGACCCCCGAACTCCGTGCGCGTGCCTCCCTTGAAATGTCGGCATGCTGTCTCGAATTTGTAATCGTTCATTACGTCGGCGTGTCCGCCACGCGCCCCGCATCCGGTAAGACTGACCGGTCGTCGTGTCGCGACCCGGCTACTCGGACGGAATCGCGCGACCGGCAAGGGGCGCCGCCCACACCGGGCGCCGCGCCCTGCGGCGGCTTCGGCCCTGTGCTATTGCAATTTGCAACAAATGCACGATACGCGCGGGGCGGGTTTTCGCTACATTGCTCCCATGCGACGTGCATGCCCGCCGTTGCCGACAGGAGCGCACAAAATTACCGCTCCAGCAGGAGAATCGAAGTGAAAAAGCTCATTCCGTTCATCGCCGCCGCCGCGCTGGGCCTGGGTGCCGCAAGCGCCGCGCAGGCTCACGTGTCGATCGGGGTCGGCATCGGTATTCCGGTCGCACCCGCGTATCCCGTCTATGCACCGCCGCCGCCCGTGTACTACGCGCCGCCGCCTCCGCCCGTCTATTACGCGCCGGCACCGGCCTACTATGCGCCGCCGCCCGCCGTGGTCGTCGGCGGCTATTACGGTCGCCCGTACTGGCGCCACGGTTATGGCTGGGGCCATCACGGCTACTGGCGTCGCTGATTCGCCTCGCGCGGCCTGAGCGCGCGCGGCAAAACGGCGCAACGTCCCGCAAGGGGCGCTGCGCCGTTTTTCATTGGGGTTGCCGTTCCGTGCGCGGTGGCCGCGATCACGCCGCGTGCACGATCAGGTCGCGGTAGCCGCCGACGATCACGCTGTACGAGAAGTACGCGAACAGCAGCGCCGAGGCGACATGGCAGGCCCGCATCAGCCCGGCGCCCGCGCGCTTGCGGCCCTGGCTCGCGAGCGTGCACATGAAGAGCGTCCACGCGAGGCCGCCGAGGAAAAAGCCCGACAGGAACACCGACGCGGTGGCCGGCGTGGTCGCACCGGCTTTCGCGATCAGCGCGCCGCCGACCGCCGCGAACCACAGGATCGCGCTCGGCGACGACATCGCGAGCAGCATCCCGCGCAAGAAACTGCGCCGCGCGCTTGCCCGCGGCGGCGGTGCATCGTTCGCGTCGTCGTCGGCTGCCGTGGCCGGCGTCAACGCTTCGCGTGCCATCTTCCACGTGAGGAACAGCAGCACCGCGCCGCCGCCGATCCACACGATCCAGCGCACGGGTTCGAACTGCAGCAGCACGGCCATCCCCGCGAGCGCGAGGGCCGCGTAGACGAGATCGCCGACGCACGACCCGACGCCGAGCCAGAAGCCCGGCCGAAAGCCGTGCGACAGCGTCAGCGACAGCATCGCGACGTTCACGAGGCCGATGTCGAGGCACAGCGAAAGCGACAGAAAGAATCCGTCGGACAGCATGGAGGCGGGCGGAAAGCTCATCTTCTTCAGGTACGTGATTGCGTGCGCGGGCCGGCGGACGCCGGCCGCAGGGGCGTCAGAGGCCGATCTCCTGCCACAGCCGGTCGACGCGCGCCTTCACGGCCGCGTCCATCTCGATCGGGCGGCCCCATTCGCGGCTGGTTTCGCCCGGCCACTTGTTGGTCGCGTCGAGCCCCATCTTCGAGCCGAGGCCGGCCACCGGCGATGCGAAGTCGAGATAGTCGATCGGCGTGCTGTCGACCATCACCGTGTCGCGCACGGGGTCGACGCGCGTCGTGATCGCCCAGATCACTTCCTTCCAGTCGCGGATGTTCACGTCCTCGTCGACGACCACGATGAACTTCGTATACATGAACTGCCGCAGGAAGCTCCACACGCCGAACATCACGCGCTTCGCATGGCCCGCGTAGCTCTTCTTCATCTGGACGATGGCCATCCGGTAGCTGCAGCCTTCGGGCGGCAGGTAGAAGTCGGTGATTTCCGCGAACTGCTTCTGCAGCAGCGGCACGAACACCTCGTTGAGCGCGACGCCGAGCACCGCGGGCTCGTCGGGCGGCTTGCCCGTGTAGGTCGAATGGTAGATCGCGTCGCGGCGCATCGTGATGCGCTCGACGGTGAACACCGGAAACCACTCCTGCTCGTTGTAATAGCCGGTGTGGTCGCCGTACGGCCCTTCGAGCGCGTGCTCGTACGCGGCCGCCGCGTTGCCTGCCGGCCGCGGCGGCGCGCCGGCCGGAGCGGGGGCAGGGGCGCCTTCCTGCGGATGAATGAAGCCTTCGAGCACGATCTCCGCGCGCGCGGGCACCTGCAGCGTGTCGACGCCGGGCGTCAGGCACTTCGCGAGCTCCGTGCGGCTGCCGCGCAGCAGGCCGGCGAACTGATATTCGGACAGCGAATCGGGCACCGGCGTCACCGCGCCGAGCGTCGTGGCCGGATCGGCGCCGAGCACGACCGCGACCGGATACGGCTTGCCGGGGTTGCGCAGCGCGAACTCGCGGAAATCGAGCGCGCCGCCGCGGTGCGCGAGCCAGCGCATGATCAGCTTGTTGCGGCCGATCAGCTGCTGGCGGTAGATGCCGAGGTTCTGGCGCGACTTGTTCGGCCCGCGCGTGACCGTCAGCCCCCACGTGACGAGCGGCCCGGCATCGCCGGGCCAGCAGGTCTGGATCGGCAGCTTGTTCAGGTCGACGTCGGCGCCTTCCCAGACGATCTCCTGGCATGGCGGCGACGACACCGACTTCGGCGCCATGTCCCACACGGCCTTCGCGAGCGACAGCAGCTTGCCGGCGTCCTTCAGGCTCTTCGGCGGATCGGGTTCCTTCAGCGCGGACAGCAGCCGCCCGAGATCGCGCAGCGAACCGAGCGCGGCATCGTCGCCCGCATCGACGCCCATCCCGAGCGCGACGCGGCGCGGCGTGCCGAACAGGTTGCCGAGCACCGGGAACGCATTGCCGGGCGGCGCGTTGAACAGCAGCGCCGGGCCGCCGGCGCGCAGCACGCGGTCGCACAACTCGGTCATTTCGAGCACGGGCGACACGGGCTGCGTGACGCGCCGCAGTTCGCCGAGCGCCTCGAGGCGCTGAATGAAATCGCGTAAGTCTTTGTATTTCATGAAGAAGGTCCGGGCCACCCGCAAGGACGGGCGGCGATGAGAGGGCGCGGCGGCCGGCTGCGACCCCGAATCGACCGACGATTTTACCCGGGCAGCCGCGCGGCCGCCCGGCGCCGAAAAAAGTCGACCGCGCGCAAACCCCCTACGGCACGGGGCTTGCGTTCTGAAGGCCGGTTTTAAATTACTTTTTGTTATTATTTTGAGTTTTTATAGTGTTGACGATCTATAAAACCCTGCTAGAATCCGCTCACATTGGTTGCAGGGTAAAAGGCTTCGAGCCGCCAATCACCGATCTTTGACGCAGCGCGTCACCGTCCGCCGAATCCTGCACGGCGTCTTCGACGGCTTTTGTCGTAGTCCCAGCCAGCGCCACCAGACGCTGGTTTTTTGCGTGGGTGCCACCGCGTATGCCCGCCTCGCCCAGTGTGCGAAGGTGCCGGCCCTCTTACACCGTGGCCTCGAACGGTACTTATACCGTTTCCCCGATGCTTGCGCGTCCCGACCAAGGCGTGCGGCGTCGTGATTCCGCGGCGCGTTTTCCGTCTCGCCATCGAGCTGAGCGAGCCGCACGAGTCATGTTCATGGGAGATGATCTGAATGAACGCTTGGTTATCGTGGCGTCCCACTGAGCAGCATGCGCAAATCGTGCGCAACTTGCTGCGTCGCGGGACGCGTGTCAGTCACCATCTATTCAGCGTTGTCGGCTGTTTCGCTGTCGCGGTTGCGCTTGCCCTGTGGCTGCTGCCAACCGTCCGCGGCACGCTCGCCGCGAAGCTGATGCCGGTCGTTTCCGCGGCCGTGCAGGCCGGCCCGGCTCGTCTGCTGTCCGGCCATCCGCTGCCGAACTTCGCGCCTGCCGGCGCGCAGCCGCAGCAGGACGACGCGCCCGAAACGGATGCGCTTGCGGTCGGCCTCGATGTCGCACCGGAAAGCGCCGCTCAGGGCGCCCAGGGCGACGCGTCCGATCCGGCCCGCAACGGCCCGTCGCCGGTCGCACTGGCCAAGCTGATTCCGATCCAGCGCGTGGCGGCCGATGCCCGCGACGATCGCGCGCTCGCGTCGAACCGCGAACAGGCGCTCGTCGCCACCTATCTGTCGCGCCGTTACCGCGTTGCCCAGGAACCGCTCGGGCAGCTCGTGAAGGCGGCGTTCCAGACCGGCCGTGACGTCGGCCTCGATCCGCTGCTGCTGCTGTCCGTGATGGCGATCGAATCGGGCTTCAACCCGTACGCCGAAAGCGGTGTCGGCGCAAAAGGCCTGATGCAGGTCATGTCGAAGGTCCATTCCGACAAGTTCGAGTATTTCGGCGGCACGGACACCGCGCTGCAGCCGCTCGCGAACCTGCAGGTCGGTGCACTGGTGCTGAAGGACTGCATCGCGCGCGGCGGTTCGCTCGCGAACGGCCTGCGCCTGTACAACGGCTCGACGAACCCTGACGACAATGGCTACGGCTCCAAGGTGATGGCCGAGCGCGCCCGCCTGCGTGACGTCGCGCGTGGCCGCAGCGTGCCGATCAATGCGCCGCAGGCGCCCGCGCAACCGGCGAAGCCGATCGTCACCGCCGCAGCCGTGACGGCCGCGGCAGGCGGCGCGAAGCGCGTGCATGCGACGCTCGACGGCACGACGTCGGTCAAGGCGGCGCCGAAGGAAGCCGCCCCGCAGGACGACGCGAGCGTCGATACCGCGAAGCAGTCGCACGGCGATCATTCGGAGCTCGGCGCATAACGCGTCACGCGCTCCGTGCGGCTCCGGACGGCACGACATGAAAAAGGCACCCGATTCGGGTGCCTTTTGCTTTTGGCGCTGCGTGACGTGGCCGATGCGCCGGCCCCGGCGTCAGTGCTGGCCGAACAGCGTCGCGAGCCGGTCGACGGCCTCTTCGAGCCGCGAGTAGGCGGTCGCATAGGACAGGCGGATATAGTCGCGCGGCGCATGGACACCGAAGTCCATGCCCGGCACCAGCACCACGCCCGCGTCGTGCAGCATCGCCTGCGTGAGCGCGGCGCTGTCGCCGGCGGCCGGATGCGCGACGCCGCCGCAATGCGCATACACGTAGAACGCGCCGTCCGGCATCACCGGCACCGTGAAGCCGAGCCGCTCAAGCGCCGGGGCGATGAAATCGCGGCGGCGCTTGAATTCGAGCCGGCGTGTTTCGTAGATGTCGAGCGTCGCGGGTTCGAAGCAGGCGAGCGCCGCATGCTGCGCGAGGGCGGACGGGCAGATGAACAGGTTCTGCGAGAGCTTCTCGAACGTGCCGACGAGCGCGGGCGGCACGACGAGCCAGCCGAGCCGCCAGCCCGTCATGCTGAAATACTTCGAGAAGCTGTTCACGGTGATCACGTCGTCGCCGAACGACAGCGCCGACACGGGCGCGGCATCGTAGCTGAGCCCCTGGTAGATCTCGTCGACGATCGTGAAGCCGCCGCGTGCGCGCACGGCTTCGACGATTCGTTTCAGTTCGTCCGGTTCGAGCGACGTGCCGGTCGGGTTCGACGGCGACGCGAGCAGCACGCCACGTGTGCGCGCGTTCCAGTGCGTGCGGACGTCGTGTTCGGTGAGCTGGAAGCGCGCATCCGGGCCGCTCGGCACGAGCACCGGACGGCCTTCGGCCGCCGCGACGAAGTGCCGGTTGCACGGGTATGACGGGTCGGGCATCAGCACTTCGTCGTCGCGGCCGACCAGCGCGAGGCATGCGAGCAGCAGCGCGGCCGATGCGCCGGCCGTCACGACGATCCGCTCCGGGCCGATCGTGAGGCCGTATGCGCGCGTATAGTGCGCGGCGATCGCCTCGCGCAGCGGCGCAATGCCGAGCGCGCTCGTGTACTGCGTGACGCCGCGGCGCAGCGCGGCCGCGGCGGCCTCGACCACCGGCTCCGGCGCGGTGAAATCCGGCTCGCCGATCCCCATGTGGATAACATCGCGCCCCAAGGACTCGAGCCGCTGTGCCTCCTTCATCAGTTCCATCACGTGAAAGGGCTGGATCGCGTCGACGCGTGCGGCGAGCGTGACGAGCGAATCGGCGGTGCTATTCATCGGCGGGCAGGGCGGAGGGAGAAAGGAATGAAAAACGGGCGCTTGCGCGCCCGTGGACCAACCAACGGTGTCAGCCGTTGCGGCGCGCCTGCGTTTCGGCGGGGCGCAGCTTCGCGGCCAGCTTGTCGAGCACGCCGTTCACGTACTTGTAGCCGTCGGAGCCGCCGAACGTCTTCGCGAGTTCGACGGCTTCGTTGATGATCACGCGGTATGGCGTTTCGACGTGGTGCGTGAGCTCGAACGTCGCGATCAGCAGGACCGCGCGCTCGACCGGCGACAGCTGATCGATCGGACGATCCAGCGACGGCGCCAGCGCTTCGACGAGCGTTGCGTGCTCGCGGATCACGCCGTGCAGGATCGCTTCGAGCAGTTCCTTGTCAGCCTTGTCGTAACCGAGCGCGCCGCGCAGTTGCGCGTCGATCTCGCCGGAGGGCGCGTTCGACAGCAGCCACTGGTACAGGCCCTGCGTCGCCAGCTCGCGCGATTGTCGGCGGGCGCTCTTCTTCATGCGCGCTCCTCTTCGTCGTCTTCGTCTTCCTCTTCGTCCTCGTCGTCGCCGAGCTGGTCGAGCGCCATCGTCAGGTTGGCCATCTCGACGGCGACGCGCGCCGCGTCACGACCCTTTTCGGTCATGCGCGCGACGGCCTGCTCGTCGTTTTCAGTCGTCAGGACCGCGTTCGCGATCGGCAGGTTGAAGTCGAGGCCGATGCGGGTGATGCCCGCGCCGCTCTCGTTCGACACGAGTTCGAAGTGGTAGGTCTCGCCGCGGATCACCGCGCCGAGCGCGATCAGCGCGTCGAACTGGCCGCTTTCGGCGAGCTTCTGCAGGGCGAGCGGGATTTCCAGCGCGCCGGGCACCGACACGAGCAGCACGTCTTCACCGGTGACGCCGAGGCGTTCCAGTTCTTCGACGCACGCGTCGGCGAGGCCGTTGCACACGGGTTCGTTGAAGCGCGATTGCACGATGCCGATACGCAGGCCGTCGCCTTCGAGATTCGGTTGGTATTGTCCGATTTCCATGATCTGGTCCGTGGTGTGGATGAACGGTTATAGGGCGAAAGCGCCGTGGCGGGTTACGCGTGGGACGCCGGGCAGGACTTGGCTTCGCCGCCGGGCATCGGAATGAAGCCCGTGACTTCGAGGCCGTAGCCGGACATGCTGCCCAGCTTGCGCGGATTCGACAGCACCTGCATCTTGCCGACGCCGACGTCGCGCAGGATCTGCGCGCCGATGCCGAACGTCTTGAAATCGACCGGCCGGCGCTTGAGCGCGGCCGCCTTTTCTTCCTCGTCGAACGCCTTGAAGACGTCGATCAGGTGTTCCTTCGTATCGCCGCAGTTGAGCAGCACGATCACGCCGAGGTCGCGTTCCGCGATGTCGCGCATCGCGGCGTCGAGCGTCCAGGAATGCGTCGACACACCCGTTTCGAGCAGGTCGAGCACCGACAGCGGCTCGTGCACGCGCACCGGCGTATCGACGTCGGGCGACGGCTCGCCGCGCACCAGCGCGATGTGCGGCGAGCCGCTCGGCTGGTCGCGGTACAGCACCGCGCGGAACGTGCCGTGCGCGGTCTGCATCGTGCGCTCGGCGATCCGCTCGATGATCGATTCGGTGCGGCTGCGGTACTGGATCAGGTCGGCGATCGTGCCGATCTTCAGGTTGTGTTCCTTCGCGAATTCGATCAGGTCGGGCAGGCGCGCCATCGTGCCGTCGTCCTTGATGATCTCGCAGATCACGGCGGCCGGCGTGAGGCCCGCGAGCGCGGTGAAGTCGCAGCCGGCCTCGGTGTGGCCGGCGCGCACGAGCACGCCGCCCGGTTGCGCCATGATCGGGAACACGTGGCCCGGCTGCACGATGTGCTCGGGGCGCACGTCGTGCGCGACCGCCGTGGCGATCGTGTGTGCCCGGTCGGCGGCCGAGATGCCGGTCGTCACGCCTTCGGCCGCTTCGATGCTGACCGTGAACGCGGTGCCGTACTGCGTGCCGTTGCGGTAGGTCATCAGCGGCAGGTGCAGCTGCTTGCAGCGTTCCTGCGTCAACGTCAGACAAATCAGGCCGCGGCCGTACCTGGCCATGAAGTTGATCGCTTCCGGCGTGACGAATTCGGCGGCGATCACGAGGTCGCCCTCGTTTTCGCGGTCTTCTTCGTCGACCAGGATCACCATCCGGCCGGCTTTCAGCTCGGCGATGATGTCGAGCGTGGAGGCGAGCGTCATAAGGGGGCGAGAAAGAGGAAAGTGCGTATTTTACGCCAGCCGGCCGGCGTTTCGGCCGGCGCGGGCCGCGCGGGGCCGGCGAGCGCTCCGGAAAGCGCCGCGGCCGGCCCGTGCGCGCGGGCGGACGGCGGCGCGCCGGGCGTGGCCCGGCCGCGCGTCACGCGTGGTCGTTGCGCCCGCCGAGGTAGTCGAGCTTGCCGAGCTCGACGCCGCTGTGGCGCAGGATGTCGTACGCGGTCGTCACGTGGAAGAAGAAGTTGGGCAACACGAAGTTCAGCAGGTACGACTGGCCGGTGAACTCGATCGGGCCGACGCGCATCTTCAGCACGATCTGGCGCGTCTCGCTGCCGTCGATCTGCGCGGCGTCGAAGCTTTTCAGGTAGTCGATCGTCTTCTGGATACGCGCATGCAGTTCGTCGAAGGTTTGCTCGACATCCGGGTAGCTCGGGATCTCGACGCCGGCAAGCCGCGCGGCGCAGCCCTTGGCCGTGTCGGTCGCGATGTAGACCTGGCGGACGAGCGGCAGCATGTCCGGGTAGAGGCGTGCGCCGACGAATACCGACGGATCGATCTGCTTTTCGGCCGCGTGGGCCTGCGCCTTGCCGAGGATATGCTGCAGATTGGTGAGGCCGCGGATCAGGACCGGCAGCGAAGCCTGGTACATCGAGATGGACATGGGGACGACTCCTGTGGGAAGAGGCGCGGCCGCGATGCGGCGCGTCGTACGTGGCGGCATGGAAACCGCTGTCGACGCATCTTAGCGCGACCGCATGGCCCGTGCGCGTCGCTGACCGTTCGGCCAGGTCTCGGCTGGCCCGACGGGTATCGAGCGAACGCGATCCCGCTGCCGTCGTTCCGGTTGGCCGGCGACGGCGCGGCACGGCGCGAAGCAGGGCGGGAGCACCGTCCGGCGGACCCGGTTCGGACGCCGGACACGTTCGGCGCGGCGGCCGGCGAGTGGCGCAGCGGCGACGCGCGAACGACGCCGGGCCGAACCGTCAGCCGTCATTGCCCATGCAGGACGGCGCTGCCCGGTCAGTCCTGATGCACGCCCTGCGACGCCGACAGCATTCGCTCCACATACCGCGCGATCATGTCGACCTCGAGGTTGACCTTGTCGCCGGCCTTCACGTGGCGCAGCGTCGTGACTTCGACCGTATGCGGAATCAGGTTGATCGAGAATTCGCAGCCGTCCGCGCGATCGTCGATCGTATTGACGGTCAGGCTCACGCCGTTCACCGTGATCGAGCCCTTGTACGCCAGATAGCGGCCGAGTTCGCGCGGCGCGACGATCCGCAGTTCGTGCGACTCGCCGACCGGCGCGAAGCGCGACACGGTACCGAGCCCGTCCACGTGGCCCGACACGATATGCCCGCCGAGGCGATCGTGCGCGCGCAGCGCCTTCTCGAGGTTCACTTCGCCGGGCTGCGCGAGGCCGACCGTCCGGTTCAGGCTTTCGCGCGACACATCGACGTCGAACGTGGTGTCGGTCTTCTCGATCACCGTCATGCATGCGCCCTGGATCGCGATGCTGTCGCCGAGCGCGACGTCGGCCAGGTCGAGCCCGCCGGCCTGCACGGTCAGGCGCACACCGGCATCGGCCGACGTGCCGAGCGGGGCGATCGATTCGATGCGGCCGACGGCCGCGACAATTCCGGTAAACATCGTGACGATTCCGTTCAGTGAGCGGCGTCGGGCGGCGCGACACGCGCGAGGATCCGCAGGTCGTCGCCGATCCGCTCGATACCGTGGAACGACAGCCGCGTGCGCGCATCGAGGCTGGCCGGCGCGGCGAAATCGAACATGCCGGCCGCGTCGGCGCCCAGCAGGCTCGGCGCCAGATATACCAGCAGTTCGTCGACGCACCGCTCGCGCAGCAGCGAACCGTTCAGCTTGTGGCCGGCCTCGACGTGCAGCTCGTTGACGCCGCGCGCGCCGAGCGCCGCCAGCATCGCCGGCAGGTCGACCTTGCCGTGCGCATTCGCGAGCGGCACGACTTCCGCGCCGCGCGACTTCAGCACGTTTGCGCGAACTTCGCCGGCGGCATCGAGCCGGCCGCAGAAGATCAGCAGCGGTGCGCCTTCGAGCAAGCGCGCGTCGAGCGGCAGGTCGAGGCGGCTGTCCACCAGGATGCGTTGCGGCTGGCGCGGCGTGTCGATGCCGCGCACGGTCAGCAGCGGATTGTCCTCGCGCACGGTGCCGATGCCGGTGAGGATCGCGCAGGCGCGTGCGCGCCATGCGTGGCCGTCGAGGCGCGCGGCCTCGCCGGTGATCCACTGGCTTTCGCCGGACGGCAGCGCGGTGCGGCCGTCGAGCGACGCGGCGGTCTTCATCCGCACCCACGGGCGGCCGCGCGTCATCCGCGACACGAAGCCGATGTTCAGCTCGCCGGCTTCATGCGCGAGCAGACCGCAGCGCACGTCGATGCCCGCGTCGCGCAGCATCCCGAGGCCGCGCCCCGACACCTGCGGGTTCGGGTCTTCCATCGCGGCGACGACCTTCGCGACGCGCGCGTCGATCAGCGCGTTCGCGCACGGCGGCGTGCGGCCGAAATGGCTGCACGGTTCGAGCGTCACGTAGACGGTCGAGCCCGCGACGTCGTAGCCGCGCGAGCGCGCGTCCTTCAGCGCCTGCACCTCCGCGTGGTCCTGGCCGGCCGGCTGCGTGAAGCCTTCGCCGATCACGTCGCCGTCCTTGACGATCACGCAGCCGACACGCGGATTCGGCGCGGTCGTGTACATGCCGTGCGCGGCGAGCGCGAGCGCGCGCTGCATGTGGGCGAAATCGGTATCCGAGAACATGCGCGCGGCCCCGGGTCAGGCAGCGAGTGCCGCGAACGCGCGGCGCGCGGCCGCGAGCGTCGCGTCGATCACCGCGTCGTCGTGCGTGCTCGACACGAAGCCGGCTTCGTACGCGGACGGCGCGAAGTACACGCCCTCGTCGAGCATCAGGTGGAAGAAGCGGTTGAAGCGCGCGATGTCGCTCTTCGTGACTTCCGCGAAGCTCGTCGGCACGCGCTCGGCGAAGTACAGGCCGAACATCGCGCCGATCGAGTCGGCCGCGAACGGCACGCCGGCCGCGCGCGCTTCGGCCGCGAGCCCGTCGGCGAGCCGCTTCGTCTGCGCGGTCAGTGCGTCGTAGAAGCCCGGCGCCTGGATCAGCTGCAGCGTCTTCAGGCCCGCGGCGACCGCGATCGGGTTGCCCGACAGCGTGCCGGCCTGGTAGACGCCGCCGAGCGGCGCGAGGTGGGCCATGATGTCGCGGCGGCCGCCGAACGCGGCGGCCGGCATCCCGCCGCCGATCACCTTGCCGAGGCAGGTGAGGTCGGCCGCGATCCCGTAGTACGCCTGCGCGCCGCCGAGCGCGACGCGGAACCCGCACATCACCTCGTCGAAGATCAGCACGGCGCCGTGCTTCGTGCACAGCGCGCGCAGCGCGTTCAGGAACTCGGGCGTGCCGCGCACGAGGTTCATGTTGCCGGCGACCGGCTCGACGATCACCGCGGCGATCTCGTCGCCGAACGCGCCGAACGCTTCCTCGAGCGCGGCGACGTTGTTGTATTCGAGGACGGTCGTATGCTTCGCGATGTCGGCGGGCACGCCGGCCGACGTCGGGTTGCCGAACGTCAGCAGGCCCGAGCCGGCCTTGACCAGCAGGCTGTCCGCGTGGCCGTGGTAGCAGCCCTCGAACTTGACGATGCGGCTGCGGCCCGTGAAGCCGCGCGCGAGGCGCAGCGCGCTCATCGTGGCCTCGGTGCCGCTCGACACCATCCGCACCTGCTCGATCGACGGCACCAGCTTGCAGATTTCCTCGGCGATCTCGATCTCGGCTTCGGTCGGCGCGCCGAACGAGAAGCCGTCGGCGAGCACGTTCTGCACGGCCGTCAGCACGTCCGGATGGACGTGGCCGACGATCATCGGGCCCCACGAGCCGATGTAGTCGATGTACTGCTTGCCGTCGGCATCCCAGAAATACGGGCCTTGTGCGCGCGCGACGAAGCGCGGCGTGCCGCCGACCGAACGGAAGGCGCGCACCGGCGAGTTGACGCCGCCCGGAATGGTCTTCTGGGCGCGTTCGAAGAGGAGCTGATTGTTGGACATGAGCGAAACCTGCGAGAGAAGGGCGCGGGGGCCTGGCACGGGCCGCGGCGCCTGGGCGGAACGATCGTCCGATTGTACCGGAGACGCGCGCGGCAGGCCCGTGACCGGGTCCGCGGCCTTTCGGCGCGTAGGGAAACAGGTCGGGCGGTACCCGCGAACGGCACGCGTGCGCTCGATCGCCCCCTTTTATCGCGGCGGCTTGCGCTTGCCGGTCAGCTCGGCCCAGCGCTTTTCGAGCGGGCCTTCGACCATCGGCTTGATCGACGTGCCGGAACTCTGCGCGTCCCATGTCTGCACCGAGTACGGATGCACGCGCAGCGCGTCGCGCGGAATCACGACGTCCTGGTGCGCGTCGACCAGCCAGTCGTAGACGAAGTCGATGCACAGCCGGTAGCCGCGCCTGGTCGACGGATCGGGCACCTCGTACGGCGCGCGCGTCACGTAGCCGGAACCGAACACGCCCTTGGGCGCTTGCGCGACGCGGTGCAGGAACACCCGGTCGCCCGGCAGGATGCCGCGCGCGAAGCCGCAGCCCCACACGTCATGCACGGCCTCGCCGGCCTTCACGCGCGCGGCGACGTCGGGCAGCTCGGGCCAGGGCCATTTCCTGGGGCTCCAGATCAGCAGGAAAGCGGTCATCGGGTCGGTCGTAGGTCGAATAGGTCAGACAAGAGGGGCGAGCAGCCGCAAGCTTAATCGAATCCGCCCGCGCGCTCGTTCGGCGTACGACGAGCATGGGCGTTTCGCTGCCCGCCGCCGAACGTGGCCCGAGGCAGGCAAAAAAGTTGCGCGTACAATCATGGGCCTGAACGCGCCGCTTGCGGCGCGGCTTCCCGTCTTCACCGCCACGCGCGCCGCGATGCGCGCGGGCCTCCATTCCGGATACCCATGTCCCACGTCGTCCGGCGCCGGCCCGATGCCCGGCTGATCCTGTTGCTCGGCGCGCTCGCGGCCTGCGGGCCGATCGCCACCGACATGTACCTGCCGAGCCTGCCGTCGATCGCCGGCAGCTTCTCCGTCAGCGCGGGCGCCGCGCAGCGCACGCTGACGAGCTTCATGGCCGGCTTCTCGATCGGCATGCTGCTGTACGGCCCGCTGTCCGACACGTGGGGCCGCCGTCCCGTGCTGCTCGGCGGGATCGCACTGTTCACGCTCGCGAGCATCGGCTGCTTCGTGTCGGGCTCGATCGACATGCTGATCGTCGTGCGCTTCCTGCAGGCGCTCGGCGCCGGCGCGGCGTCGGTGCTCGCGCGGGCGATCGCGCGCGACGCGCACGAGCCGAGCGACGCGGCGAAGGTGCTGTCGATGGTCGCGATCGTCACCGCGGTCGGGCCGCTGCTCGCGCCGCTGATCGGCGGCCAGATCCTGCGTTTTTCCGGCTGGCGCGGCGTGTTCGTCGTGCTGGCCGTGTTCGGCGCGATCTGCGCGACGACCGCGTACCTGCGCGTGCCCGAAACCTGGCCGAAGGAGCGGCGCAAGAGCGCGGCCGTGCTCGCGTCGTTCGCGTCGTACGGGCGCATCCTGTCCGACCCCGTCGCATGGGGCCACATGCTGTGCGGCGGGATGGCGTTCGCGTCGATGTTCTCGTACATCACCGCGACGCCGTTCGTGTACATCGAATATTTCCACGTGTCGCCGCAGCACTACGGGCTGCTGTTCGGCCTGAACGTCGTCGGCATCATGATCGGCAATTTCGCGAACACGCGGCTCGTCGGCCGCATCGGTTCGCTGCGCATCATCGCGGCCGCGTCGCTCGTGAGCTGCATCGCATCGCTCGCGGTCGCGCTCGTCGCGCTGACGGGGTGGGGCGGGCTGTGGTCGATCGTCGTGTGCCTGTTCTTCGTCGTCGGCGTGGTCGGGATCCTGTCCGCGAACTGCACGACCGACCTGATGCACCGCTATCCGCACAACGCGGGCGCGTCGGCGGCCGTGTTCGGCGCGATGCAGCTCGCGCTCGGCGCGCTGGCGAGCGTCGCGATCGGCGCGCTCGCGGACGGCACGCCGTTCGCGATGGGCGTGACGATCGGCGTCACCGGCGTGCTGTGCTTCGTCGGGCGCTATCTGGTGCTGCGCTGGCACGGACGGCCGGTGAAGGCCGGCGCCTGAACCGCACCGCCAGCCGGGCTGCACAATGAAAAACGCCACCGAGCGCGATGCGCCGGTGGCGTTTTTCGTCGGGATGCGTGAAGCGGCTACCGCCGCGCCGACGCGTCAATCCCTAGCGACGTCCTTCGCCGCCGGCGACGCGCCGTGGCTCAACCAGTCGAGCACGTCGGCCGTTTCGTCGTCGCTCGCCCGCGCGCGCGCCTGCGCGACGGCCTCCGGCAATTCGCCGTTGGTCGACGCGCGACGGATCGCGACGCCGACCGCGAGGATGTCGATCATCAGCAGATGCAGGATCCGCGAGATCATCGACAACTGCGACTCGCGCATCTCGATGTGGTCGGTCTCGAGCGCGACGGTCGCGCGCTTCGCGAGCGGCGTGTTGCTCGACGTGATCGCGATCACCTTCGCGCCGGCCTGCATCGCGACGTCGAGCACGCGCAGCAGCTCGGGCGCGCGTCCCGACTTCGACACCGCGACGATCACGTCGCCCTTGCCGAGCAGCGCGGCCGACGCGGCCTGCATGTACAGGTCGCCGTACGCGATCGTCGGAATCCCGAAGCGGAAGAACTTGTAGTGTGCGTCCTGCGCGACGATGTTCGAGTTGCCGAGCCCGTAGAACTCGATGCGCCGCGCGCCGTTCAGGATCTCGATCGCGTTCTCGACGTGCTCGAAATTCAGGTGCTCGCGCAGTTGCAGGATCGCGGACACCGTGTTGTCGAGCACCTTCGCGCCGAAGTCGGTGGCCGTGTCGCCGAGGTGTACCTGGCTGTGGCTCATCGGGATCGTGCCGGTGAGGCCGGTCGCGAGCTTCAGCTTGAAGTCCGACAGCCCCTGGCAGCCGAGCGAGCGGCAGAAGCGGATCACGGTCGGCTGGCTCACGTCGGCCTTGCGCGCGATGTCGACGATCGGGTCGTTGATGATCGAGCGCGGATGGTTCAGCGCGAGATCGGCCACGCGGCGCTCGGCCGGCGTCAGCGCGTCGCGCATCTGGCGGATCCGCTCGAACACGGCCGACGACGCGCCGCCGGAGCGGTTCGACAACTGCTCCGCGAGAATCGCCGAGACGCCGAGGAACGCCGGGTATTCGGCGGTGATCAGGTAGGTCGGGATGTTCTCGAGATAGTGCGTGAAGCGGCCCTTCGCCTCGAAGCGCGCGCGGAACGACGAGCGCGTGAACAGCTCGCCGAGCTTCAGCGCGACGCCGCCACCGATGTACACGCCGCCGAGCGCGCCCAGCGTGAGCGCGACGCTGCCCGCAAACGCGCCGAGAATCCCGCAGAAGCATTCGACCGTCTCGAGTGCGAGCGCCTCGCCCGCATGCGCACGCTCGACGATCTCGACCGTGTCGACGCTCGCGGCGACGCGCTTCTTGTCGCGCGCGGCGAGCGCGCGATAGATGATCTCCATGCCGGGGCCCGCGCACACGCGCTCGAACGACACGTGCGGAAACTTCTTGCGCGCGTACTGCAGCACCAGATCCTCGCGCTCGTCCTGCGGCGCGAACGACGCGTGGCCGCCCTCGCTGCCGAGCGCGATCCAGCGATCGTCGGCCGGGATCAGCCCCGACACGCCGAGCCCGGTGCCGGGCCCGAGCAGGCCGATCACGCTGTTCTGGCGGCGCGTGCCGCCGCCGACCTGCACGCGCTGCGCATCGGTCAGGCCCGGCAGCGCCATCGCGAGCGCGGTGAAGTCGTTGACGACCAGCAGCGTGTCGAAGCCGAGCGCGCGGCGCGTCGCCTCGATCGAGAAGCTCCAGTCGTGATTGGTCATCGTGACCTGGTCGCCGTCGACCGGGTTCGCGATCGCGATCGCCGCGTGGTTCACGCGGCTGATCTTCACGTCCTTCAGGTATTTGCGGATCGCGTCGGTGATCGTCGGATAGTCGGCGCCGGGATAGACGCGGATCTGCGTGATCTCGCCCGGGCCGGTTTCCAGCGCGAAGCGCGCGTTGGTGCCGCCGACGTCCGCGAGCAGGCGCGGGCCGTCGGCATGCTGACCCGCGACGACCGCCTTACTTTGCGCACCAGTAGACATCGAGCTGGGTCCCCTTGTCGTTGGCCAGTTGGGAAATCGCGTTCTTCTGCAGCGACGCGGCCGCGGCGTCGAGCACGTCGCGCTTGGCGGGGCCCGCGATCAGCAGGAACAGCCGCTCGACGCGCTTGAGCGCATCGAGCGAGAAGCTCACGCGTGCATGGGGCGCCGCGCCCGGGTGCACGGCGACGAAACGCTCGGGCGTCGTGATTGCGTGCTCCCATTCGGGCGCGTCGGCGAAGATCGACGCGGTGTGGCCGTCCTCGCCCATGCCGAGCACGGCGACGGTCGGCACGCGGTAGTCGGGGTTCGCATTGAGCGCGGCGACCTGCGCGTCGAGCGTGGTGCGCGTGTCGACGAGCGGCAGGAAGCGGGCAGGGGCCGCCGCGTGCTGCAGCAGCGTGTCGCGCACGAGTTGCGCGTTGCTGGCCGCGTCGTCGTCCGGCACCCAGCGGTCGTCGACCAGCGTGACGTCGACGCCGGCCCAGTCGAGCGCCGCGTGCGACAGCGTATGCAGGAACGGGCGCGGGCTGGTGCCGCCGGACACCGCGAGCGTCGGGCGCGCGGGGCCGGCGAGCGCCGCGCGCAGCGCATCGCCGACGGCGCGCGCGAGCGCTTCGCTTTGCGCTTCCTGGGTGTCGAAAGCGTGGATCTCGATCACATCTCCTCCGGACTGCTTTGTCTGTTCAAATCGTACGAATCGTGACACACGTTGCCGCGTACGGTCGCGTACGCGGCAACGGTTTGCATCAGTTTTCTTCTTCGAGCCAGCAGGTGTCGTGCTGCGCGAGCATCGCGCTCGACGCGGCCGGCCCCCACGTGCCCGCCGCATACGGCTTCGGCGGCTTGAGCGTGCGCGCCCATTCGTTCAGGATCGGCTCGACCCATTGCCAGGCGGCTTCCTGTTCGTCGCGACGCACGAACAGCGCGAGCCGGCCGTTGATCACGTCGAGCAGCAGGCGCTGGTACGCCTCCATCTGCCCTTCCTTGAAGAACTGGTCGAACGCGAGGTCGAGGTGCACGCTCGCGAGGTTCATCCCTTCGCCCGGCTGCTTCGCGAGACAGTACAGGCGGATCGTCTCGTTCGGCTGCAGCCGGATCACGAGACGGTTCGCGCCGGGACGCAGCGCGGTCGGCCCGAGCGCCGAATGCGGCACCGGGCGGAAGTTGACGACGATCTCCGCGACGCGGTCGGCCAGGCGCTTGCCGGTGCGCAGAAAGAACGGCACGCCGGCCCAGCGCCAGTTCTCGATCTCGACCTTCAGCGCGACGAACGTTTCGGTCTGACTGTCGGGCTTCACGCCCGGCTCGGTCGCGTAGGCCGGCACCTGCACGCCCTTGATCACGCCCGCATGATACTGGCCGCGCACCGCGACCTTGCCGATGTCGCGCGGATCCACCGGCTTCAGCGCGCGCAGCACGCGCAGCTTCTCGTCGCGCACCGAGTCGGAATCCATCGAATGCGGCGGCTCCATCGCGACGATCGACAGCAACTGCAGCAGGTGGTTCTGCACCATGTCGCGCAGCGCGCCCGTATTGTCGTAGAAATCGCCGCGCGCCTCGACGCCGAGCTCCTCGGCGATCGTGATCTGGATGCTCTCGACCCATTCGCGGCGCCACAGCGGCTCGAACAGCGCATTGCCGAAGCGCAGCGCGAGCAGGTTCTGTACCGGCTCCTTGCCGAGGTAGTGGTCGATCCGGTAGATCTGGCCTTCCGCGAAGATTTCGCCCACCGCGTCGTTGATCGCGTTCGACGATTTCAGGTCGTAGCCGAGCGGCTTCTCGAGCACGATGCGCGAGCCTTCGTTCAGGCCGACCGACGCGAGCGCCTTGCAGATCGGCACGAACAGCGACGGACCGGTCGCGAGATAGAACACGCGGATGCCGGGCAGATGCGCGATCGCGTCGCGCAGCACGACGTAGTCTTCCGCGCGGCCGAGATCGAGGTTCACGTATTCGATGCGCTCGAGGAAGGACTTCCACGCGTTTTCGTCGAATGCGCTGCCGGCAGCCTTCGCCGCATGCGGTTTCACGTGCGTGTCGACCCACTCGAGATAGTGGGCCCGATCCGATTCGTGTCGCGCGACGGCGATGATCCGGCCGCCTTCCGCCAGCATGTTGCCGCGGTGCGCTTCAAACAGTGCGGGCAGGATCTTGCGCATCGACAGGTCGCCGGTGCCGCCGAAAAGTACGAAGGTAAAGCTGGAATCGGTATGCATGTGTCTCCGCCAGTTGGGGTGCTCGGAAGCGATCCGTAGTGCGATAAAAATATTTTTGACACTGAATTGTAGTTTAACTACAATCCGCCGCAAGGGGTAGCACCTGGGTGAAGAAAAAAAGATGTGCGGTCGATGAACTGCGCGAGCTTCGCCTTCGGGAACGCCTTGTGCCGAATGGTATCGGACATTGACGGAGCGTATCGTTCGCGCGCCGTCGCCCCCGGGCTCGCGCCGCGGCATCGCGGTGGGCCAGAAACACAAAGAGGAGACACGCCGTTGAATCTCGATTCACGCTTTCTGTAAGAGCCCGGCCGGTCATCGGCCCCGTACGCTGCATGCGTCCCGCGGCTCGATTTCCCCGTCGTTTATCAAGAAGCCGGTTCCCCGTCGGGGAACCTCACGAGTTGATTCAGTCTGGAGGAGATAAGTAATGAAAGTTCGCTCGATCATGGGCGCGCTCTGCGCCGCAGGCCTGATGGCTGGCGCCGTGGCGGCGCAGGCAGCCGAGAACGTAACCGTGCTGCACTGGTGGACCTCGGGCGGCGAGTCGAAGGCCGTCGGCGTGCTGAAGGACGACCTGCAGAAGCAGGGCTACGTGTGGAAGGATTTCGCGGTCGCGGGCGGCGCCGGCGCCGCGGCGATGACCGCGCTGAAGACCAAGGTGATCAGCGGCGATTCCCCGTCGGCCGCGCAGATCAAAGGCCCGCTGATCCAGGACTGGGCCGACCAGGGCGTGCTCGTCAACATCGATTCGGCCGCCGGCGACTGGAAGCAGAACCTGCCGCCGGAAATCGACAAGATCATCAAGTACAAGGGCCATACCGTCGCCGCGCCGTTCTCGGTGCACCGCGTCAACTGGCTGTACATCAACAAGGCCGCGCTCGACAAGGTCGGCGCGAAGGTGCCGACCACCTGGCCCGAATTCTTCGCGGTGGCCGACAAGCTGAAGGCCGCGGGCATCCAGCCGGTCGCGATGGGCGGCCAGCCGTGGCAGGACCTGACGCTGTGGGAAGACGTCGTGCTGTCGCAGGGCCCGGCGTTCTACAAGAAGGCGCTCGTCGACCTCGACCCGGCGACGCTGAGCTCGCCGCAGATGCTGTCGGTGTTCGACACGGTGCGCAAGATCCAGGGCTACTTCGATAGCGGCCGCAACGGCCGCGACTGGAACCTCGCGACCGCGATGGTCATCAACGGCAAGGCCGGCATGCAGTTCATGGGCGACTGGGCGAAGGGCGAGTTCGAGAACGCCGGCAAGAAGGCGGGCAAGGACTACGTCTGCGCGCCGGTGCCGGGCACCGCGAATTCGTACACGTTCAACGTCGATTCGTTCGTGTTCTTCCAGCAGAAGGGCGAGAAGAACGCGACGCCGGGCCAGCTCGCGCTCGCGAAGACGATCATGACGCCGGACTTCCAGGAGCAGTTCAGCCTGCTGAAGGGCTCGGTGCCGGTGCGTCTCGGCGTGAAGATGGACAAGTTCGACGACTGCGCGAAGAAGTCGTATGCCGACGAGCAGACCGCGATCAAGTCGGGCGGCTTCGTGCCGTCGCTCGCGCACGGCATGGCGCAAGGCGACGCGACCGCCGGCGCGATCACGGACGTCGTGACGAAGTTCATGAACTCGCAGCAGGATTCGAAGAGCGCGGTCGCCGCGCTCGCGAAGGCCGCGAAGGTCAAGTAACGCGCGCCAGGCGCCCGGCCGGACACGCTTCATCGGCCGGGCGTTTTTGCATGTGCAGCAAACGGGCTCGCCCGCGGGCCCGTGCCGTACCCGGCGCCGGCCCGGCCTGCGTCGCCCTCGTTCCAGGAGTCGAATCAAGTGGCTGCCCCTCTTAGCGGAAACGGATCCGGCGCTGCCGCCGCACGGCGTACGTCGCCGATGTCGGCCTTCGCCGATCGCTGGATCCCGAAGCTCGTGCTCGCGCCGAGCGTCGCGATCGCCGTGGTGTTCATCTACGGCTTCATCCTGATTACCGGCTATCTGTCGCTGACCCGCTCGCGGCTGTTGCCCAACTACGAATTCGACGGCTTCGACCGTTACACGGACCTGTTCCAGAACGACGTGTGGTGGACCTCCGCCGCGAACCTCGGCTGGTTCGGGATCCCGTTCATCGCGATCTGCGTCGGGCTCGGCCTGTTCCTCGCGATCCTGCTCGACCAGCGGATCCGCAACGAAGGCGCGCTGCGCGCGATCTTCCTGTACCCGATGGCGCTGTCGTTCATCGTCACCGGCACCGCGTGGCAGTGGATCCTGAACCCGGGCCTCGGCCTCGAGAAGGTGATGCACGACTGGGGCTGGACGAGCTTCTCGTTCGGCTGGCTCGACGATCCGGACAAGGCGATCTTCTGCGTGGTGATCGCGGCCGTGTGGCAGTCGACCGGCTTCGTGATGGCGCTGTTCCTCGCGGGGCTGCGCGGCGTCGACGGCGAGATCTTCAAGGCCGCGCAGGTCGACGGCGCGACGCTGCCGACCATCTACCGCAAGATCGTGATCCCGAGCATGCGCCCGGTGTTCTTCTCGGTGCTGCTGATCCTCTGCCACATCACGATCAAGACCTTCGACCTCGTCGTCGCGCTGACGGCGGGCGGCCCGGGCACGTCGTCGTCGCTGCCGGCGATGTTCATGTACACGTTTTCGTTCAACCGCGGCCAGCTCGGGCTCGGCGCGGCGTCCTCGGTGATGATGCTCGCGACCGTGGTCGCGGTGCTGGTGCCGCTGATGTATATGGAATCGAGGAGCACCCGCAATGCAGCCTAAGATGACGATCAGCCGGGCAGTGATCTACGCGGCACTGATCCTGTTCGCGCTGTATTTCCTGTTCCCGATCTACGTGATGCTGTCGACGTCGTTCAAGGACCTCGACCAGCTTCGTACCGGCAACCTGCTGACGCCGCCCACCACGTGGACCGTCGAGCCGTGGGTGAAGGCATGGAGCGGTGCGTGCACCGGCGTGCGCTGCGACGGGATGAAGCCGTTCTTCCTGAATTCGCTGCAGATGGTGATTCCGGCCGTGCTGATCTCGTCGCTGATCGGCGCGTTCAACGGCTACGTGCTTACGCACTGGCGCTTTCGCGGCGCGGACGCGCTGTTCACGATGATGCTGGTCGGCTGCTTCATCCCGTTCCAGGTGATCCTGCTGCCGATGGCGCGCCTGCAGGGGATGCTCGGCCTCGCCAACACGATTCCGGGCCTCGTGTTCGTGCACGTCGTGTACGGGATCGCGTTCACGACGATGTTCTTCCGCAACTTCTACGTGAGCGTGCCGGCCGAGCTCGTGAAGGCCGCACGCATCGACGGCGCGGGTTTCTTCACGATCTTCACGAAGATCCTGCTGCCGGTGTCGCTGCCGATCTTCATGGTGTGCCTGATCTGGCAGTTCACGCAGATCTGGAACGACTTCCTGTTCGGGATCGTGTTCTCCGGCGTCGATTCGATGCCGATCACGGTCGCGCTGAACAACCTCGTCAACACGTCGACGGGCGTGAAGGAATACAACGTCGACATGGCCGGCGCGATCATCGCCGCGCTGCCGACGCTGCTCGTCTACGTGGTCGCCGGCCGCTACTTCGTGCGCGGGCTGACGGCAGGCGCGGTGAAGGGGTAAGCGCGGCTTCATCCGATACGACGAACCGGCCGCGCACCACGCGCGGCGCATCGAAACGAACCCGACGCGGCGCCCGAGTGCGCCGCGCGAGACGAGACAGAGGATTCACAGCATGGCAAGCCTTTCCATCCGTGACGTGTACAAGACCTACCCGAACGGGGTGCCGGTCCTGAAGGGTGTCGACATCGAGATCGAGGACGGACAGTTCCTGATCCTGGTCGGCGGCTCGGGCTGCGGGAAATCGACGCTGCTCAACATGATCGCCGGGCTCGAGACCGTCACGAGCGGCGAGATCTGCATCGACGGCAAGGTCGTGAACGACCTGTCGCCGAAGGATCGCGACATCGCGATGGTGTTCCAGTCGTACGCGCTGTATCCGTCGATGACGGTGCGCGAGAACATCTCGTTCGGCCTGAACATCCGCAAGGTGCCGAAGAGCGAACAGCAGCAGATCGTCGAGCGCGTGTCGGCGATGCTGCAGATCCAGCACCTGCTCGACCGCAAGCCGGGCCAGCTGTCGGGCGGCCAGCGCCAGCGCGTCGCGATGGGCCGTGCGCTCGCGCGCGATCCGTCGCTGTTCCTGTTCGACGAACCGCTGTCGAACCTCGACGCGAAGCTGCGCATCGAGATGCGCGCGGAAATCAAGCTGCTGCACCAGCGCCTCGGCACGACGATCGTGTACGTGACGCACGACCAGATCGAGGCGATGACGCTCGGCGACCGGATCGCGGTGATGAAGGACGGCGTCGTCCAGCAGTTCGGCGCGCCGCAGGAGATCTACGATTCGCCGTCGAACCTGTTCGTCGCGGGCTTCATCGGCGCGCCGCCGATGAACTTCATCAACGGCAAGCTCGTCGAGCAGGGCAGCGGGATCGCGCTCGAGATCGATACGGGTCTCGCGCGCAGCGCGCTGAACCTGCCGTTCGACGCGGCGAAGCTGAAGTCCTACGTCGGCCGCGACGTGATTCTCGGCCTGCGTCCGGAGCGCATCACCGATGCGCGCAGCGCGCACAACGGCGAGGCGTCGAAGCTGCAGCCGATCGACGTGCGCGTCGACGTGACCGAGCCGACCGGCCCGGACACGCACGTGTTCGCGCAGGTGAACGGCAAGCGGATCGTGAGCCGCGTGCATCCGGCCGCGAACCCGCAGCCGGGGCAGACGCAGTCGCTGCTGTTCGACGTGTCGAAGGCGGTGCTGTTCGATCCGGCGTCGGAAGAGCGGATCGCGTGACGCGGCGTTTGCGTTGAACGAAAGAGAAAGGGACCGTTCATTTCGAACGGCCCCTTTGTATTTTCGACGATGCGGTCGGTGCGCTCCCGGCGCGTCGCTCAATGCGGCAACCGCACGTCGAACTTGAACGTCGCGAGCCGTGCGACGAGGATGAAGCCGGTCGCGAGCAGCACGCTGTACACCGAATCGAACTGCAGCCATACGAGCAGCAGGTAGAACCAGCAGCCGACGAACGCGCAGGTCGCGTACGGCCGCGAATCGCGCAGGATCAGCGGGATGTCGTTGCACAGCACGTCGCGGACGATCCCGCCGACCACGCCGGTGATCACGCCCATCATCACCGCGATGAAGCGCGGCATCTCGGCGTCGAGCGCGATCGACGTGCCCGAGATGCTGAAGATGCCGAGCCCGATCGCATCGGCGATCAGCAGCAGCCGTTCGGCCGACAGTCGCGACAGCATGCGCAGCACGAACGGCGCGAACAGCGCGAGCACGAAGATCGCGATCACGTAGTCGTCGTGCACGACCCAGTAGAACGGCCGGCGCTCGAGCAGGATGTCGCGCAGCGTGCCGCCGCCGAATGCGGTCGCGAGCGCGACGACGAACGTGCCGACCGAGTCGAGACGGTTCTTGCGCGCCTCGATGAACCCCGAAATCGCGAATGCCAGCGTGGCGATCGCCTCCAGTACCGCGATCGCGAGCGTCAGCCTAGGATGCGGCACGCGGCCCCCGGTCGGCCGGCGTCGCATGCGGCTGCAGCAGCACGAGCACCGCGCCCGCGCCGCCGTCGTGGCCGCGCGCCTCGCAGAACGCGATCACCTCTTCCTTCTGCACGAGCCACGCGCGCACCTTGCCCTTCAGCACGGGTTCCTTGCCGATCGAGCCGAGCCCCTTGCCGTGGATCACGCGCAGGCAGCGCAGCCCTTTCTTGCCGGCTTCGCGGATGAATTCGGCGAGTGCATCGCGCGCTTCGTCGCGCCGCATGCCGTGCAGATCGATCTGCGCCTGCACGATCCACGCGCCGCTCCTCAGCTTGCGCACGACGTCGCGGCTGATGCCGGGGCGGTGGTAGTAGAGCGAGTCGTCGGTGTCGAGCAGCGTCTCGGGATCGAATTCGTCGGACAGCGTCGCGTTCAGCACGGCTTCCTCGTCGCGCTGCGTCTGCTTCGGCACCGGATCGGGCGGCATGCGGCCCGACGATGCGCGCGGCGGTGCGTTCAGCGGCCGGATCGTGCCGATTTCGTGACGGAACAGGTTCGCGTCGGCTTGCGCGTTGCGCTCTGCTTGCGCGGCTTCGACGCGTGCGCGTTCGCGACGATCGGCCTCGCCTTGCAACGACTTGCGCAACGCGCCGAGGCCCGCGAGGCCCTGGCCGCGCAACGCGGCCGCATCGAGCGCGGGTGGCGGCGCCTCGGGCGCCGGGGTCACGGGGCGGGCCGCGATCTTCCGCTTCGCGGGATCGCTCGGATGGGGCTGGTTCTTCGCCATGATTCGGTAACGGGGCAGGCGCGTTCGGGCGCGCGGGCAAAAAAAAGCCGCTGCGCGGCGGCAGCGGCTTTCCGGTCGGGCCCGCTTCGCGGCAGCGGACGCCATTGTAGCGCCCACCGCGAAAAGGCTTCCGGCTTACTTCTTGTCGTGCAGGCTTTCGAGGTAGCGCTGCGCGTCGAGCGCGGCCATGCAGCCCGTGCCCGCGCTGGTGATCGCCTGGCGGTACACGTTGTCCTGCACGTCGCCCGCGGCGAACACGCCCGGCACGCTCGTCGACGTCGCGTTGCCTTGCAGGCCGCTCTTCGTCAGGATGTAGCCGTCCTTCATCTCCAGCTGGCCCTGGAACAGGTCGGTGTTCGGCTTGTGGCCGATCGCGACGAACACGCCCTGCACGTGCAGGTCTTCCGTCGCGCCGGTCTTCACGTTCTTGATGCGCAGGCCCGTGACGCCCGACTCCTCGCCCGTCACCTCGTCGAGCACGTGATCCCACTTGATGTCGACGACGCCTTCCTTCTGCTTCTCCAGCAGGCGGTCGATCAGGATCGGCTCCGCGCGGAACTTGTCGCGGCGGTGGATCACCGTGACCTTCTTCGCGATGCCGGTCAGGTAGAGCGCTTCCTCGACGGCCGTGTTGCCGCCGCCGATCACCGCGACTTCCTGGTTGCGATAGAAGAAGCCGTCGCAGGTCGCGCAGGCCGACACGCCCTTGCCCATGAACGCTTCCTCGGACGGCAGGCCGAGATACTGCGCAGACGCTCCGGTCGCGATGATCAGCGAGTCGCACGTGTATTCGCCCGAGTCGCCGATCAGGCGGATCGGCTTTTCGTGCAGCTTCGCGGTGTGGATGTGGTCGAACACGATTTCGGTGTTGAAGCGCTCGGCGTGCTCCTGGAAGCGCGCCATCAGCTCCGGACCCTGCACGCCTTTCGCGTCGGCCGGCCAGTTTTCGACGTCGGTCGTGGTCATCAGCTGGCCGCCCTGCGCGATGCCGGTGATCAGCACCGGGGACAGGTTGGCGCGCGCCGCATAGACGGCGGCCGTGTAGCCGGCGGGGCCGGAACCGAGAATCAGGACTTTGGCGTGTTTGGGCGTGGACATGTGCGAATCCGTAAAAGGCGGCCGCGGCGGGCGGGGTAGGGCTCGCCGTACGATCCGGGTTGACCGGGATGCCGTCATAGATGGGTATCAGACGCGCATTATAAAGGCCCCGTTGCTGCGCTGCCGAACGAGAGTTTCAATCGCGCCGATAGCGTGGGCGGCGCGGCGGACGTCGCCGCGGCAGCGAACCGGGCGGTCGTCGGCCGGTCGGCGGCGCGTTGTCGCAGGCGCGGGCGTCCGGCCCGCATGCGGCCGTCGGCGGGCCGGTCTGGCACCCGTCCCCGTTATGTAACCGTCATTTACACTTGGCGGCGCGGTGCAGCGTTTACAATAAGCGCGATCGAACGACAGGCGGGCGCACGGCCCGTCCTCTTTATACGGATTCATGGCAAAAGCTCCTTATTCCGCCCAGGCACAGGCGTTGCCGCACCGGATGTCGAAGCTCCTCACGGAGATCCGCTGGATTCTCCAGGTCGCGCTCTGCGCCTTTCTGGTGATGGCCCTGCTGAGCTACAGCCGGCGCGATCCGAGCTGGACGCACGCCGCCCAGGTCGATCACATCTCGAACTGGGCCGGCCGCGTCGGTGCGTGGACGGCCGACATCATCCTGCTGCTGTTCGGCCTGTCGGCCTACTGGCTGATCGTGCCGCTCGGGCGGCGCATCGCCGTCAACTACCGCCGCATCACGCGCCACGAGGCGATTCCCGACGAGCCGGAGCGGCCGATCGGCTGGCTCACCGAAATCTTTGCGTTCGTGCTGGTCGTGCTCGCGTGCGACGGCATCGAGGCGCTGCGCATGTGGTCGCTGAAGGTGCAGTTGCCGCGCGCGCCGGGCGGCGTCGTCGGCGAAGCCGTCGCGGGCGCGATGTCGCATGCGTTCGGCTTCACGGGCGGCACGCTGCTGCTGCTGATCGCGCTCGCGATCGGCCTGTCGCTGTATTTCCGTTTCTCGTGGCTGTCGGTCGCCGAGCGCGTCGGCGGCGCGATCCTGTCCGCCGTCAACGTCGCGAAGCTGCGCCGCGAGGCCGAGCGCGACCGCAAGCTCGGCGAGGCCGCGGCGGTGCGCCGCGAAGGCAAGGTCGAAGAGGAGCGCGTGCGCATCGAGGATCACGAGCCGGTGACGATCGTGCCGCCGGTCGTCACGCCGGCGAAGTCCGAGCGCGTCGAGCGCGAGCGCCAGGTGCCGCTCTTCACCGACCTGCCGGGCGACTCGACGCTGCCGCCGGTGTCGCTGCTCGACCCCGCGCCGAAGGCGCAGGAAGCGATTTCCGCCGATACGCTCGAATTCACGTCGCGCCTGATCGAGAAGAAGCTGAAGGACTTCGGCGTCGAGGCGAGCGTCGTCGCCGCGTATCCGGGCCCGGTCGTCACGCGCTACGAGATCGAGCCGGCCACCGGCGTGAAGGGCAGCCAGATCGTCAACCTCGCGAAGGATCTCGCGCGTTCGCTGTCGCTCGTGTCGATTCGCGTGGTCGAGACGATCCCCGGCAAGAACTACATGGCGCTCGAGCTGCCGAACCAGCGCCGCCAGACGGTGCACCTGTCCGAGATCATCGGCTCCGAGGTGTATGCGGCCGCGTCGTCGGCGCTGACGCTGAGCCTCGGCAAGGACATCGGCGGCAAGCCGGTGTGCGCGGATCTCGCGAAGATGCCGCACCTGCTGGTGGCCGGTACGACCGGTTCGGGCAAGTCGGTCGGCATCAACGCGATGATCCTGTCGCTGCTGTACAAGGCGACCGCCGAGCAGGTGCGCCTGATCCTGATCGATCCGAAGATGCTCGAAATGAGCGTCTACGAAGGTATTCCGCACCTGCTGTGCCCGGTCGTCACCGACATGCGCCAGGCCGGCCATGCGCTGAACTGGACGGTCGCGGAGATGGAGCGCCGCTACAAGCTGATGAGCAAGCTCGGCGTGCGCAACCTCGCGGGCTACAACAACAAGATCGACGATGCGGCGAAGCGCGAGGAGAAAATCCCGAACCCGTTCAGCCTGACGCCGGACGATCCGGAACCGCTCGGCCGCCTGCCGAACATCGTCGTCGTGATCGACGAGCTGGCCGACCTGATGATGGTCGTCGGCAAGAAGGTCGAGGAATTGATCGCGCGGATCGCGCAGAAGGCGCGCGCGGCCGGCATCCACCTGATCCTCGCGACCCAGCGGCCGTCGGTCGACGTGATCACGGGCCTGATCAAGGCGAACGTGCCGACGCGGATCGCGTTCCAGGTGTCGTCGAAGATCGACTCGCGCACGATTCTCGACCAGATGGGCGCCGAGTCGCTGCTCGGGATGGGCGACATGCTGTACCTGCCGCCCGGCACCGGCCTGCCGGTGCGCGTGCACGGCGCGTTCGTCGCCGACGACGAAGTGCATCGCGTCGTCGAGAAGCTCAAGGAGCAGGGTGAGCCGAACTACGTCGAGGGCCTGCTCGAAGGCGGCACGGCCGACGGCGACGAGGGCTCGGCCGGCGCGGGAACCGGCGAAGGCGGCGGCGAGTCTGACCCGCTGTACGACCAGGCGGTCGAGATCGTCATCAAGAACCGCCGCGCGTCGATCTCGCTCGTGCAGCGCCATTTGCGCATCGGCTACAACCGCGCGGCGCGGCTGCTCGAGCAGATGGAGCAGTCGGGGCTCGTGTCGGCGATGTCGTCGAGCGGCAACCGCGAAATTCTTGTGCCGGCGCGCGACGCGGAATGAGTCCGCGGCGCCCGCGGCGCCGGCCACCCAGGGAGAAAACCGCAATATGCAGCAACTTTCGTTCGCCCCTTCCCTTCGTTCGACGCGGCGCTGGCTCGGTGCGGCGCTCGCCGGCGCCTCGCTGATGCTCGCCGCGACGCACGCGTTCGCGGGCGGCACCGAGCAACTGAAGGCCTTCGTGTCGCAGGTGCGTTCGGCGAAGGGCGATTTCACGCAGCAGATCGTCAAGGCGCCGGCCAAGGGCGCGAGCGCCGCGCAGGCCGCGCCGAAGCCCACCGACAATTCGAGCGGCACGTTCGTGTTCTCGCGTCCGGGCAAGTTCATCTGGACGTACCAGAAGCCGTACCAGCAGGTGCTGCAGGCCGACGGCGACAAGCTCTACGTATATGACCGCGACCTGAACCAGGTCACCGAGCGCAAGCTGAACGGCGCGCTGGGCGCGAGCCCGGCCGCGATCCTGTTCGGCAGCAACGACCTCGACAAGAACTACACGCTGCGCGATGCGGGCGAGAAGGGCGGCATCGAATGGCTCGAGATGCTGCCGAAGGCGCAGGACACGCAGTTCCAGCGGATCGGCATCGGCTTTCGCAACGGCACGCTCGCCGCGATGGAGCTGCACGACGTGTTCGGCAACGTCACGCTCCTGACCTTCACGAACATCCAGACGAACCCGCCGCTGAAGGGCGATACGTTCAAGTTCGTCGTGCCGAAGGGCGCGGACGTGATCAACGGCTGACCGCGCTGCGCGCCGCGGTGTCGCAACGGGCCTGCCGGCGACGGCAGGCCCGTGTTGTTTTGGGGCGCGGGTACTGGGCGCCGGCACCGGGCGCGGGCACTACACACCGGGCCCGGCGGCGCGCACGCGCGGCTGTCATAATGTCGGGTCCGGCGGCCGGTTCGGCCGCGACCGTTTGATGTGGAGCGAGGGTTCATGTCCGACCTGTTTCAAGTCGAGCCGCGCCGTCCGCTCGCCGAGGCGCTGCGGCCGAAGACGCTCGCCGAGGTGATCGGCCAGACGCATTTGCTGGGCGAAGGCAAGCCGCTGCGGCTCGCGTTCGAATCGGGCAAGCCGCATTCGATGATCCTGTGGGGGCCGCCCGGCGTCGGCAAGACCACGCTCGCGCGGCTCACCGCGCTCGCGTTCGATTGCGAGTTCATCGCGCTGTCCGCGGTGCTCGGCGGCGTGAAGGACATTCGCGAGTCGATGGAGCAGGCGAAGGACACGCTGAACCGCACCGGCCGCCACACGATCCTGTTCGTCGACGAAATCCACCGGTTCAACAAGGGGCAGCAGGATGCGCTGCTGCCGTTCGTCGAGTCGGGGCTCGTGACCTTCATCGGCGCGACGACCGAAAACCCCAGTTTCGAAGTCAATTCGGCGTTGTTGTCGCGTGCGCAGGTGTACGTGCTGAAATCGCTGAACGACGACGAGATGCGCCAGTTGCTCAAGCGCGCGCAGGACATCGCGCTCGACGGCCTCGCGTTCGACGACAAGGCGATCGATACGCTGATCGGCTACGCGGACGGCGACGCGCGCCGCTTCCTGAACCTGCTCGAACAGGCGCAGACGGCGGCGACGTCGGCCGGGGTCGCGACGATCGATGCCGATTTCGTCAGCAGCGCGATGACGCTGAACGCGCGGCGCTTCGACAAGGGCGGCGACAACTTCTACGACCAGATTTCGGCGCTGCACAAGTCGGTGCGCGGCTCGAGCCCGGACGGCGCGCTGTACTGGTTCTGCCGGATGATCGACGGCGGCGCGGATCCGAAGTATCTCGCGCGGCGCATCGTGCGGATGGCGTGGGAAGACATCGGCCTGGCCGATCCGCGCGCGTTGCAGGTGGCGAACGACGCGGCCGAAACCTACGAGCGGCTCGGCTCGCCGGAAGGCGAACTCGCGCTCGGGCAGGCCGTGATCTATCTCGCGTGCGCGGCGAAGAGCAACGCCGGCTACAACGCGTTCAACCAGGCGATGGCGTTCGTGAAGCAGGACAAGTCGCGCGAAGTGCCCGTGCATCTGCGCAACGCGCCGACCAAGCTGATGAAGGAGCTCGGCTACGGTCACGCGTATCGCTACGCGCACGACGAGCCGCACGCATACGCGGCCGGCGAGACCTACCTGCCGGACGGGATGCGCGAGCCGCGCTGGTACCAGCCGGTGCCGCGCGGGCTCGAATCGAAGATCGCCGAGAAGCTCGCATGGCTGCGCGAGCTCGATCGCGAGGCCGGCAAGAAGGACTGACGGCGGGCGCGGGCCGGTTCGGCCCGCGTTGCCGCGGAGGCGTCAGCGCTTGCGGCCCGGCTGCTGTTTCTTCCAGTATTCGAACGGCTCTTCGTGGCATTCGATGTCGAGTTCGGCGACCCGCGCATGCAGGCGTTCCTGCGCGTCGGCGATCGCGAGGTTGTAGATCGCCGGCGCGATTTCCTGGATGAAGAAATGCAGCAGCGCGCCGGCCTGGATGTTGCCGATCGGCTCGTCCATGTTTTCTGTGAAATAGCGTTGCAGCGACGCGATCGCGCGGTCGCGTACATCCTTGTCGAGTTCGATGGTCATCGGATTCCCTGGAGTGCGGTGACGCGGAGCCGGCGCTCCGCCCGATTCGGTTGCCGCCCGCCGGCGCGGGCGTTGTGCGATCCGCCATGGCGACGCGCGCGGCCATTCGCCGCCCGCCGATGCGGCGGACCGGCAACGCGATACTGCCATGGCCGCCGATTTGCGGCATCGTCCGTCCGGCCAGTGCCGTGGCAACCCCGCGGTGCGTTAGAATTCCCGTCTTACACAACGATTTCCCAAGTCCTCCCATGCTCGACATCCAGTTGCTGCGCAAAGACCTCGACGGCGTCGCCAAGCGCCTCGCCGATCGCGGCTACATCCTCGACGTCGCCGCGTTCTCCGCGCTCGAAGCGGAACGCCGCGCGATCCAGACCCACACCGAAGAGCTCCAGGCGCGCCGCAACAGCCTGTCGAAGCAGATCGGCGCGATGAAGGGCAAGGGCGAGGACACGTCGGCCGTGATGGCCGAGGTCGGCGGGATCGGCGACGAAATGAAGGCGTCGGAAGCCAAGCTCGGCGAGATCCAGGCGCGCCTGTCCGACCTGATGCTCGGCATGCCGAACGTCGCGCACGAAAGCGTGCCGGTCGGCAAGGACGAAGCCGACAACGTCGAGGTGCGTCGCTGGGGCACGCCGCGCCAGTTCGACTTCGAGGTGAAGGATCACGTCGACGTCGGCACGCCGCTCGGCCTCGATTTCGAGACGGGCGCGAAGCTCGCCGGTGCGCGCTTCACGATGCTGCGCGGCCCGATCGCGCGCCTGCACCGCGCACTCGCGCAGTTCATGATCGACACGCACACGCAGCAGCACGGCTATACCGAAACGTACACGCCGTACATCGTGAACCCGGAGATCCTATACGGCACGGGCCAATTGCCGAAGTTCGCGGACGACATGTTCCGCGTCGAGAAGGGCGGCGAGGAGAACAAGGTCACGCAGTACCTGATCTCCACGTCCGAGATCTCGCTGACGAACACCGTGCGCGAGTCGATCGTCGACGCGTCCGCGCTGCCGATCAAGCTCACCGCGCATTCGCCGTGCTTCCGTTCGGAAGCCGGTTCGTACGGCCGCGACACGCGCGGGATGATCCGTCAGCACCAGTTCGACAAGGTCGAGATGGTGCAGGTCGTCGCGCCGGAAACGTCGTACGCGGCGCTCGACGAGATGGTCGGCCACGCGGAAGCGATCCTGCAGAAGCTCGGCCTCCCGTACCGCGTGATCACGCTGTGCACGGGCGACATGGGTTTCTCGGCCGCGAAGACGTTCGACCTCGAAGTGTGGCTGCCCGCGCAGAATACCTATCGCGAGATCTCGAGCTGCTCGAACACCGAGGCGTTCCAGGCGCGCCGGATGCAGGCGCGCTTCCGCAATGCGCAGGGCAAGCCGGAGCTCGTGCATACGCTGAACGGTTCGGGCCTGGCGGTCGGCCGTACGCTCGTCGCGGTGCTGGAGAATTACCAGAACGCGGACGGCTCGGTCACGGTGCCGGAAGTGCTGCGTCCGTACATGGGCGGCATGGAGCGGATCGACGCGCCGGTGCAGGCGTCGTAACGCGGGCCTGCCGAAGCCCTCGCAAAAAAAATTGCAGAAAGGGCTTGTCAGCCGCGAAGCGATCGTCTTATAATCTTTTTCTCGCGGAAACGACCAACCGCGAAATGCAGTAAGGAAGGAGAGGTGGCAGAGTGGTCGAATGTACCTGACTCGAAATCAGGCGTACGGTTTCCCCGTACCGTGGGTTCGAATCCCACCCTCTCCGCCAAAATACGAAGCCCCTTGATCCGGAAGGATCAAGGGGTTTTTCGTTTTGGGTCGCCGCTACGATGTGTCGATTGCCGCCGATGCAGTGACGGCCGGCGACCGGCGCATCGGCTCGTGCCGAGACGGCGGCCCACTGCGCGCACGATCGTGCCGCATCTTCGATCCAGCCTCGTTGCATGACGAACACCATCGTCGCGCGACGAACCGACTATCGGAAGTCCTCACGGTTATTGCGTTGCCGACTGCGGTCGTCGCACTCGTGCACTTTCGCCGCGCTCGTCGGGTACGCGACGGCCACGCCGCAGGCAGCGCGTGTTCCATCGGGCAAGACGGCATGGTTGCCGCACCGTGTGCGTGCAAAGACCGCGGATGCCGCGCCCCGATCGTTTCAATCGGTGCGCGACAGCTTCTATCGACCCAGCCGTCGCCGACCCATCACGCCGCCGCCGGATACTGCGCCAGCACCTTGTCGCGGATCGACGGCTTGATGTTCGATTGCGCCATGTCGCCGCGATAGTGCGCGACGACGCGCGGGTTCATCACGCGGTACCAGAGCGGCGGCACGTACGCGAACAGGATCATCGTCGCGTAGCCGGCCGGCAATTGCGGCGCATCGTCGAAGTGGCGCAGCGCCTGGTAGGAGCGCGTCGGATTTGCGTGATGGTCGGCGTGTCGCTGCAACTGGTACAGGAACAGGTTCGTGACGACGTGATTGCTGTTCCACGAGTGCTGCGGCGTGCAGCGTTCGTAGCGGCCGTTCGGCAGCTTGCGACGGCCGAGCCCGTAGTGCTCGACGTAGTTGACCACTTCGAGCAGCGACGCGCCGTAGACGGCCTGGATCACCAGGAACGGAATCACGACCTTGCCGGCCATCGCGATCGCGATACCCCACACGACGGCGGTCATCGCCCATGCGTGCAGCACCTCGTTGCGCCAGGTCCACGGCGAATGCCCGAGCCGTTCGAGGCGGGCCTTTTCGAGCCGCCACGCCGAACGGATGCTGCCGCTCACCGTGCGCGGCAGGAATGCCCAGAACGACTCGCCGTAGCGCGCGCTGGCCGGATCCTCGGCGGTCGCGACGCGCACGTGATGGCCGCGATTGTGCTCGACGTAGAAGTGCCCGTACGCGACCGGCGCGAGCGTGATCTTCGCGAGCCAGCGCTCGAAGCGGTCGGTCTTGTGCCCGAGTTCGTGCGCGGTATTGATCGAGATGCCCGTCGCGGCGCCGAGCGACAGCGCGAAGCCGACGTAGTCGTACCACGCGAGCGTGTGCGTGCCGACGATCCACACGCACATGAAGAACGCGACGTATTCGACGACGGTCGCGAGATAGACGATGTACCGGTAATAGCGTTCGCGTTCGAGCTGCGGCACGACGGCCTCGGGCGGATTGTCGCGATCGTCGCCGATCAGCGTGTCGAGGATCGGGATCACGCCGAACGCGAACAGCGGACCGAACCACCAGAACACGTGAAGGCCCGTCGACAGCGCGAGCTGCGCGGCGAGGATCGGCAGCGTGATCGTCAGCGCGCCGAGCAGCCACAGGTAACGCTTGCCATCCGACCAGCCCGAAGCCGATGCGTTGGTCATTGCCATTGTCTCCCTCCAGTCGGCCGGCCCGCGGGCGGCCGCATCAAGATTGTTCGAATCCTCGTGGTCCGCGACGCGCGCGGCAGCCCGGATCGTCGTCCGGTTCTGCCTGTTATACGACCGGCGCGCGCGCTTGCCAAACCCCCGCGCTAGGCGCAGCGCTCCAAACGACGGGGCGTGCGCAATGCGCGCGGCCAAGCGTCGGCGCGCGCCGATTGAAACGGGCAGGCGGGGAGAATGGGCTGGCCGGGGGCGAGACGTTTGTCAGATGAATGGCGCGGCGTGCGGCGCGGGCATGCCGGTGTGACGGGGTTGCAACAAATGTTGCATTGCAATAAATCGACCGGCGAAGTATTGGCGGAGCGCGTTTTCCGTTTGCTGATATTACGCAGCATTACGGTCGCAGCGGGGCAATGCAACGCGGCCCGGACCCGGCCCGAACCCGGCTGGCCGCGCATCGCAACGACAACGACGCGAAGCGCCGGACGACGAGTGCCCGCCGACCGTTCGACCGCCCGCGTCAAGGCACCGATGCTGCACCCGCACACCGACCGGTGCGAGTCGTCGCCGATGACATCTGCCGCCTTTCGATCCGCGCCGCCATTTGAAAATTACGATTTGACTCATGCCCCGCTTTCGGTTGAAGCTAATAGCTTGCTGTCCGAAGGGGGCTGTGCCTGCATGAGTTCGACCTTGACCGTTCGTCGTATCGCTGCCGATCAGGGCGGTGTGTATCGCGAACTCCGCGCTGCATCGCTGCGTGAGCCCTACGCGCCCGGCGAAGCGCCGGAGGCCGAATTGCTGACCGTCGATACGGACGCGGCGTCGGCGATTGCCGCGCAGCGCGCCGTCTCCGACGAGTCGACGACTTTCCTGCTGTACACCGAGGGCCATCCGGCCGGCATGATCGGCGCGTATTTCGACAACACGCCCGATCGGCGTGCGTTCGTCAGCGAACTGTGGGTCGCGCATGCGGTGCGTCACCTGCGCGGCGGCGTGCTGCTGCTGGAGACGGCCACCGCGTGGCTCGCCGAGCGCGGCGCCACCGACGTCTACGCATGGATCGCCGATGCGAACCGCAACGCGATCCGCTTCTACGAGCGTGCGGGTTTCGGCAACACCGGCGAACATGCGCCGATCGCGCGGATGCCCGGTGCGATGAAGTCGCTGTTCGTGTCGCAGGTGAAGCACTGACGCGCTTCTCGAAGCGCGAGCCGCGCGGCCCGATGAACCGCCCGATCGCCTGCCGGCCTGCCCGCCTGCCGGTTGCGCGTCCGCCCGGTCGCCGCAACCCCGAGTCCCAAAAATAATGGCCGCACGCGTGGACGCCTGTAAAATACGCAAAAAATTTTTGCAGAGTGTCCATGTCGCTTAAAAAATCGCCATTCTTCGAGCTGCGCAGCGGATCGGTCGATACGTTGCTGTTCACCGTGAAGACGACCGATCTGGATGCGTTGCGCGCCGAGCTGGTCAAGCGCTTCGAAGCGACTCCCGAGTTTTTCGCCGACGATGTCGTCGCGATCGACGTCCGCCGCCTGGCCGACGGCGAACGCGTCGCGCTCGCGGACATCCGCCAGATGCTGAACGACGTGCGGATGCGTCCGGTGGGCGTCGTCGCGCTGGCAACGCAGGGCTGGGCGGGGGAAGCCGGCCTGCCGTTGCTCGAGGCGCGCGATCGTCGCGCGCCGGCCGCGAAACCGGCCGACGAAGCGGAACCGGCGGCTGTGCCAGCCGTCGAGACCGCCGCCGCTGCGGCAGCCGCAGCGGCGCCCGAACAGTCGTCGGAACCCGAGCCGGTGCCCGTGCAGGCCGGCGGCCAGACGCTGGTGATCGACCGGCCGTTGCGTTCGGGGCAGCAGATTTACGCGAAAGGAGACCTCGTGGTGCTCGCGCCGGTCAGTCACGGCGCGGAAATCATCGCGGAAGGCAACATCCACATCTACGCGCCGTTGCGCGGCCGCGCGCTCGCGGGCGTGCACGGCAACCACGACGCGCGCATTTTCTGCACGTGTCTCGAACCGGAACTGATTTCGATCGCGGGTATCTATCGAACGACCGAGAACCCGCTGCCCGCCGACGTACTGGGCAAATCGGTACAGATCCGGCTCGAAGAGGAAAAACTGATGATCGAACCGCTGCGCCTGACGTGATTCACGCGGTGCGCTCCGGATCGATCGGCTCTCATTGACGAACACAGGGTATTGGGTAAATGGCAAAAATCATCGTGGTGACCTCGGGCAAGGGCGGCGTGGGCAAGACGACGACGAGCGCGAGCTTCGCGTCGGGCCTCGCGCTGCGCGGCCACAAGACGGCCGTGATCGACTTCGACGTCGGCCTGCGCAACCTCGATCTCATCATGGGCTGCGAGCGTCGCGTCGTGTATGACCTCGTGAACGTGATCCAGGGCGAAGCGAACCTGAACCAGGCGCTGATCAAGGACAAGAAGTGCGAGAACCTGTTCATCCTGCCGGCGTCGCAGACGCGCGACAAGGATGCGCTGACGCGCGACGGCGTCGAGAAGGTGCTGAACGATCTCGTCGTGATGGACTTCGAGTACATCGTCTGCGATTCGCCGGCCGGTATCGAAGCCGGCGCGCTGCACGCGATGTACTTCGCGGATGAAGCGCTGATCGTGACGAACCCGGAAGTGTCGTCGGTGCGCGACTCGGATCGCATTCTCGGCATCCTGTCGTCGAAGACGAAACGCGCGACCGAAGGCAAGGAACCGATCAAGGAGCACCTGCTGATCACGCGCTACAGCCCGAAGCGCGTGAGCGAAGGCGAGATGCTGTCGCTCGAGGACATCAGCGAGATCCTGCGCATCAAGCTGATCGGCGTGGTGCCCGAGTCGGAAGCCGTGCTGCACGCGTCGAACCAGGGTCTGCCGGCCGTGCATATCGACGGCACCGACGTCGCGGAAGCGTACAAGGACGTCGTCGCCCGTTTTCTCGGCGAGGACAAGCCGCTGCGCTTCACCGATTACCAGAAGCCGGGCCTGCTGCAGCGCCTCTTCGGCAGCAAGTAACGGAGGCCGCCCATGTCCATCCTTTCGTTTCTCCTCGGCGAGAAGAAGAAGTCCGCATCGGTCGCGAAGGAGCGCCTGCAGCTCATCATCGCGCACGAGCGGGTCGGCGGCCGGCCGCCGGCCGATTACCTGCCGGCGCTGCAGAAGGAGCTCGTCGCGGTCATCTCGAAGTACGTCCATATTTCGGACGATGACATCCGCGTGAGCCTCGAGCGCCAGGACGACCTCGAAGTCCTCGAAGTGAAGATCGAGATTCCGCAAGCCTGACGCTTGCGCGTGTCCCTCCGCACGGCGGCACCCGCCGCCGTGCGCGTCTTACGCCCTGTTGCACTTTCGGGCACGCCGTAACACGGCGCCTGTCGGCCGACATCGACCCTTCCGCATTGAACGAATACGCTCGCGTGTCTTGTTCAACCAGGAGGTTGTGATGGCTGTCTCTACCGTTTCACGTCGTATCGTTTCGCTCGCCCTGTTCGCCGCGGGCCTGTCAGCCGTCGTCGCGCCGTTTGCCGCGCATGCGGACGAGATTCTCGTCGGCACGCCCGTGATCGCGCCGCAGGGGCGCATGGTCATCGCGGAGCCGGTCGCCGTGCCCACCGGGGAAATCGTCGTCGTCGCGCCGAATGCGCCGCCGCCCGTGCGCGACGAGGTCGTACCGCCCACGCGCGTGGGCTACGTGTGGGAGCGCGGGCACTGGCACTGGGACCATGGCCGCTACGTATGGATCGGCGGCCATTGGGAAACCGAGCGCGTCGGCATGCAATGGGTGCCGGGGCATTGGGACCAGCGCGGCCCGAACTGGTTCTGGACGCGTGGCCACTGGGCTTGATGGAGACGCGCGATGAAAAGAACCGCAATCGCCATCGCGCTCGTCGCGATCACGCTGGCCGGGTGCATCGTCGTGCCGGCGCGGCCGGTCTACTACCGGCCGGCGCCTGTCGTGATCTATTGAGCGTCGCGCGGGCCGTGTTGCGAGGGAGCGTTCGAGTCGGTCGCCGGCGGCCCGGCATCATGCGATGCCGACGCATGCGCGGCACTGTCGGCCGCTGCGGCGGCCGGCTCGTCGTTGCCTGCGTCGCGCAGCGTGTCGAGCGGATCGGCGGGGGCCGCGTTTGCATCCTGGGGTTCGGTCACGTCCGTCACGTTGCTTGCGGCGGCGGCCGCGGTTGCCGCGGCCGGTGCGACGGGCGGCGCGAGGTAGCGCTGCGCGAGCGTTTCGTAGAGCGGCGGCGCGAAAAAGCGCGATATCCGGCTCGATACCAGTGCGGTCGCCATCAGCGAAATTACCAGCGCGTGACCGTTGATCATTTCCATCACGATCACGAACGACGTGATCGGCGACTGCGTGACGGCGGCAAGATAGCCGACCATCGCGAGCGCGATCAGCATCGGCAGGCTCAGGTGGCTGAACACGGCATGCAGCAGGTTGCCGAAGCCGGCGCCGATCGACAGCGACGGCGCGAAGATCCCGCCCGGGATGCCCGGCAGGTACGACGCGACCATCGACACCATCTTCAGGAACGGATAGAACACCGACAACTGCTGGCTGCCGTCGAGCAGGCCGCGCGCCTCGGCATAGCCGCTGCCGAACGTCGTGCCGCCGGAGACGAGGCCCACGACGGCGATCGCGAAGCCGCATAGCGCGGCGAACGCGATCGGCCGCTCCCGATACAGGCCCAGCAGTCGGGCGGGCAGCCAGCGTCCGGTGTTGAGCAGCAGCCAGCAGAAGAGGCCGCCCGCGATGCCCGTCACGATCGCGGTGACCAGCACCGCGACCGCCAGCAGCTTCGGGAAATGGAGGCCGGCGTCGATCGTGCCGAAATACGTGTAGTTGCCGTTCAGTCCGAGCGCGACGACGCCCGCGAGGATGATCGCGGTGATCAGCACGCCGCTGGCGCGCGCGGAGAAGCTGCGGGTCAGCTCCTCGATCGCGAACACGATGCCGGCGAGCGGCGTATTGAAGGCGGCCGACAGCCCGGCCGCCGCGCCGGCCAGCACCAGCTGGCGTTCGATCTGCGCGTTCGAGCGCGGGTAGAAGCGCCGCAGGTTGAACATCAGCGCGGCGCCGACCTGCACGGTCGGCCCTTCGCGACCGATCGTGAAGCCGCCGAGGATGCCGAGGAACGAGATCAGCACCTTGCCGAACAGGATGCGCAGCGTCAGCAGCCGCGCGCCGAATGCGCCGGGGCGCGCATGCAGCGTCGCGATCACCTGCGGGATGCCGCTGCCCTCGGCGCCGCGGAAGAAGCGGCGCGTGATCCACGCCGACATCGCGGCGATCGCGGGCGTCAGCACCAGCGGCAGCCATACGGCGTGATCGCGCATCGTGCGGAAAGTCTCGTAGCCCCAATCGATCAATCGGGCGTACAGTACGGCCGCGAGGCCGACGACGATCGCGCCGAGCCAGAAAACACCGTATTGGCGCCAGATTCGCAGCGAGCGTCGGGTGAGGGCGGGGAACAGCGCGGGAAGGGCGGGGCGCGGCATTGAATCGGGCCGGAGGGCAAAGAATGAATTATAAAAAGAACCGGATGCCGGCGGGGGCGACAAATCCCCGGTGAGCGACGAAAATACATGGAAGAGATGCAATTTGTTGCAAATGTAATGTTCGCGTAATGTCTGCGGATAGCAACCGTCGTTAGCATGCCGAAGTGGCCAGTCGAGAGTCCCCGCAAATCGTGAAACGCATCCTTATCGTGAAAGTGACGTCGCTCGGCGACGTCGTCCAGACGCTGCCCGTCGTCGCCGACCTGCATCGCGCTTTCCCCGGCGTGACGGTCGACTGGGCCGTGGACGAATCGTGCGCGGAGGTCGTGCGCTGGCATCCGGGCGTGAGCACCGTCCTGTGCGCGCCGCTGCGACGCTTCAAGAAACTGCGCAATGCCGGCGACCTGAAGGCGATCTCGGCGTCGATCGGCGCGTTGCGTGCGCACCGCTACGACGCGGTCATCGATCTGCACGGCGTCTACAAGAGCGCGATCATTTCGTCGCTTGCGCGTGCCGCGCGCCGTGTCGGCTACCAGACGCAGGATCTCGGCGAAACGGGGGCGCGCTTCGCGTATTCGCACCGTTTCGGTCCGCGGCCGAACTGCGATGCATGGCACGGGATGCGCGTGAGTGCCGGCGAAGCGCTCGGCTACGTGCCCGAAGGGGCTGCCACGTACGGCATCGTCGCGCCGCAGGATGCGAACCTGCCCGCTGCCGTGACGGACGCCGGGCCGTTCATGCTGCTGTTCCACGCGACCTCCAACCCCGACAAGAAGTGGCCGGCCGAACACTGGGCCGCGCTGGCCGCGGAGATGATGGCGCGCGGCGTGCGCGTGCTGCTGCCGTGGGGATCCGCGGCCGAGCACGACGACGCGCGGGATATCGCCGCGCGTGCGCCGGGCGCGATCGTGTTACCGGCGATGACGGTGCGTGAGCTGGGTGCGGCGCTTGGCCGGGCCGCGCTCGTGGTGGGCGTCGATACCGGGTTCGTGCACATGGCGCACGCGCTGCAGCGGCCGACCGTGATGATTTTCGTTGCGACTTCGCGCCACCATTGCGGCATCGGCGGTGCGCCGAATGCGCTGTCGATCGGCGAGCCGGGCGCGATGCCGACCGTCGGCGAGGCGCTGGATGCGATCGATGCGGTCTGCCCGGCTTACGGCGCGGTGCGTGCGCGGCTGTCCGCCTGACGCGGTGTGGCGGCCGCGATTACGCGAGCAACGCCTCGACCGTGACGACGGCGGCGATGGCCGCCAGATTCGCCAGCAGCGCCTCGAACACGAGGCCGCGCCAGGTTGTCGGCCGGAACCGCAGCGCGAGCATTAGCGCGCCGCCCAGTGCGAGCGCGAGGATCAGGACGAGGTCGGCATTGGCGAGACGGACGTTCATGGCGGCGGCTCCTGTCGGGGCGGGATCCCCGGGCGCGACGACGCGCCCAGGAACGAGTATAGAGTGCGTCCGGCGCCGCACAACCCGGGTCGCCCCGGAGGGTCAGACGAGCGATGCGTCGCGCGTTTCGCGCATCAGCAGCACGCCGATCAGGCTGATCGCCGCCGCGACCGACACGTAGCCGCCGACCCACGACAGCCCGCCGCGCGCGGCGAGCAATTGCGCGATATACGGCGCGATCGACGCGCCGAGGATCCCGCCGAGGTTGTACGCGACGCCCGCGCCCGTATAGCGGACGTTGGTCGGGAACAACTCCGGCAGCAGCGCGCCCATCGGTGCGAACGTCACCCCCATCAGGAACAGCTCGATCGTCAGGAACAGCGCGACGAGCGCCATCGAGCCGCTGCCGAGCAGCGGTTCCATCGCGAACCCCGACAGCAGGGCGGCGATCGCGCCGACGACCAGCACCGGCTTGCGGCCGAAGCGGTCCGACGCCCAGGCGGACAGCGGTGTCGCGAGCCCCATGAAGACGACCGCGAAACACAGCAGGCCGAGGAAGCTCTGGCGCGGAATGTGCAGCGCCGACACGCCGTACGACAGCGAGAACACCGTCGAGATGTAGAACAGCGTGTAGCAGACGACCATCGCGAGCGCGCCGAGCAGCGTCGGCCGCCAGTGCTGCGTGACGAGTGTCGCGACCGGCACGCGCACGCGCTCGTTGCGGTCGAGTGCTGCCTGGAACGCCGGCGTTTCGGCGATCTTGAGCCGCACGTACAGGCCGAGCGCGACGAGCACCGCGCTGACGAGGAACGGGATGCGCCAGCCCCAGCTGCGGAACTGCTCGTCCGACAGCGACAGCGCGAGCGCGAAGAACAGGCCGTTCGACATCAGGAAGCCGACCGACGGCCCCAGTTGCGGGAACATCCCGAACCAGCCGCGCTTGCCCTGCGGCGCATGCTCGGTCGCGAGCAGTGCCGCGCCGCCCCATTCGCCGCCGAGGCCGATCCCCTGGCCGAAGCGCAGCACGCACAGCAGCACCGGCGCGAGCGCGCCGATCGTGTCGTAGCCGGGCACGAAGCCGATCGCGGTGGTGGACACGCCCATCACGAGCAGCGATGCGACGAGCGTCGACTTGCGGCCGATGCGGTCGCCGAAGTGCCCGAACAGGAACGAGCCGATCGGGCGCGCGATGAACGCGATGCCGAACGTGACGAACGCGGACAGCGCTTGCGCCGTCGCGGAGCCGTGCGGGAAGAACACGGGGCCGATGACGAGCGCGGCGGCCGTCGCGTACACATAGAAATCGTAGAACTCGATCGCGGTGCCGATGAAGCTCGCGAACACGATGCGCCGGTGGCTGACGGCGCCGGCCGAACCGGTTGCGTGTGCAACGGCCGGGGGGGATGCGGACATGGGTGTCTCCGTTTTGTCGTTGGGGTGCTCGGCTGCGCGTGCGCTCGGGCAGGCGACTGCCTGCCGGGAGCAGCCGGGCAAATGCGTGATGCGGATGACGCGGTGGCGGCGTGGACACGCGCCGTGGCGCGGACGTCACCCGCCGGTCGACGATGGAGACGGGTACGTCGCCGCCGCCCGGTGCCGGCGTGGTCGGCTCGCTTGCCGGGGTGGGGCCCGCGAACGCGCGCGCGGCGTGATGGCCGCGCGAGTGCGGAAAATTATAGCGAGCGCCGCCGCTCACCGGCAATCCGGCCGCGGCGGCGCGTCAGTCGATCGACTGCGCCTGCGCGGAGGCGGTGCTTTGCAACTGGAAGTGGCCGTCGTCGTTGAAGAGCCAGCCTTCCATCAGCTCGAGCCGGCCGTTGCCGTCGAGCAGCCGCGACGGCGGCGCGGGCAGCGGAGCCGAACGGCGCAACGACGCGAGCGCGAGCGCCTCCGCTTCGCTGTCGCCGTTGCTGCGATAGACGGATGCGTTGACGACGCGGCCGCTGCCATCGACGGTGAACGCCACGACGACGAGCGAACGCAGCATGGCCTGCGGAGCGCCGTGCAGCATGCTGGACGGATTGCGTTCGGCGACCCGATGGGCGACCTCGACGCGATACTGGTCGAGGCTGCCGCCGCGGGTGACCGACGGGATCGTCAGGACCGAGCGTAGCGACGAAGGCGGCGTGATCGTGCACGCGGCAAGCAGCGCGACGACGGCCAGCGCGGCAACACGCAGCCGGGCGATGCGCGGACGGAGAAGGGGGCGCATAAGGTAATGGCCGGAAGGGACGATAAAAAAATGATAGGCGCGCCGACGCGAGACGATATGGGGAGAAACGCATAGCGCGCTGGATCGATCGCGGCGATCGCTGATGACGGCGGCCGGGCGCGGCGTCGGACAACGTGCATCGTGCGTCGCCATGTGACGCGACATGTGACGCGACATGTGACGGCGTGCGCGGCGGACGCGCGTGTGGCTTGAGCGCGGAAAGCCACGGCACGCGGCGATCGCCCGGCCGCGCGCGGCGATCTGCCGATGCGACGACCTCGACCCGCGTTCCGGGCAATCGCCCGCGACGCGCGTCGGCCGGCTCAGAAGCCGTGCGTGACGAGCGACAGGACCGACAGGTCGGGGTGCGTACCGTCGATGATGCTCTTGCCGATGTGCACGGCTTCGTGGATCGCCTCGTCGATGCTCGCGAAGCTTTCCTCGCCGTCCGCGTGGAACGGCACCGCATGGCCGGGCAGCGCGGGATTCACGCCGGGATGGCACACGTAGCCGGTGTAGGTATAGCGCGTGTCGCTGCCGGGCAGCGCGGCCGGCACGACATGGATCTCGAAGCCTTCGTAATCGACGTGTTCCGTCGCGGTCGACAGGTCGGTCATGGCGATCTCCGTGTGTCGCACGCAGGGGTGGCGCGTGCGGCATCGAATACATCGAACACGCGGCGGCGTTCGTGTCGCCGTGTTGAACGAATTCTAGGCGATGGCGGAGCGGGGCGGGAGGCGTGCGTCCGGGCGCGCGAGCCTCGTCGATCGGCGCCGACGATCCGGCGCCGATTTCATGATCGAGCGACCGACAGGGGGATCATCGTATCTTTCGTGTGCGGCGCGAACGCACGTTCCGTCTCGACTGACGGCCGGGTCGCGCCGCGATTTCGTTACTTGCAGCGCGCGTCCTTGCGTTGCACGACGACGATCACCGGATACTTCTGGCCATGGTCGAGTTCCACGCGCGCGACGACGGTCAGCGTCGCCGGATCGGAATCGTCGTACACACTGACCTGTTCGTTGCGCAGGTAGGTCACGCCGGTGCAGTTCGACGTGCGTCCGTCGTCCGCCACCTTGCACTGAAGCTCGTTGTCCTTCAGGTAGTTGTACGGCGACGGGCTCGCGAGATATTCGCTGAGGCTGCGCGGCGAACCGCCGACGCCGGTGACGGACGCGATCGCGCACGACGCCTGCGCGTCGCTGCCGGAGGCGGTGTCGGCCGCCGCATGCGTGCTGACGGCGGCCAGCACGGCGACGAGCGACGAGACGAGGAAGGGCTTCATGACGTGGATTTCCCGTTTCGCGAATCGGAGCGCGGGATTGTAACGGCATCCGGCGCGACGCGTCGGCGCGTATGGGGCACACGCGCGGCACACGCGTGCGGACAAACAAAAACCCCGTCATTCTGCGAATGGACGGGGTTCGGCGAACTTCCTGGCGGAAGCGGTGAGATTCGAACTCACGGACAGTTTCCCGTCGCTGGTTTTCAAGACCAGTGCCTTAAACCGCTCGGCCACGCTTCCACACGAGGCGGCATTGTAACCGAAATGCCGCCTCGTTCATGCGTTCAGTCGTCGCGCAGGAACAATTCCTGCAGATCGTTGAGAAAACGCTGGCCGAGCGGCGTCGGCGCGATTCGGGTGAAATCGCGCGTGATCAGTCCGCGTCGCTCCGCTTCCTTGAGCGCCGGTTCGATCGTGCGCATCGGCAGGCCCGTGCGTTCGGCGAAGCTGTGCACGGGGAAGCCCTCGACGAGCCGCAGCGTGTTCAGCATGAATTCGAACGGCAGGTCGCGCGCGCCAACTTCGCGCTCTTCCTGCACGGCCGCACCGGCCTTCGCCTGCTCGATGAAGGTCGCCGGATGCTTGTAGCGCGCCTGCCGCAGGATCCGGTTCGGGAACGACAGCTTCGTATGGGCGCCCGCGCCGATGCCGAGATAGTCGCCGAAGCGCCAGTAGTTCAGGTTGTGCTTGCACTGATGATTCGGCTTCGCATACGCGGACACTTCGTAGCGCCCGTAGCCGGCTTCGGCCGTGCGCGCATGGATCCATTCCTGCATGTCGGCCGACGCGTCGTCGTCGGGGACGACGGGCGGGAACTTCGCGAACAGCGTGTTCGGCTCGAGCGTCAGGTGATACAGCGACAGGTGCGGCGGCGCGAACGACAGCGCGGTCTCGATGTCGGTGCGGCATTCGTCGAGCGTCTGGTTCGGCAGCGCGAACATCAGGTCGAGGTTGAAATTGTCGAAGTTCTTCGCGGCGATCTCGACGGCCGCGCGTGCCTGCGCGGTGTCGTGAATCCGGCCGAGCGCCTTCAGGTGCGCTTCGTTGAAGCTCTGGATGCCGACCGACAGGCGGTTCACGCCGCTCGCGCGAAACTGCGCGAACTTCGCGGCCTCGAACGTGCCCGGATTCGCTTCGAGCGTGATCTCGGCATCGGCGTCGAGCGGCAGGAGCGCGCGCACGTCGGACAGCATCCGGTCGAGACCGGCGGCCGACAGCAGGCTCGGCGTGCCGCCGCCGATGAACACGGTATGCACCTGCCGACCCCACACGAGCGGCAGCGCCTGTTCGAGATCGGCACGCAGCGCATCGAGATACTCGGTTTCGGGGAACCGTTCGCCCTTCCATTCGTGCGAATTGAAGTCGCAGTACGGGCACTTGCGCACGCACCACGGAAAATGCACGTACAGCGCGAGCGGCGGCAGCGACGTGAGCCGCACCTGCCCGGGCGACGTGAACGTCGCGACGACGCGTGCGCCGGTTTCCGCGGCCTGGCTCATGCGGCCTCCGGCTGCAAATGCGGGACGAAAGCGATCATGCGGGCTCCTCCGCGAGCCGCGCGAGCAACGCCTTCAGCGCCAGCGCGCGATGGCTGTGCGTATTCTTCACGGCCGGCTCCAGTTCGGCGGCCGTCGCGCCGAGCGACGGCAGGTAGAAATACGGGTCGTAGCCGAATCCGTGTTCGCCGCGCGGCGTATCGACGATCTCGCCGGCCCAGCGCCCTTCCGCGAACAGCGGTTCCGGATCCTGCGCATGGCGCACGAGCGCGAGCACGCAGCAGTAGTAGGCGCGCCGGTCGTCGACGCCGCGCAACTGTTCGACGAGATACGCATTGTTCGCCGCGTCGCCCTTGTCGCGGCCCGCGCGCTGCGCGTAGCGCGCCGAATAGACGCCCGGCGCACCGCGCAGCACGCGCACGCATAGGCCCGAATCGTCGGCGATCGCCGGCAGCCCGGTGAGCCGCGACGCGTGGCGCGCCTTGGTCAGCGCGTTCTCGATGAACGTGCCGAACGGCTCTTCCGCCTCGGGCACCGCGAGCTCGCCCTGCGGGACGATCTCGATGCCCACCGTCGAGAACAGCGCGGTGAATTCGCGCAGCTTGCCGGGGTTGTTCGATGCGAGCACGATGCGCGACAGCGGCGCGAGGGTGCGGTCGTCAGACATGGCTCACGCCCAGCACGGCTTTCTGCAACTGCACCAGCTCGGCGATCCCGCCCTGCGCGAGGTCGAGCAGCGCGTTCATCTCGGCGCGCGAGAACGGCACGCCTTCGGCGGTGCCCTGGACTTCGACGAAGCCGCCCGCGCCCGTCATCACGACGTTCATGTCGGTGTCGCAGCGCGAATCTTCCGCGTAGTCGAGGTCGAGCACGGGCGCGCCTTCGTACACGCCGACCGAGATCGCGGCGACGTGGTCGGTGATCGGCGAGCGCGCGAGCTTGCCGGCCGCGATCAGCATCGACACGGCGTCGTGCGCGGCGACGAACGCGCCGGTGATGCTGGCCGTGCGCGTGCCGCCATCGGCCTGGATCACGTCGCAGTCGAGGTGGATCGTGCGCGGGCCGAGCGCCTCGAGATCGAACACCGCGCGCAGCGCGCGGCCGATCAGGCGCTGAATTTCCTGCGTGCGGCCCGTCTGCTTGCCGCGCGCGGCTTCGCGGTCGCTGCGCGTATGGGTCGCGCGCGGCAGCATCCCGTATTCGGCGGTCAGCCAGCCTTGCCCGCGCTCGCGCAGGAACTCGGGCACGCGCTCGGCGACGCTCGCGGTGCAGAGCACCTTGGTGTCGCCGAATTCGACCAGCACGGAGCCTTCGGCGTGTTTCGTGTAGTGGCGCGTGAGGGCGACCTTGCGCAGTTCGTCGGCGCGGCGGCCGCTCGGGCGGGAAACGGAGGACGTCATGGGGAAATCGCGGAAGGAGAGGAAACCCCGATTTTAGCGCCGAACGGCGGGCGTGCCCGGCAGGGTGGTCCGCAAAAATGGGATAATGCGCGCTTCCCGCCCCGCGCTTTACGATGCGCCGGGCGCCTCGAACTATCCCCTGCCCGCGAGGGCACCAGACGGCGAGACGAACCATGATCTACAGCATGACGGGCTACGCGAGCGCGACGCGCGAACTCGCGACGGCCGCCGGCAACGGCGGCACCAGCGTGTCGGTCGAACTGCGCACCGTGAACTCGCGTTTCCTCGATCTCAATTTCCGGATGCCGGACGACGTGCGCGCGTGCGAACCCGCGCTGCGCGAAATGCTGATGAACAAGCTGTCGCGCGGCAAGGTCGACGTGCGCATCAACCTGCAGCGCGGCGAGCAGAGCATCGGGGCGGGCGCGCTGAACCAGTCGGCGCTCGGCCAGCTTGCCGAGCTCGAACGCGCGGTGCTCGATTCGTTCCCGGGCGTCGGCCGCCTGCGCGCGGGCGAGATCCTGCGCTGGCCCGGCGTGCTCGCCGAGAGCGGCGTGTCGGCGGACGCGATCCGCGACGCGGTGCTCGCGTGCGGCAAGGAAGCGATCGGCGAGCTCGTCGTCGTGCGTTCGCGCGAGGGCGCGCAACTGGCGACGATGCTGCTGTCGAACGTCACCGAGATGGAGGCGATCGTCGCGCGCATCACGCCGCTCGTGCCGGAGCTGATCGCGAAGCACCAGCAGAAGATCGTCGAGCGGCTGCAGGAAGCGCTCGGCCTCGCGGCGCCCGAAGGCGGCTCGACGGTCGTCACGCGCGAGGAAGCCGCGGAGCGCATCCGTCAGGAAGTGACGATGTACGGGATCCGGATCGACATCGCGGAAGAGCTGTCGCGGCTCACCGCGCACCTGAACGAAACGCGTCACGTGATCGAGAAGGGCGGCCGCGTCGGCAAGCGTCTCGACTTCATGATGCAGGAACTGAATCGCGAAGCGAACACGCTCGGCTCGAAGGCGGCGGCGAAGGAACTCGCCGACGCGTCGATGGCGCTCAAGCTGCTGATCGAGCAGATGCGCGAGCAAGTGCAAAACCTGGAGTAACAGCAACATGACCGAATCCACCCGCGACGGCCACGCGTCGCATTCGCTGCACGGCGGCGTCTATCCCGGCAACCTGTTCATGGTCGTCGCGCCGTCGGGCGCCGGCAAGTCGACGCTCGTGAATGCGCTGCTGTCGAAGGACCGCGACATCTGCCTGTCGATTTCGTACACGACGCGCAAGCCGCGCCCGGGCGAGCAGGACGGCCAGCACTACCACTTCACGACCGTCGAGGATTTCCGCGCGCGTCACGCGGCGCACGAATTCCTCGAGAGCGCGGAAGTGCACGGCAACTACTACGGCACGTCGCGCGTCTGGATCGAGGAGCAGATGAAGAACGGCCACGACGTGCTGCTCGAAATCGACTGGCAGGGTGCGCTGCAGGTGAAGAAGCAGTTCCGCAACGCGGTCGGCATCTTCATCCTGCCGCCGTCGCTCGATGCGCTGGAAGAGCGCCTGAAAAAGCGCGGCCAGGACGAGCCGAACGTGATCACGCGACGTCTGCTGGCCGCCGGCAGCGAGATCGCGCACGCGTCGGAAGCGGAATACGTGGTGATCAACGAGAATTTCGAGCGCGCACTCGCGGAACTCGAATGCATCGTTGCTGCGACGCGCCTGCGTTTTGCTTCGCAGTACGCGCGACACACGGAGCTGTTCATCGACCTCGGCGTTCATCTGCCCCACGCGGAATGACGCGGGGCACGAGGGACATAAGGTAGAATAAGGACTATATTCAGAAGGAATTACCAACATGGCTCGCATTACCGTCGAAGACTGCCTGAAGCAAATCCCGAACCGCTTCGAATTGGCGCTCGCCGCCACCTATCGCGCGCGGCAGCTCGCGCAAGGCCATACGCCGAAAATCGAAAGCCGCGACAAGCCGACCGTCGTCGCGCTGCGCGAGATCGCTGCCGGCCAGGTCGGCGTCGAGATGCTGAAGAAGGTGCCGGTGTAACGCGCATCCGGCCCGTTCCAGCCATGTAGTCCACGCGCGCAACGACTCGACCTGGAGGCGAATATGAGCACCACCCCATCGTCCGCCTCCGCGGATTCGACCACCGAAGCCACGGCCCAGACGCCTGCGCGCCAGTACATCGACGCGGTCCTCGAACAGTCCTTCCGGCATCTGTTCGGGCCGACCGCCACACCGGAGCAGCCGCGCAAGCACGGCGTCGTTTCGATCGCGAAACTGACGGCCGCGCTTGCCGAGTATCTCGGCCCGGACGAAATCAAAGAGGTCAAGGCGGCGTTCCACTTCAGCGACGAAGCCCACCTCGGTCAATATCGCCAGAGCGGCGAACCCTACATCACCCATCCCGTCGCCGTCGCGGAAATCTGCGCCGGCTGGAAGCTCGACGCGCAGGCCGTGATGGCCGCGTTGCTGCACGACGTGATGGAAGACCAGGGTGTGACCAAGAACGAGCTGGCCGAGCGGTTCGGCCCGAAGGTCGCCGAGCTGGTCGACGGCCTGTCGAAGCTCGACAAGATGGAATTCCGCAGCCGCGAGGAAGCGCAGGCGGAAAATTTCCGCAAGATGCTGCTCGCGATGGCGCGCGACGTGCGCGTCATCCTCGTCAAGCTCGCCGATCGCCTGCACAACATGCGCACGCTCGGCGCGGTGCCGATGGAAAAGCGCCGCCGCGTCGCGCGCGAAACGCTCGACATCTACGCGCCGATCGCGCACCGGCTCGGGTTGAACAACACGTATCGCGAGCTGCAGGACATGAGCTTCGCGAATTTCAACCCGCATCGCTACGCGACGCTCGAGAAGGCCGTGAAGGCCGCGCGCGGCAATCGCCGCGAAGTGATCAGCAAGATCCTCGAGGCCGCGCAGCGCGCGATGGCCGACGCGAAGATCGACGCCGAGATCACCGGCCGCGAGAAGACCATCTACAGCGTCTATCGCAAGATGCGCGACAAGCAGTTGTCGTTCTCGCAGGTGCTCGACGTGTACGGCTTCCGCGTCGTCGTCGACAGCCCGCTCGACTGCTACACGTGCATCGGTGCGCTGCACGCGCTGTACAAGCCCGTGCCCGGCAAGTTCAAGGACTACATCGCGATTCCGAAGATCAACGGCTATCAGTCGCTGCATACGACGCTCGTCGGCCCGTTCGGCGCGCCGATCGAGTTCCAGGTGCGTACGCGCAAGATGCACGAGATCGCCGAGGCGGGGGTCGCCGCGCACTGGCTGTACAAGAACGGCAGCGCGGATCTCAGCGACGTGCAGAAGCGGGCGCACCAGTGGCTGAAGTCGCTGCTCGACATCCAGAGCGAAGCCGGCGATTCGAGCGAATTCCTCGAGCACGTGAAGATCGACCTGTTCCCCGACGCGGTCTACGTGTTCACGCCGAAGTCGAAGATCATGGCGCTGCCGCGCGGCGCGACGGCGCTCGATTTCGCGTATTCGATCCACAGCGATCTCGGCAACCAGTGTGTGGCTGTGAAGATCAACAACGAGCTGCTGCCGCTGCGCACCGAGCTGAAGAGCGGCGACATCGTCGAGGTGATCACCGCGCCGTATTCGAAGCCGAACCCGGCATGGCTCGGCTTCGTGCGTACCGGCAAGGCGCGCTCGGCGATCCGCCACTACCTGAAGACGATGCGCCTGAACGAGTCCGTGCAGCTGGGCGAGCGGCTCGTCGACCAGAGCCTGAAGGGCTATGGCCTCGCGCTGGCCGACGTCGAGCCGGAAGTGTGGGAGAAGCTCGTGCAGTGGACGGGCAACAAGAGCCGTCAGGAAATCTTCGCGGACATCGGCCTCGGCCGTCGCGTCGCCGCGGTGATGGCCAAGCGCATCGAGGTGCTGATGAGCGGCCGCGATGCGGACGACGATCTGCCGAAGTCCGAGCGGCATCCCGCGCATCATGCGCCGCCGGTCGTGATTACCGGCACCGAAGGGATGTCCGTGCAGTTGTCCGCGTGCTGCCGGCCGATCCCGGGCGACGCGATCATGGGTTACATCGGCATCGGTCTGGGCATGGCGATTCATACGACGGATTGCCGTGTCGCGCAGCGCATCCATCGCCGCGATCCGGGCCGCTGGATCGACGTCGAATGGGCGCCGCAGCCGGGCCGCCTGTTCGATGTCGCGGTGAAGGCGCTCGTGAAGAACACGAAGGGCATCTTCGCGCGCGTCGCGGCGGACATCACGTCGGCCGACGCGAACATCGTCCATATCGCGATGGACGAGGATCTGACGCACGAATCGACGGTATTGCGCTTCGTGATCCAGGTCAGCGACCGCGTGCATCTCGCGAACGTGATGCGGCGCGTGAGAACCAATCCGGACGTGATGCGGATCATGCGCGAGCGCTCGACCGACGACGGTGCGCATGCGCGCCATGACGGCGGCATGCGTATCGAGCGCGAGCGGCAGGATTACTGACGCTGCCGCGCGCCCTTCGCGGGGTGAATTCGGTGATCGACGGACGGCGGCCAATGGCCGCCGTTTTCATTGAGGCGGCCGCGGGTGCGCGCGACGTTGCCGGCGCTTTGCCGAAGGCGTCCGGGCGATAGTGAGCGAGGAGAGGCGGGCGCAAAAAGAAAAAGGGCTTTCCCGGAGGAAAGCCCTTTTAAGGTGGCGCGGCTGGCAGGATTCGAACCCACGACCCCTTGGTTCGTAGCCAAGTACTCTATCCAACTGAGCTACAGCCGCACGCAAAACGGTACTGCTTCAACTGTCGGAACCTTCTGCGATGGGAAGGCTCCCAAAAAAGTGGCGCGGCTGGCAGGATTCGAACCCACGACCCCTTGGTTCGTAGCCAAGTACTCTATCCAACTGAGCTACAGCCGCACGCAACAACACACTTCTACTGCTTCGAACTGAAAGGGCCTTCGGTTCGGAAGGCCCTCGAAAAGGTGGCGCGGCTGGCAGGATTCGAACCCACGACCCCTTGGTTCGTAGCCAAGTACTCTATCCAACTGAGCTACAGCCGCACGCAGAAGCGGAAGTATAGCAGAGTCGTATAAAAAGGGAAGCCTTATTCGCGAATTAGGTGCATGAGCTTGGCCGACCGCCCTTCGTGTACCCTTGGGGGATCAGTCATCCACGTTGAATCTGCATCATGAACAAGGCGTTTGTCAAAGAGTCGGACGGTGACGACGACGATCTCGACCCGACTCAGCCCGCGATTCCGGCGGGCGCGAAGAACTACATCACGCCGGCCGGCCACAAGCGGCTGAGGGACGAGCTGCTGAACCTGATCGACGTCGAGCGTCCGGAGGTCGTGCGGCTCGTGTCGTGGGCCGCGTCGAACGGCGACCGGTCGGAAAACGGCGACTACATCTACGGCAAGCGGCGGCTTCGCGAGATCGATCGCCGCATCCGCTTCCTGACGAAGCGGCTCGACCTCGCCGAAGTCGTCGACGCGAGCCGGCAGGAGAGCGTCGACCAGGTGTTCTTCGGCGCGACGGTCGATTACGAGACGCCGGACGGCGAGGCGCACACGGTGACGATCGTCGGGATCGACGAGGTCGACCTCGATCGCGGCTGCGTCAGCTGGATTTCGCCGGTCGCGCGCGCCCTGATCAAGGCGAGGATCGGGGATACCGTCACGCTGATGACGCCGGCCGGCCCGCAGCCGATCGACATACTCGACGTCCGGTATCCGGCGCGAGGCGACACCTGAGCGTCGTCGGTGCGCGCGGCAAAGAAAAAGCGCCCCATCGGGGCTAATGCCGTTCAGTTAAGAACTGAACGGCATTTTTGTTTTTAGGGTTGGAGTTGTAAACAAAGCGGCAAGCTGTTAACTTGGTCAGCGATGCTGAAC
>NZ_CADFEN010000012.1 GCF_902833145.1 Burkholderia sp. BCC0506 | reverse complement strand
TCACTTCATAAACCTGACTTACTTTAGTGTGAGACTCTTGATACTTTTGCTATCTGATCCGAGGATCAGCTCGCTGTCATCAAGCGCCCACACTTATCGGCTGTTAATTTTTAAAGAGCAATTCTGCGAGAAACTCCGTGTTTCTCAGCAGTGCTGCGTTTTCAGCAGCAGAGAAACGAGATTATGAACCGTGTTTCGCAGCTCGTCAACAACTTTCTGAACGACTTCGTTGCGACTGCGGGGCTCAACTTCCGCGCCGCCAAGGCTCGCTACATCTGAACCCGACAGCACCGCTTCCCTTCCTCCCGCGCTGCGTTTCCGTTGGCGCGAAAGAGGCGTGATTCTAAGCACCTGCCCCCGTCCGCGCAAGCGCTTTGTGAAGAAAGTTTGAAAAAGCCTCCGTGCGCTCGCGCGCACGGAGGCTTTGGGCTGGACGAACGTTGGAGCACTGCCGGCCCGCAGGCCGTCGGCCACCTTTCCTTCTATATATAGAAACGCGTCACTGGCCGCCCACGGCCGCGCGCAGCTGCTCGGCCGGCACCGCGTCGGCCATCGCCGTGTAGCCGGAATCGCTCGGATGGATACCGTCGCCGCTATCGTATCGGCGCTGCAGCACGCTCGGGCGCGCCGGATCGCGCAGCACCGCGTCGAAGTCGACCACGCCGTCGAACCCGCCGCCGCTCCGGATCCACCGGTTCACCTCGAGCCGGATCGCCTCGCGTCCGGCCGGCAACGCCGCCGGCGTGAGCGTCGCGCCGAACACCTTCACGCCCTGGCGGTGGGCCGCCTCGATCAGCCGGCGATAGCCGTCGATCAGCGACACGGCCGTCACCTGCGTATGCGGGTGATCGCAATCGAGCCCTGCGCGCGGCGGCATCGCCGCGAAATTGATGTCGTTGATCCCGATCAGCACGATCGCCGCCTTCACGCCCGAGCGCGACAGCGCGTCACGTTCGAACCGGGACGCCAGCGATGTGCCGTAACACGCGGAATCGCTGAGCAGCCGGTTCCCGCTGATGCCGAGATTCACGACGCCGATCGAATCCGCGCCCGACGCCGCCAATCGTCGCGCGAGCGCGTCCGGCCAGCGGCGGTTCCGATTCACGCTGGAGCGCAGCCCGTCGGTGATCGAATCGCCGATCGCCGCAACGCTGGCGTGTGCGGAACCGGCCTCGACGGCCAGCTCGGTCACCCATGCATATTGAGTAAACCGGGTGCGGAACGCGGCGGCGCCCGGATCGCTCACGTGATCGCCCGGCGCGGACACGTAGTTGAACTGGTTCGATACACGATGCCAGACCGTCATCCGCTGGTTCGCCCCCATCTGGAGACTGATCGCATAGGGCTGCGCGGCCGTCACGTCGATCGCCACCGGATCGCTTTCGAGCTCGTGGCCCGGTGCGAGCGTCACCGACGCCTTGCCGCCGAACCGTACCGGCACCACCGCGCCGCCGGCGAGCGCAGCCCCTTCACCGGCACGCGCGAGACTCGCTGCCTCGATGACCAGCGGCGCGCGACCGTATGCGTTGCTCACGCGAATCCGCGCGGCCCGCCCCGACACGGTCGGGTAGACGATCTGGCGTACGGTCCGCCCGGCCACGTCCGGTGCGCGGTAGAGCGGCGGCGGTTCGGCGAGATCGGGAATCGGCTGCAGCGCGGTCGCCCACGCGGCGACCCATCCGGCCGGCGCCGCCGACGCCGCGAGCGGGGACACGAAGACGACCGCACCCAGCACTGCCGCGGCGAAACTGCTTCGAAATGACATCGGCAAAATCCTCATCGGAAAGCGGGCATTGTGCCGCAGAAGACGCGAGACCCAAATGCAGGAGCGCACGTGTGCCACCCGATCGCGCCCCGACGTCCCTCGTTTACCCGAATCTCCCGGCGAATCCGCAAGAAATTTATTAACCGACCGGTCGGTTGGTTTATACTTCGCACACATCACACACTCAACCGGACGAGAGCCTTCGCCATGTACACGCAATCCCTCGACATCCCCGGCAACGTCGCGCCGCTCGACGCCGCAGCCGAGTCGCCCGAGCAGGCGCGGTTCGATGCGGTAATGGCCGCGGACGGCAAGATCGAACCGCAGGACTGGATGCCCGACGCGTATCGCAAGACGCTGATCCGCCAGATCTCCCAGCACGCGCACTCGGAAGTCGTCGGCATGCTGCCGGAAGGCAACTGGATCTCGCGCGCGCCGAGCCTGAAGCGCAAGGCGATCCTGCTCGCGAAGGTGCAGGACGAAGCCGGCCACGGCCTCTATCTTTATAGCGCGGCCGAAACGCTCGGCGTCTCGCGCGATTCGCTGATCGACGCGCTGCACGCCGGCAAGGCGAAATACTCGAGCATCTTCAACTACCCGACGCCGACCTGGGCCGACGTCGGCGTGATCGGCTGGCTCGTCGACGGCGCCGCGATCATGAACCAGATCCCGCTGTGCCGCTGCACGTACGGCCCGTATGCGCGCGCGATGATCCGCGTGTGCAAGGAAGAGTCGTTCCACCAGCGCCAGGGGTTCGACGCGCTGCTGTCGATGATGAAGGGCAGCGACGCCCAGCGGGCAATGGTCCAGCAGGCCGTCGACCGCTGGTGGTGGCCCGTGCTGATGATGTTCGGCCCGAGCGATGCCGATTCGGTCCACAGCAATCAGTCCGCGAAATGGGGCATCAAGCGAATCTCGAACGACGACCTGCGCCAGAAATTCGTCGACGCGACGGTCGACCAGGCAAAGGTGCTCGGCGTGACGCTGCCCGACCCCGACCTGAAATGGAACGAGGCGCGCGGCCACTACGACTACGGCACGATCGACTGGGACGAATTCTGGCGCGTGGTCAACGGCGACGGCCCGTGCAACAAGGAACGCCTCGCGACGCGCGTGAAAGCGCACGAGGATGGCGCATGGGTGCGCGAAGCCGCGCTCGCGCACGAAGCGAAGCGCCGCGCCCGCGCCGAACAGCACGCCGCCTGAGCGGCACCCCTCGAATTCAGGAATCTGGAGAAAGTGATGAACAAGGAATGGCCGATCTGGGAAGTGTTCGTGCGCAGCAAGCAGGGCCTCGACCACAAGCATTGCGGCAGCCTGCATGCCGCCGACGCGACGATGGCGCTGCGCATGGCGCGCGACGTCTACACGCGTCGCCAGGAAGGCGTGAGCATCTGGGTGGTGCCGTCGTCGGCGATCACGGCGTCGGATCCGAGCGAAAAGGCCGAACTGTTCGAGCCGGCGGGCGACAAGATCTACCGTCACCCGACGTTCTACACGCTGCCCGACGAAGTCAACCACATGTAACGCCCGCGCCATGACGATCACGCCCGAACACCTCTCCTACGTGCTGCGCCTCGCGGACAACGCGCTGATCCTCGGTCAGCGCAACGCCGAATGGTGCGGCCATGGCCCGATCCTCGAGGAAGACATCGCGCTCACCAACATGAGCCTCGACCTCATCGGCCAGGCGCGCATGCTGTACACGCATGCCGCCGACCTCGAGCGCCAGCTCACCGGCGCGGCGAAGACCGAGGACGATTACGCCTACTTCCGCACCGAGCGCGAGTTCGCGAACTTCACGCTCGCCGAGCTGCCGCATTACGGCCCGCTCGCCGGCACCGCACACGCCGACAAGGACTACGCGGTGACGATCGTGCGCAACTTCCTGTACGCGGCGCTGATGCTGCACGTGTGGAGCGCGCTGGAAACGTCGACCGACACGCAGCTGGCCGCGATCGCCGCGAAATCGGTGAAGGAAACCCGCTATCACGTCCAGCATGCACGCGAATGGCTCGTGCGCCTCGGCGACGGCACCGACGAATCGCACCGCCGCGCGCAGGCCGCACTCGACTACCTGATGCCGTACACGCGCGAATTCTTCGCCGCCGATGCGATCGACGACGCGATCGTCGCATCGGGCATCGGCCCCGCACCGGCCGCGATCGAGGCCGCGTGGCGCGCGGACGTGGACGATGCGCTCGCCGAGGCCACGCTCACGCTGCCGGCGCCGGTGAAGCACGTGACGACCGGCAAGCAGGGCGAGCACTCGGAGCACATGGGCTACCTGCTCGCCGAAATGCAGAGCCTCGCGCGCCAGCACCCCGGCGCGAGCTGGTAACCGCCCACGCCACGGAGCCCGACGATGTCCGCCCAGACCGCCGCCCCTGCCCCTGCCCCTGCCCCTGCCCCTGCCCCTGCCCCCGCTCACGCCGCGCACCGCGACGATCCGCTGCTCGCCCGCGCGTGGGACGTGCTGGAAGCCGTGCCCGATCCCGAGATCCCGGTCGTGTCGATCCGCGAGCTCGGCATCCTGCGCGACGTCCGCCGCACGGACGACGGGCAGCTCGAAGTCGTGATCACGCCGACCTACTCGGGCTGCCCGGCGATGTCGCAGATCGCCGAGGACATCGCCGCCGCACTGCAGGCCGCCGAGCTGCCGCCGCACCGGATCGAGACGGTGCTCGCCCCCGCGTGGACGACCGACTGGATCACGCAGGAAGCGCGCGAGAAGCTGCGCGCGTACGGCATCGCGCCGCCCGTCGGCCAGTGCGGCACCGCCGCGCCGCGGGAGAACGTCGTGCGCTTCGTGCCGCGGCCGGCCGCGGCGCCCGCCTGCCCGCGCTGCGGCTCCGCGCGGACCGAACGCCTCGCGCAATTCGCGTCCACGGCCTGCAAGGCGCTGTATCGCTGCGTCGACTGCCGCGAACCCTTCGACTACTTCAAACCGTACTAAATATGGCGACCCCGCAATTTCACCCGCTGCGTATCCGCGACGTGCGGCCCGAGACCGCCGACGCCGTGACCGTCTCGTTCGACGTGCCGCCCGAGCTGCGCGATGCATACCGCTTCACGCAGGGCCAGTTCGTCACGCTGAAGACCCACATCGACGGCGAGGAGACGCGCCGCTCGTATTCGATCTGCGTCGGCACGACGGACTACGACCGCGACGGCGAACTGCGCATCGGCATCAAGCGCGTGCGCGGCGGCCGCTTCTCGAACTTCGCGTTCGACACGCTGAAGCCCGGCCACACGATCGACGTGATGACGCCGGACGGCCGCTTCTTCACGCACCTGAACGCCGACCACGGCAAGCAGTACGTCGCGTTTTCCGGCGGCTCGGGGATCACGCCGGTGCTCGCGATCGTGAAGACGACGCTCGAACTCGAGCCGCGCAGCACGTTCACGCTGATCTACGGCAACCGCAGCGTCGACGCGATCATGTTCGCGGAGGAGCTCGAGGACCTGAAGAACCGTTACATGAACCGCTTCGTCCTCTATCACGTGCTGTCGGACGACCTGCAGGACGTCGAGCTGTTCAACGGCGTGCTCGACCAGGCGAAATGCGCGGAATTCCTCGCGACGCTGACGCCGGCCGACGCGATCGACGAGGCGTTCATCTGCGGCCCGGCGCCGATGATGGACGCGGCCGAAGCCGCGCTGAAGGCGGCCGGCGTGCCGCAGGCGAAGGTGCACGTCGAGCGCTTCGGCACGCCGCTGCCGCAGGCCGGCGCCCCGGTCGTCGAAATCACCGACGAGACGCCGGCCGCCGACCTCGAGATCGTGCTCGACGGCAAGAAGCGCAAGCTGCGTTTGCCGTACGAAGGCGTCAGCCTGCTCGACGTGGGCCTGCGCGCGGGCCTCGCGCTGCCGTACGCGTGCAAGGGCGGCGTGTGCTGCACGTGCCGCGCGAAGGTGGTCGAAGGCGAAGTGCGGATGGAGAAGAACTACACGCTCGAGGAGCACGAAGTGAAGGACGGTTTCGTGCTCACGTGCCAGTGCCACCCGATCAGCGACAAGGTCGTCGTGAGCTTCGACGAACGTTGAGCGGCATCGCGTCGCGGCGCCGGACGGTTTCTCGCCGTCACACATCTCGCTTACACTAGGGTCCGTTTACATATTGAACGCGCATGCGTTGCCACGAGAACGGCCGCTCGCGAGGCGCGCGACGCCGCGAATACAGGACGTATTCGCAAGGAGCCCAACGCGGCGAGCGGCCGTTCTCGTGGCAACCCCAAATTAAAAAATCATGTCACGGGAATGCCCGAAATCGCCCGTAGGGCGGCGTCGCTCGTCGCTTGTTTGGCGCGGCCAAACGGCGCTCCTCACTCCTTGCCCTACGAACGATTTCGGGCATTCGCAGGTGCGTTCCATATGTAAACAGACCCTAGCGGCCGCCGGCCGGCTGGACATCGCAACGTCCGCCCGGCCGGCGGCTTTCTTTTGTTGACGACAGGCCGATGAGTACCATTCATGTGATTCAGGGCGGCACCGCCGCCGCGTCGCTGCGCGAGGCGCTTGCGCAAGCCGGACGCGACGAGCGCGTCGTCGGTTTGCTCGACGATCTCGGCGTCGGGCCGCTGAAGGGCGCCGACGAGACGCCCGACACACGCGCCGCCTTCTGGCAGCACGTGCTCGGCGACCGGATTCCCGACTGGAACGCAGAAATCGAAGGCGAATTCGCGCGCCTCGACCAGCTCGCGATGGATGCCGGCCAGGTCGTCGTGTGGCACGCACCGAGTGTCGGCGACAAGCTGCTGCTGCGCCGCGTCGCCTATCACCTGCGCAACGTGCCGCAGCGCCTGAACGAGGTGCGGCTGTCGGCCGCCGACCTCGACGCCGCGCAGCGGGCAGCGCTGTCGCGCCGCGACCAGGCCTGCACGACCGGCATGTTCTCGCCCGCGGAACTGGCGCGCAAACGGCCGATGGCCGCGCCGATCTCGGTCCTGCGCATCGGCCGCCTCGCGCTCGAGTGGCAGGAGGCGAAGCACCTGAACGCCGAACTGCGTTACTGGGTCAGCAACACGATCAAGAGCGGCCACTACGCGGACCTCGACGCGCTGATCGTCGCGCACGCGGAAACCGACTGGCAACCCGCGCTGCGCCTCGTCGGCAGCATCATGGCTGCCGCCGACCGCGGCGGGCTGTTCGTCAGCGATTCGATCGCCTGGTGGCGCTGCCGCGAACTCGCGGCAGCCGGCCGGCTCGAGCTGCAGGACAACACGCCCGCAGCCCTCTCTTCCACGCACGTGCGCGCGGCCCGCGCCGCCGCGCACCGCTAATCTTCCGCATTCGACCATGGCCCGAACCCGAGCGCCCGACCACGAATCCCAGCGCGAGCAGATCCTCGACCTGGCCGCCGAGAAATTCGCGCAGACGAGCTACCCGAGCACGTCGATGTCCGATCTCGCAACCGCGAGCGGCACGTCGAAGGCGCGGCTCTATCACTACTACGAGAGCAAGGAAGCGATCCTGTTCGACCTGCTCGACCGCTACACGAAACGGCTGATGCTGATCATCGCCGAGGTCGAGGGGGCGAGCCAGCGGCGCGGTCTCAGCGAGCGCGACGCGTTCGCCGAACTCGTGCGCGCGTTCCTCGCCGAATACGAGACGTCGCACAGCCGCCACGTCGCGCTGCTCAACGACGTGAAATATCTCGAGGATGCGCAGCGCGAAATCGTGCTCGACCGCCAGCGCGACATCGTCGCGGCATTCACGCGGCAGCTCGCGCGCGCCTACCCGGACCGGATCTCGAAGGAAAACCAGACTTCCGTGACGATGATGGTGTTCGGGATGATCAACTGGACCTTCACGTGGCTGAAGCCGGGCGGGCGCCTCGGCTACCGCGACTTCGCCGAACAGGTGATCGACCTGATCGAGCGCGGGTTGTCGACGGCAGCCTGATTGCCGCGCAGCAGCATGCGTTGCGCGACGGGCACAGTGCGACCGCCGGTCGCTCATTTCATATGATGAATTTTAAATCTGTTTAAAATCAAATAGATAGCGAATGAACTAAGCGGATTTAGAATTCCTCCTCGGCACAAACAAGGTTAAATACGGGTTTTCCCCAACCCCGCTCGGGTAAAATGCTGTTGCATTGCACAACCCGATTGTGCACCCACACTGAGGAACCCACGATGAACACGCAATTCGACGGTCGTGCCGATGCGGTCGGCAAGGTCGGTACTGCGCCGGTTCTCGTCAGGGAACTGGCTTCCAAAGACCGTGAGCAAATGCTCACCCACTTTCTCTCGCTCGACGAAGAGGACCGCCTGCTGCGCTTCGGCCAGATGGTGCCCGACCACGTGATCGAGAATTACGTCCGCACGATCGATTTCGGTCGCGATACCGTATTCGGCGTGTTCGACCACGATCTCGAACTGATCGGCGTCGGCCACCTGGCCTACCTGCCGGCCGAGGGCGACAAGCGCACGGCCGAATTCGGCGTGTCGGTGCTCGAAAGCGCGCGCGGCCGCGGCGTCGGCTCGAAGCTGTTCGAGCGCGCGGCGATCCGCAGCCGCAACACGCACGTGACGACGCTGTACATGCACTGCCTGTCGCGTAACGCGACGATGATGCACATCGCGAAGAAATCCGGGATGCGGATCGAGTACGCGTACGGCGAAGCCGATGCGTACCTGTCGCTGCCGCCGGCCGACCACTCGACGATCATCGCCGAGATGCTGCAGGAACAGGCCGCGGTGTTCGACTATGCGATGAAACGCCAGGCGCGCCGCACGTCGAAGTTCATCGAATCGCTGCTGCCCGCCGCACTGACGGCCTGACGTCGACGGCGTCAGGCAGCCGGGCCGCGCCTGCGGCGGGCCCGGCCCCCTCCCTTCCCCGCCGCGCTGGCTAGCGCACCGAACGAATCGGCAACGCCGTCGTTTCCTTGAAGCAGTCGAGCGAAAAGCTCGTTTTCACGTCGATCACCGAAGGGTGATGCAACAGATGCTCCTGCACGAAGCGGGAGAAATGCGCCATGTCCTCGACCTGCACGCGCAGCAGGTAATCCATGTCGCCCGTCATCGCATGGCACGCGACCACTTCCGGCCAGGTCTGCACGGCCGCGCGAAACAGCTCCGCGTGGGTCGCGCCCGCGCGCGCCGACGTCTCGTCGACCCGGACCGGCGCCAGGCCGCCACGCTTTTCGAGCCGCACGCTCACGTAGGCGAGCAGGTCGAGCCCGAGCTTCTGCGGATTCAGCAGCGCGACGTAGCCGGTGATCACGCCGATTTCCTCGAGACGCCGGATCCTTCGCAGGCACGGGCTCGGCGACAGGTTCACGCGCTCGGCGATCTCCTGGTTCGACAGGCGCCCGTTCTCCTGAAGAATCGCGAGAATCCGCCGGTCGATGGCATCCAGTTCGACTTGCGCCATCTTCTGCCCTCCGCTGGTTATTTCAAGACTGGAAATTGCGCCATCGTAGGCGCGGGCGATTAAGTTCGCAAGTTTCCGCTCGCGGCCGCCCGCTACACTCTGTGGCATGTCCCGACTCGCCGCGCACGCTCATTGCGGGCGCGGCCGTCGACACCGAACCACGCCGGCACGCGCACGCCGCCCGGCCGATTGCCCCGCACAGGAGACACGACATGCAGATTCCCACCTGGGACAACCCCGTCGGCACCGACGGCTTCGAATTCATCGAATACACGGCACCGGACCCGAAAGCGCTCGGACAACTGTTCGAGCGGATGGGTTTCACCGCGATCGCGCGGCATCGCCACAAGGACGTGACGGTGTATCGCCAGGGCGACATCAACTTCATCATCAACGCGGAACCCGATTCGTTCGCGCAACGCTTCGCGCGCCTGCACGGCCCGTCGATCTGCGCGATCGCGTTCCGCGTGCAGGACGCCGCCAAGGCGTACAAGCACGCGCTCGAACTCGGCGCATGGGGCTTCGACAACAAGACGGGCCCGATGGAGCTGAACATCCCGGCGATCAAGGGAATCGGCGATTCGCTGATCTACTTCGTCGACCGCTGGCGCGGCAAGAACGGCGCGCAGCCGGGCGCGATCGGCGACATCAGCATCTACGACGTCGACTTCGAGCCGATTCCCGGCGCGAACCCGAACCCGGTCGGCCACGGCCTCACCTACATCGACCACCTGACGCACAACGTGCATCGCGGCCGCATGCAGGAATGGGCAGAGTTCTACGAGCGCCTGTTCAACTTCCGCGAAGTGCGCTACTTCGACATCGAAGGCAAGGTGACGGGCGTGAAGTCGAAGGCGATGACGTCGCCGTGCGGCAAGATCCGCATCCCGATCAACGAGGAAGGCTCGGATACGGCCGGTCAGATCCAGGAATACCTCGACGCGTATCACGGCGAAGGCATCCAGCACATCGCGCTCGGCGCGAGCGACATCTACCGGGCGGTCGACGGGCTGCGCAGCAAGGAAGTGAAGCTGCTCGACACGATCGACACGTATTACGAGCTGGTCGACCGCCGCGTGCCGAACCACGGCGAGCCGCTGGACGAGCTGAAGAAGCGCAAGATCCTGATCGACGGCGCGCGCGACGACCTGCTGCTGCAGATCTTCACCGAGAACCAGATCGGGCCGATCTTCTTCGAGATCATCCAGCGCAAGGGCAATCAGGGCTTCGGCGAAGGCAACTTCAAGGCGCTGTTCGAATCGATCGAGCTCGACCAGATCCGCCGCGGCGTCGTGCAGGACAAGGCCTGACGCTTCGATCGCGCGGCGGCGGACCGTCGCAACGGGGCCGCCCGCGCGATCCGGCCGCACCAAGAAAAAGGGCGGGAATCCGAGGATTCCCGCCCTTTTCGCATGCCGGCGCGGCCCGCGGGCCGCGCGATCGCATCAACGCACGTTCGCCTTCGACTCGGCGGCACGATCAGCCGACGGCTCTGCCGCGGCGCCTTGGGCCGGCACGATCTGACGCATCTGCGCGCCGGCTGCCGCCAGCGCGCTCGCGCCGCGCGCATGCACCGGGCCGGTCATCGCGAAAAACGCGGCGGACACGATCAGGAAACTCTGGATATGACGTGTGTTCATTGCACCTCCTGTAAAACTGCCGGCGCCTCCCCGATTGCGTCGAAACGACCCGACGCGGCCGGGCACCTCCGGCAGGCCGACAAGATTAACGGCATTTGCCGGCAGATCAACGCGGCTTTACATGCTTTTACATGATGTAACGCACGATCGGGCCCGATTTCTCGGCGCGCCGCCGCGCATCCACCGCGTTGCAACCGATGGGCGGCGGGTTTGCCCCAGTGCTACCATCCCTTAAAACCGGCGAACATGCCGGCCACTGCAGACGCGTCCAAAAGATGCCGATGCAACCGAAGTTTTGGTGATCCCAGACCGGGTGGAGGAGACAGTCAATGAATGCCCCGCTAGACGCAGACCAACGCGCGTCGCTAGAAGCCGCGCTGAAGTCCGTCACGCTTGACGACAAATACACGCTGGAACGCGGCCGCGCGTACATGAGCGGCATCCAGGCCCTCGTGCGCCTGCCGATGCTCCAGCAGGAACGCGACCGCGCCGCCGGTCTCAATACGGCCGGCTTCATCTCCGGCTACCGCGGCTCGCCGCTCGGCGGCCTCGATCTGTCGCTCTGGAAAGCCAAGCAGCACCTGGCCGCCCACCAGATCGTCTTCCAGCCCGGCCTCAACGAAGACCTCGCCGCCACCGCCGTGTGGGGCTCGCAGCAGGTGAACCTGTACCCGGGCGCGAAATACGACGGCGTGTTCGGCATGTGGTACGGCAAAGGCCCGGGCGTCGATCGCACCGGCGACGTCTTCAAGCACGCGAACTCGGCCGGCTCGTCGCAGCACGGCGGCGTGCTGGTGCTCGCCGGCGACGACCACGCGGCCAAATCGTCGACGCTCGCGCACCAGTCCGAACACATCTTCAAGGCCTGCGGGCTGCCGGTGCTGTTCCCGTCCAACGTGCAGGAATATCTCGATTTCGGCCTGCACGGCTGGGCGATGAGCCGCTACTCGGGCCTGTGGGTCGCACTCAAGTGCGTGACGGACGTCGTCGAATCGTCGGCGTCGGTCGACATCGACCCGCATCGCACCGAGATCGTGCTGCCGACCGACTTCATCCTGCCCGAAGGCGGGCTGAACATCCGCTGGCCCGATCCGCCGCTCGTGCAGGAAGCGCGGCTGCTCGACTACAAGTGGTACGCGGCGCTCGCGTACGTGCGCGCGAACAAGCTCGACCGGATCGAGATCGATTCGCCGCATGCGCGCTTCGGGATCATGACGGGCGGCAAGGCGTACCTCGACGTGCGCCAGGCGCTGATCGACCTCGGCCTCGACGACGAAACCTGCGCGCGGATCGGTATCCGGCTCTACAAGGTCGGCTGCGTGTGGCCGCTCGAAGCGCAGGGCGCGCAGGCATTCGCGCGCGGCCTCGACGAAATCCTGGTGGTCGAGGAAAAGCGCCAGATCCTCGAATACGCGATCAAGGAAGAGCTGTACAACTGGCCCGATGCGCAACGCCCGCGCGTGTTCGGCAAGTTCGACGAGAAGGACGGCGCCGGCGGCGAATGGTCGGTGCCGATGGGCAACTGGCTGCTGCCCGCGCACTACGAGCTGTCGCCGGCGATCATCGCGAAGGCGATCGCGACGCGGCTCGAGAAGTTCGAATTGCCGTCCGACGTGCGCGCGCGCATCGCCGCGCGGCTCGCGGTGATCAACGCGAAGGAAATGGCGCTCGCGAAGCCGCACGTGCAGACCGAGCGCAAGCCGTGGTTCTGCTCGGGCTGCCCGCACAACACGTCGACCAACGTGCCGGAAGGCTCGCGCGCGATCGCCGGGATCGGCTGCCACTACATGACCGTGTGGATGGACCGCAACACGAGCACCTTCAGCCAGATGGGCGGAGAAGGCGTGCCGTGGATCGGCCAGGCGCCGTTCACGGACGAGAAGCACGTGTTCGCGAACCTCGGCGACGGCACCTATTTCCATTCGGGCCTGCTGGCGGTGCGCGCGGCGATCTCGTCGAAGGCGAACATCACCTACAAGATCCTCTACAACGACGCGGTGGCGATGACGGGCGGCCAGCCGGTCGACGGCGTGCTGACGGTGCCGCAGATCACGCACCAGCTCGCGTCCGAAGGCGCGAAGAAGATCGTGATCGTCACCGACGAGCCGGAGAAGTACGACAGCCAGAAGGCGCTGCTCGCGCCCGGCGTGACGATCCATCACCGCGACCAGCTCGACGACGTGCAGCGCGAGCTGCGCGAGATCGAAGGCACGACGATCCTGATCTACGACCAGACCTGCGCGACCGAGAAGCGGCGCCGCCGCAAACGCGGCACGTATCCGGACCCGGCCAAGCGCGTCGTGATCAACGAAGCGGTATGCGAAGGCTGCGGCGACTGCTCGGTGCAGTCGAACTGCCTGTCGGTCGAGCCGCTGGAAACCGAATTCGGCACGAAACGCCAGATCAACCAGTCGAGCTGCAACAAGGACTTTTCGTGCGTGAAGGGCTTCTGCCCGAGCTTCGTCACGGTCGAGGGCGGCCAGTTGAAGAAGCCGAAGGCGGTGTCGGTCGACGGCAGCGCGTTGCCGCCGATCCCCGAACCGACGCTGCCGACGATCGACCGCGCGTACGGCGTGCTCGTCACGGGCGTCGGCGGCACGGGCGTCGTCACGATCGGCGCGCTGCTCGGGATGGCCGCGCACCTGGAGAACAAGGGCGTGACCGTGCTCGACGTCACGGGCCTCGCGCAGAAAGGCGGCGCCGTGATGAGCCACGTGCAGATCTCGCACGCGCCGACCGACATCCATGCGACGCGGATCGCGATGGGCGAAGCCGATCTCGTGATCGGCTGCGACGCGATCGTCACGGCCGGCGACGAGTGCACGTCGCGGATGCGGCACGATGCGACGCGCGTGGTCGTCAACAGCGCGCAGACGCCGACCGCCGAGTTCATCAAGAACCCGAACTGGGCGTTCCCGGGCCTGTCGGCCGAGAACGACATCCGCGCGGCGGCGGGTGTTGCGGTCGACTTCATCGACGCGAACCGCTTCGCGGTCGCGCTGCTGGGCGACGCGATCTACACGAACCCGTTCGTGCTCGGCTACGCGTGGCAAAAGGGCTGGCTGCCGCTGACGCTCGCGTCGCTCGAACGCGCGATCGAGCTGAATGCGGTGTCGGTCGAGAAGAACCGCGCGGCCTTCGACTGGGGCCGCCGTGCCGCGTACGACCTGGCCAGCGTGAAGCAGGCCGCGGCCGGCGACGCGCGCCCCGCGCAAGGCGCGACGGTGATCTCGCTGCACACGAAGAAGGCGGTCGACGCGCTGATCGCGAAGCGCGTCGAGTTTCTCACCGCGTACCAGAACGCCGCGTACGCGTCGCGCTATGCGGCCTTCGTCGACAAGGTGCGCGCCGCCGAACGTGCGCTCGCGGACGGCGACGCGGCGCAGGAACCGCTGACCGAAGCGGTCGCGCGCAACCTGTTCAAGCTGATGGCGTACAAGGACGAATACGAGGTCGCGCGGCTGCAGTCCGACCCCGCGTTCCTCGCGCGCCTCACCGTACAGTTCGAAGGCGACTGGAAGCTGACATTCCACCTCGCGCCGCCGCTGTTCGCGAAGACGGACGCCCACGGCCATCTCGTGAAAAAGACGTACGGCCCGTGGATGATGTCGGCATTCCGGCTGCTCGCCAAGGCGAAGTTCCTGCGCGGCACGGCGCTCGATCCGTTCGGCCGCACGACGGAGCGGCGCACCGAGCGCGCGCTGATCGGCGAGTACGAAGCGCTGATCGACGAGGTGCTGACCAGGCTGAACGCGGCCAACCGCCCGCTCGCGCTGGAACTCGCGGCGCTGCCGGACGGCATTCGCGGCTACGGCCACGTGAAGGAAAACAACCTGCGCGCGGTACGCCAGAAGTGGGACACGCTGCTCGCGAAGTGGCGCTCGCCGGCAGGCGGCCAGTCGCATCAGCAGGTCGCGTAACGGCGCGCGGCGGGCGTTCGCGCTCGCCGTCGATTGCGGTCGATACGAAAAAAACGCCACGGAACGCAGGTTCCGTGGCGTTTTTCATTGCGCCGCGCCCACCGCGCGGCCCACGCGGGCGTGAACTTACTTCGTGTTCACGTTCGCGGCGGCAACGGCCGTCATGTTGATGATCCGGCGCACGGTCGCGGCCGGCGTCAGGATGTGGACCGGCTTGGCCGCGCCGAGCAGGAACGGGCCGACCGTCACGCCTTCGCCGCCGACCATCTTCAGCAGGTTGTACGCGATGTTCGCCGCTTCGACGTTCGGCATGATCAGCAGGTTCGCTTCGCCCGACAGCGTCGTGCCCGGGAACGCCTGCTTGCGGATCAATTCCGACAGCGCGGCGTCGCCGTGCATTTCGCCGTCGACTTCGAGGTTCGGCGCACGTTCGACGATCAGCTTGCGGGCTTCGGCCATCCGGCGCGACGACGCCGACGGCGCGCTGCCGAAGTTCGAATTCGACAGCAGCGCGGCCTTCGGCACGATGCCGAAGCGCTCGATCTCGGCCGCGGCCTGGATCGTCATGTCGGCGAGCTGGTCGGCGCTCGGCAGCTCGTTCACGTACGTGTCGCACACGAACAGGTTGCGGCCCGGCAGCATCAGCAGGTTCATCGCGGCGAAGTGCTCGGCGCCCTTCGCGCGGCCCAGCACCTGCTCGATGAACTTCAGGTGGCTGTGGAACGTGTCGATCATCCCGCAGATCATCCCGTCCGCGTCGCCCAGGTGCACGAGCATCGCGCCGATCAGCGTGTTGAACTTGCGCATCGCGGCCTTCGCGACTTCCGGCGTGACGCCGTCGCGCGCACCGATCTCCTGATACGCCTGCCAGTAGCGGTGGTAGCGCGCATCGTCTTCCGGATCGACGATCTCGAAATCGGTGCCGGCCTTCAGCTTCGAGCCGATCTTCGCGAGGCGCATGTCGACGACCGACGGACGGCCGATGATGATCGGCTTCGCGATCTTCTCCAGCAGCACGAACTGCGCGGCGCGCAGCACGCGCTCGTCCTCGCCCTCGGCGAACACGATGCGGGCTTCCTTCTGCTTCGCGGTCGCGAACACCGGACGCATCACCATGCCGGTGCGGTAGACGGTCGTGCCGAGCTGCTCGCGGTACGCGTCCATGTCCTGGATCGGGCGCGTGGCGACGCCCGAATCCATCGCGGCTTGCGCGACGGCCGGCGCGATCTTGATGATCAGGCGCGGATCGAACGGCTTCGGAATCAGGTAGTCCGGCCCGAATTCGAGCGAATGGCCTTCATACGCCTTCGCGACTTCCTCGCTCTGGTCGGTTTCCTGGGCCAGCTCGGCGATCGCGCGCACGCACGCGAGCTTCATTTCTTCCGTGATCGTCGTCGCGCCGACGTCGAGCGCGCCGCGGAAGATGAACGGGAAGCACAGCACGTTGTTGACCTGGTTCGGGTAGTCCGAGCGGCCGGTCGCGACGATCGCGTCCGGGCGCACGGCCTTCGCGTCTTCCGGGCGGATTTCCGGTTCCGGGTTCGCGAGCGCCAGGATCAGCGGCTTGTCGCCCATCGTCTTGACCATGTCCTGCTTCAGCACGCCCGCGCTCGAGCAGCCGAGGAACACGTCCGCGCCGACAATCGCGTCGGCGAGCGTGCGCGCGTCGGTGTTCGCCGCATAGCGCTGCTTCGACGGATCGAGGTTGCCGCGCCCTTCGTAGATCACGCCCTTCGAATCGGTGACGAGGATGTTCGACTTCGTGAGGCCGAGGTTCACCAGCAGGTCCAGGCACGCGATGGCCGCCGCGCCGGCGCCCGAACAGACGAGCTTCACGTCCGCGAGTTTCTTGCCCACGACCTTCAGGCCGTTCAGGATCGCGGCCGACGCGATGATCGCGGTGCCGTGCTGGTCGTCGTGGAAGACCGGGATCTTCATGCGCTCGCGCAGCTTCTGCTCGATGTAGAAGCACTCCGGCGCCTTGATGTCCTCGAGGTTGATGCCGCCGAGCGTCGGCTCGAGCATCGCGATTGCCTCGACGAGCTTGTCGGGGTCGGACTCCGACAGTTCGATGTCGAACACGTCGATGCCCGCGAATTTCTTGAAGAGGCAGCCCTTGCCTTCCATCACCGGCTTCGCGGCGAGCGGCCCGATGTTGCCGAGGCCGAGCACGGCCGTGCCGTTCGTGATGACGCCGACGAGGTTGCCGCGCGACGTGTACTTCTGCGCGTCGAGCGGATCGGCGTGGATCGCCTCGCACGCGGCGGCGACGCCCGGCGAATACGCGAGCGACAGATCGAGCTGGTTCGACAGCGGCTTGGTCGGGGTGACCGAAATCTTGCCGGGTTTCGGGTTCAGGTGGTAAGCGAGAGCGGCCTGCTTCAGTTGTTCGTCCATGATTGACCTGCGAGAGACATGCGAAATATTGACGACTCAGTACACAGCACCTTCGGCCGCGTCTGCTTGAATCGAGGGGATGGTCGACTGCGAGACGGCCCGCGACGCGCCGGATCGGCACGCCATCGAACCTTGGCGGATGGCAAGAGGAAAGTACAAAGTACTGAACGATTTCTTAGGGTCGCCTAGTGTACACCCCCTAAATGACGTCCGTTGCTGCGACGCCGCATCTCCGGCATCAGCGCCGGAACCGTCCGTCCCCGTTTGTTTCGCCGGTGGCGAGCCGTGCGGCGAACCCGCGAATTCCGCCGAAAACCGGCCTGGATCGGGTAAAATAGCCGGCTACGCGCGCAGCGATGCGATCGGCCCGCCGATCGCACCCCGGCCCTTCGGGCAGGTTCCCCTTGCTGCGCCACCGGGCCCGCGCCCGCCCCTCGCTCATCACCCAAGGAATGCCCATGACAGGCTACGATCGTCAGTCGATCTCGGATACGACCGCCAAAATCCTGCTCGAAGTGCAGGCGGTGCACTTCAATGCCGAAAAACCGTTCATCTTCACGTCCGGCTGGGCAAGCCCCGTCTACATCGACTGCCGCAAGCTGATCTCGTATCCGCGCGTGCGCCGTGCGCTGATGGAGATGGCGGAAACGACGATCACGCGCGACATCGGCTTCGAGCAGATCGACGCGGTGGCGGGCGGCGAGACGGCCGGCATCCCGTTCGCGGCCTGGATCGCCGACCGGATGATGGTGCCGATGCAGTACGTGCGCAAAAAGCCGAAGGGTTTCGGCCGCAACGCGCAGATCGAAGGCCATCTCGAGGAAGGCTCGCGCGTGCTGCTGGTGGAAGACCTGACCACCGACAGCCGCAGCAAGATCAACTTCGTCAACGCGCTGCGCACCGCGGGCGCGACGGTGAACCACTGCTTCGTGCTGTTCCACTACAACATCTTCAAGGAAAGCGTGTCGGTCCTGAAGGACATCGACGTCGACCTGCACGCGCTCGCCACGTGGTGGGACGTGCTGCGCGTCGCGAAGGCCTCGGGCTACTTCGAGACGAAGACGCTCGACGAAGTCGAGAAATTCCTGCACGCACCGGCCGAATGGTCGGCGGCGCACGGCGGCGCGACGGCCCCGAAGGAATGACGCCACGCCGGCGCACGTGCCGGCACGCTGGCTGAACGAGCCGCCTGCTTCATCGCAGGCGGTTTTTTTTCGTCCGTCGTCGGGCGCCCCTGACCGATCGCCATCGCGCGCGCCGGCGTGCGTCGCTCATCGAACCCTAATGCTAGACTTGATCCATCGCCGCCCTCCGCGGCGCGGGCAACACACAACGCCAACAATGCCGGGCGCCTCGGCCCGGCCCACGTGACGGGAGAAGCGCCATATGCGTGTGGATCGCCGGATCACTCCGCCTGCGCCATCGGGTCGCCCTTCTCCGTTCGTCTTCTCCACGCTCCTGTACGCCGCCGTTTTCGCGGCGCTGCCCGCGCATGCGGAAGGCCCGTTCACCGTGACGAGCGACGACCTGACGCCCGACGCCCGCGTGCGGCCCGCGAACGTGTTCGACCGCGGCGACTGCAAGGGCGCGAACCGCTCGCCGCAACTCGCGTGGCGCAATCCGCCGCCCGGCACGCGCGGCTACGCGGTCACGATGTTCGATCCCGACGCGCCCGGGCATGGCTGGTGGCACTGGGCCGTCGCGGGTATCCCGGCCGCCGTCACGAGCCTGCCGGCCGACGCGAGCGCATCCGGCTTCCTGCGCCGCATCGGCGCGAGCGAGGCGCGCAACGACTACGGGATCGACGGTTACGGCGGCCCGTGCCCGCCGCCCGGCAAACCGCATCGCTACGTGATCACCGTCTACGCGCTGAAAGGCACCGACCTGCGCATCTCGCAGGGCCGCCCCGCGCCGATGTTCGAGCACGAGATCGGCACGCTCGCGATCGGCACCGCGCGACTCACGGTCACTTACGGGCAGTAAGCGCCCGCGCGCCGCCGGCCGTTGCGGGCCGCGATTGCGCGCGCCCGCGAATTTCCGTGCGCTGCGTGCGCGCGTTTTTCCCGTCATTTCGGCCTGCTAGACTCGGCTGCACCGGTCGCGGCGTCCCGCCGCGCATCCGTCGCGCCGCCCGAATGCGGCGCGTGACGCGGCGAGCCTGCGGTCCGCCGTTCCCGTCCCTTTCCGGAGAACGCCTCATGTCGAACATCGTCATCGTCTATCACAGCGGCTACGGTCACACGCAGAAACTGGCCGAGGCCGTGCACGCGGGTGCGCAGGATGCCGGCGCCGCCGCACGCCTCATCGCCGTCGGCGAGCTCGACGACGCGGGCTGGGCCGCGCTCGACGCGGCGGACGCGATCGTCTTCGGCGCGCCGACCTACATGGGCGGCCCGTCCGCGCAGTTCAAGCAGTTCGCCGATGCCACGTCGAAACCGTGGTTTACGCAGAAATGGAAGGACAAGATCGCCGCGGGCTTCACGAACTCCGCGACGATGAACGGCGACAAGTTCTCGACGATTCAGTATTTCGTCACGCTGGCGATGCAACATGGGATGGTGTGGGTCGGCACGGGCATGATGCCGGCCAACTCGAAGGCGGCCACGCGCAACGACATCAACTACGTCGGCGGCTTCACGGGCCTGCTCGCACAGTCGCCGGCGGACGCGACGCCCGACGAAGGCCCGCTGCCCGGTGACCTCGACACCGCGAAGGCGTTCGGCAAACGCATCGCCGAAGCGACGGCGCGCTGGGTCGCCGGCGGCCGCTGAACGCACCCGGCGGCCGGCGCCGCGCGCGTGCCGCCATTCGCGCGGCACCGGCACGCCGGCTGCGTCAGAGGGACACAAGACGGCCCGCCGGCCGTCTTTTTTTCGCCCCGCGCGATGCAGGGCCGCCGGATGACGTCTTAAAATGGCGGTTTCAGGGCGCGGGCCCCCGTTTCATCCAGTGAGAGCGAAATGAGCACCAAAGTTTTTGTCGACGGCCAGGAAGGCACGACCGGCCTCAAGATCTTCGAATACCTGTCGGCACGCAGCGACATCGAGATCCTGCGTATCGAGGAAGCGAAGCGCAAGGACGTCGACGAGCGCCGCCGCCTGATCAACGCGTCGGACGTCACGTTCCTGTGCCTGCCGGACGTCGCGTCGCGCGAGTCCGCCTCGCTCGTCGAGAACCCGAACACCACGCTGATCGACGCGAGCACCGCGTTCCGCACGCATGCCGACTGGGCCTACGGCCTGCCCGAGCTGACCCGCGCGCAGCGCGAGAAGATTCGCACGTCGAAGCGCATCGCGGTGCCGGGCTGTCACGCATCGGCGTTCGTGCTCGCGATGCGCCCGCTCGTCGACGCCGGCATCGTCGCGCCGACGTTCGCCGCGCATAGCTACTCGATCACCGGCTACAGCGGCGGCGGCAAGTCGATGATCGCCGAATACGAATCCGCCGCGCCGGGCGGCAAGCTCGCGAGCCCGCGCCCGTACGCGCTCGGCCTCGCGCACAAGCACCTGCCGGAAATGGCCGCGCACACGGGCCTCGCTCACGCACCGATCTTCACGCCGATCGTCGGCCCGTTCCTGAAGGGTCTCGCGGTGACGACCTACTTCACGCCCGAGCAGCTCGCAAAGCGCGCGACGCCGCAGGACGTGCAGCGCGTGTTCGCCGAGTACTACGCGGACGAAGCGTTCGTGCGCGTCGCACCGTTCGACGCGGACGCGAACCTCGACGGCGGCTTCTTCGACGTGCAGGCGAACAACGACACGAACCGCGTCGACCTGTTCGTGTTCGGCAACGCGGAGCGCTTCGTCACGGTCGCGCGCCTCGACAACCTCGGCAAGGGCGCGTCGGGCGCCGCGATCCAGTGCATGAACCTCAACATCGGCGCGGCCGAGGATGCCGGCCTCAAACGCTGATTCAGCATCGCATGCCATGCAAAGCCGGCCGCTGGCCGGCTTTTTATTTACCCGTATCAGGCAATATATAAAAACACCGGGCCGCGCATTTACAAATATTTACAAGCTTTCCGTTGCGCGATTACCAGTGAATTAACCCAGCCCGCTCTTTATCCAGTCAATCCCGAATAGGGATAAACCGGATACCGTCGATTTAAAACGCTGCCGTTATACGCGGCAAGGCACTGCGAGAGCGTGCCAGGCGTCGCGCATCCCCCACTGCGGCAGCTTTCGGCGGCCTGCCGTTCGTTTAAATTCTTACCAACCGCCTTATCCCGCAAGGGAGCAATTCGCCGATCCCGTTTCAATCGTCTTTTTTAGACGGGTTCATCAATTGACAGCAAAAATCAAGGCGGCGACATTAGCTCGCACAATTAAACGATTGGAGACAGCGGCATGTCGCACGCCTTATCGAAGGGGGTGGCAACGGCCTTTGCCATTGCCCCTTTCCTGGTTGCATGTGGTGGGGGGGACTCCGGCGGCGCGCTCGCGCCGATCAATGCGCCCCAATGTTCCGGCTCGAGCTGCGGCACGCAAGGGCCGCCGCCTTCGCAGCCCATCAACGGCGCACTGTGCCCGGCCACCGCGGACATCGTGAAGAGCACGTACCTCGGCGGCGCGGGTAGCGGCGAGATCGTCAGCGTCAACATCGACGCGGTCGCGATGACGTACACGCTCAAGTGGCTCGAATCGCCGATTCCGCTGAAGACGGGCACCGTCACGCCGAGCCGCGCCGGCACGACGATCACCGGCAAGGTCGTCCACCCGCCGACCGGCACGCTGCCGACCGCCGAGCAGACGCGCTGCGCGTTCGTCCTCACGCCGGGCACGGGCACCGCACCGGACGGCTCGACCTATTCGACGGCCGCCGACTTCAACCAGGCGAACCCGCCGATGCTGCTGGTCGGCATGGGCGTGGCGGGCGGCGGCATTCCCGGCGCGACGGTTCAGTACGACGGGCTGACGATCAGCGTGGTCGGCCTCCCGGTATTCCAGAACGTCGGCCAGGTGCCCAATCGCCACTTCGACTTCTATCCGTTCCTCGGCTTCGCGAACACGACGACCGACCTGACGAAGCTGCCGGGCACGTACAACGCGCTGATCTATCACCTCGTGCCGTCGGGCAACTACGCGACGAAGGGCATCAACTCCAGCGAGACGTTCGATGCGAACGGCGCGTGCACGTCGTCCTCCGGCAGTTGCCAGACGACCGGCAATCCGTGGACGGTGAATGCAGCGGCCGGCGGCTACCTCGACAGCACGCAGGCCCCGCAGATCCTGCCGCAAACGAAGCTGCCGCTGATCGGCGCGACCGGCAAGTCGGCCACCGCGCACATGGTGATCGGCCAGCTCAACGGCGCGACGGTGCCGGTGATCGTGCGCACGGGCTATGTGAACCTCGGCACGGCGCCGTTGCACACCGATGCAAAGGTCGACGACGAATCGGGCATCGCGGTGCTCGGCGCGGCGACGGCGATCACGTCGGGCGCGATCGACGGCGGCTACGCGGGCGCGGACTCGAACTTCAAGTACACGGCCGCGCTGATCCGCGGCAGCAACGCGTCGTTCATCAACCCGTCCACGCAGGCCGAGGAAGACGGCTTCACGCTCGACTACGGGCAGACGACGCCGGGCCTGCTGAACACGACGACCACCCCGCCGAGCGGCGCGAGCTACCCGTCCGCATCGGGCGTGGTGATCGCGACGGGCGGGCTGTACGCGGCGCTGATCCAAGGCACGGTGAACGGCGGCGTCACGTCGACGTCGGCGAATTCGACGACGTCGTCGACACCGTACTTCGGCGTGGGCGCGCAGATCAGCAAGTAACGGGGACGCGGCGGCGGCCGGCCCGCCGCCGCGTGACGCAGGGATGGCACGAAGGCGCTCGGCACGGCGCAAGCAGGACGAGCACGACCAAACAGAAGCGGCCGACAGGGAGCTGGCCGCCGCACAAGACAAATCTGGAGGAGCAACATGAAGCGCAACCTCATTCTGGCGGCGGCCCTTGCCGCCCCCCTTCTTTCCGCATGCGGCGGCGGCAGCGACAATCCGCCCCCGCTCGTCGAAGACCGGCTTTGCCCCGCCACGCTCGACTACAACACCGTGTTTACGGGCGGCGCGGGCAGCGGCGAACTCGCGAAGGTCCAGCTCGACACGACCAAGATGACCTGGCAGGTCACCTATGTCGAATCGGCGGTGCCGCAAAAGACCGGCACCGTCACGCCGACCCGCGCGGGCACCGTCGACAGCGGCACGCTCACGCAGGAAACGCTGCTGCCGACCAACAAGCTGAACCAGTGCGCGTTCCGCCTGAACGGCGCGAGCCTCGACGCGTCGCGTCCGGCGCGCATCTTCGTCGGCTTCGGCGTCGCGGGCGGCACGATTCCCGGCAAGGAGATCCAGTTCGACGGCGTGCTCGGCCAGGCCGCGGTGCCCGACACGAAATTCCCGTACTACCCGTTCATCGGCTTCTCGTCGATCGAAACCGACATCACGAAGGTTGCGGGCACGTACAGCCACATCGGCTTCGGCGAAGTGCCGTCGCAGAAATTCGCGCCGGCGTCGATCGACGCGAAGGTGACGATCAACGCGGACGGCACGTGGACCAAATGCGACACGACCGGCCAGTTCGCGGGCGGCGCGTGCGTGCAGCAGGGCACGAACTTCGTGCAGTCGGCCGACGGCAGCGGCGCGTTCCAGTCGAACAACTACGCGAGCCAGCTGAAGCCGACGCTGTCGGCCACGCCGCAGGGCAAGGGCTTCATGATCGTCGGCAAGCTGCGCAACCAGCTCGTGCCGATCCTCGTGCGCACGGGTGTCGCGAACCCGAACCCGACGCCCGACAGCAACGGCGTGCCGGGTCTGACCGCCGACGACGAATCGAGCATCTCGATCCTCGCGCCGCAGACGGCCATCGCGGCCGGCTCGCAAAACGGCGAGTACATCGGCGTCGACAGCCAGTTCGATTACCGGACCACCGCGCTGATCGACAAGCAGGCCACGCTGCTCGATCCGTTCCAGCCGTCGCAGGCGTCGCTCGCGACCGCGCTCGATCTCGACTACACGCAGAAGGTGCCGGGCACGGTCACGACGATCCACACGGGTTCGGGCAGCACGTCGCCGACCGGCAAGTTCATCTTCACGGGTGGCGTGTTCGGTTTCCTCGACAACGCGGGATCGACGCCGTATTTCACGATCGGCGCATTCGTCCAGTAAGCGGAGGGACAAGCCGTGATGAAGAAAACCCTTCTCTGCGCGGCGGCAGCCGCCGCCGTGGCGCCGCTGGCGGCGCACGCGCAGAGCGCCGGCAGCAACGTCGTCACGCTGGGCTGGTTCCACATCATGCCGCAGCAAAGCAGCACGCCGATGACGACCAACGTCGCGCCGACGCCGATCAACACGCCGCTGCGGCTGCCGCCGTCGTTCACGTCGCCGGGCACCGGGCTGCATACGAGCGGCGCCGACACGGTCGGCCTGACGGTCAGCCACTTCCTGACCGACCACATCGCGGTGACGTCGGTGGCCGGCGTGCCGCCGGTGTTCAAGGTGTCGGGCCGGGGCACGATCAAGCCGCCCGGCCCGGCCGGCGCGCTCGGCACGCAGAACATCGGGCTGGCGTCGGTCAACCCGATCGTGAAAAGCGTGCGGCAGTGGAGCCCGGCGATGATCTTTCAGTACTACTTCGGGCAGGCAAACGCGAAGTTCCGGCCGTTCCTCGGCCTCGGCGTGTCGTACAACTGGTTCAGCGACCTGCAGCTCAACACGAACTTCATCAAGCAGACGCAGGACAACCTCGGCGCGATCCTCGCCGCGGGCGCGGGCAAGCCGGGCACGACCTCGGTGGAGGCGAAGGCGTCGTCGTCCTGGCAGCCGGTGTTCAACGCGGGCCTGCAGTACAACATGACGGAACACTTCGGGCTGGTGGCGTCGGTCACCTACATCCCGCTGAAGACGACGTCGACGGTGACGATCAAGGCAGCCGACGGCTCGGTGCTCGCCGAGTCGAAATCGGACCTGAAGGCAGACCCGATCATCAGCTACGTCGGGATGACGTACAAGTTCTGAGCGCGGCGGCAGCCGGCGGATGGCGCGCCGCGACACAATCGCAGGCAAAAAAAAGCCCGCCTAAGCGGCGGGCTGAATCCATATCAGAGGAGACATGGAGGAGACAGGTGTCACTATAGCGAATCGGTTTCCGCAATGCAACATTTCCGTAGAGAAAATAAGGATTTTCCCTCGAACGCCGCCTCTAGTTCGGCGTCACGGCGCCTGACCCCTTTCCATTCTCGCGTTCGAGCACCTCGCCCAGCGCGTCGCGCAGCAGCGCGACCGGCCGCATCAGCCGGCCCGGCAACGTGCCGTGCACGATCCACACGTTGATCCGCGTTTCCAGCCCCGCCGTCTCCACCACCCTCAGCGCATCGCGATGCGCGCTGCGCGCGAGCGCGTTCGGCGCGGCGATCCCGATCCCGGCGCCGCGCGCGACGAGCGACAACTGCAGCTCCGAGCCGAAGGCCTCGACCGCGACGTCGAACGGCAGCCCGGCCGCGCCGAGCGCGCGGCTCAGCGCCGAACGCATCCCGCAGCCGTCCTGGCTCAGCACCCACGGAAAACCCGACAGCGTATCGAGCGACAGCGGGCCGTCCGGCAGCGGGAAATCGCGCGCGGCGACGAGCACCGTCGGCTGCGTGGCGAGCAGCGTCGCCGTCAACGCGTCGGGCAGCGCCGCGCTCGCCGGCACCATCACGGTCGCGACGTCGAGCGCACCGCGCTCGATACCCTGCACCAGCGCGGGGGACCAGCCGGCCGTCACGCGCAGCGTGAGGCGCGGAAACGCGTCGCGCAGCCGGTCGATCGGCCGCTCCAGCGCGAGCTCGGACAGGAACGGCGGCACGCCGATGCGCAACTCGCCGGACGGCTCGCTGTCCGGCGCGCCGGCCGCCATCAGTTCGTCGACCGCGCCGAGCACGTTGCGCGCGAGCGCATAGACGTCGCGCCCCGCCGCGGTCGGCTTCAGCGGCTTGCTCTGACGTTCGAGCAGCGGCACGCCGAGCAGCGTTTCGAGGTTCTGCACACGCCGCGTCAGGCCCGGCTGCGTCAGGTGGAGCTTCGCGGCCGCGGCGACCATCGATCCGCTGTCGACGACCGCGACGAACGCCTGGAGATCACGCGTATTCAAAACAAACTCGCATAATCATGTTAGACATATTTCAATTGTCGCATAAACATCGGGCGCCTAGGATGGGAGTTCCTTCGACTTCCCCCTTGGTTTGCAATGAACTGCCCTGCCAACCGTTGCTCCGCCCCCGTTTCCCCGTCCGTCGCCGCGCCGCCCGTGCTGAGCACCGGCATGACGCTGTTCTTCGCCGCGACGGTCGGCGTGATCGTGATGGACCTGTTCGCCGCGCAACCGCTGACCGGCCCGATCAGCGCGGATCTGCACCTGCCGCCCGGCCTCGCCGGCCTCGTCGCGATGCTGCCCCAGCTCGGCTACGCGGCCGGACTCGCGTTGCTCGTGCCGCTCGTCGACCTGCTCGAGAACCGCCGCCTGATCGTCGCGACGCTCGCCGTCTGCGCGGCGGCGCTCGCGCCGCCCGCCTTCACGCAATCGGGCGTCGTGTTCCTGCTCGCGACGCTCACGGCCGGCGCCGCGTCGAGCGTGATCCAGATGCTCGTGCCGATGGCCGCGTCGATGGCGCCCGAAGCCGAGCGCGGCCGCGCGGTCGGCAACGTGATGAGCGGGCTGATGCTCGGGATCCTGCTGTCGCGGCCGCTCGCGAGCCTGATCGCGGGCTCGGCCGGCTGGCGCGCGTTCTATCTGCTTGCCGCGCTCGCGAACGCGGCGATCGCCGTCGTGCTCGCGCTGCGCCTGCCGGCGCGCACGCCGTCGATCACGGCCGGCTATCGCGCGTTGCTCGCGTCGATGGGACGCCTGCTCGCCGACGAGCCGGTGCTGCGCCGGCATGCGCTGTCGGCCGCGCTCGCGATGGCGGCGTTCAGCGCGTTCTGGACCGCCGTCGGGCTGCGGCTCGCACAGCCGCCGTTCGCGCTCGACCTGCACGGGATCGCGCTGTTCGCATTCGCCGGCGCGAGCGGCGCGATCGTCACGCCGCTCGCCGGCCGCGCGGGCGACCGCGGCCACGGCCCGACCGCGCAGCGGCTCGCGCACGGCACGATGCTCGCGGCGCTCGTCGTGCTCGGCGTCGCCGGCGCCGGCTGGTTCGGCTTCGATACGCATGCGCATCGCGGCGTCGCGCTCGCGCTGCTGGCCGGCGGCGCGGCGCTGCTCGACGCAGGCGTGATCGTCGACCAGACGATCGGCCGCCGCGCGATCAACCTGCTGAATCCGGCCGCGCGCGGACGCCTGAACGGGCTGTTCGTCGGGCTGTTCTTCGTCGGCGGCGCGCTGGGTGCGGCGCTCGCAGGCAGCGCATGGGCATGGGGCGGCTGGAGCGCGGTGTGCGGTGTCGGGTTCGCGTTCGCCGGCGCGGCGGCCGCGTTCGGGCTGGCGGCCGGACGCGAAGCCGGCGCGGCGGCGCTGGACCGGCCGCATGCGTGAACGGGCAGCGGTGAACGGGCAGCGGTGAAGCGCCGTCAGAAAACCGAACGCCCCGCCCTCTCGCGAGGGACGGGGCGTTCGGTACGCCGGCGCCGGCCGGGAATCAGTGACGAACCAGCGCCATCATCGCGCCGAAGCCGACGAACAGCCCGCCCGTCAGCCGGTTGAACACCTTCGCGACGCTCTGGCTCTTCAGCGTGGCGCCGATGCGCGTGCCGAACGACGCGTAGACGAGATACCAGCTCACCTCGATTGCCGCGAACGTGACGACGAGAATGCCGAACTGCGGCAGCGTCGGCTCGGCCGCGTTGATGAACTGCGGCAGCAGCGCGGCCGCGAACAGGATCGCCTTCGGGTTGCTGCCGGCGACCAGGAAGCCATTGCGGAACAGCACCATGCGCGACGCCGCTGCCCCGTGCGTCACGGCATCCACGTCGGCGGCCGGCGCGTCGTCCACGCGTGCGCGCCACGCCTTCACGCCGAGATAGATCAGGTAGGCCGCACCCGCGAAACGCAACGCGTTGAACATCGCCGGCCATGCCTCGAGCACCGCGCCGAGCCCTGCCGCGGAGACCGCGAGCATCAGCACCAGCGCGCTCAGGCAGCCGGCCATCGTCGCGGACGAGCGCCGCAGCCCATGCCGTGCGCCGTGCGTCATCACGAGCAGCATGTTCGGGCCCGGAATCGCCGACACGACGAACACCGTCGCCACGAAAAGCCACCACGTATGCAAGTTCATGACTGCCTCTGCCCGATATGTAAGGAATGAAGGGAAAACGAACTGCCGATTATGCCGTGCGCACGGCGCTTCTGTCGCGTGTCAGCGGCCGGCGCGGCGCAGCGCGGCCTCGCCGAGCACCGCGAAATCCTGGTCGCCGCCGCCGTGCGCGAGCGCGTCGAGCAGGCTGTCGCGCACGACGCTCGCCACCGGCAGCGGCACCGACGTCGCGTCGCCGGCCTCCAGCGCGAGCCGGACGTCCTTCAGCCCGAGCCGCGCCTTGAAGCGCGCGGGCTCGTAGCGGCGCTCGGCGATCATCGCGCCGTAGCCTTCGTAGACGGGCCCCGGAAACACGCTGCTCGTGATCACGTCGAGGAAATCGCGCATCGCGACGCCGTGCGCGCCGAGCAGCGCGGACGCTTCGCCGAGCGTCTCGATCGCCGACGCGAGCGTGAAGTTCGCGGCGATCTTCGCGACGTTCGCGTGCTGCGGCAGCGAGCCGAACCGCCAGGTCTTCTGGCCGATCGCGTCGAACAGCGGCTGCACGCGGTCGATCGCCTCGGCCGGGCCGCCCGCCATGATCGTCAGGCGCGCGGCGGCCGCGACGTCCGGCCGCCCCATCACCGGCGCGGCGACGTAGTCGATGCCGCGCGACGCATGCGCGTGCGCGAGCGATTCGGCGAGCGCGACCGACACCGTCGCCATGTTCACGTGGATCAGCCCGCGCGGCGCCTGGGCCAGCAGCGCATCGTCGAACACCGCGCGCGCGGCGGCATCGTCGCCGAGCATCGAGAACACGACGTCGCCGCGAAACGCGTCGGCCGGCGTGTCGACGACCTGCGCGCCGAAGGCCGCGAGCGGTTCGGCCCGCTCGCGCGACCGGTTCCAGACCCGCACCGTGTGGCCCGCCTTCAGCAGGTTCGTCGCGATCGCCTGCCCCATTTCGCCCAGCCCGATAAACCCGAGATCCATTTCCCGCTCCTTCGCTCCGTGAAGCCGCGAGTTAAACACAGATGCCGGCGCTCTGCAGCGCCTGCCGCCGCCCGGGCGCGGTGCGATACTGCACGGATGGCGACCGCGACCTTCCGCTTTCACGGCGAACTGAACGCCTTTCTCGCGCGCACGCAGCGCGACCGGGCGTTCGCGCACGCGTGCGCCCGCGACGCGACGCTCAAGCATGCGATCGAGGCGCTCGGCGTCCCGCACACCGAAATCGGCCGGCTGTACGTGAACGGCGCGCCGGCCGCGCCCGACCGGCCGCTCGACGACGGCGACCGCGTCGAAGTCTTTCCCGAGCGCGCACGGCCGGCGGTCAACGGCGCCACCGGCCGGCCGCCGGCACCGTGGCGCTTCGTCGCCGACGCGCACCTGGGCGGCCTCGCGCAACTGCTGCGCCTCGCCGGCTTCGACACCTGCTACGACAACCACTACCGCGACGACGAACTCGCGGCGCTGGCCGAGCGGGAGAACCGGATCGTGCTGACCCGCGACCGCGAGCTGCTCAAGCGGCGTGCGGTCGCGCGCGGCTGCTACCTCCATGCGCTGCAGCCGGCCGACCAGTTGCGCGAACTGTTCGAGCGGCTCGATCTCGCGCCGCACATGCGGCCGTTCCGGCTGTGCCTGCGCTGCAACGCGCCGCTGCATCCGCTCGATGCGGCAGCCGCCGCGCCGCGCGTACCGGCCGGCGTCCGGCAGCGGCACCGGCGCTTCGCGGCGTGCGACGTGTGCCGGCGCGTGTTCTGGGAGGGCTCTCACTGGCGGCGCATGCGCGCTGTGGTCGACGCGATGCGCGCGCCGCCGCGCGCGCGGCGCGACGAACCGGGCGAACCCGGCGCCTGAAAAAAACAAAACCCCGCATGCCGGAGCATGCGGGGTGGGCCGACCGATGACCGGCAATGCCGGCCGTGGCGGCGAACCGCTTAGTTCTGCGTGCCTGCGTCGTTCGTGCCGGCGGCCGATGCGGCAGCAGCCTTCGCCTGGCCCTTCTTCGAACCGTGGTGCTTCAGCTGGTGCTTCGGCTTGCTGTGATCCTTCTTGGCCGGTGCCGGCGCGGCGGCCGACGTGTCGGCTGCCGGCGCGGACGCCTGTGCGAATGCCGAAACCGATGCGAGCGCGAATGCCGCGGCGATGATCGAAGCGAGCGTCTTCTTCATTGTTCTTCCTTTAGCGGAGAAAAAATCAAACGTACCGGTAATCAAAGATGCGAGGCATTCGCACCGGAGCCCCAGGCCGCGAGGCCGGCTTTCGCCGTTCCGCCGCGACAAAACCTGACGCACTGGTTCCATAACGCACCGCGTTCGCGGCCAGTTGACACGTTGCCTACGGCCTCGGGTTTCCCCGGGGGCGGGCGCGTCAGACCGCGCCGGCAGGCGACGCAGGCCGTCGCCGCGCGGCGCCGCAAACCGGCTCGCGCGCCGTCGGGACGACGCTTATACTGGCGTCCATCCGTCCCTTTCCCCGGAAACCGGATCGCGGCCGTCACACGACCGCCGCCGTCTCGAGGCGCTCAAATTGCCCGATCACAATCTGGACAAACTGAAAATCGACCGGCGTCCGATCGCACCGGTGCCGCGCCGGCGCCGGTGGGCACGCTATGCGGTCGCCGCCGCGCTCGTCGTCGTCGCGATCGTCGCCGGCCTCGCGCTCACCGGCCGGCCGAGCGTCGACACCACGTCCGTCACCTCCGCCTACCCGTACCAGAACGACACGCAGCTCAATGCGACCGGCTACGTCGTGCCGCAGCGCAAGGCCGCGGTCGCGTCGAAGGGCCAGGGGCGCGTCGAATGGCTCGGCGTGCTCGAAGGCACGCGCGTGAAGCAGGACGAGATCATCGCGCGGCTCGAAAGCAGCGACGTGCGGGCGTCGCTCGGTCAGGCGCGCGCGCAGGTGCAGGTCTCCCGCGCGAACCTCGGCGTCGCCCAGGCCGAGCTGAAGGACGCGGAAATCGCGCTGCGCCGCACGGCCGCGCTCGCGCCGCGCGGCGCCGTGCCGGCCGCACAGCTCGACACCGACACGGCCCGCGTGAACAAGGCGCGCGCCACGCTCGCCAGCGACCAGGCCGCGATCGCGTCGGCCGAAGCGAACGCGCAGGCCGCGCAGGTGGCGGTCGACCAGACGGTGATCCGCGCGCCGTTCGACGGCATCGTGCTCGCGAAGCACGCGAACGTCGGCGACAACATCACGCCGTTCTCGTCCGCATCGGACAGCAAGGGTGCGGTCGTGACGATCGCCGACATGGACACGCTCGAGGTCGAGGCCGACGTCGCCGAATCGAACATCGCGAAGATCCGTGCCGAGCAGCCGTGCGAGATCCAGCTCGACGCGCTGCCCGACATGCGCTTCGCGGGCCGCGTATCGCGCATCGTGCCGACCGTCGATCGCTCGAAGGCCACCGTGCTCGTGAAGGTGCGCTTCGTCGATCGCGACGAGCGCGTGCTGCCCGACATGAGCGCGAAGATCGCGTTCCTGTCGAAACCCGCATCGCCGCAGGACCGGCAGCCGGTGACGGCCGTGCAGGCGAGCGCGGTGGTCGAACGCGACGGCCGGCCGGTCGTGTTCGTCGTGAAGGACGACGCCGTGCATGCGGTGGCCGTGACGAAGGGCACGCGGATCGGCGAGCTCGTCGCGGTGCGCGGCGTGAAGCCCGGCGACACGGTCGTGCTCGCGCCGGGCGCGAAGCTGAAGGACGGCGCGAAAGTGACCGTCGCGAAGAAGTAGCGCGCGTGAACGACGCCCCGCCGCCCCTCGTCGAGCTCAGCCACGTCGCGAAGTCGTACCGGCGCGGCAACCAGGTCGTGCCCGTGCTGACCGACATCACGCTCGACATCGGCGAAGGCGACTTCGTCGCGCTGATGGGGCCGTCGGGCTCCGGCAAGAGCACGCTGCTGAACCTCGTGGCCGGCATCGACCGGCCCGACAGCGGCGAGCTGCGCGTCGGCGGCCTCGACATCTCGCAGCTCGCCGAGGCGCAGCTGGCCGAATGGCGCGCGGCGAACGTCGGCTTCATCTTCCAGTTCTACAACCTGATGCCGGTGCTCACCGCGTTCGAGAACGTCGAGCTGCCGCTGATGCTCACGCAGCTGTCGCGCCGCGAGCGGCACGAGCGCGTCGAGCTCGTGCTCGACATGGTGAATCTCGGCGATCGCACGAGCCATTACCCGTCCGAGCTGTCGGGCGGCCAGCAGCAGCGCGTCGCGATCGCGCGCGCGCTGATCACCGATCCGGTGCTGATCGTCGCCGACGAGCCGACCGGCGACCTCGACCGCGCATCCGCCACCGACGTGCTCGCGATGCTGCAGCGGATGAACGCCGAGCTCGGCAAGACGATCATCATGGTGACGCACGACGCGCACGCGGCCGGCGCCGCGCGCTCGGTCGTCCATCTGGAAAAAGGGGAGCTGATCGATGGGCACGCCGGCTGACCGGCAACGGGAGCGCGCGCCATGTACGTGCTGAAGCTGATCGCGCGCAACGCGCTGCGGCACCGGCTGCGCACGCTGCTGACCGTGCTCGGGCTGACCATCGCGGTGCTCGCGTTCGGGCTGCTGCATACGGTGGTCGACGCGTGGTACGCGGGCGCGGCGGCGGCCTCCAGCGGCCGGCTCGTCACGCGCAACGCGATCTCGCTCGTGTTTCCGCTGCCGGTGAGCTACGAGAACCGGATCCGCGGCGTCGACGGCGTGACGGCCGTGGTCCGCTCGAACTGGTTCGGCGGCATCTATCGCGACCCGAAGAACTTCTTCGCGAGCTTCGCGGTGTCGGAGAACTACCTCGACCTGTACCCGGAATTCATCCTGCCGGCGCAGCAGCGCGCCGACTACGACCGCGACCGCCGCGGCTGCCTCGTCGGCCGCCAGCTCGCGACGCAGTTCGGTTTCAAGGTCGGCGACGTGATCCCGCTGAAGGGCACGATCTATCCGGGCACGTGGGATTTCGTCGTGCGCGGCATTCTCGACGGCCGCGACGATTCGACGATCACGCGCCAGCTGGTGTTCCACTGGGATTACCTGAACGAGACGGTGCGCAAGCGCACGCCGAAGCAGGCCGACCAGGTCGGCGTGTTCGTGCTCGGTGTCGCGAACCCCGACGACGGCGCGTCGATCGCGCGCCACGTCGATGCCGTGTTCAGGAACTCGCTCGCCGAAACGCTGACCGAGACCGAGCAGGCGTTCCAGCTCGGCTTCGTCGCGATGTCGAACCAGATCATCGCCGCGATCCGGCTGGTGTCGTACGTGGTGATCCTGATCATCATGGCCGTGATGGCCAACGCGATGGCGATGAGCGCGCGCGAGCGCACGGCCGAATACGCGACGCTGAAGGCGCTCGGTTTCGGCCCGGGGTTCCTCGCGCTGATCGTGTTCGGCGAATCGGTGCTGATCTCGGTGGCCGGCGGCGGGCTCGGGATGCTCGCGACGCCGCCCGCCGCGAGCCTGTTCAAGCAGGCGGCCGGCGGCATCTTCCCGGTGTTCAGGGTATCGACCGAGACGGTCGCGCTGCAGGCCGCGTGCTCGATCGCGGTCGGCCTCGCGGCCGCGCTCGTGCCGGCGTGGCAGGCGGCGCGCGTGCGCGTCGTCGAAGGCCTGCGGGCGATCGGATAGCGACGCGCATGGCCATTCCCCTCACCTACATCGCGCGCAACCTGTGGACCCGGCGCCTCACCACCGCGTTGACCGCGGGCGGCATGGCGCTCGTGATCTTCGTGTTCGCGACGGTGCAGATGCTCGATGCGGGGCTCACGAAAACGCTCGTGTCGACCGGCGAACCCGACAACGCGGTGGTGATCCGCAAGGGCGCCGAGACCGAGATCCAGAGTTCGATCGATCATCAGCAGGCCAACGCGCTCGAAATGCACCCGGCCGTCGCGCTCGGCCCCGACGGCCGGCCGCTCGTGTCGAAGGAAGCCGTCGTGCTGATCTCGCTCGTGAAGACGTCGAGCGGCAAGCCGTCGAACGTCGTGATCCGCGGCGTGTCGCCGGCCGGCCTCGCGCTGCGCCCGCACGTGACGCTCGCGGCCGGCCGACCGTTCGCACCGGGCTCGTCGGAGATCGTCGTCGGCAGCGCGATCGCGAAAGGCTTCAGCGGCACGCAGCTCGGCGACCGCCTCCATTTCGCGCAGCGCGACTGGACCGTCGTCGGCATCTTCGACGCGGGCGGCAGCGGCTTCGACTCGGAGATCTGGGGCGACGTCGATCAGCTGATGCAGTCGTTCCGGCGCACCAGCTATTCGTCGATGGTGCTGCGCATCCCGAGCGCCGACGGCTTCGCGCGCTTCAAGGCCGACATCGACGTCGACCCGCGCCTGACCGACGAGGCGAAGCGCGAGCAGACCTTCTACGGCGACCAGTCGAAGGCGCTGTCGACGTTCATCAACATCCTCGGCATCACGCTGTCGACGATCTTCTCGATCGCCGCGATGATCGGCGCGATGATCACGATGTATGCGTCGGTCGCGAACCGCGTGGCCGAGATCGGTACGCTGCGCGCGCTCGGCTTCAAGCGCACCAGCGTGCTCGCCGCGTTCCTGCTCGAGGCGCTGCTGCTCGGCTTCGTCGGCGGCGTCGCGGGGCTCGCGTGCGCGTCGCTGATGCAGTTCGCGTCGTTTTCGACGACCAACTTCCAGACCTTCTCGGACCTGTCGTTCCGCTTCGTGCTGACGCCCGCGATCGTCGTGAAGACGCTGCTGTTCTCGCTCGTGATGGGGCTCGTCGGCGGCTTCCTGCCCGCGATGCGCGCCGCGCGGCTGAAGATCGTCGACGCGCTGCGCGCGCAGTGACGCGCGCCGCCGCTCACGTTCAACGCTCGCGCGGCACCCACGCGCCGTGGAACCCGGCCGGCACGCGGCGCGGCAGGTGGACGGTCGCCACCGGCTCGGCGTCGATCGCGCGCGCATCGAGGATCACGACGTCGCTCGTATCCGTCGCCGCGCGGTAGACCATCACCAGCAGCCAGCCGTCGTCCTCGTCGGTGCCGCCCGGGCGTGGCACGAACACCGGCTCGCCGTTCTGGTCGCCGGCCGGCACCGCGTAATGCATCGTCGTGCCGCGCGCGTGATCGAAGCGCATCACGCCGCGCATTTCCGCGTTGTTCGGCTGCTCGACCGCATACAGATAGCGGTACCGGCGCCCGGTGCGGCTTTCGTTGATGCGCGGCAACTCGAGGCCGCCGTCGGCGAGCGGCCCTTCGTCGATCAATCCGTTCGCGGTATCGATCACGTAGCGCCACAGCTCGCCGACCGGGTTGTCGGCGAAGCGGCCCGTGCGCGCATCGAGCCGCAGGAACGACGGATAGCGCACGGCGTCGAGCACGATGCACGACGCGTCGCAGTCGTACGCGTTCACGACGTGCTGGATGAAACACGGCTCGATGCCGAACCAGCGTACGTCTCCGCCGTGGCGCGGGATCACGCCGAGGCGCGCCGGCCGCTCGTCGTGCCAGCGCAGCGGCATCCGGTGGCCCTGCTTCAGCAGCGAGAAGTCGTAGCCGACGTTCAGGTCGAGCAGCAGGCTGCGGGTTTCGGTGATCGCCAAGTCGTGCATCATCGACGGCGCGCTCAGCTCGATCTCGACGTCGACACGCTTCACACCCGTCGCGTCGATCACGCCGTAGCGCAGCCACGGCGCGCGCCAGTCCGCACGGAACAGGATCAGCTCGCCGGTCACCGGATCGACCTTCGGATGCGCGGTCATCCCGCCGTCGAAGCCCGCGTGGCGCGCCGGCAAGCCGAGCGTGTCGAGCGCGGCGGTGATCGCGAGCGGCGTGCCGCCCTCGGCCAGCGCGAGCAATTCGCCCGCATGCTGCAACACGTTCACGTTCGGATTGGTGTCGGGCAGATGGGGCGCCTGCCCCGGCGCGTGCACGGCGGCCCAGCGCTGCGTGCGCGCCCAGCGGTTCCGGTAGCCGGCCGCGCGGCCGTCGGCGAACGCGATCGCATGCAGCATCGCGGCCTCCGGCCACCACGACAGCATGTCGTTGCCAGCGAAGCGGCCGCCCGGCGGGTTCGGGCCGTTGCGCAGCAACGTGCCGTCGAGTTCGCGCGGAATGGCGCCCGTCACGCGCAGCTCGACGAGGTCGACTTCGTCGGCGACCGGCGCGAGCGCGCCGCGGTTCAGGTCGAATACGGTCATCGCGTCGGCGCTCCGTCAGCAGTCCGCGGCGGCCGGCGGCAGCTCGCCGCGCGCCAGGGCGAGCGCATGGTCGCGCACGTCGTCGGGCCAACCGGCGATCAGCTCGGCCAGCCGCGCCGGATCGTTCGCATACAGCGCCCGCGCGGCTTCCTCGAAACCGGGCAGATCGCCCGCCATCGCCGACATGAAGTGGTACGCGCGGGCCTGCGCGTCGCGGTGCCGGTCGGCCGCCGCATGCGTGCGCCGCGCGTCCTCGACGAGCTTGCGCAGCGCCACCGACGCGCCGCCCGGCTGCGCGCCGAGCCATTCCCAGTGACGCGGCAGCAGCGTGACCTCGCGCGACACCACGCCGAGCTTCGGCCGGCCGCGGCCGCGCGGTTCTCCCGCGCCCGCGCCCTCGCCTGCCGGCTCGCCGGCGCTACCGGACGCGTCGGCCGACGGCCGCGCATAGCGCGCGCGAATGTCGTCCGCCGTGCCGCGCAGGTCGAGGTCGATCGAGCGGCCCGTCGCGTCGTCGAAGATCAGGATCGAACCGGGCATCGCATCGCCGGCCGCCTGCCGGACCGCGAGCGCAACCGTCGCGAGCGGGCCCGACGCGAGCCGCCGGTGGCCGTCGAAGGCCGTGTACGAAGGGAGAAGCGTGGAAGAAGTCATCGTGGTCGCCCGCAGGCTGGAATCGGAACGACGCTATTTTTATCCGGGTATTAATTGAATGTCAATATTATCCGGGTATAAATATCGAGCGTGGATCTTCCTGACAGGCGACCGGCATGGCCGATCAGACCGCGCGCGCCGGCGCCGCGATGCCGCGCGCGCTCGCCAGCGCGTCGTCGAGCGACACATGCCCTTCGAATGCCGACGACGCCGGCAGCGGCAGGTTCTCCTCGATCGCGTGCGCGAACTGCACGCCGGCATCGTCGGCGAGCCGCGCGCGCAGCGCGGCGACGCGCGGGAACGCGTCGCGCTCGAACACCGCGTGATAGTCGGCCCAGCGTGCGATTCCCGTGAAGTACGCGTCGGCCAGCGTGCGCCGCGCGCCCAAGAGCCACGGGCCTTCGCCGCGCTCGAGCAGCGTTTCGAGCTGCCGATGCGCCTTCAGCACCTTGCCGCGACCGTACGCCTGCAGCACCGCTTTCTCGGCGCCTTCGGTGTCGTGTTCGTACACGTACCAGAGCGCGCCGAACGCGTTGAAGAACGTCGTGTTCAGCCACGCCAGCATCCGGTTCAGCCGGTCGAAATCCGTGCTGCCCTGGCGGAACGCGAGGCCGCTGTCGAGCGCCTGCGCGCCGATATGGCCGAGGATCGCGATGCTTTCGGTCAGCACGTCGCCGGTCGCGGTGACGAACGCCGGCGTCTCGGCGACGGGGTTCAGCGCGAGGAACGCATCGCTCGTCACGGCGCCCGGCATCGTGATGCGCGACAACCGGTACGGGCGGCCGGTCCATTCGAGCGCGACGATCGAGCCGAACGAGCAGCCGGCGGGAATACCGTAGAGAAGGATCGGGGACATCGGTGAATTCCGCGGAAGTTGAACGAGCGGTCATGCTCCCATGGCGAACGATGGCGCAGTAGCCGCTAAAATCGAAACCCGTCGTTTCTCCATGTGGACGCTGACAGTGAATCTGAACGATCTCTACCTGTTCGTGCAGGCGGTGGATGCCGGCAGCATGTCGGCGGCCGCGCGCCGCCTCGACCTGCCGAAATCGACCGTCAGCAAGCGCGTGGCCGAGCTCGAGCGCACGCTCGGCGCGCGGCTCGTGCACCGCACGTCGCGCAGCTTCCGGCTCACGCCGGTCGGCGCCGAATTCTTCGAGCATGCGCGCGCCGCCGTGATCGAGGCCGACAGCGCGCGCGACGCGGTGCTGCGGCAGGCCGCCGAGCCGGCCGGCGTCGTGCGGATCACGAGCTCGGTACCGGTCGCGCAGCACATCCTCGCGCCGTGCCTGCCGGCGCTCGCGATCGCGCACCCGAAGCTGCTGCTGCAGGTTCATGCGAGCGACCGGCTCGTCGACATCGCGCAGGAAGGCTTCGACATCGCGGTGCGCAGCCACTTCGCGCCGCTGCCCGATTCCGCGCTCGTACAACGGCCGCTCGCGGCGTCGCCGATGGTCGTCGTGGCCGCGCCGGCCTATCTCGCGCGGGCCGGCACGCCCGACACGCCGACGGAACTCGCGCAGCACGACGGGCTCCACCCGGGCCCGCAGCCGTGGCGGCTGCAGCGCGGCAGCGACGCCGTCGACGTGACGCCGCGCCTGCGCCTGCAGGCCGACGAATCGACGCTGCTGCTCCACGCGGCGACGGCCGGCCTCGGCCTCGCGTGCCTGCCCGACTGGATCGCCGGCGCCGCGCTCGCGTCCGGTGCGCTCGTGCGCGTGCTGCCCGGCTGGCACGCCGGCACCGTCACGACGACGCTGCTGATGCCGCATCGGCGCGGCCAGTTGCCCGGCGTGCGCGCCGCCGTCGAGTTTCTCGCGCAGCATGTGGCACGACACCACGGCAGCGGCGCGGACGACGCGCGCGTGTGACCGCGCACCTCGTCCCGATCGATTCAAATGCTGAATCGATCAAGTCAGCAATTGGCATGAAAGCGCAAATGTCGACGTGACAGAATGGCCCGGACGCACCGTCTGCACGGCGTCCGGTGCCCGGCCTCGCGCCGGCGGCATCCCAATACATCACGCGCGCACCGACGCGCCTGCCGCCCGACGGCACCTTCCGCCCTTCGGAGGAGACACGTCATGAATCCGCTTCACGCGCTGCCGGCGTCCGCGTCGGCAACGGCCCGGCGCACCCGCGTGCGCTGGCTGGTGCTGGCCGTGCTGTTCGCGGTCACGACGATCAACTACGCAGATCGCGCGGCGATCGCGATCGCGGGGCCCAGCCTCGCCCGCGCGCTGCACCTGAGCCACGTGCAGATGGGCTTCATCTTTTCCGCGTTCGGCTGGTCGTACGTGATCGCGCAACTGCCGGGCGGCTGGCTGCTCGACCGCTACGGATCGCGCATCGTCTATGCATGCAGCATCTTCTTCTGGTCGCTGTTCACGCTGCTGCAAGGCGGGATCGGCTTCTTCGGCGGCGCGGCCGCGTTCGCGCTGCTGTTCGGGCTGCGCTTCCTGGTCGGCGCGGCCGAGGCGCCGTCGTTCCCGGCCAACAGCCGGATCGTGTCCGCGTGGTTCCCGGCGCCCGAACGCGGCACCGCGTCGGCGATCTTCAACGCCGCGCAGTACGCGGCGACCGTCGTGTTCGCGCCGCTGATGGGCTGGCTCGTGCACGCGTTCGGCTGGCAGTCGGTGTTCGCGGTGATGGGTGTGCTCGGCTTCGCGTTCGTGCTGGTGTGGAACCGCACGATGTACGACCCGAAGGACCACCCGACCATCAACCGCGCCGAACTCGACTACCTCGCCGAAGGCGGCGCGCTCGTCAACATCGACCAGGCGGCGGGCGGGCGCCAGGGCGGCCCGTCGATGCGCCACGTGAAGGCGCTGCTGCGAAACCGGATGCTGGTCGGCGTGTACGTCGCGCAGTACTGCATCAACGCGCTCACCTACTTCTTCATCACGTGGTTTCCCGTCTATCTCGTACAGGCGCGCGGGATGTCGATCCTCAACGCGGGGCTCGTCGCGTCGATCCCGGCGGTGTGCGGCTTTCTCGGCGGGATTCTCGGCGGCGTCGTGTCCGATGCGCTGCTCAGACAGGGCCGGTCGCTGTCGGTCGCGCGCAAGGTGCCGATCGTGATCGGCATGCTGCTGTCGATGTCGATGATCGTCTGCAACTACACCGATTCACACGTGCTCGTCGTGCTGTTCATGGCGCTGTCGTTCTTCGGCAAGGGGCTCGGCGCGCTCGGCTGGGCCGTCAACGCCGACACCGCGCCGCGCCAGATCTCCGGCCTGAGCGGCGCGCTGCTCAACACGTGCGGCAACCTTTCCAGCATCACGACGCCGATCGCGATCGGCTATATCGTCGATCGCAGCGGCTCGTTCAACGGCGCGCTCGTCTATGTCGTCGCGCACGCGCTCGTCGCCGTGATCTGCTACCTGTTCGTCGTCGGCGAGATCCGCCGCGTCGAGCTTCAATGAACGGCGCGGGCCGCGCCGACGCCACGGGCGGCCCGCACGCCACCGGAACCAGGAGCGAACCGATGTCCGAACCCAGCCGTGCCGGCACGCCGCGCGTCACGCGCATGCAGGTGATTCCCGTCGCGGGCCGCGACAGCATGCTGCTCAACCTGTGCGGCGCGCACGCGCCGTACTTCACGCGCAATCTCGTGATCCTCGACGACAGCAGCGGGCATACGGGCGTCGGCGAAGTGCCGGGCGGCGAAGGCATCCGCCACGCGCTCGAACGGATGACGGATCGCGTGGTCGGCCAGCCGATCGGGCGCTACCAGGCGACGCTCAACGCGGTGCGCGCGGCGTTGTCCGGCGCGGGCGCCGGTGCCGGCCGCACGATCCGCCACGAAGTGACGTCGGCCGGCGAGGCGGCGGTGCTGCGCCAGCCGCACGAGATCAACCTGCGGCTCGACAACGTGATCACCGCGATCGAAGCCGCGCTGCTCGACCTGCTCGGCCAGCACCTCGACGTGCCGGTCGCGGCCCTGCTCGGCGAAGGCCAGCAGCGCGACGCGGTGCCGATGCTCGCGTATCTGTTCTATATCGGCGACCGGCGCCGCACCGATCTGCCATACCGCGACGAAGCGCAGGCGTCCGACGCGTGGTTCCGGCTGCGCAACGAAGCGGCGCTGACGCCGGCCGCGATCGCGCGGCAGGCCGAAGCCGCGGTCGAGCGCTACGGCTTCGCCGATTTCAAGCTCAAGGGCGGCGTGATGGCCGGCGCGGACGAGATGGAAGCGATCGCGGCGATCAAGGGGCGCTTTCCCGACGCGCGCACGACGCTCGACCCGAACGGCGCGTGGTCGCTCGACGAGGCCGTCGCGCTGTGCCGCGGGCAAGGCCACCTGCTCGCGTATGCGGAAGATCCGTGCGGGCCGGAAGGCGGCTATTCGGGCCGCGAGGTGATGGCCGAATTCCGCCGCGCGACCGGGATCCCGACCGCGACCAACATGATCGCGACCGACTGGCGGCAGATGGATCATGCGGTGCGGCTGCAGGCGGTCGACATCCCGCTCGCCGATCCTCATTTCTGGACGATGCAGGGCTCGGTGCGGCTCGCGCAGCTGTGCCGCGACTGGGGACTCACGTGGGGCTCTCACTCGAACAACCACTTCGACGTGTCGCTCGCGATGTTCACGCATGCGGCGGCGGCCGCGCCCGGCACGATCACCGCGATCGACACGCACTGGATCTGGCAGGAAGGCGATGCGCGACTCACGCGCGAACCGCTCGCGATCGTCGGCGGCAAGGTGGCCGTGCCGGAACGGCCGGGGCTTGGGATCGAACTGGATAGGGCGCAGGTCGAGGCCGCGCATGCGTTGTACAACGCGGTGGGCGGTACGGCGCGCGACGATGCGGTGGCGATGCGATATCTGGTGCCGGGGTGGACGTACGATCCGAAGCGGCCGAGTTTCGGGCGGGGGTGACGGGGCCGCCCGCCGCCGTGCGCTAACCGCACGGCCAGGCCACTCAACCCGGCTACCCCGGCAGCATCCGCATCGTGGGTTACGCCACGCCGTTGCCGGATTCGGGCGGCACTGCCATCTGGACGACGCTCGCTACCGGCGGCGCATCTGGCCGGATATCCGGCACCAATCCTTGCAGCGATCCGCCAGACAGGCCGATCTCGCCGAGCAGCGAATCGATCAGGGGCGCGTGCGCGCGATAGGAGAGCGCGGCCGACATGGCCTGTTCAGCCAGATTGCCGCTCGTCACAGCGGTGGCCGTGCCATCGGCGCTCCCGGCACGATTCAGCCCGTCGACCTGAATGATCTTGATGCCGTCGATCGACTTCATCGGCTCGACGGTCTGCTGGATCACGGCCGGCAGCGCCTGCAGCAACGCCAGCTTGAACTTGAGGCTGGTCTGGTCCGAGGACAGCGCGTTGATCGCGTCGTTGAGCGCGCGCTGCGCCTCCGCCTCCGCGAGTCCTTTCTTGCGGGCTGCCTCAGCCAGTTCGACCATTGCGGCGGCCTGCATCTCCGCGGCGTCGCGCTCGGCCCGCGCTTGCGTCGTGATGTGAACGGCCTGCGTCTCGGCCTCCTGCGCGGCCTCGATCAGCGCGACTTGCTTCGCTCGATCGGCCTCGGCGGTGCGTCGCGTGGTTTCGACCAGTTGTTCCGCCCGTACGGCGTCCGCGAGCGATGCGCTCGCTCGCGCCTGCGCCTGCGATTGCGCCTCGGATTTCTCGGCGATCACGATGGCCTTCTCCTGCTGCGCGATCTCCGTCACTTTCGCCTGCTCGATAGCGGCCATCTGCGTGACCCGCGCCTGCTCGATTTCCTTCACGCGCACATCGCGCTCCGCCTCGACCTTACGCGTGCGCAGTGCCTGCTCCCGCTGGATTTCCGATTCCTGTATCTGCCGCTCGGCGACGATCCGGCTTTGCTCGGCCTCTTGGTGACGCTCGGCCTCGAATGCGGCGATGCGCGCGTTCTGCTCGGCCGTACGCGTCTTGACCTGCTGCTCCTGCTCCAGCTTCATGAACGCCTCTTGCTGGTCGATTTCGAGCTTACGGGACAGCGCGTCTCGATTTTTTTCGCGCACGGCCACTTCGGTGTCCTGCTCGACTTCGTTGCGCTCCTTGCGGCGGCGCTCGGTTTCCTGCGTAAGCTTCGTGAGGCCCTCGGCATCGAACGCGTTGTTCGGATCGAAGTACTCCTTGGACGTCTGGTTGAAGTTGGTCAACGACACGCTTTCCAGTTCGAGACCGTTCTTCGTCAGATCTTCCGCGACGGTGTTCTGCACGCCCTGCACGAACTTCTCGCGAGCGTCCTGCAGGTCCTGCATCGTCATCTGCGCTGCGGTCGAACGCAGCGCATCGACGAACTTGTCGTCGACGAGCGCGCGCAGATTTTCCGGTGCGAGCGTGCGCTGGCCGAGCGTCTGCGCCGCGGTCGACACGCCTTCCTCGGTCGGCTTGACCCGCACGAAGAACGCAACGACCACGTCGACACGCATCCGATCCTTCGTGATGAGGCTGTCACGTGTCGCCCTGCTCACTTCGAGCTTCAGCGTATTCATGTTGATCGGGATCACCTCGTGAAAGACCGGCAGCACCACCGCGCCGCCGCTCATGATCACCTTCTGTCCGCCGAGGCCGGTACGGACAAAAGCCCGCTCGGCGGACGCGCGCACGTAAAGGCGCGCGAAGATCAGGCCGATCACGCAAAGGCCCACCACCACTGCCAATGCGACAGCGCCCCAGTATGAGAGTGCATTCATCATGATGTTTATTCGACTCCTGTATTACGAATGGTGACAGCAACATGCGCCCTCGCGACGTCCGGAATGGCGACGGCCCGTTGGCGAAGAGGAATTCAGAGCAGTTCGGGCAGCGGGTTTTCGATGGCGTGATAGTGCGAACCCGAAATGCGCGACACGAGCAGTACCGTCGTGCCTTTCGGGAACGACTGCCCGGCGTCGTCGGGCTCGACCCGGACGTAATGCGCCTGGCCGTGTTCGTCGACGAGCCGCGCTTCGGCGGGATTGCCCGCCGATGCTTCGCCCGTCACGATTCGTGCGGTGCGGCCGACGAATTCGATTTCGGACAGCGCGGTGGTTTCGCTCTGCGGAAGGATGTGCGCGACCAGCTTGCCGGTGTGCCGCACGAACGGCAGCGCCGCCAGCGCTGCCAATCCCGCGGCGAGCGCAGCCGGCATCATGAAGCCCACCATCGCGTGCAACGCGGCTTGCAATGCGAATCCAGCGACCGAAAATCCAAGGAGAAAGAGGATCATCACAATCAGCAGCGGAACGCGGCCGACGTGCAGCCAGCCGAGAAACTGGCCGACGATGCCGGCGTCCGCGCCGCCATCCACGTGGTCGAGACCGAAATGCAGCACGAGCAGGCTGCCCGCATGCTCGGTGAGACTCAGCCCCAACAGCATCGCGAGGCATTCCAGGATACCGATGGCGCCCATCAGGCCGATTGCGACGATGAACGGCGCATTGCCCGGCAGCAGCAGTGAAGATGTCATTGTCGTTTTGCTCTCAGGTCCACGGACGGCCGATCAGGACACGTCGTCCGTCATTCCGCCCGGGCGAGACTTCAAGCGGGCGATACGCTCTTCAATGCGCTGCTCCTTGTGCAGGACCTCGAGGCGATGCAGCAGCGACGGATCGGCGGACGATGCAGCGGTCCCCAGCCCGGCCACGCCGGTCGCGCCGGCGATTGTCCGATTGAAGCCCTGCTCGAGTTGCTCTGCTCGCGGATCGCTCGTCACCCCGTTGTCCGGCTGTCGCTCGCCAGTGGGAGTACCGATGCCGGCCGCGCGTGCCGCGATCAGCTCGCGAAGCCCCGCCTCCATCTCGCCCCGCTTGGCACGTAGGCCGAGCAGTTCGGACTCGGCGACCTGCGCGCGCTCGCTCGCCTCGTGAAGCGACTGCTGGAGCACGCCAAGTTGATCTTCCAGTTCGATCTGGCGCGCCGCGCCCGCACGCACCGCCGCGTCATCGCTCCTCGCGAGCGCGGTGCCCAGCAGGTCGTTCAGCCGTTCGATTTCATTGTTGATGCGGGCGATCGCCTTGGCTGCCTGGTAGCGCGCGGCTTCGTGCCGCCCGAGCCCCACGCGCGCCTGTCCGATCACGTCGTCGAACTCGCGCAGATACTGCTCCAGAATCACCTGGGGCATGCGGGTTTCCAGAGAACCGATCAGCGCATGGACGTTGGCGGTCAACAGCCTTTTTACCCGGATACCGAAATGTTCTGTCGTCACGACTTGTCGCTCCTTGTGGTGAGAGCAGGCGGCTCAGCTCGCCGCCTGTGCCGGCTGAACGAGGTTCGCCAGCTCTTTGATTTCCCGCACGTACGGATCGAGCACGGCACGATGATACGTGGGGGGATTGCCGGTGACGGCGAGGCGTAACAGACCGAGCAACATCCGCATGCTTTTTGCGGTCAAGCGCGCTTCGAGTTCGCTCGCGGCGTCCGCAATCGCCTGGCCCGGGAGCGCCGCCGTCACGAGACTCGCCATCAAGTCGGGCAATTGCGCGGCAAGCAGCGCGACGAGTTCCGAATGGCGATGCGTCTCGTGCTCATACGCTTCCAGCGCGTCGAGGACAGGCCGTACCTGCTCCCTGAACAGCGCCGCGCACCTAGCGAAGTCGTGCGCGCCCTTGATCCGGCGGCGCGCGTCCGCGATCAGTGCACGAATCTTGTCGCTCGGACTCGTGGCGTCCGGCAGTTGCAGCTCGACCAGCCACGCGAGATCGTCCTCCGGGATTCTTACCGATACGGTTTGCATGACATCCAGCCTCTTCGAGTCGATTGACTCAAGCATAGTCCGTCCGTATGCAAATGTATACGTTTGTATTTTGAGATTGACCCGAAGGCTCTCTGGAGGGTGAGAGCGTGCCGTCGGCCGCGTAGACGAGCAGGCGCAAGGGGAAATGATCGGGGCGAGGTGGAAAGGCGGATGGATCACGCCTCGAAATGCAAAAAACCCCGTGGAGCCACGCTCGACGGGGTTTTCTGAAGGGCATCGGGATGCCGGAATTCTATTGGTGGAGCGGAGGAGGATCGAACTCCCGACCTTCGCATTGCGAACGCGACGCTCTCCCAGCTGAGCTACCGCCCCAACAGTCGACCATCATACACACGCATTTCCGCGCTTGGCAATAGGGGTTGCGTCACCCCGACGCGTTACTTCGACGGCGCGCCGGCCAGCACCCATTCGACCACCGAGCGGACGTCGCCGTCGCTCATGCGCGGATGCGCGGGCATCGGAATCGCGCCCCACACGCCCGAGCCGCCGTCCTTCACCTTCTTCGACAATTTCGCGACGGCCTGCGGATCGGCCTTGTAACGCGCGGCGATATCCTTGAACGACGGCCCGACGAGCTTGCGGTCGGCCGCGTGGCAGCCCATGCACGCGTTGCTGCGCGCGACCTTCAGGCCGTCGCCGACGTCCGCGTGCGCGGTGCCCAGCGTGCCGGCCACGAGCGCCATGGCGGCGGCGCCCTGCACCATCCATCGTTTCATCTGCGTCATCTGCCTGCCCGTCATTGCGCCTTCGCCTTCGGATTGCCCGGATGCACGCTCGACGAATTCGAGATCGGCGCGGGCGGCTGCAGCGGCGTGGACTGCACCGACGCGTCAGGCACCGCGCCGACCGTCGCGCTGTCCGCCGGTGCGGCAGCCGCCTGCGCGCCGGAGGCGCCGCTCGCGGGCGACGCGTCCTGCAGCGCCTGCGCGTCCTGCGGCTTCACGTACTGGAACACCTTCACGACCTTTTCGACGCCCGGCACCTGGCTCGCGGCCTCCGCGCCGCGATTGCCTTCGTCCACCGTCACGAGCCCCATCAGGTAAAGATTGCCGCGCTCGGCGACGACCTTGTAGTAGTTCGCCGAGATGCCCTTCGTCGCGATCAGCTCCGACTTCACGCGCCCTTCGAGATACGAGTCGTTCGCGCGCGACGACAGCGACGACGCCGGCTCGACCGACAGCTCGTTGACGATGCCGTTCACGTTGTTGATGCCGCGCACGATCTCCTCGGCGCGCTGCTTCGACGCGTCGTTCGGCACTTCGCCCGTCAGCAGCACGCGGCGGTTGAACACCGTCACGTTTACGTGCGACTGGTCCGGCAGCCCGTTGTTGATCTGCGAGAGCGACTTGACCTGGATCTCGCGATCCTCCGTCTGCGCGCCGAGCGTGCGGCGATCGGTCGCGATCAGCGCGCCGCCGCCGGCCGCTGCGCCCACGACCCCGAGCACGCAGCCCTGCAGCGACACGGCGAGGCCCGCCGTCAGCGCGGCGAGCAACGTGGTTCTGACGAGCGTCTGTTTGACGCGGCTTTGATTCATCGACGGCTCTCCTTCGTTCAATCCTCACCCAGCAGCATCGCGTCGATGCCGTCGCACAGGCAGTGGATGGTCAGCAGATGGACTTCATGGATGCGCGCCGCGCGAACGGCGGGCACGCTGATCGGAATATCGGTGTCGGACAGCGCGGCCGCGACCGTGTGGTCGTTGCCGCCCGTCAATGCGACGACGGTCATCTCGCGCTCGTGCGCCTCGTCGATCGCCGCGAGCACGCGCGGCGATGCGCCACCCGCGTCGAGCACCAGCAGGATGTCGCCCGTCTGGCCCAGCACGCGCACCTGCTGCGCGAACAACTGCTCGGGGGCCGCGGCGCCCGCGAGGCCGGCCTGCGACGCGTCGGTGGCCAGCGCGATCGCGGGCAAGCCCGGACGCTCGCGCTCGAAACCGCCGACGAGCGACGCGGCGAGGTATTGCGCGGCGGCGGCCGACGGGCCGTCGCCGCACGCGACGATCTTGTTGCCGTTCGCCAGTGCGGCGAACATCGCATCGACCGCGGCTGCGATCGGCAGCGACAGCGCGTCGGCGGCTTCGGCGTGAAGCGCGGCACTGTCGCGGAATTGTTGCTGAATACGTTCGACTGACATCGATTCCTGGTGAACTGGGCGCGTGGCACCGCTCGCGCGACATCGTGGGTGCGGCGAGTTTACCGTACTCCGGCACCCTCTCCAGGGGTCCGGCAAGAACTCTTTACATCTGGTCACAGCTCACGACTACGCATCGTCGGTACGAAATGCGTCGCGCAGCCACGCAAGCCGGCCAGCCTCGAACGCGACGACGTCGAAACGGCACGCGGCGCCGGCGCCATGCCGCGACCAGAACTGCAACGCGGCCGCGACCAGACGCCGCCGCTTGCGCCAGCCGACGCTCGCGGCCGCACCGCCATGCCGGGTATTGCGCCGCGCGCGCACCTCGACGAACACGAGCATGCCGTCGGGCTCGCGCATCACGAGATCGAGCTCGCCGCCGCGCATCGTCACGTTCGCGGCGACGAACCCGAGGCCATGGCGCTCGAGAAACTGCCGCGCGCGCTGCTCGAACGCCGCGCCGACCGGTTTGGATCGCGCCGCGCCGGAAAAGTTGTCGCCCGACTGCGGCCGGCCGCGCGCGCCGGCCGGCCGGGCCGGCGCCGCGTGGCACAATGCCGTCCTTGTTCCTCCGCTCGTGCCGCGATTGCGTGCATTGCCTGCCATGACTGCCCTCCTCGAACTCGCGCATACGCAGCACTACCCGGACGCCGCGCTCTACGTGGTCGCCACGCCGATCGGCAATACGGCCGACATCACGCTGCGCGCGCTGCACGTGCTCGGCCTCGCCGACCGCATCGCGGCCGAAGACACGCGCAACACGGGCCAGCTGCTCGCCCGCTACGGGATCTCGAAGCCGCTCGTCGCCGTGCACGAGCACAACGAACGCGAAGCCGCGCAGCGCGTGATCGAACTGCTGCGCGGCGGCGAACGCGTGGCCTACGTGTCGGACGCCGGCACGCCCGGCATCTCGGACCCCGGCGCGCGGCTCGTCGACGCGGTGCGCGCGGCCGGCTTCGCGGTGGTCCCGCTGCCCGGCGCGAGCGCGGCCGTGACCGCGCTGAGCGTGGCCGGCGACTGGGCCGGCGCGTTCACGTTCGCGGGCTTCCTGCCGCCGAAGGCGAAACAGCGCGCGACCGCGCTGCAGGCGCTGGTGTCGCACCCGTATGCGCTGGTGGTCTACGAAGCGCCGCACCGGATCGCCGACACCGTCGCCGCGCTCGCCGAGGCATTCGGCCCCGCGCGCCGGCTGCTGATCGCGCGCGAGCTCACCAAGCTACACGAGCAGTTGTTCCAGGGCACCCTGGCCGAAGGACAGAGCTGGCTCGCGGGCGACGCGAACCGGCAGCGCGGCGAGTTCGTGCTGGTCGTCGAAGGCGCGCCGGCAGCGAGCGGCGAGGCCGACGACACCGCGCACGACGCACTGCTCAGGCTGCTGCTGGAAGAGGTGCCGGTGAAGAGCGCGGCCAAGGTCGCGGCCGCGCTGACGGGCGCATCGCGCAACACGCTGTATGCGCGTGCGCTCGTGCTGAAGGAAGGCTCGGACGGCTGACGCGCGCCGCCGCCGCGCGGAAACGACAAAGGGCTGCCGGAAGGCAGCCCTTTGTGCATGAGCGGACGATCCGCCGCGTTACTTCGCCGAGATCGACGCGAACATTTCGTCGCGCGCCTCGCGCGCTTCCTGCGGGGACAGCCCTTCGATCTTCACGCGGCCCGTGCCGGCGTGCACGAGGCCGATCACCTTGGCCGCGGCGTACGACAGGTCGAGCACGCGGCCGCGCTTGAACGGCCCGCGATCGTTGACCTTCACGACGACCCACTTGCCGGTCGATGCGTTCGTCACCTTGATGTACGACGACAGCGGCAGCGTACGGTGCGCGGCGGTGAACGCGTTCATGTTGAAACGCTCGCCGTTCGCGGTGCGGCGGCCGTGGAAATCCCGCCCGTACCACGATGCGCGGCCCGTCTGGCGGAATTCGGACACATCCTTGCCGTCGATCGGCTCGGCGTCCGCCAGCGACGACTTCTTCGCGTCCTTGCTGTCGGCCGCCGGCATCGATGCCAGCGCGGAATCGAAATTGAGGGGCTGCTTGTCGTCGTCCGCCTTCGCGGCGGCGACGGTCTTGTCGACCGCCTTCTTCTGGCTCACGCTGCCGGTGGTCTGGCTGGATGGCACCGCACAGCCCGTCAGCGCGAAAAACAATGCAATGGTTCCGAATCGGCTCGGAAAACGTAAATTCATCGACGTGTCGCCTTCTGGTTCGGGCCGCATCGATACAACGCTGCTTCACAACGCAGACATGCGGCCCGGACGGCAAATGCGTGCACGCCCCGCTCGGATACGAGCAGGCGGCTAGCATGGGCGCGGCGTTCGTCTAGGCCGCAACCGTCCTGATTAGCTTTCACGTCTGGCGCAACCTGTCCCCAACAGCCTGACCAGACCCCACATGCCGCCATCGAACATGGCTCCACGTTCGCGCGCGTCGATACGACCAACGCACAGGAACGGCGGCACAGGCCTCATCCGGCGGCGCGGCAGCAGGGCCGCAGGCGGGCGCGCAGCACCCGGCCGGACAAGACGTGAGCACCGAATGTTCGGTGCTGGATACACCGCCGGACTCCCCGGCGGCCGATGCTTGACGGTGAATCGGACGCCTCGTTTAACGGGGCCGAAACACCAGCGAATTGCGTGAAATTCACGTGCAATGGGGCGCATTATACATAAATCAAAACCTTGTCTCGAAAAGCGCCCGCGGCGGACCATTGATTCTCGCTATGGCTGTAACAATCGGCATGCTCAGGGAATGCCCTGATCCGCACGCCGCGGCACGCATCGCACGGCCGGCAGGCCGCACGCACGACCGGTACAATCGCTCCTTTTAGCCGCCGGTGCCCCCATGAAAGTCACGCTCATTCCGGTCACGCCGTTCCAGCAGAACTGCTCGCTGCTCGTCTGCGAGAAGACGGGCCGCGCCGCCGTCGTCGATCCGGGCGGCGACCTCGACCGGATCGAACAGGAAGTCGCGCGGCAGAACGTGCAGGTCGAGAAGGTGCTGCTCACGCACGGACACATCGATCACTGCGCGGGCGCGAAGACGCTCGCGACGCGCTACGGCGTGCCGATCGAGGGGCCGCAGGAAGAAGAACGCTTCTGGATCGAGAAGCTGCCGATGCAGAGCGAACGCTTCGGCTTTCCGGCCGCCGACGCCTTCGAGCCCGACCGGTGGCTGAACGACGGCGACACCGTGCGGTTCGGCGACGAGACGCTCGAGGTCTATCACTGCCCGGGCCACACGCCTGGCCACGTCGTGTTCTTCAGTCGCGCGCATCGCGTCGCGATCGTCGGCGACGTGCTGTTCGCGGGCTCGATCGGCCGGACCGATTTCCCGCGCGGCAATCACGAGGATCTCGTGCGTTCGATCAAGGAAAAGCTGTGGCCGCTCGGCGACGACGTCACGTTCGTGCCCGGTCACGGCCCGGTGTCGACGTTCGGCGACGAGCGCCGCACGAACCCGTTCGTGTCCGACAAGGTATTCGGATGAACCAGACCGCCATCCCCGAAATTTACGTCAGCACCGACGTCGAGGCGGACGGCCCGATTCCCGGCCCGCACTCGATGCTGAGCTTCGCATCGGCCGCCTATACCGAGGACAAGCAGCTGATCGCGACGTTCTCGGCGAACCTCGAGACCCTGCCCGGCGCGCACGCGCACCCGGTGCAGGAAGCGTGGTGGAAGACGGAGCCGGAGGCCTGGGCCGCATGCCGGCGCGATCTGCAGACGCCCGAGGCGGCGCTGGTCGCGTACGTCGAATGGGTCGAGGCGCTGCCCGGCAAGCCGGTGTTCGTCGCGATGCCGGCCGGCTTCGATTTCACGTTCATGTTCTGGTACATGATGCGCTTCGCGGGGCGCTGCCCGTTCTCGTGGTCGGCGCTCGACATCAAGACGCTCGCGTTCGCGATGACGGGCCTGCCCTATCGCAAGGCGATCAAGCCGCGCTTTCCGAAGCACTGGTTCGACGACCATCCGCACACGCACGTCGCGCTCGACGACGCGATCGAGCAAGGCGCGCTGTTCTGCAACATGCTCGCCGACCTGCGCCGGCAGCAGGCCGCGCTCGCGGGCCTGGCCGTGTCGGACACCGATCGGTCGGACAGCGCGGGGGCGGGACAAAACCCCACGGATCCGCGAGCAAATTAGCGAATCTCGCTCAACAGCGCGTCGCCAGATTGCCTTTCCTTTCCCGGCCCTCTAACATTCAGCGTGTTGTAGCTGCCGCATGGAGGCGCAGGTGACGCTCGATTCCTTTTCGCAAAAAATCCTTCGCCTGTTGCAGCTCGACGCGCGCCGTTCCGTCCAGGAAATCTCCGACCAGGTCGGGCTGTCGAGCACACCGTGCTGGCGCCGCATCAAGGACATGGAACAGTCGGGCGTGATCCAGCGCTACACGGCGCTGCTCGATCGCGAGAAGCTCGGCCTGCACGTGTGCGCGCTCGCGCACGTGCACCTGACGCGCCACAACGAAGGCGGCGTCGAGCAGTTCGAGCGCGAGATCGCCACCTGCCCGGAAGTCACCGAGTGCTACAGCACCACCGGCGAAGCCGATTACATCCTCAAGATCGTCGCGCCGGACATCAAGGCCTACGACGTATTCCTGCACGAACGCATCTTCAAGATCCCGGCCGTGTCGCAGGTGCGCACGAGCGTGGTGCTGCGCGAAATCAAGTTCGACACGCAACTGCCGCTGTAACGCGCGGGCCGGCCCGAGCGGCGCGCCGCCTTGACGGTTGCGGGCTGCCCGTCACGTCCGCGCGGGCAACGTGCGCGTGAAGCCGATCCGGCGCGCGCCGAACTCGCGCTTCAGCGTATCGATGTCGAGCCGGTCGGCCAGCGCCGCATCGGTGTCGCGCGGATCGCTGTCGAGCGTCACGTCGACCTCGAGCCCCGTACTCAGGTAGTGCAGGTTGATTGCCGCCGCGTGCAGCCCGCGCTGCGCGAGCGCGGCCTCGAGCCGGGCCGCGAGCTCGCCGCGCGGCGGCAGCGCGAGCGCCGGACGGCGCGCCGCGTCGTTCTCCGGGTCGACGTGGATCAGCGCGTCGAGCACGCGCGGGTCGGACAGCACGCGCGCACGCGCGGTCTCGGCGATGTAGTGGCCTTCGGAGACGGAGATCTTCGGATCGACGAGGATGTGCGCATCGACGAGCGCGGCATCGCCCATCTTGCGCGTGCGCAGGTCGTGCACGTCGCGCACGCCGGGCGTCGCGGCGAGCAGCGCGCGGATCTCGGCCGTGTCGGCCGTATCGAGCGCGCGATCGGAGAGGTCCTGCAACGCGTCATAGCCGAACGTCCAGCCCATGCGCGCGACCATGAAGCCGACGATCGCCGCCGCGATCGGGTCGAGCAACCGCACGCCGGCCAGGCTGCCGACGATGCCGAGCGCGACGACGAGCGACGACGCGGCATCCGAACGCGCATGCCACGCGTTGGCGACGAGCATCGCCGAGCGCACGCGCCGCGCTTCGCGCAGCATGTAGCGAAACAGCGCTTCCTTCGACACGAGCACCGTCAGCGCCACGATCAGCGCGGAAAAATGCACGGCCGGAATGTTGTCGAGATTAACGAGGCGGTCGCCGGCGCGCCAGAGCATGCCGATGCCGACCGCAATCAGGATCGCGCCGAGAAACAGCGACGCGACCGTCTCGTAGCGGCTATGGCCGTAATTGTGGTCCGCATCCGGCGATGCGCCGCTATGCCGATTCGCAACCAGCACGACAAAATCCGAGATCAAATCGGAAATCGAATGCACGCCGTCGGCAATCAATGCCTGCGAATGCGCAATCACGCCGACGACGATCTGAAATGTCGCAAGCACGACATTCAGGACAATACTGACGAGCGTGCTCTTGCGCGCAACGGCGTGCTTATCTGGGCTCTGCGCGTCGCCGGAAAACGTGGACATGAAATATGAGATATCGGTGTGCGGTACGCAATTCTATCAAAGACGCGTCGCACGCCCTTCCGATACCCACAAATTTCTTATTTAAATCAATCGCTTATGCGAACGTGTCGCATTTTCATTCACGTGGCACTCTTACATTTTCATGACGACGCAGAGAGGCCCGCCGGTGTCCGGAAAACAAAAAAGCCGCGCTCCTCGACGGACACGCGGCTCTTTTGAAGAGCGGGCAATCTAAACGGACGTTTAAATCGCAAACTGGTCGCGGTTCTTGCCGGCGATCCAGCGCGGCGGCTTGCCGCGACCCGACCACGTCGCGCCCGTTTCCGGATCGCGGTATTTCGCCGCCACGCCTGCGCGCGGACGGCCTACCTTGCCGGCCTTCGCGCGGCTGAGACCGAGTTCGGCGAGCGAAAAGCCGTAGTCGGCAATTTTCTGCTTCACGTCATTCAGTACTTCAGCGTATTCACGCGACTTCGCTTCTTCGATTTGCTTCTCCAGCTTCTCCCGCTGGGCCAGCAGGTCCTTGTAAGAAGACATAGTTTCCCTTTCTATCTGACCAATGGCGCCGGTCTGCAGCCAGCTCACCATTCATGAAATATATGTGCCTCGGATTTTCGAAGGCAGAGATTAGCACAAAAAAGATTTGATAGAAGCGAGATTCATGAAAATCCCGAGACCGATTGTAATTCACACATGTCATTTTGACCGGCCGCGGCCTTTTCTCAAATTTTCACGCTCCTGCATAGAGATTAGGACATTAGCGATTGGCTATTCGGTCTATCAACATACGCAATTACCCTGCATTCGGAAAATCAAAGCTTTCATCGGACGACAGTTTTGCAAAAACCACATGACGCCGTTTGCTAAGCGGACAAATCACTGACCCGCGACGTCACGTCACATCGTTCGCGCAGGCGATCAGCCGCTCGCGCAGCGCGTCGATATCGGCCGACGGCGCGTCGAACGGCGTGCGCACGCGGCGACCGTCACATCGCCAGTCCGCGCCATGGCGATCGACGCCAAGCAGGTCGAGCCCGTCGCGGCGTGCGTCGCCCGCGTCGTATGCGTGCCACAGCGCCCGTTCGTCGTCGAATGCGAGCGGCGGCAGCGTATCGAGATGCGTGCCGTCGACCCACCCCATTCGCCCGAACCCGCCGATGTAGCGCAACCGCTCGATCTCGAGCGCCCAGAACGAGAAATCGCCGAGCGCGAGATAGCGCGCGGCGTCCGGTTCGTAGCGCAGGTAACGCGCGGCGACGTGCGGATCGTCGCCGAGCGGCACGAACCGGCCCAGCAGCGTCGCGCGCTCGGCGTTCAGGACCTCGCCGTCGCGGGCATCGACGACGAGGAAACCCGCACGCGGATCGGCGGCGAGATTGCGCGTGTGCTCGGCCAGGCCGCTCACGAGGATCACGGGCCGATGGCTCGCATCGGGCGCAAACGGCACGACCGTCGGATACGGAAAGCCGTGCGGCTCGCGCGCATGGGTGGCGAGCGTGCCGACCGGGCAGCGGTGCAGCAGATGCAGGGCGAAGGCGGGATCGATGTTCAAGCGGGACTCCTGCGGTCGAAAGGCGGCGTGCCGGGCATGCGTTTCGATGTTACCTGCCGGCGCCGCGCGCCGCGCATCGGTCGAACGGCCAATGCGGCGGCGGGGCGCCGCCGCGGGATGGCCCGAGGACCCGAGCATCGAGCGAACGGCCAGCGTCCGGCACGATCGTAAGCGCTTCGATAGAATCGGACAAATCCGACGGGCGCCGCGTGCGCCCGCGCATTTTCCTGACGAGCCTTCCCGTGTCCGAATCCTCCTCCGCCAAATCGTCGTCCCCGTTCGCCGCGCCGCCCGATGCGCACCGCGTGCTGTCGCTGCCGGCCCGCCAGCGGGCGCGCGCGGCGTCGATGGCGCTGTTTTTCGTCGCCGGCATGATGTACGCGTCGTGGGGCGTGCACGTACCGACCGTGCGCGACAAGTTCGCGCTGAGCCCCGGGCTGCTGTCGATCGCGCTGTTCGCGGTCGCCGGCGGGTCGATCGCCGCGATGCTGACCATCGCGCGCTGGATCGCGCGCGTCGGCTCGCGCACCGCGTGCCTCGCCGGCGGGCTCGTGATGGCCGCGTGCGCGGCGCTGATTCTCGTCGTGCCCGACTACTGGATGCTGATCGCGGTGCTCGCGCTGTTCGGCTTCTCGATGGCGACGCTCGACGTCGCGATGAATGCCGAGGCCAGCGCGGTCGAAATCGCGCTCGGCAAACCGATCATGTCGTCGCTGCACGGCATGTTCAGCATCGGCGGGATGGCCGGCGCGGCGGCCGGCGGCGCGCTGCTGTCGGCCGGCATGGCGCCGGCCGCGCATCTCGCGCTCGCGGCGGCGGCGAGCGCCGCGGTGCTCGTGGCCGCGAGCCCGGCCGTGCTGCCGCACGTGCCGCACCACGAACAGGCGCACGGCGGCGGCAACCGCTGGCGCTCGCCGGCGTTGTGGATGCTCGGCGGCATCGCGCTGATCGCGCTGATCGCCGAAGGCGCGATGTACGACTGGGCGACGGTCTACATGCGCGACGTGGTCGCGGCGAGCCCGGCGCTCGCGAGCGCCGCGTACGCGGCGTTCTCCGGCGGGATGGCCGTCGCGCGCTTCGCGGGCGACGCCGTGCGCGCCCGCTTCGGCGCGCCGCAGCTCGTGTTCGCGAGCGCGTCGCTCGCCTGCGCGGGGATGATCGGCGCGCTGCTGCTGCCGTATCCGGCCGCGGTGCTGACCGGCTTCACGCTGATGGGCCTCGGGCTGGCCAACATGATGCCCGTGCTGTTCGCCGCCGCCGCGCGCGTGAAAGGCATTCACGCAGCCGAAGGGCTCGCGCACGTGGCCGGGCTCGCGTATTTCGGGCTGCTGTTCGGTCCGGTCGTGATCGGCGCGGTCGCGCAGGCCGTGAACCTGACGATCGGCCTGTCGGTCGTCGCGCTGTGCGCGGCGCTCGTCGCGCTCGTCGCGCCGAAGGTGCTCGCGCACCTGAAGATCTGACGGCGCGGCGGCGCACGCCGGCCCAAAAAGAAAGCGCGCATGCGTGGCCGCATGCGCGCTTTCACCCCTGCTGTTGACCGCTGGTCGCGTTACATCTTCACTTCGTCGAGCAGCGACTTCTTGCCGCTCTTGTAGTTGTACAGCGAGATCACGCCGTGCTGCAGGTCGCCCTTCGAATCGAAGGTCGTCGTGCCGATCACGCCCGTGTACTTCGTCGCCGGCATCGCCGCGAGGATCTTCGCCGGGTCCGTCGAGTCCGCGCGCTTCATCGCGTCGGCGATGATGTACACGGCGTCATACGTGAACGGTGCGTAGATCTGGATCGGCTGGCCGAAGCGCTTCTCGTACTTCGCCTTGAACGCGGCACCGCCCGGCATCTTCTCGAGCGACGCACCGGCTTCCGAGCACACGACGTTGTCGGTCGCGTCGCCGGCCAGGTCGGCCAGCTTTTCCGTGCACACGCCGTCGCCCGCGAAGATCTTCGCGCGCAGGCCGAGCTGCTTCGCCTGTTTCGCGAACGGGCCGCCGGTGGCGTCCATGCCGCCGTACATGATCGCGTCCGGGTTCTCGCCCTTGATCTTGGTCAGAATCGCGCGGAAGTCGACCGCCTTGTCGTTGGTCGCGTCATGCGACATCACCTTCAGGCCGAGCGCCTTCGCCTTCTTCTCGAACTCGTTCGCGAGACCCTGGCCGTACGCGGTCGAATCGTCGACCACCGCCACGCTCTTGATGCCCTTCGAGTGCGCGTAGTTCGCCAGTGCCGGGCCCTGCTGCGCATCGGTCGCGACCACGCGGTACGTGGTCTTGAAGCCTTGCTGCGTGTACGCCGGGTTGGTCGCCGACGGCGAGATCTGCACGATGCCCGCATCGCTGTAGATCTTCGAGGCCGGGATCGACGTGCCCGAATTCAGGTGGCCGACCACCGCGACGACCTTGTCGTCGACGAGCTTCTGCGCAACCTGCGTCGCCTGCCGCGGGTCGGCGGCGTCATCCTGCGGGTCGAGTTGCAGCGTGATCTTCTGGCCGCCGATCGTGAGACCCTTCGCGTTGATTTCCTCGACGGCGAGACGCGCGCCGTTTTCGTTGTCCTTGCCCAGGTGTGCAATGCCGCCCGTCAACGGCGCGACGTGGCCGATCTTGACGACTTGATCGGCGGACGCGTTGCTTGCAGCTGCGGCACACAGCATCGCCGCTGCGGTGATCGGCAACAGCTTTTGCATCTTGATATTCATGTAAGTCTCCAGTTCGGTCCCAATAAACGCCATCGCCCGGTGCCCCGCTGCCATCCCTGTGTTTGCAATCACTGGACGATTCGCCGGTTGCATCCTTCATGCACTTGGCCTCAAGCACGTGAAAACCGCCGCTTTTAGCAGCCGCCCGCTCGTACTTGCGCGCAAGTGTAGGCGATCAAATTAATTTGTGGGACTTTTTTGGGGTAGTGGTAACACTACCGATATGCGCGCTTTGGAAAGATGACTCGAATATCGCGGCAAGCCCCGCCGGATAAGGGTTTCCGCTAATTCAGGCGACCTTTCGAAAGGTCGTTTCAACGCAATCCCGGGGCATTTCGATTCGGTATTTTGTGCCCGGGATCATTGAATGAAACGCGCGTGACGACACGCGCGTTTCGCCTTCCATACGGACGGTTCAGGCGGCCGACGCACGCCATTCCGCATCGAGCGCGGCGACCAGTTGCGCCGTCGTCAGCGTATCGCCGCGCCGCCGCGCGAGCGGTGCGCCCTGCCCGGCCCACAGCGACAGGTAGTCGCCGTCGTTCGCGCGGGCGGCGGCCTGGCGCAACGGCTGGGTCAGCGCGTTCTGCACCGGATACGGTGGGACGTCGGCCACGTGCTCGCCGAGCCGCGCCATCAGCGTGTTGCGCAGCCCGCGGGCATGACGGCCGGTGATCGCGCGCGTGACCTGCGTCGACGTGTCGGCGCTCGCGAGCAGGCGCGCCTTCCAGTCCGGCGCGATCGCGCTTTCCGCGCACGTGAGGAACGCGGTGCCGAGCTGCGCGCCCTGCGCGCCGAGCGCGAGCGCCGCCGCGATGCCGCGGCCGTCCATGATGCCGCCCGCGGCCAGCACGGGCAGGCGCGTCGCGTCGACGAGCTGCGGGACGAGCGCGAGCGTGCCGATCAGCGCGTCGTCGGCGGAACCGATGAAGGTGCCGCGATGGCCGCCCGCCTCGGCGCCCTGCGCGGAGATCGCATCGGCGCCGGCCGCCTGCCACGCGAGCCCTTCGGCCACGTGCGTCGCGGTGCCGATCACATAAGTGCCGGCGGCATGCAGGCGTGCGACGTCGGCCGCGTCGAGCGCGCCGAACGTGAAGCTCGCGACCGGCACGCGCAGCGCGACGAGCGCATCGAGCTGCGCGCGGAAGTCGGGCGCGTAGCGCGCGGGCGCCGTGCCCGGCGGCAGGCCGAGCGCGGCGTTCAGCGGGTCGATCGCCGCGAGTGCGCGCGCGACCGTCGCCGCGTCCGGCGCGGCGTCGTCGGGCAACACGAACAGGTTGATCGCGAACGGGCGATCGGTCGCCGCGCGGATCGCGGCGACTTCGGCCTCGATACGCTCGGGCGCGAGCGCGCCGGCGCCGAGGCTGCCGAGCGCGCCGGCATTCGAGGCGGCGGCGACCATCGCGGTCGTGGTCGCGCCGACCATCGGCGCCTGCACGAGCGGCAGACGCAGGCCGAAGCGTTCGGAAAAGGGCGTGGAAAACGAGCGGGCAGACATGGCGAATCCTTCGATGACGATGCGCGAAAGCGCTTTGTAAAGGCCGGTACATCGACTCTATCGAAGCCGCGCGGCGACGAAAAATGAATAATCGAGATCGAAACGATCGCTGTGCGAGAAGCGCCCGCGTGCGCTGCAGCACCGCACGATTGGTGGCACACTAGGCCGCCTTCTTTTCACCCCGCGGCGCGCGTCGCGCGCTCCGCACGCCAGGAGTTCAGAACGTGACTGCCCAATGGATCGACATCCCGACCGGTAACGACAGCTTCGGCGGCTATCTTGCCCTGCCCAAGCGCGGCAAGGGCCCTGCCGTCATCATCATCCAGGAGATCTTCGGCGTGAATTCGCACATCCGTGCGGTCGCCGACCAGTACGCGGCCGACGGCTTCGTCGCGCTCGCGCCCGACGTGTTCTGGCGCACGCAGCCGCGCGTCGAGCTGACCTACGACGGCGCGGATCGCGACAAGGGCATCGAGCTGATGAAGAAGACCGACGTGGGCCTCGCGGTCGCGGACATCGGCGCGGCGGCCGATGCGTTGCGCGCGCGCCCCGAAGTGGACGGCAAGCTCGCCGCGATCGGCTACTGCTTCGGCGGCCAGCTCGCGTACCGCGCGGCGGCAACCGGCAAGCTCGACGCGGCGGTGTCCTATTACGGCGGCGGCATCCAGAACGCGCTCGACCTCGCCGGCCAGGTCAAGGCGCCGATCCTGTTCCACTACGCGGAAAACGACCACGCGATTCCGCTCAGCGCCGTCGATCAGGTGAAGGCCGCGTTCGCCGGCCACGGGCACGCGTCGTTCCACGTGTACCCGGGCGCCGAGCACGGCTTCAACTGCCCGGACCGCGCGTCGTACAACCAGCGTGCGGCCGCGCTCGCGCATGGCCGCACGCTGACCTTCCTCGCCGAGCACCTCTAAAAACGCCCGACCGCGGGCCTCGCGCGCCGGGCCCGCGTTATGCTCGCACCATCGCCACGAGTCACAACGGGGGTGACCGCGATGCACTCGGACTATCTCGCGCATGACGCCATCGGCCTCGCCGCGCTCGTGCGCGCGCGCCAGGCCAGCCCGCGCGAACTGCTCGACGCCGCGATCGGCCAGGCCGAAGCGGTCAACGGCGCGGTCAATGCGATCGTGCTGCAGGACTACGAAGCCGCGCGCGCGCGTGCGGCGGCCGCGCCCGAACCGGGCGCCGATACGCCGTTCGCGGGCGTACCGTATCTCGTCAAGGATCTCGGCGCGGCGGTCGCCGGGCTGCCGCTGTCGATGGGCAGCCGGCACTATCGTTACTTCGTGCCGGCCGACGATTCGCCGGTGATCGCGCGCAGCCGCGCGGCGGGCCTGAACGTATTCGGCAAGACCAACACGTCCGAGATCGGCCAGATGCCGTACACGGAACCGGAACTGTTCGGCGCGTGCCGCAACCCGTGGAACCTCGATCACACGCCGGGCGGCTCGAGCGGCGGCGCGGCGGCGGCCGTCGCGGCCGGCATCGTGCCGCTCGCGCATGCGTCCGACGGCGGCGGCTCGATCCGCATTCCGGCGTCGTGCTGCGGGCTGTTCGGCCTGAAGCCGAGCCGCAACCCGGTACTCGTCGACCTGCCGTCGAACGGCGAACTCGTCGTCCAGCATGCGGTGTCGCGCAGCGTGCGCGACAGTGCGCTGCTGCTCGACGTGACGACCGGCCAGACGCTGCCGCCCGGCGCGCCCGGCACCTTCCTCGGCGCGCTCGACACGCCGCCCGGCCCGCTGCGGATCGGCCTCGTCGTCGACCCGATGCTCGCGCCGGCGCTCGACGACGACACGCGCGCAGCGCTCGACGACGCGGCCGCGCTGCTCGAATCGCTCGGCCACCACGTCGAACCGGCGACGCTGCCAATCGACTACGCGCGCGCGGCCGAAACCTTCCTGACGCTGTGGGCGACGATCGCCGAGGACATGGTGCTCGGCGCGCGCGCGCTCACGGGCCGCACGCCGCGGCGCGGCGAATTCGAGGCCGCGACGTGGGCGATGGCCGTGGTCGGCCGCCGCCTCGCGCGCACGCGCCTGTCCGACGTGCTCGAATGGCAGCGCCAGCTCACCGTGCAGGTCGCCGGCCTCGTGTCGCGTTACGACGCGATCCTGTGCGCATCGCTTGCGGGCCCGCCGGTGAAGATCGGCGAATTGCAGCCGACGCCGTTCGAATCCGCGCAGATGAAGCTCGTCGCCGCGCTGCCGGTGAAGCCGCTGCTGAAGGAAATGCTCGCGAGATCGTCGGAGAAGGCGTTCGCATGGGCCGGCTGCACCGAGCTGTTCAACCTGACGGGCCAGCCGGCGATGTCGGTGCCGCTGTACTGGAACGCGCGCGGGCTGCCGATCGGCGTGCAATTCGCCGCGCGCCACGCCGACGATGCGCTGCTGCTGAAGCTCGCGCGCCAGCTCGAGCAGGCGCGCCCGTGGTTCGACCGCCGCCCGCCGCTGATGCAGGCGCAGCGCTGACGCGCACCGTCGTTTCCGCCCCGCGCCACGATGAAAAAAGCCCCGCCGGCACAAAACCGGCGGGGCTGTTCCGCATGCAACCGCGCGACGGCGCTTACACCGCGAGCCGTTCGCAGATCGTCCGCGTGGCGGTCGCCGCGTTCAGCGTGTAGAAGTGCAGCCCCGGCACGCCCGCGTCGATCAGGCGCTGGCACAGGCTCGTGACGACGTCCGCGCCGAACGCGCGGATCGACTCGCGATCGTCGCCGAAGCTCTCGAGCCGGCGCGCGACCCAGCGCGGCACTTCGGCGCCGCACATCTCGGAGAAGCGCATCAGTTGCGAGAAGTTCGTGATCGGCATGATGCCCGGCACGATCGGCACCTCGACCCCCAGCTTGCGCGCATCGTCGACGAAGCGGAAATACGCATCCGCGTTGAAGAAGTACTGCGTGATCGCGGAATTCGCGCCGGCTTTCACCTTGCGCGCGAAATTCTCGAGATCGGCCTTCGGCGAGCGCGACTGCGGGTGGTACTCCGGGTAGCCGGCGACTTCGATGTGGAACCAGTCGCCGTGCTCGGCGCGGATGAAGCTGACGAGTTCGGACGCATAGCGCAGCTCGCCGACCTCGCCCATCCCCGACGGCAGGTCGCCGCGCAGCGCGACGATGTGCCGGATGCCGTGCGAGCGGTACTGGTCGAGGATCGCGCGCAGGCTGTCGCGCGACGAACCGATGCACGACAGGTGCGGTGCGGCCTCGAGGCCGTCCTTCTGCATGTCGAGCACGGTATCGAGCGTACCCTGCTGCGTCGATCCGCCGGCGCCGAACGTCACGGAGACGAATTTCGGCTTCAGCGGCAGCAACTGCGCGCGCGTCGCGCGCAGCTTCTCGACGCCGTCCGCCGTCTTCGGCGGGAAGAATTCAAACGAGAGTTCGATCGGTTTCATGATTCGATGGGGTTGGGCCTGCGCCCGCCCGCCTTCAGCCGATGTCGCGCTGGCCGAAGATCAGGGCGGACAGCAGCCACGACACGATGCTGTACAGGATCGAACCGAAGAACGCGGACCAGAACCCCGACACCTCGAAGCCCTTCAGCAGCGACGACGCGAACCAGAAGCACAGCGCGTTCACGACGAGGATGAACACTCCGAGCGTGACGATCGTGACGGGCAGCGTCAGCAGGATCAGCACCGGCCGGATCACCGTGTTGATCAGCCCGAGCACGACCGCGATGATCAGCGCGGTGCCGAAGCTCTTGATGTGGATCGACGGCACGAGGTACGTGATGATCAGCAGCGCGAGCGCGTTGATGACCCAGGTGAGGATGACGCTCATGGAGGGCTCCGGTTCGGTTGTCGATCGGTACGCTCGGTGAGCGCCGCCGCGCCGTGCGCCCGCAACGGGCACGCACGGCGCGGCGGCGGCAGCGCATCAGTAGCGGTAGTGGTTCGGCTTGAACGGGCCGTCCTTCTGCACGCCGATGTACGCGGCCTGCTCGTCCGACAGCACCGACAGGTTCGCGCCGATGCGCGCGAGGTGCAGGCGCGCGACCTTTTCATCGAGATGCTTCGGCAGCACGTACACCTTGTTCTCGTACTGGTCGCCGCGCGTGAAGAGTTCGATCTGCGCGAGCGTCTGGTTCGCGAACGAGTTCGACATCACGAACGACGGGTGGCCGGTCGCGCAGCCGAGGTTCACGAGGCGGCCTTCGGCCAGCAGGATGATGCGCTTGCCGTCCGGGAAGATGATGTGGTCGACCTGCGGCTTGATGTTTTCCCACTGGTACTGGCGCGTCGACGCGACGTCGATTTCCGAATCGAAGTGGCCGATGTTGCAGACGATCGCGTTGTGGCGCATCGCCTTCATGTGATCGTGGTTGATCACGTGGTAGTTGCCGGTCGCCGTCACGAAGATGTCGGCCTTGTCCGCCGCGTATTCCATCGTCACGACGCGGTAGCCTTCCATCGCCGCCTGCAGCGCGCAGATCGGATCGATTTCGGTGACCCACACGGTCGCGCCCAGGCCGCGCAGCGACTGCGCGCAGCCCTTGCCCACGTCGCCGTAGCCCGCGACGACCGCGACCTTGCCCGCGATCATCACGTCGGTCGCGCGCTTGATGCCGTCGACGAGCGACTCGCGGCAGCCGTACAGGTTGTCGAACTTCGACTTCGTGACCGAATCGTTCACGTTGAACGCCGGGAACGGCAGGCGGCCGTCCTTTTCCATCTGGTACAGGCGGTGCACGCCGGTCGTGGTTTCCTCGGTCACGCCCTTGATGTGCGCGAGGCGCTTCGAGTACCAGTTCGCGTCGACGTCGAGGTGCTTCGCGATCGACTTGTACAGCGCGACTTCTTCCTCGTTGGTCGGCTTCGCGATCACCGAACGGTCCTTCTCGGCCTTCGAGCCCAGGATCAGCAGCAGCGTTGCGTCGCCGCCGTCGTCGAGGATCATGTTCGCGAATTCGCCGTTCGGCCATTCGAAGATGCGGTGCGAGAACTCCCAGTATTCGTCGAGCGATTCGCCCTTGAACGCGAACACCGGCGTGCCGGCTTCGACGATCGCGGCCGCCGCGTGATCCTGGGTCGAGAAGATGTTGCACGACGCCCAGCGCACGTCCGCGCCGAGCGCCTTCAGCGTCTCGATCAGCACGCCGGTCTGGATCGTCATGTGCAGCGAACCCGCGATGCGCGCGCCCTTCAGCGGCTGCTGCGCCTTGTATTCGTCGCGGATCTGCACGAGGCCCGGCATTTCGGTCTCGGCGATGTTCAGTTCCTTGCGGCCCCAGCCGGCCAGCGCCATGTCGGCGACGACGTAATCGTGGGAAGCCTTGGAATCGATAATGGCGTTCATCACGCCCTCCTTTCTAAAAAGTTTCTAGATTGGTGACGTGAGCGCCGTTCAGGAAGCGGGGCCGGCGCGACGGTCGCGAAACGCGCCGCACGGCTGCTTGGTGAAGCCTTCCGAGCCTGGCGGACGCAGGATGGTCCGTCGCAACGCTCCTCGGAAAACGGAGGGGATTGTAGCAAATCGGCGCGTGAAATGCGCAAGGACCGCGCAAGGACCGCGCAAGCACCGCACACGAGCACGGCAGAAGCGCGCGGCGCCGGCGCGCGCGGCCGTCGGCAAAGGGTCAGGACTCGGCGCCGACCCACGCCTGTTCGCGCAGCCGCGCGCGCAGGCGCGCGACGGCCTGGCTGTGCAGCTGGCACACGCGCGATTCGCTCACCTCGAGCACCGCGCCGATCTCGCGCAGATTCAGACCCCGTTCGTAGTACAGCGACATCAGCAGCTTCTCGCGCTCCGGCAGCCGCTCGATCGCCTCGACGAGCGCCTCGCGCAGGTGCTCGTCGAGCAGCGCCGACAGCGGATCGGCGTGATCGACGCGATAGCGGTCGAGGAACGGCTCGTCGTCGGCCGCGCGGTCGAAATCCTCGTAGTAGATGAGCTGGCTGCCGTGCAGGTCCTGCAGCATCCCCTGGTATTCGTCGAGCGGCATGTTCAGGTGCTGCGCGATCTCGGTCTCGCTCGCCGAGCGGCCGAGGTGCTGCTCGACCTGGTGCACCGCGTGCTCGACCTCGCGCGACGTCTTGCGCAGGCTGCGCGGCAGCCAGTCGTTGCTGCGCAGCTCGTCGAGCATCGCGCCGCGGATGCGCTGCGTCGCGTAGGTCTCGAACTGCGCGCCCTGGTCTTCCTTGTAGCGGCCGGCCGCGTCCATCAGGCCGATCATGCCGGCCTGGATCAGGTCGTCGAGATCGACGCTCGCCGGCATCTTCGCGACGAGCTGCAGCCCCAGGCGGCGCACGAGCGGCGCATATTGCGCGAGCACGTCGGCCTGGGACATCTTTCCTTGAGCGTTGTACATCATGGCTCCCTCCTTCGGGTGGCGCTCACGCGGCGTGGGCCGCGCCCGCCTCGTACGACGGCTTGCCGCCGGCGTGGACCGCGCGGCCCGCACCCGAGCGCGGGCGCATCGGCCAGTACAACAGGTCGGCGGCGATCTGCCGGTAGTCGCGCGCGGCAGGCGACGACGGGAACGCGTCGACCGCCGCATGCATCAGTTCACGCGCGTGCTCGACGAGCGGATCGGCGCTCACGCAGCCCGCGTCGGCGATCGACACGGTCAGGTAGCGGCTCGCGACGCCCGCGAGGTTGTCGAAGGCCGTCTTCGCGTCCGCGTGGCTGCCGACGTGATTGGTCAGCACGCGGAACTGCGCGAACGCATGCGCGAAATGCAGCCGCTTCATGCACGCATACGCCTCGGTGATCGCCTGCGCGGCGACCCGCGTGACGACCAGCACGTCGTGCGCTTCGCGCGCGAGCGCCGAGAACGCGCCGTCGGCGCCGAGCTGCGCGTCGACGAGGACGATGTCGGCCGGGCCGTCGATGAAGTCGCTCAGTTGCGCGTCGCTGTAGCCTGCGCGCGCGAGCCGCGCGGCGCCGCACAGGCCGAAGCCGGCCGCCACCCGCGTGCGTTCGCCGTCGCGCAGCCACGCGCCCGCGAGCGTCGCGCTGGCCGAATGCACGTCGGCGCGCTCGTCGACGACGAGCACGTCCTTGCCGAGCGACGCGAGCGCCGCCGCGAGATTCACCACGGTGGACGTGCAGCCGACGCCCGCCGGCCCGCCCGTCACCGCGACGATGCGCGACGCGCGCCCGGCGAGCAGGCGCCGCAACCCTTCAGCCTGGTCGATGATCCGTTTATCCAAATCGCACCTCGTGCAGCTCGGCGGTGGAACGTGCGGTCAGTGCGGAAAGCAGCGTCGGCATGTCCTCGTCTTGCGGCACGAAGGGCGAGCCGTCGCGCGGCACACAGAACGCGCTCTTCAGCAGGAATCGGGTCGACGCGACGTACAGGTTCTCCGGCACCTTCTGGCCGGTCGACACGTAGTGGACCGGCAGCTTGTAGCGGATCACCGTGTCGAGCACGCCGCCGAGGTGGGTCGCCTCGTCGAGCTTCGTGAGGATGCAGCCCGCGAGATCCGGATGCTCGCCCACGCTGCGGTACGCCTGCACGACTTCGTTGAGCGTGTCGCCGTGGCTCGTCGCGTTGAGCAGCAGCAGGCGCTGCACCGGCGCGTTCGCGCCATGCAGCATCGCGATCTGGTCGGACACCGCGCGGTCGCGCTGACTCATGCCGATCGTGTCGATCAGCACGATGTGCTTGTTGCGCAGCTCGGACAGCGCGAGCGCGAGGTCGCCCGCGTCCTTCACCGCGTGCACCGGCACGCCGAGGATCTTGCCGAAGATGCGCAATTGCTCGTGGCCGCCGATCCGGTAGCTGTCGGTGGTCAGCAGCGCGACCTTGCTCGCACCGAAGCGCATCACGCAGCGCGCGGCCAGCTTCGCGGTGGTGGTCGTCTTGCCGACGCCCGTCGGCCCCATCAGCGCGAACACGCCGCCGCGCTCCATCAGCGCGTCCTCGCTGTCGAGCACCGGCAGGTTCGACGCGAGCACCGACTGCGCCCATTCGGCCGCCTGCTCGAAGGTCTGCGCGCCGTCGCCGGACGGCAGGTGGTCGACCAGCATCCGCACCAGTTGCGCGGAGAAGCCGGCCGCGAACAGGTGCTTGGTCAGCGCACTGTGGACCGCGCTGCGACGCTGGCGGTCGTGCCACATCAGGCTGTCGAACTGCTCTTCCATCATCCCGCGCAGCTCGCCGAGCTCCTGCATCACCGTGTCGTTGACGATCCGCTCGATGCGCGACTTCACCGCATCGGCCACCGCGGCGGCCGCGTCGGCGGACAGGCGCGTGCGCTCCGTCGCCCTGCCGGCGTACGCGGCACCCATGTCGGGGGCGCGCTTCGCGGCGGCCGGCGATCCGGCGGCCGGCGATCCGGCGGCCCGGCGCTCGGCATCGCGGACGATGTCGCGCGCCCAGTCCGGCGGCGTCGCGCCGGCAGCGGGCCGCGGCGCGGGCGCGGCGGCCTGCGGCTCGGCAGGCGCCTGCGCACGGGCGATCAGCGCGTCGCGCTGCTGCGTCAGGCGCTTCGCGTGCTCGACCAGCCACGGCGCGGGTTCGGAAGTGGCGGCCGGCGATCCGGCGGCCGGCGACCCGGCGGCGGGCGTACCGGCGGCGGGCGACCCGGCGGCCGACAGCGCTGCCGCGCCGGCCGCGTCCGCATCGAGCGACGAAGGATGCGCATCGGTCTCCTGCGCGTCGGCGCTCGCGCCGAACACGGACGAGAACACGTCCGGCAGCCCGCCTTCGCCCGCCGCATACGGATTGACGGCCGGGCGCGGGGCGCTGCCCGGGCGCGACACGATGCCCGGCACGGCGGCGGCCGGCACCGATTCCGGCACGCGCGGCGTGACGAGGCGCGCACGCGCGGCCGGCGGCGCCACCGCGGCGAGATCCGAATCGGCGAGTGCGACGATTTCGACACTGCCGTCATCGAGCGTGCGGTTCGACAGCACGACCGCGTCGGCGCCGAGCGCCTCGCGCACGAGACGAAGCGCGTCGCGGCTCGTCGCGCCGGTGAATTTGCGAATGTTCAAGCGGAACCCCCGATGACGTTAACGACTTTGATCGTGCGTGTGTCCGGCACTTCGGCGTACGACAGCACTTTCAATTGCGGCAGGCTGCGGCGCAGGAAACGCGCGAGCATCGCGCGCAGCGCGTGCTGTACCAGCAGCACCGGCGGCAGCCCGAGATTCTGTTGACGCAGCATCGCTTGCTGCGTGCCGGTCAGAAGGTTGTGCGCGAGGCCCGGTTCGAGGCCGGGGTTCGCGCCGGTGGCAAGCGCCTGCGACAGCACGCGCTCCAGATTCGCGTCGAGGCCCATCACCTGCATTTCGCCGTTGCCCGGATACCACTGCTGCGTGATCGCGCGGCCGAGCGACAGGCGCACGGCGGCCGTGATCTCGAACGCGTCGCCGCGGCCCGCATGTTCGGACACGGCCTCGAGGATCGTGCGCATGTCGCGGATCGGCACGCCTTCCTCGAGCAGGTTCTGCAGCACCTTCTGCAGCGTGGTGAGCGAGATCGTCTTCGGCACGAGGTCCTCGACGAGCGACGGCGCGTCCTTGCCGGTGCGCTCGACGAGCGCCTGCACTTCCTGGCGGCCGAGCAGCTCGGCCGCGTGCTGGACGACGAGATGGTTCAGGTGCGTCGCGACGACCGTGCTCGCGTCGACCACCGTGTAGCCGTACACCTGCGCCTGCTCGCGCAGCGCGACGTCGATCCACACGGCCGGCAGCCCGAACGCGGGATCCTGCGTGACGGCGCCCGGCAGCGCGGCCGTCACCTGGCCGGGGTTGATCGCGAGCCACTGGCCCGGGAACACTTCGCCCGCGCCGATCTCGACGCCCTTCAGCGCGATCCGGTACGCGTTCGGCCGCAGCTCGAGGTTGTCGCGGATATGGATCACCGGCGGCAGGAAGCCGATTTCCTGCGCGAATTTCTTGCGGATGCTCTTGATGCGCTTGAGCAGCTCGCCGTCGCTGTTCCGGTCGACGAGCGGAATCAGCCGGTAGCCGACTTCGAGGCCGAGCGGGTCGATCAGCTGCACGTCGTCCCAGGTCGCTTCGTGGCTGTCGGCCGGCAGCACGGCGGGCGGTGCGATGTCGGTCACGTCGCCGGCCGCCTTGCGGGCTGCCGCGCGCCGGGTTTGCGTGCGCGCCAGCCAGATCGCGCCGCCGCCGAGCGCGAGGAACGCGAAGTGCGGCATCCCCGGGATCAGCCCCATCAGCACGATGATCGCGCCGGTGATCGTCAGCACGCGCGGGTTCGTGAAGAGCTGGCCGGTGATCTGCGTGCCGATGTCCTCGTCGGTCGCGACGCGCGACACGATCACGCCGGCCGCGGTCGAGATCACGAGCGACGGGATCTGCGCGACGAGGCCGTCGCCGATCGTCAGCAGCGTGTAGTTGGTGCCGGCCGCGGCGAAGCTCATGTCGTGCTGGACCATCCCGACGATCAGCCCGCCGATCACGTTGATCGCCATGATGATCAGGCCCGCGATCGCGTCGCCGCGCACGAACTTCGACGCGCCGTCCATCGACCCGTAGAACTCGGCTTCCTGCGAGACGGCCAGGCGCCGCTTGCGCGCCTGCTCCTCGTTGATCAGGCCCGCGTTCAGGTCGGCGTCGATCGCCATCTGCTTGCCGGGCATCGCGTCGAGCGTGAAGCGCGCGGACACTTCGGCGATCCGCCCCGCGCCCTTCGTGATCACCATAAAGTTGATGATCATCAGGATCACGAACACGACGATGCCGACCGCGAAGTTGCCGCCGACGAGGAAGTGGCCGAACGCCTCGATCACCTGGCCGGCCGCGTCGGGGCCGGTATGGCCCTCGAGCAGCACGACGCGCGTCGACGCGACGTTCAGCGACAGGCGCAAGAGCGTCGAGAACAGCAGCACGCTCGGGAACGCCGCGAAGTCGAGCGGCTTCATCGTGTACATGCTGACGAGCAGCACCATCACGGACAGCGCGATGTTGAACGTGAACAGCAGATCCAGCAGCAGCGGCGGCAGCGGCAGGATCATCATCCCCAGGATCATGCAGATGAGGATCGGGCCCGCGAGCGCGCGCAGGTTCGTGCCTGCCAGCAGGTTCGGGCGCTTCGCGAACAGGCCGGTGGTCGGGGTACTCATGCCGCGTTCCCTTGCGCGCCGAGCGCGTCTTCGGCTTCTTCGCGCTCGTCGTCGGCGGCGACCGACGCGCCCTTGTCGAGTTCGGCCGGCACGTCGAGATCGACCGGCACCGCCGGGAACGCGCCGCCTTCCGAGCGGAAGCGCTTGAGCTGGTAGACCCATGCGAGCACTTCGGCCACCGCCGAGTACAGCGAGCCGGGGATCTCGCGCTCGAGTTCGACGTTGTGATACAGCGCACGCGCGAGCGGCGGCGCTTCGAGCAGCGGCACGTTGTGTTCGGCCGCGAGTTCGCGGATGCGCGCGGCGACGAGGTTCACGCCCTTCGCGACGACCTTCGGCGCGCGCATCTCGCCGTCCGTGTATTGCAGCGCGACCGCGAAGTGCGTCGGGTTCGTGACGACCACGTCGGCCTTCGGCACGGCCGCCATCATCCGGCGCCGCGCGATCGCGCGCTGCTGCTGGCGGATGCGCCCCTTCACGTGCGGATCGCCTTCGTTCTCGCGATGCTCGCGCTTCACTTCTTCCTTCGTCATGCGCAACTTCTTGTTGTACTGCCAGAGTTGGTAAGGCACGTCGAGCCCGGCGACGACCAGCATCCCGGCGACCGTCGTGCCGCAGCACACGGCGACCAGATGCAGCGCATCGGGCAGCGCGGCGCCGAGCGGCTGCGTCGCGAGGCCGAGCAGTTCGTCCTTGCTGCGCCAGATCGCGATGCCGCCGATCCCGCCGACGACCAGCGTCTTCGCGATCGACATCCCGAGCTGGATCGGCCCCTGGATCGAGAAGATCCGGCCGAGGCCCGAGATCGGGTTCAGGCGGTCGAACTTCAGTTCGAAGGTCTTTTGCGAAATCAGCCAGCCGCCGAGCGCCATCGGCGCGAGCAGCGCGGCGACGCCGGTGAGCGCGAGAAGCGGCAGCAGCGCGGCGAAGCCTTCGAGACTCGCGCTGCCGGCCGCCGACAGCATCCGGTGGGTGTCGAACGCGGTCGCGCGATCGAACGTGAACGCGCCGCGCAGCATCGCCTGCAGATGCGCGCCCGACGGGCCCGCGAGCAGCCATGCGCCGTAGAATCCCGCCGCGAGCAGCGCGAACGAAGCCAGCTCGCGCGAACGCGCGACCTGCCCCTCCTCGCGCGCCTTCTCGCGGCGCCTGGGAGTGGCGGCTTCGGTCTTGTCGAGATCGCTCTCGTCTGCCACGGGGCCTCCAGTCGGGGACGGCGGAATGCCGCTTTCCAGTGACACCGATTATTCATGGACGCGTCAAACGCCGATCGGTCGAGCAAAGCCGGGAAAGGGGGGTATTTCGGGGAATCGGGCGAGCCGCCGCGAACACGGCCGGCGTGGGGGCGAAACGACGCGCGGCGCGGCGGAAAAACCGGCCGGCCGGCGCACGGGCGAGACGGTCGGCCCCGTGCGATCGGGGCGGCGCCGGGACGGTTCGGGCCCGCGGCGCCGCGCGAGCCGCTCCCATCCACGCGAGCGGCGCGATGCCGCCGACGAGCGGAATCGGTGCGCGCAGCAGGAGCGGCCCGGGCGGGCCGACTCGCGCCGCACGAGGGCAGTACGGGACACGCGGTCACGAGCCCGGACGGCCCGGCCGACCGAAATGGGCTAGCCGGCCGCCGCCCGCTGCAGCGCGCCGAGATCGAGCTTCTTCATCGTCATCACCTGCGCCATCACGCGCTCGGCGCGGGCCGGGTCGCCCGTCATCAGCTCGGCCATCTGCACGGGCACGACCTGCCACGACACGCCGAAGCGGTCGCGCAGCCAGCCGCATTGCTGCGCGCGCTCGTCGCCGCCTTCGGACAGGCGCGCCCAGTAATGGTCGATCTCGCCCTGGTCGCGGCAGTTGACGACGAACGACACGGCCGGCGTCATCTGGAACACGGGGCCGCCGTTCAGCGCGACGAACGCCTGCCCGTCGAGCTCGAACGCAACGGTCATCACCGCGCCCTCGGCGTTGCCGGACGCGTGCGCGCCGGCCTTGCCGTAGCGCGCGACGTGCACGATGCGCGCGTGGTCGAACACCGATACGTAGAAAGCGGCCGCCGCCTCGGCGTCGCGGTCGAACCACAGGAACGGCGTGATGCGCTGGATACGCGGGGTCATGGCGCTGTCTCCTCGATGTCGTGCCGGCACCGGTGCCGGTCTTACATCGTAGACGCTATGGCGGCGCCCGGCGGCGCGCCGGTCCGTAGCCGCCGCACGGCCGCGGGATGAAAAAAAGGGGGCGATCGCTCGCCCCCTCGTTCGTGCGTGCGCCGTGCCGCGTCAGAATGCGACGAACGGCTGCGGGCCGCCGCTCGCGGTCTTGTCCATCCCGAAATAGATCGTCTTGCCGTAGAAGTGCGGCATGCCGATGTCGAGCCAACTGGACGAGCCGAACGGGCCCGCGATGTCGTTGAACGCGAACGTCGACGGGTTCGAGAACAGCGCATCCGCGTTCGCGACCGGCATCGACACGGTGCCCGACGCGCCGTTCTGGCCGCTCAGCGTGGCCGAGTAGGTGGTCGTCGCCGCCGGGCAGTAGAACTGCGTATTTTTCGAACAGACCGTCTGCGCCGAATCGTTGAAGAAATACGCGTTCGAGCCCGTATCGAAGAACGCGGTCACGGTGCGCCCCTGGAACGTCGCGTTGACGTCGCCGGTCGTGGTCGACGTCATCACCGTCTTGCCGCTCAGGTTCGGCAGGCCGAACGTCAGCGTGCCGGTCGCGCTCGCCTGCCCGTTGTCCGAGATGGCCGGCATCTGCACGCTCACGCCGTCGTTGTTCGCGAACCGATGCACCGGGTTGGCCACCTGCTGCGCGAGCGGCACGAGCGCGACCGTGCAGCTCGCGTTGTCGCCGTTCGGGCACGCGTAGTAGTTGTTGCTCGTCGACGTCGACGTCGCGCAGGTCGTGCCGCAGTCGTACGGCGCCGGCCCGATGCCGAGGATCCCGTTCGCGCCGAGCGCGCCGGTCGAGTTGGCCGACGCGCCGCCGTTCGTGCACGAACTCGGCACGTTCGTCGTGCCGAGGTCGCCGATGATCTGCACGGGCAGCGACGTCGCCTGCTCGGTGCCGATCGACAGGTCGACGGTGCGCACCGAGCCCCACGTGTAGCTCGACACGAACTTGCCGCATTCGGCGACCGGCGCGCCGCCGCTCGTCACCTGCGGCAGGCTGTCGTGCACGCCGGCCACCGCGCTGCCGACGAGCCGCAGCCCGTAGGACGCGGTATCGACGAGCACGTTGTTGACAATCTGACAGTTCGACGTGCCCGGCACGCAGACCTTCACGCTGATGGTCGGGATGTTGATCACGTTCGCGGCGCCGGCGGAGACCGTGACGACGGCCGTGTTGCCGCTGTTGCCGTCGGATCCGCCCGAGCCGTTGCCGCCGGTATTGCCGGCATTACCCGAACCGCCGCCATCGCCGCCGCCGCAGGCGGTCACGAGCACGGCCGTTGCGGCCAGGAGGCCCAGCACGCCGAGCCAGCGCTTGAATGTACGAGGAATGCTCAAGATCGCTCTCCCGCTGTCACTGGATATCGGTGCCGGCCACGCCGGCCGGCAGCGCCGACGGCAGCCATGCCTGGCCGGAGAAGGCGCCCATGTGGCCGCCCGTCCGGATCACGAGGCCGCTCGTCTCGACGGCCACCGGCGCGCGCCAGCCGCGCGCCCGGTGCGCCGCCTGGACACCGGCGGTGTACTGCGGGAAATAGCTGCCGAGCAGCGACGCGAGATCCGGCATCGTCGGCCCGCGCCACGCGAGGCCGAACACGCTGCCGGCGACCGACGTGTATTCGTGGATGACGGTGCCCGATCCGAGCGTGATCTCGCGGACGGTATAGGCGGCCGTGCTCGTCTGCGCGCCGTCCGCCGCGCGCATCGCGCGCTGCAGCGCGCGCACGGTGGCGGCCTGATCGTCCGCCGGCGGCGACATCGGCGCGCCGCCCAGTTCCGCGTGTGCGTGGACGGCCCACAGCACACCCATTGCAGCCGTCGCGTGCGCGACGGTCCAGCCCAAGCGTTTCAGCTTCACGTTCCCCCCCACGGGACTGGCTTCGTGGCCGACGGCGCACCGTCGGCCCGCCGCCTGCCAACTTATGAATCGTACGAATGACGCTACGTTGCTGCTGACGCGTAGTATGCCTGCGGAGTGTGGCTAAGTGTCAATTCGACGCAGGATCACGCCACCCGGTGCTGGGGGCGGGCGGCCGGAAACGAAGCCGGGACGGGGAATGCATGCATCGGGCCGCCCCCCCGGACGGGGCGCGCCGGTGCGGGGCGGCAGCGTCAGAAGCCGAGGCTCGCGAGCAGGTCGTCGACCTGCCCCTGGTCCTGGACGACGTCGGATTTGCCCTCCGGCGCGATCTGCGGACCGTTCAGCAGCGACTCGGGGCTGCCGGTCGCGCTGATCTGTTCGGCCGCGAGCGCGGCGGCGGTGGCCGCGAACTGCTCGCGCCGCTCGGGCGCGATGTTCTCGACCAGCACGGTGAGCAGTTGCTGCTCGATCAGGTAGACCATGTCCATGATCTTCTTGATCACCTGCCCGGTCAGGTCCTGGAAATCCTGCGCGAGCATGATCTCGAGCAGCTGCGCGCTGGTCGCGGACGCGGCCTCGGGCAGCGCGCGCAGGAACGTGCGCGTGTCGTCCATCAGCTCGCGCACTTCCGCGTGCTCGATCGGGGCCGCATACCACTGCGCCCAGCGCGCGTCAAGCGCCTCGGCCTCGTTCTGGATGCGCTCCTGCATCGGCTTCGCGACCTCGATCGCATTCAGCACGCGCACCGCGGCCTGCTCGGTCATCGTCGCGACGTAGCGCAGCCGGTCGCGCGCATCGGGCACGGCTTCGGCCGCGCGCTCGACATGCTTGTCGAGCCCGAGCTCGCGCATCGAATCGCGCAGCGTGCGCGTGACGTGGCCGATGCGCGCGAGGATCCGGTCGCTCGCGTAATCGGCGCCTTCGGCATGGCCGTCGGCGTTGACCGCCGCGCCGGCGAGCGCCGCATGGATCGGCTCGTTCACGTTCAGCTCCCGGCCTTGGCCATCTTGTCGATGATCTTGTTCAGCTTCTCGTCGAGCGTCGCGGCCGTGAACGGTTTCACGACGTAGCCGCTCGCGCCGGCCTGCGCGGCCGCGATGATGTTCTCCTTCTTCGACTCCGCCGTGACCATCAGCACCGGCAGGTGCGTGAGCGTCGCGTCCGCGCGGATTTCCTTCAGCATCGCGAGGCCGTCGAGGTTCGGCATGTTCCAGTCGGAGATCACGAAGTCGAAACCGCCGCCGCGCAGCCGCGCGAGACCGGCCGCGCCGTCCTCGGCCTCGTCGACGTTCGTGTAGCCCAGTTCCTTGAGCAGGTTGCGGACGATCCGGCGCATCGTCGGGAAATCGTCCACCACCAGGATTTTCATGCTCTTGTCCATCGTCGTTCCTTTCCAGATTCGTTTCCGTCGGGACGCGCAGCGTGCCACGCGCCCCGTGACATTCCATTCACACGCGCTGCACGCGGTCGCCCATCGTCGCCAGGCGCGCCATCACGCGGCGGCTCATGTCGGCGAGCGGCGCGATCTCGTCCGCGCCGCCGAGCGCGATCGCCTCGCGCGGCATCCCGAACACGATGCAGCTCGCCTCGTCCTGCGCGAACGTGTGCGCGCCCGCGCGTTTCATTTCCAGCAGGCCGGCCGCACCGTCGCGGCCCATCCCGGTGAGGATCACGCCGATCGCGTTCTTGCCCGCGTGCGTCGCCGCCGAGCGGAACAGCACGTCGACCGACGGGCGGTGCCGGTTCACCGGCGGCTCGTCCGACAGTTGCGCAATATAGTTCGCGCCGCTTCGCGCGAGCAACAGGTGCGCGTGGCCCGGCGCGATGTACGCATGGCCGGGCAGCACGCGCTCGCCGTGCTCGGCTTCCTTCACCGCGATCCGGCACAGGCCGTTCAGGCGCTGCGCGAACGATCGCGTGAAGCCCGGCGGCATGTGCTGCGCGATCAGCACGGCCGGCGCATCCGGCGGCAGCGGCGTCAGCACTTCGCGGATCGCCTCGGTGCCGCCCGTCGACGCGCCGATGATGATCAGCTTCTCGGTACTGACGAGCGGGTTGTTGATCATCGGCGCGGCCGCGGCGCTGTCGGCCGTGCGGGCGGCGGCCTGCGGCTGCGGCGCCTGGCGCACGCGCGCGCGCGACGCCGCGCGGATCTTGTCGGCGAGCTTCTCCGCGTAGTCGAGCATCCCGTCGCGAATCCCGACGCGCGGCTTCGTGACGAAATCCACCGCGCCGAGCTCGAGCGCGCGCAGCGTGATTTCCGAGCCGCGCTCGGTCAGCGACGACACCATCACGACCGGCATCGGCCGCAGGCGCATCAGCTTCTCGAGGAAGTCGAGCCCGTCCATGCGCGGCATTTCGACGTCGAGCGTGAGCACGTCGGGATTGTGCTGCTTGATGAGCTCGCGCGCGACGAGCGGATCGGGCGCGGTCGCGCACACCGTCATGTCGGGCTGGCTGTTGATGATCTCGGTCATCAGGCTGCGGATCAGCGCCGAATCGTCGACGCACAACACTTTGATCTTCTGCACTGCGGTCAGGCCTCCTGCTTTCTTGATAGGTTCGCTGCGTGCGCGCTCCCGGCGCCCGGCGCGGCGCCGCGCGCGCCGAACAGCTCGATGCGCGGGCGCGCCGGCTGCGGCGCGGCAGGCCGCTTCGCGGCGAACAGTTCGACCTGCGCGCGGGTCCGTGCGGCGCGCAGGCGATCGGCCTCGCGCGCGAGCGCGGCTTCGCGCTCGGTCACGCCCGGCACCTGCAGCCGCAGCTTCTTCACCATCGCGCGCCCGCTGTGCGGCATGAACGCGACCTTGCGCGGATGCACGCCCTGCAGGTCTTCCGCGGTGATGCGGATGCGCTCGAGCGCGAGATAGCGGCGCACGAAATCCGCGTTGCGATCGCCGATGTTGATCGTCGTCATCCCGGCCAGCACGGCCGCGCCGCCGAACACCTTCGCCTCGATGCGCTCGCGGCGCGAACCGGCCTTGATCAGCTCGTTGATCAGCACTTCCATCGCATACGCGCCGTAGCGCATCGATTCCGACGCGGCCGCGCCCGGATCGGCGCCGTCGTCCGGCAGCATGAAGTGGTTCATCCCGCCGATGCCCGCGTACGGGTCGTGCAGGCACGCGGCGACGCACGAGCCGAGCACGGTCATCAGCACCATGTCCTCGGCCGTCGTGTAGAACTCGTTCGGCAGCAGCTTCACGCCGGGGCGCTCGAAGTGGTTGTCGAAGTAGCGATTGGTCGCGATCGGCAGTGCGCTCATCCGCGCTCTCCATGGGCGGACGCGCCGCCCGCGGCCCGCGCGCGCACGGGCGACGGCATCGCGGCCGCCACGCTCGCCGGCGTGCCGCGCGGCCGCGCACCGTGCGCGGCGTCGCGCGTGAGCTCGTACACCGTCTGTCCGCGCAGCCGGAACGCCTGCGTCACGTACGTGAAGTTCTCCGAATGGCCGGCGAACAGCAGCCCGCCCGGCTTCACGAGCGGCTCGAAGCGCGACAGCACCTGCCCCTGCGTCGGCTTGTCGAAATAGATCATCACGTTGCGGCAGAAGATCGCGTCGAACGGCTTCGCGATCCCGTAGTCCGCATCGGTCAGGTTCAACTGCTCGAAGCGGATCATCGCGCGCAGCTCCGGGCGCACCTTCACGCGGCCGGCCTGCGCGCCCGTGCCCTTCAGGAAGAAGCGCTTCAGCCGCTCCGGCGACAGGTGCTTGACCTGGTCGTACGTATAGATGCCGGCTTCCGCCTTCGCGAGCACCTGCGTGTCGAGGTCGGTCGCGAGGATCGACGCGCCGCGCGCGGCCGTCTCGCCGAGCGCCTCGATCAGCGTGATCGCGATCGAATACGGCTCCTCGCCGGTCGACGCCGCCGAGCACCATATCGATACCGGCGCCGGCCGCGCCTTCACGAACTCGGAGAGGATCGGGAAATGATGCGACTCGCGGAAGAACGCGGTCAGGTTCGTCGTCAGCGCGTTGGTGAACGCTTCCCACTCGAGCGGATCGTCTTCCTGCTCGAGCAGGTCGAGGTAGTCGCGAAACGTGTCGAGGCCGCGCGCGCGCAGCCGGCGCGCGAGACGGCTGTAGGCCATGTCGCGCTTGTGCTCGGACAGCGAAATGCCCGCGCGTTGGTGGATCAGCGCGCGGATGCGTGCGAAATCCGCGCCGGTGAACGCGAAGTCGCGCCCCGGCTCGCCCGCGCGAGGCGAGGCATCCGGTGCATCGGGTCGAAACGGCGCGCGCGCGTGCTGCATGGCTTAGAAGGTCTCCCAGTCGTCGTCGGACGTACCGGCCGCCGCCAGCGCCGGCTTCTCGCCGTTCAGCGCCGGGCGCACGAGCGCGGCCTTCGCGGCCGGCTTGTCCGCCGGTGCGGCGGTCTTGGCCAGTCGCGGGCCGTAGCCGCCCGCGGCGGCGGCGCCCCGGGAAGCCGGCGCATCCTTCTGCGGGCGCGACGCGGCATCGGCCGCATGCCTGGGCTCGTGGTCGGCGCCCGCGGCAGCCGCGCGCGACGCCGCGGCAGCGCGCCGCGCCGCCGGCTGGGCCGCAGCCTGCGGCGCCGGCAGTGCGGCGACCGGCGTGTCGTGGCGCGCGCCCGACGGCAGCGCCGCCGGTTCGTGCGCGACCGGCCGCGCGACGCTGCGCGCCGGCGCGAGCGCGATGCCGCCCGCGACGCGCCAGCCCGACACGATCGCCTTCATCTGGCGCGTCTGCTCCTCGAGCGACGCGGCCGCGGCGGCCGCCTGCTCGACGAGCGCCGCGTTCTGCTGCGTGACCGCATCCATCTGGCCGACCGCGCGGTTGACCTGTTCGATGCCGGTCGACTGCTCGTCGGACGCGGCGCTGATCTCGCCCATGATGTCGGTCACGCGGCGCACGGCCTGCACGATCTCGTCCATCGTCGAGCCGGCGCGCGCGACGAGCGCCGACCCGCTGTCGACCTTCTCGGCCGAATCGCCGATCAGCTGCTTGATTTCCTTCGCGGCGCTCGCGCTGCGCTGCGCGAGCGAGCGCACCTCGCCCGCGACCACCGCGAAGCCGCGGCCCTGCTCGCCGGCCCGCGCCGCTTCGACGGCCGCGTTCAGCGCGAGGATGTTGGTCTGGAACGCGATGCCTTCGATCGTGCCGATGATGTCGACGACCTTGCCCGAGCTCGCCGCGATGTCCTGCATCGTCGACACGACCTGACCGACCACCTCGCCGCCCTGCGTCGCGATGTCCGATGCGTTCACCGCGAGCTGGCTCGCCTGCCGCGCGTTCTCCGCGTTCTGCCGCACGGTGCCCGTCAGCTGCTCCATGCTCGACGCGGTTTCCTGCAGCGACGCGGCCTGCTCCTCGGTGCGCTGCGACAGGTCGATGTTGCCGGTCGCGATCTCGCGCGCGCCGACGTCGATCGACTCGGTGCCGCGATGCACGGCCTGCACCATCGTCGTGACGGCGTCCTGCATCCGCTTGATGCCGCCGAACAGGCGGCCGATCTCGTTCGTGCTGAACACGCTCACCGGCTGCGTGAGGTCGCCGCCGGCGATGCGCTCGAAGTGTGCGATCGCGTCCTCGAGCGGCTTGACGATCAGCCCGCGCAGCGCGAAGCGGATCGCGATCACGACGACGAACGCGATCGCGATGCCGGCCGCGATCAGCGCGACCATCATCGAGATCCGCGACTGCGTCTCGGCCTGACGGGCTTCCGCGCGCTGCTGCAGCGCCGCGATCACGGCCGCCGCCGTCTGGTCGAACGCGACGAACATCGGGCTGATCTTCGTATCCGCGATCGCGTGGTACGCGGCCATGTCGCCCGCGCGCGCCGCGGCGAATTCGGGCTCGACGCCTTCCTTCACGATCGTCGTGTAGCGTGCGCCGAGCTCGTCGACGAGCGCCTGCTCGACGCCGAGCTTCGGCGTCGACTGGAACGCCTGCCAGTTCTGGTTCGACTTCGTATACAGCTCCTGCGCGCGGTCGAGCACCTTCGCCGCGTCGGCCGCATTGCCGGCTTCGGTCAGCGTGCGGAAGCGATCGAGCGCCACGCGCGAGCGCAGCAGGTACGCGGCCGTGTCGTCGAGCGCGTGGAGCGCCGGCAGGTCGACGTGCGCGATCTCGTCGAGCGCGCGGCTCGCATGATTCAGCGCGTAGAGGCCGAGCCCGCCGACCGCGGCGGTCAGGCACACGAGGATGAGTCCGACCGCCGTGAGCGTCGTGCGGATCGACCAGTTATGCAACATTGCAGATTCTCCCGAAATTGCTGCGCGCGCCGCGCGCTTACCCGCCGAGTGTCTCGATCAGCGCCATTTCACGGCTCGACATCAGCTTCTCGATGTCCATCAGGATCAGCATCCGGCCGTCGACCGTGCCGAGACCCGTCAGGTACTCGGTCGTCAGCGTCGCGCCGAATTCCGGCGCCGGCATGATCTGGTCGGTCTGCAGCGTCAGCACGTCCGACACGCCGTCGACCACCATCCCGACCACGCGGTTCGACACGTTCAGGATGATCACGACGGTCTGGTGGTCGTACTCGACGCGGCCGAGGTGGAACTTGATCCGCATGTCGACGATCGGCACGATGATCCCGCGCAGGTTGATCACGCCCTTGATGAACTCGGGCGCGTTCGCGATGCGCGTGACGCTGTCGTAGCCGCGGATTTCCTGCACCTTCAGGATGTCGATCCCGTATTCCTCGTCGCCGAGCGTGAAGACGAGGAACTCCTGGCCCGTCGCGTCGCCGTGTTCGGCGTCGCGGCGGCTCGTGGCCGCGTTCGCCGCGGCCGGATTGATCATTTGAACTTCAGCGGACACGTTTGCCCCCAATCGGTTGAATGGCGAGAGTCAGAAGATCGCGAGCTCGGCGCCGGCACGGGCGCCGTGCGTCGCACGGGTTTCGCGGTTCAGCGCCGCGACGTCGACGATCAGCGCGACGCTGCCGTCGCCCAGGATAGTCGCCGCCGAGATGCCGTGCACCTTGCGGTAGTTGGTCTCGAGGTTCTTCACGACGACCTGCTGCTGGCCGACCAGCTCGTCGATCAGCATCGCGAAGCGGCGCCCCTCGGTTTCCATGATCGTGACGATCCCCTGCGTCGGGTCGGTGCGCGCGTCCTCGACCGAGAACACCTCGTGCAGCGCGACGAGCGGCAGGTATTCGCCGCGCACGCGCACCACGCGCTCGCCGTTGCCGACGGTGTAGATGTCGTCGGTCGACGGCTGCAGCGACTCCATCACGAAGTTCAGCGGCAGGATGAAGATCTCGCTGCCCACCTTCACCGACATCCCGTCGAGGATCGCGAGCGTGAGCGGCAGCACGATCCGCGTGGTCGTGCCGCGGCCGGCCAGCGACGTGATCTCGACGTGGCCGCCCATCGACTGGATGTTGCGCTTCACGACGTCCATCCCGACGCCGCGGCCCGACACGTCGGTCACCGTCTCGGCGGTCGAGAAGCCCGGCGCGAAAATCAGCTGCCAGACTTCGTCGTCGCTGATGTTCTCGGCGATCTGCATGCCCTGCTTCGCGGCCTTCGCGAGGATCCGCTCGCGATTCAGGCCCGCGCCGTCGTCGCTCACCTCGATCACGATGTTGCCGCCGTGATGCGCGGCCGACAGCACGAGCTGGCCGACCGCGTCCTTGCCCGCGGCCACGCGCTTGTCGACGGTTTCGATCCCGTGGTCGAGGCTGTTGCGCACCAGGTGCGTGAGCGGATCGATGATCCGTTCGATCAGGCTCTTGTCGAGCTCGGTCGCCTGGCCGAACGTGACCAGCTCGACCTGCTTGCCGAGCTTGCCGGCGAGGTCGCGCACGAGCCGCGGGAAGCGGCTGAACACGTAGTCCATCGGCATCATGCGGATCGACATCACCGCTTCCTGCAGGTCGCGCGCATTGCGCTCGAGCTGCGCCATCCCGTTGAACAGGCGGTCGTGCAGCGCCGGATCGAACGCGCTCGCGGTCTCGGCCAGCATCGCCTGCGTGATCACCAGTTCGCCGACGAGGTTGATCAGCTGGTCGACCTTCTCGACGCCGACGCGGATCGAGCTGCCTTCGGCCCCTGCGGCGGCTGCGGCGGCCGGGCGCGCACGCTTGTCGTCGTGATGCGCGGCGGCGGCCGGCGCCGCGTGTTCGGGCGGCTGCGGTTGAGCGGGGTGCTGCGGCTGCGCGGCGGGTGCTGCGGCTGCGGCTGCAGGTGCGGTTGCGGCCGGCTCGGGCTGAGCCGGTGCCGGCGCGGCCGGTTGCGGTGCGGCTGGCTGCGGCGCGACCACCTCGACGCGCGCGGGTTGCGCGGCGGTCGACTCGGCCGCGGCGGCGTCCTGCGCGGCGGCCGGCGCCGGCTGCGCGGCTGGCGCCGTGCCGCGCGCGACGCGGATCTGGCTTTCGTCGATCACGAAGCAGCACACGGCGACGATGTCGTCGGACGGCACGTCCGATTCGACCCACAGCGACAGGTCGGCGCCCGCTTCCTCGCGCGCGACGATCCGGCCGAGGTTGCCGAGTTCTTCGGTGAGCAGCGCCTGGTCCTTCGCGTCGACGCCCACCAGCGTGATCTTCAGGTGCGGGCCGCCGGCGGCGGCCGCCGGATGCGCGGCCGCGACGGCCTGCTCGACCACATGGTCGGGGGCACGATCGCCGGCGGCGGGCTCGGCAGCGGGAGCCGCCGTTGCGGCAACCGGCGCCACGACGGCGGCGACCGGCGCAGGCTCGGCCGCGGCAGCAGGCGTAGCCGCGCCGCTTTCGGCCTTCAGCCGTTCGAGCTTCGCGCAGATCGCCGCGGCGGCGGCCGCGTCCGGCTCGGCGCTCGCGCGGTAGTCGACGAGCTGGTCGGACAGCACGTCCTTCGTTTCCAGGAACGCGTCGACCATTTCCTTGGTCAGCGTCAGCTCATGGTTGCGCGCACGGTCGAGTAGCGATTCGAGGATGTGCGTCGTATCGGTCAGCGCGGAAAAGCCGAACGTCGCCGCGCCGCCCTTGATCGAATGCGCGGCGCGGAAGATCGCCGCCAGATCCTCGGGATCGGGCGCATCGACGTCGAGGTTCAGCAGCAGTTGCTCCATCTGCGCGAGCAGCTCGTCCGCTTCGTCGAAAAAGGTCTGGTAGAACTGAGTGATGTCGAGAGTCATGCCCGGTCACCGGTTGAATTCGTCGCGTTCATGTCAGGAGGCAGCCGGCTCGGACAGCGTCGCGACCAGCTCGACCAGCACGCCCGGGTCGATCGGCTTTTCGATCCAGCCGGTCGCGCCCGCGTCGCGCGCGGCGTCCTTGAACGCGTCGCTGCCTTCGGTCGTCAGCACGAGGATCGGCGTGTCCGCGTACGCGCTCAGCTTGCGCAGCGCCGCGATCACCTCGAGCCCGCTCTTGCGCGGCATGTTCTGGTCCGTCAGCACCAGGTCGTACGGGGCCGTCGCCGCCATGTCGAAGCCGGCTTCGCCGTCCGGCGCCACCGTCACGTCGTAGCCGGCCTGTGCAAGCGTCGCCTGCAGCAGCGCACGCATGGTCGCGGAGTCGTCGATGGCGAGAATGGTTCGGATCATGTCTGTCTCGGAATCTTGGAAACGTCAGGGTTTCGGCGCCACGGCGACGGCGCTCGCCACGACCGGACGCACCGCCGGCGCCGAGCCGCCGAGCTGCTGCGCGAGCAGCTTCGAGCCGGCCGCGTCGGCGGACAGCGTCGTCGTCGTCGCGTCGTCGCGCATCAGCGCTTCTTCGGATTTGCGATTCAGCACGATCACGCTGATCCGGCGGTTTTCCGGATCGAGCGGATCGGCCTTGTTCAGGTTCTGCGTCGACGCGAGGCCCAGCACGCGCAGCACTTTCGCCTCGTCCATGCCGCCGGAGATCAGCTCGCGGCGCGACGCGTTCGCGCGATCGGCCGACAGCTCCCAGTTGCTGTAGCCGCCCTCGCCGCCCGCGTACGGCACGGCATCGGTGTGGCCCTGGACGATGATCCGGTTCGGCACGTCGTTCAGCGTCTTGCCGATCTCGCGCAGGATGTCGCGCATGTACGGCTCGACGCGATCGCTCGACATCGCGAACATCGGCCGCTTCTGCGTATCGACGATCTCGATGCGCAGCCCCATCAGCGTCGAATCGATGCGGATCTGCTGCTTGAACTGGCGCAGCGTCGGGTTGGCCTCGATCGCGGCCATCAGCTTGATCTGCAGGTCATGCAGGCGCGTCTGCTCGAGCCGGTCCTGCGCGCCCTGCGCCTGCGACCGGGAATTCTCGTCGCCGGCCTTCGCGAGGCGCTCGGCGAGCGACGTCGTGCCGTCGGTGCGGCGCAGCGTGCCGGCGTCGGTGCTCGACAGGTCGCGGCCGCCGCCGTTGATGATGCTGGCGTCCTGCGAGCTGCGGTCGCCGCTGCCGAGAATCGCGGCCTTCAGCGGCATGTTGAAGTATTCGGCGATCCCCTTGAGCTGCACCGGCGTGACCGAGCTCAGCAGCCACATCAGCAGGAAGAACGCCATCATCGCGGTCATGAAGTCCGCGTACGCGAGCTTCCATGCGCCGCCGTGGTGGCCCTTCTTCGCCGGGGCCACCCGCTTGACGACGATCGCGCGATCCTTGCTCTTGCTCATCGGGCGCTCCGCATCACTTCGCCTTCACGCGGCGCACGTGCTCTTCGAGCTCGGAGAACGACGGGCGCTCGGTCGAGAACAGCACCTTGCGGCCGAACTCCACCGCGATCGCGGGTGCATAGCCGTTCAGCGTCGCGAGGATCGTCACCTTGATGCACTGGAACATCTTGGTCGACTCGGCGACGCGCTGCTCCGCGAGGCTCGCGAGCGGCCCGATCAGCCCGTACGACAGCAGGATCCCGAGGAACGTGCCGACCAGCGCCTGCGCGATCATCGCGCCGAGCACCGCGGGCGGCTTGTCGGCCGAGGCCATCGTGTGCACGACGCCCATCACGGCCGCGACGATGCCGAACGCCGGCATCGCGTCGCCGACGCGCATCAGCGCGTGCGCCGGGCCCTCGCCTTCCGCGTGGTGCGTCTCGATCTCCTCGTCCATCAGGCTTTCGATCTCGAACGCGTTCATGTTGCCGCCGACCATCAGGCGCAGGTAGTCGGTCAGGAATTCGACGATGTGGTGATCGGCGAGGATCTTCGGGTATTGCGTGAAGATCGGGCTCTTTTCCGGATCGTCGATGTCGGCCTCGAGCGTCAGCGTGCCTTCCTTGCGCGCCTTCGCGAGCAGCACGTAAAGCAGCGCCATCAGCTCCATATAGACATCCTTCGTGTATTTGGAGCCCTTGAAGAGCGTCGGCAGCACGCGCAGCGTGGCCTTGATGGTCTTGCCGCCGTTGCCGAGGATGAACGCGCCGACGCCGGCGCCCGCGATCATCAGGATCTCGACGGGCTGGATCAAGGCGCCCAGATGCCCGCCTGCCAGCGCATAACCGCCGAAGACGGACAACAGCGTCACGAGTGTTCCCACGATAATCAGCACTGCCTGTCCCTCACGAAAGACCGGCGGGGAGACCGCCGTTAAACAGGTTTACGGCAGTCGGCAGGAAAACTTTCGCGGCCGCCCGGCGGCGGCCCGACGGTGTTTACCAGCAATGCGCAGACGATTCGCGCGGCCCGCGGGCGTCGCGCGTGCGCCGCTCGCGCCCCGCCCGGCCGGCGCTCAGGCCGCGGCGGCGGCCAGTTCGGCGCGCGCGGCGGCGGCCTTGCGGGTCTTGCCGGCGCGCGACGGCGGCTGGCACAGGCCGCACACGAAACCTTGATGCGGATCATGCGCATGCGCGACGAAATGGCCGCCGCAGCGCGTGCACGGCGTCATCTGCAGCATCCCCGAATCGAAGAAGCGCACCAGCGTCCACGCCCGCGTGAGGCTCAGCGCGGCCTCGTCGCCGGACAGGTTCACGTGCTCCAGATACAGCCGGTACGCCTTCACGATCGCCTGGATCGGCTCGCAGCGGCCGTGGTCCTGCATGAACCGGTAGATGTTGTAGAACAGCGACGAGTGGATGTTCGGCTGCCACGTCATGAACCAGTCGGTCGAGAACGGCAGCATCCCCTTCGGCGGCGACACGCCCTTCAGTTCCTTGTACAGCTTGATCAGGCGGTCGCGCGACAGGCTCGTCTCCGCCTCCAGCAGTTGCAGCCGGGCGCCCAGTTCGATCAGTTCGATGGCGAGGGTGATTTCCTTCACCTCGATCACGACGCTTTTGCTTGCCATGGTGATAACCGTCCGCTTGACGTTATTCGAGTGAATGGCCAATACGCCGCCGGCCGGCGCGACACGCCGGGACAGACGCAAGGCGGGATGGATCAGCGGACGCCTTCGACCTGCTGCCCGGCCATCAGGATGGCCGAGTGGGCATGCGCGACGACGTCGCTGCGGCCCTTGTCGGCGAGCGACGACAGCAGCGCGTGATCATCGAAGCGGAAGCGGCACAGCATCTGGTTGGACGCGGCCAGTTTCACGGTCTGGGCGAGCGTGAGGTTGGCGAGCACGTCGGCGAGTTCCTGGGAAATGCCCATGCGGAACATGCCCATCGCCTTGTCTTCCCGCAGCAGTCGCTGCGCGAGGAGGAGGTACGACAGGTTGACCTCTTTGATCTCACTGAGCATTTCGCTGGTAGCGCTCATGATTCCCCCGTAAAAAAGCTTTGCTTTGGCCATTCATGTTATGAAAACGTTTGCTCGATCAGTGCGCACCGGGCGCTCAGTCGGCTCGTTTATAGTCTTACAGGGCGAATTTTGGCCAAACGGGATTTATGTCGGTATCAGCGAAGTGGCGTATGCCGTGCAGGATTTGTCTGTAAACCGTGTAGGAATTTTTCCGACAAGGCGAATTGAAAGGGAAGCGGAAAAACGGGTTGCAACGCGGATTCGGTTGCGACGGGCCCGATGGCCGCCGCGCTCGTGGCGGAAGGCTTGCCGGCAGGGCTGCCGACAATCGGATCGGTAAAAATTATAGTGGTTTTTCACGATAGCGCAACAATAGTTGTGGCCATCTCGATTCACGATTCCGCGCCCTTTTTCTCGGGGTTTTTGCGTATTTCATCGTGTAACAAGCCTTAAGTGTTTGAAAAAACACTCGAACCCCTCAGGGCGATATCGATAATGAACTCCAATGGGCGGCGGCGCGAGCCGTGCCGGCCCGCCCCGCAGCTTGCCGCCGGGCGCCTCGCGCACCCGCCCAGGGCCCGGCCACGTACCGCCAACCGCGTGCGTCGGCAAGTTCCGCAACCTTGTACGGGATCCGCACCGGCGCCGTGGCGCCGTCGGATCGACACAGGAGAACCTCCATGCGAATTGCCCAGATCGCGCCGCTTTACGAAGCCGTCCCGCCGAAACTCTACGGCGGCACCGAGCGTGTCGTGTCGTACCTCACCGAGGCGCTCGTCGAACTCGGCCATGACGTGACGCTGTTCGCCAGCGGCGACTCCGTCACGTCGGCCCGTCTCGAGGCGGCGTGGCCGCGCGCGCTGCGGCTCGACCCGTCGGTCCGCGATTCGATGGCGCCCCATATGCGGCTCCTCGAGCAGGTCGCCCGGGCCGCGCACGAATTCGACGTGCTGCACTTCCACCTCGACTACCTGCCGTTCCCGCTGATGTCGCGCCTCGACACACCGTACTTGACGACGCTGCACGGCCGCCTCGACCTGCCGGAGCTGCAGCCCGTGTTCGACGCGTTCCCGAACTCGCCGGTCGTGTCGATCTCGAACAACCAGCGCAAGCCGCTGCCGCAGGCCGCGTGGGCCGGCACCGTGTACCACGGCCTGCCCGACACGCTGCTCACGCCGCAACCGGACGTGAAGCCCGAATACCTGGCGTTCCTCGGCCGGATCTGTCCCGAAAAGCGTGTCGACACCGCGATCCGCATCGCCGCGCAAAGCGGGCTGCCGCTGAAGATCGCCGCGAAGGTCGACAAGGCCGACGCCGACTACTTCAAGGAAGTGATCGAGCCGCTGCTCGGCCAGGCGCACGTCGAATTCATCGGCGAGATCAACGAAGCGCAAAAGCCCGCGTTCCTGTCCGGCGCGAAGGCGCTGCTGTTCCCGATCGACTGGCCGGAGCCGTTCGGCCTGGTGATGATCGAGGCGATGGCCTGCGGCACGCCGGTCGTCGCGTTCAACCGCGGCTCGGTGCCGGAAGTGATCGAGGACGGCGTGACCGGCTTCATCGTCGAGGACGTGCAGGGCGCGGTCGGCGCGCTGCACCGGATCGACAGCCTGTCGCGCACCGCGATCCGCGAGCGTTTCGATACGCGTTTCAGCTCGAAGGCGATGGCGCAGCGTTACGTCGAGACGTACGAATCGCTTTGCGCGGCCACCAAGCAACCGGCATTGCGCCGGGTCGCGCTCGCCTGACACGGAAATCCGCCGGGAAATACGCCGTAAAAACCGCGCCGAAATCGGCGCGTAAAACGAAAGAGCCGCATCGACGATGCGGCTCTTGCTATTCGGCTTTCGGTCATTCGATCAGGAAACGATCGCGGTTTTTGCCGACGATCCAATTCGGCGGCTTGCCACGCCCGCTCCAGGTTGCACCCGACTTCGGATCGCGGTATTTCGGCGGCAACGGCGCCTTCTTCGGCGGACGGCCGCGCCGCGCTCGCTCCGCGAAGCCGAGATCCTGGGCCGTCAGCCCATATTCGGCGATCATTCGCTGGACATCGGCGATCACCGCTGCCACTTCCTGGCGGCGCACGTCGTCCGCCTGGGCTTGCAGATCGGCGATCTGCGCCTTGAGTTTCGCGTATTGAGACATTTTTCGACTCCCCTTTTTCGATGATGCGGCCCCGGCGAATCCGGCCGGGACACCAACATCCGTTACGTCATCCGCACTGCCGCCCTGCCCTTCGAAATTAATGCTGCCATCTTTAACCGAATCAGCTATATCGAGAATGCGGACTTATTCTAATAAAAGGCATTCGTCAGCCATTCAAATTTAACAATCGTTTACCCTCCCGGACCCGATTCATTTCCTATAATCCAGACCAATTCCGGGCGGCGGAATAATTCCGTTGCGTCGTCCGGGGTCTTCAACTCACTTGAACGAGGTCCTTAGATGAATCTTTCTCAGCGTCTCGCTGCAGAGGTATTCGGCACGTTCTGGCTGGTGCTCGGCGGGTGCGGAAGCGCCGTGCTGGCTGCCGCCTTTCCGGGCCTCGGCATCGGCTTTGCCGGCGTCGCACTCGCCTTCGGCCTGACCGTGCTGACGATGGCATTCGCAATCGGCCACATCTCGGGTTGCCACCTGAACCCGGCGGTGAGCGTCGGCCTGACGGTCGCCGGCCGCTTCCCGGCACGCGATCTCGCGCCGTACGTCGTCGCGCAGGTCGTCGGCGCCACGCTCGGTGCGTTCGTGCTGTACCTGATCGCAACCGGCAAGCCGGGTTTCGACGTGGTCGGCAGCGGCTTCGCGACGAACGGCTTCGGCGATCGCTCGCCCGGCCACTACTCGCTCGGCGCGGCGTTCATCTGCGAAGTCGTGATGACGGGCTTCTTCCTGTTCGTGATTCTCGGCGCGACCGACAAGCGCGCACCGGCCGGCTTCGCGCCGATCGCGATCGGCCTGTGCCTGACGCTGATCCACCTGATCTCGATTCCGGTCACCAACACGTCGGTGAACCCGGCGCGCTCGACCGGCCCGGCGCTGTTCGTGGGCGGCGACGCGATCGGCCAGCTCTGGCTGTTCTGGGTTGCACCGCTGATCGGTGCGGTACTCGCAGGGATCATCTACCCGCTGGTCGCCGGGCGTGACAATGCCGTCGACCTTCTGCCGGCATCCGCTCGCACAAGCGAATAAAACACTACGGGGTCAAGCGAGCAGAGCAGCGAGCCTCACGCTGTCGAAGAACATCGAGGCAGGCAATTTCGACGGGCGCCGCTGGCGCCCGTTTTTCATTTCCGCGCGACGCGCGCGCCCGGCGCGGGCGCTTACGACGCGACGACGTCGTCTTCCAGCGAGAACAGCGTGCGCAGGTGGCGGGCGACGCCCGCGTCGAAGTTGTTGCCGATCCGCGGAATGTGCGGCAGACGCGCCACCAGGTCGGGGTTCGCGTTGTTCATCATGAACGCATGGCCGGCGGTTTCGAGCAGGTCGATGTCGTTCATGTTGTCGCCGAACGCGATGCAGTGGCCGGCATCGACGCCGAGCCGCGCGAGCACCGTGCGCAGCGCGCGCCCCTTCGACACGTTCGCGGTCATCACTTCGAGGCAGTCCGGCAGCGAGTAGGTGACGTACAGCGCATCGCCGAACTGCATGCGCATCTGCTCGGCGACGACCGCCAGATCGGCCGGTTCGCCGATATACAGCACCTTCGCGATATCCGCGCCGTCGTGCGCGGCCATGTCGATCACGTCGTACCGGAAGCCCGAATCCTGGTGGAATTCGAGCAGGTGCGGCGCTTCGCGGTCGATCAGCCAGCCGTCGTTGGTAAACAGGTTGACGATCACGCGACCGTGCGCGCCGACGACTTGCGGCCGCACGAGGCTGCGAACGATCGCCGCGTCGATGTCCTGTGCGTGGATCGCCGTGTCGTCCGGCGCATGCACGCGCGCGCCGTTCGACGTGATCAGGTACGGCCGGATGCCGAGTACGTCGCGAATGCCGGCGACGTCCGCGTAGTGACGCCCCGTCGCGATCACGAACTGCACGCCGTCGCGGTCGAGCCGGCGAACGGTATCGATCGTGTACGGGTCGAGCTGGTGGTCGCTGTTCAGCAGCGTACCGTCGAGATCGGTGGCGATGACTTTGTACATGGGACGGGAAAGTGGCGCGTCGGGCACGGAGGAAGCGTCATTTTAACGTCGCGCCCGGCAGCGCGCCCGGCCGTTGCCGGCCAGGCGGCGCCTGCGGTACTGCTGCGACGCGGCATCCACCGTGCGCGCCGCCCACCTTCAGCCGCGCCGCCTTCAGCTACTGTCAGCCGCCTTCCGCCGCCCGCAACGCCTGGAGCGCGAGCCGCAACGCGCCATGCGCCGAATCGTCGAGCGGCGCGCGCAGCCGTGCGGCGTGCCGCGCCGGCACGGCCGGCGCGAGCGCATCCGCCAGCCCGCCGCACAGCGCGACCGGCAGCGCCTGCTGCGGATCGAGCGCGTCGATCATCTTGCCGATCTCGTCGCCGGCCTGCGCGATCAGCGCGCTCGCGACCGAATGCGCGCGGTGCGCGAACACGATCGGCGCGAGACGCGCGTAGATCGTCTGGTTCGCATCGCACGACCACTGGACGAGCGCGTCGCGATCCTGTGCGCCCGTTTCCGCGAGCAGGGCCGCGGCGAACGCGTCGCGCGGCACGCGGCCGTCGAGCGCCTGTTGCGCATAGGCGAGCGCGCGCACGCCGAGCCACGCGCCGCTCGCCTCGTCGCCGGACGGAAAGCCGAAGCCGCCCGCGATCCGGCACGCGCCCGCCGCGTCGAGCGCCGCCGCGATGCTGCCGGTACCCAGCGCGACGATGAGCCCCGGCGCGCCGCCGTGCGCGCCGACGACGGTCGTGTATGCGTCGCTCTCGATCGCGAGCGCACCGAGCGGTGCCTGCGCGCGAAATGCGGCGAGCCATGCCGCGTTGTTGACGCCGGCGAGCCCGCAACCGAGTGCGCATTGCGACCAGTCGAACGCGAGGCCGGCCTGCGTGAACGCGTCCGCGCAGGCTGCACCGATCGACGCCCATGCCCGCTCGATGCCGAGACCGAGCCCGGACGGGCCGCCGCGCCCCTGCGCCAGCTCGCGCCCGTGCCGGTCGGCCAGCACCGCGCGTGTGCCCGTGCCGCCGCCGTCGATACCGATCGCAAAAAGTAATGCCGCCATGCCTTCATCCCGCTGATTCGAACAGGCGCCAAGCTTAACCGGATCGGCGCCGCGCGCCCATCTGCCGTTCGGCCGGCTATCCCGCGAAAAGGGCTTCCGCTATGCTGGCGCGATCGAATCGACACTGAAAACGAGGCAGACGATGTCGCAGCGGTGCAACTGGGTCAAGACGGAAGCGGACGCTCACTATCACGATACCGAGTGGGGCGTGCCGTCGCACGACGATCGCCACCTGTTCGAAATGCTGATCCTGGAAGGCGCGCAGGCCGGGCTGTCGTGGTCGACGATCCTGAACAAGCGCGCGGGTTATCGCGAAGCGTTCGCCGATTTCGACGTCGATGCCGTCGCGCGCTTCACACCCAAACGCATCGAGAAATTGCTGGAGAACCCGGGCATCGTACGCAACCGCGCAAAGGTCGAATCGGCGGTCGTCAACGCGCGTGCGGTGCAGCGTATCCGCGAAGAGCACGGGTCGCTCGCCGCGTTCCTGTGGTCGTTCGTCGACAATACGCCAGTCCAGAATGCGTGGCGGTCGTACCGCGACGCGCCCGCGTCGACCGAGCAGTCCGACGCGCTCAGCAAGGCGCTGAAGGCGTACGGCTGCAAGTTCGTCGGCTCGACGATCTGCTATGCGCTGATGCAGGCGACCGGCATGGTCAACGATCACGAAACCGGCTGCCCGTGTCACGCGCAATGCGCGGCGCTCGGCGGCAAGCAGCCGGCCCGCCGGCGCAAGGCAGGCTGACGGCGCAGCCGCCAGGTCCCAGTCGGTGCAGCGCCGCTGCCCTGCTGCGGTTGCACTGCCCAGTTGCCGCGTGCTGCGCGCCGCTGGCCCTTACCGCGCGGTGCGCGACGAGGCCGGCACGACCGGCCGCGCGCGCCGCGCTGCCTGCCCGCGTGCGCTGCGCTTCTTCACCCAGATGCAGACGCCCGTCACGCTCAGCATCGCGATCACGATGCCGAGCACGCTCACGGCGACGCGTCCGGCCACGCCGGCGATCCGCCCCGAATGCAGCGGAAACTGCGCCTGCATGAACAGGTCGCCGGCCGAACCGCGGCCCGGTACCTGCGCCGCGACGGGCTGGCCGGTCACCGCATTCCAGTACAGCCACGCATTGCCGAGCCCGACGTCGCCGTGGTCGTTGCCGGGCGTGAAGAACCCCACCGCATAGGCGTTCATCGCCGGCGCGAACAGCAGCGCGCCCGGCGGCGCGGCAATTCCCGCGTCGCGGCCGGCCGAGCGGGCGATCTCGACGATCCGCTCGCGCGGCAGCACGTGACTGCCGGGCGGGGCCGGCGGGAAATGCTCGGGATTCGTGTAAGGCGTCTCGGCGAGCGGCGACACCAGCGAGACCAGCGGGCGCACGACGGGAACGGCGAGGTTCATCGAGATCGACGTGACCGCCACGACCAGCAGCAGCCCCCACACCCACACGCCGCCCGAGCGGTGCAGGTCGAACACGAGCGGATAGCCGCCGCGCTGCACGCGAAACGCGAACGACTTGCGCCAGCTCTTCAGGTTCGGAAACGCGAGCACGAGCGCGATCAGGCTGTCGACCGCCCATACGATGCCGACGACGCCCATCACCCAGAACCCGAAGTTGATCCCGCCGTACACGGGCAGGAACAGCGAATAGTGCAGCCGGTAGATGAACGGCATCAGGTCGATCCGCGCGAGCGACAGCGCGCCCCATTCGCGGCGGCCCTGCACCGCGCCGGTCGCGGGGTCGACGGCGATCTGGCTGAAACCGAGCGCGTACGGCTGGCCGGTCGCCGGATCGGTACGCGGCGTCACGCCGGCCTGCAGCGTGCGCCCCGGTTCGACCGCGAGCGGCAGATAGGTCACCTGCACGCGCGGATCGGCGGCCTCGATGCGCGCCGCGAGTTCGAGCGGCGCAAGCGGCGCCGCGCCGCTGCGCGCGAGATAGAAATCCGGGTTCAGCGCCGCGTCGAGCTCGTGGTCCCACGCGATCAGCGCGCCGGTGAGCCCCGCGACGAACAGGAACAGCGCGGTGGCGAGCCCGAACCAGCGGTGCAGGCGGACGAGGAACGGTCGCAGGAACGCATTCATCGCGTGCGCAGCGAATGGGAAGCGGGCCGGCGCGAGCGGCGGCCCCGATTCGACGGGAGGCAGTTCATCTGATGTCGGGTGCCGCGCGGCGGTCAGCCGACCCCGTCTGGCGAGGCCGGATGCCCTTGTACGCGGCATGGAATTGTTGCGCGGTCGGCGGGTTTTGATACGATGCGCGACATTTTAACGCAATGCGAATGATTCTTACTTGCATTTTTACTCACTCGCCATGACCGTCCGTCTCGCCCGCCCTCCCGTCCGCCCCCGCCGCGCGGCCGCCGCCCTCGCCTGCCTTGCCGCCTCGCTCGCGCATGCGGATGATTCGCCCGGCGACGCCGCGGTGCTGCCTGCCCTCACCATCACGGCCGCGCACGATTCGCCGCAACACTTGACCGACACGATGTCGACCGGTGCGCTCGGCGCGCGCCGCCAGCTCGACACGCCGTTCTCGACGACCATCGTCACGTCGGAAGAACTCGAGGCGCGTCAGCCGTACAAGCTCGGCGACGTGTTCGCGAACGACGCGTCGGTATCCGACAACAGCGGCGCCTACAGCGCCTGGGCCAGCTACATGACCGTGCGCGGCATGCAGCTCGACTGGCAGAACGGCTACAAGATCGACGGGCTGCCGTTCGTCACGTACGGCATCACGATGCCGTACGAGCAGCTCGAGCGCGTCGAGCTGCTGAAGGGGCTCGGCGGTTTCCTGTACGGCTTCGTGACGCCGGGCGGCGTCGTCAACTACGTGACGAAGCAGCCCGGCGCCGAGCCGGTGCGCAGCGTCGATATCGGCTACCGCAGCACCAACGTGTGGACCGAGCACGTCGATCTCGGCCAGCGCTTCGGGCCGGGCAACATGTTCGGCGCGCGGCTGAATGCGACGCACGAGGAAGGCAAGACGTACAACGACGGCAACATCCGCCGCGACAGCGTGTCGCTCGCGCTGCAGGCGAATCTGACGCGCGACCTGTCGGTGTCGTTCGGCGCGCTGTACCAGGAACGCCGCACGACCGGCCAGACGCCGTCGATCTTCACCGGCAGCTATCCGGGCGGCGCGTTGCCCGCCACGATCAGCGGCGGCTCGACGAATCTGGGCGGCAAGGACCAGTACCTGAACACGAACCTCCAGCTCTATACGGCCGGGCTGCAATACCAGCTCGCGCCCGACTGGCAGCTCGACGTCGCGTACAGCTACAGCAAGGCGACGCGCCGGCGCAACGAAAGCACGCTGTACCTGCAGGATGCGGCCGGCAACTACACCGACAGCCGCTACGTCGGCATGGAGGATCACCGCTTCAGCCAGTGGCGCGCGATGGTCGACGGCAAGGTGCGCACGGGCCCGTTCAGCCACCAGATCGTGCTCGGCGCGTCGTGGCAGAAGCAGGCGAACGACTATTCGGCGAACAGCGTCTTCGTGCCGCTCGGCGCCGGCAACCTCTACGCACCGAATCCGTACCGCTACGAGAGTCCGCACGGCTTCATCCAGTACCGCACGAGCGAGATCGTGCAGAAATCGCTGTTCGCGAGCGACACCGTGCAGTTGACCGAGCGCTGGTCGGTGCTGGCCGGCGTGCGCTACATGAACTACGAGCAGCGCGCATTCCAGCCAAGCGGCGCGGAGGATCCCGGCTACCGCCAGAACGGCGTGGTGACGCCGACTTTCGCGGTGATGTTCAAGCTCGCGCCGACGACCACCGCGTACGCCAGCTACGCCGAATCGCTCGAGCCGGGCAGCCGCGTGAACGATGTCTACGCGAACGCGGGCCAGGTGCTCAAGCCGCTGCGCAGCAAGCAGTACGAGCTCGGGATCAAGAGCGAGCACGCGCGCTGGAGCGCGACGGCCGCGCTGTTCCGCATCGAGCGCAGCGCCGAATACGCGAATGCCGCGAACGTCTACGTGCAGGACGGCGAATCGATCATTCAGGGGATCGAGGTGGGCGCGCGCGCGAAATTCGGCGCGCACTGGAACGCGGGCGTCGACGCGATGCTGCTCGATTCGTGGTACGCGAACGGAATCGGCAACAACGGCAACCGGGTTGCCGGCGCGCCACGCTTCGTGCTCGCCGGCGAAGTCGGCTATGCGGTGCCCGGCGTGCCGGGGCTGACGCTCGGCGTCGACGCGAAATTCACCGGCGCGACGCCGCTGCGCGCGGCCGGCGGTCTCGACGCGCCGGGCTTTCTCGTCGTCAACGCGGGCGCGCGCTACCTGACGCGGGTCGGCCGCCACGACGTGACGCTGCGCGCATCGATCGACAACGTGCTGAACCGTCGTTACTGGGAATACCAGTACGCGGACTACGTGAAACCGGGCGACCCGCGCACGGTGAGCCTGAGCGCGAAGATCGACTTCTGAACGCCGCGCTCGGCGGCTGCATACGCCGGCCTCCGGCCGGAAACACCGCGCGGCCCGTCGGCCGTCGCGGCCCCGGATTTTCCCGGCCCCAAAAGCAAAACGGCGGAGCGGCCTCTTTCGAGGCACACTCCGCCGTTTCGCGGCGAACCGTCAGATGCTCTTAGTGGAGCTTCTTCGGCAGCATCTGGCTGCGCAGGCGCTTGTGCAGGCGCTTGACGGCTGCTGCCTTCTTGCGCTTGCGGACTGCGGTCGGCTTTTCGTAAGACTGGCGCTCACGCAGTTCAGCGATCAGGCCATTTTTTTCGATAGCGCGACGAAAGCGGCGAATCGCCACTTCGAACGGCTCGTTTTCTTTCAGAAGAATCGTCGTCATGTCGTTCCTAAATTGCTTAAACGGTCAAAAACGTAGCGGCCAAGCGCCACGCACCGGCCATCCGAGCGTCCCCACAACAGGCGAAACGAGCGGAAATACGGCCTCGGAGGCCGGAAAAGAGAGGCGGAAAGCACCGCGAGTACGCTTCACAACCGCGTGCAGCGCCGCGTTTGACTGCCAGCAGACATGCCGAAACCGGCAAAGGCGTGACAGAAAATCTCAATTCAGCCCGCCATGATAGCAGGGAATCACAGACAAAACCACCCTTTTGTCGGTCGCGCGTGCACAGCGTCGCGACTGCGTGCCGAGGCCGTGCCGGGCCGGTTTCTGCCCCCGTTTAATCCGGCGTCGCGCCGGGGCCGGTCCGAAATGACAAAGAAGGATAAAAAATCGGGCCGAATCTCCATGCACCCCTCAAGTTTTGTTTTGGTGCGCCGAAATCCTGCTCTGAGGCGGCCAGCAATGAACGAGTGCTTCCGCCGACGCCAAAACGGCTTTCCAGGGCTTTCGGCTTAAACAGGAGATTTTTTCATGCTCGGAATTAACAGCAACATCAACTCGCTGGTTGCACAGCAGAACCTCAACGGCTCGCAAAACGCCCTGTCCCAGGCAATCACGCGCCTGTCGTCGGGCAAGCGCATCAACAGCGCAGCGGACGACGCAGCAGGCCTCGCGATCTCGACCCGGATGCAGACCCAGATCAACGGTCTGAACCAGGGCGTGTCGAACGCCAACGACGGCGTGTCGATGATTCAAACGGCTTCGAGCGCACTGTCGTCGCTGACGAACAGCCTGCAACGTATCCGCCAGCTGGCCGTCCAGGCGTCGACGGGCACGATGTCCACGACCGACCAGGCAGCACTGCAGCAGGAAGTCGCGCAGCAGATCCAGGAAGTGAACCGTATCGCGTCGCAAACGACGTACAACGGCACGAACATCCTGAACGGCAACGCAGGCATCGTGTCGTTCCAGGTCGGTGCGAACGTCGGCCAGACGATTTCGCTGGACCTGAGCCAGAGCATGTCGGCGGCGCAAATTGGTGGCGGCCTCGTGCAGAGCGGCCAGACGGTCGGTACGGTCACGGGCCTGAGCCTCGATTCTGCCGGCAAGTACACGTCGTCGGGCGCAGCGATCACGGCTGTCAACGTGACGTCGGACGGCAAGGGCGGCTTCACGTACACCGACCAGAACGGCACGGCAATCACGGGTGCAACGGCAGCGGCGATCTTCACGACGTCGGCCGGTACTGCGTCCAACGGCGCAAGCGTCACGCAAATCACGATCAGCTCGAGCGCAACCAGCACGAGCATGTCGTCGGCGTCGCTCACCGCGATCTCCAACGCAGTTGCGCAAATCAACGCCGTCAACACGCCGAAGACCGTGTCGGGCCTCGACATCAGCACGGTCAGCGGTGCGAACGTCGCGATGGTGTCGATCGACAACGCGCTGCAGACGGTGAACAACGTGCAGGCGGCACTCGGCGCGGCACAAAACCGTTTCACGGCAATCGCCACCGCGCAGCAAGCGGAATCGACCGACCTGTCGTCGGCACAGTCGCAGATCACCGACGCGAACTTCGCGCAGGAAACCGCGAACATGTCGAAGAACCAGGTGCTGCAGCAAGCAGGCATCTCGGTGCTCGCGCAGGCGAACTCGCTGCCGCAGCAGGTCCTGAAGCTCCTGCAGTAATCGCGTAGCAACCCACGGCCGGGCCCCGCGTGATGCGCGGCCCGGCCGCAGTCACTTGGCGCGCGGGGCCTCGCCCCGCCGCCAGGTCTTCACCCAGAATCTCACGGATCATCCGCCGCACGGAGCACCACGATGTCGACGATCAATTCCGCCGTCACAGCCGCCAACAATTCGGCCAACAGCCAGCTGCAGCAGGCTGCCCAATCGATCATCAGCGGTTCGACCGGCAACTCGTCGATGGACGTCAACTCGCTCGTGACGGCACTCGTCAATGCGAAGACCGCCGGCCAGGCCGCCGCGCTCAACGCGCAGCAAAGCAGCGACAACACCCAGATTTCCGCGTACGGCGCGCTGTCGGCCGCGCTGAGCGCATTGCAGGCCAGCCTCACGACGCTGTCGAACGGCTCGCTGCAGAACACCTTCACCGCGACCGCGAGCGGCACCGGCCTCACCGCGACCGCGGGCGCCGGCGCGGTGGCCGGCAGCTATTCGGTCGGCGTCACGCAGATCGCGACGTCGCAGTCGCTGTCGTCGGCCGCGTTCGGCGCGTCGACCGCGCTCGGCACCGGCACGATGACGCTGTCGCTCGGCAGCCAGTCGTTCACCGTCGACGTGAACAGCACGAACAACACGCTGTCCGGCATCGCCGCCGCGATCAACACCGCGACCGGTAACCCGGGCATCGTCGCGTCGGTCGTCAACGGCAGCGACGGCGCCCACCTCGTGCTCAGCTCGACGCCGACCGGCGCGGCGAACACGATCGGCGTCGCGCTCAGCAACGTTTCCGGCGACAACGGCCTGTCCAGCCTCGGCGTCACGTCCACGGCCAGCACGACGGGCGGCCAGTCGACGATCACGTCGGCGAACGGCAGCGCCGCGTGGAAGCAGAGCACGGCCGCGCAGGACGCCGCGTACACGATCAACGGGATCGCCGGCACCAGCGCGAGCAACACGGTGACGAGCGCGATCACCGGCGTCACGCTGAACCTGACCAGCGCCGCCGTCAGCGCGACGCAACCGCAAACGCTGACGGTCGCCACCGACACGAAATCCCAGGCCGCCGCGATCAACAACTTCGCGTCGCTCTACAACACGCTCGTCACGACGATGGGCTCGCTGTCGAGCTTCACGTCCGGCGCGTCGTCGCAAGGCCCGCTGCTCGGCGACTCGACGCTGAACACGATCAAGAACGCGCTTGCATCGATTGTCGCGAGCGGCGTGAGCGCCAACGGCTCGACGGTCAACCTCGCGTCGATCGGCGTCACGCTGCAGGCCGACGGCACGCTCAAGGTCGACAGCACCGCGCTCAATGGCGCACTGCAGAACAATCCGACCGGTGTCGCGTCGCTGTTCAACTCGACCAACGGGATCGGCGAGCAGTTGACGACGAACATCACGAACTACACGAAGACGAACGGACTGATCGCCGCACGCACGACCGCGCTCAGCAACGATCTGAAGAACGTCGCCCAGCAGCAGACGACGCTGTCGAACTACGCGGCCCAGCTGACGAGCCAGTACCAGGCGCAGTTCACCGCGCTCAATACGCTGATGGCGACGATGAACAGCAATTCGCAATACCTGACCCAGCTGTTCGGCGGCGCGAACAGCGCCGGCGCGATGTCGAACAACAAGAGCTGACCGCTAGCCGGACGGGAGCACCCAGATGGAACAGACCGAACTGATTGCGCAGATCGACACGTTGACCGACGCGATCGAACACGCGGCCGCGATGGCCGACTGGGTCGAGGCCGTGCGCCTCGTCGATGCGCGCGGGTCGCTCGTCGCACGGCTCTCGACCGACCAGCCGCCCGGCGGCATCGCCGCGATCCGCCGCATGCAGGCCAGCAACGACCGCATCTTCGCCGACGCGCAACGCGCGCAGCGGGAACTGACCGACGAATACCAGGCGGCGATGAGCCGCGTGCAGGCCGTCGGCCAGTACCAGAGCATCGCGAACCGTTAAGACGCGCCGCGCGGCGTACTCGATACGCACGCGCCGCCAACCCGACAACAAGAACTACGCGCTGATGTGAGGGCGTGCTCGTTCGCCTCCCCGCCCGCCTCGTGCGGGCGTTTTTTTGGTTGCCGCCAAACGCGCCCCCCGGGCTCGGCCGACCGGTCAATCGGCCAAACTGACCGGGCTTTTCCCGTCACCTCGCGGCATCGGCGCGACGGCACGCTACCCATAATGGTATCGACCGACTTTCCGCAGATTTCATCATGCCCCCGTCCGATCCGTCCGCTACCGCCACGCTCACGCCCGAACAGCAGCTTGCGCAGGACATTGCGCTCGTCATGGATAACGCGCTCGAACGCCAGCGCAGCGGCGCATTCGACGAAGCGCAGGCGCTGTACGAGGCGATCCTGGACGCGGTGCCCGCGCACGCGGACGCGCACTACAACCTCGCGGTACTCATGGTCGATACGGGCCGTCCGGCCGACGCGGTGCCGCATTTCGAAGCCGCGCTCGGCGCCAATCCGGCCAACGGCTATTACTGGGTCAGCTACATCCACGCGCTGCACCGTAGCGGGCAGACGCCGGCCGCGTGGGTCGCAGTCGAGATCGCGCAGCAGCGCGGCGTGCACGGCCCCGCGCTCGACGGGCTGATCGCACAGATGGCGATGCCCGATACGATGCTCGCGACCGCCGCGGCCGCCATCGCCCCCAGCGGTGTCGACGCGGCGATCGTCGCGGAAACCGCCGTCACGCCGACCAGGTACGACGACACCGGCAAGCCGGTCCACCGCGCGAATCCGAACCTCCTGCAAAAGCACGCGGCGCTGTTCGGCAAGGGCAAGTACGCGGAAGCCACCGCGCTTGCACAACGGCTTGCCGCCGACCATCCGGACGACGGCGCATGCTGGCGTGCACTATCCGCGTCGTTGCACAAGGACGGCCGCTATGCGGAGATGATCGACGCCGGCCTGCGCACGGTCGAATTGCTGCCGGATGAAGTGCTCGTGCGCATCCTGCTTGCCGACACGCTGCGGGTGATGAGCCGTCTCGCGGAAGCCGACGAACAGTGCCGCCGCCTGCTCGAGCTTCAGCCGGACCACCCCGAGGGGCTGCGGATCCATGGCCTCGTGCTGTTCGCGCTGCGCCGCACGGACGAAGCGATCGCCGCCTGCCGGCGCGCCGTCGAGCTCGCGCCTGGCCACGCTGCCCCGAACGGCACGCTCGGGTTCGTGCTGCTCGAACAGGGCGCCACGCAGGAGGCGCTCGGATGGCTGCGGCGCGCGATCGAACTCGACCCGACCGACAGCGTGACCCACAGCAGCATGCTGTTCTGCATTGCGCACAGCAGCGATTTCAGTCCACAAGCGCTCGTCGCCGAACACCGTCGGTTCGGCCAGCGTTACGACAACCACAAGCGCAAGCGCACGGCCGGCTTCTCGAACTCGCGCGACCCGGCGCGCCGGCTGCAGGTCGGCTTCGTGTCGGGCGACCTGTTCGGCCACGCGGTCGCCTCCTACGCGGTGCCCGTGATCGAGCATCTCGCGGCCGATCCCGGCATCGCGATGCACTTCTATCACAACCACGTCGAAGAAGATCAGACCTCCGCGCGCTTCAAGGCCCACGCGGCGAACTGGCGCAACATCGCCGGCATCAGCGATCAGGCCTTCCTCGAGCGCGTGCGCAACGATCGGATCGACATCATGATCGACCTGTCGGGCCACACCGGCCGCAATCGGCTGGTCGCGCTGGCGCAGCGCGCGGCACCGGTGCAGGCGTCATGGATCGGCTATCCGGCCACGACCGGCCTCGCCGAGATGGACTATTACCTGACGGACCGCTTCGTCGCGCCGCACGGCGCATTCGAAGACCAGTTCGTCGAACGGATCGTGCGGCTTCCCGCGATCGCCCCCTACATGCCGCCGCCGAACTGCCCGCCCGTCAACATGCTGCCGGCGCTGCGCAACGGTCATACGACCTACGGCAGCTTCAACCGCCTGAACAAGCTGAGCCCGCACGTGATCGCGGTCTGGGCGCGCGTACTGCATGCGGACCCGACCGCGCGCATGGTGCTCGGCGCGATCGGCAACGACGGCGACCAGCACGCGCTGACCGAATGGTTCGCCGCCGCGGGGATCGATGCCGGCCGCCTGGCGTTCCACCGGCGCTCGAACATTCCGGTCTACATGCAGCAGCATCACGGCGTCGACCTCTGCCTCGACACATTCCCATACACGGGTTCGACGACCACGCTGAATGCGCTGTGGATGGGCGTGCCGACCGTGACGATCCCCGGCGCGACGATGGCCGGGCGCGGTAGCGCGGGCTGGCTGCAGCACGTCGGGCTCGATGCGTACATCGCGACGGACGAGGACGATTTCGTCGCGAGGGCGCTGGCGCTCAGCGGCGACACCGCCGCGCTACAGGCGCTTCGCGCCGGCCTGCGCGCGCGCTGCGGAGCGTCCGCCGCGTTCCGGCCGGCCGTCGTCGCGGCCGGGCTGTCGTCGGCGCTGCGCACGATGTGGACCCGCTGGTGCGCCGGCGAGCCGGTCACCGCATTCGACACGCCGCTGTTCGACGACGTGGCGACCGCACCGGCCGCGGTCGAGGCCTGAACGCCACGCGTTACCGAGAGAGACCATCATGACCGCCAGCCTGCCCGCGTCGTCCGTCGCGCAACTGCCGCACGAACGCATCTACGTCACGCAACCGCACCTGCCGCCGCTCGAGGAATTCCTGCCGTATCTCGAGAAGATCTGGGAGAGCCGCACGCTGACGAACGGCGGCCCGTTCCATCAGCAGTTCGAGCGTGCGCTGTGCGACTATCTCGGCGTGCCGTACCTGTCGCTTTTCGCGAACGGCACCCTCGCGCTCGTCACGGCGCTGCAGGCGCTGCGTATTACCGGCGAGGTCATCACGACACCGTACTCGTTCGTCGCGACCGCGCATTCGCTGCTGTGGAACGGCATCAAGCCGGTATTCGTCGACGTCGCGCCTGGCACGCTCAATCTCGACCCCGCGCGCATCGAGGCGGCGATCACGCCGCAGACCACGGCGATCATGCCCGTGCATTGCTACGGCAATCCGTGCGACGTCGACGCGATCCAGAAGATCGCCGACAACTACAACCTGCGTGTGATCTACGACGCGGCGCACGCGTTCGGCGTGCAGAACGCCGACGGCAGCGTGCTCGCGCATGGCGACCTGTCGGTGCTGAGCTTTCACGCGACGAAGGTGTTCAACACGTTCGAAGGCGGTGCAATCATCTGCCCCGACGCGAAAACCAAGCAGCGGATCGATCACCTGAAGAACTTCGGTTTCGTCGATGAAGTCACGGTCGTCGCGCCCGGCATCAACGGCAAGATGAGCGAAATCAACGCCGCGTTCGGGATGTTGCAGTTGCAGCACATCGACGGCGCGCTCGCGCGCCGCCGCGAGATCGACGCGCTGTACCGCACGCTGCTGACCGACGTGCGCGGCATCCGCTGTGTGCCGCTCGGCGGTCAGACCGTCGCGAACCACGCGTATTTCGCGATCCTCGTCGACGAAGACTATCCGCTCGATCGCGATGCGCTGTACCAGAAGCTGCGCGACTACGACGTGTATGCGCGCCGCTACTTCCATCCGCTGATTTCGGAATTTCCGATGTACCGCGGGCTGCCGTCCGCCAGCCGCGACAACCTGCCTGTCGCAACGGAAGCCGCGCGCAAGGTGTTGTGCCTGCCGATCTACCCGGCGCTCAGCGACGACATGGTCCGCCGCATCGTCGAGCTGATCGCTTTCTGACCCGTCGCGCTTACAGGTAACGCTCGTCGGCCGCACGCGCGCGGATCCGGCGCGCCGGGTTGCCGTACACGACCGTGTACGGCTCGACGTCGTGCAGTACGACCGCACCCGCGCCAACGACGCCGTGCTCGCCGACTGCGATCCGGTGCCGCAGCATCGCACCGAGGCCGATCGCCGCGCCGTGGCCGATCCGGCAGTTGCCGCCCGTGACGACGCCGGGTGCGAGGCTCGAGAAATCCTCCATCACGCCGTCGTGGTCGAGCGACGCATTCGTGTTGACGATGCAGCCTTCGCCGATCGAGCTGCCGGGGTTGATCACCGCGCCGGCCATCACGACCGTGCCCGCGCCAATCGTCGATGCCTTGCCGACACGCGCGGCCGGATGCACCGCCGACACGCGCGGCAGGCCCGGCACGAGCGCCGCGAGCCCGGTCGTCACATGCTCGCGCGCGTGGTTATCGCCGATGGCGACCAACAGCCCGGCGATCCCGAGCTTGTCGACCAGTTGCGGCAAATCCCGCTCGGCACCCAGCACCGCGTAACCGAGCGTCTCTTCGCCGGGGGGGCGAAACGAATCGATCAGCCCGGCGATCCGGTACCGGCCAGCCAGTTCGACGATGTCGATCACGACCTTGGCGTGACCGGAAGAGCCGACGATGACGATGTTTTCCACAAAGGCCTCGATTGATCCGATAAGCAGCGGCAACAGGGTCGCGTTTCGCGCAGTATGCCGTGTCGCCGCACCCGTGCCGCGCGTGCCGCCACGTCAGACGGTATGCGCCGCTTCGTCCGGCGTCACGGGTGCGGCTGCAAAATGCGCGGCAAACGCCCCCCGCAACCGCTCGGCCACCTGAATCCAGCTTTCGCCGCGCCCGCGCCGAAACAACCTCACCGTACCCGGATACCAAGGCGAATCCTCACGGTCGTGCATCCAGCGCCAATCCACGTCCTGATTCGGCAGCAGCACCCAGCAAGGCGTGCCGAGCGACGCGGCCAGATGCGCGCTCGACGTGTCGACGCACACCACGAGATCGAGTTGCGCGACGATCGCGGCCGTATCGGCAAAATCGTCGATCTCCGAGCCCAGGTGCAGCAACGGCAGGCCGCCCGGCGGCTGGCGCGCCTCGTCCTCGCCCTGTCCTTTCTGCAGGCTCACGAAGTTCACCCCCGGCACGCTCCACAGTGGCGTCAGCAGCGCCAGCGACGGCAGCGAACGGTGCGTGTCGTTGTGATGCTTCGGATTGCCTTTCCACACGAGGCCAACGCGCGGGCCGGCCGGCAACGCATCGAGGCGCGCGCCCCAGTGGGCGACGCGCGCCGGATCGGGTATGAACCGCACCGGCGGCGGGATCGTGTCGAGCGTCGTGCCGGCGTGCATCGGCGCGCTCAACAGGCTCGTCCAATAATCGAATTGCGCGGCCTGCGCGGTGGCCGTCTCGTGATCGAGCACCGCGTCGACGCCGTCGACCGCCTCCATCAGCCGATGCAGCGCCGGCTGGCACGCGAACACCACACGCGCCGCCCGCCTCGCGCGAAATTCCGCGAAATAGCGGCTGAACTGCAGCATGTCGCCGAGGCCGTCCTCCTGCCACACGAGCAGCGTCTTGCCGGCCAGCGGCTCGCCTTGCCACTGCGCGCACCGCAGCACCTCGCGGGTCCGGCGGTGCACGAACGTCGACTGCGCGTAACGCGACTCGTAGCGACGCCACCCTTCCTCGAATCGTCCGCGGCTGAGCAGCAGCGTCGCCAGCCCGAATCGCGCATCGTCGTAGTCCGCGCGCAGCTCGAGCGCACGACGGTACGCGCGTTCGGCGTCGTCGAGCCGGCCCGCATGCGCGAACGTCGTGCCGAGGTTGTAGTGCGCCTCGGCCATCCGCGGTGCTAGCGTCAGCGCGTCGGTAAACGCGAGGGCCGCTTCGTCGTGGCGGCCCTGCGCACGCAGCACACAGCCGAGATTGTTGTGTGCGTGCGGCAGGCCGGGCCGGCAGCGGATGGCGTCGCGATAGGCCGCCTCCGCTTCGGGCAGGCGATCGAGGTTCTGCAGCGCGATACCGAGGTTGTAATGCGCCTCCGGATGATCCGGACACAGTGCAATCGTCTGCCGGCAGGCCGCCTCCGCTTCCGGCAACCGCTGCATGTCGACGAGTATCGCGCCGAGATTCGCGTGCGCGAGCACATGGTCGGCGCGAACGGCGATCGCGAGCCGGTACGCGAGTTCCGCCTCCGCCGGCCGAACGAGGACGCGAAGCAGGTTGCCGAGATCGGTGAGCACATCGGGCGACCGCGGCTCGATCAGCAGTGCCTGCCCGAACGCCTGTTCGGCCTCGTCGAGCCGGCCGAGCGCTTCGAGCACCTTGCCGAGCCGATGATGATGCGACGCGCGCAACGGCATGACGGAGGCGAGCTGTCGACGCAGGAGCGCTTCGGCTTCGGGCAAGCGGCCCTGCGACATCAGTAGCGCGCCGAGGCCGTCATAGGGCGGTTCAAACGCCGGCATCGCGTCGATCGCGCACTGCCACCAGGCCTCGGCATCGGTCAGGCGGTTCAGGCCCAGCGCGCAAACGGCCGCGATGTGCAGCGCCGCGACGTCCCCCTCAGGTGCGTCGAGCAGCGGCTCGACGCACGACAGCGCGTCGGCGAACCGCCCGTTCTGGCACAGGGTCGCGGCGTGCTGAACACGCGTGGAAACGTCGGAAGCAGGCGTCGTCATGGAAGGCTGGGCAAAGCGGCGGACATTCATCCCGTCCGGCCGTCGCGGCGGCGGCCCGGCATGCGCGACGCGTGTCGCGCCCGGGCGACCGTTTCGGCACGGAGAGCGTCGATCGACAGGTTACCGAAGCATGCACGCACGCGATGCGACGATCTGAGCCCATTCCGTGCGGCTGTTCGGGCGATGAGCCTGCCGCCCCGCGCGTGGCGCGCCGGCGCAGAAGACGTCCCCGTATTCGATCGTGTATTGCAGATGGATGCCACGCGGCATCAATCGCGACCGACGCTTGGAGTGGTCGTTGCGGGCGATTCTCGCACAACGGAAAGGCGCAACTCAGGCAGTGGTCCGTCGCATCGCCCACGCGCCGCCGACCATTGCGGTGACGACCAGCACCAGCGCAAACGACGTCCCGGCGGGTGCCAATCCCACGCGGTCGATGAGATAGCCGGTCGCCACCGGCAGCAGGCCTGCCGGAATATAGCCGCCGATGTTGAGGACGGCATTGGCCTGGGCTCGATGGGTATCGGGCACATGCAGGCCGATCAGCGTCAATCCGCCCAATTGCCCGAGCCCCTGCCCGGCGCCGGCCAGCAATGCGGACACGATCAATGCCGGAACCCACGACGCATGAATCGCCAGCACCAGGCCGATCATCGCCAGGATCGTCGCCAACGCACTCGCCGCGAAGATGCGCGCGACCGGCCATTTCCGCACGGCGAACTGCACGCCAACCGCGGTGAAGAACATCGCGCATGCCATGCCGCCGGCGAGCAACGGGCTGCGGATGTCGAGCAGCCGGGCCAGCAACGACGGGCCCAATGCCAGCACGAACGAGGTCGCGGTGATGCCCGGGCCGAACGCGGCGATGCCGGACAGGACGTGGCGGCGGTTGGCAACCGGCACGTGCGGCAAACGCAGTCGAAGCGGCCCATTGGCCTTGCTGCGCGCCGGCAAGCGCGATGCCACCGCCAACGCGCTGAGCAGGATCAGCGCCTCCATGGCGAAGATGGGCAGCACGGGGTGCGCCAGCCACTGGACCGCGCCGCCCGCGCACAACGGCCCGAGGCCGGCGCCCAGCACCATCGCGATAGAGGCCAGCATGGCGGCCTTGGGCTTGCGTTCGGGGCCGCCCGCGTCGACCACCGCGGCCATGCCGGCCGAGACGATGACCCCCACGGCGACACCCGCCAGCAGCCGGCCCACCGCAAGCATCGCGATCGAATCGGCACCGGCAAAGAGGCCGCAGGCCGCCAGCGCCGCAAGCAGGCCGGGAATCAGCACCGGCCTGCGCCCGTAGTGATCCGATAACTGCCCGGCCACCAGCAGCGTGCCCAGCAGGCCGACGATGTAGAGCGCGAAGATCACGGTCAGCATGCCGGACGAAAAGCCCATCCGCTCCTGCCAATGCACGTAGAGCGGCGTAGTCGAGTTCGACAGCATGAAGACTGCAGTGATCATCCAGGCGACGGTCCCCATGCGTGCCGGGGATCGAGTACCAGCGCGGGATGAGCGTGCGCAAGCGGACGCGGAAGAATGCGGCATGACGACCCTCCTGTACGAGTTTTTTCGAACTATACCTTAGTTCGAAAAAACTCGTACAGGGTGCTATAGTGCGAAACATCATGACGAAAAAGCCTACGAACTCCCGAGCCGGGACGCTGCCCGTCACGCCGGCCGACCTCCCGGCGCCGCTGGATGAGCCGGCCATCGACGATCTGCGGCTCGAGCACATCCTGGCTGCGCTGGCCGATCCGCTGCGACTGTTCATCGTCCACAAGCTGATGATGGAGTCCGACGCCTACGACCATCCGTGCGGCTGGTTCGGCCTCGACCGGCCCAAGTCGTCCCTGACCCACCATTTCAAGGCCCTGCGGGAAGCCGGGGTGCTCCGCCAGCGCCAATACGGGCTCGAACGGCGAAGCCGGCTGCGCCGCGAAGATCTCGACGCACGCTTTCCGGGGTTGTTGTCGCTGGTGGAAAACTGGCAGCCGCCCGCCGACGCGCTTACGCATCAGCACGCGAACGTGAGGCGTGCTGCGAAGGCATCGGCCTAGTCATGGCCGCGGCTGAAGGGCGCGAAGAGCGAGGCGGAACAGCTCCCGAGACGCGCTCGAAGCGATGTCTGCGAAGATCCGCGAAAACCATGCCGCAGCGCTAGCGCGCGAACCCGCGCGCGCCGGCCTGCACGACTTCCGCGGGCACGACCGACGTCACGCCCAGGTGAGCTGGCACTCGTAGCAGCAGCACGCCGCTGCAGGTATCGAAGGAGCTGGGTGGATGGGAAACGCTGGCGCATCGGGTCGCGCCGCCGACGGCCGAGCCGGTGCTAGCTGCAATTTAGCTGCAATGAGTCTGTCCGACGAAGGAAGGAAACCGCTGAGAGCCTCGATAGGCTTGGCGCGCCCGGCTGGGATCGAACCAGCAACCCCTGCCTTCGGAGGGCAGTACTCTATCCATTGAGCTACGGGCGCGTGAGACAGTGAAGCGACCCCATATACAGGCCGCCCACGATTGGCAAGACGGCAAGGATACCCGGTTTCCCACGACGCGTCCACCTTGCCCGCCGAATCGCCGCACGGGCCCGCTGCGTGCGGGTAAACACGCGCCACCGCGCCGCTCGCCGTGATGTAAACGTTCCGTCTATAATCGTCCGTGCTTCATTGGACTGCCATTTTGCCGTTGCACCGCGCTCACAATTCCTATTCACGGAGACGAGGCAAGCATGAGCGAAGCACCCCACGAATCTCCCGTCAAAACCCCCGGGCAGCTGATTGCCGTCATCATCGCGTCGTTCGCGATTCCGATTGTCCTGATCGTCCTGTTCGCCAATTACGCGAACCATGCATTCCGTGCGGGCGCCGGCACGGACGCGCTATCCGACGAGCAGGTCGCCGCCCGTATCGCCCCGATCGCGAAGGTCGACGTGAAGGACGCCAACGCGCCCCGCACGTACAAGACCGGCGAGGAAGTCTACAAGGCCGTCTGCGTGACCTGCCACGGTACGGGCGCCGCCGGCGCGCCGAAGTTCGGCAACAAGGACGACTGGGCGCCGCGCATCTCGCAAGGCTTCGACACGCTGCTGAAGACGGCCCTCGCGGGCAAGGGCGCAATGCCGGCGCGCGGCGGCACCAGCCCCGACGACGTCAGCGACTATGAAATCGCCCGTGCGATCGTCTACATGGCGAACAACGACGGCGCGAACTTCCCCGAACCGGCCGCACCGGCCGCCAACGCGGCACAGCCCGCCAGCGGCGCGCCCGCGTCGGGCGCCGACGCGTCGAACGCGCAGGCCGCCGCCGCGATGGCTGCGATCGCCGCGATCCCGAAGGCCGGCGAAAAGCCCGCGGCCGCCCCGGCCGGCGCCGATGCGGCAACGGCCGGCAAGGCGCTGTATGCGTCGACCTGCCAGGCCTGCCACGCGGCCGGCGTGCTCGGCGCGCCGAAGTTCGGCAGCAAGGAAGACTGGGCGCCGCGCCTGAAGGACTCGATGGATACGGTCTACAACTACGCGCTGCACGGCAAGGGCGCGATGCCGCCGAAGGGCGGGTCGAACGCGTCGGATGCCGACGTGAAGGCGGCCGTCGACTACATGGTCAACGCGGCGAAGTAACGCACCACCCGGCCTGCCGTAACCCCCCCCCCCCGCGGCGCCAGCGCACCGCGGGGGTTTCGTTTTGGGGTCGCCCGTTCGCCGCGCCGTCGTGCTCGCGGCGGCGCCGTCGCGTCACTTCTGCAGCAACGCCTTCAGGCTCGCGAGCCGGTCCTTCGGCGACATCGGCGCTTCTTCCGGCGTCGGCGGCGGCGCTTCGTCGAGCCCCATCTCCGGGATGAAGCGCGACGGTTCGCACACGACCGTCTCGCGCGCCCGCTTGCGCTTCTTGCACCAGTTCAGGTGCAGGCTGCGCTGCGCGCGGGTGATCGCGACGTACATCAGCCGGCGCTCCTCCTCGATCCGCTCGTTGTCGATCGGGCCGTCGTCCTCGCTGCCGCCGCGGTGCGGCATGATGCCTTCCTCGACGCCGACCAGGAACACGTGCGGATACTCGAGCCCCTTCGACGCATGGACGGTCGACAGCCGCACGGCGTCCGGATCCTCGTCCTTGCCTTCGAGCATCGACATCAGCGCGACGGTCTGGATCAGCCCGAGCAGGTTCTTGCCCGTATCGGCGAGCCCGTCCGCGTTGTGGAAACCTTCGGCCTCGCCGTCGACGGCTTCCGTCTCGGGCTTCGTGCCCTTGCGCTTGAGCCATTCGAGGAATTCGAGCACGTTCTGCCACTTCGACTGCGCCTGCCGCTCGTCGAACGCGTCGTACAGGTACGCCTCGTAGTGGATCGCCTCCATCATGTCGTCGAGCACGACGGTCGCGGGCTCCTTGTCCGCGCGCTCGGTCAGGCGCTGGATGAAGTCGCAGAACATCCGCAGCGGCTCGACCTGGCGCGCCGACAGCCGCGCCTCGATCCCGCCCATGTACACGGCCTCGAACAGCGACACCTTCGCCTGCCCCGCGAACGAGCCGAGCGCTTCCAGCGTCGTGTTGCCGATGCCGCGGCGCGGCGTCGTGACCGCGCGGATGAACGCGGGATCGTCGTCGGCGTTCGCGATCAGCCGCAGGTACGCGCACAGATCCTTGATCTCGGCCTTGTCGAAGAACGACTGGCCGCCGGACAGCACGTACGGAATCCGCTCGCGCCGCAGCACCTGCTCGAAGATCCGCGCCTGGAAATTACCGCGGTACAGGATCGCGTAGTCGCGGAACTGCGCGCGCCGCTCGAACTTGTGCGCGGACAGCCGGAACACGACCGACTCGGCCTCGTGTTCCTCGTCGTTGCACGCCGTGACGGTGATCGAATCGCCCATCCCGTGCTCGGACCACAGCTTCTTCTCGAACAGCTTCGGGTTGTTCGCGATCACGTTGTTCGCGGCGGTCAGGATCCGCACCGTCGACCGGTAGTTCTGCTCGAGCTTGATCACGTGCAGCTTCGGGAAATCCTTGCCGAGCTGCGCGAGGTTCTCCAGCGTCGCGCCGCGCCAGCCGTAGATCGCCTGGTCGTCGTCGCCCACCGCCGTGAACGCGGCGCGCGGGCCCGCGAGCTGCTTCAGCAGCTCGTACTGGCACGCATTGGTGTCCTGGTACTCGTCGATCAGCAGGTAGCGCAGCTTGTTCTGCCAGCGGTCGCGCACCTGCTCGTTCTTCGCGAACAGCTCGGCCGGCAGGCGGATCAGGTCGTCGAAGTCGACCGCCTGGTACGCATGCAGCGTCGCCACGTAGTTGCGGTAGACGAGCGCGGCCTGATGCTCGTCCTCGTTGGCCGCGATCGCCATCGCCTCGTCGGGCATGATCAGGCCGTTCTTCCACAGCGAGATGATGCTCTGGATCTTGCGGATCAACCCCTTGTCGGTCGTGCCGAGCTGCTCCTGGATCATCCCGAAGCAGTCGTCCGAATCCATGATCGAGAACTGCGGCTTCAGGCCGACGTGTTCGGCCTCCTGGCGCAGGATCTGCACGCCGAGCGAGTGGAACGTGCAGACGGTGAGCTGGTTGACGGGCACCTTGCGGCCTTCCTTGCCCGGCGTGGTGAGCGTCTTGCCTTCCAGCAGCTTCGACACGCGCTCGCGCATTTCGGCGGCCGCCTTGTTCGTGAACGTGACGGCGGCGATATGGCGCGGCTCGAAGCCTTTCGCTTCGATCAGATGCGCGATCTTCTGCGTGATCACGCGGGTCTTGCCACTGCCCGCGCCGGCGAGCACGAGACAGGGACCGTCGAGATAGCGCACCGCTTCGTTCTGAGCGGGATTGAGGCCTGCTGACATGATGGCGGATGGTGTTGCGGGTTGACGGCGGAACGCCGGGAGGATGCCGTGCGCGGCAGGCTGGCGAAGCAGGCGGACACGCAGGCAGGACGCGCATGTTAACACGTCGGCGGCGCGTATTTCGGGCGCGCCGCCGGACGCGGCGCCCGCAGGCCGATCGGCCGGGCGCGCGCTGTCCGTCCGGCCAATCCGGCCCCGTTCACGCACCGTTCGGCCACAATATGCGTGCCGCGGCGCCGTCCGCGCCGGCCCGCTGCGTTCGGGGCAGGGGCGTTACGTGCGCCGCGTCACACCGCGGCTGCCCGAGGCGGCCGGCGCGCGCGACGGCGTGGCGGGCGAATGACGCGGTACGCGCCCTGGCCGGCCGGCTGCGCGGCGCACGATTCCGCGCAAAATGCCGGCAGTGCCTGCGCACGCGCCGCACCGCTTCGTGCGTTTCGCCCGACGCGTCTGTGCAAGCGGCGCCGCCATGCCAAAATAGCCGGTCGTCCTCGCGTCGCTCAGGCGCGCCATCCTTTAGTTTCCTTCGCAGCCAGGAATTGCCATGTCGTCATTGCTCAGGATTGGTTTGATGGGTTTCGGTTTCGCCGGCGCGACGTTCCACGCGCCCGTGATCGCCACGAGCGGCCGCACCGAGGTCGCCGCGATCGCGACGGGTCAGGCGGATCGCGCGCGGGCCGCGTATCCGGGTGCGCGCATCGTCCCCGACCTCGACACGCTGCTCGGCCTCGACGACATCGAGTGCGTGGTGATCGCCACGCCGAACGACACTCACTTCGCGCTCGCGCGCCAGGTGCTCGAAGCCGGCCGCCACGTGGTCGTCGACAAGCCCGTCACGCTCACCGCCGACGAGGCGCTCGCGCTCGCGCGGCTCGCGAACGCGCGCAGCCGGCTGTTCGCACCGTTCCACAATCGCCGCTGGGACGGCGACTTCCTCACCGTGCGCCGGATCGTCGAATCGGGCGAGCTCGGCCGCATCACGTACTTCGCGTCGCACTTCGACCGGTTCCGGCCGACGCCGCGCACGCGCTGGCGCGAGGAGCCGGCCCGCGGCGGCGGCCTGCTGCTCGACCTCGGCCCGCACCTGATCGACCAGGCGCTCGCGTTGTTCGGTACGCCGGAAACGGTGAGCGCCACCGTCAAGACGCGCCGCGACAACGGCACGGCGCCCGATTTCGTGCACCTGCTGCTCGGCTATCCGGACAAGGACGTCGCGCTGCATGCGAGCGCGCTGTCGGCGATCGAGCCCGCGCGCTTCACGCTGCACGGCACCCGCGGCAGCTACCAGAAGTTCGGGCTCGACACGCAGGAAGACCAGCTCAAGGCCGGCCTCACCGCGGACGACGTCGAATTCGGCGGCGGCAATCCGCCCGGCCTGCTGCGCGTGCTCGACGGCGACCTCGAGGTCGAGCGGCCGGTGCCGACGCTCGACGGCCAGTACGCGGAGTTCTACCGCGCGCTCGCCGCGTCGATCCGCGACGGCGCGCCGTTCCCCGTGACCGCGCAGGACGCGGTCGACGTGATGACGATCATCGAGCTCGCCGCGCAGAGCGAGCACGACGGCCGCCGCCTGCCGTTCGCGCGCCGCGTGGTCTGACGGCCTCGGCCGGGTGCCGACCCGGCCGCGCTTCGCGCCACGCCGCCACGCGCCGGCGGCAGCGCGGCCCCCGCCACCACGCCGCCCGGCCGGTACGATCCCGAACATTCCGTTACAAATGGTGCGGGAACGAAAGTCAGCGCTCGTCCGGTCTGACGCGTTTCTCGAAAAGTCGATTCGACACTTATCCGTCAGGAGAATGTGATGCAACGGTTGATTCGCGCAGCGGCATGCTGCGCCCTGGTTTCCTCGCTCGCGGCCTGTATCGTGCAGCCGCAGCGGCCGGCCCGGCAGGCGCCTCCGCCGCCGCGACCGAATCCGCAGGTCGTCGCGAACGACCGCATGCAGGAGGTCCAGGGCCGGATCGACAACCTGCATCGCCGGATCGACGCGCGCGTGAACGGCGGTTATTACCCGCCGCCCTATGGCGCACAGCTGCACCACCGCCTCGACGTGATCCGCCAGGAAGCGAACGACATGGCGGCCCAGCACAACGGCGGCCTGTCCGGCGACGAGCAGCGCGTGCTGAACCAGGAACTCGACACGGCCGCGCGCGCGATCGGCGAGTAAGCGAGTCAACGCGCCGGCGCCGCCGGAGCGGATGAAGCGGCGGCGCCGGCCGCGGCCGCTTGTCGCGAAGCGACATTCTTTTGCTCAAATTGACAATGCCGACCCGCTCGCGTACAGTCGCCCGCACGCGTCGGGAGAGCGTGCGACCGGGTGTTCCGACACCGGTTGCGCCGCCGAAGGGGCACACCCGCAAACTCTCAGGCAAAAGGACCGACCGCGTCGGGGATTCCCGTCCGCGCATTGCGCGGGCCGCACTCCCCGCACTCTGGAGAGCGGCAGTAGCCCGCAGCGCATCGGCTGCGCGGGCAGGCTGCCCACCGAAGGGGCGCGCGTTCGCCGGGCTTTGCCCGCAGCGCAATCTCTCAGGTATCGAGGACAGAGGGGCATGTACCGGATCGCTCGAGGCCATCGGCCGCGGCGGTCGGCACATGGCCGTTCTGATCCGCGCGCAAGCGCCTTGCCTGAGGCCTCGATGACTGCACTGAATCACACCCCGCTCAACGCCGCGCACCGCGCGCTCAATGCCCGCATGGTCGACTTCGGCGGCTGGGACATGCCCGTCAACTACGGCTCGCAGATCGAAGAACACGAAGCCGTGCGCACCGACGCCGGCATGTTCGACGTGTCGCACATGTGCGTCGTCGATTTCACCGGCAGCCGCGTGCGCGCGTTCTTCGAGCATGCGATCGCGAACAACGTCGGCAAGCTCAAGACGCCCGGCAAGGCGCTCTACTCGTGCCTGCTCAACCCGCAGGGCGGCGTCATCGACGATCTGATCGTCTACTACTTCACCGAAGAATTCTTCCGCGTGGTCGTCAACGCCGGCACCGCCGAGAAGGACATCGCGTGGTTCAACCAGCTGAACGAGCAAGGCGGCTACGGCCTGACGATCGCGCCGCGCCGCGATTTCGCGATCGTCGCCGTCCAGGGCCCGAACGCCCGCGAGAAGGTCTGGGCGACGGTGCCGTCCGCACGCGCGGCCACCGGCGAGCTCAAGCCGTTCAACGCCGCGCAGGTCGCCGGCACGCCGTTCGGCGATCTCACCGTCGCCCGCACCGGCTACACCGGCGAGGACGGCTTCGAAGTGATCGTCCCGGCCGTGCACGTCGTCGCGCTGTGGAATGCGCTGCAGCAAAACGGCGTGCGTCCGTGCGGGCTCGGCGCGCGCGACACGCTGCGCCTCGAGGCCGGCATGAACCTGTACGGCCAGGACATGGACGACACCGTGTCCCCGCTCGACGCGGGCCTCGCATGGACGGTCGACCTCACCGCGCCGCGCGACTTCGTCGGCCGCGCCGCACTGGAAGCCAACGGCACGCGCGCCGCGTTCGTCGGCCTGATCCTGCAGAAGGAGAACGGCAAGGCGGGCGGCGTGCTGCGCGCGCACCAGAAGGTCGTCACGCCGCACGGCGAAGGCGAGATCACGAGCGGCACGTTCTCGCCGTCGATGCAGGAATCGATCGCGTTCGCGCGCGTGCCGGCGGCCGTCCGGATCGGCGACACCGTCCAGGTGCAAATTCGAGACAAGAATCTTCCCGCGCGCGTGGTAAAACTGCCGTTCGTGCGCAACGGCAAGGTCCTCGCTGCGTAACGACCGGGAAGCGACCGGCAGGCCGCGTCCCGGTAAAGCCGGGAAATGGCGCCCGGCGCAACCCCATCCGGCGCGCCTCGGCGGCGCGCCAGCAAAACGAACACACCCTTTTATCCAGGAGCATCCGATGAGCAACGTCCCGGCCGACCTGAAGTACACCGACGAACACGAGTGGATCCGCACCGAGGCGGACGGCACGCTGACGGTCGGCATCACCGATCACGCGCAGAGCACGCTCGGCGACATCGTCTTCCTCGAGCTGCCCGAAGTCGGCAAGTCGGTGACGGCGGGCGACGCCGTCGGCGTCGTCGAATCGGTGAAGGCCGCGTCCGACATCTACTCGCCGGTGTCCGGCGAGATCGTCGCCGTCAACGAGGCAGCCACCGACTCGCCGGAAGGCGTGAACGGCGACGCGTACGGCGTGTGGCTGTTCAAGATCAAGCTCGCGGACGGCGCATCGACCGACAAGCTGATCGACGCCGCCGCGTACAGCAAGCTGATCGACTAATTTCCCTACCCGAACCGCGCGGCGCCGGCCCCGGCGCGCGCGGGACCAGAGTCACGCCATGAAGCTCGAACACCCGGACCGCCTGATGAACCGCACGCCCCTCTCGCTCGCCGCGCTCGAAACGCACGACGCGTTCGCCGAACGCCACATCGGCCCCGACGCCGCCAGCCAGCAGGCCATGCTCGACACGCTCGGCTTCGCGTCGCGCGCCGCGCTGATCGACGCCGTGATCCCGGCCTCGATCCGCCGCGCCGAAACGCTGCCGCTCGGCCCGTTCGCGCAGCCGAAGAGCGAGGCCGAAGCCCTCGCCGCGCTGCGTGCGCTCGCGGACAAGAACCAGGTGTTCCGCTCGTATATCGGCCAGGGCTATCACGACACGCACACGCCGGCCGTGATCCTGCGCAACGTGCTCGAAAACCCGGCGTGGTACACGGCCTACACGCCGTACCAGCCCGAAATTTCCCAGGGCCGCCTCGAGGCGCTCCTGAACTTCCAGCAGATGGTGGCCGACCTCACGGGCCTCGCGATCTCGAACGCGTCGCTGCTGGACGAAGCGACGGCCGCGGCCGAAGCGATGACGCTGCTGCAGCGTACCGGCAAGCCGAAGTCGAACGTGTTCTACGTCGCCGACGACGTGCTGCCGCAAACGCTCGAAGTGATCCGCACGCGCGCGCTGCCGATCGGCATCGAGGTCAAGACGGGCCCGGCGGCCGACGCCGCTCAAGCGAACGCGTTCGGCGTGCTGCTGCAGTATCCGGGCGTGAACGGCGACGTGCGCGACTACCGCGCGCTCACCGACGCGATCCACGCGGCCGGCGGCCACGTGGTGGTCGCCGCCGACCTGCTCGCACTCACCGTGCTGACGCCGCCCGGCGAATGGGGCGCGGACGTCGCGGTCGGCAACACGCAGCGCTTCGGCGTGCCGATGGGCTTCGGCGGCCCGCATGCCGCGTATCTCGCGGTGCGTGACGAGTTCAAGCGCCAGATGCCGGGCCGGCTCGTCGGCGTGACGGTCGACGCGCAGGGCAAGCCCGCGCTGCGCCTCGCGTTGCAGACGCGCGAACAGCACATCCGCCGCGAAAAGGCGACGTCGAACGTGTGTACCGCGCAGGCGCTGCTCGCGATCATGGCCAGCATGTACGCGGTCTACCACGGCCCGCACGGCCTGAAGACGATCGCACTGCGCGTGAACCGCATCGCGGCGCTGCTCGCGGCCGGCGTGAAACAGCTCGGCTTCGCGACCGTCAACGACACGTTCTTCGACACGCTGACGATCGACACCGGCGCGCGCACCGCGCAGATTCACGAATTCGCGAAGGCGAAGCGCATCAACCTGCGCCGCGTGAGCGACACGCAAGTCGGCGTATCGGTCGACGAAACGACGACGCGCGACGACCTCGCCGACCTGCTCAACGTGTTCGCGCAAGCGGCAGGCGGCACCGCGCCGGCCGTCGACGCGCTGGACGCGGGCCTCGGCGGCGTCGCCGCGCTGCCGGCCGGCCTCGAGCGCACGAGCGCGTACCTCACGCACCCCGTGTTCAACCGCCACCATTCCGAAACCGAAATGCTGCGCTACCTGCGCAGCCTGTCGGACAAGGATCTCGCGCTCGACCGCTCGATGATCCCGCTCGGCTCGTGCACGATGAAGCTGAACGCGACGTCGGAAATGCTGCCCGTCACGTGGCCCGAATTCGGCCGGATCCACCCGTTCGCGCCGGCCGAGCAGACCGTCGGCTACCGCGAGATGATCGACCAGCTCGAACAGATGCTCGTCGCGGCCACCGGCTACGCGGCCGTATCGCTGCAGCCGAACGCGGGCTCGCAGGGCGAATACGCGGGCCTGCTGATCATCCACGCTTACCACGCATCGCGCGGCGAAGGCCATCGCGACGTGTGCCTGATCCCGGCATCCGCGCACGGCACGAACCCGGCGTCCGCGCACATGGCCGGCATGAAGGTCGTGGTCGTCGCGTGCGACGCGCAGGGCAACGTCGACATCGCCGACCTGAAGGCGAAGGCCGAGCAGCACTCGAAGGACCTCGCGGCGATCATGATCACGTATCCGTCGACGCACGGCGTGTTCGAGCAGAACGTCCGCGAGATCTGCGAGATCGTCCATGCGCACGGCGGCCAGGTGTACGTGGACGGCGCGAACATGAACGCGATGGTCGGCCTGACCGCGCCGGGCCAGTTCGGCGGCGACGTGTCGCACCTGAACCTGCACAAGACCTTCTGTATCCCGCACGGCGGCGGCGGCCCGGGCGTCGGCCCGGTCGCGGTCGGCGCGCACCTCGCGAAGTTCCTGCCGAACCAGCGTTCGACCGGCTACGCGCGCGGCGAGGAAGGCATCGGTGCGGTATCGGCCGCGCCGTACGGCTCGGCGTCGATCCTGCCGATCTCGTGGATGTACATCGCGATGATGGGCGCGAAGAACCTGACCGCCGCGACCGAAACCGCGATCCTGAACGCGAACTACATCGCGAAGCGTCTCGCGCCGCACTACCCGGTGCTGTATTCGGGCCCGGGCGGGCTGGTCGCGCACGAGTGCATTCTCGACCTGCGTCCGATCAAGGAAACGAGCGGCATCAGCGTCGACGACGTCGCGAAGCGCCTGATGGACTACGGCTTCCACGCGCCGACGATGAGCTTCCCGGTGCCGGGCACGCTGATGGTCGAGCCGACCGAATCGGAATCGCAGGAAGAACTCGACCGCTTCATCGCCGCGATGATCGCGATCCGCGAGGAAATCCGAGCGGTCGAGGAAGGCCGCGCCGATCGCGAGGACAACCCGCTGCGTCACGCACCGCACACGGCGGCCGTCGTCACCGCGAACGAATGGCCGCACGCGTACTCGCGCGAGCAGGCCGCGTACCCGGTCGCGTCGCTCGGCACGAACAAGTACTGGCCGCCGGTCGGCCGCGCGGACAACGCGTACGGCGACCGCAACCTGTTCTGTTCGTGCGTGCCGATGTCGGACTACGCATAACGCCCGTCTCGCACCGGAGCGTCCGACCGTGACGACACCGCACGCAGCCACCGGTTGCGTGCGGTTTTTACGTTCCCCGCCCGGCCAACCGTTTCACGCTTGCCCGCCAATCCGGCTAACATCACACGCGATCCAGCCAATGAAGGAGTTCCGCATGGTGCGTCCGATGTTTCCGGGCCATGGTGCAACAGCGCGTCGGCCGCGCACCCGCGCAGGCCGCTACGTGCCGATGCTCGTCGCATCGCTGTCGCTGGCCGCCGCCGGCGTCGGCGTGTCCGGCAGTGCGCGCGCGGCGATGAATTTCTGCGCGGCGCCGGCGCTGCAGGCGAGCGAGACGACGCAGGCCGAGCCGGGCGTGCAGGCGCTGATCCGCAGCGTCGACGCGCGCATCGGCGAGCAGCCGAAGGCGATGGCGCGCGTGCACACCGAGGGCACGCTACCGCATGAAGGCATCTACGACCAGAGTGAAGCCGCGCTCAGGGACATGGAGCTGATGCGCGATGCCGCGCTCGCGTGGCGCGTGACGAACGCGCCGCGCTACCTGCAGCTCGTCGACCGCTTCCTGTCCGCGTGGGTGTCGACCTACCAGCCGAGCTTCAACCCGATCGACGAGACGCGCTTCGACAGCCTGATCATCGCGTACGACATGACCGCGAGCGCGCTGCCGGTGAAGACGCGCAACGCGGCGGCCGCGTTCATCGCGAAGCTCGGCGCCGGCTACGTCGCGCAGGTCGATGCGCAGAAGCGCCCGCTCACCGGCACCTGGCGCAACAACTGGCAGAGCCACCGGATCAAGCTGATCGCGCTGTCCGCGTTCACGCTCGGCGACCGCAAGATGATGAACGCCGCGCAGCGGCTGTTCGTCGAGCATCTCGCCGACAACATCGGCCCGGACGGCAAGACCTGGGATTTCGAGGAGCGCGATGCGCTGCATTACGCGGTCTACGATCTGCAGCCGCTGGTGACGGCCGCGCTCGCCGCGCGCCGCTTCAACCGCAACTGGCTGCGCGAGCGCGGCGCGAACGGCGCGACGCTCGCGGCCGCGCTCGACTGGCTCGTGCCGTATGCGCTCGGCGAGAAAACGCACGAGGAATTCGTGAATTCGCCGGTGCCGTTCGACGCGAAGCGCCGCGAGGCCGGCTTGCCGGGTTACACGGGGCAGTGGGACCCGAAAAACGCCACCGAACTCTTTCATCTGGCCGCGCGGCTCGACGGGCGCTATGCCCGCGTCGCGCAGCAGCTTTCCCCAACGCCGCCCGCATGGCTCGCCGCGTGCCTGCCATTGCAGGCGCGCTAGCACCATTCTTATAGCAAGGCAGGTATCGAAATGGCAGTCAGCGTGTTTGACCTCTTCAAGATCGGCATCGGTCCGTCCAGTTCGCACACGGTCGGGCCGATGCGCGCGGCGCTGATGTTCGTCCAGGGCCTCGAGCGCGACGGGCTGCTCGCGGCGACGGCCCAGGTGAAGGTCGAGCTGTACGGCTCGCTCGGCGCGACCGGCAAGGGCCACGGCACCGATCGCGGCGTGATGCTCGGCTTGCTCGGCGACGCGCCCGACACCGTCGATCCCGACACGATCGACGCGCGGCTCGAAGACGTCCGCAAGACGAAGCAGCTCGCGCTGCTCGGCACGCACCCGGTGCCGTTCGTGCTGAAGGAGAACATCGCGTTCTACCGCCAGGCGCTGCCCGAACATCCGAACGGGATGAAGCTGCGCGCAAGCGACGCGAACGGCGCGGTGCTGGTCGAGCGCACCTATCTGTCGGTCGGCGGCGGCTTCGTCGTGACGGCCGGCGCGCCGAACACCAAGGTGCTGAGCGCGGCCGAGCAGATGACGCACCCGTTCCGCACCGGCGCGGAGCTGCTCGCACTCACCGCGTCGACCGGCAAGTCGATCGCGCAGCTGATGTGGGAAAACGAGCGCGCGTGGCACACCGAGGAAGAAACGCGCGACGGGCTGCTGAAGATCTGGGCCGTGATGCAGTCGTGCGTGTCGCGCGGCTGCGGGATCGGCAACCCGGACGCCGACGACAACCTGCCCGGCCCGTTCCAGGTCAAGCGCCGCGCGCCGCAGCTGTACCGCACGCTGACGGGCAGCCCGGAACGCGCGCTGCAGGACCCGTTGTCGATGATCGACTGGATCAACCTGTACGCGATCGCGGTCAACGAGGAAAACGCGGCCGGCGGCCGCGTCGTCACCGCGCCGACCAACGGCGCGGCCGGCATCATCCCGGCGGTACTGCACTACTACACGCGCTTCACGCCCGGCGCGAACGAACAGGGCGTGATCGACTTCCTGCTGACGGCCGCCGCGATCGGCATCCTGTACAAGCTCAACGCGTCGATCTCGGGTGCGGAAGTCGGCTGCCAGGGCGAAGTGGGCGTCGCGTGCTCGATGGCGGCCGGCGCGCTCGCGGCCGTGCTCGGCGGCACGCCGCAGCAGGTCGAGAACGCGGCCGAGATCGGGATGGAGCACAACCTCGGCCTCACCTGCGACCCGGTGGGCGGGATGGTGCAGATCCCGTGCATCGAGCGCAACGCGATGGCGTCGGTGAAGGCCGTCAACGCGGCGCGCATGGCGCTGCGCGGCGACGGCTCGCACTACGTGTCGCTCGACTCCGTGATCAAGACGATGCGCGAGACGGGCGCCGACATGAAGACGAAGTACAAGGAAACGTCGCGCGGCGGGTTGGCGGTGAATATCGTCGAGTGCTGATGCGGGATTCGATGGTCGCGCGGGGTGAATCGATACCCCGCATTGCCGCCGACCTGGCGCCCGACGCTAGTCGTTCAGCCAGTTCTCCAGTCGCACCCCCGGATAGCTGACGAAATCCCGCTCGTGGTTGGTCACCAGGACGACATCGAGCGACACCGCATGCGCGGCGATCAATTTGTCGAGGTGATCCTTCTTCCGCTCGCGGGTGGCATCGCGCACCGGGCCATACGCTTGCGCTGCCGCGGCGTCGAAAGGCGCGACGGGAATATCCTCGATCAATGCGGCGAGATGGCGGCGCCCCCCGGGCAGGGCTCGCGCATGCGGTCACGCCGTACTCGAGTTCCGCATAGGTGATCGCCGACATGACGACGTCGCCCGTGTAGCACTGCGCAAACCGTTTCGCGACCTGCTCCGGCTGACCATGTGTGTACATATCAGTCTTCCCCGGCTGACGAGCCGGCAATGAATACGCGCATCACGGCCATTGCCGTCGCGCATGCAGCACCCGGAGAACCTCAACGATGCCCTCGGCCGGCCGAATGCGGTACACGAGTACATAATTCGGCGCGATCACCAGCTCGCGCGTGCCGGCCACCCGCCCTTGCCGATACAACTCGGCGTGGGCCGATAACGCCCCCGCCCTTTCTTCCAGCAGTTCGTCGAGTTCGAGCGCGGCCAGCGGGTCGTCCTCGGTGAGGTATTCCATGATCGCGGCGCGATCCTCGTACGCCTTCGGATTCCAGTGCGACGCGAGGGTCAAGAAGCATCCCCGCGCTTGCCCGCGAGCCGCTCACGCAGCGCCGCACGGCGCGACGCGAAGTCGGCGCTGACTTCGGCGTCCGGAATCGACATGCGCGGGTCATCCAGCGCCTGCTGCACCTGTTCGCGAAACCAGCGGTCGTGGGCTGCCGCCTCGTGCGCCGCCTTCAACGCGGCTGAACGATCGGGCCGGGCCGCCCGACCGGCCGCATCCGGATCGAACGTCGATGCATCCACATCGAACCGGCTGATGCCGATGTCGCGCAGAAAGCCGACCAGCGTTTCGAAACGGCGAAACACGCGCACGTCGCCGCGCTTGGCCGACAGGAAGCGTTCGTGTGCACCGCACCGGGCCGAGAGCGCCCAACCGTTGCCGCAACCGACCACGCGGGCCGCACGCACCGCACCGGCCTCGACCAGCTCCGTCAGCGTCTTTTGATCAATCGTTTCGGTCATCATGACGATTCTCGCCCCCTTTCCCCACTCATTCGCTGAAATTTTACTATTGGACGGTATCCCACTTTATTGTTATTTGGGAGACCCATTTCCGGATCGAGACACGCGTCAGCCCGCCATCCGTAGCGCTCACTTTCCGCCCTCGCACAAGCGCGCACAAGCTGGCCGGATGGCCAACCGAAGCCGGCGCGCACTCGGCCCACCCAGCGTTCCGACACTTTTCAGCGGCCGTCGCACCGGCCCGCGGCCAACCGGCGTAATCTGTACGTCCCGCTACCCAGGGAGACGGCAGCCCATGTCGCATTCCAAGGATCTCGAGCCGCGCACGACCACCGGTGCGCGGCTGCTCGTCGATGCGTTGCTCGCCAATCACGTCGAACGCGTGTTCTGCGTGCCGGGCGAGAGCTTTCTCGCCGTGCTCGATGCGCTGGCGGACGATACCGCCCGCATCCAGACGGTCGTCTGCCGCCACGAGGCGGCCGCCGCGAACATGGCCGAAGCGGTCGGCAAGCTGACCGGCCGCCCCGGCATCGCGTTCGTCACGCGCGGGCCCGGCGCGACCCACGCGTCGATCGGCGTGCATACCGCGTTCCAGGATTCGACGCCGATGATCCTGTTCGTCGGCCAGTGCGCACGCGAGCATCTCGACCGCGAGGCCTTCCAGGAAATCGATTACCGCCGGATGTTCGGCCAGATGGCGAAATGGGTCGCGCAGATCGACGACCCGCGGCGCATCCCCGAATACCTGAGCCATGCGTTCCACGTCGCGACGTCGGGCCGGCCCGGCCCGGTCGTGCTCGCGTTGCCGGAGGACGTGCTGTCCGACGCGTGCGCGCCGCAGCCGGTCGTGCCGGCCGCGAAACGCGTCGCGGCCGCGCCGTCGCCCGCGCAGCTCGACGAGCTGCGCGAGCGGCTCGCGCGCGCGCAACGGCCGTTCGCGATCGTCGGCGGCAGCGGCTGGACGCCGGACGCCTGCGCGAACCTGCGCACCTTCGTCGAACGCTGGCAATTGCCGGTCGCGTGCGCGTTCCGCTTCCAGGACACGATCGACAACGCGCACCCGAACTACGCGGGCGACGTCGGGCTCGGGATCAACCCCGCGCTCGCGAAACGCATCCGCGACGCCGACCTGCTGCTCGTGATCGGCCCGCGCCTCGGGGAAGCGACGACCGGCGGCTACACGCTGCTCGACATCCCGAAGACACGCCAGACGCTGATCCACGTGCACCAGGGCGCCGACGAACTCGGCCGCGTGTACGCCGCCGATCTTCCGATCGTGTCGGGGATGCCCGAGATCGCCGCGCCGCTGGCCGCGCTCGAGCCGCCCGCGCGGCCCGCATGGGCCGGCACGGCCGCCGATGCGCACCGCGCGTACCGCGAATGGCATGCGCCGCTGCCGATGCCCGGCGACGTGCAGCTCGGCGACGTGATGGTGCAGTTGCGCGAGCGCCTGCCGCACGACGCGATCCTGACCAACGGCGCGGGCAACTATGCGATCTGGCTGCATCGCCATTTCGCGTACCGGCACTTCCGTTCGCAGCTCGCGCCGACGAGCGGCGCGATGGGCTACGGGCTGCCGGCCGCGCTCGCCGCGAAGTCGCTGTATCCGCGGCGCGCCGTCGTCGCGCTCGCCGGCGACGGCTGCTTCATGATGGCCGGCAACGAGCTCGCGACCGCGATGCAATACGGGCTGAACATCGTCGCGATCGTCGTCAACAACGGTCATTTCGGCACGATCCGCATGCATCAGGAGCGCAACTACCCCGGCCGCGTGCACGGCACGGGGCTCACGAATCCCGATTTCGCCGCGTATGCGCGTGCGTTCGGCGCGCATGGCGAGACGGTCGAGCGCACTGCCGATTTCGCGCCCGCGCTCGAACGCGCGCTGACCTGCGGACTGCCGGCGGTGATCGAGATCCGTATCCCGCAGGACGCCAGCACGCCGGCCGCGACGCTCGAGCAGATCCGCGAGCAAGGCCGCCGCGCGCGCGGCGCATGACGGCGGTGAACGTGGACATGCACACCGCGCCGCCCGCCGCCGCGCTGTCGCACGACGACGCGCTGGCCTGCCCCGGCACGCTGCTCGCGCCCGACGGCGCGCTCGTCGCGCCGTACGACCTCGAGCATGGCGACGTGCGCGCCGAAGGCTACATGGCGGCCGCGCCCGCGCTCGGCCTGCTGCACGCCGCGCACCGGCCGTTCCGGCTCGATTACGGCGATGCGCGGCACGTCCACGTGATCAACGGGATGGGCGTCACGCTCGGCGATTCGGTGATCGGGCTCACGGCCCTCGCCGCACTGCGCGCGGCACATGCGGGCCTGCGCTTCACGCTGTACCGGCCGGCGCGCGCGCCGCGCTATGTCGAGGCGCTGTATGCGCTCGCGGCCGACGTCGTCGCGCCGTCGCGCACGCTGCCGTGCCCCGCCGATGCGCTACCCGCCGACGCGCGTTGCATCGACGTCGGCAATCATCTGTACTGGCCCGCGTTCGCGCGACTGCCGATGATCGACTTCTTCCTCGACGCGCTCGGCGCCGATCCGGCCGCCGTGCCGGCCGCCGCGAAGCGCAACCGCTGGCTCGCGCGGCTGCCGCTGCCCGCGCTGCCGGCCGAATGGCGGCGGCCGTACGTGCTGTTCTGCCCGAATGCGAGCACCGCGGTGCGCAGCGTGCCGCCCGCGCTGCGCGTCGCGTTCGTGGACCGGCTCGCGCAGCGTTACGGATTGCCGGTAGTCGGCTTCGGCCCGCTCGCGCATCCGGCTTACGTGGATGTGAGCCGCGACGCGGCCGACACCGCACGCTTCATCGCGTGGATCAAGGGGGCGAGCCTGCTGTTCGCGCCGGACACGGCGGCCGTGCATCTCGCCGACGGTTTCGACGTGCCGACGCTCGCGTGCTTCACGACGATCGGGCCCGCCTTGCGCGTACGTGACTATCCGCACTGCGAGGCGGTCATGCTCGACGTGCCGGCCGAATTGCACGGGCTGCATCGCAGCGAGCAGCCGGACGATCTGGCGGCGGTCGAAGCCGCCTACCGCGCCATCGACTGGGACGCGCTGGCGTGGCCCGCACCGCGCGATGCGGCAGCGCGGGCCATCTGAGCGAAGCCGGCGCGGCGGCAAGCGGGACGGTCGAAACGGCCGCGGCGTGCCCGGCCGCGCCCCTCACGCGCGATCGCGCAGCGTCTCCGACGGCCGCTTGCCGAACAGGCGCCGGTAATCGGTCGCGAACTGGCTCAGATGCCAGAAGCCCCACGCCTCCGCGACGTCCTGCACCGAGCCGGCCGCGCGCCCGCACAGATCGCGCCGCGCGCCGTTCAGCCGCAGCGTGCGCAGATAGGTCGCGGGCGCCATCCCGAGCACGTCCTGGAAGCAGTACTGCAGCGTGCGCCGGCTCACGTGCAACTGTTCGCACAGCTCGGGCACGCCGACCGGGCGCGTGCGGTGCGCGAGCACGTAATCGCGCGCCTGGTCGACGATCCAGCGGCGCGTCGACGGCGCGGCGCCGCTGCCGTCGTCGGCCGGCTGCGAACACGCATCGAACAGCGCGGCCAGCACTTCGGCCTGCAGGTCGTCGCGCTGCGCATCGGGCAGCGGGCCGGCCATCGCCACCGCGCCGTCGAGCCGGCGGCCGAGCAGCGCGCACAGGCGCGCGAGCCGCGCGTCGCCGACCTGCATCACGCGCTGCGTGAAGAGCCGCTCGTCGAGCGCGCGACGCTCGACTTCCGCCGCGTAGCGGCGCAGCACGTCGCCGCGCACGACGACGCCGTAGATCGAGAACTGCGCGGGCGTCACCAGCTCGAATTCGACGTTGCCGGGCCGGAACGCGAGTGCGCCGGGGCCGATGCGGCACGCATCGACGCGCGCCGAGCCGTCGCACACGAGCGGGATGCCGAACCAGTACGCATCGCCGCGCACTTCGCACGCCTGGCGCAGCAGGTGGCTGGTCGATTCGCGAAACAGCTTCATCGTGTCGAGCGGCAGCTCGGTCAACGTGCCGACGAAGCGGCCGGCCGCGAGCTGGTCGTAGGTTTGCCGCCAGCCGATCAGGTTGCGCGCCTGCTCGTCCGCATCGTGCGCGACGCTGACGACGGCCTGCCCGGCGAACGCGTCGTCGCCCTGCGCGCTGCGCCGCGTGTCTTCGGCGGTCGGCTCCTCCGTACACGCCACATGTCGATTCATCGTGTCCTCCCTCACCTGCGCGGAACCGTGCGTATCACGCAAGTCCCGTGCCGAACCGCATGGCCCGGCGAGCAACCCGCCATTCCACGCTGTCCGGCCGATGCGCGCCATGCGGGCGCACCCGAAGGCGGCATGCCGCGCACGCCGCCGGTGCGATCCGCGCGGCGACCGCGCATGCGCGCCGCCGCCCGCCGCCCCTCGCCCGGATGCCGGCTACCGGGCCGGCTTCAGCCGCACGACCCGCGTGCCGCAATTGCCGTAGGCCTGCGCGATCGCCAGCTCGACGATTGCGCTGCCGGCCGCCCACGGCGCCGCGTCGGCTTCCGGCAGATCGGCGCGCAGCGTGGCGCGACCGTTGATCCGGTAGCGCAGGCCGCGCACGAAATCGACGAACAGCAATCCGACCCCGCTGCCGTCGCAGGCAGCCGCGTCGAGCCGGCCGCCGTCGCCGTCATGCGCGGCCGGCAACGCGAACCGCAGCGTCTTCGTATCGATCACGCGCACGACCGGCAGCAGATCGCCGTTCGCGTCGCGCCGGCTTTGCACGATGTCGCAGGTCATCGATGCACCGGCGCCAGATACCAGACCGACGAACATGAACGGTTGCGATTCGACGAACTGCCGCACACCGAGGCTCAGCCGCGTGGTCACGGCATCGCTCATCCGCTCGGCTTCGTCGGCGACGCCGAAGCGGTGTTGCGCGTCGAGTTCGCCCGGATGGAATACCGGGTGACGGGGAAAGAATCGGGGCGGTTCTGCCATGCTTGGGGGTCGTCGCACGCATCGGCGCACCGTGCCGCCGCGAACGCGCGGCGGCCGGCAGCGTTGCCGGCGCCGGCCGCGCAGAAAAACGCAACCGGCGCCGACGGTTGAATCGGGAAATCGAACCGGGCGAAGGGCCGGGCCGAACCGGCCGCGGCCCTTCGCGCCGGCGTCGGCGATCAGAAGAACCCGAGCGCCTCGGCCTGGTAGCTGACCAGCAGGCACTTCGTCTGCTGATAGTTCGACAGCGCCATCTTGTGCGTCTCGCGGCCGATCCCCGACTGCTTGTAGCCGCCGAACGCCGCATGCGCGGGGTACAGGTGGTAGCAGTTGGTCCACACGCGGCCGGCCTCGACCTCGCGGCCCATCCGGTACGCACGCGTGCCGTTGCGCGTCCACACGCCCGCGCCGAGCCCGTAGAACGTGTCGTTCGCGAGTTCGATCGCTTCCTGCTCGTCCTTGAACGTCATCACCGACGCGACCGGCCCGAAGATCTCCTCCTGGAACACGCGCATCTTGTTGTTGCCGAGCAGCATCGTCGGTTTCACGTAGTAGCCCGTGCCCAGCTCGGCGGCCGGCGCCGTGCGCTCGCCGCCCGTCAGGCATTGCGCGCCTTCGCCTCGGCCGATGTCGATGTACGACAGGATCTTGTCGAGCTGCTGCTGCGACGCCTGCGCGCCGATCATCGTCTGCAGGTCGAGCGGATGGCCGGCCTTGATGCGCTCGACGCGCGCGACGGCCTTCTCGATGAAGCGTTCGTAGATCGATTCCTGGATCAGGATCCGCGACGGGCACGTGCACACTTCGCCCTGGTTCAGCGCGAACATCGCGAGCCCTTCGAGCGCCTTGTCGAGGAACGCGTCGTCCTGGTCGAGCACGTCGGCGAAGAAGATGTTCGGGCTCTTGCCGCCCAGCTCGACCGTCGACGGGATCAGGCTGTCGGCCGCCGCGCGCAGGATGTGCTTGCCGACCGGGGTCGAGCCCGTGAACGCGATCTTCGCGATCCGCTTGCTGGTCGCGAGCGCTTCGCCCGCTTCCTTGCCGAAGCCGTTCACGATGTTAATCGCGCCGGCCGGGAACAGGTCGCCGATCAGCTCCATCAGCACGAGCACCGACGCGGGCGTCTGCTCGGCCGGCTTCATCACCACGCAGCAGCCGGCCGCGAGCGCCGGCGCGAGCTTCCACGCGGCCATCAGCAGCGGGAAGTTCCACGGGATGATCTGGCCGACCACGCCGAGCGGCTCGTGGAAGTGGTACGCGACGGTGTTGTCGTCGATTTCGGAGATGCCGCCTTCCTGCGCGCGGATGCAGCCCGCGAAGTAGCGGAAGTGGTCGATCGCGAGCGGCAGGTCGGCCGCCATCGTCTCGCGCAGCGGCTTGCCGTTGTCGATCGTCTCGGCCACGGCCAGCAGCTTCAGGTTCTTTTCCATCCGGTCGGCGGCGGCGAGCAGCAGGTTCGCGCGCTCGGCCACGGACGTCTTGCCCCACTTGCGGCGCGCGGCATGCGCGGCGTCGAGCGCCAGCTCGATGTCGTCGGCGCCGGAGCGCGGCACGCGGCAGAACGGCTGGCCGTTGATCGGCGACACGTTCTCGAAATACTCGCCCTTCACGGGCGCCACCCACTTGCCGCCGATGTAGTTGTCGTATTGCTGGCGGTACGGGTATTCGACGTCGAGGCCCAGTTGTTTCAGGTCAAACGGGTTCATACATGTCTCCTGTTCATCGTGCTTGTGTGAGTACAGCGCCGGTTGGAATGCGCTGGTCCCGTTTACGCAACATGCGTGCCAAACAGAACGGACGGGATCGGGAGCATGTCGATCGAGGCCGGCCGGTGCTCGCACCGTGCGGTGTTCACGCACGCAACACGGCGGGTGTGCCGATTCTGAACACCGCGGTTGCGCAGCGGCGGGGCCGGTGTTCGGAATTTCCACAGTGCGCGCACGCGCGCCGCCCGCGGAGGCGTGCCGCGCCGCGTGGCATGTCGCTTGCATGACCGTTGCGGATCCACACGCCACGGCGCCCACGCCGACCGACACCATGAACGATCGCGGCCCCCTGACCGACGACGCCATCGCATTCATTCGCGAGCAGGCTTTCCTGATCGTCGCGACCGCCGACGCGGCCGGCAACGCCGACTGTTCGTACCGCGGCCGCCAGCCGCGCGCCGACGGTTCGTTCACGCCGCTCGTCGATGTCCCGGATCGCCGCACGCTGGTACTGCCCGACTTCGCGGGCAACAACCTGCTCAACACGATCGGCAACCTGCTCGTGAATCCGGCCATCGCACTGCTGTTCGTCGATTTCGTGCGCCAGACGACGTGGCTCGTGCAGGGCCGCGCGACGCTCGACGAGGACGCGCAGCGGCACGCGCACCTGTGGCCGGATGCGCTGCGTTATCTCGTGATCGAGGTGGAACGTGCGCAGGCGCGCACGGATGCGGCCCTGCCGCCGCTCGTGCTGGCGTGATGCGCGACGGTTGCGCGTTGCGCAACATGAGGTGAGGCGCTGATCGACGGACCGTCCGGGCGCGACGGGCGCGTGACCGACAAACGGAACGCGCCGATGCGTCGCGCGGCAGTCGTCAGCGCCCGTGCGTCTCCGCACAGGCCGGCTCGATCCCGCTGCGCGCCGACACATCGGCGTGCACATGACCGTCCGCCTCGTCGCGCGCCTTGTCGGCCGCTTTGTCGCCCGCTTCGTCGGCAGCCGGCCGTCCGCCGAGAAACCCGAACACCACCACCGCGCACAGCACCGTGACGACGGCCAGCGCGATCAGCAGCCGGTCGAACGCGTGCGTGTAGCTCGCGATCAATGCCGCGCGACCGACGCCCGGCAACGCGGCCGCCGCGCCCGCGAGATCGCCGGTCGCGAGCCGCGCGGCGGCCCGCAGCGTCGCATCCGGCGCGGCGGCGGTGCCGGCCGCCCGTGCGAGCCCCGCTTGCGCGAGCGTGGCCAGCACCGCGCCGACGATCGCCAGCGCGATCCCCTCGCCGGCCACGCGCGTCGTGCTGAAAATGCCCGTCGCCATCCCCGCGCGCTCCTTCGGCACGACGCTCACCGACAGCCCGTCCATCAGCCCCCACGGCATGCCAGCGCCGACGCCGATCGCGAGCATCGGCGCGATCGCCGCCGGCCCCGCGCCGCCGCGCAACGCGATCCCGAGCCACACGAGCCCGGCCGCCGCGACCAGCAGCCCGAGCCCTGAAATCACGCCGGCCGACAGCCAGCGCGTGAGCGTCGCCGCGACGAGCGGCACGACCAGCATCGGCGCGGAGATCGCGAGCATCAGCCAGCCGGCGTCGATCTCGCTGAAGCCGTCGATGCCGATGAAGCGCAGCGGCAGCACGACGAGCAGCACGATGTAGCAGCAACAGGTCGACACCGGCAGCACCTGCACGCCGACGAAGCGCGCGATGCGAAACAGCGACAGGTCGAGCATCGGCCGCGCGACGCGCGTCTCGATCGTCACGAACGCGCACGCGCTGAGCGCCGCGCCGGCCAGCAGCGCGATCACGGGCGCGCTCGACCAGCCGCGCGCGGGCGCCTCGATCACGCCGAACGTGAACAGCGTCAGCGCGGTCGTGAACGCGGCCGTGCCGGGCCAGTCGAGCCCGGTCGCGTGCGGGTCGCGCGACTCGTGCATGCGCGGCAGCCCGAACGCGAGCGACAGCACGCCGGCCAGCGCGCTCGTCACGAAGATCGCGCGCCAGCCGTAATGCCCGATCAGCCCGCCGGCCAGCACGGGCCCGAACGCGAGCCCGATCCCGAAGGTCGTGCCGAGCAGGCTGAATGCACGCGTGCGCGCCGCGCCGTCGAACTCCTGCGCGAGCGCGGCCGTGCCGCCGGCCAGCGCCGCGGCCGCCGAAAGCCCTTGCGCGGCGCGCAGCAAGTCGACCGCGAGCATCGACGGCGCGAACGCGAGCGCGACCGACATCAGCGTGAAGCCGCCGACGCCGATCGCGAACAGGCGCTTGCGGCCGAACTGGTCGGCCAGCGCGCCCGACGCCATCAGGAAGCTGCCGAACGCGAGCATGAACGCGTTGGTGATCCAGTTCATCGCGACCGGGCTGCCGTGCAGATCGCGGCCGATCGCCGGCGTCGCGACCGCGCCGCCCGAAAACGACAGCGGCAGCGCGACGGCGGCCATGCAGACGGCGGCCAGCACCCATGCCCGCCGGCGCGCGGCCAGGGCTGAAACAGGTGAAACAGGGTGATCCATCATCGCTCCTCGAAAAGCCGGCGCGGATGCGCCATCGGAACGACAGAAGATAAATCCGATTCAATCCGTGAAAAACCACACGAAGTTCCACATATAACGGACTAAAATTCCGCAATTGACGTGGCAGCGTGCGTCGCCGCACGCCCTTCGATTCGATGGAAAACCTCACCGGCATCGTCGCGTTCGTCCGCACCGCCGAAGCGCTGAGCTTCGTCGCGGCCGGCCGCGCGCTCGGCATCTCGGCATCGGCGGTCGGCAAGACGATCGCGAAACTGGAGCAGTCGCTCGGCGTGCGGCTGTTCAACCGCACGACGCGGCGCGTGACGCTCACCGACGAGGGGCGGCATTTCTACGAGCGCTGCCAGCGCATCCTCGAGGATTTCCGCGACGCGGAGGCGACCGTGACGGCGTCCGCGCAACGCCCGCGCGGCAAGCTGCGCGTGAGCCTGCCGGTGATCGGCTACCGCTTCCTGCTGCCGGTGCTGCCCGAATTCCGGCAACGCTATCCGGACATCGAGCTCGATCTCGATTTCAACGACCGGATGGTCGACGTGGTCGAAGGCGGTTTCGACGCGGTGATCCGCAGCGGCCCGCTGTCCGATTCGAGCCTGATGTCGCGGCGGCTCGGCCCGTTCGCGTTCGTGCTGTGCGCGACGCCCGCGTATCTCGCGCAGGCCGGGATGCCGCGCACGCCGCGCGAGCTCGAAGCGCACGACTGCGTGCGCTACTGCTTCCCGACCACCGGCAAGCTGCAGGACTGGGCGCTCGCGGCCGACGACGGCACGCCGCTGAAGCTGCGCACCGCGATGACCTGCAACAACATGGAGGCGCTGCGCGGCGCCGTGCTCGCGGGGCTCGGCATCGGCTACATGCCCGATTTCCTCGCGCGCGACGCGCTCGAACAGGGCGCGCTCGTCACCGTGCTCGACGACTACCGGATCGCGCCGGGGCAATTCTCGATCGTGTGGCCGTCGAGCCGGCAGTTGTCGCCGAAGCTGCGCGTGTTCGTCGATTTCCTGTGCGAGCGGCTGTTCAGGTAGTCGCCCCGATCCGCTCCGCTTCCTCCGCCGGCAGCAGCGCGTCGCTGTCGTCCTTCAGCCCGACGCCCGTCAGCCCGAGCCTGCGCGCATGCGTCATCAGGTAATGCAGCTTGTGCGCGGCGGCCGCGTGCGGCAGCCCTTCGGGCCGCACGTTCGAGATGCAGTTGCGCAGCGCGTCGTGACAGCCGACCTTCGGCGCCCACGTCAGGTAGACGCCGAGGCTGTCCGGTGAGCTGAGCCCCGGCCGTTCGCCGATCAGCATCGCGACCACCTTCGCGCGCAGCAGCTCGCCGATCTCGTCGCCGAGCGCGACGCGCGCCTGCGTCGCGACCACCACCGGGCCGATCCGCCAGCCGTCCGCGTCGAGCCGCGGCCGCACCGCCTGCAACAGCGGCAGCGCCTGCTTCGCGGCCGCGAACGCCGACAGCCCGTCGCCGACCACGAACACGACATCGGGCGCTTCGTCGAGCGCCGCCCCGTAGCCGGCCAGCAGCCCGCGGCTGTCGTCCGACAGCTTGCGGCCGAGATCGGGCCGGCGCAGGTAATGGTCGCGGTCGGGCGCCGCGCTCTGCACGCGCAGCGTCGGCAGCAGGCCGGCCGCCTCGATCTCGCGCCGCAGCGCGTCCGCGTCGAGCGGCTGGTGCACCGCGTCGCGCGCCTGCGCATGCGACAGGTTGAAGGCGAGCAGCGGCGCGGTCGGCAGGCTGTTGCCCGCGCGGCCGAGCGCGATCCGCGCGTTCGTGAACGCCTTCAGTTGCGCCCACGGGTTCTTCTCGACGGCGTCGCTCATGCGGACACCCCCATCCAGTCGTTCGCGCCCGCGAGCAGCGGCACGCGTGCATTCGCCGCGCGCAGCGCGCCGTGCGCGTCGGCGATCTCCATCGTCTCCAGCCATTCCTCGAACTCGGGCGCGCGACGCAGGCCGAGCACCTCGCGCACGTAGAGCTGGTCGTGGAACGACGTGCTCTGGTAGTTCAGCATCACGTCGTCCGCGCCGGGAATCCCCATGATGAAGTTGATGCCGGCCGCCCCCAGCAGCGTCAGCAGCGTGTCCATGTCGTCCTGGTCGGCTTCCGCGTGGTTCGTGTAGCAGATGTCGCAGCCCATCGGCACGCCGAGCAGCTTGCCGCAGAAGTGATCCTCGAGCCCCGCGCGGATGATCTGCTTGCCGTCGTACAGGTATTCGGGCCCGATGAAGCCGACCACCGTGTTCACGAGGAACGGCTCGAACTTGCGCGCGACCGCATACGCGCGCACTTCGCAGGTCTGCTGGTCGACGCCGAAATGCGCGTTCGCCGACAGCACGCTGCCTTGCCCCGTCTCGAAATACATCAGGTTGTTGCCGACCGTGCCGCGCTTCAGCGCCAACGCGGCCTCGCGCGCCTCGGCAAGCAGCGCGAGCGAGATCCCGAAACTGGCATTGGCCTTCTCGGTGCCCGCGATCGACTGGAACACGAGGTCGACCGGCGCGCCCTTCTCGATCGCCGCGATCGTGTTGGTCACGTGCGTGAGCACGCACGATTGCGTCGGCACGCCGTAGCGTTCGCGGAAGCCGTCGATCATCGCGAGCAGCTTCACGATCGCCGCCAGGCTGTCGGTGGCCGGGTTGATGCCGATCATCGCGTCGCCGCAGCCGTACATCAGCCCGTCGAGCATCGATGCGGCGATGCCCTTCACGTCGTCGGTCGGGTGATTCGGCTGCAGCCGCACCGACATCCGGCCGGCCAGCCCGACCGTGTTGCGAAAGCGCGTGACGACGCGGCGCTTCCTCGCCGCCGCGATCAGGTCCTGGTTGCGCATCAGCTTCGACACGGCCGCGACCATCTCGGGCGTGAGGCCCGGCGCGATCCGTTCGAGCGCCGCGCCGTCGGCCGCGGGCGACAGCAGCCAGTTGCGGAAATCGCCGACGGTGAGGTGCGAGATGTCGGCAAAGGCCTGTGCGTCGTGATCGTCGATGATGAGGCGCGTGACCTCGTCGTCTTCGTACGGGATCACCGCTTCGTTCAGGAACGCCTTCAGCGGCACGCCCGCGAGCGCGATCTTCGCGGCGACGCGCTCCTCCTCGCTCGCCGCCGCGACGCCGGCGAGCTGGTCGCCGGAACGCAGCGGGCTCGCCTTCGCGAGCAGCGTCTTCAGGTCCGCGAAGCGGTACGTGCGCGGACCGATCGTCTCCGTATAGGACATCGTTCGAATCTCCTTGCCAAATGCCGACGGCGCGCCCGTTCGACGGGGCGCGCCGGATGCCGTCAGGAACGGCCTTTCACGTTCGCCGTCGTCACCGCGCTCACTCCTCCAGCAGCGCGTCGCCGGGCGCGCTCGCGCGCTGCGCGCGGGTCGCGAGGAAGTATGCGTAGCCGACCGCGAGGAAGCCGACGAACACCAGCGCCACCAGAGCGTTGAAGTACACCATCGTGCCGAGGCAGACGAGCGCCGCCAGGATCGCGAATGCCGGGAAGATCGGGTACAGCGGCGCGCGGAACGGCCGCGCCATGTTCGGCTGCGAGCGGCGCAGCTTGAACAGCGCCGCCATGCTCACGATATACATCACGATCGCGCCGAACACCGACATCGTCACGATGTTCGCGGTGAGCGTCTGCCCGCCGAACTGGATCAGCTCGTCGCTGTAGATCGCGGCAATCCCGACCACGCCGCCCGCGAGGATCGCGCGATGCGGCGTCTTGAAGCGCGGATGCACCTTGCCGAGCCACTCCGGCAGATAGCCTTCGCGGGCCAGCGCGAAGATCTGGCGCGAATAGCCGAGGATGATCCCGTGGAACGACGCGACGAGCCCGAACAGCCCGAGCCACACGAGCATGTGCATCCAGCCGCTGTTCGCGCCGACGATGTACTTCATCGCCTGCGGCAGCGGGTCGTTGATGTTCGCGAGCTTGGTCCAGTCGCCCGCGCCGCCGGCGAACACCATCACGCCGATCGCGAGCGCGACGAGGGTCAGGATCCCGGCCACGTAGGCGATCGGAATCGAGCGCTTCGGGTTCTTCGCTTCCTCGGCGGCCATCGCGACGCCTTCGATCGCGAGGAAGAACCAGATCGCGAACGGAATCGCCGCGAACATCCCGTGGAACGCGCCCACGCTGAAATGATCGGCGCCGGACCAGCCGCCCTTCATGAAGTTGCTCCACGCGAAGCCCGGCGACACGACGCCCATGAACACCAGCAGCTCGAAGATCGCGAGCAGCGTGACGACGAGCTCGAAGGTCGCCGCGATCTGCACGCCGACGATGTTCAGCGCCATGAACACGAGATACGCGCCCATCGCCGCGTGCTTCGGTTCGAGCCCCGGAAACTGCACGTGCAGGTACGCGCCGATCGCGAGCGCGATCGCGGGCGGCGCGAACACGAACTCGACGAGCGTCGCGGCGCCGGCCAGATAGCCGCCGGTCGGGCCGAACGCGCGGCGCGCGTACGCGAACGGGCCGCCCGCATGCGGAATCGACGTCGTCAGCTCGGTGAAACTGAAGATGAAGGTGGTGTACATCGCCGCGACGAACAGCGCGGTGATCACGAAACCCAGCGTGCCGGCGCTCGCCCAGCCGTAGCTCCAGCCGAAGTATTCGCCGGAAATCACGAGGCCGACCGCGATGCCCCACAGTTGCCAGGTGCCGAGCGTCTGCTGCAGCGCGGGCTGGCCGGAGGACTTGGCGCCGGCGGCGGGCCGGCCATTCGACTCTGCTTTCATCGGACTCTCTCCTCAAGGGCGCCGGGCTGCGGGCCCGCGCGACTGAGAATCGATGCTAGAGAGTCATTAAACGACGTGTTATCGAAATTCGGCAAAGATCGCGGCTGACATTTCGCTTGCGGTAACGCTCGCGGTACCGCCTGCGCGAACGCCGGCCACGCGGGTTGCAACGTGGATCCGGCCCGCGCGACGCGGGGCCGGATCGTCCGTGCTTACTGGCCGCCGCCGCGCTGGTTGAACCAGCGGTCGAGCAGCTTGCCGGCCGCCTCCCGGCCGCCGAGGCCGAACGACAGCGCAACGGCCACCGCGATCGCGCCGAGCACGAGGCCGAACGCGAGCTGGACGATTTCGTTCGCGATGCCCATCGCGCGCAGCCCCATCGCGAACACGAGGCCGAGGATCGCGAACTGCGCGATGCGCGCGAGCAGCACGCTGTGCTCGCGGTCGGCCTGCTCGATCACGCGGCGCGCGAGGCCCGCGAGCCACACGCCGATCACGAGGATCACGCCGCCCATCAGCACGTGGCCGCCGAATTCGATGAACAGCGTGACGACGTCGCGCACCTGCGTGAAGCCGAGCCGGTTCGCGGCCTCGACCGACGCGAACAGCATCGCGAAGAACACGATCAGCCGCGCGACCAGCACCGACGGCTGCAGGATGCCCGAGAACACGCGCTCGACGCCGAGCACGGCCGGCAGCCCGTCCGCGCCGGCGGCCTCCAGCAGCTTCTGCGCGAGCGACGCGACGAAGCGCGCGACGTAGAACGTGGCCAGCACGATCACGATCGCCGCGACGATGTCCGGCACCGCGCCGAGGAACTGGTTCAGCATGTTGGTCGCGGGAATCGAGATCGCGTCGATCTTGAGCGCGTCGAGCGCGGAGATCAGCGTCGGCACGAACACGAACACGTAGACGACCGTGCCGACCAGGCTCGACACGCGCACGGGCGTCGGGCTGTCGATGCCTTGCGTGAGGCGGTCGGCGCCGGCGGCGACCAGCAGGTTCGTCACGAGGCCGCGCAGCACGCGCGCGACGATCCAGCCGACGAAGCCGATCACCGCGGCCGCGAAGATGTTCGGCACGATCGCGAGCAGCTTGTCGACCATCCCCTGCACCGGCGACAGCAGGCCCGACAGCGCGAACGACGCGAGGATCGCCGGCAGGAACATCAGGATCACGAGCCAGAACAGCACGTCGCCGAGGTAGCCGCTCATCGGCTGCATGCCGGCGCCTTCGGACAGCTTGTCGTCGATCTTGCTCGCCTTCAGCGCGCGGTTCGCGAGGCTGCGCAGCAGCGACGCGATCAGCCACGCGATCAGCGTCAGCGCCGCGCCGCCGATCAGGTTCGGCAGGTAGTTGACGATGTGCGTGACGAGCAGCGAGAACGGGTTGGAGACCGCGTACAGGTTGAGCACGTTGAAGATGCCCACCGCGGTGACGAGCAGCACGAGCCAGAACAGGCCGCCGGCGATGATGCGTTCGACGCACGCACCCTGGCCGGTGCTCTCGGTGATCCGCTGGTCGACCTTCAGCGCGTTGAGCAGCCGGAGCGCGCCGGCCCGCACCGCGACGGCGATCAGCCAGCCGATCACCAGGATGCCGATCGCGCCGGCGATCTTGGGCAGGTATCCGCCTAGCGTGGTCTGCAGCGACGTGATGAAGCTGGAAGCATCCATTTCTTCTTCTCCCGAAAACGTGGTGGTGCGATTGAACATCGACGAACGACCTGCGTACTTCGAAAAAGCGTGCTGCCCCGTCCGAGCAACTTACCCGAGAAAAATGACGCGATCACCCGATTTCACCGTGTTTAACTTTAGTCATAGATTCCGGCGGGACAAGACCCCATTTCATGAAAAATTTAAAAGGGGCGGAGCCATCCGCGGCGCGGCATTTCCGCAAGATTTGTCCATTCGGCCCGTGCTACCGTGACGTCGGTTCCAGCCCGGACACGCCGATGACCCCAGCCGAAACGAAACCCGACCCGCCCGCATGGGTGCGCTACGCGGCGAGCGTGGCGCGCGTCCACGCGTACATCGGCGCGCATCTCGACGGCCCGCTCGACCTGAACCGGCTCGCCGAAGTCGCGTGCCTGTCGCCGTATCACTGGCAGCGCGTCTACCGCGCGCTGTACGGCGAGTCGATCGTGCTGACGGTGCGGCGGATGCGGATCGTGCGGGCGTCCGAGGATCTCGTCTGCACCGCACGGCCGCTCGACGAGATCGCGCGGCGCGCGGGCTACGGGTCGACGCATGCGTTCGCGCGGGCGTTTCGCGACGCGTACGGCGTGCTGCCTGCCGAGCATCGCCGCACGGGCAGCCACCGGCCGATTTATCCATTACAGCGAGGGGAGACAGACATGTTCAAGCACGAGGTCGAGATCCGGCGCCTGCCGGAACTGCGCGGCTATGCGGTGACGCACACCGGCGCGTACATGAAGGTAGGCGACGCGTTCGGGCGGATCGGCGCGTGGGTCGGGCAGCACGGGCTGGTCGGCCCGGGCGCGAAGATGATCGGGATTTTCTACGACGATCCGGACACGACGCCCGAAGCGCAGTTGCGCGCGAAGGCGTGCTTCATGCCGGCCGACGGTGCGCCGGACGTCGCGCCCGTGCCGCCGGTCGAGCGTGCGACGATCGCAGGCGGCGAATACGCGGTGCTGCTGCATACGGGGCCGTACGCGGACCTGAAGACCGCCTACCAGTGGCTCTACGGCGACTGGCTGCGCCACTCGGGCCGCGAAGCCGCCGACGCGCCGCCGTTCGAGCTGTACCTCAATACGCCGATGGACACGGCGCCGGCCGACCTGCTCACCGAAATTCACCTGCCGCTGCGCTGAGCGACGCGTGCGTCGTGGCGCCGTGTATCCGAACGGACCGCGACGATATGGCCGGTGAGAGCATGCCCGGGACGACGTCGGGCATGCCGGTGCGCCGGCCTCGAACGAAGCGCGCCGGCTTGTGCGTATGCGTGGCCGACGCGAACTCGCGGAGATCCTTAAGCAGGCTGCGTCCCGCAGCCGGGACAGAACCGCGCGTCGGCCGCAAGCGCCGCATGGCAACGGCTGCAGGCCTTGCCGCGTTGCGCGACGCCGCATTGCGTGCAAAAGCGTGCATCGGCCGCGTTGGGCGCGCCGCAGCCCGCGCACGCGAGCTGGCTCAGCGGCACGTTGCCGCCCTGGCCGCGTTGCCCGCCGCCGGCATCGGCGGGCGCCTGCCAGCCCCAGCCGTGGCGGTCGCGGCCGCGCGCGTCGTGACCGCCATGCCCACCCTGGCGCGACTCGCCGTGATGCCCGCCGCCGTGTCCGCCGCCGTGCCCGCCGTTGCCGTGTCCGCCGTTGCCGTGCTCGCGGCCGTGGCCGCCGAGAATCCGTTTCAGAAAGCTCATCGTGCGCTCCTCAACGCCTGGCCGGGGCGCCGCCGAACGCGCCGGAGGACGACAGCAGCCGCAAGCCGTTGGCCACGACGATCAGGCTCCCGCCCGCGTCGGCGAAGACCGCCATCCACATCGTGCCGAGCCCCGCGACCGTCAGTCCGAGGAACACGACCTTCACGCCGAGCGCGAAGCCGATGTTCTGCACCAGCACGCGGTGCGTCGCGCGCGACAGCCGCACGAACGCGGGAATCTTGCGCAGGTCGTCGTCCATCAGCGCGACGTCGGCCGTCTCGATCGCCGTGTCGGTGCCCATCGCGCCCATCGCGAAGCCGATGTCGGCGCGCGCGAGCGCCGGCGCGTCGTTGATCCCGTCGCCGACCATCCCGACCGCGCCCGCGCCGCCGGCCGACAGTTCCTCGACCGCCGCGAGCTTGTCTTCCGGCAACTGGTTGCCGCGCGCGTCGTCGATGCCGGCCTGCTGCGCGATCGCCTGCGCGGTATGCGGGTTGTCGCCCGTCAGCATCGCGGTGCGGATGCCGAGCGCGTGCAGGTCGGCGATCGCGTCGCGGCTCGTGTCCTTGATCGTGTCGGCCACCGCGAAGATGCCGAGCACGCGCGTTTCGCCGACCAGCACCACGACGCTCTTGCCCTGCCGCTCCAGCGCGTCGAGCTTCGCCTCGAGCGCCGTCGAGCAGCGCTCGAGTTCCTCGACGAGCCGATGGTTGCCGAGCCAGTAGCGCGTGCCGTCGATCGTGCCGCGCACGCCGCGCCCGACAATCGCTTCGAAATCCTGCACGTCGGCGAATGCCGTCGTGCCGGCGTCGCGGGCCGCGGCCGCAATCGCCTGCGACACCGGGTGATCGGAGCGCGCCGCGAGGCTCGCGCCGAGGTGCCGCACGCGCGCCGCATCGGCGCCGTCCGCATGCACGTCGAAGTCAGTCTGCACCGGCTTGCCGTGCGTGATCGTGCCGGTCTTGTCGAGCGCGAGCCACGCGAGCTTGCGCCCTTCCTCCAGGTAGACGCCGCCCTTCACGAGGATCCCGCGCCGTGCCGCGGCCGCGAGGCCCGACACGATCGTCACCGGCGTCGAGATCACCAGCGCGCACGGGCATGCGATCACGAGCAGCACGAGCGCACGGTAGATCCAGTCGTGCCACGCGCCGCCCATCGCGAGCGGCGGCACCACCGCGACCAGCAGCGCGACCGCGAACACGATCGGCGTGTACACGCGGGCGAACCGGTCGACGAAGCGCTGCGTCGGCGCCTTCGCGCCCTGCGCTTCCTCGACCGCGTGAATGATCCGCGCGAGCGTCGAGTTCGCGGCGACGGCCGTCACGCGGTAGTCGAACGAACCCGATTCGTTGATCGTGCCCGCGTACACGGCGTCGCCGCTCGTCTTTTCGACGGGCAGGCTCTCGCCGGTGATCGGCGCCTGGTTGACCGTCGAGCGGCCCGCGACGACTTCGCCGTCCAGCCCGATCCGCTCGCCCGGCTTCACGCGCACGACCGCGCCGAGCGCGACCTGCGCGGCCTCGACCGTGCGCCACGAGCCGTCGGCCTGCCGCACGGTCGCGGTGTCCGGCGCGAGCCGCATCAGCCCCTGGATCGCATTGCGCGCGCGGTCGAGCGACTTCGCCTCGATCAATTCCGCGATCGTGAACAGCACCATCACCATCGCGGCTTCCGGCCACTGGCCGATCGCCATCGCGCCCGTCACCGCGATGCTCATCAGCGCGTTGATGTTCAGGTTGCCGTTGCGGATCGCGATCCAGCCCTTCTTGTACGTGGTGAGCCCGCACGCGAGCACCGCGGCGAGCGCGAGCGCGGCCGACAGCCACACCGGCAGCCCGGCCCAGGTCGCGCCTTCGGACGCGAGCGCGGCCGCGCCGGCGAGCGCCAGGGGCCACCACGGCTTCGCGGGCGCATCGGCGACGCGCGCCGCCGGGGCGCCGGCCGTGGCGGCCTCCGGCGTCATCCCGAGCGTGCGGATCGCGCCTTCGATCGCCGGCTGCGCGCCGGGCACGTGCTCGACGGTCAGCATCCGCTGCATCAGGTTGAATTCGAGCGCCGACACTTCGCGCATCCCGCCGAGCTTCTTGCGGATCAGCGTTTCCTCGGTCGGGCAGTCCATCTGCATGATCCGGAACGCGGAGCGCACGTGACCCGACGCGGTCGCCCGCGCGACCGGCAGCGGCGCGAGCGTCAGCGCGGCCGGCGCGCAGCAGTCGCCGGCCGCGTGGTCGTGGTCGTGGTCGTGGTCGTGGTCGTGGTCGTGGTCGTGGTCGTGGTCGTGACCGGCATGGTCATGCGTGGCGTGATCGTGCGCACACGTGGCGCCGTGCACATGCGCATCGTCGCCTGCATGGTCGTGATCGTGACCGTGGGCCGCCTCGCCGCGCGCGGCGTGATCGTGCCCGTGTTCGTGGTCATGGCCGTGCGCGTGCCCGCCGGCCGCCGGCGCCGCGTCGGCAACGATCGCCATCTGCGTGTCGCGCGCATCGGCGCAGCACGCGTCGGCGCCGCCGGCATGACGGTGTCGTGGGTCGGGGGTACGCTGGGCGTCGGTCATGACAACCTCCTTTGTGGCTTGACGGTGTAGAGTTAACACCCTGAAGCCACTACAAGGTCAACCCTTACACGGGAGAAAGGCATGAAGATCGGCGAACTGGCCAAAGCGGCCCGCTGCACGCCCGAGACGATCCGTTTCTACGAGAAAGAGGGTCTGATGCCGGATGCGGAGCGCACCGATTCGAACTACCGCAACTACACCGACGTGCACGTCGAACGGCTGCGCTTCATCCGCAACTGCCGCGCGCTCGACATGGCGCACGACGAAATCCGCGCGTTGCTGCGGCTCACCGACACGCCGGCCGACCGCTGCGATTCGATCAATTCGCTGCTCGACGATCACATCGGGCACGTCGATGCGCGCCTCGCGGAACTCACGCATCTGCGCGATCAACTCGTCGAATTGCGCCGCCAGTGCGTCGGCGAGCATTCGGTCGAGGATTGCGGGATCGTGCATGGGCTCGCGACGATGGAAACCGTCGCGCCGGCCGCGAAGCGCTCGCACCTCGGCTGAAACCCTTGTCAAACAAGATATTCCGATCAAGAATAGTTATATTCTTACTAGATATATTTTAACTATTCATGACTACGAGCCGCCCGTCCCCGCTCGCGCTGGCCGTCCTCGCGACGCTCACCGAAGCGCCGATGCATCCATACGGGATGCTGCAGCAACTGAAGGCCCGCGGGTACGACGAAGTCGTCAACGTGCGGCAGCGCACGAGCCTGTATCAAACGATCGACCGGCTGCTGCGCGACGGGCTGATCGCCGTGCACGACACCGAGCGCGACGGCGCGTTTCCGGAGCGCACGCTGTATGCGCTGACCGAAGCCGGGCACACGGCGGGGCAGGCGTGGCTGCATGCGCTGCTTGCGGAGCCCGCGCGTGAATTTCCGGCGTTCGGCGCCGGCCTCGCGTTCCTGCCGCTGCTCGATGCGGAAGATGCGCGCCACCAGCTCGAGCTGCGCATTGCGCGGCTCGACGCCGAGCGCGAGCGGCTGGAAGCGCTGCGCGCCACCGCCCAGGCCGATCAGGTGCCGCGCCTGTTCCTGCTGCAGAACGAACATGCGCTCGTGCTGCTCAATGCGGAACTCGACTGGGCGCGCAGCGTCGTCGAACACCTGAAGATCGGCGCGCTGCGCTGGGTGAGCGGCTGACGCACCGCACCGGCCGCCCCCGTCGGCTACGGGTGCCGGTTCCGTCAAAGCACCTTGCCGGGATTCAGGATCCTGCGCGGGTCCAGCGCGGCCTTCAGGCATCGCATCAACCCGATTTCCGCGTCGCTGCGCGTGTGCGCGAGATAAGGACGCTTGAGCACGCCGATCCCGTGCTCGGCCGACACCGACCCGCCCATGTCGCGCACCACCGCATACACGCAGTGATCGAGCGCCTCGGCGTGCGCGTCGGTCATCGCGGGCAGCGACACGCCGATATGCACGTTGCCGTCGCCGACATGGCCGAAGAACAGGCACGTGAGCCGCGGCCAGCGCGCCCGCAACGCGGCCTCGCAGCGCTCGGCGAACGCGCCGAGTTCGCCGGTCGGCAGACTCACGTCGAAGTTGACGAGATGCGGCAGCGCATCGATCGCGAGGCCTTCGCGCAACGTCCACAAGTCGCGCGCCTGCCGCTCGGAAGTCGCGAGCACCGCATCGTCGACGAGCCCCGCATCGAACCCGGCGGCGAGCCCTGTTTCGAGCGCATGGCGCGCATCGCCGCCCGGCGCGCTCGTCGCGCATTCGATCAACACCGCGAAACCGCCATCGCCGACGAACGGCGCCGATACGCCTGGCGTATGGCGCGCGACGTAGTCGTAGAATGCCGGCCACATCGCCTCGAAGCTGACGATCTCCGGCAGCGTGCGTACGCGGTTCCACAGCGCGAGCACCGCGTCGTAGTCGCGCACGCGGCAAAGCGCCGTGGCCGGCGCGGCGAGCAGCGGATGCAGCCGCAGCACCGCGCGCGTGACGACGCCGAGCGTCCCTTCGCTGCCGATGAACAGCTGCTTCAGGTCGTAGCCCGCGTTGTTCTTCAGCATCCGGTTCATCGACGACACGACCGTGCCGTCCGCGAGCACCGCTTCGAGCCCGAGCACCTGCTCGCGCATCATCCCGTAGCGAATCGCGCGCGTGCCGCCCGCATTGGTCGCGAGCATGCCGCCGATCTGGCACGTGCCGCGCGCGCCGAGATCGACGCCGAACGTGAAGCCCGCCGCTTGCGCGGCGTCCTGCACCGTCTGCAGCGGCGTGCCCGCGCGCACGGTGATCGTGCCGGCCGCCGCGTCGAGCGCGTCGATACCCGCGAAGCGCTCCATCGACAGCACGACCTCGCCGCCCAGCACGACCGCGCCGCGCGCGAGTCCCGTCAGCCCGCCTTGCGGCACGACCGGCTGGCCGAGCCGCGTGCACAGCGCGAGCGTGCGCGACACGTCGTCGACGCTGCGCGGGCGCACCAGCGCACGCGGCCGCACGCCGGCCGGCTCGTTGTACGCGGTGAAGTACCGCGGATCGATATCGGCCGCGCGCGTGACGAGCGCGTCGCCCAGTTCGGCGGCGAGCAGCGCATCGACCGCATCGTCCGGCCCGCTGCCCGCGGCGGTCGGGTTCGGGGTCGGCATCGTGCGCGGCCCCGCTTACTTCGTCGAGATGTCGATATCGCCGAAATACTTCAGGCCGAGCGACTTCACCGTGCCGTCCGCCTTCAGCTTGTCGATCGCCGCGTCGAGCTTCGCCTTCAGCGCATCGTCGCCCTTGCGCAGCCCGAATGCGATGCCGCTGCCGAGAATCTTGTCGTCGTGCACCGGCTGCCCGACGAACGAGAAGCCCTTGCCGTCCGGGCGCGACAGGAAGCCGCGCTGGCCCGACGGCGCGAGCACGAGCGTCGCATCGAGGCGGCCCGCGACCAGGTCCGCATACGCCTGGTTCTGGTCCTGGTACGGGACGACCGCGACGCCGGCCGGCTCCCAGTGCGCCTTCGCGAAGGTTTCCTGGATCGACGCCTGCAGCACGCCCACGCGCTTGCCCTTCAGCGATTCCGGCGTCGGCAGCAGCCCGCTGCCGGTGCGCGCGATCAGCTGCGTCGGCACGCGATAGATGATCGTCGTGAAGTCGATCGCCTGGCGCCGCTGCTCGGTCGCGTTCATCGCCGAGTTGATCGCGTCGAACTTGCGGCCCTTCAGCGCCGGAATCAGCCCGTCGAACGACGTTTCGACCCACTTGCACGACAGCTTCGCCGTCTGGCAGACGGCATTGCCCACGTCGATGTCGAAGCCCTGCAGGTCGCCGTTCGGCGCTTTCGATTCGAACGGCGGGTATTGCGCCTCGAGGCCGAAGCGCAGCGTCGGCGCATCGGCGAGCGCCGCGCCGGAGCCGATCGCGCACGCGAGTGCGAACGCGAGTTTCAGGGTGGCCGTGTGTTTCATCGTGGATCTCCTGTATCTGGTCGATGCGACGTACCCGTCGCCGGTTGTCCTACAGCGAACGCAGCCGCCGCGCGCCTTCGACCAGCGTCGCGTCGTCCTTGGAAAAACTGAGCCGGATCACGCCGGCGTCGGTGCCGTCGGTATAGAACGCCGACAGCGGAATCGTCGCGACGCGCGCGTCGCGAATCAGGCGCAGCACGAAATCGCTGTCGCTTTCGTCCGAGAAATGGCGAAAGCGCGCGAGCATGAAGAACGAGCCTTCGCTCGGCAGCAGCTCGAAACGCGAATCGGCCAGCTCGCGCGCGAGCAGGTCGCGCTTGGCCTGGTAGAACGCCGACAGGCCCAGATAGCTGTCCGGCCGCGCGAGGATCTCCGCGAACGCGATCTGCATCGGCGTGTCGGCCGAAAACACCATGAACTGGTGCACCTTGCGGATTTCGTCCATCAGCTCGGCCGGCGCGAGGCAATGGCCGACTCGCCAGCCGGTCACGTGGAACGACTTGCCGAACGACGACACGATCACGCTGCGCTCGGCCAGCTCGCGGTGGCGCGCGACGCTCTGGTGCTGCGCACCGTCGAACACCACGTGCTCGTACACTTCGTCGGACAGCACCACGATGCCCGTGTCGCGCGTGAGCTGCGCGAGCCGCTCGAGATCGTCGGCGCGGAACACCGTCGCGGTCGGGTTGTGCGGCGTGTTGACGATGATCATCCGCGTGCGCGGCGTGACGGCCGCGGCCACCTCGTCCCAGTTCACGCGGAAATGCTCGGGCGACAGCTTGATCGCGACCGGCGTCGCGCCCTGCAGCCGCACGATCGGCGCATAGCTGTCGAACGACGGCTCGAAATAGATCACTTCGTCGCCCGGATGCACGAGCGCGCTGATCGCCGCGTACAGCCCTTCGCTCGCGCTCGCGATCACGGTGATCTCGGTCGCCGGGTCGTAGCGCGCGCCGTACAGCGCCTCGGTCTTCTCGGCGAGCCGCTCGCGCAGCGCGATCACGCCGGCCATCGGCGCGTACTGGTTGTGACCGTCGCGCATCGCGCGCGCGACGCCTTCGACGAGCGCCGGATCGGGCGCGAAATTCGGCGCGCCCTGCGACAGGTTCAGCGCATCGTGTCGAGCAGCCAGTTGGCCGATCACCGTGAAGATCGTCGTCCCGACGTCGGGCAGTTTCGAACGGGGCGCGGTGGCGCTTCGCATGACTCCTCCTCCTGATGTCCTTCGGGCGGGCGCGCCTGCGCGGCCCTGCGTCTGCCGCATGATTTAGCCCCAGCCAATATCGGCGGACAATCGAAAGTTCGTCATGGCGGCCATGCATTTTTCTCATGGCTCGCGGTCAAGTGCCCGCAACGGCAAGGCCGGCCCGAGGCCCCGGCATGCGAATCAGGCATTTTCCCGATGGAAGGCTACGCGTCCGCCGCCGCGAGGTACGCGCGCAGCACGGCCCGCAGTTCGCGGCGTTGCGCGGCGAAATCGAGCGCGGGCCCGAGCGTCAGCAACGCCTGCGACAGCCCGCCATAGCAGATCGTGTGGGCCATCCGCGCGATCCCGTCGAGCCGCGCGGCCGGCGGCGGATCGGCCGCGTGCGCGAGCGCATCGCGCCACAGCGCGACATAGGCGTCGTAATGCCGGCGGTAGGCGGCCAGCGGCGACACCTGCCGCTCCAGCGCGAACAGGGCGCCCCACAGCGCCGCGTCGGCGGCGATCGTATCGACCTGGAGCTCGACCAGCGCGGCGGCGAGCTCGGCCCGCGGCGCGCCGCGCAGCCGCTGCACGGTGTCGCGCAGCCGGTCGGCCAGCGCCAGCACGCGGCGGTGGATGCAGAGCGCCGCGAGGCTCTGCTTGTCGCCGAAGTACTCGTAGAAGGTGCCGATGCTGACGCCCGCGACGGCCGCGATCTCGCGGATCGTCGCCTTCGCGTAGCCGCGTTCGAGCAAAAGCTGAACGAACGCCTGCTGGAGCGCGTCGGCGCTCGCCTGCGCGCGCGACTGGCGCGGCCGGCGGCGCAACGCGGGCGCGGGTTGCGCCGCCGGCGAGCCGGGCGGCGCCGGAACCTGAACATGTCGCGGCGGCATATTTGCTACTCTGAATTCAGCAGGGAACACGTTTACCGGAAGCCGGCACCCGCGCCGAAGCGCCCTCCGTGCGGCATCACGCCGGCTGACCGCGAAGCATGAGACCGGAGACAACCGCGATGACCGACTCGACTCACGCCGTCACGAACCAGTTCGACGAACTCGTCGACTATAACCTCTTCGCGACGGATCTCGCGCTGCGCGACGCACTCGCCCGGGCGGGCGCCGACTGGGCCGTGCCGCAGCTCGACGCGTACGGCGCACGGCTCGGCAGCGCCGACACCGCGCGGCTCGCCGACGAAGCGAACCGCCACCCGCCCGAGCTGAACACGTTCGACCGGCGCGGCCGGCGCATCGACCGCGTCGACTTCCATCCGGCCTGGCACGCGCTGCTCGGCCAGTATCGCCACGAAGGCTTCGTGTCGCTCGCGTTTCGCGATGCCCGCCGCGGCCGCTGGGCCGCGACGGCCGCCGGCTTCTACCTGCACGGCCAGATCGAGGCCGGCACGCTGTGCCCGGCGACGATGACGCAGGCTGCGATCCCCGTGCTGCAGAAGGAGCCGGCACTGTGGGGCCTGCTGCGCGACAAGCTCTACAGCGACGACTACGATCCGCGCGACGTGCCCGTCGCCGACAAGCGCGCGATCTGGTTCGGCATGGGCATGACCGAGAAACAGGGCGGCTCCGACGTGCGCGCGAACACGACGCTCGCCACGCCGGTCGGCGCGGGCGGGCGCGGCGGCGAATACCGGCTGCGCGGCCACAAGTGGTTCTTCTCCGCGCCGATGTGCGACGCGCACCTCGTCGTCGCGCGCACCGAGGCTGGCAGCCCGTCGTGCTTCTACGTGCCGCGCTGGCGGCCGGACGGCGCGAAGAACGCGGTCGAGATCCAGCGGCTGAAGAACAAGGTCGGCAACCGCAGCAATTCGAGCAGCGAGATCGAACTGAACGACGCGTGGGGCATCATGCTCGGCGACGAAGGCCGCGGCATTCCGACCATCATCGAGATGGCCACCTACACGCGGCTGAACTGCGTGCTCGGCAGCGCGGCGATGCTGCGCCAGGGCGTCGTGCAGGCGATCGCATACACGCGCCAGCGCCATGCATTCGGCCGCGCGCTCGCCGAGCAGCCGCTGATGCGCACCGTGCTCGCCGATCTCGCGCTCGAAAGCGAGGCGGCGCTGTCGCTCGCGATGCGGCTCGCCGACGCGTTCGAACGCGACGACTCGCCGCGCGAACGCGCGTGGAAGCGGATCGTCACGCCCGCCGCGAAATTCTGGGTCTGCAAGCGCGCGGTCGAGCTGACCGGCGAGGTGATGGAGGTGTTCGGCGGCAACGGTTACGTCGACGACGGCCCGATCGCGCGTCTCTTCCGCGAGGCGCCCGTCAATTCGATCTGGGAAGGCTCGGGCAACGTGATGTGCCTCGACGTGCTGCGCGCGGTGTCGCGCGAGCCCGACGCGGCCGCCGCGCTGTTCGACGAGCTGGCCGACCTCGGCGCGGGCGAGCCGCGCATCCGCGCGGCGCTCGACGCGTTGCGCGCGATGCTCGGCGCGCCGGCCGACACGCTCGAAGCGTCGGGGCGCGTGTTCGCGCAGCGACTCGCGCTCGTCGCGCAGGCGTGCCTGCTGCGCTGCGATGCGCCGGCGGCCGTCGCCGATGCGTTCGTCGCGACGCGGCTCGCCGCGCCCGACTGGGGCCGCATCGCGGGCGGCTTCGATCCGCACGCGATCGACGTCGCCGCGTTGCTGCAGCGCGCGTACCCGGCCTGACGCCGGCCCGTTTACCCGAACTCGCGTTCGTTCGTCCGCCCCGGAGCCCCGATGAACCTCGTCGCCGCCCTCGACCGCGCCGCCCGCGCGACGCCCGACAAGCCATTCCTCGTCAGCGAATCCGCGACGATCACGTATGCGGCCGCGCGCGAGCGCTCGCACCGCGCGGCGGCCGTGCTGAGCGCGCTCGGCGTCGCGGCCGGCGACCGCGTCGCCGCGATGTGCTTCAACACGCCGGCCTTCGTCCACCTGATGTTCGGCGCGTGGCGCCTCGGCGCGGCGTTCGTGCCGATCAACCACAAGCTGCAGGCGCCGGAAGTCGACTACGTGCTCGAACACAGCGGCAGCACCGCGCTGCTGTTCGACGTGGCGCTCGCACCGGTGGTCGAGCGCGTCGTGCATCCCGCACGACGGCTCGTGACCGAGGGCGAGCTCGACGGCGTGCCGAACTTCGACACGATGTGCGCGACGATGGACGGCCTCGCGGGCATCGAGCCGGCCGACGGCGACGTCGCGCAGATCCTCTACACGTCCGGCACGACCGGCCGCCCGAAGGGCTGCGTGCACAGTCATCGCACCGTGACGCTCGCCGCGATGCAGGCGGCGCTCGCGATCGGCATCGGCCGCCACGAGCGCACGCTGATGGCGATGCCGATCTGGCATTCGTCGCCGCTGAACAACTGGTTCGGCGGCACGCTGGTCGCGGGCGGCACCGTCGTGCTGCTGCGCGAATACCATCCGCTGCGCTTCCTGCAGACTGTCGAGCGCGAGCGCGTGACGCTGTATTTCGGCGCGCCGGTGTCGTACACGCTGCCGCTCGATACGATCGACGGCTTCGCGGCATTCGACCTGTCGAGCGTGCGCGCATGGTTGTACGGCGGCGGCCCGATCGGCGCCGCGCAGGCCGAACGGCTCGCCCACGCGTATCGCAGTCACGCGTTCTTCCAGGTGTACGGGATGACGGAAACCGGGCCGGCCGGCACGACGCTGTATCCGGACGAGCAGATCGCGAAGGCCGGCTCGATCGGCCGCCACGGCGGCCCGGGCGTCGATCTGCGGGTCGTGCGGACGGACGGCGTCGATGCGCGGCCGGGCGAGACCGGCGAGATCTGGCTGAAAACCGGCTGCATGATGCTCGGCTATCTCGACGACGCGGACGCGACGCGCGCCGCGTTCGCGCCGGACGGCTGGTATCGCACCGGCGACATCGCGCGAATCGATCAGGATGGCTACCTGTTCATCGTCGACCGGCTGAAGGACATGATCGTCACCGGCGGCGAAAACGTCTATTCGAAGGAAGTGGAGGACGTGCTCGGCGCGCACCCGGACATCGCCGAGGCGGCCGTGATCGGCGTTCCGCATCCGGACTGGGGCGAGACCGTCGTCGCGCACGTCGTGATGCGGGCGAACGCGGTACCCGATGCGGATGCGCTGCGCATGTTCTGCGGCGAGCGGCTCGCCGCGTACAAGATCCCGCGCGAATTCACGTTCGCGCAGGCGCTGCCGCGCACGCCGACCGGCAAGTTGCAGAAGTTCCTGCTGCGCGTGCGGGCAGACTAGCGCCGGCACCTGTCGATAAAAAAGCCACCGGGCCTCGACGACGGCCCGGTGGCTCTTTCTGCACGCGCGATCAGCCGGCCGGCGACGTTCGCCGCCGCCCGCGCGTCACGTCACGACAGGCTACTTACTTCCCGCCGATGCTCTTCAGCGGCTTCCAGTCGCCCTTCTCGACCTTGTACATCGTGATGCCGCCGTTCTTCAGGTCGCCCTTCGCGTCGTACGCGACGTGCGTCGACGTGACGCCGGCCATGTCGGTCTTCGCGAGCACCGGCAGGTACTTCGCCGGATCGGTCGAATCGGCCTTCTTCATCGCGTTCAGCATCGCCATCGCGCCGTCGTACGCGTACGGCGAGTACGTCTGCACGTCTTCGCCGAAGCGCTTCTTGTACTTGTCGGCGTACGCCTTGCCGCCCGGCATTTCTTCCAGCGGCAGGCCGGCCAGCGATGCGATCGTGCCTTCGGCCGCGTTGCCCGCGATCTTCAGGAACGTCGGCGTCTTCACCATTTCGCCGCTCATCAGCGGCGCGGTGATGCCGAGCGCCTTCATCTGCTTGACCATCGGCGCTGCCTGAGAATCCGCGCCGCCGTAGTAGACGAGGTCCGGCTTCGCCGCCTTCAGCTTCGTGAGAATCGCCTTGAAGTCGACGGCCTTGTCGTTCGTGAATTCGCGGTCGACGATCGTCGCGCCGCCGGCCTTCGCGGCCTTCTCGAACTGGTCGGCGAGACCCTGGCCGTAGGCCGTGCGGTCGTCGACGATCGCGATCTTCTTCATGCCGAGGTCCTTCGACGCGAACGTACCGGCCACCGAGCCCTGCTGCGTGTCGGACGTCATCATGCGGAAGGTCGTCTTGTAGCCCTGCTGCGTGTATTCCGGCGCCGTCGCCATCGCGATTTCCGGAATGCCCGCGTTCGCGTAGATGCGCGAAGCCGGAATCGTCGTGCCCGAGTTGAAGTGGCCGAGCATGCCCTTGATGCCGTCGTCGACCAGCTTCTGGGCGACCGTCGTACCCGTGCGCGGGTCAGCCTGGTCGTCCTGCGTGTCGAGCACGAACTTCACTGCCTTGCCGCCGATCTTCGGGTTCGTCGCGTTGAAATCTTCCAGCGCGAGCACGATCCCGTTCTGCATATCCTTGCCGTAGTGCGCCTGCGCGCCCGTCATCGGCCCTGCGTAACCGATCTTCACGTCATCCGCATGGGCCGTCCCCGCCAGCGACATGACGGCGACGAACGTCGCGCCTGCCACCTTTTTCATCGTGTGTTGCATAGCATCTCCTTGGTACCAGGGTAAATGGAGCGGCTTCGGGATCGCCTGGCCGCTTCCTTTGTTTGATCCGAACGGCAAGGATGATCAGCCGATCGTCATCAAATTCGCATTGCCGCCCGCCGCGGCCGTATTCACGCTCACCGAGCGTTCCGTCAGGAGCCGCTCGAGCGCGTAGTCTTGCGCATCGCCGTTCTCGAACGCGCCCGCCGACACGCCCTGCACCGACACGATCGGGCCCGGCCGCTGCGCGACGTCCTTCACGAGCGTCAGCAACTCGTCGCTGTCGCCTTCGAACAGCACCGCGTCGAACGGCGCGTCGGCCTGCTTGCGCACCGCTGCATGCGCCTTCAGCGACGCCGGCAGCGCGGCGACCAGCGCCTCGCCCGCCGCACCGGCGAACAATGCGCGGTTGCCCGTCGCCAGCACCGCCGCGAACTGCGCACGCGCGCCGCCCGGCGTGGCCGCGACACACAGCACCGTGCCGCGCGGGCCGAGTGTATACGTGTTTCGTTCGCCCGTCGGGCCGGTCAGCACCGCGGTCGCGCCGGCCGGCACCTGCGCGAGGTAGCCGTCGCAGCGGGCGGCGAGCGCCGGTTCGCGCTGCTCGATCAGCCAGTCGCGCAGCGCCGTGAGCGCCGCCGCCGGATTGCCGCGCGCATCGCTTTCGGTCGCATTGTCCGCCACCAGCGACTGCGCGAGCGAGCGCGGCAGGCCCGACGGACGCGTCGCGAGCAGGCGCTGCAGGTACAGCGCGCCGCCGGCCTTCGGGCCCGTGCCCGACAGCCCTTCGCCGCCGAACGGCTGCACGCCGACCACCGCGCCGATCACGTTGCGGTTCACGTAGATGTTGCCGACGTGCGCATTCGAGATCACGTGCGCGATCGTCTCGTCGATCCGCGTGTGAATGCCGAGCGTCAGCCCGTAGCCGGTCGCGCGGATCTGCTCGAGCAGCTTGTCGAGCTGGCTGCGGCGGTAGCGCACCACGTGCAGCACGGGGCCGAACACTTCGCGCTTGAGCTCGTCGATGCTGCCGATCTCGATCAGCGTCGGCGGCACGAACGTGCCGTGCGCGCACGCGTCGGGCATCGGCAGTTGCGTGACCGCGTGGCCCTTCTCCGTCATCGCCGCGACGTGCGCGTCGATCGTCTGCTTCGCTTCGGCGTCGATCACCGGGCCGACGTCGGTCGACAACCGGTCGGGGTTACCGAGCGCCAGCTCGTGCATCGCGCCCTTGAGCATCGTCAGCGTGCGGTCCGCGACGTCGTCCTGCAGACACAGAACGCGCAGCGCCGAACACCGTTGACCGGCCGAGTCGAACGACGACTGCAGCACGTCCGCGACGACCTGCTCCGCGAGCGCCGACGAGTCGACGATCATCGCGTTCTGGCCGCCCGTTTCGGCGATCAGCGGGATCGGCTTGCCGTCCGGGTCGAGGCGCGCGGCGAGCGTCTTGTTGATCAGGCGCGCGACTTCGGTCGAACCCGTGAACATCACCGCCCGCGTGCGCGGATCGGCGACCAGCGCCGCGCCGACGGTCTCGCCCGTGCCCGGCAGCAGTTGCACCGCGCCGGCCGGCACGCCGGCCTCGCGCAGCAGCCGCACGGCTTGCGCGGCGATCAGCGGCGTCTGTTCGGCCGGCTTCGCGAGCACCGTGTTGCCGGCGGCGAGCGCCGCGGCCACCTGGCCCATGAAGATCGCCAGCGGGAAGTTCCACGGGCTGATGCAGACCACGGGGCCGAGCGGACGGTGCGTGTCGTTCGAGAATTCGTCGCGGATCTGCGCGGCGTAGTAGCGCAGGAAGTCGACCGCTTCGCGGATTTCGGCGATCGCGTTCGGCAGCGACTTGCCGGCTTCGCGCACGATCAGGCCCATCAGCGTGTGCATCTGCGCTTCGAGCAGGTCGGCCGCGCGCACCAGGCAATCGGCGCGCGCGTCGACCGGCGTCGCCTGCCAGATCGGCGCGGCGGCCACCGCGTGCGCGAGCGCCGCGCTCACGTGCTCGGCCGTCGCTTCGCTGACCGTGCCGACCACGTCGCGCAGGTCGGCCGGGTTGCGCACGTCGCGCGCCGGGGCATCGGCGAGCGCATCGTCGGCGAGCATCGGCGCCGCGCGCCACGGATGGTGCGCGCTCGCGAGCAGCGCGGACGACAGCGACGCGAGACGGTGTTCGTTCGACAGGTCGAGGCCCATCGAGTTGGGACGCTCGTCGCCATACAGGTTGCGCGGCAGCGGGATCTTCGCGTGCGGCGCGCCGAGCGGCACGACCTTCGACGCCTCGTCGACCGGATCGGCAACGAGCTCCTTCACCGATACGGTTTTATCGGCGATGCGGTTCACGAACGACGTGTTCGCGCCGTTTTCCAGCAGACGGCGCACGAGGTACGCGAGCAGCGTCTCGTGCGTGCCGACCGGCGCGTACACGCGGCACGGGCGGTTCAGCTTGTCGCGGCCCGTGACTTCCTCGTACAGCGGCTCGCCCATCCCGTGCAGGCACTGGAATTCGTACTGGCCCGGGTAGTAGTTCTGGCCGGCCAGGTGATAGATCGCGGCCAGCGTGTACGCGTTGTGCGTCGCGAACTGCGGGTACACGGCGTCCGGCGCCGCGAGCAGCTTCTTCGCGCACGCGAGGTACGACACGTCGGTGTAGATCTTGCGCGTGTAGACCGGATAGCCTTCGAGGCCGTCGACCTGCGCGCGCTTGATTTCGGTGTCCCAGTACGCGCCCTTCACGAGGCGGATCATCAGGCGGTGGCGGCTGCGGCGCGCGAGGTCGATCAGGTAGTCGATCACGAACGGGCAGCGCTTCTGGTAGCCCTGCACGACGAAGCCGATACCGTTCCAGCCGGCGAGCTCCGGGTCGAAGCACAGCGCCTCGAGCAGGTCGAGCGACAGCTCGAGCCGGTCGGCTTCTTCCGCGTCGATGTTCAGGCCGATGTCGTAACGGCGCGCGAGCAGCGCCAGCGCACGCACGCGCGGCAGCAGCTCGCTCATCGTGCGGTCCTGCTGCGAGCGCGAGTAGCGCGCATGCAGCGCCGACAGCTTGATCGAGATGCCCGGGCCTTCGTAGATGCCGCGGCCGCCGGCCGCCTTGCCGATCGCGTGGATCGCCTGCTCGTACGACGCGTAGTAGCGCTGCGCGTCCTCTTCGGTCGTCGCCGCTTCGCCGAGCATGTCGTACGAGTAGCGGAAGCCGCGCGCTTCGTACTTGCGGCTGTTCGCGAGCGCTTCGGAAATCGTTTCGCCGGTGACGAACTGCTCGCCCATCAGGCGCATCGCCATGTCGACGCCCTTGCGGATCAGCGGCTCGCCGCCGCGGCCGATCAGGCGCGTGAGCGCCGACGACAGGCCCGCTTCGCTGTTGGTCGTCACGAGCTTGCCGGTGATCATCAGCCCCCAGGTCGCCGCGTTCACGAACAGCGACGGCGCGTGGCCGACGTGCGAGCGCCAGTCGCCCTTGCTGATCTTGTCGCGGATCAGCGCGTCGCGCGTCGCGCGATCCGGAATGCGCAGCAGCGCTTCGGCGAGGCACATCAGCGCGACGCCTTCCTGGCTGGACAGCGAGAACTCGTGGATCAGGCCTTCGACGCCGCCGCCCGAGCTCTTCTCGCGCAGCGCCTCGACCAGCTTCGTCGCGAGCGTCTGCACGTCCGCCTGCAGGTTCGCGGGCAGGCGCGCCTGGCCGAGCAGGAACGGCACGCATTCCGGCTCGGGGCGACGATACGCGGCCGTGATCGCCGCGCGCAGCACCGATTGCGGCTGCACGTTCTGCGCGAACTCGAGGAATGGATGCGGCGAGTTGTCGTCGTCGCCGTCCGCTGCCTGGCCGTCGGCGAGCTCCGTCACGCCACTGTGGCCCGACAGCTCGGGCGGCAACTGGCCGTGCTCGATCCGCTCGAGATACGCGAAGATCGCCTGCTTGATCAGCCAGTGGGGAGTGCGCTCGAGACGCGCGGCGGCGTCCTTGAGGCGCGAGCGGAGGAGGTCGTCGACTTTGACGCCGAGAGTCGTGCTTGCCATGGTGGGTTCGTGCGCCGGTGCGAGCCTGGCGATGTGGTGTAAGAGGATGCGCGAAATCCTACGGCACGCAATAAAAAGGTGCAACCAAATTGAGCGATAGGTTGCACCCATAAGTTAGTCAATATAATCAGACACTTATGTGGTTGCAACCTAGGGGTTGCCCGTGGTCGGAGGATCGGTGTTTTCCCTGATCGAGGCGATTCGACGGGCGTGTGCAACCTTCGGTGTGCGCCGCGGCGACCGAAAACGGGTTGCACGGGTGGCAGGACGTGGCGCGGCGCCGGCGGCGGGCACGCGATGGAAGGGGGTTGGCACCCGGCGGCCGGGCGTCGACGTATCCGGCGCCGCTCGCCGCGCCGGCCGCGCGCCGCTCAGATATCCAGCGGATCGACCTCGACGCTCCACCGCAGCACGCCCTTGAGCGCGCGCAGCGCCGGCTGCCATGCGCGCAACGCATGCTGCAGCGCGGCCCGCGACGCGCTTTCGAGCAATAGCTGCGCGCGGTGGACGTTCGCGACCTTGACGATCGTCATCGGCACCGCGTCGTACACGGTCACGCGATCGGCGCCCGGCAGCCCCGGCAACGCGGCCGCGGCCTGCAGCAGGAATGCGAGCGCCGCGTCGAGCGTACGCCCTTCGGCGCGCAGCAGCGCCTGGTAGACGAACGGCGGCAGGTGCGCGTCGCGACGCTCGGCGAGCGTCGAATTCGCGAAGCCCACGTAGTCCTGCCGCCCGAGCGCGTGGTACAGCGCGTGACGCGGGTAACGCGTCTGCACCATCACCTCGCCCGGCAGCCCCGCGCGCCCGGCGCGGCCGCTCACCTGCATCAGTTGCGCGAAGAGCCGCTCGCTCGCGCGGAAGTCGTGCGAGAACAGCGCGGTATCGGCATTGAGCACGCCGACGAGCGACACACGCTGGAAGTCGTGCCCCTTCGCGATCATCTGCGTGCCGACCAGGATGTCGACTTCGCCGGCATGCACGTCGGAGAACAGCGCCTGCGCGCTGCCCTTGCGGCGCGTGCTGTCGGCGTCGATACGCAGCACGCGCGCGCCCGGGACCGCTTCGGCGAGCGTCTCCTCGATGCGCTGCGTGCCGCGCCCGAGCGGTGCGATGTCGACGTTCCCGCACTCGGGGCACGAACGCGGAATGCGCGCTTCCCAGCCGCAGTGATGGCAGCGCAGCGCATGCTCGGGCTTGTGCAGCACGACGTACGCGCTGCAGCGCGGGCAGCCGGCCACCCAGCCGCATGCGTCGCACGCGAGCTGCGGCGCGTAACCGCGCCGGTTCAGGAACACGAGGCTCTGTTCACCGCGTTCGAGCCGCGCCTTCAGCGCCGCGACGAGCGGCCCCGACAGCCCGCCCATCGACGCGCGCCCGCGCCGCCGCTCCTCTTCGAGATCGATCAGCCGCACGGTCGGCAGCGTCGCGTCGGCCACCGCGCGGCGCGACAGTGTGAGCCGCGTGTAACGGCCCTGCTCGGCCTGCCACCAGCTTTCGAGCGACGGCGTGGCCGAGCCGAGCACGACGGGGATCCCGAGCTGCTTCGCGCGCCACACGGCGAGATCGCGCGCCGAATAGCGCAGCCCTTCCTGCTGCTTGTACGCGGGCTCGTGCTCCTCGTCGACGACGATCAGCGCGAGCGTCGGCATCGACGCAAGCACCGCGAGGCGCGTGCCGAGCACGATCCGCGCGCGACCCGTGTGCGCGGCAAGCCAGTTGCGCGCCCGCTCGCCTTCGGCGAGCCCGCTGTGCAGCGTGACGATCGCGTCGTCGGCGAGCACGCCCGCGAAGCGCGCGCGGAACGCGGCCTCGAACTGCGGCGTCAGGTTGATTTCGGGCACGAGCACGAGCGCCTGCGCGTCGGGCCGCGCGTCGAGCAGCGACGCGAGCGCATGCAGATACACCTCGGTCTTGCCGCTGCCCGTCACGCCGTGCAGCAGGAACGGCGCGAAACCCTGCGCCGCGCGGATCGCGTCGAGCGCCTCGGCCTGCTGGTCCGTCAGCGCCGGCGGCACAGTCCGTCCACTGCTTGTCGACAGCTTGTCCACAGGGTTGATCACAGGCGCATCGGCCCAGCCGATCTCCTCGACGTCCACCCAGCCGCGCGCGGCCCAGTCGTCGAGCGTCGCGGCCGCCTTCGGATGCAGTGCGCGCGCGTCGGGCAGCGTCAGCGAGCCGGTATCGACGAGCGCCTGCGCGAGCCGGCGCAGCGCGGCGCCGCGCGCGGGCAGCGCATCGGGCAACGCCGCGCGGCCGGCTTCGGTCGGCCGATAGCGCACTTCCGGCGCGAGCAGCCGCCCCCAGCGCCCGGCGTCGCGCAGCGCCTGCGGCAACGCCGGCAGCGCGACCTCGCCGCGCCCGCGCTGGTAGTAGTCGGCGGCGAACGACACGAGCGCGAGCCAGTCCGGCGACAGCGGCGGCAGGTCGGCACAGATCGCGTCGACCGCGCGCAGCCGCGACGGCGGCACATCGGTGTCAGTGGTGACTTCGCAGACGAGGCCGACCGCCTGCCGCTTGCCGAACGGCACCTGCACGAGCGTGCCGGGCACGGGCGCCGGCTGCACGTCGCAGCGGTAGTCGAACAGGGTCGCGAGCGGATGGTCGAGCGCCACGCGCAGATAGGTGCCGCTCATCGACGGGCTCCGGCAGCGAGGGCACGCGGCCGACGGACGGCTTGCATCCGCCCCCGCGTCGCGACGGCGAACTTAAAGTAAAACTTCAGATTCCGCGCTAAGTTTTGGATTCGCATTAGGAATCGCCGTATACCCTGCCCAGCCTGTGGATAACTTTGTTGAGAACTCGCCCCTCAACGGCCGCAACGCGCGCGGGGCCGTGCTTTCCGCTGTTTTTCGCCGCTCGCCGCCGAGTCCCGCGAAGCCTTATTCCATAAGGCTGCTATTCAAATTACCGAACCATAGCGAGACAAATTGACCGATACGGGGCTCTACCGCGCTGCAACGTGGAAAATGTGTATAAGTCAAGTCTTGACAAGCACCGAATCGGCATCGGGTGCGGGGTTGCGTCCTGTTTAGTTTCAGAAACGAAACACTGTCACCCCGCAGTGCAGCATGACAGCGCTTGCGTTCAGCCCGCCGCTCCGCTACGGATCGCGCGGCTGTGGGTATGGACTTCGTCGACGAGCTCGGCGACGTGATCGGGCGACGTGAATTGCGAGATGCCGTGCCCGAGGTTGAACACGTGGCCCGGATGGTTGCCGTAGCTGTCGAGCACCGCGCGCGCCTGTTCGCGCACCGCGGCCGGCGGCGCAAACAGGATCGTCGGGTCGAGGTTGCCCTGCAGCGCCACGCGCCCCGCGACGCGCTCGCGCGCGGCGCCGAGGTTGACCGTCCAGTCGAGCCCCACCGCGTCGACGCCGGTCGCCGCGATCTCCTCGAGCCACAGCCCGCCGCCCTTCGTGAACGTGATCACCGGCACGCGCTCGCCGCCATGCTCGCGCTTGAGCTGCGACACCACGCGGCGAATATAGTCGAGCGAGAAGCGCTGGTACGCGCCGTCGGCGAGCGCGCCGCCCCACGTATCGAAGATCATCACGGCCTGCGCGCCCGCTTCGATCTGCGCGTTCAGGTACGCGGCCACCGCCTGCGCGTTCACGTCGAGGATCCGGTGCATCAGGTCGGGGCGCGAATACGCCATCGACTTCACCGTGCGGAAATCGTCCGACCCGCCGCCTTCGACCATGTAGCACGCGAGCGTCCACGGGCTGCCCGAGAAGCCGATCAGCGGCACGCGCTGGCGCCCCTGGCCGTCGGTGAGCGCGCGGCGGATCTCGCGCACGGCGCCCGTCACGTAGCCGAGCGTCTCCTCGATGTCCGGCACCGCGAGCTTCGCGACGTCGGCCTCGGTGCGCACCGGATGCGCGAACTTCGGCCCTTCGCCGACCTGGAAGTCGAGGCCGAGGCCCATCGCGTCGGGAATCGTCAGGATGTCCGAGAACAGGATCGCGGCGTCGAGCGGGAAGCGCTCGAGCGGCTGCAGCGTCACCTCGGTCGCGTAGTCGGGGTTCTTCGCGAGCCCGAGGAAGCTGCCCGCGCGCGCGCGCGTCGCGTTGTATTCGGGCAGGTAGCGGCCGGCCTGGCGCATCAGCCAGATCGGCGTGTAATCGGTCGGCTCGCGCAGAAGCGCACGCAGGAAAGTGTCGTTGAGCAGGTTATGGGCCACGGTAGGAGCGACGATGCGAAGGCAAAGCGGCATTTTACCGGACAGCCGCGATCGGACCGCGCATGCCGATGCGATGGCGGCCATATGACGCGCGCGATGGCTCCGCTATGATCGGACGCTCATATCCAACCGAACGAAGGAGGAGACCGATGAAGAGATTCGCCACGCTCGCCGCTGCCGCCGCGTTTTGCTGCGCTGCCGCGCACGCGCAGGGTACGACCGCGGCCGCGCCTGCGGCCGCCGCTGCCGCCGCCTCGCGGCTCGACGACGTGCTCGCGCGCGGCGCGCTGCGCGTGTGCACGACGGGCGACTACAAGCCGTATTCGTACTACCGCGCGGACGGCCGTTTCGAGGGCATCGACATCGACATGGCGGAATCGCTCGCGAAGTCGCTCGGCGTGAAGGCCGACTACGTGAAGACGAGCTGGTCGAACCTGACCAACGACTTCGTCGCGAAATGCGACATCGCGGTGGGCGGCGTGTCGACCACGCTCGAGCGCCAGAAGCGCGTGTTCTTCACGCAGCCGTACGTCGTCGACGGCAAGACGCCGATCGTGCGCTGCACGGATGCCGACAAGTACCAGACCGTCGCGCAGATCGACCGGCCCGACACACGCGTGATCGTGAATCCGGGCGGCACCAACGAGCGGTTCGCGAAGCAGTTCTTCACGCACGCGAACCTGACCGTCTATCCGGACAACGTGACGATCTTCAAGCAGATCCTCGTGGGCAAGGCCGACGTGATGGTGACCGATGCATCCGAGACGCTGCTGCAGCAAAAGCTGAATCCGGGCCTCTGCGCGGTCCATCCGGACAAGCCGTTCCAGTTCGGCGAGAAGGCGTACATGGTGCCGCGCGGCGACGTCGCGTTCCAGCAGTACGTCGACCAGTGGCTGCACCTCGCGCTGTCCACCGGTGAATACCAGGCGATTTCGGACAAGTGGCTGAAGTAAGCGGCCCGCGCCACGGCGGTCGATCACGGGCATCGTCCCGTGCGGCCGCCGGGTGCCGAAATCTCGCCTGAGCGGCGCATAACCCGCCGAATTGGCCGAACGGCCGACTTTCGCGCATGCCGATCGCGTTTCAAAATCTTTCCGACGAATGAATCGTCATGCGCGGTATCGATCGCGCCGTGCACGGTCTCGCATGAAAAACCGGCCATTCATCGCGCCCGATACGTGTGAAAAACGCATCGTGCGCATACCTTGAAAACGCGACGGAAAATATGGGTAAAAATGACCTTTTTCAGGACCCCGAAAACAGCAAAAAATCCCGGAAAGCCTTATCTGGCGGGCGTTACAACCTGAAACACTTTGTTACCGCGACGGGTCGTTAATTCGCCCACAATGGCCTCAACGGTTTCAACACGGATGCGGTCTCGTGTGCCAAGTGTGAGCGGACGCGAAGCGCTGCGAGCCAGTCGGTCACGTACCGAAGCCCTTCCGAGGGGCATCCCTGTTGGAGTCGTTTCCGGCTCCCCGCCGGATCCGGTTTCATCTTTGGTCTCCTCGCGCTAACCCCGTAGCGTGTGGTTTTTAGCGGGCTAATAAGCCCGCTTTTTTTCGTCCATCGAAAACGTGGCGGCCCGCAGGCCGCCACGTTTTTCCGCGTTGTTCCGCACCGCCGTTCCGCTTCAAGCCGTCTTCTGCACGTCGAGCTTCAGCTCCTCGATCATCCGCTCGCGCATCACGAACTTCTGCACCTTGCCCGTCACCGTCATCGGCAACTCGTCGACGAAGCGGATATAGCGCGGAATCTTGTAGTGCGCGATCTGGCCTTGGCAGAACGCGCGCACGTCGTCCTCGGTCATCTGTTCGCCCGCGCGCAGCACGATCCACGCGCACAGCTCCTCGCCGTACTTCGCATCGGGCACGCCGAACACCTGCGCGCTCTGGATCTTCGGATGCCGGAACAGGAATTCCTCGATCTCGCGCGGATATACGTTCTCGCCGCCGCGGATCACCATGTCCTTCAGGCGGCCGACGATGTTGCAGTAGCCTTGCGCATCGAGCGTCGCGAGGTCGCCCGTATGCATCCAGCCGTCGATCAGCACCTCGCGCGTCTTCGCGTCGTCGTCCCAGTAGCCGAGCATCACCGAATAGCCCTTCGTGCACAGCTCGCCCGTCGCGCCGACCGGCACGATGTTGCCGCTCGGATCGACGATCTTCACCTCCAGGTGCGGCTGGATGCGGCCGACCGTCGTCGTGCGCTTCTCGAGCGGATCGTCGGTCGAGCTCTGGAACGACACGGGGCTCGTCTCCGTCATCCCGTACGCGATCGTGATTTCGGACAAGTGCATCTGCGACACGACGCGCTTCATCGTCTCGATCGGGCACGGCGAACCGGCCATGATCCCGGTGCGCAACGTCGACAGGTCGAATGTCGCGAATTGCGGATGGTCGAGCTCCGCGATGAACATCGTCGGCACGCCGTGCAGCGCGGTGCAGCGTTCCTCGGCCACCGCCGCGAGCGTCGCGACCGGGTCGAACGCTTCGCCGGGGAACACCATCGCGGCGCCCGTCGACACGCAGGCGAGCACGGCCAGCACCATCCCGAAGCAGTGATAGAGCGGCACCGGGATGCACAACGAGTCTTGCTCGGTAAAACGCATCGCCATCGCGATCGAGCGCGCGTTGTTGACGACGTTGCGGTGCGTGAGCGTCGCGCCCTTCGGGCTACCGGTCGTGCCGCTCGTGAACTGGATGTTGATCGGATCGTTGGCCGAGAGCGTCGCGCCGAGCGCATCGAGCAGCGCGGGATCGACGGCCTGGCGGCCGCGCGCCATCACGTCCGCGAAGCGGAACATGCCGGCGGGCGCCGCCTCGCCCATCGACACGATCGTGCGCAGGCTCGGCACACGCGCCGCATGCAGGTCGCCCGGCGTGGCGGTCGCGAGCTCCGGCGCGATGGTCTGCAGCATCTCGACGTACGCGGAACTCTTGAAGCGCTCGGCCGCGATCACGGCCTTGCAGCCCACCTTGTTCAACGCGTATTCGAGTTCCGACAGCCGGTAGGCCGGGTTGATGTTGACGAGCACCGCGCCGATCCGCGCGGTCGCGAACTGCGTGAGCAGCCATTCGCTGCGGTTCGGCGACCAGATGCCGACGCAGTCGCCCTTCACGATCCCGAGGGCCGCGAGCCCCGCCGCCAGCACGTCGACCTCGTTCGCGAACTCGCGCCAGGTCCAGCGCACCTGCTGCTCGCGGAACACGACGGCCGGACGGTCGGGGAAGCGGCCGGCGGTGTCGAGCAGGAACCGGCCGATCGTCGCTTCGGATAGCGGCACGTCGGTTGCACCACGCACGTACGACAGTCCGTTTTCGGGCGCGATCAGCGCCCCCTTGCCAAGGTCTGCTGCCATCGATGTCTCCGTCCGTTTTTGTCTGATCGGCCTGGCACGCGGCCTATGCGTGCCTGCTCCGTCGCGATCGCGACGGACGGCCTCCGAGCGGATGATGCCGCGCTCCGCTGACGATACTCTGACATCGAATCGCGGCGGACGGGTGAAATAGCACGGCCGGACGAAATGATCCGGCCCGCAAGACGCCGACGACAGGCACGCGAAACCCGCACGAAAAAAAAGCAGCCCGAAGGCTGCTTTCTTTCGCGGGATACGCGGCGCGAACTCAGTGCCGGCTGCGGATCTTCGCCAGACGCTGGATCGCCTCGAGCTGCGCCATCGCGGTCGCGAGCTCGGATTGCGCTTTCGCGAGGTCGAGATCCGACTTCGCGTTCTGCAGCGTTTCCTCGGCACGCTTGCGCGCTTCCTCGGCTTTCGCCGCGTCGAGGTCCTTGCCGCGAATCGCGGTATCGGCGAGCACCGTCACGGCGCCCGGCTGCACTTCGAGAATGCCGCCTGCGACGAACACGAATTCGTCGTTGCCGCCCTCGACCTCGATGCGCACCGCACCCGGACGAATCCGGGTGATGAGCGGCGTGTGGCCCGGCAGAATGCCCAGCTCACCCGTTTCGCCCGGCAGCGCGACGAATTTCGCCTCGCCCGAGAAGATCTGCTCTTCCGCGCTGACGACGTCTACTTTGATGGTTGCCATATCGACTCCAATCTCATCCACGGGTTGAGCGTATTGCGGCCGGCGCGGGCGGCCGGAATATAAGTCATCACTGACTTATTGCTCCGGCCGGCACACGCCGGCTTGCGACTCACTCAAGCCGTTACTGGATCTTCTTGGCCTTTTCGAAGGCTTCGTCGATCGTGCCGACCATGTAGAACGCCTGTTCCGGCAGGTGGTCGCACTCGCCGTCGACGATCATCTTGAAGCCACGGATCGTTTCCTTCAGCGGCACGTACTTGCCCGGCGAGCCCGTGAACACTTCAGCGACGTGGAACGGCTGCGACAGGAAACGCTGGATCTTACGCGCACGTGCGACCGACAGCTTGTCTTCCGGCGACAGTTCGTCCATGCCCAGAATCGCGATGATGTCGCGCAGTTCCTTGTAGCGCTGCAGCGTCTGCTGAACGCGACGGGTGATCGTGTAGTGCTCTTCACCGATCACGTTCGGGTCGATCTGGCGCGACGTCGAGTCGAGCGGGTCGACCGCCGGGTAGATACCCAGCGAAGCGATGTCACGCGACAGCACGACGGTTGCGTCCAGGTGGCCGAAGGTCGTCGCCGGCGACGGGTCGGTCAAGTCGTCCGCAGGGACGTACACGGCCTGGACCGACGTAATCGAGCCCTTCTTGGTCGACGTGATGCGCTCTTGCAGCTTGCCCATTTCTTCAGCCAGCGTCGGCTGATAGCCCACTGCCGACGGCATACGGCCGAGCAGTGCCGACACTTCGGTACCGGCCAGCGTGAAACGGTAGATGTTGTCGACGAAGAACAGCACGTCGAGGCCTTCGTCACGGAAGTGCTCGGCCATCGTCAGGCCGGTCAGCGCGACGCGCAGACGGTTGCCCGGCGGCTCGTTCATCTGGCCGTACACCAGCGCGACCTTGTCGAGAACGTTCGAGTCCTTCATTTCGTGGTAGAAGTCGTTCCCTTCACGGGTACGCTCGCCCACGCCCGCGAACACGGAGTAACCGCCGTGTTCCTTCGCGATGTTGTTGATGAGCTCCATCATGTTGACGGTCTTGCCCACGCCTGCACCACCGAACAGGCCCACCTTGCCGCCCTTTGCGAACGGGCAGATCAGGTCGATGACCTTGATGCCCGTTTCGAGCAGTTCGGTCGACGGCGACAGTTCGTCGAACGCCGGCGCCTTCTGGTGGATCGAACGCGTATGTTCGCTTTCGATCGGGCCGGCTTCGTCGATCGGACGGCCGAGCACGTCCATGATCCGGCCGAGGGTCGGCTTGCCGACCGGCACCGAGATCGGCTTCGCCGTGTTCTTCACGGTCAGGCCGCGGCGCAGGCCGTCGGATGCACCCAGACAAATGGTACGGACCACGCCGTCGCCCAGCTGCTGCTGGACTTCGAGCGTCAGTTCCGAGCCATCGAGAATGAGCGCGTCGTAGATCTTCGGCATGCTGTCGCGCGGGAATTCCACGTCGATAACGGCGCCGATGCACTGTACGATCTTGCCTTCTACCAAAGCAGCAGTACTCATCGCTTTTCCTTTAAATACCTGATTCTTTACTCGCGCAAAGGCGCAGTTGTCGTCCCGGGCGCGCGCTTAAACAGCGGCTGCGCCGCCGACGATCTCCGACAGTTCTTTCGTGATCGCGGCCTGACGGCTCTTGTTGTATACGAGCTGCAGTTCGCTGATCACCGTCTTCGCGTTGTCGGACGCGGCCTTCATCGCGACCATGCGCGCCGATTGCTCGGACGCCATGTTTTCCGCGACGGCCTGGTACACCAGCGCCTCGACGTAACGCACGAGCAGTTCGTCGACGACTGCCTGCGCGTCCGGCTCGTAGATGTAGTCCCACGACGTCGCCGGCGTACCGTCATCGGCGTCGAAGTGTTCCGACGACAGCGGCAGCAACTGCTCGATCACGGCTTCCTGCTTCATCGTGTTGACGAAGCGCGTGTAAGCGATATAAACCGCCGACAGCTTGCCTTCCGAGTACAGATCGAGCTGCGTCTTCACGGCGCCGATCAGCTTGTCCAGGTGCGGGGTGTCGCCGAGGTGCACGACCTGCGACATCACCTTCGCGCCGAAGCGGTTCAGGAAGCCGAGGCCCTTGCCGCCGATCGCGGTGGCTTCGACCTTCTGGCCCTTCTCTTCCAGCTCCTTGAACTTCTGCACCGTCGCACGCAGCACGTTGGTGTTCAGACCGCCGCACAGACCCTTGTCCGTCGTGACGAGGATGATGCCGGCCGTCTGCGCGCCGTCGTTCGCCACCATGAACGGGTGGCGGTACTCCGGGTTCGCACGGCTCATGTGCGCGGCGATGGCACGAACCTTGTCTGCATACGGACGAGCGGCGCGCATGCGTTCCTGCGCGCGACGCATCTTCGATGCAGCCACCATCTCCATCGCCTTCGTGATCTTGCGCGTGTTCTGCACGCTCTTGATCTTGCCGCGAATTTCCTTCATTCCAGCCATAGCTTGCTCCTTTGCGCCCCGAGTGAGCGCTTTAGCGCTTTACTCGGGGCTCATGCATCGCTCACCGAAGCGGCGCGGGCGCATCAGCCTCCGCGCGGCCTCCGTGTGTCACTCGCGGATCAATAGGCACCGGACTTCTTGAAGGATTCGATCGCTGCACGCAGTGCGGCTTCGTCGTCCTTCGAGAGATCCTTGGTGTCTTCGATGCGCTTGATGAGGTCAGCGTGGCTGGTCTTCAGGTTGTCGCGCAGGCCCTTCTCGAACGGCAGCACTTGCTTGACGTCGAGGTCGTCGAGGTAGCCGTTGTTCGCGGCGTACAGCGACACGGCCAGTTCCCAGACCTGCAGCGGCTGGTACTGCGGCTGCTTCAGCAGTTCCGTCACGCGGCGGCCGCGCTCGAGCTGCTTGCGGGTCGCTTCGTCGAGGTCCGATGCGAACTGCGCGAATGCTGCGAGTTCACGGTACTGCGCGAGGTCGGTACGGATACCGCCCGACAGCTTCTTCACGACCTTCGTCTGAGCGGCGCCACCGACGCGCGACACCGACACGCCGGCGTTGATTGCCGGGCGGATGCCTGCGTTGAACAGGTCGGTTTCCAGGAAGATCTGGCCGTCGGTGATCGAGATCACGTTCGTCGGAACGAACGCGGTCACGTCGCCAGCCTGCGTTTCGATGACCGGCAGTGCCGTCAGCGAGCCGCTCTTGCCCTTCACTTCGCCGTTCGTGAACTTCTCGACGTACTCTTCCGACACGCGAGCCGCACGCTCGAGCAGACGCGAGTGCAGATAGAACACGTCGCCCGGGTACGCTTCGCGGCCCGGCGGGCGGCGCAGCAGCAGCGAGATCTGACGGTATGCCCAAGCCTGCTTGGTCAAGTCGTCATAGATGATCAGCGCGTCTTGACCGCGGTCGCGGAAGTATTCGCCCATCGTGCAGCCGGCGTACGGTGCCAGGTACTGCATTGCAGCCGAATCCGATGCCGAAGCGGCGACGACGATCGTGTATTCGAGCGCGCCCGTTTCCTCGAGCTTGCGCACCACGTTCATGATCGACGAAGCCTTCTGGCCGATCGCGACGTAGATACAGATCAGGTCCTTGCCCTTCTGGTTGATGATCGCGTCGAGCGCCACCGCGGTCTTGCCGCACTGACGGTCGCCGATGATCAGCTCACGCTGGCCACGGCCGATCGGCACCATCGCGTCGATCGACTTGATGCCCGTCTGCACCGGCTGCGACACCGACTTGCGCCAGATCACGCCCGGGGCGATCTTTTCGATCGCGTCGGTCAGCTTCGCGTTGACCGGGCCCTTGCCGTCGATCGGGTTGCCGAGCGCGTCGACCACGCGGCCGACGAGTTCCGGACCGACCGGGACTTCGAGAATGCGGCCCGTCGTCTTGACGACGTCGCCTTCCGAGATGTGTTCGTATTCGCCGAGAATCACCGCGCCGACCGAGTCGCGCTCGAGGTTCAGCGCGAGACCGAACGTGTTGCCCGGAAACTCGAGCATTTCGCCCTGCATCACGTCCGACAGGCCGTGGATACGCACGATACCGTCGGTCACGGAGATCACGGTGCCCTGGTTGCGAACGTCTGCGCTCGCTTCAAGGCCCTGGATCCGGCTCTTGATCAGCTCGCTGATCTCAGAGGGATTGAGTTGCATTATTCGCTCCTGATAGTCAATTCTGTTGCGTGCCGGCGTGGCGCTCAGGCGGTCAAGGCAGCCTGCATCGATGCGAGGCGCGCGCGAACCGAGGTGTCGAGCACTTCGTCGCCGACCGTCACGCGCACGCCGCCGATCAGCGACGAATCGACTTCGACCGTCGGTTTCAGCTTGCGCTTGAACTTGCGTTCGAGGCCCGAGACGAGACTGTCGAGATCCGCGCCGTCCAGCGGGAACGCGCTCACGATCTCGGCGTCGGCTGCGCCTTCACGTTCGTTCTTGAGCGCCTCGAACTGCTCGGCAATTTCCGGCAGCAGCGCGATGCGATGATTGTCGACCAGCATCTGCACGAAGTTCTTCGCTTCGGCGCCGGCCGCGAGCGGCGACTTCACCGCAGCAAGCAGCAACTCGGCTACTTGCGTGCGCGTCACCTTCGGGCTCGACGCGACCGACAGCACTTCCGGCAGACGCGCAACCTGGGCCAGCTCTTGCACGAGCGTGGACCAGGCGGCGATGTCACCGCCCTCGGCCACGCGGAACAGCGCTTCTGCGTAAGGGCGGGCGATGGTTGCAAGTTCGGCCATGATCAGAGCTCGGCTTTCAGTTGATTCAGCAGTTGGGCGTGGGCCGTTTGATCGACTTCGCGCTTCAGGATCTGCTCGGCGCCCTTCACGGCCAGCGCGGCGACTTCGCCACGCAGCGCTTCGCGCGCCTTCACGATTTGCTGTTCTGCTTCCGCCTTCGCCTGGGCGACGATGCGGGCGGCTTCAGCCTGGGCGTTGGCCTTGATTTCCTCGGCGACCGCCTGCGCACGCTTTTCAGCGTCGGCGATGCGCTGCTGGCCGTCGTTGCGTGCCTGCGCGAGTTCCTGGTCCACGCGCTTGTGCGCTGCGTCGAGTTCCGCCTTGCCCTTCTCCGCGGCGGCGAGGCCGTCGGCGATCTTCTTCGAACGTTCGTCGAGGGCGTTGATCAACGGCGGCCACACGAATTTCATCGTGAACCACGCGAGGACCAGGAACACGACCATTTGCGCAAACAGAGTTGCGTTGAGATTCACGGTGTTTCCTTATCTGCTATTCCGGAAAAATGAAACGGTAAGGCGCTCATCGAGTTGCATTCGATCAGCGCCCCAAGTCTCCGTTCCGCCCTGCGCCGGCTCACGCCGGACGCATATTTCCGAGGAACCTTAGCCTGCGAGCTTCGACAGGAGCGGGTTCGCGAACGCGAACAGCATTGCGACACCAACGCCGATCAGGAATGCAGCGTCGATCAGACCAGCCAGCAGGAACATCTTCGTTTGCAGCGGGTTGATGAGTTCCGGCTGACGTGCGCAGGCTTCGATGTACTTGCCACCCATCAGCGCAATACCGATACAGGCGCCGATTGCACCCAGGCCGATGATGATGCCGATACCGATGGCGGTCAGACCCTGGATGTTGGCGATGTAAGCTTGCATGATCACTCCTTTGTGAAAAGACTTGGAACTGAGATTTAAAAAACTAAAACGAAGACTCTTTGTTGCACGCCGCGCTTAGTGCTTGTCGTGCGCCTGGCCGAGATACACCAGCGTCAGCATCATGAAAATGAATGCCTGCAACAGAACAATCAGGATGTGGAAGATTGCCCAGACGCTACCCGCGATCACATGACCAACGAAGCCGAGGAACGTTGCGTCGCCACCGAAGCTCCACATGCTGCCGAGCAGGGCGATCAACAGGAACAACAGCTCACCCGCGTACATGTTGCCGAACAGCCGCATGCCGAGCGAAACGGTCTTCGCAACGTATTCGACGATGTTGAGCGCGAGGTTCGGGATCCACAGCAGCGGGTGGCCGCCGAACGGGGCCGACAGCAGCTCATGCGCAAAGCCGCCCGCGCCCTTGATCTTGATGCTGTAGTAGATCATCAGGACGAACACGCCGAGCGCGATGCCGAGCGTGCCGTTCAGGTCGGCCGTCGGGACGATGCGATGGTGGGAAATCACGTCCGACAGACCGAGCAGGCCGATCACGCGGCCCGGCAGGTCGACCGGGAGGAAGTCGAGGGAGTTCATCAGCGCGACCCACACGAATACCGTGAGGGCGAGCGGCGCGATGAAGGTGCGATTGCCGTGGACGATGGCCTTCGACTGGTCTTCGACCATTTCGACGAGCATCTCGATCGCGCACTGGAAACGGCCCGGCACGCCCGACGTCGCCTTGCGGGCGGCCAGACGCAGCAGGATGATCGTCACGATGCCGCAGACGATCGACCAGAACAGCGTGTCGAGATTCCAGACGTGGATGTCGAAGATCGACGTCTGATGCGAGGTGGAGAAGTTCTGCAAGTGGTGCGCAATGTACTCGGACGGATCCGGACCGCGCGTGCCTTCGCTAGCTGCCATATCGTTAATGCCACCCAAATTGTCGAAAATCGTTTTGCCCGTTCCGCAACACGCTATTGCGGGAACGGGCCGGTGCGGTTCGTTGTCGAAACCGCACGCTGCTTGTTCCTTACCGCCAGGCCAGCGCGATCCAGTACGTCTTCAGCACGACGAGGTACGTGACGAGGAACGGCACCCAGTGCACGCCGGCCCAGCCGAACGCCACCGCGGTGAACATCCCGATCGTCAGCGCGAGTTTCAGGGCTTCGCCCATCACCCAGCTCATCACGGTGGCCGAGCCACCTGCCTTCAGTCGTGCCACGAATACCGCACTGGGCACCCAGCCGATCGCTCCGCCCAGAAACGCGGATTGCGCAGCGGCGCCCGGCGACTTCGAAAACAGCCACCACGCCAGCGTTGCAACCAGGGACAGGACCACTTGCGCGAGTACCACCTTGTAGGGGGTCACGCGCGAGGGCTTGCTCACGTTCGGGCCGAACAGCCTTTCGGCCTCTGCCCGCGTCAGCGGAACGATGTTGTTATCTTGCTGCTCGACATCCCAGTCATCGTCGGATTCACGTCGCTCGCCGGCCGCCGAAGCGGTGCGTTGCGTGCGCTGATCATCGTGCCTGTCGTCCGGCGCCTGACCCGCCATCGCAATCTTCCGCTGAAATCCCTGAACCCGACCCCAAGCTTTCTGAAAGCTTTCAGGGGTGCCTAGCTAACAAATCCGGGCGATTGTAAGCGATAGTTGCAAGTGATTCAAGGCTTTAGACGCGACAAAAACCTGCATAAAACGACGCCTCATGATGTGAAAAAACACCCGATTCGACGACGTACGATGACAGTTGTAAGGTCGCTTTTTTGCACCGGTATTTCTTGCGCGAAAAAGTCCGGCGACGGGGAAACGAGGGGGCAACGATGCCCGAGGCGGGCCGGAAGGAAGCGACGCGATCGCCGCGGGAAATTCGCTGCAATGCAGCCATCGGAAATGACTCGGCGCAACGCGCCGGAACATGCAGGACGCCGTGGCCGAACCATCGCGCACGGCGCGCGAAATTCGACCGGTTGCTCGCGCATCGATTCGGTCAATCAGGTGTCGTGCGGCCACAGAAGTTCGACTGTGGATTGTGGCACTTATCCACGATCGTCGATCACCGCGGACGCTGTGCGCCCCGCCCGCCTCCCGAACGGCACGCCTGTGCCGCACGCAGCCGCGTCGCTCAGCCCTGCACGAGCAGCCACGCGCCGAGCGCCGCGCTCACCAGCGCAAACGGAATCGAAACGAGGTGGAACGGCAGCCACATGCGCGGCTCCTTCGCGAGACGCACCGCGATCAGGTTCGCGAGCGAGCCGATCGCGAAACCGAAGCCGCCGACCGACACGCCGAATGCCAGCGCGCGCCAGTCATGCGTGAATTCCGACAGCAGGATCGCGGCCGGCACGTTGCTGATCGCCTGTGACAGCACGGCGCCGGCGGCATAGACGCGCAGCGGCGAATCGAGTTGCGCGTGCGCAATCGCGTCGTGCACGACGGGCAGCGCAGCGGCGCTGCGCAGCACGACGAACATCAGCACGAAGATCAGCAGCAGCAGCCAGTCGATCTTCAGGACTGCATCGCGTTTGACGGCGAGCAGCACGATGGCGACACCCGCGAGGCCCGGCAGCGGATGGTGCGCATCGGCGAGCAGCACGAACGCGGCGAACAGCACCGCTGCGATCAGCGCGTGCATGCGTTGCACGGGAAAGGCCGCTGCGTCGCCGGACAGGTCGAGCGGCTTCGCGCGAAACATCAACGCGCTCAGCACGAGCAACAGCGCCATCAGCGCAAGGGCGAGCGGCCCGAGCGTGACCACGAAGCGCCCGAACGACACACCGCTCAATTGCCACAGGAAAAGATTCTGCGGATTGCCGAGCGGTGTCGCGACGGACCCCGCATTGACGGCCAGCGCGACGACGATCACGAGCCGCCGGAACGGCAGCGGAGTCAGCGCGCGCAGCGACACCATCAACGGCACGACGACGAACAGCGCGACGTCGTTGGTGAGCCACATCGACAGCACCGCGGCGAAGCCGACGAGCAGCATCGCGAGCCCGCGCTCGGAATGCACGTGATGCACGATGCGATGCGCGAGCCACATCAGGCAGCCGGACAGCTCGAGCGCCTTGGTCAGCATCAGCAGGCCCGCGAGCGTCGCGACCGTCTGCCAGTCGACGCGATCGGCGAGGATCGAAAATGGTTGCGGACGCACCCATTGCAGCACGATCAGGCCAAGCGCAAGCACCGACAGTACCGGTTCCTGCGCAAGCCAGCCGAGCCACCGGCGCGGCGCCGGTGCGCCCATCTGCTCCATGGATCGTCCGTTACTCTTCGGTCGCGACGTTGCCGCGCAGTCGCGCGAGAATGCCCTCGAGCGCGTCGAGGTTGCCGAAGTCGATCAGCACCTGCCCTCGCCCGCGGCGGCCCAGCTTGATCTTCACCGTCGACGCGAGCAGGTCGGACAACTCCTCTTCGAGGCGACGCGTATCGCGGCCGCCATCGTCCTTCGCACGCGCCTTCACGGCCGGCGCTTCCTTCGTCGTGTGCGCGACGAGCTTCTCGGTCTCGCGCACCGACATGCGCTTGTTGACCACTTGATGCGCGAGCGTGATCTGCGTGGCCGCATCGACCGCGAGCAGCGCACGTGCGTGCCCCATGTCGAGATCGCCGGCCAGCAGCATCGTCTGCACCGGCGATGCAAGGTTCAGCAGGCGCAGCAGGTTCGACACCGCGCTGCGCGAACGGCCGACCGATTCGGCCGCCTGTTCGTGCGTGAAACCGAACTCGTCGAGCAGGCGCTGGATGCCGTGCGCCTCTTCAAGCGGATTCAGGTCCTCGCGCTGGATGTTCTCGATCAGCGCCATCGCGGCAGCGGCCTGATCGGATACGTCCTTCACGAGCACCGGCACTTCATCGAGGCCGGCCAGGCGCGCCGCACGGAAACGTCGCTCGCCCGCGATGATCTCGTATTTGTCTGATGAAATGGGCCGTACCAGGATCGGCTGCATCACGCCCTGGGCGCGAATGCTGGCCGCGAGCTCCTGCAGGCTGCCTTCGTCCATCCGCGTGCGCGGCTGGTACTTGCCGGCTTGCAGCTTGCCGAGCGCGAGCGTGTTCGGTGCCCCTTCGATCTTCACCGCTTCGGTGATATCGGCACTGCCGCCGAGCAGCGCTTCGAGGCCACGTCCCAAGCCCTTCTTCTTTGGTACCGCGTTCATGTCTTTCTTCCTCGCTTCGCTCATGTCCGGATCACGACACCTCGAACGCACGCACGCGCTCGATCATCTCGGCACCGAACTGGATATACGCTTGCGCACCGCGCGAACTGCGGTCGAACACGACACCCGGCAACCCGTAACTCGGCGCTTCCGCCAGGCGCACGTTGCGCGGAATCACCGCGTCGAACACCTTGTCGCCGAAGTGCGCTTTCAGTTGATCGGAGACTTGCTGCTGCAGCGTGATGCGCGGGTCGAACATCACGCGCAGCAAGCCGATGATCTTCAGGTCGCGGTTCATGTTCGCGTGAACCTGCTTGATCGTGTTGACGAGGTCCGACAGCCCTTCCAGCGCGAAGTATTCGCACTGCATCGGGATCACGACGCCATGCGCCGCGCACAGGCCGTTCAGCGTCAGCAGCGACAGCGTCGGCGGGCAATCGATCAGCACGAAATCGTAGTCGTCGGCCACGCGCTCGAGCGCGGCCTTCAGGCGGCGCTCGCGGTTGTCGATGCTGATCAGTTCGATCTCGGCGCCGGACAGTTCGCGGTTCGCGGGAAGCACGTCATAGGTGACGCCTTCCGGACGCACGCGCGCGTCGGCCACCGACACGCCGTCGACCAGCACTTCGTACACGGTCGCTTCGCAGGCGGCCTTGTCGATCCCGCTGCCCATCGTCGCGTTGCCCTGCGGGTCGAGATCGATCAACAGGACGCGTTGCTCCTGCGCTGCAAGGCTTGCGGCGAGATTGACCGATGTCGTCGTCTTGCCGACGCCCCCCTTCTGGTTCGCAACGCAGAAGATCTTTGCCATCGTTGGTGTGTTCCCTTTACCTTCAAACAAACGGCGCGCTCCCGCGCGCCTTCAATTCGCGTCGTCGACGGCCACTTCGAACAGATGCCGCTCCGCATCGAGCATCGGCACCGCCAGCCGGATCGTCTGCGTGACGCGGCTGCCTTCGGGCAACCGCGCAATCTCGTCGTCCGGGTGAACGCCCTTCATCGCCCAGATCGATCCGCCCGGCGCGACCAGATGACGAGCAAGTTTAACGAAGTCGGACAGATCCGCGAAAGCGCGGGATACGATCATGTCGAATTTTTCCGGCACTTCGACACCGGGCTGCAGCGATTCGACCCGTCCGGTAACGACCGACAGGTTCGCGAGCTTCAGCTCCGCGCGCATCTGCGTCTGGAAGGCGGACTTCTTCTGCACGATATCGTTCAGCGTGACCTGCCAGCCCGGCTCGACGATCGCCAGCACGATACCGGGCAGCCCGCCGCCCGAGCCGACGTCGAGCACGCGCGCCGACGGACGGCCTCGCAGATGCGGGACGATGGAAAGCGAATCGAGGATGTGCTGAATCAGCATCTGCTTGGGGTCGCGGATCGCGGTCAGGTTGTAGACCGCGTTCCACTTGCCGAGCAGCGCGACATAGTCGAGCAGCTGGTTGCGTTGGGTATCCGTCAGCGTGAGGTCGAGCGCCGCCGTGCCTTCGACGAGCATCCCTTCCAGTACGTCCCGATTAACCGCCGGCGCGCGACGCGCCGTCATTGCTGCGTCGGGACGGTGCCGTCCCCCTGCTCCGCGGCCGCTGCGACCGTGCCGGCACGGCGGCCCAGGCCACGACGCTTCAGGTGCACCATCAGCAGCGAGATGGCCGCCGGCGTGACGCCCGAGATACGCGACGCCTGCCCGATCGTTTCCGGCCGGAATTCGTTGAGCTTCTGGCTCACCTCGAACGACAAGCCGCGGACTTCGCGGTAGTCGATGCCGTCCGGCAGGCGCGTGTTCTCGTTCGCATCGTTACGCTCGATCTCGGACGCCTGGCGCTCGATATAACCCTGATACTTGATGCCGATCTCGACCTGCTCCTTGATCTGCTCGAGCAGCACCGGATCGTCCGTCAATGGCTCCGCGGGGCCGCACTCGCCGCCCTTCAGCCCGCACACGCCGTCGTAGCTCACACCCGGCCGGCGCAGCAGCTCGGCGAGGCTGTATTCGTGATCGATCGCCTTGCCGAGCAGCGCGGTGGCCTCTTCCGCCGGCAGCGTCTTCGGCGTCACCCAGGTCGACTTCAGGCGTTCGGTTTCACGTGAAACAGCGTCGCGTTTCCGGCTGAAGGCGTCCCAGCGCGCGTCGTCGACGAGCCCCAGCTCACGGCCGATCTCGGTCAGGCGCATGTCGGCGTTGTCTTCACGCAGGCTCAGGCGATACTCGGCGCGGCTCGTGAACATCCGGTACGGCTCCGCCACGCCGCGCGTGACGAGATCGTCGACCAGCACGCCCAGGTAAGCCTGATCGCGACGCGGGCACCACGCATCCTTTTCCTGCACGTAACGGCCCGCGTTGAGGCCAGCCAGCAGACCCTGCGCAGCCGCCTCTTCGTAGCCGGTCGTGCCGTTGATCTGGCCCGCAAAGAACAGCCCATTGATCGCCTTCGTCTCGAGCGACGCCTTCAGCGCACGCGGATCGAAGTAGTCGTATTCGATCGCGTAACCGGGGCGCAAGATGTGCGCGTTCTCGAGGCCGCGCATCGAGTGCACGAGCTCGAGCTGGACATCGAACGGCAGGCTCGTCGAGATCCCGTTCGGGTAGAACTCGTTGGTCGTCAGCCCTTCCGGCTCGAGGAAGATCTGATGCGACTCCTTCGATGCGAACCGGTGAATCTTGTCCTCGATCGACGGGCAATAGCGCGGCCCGACGCCTTCGATCACGCCTGTATACATCGGCGAACGGTCGAGACCGCCGCGAATGATGTCGTGCGTGCGCTCGTTCGTATGCGTGACCCAGCACGGCAACTGCTGCGGATGCTGTTCCGCGCGGCCCAGGAACGAGAAGACCGGAATCGGATCGAGATCGCCCGGTTGCTCGTCGAGCTTCGAGAAGTCGATCGTGCGACCGTCGATACGCGGCGGCGTCCCGGTCTTCAGGCGGCCCTGCGGCAGCTTCAGCTCCTTCAGGCGCGACGACAGCGACACGGCCGCCGGATCGCCCGCGCGGCCGCCCGTGTAGTTGTTCAGGCCAACGTGGATCTTGCCGTCGAGGAACGTCCCAGCCGTCAGCACGACGGCGCGCGCGCGGAAGCGGATGCCGATCTGCGTGACGGCGCCGACCACGCGGTCGCCTTCGACCATCAGGTCGTCGACCGCCTGCTGGAACAGCCAAAGGTTCGGCTGATTCTCGAGCCGGTGGCGGATCGCGGCCTTGTACAGGATGCGATCAGCCTGCGCACGCGTCGCACGCACGGCCGGGCCTTTGGACGAATTGAGGATCCGGAACTGAATCCCGCTTTCGTCCGTCGCGGCGGCCATTGCGCCGCCCAGCGCGTCGACTTCCTTGACCAGATGGCCCTTGCCAATACCGCCGATCGACGGATTGCAGCTCATCTGCCCAAGCGTTTCGATGTTGTGGGTCAGCAGCAGTGTCTTGGCGCCCATACGGGCGGACGCCAGCGCGGCTTCCGTGCCGGCATGGCCGCCACCGACGACGATGACGTCAAATTCTGTGGGAAAAAGCATGGTGGATTCCGTACGCAGAGCTGCGCACGAACCTATCAGAGAAATGTATGGGCCGAATTATAGCGGGTTCGCTTTTCGCCCGAAGGCCGTCCGAATGGTAGGGTCTGTGCATCTCGGCGATTTTTCGGTGTGGATTGGCAAATTTTCTTGCCTCGAGCCGCGCCAGCAATGCCTTTGAACGGTTCAATGTACATCGTCACGCCTGTGCGAAAACCCGATTGCTTAGGACCCGGCCTATGCCGCATCGCTCCGACCGCTGAGTGGGGCCCTCCTCCGGCCAGCAATTCTGTCGGTTGCTCTGGCACTTATCCACTGAGCCTCCATGCATCGCGGCCTTCAAGGGCCGACCCGCCACCACTGCACAGCGCGTCCAACTGTTCCCGCACGACTTATCCCCGGCCGATCGTCACAAACAAAAACGGCGTGTTTCACGTGAAACACGCCGCCCGTTTCCCACCATCGCACCGCAGTCAAGCCGTCTTCTTCGCCAATCCGAGATACGTCTCGATCACCCGCGGATTCTGCGCAAGCTCGGCCGCCGGCCCTTCCAGCGCAAACTCGCCCGTCTCCAGCACATAGCCGTAGTCGGAAATCTGCAACGCCGCCCGTGCGTTCTGCTCGATCAGCAGCGTCGCGACACCGGTGCCGCGCAGCGCGCTGATGATATGAAAGATCTCCTTCACGATCAGCGGCGCCAGCCCGAGGCTCGGCTCGTCGAGCATCAGCAGATCCGGCTTGCCCATCAGTGCGCGCCCGACCGCCAGCATTTGCCGCTCACCGCCGGACAGCGTGCCGGCCGCCTGCCTGCGGCGCTCCTTCAGCCGCGGAAACAGTGCGAACACGTGATCGAGCTGATCGAGGAAGTTCGACTCCCCCGCCTGCTTGCGCCGATATGCGCCGAGCACGAGGTTGTCCTCCACCGTCATCGTGCTGAACAGCTCGCGCTTTTCCGGTACGAGGCACATCCCGCGCGCGACGCGCTGCTCGACCGGCAACGCGCCGATGTCGACGCCGCGATACAGGACCGCACCGGACGCGTGCCCCGTTACCGGCAACGCACCCATGATCGCGTTCAGCAGCGTCGACTTGCCGGCCCCGTTCGGGCCGATCACGCTGACGATCTGTCCCGCCCCGACCCTGATCGCAGCACCGTGCAGCGCCTCCACCTTCCCGTACCGCACCGCCAGCCCGCGTACTTCGAGAATCGGCATCGTCGTGTCCGTCATCACTCCACCCCGCCCAGATACGCTTCGAGCACGGCCGGGTCCTGCTGCACATCCTGCGGCAGCCCTTCCGCGATCCGCGTGCCGAATTCCATCACCACCAGCCGGTCGGTGAGATTCATCACGAAATCCATGTCGTGTTCCACGAGCAACACGCTCATCCCTTCGGCTTTCAACCGCCGCAACAAGTCGGCGAGTTGCTGCTTCTCCTGGTAGCGCAGCCCTGCGGCCGGCTCGTCGAGCAGCAGCAGCGTCGGGTCGCAGCACAGCGCCCGCGCGATTTCGAGAATCCGCTGCTGGCCGAGCGCGAGGCTGCCCGCTTCGTCGTACATGTGCTTGTCCAGCCCGACGCGGCGGATCTGGCGCGCGGCTTCGGCCAGCAACTGCGCTTCCTCGTGCGCATTGAGCCGCGCGATGCTGCGCCATACGCCCGTATGGCCGCGCAGATGGGCGCCGATCGCGACGTTCTCGAGCACCGTCATCGCCGGCAACAGCTTCACGTGCTGGAACGTGCGACCGATACCGCGGCGAACGATCTGACGCGACGTCAGCCCGTCGATGCGCTCGCCACGGAACGTGATCGCCCCGCCGGTCGGCTTCAGCACGCCGGTCACGAGGTTGAACGTGGTCGACTTGCCCGCGCCGTTCGGGCCGATCAGCCCGATGATCTGCCCCGCTTTCACGTCGAAGCTCACGTCGTTGACGGCCACCAGCCCGCCGAACTGTTTGCGTGCGTTGTCGACCACGAGCAGCGGCTCGCCGGCCACCGGTTTCGCACGCTGCGGCAGCGGGTCGGCCTGCTCCGGCACGTGCGCGCGCGGCCCGCGCGGAAACAGTCTCGCGACGAACGGCCACACGCCCTGGCGCGCGTACTGCAGCAGCAACACCATCAGCACGCCGAACACGATGATCTCGAAGTTGCCTTCCGAGCCGAGCAGCTTCGGCAGCAATGTCTGCAGGTAGTCCTGCAGCACGGTCAGGATCGCGGCGCCGAGCACCGCGCCCCACACGTGCGACACGCCGCCCACCACGGCCATGAACAGGAATTCGATCCCGTGGTTCAGGCCGAACGGAGTCGGGTTCACCGCGCGCTGCAGGTGCGCATACAGAAAGCCCGACACGGCAGCGAGCACGGCCGCATAGACGAAGATCACGACGCGCATCCATGCGGTGTTCACGCCCATCGCCTCGGCCATCACGCCGCCGCCCCGCAACGCGCGGATCGCGCGGCCCGGGCGGCTGTTCAGCAGGTTCTGCACCGACACGATCGCGGCCAGCACCACGGCCCAGATCAGGAAATACAGGCTGCGGCCGCTGTCGAGTTCGATGCCGAACAGGTTCAGCGCCGGAATCCCGTTGATCCCGTCGTACTTGCCGAGCAGTTCGAGGTTGCCGAACAGGTAGAACAGCGCGAGGCCCCACGCGATCGTGCCGAGCGGCAGGAAGTGCCCGGACAGGCGCATCGTCACGGCGCCGAGCACGAGCGCGACGAGCGCGGTCAGCACGACGCCGACGATCAGCGCGAGCCACGGCGACACGCCGTACCGCGTCGTCAGGAACGCGGTCGCATACGCGCCGATGCCGACGAACGCCGCCTGCCCGAAGCTCGTCATCCCGCCGACGCCCGTCAGCAGCACGAGCCCGATCGCGACGATCGCATACAGGCCGATGTAGTTCAGCAGCGTGATCCAGTATTCGGGCACCTGCAGCGCGCCGGGCAGCACCGGCAGTGCGAACAGCGCCACGAGAAACACCCAGAACGTCTTGTTGCGTACCATCGTCTTCATCGCGTTACTCCTCTTCCTCTTCCGCATGCGGCGTCACGAGGCTCCGCCACAGCAGCACCGGAATGATCAGCGTGAACACGATCACCTCCTTGTACGCGCTCGCCCAGAACGACGAATACGATTCGAGCACGCCGACGAGCAGCGAGCCGGCGGCCGCGAGCGGATAGCTGACGAGCCCGCCGATGATCGCGCCGACGAAGCCCTTCAGGCCGATCAGGAAGCCCGAGTCGTAGTAGATCGTCGTCAGCGGGCCGACGAGGATGCCGGACAGCACGCCGAGCCCCGCCGCGAACGTGAACGCGAGCCGCCCCGCTTCGGTGGTGCCGATGCCGACGAGTCGCGCGCCGAGCCGGTTCACCGACGTCGCGCGCAGCGCCTTGCCGGCGATCGTGCGGCCGAAGTACACGTAGAGCGCACCGATCAGCACGAGCGCCGTGACGACGACCAGGATGCTCTGCACCGACACCGTCATGCTGCCGAGCGCGAGCGACGCATCCGAGAACCCGTTGGTGCGCGAACCCTCCGCACCGAACATCACGAGGCCGAGGCCGACCATCGCGAAATGAACGGCGACCGACACGATCAGCAGCAGCAGCGTCGTGCCTTCGGCGATCGGCTGGTACACGAGCCGGTAGACGAACGGCCCCATCGGCACGACGATCGCGAGCGTCAGCGCGATCTGCGCGAGCATCGGCATCGGCTGCGCGGCGAAGCTGCGCGTGATCGCGAATACCGCGAGGGGCAGCAGCACGTAGCGGCTGCCGAGCGTCGCGAGCGTGCGGCCGAGTTGATGGCGGCGTTCGCGATGCCGGATCAGGCCGCCGACTTCGAGCAGGAAGCACGCGATGCCCATCGCGAACAGCAGCCAGCAGGTGGCCGGGAATTTCTGCGCCTGCAACGCGGCCAGCGTCAGCGCGCCGTAGGCGACGAACTCGCCCTGGGGAATGAAGATCACCCGCGTGACGGAAAACACCAGTACGAGCGCCAGCGACAGCAATGCATAAATGGCGCCGGTCGTGATGCCGTCTTGCGCGAGGATCGCCGCAATCGAGAGATCCATACGTGTCGTGTATCGAGAGAATGCTGCGGAGAAACGAAAGGCGGAAAACGCCCGGGGCGCGCGCGACGCGATCGGCCCGTCGCGCGCCATGCGGCGGGCCCCGGTGGTTCCAGGCGGCACGGGAGCGGCCATCAGGCCCGTCACCCTGCCGACGGCGTGCGCGGCGCCGTACGCGCCGCGCACGCCGGTTTCACGCGATGCTTACTCGGCCTGCAGCTTCCACTTGCCGTCGACGATCTGCACCATCACGCGCGCACGCGTGTCGAAGCCGTTGTGATCGGTCGCCGTCATGTTGATCACGCCGTGCGAGACGGGCAAGTCCTTCACGCTTTCGAGCGACGCGCGCAGCGCTTCGCGGAACGCCTCGGTGCCCGGCTGCCCCTTCTTCAGCGCTTCCGGGATCGCCCGCTGCAGCAGCAGGCCCGCATCCCACGCATGGCCGCCGAACGTCGACAGCGAACCCGCGCCGTAGGCCTTCTCGTACGCGGCCTTGTAGCCGAGCGCCGGCTTCTTCACCGGGTTCGAATCGGGCAGCTGGTCGGTCACGAGCACGGGCCCGGCCGGCAGGATCTCGCCTTCGCAGTCCTTGCCGCACACGCGCAGGAAATCGTTGTTCGCGACGCCGTGCGTCTGGTACACCTTGCCCTTGTAGCCGCGCTCCTTCAGCGTCTTGGCCGGCAGCGCGGCCGGCGTGCCGGAGCCCGCGATCAGCACCGCATCCGGGTTCGCGCCCAGCAGCTTCAGCACCTGCCCCATCACCGACGCGTCGGTCCGGTTGTAGCGTTCGTTCGACACGAGCTTCAGCCCGTTCTTCGCGGCCGCCGCATCGAACGTCTTGTACCAGCTGTCGCCGTACGCATCGGCGAAACCGATGAAGCCGACCGTCTTCACGCCGTGCTTGGCCATGTAGCCGGCGATCGCGTCGGCCATCAGCTGGTCGTTCTGCGGCACCTTGAACATCCACGCGCGCTTCGCGTCCATCGGCGCGATGATCTGCGCGCTCGCCGCGAGCGAGATCGTCGGCGTCTTGCCCTGCGACACGGGATCGAGCATCGCGAGCGAGTTCGGCGTGACCGACGAGCCGATGATCGCGTCGACGTGGTCCTCGTCGATCAGCTTGCGCACGTTCTGCACCGCGCGGCTCGTGTCGGACGCGTCGTCCAGCACGATGTACTGCACGCTCTTGCCCGCGATCTCCTTCGGCAGCAGTGCGATCGTGTTCTTTTCCGGAATCCCGAGCGACGCGGCCGGGCCGGTGGCCGACAGCGTCACGCCGATCTTCACCTGCGCCGACGCCGAAGCCGCCGCACACACGAGGCCCGCGGCAAGCAGGGCCTCCATCCATCGATTCATCTTCATTTACGTTGTCTCCAAACGCTGCTCGAAAAATCCACGGGTGGCTCGGGCGGCTCCCGCTTCCCAAACAAGTTAATATCTTAATTATCTCGCTCATCCGCGCCCATGCTCGTTTTCCCGTGAAACCTCGCACCCATGCGCCGCATGCCGGCCGGAACGGTCATTCGACCATCACGATGCGCAGCAGCAATGTCGTCAGGATGAAGGACGCGAAGAAACGCGCAATCGCACGGAAAACCGGTGCGTGCGCAACGACGGCGGGAATGCACGCCGTTACGGCCCGATGCGGCCGGGTACGCGTGCGAAGAAACGTCGGCAAACCGGCGGCTCATGAGGATGCGGATACGGATGCGAACGCAACGACATCCGATGGCGTCGGAGCGCGCATACAGGCCACGGAACGGCCCGGGAAAGCCGCGATGACCGTCGCCACACCCCGCGGCGAACGTGCGGCGCCCGCCGCCCTTCCTGCCCCGAACCATCGTCCTGCGCTGCTCATCCAACCGTACTCCCTCTTCTGCATTCTGCTTGTAGGAGAACTGCCGACCGTTTTCCCGACCGCTCGGTCGGCGAAAGCCGAGTGTAACGGACGCGTTTCGCGCACGCCAACCGGGTAAGCCCGGACAGCCTGTGCGCGAAAGTGCGCTGTCTGCAAACGAATGACGGGAACGGGAAAACGGGGGAGCGCAGCGAAGCGCGGAAGAGATGCGGTGCGAATGCAGGCGCGGGAAAGATCGCCGCGGGTCGATGCACCATCGATGGCATCCGTGCACGCAAATGAAAAAGCGCTGTTGGATTCCGTCCAACAGCGCTTTGGGGTCCGGGCACTTTGTGCCTCGATTGTCTCCTCGTTCTCCACCTGCAAATTCGTTTCGCGGTGCATCAGAACTGAGGTGAATCTTAAAGAGGCTTAAGCACCACGACAACTTAGCATTTACCCCTATGGTGCATTGCCGCACGAAAATGGGGCACCAATCTGCCGCGCGGTGCCGGCGCGAGCCCGTTGCGGCGCCCTTCCCGCGCGTGCCGGATGGTGCTTCGCATCAACGCGCGGCGACGCGCCCGGCACGCTCACGACGACGCCCTGAGCGGCTTGATCCGCGCGACCATCTCGCCGACGATGCCGCGCCGGAATGCCAGCACGCATGCGATGAAGATCAGCCCGGTGACGATCGTCGCCGATTCGCCGAGCGAATGGAACCACGCGACGCCCGTCGTCGACGCGAGCCATTCGCCGATGTCCCCGAGCCGGTCTTCGAGCGCGACGATCAGCGCGGCGCCCAGGAGCGGCCCGAACAGCGTGCCCATCCCGCCGACGAGCGTCATCAGCACGACGAGGCCGGACATCGTCCAGTACGCGTCCGACAGCGTCTCGAAGCCGAGCACGAGCACCTTCAGCGAACCGGCCAGCCCCGCGAGCCCGGCCGACAGGATGAACGCGAGCAGCTTGAAGCGGTCGGTGTCGTAGCCGAGCGAGATCGCGCGCGCTTCGTTCTCCTTGATGGCGACGAGCACCTGGCCGAACGGCGAATGGACGACCCGCACGATGAACGCGCACGCGGCCACGACCAGCGCGAGCACGACGTAGTACAGCGCGACGTCGTTCGACAGGTCGAGCAGCCCGAACAGGCGGCCGCGCGGCACGCCCTGCAGGCCGTCCTCGCCATGCGTGAACGGCGCCTGCAGGTAGATGAAGTAGACCATCTGCGCGAACGCGAGCGTGATCATCGCGAAGTAGATGCCCTGCCGGCGGATCGCGAACAGCCCGACGACGAGCCCGAGCAGCGTCGCGGCGACGGTGCCGGCCAGCACGCCGAGCTCCGGCGTGAAACCGAGCGTCTGCATCGAATAGCCGGTCGCATAGCCGGCCGTCGCGAGAAACATCGCATGGCCGAACGACAGCAGCCCCGTATAGCCGATCAGCAGGTTGAACGCGGCCGCGAACAGCGCGAACGCGAGCACCTTCATCACGAACACCGGATACGCGCCGACGAACGGCGCCACGAGCAGTGCGGCGAGCAGCACGCCGTAGAGCACTTTTCTCTGCATCATTTTTCCTTGCCGAAGAGGCCCGCCGGGCGGAACAGCAGCACGATCGCCATGATCACGAACACGACGGTGGCCGACGCTTCGGGGTAGAACACGCGCGTGAAGCCCTCGATCACGCCGAGCAGCAGGCCCGTGACGATCGAGCCGAGGATCGAGCCCATCCCGCCGATCACGACCACCGCGAACACGGTGATGATCATCGGCTGGCCCATCAGCGGCGACACCTGGATCACCGGCGCGGCCAGCACGCCCGCGAACGCGGCGAGCGCGACGCCGAAGCCGTAGGTGAGCGTGATCATCATCGGCACGTTCACGCCGAACGCCTCGACGAGCTTCGGGTTCTCGGTGCCCGCGCGCAGATACGCGCCCAGCCGCGTCTTCTCGATCACGAACCACGTCGCGAGACACACCGCCAGCGACGCGACGACTACCCACGCGCGGTAGTTCGGCAGGAACATGAAGCCGAGGTTGGTCGCGCCGGCCAGTTGCGACGGCACGTCGTACGGCTGGCCCGACGACCCGTAGATCGACCGGAACACGCCTTCGACGACCAGCGTGAGACCGAACGTGAGCAGCAGCCCGTACAGGTGATCGAGCTTGTACAGCCAGCGCAGCATCGAGCGTTCGATCGCGATCCCGAACGCGCCGACGATGAGCGGCGCCAGCACGAGCATCGCCCAGTACGGCAGCCCGAAATACGACAGGCCCATCCACGCGAGCATCGCGCCCAGCATGAACAGCGCGCCGTGCGCGAAGTTGATCACGTTGAGCAGCCCGAAGATCACCGCGAGCCCGAGGCTCAGGATCGCGTAGAACGAGCCGTTGACGAGCCCGAGCAGCAACTGGCTCAGCATCGCCGGCAACGGAATGCCAAAGATTTCCATCGACTTAGCCGTCAGAATGAGTTTCGTTGCGCACGCAACCTTACGGCCGTTGCGCGCGCGAGCGGCGCAGCAGGCACGTCGCTGCGGCCGCCGCCGCGCGGCGCGCGACTCGCGCGCGCCGCTACGCAGCGCTTACTTCCACAGCGCGCAGCGCGTTTCCTGCTTGGTGCCGAACGCCTGTTCGCCCGGAATCGTCGCGAGCACCTTGTAGTAGTCCCACGGCTCCTTCGATTCCGACGGCTTCTTCACTTCCATCAGGTACATGTCGTGGATCATGCTGCCGTCCTGGCGGATATAGCCCTTCGCGTAGAAGTCGCTGATCTTCATCTTCTTCAGCTCGGCCATCACCTTGTCGGAGTCGGTCGTACCGGCGGCCTGCACGGCCTTCAGGTACGTCGTCACCGACGAGTAGTCGGCCGCCTGCAGGCTCGACGGCATCTTCTTCATCTTGCCGAAGTAGCGCTGCGCCCACTGCCGCGACGCCGCATCGCGATTCCAGTACCAGCTGTCGGTCAGCACCAGGCCCTGCGTCGTTTCGAGGCCGAGGCTGTGCACGTCGTCGATGAACATCAGCAGCGCGGCAAGCTTCATCGTCTTCGTGATGCCGAATTCCTTCGCGGCCTTGATCGAGTTGATCGTGTCGCCGCCCGCGTTCGCGAGGCCCAGGATCTGCGCCTTCGACGATTGCGCCTGCAGCAGGAACGACGAGAAATCCGACGCGGACAGCGGGTGGCGCACCGCGCCGAGCACCTGGCCGCCGTTCGCCTTCACGACGTCCGACGTGTTCTTCTCGAGCGCCTTGCCGAACGCGTAGTCGGCCGTCAGGAAGAACCACGTCTTGCCGCCCTGCTTCACCACCGCCGAGCCGGTGCCCTTTGCGAGCGCCATCGTGTCGTACGCGTAGTGAACCGTGTACGGCGTGCACTGCTCGTTGGTGAGCGTATCGGCGCCCGCGCCGATGTTGATGTAGACCTTCTTCTTCTCGGCCGCGACCTGGTTCATCGACAGCGCGGTGGCCGAGTTCGTGCCGCCGACCAGCAGGTCGAGACCGCCGCGGTCCATCCATTCGCGCGCCTTCGACGCGGCGATGTCGGCCTTGTTCTGGTGGTCGGCATAGACGACCTCGATCGGCTTGCCGAGCACCTTCCCGCCGAAGTCCGCGACCGCCATGCGGATCGCCTCGAGGCCGCCCTGCCCGTCGATATCCGCGTAGAGCCCCGACATGTCGGTGATGAAGCCGATCTTCACGGTATCCGCCGCGTGGGCGGCGCCGGCGGTGAACGCGGCGGCCGCGAATGCGAGACAGGCCTGTGCGAGGGTCTTCATTTTCATTGACGTCTCCTGTTGTTCTGATGCGTTGTGGTTGTTCGAGGGCCGCCACGGCTAGCGGCAAGGGAAACGGGCGGCGTCACACCCCGAGCAGGTCGTGCAGGGTCGGCATCTTGCCTTCCAGTTCGGATGCGCGGAAATGCTCGACGATGCTGCCGTGCTCCATCACGTAGAAGCGGTCGGCGAGCGGCGCGGCGAAACGGAAATTCTGTTCGACCATCACGATCGTGTAGCCGCGCGCCTTCAGCGCGACGATCATCCGCGCGAGCGCCTGCACGATCACCGGCGCCAGGCCTTCGGAAATCTCGTCGAGCAGCAGCAGGTTCGCGCCGGTGCGCAGGATCCGCGCGACCGCGAGCATCTGCTGCTCGCCGCCGGACAGCCGCGTGCCCTGGCTCCGCCGGCGCGACGCGAGATTCGGAAACATCGCGTAGATCTCGTCGAGCGACATCGCGTGCTCGCGCGGCCCGATCAGCGGCGGCAGCATCAGGTTCTCCTCGCACGACAGGCTCGAGAAGATTCCGCGCTCCTCCGGGCAGTAGCCGATCCCGTAATGCGCGATGCGGTGCGTCGCGAGGCCGATCGTCTCGTGGCCCGCGACCTTGATCGACCCGCTGCGGCGGCCCGTGAGGCCCATGATCGCGCGCAGCGTCGTCGTGCGGCCCGCGCCGTTGCGGCCGAGCAGCGTGACGACCTCGCCGCGATGCACGGTCAGGTCGACGCCGTGCAATATGTGGGATTCCCCGTACCAGGCCTGAAGGCCCGTGATCTCCAGCGCAGGCGTACCGCTCTCGACGCCGCTCAATTCGCGCTCCTCCCGTTCGCTGTGCTTCATGCGTGCGCCCCCGCGAGCGCCGCGTCGGCGCTGCCCATGTAGGCCTCGATCACGAGCGGATTCTTCGACACTTCCGCATACGAGCCTTCGGCCAGCACCTCGCCGCGTTGCAGGACGGTGATCGTGTCGGAGATCCCCGCGATCACGTTCATGTTGTGCTCGACCATCAGGATCGTGCGGCCGCTCGCGACCTTCTTGATCAGCGCGGTCACGCGGTCGACGTCCTCGTGGCCCATCCCCTGCGTGGGCTCGTCGAGCAGCATCAGTTCGGGCTCCATCGCGAGCGTCGTCGCGATCTCGAGCGCACGCTTGCGGCCGTACGCGAGTTCGACGGTCGGCACGTGCGCGAAATCGGTGAGGCCGACCTGCGTAAGCAGGTCCATCGCGCGATCGTCGAGCCGCTTCAGCGTGCGTTCGCTGCGCCAGAAATGGAATTCGGTGCCGAGCGCGCGCTGCAGGCCGATGCGCACGTTCTGCAGCGCGCTCAGGTGCGGGAACACGGCCGAGATCTGGAACGAGCGGATGATGCCGCGCCGCGCGACCTGCGCGGGCCGCTCGTCGGTGATGTCGATGCCGTTGAAGACGATCTGGCCGGCCGTCGGCGTCAGGAATTTGGTGAGGAGGTTGAAACAGGTGGTCTTGCCCGCGCCGTTCGGGCCGATCAATGCGTGGATCGCACCGCGCCGCACGCGCAGGTTGACGCCATTCACGGCGGTGAAGCCCCTGAATTCCTTCGTCAGTCCGCGTGTTTCCAGAATCGTGTCGCCGAGAATCATGTTCCCTTCCGTACGAAGTCAGGCGAAGCACCGGGAAGCCTGGCGCGAGCGGCCGCGAACAGGTCAGCGGATCAGCGGGCTGCCCCCGGGCGCCGTGGTACGCCTCGAGGGTGGTCTCCCGCGCCGACGCGTATGCACATTACAGAACATTGTCGCGCCGTTGGTGCAGTGCAATCATCGGGATTTGCACTTATAGGGCTGGCCGCCATATCGGCCGAGACTTCGCGCGGTTTTTCACCGCCCTTTTTTGACGCGTGCATCATCACGCGTTGGCCTGCTGCAGAACCGGGCGTGCATGTGCGAAAAAAGCCGCGCGACGGCGCGGCTTGCACGGATCTTGCCGTTCGCGCGCACGCGACGGCAGCTTGTTTCGCACGGCGAATCAGCGGGCATTCGCATGGCCGCTCGCTGGCGCGCGCGTCAGCGCACCTTCATGCAGCCGTCACCGCGGCCTCGGTTCGCACCGACGTCGTTTCGCGCGCCGCACGGCGGTCGGCACGAATCATGTCGCTCGCGCGCTCCGCGATCATCAGCGTCGGCGAATTGGTGTTGCCCGACGTGATGAACGGCATCACCGACGCATCGACGATCCGCAGCCCGGCGATGCCGCGCACGCGCAGCCGGCTGTCGACCACCGCGCGCGCGTCGTCGACGCGCCCCATCCGGCAGGTGCCGACCGGATGGAAGATCGTCGTGCCGACGGCGCCGGCCGCGTCGATCAGCTCGGCCTCGGTCCGGTACTGCGGGCCCGGCAGGATTTCCTCGGGGCGATAGCGCGCGAGCGCCGGCGCGGATGCGATGCGGCGCGTGAGGCGCAGCGCGTTCGCGGCAACGTGCCGATCGTGATCGGTCGACAGATAGTTCGGCGCGATCACGGGCGCGCTGCCCGGATCGGCGCTCGCGATATGCACGCTGCCGCGCGAGCTCGGCCGCAAATGGCAGACCGACGCCGTAAACGCGTTGAAGCGGTGCAGCGGCTCGCCGAAACGTTCGAGCGACAGCGGCTGCACGTGGTACTGGAGATCGGGGCGCGTGAGTGCGGGATCGTCCGGATCCGATTTCGCGAATGCGCCCAGCTGCGACGGCGCCATCGACATCGGCCCGCGCTGCAGCAGCGCATATTCGGCGCCGATCATCAGCTTGCCCCACCAGTGCGCGGACAGCGTGTTGAGCGTACGCACGCCGTCGACGCGAAACGCCATCCGCAATTGCAGGTGATCCTGCAGGTTTTCGCCGACGCCCGGCAGATCCTGCACGACGTCGATGCCGAGCGCCTGCAGCCGCCGGCCATCGCCGATGCCCGACAGTTCGAGCAGTTGCGGCGAATTCACCGCGCCCGACGTCAGCAGCACTTCCGCTCGTGCCCGCGCGACGTAGTCGGTGCCGCCGCCGCGGTACTCGACGCCCACTGCGCGCCGCCCGTCGAAGATCACGCGCTGCGCCTGCGCACCGGTGATCACGGTCAGGTTCGGTCGCGCCATCGCGGGCCGCAGGAACGCCTTCGACGTATTCCAGCGCACGCCGCGCTTCTGATTCACCTCGAAGTAGCCGACCCCGGCATTGTCACCGCGGTTGAAATCGTCGGTGGCGGGAATGCCCGTCTGCTGCGCGGCCTGCGCGAACGATTCGAGAATTTCCCAGCGCAGCCGCTGTTTCTCGACGCGCCAGTAGCCGCCCGCGCCGTGCGCGTCGCTCGCGCCCGCATGATGATCCTCGCTGCGCTTGAAGATCGGCAGCACGCTGTCCCACGACCAGCCGGCGTCGCCGGTTTCCTGCGCCCAGTTGTCGTAGTCCTCGCGCTGGCCGCGCATGTAGATCATCCCGTTGATCGACGAGCAGCCGCCGAGCACGCGGCCGCGCGGATACGACAGCGTACGGCCGTTGAGCGCCGCCTCGGGCTGCGTCTTGTACAGCCAGTCGGTGCGCGGGTTGCCGATGCAATACAGATAGCCGACCGGGATATGGATCCAGTGATAGTCGTCCTTGCCGCCCGCTTCGAGCAGCAGCACGCGGATGTCGGGATCCTCGGTCAGGCGGTTCGCGAGCACGCAGCCCGCGGTGCCCGCGCCGACGATCACGTAGTCGAATTCGCCCTCGAGCGTGCGTTGAGTCGTCACGACGTGTCTCCTGATTTGTTGTGCATCGCGGATCGATCCCGCGCTTCGCTTTCAGCATAGTGCGTCGCGGGCGATGCGACCGAAGCAGCGTACTCCCGCGCCCGCCCGCCGATCCAATGAGTTATGCTGAACTGCGTTATAAGCCAGGCTCATATCACGACGATGGATCTCACCCTGCTCCGCGCGTTCGCGACGGTCGCGCGCGAAGGCAACCTGACGCGCGCCGCCGCGCAGCTGCACCTCACGCAGCCGGCCGTCAGCCTGCAGATCAAGCATCTGCAGGAAACGCTCGGCGTCGCGCTGTTCACGCGCACGTCGCGCGGGCTTGCGTTGACGCGCGACGGCCAGACGCTGCTGCCGCATGCGGAACGCGCGCTCGCCGCGGCCGCCGACGTGCAACGCGCGGCGGCCGCGCTGCGGCACGAGGTGCGCGGCCGGCTGCGGATCGGCACGATCCTCGATCCGGGGTTCCTGCGGCTCGGCGGCTTCCTGCGCGCGCTGGTCGAGACCCATCCGCAGATCGAGACCGCGCTGCGGCACGGAATGTCGGGCTGGGTGATCGAGCAGGTGCGCGCGCAGGCACTCGACGTCGGCTACTACATTGGCCGGCCCGGCGAGGACGATCCGCTCGACGGTGCGCTGTTCCACACCGTCACGCTCACGCATTTCCAGTACCGCGTGCTCGCGCCGGCCGGCTGGAAGGAGCGCGTGCAGCGCGCGCACGACTGGCGCGCGCTCGCCGCGCTGCCGTGGATCTGGACGCCGCCGGCGTCCGCGCATCACCGGCTGCTGTCGCGGCGGTTCGCGCAGGCCGGCGCGCAGCCGCTGAAGGTCGCCGAAGTCGACCAGGAGCAGTCGATGCTCGACCTCGTCAAATCGGGGATCGGGCTGACGCTCGCACGCGATTCGACCGCGCTGGCGGAAGCGCACGCGCATGCGCTGACGATCGTCGAGCGCGTGACGGTGCCGACCGAACTGACGTTCGTTTCGCTCGCCGCACGGCGCGACGAACCGGCGATCGCGGCCGCGCTGCGGCTGATCGAAGCGCAGTGGGCGATATGAGCGATGCTGATGTCGATGCGGGCGGTCGCGCCTCGGGTTCCGGTACCTGACGCATGCCGCGGATCGCCGTCGTGAGCAGACTCCTCCGCCCGCGTCGTGTCGCCGCCCTCGTCCGCTCGTCACGCCACCATCGCAGGCTTTTTGCTAGATTGTGCGTTCGCACACCGCGAGACCCCGATTGAAGGAGACCCGCATGGCCCGCAACATCGAGATCAAAGCCCGCGCCCGCGAATTCGACCGTCTGCGCGAACGGGCGGCTCAGCTCGCGACCGACGCGCCGTTGTTCTACCGCCAGCAGGATTTCTTCTACGACGTACCGCGCGGACGCCTGAAGCTGCGCCGCTTCGAGGACGGCACGCCGGCCGAGCTGATCTTCTACCAGCGCGACGACCGCGACGGCCCGAAGGCGTCGTACTACACGCGCAGCCCGGTGACGAACCCCGACGCGATGCATTCGCTGCTCGCGACCGCGCTGACCACGCGCGGGATCGTGACGAAGGAGCGGCACGTGTACCTCGCCGGCCGCACGCGCATCCACCTCGACCGCGTCGACGGTCTCGGCGATTTCATCGAGCTCGAAGTCGTGCTCGGCCCCGACGACGACGAAGCCGGCGGCGAAGCGGAAGCGCACGAGGTATTCGCGAAGCTCGGCGTGGCGCAGGACGATCTCGTCGCGGTCGCGTACGTCGATCTGCTGAACGCCGACGCCCAGCCCGAAACGGCCTGATCCGGCCCCACCGAAGGCGGGCGCCGCGCGTGCCGCCTTCAGTGCCGGCGCCGCTGCCGCCTCCCCGTCACGCGGCGCCCGGCGCCAGGTGCGCGAGCGGCAGCGCGCCGTTGCGCTTGAAAGTCGTCAGCACGATGTTCGAGCGCACGCTGTCGACCCCCGGCACCCGCATCAGCTTCTTCATCACGAACTGCGACAGCGCGTTGAGATCCGGCGCGACGATCCGCAGCAGGTAGTCGGCATCGCCCACCACCGCGTGGCATTCGAGCACTTCGGGCAGCACGTCGATCTGCTGCTGGAACTGCTCGATGATCGAATCGCCGTGATGCTTGAGCTTCAGGCTCGTGAACGCAGTCACGCCGAGCCCGAGCCTCTCCGGCCGCAGCATCACGCGGTAGCCCTCGATCACGCCGGCCGCCTCGAGCCGCTGCAGCCGCCGGCCGATCTGCGACGGCGACAGCGGCACCTCCTCGCCCAGTTGCTGATGCGTCGCGCGCCCGAAGCGCTGCAGCACGTCCAGCAGCGCGAGATCGAAGTGATCGAGTTCCAGCATGAGCATTCTCCGCATTGATTTGCGATTTAATGCACGATTATCGCATCGATCTGCAAATCTTCGCCAACTATGCGCCCAACCCGCACGCAGCCCGCTCTACACTTGCATGGTCCCAACCCCAGCGTGCAGCGCCTGATCATGTCCACCGTCGTCACCGCGAAACTGCAGGAGCAGTTCGACGCGGGCCTCGAAACCCGCGCCGATTTCACCATCGACCAGCCGCTGCAGCGCTACGGCCAGGTCGACCACGCGGTGTGGCAGCAGCTCTATGCGCGCCAGTCGGCCCTGCTGCGCGGCCGCGCGTGCGACGCGTTCGTCGCCGGGCTCGGCAAGATCGACCTGCCGGCCGATCGCGTCCCGTCGTTCGCCGACGTGAACCGCCAGCTGAAGCCCGCGACCGGCTGGGAAATCGTCGCGGTGCCCGGCCTCGTGCCCGACCGCGTGTTTTTCGCGCACCTCGCGAACCGGCGTTTCCCCGTCACCTGGTGGATGCGTCGCCCCGACCAGCTCGACTACCTGCAGGAACCCGACTGCTTCCACGACCTGTTCGGCCACGTGCCGCTGCTGATCGACCCGGTGTTCGCCGATTACATGCAGGCGTATGGCCGCACCGCGCTCGCGGTCGCCGACGACGAAGCGGCGCTCGCGCGCCTCGCGCGCCTCTACTGGTATACGGTGGAATTCGGGCTGATTCGCGACCCGCGCGGAACGAACGGGCTGTCGATCTACGGCGCGGGGATCGTGTCGAGCAAGGGCGAAAGCCTGTACAGCCTCGACAGCGCGGCGCCGAACCGGCTCGGGTTCGAGCTCGAGCGCGTGATGCGCACGAAGTACCGGATCGACACGTTCCAGAAGACCTACTTCGTGATCGACGATTTCGCGCAGCTGTTCGCGCTCGCCGACGTCGACGGCCGCGCACTGGCCGATCGGCTCGCCGCGCTGCCCGAATTCGCGGCCGGCGCGGTGCTCGACACCGACCGCGTGCTGCATCGCGGCACCGGCGAGGGCTGGCCCGACGACGCCGACGCGTGACGTACCGCGGCGTCGCGGCGCCGACCGTGGGCGGCCGGCCGCCCGTCGCCCGTCGCCCGTCGCCCGTCGCCCGTCGCGCAACTATGAAACAATGAACGATGCCGGCCTCGCCGCGCGGTGCAGCCGCGGGCGGGCGCCGTTACCGAACGAGAGGTGCAAGATGATCCACAAGCTCACATCCGAAGAACGCAAGACCCGGCTCGAAGGCCTGCCGCTCTGGACGGCCGTGCCGGGGCGCGACGCGATCCAGCGCCGCCTGCGCTTCGCCGACTTCAACGAGGCATTCGGCTTCATGACGCGCGTCGCGATCAAGGCGCAGGAGATGAACCACCATCCGGAATGGTTCAACGTGTACAACCGTGTCGACGTCACGCTGTCGACCCACGACGCCGACGGGCTGACCGAACGCGACATCGAACTCGCGCGGTTCATCGACGGTGCTGCCACGCACGCGCAACCGGGCGCCTGAGTATCCCCTCTACCGCCGCGCATTTTTCCTTGCGCGGCGCGTCAACTTTTCATTTCGATGAACGTTTTCTAGGATGTACTGAGCGGAAGCCTTCAGCTTTCCAAGCCATCCTTAAGGCGCACGTAAGTCTCGTACGCTTTCCGTGCCTTGGGGTCCAATCCTTCCAGTTGCAGCGCGCTTTCGCGCTGTACAATCAGCAGCGCATACGGCTTGGAAAGCGCGCTGGCCTCTTCGCAGAGTTTGAGTTCGTCGCCGCTCGACGGCGAGCGGGCGCGCCAGAAATTGATCGCGGCTTCTAGGTCGTGGATCGAAATATCGGACATGATTGGATCTAATCGTTCGCTGGCCGCCATGCTTGATGTCAGGCGAAGCGGCGCCCCTGTGGAAACGGCGTCGTGCTGTCCGCGTGCCTGAACCGCCAACCCATTGTACTTGAGCGAACTTCATGCGACTCCTTCTGATCGAAGACGACCGCCCCATCGCACGCGGTATCCAGAGCAGCCTCGAGCAGGCTGGCTTCACCGTCGACATGGTGCATGACGGCATTTTTGCCGAACAGGCGCTGGCACAGAACCGCCACGAACTCGTGATCCTCGACCTCGGCCTGCCGGGCATCGACGGGATGACGCTGCTCACGCGCTTCCGCCAGACCAACCGTCACACGCCCGTGATCGTGCTGACCGCACGCGACGAGCTGAACGACCGGATCCAGGGCCTGAACTCCGGCGCCGACGACTACATGCTCAAGCCGTTCGAGCCGGCCGAGCTCGAAGCGCGCATCCGCGCGGTGATGCGCCGCAGCGGCCCGCACAGCGACATGCCGCGTCCGGAGGTGTCGCTCGGCGGCGTCCGCCTGTCGGGCGTCGACCGCCGCATCTTCAACGACGACAAGCCGCTCGAACTGTCGCCGCGCGAATTCGCGGTGCTCGAGATGCTGCTGCTGCGTCACGGCCGCGTCGTCAGCAAGGCCCAGTTGCAGGATCACCTCACGCACTTCGGCGGCGATCTCGGCGACACCGCGATCGAAGTCTACGTGCACCGCGTGCGCAAGAAACTCGAGCAGTGCCGGGTCGAAATCGTCACGGTGCGCGGCTTCGGCTACCTGCTGCAGGAAATCCGCCAGACGGCGAGCGTCTGAGCGATGCCGCGCGCCGGCCGGCCGCGTGCCGCCGACGCGCGCATGCGTGCGGCTTGCGCGTCGCCGCCCGGCGCACGACCGCGCCGCTCCCCGTGAGCGGCGCTCATCCATTTGCCCGTCGAAATGTCTTCTGATCCGGCTGTGACCACCAGCCTGCGCCGCTCGCTGCTCCGGCGCCTCGCCGCGCCGCTGTCGATGCTCGCGCTGATGAGCGGCCTGATCGCCTACTGGCTCGCGTGGCAATACACGCAGCACGTGATCGACCGCTCGCTCGCCGATCTCGCGACCGCGATCTCCAAACAGATCCAGATCGCCGGCCCCGACGCGCCGTTCACGGTGCCGCCGCTCGCGCAGGCGATGTTCTCCGATCCCGCCGAAGCGCTGATCTACCGGATCAGCGACGGCGAGCAGGAACTCGCCGGCGATCCGAAACTGCCGCTGCGGGGCATCAACGTGCGCCGCATGCATCACGCGTACGTGTTCGAGGCCGAATACGACAACCGCGCGGTGCGGGTCGCGCAGGTGCGCGTCGACGACGTCGAGGGCGGCAAGCCGATGGTCGTCGAAGTCGCGCAGCCGGTGCGGCACCGCTACCGGATCGCGGCCGAATTCCTCGTCGCGATCATGATGCCGCTGCTCCTGCTGCTGCTCGCGGGCTGGGGCATCGTGTGGCGCGTGGTGAATCAGCAGCTGGACCCGCTCACGCATCTCGCCGATTCGCTGAACCGGCAGACCCACACGTCGCTGGAGCCGGTCGACGAAACCGACGTGCCGCTGGAGATCCGGCCGCTGACGAGCGCGATGAACGCGCTGCTCGGCCGCCTGAAAACCGCGCTCGACGCGCAGCGCAAGTTCATCGCCGATGCCGCGCACCAGTTGCGCACGCCGCTCACCGCTGTGAAGCTGCATGCCGAGCAGGCGGCCGTCGCGCGCGACCCGCACCAGACCTTCGCCGCGGTGCGCGAGCTGCGTGCGGCCGCCGACCGCGCGGTGCGGCTGTCCAACCAGTTGCTGTCGCTCGCGCGTGCCGAGCCGGGTGAGCAGGCCGCCCGCTTCGTCGATGTCGATCTCGCGGCGATGGCGTTCGAGACGGGTGCCGAATGGGTGCCGCGCGCGCTCGCATCGCATGTCGACCTCGGCTTCCAGCGCAGCGACGATCCGGGCGACGACGAAAAGCTGTTCGTGCGCGGCAACCCCGTGCTGCTGCGCGAGGTGATCGCGAACCTGCTCGACAATGCGCTGAAGTACGTGCCGCTCGCGCGGCCGGACGGCGCGCGGATCACGGTGAACGTCGCGCGCGCCGCGCTCGAGGGCAACCAGCCGGCCGCCGAGATCGTCGTCGAGGACAACGGCCCCGGCGTGCCCGCGAACCAGCAGGCCGACCTGTTCAAGCGCTTCTTCCGCGGCGACGCGCAAAGCGGCAACGGCGTCGAGACGGGCGCCGGGCTCGGGCTCGCGATCGTGCACGACATCATCGCGATGCACGGCGGCACCGTGTCGTACGAGGATGCGCCGGAAGGCGGCTCGCGCTTCGTGGTGCGGGTGCCGCTCGCTGCGCATACGGAGAAACCGGCCAGCGAAACGCCGGCCGCGGCGCCGACGCACTGAACGACGCGCGGCAGGCAAACAAACGCCGGCCCGTCGGCCGGGCCGCCCGCCGGACAGGGAACGGAAAGACGGAAAGGGGATGACGGGCCGCTACGACGCGGCGACCGCCGGCGGCCGCGCGCGATGCGCCGCCGCCCGCATCACTTCTTGCTCTTCTTGTCCTTCGAACCGGACGCGGGCTTGCCGTCCTTCTTGTCCTTCTTCTTTTTCTTCTTCCCGCCTTCGTCGGACGTCGCGAGCAACGTGCCGCGGCACGACTCGGCACCGCAATGGCACGCGTATTCGCGCTTGAGCTTCTTCGTCAGCTTCGCGTCGATCACGAGGCCGTAGTCGTAGAACAGCTCCTCTTCCGGCCCGATGTCGCGCAGCGCGTGGATGTACACGCGGCCTTTGACTTCCTCGGCTTCGCAGTTCGGCGCGCACGAATGGTTGATCCAGCGCGCGCTGTTGCCGTTGATCTTGCCGTCGATCACGCCGCCTTCGTCCAGTGCGAAGTAGAACGTATGATTCGGCTCGCTCGGGTCGTGCGGATGACGGCGCAGCGCTTCCTTCCACGAGATTCGCTCGCCCTTGTATTCCACTACGCGCTCGCCGGCCTTGATCGGCGCCACGGCGAACACGCCCTTGCCGTGTACTCCCGAGCGGCGCACCGCGATCCTGCGTGAACTCATCGAACCAATCCTTGTGAAGACGACCTGAATGGAAGCGGCCGCGATCGCGGCCGGGCGCCGCGCAAAACGAAAACGCGGCACCGGTCGGTGCCGCGTCGGGGCATGCGGCGAATCACCCGCATCCTACACGTTCACGATTGCTTCGTTCAACATCGCGCGCAATATTGCGCGATGCGCTCAGCGCTGGCCGAATGCGACGTCGCCGAACAGCGCCTTGTGCTCGCGCGGCTGCGAACGCCAGTATTGCGGCGGCGCCGTCACCTGCGCGCCGAGCTCGGCCGCCGCGTGCCACGGCCAGCGCGGGTCGTACAGCATCGCGCGCGCCATCGCGACGAAATCGGCATCGCCGGCCTCGATCAGCCGGTTCGCGTGCGCGGGTTCGTTGATCAGGCCGACCGCGATCGTCGGCATGCCGACCGCCCGCTTCACGGCCTGCGCGAACGGCACTTGGTAGCCGGGCGACAGCGGAATCTTCTGCAGCGGCGACACGCCGCCGGACGACACGTCGATCCAGTCGCAGCCGCGGCGCTTCAGTTCGTGCGCGAACGCGATCGTATCGTCGAGCTCCCAGCCGCCTTCGACCCAGTCGGTCGCGGACACGCGCACGCCGACCGGCCGGTCTTCCGGAAACGCGGCACGGACGATCTCGAAGATCTCGAGCGGAAACCGCATCCGGTTTTCGCGCGAGCCGCCGTATTCGTCGGTGCGCCGGTTCGCGAGCGGCGACAGGAACTGATGCAGCAGGTAGCCGTGCGCCGCGTGCACCTCGATCGCATCGATGCCGAGCCGCGCGGCCCGCCTGGCCGACGCCGCGAAGGCTTCGCGGATGCGGTTCAGGCCCGCGGCATCCAGTGCGAGCGGCGGCGTCTCGCCGTCCTTGTGCGGCACGGCCGACGGCCCGTGCGGCAGCCAGCCGCCGTCGGCGACCGGCACGAGCTGGCCGCCCTCCCACGGCGCCGCGCTCGACGCCTTGCGCCCCGCATGCGACAACTGCATCGCGACGCGGATCGGCGAATGCTTGCGAATCGCGGCCAGCACCGGCTTCAGCGCGGCTTCAGTCACGTCGTCCCACAGGCCGAGGTCGCCGTGCGTGATGCGCCCGTCGGGTTCCACCGCGGTCGCTTCGATGCACAGCAGCCCCGCGCCCGACAGCGCGAGATGGCCGAGATGAATCATGTGCCAGTCGGTCGCTTCGCCGCGTTCGGCCGAGTACTGGCACATCGGGGAAATCACGATCCGGTTCGGAAGGGTCACGCCGCGCAGCGTGAACGGAGAAAACAGCGCAGTCATGGAAGCCGCTCGCCAGGAAAGGGAAAGAGCGGACGAGCGTAGCACGCGGGCTCGAAGCGTGCAGACGGCGCCATCGGCAGTAAGCGGATGGTCAGGTACAGCCCGCGGGATGCCGGCGGGGGCACGGCATGCGCGGTGCACGGCGATGCGCCGGCCCGCAACGGATGCGCCAAACCTGTGCGGCGGACGTCGCCGCCGGCGACGTCAGAGCCCGACGCTGCCGAGCCACTCCGCGAACATGTGCCGTGCGGCCGTCTCGAGCGCGGGGCCGTGCTGCGCGGTATCGGCACGCAGCTGGCGCGCGTCGACGCCGGGCGTCGCGGCGATTTCGCCGGCGTTCGCGATCAGCCACGGTTCGAAGCGATCGGTACGGATCTCGGGATGACATTGCAGCGCGAGCACGTGCTGCCCCCACGCGAATGCCTGGTGCCGGCAGGCCGGCGTCGAGGCGAGATGGATCGCGCCGCCCGGCAGGTCGAACGTATCGCCGTGCCAGTGCAGCATCGACGTCGTCGCGCCGTCGAGATGGCGCAGCGGCGACGCACGGCCGGCGTCGGTGAGCGTCAGCGGCGCCCAGCCGAGTTCGTGCTGCGCGGCCGGATAGACGCGCGCCCCGAGCGCCCGCGCGATGAACTGCGCGCCGAGGCAGATGCCGAGGATCGGCAGCCCCGCGTCGATGCGCTGGCGCACGAGCGCCAGGAGCGGCGCGATCGTCGGATACTGCGCGTCGTCGTACACGCTGAGCGGCCCGCCGAGCACGACGAGCAGCGACGGCTCGAGCACGTCGAGCACCTCGACCCGCGACGATCCGACATCGACATAGCGCACCCGTCGACCGCGTTCGCCGAGCACCTGCTCGAAGCTCCCGAGATCCTCGAAATGCACGTGGCGGATCGCCACGACTTCAGCGTTCATCATCGGCCTCCCGGTCGATCGACGGACGTCAGCCTGCGAAAATCTTCCAGGTCTTCTTCTGCGTCGCCGCGTCGGCTTCTTCCTGCACCGAGCAGTCGAGACGCAGATCGGCGTCGGACATCGAGATGTCGAGCGCCGCGCAGTGATGCACGGTCTTCTTCGACAGCTTGCCCGGCTGGAAATGCGTGCACGTGAGGCACATGCGTTGCGGCGGCGTCGCGCCGGCCACCTGCAGCTCGCGCAGCGTCTTCAGCAGCGCGCGGTACAGCGTGCCCTGCTCGTCCGCGCCGAGCTTGCCGACCGCCTTCGTCAGGAATTCAGGCCATTGCAGCGCCTTCTTCGCGGCCGTGCGGCCACGCGCCGACAGGCGCACGGCCAGTGCGCGCCCGTCGTCGAGCGCACGGCGCTTCTCGACGAGCCCCTTCGTCTCGAGCGTGCTGACCGCATCGCTCGTGGTGGCCGCCGTGAGCTGCGTCTCGCGCGCGATCTCGCCGAGCCGCATCGGGCCCTTGCGCTGCAGCAGCAGCACGAGAATCTCGCCCTGCGTCGGCGTGAGGCCAGCGCCTTCCGCCCAATCCCATGCCTCGCTCCGCATGGCCGTGCTCAACCGCAACAGGCTGTGGGTCACACGTCCCGCAGCCTGGTTCCCGTAAACGCCTTCGCTCATAGTCTTTTCGCTTTGCCGCCGCCCGGATGGCCGAGCAGCCGTAGTGTGGAGATCGAATCCATCTCAAAACAGACGCAGTCTCTCGAGTGCGTCAGCACGGCCGTCGCGAGGCACACGCGGCGGTCGCGTTCGCGGCGACCGGAGAGACACACGTCGTTCCGGTGTCCGCAAAGCCGACATTCTAAGCGAGAGCGGAAAATCGCACAGCTAAGTTATCCCCTGCATTCTGTGGAAAATCACTGGATAACCGCCATTTCTCGTTGTGCGCGCAATGCCGCGCGCCTGCGAAACGGCGCGCGCCGGCATTGTCCTGTTCGAATCGGCCATCGGCCGCAGGGTAATGATTCACCGGGTTATCCCGCCTGCAGAGCATTGACTTTGCAGCGGAATATCGGGTTATCCACAGATTTTGAGGACGCCTGGCGACGATATCGGCCGGACCCGACGCCGAGCGCCGTTCAGCGAATCGCGAGGCGGTCGATCCTGTAATCTGCAAAACATTTTTTCACTCGCGCCACCGTAAGCACTGCTGCCGGACCGTCTCGTTCAGCGATTTTTCCTGTTTGAAAACGGTTCTCAACCACGATGCGTCGTTCACGCGCGCCTTCGCGAGCGCGCCGATCTCGTCGAGCGCCGCGCGCGAACCGAGCGCGGCCGCATGCGGCGCGATCCGGTCGAGCGTGTCGAGGATGTCTTCCGCGATCGTGCGGCGCTCGCCCGTCTGAGGATTCACGCAAGTGCCCTCGAGCCCGAAGCGGCACGCTTCGAAACGGTTGAACGTGTAGACGAGGTAATCGTCCTCCGACAGCTTCAGCGGCCGGTCGGTCAGCAGGTAGCGCGCAAGCGTCTGGATGTAGCAGGCGATCGCCGCCGCGCGGTCGACCGACAGCGGCGTATCCATCACGCGCACCTCGATCGTGCCGTAGCCGGGCTTCGGCCGGATGTCCCAGTAGAAGTCCTTCATCGAGTTGACGACGCCCGTGTTCACCATCTTCGTGAAGTACTCCTCGAAGCTGTCCCAGGTCAGCACGAACGGCGCGCGGCCCGACAGCGGGAACGCGAACACCGAATTCAGGCGTGCCGAATGGAAGCCCGTGTCGACGTTCTGCACGAACGGCGACGACGCGGACAGCGCGATGAAGTGCGGAATGAAGCGCGACATCGAGTGCAGCAGGAACAGCGCGCTGTCGGGATCGGGACAGCCGATGTGCACGTGCTGGCCGAACACGGTGAACTGCTTCGCGAGATAGCCGTACAGCTCGGAGATGTACTGGAAGCGCGGCGCATCGTAGATCTGCCGGTCGCTCCATTGCTGGAACGCATGCGTGCCGCCGCCCGCCAGCCCGACGTTGAGCTGGTCGGCGGCCTTCACGAGCACGTCGCGAATCGCATGCAGCTCGCTGACGGCCTGCTCGTGCGAATGGCAGATGCCGGTCGACAGCTCGATCATGCTTTCGGTGATTTCCGGCGTGATGTTGCCGGGAAAGGTCTCGCCCTGGATCAGGCGCATCAGGTCGGATGCCGCTTTGGTCAGGTCGTAGTTGTGCGTGTTGACGACCTGGATCTCCAGTTCGACGCCGAACGTGAACGGTTCGGAATTGACGAAGGTTTCGAGTGCCATGGCAGGTTCCGGAATCAGTTGCCGTCGCTGCGTTCGCCGACCGCCGACAGGCAGCGGTAGACGACGAACGGGCTGACGAGCTGCAGGATCACGATCGTGCACATCACGATCGCGCGCAGGTGCGGGTCGAAATTCGGATAGAGCTGGTAGGTATCGTCGACGAGCAGGTACGACAGCGCGGACATCGGCGTGAGCGCGATGCCGAGCGCGACGCCCTGCTTCATCCCGAGGCCGCTCGGCTTCGCGAACGCGACGACGCCGGCCAACTTCGCGACGAGCCGCGTGACGATCAGCACGATCGCGAGCAGCCCGCCGAGCGCGATGTCGCCCCACGTGAACGACGTGAGCGTCAGCACGAACAGCACCACCGTCAGCAGCCAGCCGGCCGTGCCGAAGTGCTCGGGCCACAGCTGCGGCCGCGCTTCGAGGTTCTTCACGATGATGCCGGCGAGCAGCAGCGTGAGCAGCGTCGACAGCTTCAGCGCCTGCGCGACGGCGATCGCGAGCATCACGAGCCCGAACAGCGCGACGAACGAATGCTCGTCGCGCATCGTCGCGGTCATGTGGCGGAACAGGTAGTTGCACGAGCGCGCGACGAGATACGCGACGATGAACGACCCGGCAAGCAGGTACAGCGGTTGCAGGATCGTCGCGAAAACGTTGCCGTACGCTTCCTGGTGCAGCCAGCTCGTCACGAGCTTGGTCAGCACGATCGCGTACACGCTGTTGAGCGCGGTGAGCGTGATCAGGCGTTGCGACACCTGCCCTTCCGCGCGCAGTTCGGTCTTGAGCTGGATCACCATCGACGGCGACGTCGCGATCGCGATCGCCGACAGCACGAGCGCGACCATGCCCGACACGCCGAGCGCGAGCATCACGAACAGCACGAGTACGAACGTGAGCGTGGCTTCCGCGAGGCTCGACGCGACGAGCCATGGATTGCGCCGGATCCAGCGCAGGTCGAGGCGGCTGCCGAGCTCGAACAGCAGCAGCCCGAGCGCGACGTCCATCAGCAGCCGCGAGGTTTCGTCGGTGCTCGTGTCGATCACGCCGAATCCGAACGAACCGGCGATCAGGCCGATCACGGCATAGCCGGTGATGCGCGGCAGGCGCCACGCGCGATAGCACAGCTCGCCGCAAAGGCCGGCTGCGAACAGCGCGAGCCCGGCCCAGAACACGGCATCCGGCGTGAGCGGCCAGTTGGGCAGGAATGAGAACGCCGACTTCATCGTGGTGACTTCTCCTTTGGAAGCAACCGCCAGCGACGCGGGGTCAAGCGTCAGTAATGGATGCGCGCCGGCTGGGTATCGCCCCGAATGTGATTGTTGTGCTCGACGACGGCGGTACATGGGGTCCGCCTGTTCCGCCACAGGGCGGAACGCCGTTCAGGTTGCCGATCTGGATTGTCGGCCTGGTGTGTGAACGGACTGCGCAATCTCGAAGATTCAGATTCGAAACCGTGCCGACCGTTCCATTGAAGCATGTCCGGCGCCTGGCCGAACGAACGCGAAGGAAACCGATTGTGCCACAGCTTTTTCGCTCCGGAACCGATTGAATCGACTCGCGGCGCTGTGCGGCACCCCGGTCGCTGGTTTCAAAGGTTTACCTGTATATATACGTAGTAGAAGTTAACAAAGGACGCACAGTTCTGTGGATAACTCCGGTTTACGCTGGCAGATCAAGGTGTTGGCGAAACCATAACCGGTTGCACAGGCTGTTCGTGCACAGACGTTTGAGTTGAGCAACTTTCGGGCCGCCGCACAGCTGTGCCGAGTTGCCCAGTTTACGTCCACTGTGATTGCACACGAAGTGCGCGCGGATTTCGCGCGGTTATCCACAGCATCGCGTGGATAACCTTGCGCGGAAAAATCGGGAAACTGTGAGGGGCGCGCGACCGGTCAGCCGGTCGAACCGACGCGACGGGCGCGTAGTGCGCGGATCAGGAAGCGGGCAGGATCGACCGCGTCGGCGAGTTCACGCTCGAGCGGCCAGGGCTCGCCCTCGAGTTGCGATGCGATCAGTTCGGCGCCGAGCGCCGCCCACACGAGGCCGCGCGAGCCGAAGCCGAATGCGCCGTAGAGGCCCGGCATGCGCGGCAGGTCGCGCGCCTGCGCACCGCCCAGCGCGCGGGCATTCGCGGTGGCCCGCGCTTCGTCGGCGAGCGGGCCGACGAGCGGCAGGCGGTCGCCGACGACCCAGCGGAACGCCACGCGGCCGCGCAGCGCGGCGGGATCCGACAGGTCGCCGATCAGGCCCGGCAGCAGGTGCCGCACGCGCGCGAGGTTTTCGGCGTGGCCGGCCGCGCGCATCGCGGGATCGGTGTCGTCGGGTTCGAACGTGGCGCCGATCAGCAGCGTGCCGTCGTCGAGCGGGACCGCATAGCCGTCGCCGATCGCCGGGCATCGCAGCGGCGCGGTCGTGCCCGGCGGCAGCAGCGTGAGCTGGCCGCGCACCGGTTGCAGCGCGACGTGCTGCAGCCCGGCAAGACGCGCGGCGTCGCCCGCGTTCGCGAGCACGACGACGGGCGCGTCGGCCAGCGTGGCGCCCGTATCGTCGAGCGCATGCCACGCGTCGCCCCGTCGCTCGAGCCGCGCGACGCGGGTGGACGCAAGCAGGCGCACGCGCTCGCCGGCCGCCGCGCATTGCGCGGCGCACAGCCCGGCCGGCCAGACGGCGCCGCCGTGCGGAAACAGCAGCCCGCCATGCGCGACCGGCAGATTCAGATGCGCGCGCGCGGCATCGGCATCGAGCAGCGTCACGTAGTCGGACGGCGCACCGAACGCATCGAAGGCGTCGCGCATTCGCGCGAAATCGTCGGCCGATTCGGCCAGATGGACCATGCCGTGCGTGCTGCGTGCGAATGCGTGCCCCGCGTGCTCGAGCGCGCGCCAGCGCGACAGCGCGTGCAGGAAGCCGCCGCGCGTGAGCCGGCTCGCGACGTTGTCGTCGCGCGTCATCAGCGGATGGAACACGCCGGCCGGATTGCCCGATGCTTCGCTCGCGATCCGTTCGTGCCGCTCGATCAGCGTGACGTCCCAGCCGCGCGCGGCCAGGCGCTCGACCACCGCGCAGCCGGCAAGCCCCGCGCCGATCACGATCGCGCGGCGCGTCGCGACGGGCAGCGCACGCGGCGGCTCGTGCCGGCGCGCACGCCAGCGTGGTGCGTATTCGCCGACGAGGCCATCGTCGACTTCGCGCAACGTGAAACCTGTTTCGCCGAGCGCGTGTTTCACGGCATCGGACGTTGCATGCGTCGCAAACGTCGCATGTTCGCCGGCGAGTTTCGCGAGTGCGCGGATCCCGTCGCCCGATGCCGCGGCGCCAGCGAGAAAAAACGCATCGGCGCGCGCGACGAGCTTTTTCAGCAGCTCGATCGGATCGCCGAACGCAAGCGTGAGCACCACGCGCCCCTCGTCGAATTCGAGCCGGTGCACGCCCGGCACGAGTATCGGCCATGCATCGATCAACGCGTCGATGTCTGCCGATATGGTTGTGTCTGCAACCATATGCGAAATCGCGCGGCGCAGGTCGTCGCGCGAGAACGGGTGCGGCTCGACCGCCACGACATGCAGCCGCTCGCAGCGCGCGGGGTCGTCGCGCCACGCGGCCCATGCCGCGAGGAAGCCGGCGCCCGCGCCGAATTCGGTCGCCACGATCGTGAACGTTCGGCGGCGCTGCCAGCGCGCGGGCAGCCCGTTGCCCGCGACGAATGCACGATGCACGTGCGCGAGCGTGCCGGATGCGCCGCGATGGAGCTCGCCGAACTCGGGCGAGACGAGCGTGCCGTCGTCGCGAAGCGCGAGCGTGGCGTAAACAAGTCGGTCGGGCATGCGAAACAAAAAACGTGGCAGCCAAGCCTGGCAAGGGATTGCGGGAGGCCGTCCGACCGGCCGTTGGAAAAGGGCAACGGCGCGGCGGTCGGGCGGACCGCGCTGCGTATCCTGTCCGGTTGGCGCAGGTCAAAAAACGGGCAATCGACGATTCATTCGGCGAAATACCGATGAAAATCTTTGAAACCCTTGTCGTTATTGGGTTTGCGCTGCGCTATCATAGCAACGCCGTACCGCGGGGTGGCCGCCGGCAAGCCGGAGGGCGCGTCGCGCGGGCCAGGATTCGGCGCTGTGTCGTCGGAGTCTGACTCTCGACGGCACGGTTCGCGCACGTATAATCGGCGCGTTCGCGCTGTTCGTGTCAACCTAACCTGATAAAGGAACCTTAATGAACAAACAGGAACTGATCGACGCCGTCGCCGCCCAAACGGGCGCCAGCAAGGCTCAAACCGGCGAAACGCTGGACACGCTGCTCGAAGTCATCAAGAAGGCCGTGTCGAAGGGTGATGCGGTTCAGCTGATCGGCTTCGGCAGCTTCGGTTCGGGCAAGCGCGCAGCACGTACGGGCCGCAACCCGAAGACGGGCGAAACCATCAAGATCCCGGCAGCCAAGACGGTCAAGTTCACGGCTGGCAAGGCGTTCAAGGACGCCGTCAACAAGCGTTAATCTCGCGCCTGTTCCAGAAAAACCCGCCTCTCGGCGGGTTTTTTGTTGGGCGCGCGAGGCATTTTCGCCACAGTCCGCGCCGCTCTTGCAAAAGTTAACGGTTACTTTTACAAGCCGTTACGACGCGATCATGCATGCACGATCTGCGTGTCGCCGTGATCGTCGTCGTCGTGGGAATCGACGTCCCACGCCGGGAACGGATCGTCGAACGCGGCCCATCCCGCCGCGCCGAGTGCGAACTCCGCATCGGTCAGCAGGCACGCGTCGAGTTTCGCGCGCCACGCATCGGCGTCGAGCGCGATGCCGATCAGCACGAGTTCCTGCCGGCGATCGCCGACCGTGCGATCGTCGAGATCGCCCAGCCATTCGGCGCGGATTTCGGCGAGCAGCTCGTCGTCGTCCGGCCATTCCGCGCGCTCCTGCGCCGCCCACCACAAGCCCGCCGGGCCATGCCGGCACACGCCGCCCGCCTGCGACAGCGAGCCGGCGATGTCGTTGCGCGTCGCGAGCCAGAAGAACCCCTTGCTGCGCAGCACGCCCGGCCACTCCTGATGCAGCAGCGCCCAGAGTCGTGCCGGGTGAAACGGCCGGCGCGCGCGGTAAACAAAATTGCCGATGCCGAATTCGTCGGCTTCGCCGTGCACGTGCGCATGATGGTCGTCATGGCAGTCGGGGTCGTCGCACTGCGTGTGATCGTGGTCGAGCGATGCGAGCCAGCCCGGTGCGTTCGCGGCTTCGTCGAAATCGAAGCGGCCGGTGTTCAGCACTTCGTCGAGCGGCACGTTGCCGAACGTCGACACGACCTGGTGCGCGCGCGGATTGAGGCGCGCGAGGATGTGCTGCAGGCGCGCGAGATCGTCCGCGCCGACGAGGTCGGCCTTGTTGATCACCAGCACGTCGCAGAATTCGATCTGTTCGATCAGCAGCTCGACGAGCGTGCGGTCGTCGTCTTCCGATGCGGCGATGCCGCGCGTCGCGAGCGCGTCGTCGGAGCCGTAGTCGCGCAGGAAGTTGTACGCGTCGACCACGGTGACAAGCGTGTCGAGCCGCGCGACGGACGACAGCGACGCGCCGTCGTCGTCGACGAACGTGAAGGTTTCGGCGATCGGCATCGGCTCCGCGATACCGGTCGATTCGATCATGATCGCGTCGAAGCGGCCCTCGGATGCAAGGTTGCGGATCTCGACGAGCAGATCGTCGCGCAGCGTGCAGCAGATGCAGCCGTTCGACATCTCGACGAGGCGCTCCTCGACGTGCGACAGCGCCTGCGCATCGCGCACGAGCGACGCGTCGATGTTGACCGCCGCGAGATCGTTGACGATCACCGCGACTTTCAGGCCCGCGCGGTTCGCGAGCACGTGGTTGAGCAGCGTGGTCTTGCCGGCGCCGAGGAAGCCGGACAGCACGGTGACGGGCAACGGCTGTTTCATTGCCGGATTCATGATGATATGCACCAACGGAAAAGAGGGAAAAGCGGCCGCGGCGCCCTGCCGGGGCGCGATCGGCCCGCGCACGGGCGAAACGGCGGCGTCAGCCCGCATTGTGCATCAAACGCGCGCGGCCGGCCCGGCGCCGGCCGGCCGGCGTCGGCCGGCGACGCGGCGCGGCATCACTGAGCGGCCTGAGTAGCCTGGGAAGCCTGAACGGTCTGCGCGGGCGGCAGCAGCTTCCATTGCGTCAGGATGCCGGCGATCTGCCGCGCGTACTTGTCGCGCAGCGACGGCGTTTCCGAATGATAGGCGCCGACCGCCTGCCACGTGTTGCCGTAGCGGTTCATCTTCTGTTTGAGATGCCACGCGGCGATGTATACGTTCTTGCACGGCTCCATCAGCGTGTCGCGGCCGATCCCGTAGCGCGACAGCGTCGGCAGGTGAATCGAATTGATCTGCATCAGGCCGTAGTCGACCGAGCCGTTCGTATTCTTGTTCAGCGCATCGGGCCGGTTGCGCGACTCCTGCCACGCGATCGCACGCAGGATCAGCGGATTGACCTGCTGATATCTGGCCGCTTCGTCGAAACAGTCGGCGCGTGCGTTGCCGCTGGCGAACCACGCGCCGGCGGCGATCAACGCGATCGAAGCGAACCGTCTGTTCATCGTGCGGAAATCGGGAAGGAATTACGCGAAGCTCGGGAAAACCCGTGCCTGTTATTCATGGGACGAGAAACGCACCGCCCGTATCATACCGGCAGACCGTCGGATTGCGACATGCAGGAATACGGCAGCCCGGTTATACCGCATTTCCGTGTCGATTCATCGCGAAACGGGGGCGAGGGCCCGCATGCGAAGGGTTGTGCCGATCCTTACATATTGCATACGATACCCCGGACACATGTCGTATGTGAGACAGTCCTCGGATCAATGTGATATTTCGGACATGAAAAACTGCTAATGTCGCCTCTTTCGGACTTGGATCCCAGCACTACCGCCGGAAGTGGCCTGAGCCGGCATCGACCCATTCATCCATGACAAGAAATCGCTTCGTTATGCGGCGTGTTGCCACAACCCTGCTCGTGGCCGGCATCATCGTTTCGCAAGCCGCCTACGCTCAGGTCACGCTCAACTTCGTGAATGCGGATATCGACCAGGTCGCGAAAGCGATCGGCGCCGCGACCGGCAAGACCATCATCGTCGACCCCCGCGTGAAGGGGCAGCTCAATCTCGTGGCCGAACGGCCGGTGCCGGAAGACCAGGCGTTGAAGACGCTGCAGTCGGCGCTGCGCATGCAGGGCTTCGCGCTCGTGCAGGATCACGGCGTGCTGAAGGTCGTGCCGGAAGCCGACGCAAAGCTGCAGGGCGTGCCGACCTACGTCGGCAATGCGCCGCAGGCGCGCGGCGACCAGGTGATCACGCAGGTGTTCGAGCTGCACAACGAATCGGCGAACAACCTGCTGCCGGTGCTGCGGCCGCTGATCTCGCCGAACAACACGGTGACGGCCTACCCGGCGAACAACACGATCGTCGTGACCGACTATGCGGACAACGTGCGCCGCATCGCGCAGATCATCGCGGGCGTCGACAGCGCCGCGGGCGCGCAGGTGCAGGTCGTGCCGCTGCGCAACGCGAATGCGATCGATCTCGCCGCGCAGCTGCAGAAAATGCTCGATCCGGGCGCGATCGGCAACAGCGATGCGACGCTGAAGGTGTCGGTCACGGCCGACCCGCGCACCAATTCGCTGCTGCTGCGCGCGTCGAGCGCGTCGCGCCTCGCGGCCGCGAAGCGCCTCGTGCAGCAGCTCGACGCACCGAGCGCGGTGCCCGGCAACATGCACGTCGTCCCGCTGCGCAATGCCGACGCGGTGAAGCTCGCGAAGACGCTGCGCGGGATGCTCGGCAAGGGCGGCAACGACAGCGGCTCGTCGGCGTCGTCCAACGATGCGAACAGCTTCAACCAGAACGGCGGCTCGTCGGCGAGCGGCAACTTCTCGACCGGCACGTCGGGCACCCCGCCGCTGCCGTCGGGCGGGCTGGGCGGCTCGTCGTCTTCGTCCTACGGCAGCGGTTCGTCGTCCAGCGGCGGAATCGGCAGCGGCGGCCTGCTCGGCGGCGACAAGGACAAGAGCGGTGACGACAACCAGCCGGGCGGGATGATCCAGGCCGACTCGGCGACCAACTCGCTGATCATCACCGCGTCCGATCCGGTTTACCGGAACCTGCGCTCGGTGATCGACCAGCTCGACGCGCGGCGCGCGCAGGTCTATATCGAAGCGCTGATCGTCGAACTGAACTCGACGACGCAGGGGCAACTCGGTATCCAGTGGCAGGTCGCGAGCGGCCAGTTCCTCGGCGGCACGAACCTGGCCGCGGCGGCCGGCAACGTCGCGGGCAACAGCATCATCAACCTCACGACCGGCAGCGCGGGCAGTACCAGCGCCGGCCTCGCGGCCAATCTTTCGGGGCTGAACCAGGGGCTCAACATCGGCTGGCTGCACAACATGTTCGGCGTGCAGGGCCTCGGCGCGCTGCTGCAGTATTTCTCGGGCGTGAGCGACGCGAACGTGCTGTCGACGCCGAACCTGATCACGCTCGACAACGAGGAAGCGAAGATCGTCGTCGGCCAGAACGTGCCGATCGCGACCGGTTCGTACTCGAACCTGACGAGTGGCACCACGAGCAATGCGTTCAACACGTACGACCGTCGCGACGTCGGCCTGACGCTGCACGTGAAGCCGCAGATCACCGACGGCGGGATCCTGAAGCTGCAGCTCTATACGGAGGACTCGGCGGTCGTCAGCGGCACCACGAACGCGCAGACGGGCCCGACCTTCACGAAGCGCTCGATCCAGTCGACGATCCTGGCCGACAACGGCGAGATCATCGTGCTCGGCGGCCTGATGCAGGACAACTACCAGGTGTCGAACAGCAAGGTGCCGCTGCTCGGCGACATCCCGTGGATCGGCCAGTTGTTCCGTTCGGAATCGAAGCAGCGGCAGAAGACGAACCTGATGGTGTTCCTGCGCCCGGTGATCATTTCGGACCGCAGCACCGCGCAGGAAGTCACCGCGAACCGCTACGACTACATCCAGGGCGTGACGGGCGCGTACAAGTCGGACAACAACGTGATCCGCGACAAGGACGACCCGGTCGTCCCGCCGATGCCGATCGGCCCGAGCCAGGGCGGCACGCCGGCCGGCAACCTGTTCGATCTCGACAAGATGCGTCGCCAGCAGTTGCAGCGCCAGGTGGCGCCCGTGCCGGCCCAGCCGTTGCCGGAGGCGACGCCCGCGCAGCCGCAGGGCGTGCCGCAGCAGGCGGTGCCGCAACAGCCGCTGACCACCGCACCGGGAGCCTCGCAGTGAGCGACGTGCTCGCGTCCTCCGCCCACGACGGCGCGCCGGCAGAACGCCAGCCGCCGTCGCCGCTCGCCGCGCGCCTGCTGCCGTACGGCTTCGCGAAGAGCGGCCAGGTGCTGATCGCGCACCAGCTCGACGACACGCTCGAGGTGTGGATCAGCGAACGCACGAGCGATGCCGCGCTCGCGGAAATCGCGCGCAACTTCGGCTCGATCGCCGTGCATCGCGTGCCGGCCGACGAGCTCGCGCAGGCGATCAACCAGGCGTACGCGCGCCAGGACGGCAGCGCCGCGCAGGTGGTCGGCGAGGTCGAAGGCGAAGTCGACCTGTCGCGGCTGATGCAGGACATCCCCGAAGTCGAGGATCTGCTCGAATCGGAGGACGACGCGCCGATCATCCGGATGATCAACGCGCTGCTCACGCAAGCGGCGCGCGAACAGGCGTCGGACATCCACATCGAGCCGTTCGAGAATGCGTCGGTCGTGCGTTTTCGCGTCGACGGCACGCTGCGCGACGTCGTGCGCCCGAAGAAGGCGCTGCACGGCGCGCTGATCTCGCGGATCAAGATCATGGCGCAGCTCGACATCGCGGAGAAGCGCCTGCCGCAGGACGGCCGCATCACGCTGCGCGTCGGCGGCCGGCCGGTCGACGTGCGGGTGTCGACGCTGCCGACCGGGCACGGCGAGCGCGCGGTGCTGCGTCTGCTGGAAAAGGACGCGCAGCGCCTGAATCTCGAGGCGCTCGGGATGGGCCGCGACACGCTCGTGCAGTTCGACAAGCTGATCGGCCGCCCGCACGGCATCGTGCTCGTGACCGGCCCGACCGGTTCGGGCAAGACGACCACGCTGTACGCGTCGATGTCGCGGCTCGAGACCGCGACGACCAACATCATGACCGTCGAGGACCCGATCGAATACGACCTCGCCGGCATCGGCCAGACGCAGGTGAACGAGCGGATCGGGATGACCTTTGCCCGCGCGCTGCGCTCGATCCTGCGCCAGGACCCGGACGTGATCATGATCGGCGAAATCCGCGACCTCGAAACCGCGCAGATCGCGGTGCAGGCGTCGCTCACCGGCCACCTCGTGCTCGCGACGCTGCACACGAACGATGCGGCGTCCGCCGTCACGCGCCTGACCGACATGGGCGTCGAGCCGTACCTGCTCGCGTCGTCGCTGCTCGGCGTGCTCGCGCAGCGCCTCGTGCGCCAGCTCTGCCCCGTCTGCAAGGAAGAGCGGCACGAGGAAGGTCGCACCGTGTGGCATCCGGTCGGCTGCGACAAGTGCGGGCATTCCGGTTATTCGGGCCGGCGCGGCGTCTACGAACTGCTGCTGGTCGACGAGTCGATCCGCACGCTGATCCACCGCAACGCGGCCGATGCCGAGATCCTGGCCGCCGGCCGCGCGGAAGGCATGCGCACGCTGCGCGACGACGCGGAGCGCTGGCTCGCGTCCGGCGCGACGTCGCTCGAGGAAGTGCTGCGCGTGACGGGAGGCGCATAGCGCGATGCCGGCATTCCGTTTCGAAGCGATCGATGCGGCGGGACGCGCGCAGAAAGGCGTGATCGATGCCGACAGCGCGCGTGCCGCGCGCGGCCAGTTGCGCACGCAGGGGCTCACGCCGCTCGTCGTCGAGCCGGCCGCGAGCGCGACGCGCGGTGCGCGTTCGCAGCGGCTCGCGTTCGGGCGCAAGCTGTCGCAGCGCGAACAGGCGATCCTCACACGCCAGCTCGCGAGCCTGCTGATCGCGGGGCTGCCGCTCGACGAGGCGCTCGGCGTGCTGACCGAGCAGGCCGAGCGCGACTACATCCGCGAACTGATGGCCGCGATCCGCGCCGAAGTGCTCGGCGGCCATTCGCTCGCGAATGCGCTGGGCCAGCATCCGCGCGATTTCCCGGAGATCTACCGCGCGCTGGTCGCGGCGGGCGAGCACACCGGCAAGCTCGGCATCGTGCTGTCGCGCCTGGCCGACTACATCGAGCAGAGCAATGCGCTCAAGCAGAAGATCCTGCTGGCGTTCACGTATCCGGGCATCGTCACGCTGATCGCGTTCGGCATCGTCACGTTCCTGCTGAGCTACGTCGTGCCGCAGGTCGTCAACGTGTTCGCGAGCACCAAGCAGCAGTTGCCGATCCTCACGGTCGTGATGATGGCGCTGTCGGAATTCGTGCGGCACTGGTGGTGGGCGATCCTGATCGCGGTCGCGCTCGTCGTGTGGTTCGTGAGGGCGACGCTGTCGCGCGCCGGGCCCAGGCTCGCGTTCGATCGCTGGGTGCTGACCGCGCCGCTCGCGGGCAAGCTCGTGCGCGGCTACAACACGGTGCGTTTCGCGAGCACGCTCGGCATCCTCACCGCGGCCGGCGTGCCGATCCTGCGCGCGTTGCAGGCGGCCGGCGAGACGCTGTCGAACCGCGCGATGCGCGCGAACATCGACGACGCGATCGTGCGCGTGCGCGAAGGCTCCGCGCTGTCGCGCGCGCTGAACAACGTGAAGACGTTCCCGCCGGTGCTCGTGCACCTGATCCGTTCGGGCGAAGCGACGGGCGACGTGACGACGATGCTGGATCGTGCGGCCGAAGGCGAGGCGCGCGAGCTGGAGCGCCGCACGATGTTCCTGACGAGCCTGCTGGAGCCGCTGTTGATCCTCGCGATGGGCGGCATCGTGCTCGTGATCGTGCTGGCCGTGATGCTGCCGATCATCGAGCTGAACAACATGGTGCAGTGACGTGACGGCCCGCTTGCCGGGCCGCCGCCATCAGCGCATGTAGATCGCGGGAGACGGCGTGTTCGCCGGGAGCTGGACTTCGGCGCGCGCGCCGTTGCGGTCGACGACGATCGAGCGGCTGCGGACTTCGGCGAGCTTCGCGCCCGGCGTGAGCTCCGCGCCGAGCGACACGGCGCGTGGCGGTTCGCCGCCGATGCCGACGATCGCGGCGCCGCCATGATCGAGCGCGAGAATGCCGAACAGGTGGATGTCCTGGACGGGATTCTTGTCGAGCTGACCGCCGAAGAGCGCGGCGGCGTCCTCGGTGCGGATCGGCGGCCGCGCGGCGGCGGCGGGCAGCGGCGCTTCGCGGGCCGACAGCGTGACGACCCAGTAGGTGGCCGTCGCGCACAAACCCGCGAAGAGGGCGAGGGAAAGGATCCGGATCGAGAGCGCGTTCATGCGCGCTATTGTACGGATGTATATGAAATTTGCGTTGAGTGAAAGCCCTCGGCGATGCGCGCCTTACAATGCGTGCTCCGCGCCCGCGGCGCCGGAAGGTTGCCGTCAGGCAATCGTCCGGCGCGCGGGGTGCGTCACTCAATCGACGACATTTTTTGGAAAGAGGTAGTCAGTCATGCAAACGTGGATCACTCGCCGCAACGCGGCCGTGCGTCGTCAGCGCGGTTTCACGCTGATCGAGATCATGGTGGTGGTCGCGATCCTCGGGATCCTGGCGGCGCTGATCGTGCCGAAGATCATGAGCCGCCCGGACGAGGCCCGCCGCATCGCCGCGAAGCAGGACATCGGCACGATCATGCAGGCGCTCAAGCTGTACCGGCTCGACAACGGCCGCTATCCGACCCAGGAGCAGGGCCTGAACGCGCTGATCCAGAAGCCGACCACCGATCCGATCCCGAACAACTGGAAGGACGGCGGCTATCTCGAGCGCCTGCCGAACGATCCGTGGGGCAACGGATACAAGTACCTGAACCCGGGCGTGCACGGCGAGATCGATGTGTTCAGCTACGGCGCCGACGGCAAGGAAGGCGGCGAAGGCAACGATACCGACATCGGTTCGTGGCAGTAAGCCGGCGCTGATCGCCCCGACGTTCCATTTCCGTTCTTCATGCTCGCCATTCGCACGACTTCCCGCTGCGGCCGCGATTGCCGTGTGCGTCGCGGTGCGGTGCCGTTCGTACCGGCAGGTGCCGATGGCGGCTTGACGAAGCCCGGTGCGGCGCGGCACCGCGCACGCGGCTTCACGCTGCTCGAAATGCTGGTCGTGCTCGTGATCGCGGGGCTGCTCGTGTCGCTCGCGTCGCTGTCGCTGACGCGCAATCCGCGTACCGACCTGCGCGAGGAAGCGCAGCGCATCGCGCTGCTGTTCGAGACGGCGGGCGACGAGGCGCAGGTGCGCGCGCGGCCGATCGCGTGGCAGCCGACCGCGCACGGTTTCCGTTTCGACGTGAGCGCGCCCGACGGCTGGCGCACGCTGCGCGACGACGTGCTGCGCCCGCGCGACTGGGACGGCGGCGTCACCGGCGCCGACATCGATTACCCGGGGTCGGACACGCGCGCGAGCCGCGTCGTGTTCGGCACCGAGAGCATCGACACGCCGGTGCGCGTGACGCTGCATTCGGCCGCCGGCAGCGCGACGATCGTCGGCACCGGCAACGGCCGCTACGAGGTGCAATGACGATGCGTCGTCGCCTGCCCTCTTCCGTTTCTTCGTCCCGCGGCTTCACGATGATCGAGGTGCTGGTCGCGCTCGCGATCATCGCGGTCGCGCTCGCCGCGTCGATCCGCGCGGTCGGCACGATGGCGACCAACGCGTCCGACCTGCACCGCCGGCTGCTGGCCGGCTGGAGCGCCGACAACGCGCTCGCGCAGCTGCGGCTCACGCATGCGTGGCCGGAGGTCGGCGAGCAGAGTTTCGACTGTTCGCAAGGCAACGTGCAGCTCGTCTGCACGCAGCGCGTGAGCACCACGCCGAACCCGGTGTTCCGGCGCGTCCGGATTTCGGTGAGCATGCCCGGCCGCGCCGGCGTGCTCGCGCAGATGGTGACGGTGGTCGCGAATGAAACGAGCCGTCCGCTCTGACGCGCCGATGCGACGCCCGCGCGCCCGCCCGCCCCGCCCCGCTCGCGGCTTCACGCTGATCGAGCTGATGATCGCGATCGCGATCCTCGCGGTGGTCGCGATCCTCGCGTGGCGCGGGCTCGACCAGATCATGCGCGGTCGCGACAAGGTCGCGGCCGCGATGGAAGACGAACGCGTGTTCGCGCAGATGTTCGACCAGATGCGCATCGACGCGCGGCTCGCCGCGACCGACGACGAAGCCGGCCAGCCGGCGATCGGCGTTGCCGGCAACACGCTGCAGATCGTGCGCGAACTCGACGTGCCGGGCGTCGCGCCGCGGCTGCAGGTGGTCCGCTACCGGATCGCCGGCGGGCGCGTCGTGCGCTATGCGTCGCCGCCGGTCGACGACACGAACCGGCTGCGCGCCCTGCTGAAGGACAGCAGCGTCGAAGGCTGGAGCTGGGTCGCGCTGATGAGCGGTGTCGGCGCGATCGACGCGAAACTGTACGTGCCGCGCGTGGGCTGGACCACCAACCTGCAGACGGCCGACGAGGCGCTCGCGCAGAACAACGATGCGCTCAAGGTGCCGCAGATCGGCAACGCGCCGCCGGCGCGCGCGGTGACCGGGCTGCAGGTGAGCATCGGCGCGACGTCGCTGCGCGTGCCGGTCACGCGCATCTTCCTCGTCGGGGAATGACGATGCGTGCGCGCCCGCCCCGCCGAATGCCTGCCCGCCGCCAGCGCGGCGCCGCGATCATCACCGCGCTGCTCGTCGTCGCGCTGTCGGCGATCCTCGTGTCGGGGATGCTGTGGCGCCAGCAGGTGCAGATCCGCCGCATCGAGAACCAGCGCGTGATCGCGCAGGCGCAGTGGGTCGCGCGCGGCGCGCTCGACTGGACCCGGATGATCCTGCGCTCCGAAGGCGACACGGCGCCCGGCATCACCTATCTCGGCGGGATCTGGGGCGTACCGATCGCGAAGACGAAGCTGTCGGATTTCCTCGGCCGGATCGGCGCGCCCAACGAAACGGGCGGCGACGACACCTACCTTTCCGGCTCGATCGAGGATGCGCAGGCGAAGTTCAACCTGCGCAACCTCGTATCGTCGCCGGCGCCCGGCGTGCTGCAGCTGAACGTCACGCAGACGCAGGCGTTCCAGCGTCTGCTGACGACGCTCGGCTACGACAGCGCGTTCGCGAAGCGCATCGCGCTGCAGGTGCGCGCGGGCCTGCTGCATTCGGCGACGCGCTTCCAGATGCCGAACCTGCCGGGCGGCGGCGCAACCGCCGCGAATGCCGCGACCGCGCCGGTGACGAGCGGCGACATGCAGGGCAGCGGCTTCACCGACGATCCCGGGATGGCCGGCGGCGACCGCGGGCCCGCGCCGCTGATGATGACGCGCGTCGACAACCTGCTCGACGTCGACGGCGTGACGCCCGAGATGGTCGCGCGGCTGCGCCCGTTCGTCACCGTGCTGCCGACCACGACACCCGTGAACATGAATACCGCGCCGGCCGAGGTGATCGCGGCGCTGGTGCCGGGGATGAGCGTGTCGTCCGCGCAGGCGCTCGTGTCGCGCCGCGAGACCGTGTTTTTCCGGAACGTCGGCGACGTGCAGCTCGCGCTGCGCGGCGCCGGCGCGCCGCCGAACGTGACGATCGACTCGAGCCTCGTCGACGTCAATTCGAGCTATTTCATCGTGCATGGCCGGATTCAGCACGAACGCGCGGAGGTCGATCGCACCTCGCTCGTGTATCGTGATCCGACCACGCACTCGACGCGGGTCGTGCGCATCCGCGACCAGCTATAACGACGCCAATCGGGAGAGGAGCTCTTGTGAGCACGTTGATCGTTTCTTTGCCGCCGCGCGAGCCTGCCGTGCCGTTGCAGGAATGGCAGTGGCCCGAGCTGCCGTTCATGCTCGTCGACAAGGCCGGCCACGTGCAGCGCGCGGGCCGTGCCGCACTCGCGCTGCTGCCGCGCGCGAACGCGACGGTGCTGATCGTCGCCGCGCGCGACGTGTTGCTGCTGGCCGCGACCGTGCCGCCGCTGAAGGGGCCGAAGCTGCGTCAGGCGCTGCCCAACATCGTCGAGGATCAGCTGATCCAGGATCCGCTCGGCTGCCACATCGCGCTCGATCCGGTCGCGCTGCCCGACGGGCGCCGCGTGCTGGCCGTCGTCGATCGCGCGTGGTTCCGCACGATCTGCGACGCGTTCACCGCGGCCGGCCACCGGCACCTGAGCGCGGTGCCCGCGACCCGTTGCCTGCCGGCGCCGCGCGCGCCGGCCGGCGTGCCGTCCGCCGTGCCGGCCGACGGCGAAGCCGCCGATGCTGCCGCGCTCGTGGCGGATGCCGCGGAGCCGCCGGCCCGCCCGGCGACGGTTGCCGCGGTGCTCGGGCTCGCGGCGGCGGTCGAACCGGTGCTCGTCGAAGCCGGCACGCTGGCCGCGCTCGCGGGCGGCGGCGACATCGAGCTGTACGAACTCGGCGAACCGGGCGCGGAGCCGCGGCTCGCGTCGGTCGGCCGCACCGACGGCCCGCTGCTGCCGGGCGCCGCGCCGCTGTCGTTCGACGCGTTCGCGCGCCGGGCGCTCGCCGAGCCGTTCGATCTGTGCCAGTTCGAATTCGAATCGCAGCCGTGGCGCTTCGACCGCGCGACGCTCAAGCGCCTGCGCGTGCCGATCGCGCTGGCCGCGGCGACGCTCGGCGTCGCGGTGATCGGGATGAACCTGCACTGGTGGAAGCTGTCGCGCGAGCGCGATGCGCTGTCCGCGCAGATCACCGAGACGCTGCTGTCCGCATTCCCGAAGACGACCACCGTGCTCGACCCGCCCGCGCAGATGCAGCGCCAGCTCGACCAGTTGCGGCTGGCTGCCGGCGAGCTGTCGCCGAACGATTTCCTCGCGCTGTCGAGCGGCTTGTCGCGCTCGATGGGCGCGCTGCCGCTGAACGGCATCGCGTCGCTCGACTATCACGACCGGCGGCTCGACGTCGGCTTCAAGCCGGAGGTCAAGGTCGATCCCGATTTCACGCAGCGCCTCGCGCGCAACGGACTGTCCGGCGAAGTCGACAGCAACACGGGCAAATGGACGATCCGGAGCCGCTCATGAAAACCGAACAACTGAACCAGACGCTGGCCCAGTTCTGGGGCGAGCGCTCGCCGCGCGAGAAGATGCTGCTCGGCTGGGGCGGCGCCGTGCTGGCCGTCGCGATCGCGTATTCGGTGCTGTGGTCGCCCGCGCAGGAAGGCCGCGCGCGGATCCAGCGCGAGCTGCCGACGATGCGTCGCGAACTCGCGCAGATGACCGCGCAGGCGAACGAGGCGAAGTCGCTCACGGCCGCCGCGCAGGGTGTCGCGCCGACCGGCCTCGCGCTGAAGGATGCATTGAGCGCGTCGCTGTCCGATCATGGGTTGCAGGGCGCGCAGGTGCAGATCGTCGGCAACGGCGTGCAGATCCAGATGAAGAACGTGTCGTTCGCGGCATGGACCCAGTGGCTCGACGATGCGCGGCGGCAGTTCAAGGTGCAGGTCGGCGAGGCGCATGCGACGGCGCTGAAGGAAGACGGCCAGGTCGACCTGACGGCCGTGATGCAACCTTCCGTCCAGAAATAGATGACGGCAGTGGATGACGCGAACGAAGGCCGGCCGATGCGGCCGTGGGCGAGACGGCTCGTCGCCGTGTTGCCGTGGGTGCTGGCAGGCGGCGTGGCGACGGCGGTGACGCTCGTCGCGCTCGCGCCGGCCGCGTGGATCGCGCCGCAGTTCGCGCGTGCGACCGGCGGCCACGTGAATCTCGTCGATCCGGACGGCTCGCTGTGGCACGGCTCGGGCACGCTGATGCTCGCGCCGGGCGCCGACCAGAGCGCGGCGACGCTGTTGCCGGGCCGGGTCGAATGGACCACGCGCTTCTGGCCGCTGCTGACCGGGCGCGTGCAGATGCGCATGCGGCAGACCGAAGCGATGCCCGATGCGGTCACGCTCGATGCGACGTGGCGCGGCGCGGTGCTGTCCGCGGGCACGATGGCGGTGCCCGCGTCGCTGCTCGCGGGGCTCGGCACGCCGTTCAACACGCTCGACCTGCAGGGCGACGTGCGGCTCGGCTGGACCGACTGGCGGCTCATCGGCAGCAACGCGTTCGGCCAGTTGACGGTGACGATCGATTCGATGAGTTCGCGCGTGTCGCGCGTGAAGCCGCTCGGTTCGTACCGCGCGGTGTTGCAGGCGAAGGGCGCGGGCGCCGATCTCGACCTGTCGACGACGCAGGGGCCGCTGTTCCTCGACGGGCACGGCAGCTTCGGCCCCGGCCAGGGATCGTTCCGCGGGACCGCGCATGCGGCGCCCGAGCAGCAGGCGAACCTCGCCGGGCTGCTGAACCTGCTCGGTCACCCGATCGGCAACAACCAGGTTTCGCTGATCTTCGGCGACGCGCAGCGCTGAACGCGCGCGGCGCCCGCTGCCCTGCCTACTTCTGCGCGAGCGGCACGGCGGCCGACGGGGCGGTAGCCGCGGGCGCGGCCGCACCGGACGCCGGCAAAGGCGCCGGCGCCGCCATGTCGCCGTTCTCGCGCGCCATCTCCGATACGTTCCAGCCGCCGCCGAGCGCCTTCACGAGCCCGACCGACGACTCCATCCGCTGCCCGGCGATCGTCGCGAGCTTCTGCTGCGCGGTGAAGGCGGTGGTTTGCGCGGTCAGCACGTTCAGGTACGCGACCGTGCCGGCCTTGTACTGGTTGGTAACGATCGCGAGCGCGTGCTCGGCGCTGTCGACGGCCTGCCGCTGCACGTCGATTTCCTGCGCGAGGATGCGCTGCGACGCGAGGTTGTCCTCGACGTCCTGGAACGCGGTGAGCACCGCGAGGCGATAGGCGGCGACGTCCTGGTCGTAGGTCGCGCGCGCGGCGTCGGTCTGCGCGGCGCGCAGCCCCGCGTCGAACAGCGTGGCCGCGAGCTGCGGGCCGACCGTCCAGAAGCGCGCAGGCAGCGTGAACAGTTGCGACCACACCGAACTCTGGAGGCCGCCGCTGGCCGACAGCGTGAGCGTCGGGAAGAACGCCGAGATCGCGACGCCGATCTGCTCGTTCGCGGCCGCCGCGCGGCGCTCGGCCGCCGCGACGTCGGGCCGGCGCTCGAGGATCGCGGACGGCACGTCGACCGGCGTGACCGGCGGCTCGGCCGCGAGCGGGCTCGGCGGCAGCGAGAAGGTCGACGCCGGCTCGCCGATCAACGTCGCGATCGCATGCTCGTACTGCGCGCGGGCGACGCCGTTGTCGATCTGCGCGGCCTGCGCGCTCTGCAGCTGCGTCTGCGCCTGGATCACGTCCGCGCGCGCGGCGACGCCCTGCGCGTACTGGTTCTGCGTGAGCTGCAGCGACCGTTCGTACGACTTGACCGTGTCGTCGAGCAGCTTTTGCAGCGCATCGGACGTACGCAACTGGAAATAGGTCTGCGCGAGCAGTGCCTGCTGCGACAGCCGCGCATTCGCGAGATCGGCCGCGGCGGCCGCTTCGCCGGCGCGCTGCGCGCTGACCGTGCGGCTCACCTTGCCCCACAGGTCGGGTTCCCAGCTGGCGTCGAGGCCGACGCTGTAGCTGTTGTTGATCGATCCGGTCGACCCGCTGCCGAAACTCGACGAAGAGCCTGACGACAGCGACGTGCGCGGCGTGCGTGCGCGCGAGCCCGACGCGGTCAGCCCGACGGTCGGAAAATACGCGGCGCGCGCCTCGGCGACGAGCGCGCGCGCCTGCCGGTAGGCGGCCGCCGATTGCGCGATGGTCTGGTTCGACGCGTTGAGCTTGCCGATCAGCGCATCGAGTTGCGGATCGTTGTAGACCGTCCACCACGCACCGCGGTCGGCGCGATCGGCGGGTTGCGCGACTTTCCAGCCGGCCGGCGCTTCCTTGAAGGCCGCGGGGATCGACGTGTCGGGTCGGTGATAGTCGGGCCCGACGGCGCAGCCGGCGAGCAGCACGGCCGTCGCAATGGCGACGGCGGCGCTCAGCGGGCGAACGGCGCGCGGGAGGGAGGCGTACGGCATGGTGGTTTTCCTGTCTGGACGTGACGGCCGGCGAGCGGCGCCGCGCGATGCGGTCGTCATGCCGCTGGCGGACAAATGGTAACTGACGGCGGGAAAGCTGCGCAGCCCTAAGGGTACGGTGCGCGGCAGCCGGAATGTGTTACCGGCGCGGCCGGCCGGTTTACCGGCCATTACGGCCGGCTTGCGGAAAAACGGACGTGCAACGGCGTACGGCACCGGCCGCACGCGACGCGCCGGCGATCAGGCAGGATAGTGCGGAGAGCGGACGCGCTGCGCGTCAGTGGCAGCGCACGGGCACGGCGACGGGTTCGGCGGCGGCCCGCCATGTCGACGGCTCCGTCGCGGCCGGCTGGCTCGTGCGGCGGGCGCCGTCCTTCGCGTTGCGTTGCCGGCGATGATCGAACCACGCGAACCCGAGCGCCGCGAGCGAGCCGCCAGGCACGACCAGCATCGTCACGTACAGCGCGATCTTCCAGCCGCGGTGCGGCCCGGAGAACACATGATGAGCGGTATCGGTCAGGTTGCGGCGCAGCGCGCCGGCGGCATTTTTCAGAAACAGCATCGCGAACATCCTCGGGTGCCCGGCAGCGCGGGCCAATCGGTCAGAACATAGTCTCCGGCAGTGCAACATGCACGTCGTAACTGGTTGACTGAAATAATATTGACTAAGCAATCATTTTTCAAGATACTGGGCGCGTTTTAACCCGAAACGCACTATTGCTGCGCGCGCAATCGTATGACCGGCGGACTCTACGATCCCGAGAACATCGCGCTGGAAACGAGCCTCGGCTACTACCTGTCGAAGGCGAAGCAGGCGCTCGTCGAGCGGATGGATCGCGCGCTCGAGCCGCTCGATCTCACCGCGCAGCAGATCGGCGTGATCCTGCTGCTGGCGCGCGGCTACGCGCGCACGCCGTTCGAGCTGTCGCGCAAGATGTCGTACGACAGCGGATCGATGACGCGCATGCTCGACCGGCTCGAACGCAAGGGGCTCATCGCGCGCACGCGCAGCGAGCAGGACCGCCGGATGATCGAGCTGACGCTGACCGAGCGCGGCATCGAAGCCGCCCGCGCGCTGCCGTCGTTGATCGCGACCGTGCTCAACGCGCAGCTCGAAGGCTTCTCGGCCGACGAACTCGCGACGCTCACCGGCCTGCTGCAGCGCTTCATCGCCAACGGGCCCGGTTCGACCGGCTGCCCGAAACCCGACGAACCCGACTGCTGATGCACGCGGAGCCGCCATGTCGACGTTAAGCATTCGCTTATTTCTCTGTCTGGGCAGAAGATGACCGGGCACGCGCTCCGCTTTTTCCCTTTTACCTGCCACCCGGCCGGGCCGCGCTGCGTCGTGCGTCCGTGCGGTGTGCCGGCGCGTCGCACGCGCCGCGTCTAGGAGATCCCGATGTCCACCACCACGGCATCCGCCCCCTCCCCCGCTGCCGAACCGGCGCCGCTGACCGGCGGCGCGCTCGCGCTGCTGACCGTCGGGCTCGCGCTCGGCACCTTCATGGAAGTGCTCGACACGTCGATCGCGAACGTCGCGGTGCCGACCATCTCCGGCAGCCTCGGTGTTGCAACGAGCGAAGGCACGTGGGTGATTTCGTCGTACTCGGTCGCATCCGCGATCGCGGTGCCGCTCACCGGCTGGCTCGCGCGCCGGGTCGGCGAAGTGCGCCTCTTCACGCTGTCGGTGCTCGCATTCACGATCGCGTCGGCGCTGTGCGGCCTCGCGACGAACTTCGAGACGCTGATCGCGTTCCGGCTGCTGCAGGGCCTCGTGTCGGGGCCGATGGTGCCGCTGTCGCAGACGATCCTGATGCGCAGCTACCCGCCCGCGAAACGCGGGCTCGCGCTCGGGCTATGGGCGATGACGGTGATCGTCGCGCCGATCTTCGGCCCGTTGCTGGGCGGCTGGATCAGCGACAACTACACGTGGCCGTGGATTTTCTACATCAACCTGCCGATCGGCGTGTTCTCGGCGACCTGCGCGTACTTCCTGCTGCGCGGCCGCGAAACGAAGACGACGAAGCAGCGGATCGACGCGATCGGCCTCGCGCTGCTCGTGATCGGCGTGTCGTGCCTGCAGATGATGCTCGACCTCGGCAAGGACCGCGACTGGTTCAACTCGTCGTTCATCGTCGCGCTCGCGCTGATCGCGGTCGTGTCGCTCGCGTTCATGCTCGTGTGGGAGGCGACCGAGAAGGAGCCGGTGGTCGACCTGTCGCTCTTCAAGGACCGCAACTTCGCGCTCGGCGCGCTGATCATCTCGTTCGGCTTCATGGCGTTCTTCGGCTCGGTCGTGATCTTCCCGCTGTGGCTGCAGACGGTGATGGGCTACACGGCCGGCAAGGCGGGCCTCGCGACCGCGCCGGTCGGGCTGCTCGCGCTCGTGCTGTCGCCGCTGATCGGCCGCAACATGCACCGGCTCGACCTGCGGATGGTCGCGAGCTTCGCGTTCATCGTGTTCGCGGGCGTGTCGCTGTGGAACGCGACCTTCACGCTCGACGTGCCGTTCAACCACGTGATCCTGCCGCGACTCGTGCAGGGGATCGGCGTCGCGTGCTTCTTCGTGCCGATGACGACGATCACGCTGTCGAGCATCTCCGACGAGCGGCTCGCGAGCGCGTCGGGGCTGTCGAACTTCCTGCGCACGCTGTCCGGCGCGATCGGCACCGCGGCGAGCTCGACGTTCTGGGAGAACGACGCGATCTACCATCATGCGCGGCTGTCGGAATCGGTGAGCGTCTACGCGCAGAACACGACCGACTATCAGGGCGCGCTCGCGCAGCTCGGCATCGTCGGGCAGACGGCCAATGCGCAGCTGAACCAGCTCGTCACGCAGCAGGGCTTCATGATGGCGACCAACGACTTCTTCCATCTGTCGGCGGTCGTGTTCATCGCGCTCGCGGCGCTCGTGTGGATCACGAAACCGAAGAAGGGCGCGGGGCCGGCGATGGGGCATTGAGGCCCCGGCGGGCGGCCATCACGGCCGCCCTTTTTGCTTCACCGTTCGCTTCATCGCCCGGCGGCCCCGCCCTCAGTCCCGCGCCCGCAATCCCCCGAACGCCAGATCGTCGGCCGGCGCGAGCGGCAGCGTCGCCCGAGCGACGTCGAGCCACGCCCGCGCCGCGTGCGACAGGTAGCCCTTCTTCAGCCAGCCGAGCGCGATCGCCCATGTGATTTCCGGCTCGACGATCGGCCGGCACGTGAACTGTCTCGCATCGAGCCGCCGGCAATACGGCTCGGGCAGCAGCGCGATGCCGACGCCCGCATGCACGAGCGCGGCCATGAAATCCCAGTGGCCGCTGCGGCTCACGATCGACGGCGTGAAGCCGGCCTGCCGGCACGCATCGAGCACCGCGTCGTGCAGCGCAAGGCTTTCCGCGTAGAACACGAACGATTCGCGCGCGAGATCCGCGAGCGGCACGGCCGTGTGGTCCTCCCAGCGCGACTCGCGCGGCGCGACGAGCCATAGCGGCGCGCGCACCATCGGCAGCCGCTCGAACGTGCCGGGATCGACCGGCTCGAGCAGCCCGCCGAGCTCGAGCTCGCCCGACGTGAGCGCGGCCTCGATCATCCGCGCGCCCTGCTCGAACAGCTTCAGCTCGATGTTCGGGTAGCGCTGCTTGTATGCGGCGATGATCGGCGTGAACAGCGAGCCGCCGAGCGGCGGGATGCCGATCGTCAGCTCGCCGCGGCCGAGCGTGCCGAGATCGTTCAGCTCCGACTGCAGCTGCGCCTGCGCGGCGAGCACGTCCTGGCCACGCTGGAACACGATCCGCCCGGCGTCGGTCAGCACCATCTGCCGGCCGTCGCGCAGCAGCAGCGGCGAACCGATCTCGTCCTCCAGCGCCTTCACCATCTTGCTGATGGTCGGCTGCGTGACGAACAGCTTGTCGGCCGCCGCGGTGAAGCTCTGCTGGCGAACCACCTCGACGAAGTACCGCAGCGCGCGCAATTCCATCGATTACTCCCCAGATTGGTGCAACTGAATGCAAGCGAATTCCGAATTGGAATGATAAGGATAGAGACAAGTCATTTTATTTATGGTTAGGGGAAACCCTATACTGACGTCATTGACAGAAACGTCCGTAGGGAGCCCGCCATGAACAAGCCGACCGCCACCGCTGCCGCCCGCCCCGCCGCTTCGGGCAGCCTCGCGCACACGGGCCGGATCGTGCTGCAGGCCGCCGCGCTCGGCGTGCTGTGGATGGCGGTCGACTGGGCCGTGCGCAAGGTCGGGCTGCCGATCCCGTCCGGCGTGATCGGCCTCGCGGTGCTCCTCGTGCTGCTGTTCTCGGGCCGCGTCGCGCCGGCGTGGGTGAAGGACGGCGCGAACTGGCTGCTGTCCGACATGTTGCTGTTCTTCGTGCCGGCCGCCGTCGCGGCCGTGCAGTACGGCGGGCTGTTCCGCGAGGACGGCTGGCGCATCGCGCTGGTGATGCTCGCCGGCACCGCGTTCGTGATGGTCGCGGTGGCCGTCGCGGTCGATCTCGCCGCGAAACTCGAACGCCGGCTCGCCGTGCAGCGCGTGTTCGCCGAGCGCCGCCGCGCGCGCCTGAGCGCCGTCGCTCACTGAGCCGGAGTCTGCGATGCTCGCCGCGCTATCGAACCTGCCCGCCGATCGCGTGAATACCGCGATCTCCGTCGGCTGCTTCGTGCTGACGATCGTGCTGTATTTCGCGTCGAAGCGGCTCTACGCGTACAGGAAGACGCTGCTGTTCTCGCCGCTCGTGTTCGTGCCGGGCGTGCTGGTGCTGCTCGTGCTGCTGACCGGCATCCCGTATTCGGTCTATTTCCGCGACACGCGCTGGCTGATGTGGCTGCTCGGCCCGGCGACGATCGCGTTCGCGGTGCCGATCTACGACTATCGTGACCTGATCCGCCGCCACTGGCTGTCGCTGTCGGTCGGCGTCGCGGTCGGGATTGCCGCGGGCGTATGCGGATCGCTGCTGCTCGCGAAGCTGCTGCACCTGTCGCCCGAGCTGCAGCGCTCGCTGATGACGCGCTCGGTGTCGACGCCGTTCGCGCTCGCCGTGTCGGACAAGATCCACGCGCCGAAGGATCTCACGGCCCTCTTCGTGATCGCGACCGGCATCTGCGGGATGCTGCTCGGCGAGCTCGTGCTCGCGCTCGTGCCGATGCGCACGCGGCTCGCGCGCGGCGCGCTGTTCGGCGCGGCCGCCCATGGCGTAGGCACCGCGAAGGCGCGCGAGATCGGCAGCGAGGAAGGCGTCGTGTCGAGCCTGACGATGATGATCGCGGGCGTCGCGATGGTGCTGATCGCGCCGCTGCTCACGCTGCTGCCGATCTGACGACGGATGCGCGGGCAAGCGCCGCTGGCCGCCCTGCCGCGCTCCTTGCCTGACGGCCCGGTTCCCGCCGGCCGCACGCCGCTCCGTCCCGCGTGATCGTTTCCCCGCCGTGCGTGCCCTGCATCGCGCCGACAGCCGGCCGACAATCGGCTGAGATAGCCGCAATTCCCCCCTCTTTTCCGCCCATCGGCCGCGGCCCGGATGCCGAACAATGCATGCTACGAGACATCACGCACGCATTCACATGGCCACGACTGCAACCCCGACCGCCGACAAGCCGGCTTCGTCCGGCAAGTTCAAGCGCATCGCGCTCATCGCCGTCATCGCGCTGGGCGCGGCTGCCGCCGCCGCCGGCGGCATGTACGTGTTCCTGAGCAAGGCAGGCGTCGGCCATGCGAGCGCGCCCGCCGAGGCGGCGCCGCTTGCCGCGCCGGTGTTCTTCCCGCTCGACCCGCTGACCGTGAACCTGCAGTCCGACGACGGCGCGCAGCACTACCTGCGCGTCGGCCTGTCGCTGAAGCTCACCGACCCGAAGGCGCAGGAGCAACTGACCGCGCGGATGCCGGAAATCCGCAGCCGGATCCTGCTCGCGCTGTCGAACAAGCATCCCGAGGAGCTCGCGTCGCCGGACGGCAAACGTTCGCTCGCGACGGAGTTGCGGGAGCTGATCGAGCAGCCGACGCAGCCGGGTAACCAGCGCGCGAAGGTCGACGAAGTGCTGTTCACCGAATTCGTCGTCCAGTAACGCGGCCGCGAAAGGAGCGCGTATGGGTCACCAGGAGTTCATGTCCCAGGAGGAGGTCGATGCCCTCCTCAAGGGCGTCACGGGCGAAACCGATGCGGTCGACGAGCAGCGCGACACGTCGGGCATCCGCCCCTACAACATCGCGACGCAGGAGCGGATCGTCCGCGGCCGGATGCCCGGCCTCGAGATCATCAACGACCGCTTCGCGCGCCTGTTGCGGATCGGCATCTTCAACTTCATGCGGCGCACGGCGGAAATCTCCGTGAGCCAGGTGAAGGTGCAGAAGTACAGCGAATTCACCCGCAACCTGCCGATCCCGACCAACCTGAACCTGGTGCACGTGAAGCCGCTGCGCGGCACGTCGCTGTTCGTGTTCGACCCGAACCTCGTGTTCTTCGTCGTCGACAACCTGTTCGGCGGCGACGGGCGCTTCCACACGCGCGTCGAGGGCCGCGACTTCACGGCCACCGAGCAGCGGATCATCGGCAAGCTGCTGAACCTCGTGTTCGAGCACTACACGGCCGCATGGAAGAGCGTGCGGCCGCTGCAGTTCGAATTCGTGCGCTCGGAGATGCACACGCAGTTCGCGAACGTCGCGACGCCGAACGAGATCGTGATCGTCACGCAGTTCTCGATCGAGTTCGGGCCGACGGGCGGCACGCTGCACATCTGCATGCCGTACTCGATGATCGAGCCGATCCGCGACGTGCTGAGCTCGCCGATCCAGGGCGAGGCGCTCGAAGTCGACCGCCGCTGGGTGCGCGTGCTGTCGCAGCAGGTGCAGGCCGCCGAGGTCGAGCTGACCGCGAATCTCGCCGAGATCCCGTCGACGTTCGAGCAGATCCTGAACCTGCGCGCGGGCGACGTGCTGCCGCTGGAGATCGAGGACACGATCACCGCGAAGGTCGACGGCGTGCCGGTGATGGAATGCGGCTACGGAATTTTCAATGGTCAATATGCGTTGCGCGTGCAGAAGATGATCGGCGCGAGCGATTCGATGAAGGAAGGTGGATATGAGTGAGCTGAACCAGACGCCCGACGACGACATGCAGGCGATGGCCGACGCGGCACTCGCGGAATCGGCCGCGGCCGCGCAGGCGGCACCCGCTGCCGCCGTCGAGGAAGATCCGGGCATGGACGACTGGGCGGCCGCGCTCGCCGAGCAGAACCAGCAGCCGGTGCAGCCGGGTGCGACGGGCGCCGGCGTGTTCCAGCCGCTGTCGAAGGCGGCGGCGAGCTCGACGCACAACGACATCGAGATGATCCTCGACATCCCGGTCAAGATGACCGTGGAGCTCGGCCGCACGAAGATCGCGATCCGCAACCTGCTGCAGCTCGCGCAGGGGTCGGTCGTCGAGCTCGACGGCATGGCCGGCGAGCCGATGGACGTGCTCGTGAACGGCTGCCTGATCGCGCAGGGCGAAGTCGTGGTCGTCAACGACAAGTTCGGCATCCGCCTGACCGACATCATCACGCCGGCCGAACGCATCCGGAAGCTGAATCGGTGAAGGTTCTGCAGCCAGGCCATCGCGCGTGCCGTGCGATTGCGGCGGCGGCGCTCGCCGCTGCCGCGTCGCTCGCGTGCGCGCCGGCCGGTGCCGCCGACATGAACGCGGTGAACCACCCCGGTACGATCGCGTCGAGCGTGACGGTCGGCTCGGCCGCGCCGTCGCTCGGCATCGGCGCGGTGCTGCAGACGCTCGTCGGGCTCGCCGTCGTGATCGGCCTCGTGTTCGCGTGCGCATGGCTCGCGCGCCGCTTCGGCTTCCAGCCCGCGCGGCGCGGCGGCCCGCTGAAGGTCGTGTCGAGCGTCGGGCTCGGCGCGAAGGAAAGCGCGACGATCGTCGAGATCGGCGACACCTGGCTCGTGCTCGGCGTCGCGCCGGGCAACGTGCGCCTGCTGCATACGCTGCCGGCCGGTTCGGCGGCGGCCGCCACCGCAGCGGCGGGTCCGGCCGCGCCCGACGCATCCGCCGGCGGTGCTTCGTCCGACACCGCGCTGCCCGGCACATTCGGCGCGCGGTTTCGCGACGCGCTCGCCGGCGAAGCCGCGAAGCGCCTCGGTCGCGGCAAGGACCGCTGACATGGCGCCGCGTCCTCTTTCCGTCTCCGCATTCCGATGAAACACGCCTTCCTGCGTCGCGCGGCGCGCGTCGCGCCCGTGCTGATCCTCTGTCTCGCTCCGGCGCTCGCGTATGCGCAGGCGAACGGCCTGCCCGCGTTCAACGCGAGCCCGGGCCCGCACGGCGGCACCACCTATTCGCTGAGCGTGCAGACGATGCTGCTGCTCACGATGCTGTCGTTCCTGCCGGCGATGCTGCTGATGATGACGAGCTTCACGCGCATCATCATCGTGCTGTCGCTGCTGCGCCAGGCGCTCGGCACCGCGACGACGCCGCCGAACCAAGTGCTCGTCGGCCTCGCGATGTTCCTCACCTTCTTCGTGATGTCGCCGGTGCTCGACCGCGCGTACAACGACGGCTACAAGCCGTTCTCCGACGGTTCGATGCCGATGGAGCAGGCCGTGCAGCGCGGCGTCGCGCCGTTCAAGGCCTTCATGCTGAAGCAGACCCGCGAGACCGATCTCGCGCTGTTCGCGAAGATCTCGAAGGCCGCGCCGATGCAGGGCCCGGAGGACGTGCCGCTGTCGCTGCTGGTGCCCGCGTTCGTCACGAGCGAGCTGAAGACCGGCTTCCAGATCGGCTTCACCGTCTTCATCCCGTTCCTGATCATCGACATGGTCGTCGCGAGCGTGCTGATGTCGATGGGGATGATGATGGTGTCGCCATCCACCGTGTCGCTGCCGTTCAAGCTGATGCTGTTCGTGCTGGTCGACGGCTGGCAGCTGCTGATCGGCTCGCTCGCGCAGAGCTTCAGTTAAGCGGAGGAACACGCGCGATGACGCCCGAACAAGTGATGACGCTGGCGCACCAGGCGATGATGGTCGGCCTGCTGCTCGCGGCCCCGCTGCTGCTGGTCGCGCTCGCGGTCGGCCTCGTCGTGAGCCTGTTCCAGGCCGCGACGCAGATCAACGAAGCGACGCTGTCGTTCATCCCGAAGCTGCTCGCGGTCGCCGCGACGCTCGTGATCGCCGGCCCGTGGATGCTGACGACGATGCTCGACTACCTGCGGCAGACGCTGCTGCACGTCGCGACGCTCGGCGCCGGCTGAGCCGCGCGCCCGGCCCCCCTTCCCCCGCGATGTTCTCGGTCACCTACGCGCAGCTCAACGGCTGGCTCACGGCGTTTCTGTGGCCGTTCGTGCGGATGCTCGCGCTCGTCGCGACGGCGCCCGTCGTCGGCCACGCGGCGGTGCCGGTGCGCGCGAAGATCGGCCTGGCCGCGTTCATGGCGCTGGTCGTCGCGCCGACGCTCGGCGCGATGCCGGACGTCACCGTGTTCTCCGCACCAGGAATCTGGATCCTCGTCACGCAATTCCTGATCGGCGTCGCGATGGGCTTCACGATGCAGATCGTGTTCGCGGCCGTGGAAGCGGCCGGCGACTTCATCGGGCTGTCGATGGGCCTCGGCTTCGCGACCTTCTTCGATCCGCACACGAGCGGCGCGACGCCCGTGATGGGCCGGTTCCTGAACGCGGTCGCGATGCTCGCGTTCCTCGCGATGGACGGCCACCTGCAGGTGTTCGCGGCGCTCGCCGCGTCGTTCCAGTCGCTGCCGGTGTCGGGCGAACTGCTGCACGCGCCCGGCTGGCGCACGCTCGCCGCGTTCGGCGCGACCGTGGTCGAGATGGGGCTGCTGCTCGCGCTGCCGGTGGTCGCGGCGCTCCTGATCGCGAACCTCGCGCTCGGCATCCTGAACCGCGCGGCGCCGCAGATCGGCGTGTTCCAGGTCGGCTTTCCGGTGACGATGCTGGTCGGCCTGTTGCTCGTGCAACTGATGATCCCGAACCTCGTGCCGTTCGTGTCGCACCTGTTCGACATGGGGCTCGATGCGATGGGGCGGGTCGCGGCCGGCTGGCGCTGACGTCCGTCCTGCTTTTCCACGCGAGCGACAGAAATAATCAAAACAGTTCTGAAAAAATCTGGCGATCCGCTGGGAAATATCTAAACAAATCTAAAGATTTGCCGGGTCAAATCTGGACGAACGGCGATATTGAGCCGTTGTGCGCTGCTGAATAATCGACACATTCATTAACGATTAGCAGCTCACGCACGTGCCGCATGGCGGCTACCGTGCGGCCACGCCCATGATCTCATTACGACCTCTCAGGCTGATTATTGCCCTTGGCTGGCTCGCCGCCGTGCCGGCGCACGCGGCCGACTTGCTCGACGCGGTCAACGCGGCGTGGGGCTTCGACGCCGGCATCTCCGCGGCGCGCCACGCGCAACTCGCGGGCCGCGAGAAGCGTTGGCAGGGGCTCGCCGGCCTGCTGCCGCGCGCCCAGATCGATGGCGACTACACCAGACAGGATCAGCCCAGCGCGCCGTATGCGGCCGCCGTGCGTCGCCACAGCGCGACCGCGAGCATCACGCAGCCGCTGTTCGACGTCACCCGGATCGCCGATTTCAAGCGCGGCGGCGCGCTCGCCGAACAGGCGGACGCCGAGTACGAAAAAGCCCGGCAAACCCTCGTCACGGAAGTCTCCGACGCGTATTTCAGCGTGCTGTTCGCACACGAAGCGCTGCAGGCCGCCGAGGCCGCCGAGCAGGCATTCCAGAAACAGCTCGACCAGGCTCAGGCCGCGCTGCGGATCGGCGACGGCACCCGCACCGACGTCGACGAGGCGCAGGCGAATCTCGACGACGCGCTCGCTCGCAAGATCTCCGCGCAGAACGATCTCGAAATCGCACGCGGCACGTTCCGCCGCCTGACCGGCCTGCCCGGCAACGATCTCGCGCCGATTGCCTGGCAGTGCGTGCCGCTGGCCGCGCCGCTGGGGTTGCAGGCCGCGATGGACGAAGCCGCGAGCCAGAACCCCGACGTGCGGATCGCCGAGAAGCTGCTCGACCAGAGCAAGGCCGACATCGTCGGCGCGCGGGGGGCGAGCCTGCCCGTCGTCAACCTTCAGGCGAGCTACGGCACGAACTGGAGCCGCGGCTCGAACGAGAACGGCCTGGACGAGATATTCGGCACGACCTCGAAGACGCGCTCGTCGACGATCGGCGTCACGGTCACGATTCCGCTGTTCGCGGGCGGCCGCAACCTGTCGACGGCGCGCGAAGCGTACCGGCGCCGCGACCAGTCCCTCGACGCGCTCGAGGATGCGCGCCGCAAGGCCCGCGAGCGCGCGCGCTCCGCCTATCTCGGCATCACCAACGGCGTTGCGCTGATGCGCGCGCAGGAACGCGCGCTCGCATCGGCGGACAGCAAGGTGAAGTCGACGCGTCTGGGGCGCGAGGTCGGGCTGCGCACGCGGATCGACGAGCTCAATGCGCAGCAACGCTATTTCGAGGCGATCCGGGATCTGGCCGACGCGCGCTACGGCTTTCTGCGCGCGCGGCTGCAGTTGTCCGCCGCGCTCGGCACGCTCGGCGATGCAGACCTGGCCGGCATCGCATGCCATCCGTCCGTCCGCCCGGCGCTCGATCGCGCCGCGTCGTCCATTTAATCCGTTTTTTCGGTAGCGGTTCATGACTGATTCACTGTTTCGGCAGGAAGCGCTCGACGCGACCAAGCACAAGCTGATGGGTACCGTCAGCCTCTATTCGCCTCCGTGGCGCTGGCTGATGATCGGCATCGCGACCGCGCTGACGCTGTCGATTGTCGTGTTTCTCGTGTTCGGCACGTATACGAAACGCGAGCGCGTCGAGGGCCAGCTGCTGCCCGCGAAGGGGCTGCTGTCGGTGGCGCCGCCGCTGATGGGCACCGTGATCGACTTGCGGGTGCGCGAGGGTCAGGCGATCGCGGCCGGCGACGAGCTGATGGCGGTGTCGGCCGAAGTGGCGACCCAGCTCGGCGGCACCCGCGAGATGGTCGGCCAGCAGCTGAAGTTCCAGCGCTCGCGGCTCGAGACCGATCTCGCGAGCCAGGCGCAACTGAGCGGCGAGGCAAAGCGCGGCCTGCTGGCGCGCGCGGCAGCGCTCGACGACCAGCTTGCACAGATCGCGCTGCAAAAGAACCAGCGGACGCGGCAGGTCGAACTCGCGGAGCGTCAGCTCGACAAGCTGCGGTCGATGCGCGAGCAAGGCTATGCGTCGAACACGCAGGTCGAACAGCAGGAAGGCGTGCTGCTCGATGCCCGCTCGATGCTGCAGGATCTCGCGCGCCAGCGGCTCGACGTCACGCAGCAGCTCGGCCAGGTTCGCCAGCAGCTTCGCGAACTGCCGCTCAACACGCGCAATCAGCAGAACGACATCGAGCGCAAGCTCGCCGAGGTCGACCAGTCGCTCGCGGAGAACGAGGCGCGCCGCGCGGTGATTCTGCGCGCGCCGCGGGCAAGCGTCGTCGCGGCGCTGCTCGCGAAGCCCGGGCAGATCGTCAACGCCGGTCAGTCGGTCGTGTCGCTGCTGCCTCAGGGCGCGCAACTGGAAGCGCAACTGATGGTGCCGAGCCGGGCGATCGGCTTCGTGCGGCCCGGCGCGCGTGTCGTGCTGCGCTACGAGGCCTACCCGTTCCAGAAATTCGGCCAGCAGTTCGGGCGTGTGACCGAGGTGTCGCGCACCGCGCTGTCGCCGCAGGAGGTCGCGAACCTCACCGGCCGCAACAACGTACAGGAACAGCTTTACCGCGTGGTCGTCACGCTCGACCGTCAGGACATCGATGCATACGGCAAGCGCGAGCAATTGCGCCCGGGCATGGCGCTGGAGGCCGACGTGCTGATCGACAAGCGCCGGCTGATCGAGTGGGTGCTCGAGCCGCTGTACGCGCTCGGCCGACGGGCTTCCTCCTGATGTCGGGCAATGCCCTGGCCATGCACATAGACGTATTCGTTACGGAGCGGATTGAACGATGAAATGGATGGATGCCCTGCAGTTCGGCTGGCGCCGCCGCCTGCCGAACATGCTGCAGACCCAGGCGGCCGAATGCGGGCTCGCCTGCGTCGGGATGGTCGCAAGCTATTTTGGCCACGACATCGACCTGGTCAGCCTGCGCCGCCGCTTTCCGCCGTCGCTGAAGGGCGCGACGCTCGGCGACGTGATGCTGATGGCGCATCGGCTCGGCCTCGTGTCGCGTGCGCTGCGCCTCGAACTGGACGAACTGGGCAAGCTGCGCCGCCCGTGCATCCTGCATTGGGACATGAACCACTTCGTGGTGCTCAAGTCGGTGTCGCGCGGCAAGATCACGATCCACGATCCGGCGCGCGGCGTCCGCGAGGTCCCGCTCGACGAGGTCTCGGATCACTTCACCGGGGTCGCGCTGGAGTTGATGCCGTCGCCGTCGTTCGCGCGTGCCCAGGCACGCGAGTCGATCTCGATGACGAAACTGATCGGCAGCGTGACCGGCATTCGCGCGACGCTGGCGCAGGTGCTGCTGCTGTCGGCGGCGCTGGAGGTGTTCGGCATCGTCACGCCGTTCTACATGCAGTGGGTGATGGACCAGGTGCTGGTGTCGGCCGACGCCGACCTGCTCACCCTGCTCGGCATCGGCTTCCTGCTCGTCGTGTTGTTCCAGAACGCGGTGTCGGCGCTGCGCTCGTGGGTGGTCACGTGGTTCTCGAGCCTGCTCGGCGTGCAGTGGACGGCGAACGTCTGCGCGCATCTGTTCAAGCTGCCGATGACGTATTTCGAGCAGCGCCACATCGGCGACGTGGTGTCGCGGTTCGGCGCGATCGGCACGATCCAGAGCACGCTGACCACGCAGTTCGTCGGCGCGCTGCTCGACGGCGTGATGGCGATCGTCACGCTCGCGATGCTGTTCATCTACAGCCCGACGCTGACGTGGCTCGTGCTCGGATTGTTCGCCACGTACGGGGTGATCCGCTGGGTCGCGTACCGTCCGTTCCGGCAGGCGAACGAGGAACAGATCGTCTACGACGCCCGCGCGCAGTCGAACCTGCTCGAATCGATCCGTGGCGTGCAGGCGATCAAGCTCGCGAACAAGCAGGAAGCGCGCGTCGCGACCTACGCGAACGCGGTCGTCGAGACCACCAACAAGAGCGTCGCGATCCAGCGCCTGTCGATCGGCTTCTCGACGCTGCAGGGTGTGATTTCCGGCGCGGGCCGCGTGGTGCTGGTCTGGCTCGCCGCCAAGCAGGTGCTCGACGGGCAGTTCTCGTCGGGGATGCTGGTCGCGTTCGTCAGCTTCGCCGACCAGTTCATGGCGCGCGGCGCGGGCCTGATCGGCACGATCATCGATTTCCGCATGCTGCGCCTGCATGGCGAGCGCCTTGCCGACATCGTGCTGACCGACGCCGAGGCCGACATGGAGGCGAAGGTCACCCGCGATGCGGCGTCCGCGAGCCGCGATGCGGCGCCCGCAATCGAGGTGTCGGGCGTGAGCTTCCGTTACGCGGAAACCGAGCCGTGGGTGCTCGAACACTGCTCGTTCTCGGTCGCGCCGGGCGAATCGGTCGCGCTGGTCGGACCGTCTGGCCAGGGCAAGACGACGATGGCAAAGCTGCTGCTCGGCCTGCTGACGCCGGAACAGGGCAGCGTGATGGTCGACGGCGTCGACATCCGCAAGCTCGGGCTGCATCAGTATCGCGAGCTGATCGGCTGCGTGATGCAGGACGACATCCTGTTCGCCGGCTCGATCGCGGACAACATCTGCTTCTTCGATCCGCAGCCGGACCAGGCGCGCATCGAAGAGGCCGCGCGGCTCGCGCAGATCCACGACGACATCGTCGCGATGCCGATGGGATACCAGAGCCTCGTCGGCGATATGGGCTCGTCGCTGTCGGGCGGCCAGTGTCAGCGCGTGCTGCTCGCGCGTGCGTTCTACCGCAAGCCGGCGATCCTGGTGCTCGACGAGGCGACGAGCCATCTCGACGTCGAGCGCGAGCGGCTCATCAACGATGCGGTACGGGCGATGAACATCACGCGGATCATCATCGCGCACCGGCCGGAAACCATTCGCAGTGCGGATCGCGTGATTCGGCTCGCGCACGGCAGCGCGCAGGAACTGGACACCGACGAATTGTTTGCTGCGCAACCGGCATAGTGCCGCGCCGCAGTGTCGTTTTCGCCGTTCATGACGGCAGCGGCCGTTACCGATCCGGCCTTTAAAGATCGGACACGCTACTTCAAGGAGAACTTAAATGCGTGAATTGACCATGATGGAAATCAACGAAGTGAATGGTGGCAGCGTCTTCAGCCGCGTCGGCGCCATGACGCTGGGTGGGATGACCGGCCTCATCTCGGGTATCGCCAAGGGAGCGGTGGTGGGCGGCGCGCAGGGCGGCCTGCTCGGCGTCGGCCTGATCTCCGGCTGTGCCGGCATGATCATCGGCGGCGTGCTCGGCGTGGTTTCCGGCGTCACCTATGGCGCGATCAACGAGGAGAAAACGGTGACCAAGCGCTTCAACGACCTGATGGACAACGTCTTCGACTGGCTGGCGCCGACCCCGAAATAACCACCGAACCGTTTCGGCCCCGGCTTTCGCCAGGCCGGACGACATCCGGAGCCCCGCGGCGCGCAACGCCGAGCGGCGGGGCCTGTTTCCGACTCAATCGAATGAGTGAACCATGCGTGAACTGAAGCACACCGAGCATGCGGCCGTCCCGGGCGGCCTGACGACCAGTGACGTGAATGACTGGATCTCGAACATCCTCCGTCCGAAGCCCAAGGAACCCTACGTCAAGCCGAACCCGAGCGAAAGCGCGAACCCGGACGCGGTGAATACGTTGGGCAAGGTCGTCGTCGCAGTGGCGATGACGACCCTCGCCGTGGCTGCGACGCTGTTCCGGGCCGGCTCGACGCGGTTCTTCTGACAGTAGTGGAACATCCGGTCGGACGCACTCAATCAATCCGATTCGTAGTCCTATCTGGATGCGCGGATCTGATTCGACGTAAAAGATCCGTTCACGCAGATATGCAGATCGTTTCTGGACGAATTGCGATTGTGCGTGGCGTCGTCGACCGGATAGATTTATCTGGCCGCGTCAATCAAACGCCGGCAATGACTTTTTAGAGACTCTTTAAGGAAACCGAAACATGAGCAAGCAACTTACCCTGGCGTCGATCGCGACTGCAGTCATGGCCTTCGCACCGCTGGCCGCGCACGCCTATGACGGCACCGTGACCTTCTCGGGCGCGCTGACCGGCGCATCGTGCGAAATCAAGGTCAACGGCGCCAACAACAACGGCACGGTCCAGCTGCCGACCGTAGGCGCAGGCCAACTGGCCGCGAAGGGCAAGACGTCGGGCGCGACGAACTTCAAGATCCAGCTGAGCAAGTGCCAGAACGCAGGCCAGACGGTTCGCGCATTCTTCGAAGCCGGCCCGAACGTCGACAACACGGACGGCACGCTGATCAACCGTGCGGCATCCAACGCGGCGAAGAACGTTGCGGTGCAGCTGCTCGACACGCAAGGCAACCCGCTGAAGGCCGGTGACGATGGCCAGCGCGCCGTCGCCCCTGTCGCCCTCAAGGACGGTGCGGCGGATCTGATCTATAGCGCACAGTACATCGCGCAAGACAAGACGGAAGCCGGTAGCGTGAGCACGTCGGTCACGTACTCGATCGACTATCTGTAAGCCCTAGCGCACAGCGGGCGGGCTGCACGGCATCGCCGCCGATGCGGCACGATGCCGTGCAGGTCCGCCGGTCGACGTATTGCCTGATCGACGTCGACGGCGCACTGCGGGAAACGCCGCTTGCCAGCGTTTCCCGCCCATTGAGTTCACGCACCATGTTCCCAATTTTCTCGTTCATTTCGCGCCGCGCCGCGGTATGTGCCTGTGTCGCGCTCGCATGTTTTGCGCAACAGGCGGCAGCAAGCGTCATTATTTCCGGCACCCGCGTGATCTATCCGGCGGGCGATCGTGAAATCACCGTCAAGATGGACAACACCGGCACGCGGCCGGCGCTCGTGCAGGCATGGATCGACGACGGCGATCTCAAGTCGCGGCCAGGCACCGTGAAGGTTCCGTTCGTGCTGATGCCGCCCGTGTTCCGCATCGATCCCTCCAAGGGGCAGACGGTGAGAATCGTCTACACCGGCGATCCGCTCCCGCAGGACAAGGAATCGGTGTTCTGGCTGAACGTGCTCGACATTCCGCCGAAAGTCGAGGAATCGGCGTCGACGACTGCGCTGCAGCTCGCGTTCCGCTCGCGGATCAAGCTGTTTTTCCGGCCGGCCGGTCTCGATGGCGATGGCGCGGTCGCCGCGTCGAAAGGCATCCAGTGGTCGGTCGTGCCAGACGGCGGCGGCAAGGGCCACGTGCTGCGCGCGACGAATCCTTCGCCGTTCAACGTCACCGTGCTGAGCGCGCGGGTCGACCATGACGGCCGCACGTTCACCGCGAAGGACGGCGCAATGATCGCACCCGGCGCATCGCAAACATTCATACCCGACGCCCCGCTGCCCGATCTGCCGGCCGGCACGAAGCTCGGCTACTCGACGATCAACGACTTCGGCTCCGAGGCGAAGTGGGACGCGGCGATCACGCCCGCGCCCTGACCCGGGGCGCCCCGCCGTTGTCGCGTGCGGCCGCCAATACGTTCACATCGACTCTCAGGAACACAACCATGGAACACGCACATCGCGCGGCGAAGCCGTGCGCGAGCCCGCCTGCGCCTGTTCTGCGCCGCTCGTGCGCGATGGTGCTGCTCGCCTGTTCTGCGATGCCGCTCGGCGCCGCGGCAAACACGCTTGCGCCCGTTGACGACCGACAGCCCCGGCTCGGCGAACGAACCACCAGGCAGGACACGCCTCCCACGGGCGTGCAGTTCAATCCGGACTTCGTGCTGTCCGAGCCGGGCAGCGAACTCGATCTTTCGCGCTACGAACAAGGCAATCCGGTCTGGCCCGGCCAGTATCGCGCCGACGTCTACCTGAACGGCACGCTGCTCGGCCGCGACGACGTGACGGTGCGCGAAGTGAGCAGCGGCGTCACGAAGGTCTGCGCCAGCCGCCGGCTGCTGGACAAGTTCAACCTGGACCTCGGCCGGATTCCGGCCGAGCAGCTCGCGACGCTCGACGAGGCCGGCACGTGCGTGTCGCTGGAAGAGCTGGTGCCGGGCACGTCGCTGTCGCTGGATGCCTCGGCTGCCCGCGTCGACGTGCAGATTCCGCAGGCACTGCTGCGCCGCACGGCGCGGGGCTACGTCGACCCGTCGATGTGGGACCACGGCGTGACGGCCGGGATCCTCGGCTACAACGCGAACGTCTACCGCAACGTGTCGCACGGTGCCGGCTCGAACTCCGCGTATATCGGCGTGAATGCGGGCCTGAATGTCGGCGGCTGGTACTTCCGGCACGACGGCGCACTGAACTGGCAACAGCGCGAGGGCCAGCACTACGGCGCCATCAACACCTACTTGCAGCGCGACCTGACCGCCATCAACGCGCGGGTCCGGGTCGGCGACGCGAATACGTCGGGCGAGGTGTTCGACACGTTCGCGTTCCGCGGCGTGCAGATCGCGACCGACGACCGGATGTGGCCTGACTCCCAGCGCGGCTACGCGCCCGTCGTGCGCGGCATCGCGAACTCGAACGCGCGCGTGACGGTGCGCCAGAACAGCGCCATCATCTACGACACGACGGTACCGCCCGGCTCGTTCGTGATCGACGACCTGTACCCGACCGGCTACGGCGGCGATCTCGACGTCACCGTCACCGAGGCGGACGGCAGCGAGCACCGCTTCAAGGTGCCGTACGCGGCGGTCCCGCAGTCGCTGCGGCCCGGCCGGAGCCGGTTCAGCTTCGTCGCCGGCACGGTGCGCGACCAGAGCCTGTCGCACACGCCGCGCATCGTGCAGGCGACTTATACACGCGGCATCAACAACCTGCTGACGCTGTACGGCGGCGTGCTCGCGAACGAGAACTATCAGAACGTGCTGCTGGGCGGCGCGTTCAACCTGCCGATCGGTGCACTGGCCATCGACATGTCGGGCGCGTTCACGTCGAAGTTCGGTCAGAAGATGAACGGGACGAGCGTGCGCGTCACGTACAGCAAGACGATCGAGGCGACGAACAGCAACCTGTCGGTCGCCGCGTACCGCTTCTCGTCGTCCGGCTACCTCGATCTGAACAACGCGATGGCGTTCGTCGACAACACGCAGCGCAACCTGACGGGCGCCGCCGCGGTGCCGGCATCGCGTGCGCGCAATCGCGTGTCGGTCACGGCGAGCCAGCGGTTCGGCGAGCGTGGCGGCCAGCTGTACGTGAGCGGTTACACGCAGAACTACTGGTCGCGTAGCGGCACCGACACGCAATTCCAGGTCGGCTACAGCAACCGTTATCGCATGTTCGACTACAGCGTTTCGGCGAACCGCTCGCGCACGCTCTCCGGCGACGCCGACACGCAATACATGCTGACCGTGTCGATGCCGCTCGGGCCGAAGGAGCGCGCGCCGCGGATGAGCGTCAACCTCGCGCGGGACAACACGAGCGGCTTCACGTCGATGGCGACTGCGACGGGCCTGATCGGCGCCGGCAGCGAGGGCAGCTATTCCGTGTCCGCCGCGCGCAACGCCGGCCCGACCTACGCGGGTAACGTGGCCGCCCAGTACCGGACGCCCTACACGGCGGTTCAGGGCGCGTTTGGCAAGGGGAGCGGCTATGGATCGGCATCGTTCGGCATGAGCGGTGCGATCGTCGCGCATCCTGGCGGTGTGACGGCGACCCCGTATGCATCCGACACGATGGCGATCGTCGCGGCGCCGCGCGCACACGGCGCGACGGTGACGGGCTACGGCGGCGTCCGGCTCGATCCGCGCGGCTACGCGGTCGTGCCGTACCTGAGCCCCTATCGCCTGAACCAGATCGAAATCGATCCGCGGGGTCTGCCTGCCGACGTCGAGCTGCAGTCGACGAGCCAGCAGGTCGCGCCGCGCCACGGCGCCGTCGTGATGCTGCGCTATCCGACCGTGACGGGGCGCGCCGTGCTGATCCAGACGCAGGCGTCGGACGGCACGGAGCTGCCGCTGGGGGCGCCCGTGTTCGACGGCAACGGCAACAACGTCGGGATGGTGTCGCAGGGCGGGCAGATCTACGCGCGCCTGTCGGTGCCACGCGACCGGCTGACCGTGAAATGGGGGCATGCCGATGCGTGGCAATGTTCGATCAAGGTCGCTTTGCCTTCGCTCGACGAGCGCTCGGCGCCCACGAACATCGAGCGCGTCGACTCGCCGTGTGAAATCGAGGCGAAGCCCGCCGGCGTCGCCGGCAAACGCACGAAACAGCAGCCGTCCGCTTGACGAAGGACCGCAGGAGAAATTTCGATGAAACGCAACACGATGAAAATGAAGCGGGGCCGAAGCGGGTGCGGCCCGACGCTGCTGCGAACGGCCGCGGCCGCACTGCTGCTCGGGTCGGCCGGCATCGGCGCTGCGCAAGCCGCCGCGCTCGCGAAGTGCGAGGCCATAACCAGCGCGAAATTGGCCACGCTGCCCGAAAATCTGAAGATCGCGTGGGACGCGCCGGTCAACACGGTGCTGTGGAAGCAGAGCGGGATCCAGATTTCCGCGAGGTGCTGGCAGGTGCTGCCCATGTCGGGCGAGATGGAGGCGATGTTCTACCGCTACAGGGACGATCCGAAGCTCATCGCCAACGGAATCGCGATGTACATTACCTACAATGGCAATCGCGGCCACGGAGACGCGGCGATTCCGACGGGCACGATGATCCCGCGGACGGGTGACGTGAAGGTGACGGCGACGGTCGACGTCGAGCTGGTGAAAATCGGTGCGACGCCGTCCACGCCGACCGATCTCCCGATGAGGACGGTGCTGGCCGGGATGATCTCCGCGCCGAACGAACAGTCCGATAGCGCGCGCTACATGTTGTACGGCTTCGAGAACGTGTCGTTCCAGAAGACGACCTGCGGGACGACAACCCCTTCGCTCCAGGTCGAGCTCGGCACGCACGTGCTCCGCAAAGCGGGCGGGATTGGCTCCGGGATCGGCTCGACGTCGCCGTCGAAGGATTTCGCGATCGGGATTCAATGCGACTCCGGTGTAGCAGGCGACTTCGTCGTCAACATGATGCTCGAGGGCAATGCGCTCGACGCGGCGAACGGCGTGTTGGCGCTGTCGCCCGAGCGAAGCGCGACGGGCGTGGGAATTCAGTTGCTCAAGGGAGACGGGCAGCCAGTGCACCTCGGTACGCCGTGGAAGATCGCCGATTCCCCGTCGTCGCTGGGCAGGTCGTCGAACTTCTCGGTACCGCTGTCGGCCCGCTATTACCAGACCGACGCGACCGCCAAACCCGGCACCGCCAACGGCACGGCCACTTTCACGATCATCTACAAATAATGTGCGCCGCGGCGTCAGATCAGCCCGTTTTCGTACGCATAGCGGACCAGATTGATGTTCGCATCGGCCTGCAGCTTCTGCATCGCCGTGTACTTCTGCGTCGAAACGGTGCTGACCGAGCGGCCGAGTTGCTTCGCGATGCTGGCAAGCGAATGACCGGAAACGAACAGGCGCACGACGTCCAGCTCCTTCTGCGTCAGCTGGGGCTGCTCGCCGTGCGGCAGCCCGCCACCTTGCTCGACGATCGCGCGGATCGTCGGCGAGAAATAGCGGATGCCACCCGAGCAGAGGTGGCGGCACGCGCGGACCACCTCGTCGGCAGCGTCCTCCTTGCTGACGATGGCGCTCACGCCGAGCCTCGTCGCAGCCGCGAACACGGTCGGATTCGATTGAGCGGTAAACAGTATGCACCGGGCATCCGGCACGACGTCGCGCAGCTTGCGCAGCAACATGAATCCGTCGAGCGGCCTGTCCCCGCCGCGCATCGTAAAATCGCTGATGACGATGTCGGTCGGTGCTAGCGTCAGCGATTCGATGAGCATCGAACCGCTGGTGCTGCAATGCAAGACACGATAGGTGGGCGGCCAGTGCGGCAGGCTCCTGAGCCAATCCGCCACGATGGGATGGTCGTCTGCGATCGCGATGGTAATTGCAGTCATGAAGCAATCCCCGATAATGTTAAATAGATAAAAAGAAAATCGAGGTTATTTTTAAATAACTCCGCTAAAAGCAAGTATTAACATCTCAACGCTGCCATTCAATAGTACTGGTATTGCTCTTGGGTCATAAAAACTAGTACTGGTACGATTACTATGGTGTCTCGAATAGGACATTGATCTGTAAACGGGCGGGCACGGGCATCGCGTGTTGACCCGGATGGTCCAGTGGATGGCCGCGCGACGCGGCAAGCCGAAGATGCCGTTTACTCCGATCGGATTACTGGAAAACCCCTAAAGGAATCGCCGAACCGCGAAAGGTAGCGGAAGGTTTTGCCTCCCTATACTCGTCAGGACGATGCAGCAAGCATCGCGCCATACGAATACAACGAAGGAGACGATCCCGATGCGACCCATCCTGCGCACCCTCGCCGTTGCAGCCAGCCTGAGCTGCGCGCTCGCCGCTCACCCCGCCCTCGCCGACGACGGCGGCAAGATCACGATCATGGTCGGCGGGATCGCGAAGCTGATCTACCTGCCCGCGCGGCTCACGCAGGAGCTCGGCAACTTCAAGGCCGAAGGGCTCGACGTCGAGCTGCTGTCGCAGCCGGCCGGCGTCGACGCCGAGAACGAGCTGCTGGCGGGCGCCGTGCAGGGCGTCGTCGGCTTCTACGATCACACCATCGACCTGCAGAGCAAGGGCAAGGACGTAAAGGCGATCGCCGTGTTCGGCCAGGTGCCGGGCGAAGTCGAGATGGTGTCGACCAAGGCCGCGCCGACGTTCAAGTCGATGGCCGACGCGAAGGGCAAGACGCTCGGCGTGACGGGCCTCGGCTCGTCGACGAGCTTCCTCACGCAATACCTGGCGCTGCAGCACGGCGTGCCGTCGACGCAGTACACGATGCTGCCGGTCGGCGCCGACGCGAGCTTCATCGCCGCGATCAAGCAGGGCCGCATCGACGCCGGGATGACGACCGAGCCGACGGTGTCCGCGCTCGAGAAGATGGGCGACGCGAAGGTGCTGGTCGACCTGCGCACGCTGGAAGGCACGCGCGCGGCGCTCGGCGGCACCTACCCGGCCGCGAGCCTGTACGTGCAGTCGGCCTGGGCCGATGCGCACAAGGCCGAAGCGACCAAGCTCGCGCACGCCTTTGCGAAGACGATGCAGTTCATCCACACGCACAGCGCCGAGGAAATCGCCGCGAAGATGCCGGCCGACTACCAGAAGGACAAGGCGCTGTACGTGTCCGCGCTGAAGGCGTCGCTGCCGATGTACACGGCCGACGCGAAGATGCCGGCCGACGGCCCGGCGACCGTGCTGAAGGTGCTGTCGGCGTTCAACCCGTCGGTGAAGGGCAAGCACATCGACCTGGCGCGCACCTACACGAACGATTTCGTGAACGCGAAGTAATCGACCCTGGCAGCGACGCCGGCGGCGGCGATCCCGCCGCCGTGCGCGCCCCGTTCCGGCCCGGTTGACCGGCCCGGCGCCGCCACGCCGCGACGCCCTCCTCACCCGCAGGATCAATGCGATGAATCAGGCAGTTTCCCCGAGCACACCGGCGATCGAGTTTCGCAATGTGTCGTGCCGCTTCATTTCGCCGGAAGGCAAGGCCACCGTCGCGCTGCGCGACTTCAGCATGAGCGTCGCGCGCGGCGAATTCATCGCGATCGTCGGCCCGACCGGTTGCGGCAAGTCGACCACGCTGAACCTGATCACCGGGCTGCTCAAGCCCGCGTCGGGCGAGGTGCGCGTGATGGGCCGCCCGGTCGACGGGATCGACCCGCGCATCGGCTTCGTGTTCCAGGCCGACGCCGTGTTCCCGTGGCGCAACGTGATCGACAACGTCGCGGCCGGCCCGCTGTTTCGCGGCCGCTCGAAGGACGTCGCGTATGCGCAGGCCGAGGAATGGATCCGCAAGGTGGGCCTCGACAAGTTCACGAAGCACTACCCGCACCAGCTCTCGGGCGGCATGCGCAAGCGCGTCGCGCTCGCGCAGACCTTCATCAACCAGCCGGAAATCCTGCTGATGGACGAGCCGTTTTCGGCGCTCGACATGCAGACGCGCACGCTGATGCAGGACGAGCTGCTGCAGCTGTGGTCCGCGAACAAGGGCTCGGTCGTGTTCGTCACGCACGATCTCGAGGAAGCGATCGCGCTCGCCGACCGCGTGTTCGTGCTGACCGCCCGCCCCGCGACGCTCAAGCGCGTGTACGAGATCGACCTGCCGCGCCCGCGCGTCATGTCGGAAGTGCGCTACGACGCGCGCTTCATCGAAATTTCCAAGGACATCTGGCACGACCTGCGCGAAGAAGTGCAGATCGGCTGACGTACAGGCCGCACGGCACGCTGCGGCGAGCCATCGCAAGAAACAGCAAGGACAGGAGCATGACCGACATGACGCTTCCCCCCACCGCCATTCCGGCAACGTCGCTCGAGGACGAGTCGCGCGCCGCTCAAGCCCGGCTGCGTCGCCGCCGGCAACTGATCATCGGCCTGCGGATCGCCGTCCTCGTGATCGTGCTCGGCGGCTGGGAACTCGCCGCACGGCTGAAGTGGATCGATCCGTTCTTCTTCTCGCAGCCGACGCTGATCTTCGCGCAGATCCAGGACTGGTTCGTGAACGGCACGTCGCAGGGCCCGCTGCTCACGCAGGTCTGGGTCACGCTCGAGGAAACCACGATCGGCTTCCTGATCGGCTCGGTCGCCGGCGTGATCTGCGGGATCGTGCTCGGCCGCAACAAGCTGATGGCCGACGTGTTCGGCCTGTACATCCAGATCGCGAACTCGATTCCGCGCGTCGTGCTCGGCTCGGTGTTCGTGATCGCGCTCGGGCTCGGGATGGCGTCGAAGATCGCGCTGGCCGTCGTGATGGTGTTCTTCGTCGTGTTCGGCAACGCGTTCCAGGGCGTGCGCGAAGCCGACCGCTACCTGATCGCGAACGCGCAGATCCTCGGCGCGTCGCGCCGGCAGATCACCACGTCGGTCGTGATCCCGTCCGCGCTCTCCTGGATTCTCGCGAGCCTGCACGTGAGCTTCGGCTTCGCGCTGGTCGGTGCGGTGGTCGGCGAATTCCTGGGTTCCAAGCAGGGCATCGGCCTGTTAATCTCCACCGCCCAGGGCGCGTTCAACGCGAGCGGCGTGTTCGCGGCGATGATCGTGCTGGCCGTGGTCGCGCTGGCCGCCGACTACCTGCTGACGCGAATCGAGAAGCGGCTGCTGAAGTGGCGCCCCGCGGCGTTCTGAACGCCGCCCGCCGGCGCCTGACATGACACCCCGACCGCGCCGGCGACCCCGGCGCGGTTCGGCATTTCGGAGAAGGAGCGCAACAGGATGGCGCACAGCCTGCGCGGGCGGCTCTTGTGGTGGCTGCTGCTGCCGCTCGCGGTGTTCGTGCTGATCGCCGGCGCGATGTCGTACGACACCGCGCGGACCACGGCCGCGCTCGTGCAGGACAGCGCGCTCGTCGCGTCGGCGCGCACGATCGGCGAGGACGTCGAGTGGCGCAACGGGCGGCCGGCGGCCGACGTGCCGCCCGCCGCGCTGGAAATCTTCGAATCGCCGTCGGGCGACTCGGTGTTCTACAAGGTGATCGACGGCCACGACCGCCTGCTCGCCGGCAATCCGGCGCTCGAGCTGCCCGCGCGGCACGGCGTCGCGCCGACGCTATACGACACGTCGCTCGACGGCGTGCCGCTGCGCGCGGTGGCCTACGACCGCCAGCTGTACGACGAGGGGCAGGTCGAGACGGTCACGGTCGTCGTCGCGAAGACGACGCGTTCGTATGGCGCGATGGTCGCGACGATCTGGCGGCCGCAGCTCGTGCGCCTGTCGCTGATGCTGATGCTCGCGGTGGTGCTCGTCTATCTCGGCCTCACCTTCGAGCTGCGCCCGCTGATGAAGCTGAAGGACGACGTGGCCGACCGCGGGCCGATGGAACTGGAGCCGATCCGCCCGGAGCGGCTGCAGCACGAGCTGCGGCCGATCGTCGACGCGATCAACCAGTGCATCGCGCGCCTGAACACGCATACGGCCACGCAGCGCCGCTTCATCGCGGATGCCGCGCACCAGTTGCGCACGCCGATCGCGGTGCTCGACACGCAGATCCAGTACGCGCAGCAGCGCGGCAACGACGATCGTGAGCTCGCGTCGGTGCTCGACAGCATGCAGCGCAGCAGCCGCAAGATGGCCGACGTGACCGACAAGCTGCTGCTGCTCGCGCATGCGGAAGCGACGCCGTCGACGCTGCTGACTCATCGCGTCGACCTGGCCGCCGTGGTATCGAGCGTGCTGGAGGAGACGATCGTGCTCGCGCAGCGGCGCGACATCGATCTCGGCGCCGATCTCGGCGAACGGCTCGACGTCGCGGGCAGCGACAGCCTGCTCACCGCGCTGGTGATGAACCTCGTCGACAACGCGGTGCGCTACACGCAGCCGGGCGGCTGCGTGACGGTCGGTGGGCGGCGCGACGGCGACGCGATCGTGCTCGACGTGGTCGACGACGGCCCGGGCATCCCGGCCGAAGCGCGGCCGCACGTGTTCAAGCGGTTCTACCGCGTGTCGGCCGATACCGAAGGCTCGGGCCTCGGGCTCGCGATCGTGCGCGAGATCGCGCAGGCGCACGGCGGCAGCGTGTCGCTCGCGCCGGGGCCCGGCAATCGCGGTATCGTCGTGACCGTGCGACTGCCGGCCTTTGACTGAAGAGATGATGTCGTCATGAAACTCCTGCTCGTTGAAGACAACGCCGAACTCGCGCACTGGATCGTGAACCTGCTGCGCGGCGAGGACTTCGCGGTCGACTGCGTCGGCGACGGCGAGCGCGCGGACACGGTGCTCAAGACCGAACGCTACGACGCGGTGCTGCTCGACATGCGCCTGCCCGGCATCAGCGGCAAGGAAGTGCTCGCGCGGCTGCGGCGCCGCAACGACAACGTGCCGGTGCTGATGCTGACCGCGCACGGCTCGGTCGACGACAAGGTCGACTGCTTCGGCGCGGGCGCCGACGACTACGTCGTGAAGCCGTTCGAGTCGCGCGAGCTGGTGGCGCGCATCCGCGCGCTGATTCGCCGGCAGGCCGGCGTCGGCACGACGCAGCTCGTGTGCGGCGATCTCGTCTATGCGTTCGGCACGCGCGAATTCCGCTGCGGCGACGCGGTGCTCGCGCTGCGGCGCCGCGAGCACGCGATCCTCGAAACGCTGATGCTGCAGCAGAACAAGACGGTGTCGAAGGCGCGGCTGATGGACAGCGTGTTCGCGCTCGACGACGAGCCGAGCGCCGACGCGATCGACATCTACATCCACCGGCTGCGCAAGCATCTCGCCGGCAGCACGGCCGAGATCATCACGCTGCGCGGGCTCGGTTACATCCTGCGGATGAAGAGCGCGCACGATTGACGCGGCGCGCCGCGTGCCTCCTCCTGTCAATGCGTAGCACGAATCGATTGTTGTCGAAGCCTGCCGGGCATCCGGCAGGACCGTTTCCACCCGCCTGCCCGATCCGCGATGATTGCGCGTTCGGTGTTTTCACCGATCCGATTGTTTCCTCCGGGAAAGCGGCGTGAAGGATTGCACCCTCTACGATGCTACGCGTCGGCCCGCTCGCTGCGGCCGGCAAGAGTCGGCATACATTACGTACTGCCAACGACCGGATTTCAATGCGGCAGCTCGGAGGAGACGATCTTGAAACGAAAAAACCTTGCCCTTTCCCTCGCGGCGGCGGCCGGCCTGTGCGCCGGCCACGCGCAAGCGCAGTCGAGCGTGCAGCTCTACGGCCTGATGGACCTGAGCTTTCCGACCTACCGGACCCACGCCGACGCGAACGGCAAGCACATGATCGGGATGGGCAACGACGGCGAACCGTGGTTCAGCGGCAGCCGCTGGGGCCTGAAAGGCGCCGAAGACATCGGCGGCGGCACGAAGATCATCTTCCGTCTCGAAAGCGAATTCGTGGTCGCGAACGGCCAGATGGAAGATGAAGGCCAGATCTTCGACCGCGACGCGTGGGTCGGTGTCGAGGACGAGCGCTTCGGCAAGCTGACGGCCGGCTTCCAGAACACGATCGCGCGCGACGCATCGGCGATCTACGGCGACGCGTACGGCTCCGCGAAGCTGTCGACCGAGGAAGGCGGCTGGACCAACTCGAACAACTTCAAGCAGATGATCTTCTACGCGGCCGGCCCGACCGGCACGCGCTACAACAACGGCGTCGCGTGGAAGAAGCTGTTCAGCAACGGCATCTTCGCGAGCGCCGGCTACCAGTTCAGCAACTCGACGTCGTTCGCGACCGGCTCCGCGTACCAGGCCGCGCTCGGCTACAACGGCGGGCCGTTCGCCGTGTCGGGCTTCTACAACCACGTGAACCACAACGGCTTCCGAAACCAGACGTTCTCGGTCGGCGGCAACTACACGTTCGACATCGTGCGCCTGAATGCCGGCTACTTCCGCTACAACGGCGACCAGGGCCCGCTCGGCCAGCGTCACGACGATTCGTGGACGGTGTCGATGAAGATCGCGCCGAAGGGCGCGCTCGACTACGAGCTCGGCTACCAGCAGATGCGCATCAAGAACGCCGCGAACAACGCGGACGGCTTCACGCCGAACGCGAACCTCGGCGCGTTCAGCCTGACCAACGGCGTCGCCAACGGCTTCAAGGAGACGATCTACGGGTCGGTGTTCTACCACCTGAGCAAGCGCACCGAGGTGTACCTGGCCGGCGACTACATGAAGCTGCACGGCGGCTACACGGTGTCGTCGACGTTCGGCGCGAAGAACCAGCTCGAACTGACGTCGGGCATCCGCACGCGCTTCTGACCCGAGGCGGTCATCCGGGCGGGGCCCGTCGGGCCCTGCCGCTTCCTCCATCCGGGATTCTCCATGCGGGCACGCCGGCGCCGGACGCCGACCGTGCCCTTTTTTTCGTCCTTTCCACGGCGCCGCCGCCCGCCCTCTGCGACAACCGGCCCGAACCCGCTCGCGGCCCGTCCGGCGGGCGATCGCGGCCGATGCGCGGGCGCCCGAGCCACATCGGCGCTTGACCTGCGCCGACCGACTCGCTAGCGTTTCGGGTTTGCCCGGGCGGCCATTGCCGCCGGTGCCGTGAGCGCGCCCGACGTCCTGGCGCGCGCGGCCGGGCTCCGATGGAAAAGACGATGCAGAAACTCGATGCGGCCAGCCCGCAGGCGATGTCGACGGATTTCACCGCCGACAACGTCGCGCGCCTGAAGGCGCTGTTCCCCGAACTCGTGACCGAAGGCCCGCACGGCGCGTCGGTCGACGTCGACGTGCTGAAGGCGCTGGTCGGCGAACGCACGGTCGGCGACACCGACGAGCGCTACGGCTTTCACTGGCACGGCAAGCGCGCCGCGCGCCAGGCTGCGCTCACGCCGTCGACGGGCACGCTGCGGCCCTGCCCCGACGACAGCGTCGCGTGGGACGACACGCGCCATCTGGTGATCGAGGGCGACAACCTCGACGTGATGAAGCTGCTGCACAAGAGCTACGCCGGCAAGGTGAAGCTCGTCTACATCGATCCGCCGTACAACACCGGCAGCGATTTCGTCTATCCGGACGACTTCAGCGATAGCATCCGCCACTACCTGGCGATGACCGGCCAGACCGAAGGCGGCGTGAAGCGCAGCACCAACACCGAGGCGAACGGCCGGTTCCATACCGACTGGCTGAACATGATGTATCCGCGCCTGAAGCTCGCGCACGCGTTGCTGTCCGACGAAGGGCTGATCGCCGTGCACATCGACGAGCACGAAGTGCATGCGCTCGTGCTGATGCTGCGCGAGATCTTCGGCGAGGAAAACGAGCTCGGCGTGGCCGTGTGGGACAAGCGCAACCCGAAGGGCGACGCGCGCGGCATCGCGTACCAGCACGAATCGCTGGTGCTGTTCGCGCGCAACGCCGAGACGCTGCTCGAACGGGCGCCGCTCAAGCGCCCGAAGCGCAACGCGCAGCGCATGCTCGACGCCGCGCACGACGCGGTGTACCGCAGCGGCAACCCGAAGGACGCGCAGAAGGCGTACCGCGCGTGGATGAAGGCGCAGACCAACCTGTCCGGCGGCGAGGTGATGTACGACCGGCTGTCGGCGGAAGGTCGCGTGTACCGCCTCGTGTCGATGGCGTGGCCGAACAAGAAGAAGGCGCCGGACGAATATTTCACGCCGCTGATCCACCCGGTCACCGGCAAGCCGTGCGCGATGCCGGCGCGCGGCTGGCGCAACCCGCCGGCGACGATGCAGGCGCTGCTCGAGCGCGGCCAGATCGAATTCGGCCCGGATGAAACCACGCAGCCGCAGCGGATCTACTACCTCGACGAGAACATGTACGAGAACGTGCCGTCGGTGCTGCCGTTCGCGGGCTCCGACGACGCGCTGCTGAAGACGCTCGGCATCCCGTTCGACCTGCCGAAACCGGTCGACTTCGCGGCAGCCGTGATCGGCTGGTGCACGCGCGGCGACGACATCGTGCTCGACTGCTTCGCCGGCTCCGGGTCGACCGGCCACGCGGTGATGCAGGTGAACGCGACCGACGGCGGCGCGCGCCGCTACATCCTCGTGCAGTTGCCGGAAGCGCTGGACCGCCGCGACAAGACGCAAGCCGCCGCCGCCGATTTCTGCGCGAAGCTGAAAAAGCCGCTCACGCTCGCGGAAATCACGAAGGAGCGCCTGCGCCGCGCCGCGCAGCAGGTCGCGCGCGACTACCCGGAAAGCTATGGCGACCTCGGCTTTCGCGTGTACCGGCTCGACACGACCAACGTGATCGAGTGGGACCCGCGCCGCGACGACTTCGACCATGCGTTGTTCGCATCCGTCGAGCACGTGAAAACCGGCCGCACCGAGGACGACCTGCTCGCCGAGCTGACGCTGAAGCTCGGCCTCGATCTGTGCACGCCGGTCGAGCATCACCAGGTGGCCGGCAAGACGGTGCACCTGATCGGCCGCGCGATCGTCGCGTGCTTCGATGCGCGCCTGTCGCGCGACGACGCGGGCCCGCTCGCCGACGGCATCGTCGACCTGCTCGATGCGAGCGGCGCGTCGCGCGACGTCACGTGCCTGTTCCGCGACAGCGGCTTCGTCGACGACGTCGCGAAGCTCAATCTCGCCGCGCTGCTCGAACAGCACGGCGTGAAGCGCGTGCGGAGCCTGTGATGCGGCTGCATTTCGAAGCGGATCTCGACTACCAGCGCGAGGCGATCGACGCCGTCTGCGACCTGTTTCGCGGGCAGGAGTCGTATCGCGGCGACTTCAGCGTGCTCGCGAACGCCGCGCCCGGCACGACGGCCGCCGCGCAAGGCTCGCTCGGCTTCGCGGTGTCGGAGCAAGGCGTCGGCAACCGGCTGTCGCTGACCGACGACGCGCTCGCGCGCAATCTCGCCGACGTGCAGCTGCGCGGCGGGCTGCCGCCGTCCGGCCTGCCCGGCTCGCGCGACTTCACCGTCGAGATGGAGACCGGCACCGGCAAGACCTACGTGTACCTGCGCACGATCTTCGAGTTGAACCGCCGCTACGGCTTCACGAAATTCGTGATCGTCGTGCCGTCGATCGCGATCAAGGAAGGCGTGCACAAGACGCTCGCGATCACCGAGGATCACTTCCGCGCGCTGTACGCGGGCGTGCCGTACGACTACTTCCTGTACGACTCCGCGAAGCTCGGCCAGGTGCGCCACTTCGCGGCGAGCGCGGCGATCCAGATCATGGTGATGACGGTCGCCGCGATCAACAAGAAAGAGATCAACAACCTCTACAAGGACAGCGAGAAGACCGGCGGCGAGAAGCCGATCGACCTGATCCGCGCGACGCGGCCGATCGTGATCGTCGACGAGCCGCAGAGCGTCGACGGCGGCCTCGAGGGGCGCGGGCGCGAAGCGCTCGCCGCGATGGCGCCGCTCTGCACGCTGCGCTATTCGGCCACGCACGTCGACCGGCACCACATGGTGTACCGGCTCGATGCGGTCGACGCGTACGAGCGCAAGCTCGTCAAGCAGATCGAGATCGCATCGGCGATCGTCGAGGATGCGCACAACAAGCCGTACGTGCGGCTCGTCGGCGTGTCGAACCGGCGCGGCGCGATCAGCGCGCGCGTCGAGCTCGACGTCGCGACGGCGGCCGGCGTGAAGCGCCAGATCGTGTCGGCCACCGACGGCGACGATCTCGAACGCCTGACGAAGCGCGCGCTGTACGCGGGGCTGCGGATCGGCGAAGTGCATGCGGTCAAGGGCGCCGAGTACGTCGAGCTGCGCCATCCGGAAGGCGAGGCGTTCCTGTCGCTCGGCGAGGCGTTCGGCGACATCGATACGCTTGCCGTGCAGCGCGAGATGATCCGCCGCACGATCCGCGAGCATCTCGACAAGGAGCTGCGCCTCGCCGAGCGCGGCGTGAAGGTGCTGTCGCTGTTCTTCGTCGATTCGGTCGAGCGCTATCGCCGCTACGACGAGAACGGCATGCCCGTGAAGGGCGACTACGCGCTGATCTTCGAAGAGGAATATGCGCGCGCGGCGCGCGTGCCGGCCTACCGTGCGCTGTTCGACGGCGTCGACATCGCGCTCGAGGTCGAGCGTGCGCACAACGGCTACTTCTCGATCGACCGCAAGGGCGGCTGGACCGACACGAGCGAAAGCAGCGCGGCGGCCCGCGAGAACGCGGAGCGCGCGTACGGCCTGATCATGCGCGAGAAGGAAGCGCTGCTGTCGTTCGACACGCCGCTGAAGTTCATCTTCTCGCACTCGGCGCTGAAGGAAGGCTGGGACAACCCGAACGTGTTCCAGATCTGCACGCTGCGCGACATCCAGACCGAGCGCGAGCGCCGCCAGACGCTCGGCCGCGGGCTGCGCCTCGCGGTCGACCAGGACGGCGAGCGCGTGCGCGATCCGGGCGTGAACACGCTCACCGTGATCGCGACGGAGCGCTACGAGTCGTTCGCGGAAAACCTGCAGAAGGAAATCGAGGCCGATACGGGCATCCGTTTCGGGATCGTCGAGCAACACCAGTTCGCGGCGCTGCCGGTGCAGGAAGACGAGGGCCCCGCGCACGCGCTCGGCATCGAGCTGTCGCACGTGCTGTGGGACCATCTGCACGAGCAGGGCTACGTCGACGCGCAGGGCAAGGTGCTCGACCGGCTGAAGGATGCGCTGCGCCAGAGCGCGCTCGTGCTGCCGGACGCGTTCGAGCGGCTGCGCGCACCGATCGTCGCGACGCTGCGCAAGCTGTCGGGCCGCTTCGCGGTGCGCAACGCCGACGAACGCCGTGCGATCGCGTTGCGGCGCGATGCGTCGGGCAAGGCCGTCGTGTTCGGCGAGGATTTCCGCGCGCTGTGGGAGCGCATCCGCCATCGCACCGTGTACCGCGTCGACTTCGACAACGCGAAGCTGGTGCGCGACTGCACGGCCGCATTGCGCGACGCGCCGGACATCGCGCGCGCGCGGCTGCAGTGGCGCAAGGCCGAGATCGACATCGGCAAGGCCGGCATCGAGGCGATCGAGGTGGCCGGCGCCGGCACGGTGCTGCTCGACGAAGGCGAGTTGCCGCTGCCCGACCTGCTCACCGAGTTGCAGGACCGCACGCAGCTCACGCGCCGCTCGCTCGCGACGATCCTCGCCGACAGCGGCCGGCTCGACGATTTCCGCGTGAATCCGCAGCAGTTCATCGCCGTGGCGGCCGATGCGATCAACCGCTGCAAGCGGCTCGCGCTCGTCGCGGGCATCGCGTACCGCAAGCTCGGCGAGCGCCACGTGCATGCGCTCGAATCGTTCGAGAGCGAGGCGCTGACCGGGTATCTGCGCAACCTGCGCACGGACGCGCGCAAGTCGATCCACGAAGCGGTGGTGTGCGAGACGGACGCCGAGCGCGCGTTCGCCGATGCGCTCGAAGCGCACGACGGCGTGAAGCTGTACGCGAAGCTGCCGGCGTGGTTCCGCGTGCCGACGCCGCTCGGCAGCTATCACCCGGATTGGGCCGTGCTCGCGGAACAGGACGGCGGCGAGCGGCTCTACTTCGTCGTCGATACGCCGAACGCGGACGGCCACGTGCCGAGCGAGCACGAACGCGCGAAGCTCGCGTGCGGCGAAGCGCATTTCCGCGCGCTGGTCGATGGCGACGACGCGGCGCGCTTCGTGCGCGTCGGGCGGGCGGATGCGTTGTTCGAATCGGCCTCCGGTGCGCCGCCGGCGGGCGCCGGGCGGTAAGACGAAGGGCGGCGGCGAGCCGCCCTTTTTTATCGGCGTCGCCCGGCCTTCATCGATCGTGCGGCGTACCCGCGCGTCGCCCGTTCCTCACACCGCTTTTCGTTCTGCCGTCCGCGTGAAAGCAATTCGTATTCTCGCGCGAGGGCGACGCGGTTACGGCTGGTTGCAAATCGGGTCGGCTCGATGCTTTCGTGCCGACCGTCGCGGGGCGTTTTCCCCATGAAAAAAGGGCGCCGAAGCGCCCTTCTCGTGCATTCACCGGCTGCGCTTACAGCGTGCGACCGAATGCGTTGCGATGCGAGTGGTGCGTGGACGTCGACGCATGCGCGGTATGACCATGCGCGTGCGCGTGACCGCGGCCCGGCTGCGCACCGGCGCGATCGGCGATCGTGTCGGAACGGTCGGCCGCCCGCGCCAGGCCCTTGTCGCGGTCGCCCGCGTGCATGCCGTTCGAGTTGCTCAGCGCCTGGCCGCTCATGTGGCCGCCGGACATGCCGCCCGCGTTACCGCCCGAGCCGCCTGCGCCATGACCACCGCCGTTGCCCCCGCCATTGCCGCCGGCCGCCGCGAAGGCGGACACCGAGCCGAGCGCGAGCAGCGCGGCCGTCAGGACGGACAGATATCGTTGCTGTTTCATCGTGTGCTCCCTGGAGCGCGTTGGTGTGACTGCATTTTATGAACGCGCGAGATTCGCGCCGCGCGACGTTGTAAATGATCGTAACGACGCGTGCGCGGCTCGCATTCGTCGGATCAATCCGGGCACGCATGAGCGCGGACACGCGGCACCGGAGCGACGCCACGGCATCGCCGCGGCGACGAGGTCGCTTACTGCGCCGGCTGCATACCCTGCGCGGCGGCCCTGTGCTGTGCGGCCTGCTCTTGCGCCTGTTTCTTCGCCATGTGATGACCGACGATACAGCCGCCGACTGCGCCGACCACGGCGTGGTGCCCCGCATAGTGGCCGGCCACACCGCCGACCACCGCGCCCTTCATGCAGCCTGCCGCGTGCGCGCTGCCGATCGTTGCGAGCGCAACGGCAACGGCGATGGCGCACTGTCCGATGTGCCGGATGGGATTCATGGGATCACTCTCCTGATGTCGTCGTGATCAGCGTTCTCGCGAGCCGGTCGCCGCGCTCAGTCCCACCGGCCGCGCCAGCCGCCGCCGTCACGCCACGCGTGCTCGCGCCACTCGTGCTCGCGCCATTCGCGGCGGCGCCATTCGTGTTCACGCCACTCACGGGCACGCCAGTCGTCGCGATAGCCGACCGGCGCATACATCACCGGCGGAGGCGGCGCCACGTAGACGGGCGCCGGCGCCGTGTAGACGCCCGGCACGCCGATGCCGACCGACAGGTCGACGTGGGCCGACGCGACGCCCGACGCTGCCAGCGCCGCTACACCGAGAACTGCACCGAGAATAAGTTTCTTGCTCATTTCGCGACTCCCTGCACGTGTCGTGCGTCATGTGACTACGGTTCGGAGTCTAGGCACCGGACGCTGACACAGGTGAAACGGGTATGCGAGACAGGTAACGGACGTTTACGGGTGCCCGCAAAGCCTTGTGGAGCAAGGAAAAGACGGCATTCCAGACACCGTTGCAACGATGCGTCGAACCGGTAAAAAGGGGATTTTCGGCACGAAACCGGGCAACGGGATCGAACCCGCCGGTGGGCACGGGAAGCGAACCGCCCTCACCCTGTGGCGCGAGCGGTCCGCAGCAGCGCGTTACGCGCGGATATCGTCGACGCTGCGCAGCCAGTGCACGCTGAACAGGTTGTCGGCGTCGGTCCACACGGTATCGGGTTCGAACCCGGCGCGGCGCGCGATCGCATGAAAGCCGTCGATCGTGAACTTGTGCGAGTTCTCCGTGTGGATGCGCTCGCCCGCTTCGAAGCGGAACGCGTGGCCGCGCACGTGCACGGTCTGCGCGACGTCGCTGACGAGATGCATCTCGATGCGCTGCCGCGCGCGGTCGTAAAACGCGCAATGCGAGAACGCATCGACGTCGAAATCCGCGCCGAGCTCCGCGTTCGCGCGCACCAGCAGGTTCAGGTTGAACTGCGCGGTCACGCCCTGCGCGTCGTTGTACGCGCGATGCAGCGTGCGCTCGTCCTTCACGAGATCGACGCCGACCAGCAAGCCGCCGCCGCGCAGCAGCCGCGCCGCATCGCGCAGGAACGTGTCGGCCTCTTCCGGCGAGAAGTTGCCGATCGTCGAGCCGGGAAAGAAGCCGATGCGCCGCCGCGGCGTCTCGGTCAGCGCGGCCAGTTGCTCGGCCTTCGTGTAGTCGGCCGCGAGCGGCGCGACGTCGAGCCACGGATAGGCCGCCCGCAGCCGCGCGGCCGCGCCGTGCAGGTAATCGGCCGAGATGTCGACCGGCACGTAGCGCGCCGGCGCGTTCGCGTAGTTGCCCGCGAACGCGTCGAGCAGCACGCGGATCTTCTCGAGCGAGCCCGCGCCGAACTCGACGATGTCCGCATGCGGGCCGACGCGCCGCACGATCTCGGCCGCGCGATCGCGCAGGATGCCGAGCTCGGTGCGCGTCGGGTAGTACTCGGGCAGTTCGCAGATGCGGTCGAACAGCGCGGAGCCGGCCGCATCGTAGAAGTATTTCGGCGGGATGCTGCGCGGCGTGCGCGACAGTCCGTCGATCAGGTCGCGCTCGAACGCGCTCGGCCGCGAATCGCGGGCGGGTTGCAGGCCACCGCTCGTGGCCGTCAGGTCAGACGTCTCGCGCAAGTCGCACTCCCGTGAATTGCCAGCGTGCCGCCGGCGGAAAGAAATTGCGGTACGTCGGCCGTTCGTGCCCGGGCGGCGTCGCGATGCTGCTGCCGCGCAGGACCTGCTGGCCGACCATGAACTTGCCGTTGTATTCGGCCGCGACCCCGGCGAGCGGCCGAAAGCCCGGATACGGCTCGTACGACGAACGCGTCCACTGCCACACGTGCCCGAGCATCTGCCGGATGCCGTCGGCCGCGAACGCGGTTTCCCATTCGAATTCGGTCGGCAGTCGCGCGCCCGCCCATTCCGCGTACGCGGCCGCCTCGTAGAAGCTCACGTGGCACACCGGCGCGTCGGGTGCGAGCGGCTCGACGCCGTGCAGGCCGAACGTGCGCCGCACGCGCGTGGCGGCCGCATCGTCGTCGTCCGGCATCCAGTACGCGGGCCCTTGCCACCCTTCCCGCTGCACCGTCGCCCAGCCGTCGGACAGCCAGAACTCGGGGCGCGTATAGCCGCCGTCGGCGATGAACGCCGCGAATTCCGCGTTCGTCACGAGACGGTTCGCGATCTCGTACGGCCGCACGAGCGCGGTGTGACGCGGCCGTTCGTTGTCGAACGAGAACGTATCGCCATCGTGACCGATCTCGACGAGCCCGCCCGGCTGCGGCAGCCAGCGCAACGGGCCGGCGTCGCCCGCGGCGAGCGCGCATCCGGCTTCGTCGCCGGTGCGCGGCCGGAACGCCGGCCGCAGCGGATTGCACGAGAACGCATGCAGCATGTCGGTGACGATCAGCTCCTGATGCTGCTGCTCGTGATGCAGGCCGAGCACGAGCTCGGGCGCGATCGCGTCGAGCAGCGCCGCGTCCGCCTCGGCCAGCGCGCGCAGCATCGCATCGTCGACGTAGTGCCGGTACGCATGCACGTCGTCGAGCGACGGCCGCGTGAGCAGCCCGCGCTGCGGCCGCGGATGGCGCGGGCCGAGCGCTTCGTAATAGGAATTGAAGAGGAACTGGAATGCGTCGTCGAACGGCGCGTAGCCGGGCACGCGGCGCATCAGCACGACAGTTTCGAAGAACCAGGTCGTATGCGCGAGGTGCCATTTCGTCGGACTCGCGTCGGGCATCGACTGCACGGCCTGGTCTTCGGCGGACAACGTCGCGGTCAGCGCGACGCTATGGGCGCGCACGTCCTGGTAACGGCGCTGAAGCTGGGATGCAAGAAGGCTCATCGGTTTACCGTCCACGTCGCGATTCGCTGCGTTGCGTTGCCGGAAAAGGGAAAGCCTTGCGCTCGGAGTGCGCGCGGCTGACGTGCGACCTGCTGCTGCGTCGTCGGGCAGCCGGCGCGCGCGCCGGGCCGCGGATGCGGCGTCACTTCGTCTGCCCGTGCAGAACAGTATGGTCCAGAAATGTGAACGTCGCGAATCGGATTTCGGGTGAAACGAACGCGAAAGAATAATGAAAGCATGCGTGATGGGGGCGTCGCGTGTGTGACGGGCCGTCGACGCCTGTCGTGGCGGGGTTCGGCCGCGGACGCAATACGCATGCCCGCGGCTGCGTCCTGCTGACGTCCAGTGACAGCCGCACGGCGTGCGTGAAAGGTCGAAAGCGCGCGTTCGTCGCAGGCGCGGCGTCATGCAGCCGATTCGTCTGTCGATATCGCATCCTTCCCGGCGCCCCGCTCATCGGTTCCGATGTTCGCTTGCCGCCGCTTTCTTCCCAACCGCAAAAATTTTTTTGCATCGATGTCACACACGCGGGTGTCTCGCTCGTCATATCGGCGGACCCACACGAAAGGAGAAGGCACCATGACTGCGAAACTCAATCCGTTTGCCGCCGCCCCCGCGCTGATGAAGCAGTGGATGACCGTATCGGTCGCCGCGGCCGGGAGCCTCGAGCCGACGCTGATCGAGCTGGTCAAGATCCGCGCGTCGCAGATCAACGCGTGCGCGAACTGCATTAACATGCACACCGCCGAGGCGCGCGAACAAGGCGAGACCGAGCAGCGCATCTACCTGCTGTCCGCGTGGCGCGAAGCGCCCTGCTACACCGACCGTGAGCGCGCGGCGCTCGGCTGGACCGAGGCGCTCACGCGACTGTCGGAGGGCCATGCGGCGCACGAAGCGGCCTATGCGGCGCTGAACGACCATTTCAGCGAGGAAGAACAGGTGAAACTCACGGTGATGATCAACGTGATCAACGGCTGGAACCGGCTCGCCGTCGGCTTCGGGCTGTGGGTCGACCCGGCCGACGCGAAGGCCGCCGCCGCGAAGATGGTGGCTTGATGCCGACTCTCGACCCGGTCGGCGGCCGCGCCGACGAACGCGACGACGCAGCGGCGAGCTTCGACCCGCTGCGCCGCACGCTGATCCGCGTCGCGTACCGGATGCTCGGTTCCGTCGCGGACGCCGAGGACATGGTGCAGGAGGCGTTCATCCGCTGGATGGATGTCGATCGTACCGAGGTGCGCGTGCCCGAGGCGTTCCTGCGCCGCATGGTGATGCGCATGTGCCTCGATCAGCTGAAGTCCGCGCGGCACCAGCGCGAGACCTATGTCGGCCCGTGGCTGCCCGAGCCGGTCGTCGACGAAGACGAACAGGACGACGTCACGCTGCCGCTGCTGCTCGCGCTCGAACGGCTCTCGCCGCTCGAACGCGCGGCGTTCCTGCTGCACGACGTGTTCGGCGTCGAATTCGACGAAGTGGCGACGACGATCCAGCGCGACCCGGCCGCGTGCCGGCAGCTCGCCGCGCGGGCCCGTACGCACGTGCGCGACGCGCGGCCGCGTTTTCATGTCGAGAAGCAGCGCGGAATCGAACTGGCCGAAGCGTTCTTCGCGGCGTCGCGCAGCGGCGACATGCGCGCGCTCGGCGCGATGCTCGCCGAGGACGTGAGCCTGCATTCGGACGGCGGCGGCAAGCGCACGGCGGCCGGCAAGCCGGTGTTCGGCTTCGAGCGCGTGATGCGGGTGCATGCGCACCTGGCCGAGCTGTTCGCGACGCATGCGTCGACGCTCGTGCGGGCCGGGTTCATCAACGGGCTGCCGGGTTTCGTCACGCGGGAGGCCGACGGCGAGCTGCAGACGACTGCGCTCGAGATCGACGACGGCAAGATCGTCGCGATCTATGTCGTGCGCAATCCCGACAAGCTGAAGCATCTGCATTGAAGGCGGCGCGAGCCTGCGCCGTATGCCAGGCGGATGCATGGCGACGGCGCAGGCCGCCCTCTTCTTTCCGCCTTGCGTTGCCGATTGCCGGCCACCGCGATCAGTACATCGCGCCTCCGGCGTTGCCGATCATGTACAGCAGTACGCCGAGCAGCGGCGTCGCGATGGCGAAACCGGCCGCCGCCAGCCAGTTCGTGCCGCCTTGCGCCTCGAGCAGCGCGAGCAACGATTCGCGGGACGTCGCGCTCGGCCGAAGTTTTTCGATCCTGCGCTCGACGTGCCGCTTGTAGAGGCTGTTCCCGCACCAGCCGAGCGATACCGCGATCGCGATCGTGGCCGGGTCGAGCATGCTCGATTCGAAGTATCCGGGGAAGTACAGCAACTCGATCAGCGTGATGCCGAGCGTGACGGCGAGCACGGCGGCCGCCTGCCAGTACATGCATCGATAAGCCATCCAGACGGGGCCGAGAAAGCACGCGGCCCAGTTCCACGATTGCCGGCTCTTGCGCGATTCGGCGATCGCCCATTTTCTTTCGTACCACGCGGCATGCTTGCCGACGTAAGCGGCGATTTCATCGTGGCTTGCGGACGATGCGGCGGTCGTGACCTCGGACATGTCGTGTGCTCTCAGTCGCGCGGTGCGCGCGTCGTTGTTTTGATGAGGTGGAGATCGAGCGACGGTCGGAACGGCCGCGTCGATGCGCACACGATTCTACGCGCCGTGCAGCGGCAGTTGTGTGGCGGATCGGATGGTCGATGACGATGCCGGGCCGTGTATCGCGCAACGCATCGGGGCTTTCATGCGTTGTTTCGGACCGGAAAAGAAAAACGCCACGCGAAGTTGCCGCGTGGCGTTCGTATGTTTGGCGAGCCGCGTTGCCTGTAGGCAAGTTGTGCTGCCGGACCCCTTCATTTTGTTCGTTGGTAGGCTCGATTGGATTCGAACCAACGACCCCCACCATGTCAAGGTGGTGCTCTAACCAACTGAGCTACGAGCCTAAGAAGCCGCGAATTATAGAGAGGGTTTGGGGGTAGCACAAGCCCCTTCGTGAAAATTTTTTGAAACGGCTCGCGCCGCGTGCTGACGATCGCTGTGACCTCGCGATGCCCGGAACGTTGGCTTCACGGGATCGCATCACAGCAAAACGCGTCGACGGGCTGTGGTGTTATCCACATTGCCCTCTGGATAACCGTCCGGCAAGCCTCTGGATTCACAGTGGAACGATTGAGGGTATGTCGGCGCGGCTGTGAATCGACGAAAAGTTGTTCTGTGCTGCGCGGCGCTGTTCACGTCGCGCACCCAGGGTTATGCATTTCGCTTCGCGTTGAAAATTCAGTGGGTTACGGAGGTTATCCACTGTGGGGCACAGGGTTTGTTAACTATCACTACGTATATATACGAACCCTGTTAACACCTTTGGATAAGCACAGTCCGTCGACTGTGATTCGGACAGGGTATGCACTGCGTGCAGCGGGCGGATGAACGAAGCGGAACGCTGTGAAGCGATCGAGCGATACGTGAGTCGTCGTGTCTGTAGAATCGCCGGCATCCACGAGGATGCGGTTCTCCAACGACTGAACCACGCGAGGCAACGCGACTGAGTATTTTTCGTCGCGACACACGATGGTCGATTTCGAACCGAGCCATCGATAACGACGAGCGACGCGATCGATGTGGCCCGGTCTGAAGGCTGATGAGGAAGACTTCGCGGCGACCGGGCAGGATCTGCGCAACGGCAGAGATCTGCATCACGGATAAAAGGGCACCCCGGTAGATCCAGCGCGCGACGACAATGTCGTCACCGTCACGTTCGTGGCGAAGTGACCCGAAGCGCGGGCGGCGGTGTGTGGATAACCGGCATATCGATTCAGTCGAAACCCTGTGCACCCGACAGGTGAGCATTCCGGTCTCGATGGACCAGTCGGCCTGAATACCTTGTTCGGCAAGGCTTCGCCGACCATGAAAGAGGGAAGTGAACACATCGCAGGCGACGTCCGGAGCTCGAATTCCGTGTGGATATCGACACCCGAAACAACCCGAAACGCTGTGCGCGCCGAAGGTGAGCGAGCCGACCGAAGTCAGCAGGCAGCGCCGGCATGCCCGATGTGGATATCCTGTTCCGCGGCGACTCGAAACCCTGTGATTCCGAAGGTGAGGGGGTCGGCGCGGCCTCGATGTGAATAACAGCCCGGGAAAGTCAGTCGAAACGCTGTGCAAGCGAGTGGTGAGCGTGCGCCCGTTCAAGCCCGCCGGGCGCGCATCCTACCACTTCAAGTCTGCTGCTCGAGCGCCTGCACGACCGCCTTCTCCCCGACGCTTCCGGCCGGCCCGACCACCGCATAGTTGAGCCCGTTCACCGATCCATACCGCGCGAGCAGTGCGCCATCCACGCGTTGCCCGTTCGGCAGCAGCCGATGTGCCGATTCCGCCGGCCGGAGATAGAAGCTCAGCGTCTGCCCCGCGTCATCCTGATAGAGCACCATCGCGGCCGTGGCCCCGCTGTCCGTCGTGAACAACCGTCCGCCGACCGGCCTGAACCCCGCGGCGCTCAAATCCGGCAGCTTCGCCGATGCGCCCACGCGTTTGGTGAGCCACCCCTGCAAGTCGCCCGCACCGGTCGGCCGGTAATCGACCTTGGCCGTCTGATCGACCACCATCATCCGGTAAGCCTTGACCGCATCGCTCATCGGCGCAATGGGCGGCGCCGCGTTCCACCCGCGCGCCTGCCATCCGCCGAACGTCCCGAGCCCGACGCAGAACACGAACGAAGCCGCCATCGCGAACCGCATCCGCGCGCGCTCAGCGCGCCGGCCGCGAATCGCCGCCGGATCGAGCGCGGGGTTATCCGGCGGCATCCGCACGCTCTCCAGCGCGGCCCGCAACCGCTGCGCGTCCCGCTGCCATTGCTTCACCTGTTCCGCACGCTCCGGATGCAGTGCGAGATAGCGCTCGACCGCGGCACGCGCATCGTCGTCGAGCTGGCCGTCGACATAGGCCTGAAGGTCATGTTCGTTCGGAGGCGTGTTCATTTCTTCATCAATCGGAGAGAAGGAGCAGGAAGTTCGCCGTCGCTGAGCTGGCGCAGCGCTTGGCGCGCGCGGGAGAGCCGCGACATCACGGTGCCGATCGGCACCTCGAGCAGGTCGGCCACTTCCTGATAGGTGAAGCCTTCGACCGCGACGAGCAGCAGCAGGCTGCGCTGCTCGTCCGAGAGCCGGCCGAATGCTTCGAGCGTCGCGCGCGCCGCGAATTCGCGTTCGGCGGACGGCCAGTGCGCTTCGTCGTCGTCGCCCATGCGGCCAAGCAGCCACGCGTAGCGCTTCGCACTGCGTTTGCCATCGAGAAATTGCCGATACAGGATCGTGAAGAGCCAGCTGCGCAGCGATGCGTCGTCGCGACGGCTCGTCCAGCGCGACAGCGCGCGCTCGAGCGTCGACTGGACGAGATCGTCGGCTGCATGGACGTCGCGCGCCAGCCAGAGCGCGAAGCGTCGCAGCCTGGGGATGAGTTCGCGCAATGCTTCGTCGTCGAGGGCGGTGGAGGGCATGGCCGGGCCGGTTGCCGAAAGGGTCGTGGATGCCGCGTAGGACGCCGGCCGGCATCGGTTATTCCCTCCAGCATACGAAAAAACTTTTCGTGGAATAAAGCGGCGCGGGCGGCGTCCTACGCGCGTTCGACAATGATCTGACGATCGGGAGTGCATTCATGAAGCAATCTTCCTCTTCTTCGCCGCAGCGCGAGCCCGGGCGCGGGTGGTGGCGCTGGGCCGTGATCGGCGGCGCGGTGGCCGGCGTGGCCGCGGCGTTCGGGTATGCCGGCGGGTGGCTCGCACCGGCGCGTCTGACCCCGCACCGGCTCGTCGACGCGCTGCAGACCAACAGCGGCATCCATCCCGGCTTCCGGCGCAATCACGCGAAGGGCGTGTGCGTGACCGGCTACTTCGAAGGCAACGGCGCCGCGAGCGCGTATTCGGTCGCGCCGTTCTTCAAGGCGGTGCGCACGCCGGTGGTCGGGCGCTTCGCGCTGCCGGGCGGGAATCCTTATGCGCCCGACAACAGCGTGCCGATCCGCAGCCTCGCGCTGAAGCTCACCGCGCCGGACGGCGAGCAATGGCGAACCGGGATGAACGCGATGCCGGTGTTTCCGGTGGCGACGCCGCAGGCGTTCTACGAGCAGACGCTCGCGACCCGGCCCGATCCGAAGACGGGCAAGCCGGACCCGGCCAAGGTGAAGGCGTTCTTCGGCGCGCATCCGGAAGCGGCCGCGTTCCTGCAATGGGTGAAGGGTGCGAAGCCGAGCGCGAGCTACGTCACCGAAAGCTATTACGGGTTGAACGCGTTCTACTTCGTCGACGCGGCCGGCAAGCGCCAGGCGGTGCGGTGGCGCGTCGTGCCGGAGCAGACGGCGGGCGCCGGCGACGTCGCGACGGCCGCGGATCCGAACGTGCTGCAACAGGACGTGACGCAGCGCATCGCGGCCGGCCCGCAGAAGTGGAAGCTGCTGGTCACGCTGGCGGAGCCCGGCGACCCGGTGGACGACGCGACGAAGGTCTGGCCCGCGCAGCGCACGACGATCGATGCGGGCACGCTCGTGCTCGACCGCGTGGAGGCGCAGGACAGCGGCCCGTGCCGCGACGTGAATTACGACCCGACGGTGCTGCCGCAGGGGATCCAGGTGTCGGGCGATCCGTTGCTGGCGGCGCGTTCGGCCGCGTACGCGGATTCGTATCTGCGGCGCACGAGTGAGGAGGCCGGCGTGGCAGGCGCGGCGCGATTGAGCGGGGAGGGACGATGATGAAGGCTTCGACGACGTTTAGTGTGCCGGCGCGGGTGCTGCACTGGGTGATGGCCGCGATGATCCTCGCGATGCTGTTCATCGGCGTGGGGATGGTGGCATCCGTTTCCGATCGGCACGAGATCCTGGTGGCGATTCACAAGCCGCTGGGTGTGGCGGTACTGGTGCTGGTGTGCGTGCGGATCGTGGTGCGGATGCTGTCGAAGCCGCCGGCGTTGCCCGAGGATCTGCCGTGGTGGCAGAAGGTAGCCGCGCACGGGTCGCATCTCGTACTGTATGCGCTGATGGTCGCGATGCCGCTGATCGGCTGGGCGATGCTGTCGGCGGGTGGGTACCCGGTGACGCTGGGCGGCGGCGTGCAGCTGCCGGCGCTGGTGTCGGCCGATCCGGTGACGTTCGCGTGGCTTCGGGTCGCGCATCGCGTGCTGGCCTATCTGTTCTTCCTGACGTTCCTCGCGCACTTTGCCGCGGCGCTGTATCACGGGCTGATTCGACGGGACGGCGTGGTGAGGGCGATGGTGGGGCGGTAATCGACGGAAGGTTGCGTGCGATACGGCGGGGCTGTTCAAGGGCGACCGAGGCTGCGCCTGCCGTGTCGCCTGTCTATGAGCACGAGGACGTGCTCCGGTCTCCGCCATAGCACGTCAAAAATATTTCACAAAAGGGGTTGCGGAGACCGGGGCGGATGCATAGAATCACGCCTCTTTCGCGCTAACGGAAACGCAGCGCGGGGGAAGAAGAGGGAAGCGGTGCTGTTGAAGTCGGTTTTATCGATTCCAGTGCACGCGAAATTAAACCGCAGTCGTCGCAACGAAGTAGTTAAAAAAGTTGTTGACGAGTCTCAAAAAACGGTTGATAATCTCGCTTCTCTGCTGCTGAAAACGCAGCGCTGCCGAGGGGTTCAGATTCCTCGCAGAATTGCTCTTTAAAAATTAACAGCCGATAAGTGTGGGCGCTTGATGGCAGCGAGCTGATCCTCGGATCAGATAGCAAAAGTATCAAGAGTCTCACACTAAAGTAAGTCAGGTTTATGAAGTGATTCATATTCCTGTCAGCTTTGAGTGAGCGACCGGTTCGAAAGAACCGAAAACAGTAACAGGTTTGAACTGAAGAGTTTGATCCTGGCTCAGATTGAACGCTGGCGGCATGCCTTACACATGCAAGTCGAACGGCAGCAC
>NZ_CADFEN010000011.1 GCF_902833145.1 Burkholderia sp. BCC0506 | reverse complement strand
CAGCCCAGTGCCTGAAGTGCCTTGCGATCGAGCAATTGCCTCTCCTGACGTCCTTAAAGTCAGGCGTCAGGTTACGCAATTGCTCTCAAACCCTCCACGGTTTCCTGCGATGAACCTTTTTTATTGTTCTTCGCGAATTTCGGCGGGACATGGGACACGCTGTCGGCATTCTACCGGAATGCGGTCAGTCGGCGACAAAGGATAAATCGTCGACGATCTTTAGCCACGTAACTCGTTTGGTCCTTGAGATCACGTCGTGGCCTCCGAGACATGTGGATAGGTTCACAAACCAGAATGAATGTGCCAATATGACCGGCATGGCACTCCGTAACGCCCCGAACCCATCCCGTCATCATCACGGCCGTCACTCGATGCGCCGTGGTTCGTTACGTCCATAGCAGGATATCCGGGATTGCAGCTCCCCCTTCCTGTATAAACGACCAAGGCGCCTACGGCGCCTTTTTTATTTTCCACCCCCAGGAGAACGCTCATGACCATGGTCCGCGGAACACGCTTCATCGTCGGCAAGGAAGCCGCGCAAATTCGTGCTCTGGAAAACCAATTCCGGAGCTATCTTCACTAACGTTGGAGCAGAGGAAGCGATTGTTCCGGCGTTGTGGTCGCAAGATACATTCATTCAAAAAGCCGGGGGCAGCGAGATCATCGGCCAGATGTGGGCGTTTCCCGACAAGAAGGGACGCGCGTGCTGCCTGATTCCTGAGGCGACGGCACTGTTTCAGGAGCGCTGCAGCGAGTTGCTGGGTCGACAACGAGAGCGGATGTTGTTTTATGTCGCTCGATGCTACCGCTATGAACGACCTCAAGCCGGTCGCTATCGCGAATTCTCCCAACTGGGATTTGAATATCTGTGCCCCGACCCGGAAGCCGCAGTCAAACGCAGCCAGGAAGTCGCGATCGGCTTTTTCGATTCACTCGGCCTTCGCTATGAAATCGACGATTCGGCCCGCAGGGGTCTCAGCTACTATCTGAACGGTCGCGGTTTCGAAATGCGCTGCACCGAACTCGGAGCACAACAGCAAGTGGTGGGTGGCGGTGCATATCGGGAGGGCGCCGGTTTCGGCATCGGCGCTGAACGACTATTGTTGGCGATGACCGCTCAAGGGCTTGTGTAGCGAACTCCAATGCCGACGCGGCTTGCGGCTCGGGACAGTCGCAAGCGCCAGATCGCCGGCTACACGTCGTCAAGCAATGGCACGACCATCCGCTTTCCGCAATCTCGACTGGCCCTTGCGGGCCGCCAAGCGAGAGCCATAAACGTCCAAGAGTACATATTTCCGATCGCGACAATGAGAATCCTGCACTTCGCCCCGCTGCTGGCGCTCGCCACCGCCCCCATCGCTCACGCCGCCGACAGCCGGCCTTGCAGCGACGAAACCGTCACAGCCGTCGCCCGCTGGGCCGGCATCGCGAGCGCCCGCCTCGCCACGCGCGACGCGGACCGGCTCGTCGTCGCGTCGGCATGCAAAGCGATGCCGAACGCGCCGGAAACGACGATCGCGGCCGTCGCCTTCGATTCGTTGCCGAAGAGCAAGAATCCCGACGATAGCGAAAAGCTGCAGGTCATCGCGCTCGTCGAGGGCGGCAAGGTCGTGGCGGCCGATAGATCGGTGATCGAGGAGGATGCTGCGACTGAGATCGGCGAGAACAGCTACCGCATCGATACGGCGCCCTACCGCTTGTCGCCCGACGTGCGCGCGTTCGGCGTCGTGTTTACCAGCAGCGCGCGCGGGCCGAGCTGCCCCGATGCCAACACCGGTGAAGAGTTGACGCTGTGGGTGCGCGAAGGCAGCCGCATCCGCCCGGTGTTCGGCACGAATCTGTACGGCTGGGTCAGCGTCGAAGGCGACGCCTGTGGCCCGGGTGCGGGCGATGCGCGCAGCGAAGAGGCCCGCATGACGATCGCCGTCGAGAAAACGTCGAGCCACGGCTTCGCCGACCTGTCGATCACGACCCACATCACGCAGACGCAGCGCAAGAACGGTGAATACTCGGATACGGGCAAGCGCACGGCGCACACGATCGTCCACTACGACGGCAAGTCCTATGGAATCGACATGTTCCGGAACTTCTGGTACTCGCCCGCCGCGATGAAACGCTTCAAGTAATACCGCGGGCGCGACACCGCCCCGCCCACCTACTCCACCACCTTCGGCCCGATCGCATCGGTGGGCGCCGGCATCAGCAACGCATCGTCCCGCACGCGTCGCGCCTCGCGCGCCGTATAGCGATCCTTCAGCCGCAGGAATGGTTTTTCGACGAGGAAATAGCTGGCGGTCGCGGCAATCAGCGCCCAAACGATGCCGAGCGGAAACCCATGCGGCACAGGCAATCGCGGATTCGCAAACGGCTGCTGCCACAGATAGAGGCTGAACGAAATCGTGCCGACGAACACCACCGGCCCGGCGCGCAGCCAGCGCGCACACCAGAATTCGCCGCGGAAATTCAGCACGACGATCACGATCGCGATCAGCGCGGCTTCGAGCGTCACGCCATACGTCGCATTCCAGAAGCCGCCGAGCCGGTGTTCGGCGAGCGGCATGCCGACCAGCACGACGAAGACGAGCGCCGTCACGATGCGCGCCTCATCGCGCCACGAACCGATCCACGCTTCGAGCCGTTCGCGGTTGAGCGACGCATAGCAGCCGATCAGGATCGGATCGACGCCCGTGTGCAGCATCATCCCGAGTTGCCCGCGCAGCGCCGGTGCAACGAAGTACGTCATGGTGCGCACGAGCGGCACGATCAGGATCAGCGCGACCAGCCAGCGCGTGCCGGCGCGGCGCATGCCGAACACGAACAGCAGCGGCCAGAACCAATAGAACTGCTCCTCGAGCGCGAGCGACCAGAAATGGCCGAGGTACCACGCGCCGTCCGGATGCAGTGCGTTGGCGCCGGTCAGCCCGAACCACGCCGAGTAATTCCACAGGTGCAGCGCCGCATAGAGCCACTGCCGGCGGTCGACGTCGAACCCGCCGGCGAATGCGACGATCGCGACGGCCGCGAGATACACGTAGCAGGCCGGCCAGATCCGCAGCGCGCGGCGCACGTAGAACGACGTCAGCGCGATGCCGCCCGTGCGCGCGAATTCGGCGCGCAGCACGTTGGTGATCAGGAAACCGCTCAGCACGAAGAAGATCAGCACGCCGAGCCGGCCGTCGGCGATCAGCCGCAACGGCGCATACCAGCCCGTATAGCCGCCGGGCAATACATGCTCGGCGTGTCCGACCACGACCATCGCGACCGCGACGGCGCGCAACCCGGTCAACTGCGTGACGCGATGGTTCATCGGCTGGTTTCCGTTGGCACGGTGGAGGAGCTGGCATTCGCCGGCGCCCAAGCGGCCCGCCGACATGCCGCCGGGATTTTGTATGAAAAATATCGAAATGAAATTGCTTCAAAAATCCGCGTGACAAATACCGCCGGCGGTGCCGCGCCACAGCGGGTCAACGTCCGGCGCGGCGAATGGGCATAATGACAAGCCTTGTCCGGCGGCGACCGGTCCGATGCCCACGCAACGAATTTTGCGGCGCAGCAACGTCCGCAGTCCCGTACTCCGCCCGCACACCGGCCCGCGCCTCGTCCGCCTCCTGTCGACCCTTACCCGGAGCCTGTCTGTGTACCCACCGATCGAACCCTACGCCCACGGCCACCTCGACACCGGCGACGGCCATCGCATCTACTGGGAGCGCTGCGGCAACCCGTCCGGCAAGCCCGCCGTGTTCCTGCACGGCGGCCCCGGCGCCGGCTGCAGCCCCGACCATCGCCGCCTGTTCGATCCCGAGCGCTACGACATCCTGCTGTTCGACCAGCGCGGCTGCGGGCGCTCGACGCCGCATGCGAGCCTCGAGAACAACACGACGTGGCATCTGGTCGCCGATATCGAACGCCTGCGCGAGATGGTCGGCGCCGAACAATGGCTGGTGTTCGGCGGTTCGTGGGGCAGCGCGCTGGCGATCGCGTACGCGGAGACCCACCCCGAACGCGTGAGCGCGCTGATCGTGCGCGGCATCTTCACGATGCGTCGCGCGGAACTGCTGTGGTACTACCAGGAAGGCGCGTCGTGGCTGTTCCCCGATCACTGGGAAGACTTCCTCGCGCCGATTCCGGAAGCCGAGCGCGGCGACCTGATGGCCGCCTACCATCGCCGGCTGACGGGCGACGACGAAGCGGCAAAGCTCGAAGCCGCGCGCGCGTGGAGCATCTGGGAGGGCCGCACGATCACGCTGCTGCCCGATCCGGCGCTCGCCGCGCATTTCGCGGACGGCCACTACGCGCTCGCGTTCGCGCGGATCGAAAACCATTACTTCGTGAACGAGGGCTTCGTCGAGGAAGGCCAGTTGCTGCGCGACGCGCATCGGCTCGCCGGCATTCCGGGCGCGATCGTGCAGGGCCGCTACGACATCGCGACACCCGCACGCACGGCGTGGGAGCTGTCGAAGGCATGGCCGGACGCGACGTTCGAAATCGTGCCCGGCGCCGGGCACGCGTACAACGAACCGGGGATCCTGCAAGCGCTGGTCGAGGCGACGGACCGGTTCGCCGCCTGAGCGACGCAGTGCAACGCGGCGCGTGTTTCCGTGCCTGCCGGCACACTCACGCGCCGCCCGATCACAACGCGGCTTCGACGATCGTCCGGCCGCGGATCGCCCGCTCGACGAGCTGTTCGTCGCCGACCTTGCGGATCGCGTCGTCGAGCAGCCCTTCCGGCTCTTCGGTCGCCACCTTCAGCAAACCCGACAGGCCCCGGGCGTCGAGCACCACCAGCGTCTCCATCGAATCCGCACGGCTCACGAGCACGCGGCGGAACGCCGGGCCCGCGCCGAAGCTCGCGCAAAGCGAAATCGTCTCGTTGCCGAGCGTGTAGTCGAAGTTCTTGATCATGGTCTGCCGCCGTTGCGTGGAAATGGCGATGCGCGACGGCGCGGCGCCGTGACGTCGACGCACCCGCGCGTGCCGCCGGCGCGCCGGACGGGAGTCCGAACCGTTCGCCGACATCACGATGCTAGGCGTGCAGAATTAACGAAGACTTAAAGCGTGCGAGCCTCGCCCGGCGGTACCGTCACGCCGTATCGAGCGGCTCGACCGTCACGCCGACCTTCAACTCCTGATCCGCGCCGCCGCCGCGGATCACGCCGCGCAGCGGCGTCACGTCCGCGTAGTCGCGGCCGACCGACAGCATCACGTAGTCGTCGCCCGGCGCGCGATCGTTGGTCGGATCGAGCTGCAGCCAGCCGTTGTCCTCGGGCCACGCCGGGTCGTACACCTCCACCCACGCATGCGACGCGTCGGCGCCGATCAACCGCGGCTGGCCAGGCGGCGGCTGCGTGAGCAGGTAACCGCTGACGTACCGCGCGGCGAGCCCGAGCGAGCGCAGCGCGCCGATCATCACGTGCGCGAAATCCTGGCACACGCCCTTGCGCAACCGCAGCGCGTCGAGCGCCGACGTCGTGATGTCGGTGCTGTTCGGCGTGTACGCGAAATCGGCATGCACGCGCCGCATCAGGTCCCACGCCGCCTGCACGAGCGGCCGTTGCGGCGTGAAGCTGGCGGACGCGTACGCGGCGAGTTCGCGATCGCACGCCACGTGCGGCGACGCGAACACGAACTCGCTCGCCGCGTCGTAAGGCTGCCCCGCACGGAATCGCAAGCGCTCGCGCACGGCCTCCCACGCGGTGGCATGCGCTGCGTCCGGGCGCGCGATCGCGGGCGGCGGCTCGCCGCGCGCGCCGAGCGACCACACGGGCGGCATCACGCGCACGGTGCTGCGGCTGCGCACCAGCAGCGTATCGTGCGGCTGGTTCAGCGCGAACGATGCGCGCGCATTGCCGAACGCGTCGAGTTCGGTGCCGACCGATTCCGGTGCGGGCTCGATGTCGAGCGAGAACGACAGCACCTGCTGACGCGGCGTCGCGAGCGGTTGCAGGCGTGCCTGGTGCTGCGCGGATTCGACACGCGCGGCGTAACGGTATTCCGTATCGTGCGTGACGCGCAGCAACCGGCCTGGCGCGACGGCGGCCGGTGCGGCCGGCGCGGTCGGGGCCGGTGCTGCCGCCGGCCGTGCGTTGCCGGAACCGGATGGCGTTTTCGGTGCGCCCTTCGTCGTCACCATAGCGTCCTGCCCGCCTCGCGCACGTGGCTGAAATAGCGCTCACCGATCCGGTTCGACAGTTCCCAGACTGCCTTCACCGTCGTGTCGAGCGCCGCGAGCAGCTTGTCGTGCCGGCCGCCTTCGGCGGTCTCGCACAGCTCGTGCAGCGACCATGCGGGAATGTCCGGAATCGCCTCGGCCAACTCGGACAGCGCATAGCCTTCGCTGCGCTCGACCTTGGTCAACCGGCCGCGCAGCGCCTGCACGACCCAGCCGAGCGAGCGCGGGTTGTCGGTATCGAGCACGACGAGCGACAGCAGCGGCGCGACGTCGAAGCCGCGCTGGAACCGCGAACGGAACGTGATCGTGCTGTCGAACAGTTCCAGCACGAGCTCGAAGCCGTCCTGCCGATGCACGGCGCCTTCGTCGAACGCGAACTTGAGCACGCTGCACAGGAAGTCGAGCCGATCGATCTGCCGGCCGATCGACAGCAATCGCCAGCCATCGTCGCGCGTCATGTTGTCGGTCTGCGCGCCGGTGATCGCGCCGAGCAGCAGGCCGAGGCGTTCCAGCAACTGCAGCGCCTCGTTGCCGATCTGTTCCTCCGCTTCGGGCTCCCCTGCGCTGTCCGCGAACAGTTGCGTCGCGTCGTCGATCAGCCGCCACTGATCGCTCGACAGCCGCTCGCGGATCGCGGCAGCCGCGCCGCGCATGCCGAACAGGCACGACGCGATCCCCGACGTGCGGTCGGCGCCGCGTGTGAGCGACGTCGCGAGCGCGTACTGAAACGCACGCGGCGCATCGACGGCGTGCGGCGCGTCGGCCGCGATCAGCCCGGTGTCGCGGCACAGCGTGTCAATCAGCTCGAGATGCGCGGGGCTGTCGACGTCGTCCTCGCCGCGCAGCCGTTCGAGCGCGGCACGCGCGAGGCGCATCAGGTTGGTCGCGCGCTCGGTGTAGCGGCCGAGCCAGAACAGGTTCTCGGCCGCGCGGCTCGCGATCGCGCGCGGCCGCTCGACCAGGTCGTCGGGGCCGAGGTGCGTCTGCAGCAGCGTCGTCGAATCGACGATGCCCTCGGTCATCACCCACGTATCGACGGTGCTGCCGCCGCGCGGCATCGGCGCATTGAACAGCGCATCGCGCGTGCCGACCCGCGACAGCCCGCCCGGCAGAAGCCGCCAGCGCTGCGCGCCATCCGCGAGCGCGAAGACGCGCAGCAGCATCGGCTTCGGCACGATGCGCGCGCTGCCGTTGCCGTCCGGCGCATCGGGCCGCGGCCAGGTCGGCGCCTGCGACAACGGCAGGTCGGCCTGCACCGTGTAGTGTTCGGGCCGCGCGAGAATCCGCGCGCGCCACTCCGCCAGTTGCGCCTGCGTGAGCCGCGCGCCGATCACCGGTTCGAATGCGCCGCCTTCCTGCACGTCGGGCGGATAGGACGCCTTCACGATGCCGCGCGCGAGCTGCGGCAGCGCGTCGTCGCACGCGGCGGCCTCGCCGCACCACCACGAATGCACGGCCGGCAGCGTCAACGTTTCGCCGAGCAGGCTTTCCGCGAGACGCGGCATGAAGCCGAGCATCGCCGGCGATTCGAGGAAGCCCGAGCCCGGTGCGTTCGCGAGCAGCACGTTGCCCGCGCGCACGGCCTGCAGCAGCCCCGGCACGCCGAGCATCGAGTCGGGCCGCAGTTCGAGCGGGTCGAGCCACGCATCGTCGACGCGCCGCAGGATGCCGTGTACCGGTTCGAGCCCGCTCAGCGTCTTCAGGAACACGCGGTTGTCGCGCGCGGTCAGGTCGCCGCCTTCGACGAGCGTGAGGCCGAGATAGCGCGCGAGATAGGCATGCTCGAAATAGGTCGCGCTGTGCGGCCCCGGCGTCAGCAGCACGATCCGCGAATTCCTCGCGGTGGGGCTGAGCGACTGCATGCTCTGCAGCAGCGCACGGTACGCGGATGCGAGACGCTGCACGCGCAGCCCGCGAAACCCGCGCGGAAAGAGCCGCGACACGATCAGCCGGTTCTCGAGCAGGTAGCCGAGCCCGGCCGGGCCCTGCGTGTGCTGCGCGACGATCCGCCACTGCCCGTCCGGGCCGCGCGCGAGATCGAATGCGACGACGTGCAGCCACGTATCGCCCGGCACGCGCGCGCCGCGCATCGCGCGCAGGTAGCCGGGGTGGCCCGTGACGAGCGCGGGCGGCAGCAGCCCGCGCTCGAGGATCGTCTGCGGCCCGTACAGGTCGGCCAGCGTCGCGTTGAGCAGCCGCACGCGCTGCAGCACGCCGCGCTCGATCGCGACCCAGTCCTCGGGCGTGACGATCAGCGGCAGCAGGTCGAGCGACCACGGGCCGGTCGCACCGTCGCCGACCCGTTGCTCGTGCAACTGGTAGAACAGGCCGTTCTCGCGCATGCGCCGGTGCAGCGCGTCGGCGCGGCGGTCGAGGTCCGCCACGCCGTCGCTGCCGATCGACGTGAAGAAGCTGCGCCATGCGGGCGCGAGCGCGGGCGCGTTCAGGCCGGCCGCGCTGCCGCGCAGTTCGTCGTAGCGGCCGGCGGCCGCCGGCGCCGCGAGCGCGGCGGCCAGTTCGGCGGCGTCCGGCTGAGCGCCGGAATCGAAGAGCGTGGGCATCGCGTCGAGGGCGGCGAGATGGTCGGTGTCAATGGGCGGCACGATGTCGTTCCGTCGTCAGGGTGCGACCGCGCAGGCGCGCCGCCGCACCGGCGGCAAACTCCCGCGGCGCGCGGCCGCAATCTGCCCGCATCCTAGCACTCCGGCGCGGCCGCCGGGAGGTCGCGCACCGCGCATCGTCGTCCGCCCTGTCATCGGACGATCACGGCCGTCGCAAATCGAGCGTGAACGGGAATTCGCGGCTCGGCGCGGCAGCCGCGACCTCCATCCGCCCCGGCGTATGCCCCATCTCGACGAAGCGCGCGAGCCGGCGGCTCTCGGCCTCGTAGGCATTGACGGGGAACGTCGCGTAGTTGCGGCCGCCCGGATGCGCGACGTGATACCGGCAACCGCCGAGCGAGCGCTGCAGCCACGTATCGACGATGTCGAACGTGAGCGGCGCATGCACGCCGATGGTCGGATGCAGCGCCGACGGCGGCGACCACGCCTTGTAGCGCACGCCCGCGACGTATTCGCCGACGGTGCCGGTCGGCTGCAGCGGCAGCGCGCGGCAGTTGACGGTCACGACGTACCGGTTGTCGTTCAGCCCCGTCACGCGCACTTCGAGCCGTTCGACCGACGAATCGACGTAGCGCACCGTGCCGCCGATCGCGCCCTCCTCGCCCATCACGTGCCACGGTTCCAGCGCGCCGCGCAGCGACAGCTGCATCCCGTTCACCGCGATCTGCCCGAACAGCGGGAAACGGAATTCGAAGTGCGGCGCGAACCACGCCGGATCGAACCCGAAACCCGCGTCGCGCAGCTCGGTCAGCACATCGTCGAAATCCATCTGAAGAAACGCCGGCAGCATGAACCGGTCGTGCAGCGCGGTGCCCCAGCGCGTGAGCGGCGTCGTGTACGGCGCAGCCCAGAAGCGCGCGACCAGCGCGCGCAGCAGCAGTTGCTGCACGATGCTCATCCGCGCATGCGGCGGCATCTCGAACGCGCGCAGTTCGAGCAGGCCGAGCCGGCCGGTGGACGAATCGGGCGAATACAGCTTGTCGATGCAGAACTCGCTGCGGTGCGTGTTGCCCGTCACGTCGATCAGCAGGTTGCGCAGCACGCGATCGACGAGCCACGGCGGCATGTCCTGCCCGAACAGCAGCTTGTTGCGCTGGATCTCCGCGAATGCGATGTCGAGCTCGTAGAGCTGGTCGTTGCGCGCCTCGTCGACACGTGGCGCCTGGCTCGTCGGCCCGATGAACAGCCCCGAGAACAGGTACGACAGCGACGGATGGTTGTGCCAGTACGCGATCAGGCTCGCGAGCAGATCCGGGCGCCGCAGGAACGGGCTGTCGGCCGGCGTCGCGCCGCCGAGCACGAAGTGGTTGCCGCCGCCCGTGCCGACGTGCCGCCCGTCGACCATGAATTTCTCGCTGCACAGCCGCGACTGCCACGCCGCGTCGTACAGGAATTCGGTGTGGTCGACGAGCTCGTCGAAGCTCGCGGCCGGATGGATGTTCACCTCGATCACGCCGGGGTCGGGCGTCACCTGCAGCAGCTTCAGCCGCGCGTCGCGCGGCGGCGGATAGCCTTCGAGCACGAGCTTCACGCCGAGCGCGTGCGCGGTCAGCTCGATCGCGCCGAGCAGGTCGAGATAATCCTCGAGCGCGGCAAGCGGCGGCATGAACAGGTACAGGATGCCGTTGCGCACTTCGACGCACAGCGCGGTGCGCGTGATCCATGCGGCCGATTCGAAGCGCTCGGGCCGGCGATGCGGGTCCGCGGCGCGCGCGCGAGCGCTCGCGGCGGTGCCGTCGTCGCGCCACTGCATCACGGTCTGCGCGGGCGCTTCGCGATGCACGCCGGCCAGGTAGCGCGGCGCGTCGGCCGGGCCCGCGTAGCGGGCGCGAATGGCGGCGGCATCCGGCAGCGCGTCGCGCGGCGCGAACGGATCGCGCTCGACGAGATACGGATAGTCGGCGCGGGCCGTCCACGGCAGCGAATCGAGCGGCAACCGATAGCCCATCGGCGAATCGCCCGGCACGAGGTACATCCGCTCGTCGCGGAAGAACCACGGGCCCGTCTGCCAGCGCGGCCCGTCGAGGCCTGGCGTGTCGTCCACGCGCTTCACCGGCAGCACGTAGCCGACCACGCTGTCGAGCTGCTGCTCGAACACCTTGCGCAGCCGCGCGCGTTCGAGTTCGTCGTCGAGGCGCGCGTCGAACGGATCGACGTTGACCGGCAGCCGGCGCTCGCGCCACAGGTAGTACCAGACGTCCTCGTAGCCGGGCCGGATGAATTCGTCCGTCAGGTTCAGCCGTGCGGCGAGCGCATCGATGAAGCGCTTCGCGTCGTCGGTGGTGTACGAGGACGGCTCGCGCTCGTCGGCGAACAGCGACGGATCGTGCCACACGGGCTGGCCGTCCGCGCGCCAGAAGATCGACAGCGCCCAGCGCGGCAGTTGCTCGCCCGGGTACCACTTGCCCTGCCCGAAATGCAGGAAGCCGCCGTCGCCGTATTCGGCGCGCAGCCGCTGCACGAGTTCGGTCGCATAGCCGCGCTTGGTCGGGCCGAGCGCATCGGTGTTCCATTCGGCGCCGTCGCGATCGTCGATCGACACGAAGGTCGGCTCGCCGCCTTGCGTGAGCCGCACGTCGCCGGCCGCCAGCGCACCGTCGACCTGCGTGCCGAGCGCGAGCACCGCGTCCCACTGCGATTCCGTATACGGCTTCGTCACGCGCGGCGATTCATACACGCGCGTCACGGTCATCTCGTGCTCGAACGACACTTCGCACTCGTCGATCAGGCCTTCGACCGGCGCGGCGCTGGTCGGCTGCGGCGTACAGGCGAGCGGAATATGCCCTTCCCCGGCGAGCAGGCCCGACGTCGGATCGAAGCCGATCCAGCCGGCGCCCGGCAGGTAGACCTCGCACCACGCGTGCAGGTCAGTGAAGTCGACCGACGTGCCGCTCGGGCCGTCGAGCGATTTGACGTCGGGCGTGAGCTGGATCAGGTAGCCCGACACGAAGCGCGCGGCGATGCCGAGATGGCGGCACAGCTGCACGAGCAGCCACGCGCTGTCGCGGCACGAGCCGGACGCGAGTTCGAGCGTCTGCTCGGGCGTCTGCACGCCGGGCTCCATCCGCACGAGATAGCCGATGTCGCGCTGAAGCTGCTGGTTCAGCGCGACGAGGAAGTTCACGGTGCCGGCCGGCGTGCGGTCGACGCCGTCGAGATACGCGCGGAACAGCGGCGCGGCGCTCGTCTGCGGGTCGCACGCGAGATACGGCGCGAGCTCGGTCTTCAGCGCGTCGTCATAGCTGAACGGGTATTGTTCCGCGCTCGCTTCGAGGAAGAAGTCGAACGGGTTGTAGACCGACATCTCGGCGACGAGATCGATCGTGATCTCGAAGTGCTCCGTGCGCTCCGGAAACACGAGCCGCGCGAGGTAGTTCGAGAACGGGTCCTGCTGCCAGTTGATGAAGTGCTGCGCGGGCTCGACCGTCATCGAATACGCGAGGATCGGCGTCCGGCAATGCGGCGCGGGCCGCAGCCGCACGACCTGCGGGCCGAGGTTGACGAGCCGGTCGTAGCGATAGCGGGTGGTGTGATGCAGCGCGACGTGGATGGACATGGGAGCTCGGATCGGGTTGGGCCGACCGTGCACGCCGCGTCGCTTTCGACGCGGCGGCCCGGCGTGGCGGATTCGGCGGAAACGCGCGGCGGGTCAGACGAGTTCGGGCGTCTGCACGACGCTGATCTCGACGGCGACGGCCGTCGCGCCGAGCCCCGTCACCGGCTGCGCGTCGCGATGGTCGAGGCCGACCGCGATGCGCACGTAGCGTTCGTCCGGGCAACGGTTCATGAACGGATCGAAGCCGACCCAGCCGAGCCCTTCGACATAGGCCTCGGCCCAGGCATGGCCGGCCGGCTGCTGCATCAGCGCAGCGGCCTGCGGCTGCGCGCCGAGCGCCGCCTGCGACTGCCCCTGCGACTGCGACTGCACGGCATGCGACGCGCCGAGCGCCTGCTGCATACCCTCGGCGCTCTGCAACGCGAGCGCTTCCTCCGCCTCGACGTCCACCCCATTCTGCTTCGCGTCGGCGATGCGCTGCATCGCGCTGTCGGCCAGCACGTAGCCCGAGATGTAGCGCGCGGGAATCTTCAGTACGCGAGCGGCCGCGATGAACGCATGGGCATGGTCGCGGCTCGTGCCCTCGCCGCTTTGCAGCGCCGTTTCCGCATCGACGGGCGCGTCGGCGGCCAGGTTCGGCGCGTACGCGATGCGGCCGTGCACTTCCGTCATCAGCCAGTGCAACGCGTCGAGGCCGTGCGGCTCGATCGGCAGCGCGTCGGTGAGCGCGCGCACGGTGTCGCCGGCTTTCGTGAGCGCGGTCTCGCGCTCGAAGATCCACGGTGGCGCATAGCCTTCCGGGTTCCCGAGAATGCCCGCGCGGTCCTGCGTCTCGACGACGCCGGCCGCCACGACGACGATCTCGTCCTTCGCGCCGCGATCGTGGCGCACGAGGTCGATCCGGTTGCCGAGCCCGTCGGCGTACGACAGCGTCGGCTCGACGCCGTCGATCGTGACCTGCCACGCGCGCACCGTCTGCCCGGGGCCGGACTGCGGGCGCAGCCGCAGCCGTTGCAGCGCATGGCTGGCTTGTTCGTCGAACTGATAACGCGAAATGTGTCGGATGGCGAGTCGCATGGCAAGTCTCAGTCGAAGTTGTAAGCCTGGGCGACTTCGAGCCCGAGGCTGTTGTTGCGGCCGATGAAGTCGGTCAGGAACTCGTGCAGGCCGCTCTTGAAGATCCGCTCGACCGAGGTATCGGACAGCATTTGCAGGATCTTCGTGGCCGTGTCGTGACACGGGTGTGTCACGCCGTAATCCTTCGCGAGCAGGTTCAGGCTCGACACGACGCGCCCGTAGCAATAGCGCAGCGAGCGCGGCATGCGGCCGTTCAGGATCAGGTAGTCGGCGATGTTCAGCGGCTTGTACTGCACGTCGTACACCCAGCGGTACGAGCGGTGCGCGGCGACGCAGCGCAGGATCGTCTCCCATTGGTAGTTGTCGAGGATCGTGCCGACGTGCGACACCGACGGCAGCAGCAGGTGGTACTTCACGTCGATGATCCGCGCGGTGTTGTCCGCGCGTTCGATGAATGCGCCGATCTGCGCGAAATCGAAGATCTCGTTGCGCAGCATCGTGCTGTAGAAGCTGCCGAGGATCAGCGCGGTTTCGCGCTTCACCTGGTCGAGCACGGCCGGCAGCTCGCTTTCCGGCACCGGCTGCGCGAACGCGCGGCGCAGCGCGAGCCACGCGCCGTTCACGCTTTCCCACGCCTCGCGCGTGAGCGCCGTGCGCACCATCCGCGCGTTCGAGCGCGCGGCCTCGATGCACGACAGCACGCTCGACGGGTTGTCGCGGTCGCGCAGCAGGTAGTCGGTCACGGTATCGGCCGCATACGCGTCGTATTTCTGCCAATAGCCGTCGTCCGCGCCCGAGCTGACGAGCACCGACGACCATTCGGCCGGCGCGTCGGCCGTGCGCGTGAGCGCCATCCGCAGCCCGGCGTCGACGATGCGCGCGATGTTCTCCGCGCGTTCGATATAGCGGTACATCCAGTAGAGCCCGCTTGCAGTACGTCCCAGAAGCATCTCGTGTCCACTCCGTCTTCGTTCGGTTCGCGCGCCGGCTCCGGCGCGCGCGGTCGCGTCCGGCTCAGTCGGCCAGCACCCAGGTGTCCTTGGTGCCGCCGCCCTGGCTCGAGTTGACGACCAGCGATCCTTCCTTCAGCGCGACGCGCGTGAGCCCGCCCGGCGTGATGCGGATCCGGTCCGACACCAGCACGAACGGCCGCAGGTCGACGTGGCGCGGCGCGAGGCCGGCGTCGGTCAGGATCGGCGTCGTGGACAGCGCGAGCGTCGGTTGCGCGATGTAGTTCGCGGGACGCGCGCGCAGCTTCGCGGAAAACGCGTCGAGCTCGGCCTTCGACGCGCACGGCCCGACCAGCATCCCGTAGCCGCCCGAACCGTGCACTTCCTTCACGACGAGTTCGTCGAGATGCGCGAGCACGTACTTGAGGCTGTCGGCCTCGCCGCAGCGCCAGGTCGGCACGTTCTCCAGCAGCGCCTTGCGGCCCGTGTAGAACTCGACGATCTCCGGCATGTACGAGTAGATCGCCTTGTCGTCGGCGATGCCGGTGCCCGGCGCGTTCGCGATCGTGATGTTGCCCGCGCGGTACACGTCCATGATGCCCGCCACGCCGAGCACCGAATCCGGGCGGAACGTGAGCGGATCGAGGAATGCGTCGTCGACGCGGCGGTACAGCACGTCGATCGGCTGGAAGCCTTCGGTGGTGCGCATCGCGACACGGCCGTCGATCACCTGCAGGTCGCTGCCCTCGACGAGGTGCACGCCCATCTGGTCGGCGAGGAACGAATGTTCGTAGTACGCGGAATTGTGGATGCCGGGCGTGAGCACCGCGACGGTCGGGTTGTCGGTGTTGCCGCCCGGCGGGCACACGGCCGCGAGCGACTGGCGCAGCATCTGCGGATAGGTTTCGACCGGGCGCACCTTTACCTGCTGGAACAGCTCCGGAAAGAGCTGCATCATCGTTTCGCGGTTTTCCAGCATGTACGACACGCCGGACGGCGTACGCGCGTTGTCCTCCAGCACGTAGAATTCGTTCTCGCCCGTGCGCACGATGTCGACGCCGATGATGTGCGTGTAAACGTTGCCGGGCGGCCGGAAGTCGATCATCTCGGGGATGAACGCGTCGTTGTGCGCGATCAGGTGCTTCGGCACGATGCCCGCGCGCACGATTTCCTGGCGGTGGTAGATGTCGTCGAGGAACGCGTTGAGCGCCATCACGCGCTGCTCGATGCCGAGCGACAGCCGGCTCCATTCCGCGCCGGAGATGATCCTCGGCACGATGTCGAACGGAATCAGCCGCTCGGCGGCCTCCGCGTCGCCGTAGACGGCGAACGTGATGCCCGTCTTGCGGAATACGCCTTCCGCGTCATGGGCCTTCTGGGCGAGGCTCGCGGGATCCTGCGTGTCGAGCCATTGCTTCAGGCGCGCGTAAGGCGCCCTTACCATGTCGCCGGATTGCAGCATTTCATCGAATGGCTTCATCGATTTTTTCTCCATCGATCGTTTTCCCCGGCATTGCGCATGCCGGACCGGCGTAACCAATGCTTTGCAAGGAACGTGCCGTGTTCGCTCCCGTCGATATCCCCCTGTTTTTGGCGCCGCGCCAGGCACGCCCGCGCGGCATTTCGCACCATAACGGTGCAATGGCCGATGCGACATGCACTCGCGCTGCGCCGCCGACGCGCACGGCCGATGCTGCGCCGCATCCGACGAACATAGTTCCCCCGCGTGTCACGGATGTGCAATCTGCACTGCACCAAAAGCGACGGGGCCGGCACCGGCATGAGCGGGCGGGCCGGCACGCACACGGCGCAGCCGGCCCTTGGGGAAGTGCCGTCCGGGCAGCCGGGACAGTCCGACGCGATGAACTGTCCGGTTAACCGGTCCGGCCCCTCAACGCTATGCAGCCGTAATCCCGCCGACAACGCCCATGCATATTTCGACTGACACCCATCGAAAAAAAACATCGGCCCAAGCGGCGCGAGGCGCGGTACGCTAGAACGTTGGTGCAGCAGACGGCGCCGCCTTTCAGGCGCCCGACTATAAAAAGCGAAGATCGAAATGGAAGCAAAATGGCTTGAAGATTTCCTGAGCCTGGCGGATACCAAGAGCTTTTCCCGGGCCGCGCGTCACCGGCACCTGACGCAGTCGGCGTTCAGCAGACGAATCGCCGCCCTCGAAACCTGGATGGACGCGAAGCTGGTGGACCGGAGCATCAACCCGATCGCGCTGACGCCGGCCGGCCAGATGTTCCGCGGGCTCGCCGCGGACATCCTGCGCAGCATGTATGCGGCGCGCAATCTCGTGAACGGCTACGACCAGTTCGCGGCAAGCGACCAGGTCGTGCGTTTCGCCGTCGCCCATACGCTCGTGTTCACGCTGTTTCCCGAATGGCTGAAGCAGCTCAACAGCGAGGTCGGCCACGTGACGGCCCGCGTCAATGCGGTGAACGTACCGGAAGGCGTGCAGCAACTGGTCGAAGGCGAATGCGACCTGCTGCTCGGCTATCACCATCCGCAGTTGCCGATCGTGCTCGACCCGAACCACTTCCCGTTCGTCAGCCTCGGCGTCGAGCGGATCCTGCCCGTGTCGACACCCGATGCGCTCGGCAGGCCGGTGTTCCGGCTGCCCGGCACGCCCGATGCCCCGCTGCCGCTGCTCGCGTATTCGTCGGGCGCCTTTCTCGGCAATGTCGTCGAAATGCTGCTGCTGAACGCGACCGAGCCATATGTGCTGCACCGGTGTTTCGAGACGCACATGTCCGAGGCGCTGAAAGGCATGGTCATGGCCGGGCACGGCATCGGCTGGCTGCCGGAAAGCTGCGTCGCGAAGGAACTCGCGGACGGCACGCTCGTGTGCGCGGGCACCGGCGACTGGATCACCGAACTCGAAATCCGCCTGTATCGATCGGCGCGCAAGCGCGGGCTCGCGGCCGAGCAGCTGTGGGCCTACATCATGAACCGGCCGCGCGCCGCCGCAGACGCTGCGCTCGGCACCGACGACGCGGCTGCACCGGCGATGCGCAGCGCGCGGCGAAGCGCGGCCGGCAGCCGTTGACGCAGCGTGCGCGCCGTGAACATCCACGGCGCGCACGCGCATTCTCTCGATAGCAATCGATAATCCCGTCGGACTCCGTAAAATCCCGCACCGCCCCGTAATCGATTTCGATAAAACGCAAACGTTTGCTAATTCATGTCGTACTTTTTACTGCTTTACGCATTAAGTAAGAATATTCAGCCCCATTTTTAAGACAGAAATACCTTGTTACACAAGTTTCCATTTACCTGTAACAGCCGGATTAATCCAAAACGTCGCACCCTCATTTCACGATGCGCGACCTGTATTCCGATCTTCATCGAATCTCCTCGAATACAGCCGCAATAGTTTCTTTTATCAGTCGTTATTTTTCGGCACGAAGGTCGATACCTCCTACGTGACTCAAAGCGTGCTCGATCATCGCTACCGACGAGCAATTTTCGTGTTCGGCAATATCGACTTTCATCAGCATTAAGAAATCCTCATCAATCCTTCCTTATCCTATTTAAATAGGATCTTTCACCCCGTCCCATTCCGGCCACACGCGGTTGTTGGTTCAAAAGCCATCGTGTATCAATAGCGTGTCGCAAAAAGAACGTTGGCAAATTCGACTCGGAGTCGATACACGTCATCGATTCCGGACGGGAGATTTCAATGTCACCTTCGCTTCGACAGCATGCTCGCCCTTTCCTGAGCGCCGTGCTTTCCACGCTCTGCATGAACGCCATGGCCCAGACACCGGCGGCCTCGTCGCCGGCGTCCGCCCCGGGGGCGGACCGGTACGTGATTTCGTATATCTGCGGCGACGCGCGGATCGACGGTACCGCGCCCCTTCCCCCGGACGGACGCCCGTACAACCTGGGCGTGTCGTTCCTGTCGGGGAGCACCGGGCAGCCGCTCTCCAACGTGCAGGTGCGCCTGCGCCGGCATGGGCGCGTGCTCGTCGAATTCAACGCATCGGGATCGCGCTGCCTGTTCAGCGTGCCGGATGCGAGCTACCGGGTCGAAGGAACCTATCAGGGAGCCACCCAGTTCGCGATCGTCGAGACGGGCACGCTCACGACGCAGTTGCGATGGTGAACGTCGCACGCCCCGCTCCGATCGCGTCATCCGGAGAACGTATCGAATCAAGGAGTTGTGAATGACCCGTGCAGAACGACCGGACGGCTCGCCCGCCCGTCAGCCGAAACCCTCGTGGGGTCCGGGAAAGAATGCGGCGCTCAGCGTCGCCGCCTTTGCCGCGATCTTCGGTGCCTTCGCGTACGTCGAACGAGACGCGAGGGTCGGCCATGCGAGCGTGACGCACGATATCGCCGACGTGATCGGAACCGCCGTCGGCAAGTACCGCAAGTTCATCGTGGCCGCGACCGGCGGCGCGTCCGCACCCGCCAGCTCGCCGTCGACGGTCGCGCAAGCGCAGCCGGCAACGCCCTCGGCATCGACCGCGCCCGCCGTGTCTGCCGTGGCCGAACCGGCCGTGCCGCCGCAAGCGGCGGCACGCTCCGACGCGAGACACCGCCCGGCGCATGTGCCGCCGACGAGGCTCGCAGCCGCCCCGCACGCCGCGTCGGCCGGCAGCCGCACGGCGCGCCCCGGCGATGCGCATCGGACCTCGCGTTCGCAAGCGCTGGCGCGCGCGAGAAAACACCCCGACCCCGTGCCGAAACAGCCACCGCAATCGTATATCGCCGGTACCTCGCACATGGAAGCCGCGAGCGTCACGCACGATGAGCTGGAAGGCGCCCGCGCGCTGGCCAAGGCGCGCTGGTGCGCACAGATCGACGAATGGAGCTGTGTGGAGCAAAACGCGAGCCGTGCACTCGCCATCGACCCGAGGAACAGCGAATCGCGCGCGCTGCTTGGACAAGCGATCCGCAACCGCCTCTGAACCGGCCGGATGCCGCCGGGCCTCGCCGCCCGGCGGGGGCGACGGCCGGCGACGCGCGCCGTCGGGCGCGCAACCGATGTGTTCGTTTCAAAGTGAGGAGACACCGTGGCCAACAATCGTCACCAACAATGCACCACCGTCATTCCGCCGAACCGGCGGATCCTCCTGCATGCGCCGCTGCTGTGCCTGCTCGTCGCGTCCGGCTCGTGCCTTGCCGCCGAAGGCGACGCGGAACCGCGCAGTACGGGTGAAATCGCCGGCTCCCGCGGCGCGCCGGATACGCTGCCGCCCGACCTGCGACCGACGGGTGCGTCGATGCAGGCCGCCCAGGGTTCGGGCACGCAGCCGCCTCTTGCGCCGACGCCGATCGCGCGGGCCTCGGACGCGTCGATGCAGGCCGCGCAGGCGCCGAACCCGGCGATGCCGACCACGGTCGTGGTGGACCCCGATGCCGCGCAGCCGGGCGCCCCCGTGCCGGTCGCAACGTCGTCGAATGCACCTGCGCCGGCCGCGCAGGCGTCGACCGCACCGATGCTGCTCGCGCAGGCATTCGACACCGCGCCGCCCGATACGCCCGCGCCACGCGCGCAAGCGTCGGATGCGCCGCAGCAGCTCGCCCAGGCCGCGACCGCCGCACCGCCGGCTACGGCAGCGACGCCCGCCACGCCGACGCTCACCGCGCAGGCAGCCGGCATGCCGATGCCGAATTCGCCGACACCCGTGACCCAGCCGCCCCACGCCGAACCGCCGTCGCCCCAGCAACCGAATTCACAGTCGCCCGGCGCGCAACTCCCCGGCGAGTCGATCCAGCGATCGCAAGGGCCCGACGTCCAGGCACCGAATGCGCAGGCGCCGAACCTCCGCACGGCCGACGTCGCGACGGTGCGCAACGACGTGTTCGGCCTCGCGGCGAGCGGCGGCGCGGTCAAGGCGCTCGACGAAGCGAAGGCGCGGCCCGATGCGTTCTCCGCCGTCGACATCGCGCAACTGGAAGAGCTGTCGATTCGCCAGCAGGTGCGCGGCGGACGCGACAAGTCGCGTTCGATGACGAGTTCGGACCGCTTCGACGGAATCGACAGCGCCCTGCGTGCGGCGGACGACCTCGACAAGCGGATACCGCCCACCCCCGAGTACACCCCGGTCCGCACCGCACTCGCGGGCGACCGGGTCGTCGCCCTTGCGGCACGCGGCGACATGAAGACGGCCGTCGCGACGTTCGAGACGATTCCGTCCAACGCGGAAATCTCGATCGACGCACTGGCGGCCGTCGGCGACGCGTACCTGTACCTGGGCGAGCCGGTCAAGGCGAACGCCGTGTACGCGCGTGCGCTGAAGCAGGCCACCGCGTCGCCGACGGATCGCGCGACCCGCGGCTTCCAGTACGGCGCCCGCACGCAGCCGATCGAGCTGCGCGAAGGACTGTTCTGGTCGTACGTCGACCAGGGGCGTGCGCCGCAGGCGAAGCAGGTGCTCGACGACATGGAGAAGTCGCTGCCGCCGGTCAAGCAGGTGACCAACGTCGGCCCCGGAGAAAGCGACTATCTGCGCTACTACCGGCTGCGCGCGCAGTACCTGATCTTCACGGGTCACGTCGACCAGGGGATCGCCGCCCTCGAACAACTCGAGAAGGAGGTGCCGTTCAACGCGGAGATCCGCGCCGCGCACGCCGATGCAGTGTCGGGCCAGTCGCATCCGCGCCAGGCGATCTCGATGTATCGCGCCTCGCTGACCGATCACCCGGACAGCGTCGAGATGCTCGCGGGCCTCGGCCGCGCGTCGCTGACGGCGGACGACTACGCGACCGCGAAGACCGTCGACCAGACGCTGGGCAACACGTTCCCGGACAGCGGCGCCGTGCGCGGCTTCAAGCGCGACTACAAGGCCTATCGCAGCCCGGTGTTCACGACCGACGTGAGTTTCGAGCACGGCAACAGCGCGCTGGCCGACAACAGCTTCACGTCGGACAGCTACATCTACTCGCAACCGTTCGGCGACAACTGGCGGGTCTTCGCGCATACGTTCTACGGCCATGCGCAAACCGACGGCGGCAGCGTCAGCCGCACACGCACGGGCATCGGCGGCGACTACCGGCACGGGCCGCTCACCGTGCTGGGCGAGGTCACGCGCTCGCTCGGCGGAGACGGCCGAACCGGCGGCCGCGGGACGATCGCGTACGCACTGAACGACTACTGGACCGTCAGCGCCGGGCTCGACACCAACGACAACTCGCTGCCGTGGAAGGCGTATGCCGCGCACATCTGGGGCCGCTCCGCGAACGTCGAGGTCGTGTATCGCCAGAACGACCGGCGCGAAGTCAAGCTGAGCTACGGCGTGAGCCGCTACAGCGATTCGAACCTGCACCAGGAGATCGCGGCGACGGCGACGCAGCGCGTGTACACGTCCGCGAACCAGCTCGTCAACGTCTCGCTGAATCTCGGTACCGACAGCAACACGCGTCACGACGCGCCCTACTTCAGCCCCGGTCGCGACTATGCGGCCGCCGCGACCGTCATGCACCAGCTGACGCTGTGGAAGAAGGGCGACACGGGGCTGCAGCAGCGCGTGTCGGTATCGGGCGGCGCGTACAACGAGCGCGGCTTCGGCACCAGCCCGCTGTGGAGCGCGCGCCTCGAGCACGCGTGGACGTTCAAGCACGACATCACGCTGAGCTACGGCGTCGAGGTCAGCAGCCACGCGTACGACGGCCAGCGCGAGCGCTCGGAAACCGGCTTCCTGTCGGTCAACCTGCCGTTTTAGCAAGGAGATGGCGTAATGCTGCAATCCAGACGGACCTTCATGTGCGGATGCCTCGGCACGTTTGCCGCCTGTTCGCTGTTCCCTGGCGTGACCCACGCCAGGATGATCGACCTGCTGCCGCCGTCCGATCCGGCCGACGGCAAGACGTTTCGCGTGATCTGCATGCACGACGTGCGCGACAACCTGATGGCGTCGTTTTCGTCGCCGACCGCGATAATCGATCCGTTCGCGGTCGATACCGGCACGCTGACCGCGATCTTCTCGTGGCTGCAGACCAACAACTACCACACCATCACGGTCAAGCAGATCGAGGAGTCGCGCCGCGGCGGCAAGCCGCTGCCGCCGCGTTCGGTCCTGCTCACGTTCGACGACGGCTTCCGCAGCCACTACACGAAGGTGCTGCCGCTGCTCGAGCGCTTCAAGTATCCGGCCGTGATGGGCCTCGTCACCGCGTGGATCGATACGCCGCCCGATACGCCGATCCGCATCAGCGACAAGGTGCAGGTGCCGCGCGACTACTTCCTGTCGTGGGACGAGGTGAAGAAGCTCGGCCAGTCGGAATTCGTCGAGCTCGGCTGCCACACCCACAATCTCCATCATGGCGCGGTCGCGAACCCGCAAGGCAACGAGTTGCCGGCGACCACGTCGCATCTTTACCTGAAGGACCAGAAGCGCTACGAAACCGACGCCGAGTTCCACGCACGCGTGCACGACGACTTGCAGACGTGCGTGCGGCAAATCAAGGAACGCACGGGTATCGTGGCGCGTTCGATGGTGTGGCCATACGGCGCGGAAAATCAGCCGGTGCGCCAGATCTCGACGTCGCTCGGCATGGACATCCAGTTCAGTCTCGATGCCGGCCCGAATACGCCCGACGTGCCGCTCGACCGGCTGAGACGGATCCTGATGATGTACGACGTCGATATCGGCGGGTTCGAGCGCTCGATGCGCGAGCCGGCGGCCAACCGCGGCGACGTCGACGTGCCGGAGCGCACCGTGCAGGTCGATCTCGACCAGGTCTACGATCCCGATCCCGCGCGGCAGGAAGCGAATCTCGGCAAGCTGATCGAGCGCATCTACCGGATGCAGCCCAAATCCGTGTACCTGCAGGCGTATGCGGACCCGAAGGGCACGGGCGTGGCCGAAGCGGTGTATTTCCCGAACCGGCACCTGCCGATGCGCTCCGACCTGTTCTCGCGTGCCGCGTGGCAGCTCAACACGCGCTCCAACGTGCAGGTGTACGCGTGGATGCCGGTGCTCGCGTTCCGGCCGCCGGCCGACAAGCTCCGCTCGCTCGAAGCCGTGAGCGCGTTCGGCGGCGCGCCGGCCCGCGAGAACGGCACGCGGGTGTTCCGGCTGAGCCCGTTCGATCCCGATGCGCGGCTGATGATCCAGCAGATCTACGAGGATCTCAGCAAGCACGCGTCGTTCAGCGGCATCCTGTTCAGCGACGACGCCGTGCTCGACGACTACGAGGACGCGAGCCGGCATGCGCTGCGCACCTATTCGCAATGGGGCCTGCCGGCCGACGTCGGCAAGATCCGCGAGAACCCCGACCTGATGAAACGCTGGACGCGCCAGAAAACGCGCCACCTGATCGACATGACCCGGCAGCTCGAGCAGATCGTGCTGGCCCACCAGAACGTCGGCGACGTGCTGACCGCGCGCAACCTCTTCGCGATGCCGGTGCTCAAGCCCGAGTCGGAAGCGTGGTACGCGCAGAACTACGACGATTTCCTCGCGGCCTACGACTACGTCGCGCTGATGGCGATGCCGTACATGGAACAGGCGAAGGATCCGCAAGGCTGGCTCGACCAGCTCGTGAAGGCGGTGCGCACGAAGCAGCGCGGGCTGCAGCGCACCGTGTTCGAACTGCAGTCATACGACTGGCACGGACAGAAGGCGGTGCCGGCCAGCACGCTGCTCGCGCAGATGCGGCGGCTGCGCAGCGAAGGCGCGGTGAATTTCGGCTACTACCCCGACAACTTCCTGAACGGCCAGCCGGAGCTCGACGCGATGCGCGACGTGATGTCGCTGAAGTCGCGCCTCGATCCCACCTCGATCAACGCGCTGATGCAGATGCAGCAATCGCAGGGAACCAAGACGCCATGACCACCCACAGCCTCATCCAGCGCCTGCAGGATTTCGTCTTCTACTATCCGTTCTTCATGTCGTATCTGTGGATGATCGGCGGCGTCGTGCACTACTTCCTGCTCGAAGAGGGCCGCGAGCTGTCGACGCGCACGATCGCGTCGAGCGGCATCCCGAAGGTCTCGATCGTCGTGCCGTGCTTCAACGAAGCCGCGAACGCGCGCAGCGTGATCGGCCACCTGAACGGCATGCAGTATCCGAACTACGACATCATCGCGGTCAACGACGGCAGCAAGGACCGTACCGGCGAAATCCTCAACGAGCTGGCCGTCGAGATCCCCCGGCTGCTCGTGATCCATCACGCGCGCAACGAAGGCAAGGCGGTCGGGCTCACGACCGCGGCGGCCGTGTCGAACGCGGAGTACCTGCTCTGCATCGACGGCGACGCGCTGCTCGCGCACGACGCGATCGGCTGGATGCTCGAACATTTCCTGACCGACCCGGGCGTGGGCGCGGTGACCGGCAACCCGCGTATCCGTACGCGCACGTCGCTGCTCGGCCGCATGCAGGTCGGCGAGTTTTCGTCAATCGTCGGGCTGATCAAGCGCACGCAGCAGGTGTACGGCCGCATCTTCACGGTGTCGGGCGTGATCACGATGTTCCGCAAGACCGCGCTCGCCGACGTCGGCTACTGGAGCTCGGACATGCTGACCGAGGACATCGACATCAGCTGGAAGCTGCAGTGCCGCGACTGGCGCGTCGTGTACGAGCCGCACGCGCTCAGCTGGATCCTGATGCCGGAGACGGTCAAGGGGCTCTACCGGCAGCGGCTGCGCTGGTCGAAGGGCGGCATCCAGGTGCTGCTCAAGTACGCGGGCACGCTGATGCGGCCCACGCAGATGATGATGTGGCCGCTGTTCGCCGAATACCTGATCGGCATCGCGTGGGCGTACTCGATGTCGTTCATCCTGCTGCTCGCGCTGATCGACGTCGTCTACCCGCTTCCGCCGAACTGGCATGTATCCGTGGTGCCGCACTGGCACGGGATGCTGCTGGTCGCGACCTGCATCCTGCAGCTGATCATCGGCAGCATGATCGATCGTCGTTACGACGAAAAACTCCTGATGTACTTCCTTGACACCATCTGGTACCCCGTCGCGTTCTGGCTGATCAGCATGATCACCACCGTCGTCGCCCTGCCCGCCGTCGTGCTGCGGGGCCGCGGCAAGCGCGCCGTTTGGGTCAGTCCCGACCGAGGCATTCAACATGAAGAACGCGCCGATTATTGACCTTTCCCTGCGCGCCCCGCGCGACCTGATCGCCGAACGCGGCAGCATCGTCGGGCCCGTGCTCGTCGCATGGTTCCGCCTCGTGCGGCCCGCGCTGGTCGGCGGTGTCTGGGCATCGATCTGCATCTACACGTACCGCTACCTGCTGCCGTTCAACGAGGCCGAGATGCCGATCGAGCAGATCGTGTTCTACGTGACGAGCATCGCGCTGATCGCCGGCACGATCGTCATGTGGCTGATCGCGGGACGCGTCGTGCATCCGCTCGCATACCGGTTGCGCGTGTCGAAGATGCTGCGGCGCTCGGCCAGCGTGAAGGTGCGCTCCGTGCCGCCGACCGCGATCGCGAGCGCCCGCCGCCGCGGCGCGCGGCGCACGACGCGCATTCTCGTCGCGTCGCACGATGCGAACGGGTCGATTTCGGGCATCGAATGGGTCGCGCATGCCGGGCCGCAGCCCCGCGAATAACTCGCCGGAGACATGCCGCGCCGCGCGCGACGCCTGCCGCGCGACGTGGCATCGCTCCCGACATCGTGCTGGCGCGCGTCGCGCGTCAGCCGGCAACTTCCTGGAGACGAGGTGAATCATGTGCGGAATCGTCGGAGCAAGCGGCCTGAACAATCAGGTGCCGCAACTGGTCAATGCGTTGAGCCGGCTCGAATATCGCGGCTACGATTCGTGCGGCATCGCCGTGCAGGGCGACGGCCGCCTGCGCAGCGAACGCACGCTGCGACGCGTGACGGACCTGCAGGATCGCGTGCTGACGCTCGGTCTCGAAGCGCAGACCTGCATCGCGCATACGCGCTGGGCGACGCACGGCGCGCCATCCGAAATGAACGCGCACCCGATCATGTCGGGCGACACGATCGCCGTCGTGCACAACGGGATCATCGAGAACCACGACACGCTGCGCGTCGAGCTGCGCGAACGCGGCTATACGTTTCGCGGGCAGACCGATACCGAAGTCATCGCGCACCTGATCCACAGCCTCTATCGCGACGACCTGTTCGACGCGGTCGTGCGCGCCGTCAAACGGCTGCACGGCGCGTACGCGATCGCGGTGCTCAGCGCACGCGAACCGCAGCGCCTCGTCGCCGCGCGCGCCGGCTCGCCGCTCGTGATCGGCATCGGCGCCGAGCAGAACTACCTCGCGTCCGACTGCGCGGCGCTCAGCGACCTGACCGACCGCTTCGTGTACCTGGAGGACGGCGACGTCGCGCTGATCACGCCGGATCGCATCGCCGTGGTCGACGCGGGCGGACAGGAAGCCCGGCGCCCGTTGTGCGAAGTGAAGGCGCGCGCGGACGACGCCGCGCTCGGCCCGTACCAGCACTTCATGCAGAAGGAGATCTTCGAGCAGCCGAAGGCAATCGATAGCACGCTCGACGGCATCGACACGATCTCGCCGGCGCTGTTCGACGCGACGGAAGGCACGCGCGCGCTGCTGTCGCGCGTGAGAAGCGTGCTGCTGCTCGGCTGCGGCACCAGCTACTACGCGGGCCTGACCGCCAAATACTGGCTCGAAAGCATCGCGGGCGTGCCCGCGCAGGTCGAGATCGCCAGCGAATTCCGCTACCGCGACACGGTGGCCGATCCGCGCACGCTCGTCGTCGGCATCTCGCAGTCGGGCGAAACGGCCGACACCATCGGCGCGATCGAGCAGGCGCGTGCGATGGGCCAGGAACTGTCGATGGCGATCTGCAACGTCGCGACCAGCACGATCGCGCGCAATGCGCCGCTGCGGTTCCTGACGCGGGCCGGCATCGAGCTCGGCGTCGCGTCGACCAAGGCGTTCACCACGCAGCTCGTCGCGCTGTTCGTGCTGACGCTGACGCTCGCGCAACTGCGCGGCCGGCTCGATGCCGCGCAAGTCGCGACGCACCTGAAGCAGTTGCGCGCGCTGCCCGAGCGCATCGGCCACGCGCTCGCGCTGGAGACGCAGATCATGGGCTGGGCCGCGAAGTTCGCCCGCACCGAGAACGCGCTGTTCCTCGGCCGCGGGATCCATTTCCCGATCGCGATGGAAGGTGCGTTGAAGCTCAAGGAGGTGTCGTACATCCATGCGGAAGGCTATGCGGCCGGCGAGCTGAAGCACGGGCCGCTCGCGCTCGTCACGAGCGCGATGCCGGTGGTCACGATCGCGCCGGACGACCGCCTGTTCCAGAAGCTGAAGTCGAACATGGCCGAGGTGCGTGCGCGCGGCGGGCGGCTCTACGTGCTGGCCGGCAATCAGCTCGAGATCGACGCCGATCGCGACACGCACCTGATCCGCGTACGCGAATCGGGCGACCTGCTGTCGCCGATCGTCAACGTGATCCCGCTGCAACTGCTCGCGTATCACGTCGGCTGCGCGCGCGGCGCCGACGTCGACAAGCCGCGCAACCTCGCGAAATCGGTGACCGTCGAATGATGCGACGAACGCGCCCGGTACAGGCGCTCGTGCGGCTGGCCGCCGCGGCGCTCTGCGGCGCGGGCGGCATCGGCACGGCGTCGCCGCCGGCCTGTGCCGGCGCGCCGGTCGTGCATACGGTCACCGTGTCGGGCGCCCCGGCGCCGCAGGACACCGGCGACCCGCGGCGCTTCATGCATGGCATCGGCGTGGCCGACGCCGGCAACGGCAAACGCTGGGTGTTCTTCAGCAGCTCGGGCATCGTGCCGCGCGGCGCGCGGCGCGGCGGCAGCTGGCCGCACGACGTGTACGTCGGCGAATGGTTGCCCGGCGAGCCGCGCGTGCAGCACGTCCGCACGTTCATCAGCCGCCCCGAGGCGCAGGAGCCGGTATCGATCGCGCAGAACGCGCGCGGCGACATCTTCGTCACGTTCGAGGACGGCTGGAACACGCCGCAGGAAGTCAGCCAGCGCTACGGCGTCTACCGCCGCGACCTGAAGCCGATCAAGCCCTACCCGAACGACGTCGAATCGGGCGGCCATTCGGGGCATGTCGCGACGGTCGCCGACCGCTTCGTCGTGTTCTACTCGGCCGACTGGGTCAACGGCGGCGGGGTCGACAACCTCGGCAGCGGCAACGGCGTCTACCTGAAAACCTACGACGCGGCCGGGCGCGTGCTGAACCGCGTCGCGGTCGCGCCGCGCCGCCGCGAGTGGTGGCCCGTGATCGCGGGCTCGCCGCGCAACGCGCTGCTCGTGTGGCAGAAATTCATCGACGGCAGCACGGATGCGACGCTCGAATACGCGATGTTCGACCCGGTCAGCGCGAAACTGGACAAACGCGGAACGCTGAACGACGCGATCCAGTACTACGTGTATTCGGCTGCCTATGTGCCGGAGATCGACCGTTTCCTCGTCGTCACGACGACGGCGGACGATCGCGGCGTCGCGATGCTGATCGCGCCGGACGGCCGCCGCACGGCGACGCTCGATTGCCTGCCCGCGTCCGTGCGCGAATCGGACATCGGCGTCGCCGGCACGCATGCCTATGTGCCGACCCGCGACGGGCGGCTGCTGACGCTTGCGCTTGCGCCGGCGGACATGACGGTGAGCGGCGTGCAGCGCTCGCCGGTTCCGTGGGGCTCGACCGGCATCGCCGGCTTCCCGGCGCGCGGCACGGCGATGCATTTCGTGTCGCTGACGCCGTCGGGGTTGCGTGAAGCCGATTTCGAACCGGAGCGCGGCACGCCGATGCCGAAGAACGAAGCGACGTGTTCGCGTCGCTGACGGCGGCCGGCCCGGTCGCGCAACGTCGCGAGCGCGAGCAGACCGTGTCGCGCCCGTACCCTTCGCCTTCGCCGTCCGGACGGCGCGGCGAAAGCACCTCGCCCATCCGGCGCCCGTTAGCCGGGCCCGCCGTCGCGACCCGTTCAATCACGGCCGCCTCACCTTTCCTCGTCGGATTCGCCAGCGCCGCCCGTACCGGATAGACTGTCGCCCGATTCCTTCCATCGGCCGCGGCGTCCCGCCCCTTGCCGCCGCCGGAACGCCCCTTCCCGGAGAACGAATGCTGAAGCGCCAGTGGTTTTCGCTCGTGCTGCTGACGGTTTGCCTGCTCGGGCAACGCGTGTCGGCCCAGTCCACGCTCGAACTCGACACCGACGGCACGAGCCGCGCCCTCGCCCGCCAGACGCTGCTCGCGCGCGCCGATGCGGCCGACATCCACGTGCCGCGCGACATCGCATACGGCCGGCCGATGACGTTCCGCGCGGTGCCGTTCGCCGCGCTGCTCGGCGATACGCCGCTACCGGCCGACGGCGTGCTCGAAACGCGCGCGGCCGACGGTTTCGCCGCGCAGCTGCCGCTCGATCTCGTGCGCCGCCGCGCGCCGGCCGGCGCGATCCCGTGGCTCGCGATCGAGGATCCGGCCCATCCGTGGCCGAAGCTGCCCGGCAAGCAGGTCAGCGCGGGGCCGTTCTATCTCGTCTGGCTCGGGCCGGACGCGTCGTCGGTGCGCGGCGAACAGTGGCCGTACCAGATCGTGCGCATCACGATCGAATCGTCGCCGCTCGCGCGCTGGCCGTCGCTCGCCGTCGACGCCGCAGTGGCCGCGAACGATCCGGCGCGCGCGGGCCAGCGCCTGTTCGTCACGCAGTGTCTCGCGTGCCACCGCATCGACGGCGCGGGCAGCAGCCACGCCGGCCCCGACCTGAACACGCCGATGAACCCGGTCGACTACTTCCAGCCCACCGCGCTGCGCCGCTACATCCGCAACCCGGCGTCGGTGCGCGACTGGCCGGGCCGCAGCATGCCGGCGTTTCCGCCCGATCAGCTGAGCGACCGCGAACTCGACCAGATCGTCGCGTATCTCGCGTATAGGGCGCGGCGCAAGGCGGAGAAGTAACGGAACATACAGGCGACACAGAACCGGCGCGGCCGGGCGCGCCCGCGCAGGCCCGCGGCCGCGCCCGTCGCGCTCACGCTTCCTGCGCGCTCTGCAGCACCGCGCGCAACAGCACGTCGGCGCCGGCCGTCGCCCATTCGGGCGTGATCGTTTCGGCCTCGTTGTGGCTCAGCCCGTCGACGCACGGCACGAAGATCATGCCGGTCGGCGCGACGCGCGCGACATAGCAGGCATCATGGCCCGCGCCGGACACGATATCCATGTGCGACAGCCCGAGCGCCCGGGCCGCGTCGCGCACCGCGTCGATGCAGCGCGGCGCGAACGGCACCGGCGCATACGTGAAAATCTGCTCGATCCGTGCGCCGAGGCCGGTTTCATCGGCCACGCGCGCGAGTTCCACGCGCAGCGCCGCGTCCAGTTCGTCGAGCACCGCATCGTCGGGATGACGGAATTCGACCGTGAAGAAGCAGCCGCCGGGCACCGTGTTGCGCGAGTTCGGCCGCGCCTCGATCATCCCGACCGTTGCGCGCGCATCCGGTGCGTAACGGCGGCCGAGCACTTCGATGAACGAGATCATCCGCGCGGCGCCGACCAGCGCATCGCGGCGGAACGCCATCGGCGTCGTGCCCGCGTGCGCGTCGACACCGGTGAGCGTCACCTCGTACCAGCGCTGCCCCTGCCCGGCCGTCACGACGCCGATCGTCTTGCCGGCCCGTTCGAGAATCGCGCCCTGCTCGATATGCAGTTCGTACGCGGCGTGCACCGGATAGCCGCCGACCGGCTCCGCGCCCGCATAGCCGATCCGTTCGAGCTCCTCGCCGATCGTCCGGCCCGCGCCGTCGGTGCGCGACAGCCCGTATTCGAGCGTATAGACGCCCGAGAACACGCCGGCCGACACCATCGCCGGCGCGAAGCGCGAGCCCTCCTCGTTGGTCCAGATCACGACGTCGATCGGGCGCTCGGTCTCGATACCCGCATCGTTCAGCGCGCGCACGACCTCGAGCCCGCCGAGCACGCCGTAGATGCCGTCGTAGCGGCCGCCGGTCGGCTGAGAGTCGGCGTGCGAGCCCGTCATCACCGGTGCGGCATCGGGCTTGCGGCCTGCGCGGCGCGCGAACACGTTGCCCATCCGGTCGACCCGCACCGTGCAGCCGGCGTCGCGCGCCCACTGCACGAACAGGTCGCGCGACTCGCGGTCGAGATCGGTCAGCGCGAGACGGCAGACGCCGCCCTTCGGCGTCGCGCCGATCTGCGCCATCCGTTCGAGCGACGCCCACAGACGATCGCCGTCGACACGCGGCATGGCCACGGTAGCGTCATGCATCGCCGTTCTCCGGCGCGCGTTGCAGCGCATAGCGGAAATCGCAGCGCGTGCCGCCCTGCATGATCGTGCTCGTGCGCGTGAGCGCGATGTCCGGCGCATAACCCTGGATGAAATGGCTGTCGCGCGCGCAGCTCAGCAGGTGCCCGATCTCGCCGAGCCCCATCGCGTGATACATCTCCGCGTAGCGGCAGCGATGCACGTCGTAGTCGTAGTGCGCGTCGTCCGCGCGCCGCACCTCGACGTCGAGCGCATCGTCCTTCTCCCACAGCACCTGCAGCGCGATGAACGACTTCACGCTCGTGCCGCCCGGCTCCTGCGCGGCGAACGTTCGCCCCGCGTCGACGGCCGCGCCGCGCACGGCTTCCGCGATCACGGCCTGCGCGCGCTCGGCGCCGAACTCGCGCTTCATGATCTCGTAGATCGGCTTGATGATTTCCGCTTCGATGCGGCGCCGCGCGAGGATTCCGAGGCGCGTGTCCTCGGCGGCGGCGGATGTCTGGTTCGCTTCTGTCATGGGGATCGTCTGGGTGGTTTTGTCGTTACTTCGTTGCGGTGCGCGCGCCGCCGAGCACGTCGACGACGGCCCACTTGCCGCCGCGCACCTGGTAGATCGTGAAGGCCGGATCCTTCAGGTTGCCTTCGGCGTCGAACGCGATACGCCCCGTCACGCCGGGCCGGTCGACCGCACGAACGGCCGAGACCAGCTTCGCCGGTTGCGTCGTGCCGGCCTTCTGCGCGGCCGCGATCAGCGTGGCGGCCGCGTCGTACGCGAACGGCGCATGCAGCTCGATCGGCGCGTGAAAGCGCGCCCGGTATTGCGTGTCGAATGCCTTGCCGCCCGGCATCCGGTCGAGCGGCAGGCCCGGTTCGAGCGCCGCCACGCCGTCGCCGTCCTTGCCGGCGAGCGACAGGAAGGTCTGGCTCACGAAGCCGCCCGCGCCGAGCAGCGGCGCGTTCACGCCGAGCTGGCGCATCCGGCGCGCGATCGGCGCGGCCTGCGCGTCGAGGCCGCCGAAGAACACGAGATCCGCGCGCTTGCCCTTGATCGCGGTCAGCACGCCGCTGAAGTCGGTCGTCTTGTCGTTCACGTACTGGCGATCGACGATCGTGCCGCCGTTCGCCTGCACGCCCTTGATGAACTGGTCGGCCAGCCCCGCGCCGAACGACGTGCGATCGTCGATCACCGCGATGCGCTTCGCCTTCAGCGTCTTCACCGCGTACGCACCGGTGAAGTGGCCGCCCGCATCGTCGTGACCCATGATGCGAAACGCCGTCGCGTAGCCCTGCTGCGTGTATTGATGGCCGGTGGAGGCCGGCGCGATCTGCGGAATGCCCGCATCGCGGTACACGCGCGACGCCGGCACGCTGCAGCCCGTGTTCCAGTGACCGACGACGCCGATCACGTGCCGGTCGACGAGTTGCTGCGCGACCGCGACGGCCGTGCGCGGGTCGGACTGGTCGTCGGCCGCGACGAGCTGGTAGACGACCGGCTTGCCGCCGATGGTCGGATGCTTCGCGTTCGCGTCGTCGATCGCGAGTTGCGCGCCGTTCTGCAAGTCCTTGCCGATCCGCGCGGACGGGCCGGTGAGCGGCGCGGCGAGACCGATCAGGACCGTCTGTGGAGCGGACTGCGCGAATGCGGGAACGGAAGCGACGAGGGCGACCGCCGAGAAGGCGACGCTGGCGGAGAGGAAAGCGATTTTCATGTGCGGGGATCGGTCAGTCGGATCAAAAACATGAAAAATATTAAATATTCAGCATCCAAACCCCAAATACCCAATGGTTGGATGCTTATGCCGTTCCCGTCACATTACCCTATGCAGCTGTAAATAAAGAATATTTTCATGTTGCCGCTTACCCTGACTTTTCGATAAAATTTGACACATGAAAAATATCGAACAATTGCCGCACGATCCGCCGCTGCGCGCGGTGCGTGCGTTCGAAGCGTTTGCGCGTCTGGGCTCGGTCACCGCGGCGGCGGCCGAGCTCGACATCACGCCGTCGGCGGTCAGCCATCAGCTGCAACTGCTCGAAGCGTTCATCCAGACGCCGCTGACCGTGCGCGAAGGCCGGCTGCTCGCGCTCACCGACGAAGGACGCGACTACTACCGGTCGATCAGCGCGGCGTTCTCGGTGCTGCGCAGCGCGACGCGCTTCGTGCGCGACCGTTCGTCGCTGCGACAGATCACCGTCAGCCTGATTCCGCTGCTCGGCATCGGCTGGTTCATTCCCCGGCTGCACGCGTTCCTGGCCGACAACACCGATGTCGACGTCACGGTGCTGTACGCGCATCACCGCAACTATCGAAGCGATGCGTCGGACCTGTCGATCCGCTTCGGCACCGGCGACTGGCCCGGCTATCGCTGCGAGCGGCTGCTGCCGGGCGCGATGGTGCCGATGTGCAGCCCGTCGTTCCTGAAGCGTCACGGGCCGTTCCGCACGCCGGCCGATCTCGCGCGCGCGCCGCTCGTGCACGACGAGGATCGCAGCACGTGGGTCAACTGGCTGCAGGGCGCCGGCGTGCGGCACGTGTCGCACGCGGTCGGGCCGATGTTCGAGGATGGCCAGCTCACGCTGAGCGCCGCCCGCGCGGATCTCGGCGCCGCGCTGCTGCGCGCGCCGCTGGTGCAGCGCGAACTGGCGAACGGCGAGCTCGTGAAACTGTTCGATCACGCGCTCGACGACGGGCGCGACTACTACCTGTGCACGCGCGAGGACGCGGACATGCCGGACGGGGCCAGGCGGCTGGCGGCGTGGTTGCGGAAGATGGCGGGGATTTGAGCGGGGCCCCATGGCATGGCTCGCGTCGTTCGATGTCATCGCACTCGACAGCACGGTTGCCAATCGCGCCGCGACGATTCGCAAGGACCGCCGGATACGCCTGCCCGACGCAATCGTGTGGGCATCGGCGCAAGTGAACGGTCTGCTGCTCGTGTCGCGCAACACGAAGGACTTTCCCGCCTCCGAACCCGGCGTTCGCGTGCCGTATCAGATCTAAGCCGGCGTACGCGAGCGCATACGCCTTCCCGGCACATCCCCCGGCCGCGCTCATGCCGAGCGGGGTGCCGCCCGCGTCGATGTCCGCCGCCCTCCCCGCCTACCAATCAAGGGCCGGAAGCAGATAGAAAATCCCGATGCCGCGGATTGAAACAAGCAATTTCACAAGCTCGGGGTGAACCCGGATACTGGCAACACTCCACTCACCCCTGACGAAAAGGAATTGTCCAGATGCCGATCATCAACACCCAAATCAAGCCGTTCAAGGCAACCGCTTACCACAACGGCGAATTCGTGCCCGTCTCGGAAGAGAACTTCAAGGGCAAGTGGTCCGTCGTCGTGTTCTACCCGGCCGACTTCACGTTCGTGTGCCCGACCGAACTGGGCGACCTCGCCGACCGTTACGCGGAATTCCAGAAGCTGGGTGTCGAAATCTACGGCGTGTCGACCGACACGCACTTCACGCACAAGGCATGGCACGACACGTCGGACACGATCGCCAAGATCAAGTACCCGCTGGTCGGCGACCCGACGCTCACGCTGTCGCGCAACTTCGACGTGCTGATCGAGGAAGAAGGGATGGCGCTGCGCGGCACGTTCGTGATCAACCCGGAAGGCGAGATCAAGCTGTGCGAAATCCACGACAACGGCATCGGCCGCGACGCAGGCGAACTGCTGCGCAAGGTGCAGGCCGCGCAATACATCGCCGCGCACCCGGGTGAAGTGTGCCCGGCCAAGTGGACGCCGGGCGCGGAAACGCTGACCCCGTCGCTCGACCTGATCGGCAAGATCTGACGATCGCCGCGCGCCTCGCACGAGGCGCGCGACAAGCATCGCCACGGGCCGCCTCGCGCGGCCCGCGCCCTCCTCCGGCACGACGTGCCCGACCAGAATGATCAATACGGAATCCGAAACGCCATGCTCGACGCCAATCTCAAGAACCAACTCAAAGCGTACCTCGACAAGATCACGCGCCCGATCGAACTCGTCGCCTCGCTCGACGACAGCGCGAAATCGCAGGAACTGCTGGCGCTGCTGAACGAGATTGCGTCGCTGACGGATCGCGTGACCGTGACCGAACGCCGCGACGACGCCGAGCGCAAGCCATCGTTCTCGATCGGCGAGCCCGGCAAGCCGGCCGGCATCCGCTTCGCCGGCATCCCGATGGGCCATGAATTCACGTCGCTCGTGCTCGCGCTGCTGCAGACGGGCGGCCATCCGATCAAGCTCGACGACGACGTGATCGAACAGATCCGCGCGCTCGACGGCGACTACGCATTCGAAACGTATTTCTCGCTGTCGTGCCAGAACTGCCCGGAAGTCGTGCAGGCGCTGAACGTGATGTCGCTGATCAACCCGCGCATCCGCCACGTCGCGATCGACGGTGCGCTGTTCCAGGACGAAGTCGAGTCGCGCCAGATCATGGCCGTGCCGACGATGTTCCTGAACGGCGCGTCGTTCGGCCAGGGCCGCAGCAGCGTGAAGGAAATCCTCGCGAAGCTCGATACGGGCGCCGGCGAACGCGCGGCGAAGTCGCTCGAGAACAAGCCGGTATTCGACACGCTGATCGTCGGCGGCGGCCCTGCCGGCGCGGCCGCGGCAATCTACTCGGCACGCAAGGGCATCGTGACGGGAGTCGTCGCCGAGCGTTTCGGCGGCCAGGTGCTGGACACGATGGCGATCGAGAACTTCGTGTCGGTGCAGGAAACCGAAGGACCGAAGTTCGCGACCGCGCTCGAGCAGCACGTGAAGCAGTACGACGTCGACATCATGGACGTGCAGCGCGCCGACGCGCTGATTCCGGGCGACGTGCACCAGATCCGCCTCGCGAACGGCGCGGTGCTGAAGGCGAAGACGATCATCCTCGCGACCGGCGCACGCTGGCGCGAAATCAACGTGCCGGGCGAGCGCGAATACCGCAACCGCGGGGTCGCGTACTGCCCGCACTGCGACGGCCCGCTGTTCAAGGGCAAGCGTGTCGCGGTGGTCGGCGGCGGCAACTCGGGCGTCGAGGCCGCGATCGACCTCGCCGGTATCGTGAAGGAAGTCACGCTGATCGAATACGGCGCGCAACTGCGCGCGGACGAAGTACTGCAGCGCAAGCTGCGCAGCCTGCCGAACGTGACGATCGTCACGCAGGCGCAGACGACCGAGCTGACCGGCGACGGCAGCAAGCTGAACGGGCTCGTCTACAAGGATCTGCGCTCGGGCGACACGCAGCGCATCGATCTCGAAGGCGTGTTCGTGCAGATCGGCCTCGTGCCGAACACCGAATGGCTGAAAGGCACGGTCGAGCTGTCGAAGCACGGCGAGATCGTCGTCGATGCGCGCGGCGCGACGTCGGTGCCGGGCGTGTTCGCGGCCGGCGACGTGACGACGGTGCCGTTCAAGCAGATCGTGATCGCGGTCGGCGAAGGCGCGAAGGCGTCGCTCGGCGCGTTCGACCACCTGATCCGGCAAGACGTGGCGCCGGTGGCAACCGCGCAGCCGCAGGCCGAAGAAGCGGTCGCCGCCTGACGGACGTCGGCCCGCCGGCATCACCGTTTGTCTCTCTTGGCCCCGCATGCCTTGGTCGGCGTGCGGGGCCCTTTTTATGCAGACGACGCGATGCTTACTTGGTCGCGGTCGGGCCGCCGTCTGCCGGCACGGGCGCAGGCGCCGTCGGCTTGAAACTGCTCGACTGCCTGACCAGTTGTTCGGTCATCGCGGCCGCCACCGGATTCGCGCCGGACGACGCACTTCCCTGCCGATACGAACCGGTGCTCGCCGACATCGGCGGCATCGACGACATCGACGGCGGCGGCAGCGACGGATCGAGCTTCGCCGATTCCCTGACGAGCGCGGCCGTCTCCGGCGTTTCGGATTTCGTCGCGGCCGGCGCGGCGGCTGCGTGGCGTTCGAGCCCGTCGCGCTTGCGCGGCGCGCGGTGCGTGACCTGCGCAGGCGCAGCCGGCTGAGCGGGTTTGACGGCCGGCGTCGGTGTCGGCGGGGTCGAACCCTGTGCATCCACCGTCACGACGTTGACCTTCGGCGGCGGCGCGGCCGGCTTCGTCACCGGTTGCGGCTTGTCGCTGACCACTGGAACGGGGGGAGCGGCCGCCGGTACGGTGCCGGCGCGCGCGGTCGCGGCCGGTGCGGGCGTGGGTGCGGGCGCAGCGGCAGCCGCCTGCTTCGTTGCGGTCGCGGCGGCCGGCGCCGACGGCGCGATCGCACCCTGCACCGCGTGACCGTTGCCCGCGGGCGCCGCGGCGGCAGGCGCGGCCGAATCGCCGATGCCGGCGTCCTCGATCGCGCGGTGGTCCGCGCGCAGCAGCATCACGTATGCGGAGCCGGCCGCGGCGACCAGGAGCCCGCCGGCGATCATCATGGTTTTACGGGTACTCGTCATGCTTGCTCACCGATCCTGTCCACGTGAACAAGCCATCATACCCGGCCAGCGTCCGCCGATCCCGTACGAATACATTTCGTTGCATTGCTGACGGCGAAGGCCGCCGGCGCGGTGCGATATCGCGCCGCACTATCGTCAGACGAGAAAAAGGCCGCCCGCCCTCGTCGGTCAGATGCAGAAGATCGCGACCGCGATTCCGCCGAACAGCAGCCACTTGACGATGTAGTACACGGTGCGATTCCACGCCTTCAGGCGCTTGCCGGCACGGCGAATCGCATACAGGTATCTGAACGCACGATTGAGCCCGCCCGTGCGATCGCCCGTTTCGTTCGGCGACGCGGCCGCGCGCATCAGCAGTTGCCCGAACGCATCGTTGACGCGCTGCGCCCAGCGATATTTCATCGGGCGATCGATGTCGCAGAACAGGATCACGCGATCGTGCGCGGTCCGGTTTTCGGCCCAGTGCAGGTACGTCTCGTCGAACATCACGGCCTCGCCGTCGCGCCATGCATACGATTCGCCGTCGACGACGATCCGGCACGCGTCGTCGTTCGGCGTATCGAGCCCGAGGTGGTAGCGCAGCGAACCCGCATACGGATCGCGATGCAGCCCGAGCTTCCCGCCCGGCGGCAACTGCGCGAACATCGCCGCCTTGATCGACGGAATCCGCGACAGGATCTCGACCGAGCGCGGACACAATGCCCGCGCGGACGGATGCGGCGCGTCGTACCACTTCAGGTAGAAGCGCTTCCAGCCGTGGCGAAAGAACGAATTGAAACCGATGTCGTTGTACTCGCCCGACGCCTTGATCCGGCTCGCGTCGCGCAGCGCGAGCGCTTCGCTGCGGAACGTGCGCCATTCGCGCTGCAGCACCGCGAGTTCCGGAAAATGATCCGGGTCGAGAAACGGCGTGGTCGGCACCGACGAGAACGCGTACGAAAAGCAGTTCAGCGGTGCGGTGAAGGTCGAGTGGTCGGAGAGTTGCCTGAACAACGGGTGCCGAACCTTGCCGCGCCGATGCGTGTACACGACACACGCAATGAACACGATCAACAGGACCCAGCGCATCGATATTTCCCCCGTAAGCTGTTTGCCGGAATTCTAGGTACGGGGAAAATTTCCTGCTCTGACGGCGAGATCCTGCGGCGTGCCTGTCACGACGTGTCGAGAGGGTCGGTCGATCCGCGCCGAAACGCCGACAAGCCCGCGCAAACGGGCTTTTCGGGCAATCCGGACGCGCGTGCGACCTGCCGCCGACGCACGCGCCGGCGGCGATTATTCCGGAAACGGCAAATCAGTTTGTCCGTCCGCGCGCATATCGAACGTGTTGAGCGTCATCGCGACGAGCGCGTAATAGCCGAGCAGCGCGACGAGGTTCACCACGGTCTCGTGGCCGAAGCGCGCCCGCGCCCGCGCGAACGTCGCATCGCTCACGCGGCGCGTGTCGTAAAGCTCGGTGGCGAATGCATGGATCAGCGCGTCGTCGTCCGATTCGAAGGCGGGCGCGACGCCGAGCCGGATCGCGTCGGCCGTCGCGGCCGGCACGCCGGCGTCGAGCGCGATCGGATGATGGATGTGCCACTCGGCCTGCGAGCGCCAGCGCGCGGCCGTCACGAGAATCGCGAGCTCCGACAGGCGCAGCGGCAGCCCCGTGCGATAGCGGCAGAACGCGCCGAGCTTCTGCGCGTGCTGGGCCAGCTCCGGGCTCGCGATCCAGCCGAGGAACGGCCCGTTCAGGTTGCCGCGCGGGCCGCTGAGAATGTCGGCGAGCACGGCCTTCTGTTCGTCGGTGGCCGATGCGGGATCGAAAGGAGGCAGTCTGTCCGTCATGGTGAGAAGGGAGTGAGGTCGGGATTCAAGCGCCGGCCGACGCGAGCGCCGCGCCGATCGCACCGGACAGCCGCTCGACGATCGTGTCGATCTGCTGCGCGGTGCACACGAACGGCGGCGCGACCAGGATGTGATCGCCGTGCACGCCGTCGATCGTGCCGCCCATCGGATACACCATCAAGCCGCGCTGCATCGCTTCGCGCTTGACCGCCGCATGCAGTTTCAGCGCGGGGTCGAACGTCGCCTTGGTGTCGCGATCGCGCACGAGTTCGATGCCGACGAACAGCCCGCGGCCGCGCACGTCGCCGACATGCGGATGTGCGCGGTAGTGCTCGCGCAACGACGCACGCAGTTGCTCGCCGCGCGCCTTCACGTTGTCGAGCAGCTTGTCTTCGGCGATCACGCGCTGCACTTCGAGCGCGGCCGCGCAGGCAGTCGCGTGGCCGAGGTAGGTGTGACCGTGCTGGAAGAAGCCCGAGCCGTCGACGATCGTGCGATAGATGTGCTCGCTCACCAGCGTCGCGCCGATCGGCTGGTAGCCCGCGCCGAGCCCTTTCGCGATCGTCAGCAGATCGGGCGCGACGCCGTCTTCGTCGCACGCATACAGGTAGCCCGTGCGCCCCATCCCCGACATGATCTCGTCGAGGATCAGCAGCACGCCGTACTTGTCGCACACCGCGCGAATCTTCTTCAGGTAGGTGCGCACCGGCGGCACCGCGCCGGCCGTCGCGCCCACCACCGTTTCCGCCACGAACGCCGCGACGTTTTCCGCGCCGAGTTCGACGATCTTCCGTTCGAGCTCGTCGGCGAGGCGCTGCGCGTACGCTTCGTCGGTTTCACCGGCAAGCTGATCGCGGTACGCATAGCACGGGCTCACGTGGTGCGCTTCGATCAGCAGCGGCAGGAACGGCTCGCGCCGCCATGCGTTGCCGCCGATCGCGAGCGCGCCGAGCGTGTTGCCGTGATAGCTCTGGCGCCGGGCGATGAAATGACGGCGCTGCGGCTCGCCCTTCTCGACGAAATACTGGCGCGCGAGCTTCAGCGCGGCCTCGATCGCCTCGGAGCCGCCCGACACGAAATACACGTGGTCGAGCCCGGCCGGCGCGCCGTCGACGAGCCGGTCGGCCAGTTCCTCGGCCACGTCGGTCGTGAAGAACGACGTATGCGCGTAAGGCAATTGCTGCGCCTGCCGCTTGATCGCGTCGATCACGCGCTGGTTGCTGTGGCCGAGACACGATACGGCCGCGCCGCCGCACGCGTCGATATAGCGTTTGCCGGTCGAATCGATGATCTCGATGCCGTCGCCTGCGACGGCGACGGGCAAGGTGGCGCGCGGGGCGCGATGGAAAACGGTCGTCATGCGTGGCCTCATGGATCAGGATGCGCGGGGCGCGCGTCCGGACGGCACGATACGCGTCGCGAAGCGCGGCGTGCCGTGTTGATGAACGGTGAAGTCGATCGCGGTGTCATGAATCTCGAACACCGCGGTCGCGAGCGTGTTCTCGTCGTCGGGATCGGCAGGATCGTCGCGATAGATCGGCAGCCCTTCCGGCGCGCGATCGCCGAGCACGCTCAGCAGCGCGGCTGCGTCGATCGTGTCGATACCGGGCGTCAGCGCATCGATGCGGCGCTGGCGGTCGGCCGACGACTGCGTGACGATCTGTGCTTCCGCGTCGCAACCGGCATGCACGAGATGATTCGCGTGCCCGGCCAGCCGCGCGACGTCGACGATCGAACAGCGCGCGACGCTCGCCTCGATGCTGAGCACTCGCGCATCGCCGGTCGCGCCGATCGTGTGATGAAAGCCGCTCGCGCGCGCATGCGATCGCAGCACGTCGGCCGCCGCGTCGAGCGACGTCGCGTCGAGCACGGCGCGCGCGAGAATCATGCGCGGCACGCCGGGCGCCGGCGTGCGGATCCGCAGGTTGTTGATCGCCTGCGCGATGCCCGCGCGGTTCGCGGCGAACGTATGGCCCGGCAGCGAGCCGGGATAGTAGAAACTGATGAAGCCCGGCTTGCCCGCCGGCTGCACGTCGACGAGCAGGCAGCGTTCGCGCAGGTACGGATCGCCGTCCTCGTTGTGCGCGATCCAGCGCGTGCCGTTCGCATCGCGCGCGGCAAGCGTCGTGCAGCCGTCCGGCGCGTTGTGGATCAGCTCGCCGCGGCAGTTCCACAGGAAGATGTCCTCGGCCGGCCAGCCGATGCCTGCCGCGATCCCGTCCAGTTCCGCGACGAGATCGGGGTACGCGGCCAGCGCGGCCTGCCGCAGCGCATCGACGAACGGATGGCCGCGCCAGCGGCGCACGGCCTGCCATGCGCGGCTCTGCTGCATGTACGCGTCGAATACCGGGCGGGCGAGCTCGCCGAGGCGCACGCCGATGTCGAACGGCGTGCCGGCGATGACGGGGGAAAGGGAAAGCGGCATGTCGGAGGGTTCGGTTCCAGTCAGGACACGTGTTTCAGGAATTCCTTCAGGCGCGGCGTCGGCGGCCGGTCGATCAGGTCGACCGGATGGCCGTCCTCGGCGATGCCGCCCTGATCCATGAACAGCAGCCGCGTGCCGACCCGCTTCGCGAAGCCGATCTCGTGCGTGACGACGATCATCGTCATCCCTTCGGTCGCGAGATCCTGCATCACTTTCAGCACTTCGTGGCGCAGCTCCGGATCGAGCGCCGAGGTCGGCTCGTCGAACAGCATCAGCCGCGGCCGGATCGCGAGCGCCCGCGCGATCGCGACACGCTGTTGCTGGCCGCCCGACAGTTCCGACGGGTAATGATTCGCGCGCGATTCGAGGCCGACCTTGTCGAGCAGCGCCATCGCCTGGTCGCGCGCATCGGCACGCGACGCGCCGCGTACCTGGATCGGCCCGAACATCACGTTCTCGAGCGCGGTCATTTGCGGGAACAGGTTGAACTGCTGGAACACCATGCCGGCTTCGAGCCGGATGTTGCGGATCGTGGCCGCGTTGCCGCGCACGCTCTGGCCGTCGACGAGCAGCTCGCCGTCGGTGATTTTCTCCAGCGCGTTGATACAGCGCAACATCGTCGATTTGCCCGAGCCCGACGGACCGATCACGACGACCACCTCGCCCGCGTCGATCTTCAGGTCGATATGCTTGAGCACCGGCAGGTGGCCGAAGCTCTTCGACACGTTCTGGAATTCGATCATGCTCATAGGATACGCATCCTCTTCTCGACGAGCCGCAGCGTCAGCGTCATCACGCCGGTCAATATCAGGTAGATGATGGCCACCGCCGTCCAGATCTCGACCGCCTGGAAATTGCCCGCGATGATTTCCTGCCCCTTGCGCGTCAGCTCGCCCACGCCGATCACGATGAACAGCGACGTGTCCTTCAGGCTCACGATGCACTGGTTGCCGAGCGGCGGAATCAGCCGCCGGAACGCGAGCGGCCCGACCACCTTCAGCAGCACGCGCGGCATCGACAGGCCCATCGCGAGCCCCGCTTCCGTCAGCCCCTTCGGGATCGACAGCAGCGCGCCGCGCACCACTTCCGCGAGATACGCGCCGGAATTCACGGTGATCGCGATGATCGCGGCCGTCAGGCCGTCGATGCGGATATGCGCGAGCAGCGGCAGCGCGAAGTACAGGAACATCACCTGCACGACGATCGGCGTGCCGCGGATCAATTCAATATAAACCTGTGCGAGCACGTTCATCGCCTTCGGTCCGTATGCGCGGAACATCCCCGCGATCATCCCGACGATGAAGCCGCCCACCAGCCCGAAAAATGCGATGAACACCGTCAGCCGGACCCCGTCCATCAGGTCCGGCAGCGCTGTCCAGATCGCCGACCAATCGAAATTCACGTGTCGCTCCCCGTTCGATTCAAGACCGGCGCGGCCACTTGGCCGCGCCATGGTGCGTGGTCACGCTCACATCTTCGGCGGCTCGGCGCCGAACCACTTCTTGTAGATCTGCGCGTACCGGCCGTCGGCCTTGATCTTCACGAGCGACGCGTTGACCTTCGGCACGAGCGCGCTGCCCTTCGGGAAGCCGATCCCGTACTTGTCGCCGCTGACCGGCTGGCCCGCGACCTTCACCTTGCCCTTGCCTTCGTTGTTCACGAAGAACAGCACGTTCGGCGTGTCGTGCATCGCCGCGTCGACGCGGCCGGCTTCCAGCGCGAGATAGGCCTGGTCGATGTTCGGGAACTGGCGGATCTCCTTGGGCTTCAGGTGCGCCTTGATCCAGTCGATCGTCGCGGTGCCCGTCTTCGCGGCGATCACCTTGCCGTTCAGGTCGTCGATCGACTTGATCGACGTGTTGCCGGCTTGCACCATCGCCGCGAGGCCGCTGTCGTAGTACGGCGCGGAGAAGTCGATCGCCTTCTTCCGCTCTTCCTTGATGGTCATCCCCGACAGCGCGACATCGATGTTCTGCGTCTGCAGCGCCGGGATCAGGCCCGCGAAATCCATCGGCTGGATCGTGTATTTCCAGCCCTGGTCCTTCGCGATCTCGGCCCACAGATCGAGATCGAAGCCGACGTACTTGTCGCCCTGCTTGAACTCGAACGGCATGAACGACGTATCGGTCCCGACGACGAGCGTCTTGGTGTCCGCGTGCGCGAGGCTGGCGCCGAGCGCGGCGACGACCGCGACGGCTTTCAGGAAGGAACGGCGACTCATGGTTTCTCTCCGCATGATTGAGCGATGTAACCGGCCAACGGGCCGGCGAAGTGACGACATCAAGCCGCACCGCAACATGCGATGTCGAATTAGACCTTAGTGCAACAAGTGTTGTCAATGGCGATACTACGACAACAAAAAAGTCCGCAACACATAAATGCATCGAGGCAAACCCGGGCCGCGCGGGCGCGGATAGATCGGAAGAAAACGGGAGGCCGGCGGCGCGGAACGCCCCGCCGGATCGCGCCGCACCGGTGGAACGCGGTACGGGCAGAGAAGGTGACGCGCCGTGCCGGCACGGCCGCGCGCGCAACGCCGGCAACCGCCGGCTCGGCTCAACGCAGGCTGCGGAATGCGCCCGGCGTCGCCCGACGACGGCGCGCGGACGCCGCGCGGCTCACGCCGCCACCCCGCTCGCCTGATGCGACACGAGCCGCGCATACGCGCCCTGCCGCGCCATCAGGTCCGCATGGCGCCCGGCCTCGATCACGGCGCCCTGCTCGATCACGAGGATCAGGTCCGCATTGCGCACGGTCGACAGCCGGTGCGCGATGATGATCGACGTGCGCTGCGTCATCAGGTCCTCCAGCGCCGCGCGGATCTGCTGCTCGCTGATCGTGTCGAGGTGCGACGTCGCCTCGTCGAGGATCAGCACCGGCGCATCCTTCAGGAACGCGCGCGCGATCGCCACACGCTGGCGCTGGCCGCCCGACAGCTGCACGCCGCGCTCGCCGACGCGCGTCGCGAGCCCGTCCGGCAGCCGCGCGACGAAGTCGCCGAGCGCCGCGTGGTCGATCGCGCGCTGCACGCGAGCGTCGGACGCGTCGTTCGCGGCGAGCCGGATGTTCGCTTCGAGCGTGTCGTTGAACAGGTAGGTATCCTGCGCGACGAGCGCAATGTGCTGCCGCAGGTCGTCGAGCCGCAGGTCGCGCAGGTCGACGCCGCCGAGCGTCACGCGGCCCTGCTGCGGATCCCAGAAGCGCAGCAGCAGGCTCGCGACGGTCGACTTGCCGGCGCCCGATGCGCCGACCAGCGCGACCGTGCTGCCGGGCGCCACCTCGAAGCTCACGCGGTCGATCGCGGGCACGCCGCGCCCCGGATACGTGAACGACACCGCGTCGAACCGCACCGCCGGATTGCCTGGCATCGCGTGCGCGCCGTCCGTCACCGTCACCGGCTCCTTCTCCACTGCACGCAGGCGGCGCGTCGACGCGATCGTGTCGGCAAGCTGGCGCGCGACCTGGCCGATTTCGGCCACCGGCATGAACGCGGCCACCGCGACCAGCACCAGCAGCGGCAACGACTCGCGCGGAAACCAGCCGCGCGCGCACAACCACGCGCCGAGCGCAGCGACGGCCAGCCCGCCGAGCCCGCTCGCGACCTCCAGCGCGGCGCTTTGCGTCGACAGATCGTCGAGCAGCTTCGCCCGCTGCCGGCGATACGCATCGACCTCGGCCACGAACGCCGCGCGCCGGCGCGCGATCGCCTGGAACGCGGTCAGTTCCGCGAGGCCCTGGATCGTTTCGGTCAGGTGCGCGCCGAGTCGGCCGAGCGCTTCACGTGCGCCGGTGCCGAGCCGGTCGACGTCGCGGCGGGCCAGCACGGGGGCCAGCCCGGCCCACAGCAGGAACGGCAGCAGCACGAGCGCGAGCGGCCACGCGACCGACGCGAGCAACGCCAGCACGGCGGCCGGCACGAGCACCGCGACGAACGCGGGCGCCAGCGTATGGGCGTAGAAATATTCGACGGTCTCGACGTCCTGCGTCGCGAGCGACACGAGATCGCCCGAACGGCGACGCAGCAGCCCGGCCGGCGCGAGCCGTTCGAGCGTCGCGAACAGCGCGATGCGCATTTCCGCGAGCAGCCGGTACGCCATGTCGTGCGCGAGCCACGATTCGAGCCAGTGCAGCACGGCCGCGACCGGCGCGATCGCGAGCAGCGCGGCAACCAGCCCGGTGCCGACATCGCCGGTCGGCACCGCGCCGACCACCCGCGCGCCGAGCACGCCGACGCCGATGAACGCGAGCACGCGGCCGATCCCGAACAGCACGGTCAGCACCACCTTGCCCTTCCACGGACGCACGAAACGCAGCAGCGTCTGCAAGGTTTCCGGCCAGCCGATCGTCGCCGCGTCGTCGTTCAGCGGCCGCACCTGCGGGCCCGACGACGCGCGGGCGGCCGTACCCGCCGGGGCCGCCGCGCCGACGGATTCGGCGACGGCCTCCAGCTGCGGCCCCATCAGCCGGCGATACGGGCCGTCGCGCGCGATCAGCGCCGCATGCGTGCCTTCGTCGACGACCTGGCCCTGGTCGAGCACCAGGATGCGATCGGCGCCGATCACGCTCGACAGCCGGTGCGCGAGCACGAGCGTCGTCCGTCCGCGCGTGAGCCGGTCGAGCGCCTGCTGGATCAGCGCTTCGTTCTCCGCATCGACCGACGACAGCGCCTCGTCGAGCAACAGGATCGGCGCATCGCGCAGCAGCGCACGGGCAATCGCGATGCGCTGGCGCTGGCCGCCCGACAGCATGAGCCCGCGTTCGCCGATGCGCGTCGCATAGCCGTCGGGCAGCGCCGAGATGAAATCGTGCGCATTGGCCGCGCGCGCGGCGGCGATCATGTCCGCGTCGCTCGCATCCGGCCGGCCGAGCCGCAGGTTGTCGGCGACGCTGCCATCGAACAGCGTCGCATCCTGCGCGACGACCGCGATCATCTCGCGCACCTGGTCGGCATCGAGCGTGCGCACGTCGTGTCCGCCGATCCGGACCGCGCCGCCCTGCGCGTCGTGCTGGCGCAGCAGCAGGCGCACGATGGTCGACTTGCCGGCCCCGCTCGGCCCGACGATCGCCACCGTCTCGCCCTCGCGCACCGAGAAACTCAGCGCCGCATGCGCATCCGCGCGGCGCCCCGGATACGCGAAGCGGACGCGGTCGAACGCGATCTCCGGTCGCAGGCCCGCCACGCGCGGCGCGTCGACGGAACGCGCATGGCTGTCCGCGTCGAGCAGCGCATGGACCGCATTCGCCGCCGACTGGCCGATCATCCCCTGGTGCAGCACCGCGCGCAGGTCGCGCAGCGGCCGGAAGATCTCGCTGCCGGCCATCAGCACGATCAGCAGCGCTTCAAGGCTCATGTCGCCGTGCCGCACGCGCCACGCGCCGACCGCGATCGCCGCGGCCGCGCCGAGGCCGGTGCCGAGGTCCGTGAAGAGCCGCGTCAGCAGCCCGAGCGCGAGCACCCAGAACGTGCTGTTCGACAACGCGCGCGCCTTCGCGGCCAGCTTCGCGCCGAACGCGCTGCTCTGCCCGAACGCCTTCAGCGTGGGCAGCCCCTGCACCGCGTCGAGAAACTCCTCGCCGAACGCCTTGAACGCGGCCGAACGGGCGAGCGCCGCGCGCTTGTCGGCGCGATGCACGAGCTGCGGCAGCGCAAGCGTGACGAGCGCCGCGACCAGCAGGATCGCGGCCGTCGGCACGTCCCACCACGCGAGCACCGCGAAGATCATGATCGGCGCGCACGCGGCGATCACGAGCTGCGGCAGGTAGACGCCGAAGAAGGTCTGCAGTTGCTCGACGCCGTCGACGACGGCCAGCATCACGCCGCCCGTGCGTTCGCCGCTGAACCAGGCGGGGCCGAGCGCGGCGATCCGGTCGAACAGCCGCGCGCGCAGCGTGGCCTGCACGCGGCCCGCCGTGTGCTGCGCGAGCACCGTGCGGCGATGATCGAGCCATGCACGCAGCAGCACGCAGGCCGCCGTTGCAACGACGGCCTCGCCGATGCCGCGCGCCGGCGCGCCGGAAAACACCAGCGCCAGCACGCGGCCGAGAAACACGAAGCGGAGGATGCCGACACCCATCGCGAGCAGCCCGAGCGCGACGGCCGCCGCCACCCGCCAGCGCAGTCCGGCCATCATTGCCCATAGTCGTCGGTCGAAATACATGAAGCGCTCCAGTCGGTTGTTTCGTTGCGTTTTTCTTGACCGGATCGAGGCTACCCGCGCCGCCCGCGCGCGGCAAAAGATGATTTTTCAACGGGTGTTGAGTCAACTACAATACCCCGCATGTCGCACCTTCCTCCCCTCAGCGCGCTGCGTGCCTTCGAGGCGGCCGTCCGCCTCGGCGGGTTCGCGCGCGCGGCGGCCGAGCTGAACGTGTCGACCAGCGCGGTCAGCCACCAGATCCGGTCGCTCGAAGAATCGCTCGGCGCGCGGCTGCTCGAACGCAGCACGGGGCTCGGCGGCATCAGCCTCACGCCGGCCGGGGCGCGCCTGCTGCCGGCCGTCGGCGACGCGCTGGCGCGTCTCACCGATGCGTGCGCCGAGATTCGCGGCACCGCACAACGGCTCACCGTGTCCGCCAACGCGCCGTTTTCGTCGATGTGGCTCGCGCGCCGTCTGGCGGAATTCTCGTCGCTTCATCCCGACACCCCGCTGCATGCGGTCGTGCTCGACCACGAGCCGGATTTCGCGCGCAGCGGCGTCGACCTCGCGATCGTGCACGTGCCCGCGCACCGGCTGCGCGCGGACGACGACGTGCTGATGCGGGAAACCGTGTTTCCGGTCTGCAGCCCCGAGCTGTTTCCGTACGCATCGGGGTACGTCTGCCGGTCGCGCCTGCTGCAGGAGATGCACGAGGACAGCCCCGAGATCGACTGGCGCAACTGGGCCGTGCATTTCGGCTTGCCGGACGACTTCGAGACGAAGATCGTCCGTTACAGCAGCTTCAGCCAGGTGATCGGCGCGGCCGTCGGCGGCGCGGGCATCGCGCTCGGCCGCATGCCGCTGATCGAGCCCGAACTGCGCAGCGGCCGCCTGGTGCCGCTGGTGCCGGGCCTCTCGCGCGACGCGTCATGGCGCTTCGTGCTGCGCCGCCATCCGTCGACGCGGCATCGGCTGCTCGATCCGTTGATCGCATTCCTGCGCAGCGAAGCGGACGCGCCGCCGTTCGTCGCGAAGAAGGTTGCGCCCGCATCCAACGACAGTCACGCACGAGGCGCGGGCGGCGCCTGACGGCCGCCATGCAGCGCAGGCCGCACGGGTGGCCTGCCCGCCGCTTTACGGTGTCGCGAAGAACAGCGCGACGACGCACGCCATCCCGCCGAACCACACGAGCGAACGCAGCGACGCCCAGTTCAGCAGGTACATCAGCATATAGACGATGCGGATCGCGACGAACGCCATCGCGAGCTGGTCGACGCGATGCACGTTCGCGCCGTTGTGCCATGCCACCACCAGCGCGGCCGTGAACAGCGCGAGCGCTTCCCACGAATTCTGATGCGCGGCCTGCGCGCGGGCGCGCCAGCCTTCGAGCTTCGCCAGGTAATCGCGCGGCGTACGATTGTCGTAACCCTTGCGGGCCTTGGCGAGAAACGTCATCGCGAACGGCAACAGCGCCACGATGAACAGGCACAGCTGGGACGTCGTCATCAAAGTCTCCTCCGTTATGGTTACATTGAACAATGACAAGATCGCGGGGAGCTTAACATTGGCGGTCCTGTTCGCGCACCGATTTTGTAGACGGGAGACTCGGCCGCGCGGACCGCGGACGACGGCGCCCTGCCCGTGTCGGCACCAAAATTTCCACCAAATCGTCGACAAATACGTTAATTAAAACTGGTCGAACACCAATAAGATAGCGCTCGACACTGGCTCGGCGCGCGATCGCGCCAAGCCGCCGTTTCACTCCGCGCCCTGGTGCGCCGCACGACATCCGACCCGAGCCCTTGCCATGCCCCGTCCCATCGTCGCCCATATCCGCCCCGACGCCGTCCGCCGCAACCTCGATTTCATCCGCCGCACCGCCGCGCAATCGCGCGTGTGGGCCGTGATCAAGGCCAACGCATACGGTCACGGGATCGAACGGATCTACCCGGGCCTCGCGGCCGCCGACGGCATCGCGCTGCTCGATCTCGACGAAGCCGTGCGCGTGCGCGAACTCGGCTGGGACAAGCCCGTGCTGCTGCTCGAAGGGATCTTCGAGCCGGCCGACGTCGAACTCGCCGATCGCCACCGGCTGACGGTCGCCGTGCACTGCGACGAACAGCTCGACCTGCTGATCGCCGCGAAGCCGCGCCAGCCGATCGACATCCAGTTGAAGATGAATTCCGGCATGAACCGGCTCGGCTACCGGCCGGCCGCGTTCCGCGCCGCGTGGGAACGCGCGGCGGGCGCGCCGTCGATCGGCAAGATCACGCTGATGATGCATTTCGCGAACGCCGACGAAGGCGAGGTCGACTGGCAGCTCGAACAGTTCGACGCGACCACGGCCGGGATTCCGGGCGAGCGCTCGGTGTCGAATTCGGCGGCCGTGCTGTGGCATCCGCGCGCGCACCGCGACTGGGTACGGCCCGGCACGATCCTGTACGGCGCGTCGCCGACGGGCGCCACGCGGCATATCGCCGACACGCCGCTGATACCCGCGATGACGCTGACGAGCAGGATCATCGGCGTGCAGACGCTGACGCCGCAGGAAACCGTCGGCTACGGCCGCCGCTTCACGGCCGACCGGGCGATGCGCATCGGCGTCGTCGCGTGCGGCTACGCGGACGGCTATCCGCGCCACGCGCCGACCGGCACGCCGATCGCGGTGGACGGCGTGATGACGCGCGTCGTCGGCCGCGTGTCGATGGACATGCTGACCGTCGACCTGACGCCGTGCCCGAACGCGGGCATCGGCTCGAGCGTCGAGCTGTGGGGCGATCAGGTGAAGGTGGACGATGTCGCGGAGGCCAGCGGCACGATCGGCTACGAGCTGATGTGCGCGCTCGCGCGCCGCGTGCCGGTCGTGATCGTGCCGCCCGGCGCGTCGACCGTGCAGCCGGCGCTGCGGACGGGGAGCCACGGGCGCTGATCGGCGGCGCTGCGTCGCGGCGGCGGTACGTGACCGCGTCGCCGCGCATGCCGTGCTGTCTATCTGCTTGCGGGCCGCCTCGGGCGGCCCGTTCGCTTTGCAGCGCCCCCACGCGCGCCGACGACGACGCGGTCCGTCGTTGCGCGTCGCACAACGACGCGCGCGCTGCCCGCCGCCGTCAACGCATCACGAACGCCACGTCGGCTTGCGCTTCTCGAGGAACGCGTCGATCCCTTCGCCCGCGTCCTCTTCCATCATGTTGCGCGCCATCACGTCGCCCGCGTATGCATACGCTTCGTCGAGCGGCAACTCGCGCTGACGATAGAACATCTGCTTGCCATACCGCACCGCGGCCGGGCTCTTCGCGACGATCTCGGCCACCTTGCGCGCGACGGCCGCATCGAGCGCGTCCTCCGGCACCGCTTCGTTGACGAGCCCCCACGCGGCGGCCGTCGCCGCATCGACGAAGCGCCCGGTCATCAGCATGTCGAATGCGCGCTTGGCCGCGACGTTGCGGCTCAGCGCGACGGCCGGCGTCGAGCAGAACAGCCCGACGTTGATCCCCGACACCGCGAAGCGCGCGGTATCGGCCGCGATCGCGAGGTCGCTCGCGGCGACGAGCTGGCAGCCGGCCGCCGTCGCGATGCCGTGCACGCGCGCGATCACCGGCACCGGCAACGCGCGCATCGCGAGCATCACGCGGCTGCACTGCGCGAACAGCGTGCGGTAGTAGTCGAGTTCGGGCTTGCCGCGCATCTGCCGCAAGTCGTGGCCGGCGCAGAACGCCTTGCCTTCGGCGGCCAGCACGACGCAGCGCACGTGCGGATCGGCCGCCAGCGTATCGAATGCATCGTGCAGCGCCGACAGCATCGCCTCGGACAACGCGTTGAACTGCTGCGGGCGATTCAGGCGCAGCGTGACGACGCCGTCGTGCGCGTCGCGCAACAGGATCGGCTCGGCTGTCTCGTGAATGGGTTCCATGGTGTTCCGCTCGACGGGGTTCGGCAGGATTCGATGCGGCGCGGCCGGACGGAAATCGTGCCCGGCCGTTCGCGGCATCGTCACGAAATGGTCCTCCACATTGCGCACGGCGTCCAGCGGCGTCGACGCACGAGTGCACCGCGGGCCATTGCGCAACGGCCATGCCCGTCGCGCGTCAACGGCGCCGTTGCGCGGCTTCCGCGCGGCTATCCGGCGATCAGGTCGGGTGCGATGCCCCGCAAAGGCAGGATCGCCGCGATGTGCCGCTCGCGCCGGCGCCGGCAGGCAACGCAGCGGCCACCCGCCCCGAACCGCAGCGTCGAATGCGGGCCCTCGCTCGAGCCCGCTCCGGCGAGGAGCGCGTCAGCCCGCGAGCTTCTTCAGCGCATCGAGCACCGCATCCCCCTTGAACGGCTTCACGATCCAGCCCTTCACGCCGGCGGCCTTGCCGCGCTCCTTCATCGCCGGGCTGCTTTCGGTCGTCAGCATCACGACGTTGACCGTCGTGTTCGCCAGCTCGCCGCGAATCTTCTCGACCATCGTCAGGCCGTCCATGTTCGGCATGTTCACGTCGCTGATCACGAGGCGCACGCCGGGCGTCGCCTTGAGCTTCGCGAGCCCGTCCTTGCCGTCGACGGCCGTCGCGACGTCGAGCCCGTGATTGCGCAGGAAGCCGGCCACTTCGTCGCGCACCGTGCCCGAATCGTCGACCACCAGAATCTTTGCCATGTCGTGTTCCCCTTGCGTTGTTGCTGAATTCAAAACAGTTCGAGTTCGCCCGCCTCGACCATCGGCCCGACATCCTGCCCCGATTCGCGGAAATCCTCCGGCGACCAGCTCAGGCTGAACACGAAACGCTGGTCGAGACAGACCGAGCGCCCCGACGCCGGATCGGTCATCCGGTACTTGAAACAGAGCTGCGGACAGTCGCCGCCGAACGAAATGAACTTCTGCTTGTGATTGACGACGAGCGGCACCTGCACCGGATGGCGTGCCAGCGCCTCGGCGTCGCCGAGATAGCGGTTCTTGAACGCGCCCCACACGAGGTTGGTCAGCTCGCCGAGCACGCTGTTCACGTCGCGGAAATCCGGCGCGCGGCCGCCGTCGCGCGTGCCGCCGAGCATGTCGAGCAGCGGCTGCTCGCTCGTCTGCAGCAGCATGTAGCCGCGGCACCACGCGCTTTCGAGCGCGATCAGGCTGAACACCTCGCCGAAGATGATCTGGTCGCGAACGATGCACGGCGTATCGTGCTCGATCGTCATGCCCGGGAACAGGCCGTCGATGCGCGCCTCGGTGATCTCCGAGATGCCGCGCACCAGCGCGTTCGGGTAGTCGCGGCCGAACAGGTATTCGTCGATCGCGCGCTCGAGCGGCGTCATGTCGTCGGCGACGTAGGCCGCGCACGCGACCCGCGCGAGCGCATCGGGCAGCCCGTCGCGCGACGCGAGCGATTCGCGGCGCAGGATGATCGGCAGCTCCGGGCGCAACGCGTCGATCTGCGTCGCGATGATCGCGCTCTCGGCCGGCGAGCCGCCGTAATCCTCGGCGAGCAGGATCGCGCCGAGATCGATGTTCGAGCGCAGCACCTTCAGCAGCCGGCCGCGCCGCACGGTCAGGCCGACCAGGTTGTGCGCGTCGCAGAAACGCTTGATCGCATCGGCATGCACGCGGCTGTCGTCGAGCACGAGCACCTTGCTGACGGGTTGGTCTTCGGTCATCTGATGGATTCCTGATGGTCGGTCAGAACAGTTCGAGCTCGCCGCCGGCTTCCACCGTGGCCGTTTCCGGCACGTGGAAATCGACCGGCGCGTTCGCGCACACGCACAGCGTCGCGCCGACCCGCACGTCGCCGTCGAGCGTCAGGTCGTACGCGGCCACGTAATCGGGGGCGAGCGCGTGCATGTAGTCGATGCTCGCGCCGCTCAGCAGGTAAGGCGTCGACATCCCCAGATCGGGAAACGGCACGGTCAGCGCCTGGTTGATCGCGCCGCAACACAGGTTCGCCACTTCCATGAACGCTTCGGTCAGCGGCCGCTGGCTGCCCGTGCCTGCCGTCGCGCCGGCGAAATGGCGGCGTGTCGCGTCGTCGTCGCTGAAGCGCAGCGCGAGCAGCAGGCGGAAATGCAGCGCGGAGATCGTCAGCGCCACGACATGCTCGGGCACCTTCGGCTTCCATCGCGACTGCGCGTGCGCCCGCTCGGGCGCATCGGGTTCGTGACCGGCGGCCGGCCGGATGTCGCACGCGCCGCCGGCGGCGAGCCGCGTGCGCGCCGCATCGAAGAATATCCGTTCGAAACCGGCCCTCGCCTGCGCACTGATCACGCGGCCTCTCCTTCGATCCGCGCGTGCAGTTGCCCGGCCAGCGTCTCGACGGTCGCGAGCGCGGCCGTGATCATCTTGCCGCCGGCCTGGATGTCCTGGAACGTCGCGGCCGTCACGAGATCGTTGCGGTTCAGGCTGTCGCGATAGCTGTTCGACAGTTGCTGCGAGCGCGCGGCCAGCCCGCGCACCTCGCTCGCGACGATCGAGAAGCCGCGCCCGGCCGCGCCCGCGCGCGCGGCCTCGATCGACGCGTTCAGCGACACGATCGACACGTGCGCGACGATCGCCGACAGTTCCTGGTTCTTCGTCCGCATGTCCTGGTTCTGCGTGGTCAGCGAGATCATCTGCTCGTGCCAGCGCTCGAACGTGCCGGCGAGCCCGCGCAGGCGCGCGGCTTCGTCGGCGATCTTCATCGCGTGCTGCGCGAGCGCCGCACGGTCTGCCGACAGCGCCTGCAACGCATCGCGCTGCGCGCCGTTCGCGGAAGCTTCGCGTGTCAGCGTCTCCTCGAGCTGCGCCTCGCGTTGCGCCCATGCGTCGGCCGCTTCCGCATGCGCCGACGCCGCCTCTTGCGCCCGCCCCTCGGCCGCGCGGAGCGCATCGCGCAACGCCCGCGCGTCGCGCGCCATCGACGCGACGAGCCGCATGCGCATCATACGAAACACGAGCGCCGCCGCCACCGCGACGATCGCGCCGCCCGCCAGCGCGGCGGCCATCTGCATCATCCAAGCCTGCACGATCACGCCGTCACTCCGCCGCGCCGATATCCGCGACGCGCGCCCGCTGCGCGGGCCCCGCGCCATGCGCGGCACCATCCGCCGCGAAGCGTGCCGGCAGCGACACGATCGTCTCGAACGTGCGATACGGCGCCCCGACGCGATCGTCGGTGAAACGCAGCGCGATATCGCCGCCGTCGCGCTTCAGGAAATTGCGCACCGCGTCCATGCCGACGCCGCGCCCCGATACTTCGGTCACCGTCTGCGCGGTCGAGAAGCCGGGCCGGAAGATCAGCTCGGCGACCTCCTCGTCGGACAGCGCCGCTTCGCCGTCGGCATCGATCCAGCCGCGCTCGCGCGCGATGCCGCGAATCCGGTCGAGCGCGAGGCCGCGGCCGTCGTCGCCGAGCACGAACCACAGCTCGCCGCCGCCGACGCCGACCGCGATGTCGATCGTGCCGGACGCGGCCTTGCCGGACGCGCGCCGCTCGTCGGACGATTCGATCCCGTGGTCGATCGCATTGCGCAGCAGGTGCATGAACACGTTCTTCAGCGTCGCGACGATCTCGCTGCGCACGCGCTGGCCGTGGCTGTCGATATGCACGACGGGCGCCGGCTTGCCGAGCTCGGCCGCGAGCGACGGCAGCGACTCGATCACGCCGCCGAGCACGTCGCCGATGCCTTGCGTGCCGAGCTGGCTCAGCATGCGCCGCACGGCATCGCGCGCCGCGTGCCAGTCGGACGCGTTCGCCGGATCGGCGCCGTCGAGCACGCGCAGGCTCTCGCTGATGTGCGCACGCTCGACCATCAGGAAATCGGCGCCATCCGGCGCCGGCTCGCCGCTGCGGCCGAGCGTCACCGCGTTGATCGTCGCGTAGTGGTCGACGGCTTCGCGTACGCGCGCCAGATCCTCCATCAGCGCGTCGCGGTTCCACTCGGGGCCGCTGTCCGCGCAGCGCAGCGATTCGTACGCCTGCTCCGCTTCGTGGACGATGTTCGTCAGATGCTGGAGGCTGTACGTGCGCGCATTGCCCTTGATCGTGTGCATGTTGCGGAACAGCGCCGCGACGATCGAGTGATCGGCGCGCTCGTGCTGGCGGATCATCCGCTCGTTCTCGCTGAGGAAACCCTTCGCGCTGTGCACGAAATCGTGGAACTTGTCCTGGCTGATCGACAGGATCTCGCCGATCATCTCGAGGCGCCGCTGCTGTTCGCCGGCCTGCGCGGTCAGCTCGCGGATCTCGGTCACGTCGCGCACGCACAGCATCAGGCGCACGACCGTATCGGTCTCGTCGGTGATCGCCGACCAGCTCAGGTCGAGCCATTTCTCGCGACCGTCCGGCATCCGCTTCGCGACTTCGTTGACGAGCAGGTGTTCGTTGAATTCGAAGTTCATGCTGTCCTCGCCGAGGCACGCGTGCACGGCCGCATCGACCTGCGAGCGCGCATCGGCGCCGATCGCCGAATCGTCGAACACGAGCGCCATCAGGTCGCGGCCGGCGATGTCGTTCGTCTCGAAGATGGTTTCGAGGTACGCCGAGTACTCCGCATGCACGACGCCGCCCTCGACGACGGTCAGGATGCCCTGCTGCATGTTCTGCAGCATCGCCTGGATGTCGGCCGTCTTCTGCTTCAGTTGCGCGGCGTTCTCCTGGATCTTCTCGATCATCCCGTTGAACGCGACGATCGAATGGCCGATTTCGTCCATCCGGCCCACCGGCACGCGTCGCGTGAAATCCTGGCTCGTCGCGATCTCGCTCATCGCCGTCTGCATCCCGATCAGCGGGCGCGTGATCTGGCGATACAGCACGAGGCCGAGCGCGGTCAGCAGCACGATCACCGTGCCGGCGACGCCCGCGATCGCGGTCGCCGTGGTCGCGAGCATCCCGTTCAGCGCGCCGATCGCGTCGTCCTTCTGGCGGTTCTTCTCGACGCGCAGCGTGTCGACGATGCTTTCGAGTTCGTCGCGATACTGCGCGACATTCGCGAACAGGTAGGCCTGCGCCATCTCGGTCTTGCCGTCCGCCTTCATCTTCACGGTGTCGTCGATGGCCGCGAAATAGTTCGCGGCGCTCTCCTTCGCCTGCGAGACGAGCCCGACCTGCGCCTGGCCGACCGCCGACTTCGCCTGCGCGTCGAGTGCGGCGCGCAGTGCGGCCTGCTTCGCCTTCAGTTCGTCGCGCGCCTGTGCGGCGGTGTTCGCGTCGGGTGCGTAGACGAGCGTCATCGTCGCGATCTGGATGTTCTTCACATCGGCGACGAGATCGGCCGACGCCAGCGCGCTCGGCACGATTCCCTGGGTGACCTGACGCACCTCGGACGCGCTCTTGCGCGTCTGGTACACGGCATAGATGCCGATCGCGGACAGCGCGAAGAACGTCAGGACGACTAGCAGCGTAATGCGATGACGGATGGTCATGAGTACAGCTCCCCGCAGCGATCCGGGTTCGATCGCCCTTTGGTCTATTGAAAGAATGTGAGCGCCGAATTATCGGGGATGCTGTATGACGGTCCGATGACCGAAAATCAATCGGTCATTGAGGAAAATGAAATGAATAATTGCGAGGGGAAAATCCTAAAGTTTTTTGCGGATTTGCCGTTAACTTCCGGCCGCCATGCCCAGTAAGGCAGCGGTACTCGCCGAATCGCCGGAATAGCGGATATTCATTGTTTTATTCATGTCCGCAAAATCCGTTTTATTGAATGCCGGTAAAACGTTTGCGCATTATCGACGAGGGGATTTGTTTTGGCATCTTTTCATGATCGATGCGGTGTTTGCCCGGCCGCTTCGTGAATACCGACCCTGCACGACCTGCCGTTCAGCCCGCGCTCGGTTCGGCAAGCCAGTCTTCGAATTGCAACCCCGGCACACGCTCGAATTCGCGGACGTCGTGCGTGACGAGCACCAGCTGCCGGGCACGCGCCTGCCCTGCGATCAATGCGTCGCAAGGGCCGATCGGCGTGCCGGCCGCGATCAGGTGCGCCCGGATTTCGCCCGCATGCCGGGCATCCTCGGTGTCGAACGATACGACCTCGAATTGCAGCGCCTCGACCCGCGCGACGTTCGCGGCCGCTCGCTGGCTCTTGTACGCGCCGTAACAAAGCTCATGCGCGACGATCGCAGGGATCCCGAAATCGGCCGGCTGCCAGGCATGCAACCGGGCCAGCATCGCCGGCTCGCCTTTGAGAATGGCGATCACCGCGTTGGTATCCAGCAGGAACTTCATTCGAACACGTCCAGACCCGAGCGCTCCTGAGCGGCCGGCTGCGTGGTCGCGGCAGCCTCGAAATCGGCGTCGACCGGGCCGATCAGCGGTGCCAGCCAGGCCCAGTCTTGCGGCATCGGCTCGAGAATGACGGCCGCCCCGTGGCGACGGATGCGGACCTCGGCCGTATCGAAGCGGAAATCTTTCGGCAACCGGACAGCCTGCGAGCCGCCATGCTTGAAGAGCTTTGCAGTATCCATCTTTCCGCCCTCACGTATCTACAGAATGTATCTATTTTATTAACTGCACATGAGAATGACGAGTCGTCCGATCGGCCTGTAGTCGGCATCTATCCGGACGGTCCATCCACGCATGGGCGCGCGACATCGCGAGCGTTCCCGTACCGGACCGTGCCCGATTCGTTCCCGTCACGAAACAATCAATCCCGCCCCGGCGATTCCCCTGCCGATCCGCCCGCTCTAGACTGTCGCATCGCTCCCCTTTCGGACCCCTGCAATGACCGACGTCCTGCCGCTGACCACCGACTCCGGATCCGGCCTCCAGTACCGGTTGCGCCCGGCCACCGGCCGCCCCGCCGCCCGCCTGTTGCTGCTGCATGGCGTCGGCGGCAACGAGACCAACCTGCTGAACGTGGCCGACGCGATCGATCCACGTATCGAAATCGCGTTCCTGCGCGGGCCGCTCACGTTCGGGCCGAATCAGCATGCGTGGTTTCCGGTGCGTTTCGGCCCGAACGGCCCTGAAATCGATGCGGCGCGGGCGGACAAGAGCCGCGTGCAACTGATCACGCTGCTGCATGCGCTGCGCAAGCAGGATGGCGCGGCCTCCGCGTTGCCGACCGTGATCGCCGGCTTCAGCCAGGGCGGCATCATGAGCGCGAGCGTCGGCCTGACGTCGCCGGGCGACATCTCCGCATTCGCGGTGCTGTGCGGCCGCATCCTGCCGGAAATCGATCCGCTGATCGCGCCGCGCGATGCATTGAGCACGCTGCACGCGCTCGTGATGCACGGCCGCTTCGACGACAAGTTGCCCGTCGCGTGGGCCGACACGGCCGACGCGAAGCTGACGGCGCTCGGCGTCGCACATGACACGCGGCTGTATGCGGCCGGTCACGAGCTGACCGCGGAGATGGCCGGCGATTTCGGCCGATGGGTCGGCGAGCGCGCCGGATTGAACCGAATTTGAACTGAATTCGAACCGAACGCACCGGGGGCGCCAGCCCGCGAACGGACCGGCGCCCCCGGCGCATGACGTTACGCGCTCGTCACGCGTTCCGCGCAGGATCCGCCACGGCGTGCACGGATGCGGGCATCGCCGCCGCCCGCTCGCGCTCGGCGCCGCGTTTCGCGAGCTTCCAGCCGATCACCAGCGCGAGCACGACGACCGGAATCGTCGCGATGGTCCAGGTGCCGCCCGGATAGTCGAACGCCATCAGCACCAGCACGCCGACGAGGAACGCGAGCGTGAGCCACGACGTGAACGGCGCGCCGGGCATCCGGAACGACACGGCCTTCATCTCGCCGCGATTGACCGCGCGGCGGAACAGGATCTGGCACATCACGATGAAGCCCCACGTCGTGATGATCCCGAGCGACGCCATGTTCAGCACGATCTCGAACGCCTGCGCCGGCACGATGTAGTTCAGCGGCACGCCGATCGCGTTGATCGCGACCGTGATCAGGATTCCGCCGTACGGCACGCCGCGCGCGTTCATCCGCGACACGAAGCGCGGCGCCGAGCCGCCCATCGCGAGCGAGCGCAGCACGCGCCCCGTCGAATAAAGGCCGGAGTTCAGGCTCGACAGCGCGGCCGTCAGCACCACGACGTTCATCACGGTGCCGACGTAAGGCACGCCGAGCTTGCTGAAGAACGTGACGAACGGGCTTTCGTGCGCGCTGTACGCGGTCCACGGCAGCAGCAGCGTCAGCAGCACGACCGAGCCGACATAGAACAGCGCGATGCGCCACATCACGCTGTTGATCGCCTTCGGCAGCACCTTGCGCGCGTCGGCCGTCTCGCCCGCCGCGACGCCGACGAGCTCGATGCTCGCATACGCGAACACGACGCCCTGCACGATCAGCACGGCCGGCAGGATCCCGTGCGGGAAGATCCCGCCGTGATCCGCGACGAGATGCAGCCCCGTCATCTGCCCCGCGACCGGATGGCCGCTCGCGAGAAACACGGCGCCCACCGCGAGAAACACCGCGAGCGTGCCGACCTTGACGAGCGAGAACCAGAACTCCATCTCGCCGAACACCTTCACGCCGATCATGTTCATCACCGACACGATTCCGAGCGCGCCGAGCGCGAACACCCATTGCGGCACGTCGGTGAACACGGCCCAGTACTTCATGTAGATCGCGACCGCGGTGATGTCGACGATGCCGGTCGTCGCCCAGTTCAGGTAGTACATCCAGCCCGCGACGAACGATGCGCGCTCGCCCATGAACTCCCGCGCGTACGACACGAAGCTGCCGCTGGTCGGCCGGTGCATCACGAGTTCGCCGAGCGCGCGCATGATCAGGAACGCGAACACGCCGCACACCAGATACACGAGCGCGAGCGCCGGCCCCGCGCTTTGCAGGCGGCCGCCCGCGCCGAGAAAGAGGCCGGTGCCGATCGCCCCGCCCATCGCGATCATCTGCACGTGCCGCGGCTTCAACTGCTTCGCATAGCCGGCTTCGTGCGACGCGAACATCGCATCGGGGTCGGCATGAACGGCGTCCGCGCCGCCGGCCTGGCCGGCCGGGCGCTCGCTGGGGTGTTTCATCGTGAGTCTCCGTCGTTTGTTGATGTGTCGCGCCCCGCGCAGGGGCGCTTTCGGTACGGCCGCGAGCGCGGCCGGTGTCAGAACGCGCGCGGGCGGATCAGCGCTTCGGGTTGCAGCGCTTCGTCGAGTTGTGCGGCGGTCATCAGTTCGCGCGCCAGCACGACCTCGCGGATCGACTTGCCGGTCGCATGCGCTTCGGCGGCCACGGCGGTCGCGCGCTTGTAGCCGATGTACGGGTTCAGCGCGGTCGCGAGCGCAACCGAGCGCTCCATCGTTTCGCGCAGCCGCTCGGGATTCGCGGTGATGCCGCTCACGCACCGCTGCGCGAGCGTCGTGCAGGCGGCCGTCAGGTGGCTGAAGCTGCGGAACAGCGCGCTCGCGATCACCGGTTCGAACGCATTGAGCTGAAGCTGGCCGGCCTCGGCCGCGAAGGTGATGGTCACGTCGTTGCCGAACACCTCGAACGCGACCTGGTTGACGACTTCCGGGATCACCGGGTTCACCTTGCCGGGCATGATCGACGAGCCGGCCTGCACGGGCGGCAGGTTGATCTCGCCGAAGCCCGCGCGCGGGCCGCTCGACAGCAGCCGCAGGTCGTTGCAGATCTTCGACAGCTTGACGGCGATGCGCTTGAGCACACCCGACACCTGCACGAACGCGCCGCAATCCTGCGTCGCCTCGATCAGGTTCGGCGCGGTGCTCAGGTCGAGCCCGGTGATGCGGCGCAGCGCGGCCAGCGCCTTCTCCGCGTACTGCGGATGCGCGGTGATGCCCGTGCCGATCGCGGTCGCGCCGAGGTTGATCTCGCGAATCAGCCAGCCGGCCTCCTGCAGCCGCGCGATGTCTTCGGTGAGCATCACCGCGTAGGTCGAGAATTCCTGGCCGAGCGTCATCGGCACCGCGTCCTGCAACTGCGTGCGGCCGAGCTTGAGCAAGCCGGCGAACGCGTCGGCGCGCTCGGCGAACGCATCGCGCAGCCGCGCCATCGCTTCGAGCAGGTGCTCGACCGCGAAGCACGTCGCGATCCGGATCGCGGTCGGATACACGTCGTTGGTGCTCTGCGCGAGATTGACGTGCTCGTTCGGATGCAGGTATTCGTACTGCCCGCGCGCGTGCCCCATGATTTCGAGCGCGCGGTTGCAGATCACCTCGTTCGCGTTCATGTTGGTCGACGTGCCGGCGCCGCCCTGGATGACGTCGACGACGAACTGGTCGTGCAGCCGCCCTTCGCGGATCTCGACGCACGCGGCGGCGATCGCATCGCGGTACGGCCGCGGCAGCAGCCCGAGTTCGCAATTGGCATCGGCCGCCGCTTCCTTCACCGACGCGAGCGCCATCACGAGGTACGGCAGCGACGCAATGGTGCGGCCCGAAATGTCGAAGTTCTCTTTCGCGCGCAGCGTGTGGACGCCGTAATAGGCGGTGTCCGGAATGCTTCGTTTGCCTAAAAGATCCGCTTCGACGCGGAAGCCGTTCTCTGCCATCGTGCCCTCCTGATTGTCTCGTGCCGCTCGTGGTCCGTCGCTTCCCGACGCGACGGGTTCGCATTCTATGCCTTTGCAAAAACAAGCTCCCTTCTGTATTATCGAAAGCGGTTTTGCGTGGGACGCAACAGCGAGAATCGAATGAAAAAAGGCGCGAGAGAAACCGGCATCGATCATCTGGGCGCGATGCGCGCGTTCGTGCGCGTGGTCGAAACGGGGAGTTTTTCGGCGGTCGCGAAGGAGATGCACGTGTCGACGTCGACCGTCGCGCGCAAGGTGACGGCGATCGAGGAGGCGCTCGGCGTCGCGCTGCTGCACCGCTCGACGCACAGCGTGACGCTCACCGAAGCCGGTCATATCTACCTGGAACGCGCGGTCACGCTGATCGCCGATCTCGACGACACGCTGCGCGTCGTCGCCGAGCTGAATGCGCAGCCGAGCGGCCCGCTGAAGCTCACCGCGCCGGTCGCGTTCGGCCGCCGTCATCTCGCGCCGCTGATCGCGCCGTTCCTGGCACGCTATCCGACGATCCAGCTCGACGTGCGGCTCACCGACAACCACAACGACCTCGTGGCCGGCGGCTTCGACCTCGACATCCACGAAGGCGAGAATTACCTGGACAACCTGGTCGTCCACCGGCTGTCGCGCAACGACAGCATCCTGTGCGCGACGCCCGGCTACCTCGAGCGCTGCGGTCGCCCGGCAACGCCGGACGACCTGAAGCACCACAACTGCCTGCGCTACGTGCACCCGGAAGGCGATCCGCGCTGGGATCTCGTGAGGGGCGACACGCGGCACAGCGTGCTGCCGGCCGGCAATCTCGTCACCGACCATTCGGAGCTGCTGCTGGAGGCGACCTGCGCGGGGCTCGGCATCGCGGAATTCGAGATCTGGCTGGTGCGCGACCTGCTCGCGAGCGGCCAGCTCGAGGCCGTGCTGCCGCGCTACCGGCTGCACAACCGGCTGACCGGCGAATACATCTACATCGCGTACCTGGCGAACCGGCGCAGCTCGGCGAAGCTGCGGGTGCTGAAGGATTTTCTCGCGGAACACCTCGCGCAGATCGGCGAGCTGTCGGAGCGCGAACTCGCGAAGATTCGCGACGCACGCGCGTAGCCCGCGCCGACGCGCGGCCCGGATCGCGGGCCGGATCGCGGGCCGGCGGCCGCGGCGCGGCGACGGCGTTCAGGCCGCCTGCAATTCGAACGGAAAGGTCGCGTGCCCGAACTCGACGCCCTGCGTGTTGAGCATCCGCGGCCGGTGGAAGCCGGCCAGTTGCGCGCGCTGCCCGGCCGTGCCGATCTGCAGCCGCTCGAGGATTTCGCTGACGACCATATACAGCACGTCGAGATTGCCGTCCTCGATCTTCACCGAGATGCCGAGCGCCCCGTCCGCGCCGAGCTGCCGCGTGCGTTCCGACGCGCGCACGCCGATTCCGTAGCACGCATCGGCGCCGAGCTTGCCGACCACCTGCCCGCCGAACGCGTTCATCAGCACCGTGCAATAGCGCCCTTCGCCCGCCACCAGTTCCGGATGGGCGGTCATCGCACGATGGATGCGCGCCAGTGCGCGCACGCGATCGGTGAGCGCACCGCCGGCTTCCACCGCGTCCGCGCCGTCGGCCAGCGACGCGTACAGGCGCGCCAGCCGGTCCAGCGAGAACGCCGGCGTCGGCAGGTTGCAGCCGTCGATGCCCCACTCGACTTCGTCGTCGCGCAGGCCGCACGCATCGGCCACCACCTGCTTCACGCGCACCTGCATCGGATGGTCGGGCAGATGGTAATCGGCGATCGCGGTGCCGATCGCCTGCGCGCCGGCCAGCATCCCGACATGCTTGCCCGAACAGTTGCTGCACACGCCGGTCGGCGTGTAGTCGCGCTTGATCCACGACCGGTACACCGCATCGGACAACGGCGGGTGGCCGCCGCAGCGCAGATCGGATTCGTGCGCGGCAACCTTCGCGAGCATCGTGCGCGTGCGTTCGATGTGGCGATCCTCGCTGCTGTGCGACGCGCACATGAGCGCGATGTCCGCGTCGTCGAAGCCGAAGCGTTCCGGCGCGCCCGTCTCGATCACCGACAGCGCCTGGGCCGGCTTCGCCGCCGATCGCGCGAGCGTCATCCGGAACGGATCGCCGAACCGGGCCAGCAACCGGCCGCGTGCATCGACGACCGCCACATGGGCGACGTGCGTGTTCTCGATCGCATGACCGCGGTACGTGACGACCGCTGCGCGTGGGGTGTCCATCCTCTTCCGTCTCCTTGCTCGCGGGCCTGATGCCGGGGCCCGTCCAACCGGTACGGCAGTGTAGCGAGTCGCCGCCGTCGCGCGTCGGCGCCGTCGTGGAAAGCGGTGTTGCGCACGACGCAAAGGCAATCGCGCCGGCGAGAGCCCGATGGCGCGCTACGCGTCCAGCGCGAGCAACGCGAACGTCGCGAGCCAGTGCTCGCCCATGTAGTCGCCCGCCACGTGCGCAAGCGCGCTCGCGAGATGCCGGTCGGCCGCGTCGAGCAGCTTCGCGCGCCGCGCATCGCCTTGCGGCAGCGCGCCGGCCAGCGAGCGCTGGCACCATGCACGGCTCAGGTTCAGCCCGTCGAGGTGCGCGATCTTGCCGTCGCTGCGGTCGCTGACCGTCGCCGGCTCGAACAGCGTCGCCGGCTCGCCGCGCGCGAGATCGGGCAGGAAGCGCGCGAACCAGCCGTCGAATTCGGCGGCCGGCAGCACGCGCCGCATCAGCTCGGCCTCCATCAGCGCCGGCGACAGGAATTCGTCGCCCGACGGCTCCCACGCCTGGCACGCGACATCGTTCAGGTGCCAGCGCTTCGCGGTATCGACGATCAGCGCCGCGAGCCCGTCGCGCTGCGTATCGCGCGCGAAATCGAGCGCGAGCGCCAGCGCGAACGCGGTGTTGAAGTGCGTGCCGACGCGCAGCGGATAGGTCGCCTTCGGCAGGAACGTCTCGAAGCGCGACACGAACAGGTCGGCCAGCGGCGCCATCGTCTTCGCCCAGCGCGCGGCCTGCGGCAGCACACCCTTCAGCGCGAGGCGCTCGAGCTGCGCGGCGAGCGCGAGCAACCACGCCCAGCCGTACGGCCGCTCGAAGCCGCTGTTGTGCGGCAGCGCGAGATACGCGCGCTCGCCGGCGACGTTCGCGTCGGTGAAATGCGCGTCGACGACCGCGACGATGCGTTCGGCCTCCGGCAATGCCGGGTAGCGTTCGAGCACGCGCAGCACGAGCCAGTAGCCGTGCACGCACGAGTGCCAGTCGTAGCTGCCGTAGAAGATCGGGTGCAAGGCACGCGGCCCCTGCACGTCGTGCGGGCCTGCGAGCGCATGCGTGAGCTTGTTCGGATATTCGCGGGTCAGGTGCGCGAGCGCGAGCGACGCGAATTTCGACGCGAGTTCGGGGGTGAGTCGGTCGGTCATGGGGATCTCGTCCATCGAATCAGAAGCGGAATACGAACGCGTACATCAGCAGCGTGTTCACGGCCAGCAGCAGCACGGCCGTCGGCCATTGCGTCTTGATCACGCCGTTCTTGTCCTTCAGTTCGAGCAGCGCCGCGGGCACGATGTTGAAGTTCGCGGCCATCGGCGTCATCAGCGTACCGCAGAAGCCGCTCAGCATCCCGATCGCGCCCATGATCGCCGGGTTGCCGTGGAACTGGTGGACGATCAGCGGCAGGCCGATGCCGGCCGTCATCACCGGAAACGCGGCGAAGCCGTTGCCCATGATCATCGTGAACAGCGCCATGCCGACCGTATAGGCCGCGACCACCGCGAACGGCGAATCGATCGGCACCCACGCCTTCACGAGCCCCGACACCACGCCGCCGACGCCCGCCACCGCGAACAGCGCGCCGAGCGCGGCGAGCATCTGCGGCAGGATCGCGGCCCAGCCGACCGCGTCCATCGTGTGACGCGCCTCCTTCAGCGCATGCACGGGCGAATCGCGCAGCATCGCGAGCGCGACGACGAACGCGACGAGCGTGCCGAGCACGAGCGAGATCAGCGTCACGTTCTTCGGCTCGACGAACGGCACGTGCTTCAGCGCGAACGTGCCGATCAGCGTGACGAGCGGAATCAGCAGCGCGGGCAGGAACAGCCGGTTGCCGAAGCGCTGCGCGAGCGTCTCGCGCCGCACGGCCGCCGCTTCGCCGGCCTCGTCGGACCGGCCGCGCCCGAGCTTGCCCGAGCCGGCGATCACCGCGAGCGCGATCGCGAGGCAGCCCGTCACGAAGTGCGGCAGCCGCGCGCCGAACAGGAACGTGACCGCGTAGACGGCCCAGAACGCGAAATTGACGACGCGCCGCGGGTTCGTGCGGTCCGTCAGGTTGAAGTACGCGAACGCGGCGAACATCAGCCCCGCGAGCGTATACAGCGATTCGAGGCCGATCATCGCGCGCCCTCCTGCTTCACCAGGCCGAAGCCGCGTGCGAGCCGGCGATCGAGCAGCGCGAGGCGCGTGCAGTGGATCAGCAGCGCGGCGACGGCGGTCGGGATCGCCCACACCGACAGGTGCAGCGGCTCGATGGCGATGCCGTTCTGTTCGAGAAAGCCCTTGATCAGCAGGATCGACTGGATCGCGATGAAGATGTCCTCGCCGAAGAACACGGCGACGTTGTCGGCGCCCGACGCATGCGCGCGGATCTGCTGGCGCACCGACTCGGGCAACTCGCCGTGCCGGCCGACCGCGGCGGCCTCGGCCATCGGCGCGATCAGCGGCCGCACCATCTGCGCGTGGCCGCCGAGCGACGTGAGGCCGAGCGCGGCCGTCGCCTGGCGCAGCACGAAGTACAGCATCAGCACGCGGCCCGTGGTGGCCGCCCGCACGCGCGAGATCATCCGCTTCGCCTGCTCCTTGAGCCCGTTGCGCTCGAGCAGCGCGATCACCGGCAGCGTGAGCCAGATCAGCCCCATGTAGCGGTTCTCGGCGAACGCCTTGCCGAACGCGCTGACGATGTCGACGAGATTCAGCCCGCCCGCCAGCCCCGTCGCGAGCCCCGCGATCGTGACCACCAGCAGCGCATTGAAGCGCAGCGCGAAGCCGATCACGACGATCGGCACCCCAATCAGCACCAGCATTTCCCCTCCTCGTGTCTGGACGCGCGGCACGTCGGCCGCGCGCGGCCGGCCCGGTTTGCATCGGGCTCGGACGGCGAAATCTAACACGAGACTTTATCGATAAAAAGTCGATAATTTGCCGGTTCGGGTAAACGTTGAACCCGACGAGCACCGTGCACGCACCGTGTGCCGGTCACGTTTCATCGGACGAATCGGGCCGGCCGGCGCGCATGGCGCCGCCCCGGCACGCCGACTAAACTGAAAGGCATCGGCAACGTACGGGAGAGCCGCCATGATTGACGTATTCCAGACCATCGGCAGCCGCGCGTTCTCCGCTCATCTGGCGAAGGACGGGATGGTGACGCTGATGGAGCAACGCCACGAAGTCGACCGCGTGACGCTCGCGACCGCCTATGCCGCGCTCGTCGAGGAAGCCGAGCAGGAAAGCGACCTGCGCGACGCGACGGTCGAAGGGATGATGCGCGCGCTGATCCAGGGCTACGCGCGCAGCCATTGACGACGGGGCCGCACGTCCCGCGTGCCGCCGGCGCGCGGCCGGGCGCCGCGCCGCGGCCGGCATGCCGGCGCCGTGCCGTGCCCGGCAGCCGGCCCGTCGCGCCCGGTCGCGATCGGGGCGGCCGGCCCGCGGCCGACGCATGACGGATCGCGCACGGTCAGCCGGTTTTCCGCTTTTCTTTTCGTCGAGACCGGCACGGTAACATGCGTGCTTCGGCGGCCTGTGCACGTGGCCAGCCGGAAACGCCGCATCGCCATAGAGGAAACACACTGAAACGGCATCATGCGCACATTTTTCGATTGCCGCCGCCCGCGCCGCATGACAGCATTCGGGCGTCGCCAACCGAAAAGAATGCCGCGCCGTCCGGCCGCCGATGCCGCCCGGCAGCGCCGAACCGGCTGCGCCCTCCATGAACCCGGCCAACCTCCAACACTACGAACCGACCGGAGAATCCCGCTCGTGAACATCGGCATCGTCAACGACCTCCCGCTTGCCGTCGAGGCGATGCGCCGCGCGATCGCGCGACGGCCCGAGCACCGCGTGCTGTGGGTCGCGACCGACGGCGCGCAGGCCGTCGAACTATGCGCCGCGCAACCGCCCGACATCGTGCTGATGGATCTGATCATGCCGAAATTCGACGGGATCGAAGCCACCCGGCGGATCATGCGCTCCGAACGACCGTGCGCGATCCTGATCGTGACGAGCTGCATCGGCGCGAACGCGTGGCGCGTGTTCGAGGCGATGGGCGCCGGCGCGCTCGACGCGGTCGACACGCCGCGGCTCGGCGACGGCGCGGCCGGCGACACGACCAGGCTGCTGCTCGCGAAGATCGACCAGATCGGCCGCCTGCTCGACGCGCCGGGCGGCACGCGGGTCGCCGGCGCGGGCACCCGCAACGGCGGCGGCCCGCTGATCGCGATCGGTGCATCGGCAGGCGGCCCGGGCGCGCTCGCGTCGATCCTCGGCAGCCTGCCGGCCGATTTCAATGCGCCGATCGTGATCGTCCAGCACGTCGATCGCGCGTTTGCCGAAGGCATGGCGCAATGGCTCGACGGCCAGACCCGGCTCACGGTGCGCGTCGCGCGCGAAGGCGACCGCCCGCAGCCGGGCGTCGCGCTGCTCGCCGCGACCGACGATCACCTGCGCATCACGCGCGCCGGCACGCTCGAATACACGCGGGAACCGGCCGCCACGCCGTATCGTCCGTCGGTCGACGTGTTCTTCAACAGCCTGACCGAGCACTGGCCGGGCCGCGTGATCGGCGTGCTGCTCACGGGGATGGGCCGCGACGGCGCGATCGGCCTGAAGGCGCTGCGGATGAAGGGCTACCATACGATCGCGCAGGACGAGGCGACCAGCGCGGTGTACGGCATGCCGAAGGCAGCCGCGACGCTCGGCGCGGCGCGGGCGATCCTGCCGCTCGGGCGCATCGCGGGCGAGCTGGCGGCGCTTGCCCGGATCTGAGCCCGACGATGCCCCGCGCGACACCCATGCCTGCCCCTGCCACGACCGCAACGACCCGCCTCGACCATGACGATTGACCTGACTCGCCCGCCGGGCGGCCCGACCGCGTCGCCCGCCGACGCGCCGGCGATGGTGCTGCTGGTCGACGACCAGACGATCGTCGCGGAAGCCATCCGGCGCGCGCTCGTCGACGAGGAAGGCATCGACTTCCACTACTGCCCGCGCTCGGACGACGCGATGGCCACCGCGATCGAGACGCGCCCGACCGTGATCCTGCAGGATCTCGTGATGCCGGGCACCGACGGGCTGACCCTCGTGCGGGCGTACCGCGCGAATCCGGCGACGCGCGACGTGCCGATCATCGTGCTGTCGACCCAGGAAGAACCGGTGGTCAAGAGCGCGGCGTTCGCATCGGGCGCGAACGACTACCTCGTCAAGCTGCCCGATCGCATCGAGCTCGTCGCGCGGATCCGCTACCACTCGCGCTCGTACCTGAACCTGCTGCAGCGCGACGAAGCCTATCGCGCGCTGCGGCAGTCGCAGCAGCAACTGCTCGAGGCCAATCTCGAGCTCCGGCGCCTCACGCACTCCGACGGCCTGACCGGGCTGTCGAACCGCCGCTATCTCGACGAATACCTGGCCGCCGAGTGGCGGCGCGGCGCGCGCGAGCGCAGCGAACTGTCGCTGCTGATGATCGACGTCGACAACTTCAAGCTGTACAACGACACGTACGGGCACGTATCCGGCGACAGCGTGCTCAAGCAGATCGCGTCGACGATCGAGCGCTGCCTCGGGCAGTCCGGCGATCTCGCCGCGCGCTTCGGCGGCGAGGAATTCGCGGTCGTGATGCCGGCCACGTCGCCCGGCGCCGCGCGGCTGCTCGGCGAGAAGATCCGGCTCGCGGTCGAGGCGCTGCGGCTGCGGCACGCGCATTCGTCGACCGGCAACACCGTGACGATCAGCATCGGCGGCGCGAGCATCGTGCCCGCGGCCGGCCTGCCGACGACCCTCCTCATCGAGGCCGCCGACCGCGCGCTCTATCGCGCGAAACACGAAGGCAAGAACCGGGTCGAGATCGATGCGCCGCCGACGCCGCCAACACCGGTGGGCACCGGCGGATTCGACGCGCGCTAGCGGGACACCGGCCGCGCGCCTTCATGCGGCGCCGAGCCGGCGCGCGTAGTCGTTCGCCTCCAGCGGGCGGCCGAACAGGTAGCCCTGCTGCATGTCGCAGCCGATCTGCTGCAGGAACCACGACTGCGCCTGCGTCTCGACGCCTTCGGCGGTGACCTTCATCCCGAGCGAATGCGCCATCGCGACGACCGCCTGCGTGATCGCGACCGAGTCGTGATGATCGGGCACGCCCGACACGAACGAGCGGTCGACCTTCAGGTTGTGCAGCGGAAAGCGCTTCAGGTACGCGAGCGACGAATAGCCGGTGCCGAAATCGTCGACCGAGATCCGCACGTTCATGTCCGTGAGCGCCTCGAGCATCGGCAGCACGGTGTCCGTGTCGTGCATCAGCACGCCTTCGGTGATCTCCAGTTCGAGCGCGGACGGGTCGAGCCGCGTTTGCGCGAGACAGCGGCCGACCGATTCGACGAGCCCGTCGTGAAACTGCCGCGGCGACAGGTTCACGGCCAGCATCAGGTCCGGTGCGATCGTGCGGCGCCACTCGGCCGCCTGCCGGCATGCGGTTTCGAGCACCCACTGGCCGATCGCGACGATCAGCCCCGTGTCCTCCGCGACCGGAATGAATTCCGCCGGCGACATCGGCCCGAGTTCGGGGCTCGTCCAGCGCAGCAGCGCCTCGGCGCCGACCGTGCGGCCGCTGCGCGCATCGACGACGGGCTGATACGCGAGCTGCAGCGTGTCCGACGCGAGCGCGCGCCGCAGCGACTGCTCGATCGCGAAGCGGCGCTGCAGCCGCAGGTTCAGCTGCGCGGTGAAGAACGTGAAGTGGTTGCGGCCGCGCTGCTTCGCGTCGTACATCGCCGAATCGGCGTTGCGCATCAGCGTCACGGCATCGTCGCCGTCGCGCGGCGCGACGCTGATGCCGATCGATACGCCGAGCCAGTATTCGTTGTTCGCGATCGCGAACGGCTTCGCGATCGCGTCGATGACCTCGCGAGCAAGCACCGCGAGACGATCGGGATCGTCGCAGTCGTCGACGAGGATCACGAACTCGTCGCCGCCGACGCGCGTCAGCGCGTAGCGGCCATCCGCACAGGCCGCGAGCCGCGCCGCGACGCTGCGCAGCAGCGTGTCGCCCGCATCGTGGCCGGCCGTGTCGTTGACCTTCTTGAAGCCGACCAGATCGATGAACAGGATCGCGACGCGCGCGGGCCCGGCCACCGCATCGCGCACGCCGAACAGCTCGCGCATGCGATCGCCGAGCCAGCGGCGGTTGTAGAGGCCCGTCAGCGCGTCGCGGGTCGCAAGATACCGCAACTGCTGCTGCGCTTCGCGCACGGGGCCGATGTCGTTGAACGACACGAGCACCGAGTCGGCCTGCGTCTCGCCCGGCCTCACGATCGGCACCGCGTTGCCGCGCACCCAGATGATGTCGCCGTCCGCGAGACCGAAGCCGACCGTATAGTCGAGCATCGGCGTGGCCGTCTCGAGCGCGCGCCGGCTCGGCCAGTCGCGCGGCTCGATCGGCGTGCCGTCCTCGCGCAGCTTGCGCAGGATCACCGTCGACAGCCGGCGGCCGACGAGTTCGCCCTTCACGCGCATCATCCGGTTCGCGCTCGGGTTGCTCGCGATCACGACGCCCTCGCGCGATATGACGAGGATGCCCTCGCTCAGGCTGTTGACGACGAGCCGGTGATGTTCCTCGCTGCGCGCGAGCTGCCGCGCGATCCGGTCCTGGTGCACCGCGAGGCCGACGCTGTTGCCGATATCGCGCAACAGCGCGGTTTCCTCGTCGCTCGGCCGGCACGGCCGGTGATGATAGACGGCGAACGCGCCGAGCACGGCGCCCGTATCGTCGAGGAACGGCACCGACCAGCACGCGCGCAAGCCCAGCGGCAACGCGATGGCGCGATAGTCGGCCCACAGCGGATCGGTTTCGATGTCCTCGACCGCGACCATCCGGCGCTCGTACATCGCGGTGCCGCACGAGCCGGCCGCGGGCCCGATCGCCGCGCCGTCGATCGCCGCGCTGTACCGCGCGGGCAACGACGGCGCCGCGCCGACGCGCACGTGCACGCCGTCCGGGTCGAGCAGCAGGATCGTGCAGGACGCGCCGTCGCCAAGCAAACTCTCGGCACGCCGGCAAACTTCGACCAGCAGGTCCGGCAGCGGCGTATTGCGCGTGATCAGCCTCAGCACGCTCTGCTCGGAGGCGAGCACTTCCGCGGCAAGCCCGCCGCTGTAGCGAGAACGTTGCGGTTCGGTATTCAAGCTGAATCCTGCCGTCTGTCCGACCGGGTCCGATGCGCCCGATTCGTTATCGATATGTCGTGCCCTGTTTCACCCCGGGTGGACGCCGATACCCGGTACGCCCCGTTTGCGCGCCGGGCCACGGTGTGCCGAAATGTATTTAACACCAATCCGCGACGCCCGGCGTGCCTGCTTGCATCAGGGGATACGCTCGGTCGCCGGGCCACGGCCGGTGCGCCGACAGATTGCTGCGACGCACCAAGGCCGCGCGCCGCCCGTCAATCCTTGCGGATGTGCTCGGCCAGGAAGTCGATCAACAGCCGCACGCGCGGCAGCAAGCCGCGCCGCGACGGAAACACCGCGTGCACCACGCCGCCCTTCGGCGCCCAGCCGGGCAGCACGTCGATCAGCGTGCCGTTGCGCAGGTCGTCCTCCACGACCATGCACGGCAGTTGCACGATACCGACGCCATGAATCGCCGCATCGCGCAGCGCGTGCATGTCGTCGGTCACGAAGCGCGGGTGATGGCGCAACTGCACCTGCTCGCCGTTCGGCCCGACCAGTTGCCACACGTGATGCCGCGCCGGCCCCCAGTCGAGGCTCGGCGCGCCGGCCAGCTCGGCCGGGCCCGACGGCGCGGGTCGCCCGTCCAGCCACTGCGGCGCGGCCACCAGCCGCTGCGGGCTGTCGGCGAGCACGCGCATCACGAGATCGCTGTCCTCCAGCGGCGGGAAGCGCACGCGCAGCGCAAGATCGAATCCTTCGCTCAACAGGTCGACGCGGCGATTCGTTGCCTCGAGATGCACCTGGACCTGCGGATGGATCGCCATGAAGCGCGCGATCAGCTCGCTCACGCGGTATTCGAGCAACGCGGTCGGGCAACTGACGCGCACGACGCCGCGCGGCTGCGCGTGCCGGCGCTCGACCACCTCGCGCGCGGCATCGGCCTCGACCAGCACGGCGAGGCAGCGTTCGTAGAATTCGCGTCCGGTTTCCGTCACCGTGAAATGACGCGTCGTGCGCTGCAGCAACCGCACGTCGTACTGCGCTTCCAGCGCCGCGATGCGCCGGCTCAACGTCGATTTCGGCATGTCGAGCGCGCGCCCGGCCTGCGTGAACCCGCCGTGCTCGACCACCTTCACGAAGTAGTAGAGGTCGTTCAGGTCATCCATGATTGTTCCACTGGTCGAACACTGACGGCATTTTAAGGGACTGGAACAGCCGTTGTCGCACGCATAGCATTCTGGTTCGACGTGTCCTTTTACATCCTGCCCTGTCTCTGGAGGCAACCATGGCAAGCGAACCGATCCGCGACCCCGCGAACGACCACCTGCTCACCCCGCAGAACGCCGCATTCATCGTCATCGATTACCAGCCGGTCCAGGTGAACTCCATCGCGTCGATGGATCGCCAACTGCTGATCAACAACATCGTCGGCGCATCGAAGGCGGCGGTGGCGTACGACCTCCCGATCGTTCACTCGACCGTCAACGTGAAGACCGGGCTGAACAAGCCGCCGATCCCGCAACTGCGCGCGGCGCTCGAAGGCTATCCGACCTACGACCGCACGAGCATCAATTCGTGGGAAGACGTCGAGTTCCGCCAGGCCGTCGAGGCGACCGGCCGCAAGAAACTGATCATGACCGCGCTGTGGACCGAAGCGTGCCTGACGTTCCCGGCGCTCGACGCGCTGAAGGCCGGCTACGAGGTGTATGTAGTCGTCGATGCGGTCGGCGGCACGTCGGTCGCCGCGCACGAAGCCGCGCTCCGCCGCATCGAGCAGGCCGGCGGCCGGATGATCAGCGTCGCGCAGCTGTTCTGCGAATTGCAGCGCGACTGGGCGCGCAGCGCCACCGTGCCGGCGTTCATGAACCTGTTCATCGAAACCGGCGGCACGGCCGGCATCCAGTTCTCGTACGACAAGAGCTGACCGGCCCGAGCGCGCGCGGCGGCCGGCGCTGTCGGGCCGACGCCGCGTGCCCTTGCCCTGCTCCGTGGCGCCGGCGCGACCGGCGCGCGAGCCCCGCATCGCGGCCTCCCGGGCCGCGTTTTCGTATCCGTGATTCAATGTCGATTGAACCGGCGCGCCATCCGGCGGCACGGCGATGTGAACCCTCATCGAACGACCTTCACTGGATCACCTTGACGAACCCTGCCGAAATCAAGGCGCTCGTTTTCGATGTCTTCGGAACGATCGTCGACTGGAGAAGCGGTGTCGCGCGCGGCGCGGCCGCATTCCTGGACCGCCACGCGCCGACGCTCGACCCGTTCGCGTTCGCCGATGCGTGGCGCGCCGAATATTCGCCGTCGATGGAAGAAATCCGCAGCGGGCGCCGCCGCTACGTGCGGCTCGACGTGCTGCATCGCGAGAACCTGGTCCGCACGCTCGACCGTTTCGGGATCGACAACGTACCCGACGCCGACATCGACGCGCTCAATCTCGCGTGGCACCGGCTCGATCCGTGGCCCGATGCCGTCGCCGGGCTGCACCGGCTGAAGCAGCGCTACATCATCGCGCCGCTGTCGAACGGCAATATCCGGCTGATGGTCGACGTCGCGAAACACGGCGGGCTGCCGTGGGACGCGATTCTCGGCGCCGAGGTGGCCCGCGCGTACAAGCCGTCGCCGGCCGTCTATACCGAAGCGGTCGAGATTCTCGGCCTCGCGCCGGCCGAGCTGTGCCTGGTGGCCGCGCACAACGGCGACCTGGCCGCCGCGCGCCGGCTCGGGCTGTCGACCGCGTTCGTGCTGCGGCCGACCGAGCACGGGCCCGGCCAGACGACCGACCTGAAAGCGGACGACGCGTGGGATTTCGACGTCAGGGACCTGAACGAGCTCGCGGATCGGCTCGAGTGCTCGGGTTGAGTGCCGCCCGTCGCGCCCCGCCCGTCGACCACTATGCCGGCTCGCCGACGAACCGCAGCGCCCCCGACTCCCCCGACAGCAACGCGCGGTTCGCGTCCGCCGCCGCGCGCAGGTAATCCCACAGCGCGGTCACGCGCCGCAGCTTGCGCAGATCCTCGCGGCACGTCAGCCAGAAACACCGCGTGACGACCACGTCGTTCGGCAGCACGGGCACCAGCGCCGGCTGCGTGGCCGCGATGAAGCACGGCAGGATCGCGAGGCCGCCGCCCTGCAGCGCCGCGAAGTACTGCGCGATCACGCTCGTCGTGCGCAGGCCCGCCGTCGCGCCGGGTACCGCGCGGTCCAGGTACAGCAGTTCGTTGCTGAACGCGAGATCGTCGACGTAGCTGATGAACGCGTGCCGCGCGAGATCGTCCGTGCACGCGATCGGCGCGTGGTTCGCCAGATAGTCGCGCGTCGCATAGAGCCGCAACTGGTAGTCGCACAGCTTCGTGACCACGTAAGGCCCGCGCTCGGGGCGCTCGAGCGTGATCGCGAGATCGGCCTCGCGCTTGGGCAGGTTGACGAAATGCGGCACCGGCAGCAGGTCGACCGTCACGTGCGGATGCTCGGCGCGAAACCGCGCGAGCTGCGGCGCGAGGAAAAAGCAGCCGAACCCTTCGGTGGACCCGATCCGCACGTGCCCCGACAGCGCCTCGCCCGTGTTCGCGACCTGGTCGCACGCGGATTGCACGGTCGTTTCCATCGCATCCGCATACGCGACGAGCCGCTGCCCTTCGGCCGTCAGCGTGAAACCGCCGGAGCGCGACTTGTCGAACAACAGCGTGCCCATCGCAGCCTCGAGCGCGCGGATGCGCCGCGCGACGGTCGTATAGTCGACGCCGAGCCGCTTGGCGGCGCCGCTTGCGCGCTGCGTGCGCGCGACCTCGAGGAAAAAGCGCAGGTCGTCCCAGTTCAGGTTGCCGGAAACCGGCTCGGTGGCATGTCGCATCGGCGAAGGAAAAAGGCGGGCGTCTCCGGGCCGGCCGTCGATATGCATAAATGCACATCCAAACGGTTTCTTTATCGGTACATGATGAATCTGCGCATAACTATACTCGACCGTGACCTGCGGACCATGAGCCGCGGGCAATAAAACCGGAGACACCATGCAGACCCGATCCACCCTCGATGAGCATGCGACCATCGCGACGCCGGCGCCCGAGCGCACCGCGAAGCACTACCTGCTGGCCGGCTGGGCCAGCATGGCCGGCACCACGATCGAGTGGTACGACTTCTTCCTCTACGGCACGGCCGCCGCGCTCGTGTTCAACCGCATCTTCTTCCCGTCGCTGGACCCGGTCGTCGGCACGCTCGCCGCGTTCGGCACGTTCGCGGTCGGCTTCATCGGCCGGCCGATGGGCGGTATCGTGTTCGGCCACTTCGGCGACCGCATCGGCCGCAAGTCGATGCTGATGATCACGCTGCTGCTGATGGGCGTGCCGAGCATGATCATCGGGCTGATCCCGTCGTACGACAGCATCGGCTACTGGGCTGCCGCGCTGTTGATCGCGATGCGCTTCCTGCAGGGGATGGCGGTGGGCGGCGAATGGGGCGGCGCGGTGCTGATGGCCGTCGAGCACGCGCCGAAGGGCCGCAAGGGGCTGTTCGGCAGCCTGCCGCAGACGGGCGTCGGGCTCGGCCTGATCCTGTCGTCGCTGGCGATGGCCGCGGTGGCCGCGCTGCCGGAAGCCGACATGCTGTCGTGGGGCTGGCGCGTGCCGTTCCTCGCGAGCATCGCGCTCGTCGGCCTCGGCTGGTTCATCCGCGCGAAGGTGCCGGAATCGCCCGACTTCGAGAAGATCCGCAAGCAGGGCAAGGCCGAGAAATCGCCGGTGACGGCCGCGCTGCGCCGCCATCCGCGCGAGGTGCTGACGATCGTCGGCGCCCGCGCGGCCGAGAACACGTGGTTCTACATGGTCGTCACGTTCGCGCTCGCTTACGCGACGCAGCAGTTGCATCTGCCGAAAGCCGAGATGCTGCACGCGATCACGGCCGGTGCGGTGCTGTCGCTCGTCACGATGCCGCTGTGCGGGCATCTGAGCGACCGCATCGGCCAGCGCCGGATGTTCGCGATCGGCCTCGTGCTGATGTGCGCGTTCGCCGCGCCGTTCTTCATGATGCTCGGCACGCAGCAGACGTCGTATGCATGGTGGGCGATCGTGCTCGGCCTCGGCGTCGTGTTCCCGGTCCTCTATGCGCCGGAATCGCTGCTGTTCGCGCAGCAGTTCCCCGCGGAAATCCGCTACAGCGGCATCTCGCTGTCGGTGCAACTGGCCGGCGTGATCGGCGGCGGCTTCGCGCCGATGATCGCGACGTCGCTGCTCAAGGCCGGCGGCGGCCAGCCGCACTACGTGATCGCGTACCTCGTCGGCTTCGGCGTGTTCGCGCTTGCCTGTACCGCGCTGATGCGTCCGGCGCGCGCCTGAGCACGCGGGCCTGCCTCACCCGATTTCAGTTCGACCTGCCGTCCACCGTGCCCGCACGCGCGGCGGACGCAGGCCGCCCTTTTGCTTCGCATCACCACCGTTTCCCCCGGAGAGTTCCATGAACGCCGCAGTTCCCCAGACCACCCTCGCCCTGCCCACCGCCAAGCTGCTGATCGACGGCGCGTTCGTCGAGTCGCAAAGCGCCGAATGGGGCGACATCGTCAACCCCGCGACGCAGGCAGTGATCGGCCGCGTGCCGTACGCGACGCTCGACGAGGTCGATGCCGCGATCGCGTCCGCGCAGCGCGCGTTCCAGACCTGGAAGACGACGCCGATCGGTGCGCGCATGCGCATCATGCTGAAGTTCCAGGATCTCGTGCGTCGCAATCTCGAACGGATCGCGCACACGCTGACGGCCGAGCAAGGCAAGACGCTGCCCGATGCGCAGGGTGATATCTTCCGCGGCCTCGAAGTGGTCGAGCATGCGTGCTCGATCGGCACGCTGCAGCAAGGCGAATTCGCGGAGAACGTCGCGGGCGGCGTCGACACCTACACGCTGCGCCAGCCGATCGGCGTGTGCGCGGGCATCACGCCGTTCAATTTCCCCGGGATGATTCCGCTGTGGATGTTCCCGATGGCGATCGTATGCGGCAACACGTTCGTGCTGAAGCCGTCAGAGCAGGACCCGCTGTCGACGATGCAGCTCGTCGAACTCGCGATCGAGGCCGGTGTGCCGCAAGGCGTGCTGAACGTCGTGCACGGCGGCAAGACGGTGGTCGACCGCCTGTGCACGCACCCGGACATCAAGGCGATCTCGTTCGTCGGCTCGACGCGCGTCGGCACGCACGTGTACAACCTCGGCAGCCAGCACGGCAAGCGCGTACAGTCGATGATGGGTGCGAAGAACCACGCGGTCGTGCTGCCCGACGCGCATCGCGAGCAGGCGATCAACGCACTCGTCGGCGCGGGCTTCGGCGCGGCCGGCCAGCGCTGCATGGCGACGTCCGTCGTCGTGCTGGTCGGCAGCGCGCGCGACTGGCTGCCCGATCTCGTCGAAAAGGCGAAGGCGCTGAAGGTGAATGCAGGCGCCGAAGCCGGCACCGACGTCGGCCCGGTCGTGTCGAAGGCGGCGAAGGCACGCATCCTGTCGCTGATCGACGCCGGCGTGAAGGAAGGCGCCAAGCTCGAACTAGACGGCCGCGACGTGAAGGTGCCCGGCTACGAGCACGGCAACTTCGTCGGCCCGACGATCTTCTCGGGCGTGACGACCGACATGTCGATCTACACGGAAGAAATCTTCGGGCCGGTGGTGGTCGTGATGGAAGCCGCGACGCTCGACGACGCGATCGCGCTCGTCAACCGCAACCCGATGGGCAACGGCGTCGGCCTGTTCACGCAGAGCGGCGCGGCGGCGCGCAAGTTCCAGAGCGAGATCGACGTCGGCCAGGTCGGCATCAACATCCCGATTCCGGTGCCGGTGCCCTACTTCAGCTTCACCGGTTCGCGCGGCTCGAAGCTCGGCGATCTGGGCCCGTACGGCAAGCAGGTCGTGCAGTTCTACACGCAGACGAAGACGGTCACCGCGCGCTGGTTCGACGACGACGCGACGGCCGGCGGCGTGAACACGACGATCGCGCTGCGCTGATGCCAGGCACGAGGAGCCCGCACATGGAAATCGCATTCATCGGACTCGGCAACATGGGCGGCCCGATGGCCGCCAACCTGCTCAAGGCCGGCCACGCGCTGACGGTATACGACCTCGATGCGCACGCGGTCGACGCCGCGGTGCGCGCCGGCGCGACGGCGGCCGGCTCGCCGCGCGATGCGGCCGCGCGCGGCGCGATCGTGATCACGATGCTGCCGGCCGCGCAGCACGTGCGCGCCGTCTACCTCGGCGACGACGGCGTGCTGGCCGGCGCGCGCGCCGGCGCGACGCTGATCGACTGCAGCACGATCGACCCCGGCACCGTGCGCGCGGTGGCCGAAGCCGCCGCGCAGCGCGACTTCCCGCTCGTCGACGCGCCGGTGTCGGGCGGCACGGGCGGCGCGCAGGCCGGCACGCTGACCTTCATGGTCGGCGCGCACGGCGCGCTGTTCGAGCGCATCCGCCCGGTGCTGCTCGACATGGGCAAGAACGTCGTGCACTGCGGCGGCACCGGCACCGGGCAGATCGCGAAGATCTGCAACAACCTGCTGCTCGGCATCTCGATGATGGGCGTATCGGAAGCGATGGCGCTCGGTGCCGCGCTCGGCATCGAGCCGGCCGTGCTGGCCGGCATCATCAACACGTCGACCGGCCGCTGCTGGAGTTCGGAGACGTACAACCCGTATCCGGGCGTGAGCGACACCGCACCGGCCGCACGCGGCTATACGGGCGGCTTCGCGGCGAACCTGATGCTGAAGGATCTGGGGCTCGCGACCGAAGCCGCACGCAGCGCGCATCAGCCTGTGTGGATGGGCGCGCTCGCGCAGCAGCTCTATCAGTCGATGAGCCAGCAGGGGCTCGGCACGCTCGACTTCTCCGCGTGCGTGAAGCTGTACGAGGCGCGGCCGGCCTGACGCGCCCCGCCGACGGCGGACGTGCGCCGACCCGCGATGCGCCGGTACGGCATCGCGGGTCGGTTTGCATGCGGGGGAAGGAAAACGCAGGCGGCATCGCCATGCCGCCGGTCGGTCAACCGCGCGGGTTCGACGCCGTCTCGAAGGTCGGATGGCACTCGAACGCGAGCTCGGAGCGGGCGTCGATGCGGCGGCCGCCGGTCACCGACTCCTGCTTCACGCTCGCGCGCATCCCGCGCTGCGTGCAGTAGTGGGTGGCTTCGCTGACGGCCTTCTCGTGGGCATCGGCCCACGTCGTCGACACGCCGACCGTGCGCGTCGTCACGGTGAACACGTTCGGGTTCGACGTCGCGGTCACGTCGGAAGCAGTCGAACATGCGGCGAGCAAGCATGCAGCAGCCGCAATGGTCAACCATCGCAGGGTTCGAAAAGAGACTGGAATGGACATGGAGGGCAAGCGCACGCCGGTCGACGTGCATTGAGCAACATAGGCGTCAGTATGCCTGCTCGATCGCCGGAGATCATGCCCCTTTCGGTGAACACATTGTTTCGAATGGTTAAACGATGGCCGAATCAGGCAAGATTTACAGCCATCGTCGGCGATCTTTTTCGGCGGGCAGGTCATTTCGCCCTGGCCGGCGCATAGCGCACGGATGCGCGTTTTTACAACCGCGTCGATCGTACAGTCCGCCCCCGCCGCACCGCGCGCCATCCCGCGCCCAGCACCGCCGTTCGCCGGCCTCTGTCTCCGTACAGGCACATCGCTTGCACCATTCCTGCGCCCGCCATCCGGCGGACAGCCATCTTCCTTCCAACCGGCGCTGCGCTCCGCGCGATCCTTCGCGCGGCGGTCCCGCATCGCAATGCAGGTTTCCTGAACGAGAGGACGACATGAAATCAATACGAACGATAGTGGCCCTGTGCTCGGTCATTTCCGTGCTCACAGCGTGCGGCGGCGGCGACGACGCCGGCACCGTACTCGGCATCTCGAAGCCGCAGGCGCGCTTCATCAACGCGGTGCCGGCCGGCCCGAACCTCGACTACTACCTGAATGCGAAGATCGATCAGTCGGGCGTCGCCTACAAGGGCGTGACGCGCTATCACGACATCGATTCGGGCACGCAGAACGCGAGCTACGACGTATCGGGCACGACCACGACCGTCGCCTCTCAATCGTTCAGCGCGGCGAACGGTCACCATTACACGACGATCGCGCTGCCGAGCACGACGTCGCTGATCTCGGTGATCGACGATCCGTACGACAAGGGCCTGCTGTCGGACAAGGCGCGCGTGCGCAGCTTCAACGCATCGCCGAACGCGCAGAACGTCGACGTGTACGTCGTGGCGCCGGGCACCGACATCACGACGGTCAGCCCGACGATGGCCGGCGCCGCCTACCAGAACGCCGTACCGGCCACGACGCAGGATTCCGTCTACCTGAACGGCGGCACGTACCAGGTGGTCGTCACGACGGCCGGCAGCAAGTCGCCCATCCTCAAGACCGCGCCGGTCAGCATCGGCAACAATGCCGACTGGCTGCTCCTGACGATTCCGTCGGGCGGGGTCGGCGACGTGACGCCGAACGACATCCACGTGCTCGTCGCGCAGGGCAACGACGCCGATACGTCCGCGCAGGAACTCGGGCCGCAGTAAGGGCCGGAAACGACGCGCGGCGGCCGGTGCGACTCGCTCCGGCCGCCGCGCGTCGGCGCCCGCCTCAGTCGTCGGACCGCTCGAGGCAGATCACGTGCTCGGCACGCGTGCCGTCGCCGTGCTCGATATCGACGTCGCCGACATGGCGCACGCGCCAGCCCGGCCGCGTCGCGATCTGCGGCATGTTGCCGGATGGCCGGCTCTCGATCCCGCCGAGCCCTTCGTCGGGCGTATCGACCGCCTCGTCGAGCGACGCGTTCGAATAGATCACGTTGTCCTGCAGCTCCGACGCGCCGGTGCGCGCCTCCATGCCCTTGCCGTCGACGTCGACCGTGTTGTCGGTCATCGCCATGTTCGCGTTGTCCAGCGTGACGATCCGGCCGGCCGCCCGGCGTACCGGATCGCCGCTGTCGACCGCATGCGCGTCGACGTCGATCGCCGGCAGCCCGGTCGGCATTTTCCCGGCGACGGCCTCGGGCGTCAGCGGACGCCGCGCGACCTGCGCCGCCTGGGTTGCCGCGTCGGGCATGTCGCCGGCCGCCGGCGTCTTCACCGGGCTCTTCTCGATCTGTTCCCGCTGCTTTTCCGGGGTAGGGTTCGATTCCGCGTTCTGCATCGCACCTCCTTGGCCGGCCGGCGGACGCCGGCATCACACCGGCGCCGCCGGGCCGGAAATCGCTACAACGGTCCTTGCAAATCTTTCATGCGCGCGGCCGCGCACGCGCGCCCTCCGGCGCGCGTGCCGGTCGGCACGGCCCCTCGGCGACGGACGGCGCGCCGACGCGCCGTCCGCCTCGGCGCCCCGACCGCCCGTCAGCCGCCGCTCGCGCCGCCTGGCGCGGAAGCCGCGCCCGGCAGGCTCGCACCGGTGTCGCCGCTGCCGCCGGCGGCCCCGCTGCTCGGCGTGCCCGACGGCGCGGTGGAAGGCGCGGGCGACATGCCGCCCGTGGCGCTCGCACCGGTGCCGGTGTCGTTCTCGCTCTTCTTCTGACAGCCCGCACCCGCCGCCAGGCCCGCGATCAGGATCCCGGCGAAGACGGCTCGCGATACGTGACGAAATGAATATCGCTGCATGACACCTCCGCTGATGTCGATGTGGATGGAACCCGTTGATTCGCAATTTGCGTGCCGCCCCCGGCCGCCTCGGCCGCACGCGCTCCATTCGTTTTTCGAATGACGCCCAGCCGAATATTTAATTTCCCATCGCCGGGCCCGCCGCCCATACTCGCGAACAAATCCGAGACATAACGTCCACGGCGGCCGGGCCCGCGCCGCGTACACACGCGGCGGGTTTCGCGCCCCGCACATGGAAGGAGACAACGGCGTGCAACTGGAAGCCATCCACCGCGCGGGCCTCGGGCCCGGCGCGGATGACGACGCATCGCATCGAACCGACACGGCCGCGCGCGATCCCGCGCCGAGCCCGCGGCTGCACAACCCCGACCTCGCGCCGACCCGGGCCGAAGGCCGCACCTGGGGCCGCTACAGCATCTTTGCGCTCTGGACCAACGACGTGCACAACATCGCGAACTACTCGTTCGCGATCGGGCTGTTCGCGCTCGGCCTGTCGGGCTGGCAGATGCTTGCCGCGCTCGCGATCGGTGCGGTGCTCGTGTACGGCTTCATGAACCTCACCGGCTACATGGGCCAGAAGACCGGCGTGCCGTTCCCGGTGATCAGCCGGATGAGCTTCGGCATCTACGGCGCGATGCTGCCCGCGATGATCCGCGCGGTGATCGCGATTGCATGGTTCGGGATCCAGACCTATCTCGCGTCCGTCGTGCTGCGCGTGCTGCTCACCGCGATCTGGCCGGGCCTCGCCGCATTCGACCAGAACGCGATCCTCGGGTTGTCGACGCTCGGCTGGATCACGTTCGTCGCGATCTGGCTCGTGCAGATCGGCATCCTCACGTACGGGATGGAGATGGTTCGCAAGTACGAGGGCCTCGCCGGCCCGGTGATCCTCGTCACGACGCTGTCGCTCGCCGCGTGGATGTTCAGCCGCACCGGCGGCCATCTCGCGATGTCGATCGGCAAGCCGATGACGGGCCTGAAGATGTGGACCGAAATCTTCGCGGGCGGCTCGCTGTGGCTCGCGATCTACGGCACGCTGGTGCTCAACTTCTGCGATTTCGCCCGTTCGTCGCCGAGCGCGAAGACGGTTCGCGTCGGCAACTTCTGGGGCCTGCCGGTCAACATCCTGGTATTCGCGACGATCAGCTTCGTGCTGGCGGGTGCGCAGTTCAAGCTGAACGGCCAGATCATCCACAGCCCGACGGAAATCATCGCAACGGTGCCGAACAAGCTGTTCCTCGTGCTCGGCTGCCTCGCGTTCCTGATCGTGACGGTGGCCGTGAACATCATGGCGAACTTCGTCGCGCCGGCCTTCGTGCTGACGAGCCTCGCGCCGCACCGCCTGTCGTTTCGCCGCGCGGGCCTGATCAGCGCGACGATCGCCGTGCTGATCCTGCCGTGGAACCTGTACAACAGCCCGATCGTGATCGTCTATTTCCTGTCCGGCCTCGGCGCGCTGCTCGGCCCGCTGTACGGGATCATCACGGTCGACTACTGGCTCGTGCGCAAGCAGCGCGTGAACGTGCCCGATCTCTATACCGAAGCGCCGACGGGCACGTACTTCTACACGCGCGGCGTGAACCGCAAGGCGCTCGCGGCACTCGCGCCGTCCGCGCTGATCTCGATCACGCTCGCCGTCGTGCCGGCCTTCGGCGCGATGACGCCCTTCTCGTGGCTGCTCGGCGCCGCGATCGCCGGCAGCGTGTACTGGCTGCTGGCCGATCGCAAACGGCACTACGAAGCGCGTTCGGGCGAACACATCGCGGTCGCCTGCGCGCAACACTGACACACGCATACGGAGTCACCGATGAGGATCCTGGTAGTCAACGTCAACACGACCGCATCGATCACCGACGCGATCGCCGCGCAGGCGCAAGCCGCCGCGTCGCCCGGCACGGAGATCGTCGGACTCACGCCGCGCTTCGGCGCGGAGTCGGTCGAAGGCAACTTCGAAAGCTACCTCGCGGCGATCGCCGTGATGGATCGCGTGTCGAGCTACGACGAACCGTACGACGCGGTGATCCAGGCCGGCTACGGCGAGCATGGCCGCGAAGGGCTGCAGGAACTGCTGACGGTGCCCGTCGTCGACATCACCGAAGCGGCCGCGAGCGTCGCGATGCTGCTCGGCCATCGCTACTCGGTCGTCACGACGCTCGACCGCACGGTGCCGCTGATCGAGGATCGCCTGAAGCTCGCCGGGCTCGATGCGCGCTGCGCGTCGGTGCGCGCGAGCGGCCTCGCGGTGCTGGAACTCGAGGAGAATCCGGCCCGCGCGATCGAGTCGATCGTCGGCGAGGCGCAGCGCGCGGTGAAGGACGACCACGCGGAAGTGATCTGCCTCGGCTGCGGCGGAATGGCCGGGCTCGACCGGCAGATCGAGGAATGCATGGGCGTGCCGGTCGTCGACGGCGTATCGGCCGCGGTCGCGCTCGCCGAGTCGCTGGTGCGCCTGAAGCTGAAGACGTCGAAGGTCCGCACGTATGCGCCGCCGCGCCCGAAGCGGATCGTCGGCTGGCCGGGCACCTTCGCACGATGACGGGCCGCCGGCCGGCTGCCGCGCCGCGCGCACGCCCCGTATCGCCGGGACGCGTATCGCCATGCGAGACCCGCTAGACCCGGCCGCCCCGCTCCGCGACACGTCCGACGCCGCGGGCGCGCTCGACGTGCTCGATGCACGACTGATGCGCATCCTGCTCGTGCTGCTGACCGAGCGTACCGTGTCGCGCGCGGCCGTGCGCCTGAACATGTCGCAGCCGGCGACGAGCGCCGCGCTCAAGCGCCTGCGCACGCTGCTCGGCGATCCGCTGCTGGTGCGCAGCCGCTACGGGATGGTGCCGACCGAGTTCGGCGCGCGGTTGATCGAGCCGCTGCGCAACGCGCTGCGCGTGATCGACTTCATCCGCATCCAGCAGCCGAGGTTCGACGCGCGCACGTCGGTGCGCACCTACCGGATCGGCTGCCCCGACTACCTGAACGTGCTGTTCGTGCCGAAGCTCGTCGCGCTGTTTCGCGAGCGCGCGCCGAACGCGCAACTGGTGTTTCATCCGCTCGGCGACGGGTTCGACGACGAGCGCGCGCTGGCCGACGGCGAGCTCGACGTCGTGATCGACAACCGGCCCGCGCGCCAGTCGCGCTTCCGGCAGGACGACCTGTTCGACGACCGCGTCGTGTGCCTGATGCGCACGACGCATCCGCTCGCGCGGCGCGGCGCGATGACGGCCGCCACGTTCGTGGCGGCGCCGCAGCTGTGCCCGACGCCGTCGTGGCTCGAAGCGTCCGGCGCGATCGACCGGCAGCTCGAACGCGTGGGCCTGCACCGGCGCATCGCCGTCACGCTGCCGCACTTCGAACTCGCCGCGCATGCGCTGGTGCGCACCGACCTGATCCTCACCACCACGTACCGGCTCGCGCGACACTACGCGAAGCTGCTGCCGCTCGCCGCGGTCGCGCTGCCTGCCGAGCCGCCGGACATCGTGTACCGGATGACGTGGAACGAATCGGGATCGTGCGCGGAAGGCGGCCGGTGGCTGCGCGGACTGATCGCGGAAGCGACGCGTGCATGGCTCGACGCCGAGGCGAGGCTGCCGGCCGTCGCCGCGGTCGCCGCGGTCGCCGCGGTTACCACCGCTACCGCCGTTGCCGCTTCCGGGGCCGAGGCGGACGCCGCAAAAACCTCGCCGAGCGCCGCCGATCCACCGGAGCCCACACGGCGCACGCGCCGCAGGCGGGCCACGCATTGTCATGCGTCGCACCGGGCGCGCGTCGCGCAGGCGGCACGCATCCATCGCATCGCGACGAAGTCGCCCTGACCGGCGCCGCCGCCGAGCCTGCCCGATCCGCACGGCCGCCGCATGTCGGCGAAACGCTCGCCCCGAGCGTCGACATCGTGATCGTGCGCGACGTCACGCGCGTTCACGCATCGATTGCGCAAGCAACCTGCATGCAACGACAGCCGGCACGCCGCTCACCGTCGGCGCATCGGCCGTCCATTGGGGCCGGTCGCCGCGCACCGTCGCCGCGCGAATATGCATTTCACGATTCGATGTTTGTCGGCCGGAAAGCGATTCCGTAACCTGCCCGGCAGCCGCGCCATCCGCGCGCGGATCACCGAGGACACGCCGCCGATGACTCACTCTTTCGCCACGGCGCGCCGCCGCACGCTGCAGCGCCTTGCCGCCCTCGCCGCCGCGCCGCTCGCCGGCGGTCTCGCACCGCCCGCCCGCGCGGCGGGCGCCGACCTGTCGGGCGTCACGCTCGTCCTCGGCGATCAGGCCGGCGGCCTGCGTGCGCTCGCCGAAGCCGCGCGCGTGCTCGACGGCACGCCGTACCGGTTCCGCTGGGCCAACTTCCAGGGCGCCGCGCCGCTGTTCGAAGCGCAGCGCGCGGGCGCGATCGATCTCGCGCCGGCCGGCGACCTGCCCGTGCTGACGGCCGCGCTCGGCGATCCGTCGTTGCGGATCGTCGCGACGCGCGTCGGCTCGCCGGCGTCGCTCGGCATCGTCGTGCAGCCGGACTCGCCGGTCCGCTCGGTGGCCGACCTGAAGGGGCAAACCGTCGTCGTGTCGTCGGCGCGCGGCAGCATCTCGCAATACCAGCTGTACGGCGCGCTGCGCGAACACGGGCTCGCGCCGCGCGACGTCGAGGTGCGCTTCGTGCTGCCGGTCGATGCATTCGCTGCGTTCGAGGCGAAGCGGATCGGCATCTGGGCCACGTTCGATCCGTACTACGGGCATGCGGTGCGACGCGGCGCGCGTGTCGTCCGCGACGGCAGCGGCATCAATTCGGGGCTCGCGTTCCTCACGTCGCCGGTCGAAACGCTCGACGATCGCGGCAAGCGCGCGGCGCTCGCGGACGTGCTCGCGCGGCTCGCCCGCGCGGGCCAATGGGCGCTCGCGCACCCGGCCGACTACGCGAGCGTCTATGCGTCGCTCACGCGCCTGCCGCCCGATGCGGCCACCGATATCGCACGCCGGGCCGCGCTCGCGCAGCGCAGCCTCAGCGGCGCCGACATCGACGTGCTGCAGCGCGTCGCCGATCGTGCGGCGGCGGACGCGATCCTGCCGCGCCGCGTCGACGTCGCGTCGATCGCCATCCGGGACGTGTCGGCCTGAGTGGCGCCACGCGAGGCGCGACGCGCGCTCAGCGCGGCCGCGCCATCTCGAGATCGGGCACGTCGTCGCCGAACGTCGACGCGACGAGCGTGCGCATCGCGGCCACCAGCAACGTCGGCCCCGACTGGTTGAACGTGCAGCGTTCGCCCGCGGCCGGCACGGCGCGGTGCAGCACCGCACGCCAGGCGCCCCGCCCGCCGTCGCGCTCGAACGCGGCAAACGGCAGCCGCTCGACGATCGGGCCGCCGTCCGCCCACGACGACGAGGGCGCGAACGGCGTCGGCACACCGCCCGGTTCGCGGATCGACGTGCACCCGGACGCGTCGGCTCGCGGCGCATCGTGACCTTCCGCGATCGCGACCCAGTAATCCAGCGACGCGCCTGTCAGGTCCTGGACTTGCATGGCCCTCTCCGTATGACCGTTCTCCCGAACGACGCCCTGGGTGCCGTATGCACGGCCGCAAGGACTGCGTTCCACGCGCGACAGGATTTCGTCCCCCGTCGCACCGCGATAAGCATAGTTCAAATCGTTGCTTGTCCGGCCCAGACCGGTCATCGAGAATGATCCGACGGACCGACACCCGACAGCCGGCACCGCCGCCCCGACAACGTACTCCTGATCGATCGATTCATGCTTCCACTGCGCCTGCTGCGATCGCTGCTGATCGCGTCCCTCATTGCATTGCCGGCCGCCGCCGCGCACGCCGACAAACCTGCCGTCATTCGTATCGGCGTCGCCCAGCAAGGTGCCGGCGATCCGCCGACGTTCGGCGGATCGAGCGCCGCGACCGTGCAGTTGCAGCAGCTCGTCGAAAAGGAATTCGCCGCCGACGGCATCCAGGTGCAATGGCTGTTCTTCAAGGGCGCCGGCCCGGCCGTCAACGAGGCGATCGCCAACAAGGCACTCGACTTCGCGTACCAGGGCGACCTGCCCGCCGTCCTCGCGCGCTCGAACGGAATCAAGACGCGCCTGCTGCTCGCGGCAAGCGTGCGTTCGGGCATCAAGATCGCGGTGCCGCCCGATTCCACGATCCGCTCGATCAAGGACCTGAAGGACCGCCGCGTGTCGATCTTCCGCGGCACCAACCTGCAGCTCGTCGCCGACAACGCACTCGCGAAGAACGGCCTCGGCGAACGCGACCTGCGCGTGATCAACCTCGACGCCGCCAGCTCGCTCGCCGCGCTCGCGTCGAAGGGCATCGACGCATCGGTGGGCGATTACGGGCTGTACAAGCTGCGCGACGCGGGCCTCGCGAAGATCATCTACGAATCGCAGAACGACGGCCCGCAACTGACGCGCCAGACTCACCTGCTCGTGCTCGACGATTTCGAGCGCGCGCACCCGGACATCGTGCAGCGCGTCGTCACCGCGTTCGTGAAGGGCGCGCAATGGTCGTCCGACGAAGCGAACCGCGATGCGCTGTTCAAGCTGTGGGCGAAAAGCGGCGTGCCGTATGCGTCATGGCAGGCCGACTATGCGAACCAGCGCCTGAAGGAGCGCCTGTCCCCGCTGATCGACCCGTTCGTCATCGCGCGCTACAAGGCCGTCGCGCAGGATGCGCTGAACCTCAAGCTGATTCGCCAGCCGGTCGACGTCGACGGCTGGTTCGAGCCGAAGTATCTCGACCATGCATTGCGCACGTTGAAGCTCGACAACTACTGGCCGCGTTACGACGCCGCCGGCAAGCCGCTCTCCTGACCGGACCGGCCCCGATGAGCGACACCGCGTTTCCCGTCCCGTCGTCCGAATCGCACGCGCTCGCCGCGCCACGGCGCCGCGCGGCTGCGCTGCAACGGCTCGCGTGGCAGCTCGCGCCGTGGCTGCTGCCGGCGCTGCTGTTCGCGCTGTGGAGCGTCGGCAGCGCGCGCGGCTGGATCGCGCCGCAGATCCTGCCGCCGCCCGAACGCGTGGTCGACACGCTGGCCGAGCTCGCGTCGAGCGGCGATCTCGCGCGCCATACGCTGATCAGCCTGCAGCGCGTGCTCGTCGGCTTCGCGGCCGGCACGCTGCTCGGTGTGGCGATCGGCGTCGCGCTCGGGCTGTCGCGCACGCTGGAAGCGTACGTGCTGCCGAGCTTCAACGCGCTCGTGCAGATCCCGGTGCTCGGCTGGCTGCCGTTCCTGCTGCTGCTCGTCGGCGTCGGCGAACCGCTCAAGTACCTGCTGATCGCGCATGCGGCGCTCGTCCCGGTCACGCTGAGCACGTTGCAAGGATTTCGCCAGACGCCGCCCGCCCTCGACGAAGTCGCGCGCGGGTTCGGCTACACGCGCCGGCAACGCATCGTCCACGTCGTGCTGCCGGCCGCGATCCCGACGCTCGCGACCGGCGTGCGGCTCGCGTTCACGAAGTCGTGGCTCGCGCTCGTCGTGGTCGAACTCGTCGCGTCGTCCGAAGGGCTCGGCTACCTGATCGTGTATGGGCGGCAACTGTTCCAGCTCGATCTCGTGATGGCGGCCGTGGTCGTGGTCGGCGCGGTCGGCCTGCTGATCAACCGCGCGCTCGACGCCCTCGAAGCGCGCCTGCGCCGCGGCGTGCCGTCCGCGTTTCGCGGCTGAACCGGCCTGCCTGCCCAACCGAAGGAGACTGTCCCGTGCCGCACGCCGCCACGCCGTCACCCACCCCGTCCGCAACTGCCGCCCGCCGCCTGCATGCGCCCGACTGGCGCGGCGTCGTGCTGCCGCTCGCGGCGTTCGCGCTCTGGTGGGCGATCGCTTCCGCCCACCTCGTGAAAAGCGGCCTGCTCGTCGGCCCCGCCGACGTGTTGCGCACCGCGTGGGCGCAGGCCGCGAGCGGCGCGCTCGGCCGTGCGTTGTCGGCATCGCTCGCGCGCGAAGCGTGCGGGTTCGCGATCGGCGCGACGGGCGGGCTGCTGCTCGGCGCCACGCTCGGGCTGTCGCGCATCGCCGCGCGGATGGTCGGCCCGAGCTTCGACACGTTCAAGCAGATCTCGCTGTTCGCGTGGATTCCGCTGATTTCCGTGTGGTTCGGGCTCGGCGACGTCGCGAAGGTCGTATTCCTGTCGCTCGCCGCGCTGCTGCCGGTCGCCGCCCATACCTGCGACGGCATTCACGCGGTACCGCGCGCGTACGTCGACGTCGCCCGCGCGCTGCGCTACTCGCGGCTCCAGCTCGTGCGCCACGTGATCCTGCCGGCCGCGCTGCCGTCGATCTTCACCGGCCTGTATCTCGGCCTGATCTATTCGTGGCTCGCGACGCTCGGCGCCGAATACCTGCTCGTCGCCGGCAGCGGAATCGGCAACACGCTGATCGACGGCAGCGAGCAGTTCCGGATGGATCTCGTGCTGTTCGGGATCGTCGTCGTCGGCGTGACCGGCTGGGCGCTGAACGCGGCCGCGCGGGCGATCGAACGCAAGGTGCTGGCCCGGCGCGGCGACCTGACGCGCTGAGCGCCCCTTTCCTCCCGTATCGCCCTCTTCCTCGTACCGCCATGACGACTCTGACCTCCGATTCGCTCGACATCCTCCATGTCAGCAAGCACTACGCGCAACGCGGCGCGGCGCTTGCCGTGCTCGACGACGTATCGCTGCACGTGCGCGCCGGCGAATTCGTCACGATCGTCGGCGCGAGCGGCTGCGGCAAGTCGACGCTGCTGCGGCTCGTCGCCGGGCTCGACACCGACTACGCGGGCGAAATCCGCGCAGGCGGCGAACGCGTGCGCGACACGTCGCTGCAGCGCGGCATCGTGTTCCAGGATCACCGGCTGTTTCCGTGGCTGACCGTCGAGCAGAACATCGGTGCGGCACTGCGCAACGCGCCGCTGGACGCCGCCGCGAAACGGCGCGCGATCGCGGAGCACATCGCGCTCGTCGGGCTGAACGGCTTCGAGCACGCGTTTCCGAACCAGTTGTCGGGTGGGATGGCGCAGCGCGTCGCGATCGCGCGCGGCCTCGTGAACCGGCCGCGCGTGCTGCTGCTCGACGAGCCGTTCGGCGCGCTCGACGCGCAGACGCGCGCGAAGATGCAGAACGAACTGCTGCGCATCTGGGAACAGGAGCGCATCACGATGATCCTGGTCACGCACGATGTCGACGAAGCCGTCTATCTCGGCGACCGCGTCGTCACGATGGCGCCGCGTCCGGGCCGCATCGCGCGTATCGTCGACGTCGCGCTGCCGCGCCCGCGCCGGCGCGATTCGCCGGCGTTCGCGCAATTGCGCGACACCGTGCTCGCCGATTTCGACGACGGCGAGCCGCCGGGCGACGACGCTTCGGGCGGCCGGCGCATCGACACGGCGCGCCCGCACCGGATCGGCGAATGGCGGCTCGCGTGGTAGCGATGCCACGCGTGCGCATTGTTCAGCATCACGACAGATATCGTTCATCGCAGCGCGCACGCTAAGGTTGTGACGATTCATCGGTTCCGGTTCCGCGCGGCGCCTGCTTGAATGGAGCCTCGACCGACCCGACTCCCAGGAGACTCCCGATGTCCGAAGTCCAGCACGCCGCTCACTCGTCCTCGCCTGCTTCGCACGCCGCGCCGCGCACGGCCGCCGTCCCGCTTCAGCTTCGCCAGGTCGCCGGCCGGATCGGCGCCGAAATTTCCGGCGTACGGCTATCGGCCACGCTCGACGATGCGACGTTCGATGCGGTGAACGCCGCGCTGCTGCGTCACAAGGTGCTGTTCTTCCGCGGCCAGCACCATCTCGACGACACCGCACAGGAAGCGTTCGCGCGCCGCTTCGGCGATACGGTCGCGCACCCGACCGTGCCGTCCGTCGACGGCAGCGCGGCCCTGCTCGAACTCGATTCCGCGCACGGCGCCCGCGCCAATTCGTGGCACACCGACGTGACCTTCGTCGACGCGTACCCGAAGATCTCGATCCTGCGCGCGGTCGTGATCCCGCCGTTCGGCGGCGATACCGTATGGGCCAACACGGCCGCCGCGTACGCGCATCTGCCCGATTCGCTGCGCGCGCTCGCCGATACGCTGTGGGCGCTGCATACGAACGCGTACGACTATGCGTCGACGCACGTGCATGCCGACGACGCGCAACTGAAGCGCTACCGTGAAGTGTTCACGTCGACCGTCTACGAAACCGAGCATCCGGTCGTGCGCGTGCATCCGGAGACCGGCGAACGCACGCTCGTGCTCGGGCATTTCGTGCAGCGGCTCAAGGGGCTGTCGGCGCAGGATTCCGCGCACCTGCTGCAGGTGTTCCACGAGCACGTGACGCGTCTCGAGAACACCGTGCGCTGGAACTGGCAGGAAGGCGACGTCGCGATCTGGGACAACCGCGCGACCCAGCACTACGCGATCAACGACTACGGCGATGCGCGACGCGTCGTGCGCCGCGCGACCGTGCACGGCGACGTGCCGGTCGGCATCGACGGCCGCCGCAGCGTCCTGCTGAAGGGGCCGGGCGCCACGCTGCAATAACGCACACGTCCCGCGGCGGCGCCCTGTTTCCCTTTCCCGCGCGCCGCCGCGCCACCTCCTGCAGGACACCCGCCATGAACCGCACGCCACCGGATCGACGCCTGCTCGCGCAACGATGTCGTCCGCCTTCCCCGTTCACTTTCGCCAGGAGCGTCGCATGAGCGCCCTACCCGAACCCGCCGCCCAGCCGGTCGACGTGATCCCGCTGTCCGCCCACATCGGTGCGGAAATCCGCGGCGTCGACCTCACGCAACCGTTGACCACGCCGCAGATCGCGGCAATCCGCGCCGCGCTGCTGAAATGGCGCGTCGTATTCTTCCGCGAACAATTCCTCACGCACGAGCAGCATGTCGCGTTCTCCGCGCAGTTCGGGGAGCCGACGGTCGGCCACCCGGTATTCGGGCACGTCGACGGCCATCCGGCCGTCTATTCGATCGCGAAGCATCGCAAGGCGACGCGCTTCGAAGGCGAGCCGGTACGCCGGCCCTGGACCGGCTGGCATACCGACGTGACGGCCGCCGTGAACCCGCCGTGGGCATCGATCCTGCGCGGCGTGACGATCCCGCCGTACGGCGGCGACACGCACTGGACGAACCTCGTGCGTGCGTACGAAACGCTGTCCGCGCCGCTGCGCGGCTTCGTCGACACGCTGCGCGGGATCCATCGCTTCACGCCGCCGCCCGGCGCGCGCGCGACCGGCGCATTCGACGACGCGGTCGAGCGCCGCCCGCTCGTGACCGAACATCCACTCGTGCGTGTGCATCCCGAGACCGGCGAACGCGCGCTGTACGTGAGCCCGAGCTTCCTGAAATCGATCGTCGGGCTGACGCCGCGCGAGAGCCAGGCGCTGCTCGAACTGCTGTGGGAGCACGTGACGCGGCCGGAATTCACGATCCGCTTCAAGTGGGAGCCGCGCAGCATCGCGTTCTGGGACAACCGTGCGACCGCGCATCTCGCGCCCGTCGACATCTTCGATCTCGACTTCGACCGCCAGCTCTATCGGACGACGCTGATCGGCGACGTGCCGGTCGGCCCGGACGGCCGGCCGTCGGTCGCGCTCGAAGGCACGCCGGTCGAAACGGCGGCCGCCGTCGCGCTCGACTGACGCGACGCATGCCGGCGAGCACGGGCGCGCCGGCCCCGCCCGCATCATTCGAGCCACACGCCGTCGAACCGGTGCCCGCCAAGCGGCGAGAACGTCAGCCCGTGCACGCGCCTGGAGATCGGCAGCGACACGATCGACGTCGCGATCGGCGTGAACGGCACCTGGTCCTTGAACACCACCTGCGCCTGCTCGTACAGCGCCGTGCGCTTCGCGACGTCCGCATTCGAGCGCGCCGCCGTCACGAGCCGCTCGAAGTCCTGGTTGCACCACTTCGCGAGATTGCTGCCGTGCACCGCCTCGCAGCCGAGCAGCGTGCCGAGCCAGTTGTCGGGATCGCCGTTGTCGCCCGACCAGCCGTACAGGATCGCATCGTGCTGGCCGTCGTGCTTCGCGCGACGGTTGTATTCGCCCCATTCGTAGCTGACGATCTTCGCGCGCACGCCGATCTTCGCCCAGTCCTGCTGGATCAGTTGCGCCATCAGCTGCGCGTTCGGGTTGTACGGACGCTGCACGGGCATCGCCCACAGCGTCAGGTCGAAGCCGTTCGGGAAGCCGGCCTGCGCGAGCAGCGCCTTCGCGGCGGCCGGATCGCGCGGGGCGTCCTTCAGGCGCGGGTTGTACGACCATTGCGCGGGCGGCATCGGGTTCGTCGCGATCGTCGCATCGCCGTTGAACACGGTCTTGATGATCGCCGCCTTGTCGATCGCGATGTCGAGCGCGCGCCGCACGTCGACGCGATCGAGCGGCGGATGCTGCGTGTTGTACGCGACGAAGCCGACGTTGAAGCCCGTCCCCGAAAACAGCGTCAGCTTCGGGTCGCGCCGCACCGTCTCGAGATCGGCCGGCCGCGGAAACACCGACACCTGGCACTCGCCGGCCACGAGCTTCTGCAAGCGCGCGGCCGGATCGGGCGTGATCGCGAACACGAGGTGCGCGAGCTTCACGTCGTCCGGCTTCCAGTAGTCGGGATTCGCGTCGTAGCGGATCAGCGCATCCTTCTGGTACGTGCGCAGCAGGAACGGCCCCGTCCCGACCGGGAACTGGTTGATGTCCGACTCGCGATGGCGCGCGGCGAGCTGCCCCGCATATTCGGCCGACAGCACCGACGCGAACGCCATCGCGAGATTGCGCACGAACACGACGTCGGGCGACTTCAGCACGAAGCGCACCGTATAGTCGTCGACCTTCTCGATGCGCTCGATGTTGCGGTCGAAGCCGAGATCGCCGAAATACGGGAAGCTGACCGGATAGGCCTTGCGAAACGGATCGTCCGGATCGAGCATCCGGCGGAACGTGAACACGACGTCGTCGGCCTGGAACGGCCGCGTCGGCTTGAACCACGCGGTGGTCTGGAATTTCACGCCGCGCCGCAGGTGGAACGTGATCGTGCGCTGATCGGGCGACACGTCCCAGCTCGTCGCGAGCGACGGTACGAGATCGAGCGTGCCGCGCTTGAACTGCACGAGCCCGTTGTAGATCGTGTACGTGCTCGCATCGAAATCGGTGCTCGTCGTGTGCTGGCCGGGATCGAACCCGGCCGGGCTGCCTTCGCTGCAGTACACCAGTGTGTTGCCCGTGGGCGCCGCGAACGCGTGCGTCGCGGCGCCGGCCAGCAGCAGCGACGCGGCGATGCGGCGCAGCGCGGCGCCGGCGTGCGATACGCCGCGCATCCGGCGCGCGGCTGACGAAACGAAAGGATTCTTCATGGTGGCGGAGGGAAGAAAAGGGATGTCGTGCGAATGCCGACCGCCGATCTTCGCGCGCCACGCGCCGATCGCTTACCAATTAATTCCGCGTTGCTTATCGTCGCGAATGCATCCCGCTGCCGCTGCATGGGAATGTCCATCCGAGCGTCGCAGGCATGCTCGCGCACCCCACCGCGATGCCCTGCCCCGGCGGCATCCGGCAGCGCCATTCGCTCACGGCTGCGGGCGCCCTTCCGTCCCCCTGCAACTTCCGCGGAATGGGTGCATCGTAGCGGTTGGCCGACGCCGGCACCGGCGCGCGGGAATCCGCCCGGCGCGCACGGGCCGGCACGGCGCGTCCGTGCGCGCCGCCCTTTCTGGAGGACCCACGAATGTCGATGAACCCCGATACGCCCTCTCGTCCGGTGAAGTCGCCGGGCCCCGATCATCCGATCCTGATCGAACCGCATTCGTCCCGCGTGACCGTGAAGGTGGCCGACAAGGTCGTCGCCGATACGCGCCATGCGCTGGTGCTGCGCGAGGCCAGCTATCCGGCCGTGCTGTACATTCCGCGCGAGGATGCCGACATGTCGCTGCTCGAACGCACCGACCACGCGACCTACTGCCCGTACAAGGGCGATTGCGCGTACTACTCGATCCCCGCCGGCGGCGAACGCTCGATCAATGCCGTATGGACGTACGAGCATCCGAATCCGGCCGTCGAGTCGATTCGCGGGCACCTCGCGTTCTATCCGGACCGCGTCGATTCGATCGAGGAAAGCCTGCTCGTCACCGAGTGAGCGCGGCGGCGCCCTGCCGCGTCGTCGTTCACGTATCGTCCGGCCGGTGATTTGCATATGCGGATTCATTGGTTGGCCGTCGTCCCAGGCTGGCCGTATCGTCTCGAATCCGGCGCGGGCCGGCCGCGCGCGCATCGCCCGCCACCGGCCGCATCCCGTGCCGATCGCGCGATGCCCGCGCGATCCGCGAACCCGCCAGCAGGACGCCTCGATGAACGACACACCGCACGCAGACCTTGAAACGACCCCGGTCGACCCGCGCCGCCGCCAGTGGCTGCAAGGCGCGGCCGTCGGGCTGGCCGGCCTCGCGCTCGGGCCGCTCGCGGCCGGCCCCGCGCGTGCCGACGCCGACGGCACGCGGCTGCGCATCGGCTTCCAGAAATACGGCAACTTCGTCGTGCTCAAGGCGCGCGGCACGCTCGAGAAGCGTCTCGCGAGCCAGGGCGTCACCGTGCAATGGCTCGAATTCCCGGCCGGCCCGCAACTGCTCGAAGGGCTGAACGCCGGCGCGATCGACGTCGGCACCGTCGGCGAAACGCCGCCGATCTTCGCGCAGGCCGCCGGCGTCGATTTCGTGTACATCGGCAACGAACCGCCCGCGCCGCGGGGCGAGGCGATCGTCGTGCTGCCCGACTCGCCGATCCGCACCGTCGCGCAACTGCGCGGCAAGAAGGTCGCGTTCAACAAGGGCTCGAACGTCCACTACCTGCTGGTGAAGGCGCTCGAACACGCGGGCCTCACGTATGCCGACATCCAGCCGATCTACCTGACGCCGGCCGACGCGCGCGCCGCGTTCGTGCAGCGCAGCGTCGATGCGTGGGTGATCTGGGATCCCTATCTGGCCGCCGCCGAACGGCAGCTCGGCGCACGCGTGGTCGCGAACGGCGACGGGCTTGTACGCAACACGCAGTACTACCTCGCGGCGCGCAAGTACGCGGCCGCGCACCCGCAGGTGCTGCGCGCGCTGCTCGACGAAGTCGACGCGGTCGACCGCTGGGCGCGCGATCACGTGCCCGACGTGGCCGCGCAACTGTCGCCGCTCGTCGGCCTCGACGCGCCGACGCTCGAAGTCGCGCTCAAGCGCGCCGGCTACGGCGTGCAGCCGATCACCGATGCGACGGTCGCGTATCAGCAGAGCATCGCCGACGCGTTCAGCACGCTGAAGCTGATCCCCGGCAAGCTGTCGGTCGCCAGCGCGCGCTGACGCGTCACGACGCGGATGCCGCGCCGATGCGCCGCCATTCGTCGTAATCGGTGACGAGGCCTGCGTCGTCGGTTCCGATATCCGCCGCATACGTGCCGCTCTCGTAGCGGTACACGTGCGGCGCGGTGCGCGTATAGCGCTGCTCGCCGCGCACGATCGCGAGATCCGGAAAGCGCAGCCACGCGGTACGAATCTCCGCGGACTCGCCGACGGCGAGCGCCAGCCGCCGGATCGGCAGCGTATTGGTCGACGGACTGAAGCCGAGATCGATGTCGGTCGCGCCCGCGAGCGCCGGGACATCGACGCCGTCGATCGTCCACCGCCCCGCATCGCAGGCGATGTCCCATTGCCGTGGCGGCGCCGTGCCGGTCCACTGCGTCACGCGTGCCGAGCGCGTGAGCCAGTCGGCGCCGCATGCGATCGCGTAATCGATACGAAACGGCGCGCCGTCGATCGCGCCCGCCACCGAGCCCGACAGGTCGATGCCCGATTGCGATTCGACGAGCCGGCACCATTCGGCCGCCTGCCACGTCTGCACGATCTGCCAGGCGACACAGTGCATCCGTCGGCTGTCATTGCGTTGCGTCATTCGTACCTCCTGTCGGTCGCGCGGAAGGAAGCCGATTTTCGCTCACGGCGCCGGCAAACGCACGCGGCTTCGACGGCACCAAGCGCGTATGGCGCCGATAGCCAATATCGGCCCGACGCACACCATCGCGTCGATACGGCTTTGGTACCATCGGTCGATCGGTCATCCTCGAACAGCAAGATACAAGGCGCGACTCCATGGATTTGTTGGCGACGATGCGCATCTACGTCAGGGTCGTGGAGCGCGGCACGATGTCCGGCGCGGCGCGGGATCTCGACATGGGTCAGCCGGCCGTCAGCGAGCGCATCGAGAAACTCGAAAGGCATCTCGGCACGCGGCTGCTGATGCGCAGCGCGCGCACCCTCGCGTGCACGGAGGAAGGCCGCCTCTTCTACGAACACAGCAAGGCGCTGCTCGAAGCGGCCGACATGGCCGTCGCGTCGGTCTCGAAGCCGGAGAATGCGCTCGACGGCGCGATCCGGCTCGCGGCGCCGCAATGTTTCGGCGAAGTCGTGATGCCGGGCGTGCTGATGCAGATCCGTACCGCGTATCCGAAACTGCACGTCGACCTGGTGCTGAACGACGAGATCGTCGACCCGGTCACCGAGGGCGTCGACGTTTCGATCCGGGTCGGCCAGCTCCGCGACGGCGGGTTCGTCGCGTACGCGCTCGGCGCGGTCGGCCGCGTGCTCGTCGCCTCGCCGTCGTATCTCGACCGGCACGGCCCGATCGACACGCAGGCCGATCTCGCGAACCATCCGTTCGTCCGCGTGAAAGGCGTGTTCGCGAACGAACAGGTACCGCTGCAGCGCGACGGCGGCGCGGTCGAATACGCGCGCATCCGCACGGTCATCACGACTAGCCACTGGCGGCCGATGTTCGACACGATCGCGGCGGGCGGCGGCATCGGCGTGGTCCAGCACCCGGCTTGCGCCGATGCGCTCGCGCACGGCCGGCTCGTGCGCCTGTTGCCGCGCTACGACGTGCCCGACTTCGCGCTCAACGTGCTGGTGCACGCACAGCGGCCGCTGCCGCCGCGCGTGCGGGCCGTCGTCGATCTGCTGAAACGGGAAATCCCGCCGCGGCTGACGCCGCGCGGGCGTTGACCGTCACACCTGCAGCGACTTCCCCGGCTCCTTCACGTGCGCGTCGACTTCCATCTGGTAGAAGCGCGCGCTGACGAAGCCGAACAGCGTCCAGCCGAGGAACACGCACAGGCCGCCGAGCATCAGCGCCTGCTCGCCCGAGCTGAACAACGCATAGAAGCTGTACGCGGTCGCGACCATCGCGATCGCGTTCGTCACCAGCGCCTTGGCCGGCGGCACCTTCGCGACCTTCTGGATCGTGATCAGCGCGGCCATCGACATCACGTAAGGCACGAGGTTCGTGACGACCGCGAGATCGACGATTTTCTGGAACTGGCTGCTCAGCTCCGGGCTGATCGTCATCAGCGCGAGCGCGACCTGGGCGACCAGCAGGATCACCATGCCGACGATCGGCGTGCCGGTGCGCGTCGCGCGTCCGAACACCGGCAGGAAGTAGCCGACGTCCGCCGAGCTCTTGAACACCTGCGCGACCGTGAACTGCCAGCCGAGCAGCGAGCCGATGCACGCAATCACCATCAGCGCGGTGACGATCGTGCCGACGGCCGGCGTGAACATCGTCGCGAACGCGATGCCGAACGGCGCGTTCGACTGCGCGAGAATCGCATTCGGCACGATCCCCGCGATCACGTTGGTGGACACGATGTAGAAGATCGCCGACGCGATCGTGCCGCCGAGCACGGCGATCGGCACGTTGCGCTCCGGGTTCTCGACGGCGTCCGAGTTCGCGCACGCCGATTCGAGCCCGAGGAACGCCCACAGCGTCACCGCGATCGAGCTGCCGACGGCCGTCCCGAACGGCAGGTCGTGCGGATTCCACGCGGCGCCCCAGGTCGCGCCGCTGAACCAGAACCAGCCGATCAGCGACACGACGACGACCGGAACGATCACGCCCCACACCGTCACCGCGCCGATCCGGCCGGTGATGCGCGAGCCGCCGAAGTTCGCGACCGTCGTCAGCACCAGCAGGAAGATCGTCCACAGGCCCGTCTGCAGCGGCGACAGCGTCGCGCCGAACAGCACGGTGCCGTAGCCGACCGCCGTGACGCCGATCGCGACGTTGGCGATCACGAGCGACAGCCCGTACGTGTAGTTCGCCATGTAATTGCCGGCCTTGCCGAACGCGTACTCCGCGTAGCCGCCCATCCCGCCCGGCTTGCGGCTCAGCATCCCGCAGCGCGCGAATGCATAGGCCAGCGCGAGCGAGCCGCCCGCCGTGACGATCCACGACAGCAGCGAGATCGTGCCGACCTGCGCGAGCTTCGCCGGCAGCAGGATGATGCCGGAGCCCATCATGTTGACCGCCGTGAGAATGGTGAGCTGCCAGACGTTCATCCGGTGCTTCTGCGCGGCCGCCGGGGCCGCGTCGGATACGCGTGCTGCGTTGTCCATGATGTCGATCCTTCGATGTGAGGCCGCCGCGCGGCCGGTCGCTCGTTCGCCTGATCAGGCTTCGGGCTTCGGGCTTCAGGCCGTCAGGCAGTACACGCGGTACGTGCCGTCCTCGACCTCCACGCCGTGCGTGTCGTGCGCGAACCCCGGGAAACGCCGGTCGTACGCCTCGAGCGCCTTCAGATAGCCGAGCACCGGACCGCCGGCCGGCCCCGCGTTCTCGCCCGGCATCAGCAGCGGAATACCCGGCGGATACGGCACGACGCCGGTGGCCACCGTGCGCCCGGCCAGCTCGTCGAGCGTGACCTGCTCGACGCGGCCCTGCACGAGATGCTCGTACGCGCGCACCGGGCTCATCTCCGGCTTCGGCAGGATCGAGAACGCGTCCGACATCAGGCGCGTCGTGCCGAGCTGCTCCATCGCCGCGAACATCGTGTCGGCCAGATCCTTCAGCCCCATGCCCGCATAGCGCGCGCCATGCGCCTTCGCGAGCGACGGAATCGCGATGTCGAGCGGCAGGTTCGCATCGTAGTCGCGCTTGAAATCGCACAACGCGCTGACGAGCGAGCCCCACTTGCCTTTCGTGATGCCGATCGAGAACAGGAACAGGATCGTGAAATCGGTCGTCTTCTCGACGACGATGCCGCGCGCATCGAGATACGCGGTGACGACGCTCGCCGGGATGCCGACCGGCATCAGGCCGCCGGCCGGCGCCACGCCCGGCGTGACGATCGACACCTTGATCGGATCGAGCATGCAGTAGCCGTCCTCGAGATTGCCGAAGCCGTGCCATTGCGCGCCGGGGCGCAGCACCCAGCACGCCGGGTCGCTCGCGAGCAGTTCGGGCGGCGCTTCGTGGAACGGCAGCGTGCGGCCCGTGCGCGCCTCGAGCACGGTGTCGGGTTGCCAGCATTCGAAGAACCAGTCGCCCTTCGCGGCGAATTCGCCGTTCATCCGGGCGATCATCTGCCGGAACGCGACGGCCTCCTCGATCGATTCGCGCGTCAGCGCGGCGCCGCCGGGGCCGTCCATCATCGCGGCCGCGACGTCGTTCGACGCGATGATCGCGTAGTTCGGCGACGTCGACGCATGCATCATGAACGTTTCGTTGAACTGGCCATGCGGAATCGGGCTGCGGCCGTCGCGCACGTGGATGTACGACGCCTGCGACAGCGCGGTCAGCAGCTTGTGCGTCGACTGCGTCGCGAACACCGTCGGCCGGTCCTTGTGGTGATCGCGCGGATCGCCGTGCATCGCATGGCGGTCGCGGTAGATCGGATTGAAACGCGCGTAGCCGTACCACGCTTCGTCGAAGTGCAGCCGGTCGACGCTTGCGCCGAGCAGCTCCTCCACGCGCGTCACGTTGTAGCAGAGGCCGTCGTACGTCGAGTTCGTGACGATTGCGTGTTTCGGCTGGCGGTCCGCCAGCCCCGCCGCGAGCGGGTTCGATGCGATCGCCTCGCGGATCGCCGTCTGCGTGAGGCGCTCCGGTGCGATCGGCCCGATGATCCCGTAGCGGTTGCGCGTCGGCACGAGGTAGGTCGGGATCGCGCCCGACATCGTCATCGCGTGCTCGGCCGACTTGTGGCAGTTGCGGTCGCACAGCGCGATCTGGTCGCGGCTCACGCTCGCCATCAGGATGATGCGGTTCGACGTCGACGAGCCGTTCGTCACGTGATACGTGCGATGCGCGCCGAACACGCGCGCCGCATAGCGCTCGCTTTCGCCGATCGGCCCCGAGTGATCGAGCAGCGAGCCGAGCTCGCCCACCGAGATCGACAGGTCCGAGCGGAACAGCGATTCGCCGAAGTATTCGAAGAACGCGCGGCCGACCGGCGATTTCAGGAAGCCGGTGCCGCCGGTGTGACCCGGCGTATGCCACGAGTATTCGTAGACGCGCGAGAACTTCGCGAGCGCGCCGAACATCGGCGGCAGGACCGTCGAGCGATAGCGTTCGATCGCCGCGTGGATGCGTCCGCCGATGAAGTCGGCCGTATCCTCGAGCAGCCATACGAAATCGTCGACCTTGCCCATCACCGCGGCCGGCACCGTCGACGCGACGCTGCGATCGGCCAGCAGGAAGATCGGCACGCCGCCGTTGCGATGCCGGATCGCATCGACCACCGCCTCGGACGGCCCATGGCCGTCCACGCCGAGATCCCAGTCGAGCAGCACGCACTGGATCGACGGGTCGGAGCGGATCAGCACGATCGCATCGTCGGCGGACGTGGCCGTCAACACGTCGATACCGCGTTGCGCGAGCTCCGCGCTCAGCGTGCGGACCGCGCGCCCGGTCGCGGTTTCCTGCGCGATTTCGTCGTCGACCAGTAGCGCACGCATGCCGAGACGACGAATGCCGCCGACGGAAGTGTTCATGGTGTTTCCCCTCGCTGTTGCGTTGCTTCGATTGGTATCGTTCGTCTCACGAGCACGCGGACAACAAGTCGCGGGCAGCGGCATGAGACGCTCGCCCTTCCGGCTCGATTGGCCATGCAATTCGGAGCCGACTATGCCATGGATACCTTTCCCTGAAAAGCTGACGTTTCGGTGAAACCATCGGCGCCTTTCGAATCGGATTTCGTCATTGGATCATTTTTGTGTGCGCCGCAGCACGCCCATTCCCGATTATTTGATCGTGCTCATGCGGTAATGGCATGACCGATTCGGTTCGATTGAATTCGCGTGCCTTTGTTGCTAGGATCGGCTGCGCCGGGCACGGCCCGATCGCGGCAGCGCCGCGCCGCGCAAGGTTTCCCGCCAGGCTTTCCGATGCGGTGCGCAATCGGTATTCAGCGTCCGGCATTCGCGGAACCGTTTTCAATCGGCTGCAGCGCGTGTCGGGTCAACATGACGCACCGGCATGAATGCGGCTCCCGTTTCAGGTCATTTACCGGAGAGTTCGCGTGAGCCTGTTGAAAATCGCAGTCGAGCCGGCGCTGATCGGCGCCTTCCTCACCACGCATGAACAGGTCGACGTATTTCAGACCGATTTCACGAATATCGCGGCAATCGTCGTCGGCATCGATGCCGCGGAAAAGGTGCTGAAAACCGTCGAGAGAACCGGTTTCGCGATTCCATTCTTCGTCGCGGTCGAGCCCGACCAGGAAGTGCCGCCGTCGGTGCTGCCGAGCGCGAGCGGCGTGATCCAGCTGCGGCACGGCGGCCGCCATTACCACGGCCGGCAGATTTCCGCCGCCGCCGACATCTACAGCGAGAACCTGCTGCCGCCGTTCTTCAAGGTCATGCGCGACTACGTGCAGCGCGGCTACGTCGAATTCGACTGCCCGGGCCACCAGGGCGGCCAGTTTTTCTCGAACCATCCGCTCGGCCGGATGTTCTTCGATTTCTTCGGCGAGACGCTGTTTCGCGCGGACCTCTGCAACGCGGACGTCCGGCTCGGCGACCTGCTGATCCACGAAGGGCCCGCGCTGGAAGCGCAGCGCAACGCCGCGCGGATCTACAACGCGGACAAGACCTACTTCGTGCTGAACGGCACGTCGACCTCGAACAAGGTCGTCACGAGCGCGCTGCTCGCGCCCGACGATCTCGTGCTGTTCGACCGCAACAATCACAAGTCGGTGCACCTCGGCGCGCTCGTGCTGTCCGGCGCACGGCCGGTCTACCTCGAGACCGCGCGCAACGCGTGGGGCCTGATCGGCGGCGTCGACAGCGCGGCGCTCGGCGAGGCGCGCATTCGCGACGCGATCCGCGACGTCGCGCCCGAGCGCGCCGACCTGCCGCGCCCGTTCCGGCTCGCGGTGATCCAGCTCGGCACCTACGACGGCACGATCTACAACGCGCGCGAAATCGTCGACCGGATCGGGCATCTGTGCGACTACATCCTGTTCGATTCGGCGTGGGTCGGCTACGAGCAGTTCATCCCGATGATGCAGGACTGCTCACCGTTGATGCTGACGCTCGGCCCCGACGATCCCGGCATCTTCGTCACGCAGTCGGTGCACAAGCAGCAGGCCGGCTTCTCGCAGACGTCGCAGATCCACAAGAAGGACAGCCACATCGAAGGCCAGAAGCGCTTCTGCGATCACCGGCGCTTCAACAACGCGTACATGATCCATGCGTCGACGAGCCCGTTCTACCCGATGTTCGCGGCGCTCGACGTCAACGCGCAGATGCATGCCGGCCCCGCCGGCAAGCGCCTGTGGCGCGACTGCGTCGCGCACGGCGTCGACGCGCGCAAGCTGCTGCTGAAAACCTGCCGCCAGATCCGCCCGTTCGTTCCGCAGCAGATCGACGGCCGCCCGTGGGCCGACCATCCGACCGAGCAGATCGTCGACGACCTGCGCTTCTTCCGCTTCCATCCGGCCGACACGTGGCACGGCTTCGAAGGCTATGCGGACGACCAGTATTTCGTCGATCCGTGCAAGCTGCTGCTGACCACGCCCGGCATCGATCGCGACACGCACGAATATGCGCCGTTCGGCGCGCCGGCGCCGATCCTCGCGCGCTACCTGCGCGAACACGGCGTCGTGCCGGAGAAGGCCGACCTGTACACGATCCTGTTCCTGCTCACGCCGTCGGAGAGCTTCGGCAAGCTGCAGCACCTGGTCGCGCACCTCGCGCAGTTCGAGCGCCATCTCGACCAGGACACGCCGCTGCGCGACGCGATTCCGTCGCTGTGCGAAGCGTATCCGGAGCTGTACGGCTCGATGCGCCTGCGGCAGCTGTGCCAGCGCATGCACGACTTCTACCGCAGCCACGACATGAAGCATCTGCAGAAACAGATGTTCCGGCGCGCGCGGTTCCCGAAGCAGGCAATGCTGCCGCAGGCCGCGAATACGGAGCTGATCCGCAACAACGTCGAGCTCGTCACGCTCGAGCGCATCGAAGGCCGGATCGCGACCGAAGGCGCGCTGCCCTATCCGCCCGGCATCTTCTGCGTGGTGCCCGGCGAAGTGTGGGGCGGCCCGGCGCTCGACTACTTCCGCGCGCTCGAAGCCGGAATCAACGCGCTGCCGGGCTTCGAGCCGGAAATCCAGGGCGTGTACCTGCAGACGAGGCCGGACGGCACGAAGCAGGCGTCGGCCTACGTGGTCGCGGCCGGCGCCGACGCGGCGCGCATGTGAGCACGGTGGGCGGTCGCGCCCGAACGCGCCGTCCTTCGCGTCACCAGGCCTGCCGGTAAATCGCCAGCGCGTCGGCCTCGGTCACCTCGCGCGGATTGTTCACGAGCAGGCGCGTCTGCAGCATCGCGTCCGACGCCATCCTCGGCAGGTCGGCCTCGCCGATGCCGACCTCGCGCAACGTGCGCGGAATGCCCGTCGCGACGATCAGCCGGTCGATCTCGGCGATCAGCGCATGCGTCTTCGCGTCGTCGCTGCCCGTGGCCGACGGCGCGACGATGGCCGCCAGTTCCGCATACAGCGGCGCGGCGGCCGGCGCATTGAAGCGCAGCACGTGCGGCAGCACGAGCGCATTCGACAACCCGTGCGGCACGTGGAAAATGCCGCCGACCGGATAGGCCAACGCGTGCACGGCCGCGACCGGCGCGTTCGCGAACGCCTGCCCCGCGAACATCGCGCCGACCAGCATCGCTTCGCGCGCGTGCCGGTTCCGCCCGTCGTCGCAGGCGGCCAGCAGGTTGCGCGTCAGCAGCGTCAGCGCGTGCGTGGCCAGCATGTCGGACACCGGATTCTTCAGGCGCGCCGACGTGTAGGCCTCGATCGCATGCACCATCGCGTCGATGCCGGTGGCGGCCGTCGCCGCGCGCGGCAGCCCGAGCGTGAGTTCCGCATCGAGGATCGCGACGTCCGCGAACAGGTGCGGCGACACGACCCCCATCTTGCGCGCGTCGCCGACCGTGACGATCGACACGGCCGTGACCTCGGAGCCCGTGCCGGCCGTGGTCGGCATCTGCACGAGCGGCAGCCGCGCGCTCGCGACCTTGTCGACGCCGTACATGTCGGTCAGCGCCTGCTGCCCCGGCGCCAGCACCGCGATCAGCTTCGCGACGTCCATCGACGAGCCGCCGCCCAGGCCGAGCACGATCTCGGCATCGGCCTCGACGGCCCGCGCGGTCGCGTCGAGCACCACGTGCTCGGGCGGATCGGCGATCACGTCGTCGATCACGGTGACCTGCCAGCCGTGCGCGGCGAGGCTCTCCAGCGCGGGCGCGAGCACGCCGCTGCGATGCAGGAACGCATCGGTGACGACGCACAGCCGCACGAGCGCCGGAAAGCGTTCGCGCAACAGCGTGCCGAGCCGGCGCGCGGCGCCGAATTCGACGATCTGCGTTGGAACGGTACGGAATTGAAACGGGTTCATCGGGCGCCTCCCGGTGGCGTCGCCGTGCCGGTGTCCGGCTGCACCATGTAGCGGATCACTTCTCGACGATCGAGCAGCGGAATGATCTCGCCGACACCGATCCGCTGGAAATGCGGCGTTTCCCGATGCGCGTCGAGGCCGTCGGCATCGCTGTAACGCTCGAGGATCACGATGTGGTCGGGGTGCTCCGGCGACCGGAAATACGCGTAGTCGAGGTTCTTCGGCTCGGCCCGCGTGGCCGGCGCGAGTTCGGCCAGCAGTTCGACCACGCGGTCGCCGTTGCCGGGCTTCGCGAAATAATGCGCGATCACTTGCAGATAGGGTTCGTTCATACATGCGCTCCATGTTCGACACGAGGCCGTCACGACGGGAACGCACACGATCCGCTACGAACCGGATGGATTCAAACGCGATGAGGCGGCACCGTATCACTGACGCGTCGTCGCATTGTATTGAATCGGCACGGCCTTTGCCGTGCCGCGAACGGGCCGCCGACAGCAGGCCGATTCGCGCAGCGCGTTCACGGCGAGCCGGAACCTGGCCGGCCGCCGCGCACTTGCGCCGCCACCCCGGCTACCACGGCACCGTCCGCCCCAGATAGTCGAGGTATTCGAGCCCGGGCCGCGCCCGCTTCGCCAGCAGCACGTCGACGAGGCTCGGCACGCTTTCGTCGATGGTCAGGCGTGCGTCGGGCCCGCCGAGTTCGGTGCGGACCCAGCCCGGGGCCATCAGCGCCATCGCGCGGCGCGTATCGGCCTGACGCGCGGCGAAGCTGCGCATGAACTGGTTCAGCGCGGCCTTGCTGCCGCGATACACCTCGCGCATCCCGCTGACGTTGTTCGCGACGCTGCCCTGCCCCGACGACATCGCGCCGATCAGCCCGTCGTCGGGCACGAGATCCTGCAGCGTCTCGATCACGCGCATCGGCGCCAGCGCATTCGTGATCATCACGCGCACGAATTCGTCGGTCGTCACTTCGCCGATCGTTTCGTTCGGGTCGTTGGTCGTGCCCGCATTCACGAACAGCATGTCGAAGCGCCGGCCCGACAGGCGCTCGCGCAGCACGGCCAGTTGCGCGGGCTCGCAGATGTCGAGCGTTTCGATCTCGAGCCGGCCGTCGAACCGGTCGGCCAGGTCGTGCAGCTTCGTGCGCCCGGATCCTTCGCGCACGGTGCCCGTCACCTGCCAGCCCTTGTTCAGGAAGGTCTCCGCCATCGCCAGCCCGAGGCCGCGCGACGCCGCGACGAGCAGGATCGCGGGAAGGCTGCGTCGATTCGATTCAGTCGGTTGCATGGTTGTTCGCCTTTGCCGTGTTTCATCTTGCACCCACTATAGGCGCGCACCATGGAAGGCGCCAGACGCACCACATGCAATCGATAGTTGCATGCAACGCCATGTTGGTCGCACGAAAGCGTATCCTTTCAGCATGGAAGACATCGACCTGAACCTCGTCACCGCGCTCGACGTGCTGCTGTCGGAAGGCAGCGTGACCGGCGCCGCGCGCCGGCTGGGCCTGAGCACGTCCGCGATGAGCCGCACGCTCACGCGGCTGCGCATCGCGACCGGCGATCAACTGCTCGTGCGCGCCGGGCGCAAGCTCGTACCGACGCCGCACGCAGCCGCGTTGCGCGACCGCGTGCATGCCGTCGCGCGCGATGCACGGGCCGTACTCCGGCCGGCGACGGCCGACGTCGACCTCGCGACGCTCGCGGCCACGTTCACGATCCGGGCGGCCGCGTCGTTCATGGAAATGCTGTCCGGGCCGGTCGTCGCCGCACTGGCCGACGTCGCGCCGCACGTGCGTATCCGCTTCGTCCCGAAGCTCGACCGCGATCCGCAAGCGCTGCGCGACGGCACGGTCGACCTCGAAATCGGCAAGCGCCGCGACGACACGCCCGAGCTGCGCGCGCGCATGCTCTTTCACGACTGGCACGTCGCGGTGGCGCGCGCCGGCCATCCGCTGTTCGCGTCGGCCCGGATCACGCCCGCGCGCTATGCAGCGTGCCGCCACGTCATGGCGGCCCAGCTCGGCGATTTCGGCGGGCCGACCGACGACTTGGCCGACCAGGCCGGCCCCGGGCCTGCCGTGCACGTCGTCGTGCCGGGCTACCCCGACGCGATGCATGTCGCGGCCAGCACCGACCTGATCGCGCTGGTGCCGCGCTCGAGCCTGGGCAACGCGTGCTCGCCGGGGCTCGTCGAAGCCCTCGGGCTGCGCAGTTTCGAGCCCCCCGTCCGCCTGCCGGCGATTCTCGTGTCCGCGCTGTGGCATCCGCGCATGCACGGCGACCCCGTGCATCGCCGCCTGCGCGATACGGTCATCGCCATCTGCCAGCGCGCGTATCCGGATTCCCGCCCGCCACGCGCCACGGCGCGCGGCAAGGGAGCCCGCGCCGCCGGCTGACCCACTGGCCGACGTCACGCGGCTCAGACCAGCCGGCCGCCGCCGTCGATGTGCAGGATTTCACCATTCATGAAGCGGTTGCCCAGCAGGAACGCGATCGCTTCGCCGACTTCGTCGGCGCGGCCGACACGGCCGTGTTCCGCGCCCCGCCGAATCCCGACCATTGCGGCACGGCCGGGCGGCGCCGGCAGCCCCTTCGGCTAAAATGCCGCACTTTCCACCTCGTCCGGCCCGCTCGCCATGCAACCCGCCTCCACCGCCCAATCCGCCTCCCATGGCGCCGACGCCGCAGAAGCGGCCCGCGACCTCGTCTACGGCCCGAACGACCGGCCGGCGCCGACGGTCGCCTTCGTGGCCGCGCTGCAGCACCTGCTGGCGATCATCGTGCCGATCGTCACGCCCGGCCTGCTGATCTGCCAGGCCCTCGGCGTGTCCAGCCGCGATACGACCCTCATCGTGTCGATGTCGCTCGTGATTTCCGGCATCGCCACCTTCGTCCAGTGCAGGCGCTTCGGCCCGCTGGGCGCCGGCCTGCTGATCGTCCAGGGCACCAGCTTCAACTTCGTCGGCCCGCTGATCGCCGGCGGCAGCCTGATGGTCAAGCAAGGCACGCCGGTCGAGACCGTGATGGCCGCGATCTTCGGCGTCGTGATCGCCGGGTCGTTCGTCGAGATGGGCGTGTCGCGCATCCTGCCGTTCGTGAAGCGCCTGATCACGCCGCTCGTCACCGGCATCGTCGTGCTGCTGATCGGCCTCACGCTGATCAAGGTCGGCCTCATCAGCATGGGCGGCGGCTTCGGCGCGATGGCCAAGGGCACGTTCGCGAGCGCCGAGAACCTGACGCTGTCGGGCCTCGTGCTCGGCACGATCATCCTGCTGAACCGCGTGCCGGTCGTCTGGGTGCGCAGCACCGCGCTCGTCATCGCGCTCGCGATCGGCTACCTCGCGGCCGCGTTCCTCGGCCGCCTCGACTTCACCGGCATGCACCAGGCCGCGCTGTTCCAGGTGCCGACGCCGCTGCACTTCGGCATCGGCTTCTCGTGGGCGCTGTTCGTGCCGATGCTGATCATCTACCTCGTCACGTCGCTCGAAGCGATCGGCGACGTCACGGCCACCAGCAAGATCTCGAACGAGCCGGTCGAAGGGCCGGTGTGGATGCAGCGCATCAAGGGCGGCGTGCTCGTGAACGGCGCGAACTCGCTGCTGGCCGGCGTGTTCAACACGTTCCCGAGCTCGGTATTCGCGCAGAACAACGGCGTGATCCAGATCACCGGCGTCGCGAGCCGTCACGTCGGCATCTGGATCGCGGGCATGCTGGTGGTGCTCGGCCTGTTCCCGGTCGTCGCGGGCGTGCTGCAGGCCGTGCCGGAGCCCGTGCTCGGCGGTGCCGCGATGGTGATGTTCGGTGCGGTGGCGGCGTCGGGCATCAACATCCTCGCGGGCGTCCACCTCGACCGCCGCGCGCTGCTGATCATCGCGGTGTCGCTGGCGCTCGGCCTCGGCGTGTCGCAGGTGCCGGACATCCTGAACAGCCTGCCGCATGCACTGAAGAACGTGCTGGAATCGGGCGTGGCGACGGGCGGCATCTGCGCGCTCGTGATGAACTGGTTCCTGCCGGAAAGGAAGTAACCGGACGCACCGCGCGGCACAAGCCGATCGTCAAACCCGGTCAGGTCGCCTTGGCCGATCGATTTGCGCTGGTTAGAATCACGGCATGCCCCAAACCCTCGCGCCCGACCAAGCCTCCGAAACGAGTGCCGTTCCGATCAAGGAACGCGCGACCGTCGTCTGCTATCGCGACGAGCGCGTGTTGCTCGTCACGCGTGCGGCATCGCGCTGGGCCCTTCCCGGCGGCACGATCAAGCGCGGGGAAACGCCGCTCGAAGCCGCGCATCGCGAGTTGCGCGAAGAAACCGGCATGACCGGCCAGCCTCTCGTGTACTCGATGCAGTTCACCGGGCTCGCGAAGATCCATCACGTGTTCTTCACGGAAGTCGGGCCGGATCAGACGCCGCAAGCGAACAACGAGATCGAGAAGTGCAAGTGGTTTCCGATCGACGGCGTCGATGCGCTGCGCGCGAGCATTCCGACGAAACGAATCGTCGAACTCGTCTACAACCATGAGATCCGCAAGACGTAACGCACCCGCGAGCCGTCGGCCGGCTCGGGTCGATTGTCGTGATCGGCGGTGCGCGAACGCTCAGTGCGCGCGCTTTCTTCGCAGTTCGTGCGTGGAATAGACGACGAGGAAGATGCCCAGCATCGCCACGCCGGACGCCATGAAGTCGTTCGCGCTTCCCGAGCCGTACAAGGACGTCGGGAAGATGCCGAGACTCAATCCTGCCACCGCGAGAAGCAAACCTGCAGCCACACCCCAGATCGGTCCGGCGGTCTTGTCGATTTTATTTTTCATACAGCACCCGTCTACAGTCATGACCTGAACGGTATCGGCAAAAAGCGCCGTGTCTACCTTCAGTCATTCCACTATAGCCGGGAAATAATTCCCGCACTTCTGGTGCTTTTCCCGATCAAGTTTGCACGGTCGCGGCCGTTGCGCGGCGACGACGCCCGACGCATGCGTGCGTCGCCTGAAGCAGGCTGGATCGCGAGAAAGCGGGATGGCGGAAGGCAGCAAACTGCAACCATCGGTCGCGGAGACCCGCCAGGTAAGACTCCCGCAGTCGCAGATAGCCTCCTACCCACAATCCTACCCATATTTGGCTCAGCGGCAATCCAATATCGGCCGCAACACCCTGATGGCAAAGGGACGCCGAGCAGTTTCCCGCCCCAATGCCCCCAAAGTTGCCCTCACGGGCTCGGTTACGTTCGGGACGCTCCCAACAAGCCGCCACGATGCTGGCATGCGGTCCGACGAGAGTGTTAATTATGTAAAATTAAACGACGAGCGGACCAAGCATCCGTGCATCCAACCCGTCTCACGAAAGAGCCTGCGAAATCGCACGCGTGCAGATCAGATCGCCATGCTGGTGCAGCCAATGCTCGAGGTACCCGGATTGGCGCGCACGTGAATCCGCATTGCTGGCAATGCGTAGTAATAGATCGGCACGCCAACAAATAGGTCGGCCCACAAGATCGACTACGGCCACCGATACGGGCCCCGTCGCCCCCCCCCCAACTGCTCCATAGCGGGCGCGGATTTGATTCGAACGGACGAACGAACCATGTTGCAGTCACCCGGAAATTCCTTCGTTGAGGGTACACTGCTCGGCCTGTGCGTTGAGGTGCCCCCTCGCGGTGCTCGTCTCAATGATGATGCATGGCGCCGACTGGACCGGCACGCGCGTCGTGATGCTCATGGCGACACCGGTGTTGATCGCCTGCGTGATGCTGCTCACGCGTCCGCTAGTATTCAACACAATATGGAAGTACAAACGCTCGCCATTCGAGCTGGACGAAAACGTGCGTGCATCGATCTACGGTCGGTTCGCCGGCATTGCGCTTGGCCTCGCATTCGGCATCATGGTCGCGACGACTCTCTCCTGATCAGGTCCTCAGCGCATTCGCCTGCCCATCTTGTCGTGTGCCGCACATTACTCATCTTTCTCAAACTGCCCGCACCGCTATAAGTTTGGGCGCCCGCATAGCGCATAAGCAGCGCGCGTGCCATCACGTCGCCACCCGCGCGACAAGATGCGCTTCGATCGGCAGGATCGGTTATCGCGAGCGGTCCCACGTCGGAGTCCCCCTGTCCCAGCGTCAGAGCGCCATCGGGTAACTCGATCCAGCAGCTCCGTACGCACCCGACGTCGTACCGGCGGACGATCTTCAGCCGAACTTGCCCTACAATTATTGGGCAAGATCCTGCACTTGGCGTGGCACATAGCCGGTCAAACGCCAGCTTCCGTCGTCTTCGAGACGGAAGCTCATCTTCTCGAACACGGTCGACCCGTTCTTCAGCGTCGTGGCGAAGTCGACGTTCGCGTAGAGTCCGTCGGGTATCGTTGACGCATTCGTGTAGCGGATGCGCGTGACTTGGGCCCAACCGCGATGGCTGACCGCGCCGACAGACTGGCGCGCATGCTGCATGTCGGCCGCGAACTGGTCCTGCTTGATGCGCGCCTTCACGAACGCGGCGGCGTCGGTCCACACCGCGCCGTACTGGCCGGCGTCGAGCTGCTTGAATACGGCATCGGAGTCGCGCAGCAGCGTGTCGGCCGATTCGCCGGCTGCTTGCGCGTGCGCGCCGATCGCGATCGATGCGGCGGCACAGCCGATCAGCCATTTTGCGCGGGTCAGGGGCGAGTGTGCGTTCATTGTTGGGTCCGGAAAGGGCGGCGCGTCACGCGTCGCGATAGAGGGCGGCGATCGCGTCCGTATAGGCCGCGACGTTCTCGGGGTTGTAGATGCTGACCGAGCTGAGCACGTGCTTCGACTGCTCGCGGTATGCGTCGAGGTTCGCGTCGTGCTCGGCAAACGCCTTCAGCAGCGCGCGGCCGCCGGCCTGGCAGTCGAAGTCCGGATAGAAATACCCGGCCTTGCCGAGGAACGGCGAGTTGTGGATCAGCGGATAGTCGCCGTACAGCAGCTCGTAATACAGGTAGTTCTGCGCGTTCTCCCACGTGTGCGACACCACCGCGTCGCCGTACGCGGCCATGAACTCGTACACCGCATAGCGGCTTTCGAACGTCGTGATCCCGTGGTTCACGATGTCGAGGCTCTTCGCGAAGTGAACGAACGTCGCGTGTTCCTTCAGGTGCAGCGTGTTGCATACGCGCACGAACTCGAGGAAGCCGGGCTTCGCGCGATACGCTTCCTCGGTCACGAGCATCGGAATGATGCTCGTCTTCACCATGCAGATGTTCGGCTCGAACATCGTCACGCGCCAGCGCGGCTTGCCGGGCTGATAGCCGAACGACAAACCGTCGCCGAGCGTCGCGCGCGCCTTGTCGAACAGCATCGGATGCCAGATGTGCGGGACGATCGTGACCGGCGCGCGCAGGCCCGTCTGGTAGTAGTGCAGGCACGAGCGCTCGAACTCGGGAATCGTCCACACCGCGTCGTACGGCGCACCGGAGAACAGGAAGCCCGACGGCTTGTCGAACATCGCGCGTTCGATGTCGATCACGTAGTCGTTGCCGACCCGCATCGTGACGACCTTGCCGCCGCGCTCGCGGAACGCGCGCAGGTAGTCCGCGCCGAACTGCGCGCTCATTTCGATCAGCACGTCGCAGCGCTCGAGCGCTTCGTCCATCGACAGCAGCGGCACGTTCCACTCGCCGAGCATCATCTGCGGATCGGCGACCTGTTCCCCGCCGTTCACCATCACGGCATCCGCGACGAGCGGCGACTGGCGCAGCAGCAGGATCAGCAGCAGGCAGTTCTGGAAAATGCCGTTTTCCCACAGCGACTGGCCTACGCCGCGCACGAACAGCGACACGCCGACGACGAGACCTTTCCCGGCAGCCGGCGCTGCGCGAGTATTTAACCTTGCCATGCTTTCCTCAAGTTTGAGCGACTTCGCGCGATTGCAGTACTCAGCCTCGATGGCGCCTTGTGTCACGAAGAAGCTCCCGGGCCGAACGAACCGGCCAATGTCCGGCCATTGAGCCGGCCAAGCACCACAAAACACTGAAGCAACGGTACCGATATATTCGAATGACCTGAGTTCATTCGCATCTCATCGATAAGGTCATCGTGCAAGCCTTTGGCGATGGCGGAATGTCTTCCATACAAACTGCATGACAGTCCAAACGAATAGGCGCGCCTCGCATCGTCACGGGATTTTTTTTCGCCCTGCCGATCCATCAATGCATCTGCGAGACGCTCGAACTGACGCATCGATTCTTCTATCGGTCCGACGGCGGAGCATTCCGCCATTCGTAATCGCCCGGGCCGGCCCGTGTGGTAACCCTGCACCCATTGCACCCCATAGAACGCGGCCATACGCAACTCGTCAACGCTTTCTATACCCTCTACCACCACTTGCCTTGCATGGTTTAGGGCACAGGCCACCATTTTTCTGAACCGATTGTGCGCCACCCCGTCATCGGCATCGGTCGGTACCATGCGGCCCGCGATCTTGACGATATCGGGGGCTGGGATTCGGGAGCAATTCTCGACGCTGAATCCATCACCGAAGTCATCCACGGCGATACCGCAACCGATGCGCTGGAGGCGCTCGACAAACATATGCCCTGACACCGACGACAGTTGCGTGGTCTCGGTAATCTCCACGACCAGGCGACTAGCAACTTCCGGCCTGCTTTCGAGTCGCAGGAGGATTGATTCCCACCACTGAATATCATTGGCGCTTTGCGCGGAAATATTGACGCCCAAGCTCAGATCGACATTCGACTCCATGAATTCGATGGCCATGCCCACGACATAGCGATCGAGGAATCGCATGAGACCAAGACGTTCCAGACCAGGTATGAACGCTGATGGATAGGCGATTGGACATTCGTCCGGGCCGACGATACGTACCAAGCATTCGTGATACAACACCTGTTCATCGTCCTGCACGCTCACAATCGGCTGAGCACACAGTATCACCCTGCCTCGAGCGATCGCCGCCAGCACCATGCCGGCGGTCCTGATGTCCGAATCCGCGTGACACGTTACATTCGGCTCTAGAGCAGGTTGCATCAGCGCCTTTACGCAGTGACTCATGCCGCCTCCCTAGAGCTGGGTGGCGACGATCGACCTGCCCCGCAGGGCGCTTGCCGGGCATTGGAGTCCAACATGCGTTAGCTCCAATTCAGGCCACAAGACGCGCGACGAACGCGTCCAGGTTCGCGGGGTTGTCGATCGAGACCGAATGCAGCAACCGGTCCGCTTTCGCGCGATAGTCGTCGAACCGCTCGTCGTGATGCAGCCACGCATCATGTAGCGCATGGGCGCCACTGACGGAATCGAAGTCCGGGTAGTAATAGCCGGCATCGCCCAGCAGTGTCGAGTTGTGGATCAGCGGATACCCGCCATACAACACGTCGTAATAGAGATAGTTCTGCGGATTTTCCCAGTGATGTGACACTACCGCGTCCGCGTTAAGCGCCATGAAGCCCGGCAGGTCCATGCGCTGCTCGAACGTCGCCTTGTGTTGGCGCACCAGATCGAGGCTGTTCGCGAAGTGCACGAACGTCGGATGCGCCTTCATGTGCACGGAGTTAACCACGAACAGATGTTGCACCGCATCCGGATGCGCACGATAGAACTCGTCACACACAAGCATCGGATAGTGGCAGGACTTCACGACCGAAATGTTCGGCTCGAGTGTAGCGAGATGCCATGAGCGGTGGCCAGGCCGATAGCCGAACATCACGCCTTCGCTCGCCAGCGCGGCGATGCGGCGATCGAGGAAGTACGGCGACCACAGATGCGGAATCGTGTAGACCGGCGCGCGCGTGAGCGTGCGCAAGAGGGGCACGTCGATCTTCTGCGACTTCTCGAGTACCCACACTTCGTCGAACTGCGTGCCGTTGAAGATGTGTCCCGACGGCTTAACGAAGATCGGAGTTTCGGCGAGACCGCTGTAAGTATGGCCGACGTAGCATGCAACGAGCTTCGTGCCAAGTGCCTTTATGTGCCGCATCCATTCGACCGGCAATTGCGCGCCCATCTCGATCACGACGTCGAGCTCGTACGTGACGTCGACAGGTTTCACGAGCGGGATGTCGAGGCCGTCGAGTTCGAGCCCGGCCGGTAGCGCGTTGGCGTCACCGCCGTTAAGGAAATAGACGGGGCCGATGCGATCCGAGCGTTTGAGCATCATCGCGAGGTACGCGATGTTCTGGTGGATGCCGTTTTCCCAGATCATCTGACCATCGCGCGCAAACAGCGAGATGCCCACGGCCAGGCACGGGTCATCGCGATTTCTGCTGGAGCGCGGACCGATCATTGACTGCATCAAGAATTCTCTCGTAGCTTAGATACCGGATCACTGCCCCTGAGAGCAGCGCCGGTTTCTACGACTACGCACTAGGAAAATTAGCAAACGATGTACGATGGGATGTCGGAACGTGCCCGACTCCCCTCACCTTTCACAAAGGACATCTCTCGAAATGTCGATTTTCGGCTCTCCAGGCGGCAGCATGAAAGCCACGCCCGGAGAGTCAATCACCGATTTACCACTGGTACGAGACACCTGCCCCGTACGTACTGCCGCTACTGCTGATCCCGACGCCAAGCTTCGCCTTCAGGTTGTCGCTGAATCGCACCGATACGCCCAGTGCAGTTGCCCCGTAACCTTGGTAACTCCCGGTCCCAATCCCGACGGCGATCGTTTTTCCAGGATCAACCTCCGGAATCATGGTCAACGCGGTTGCCGCAGCAACACCCGAGTACGCTCGACGTGCCACCTCGTTGACGCTCGACTGGACACGCCACAGTTGGTTCATGTTGGCGGCGTCCGTTCCATCGATCCCAGGTGCCACGTTTGTCAAACGACGCTCATGGCCAGTGGAGCCGAAGGAAACGGTGTTCGGCTGTGAAGCTACCGAACCTGCACCAATTGCAGCGGAATTCGGCGCGCTGGCCGTACTGCCTTGCCCCACTGCCAACGTGTTGAGACCGGAAGCCGTTGCCGCTTGGCCCAACGCGGTTGAGTTGTCGCCGGTTGCGGCAGCAGCCTGACCATTCGCCTTGGAGTTTTTCCCGGAGGCAATCGCGCCTTGCCCTTCAGCCGTCGAGTTTTCCCCGGATGCAGTTGCTCCCTGTCCCAGCGCGGTCGAATTTGCCCCCGAGGCGCTGGCACCTTGGCCCACCGCGGTGGAGTTCGGCGTGGCTGATGCCCCAGCGCCGATCGCAGTGCTACCGTCGGTGGTCTGGGTCTTGATCGACGTCAGCGGCGCCACAGCCGTGGAAAGGGATGCCAGGGCGTTGTCCGTTGTGGACAGCCCGGTCGAAAGCGAGGCAACGCTACTATTCGTCGTGCTCAAGCCCGTCGAGAGCGATGTAACGCTGCTATTCGTCGAGCTGAGACCGGTCGATGTGGACGTAGACAACGAAGCCACATTGCTGTTCGTAGTGCTCAAGCCCGTCGACAATGAGCTGACACTGCTTGAGGTTGATGTCGACAACGACGTCACGGTGCTGTTTGTCGTGCTCAAGCCGGTCGACAGCGAGCCCACGCTGGATGCCGTCGAGGTCGACAGCGACTTCAGATTGCTGTTGGTCGTGCTCAGGCCCGTCGACAGCGAACCCACGCTGGATGCCGTCGAGGTCGACAGCGACGTGACCGTGCTGTTCGTCGTGCTCAGGCCCGTCGACAGCGAACCCACACTGGATGCCGTGGAGGTCGACAGCGACGCCACGTTGCTGTTCGTCGTGCTCAAGCCAGTGGACAGCGAGCCCACGCTGGATGCCGTCGAGGTCGACAGCGACGCCACGTTGCTGTTCGTCGTGCTCAGACCCGTCGACAGCGAGCCCACGCTCGACGCCGTCGAGGTCGACAACGACGTGACTGTGCTGTTCGTCGTGCTCAGGCCCGTCGACAGCGAGCCCACGCTGGATGCCGTCGAGGTCGACAGCGACGTGACCGTGCTGTTGGTCGTGCTCAGGCCGGTCGACAGCGACGTCACCCCGCTTTGCGCCGTGCTGATCCCCGTCGACGCCGACGTCGACAGCGACGTGATCGAGCTGTTGGCCGTCGACAGACCCGACGATGTGGACGTCGACAGTGAATCCAGATTGCTATTCGTCGTGCTCAAGCCCGTCGACAGCGAACCCATGCTGGATGCCGTGGAGGTCGACAGCGACGTGACCGTGCTGTTGGTCGTGCTCAGGCCGGTCGACAGCGACGTCACCCCACTTTGCGCCGTGCTGATCCCCGTCGACGCCGACGTCGACAGCGACGTGATCGAGCTGTTGGCCGTCGACAGACCCGACGACGTGGACGTCGACAGTGAATCCAGATTGCTATTCGTCGTGCTCAAGCCCGTCGACAGCGAGCCCACGCTGGATGCCGTCGAGGTCGACAGCGACGTGACTGTGCTGTTGGTCGTGCTCAGGCCGGTCGACAGCGACATCACCCCGCTTTGTGCCGTGCTGATCCCCGTCGACGCCGACGTCGACAGCGAACTCACCGAGCTGTTCGTCGTGCTCAAGCCGGTCGACAGCGACGTCACCCCGCTTTGGGCCGTGCTGATGCCCGTCGACGCCGACGTCGACAGCGAACTCACCGAGCTGTTGGTCGTGCTCAGGCCGGTCGACAACGACGTGACGCCACTTTGTGCCGTGCTGATCCCCGTCGACGCCGACGTCGACAGCGACGTCACCGTACTGTTGGTCGTGCTCAGCCCAGTCGACAACGAAGTCACACCGCTCTGCGCCGTGCTGATCCCCGTCGACGCCGACGTCGACAGCGAGCTCACCGTGCTGTTGGTCGCGCTCAGGCCGGTCGACAGCGACATCACCCCGCTTTGTGCCGTGCTGATCCCCGTCGACGCCGACGTCGACAGCGAGCTCACCGTGCTGTTGGTCGCGCTCAGGCCGGTCGACAGCGACGAGACCGAGCTATTTGTGCTATTGATCGATGTAGAAAGTGATGTGACCGAGCTAGTCGCAGCAGTGGAGGCGGCCACAGCCGTAACCACAGCCGTAGAAAGGCTGGTCACATTCGATCCGATTGCTGTTAACGCCTGATTTGTAGCGAAAAGCTGAGATCCATTGACTGCATCAGTGCTCGCAGCGGTAATCCGCCCAGCAGCGACATTAGTAATTGTTCTTTCTGCGCCAACTGCGCCTACGCTCACCGTCGAACTGGGCGTTGTTCCGGCGAAGCTATACGTCGTTCCGTCAAGCGTAACACCCGTCGTAGCAACCGCAGCGGACGTCACCGATCCCGATCCGAGAGCAACAGCGTTGCTGTTCCCGGCACTAGATCCGTAGCCGATCGCGGTAGCGTTCGACGCAGTCGCTGTGGAATGCGCGCCAATCGCGGTAGCGTTCGTAGCGGAAGCTGAGGATTGGGATCCCAGCGCAGTCCCATAGACAACCGCATAGCTCGCATACCCGACAGCAGTAGCGGGCTGAGGACCACCGGAAGCCAGCCGAGAATCAGCATTAGCCTGAGAGCCAATTGCCACATCCTGCTGTCCCTGCGCAATTGTGGTAGGGCCTCCGCCCCCACCACCAATCGCAATACTACCAAATGCCTGAGCATAAGACGTCGTCCCCCCCGAATACTGCGCAAATGCTACCTGGGACGCTAACATCAACGGCATCGCCAATATCGCGACTGCCGCACGCTTACTCGGCTTTCCCCGTGCCAAATCAATTTCCGAGGCAGCGACCCAGGCTCCGAGCGCCTCATTCCAGATTGTTCTATAACTCTTATTCATTTAATTACCCACCGTTATTTCATAAAAATCACCGCCATAGTCCGGCTCCATATTTATTAGACAAACAACATGTAGCGGACTTGACGAACCAACGGTGAGTAAAGCGCGATCGAAACCCACCAGTTACGAAGTATTCTCCCGGCGATAGCCGTAGCCGGCACTGAATTCTTGTCACGAAACCGCCCCATAACTGGGCGGGAATGTCATTTTTGGTTAAAGCAATGTTGAGAGGGCCAAGCGACATTGGTCGCTGCTAGCGACCAATGAATGGAAAACCACGTCGTATAAATGGGGAGTGTAATAGCAACGCATCGAAGTGATGCTCGTGCTGGCGAGACACTCGAATACGCTTGCATCGCGACAACTCTTTCGGCAAGACGAATTATCTGAAAACCTCAGGCACGCTCTCTCGAACAGACCGAACCATCCAGCCTGACATAGAGGCGTCTGCTATCGAGTGGGATGAAGCGCCCACCTCACATTCGTCTCGCGATATTCCAGCACGAGTTTTCAGTATCGAGAGGGTTTGGCATAAGAATCGATCTGGGAACCGCAGCGATGACAAGCAGCATGTTCGGGCTCAAGAAGCACGCGCAGACAACTTTTCCATTAACGATGCAGTGCAAGCTGAGCCAATGATCACCATCTCGGGCGAACGCGCGAACGACTGCCAACCACGAGCATGCGTCCAGGCGGCCGATATTGGGCCTACGCTGGAGACTGAACATCAGAACGATGATAATTTATGTGCGGCACTCGATGCACGGGAAAGGCCCCACGTAGTCCTGACCCGGCAAGATTCAAGCGAGCCGCATCGTGCAGACTTACAATCTGATGACTGCTTGGCGACATCCATTAAAAATATGCACTTACCGCAACATCAAATATCTCGATTTCAATGGAAATTTTTTACTATCGCCTCACCCAGCACCAACGGAACCAAGCCTCGCGACCGCCTCACACCCACCACATAATGACCAAATCAGCAGCTCTCAAGCTTATACCCAACCGAGAATACCGACCTCAGCATCAGTCCATTTTCATTATTCAATTTCAACTTATTTCTAACGCGATACATATGAGTATCCAATGATCGCGACACCATATCTCCACCCCGCCCCCATACGGCCTCGATCAAATACTTCCGCGGCACGATTTTTCCGATATTCTGGAACAATAGAACAATAATATCCATTTCCTTTCTTGTCATCCGAACGGGATTCCCATTAATGTATATACAAGTCCCGGTATTGGGTATGAGATACCCGCCGGCGCGAATTGCGAGACCATCCCCCCGGGCGAGAAACGTCCGTCGCACAAGCGCATTCACCCGGGCGACCAGTTCGGTTCGCCCAACCGATTTCGCTATCACATCGTCAGCACCAGAATTTAGCGCCTCCGCAATTTTCTCGCCCGTAGAGTCGTCTACCAAAACAGCGACCGGCATATGAGGGCCAAGATTCGCGCGAATCCAATGAAGCAAGTTGGATGCCGATCCATTCGGGAAAACCCATGCCAGAATTACGAAATCGAACATCGTCTGTTGCAGCAGACGCACGGCGTTTTCTCGGCTCTCCACAGCCGTCACCTCACACCCTTGTTCTCGCAAAATGGCCGGTATAAGACCGCTCGCTCTGCCACCATCAATCACCAAAATTCTCATGCCTTTAAACCAGTACGAACAGCAATACGAGTACAACAATCCGCCAATGAGGAAGTATTCTCATGGCAATCACGATAGCCAACACTGAATTCTCGTCACGGAATTGCCCCATACTCGGGCATAAGCGTTCCTTTTGTTTAAAGCGCTGTCGAGCACGTCCACAGACAGCCCCAGCAACGCGTATAGATCGATACACGATTGGCCCTAGGAACTGACGAAAAAATCGGACGGAGCAATCCTGCTGGATACAGCGGACCCTCAAATTGCGAAGCTGAAGCTTCCCTCCGGGGCTCATCTTGCTTAGCTCTCATCCGAGCATTTGTAGAATTGAACTCGACGTCTGAAATTGTTTCCCGAATCAACGGATACTGAAGTGACGGTACGGCGCCCCCCACCCTGCACCGCCGTTGCCTCACATCCGCGTTCTTTCACGAGCACGTCCATTTCCGTCACCGTCAATCGACGAAATTCTCATATTCTTAAATCATTGCGAATGCAATGCACCTATTAACTCTACGCGCCGAATATCCATCCCTCTCATTGTTCCGAGTCGGCTTCGTCTATAACAAATTCCGCCCTGTCCCGCCCCTTGATCCAGTGCGGCTCACGCCCTACTCCGGACCATGTACTGCCCGTGATGGGATCGAAGTATTTCGCCTTTCTACGCTTTCTGGTCCTCGTCAGATCCGACTGGAATATGTCGCGCTCCGTGATTCCAAAAACCATGACGCACTCTATGATCTCGGCAAGAACCGAATCAAACAGTCGCCTTCTTTCCAAGTCCAGCTGCAATTCCAGTCTTGCCTTCATCTCCTGGTAATTTTTCCAAGACTCCATCATAGTCACAAGTCGACCTCAATCCTGATATATTCCGGTCCATTATCAAACAACGATCAAAGCGTATCGATATCGATTTCACGAACAGCAATACAAATGCAACAATCCGTCAATAAGGAAGTATTCTCATGGAAATCACCATATCCAACACTGAATTCTTGTCACGAAATTGCCCCACAATCGGGCATGAACGTCAATTTTGTTTTAAGGTGCTGCTGAGGGTGACCAATAGCAGCTCAAGCAATACATATACGTTGATATGAACAACCCCGAATTGATTTTTGATCGACGGCCGAAACCTGCTGAAACTGACCGGGCATCTTACAGTCCGGAAAATCGGTACTGCTTATAGTGGTTGCGACCCTCGAGAAGACCTCCACATATGACTACGGTGTTTGTTTGCGAATCGTCGCCGCTACAATTTGGCGGTATCTTAGTGTCAGCCAACGACGACCGAACAACAATCAGTCAATTTTTGGCGATTCGTTAGCTTCCCTTTATAATGTTTCGATGGCTCTTACGCGCGTTACCGTCAGACAATTCGAGGCGTTTCTCGCCATTGTCGATCTGAACAGCATCGCCGGTGCAGCGACAAGGCTAGGCCTGACATCTTCGGCCGTAAGCCAATTGTTAGCGGAATTAGAGCGCGAACTCGGCTTTCGGCTTTTCGACCGCACGACACGGCGCGTGGAGCTTTCGTCTGCGGGCCGAGACTTCCTACCGTCTGCCGAATCCGTACTTCGCCACCTGCATTCTGCCGAGCAAGCCGCAAGCGATATTCGCAACCGCGCAGCTGGCATCGTCCGTGTTGGCGCACCGCTCGTTCTGGCGAGTACGGCATTGCCGGTTGCCATTGCAGACTACCGAAACCAACAGCCGAAGGTCGTCGTGCGGCTGATCGATACCAGTGTCGACCAGTTGGTAGATCGCGTCGCAAATGGCGACGTTGACTTGGCCGTGGGCCCCGACAAAGCTACCGGCGAGCGCGTTGAACGCGAACCGCTCTTCCCTAGTCCGTGGGTCCTGTGGTGTGCACCGAGCCATCCGCTTGCACGTCGTCGGCGGATACTTTGGCAAGATCTCCGTGGTCTACCAATAATCGCGACTAGTCGCGACCATGAGGCGAGTGTCGATCAAATGCTTGCTGACCGGCCCACTCACTCCCGAATTGCTCCGATGGAGGTTGTCGACAACGTCACAACTGCGTTCGGTCTTGCCGCACAAGGACTCGCTGTTACGCTGACACCCGACTATGTGAAACCATTAGCACGCACCTTCGGTCTTACGATGCGCCGAGTGGTCGAACCGGAGACGATCCGCGAGGTATGCATTTACCGGCCTGTGACCCGGGCGTTGTCGCCATCTGCGGCTGGTTTCGCGCAATTTCTCGTTGAGCATCTGAAAGTCTGGAACCGCGAGACGCAAGCGAAATAGCGCTTCTTTGGAAGCCTGTCGGACGTGCTTTGCAGTCGCTGACTTACCGCGGATGTAAACCACTGGACTGGCCAGAGTTTCATAGACACTCACGAGCCGTTTAGCGCGTAGCGCCGCTCAAACTCAATCGGCGAAAGATCGCTGGCGGAACGATGCCGACGAACCGGGTTATAAAACATTTCGATGTAATCGAACAGGTCCGAGGTCGCGGTCGCCCGACTCGGATAGATACGCCGCTTGATTTGCTCCTTTTTTAGGGCGCTGAAGAAGCTCTCGGCCACGGCATTGTCGTGGCATTTACCACGCCGACTCATGCTTGGCACCATATGGTGCGCCTTCAGGAATGACCACCAGTCATCGCTCGTGAATTGACTGCCCTGATCGGAATGCACCATGACACCGGGTCCCGGTTTGCGTTTCCAAACCGCAGCCAACAACGCCTGTAAAACCAGATCGCTGGTCATCGTCGAGCGCGTAGCCCAACCGACGATCTGGCGCGAGCACAGATCCATAACAGCCGCCGGATACAGCCAGCCCTCGTAAGTCCGGAGTACGCGATGTCCGTTACCCAGACCCGGTTCGGTGCGGTTGGTGCGAACTCACGGTTCAGCACGTTGGCGATTACGCCGACCGGACCACCCCGATAGCGCGGCTTGCTGCCATAGCCCACTTCTGCCCGCAGACCTTCGCCTTTCATGAGGCGATGGACGCGGTGACGGGTGCACGTTTCGCCCGATTCACGCAAATCCACCGTGACCTTGCGGTAGCCATAGACGCCGCCGCTGGCTAGCCAGGAATGCTTGATCAAACCGAGCAATCGATCATCCTCGCGCTTGCGGGCTTCAACTATCTGCCGCTGCCAGACGTAATAGCCGCTGCGATGCACGCCAAGGACTCGGCACATCGAGTGCAGGTGGAACTCGCCGAGATGGGATCGCATGAACGCGTACCCTGCCGTTATCCCTTTGCAAAGTACGCGGCGGCTTTTTTTAAAATGTCGCGTTCCTCAGTCATGCACTTGAGCTCGGCCTTCAGTCGCCGAACCTCGGCGCTCTGATCCAGCTCCGCCTGCCGCACGACCTCGGGCCTGCCAAACTTCAGTTTCCATGCGTAAAGGCTGTGGGTCGTGATGCCCAAACGCTGGGCCACCTCTGTCACCGAATGACCCCGTTCGGTTACCTGTTTGACTGCCTCGATCTTGAACTCATCCGTGTACCGCTTGCCGCTCATGCTAACCTCCTCGGTCGCCATAAATTGTGGCTCGAAGATGTCTACGAAAGGCTGGCCGGTCCACATCAACTGATTCACATAACTTCTACCCAACAACCGCGCCGACCGGCAGCCCTCGCTGACAAGGTCGTGGTCGGCGATGCGCCTGAGGCCCTCACTTTCAGACCGGGGAGAGAAAACACCGGAATGGTCCCGTTCACGGGCCACTTTTACCGTCTGCCATCAGCGTGCACGGCCGTCAACGCATGCCGCCGGTAGCCAGAAGAATTTCGCCCGTGATCCAACGAGCCTGATCGGAAGCAAGGAAGACAGCAATGTCTGCGACGTCGTCGGGCTGCCCAGCACGTCCGAGGGCCGTTCTGGCAATCATGTCGGCCTCGGCATCCGAACCGGGAAAGCCGGCGCTATGTGTCCCCTCAGTCACCACATAGCCCGGGTTGATCGAGTTCACGCGAATTTTTCGCGAACCCAGCTCTTGAGCCAGAACACCGGTAATCGCATCGACTGCGGCCTTGGTGCCTGTGTAAACCACGCTCCCCGCTCGCGGGACGTGGGACGCGGCCGACCCGATATTGATGATGCTCGCGCCCTCGGCAAGATGCTTCACTGCAGCTTTCGTGACCAATAAAGGTCCAAGCACATTGGTATTGAACTGCCGGTGGAACTCAGCTGCCGACACCTCTTCTATGGGGCCAAACGCATAGACGCCGGAATTGTTCACCAAGATGTCGAGGCGCCCGAATTCATCAATGGCCGCCTGGACCAGATTGGCAGCATCGGTCTCTTTCGATACATCTCCTGTGACGGCCACTGCTTTTCCGCCTTGCCCAGTGATTTCGTCCACCACGGCATCCGCGCCGGACTTGCTGGATGCATAGGCCACGACTACTGCAGCGCCATGCGCTGCGAACGCCTTGGCTATTGCAGCCCCGATTCCTTTCGACGCACCGGTTACCAGTGCGACCTTTCCTTCAAGACTAGCCATACTTTCCTCACGAGTTGAATGCTTCACCGTTAAGCTGCGCGAGCGCATAGCGCCCGGCAACTCCGTATGGGTTGCCGAGCGTTTCCAGTATCTCGACGTGGTTATAGCCTCGTCCAATGACCAGACTCGCAGGCTTGCCCGCTTTCCGAACGGCCGCCGCAAAATCGTCGCTTTGCCGCATGAACTCGGGCGTCTCGAGCGTTCCGTGCACCAACGCCAGCGGTACCCGCAATTGATCGAGATGGCGCTGAGGGCTCAGACGCTCCTCCGCCTCGTCGGTAAACTTCACGTATTTGCTCCGTGACGACAGGCGCACAGGCTTCAGATCGTATATCCCGCTGACCAGCGTCGCGGCCTTGATGAAATCGCCCGGCAGCCGGAAGTCCCTCTCCCAGTTCGTGGTGAGCGCAACAGCCGCCAGGTGCGCCCCCGAGGAGTGACCGGATAGATAGATCCGGTCAGGGTCGCCGCCAAACGATGCTGCATTCCTGTAAACCCACTCCAGGCATCGATTGACCTGCTCGGACATCTGCATCAGGTTTCCCCCGGCCTCGATCACGTTGATGAAATCCGGAGCAATAAAATGCACGCCTCGCTGCACGAACATCTCGGCAATGAAACCGAACTGACTTGCCGAGCCGGCGCGCCAAGCTCCTCCGTGAACAAAAACGTGAATCGGAGCCTTTTTCGCATTGGCCGGATACAAGTCCAGCGTTTCAACAGACGTCGGCCCGTACTGAAGTTTTCTGGGTGCGCCCAGCCGGGTACGCGCATCGTCGCTATTGGTCTCCCAACGTTTGATCACGGTGTCCAGGTTGGGGGCATAAGCCTCCTGGTCATAAGCCCTGTCCAACGATGCCTGATCGAAATCCAGCCACACGGGCTTGCCATGCTGTGCGCTCTGTTGGGCGCCAACTTTACTCGCAAGCGCGGCGGCCGTTGCCGCGATAGCGCCTGATAAAACCCTCCTGCGGCCCGCATCGACAACTCTCCGCATCTCCCCTCCCATGGTGATGAACATGCACGGCAACTGCTTGCTTTTTCCGGGCAGGACAGTCCTGGTCATCAGCGCTCCTGCCTATAGGCAGGCAAACGCCTCGCGCTGTCACAATTCCCGGTACGTACATCGATGCAACCCGCATTTTGAACGTACACGTACTATAAGCAAGTGTAGGTGGACGGGTGCTCGGGCGTCAAGATACCGGCTCGATGCATGGCGCGTATCAGAGCTATCCGCAAATCGCGACACATCGTCACAACCCGCCGGGAAGGCGAAAAGCGGAGGCAAGGGCATGATCTTGGACCAGTCCAACTCTGCCGGCAGCCAGAGTCGCGGCAGTCAGTAGGGCCACAGACGCGTCGTTCATCTTCACTGAAACGAAGTGGTTTCAATAGCTGCCACGACGAGGGCCGATCGTGTCACAACTGACCTGTCACGGTCATTGATGTACTCAACGCATTGGTGTCACGCGACGATGAACCGACGATCATGTGATAGGTCCCGCTATTCAACTTCCACGCATGCTTCGACGCGTCCCAAGTCGACAGCAATTGAGACGGCACGGTAATGCTCACTTGCCGTGACTCCCCAGGTTGGAGCGAAACTTTCTGCCAGCCGACAAGTCGCTGAGGCGGCTCACCAAGCCCGGCGGGCAACACTGCATAGACCTGCGCGGTTTCAGCTCCGGCACGAGCGCCGCTGTTCAGAACCGAGAACGTAACGGTCACCTTGCCGGCGCCGTCTACCTTCGCGCTCAATGCGGAATAGGCAAACGTCGTGTAGGACAAGCCAAACCCGAACGGAAACAGCGGACGGATTTGCTTCGCGTCGTACCAGCGGTATCCAATCAGCAGGCCTTCGCTATAGTCGACGTTCAGATTCGTTGCGGAAATCGTCGGCTGCGGCAGATCCGACTCCTGCATCGGGAATGTGATCGGCAACTTGCCTGACGGATTGACATCGCCGAACAGCAGATCGGCAATCGCTTGTCCACCTTGCACGCCCGGGTACCAGGTTTCCAGCACGCCATGCACTTCGGCAAGCCACGGCATCACGACGGGGCTCCCGTTTTCGAGAACCACGACCACGCGTTTCGCCTTTGCGGCGACGGCCGTGATCAGCGCATTCTGGTCGTAACTTTCGTTAGCTGGGTCTGCCGCCTTGTTCGGCAAACTGAGGTTCGGCAAGTCGGTATCCTCGTGCTCGAATTGGGTCGCGAACACGATCGCGACATCCGCCTGTGCTGCGGCATCGGCTGCCGCGTTTGCGTCCGTGCCATCAAAATATGTAACTTGCGCGTTAGGCGCTTTCTGCCGGATCGTCGCGAGCGGTGCCGACTTGTACCAGTTCGCACAGCTGCTATCGAATGCATTGGCCGGCTTGCAAGTGGTGACTGCATTGCCGTCGACCGGAGGTACGGTACCGGAGCCACCACCCGACATCACACCGACATCCGCATGCCCACCGATTAGCACGATTGAGGAGAGACTGTTCGAGGCGAGAGGAAGTACCGGCTGAATGGAACCGGACGGTGCAGCATTTTTCAGCAACACCGCGGATTGCTGTGCAACCCGCAAGGCAAGCGCATTGCCTGCAGCCTGATCAATCGTGCCGCCTGGCGTCGGCGGCGAATCGAAAACCCCGTACCGGATCATCGTGCGCAATTTTCGATGGACCATATCGTTCAAGCGCGTCATAGGCACCGTGCCTGCGGTCACCGCGGCTTTCAACCCGGAACTGAAGTACGGAGTTAGCGTAAAGCCCGGGATGCCGGTGGGACGATCGCCAATATCGCCCGGCTCTTCTTCGTCGAGACCCGCGAGTGCGGCAGCGACCGTGCTGTGGTTTCCGGTCCAATCCGACTGTACGATGCCCTCGAATCGCCACTCGTTCTTCAGCACATCGGTCAACAAATACGCGTTCTCGCACGAATATGTACCGTTCACCAGGTTGTATCCGCACATGACATTCCCGGGCCGACCTTGCTTGACTCCGATTTCGAACGCAAGCAATTCCGTTTCACGCATCGTCCGTTCGTCGACGATCGAGTTGCTCGTCGTCCTGTTCGTTTCCTGGCCGTTCATCGCAAAGTGCTTGATCGTCGCGATAACGTTGCGCGACTGCGTCCCCGTGGTTCGTGCCGCGCTCATCGTACCGCTCAGAACCGGATCCTCGAATGTGCGGCCTCCGCGCGGCTCGCGCGCCAGATTGACACCGCCACCGAGGCCCTCTGCATAGCCGAGCGTGCGCAGTTCCGTCGCGATACGCGCGCCGTACTCGTCTGCAAGGTCGGTATCCCAGCTCGCGGCAAGAGCAATTGGCGCAGGCAGTGCAGTTGCACCGGCATCGCGCACGTTGACTCCGCTGGTCGAATCGGCCATTGCGAATGCCGGAATTCCGAGTCGCGGGATACCGCGGATGTACCCAGCGCCATTAATCCCTGGCGGAAACGGCCCGCCAAAGCTCGCAAATGGATCGCCCGTGCCGTGCACCAGTTGAATCTTCTCGTCTCGTCATCTGAGCGACGAGCGCAGCAGCACGCGCGTCGGCAACCGAGTCGGGATCGCTGGATCCGACGATGTCATCTCCACCACATGCCGACACGATCACCGCAGCCGCGCCGCACAAGAACAGTGTTGCAACGAGACCCGGAAAATTCTTATTCTTCATTATGTCCTCGACTGGTTAATTATTTAACATCACGAATCAAATGGGATCAGATGGTCGTGAAGTGAAAGCTGATACAAATGCGATTGCGCAGAGGTTCCGGAAGGCGCGCGTAGCGCGACTGGAAGCGCCCCTGGCGCGGGCGATGTCAAACGCTGGTCGACTGGTGTCAAGCGTGCGGGCCCCTTCGCCTGCCGCCTGCCAAACCCGTCGACACCGTGTCGCGCGAAGTCGGTGTGACAATCGCCGAGGGCGACGAGGCACTTGCCGGCATGGAGGCACGCCGGAAGACACGCGCCACCGATCCGCTCCAAGTACGGCTCGATGACGCCGTGCGACGCGTTGACGAGCTGTTTATGGACGTCGAGATCCTGCGCAGAGAGCACGAACTTCAGCCCCGTCGACCTTTGCTCGCCTGGATATCGTCGAAACGAGCCGAGACGTCTCCGTCAACGCAGGCGACCAGATCAGAAGATGTGCCGCATGCCGACCCGCAGCGCCAGTTGGTTCCGTCCGGACGAAGGACCGAACAATGTGATTTGCGCTTGCGCGCCGTTGCCTGACGTGCGCTGGAACGCAGCGGTCGCGTATATGTCCGTTCGCTTGGAAAGGGAATAGTCGAACGTCGTATTGACTTGCTGCGCCTTGTTTCCATTAAGTACCGCGTTTCCGTCCATGAACTGATAAGCCACTTCGATACGCAGGAACGGGTTGACGGGATACATGCCACCGACCTCGTACACATTCACGGCTCCGCCAGTTGCCGTATTTCTCGTATTTGTATAGAGAAGGTCGACATAGGCCGGCCCGACAAACACACCGCCACCGAGGCCAAAGGTCCGGATGCCGGAATTCCCGTTGTTCATGGTCGGGTAACGGACATACGTGTAGGCAGCGTCAAGATTGAACAGACTATTGCCATAGTCGATACCGAAGCTCTGCGAGCTATTTTGCGAGAATGCGCCCGCAACGCCGCCGAACCCGTACATGGCGCCAAAGCTGAATCCCTTGATATCCGGGCTCTCGTACTTGATCGCATTGGCGAGACGTTGACCGGAGACGCGGTCGAAATCGAATCCGCCGGCCGGCAGATTGGGAACGTTCAACGCGTTGAAGGGGCCTTGCCGCAGGTTCTGAAGCGTAACGACCGGGAACGCTGGGCCGTAACGCCGAATCGCCAGCGACGTGAACATGAAGTCATACTGATTACCCAGGGTCACGCGGCCCCATTTTTGGTCGGCCAGCGCCAAATAAGTCAGTCGACCGAACGTGTTTCCGATTGAGGCGCCCGTTCCTTCGTTGAATTGCCCTTCGATCACGAACGTCGCCGACAACCCTCCGCCCAGGTCCTCCTTGCCGCGAAATCCGAACAAGTTCGGCGCCATCACACCACTACCGAAAGAGAACTGCCTCTTCCCGCCGACGTTGCTGACGTAATCGAGGCCTGTATCCAGCACCCCGTATATTTCGACGCTGCTTTGCGCATGTGCAGCGATCGCAAAGCATCCGAACGATGCTGCAACCGCAACAGTCAACGCGGCCGTCCTGCACTTGATTGCCTCCCCCTTCATCCCTGCTCTCCTCTCGCCGATCAAGATTGAACTTCGCTAGCCGCACCCGATTCGGTGTCATCCACGACCGGGCACGACTCGATCATCGAAGTCCAAAAGTCGTCCAGCCATCCAATTTGTGCACGATTAATCCGAATGACGAAGATGAGTACACCTACATCATCGACATCGATCTAGATGTTCTTTGCGCTGCAATTGGGGCGCCGGGCGACGCAGCGTGATCACGGTATGCGGACCACAACATGGCGAGATATCGGAGATGCTTGACGTCGGAATGTCGTGTGACTCGAGATCGCGAACTGAGGATTCGAGATGGAGCGCCGGCATGTCTGCTATCGGCGACGGTTCCGCCTCGTGCCGGAAATCGAAGCCGGCAGAAGCGATAACGCCCGAGGAAGGCGTGTCCGGGATAGATATCCCAGGAGCGAGGAGTAAATGCGGGTTATAGAATTCGGGGGCACCGAGCCAACCGTGCCCCCAACCTAACTGGATGCTTAACGCTCCACCAGCGCGAGTACCCGGCACGGGCTACCCGAACCGCGCTTGATCTTCAGCGGCGGCGTAATCAACATCGATCCGGTGGGCGGCAAGCGGTCCAGGTTCGCCAGGCTCGACAGGCCGAACTTGTTGCTGCCGTGCATCGTGTGATGACACGGGAACGGCTTCGCGAACGCGTAGGCCTGTCCGGCGTCGGTGCCGACGGGTTCCGTACCAAAACCGATCACATCGCGCTCCTTGGCCAAAAATTGCGGCAGATCTTCCGACGGTCCCGGCGAATGACCACCGTCCTCACGCGTATTCAAGAAGCCGTCGGTCAAATTGCGCGACGACCAGCCCGTTCGCATCAACACCCACGCGCCGGCAGGAATCCGCCCGTAGTCCTTCTCCCATGCCTCGACATCGGCAACGGTCAACAGAAAATCCTCGTTTTCCTTCACCCGATCCGAGACATCGATCACACACGCCGGCGCGATGAATTTCTGCACCGAGATGGTATCCGTCGCACCGTCCGGATAGTCCTTGCCAGTGATCCAGTGCACCGGCGCATCGAAGTGCGTACCGGTGTGTTCGCCGCACGAGAAGTTGTTCCAATACCAATTCGGCCCGCGCTCGTCGAAGTTCGAGATCTCGTCCAGGCGGAACGGGGCCGTCTGACCGTACTGCGGCGGCAGTCCGATGATCGGCGTGCGCGCCTGCAAGGTATGGCTCAAGTCAATGACCTCGATCGCGCCCTGTGCGATCGCTTCCGAAAACTGCTTCAGGATATTGCTCATACGTAGTACTCCTTCACTCTCTCTTTGTTACGGCTTGAAAATCAGTTCCGACGTAGCCATCGATGGTGTGCCCGACTCCTCATCGAGCAGCGCAATGCCGCGCGCCGGCTCATGGTCTCGTCGAGCATAAAACACGGTGGCCGCGTCAACTGCAATACGCTTGCCGCGATATCGCTTCGTGAACGATGCCGGTCAGAGCATCGCTGCTGCTGGGCGCCCCGCCCGGTTCGGCTTGAGAACCGTCAGGCGCAATGCGGGATAAACCACGATGCAAATCACAACGGTCGTGATTGCTTCCACGGGAATGATCTGTGCGAGCAGATAGTGCGAGGTGATCACCGCAACGATCAGCGTGACGACCCCAGCCCAATTGACATTCTCCGCCGGCGCCTTCAAATCCAGCTCTTCCTTCGAGACACGCCTGACGATGAAAAAGTCAGCGACGACAATGCCCGCAAACGCCGTCGTCAGCACCCCGAGGATCGTGATCCAGGAATTGACCAGCGCAAGAATTTGCCCGTAGAGCATCAGCAATCCAACGATGTTGGCAAGAACCACGAACGTCAGTCGGCCGGGACGGAAGTTGAGTGCGTCGAAAAGATTGGAAAGCGACAAGGACGCGCTGTACGTGTTCAGCACCTGCGTCTTGCCCTGTGCAAGGACCATCAGCAAAGCCCCCATCACACCACCGAAGACCACGAATGCGGCGGTAATGCTGTCCGGGCTTTGCAGCGACGCGTGCATCGCGGCCTCCCGCGTCATACCGGCCGTATGCATGTAGAAATCCACGAGCGAAGGGATACCCGCGTACATGATCACACCGCCGAGCACGAGCATCAGCACATCCATTGACAGATTACCCAGCAACGCGGCGATTCCAATATCTCGCGAGCGGCGAGCATACCGACCGAGATCGGCGTCGAACAATGCAAGCGCGCCCGCGGACCCGATCAGGACGTTCACGGCGAAGATGAACTTGTGCATGTCGCTGCCTGCACCCATCGCCTTGAGCGTATCGACCGGAAATTGCGATCCAAACGAAAACAGGTCGGCTGCAGTATGCGGACTGCTGGAAATGACCACTTCCATGATGTAGGCCAGCACGATCAGCGACAGAATCAGAGCGATCGACGAGACACGGGCAACGAGCTTGAATCCATATGCCGTGAGGAACACCCAGAGGATCGTCATCAAGCCATAAATGACGATTCGGGCAGTGAGCGTATCCGCGATCCCCAGATAAAAGATGAAGCCCTTGTACAACAGCGCATTCTCGAGCGCTAGAAACCCGATGATCATGAACGCAAAAATCAGCGAAGAGACGATCGACCCTCTGCGACCGAACCCGAAGTAACGGGACATGACGGTGCTGGACAGACCCGATCGATACGCGACATGGCCGCATGCCCAGCCAAGCAGCGCGCCGACAATGGTCACAACGACCCCGGCAAGCAAGCCGATCTTGATACCGGCCACGAACGTAACCAACGCACCGAAAAATAGTTGAACCAGGGATACGACGATGCCAGCCGTACTCCAGGTCAAAGACAACCATCCTTGCCGAGCATCGTCCGGCACGGGTTCCAGTGCGTGATCCTCCATCTTCACGCTCAAACTTTCTTCCTTCATTTCTCGCTCCTGTTGATACCGCTAGTCACTCGCTGGCCCGATGGCTCGAACGTCACATCCAATATATATGTACGTGTACGTACTATATGGAAAGTAGTCGGCCGATTTAATGCTGTCTATAGGGGAAACCACAATTCGGATCAAACGACGTTAAACGGCAAATCCATCATGCTCATATCGGCTGCCTCTGTCGCTCAACTAGGCAGAAATGGACCCCGCTAAATACTTATATCCTTCGTATTCCTACCCATTACAACAGCGTTCAGCATGCAATACGTCCCGCCTTTCAATCGCAAAGCATCGCCCGGTGCCGACCCACAAACCGCGGTGTCGACATGGTCGTCGTCTCGCATCGATGCGATCACGGTTGCTTCAATCGCGGATAGTCCATTGCGCTGCTTTTTCTTCGAGCACAGCAAGCGGCTCTTCAACAAAAGCAAGGCCGGTGGCATGCACGAAGGTAATGTCTTTGATACCAATGACGCCCAACACGGTGGTCAGGTAAGGACGAAAGAAATCCGGCTGGCGAGGCGGCTCGTGAAACATCGCGCCGCCGGATGTAACCGCAATATACGTAGGACGATCGCGCAACAAGCCCACCTTGCCTTTTTCCGTTGCCACGAACGTTACGTCGCGGCGAACGACAAGGTCGATCCAGGTCTTGAGTGCAGCTGGCACCGTGAAGTTATGCACGGGGGTCGAGATCCACAGTACGTCCGCTGCGTCGAGCTCCTGTATCAGTTGATCGGAAACAGCAAGCGCCGCGCCATACCGCTCTCTTGCCTCCGCGGCAGGTAAAAGCAGGGATTCGGCATATTCGGCTGTAAGAGGCGGCAGCGGCTCAGTGCCGATCTTGCGCCGTGTCACCTGAATGTTTCGTTCGGTGCGGGCCATCAACGTTGGCAACAAATGCTCGGTGAAGTACCGGCTTGTCGAGTTGTCGTTCCGCGGGCTGCAATCAAGCAGAAGCAAATTTGTAGCGTTCATCAGTCAATCCATGCTGAATCAAATCGGCGTTCAGGCCCACCGCGATTGAAGGCGAAACACGCGGCGGGCTTCGCCTGTTCGCTGGCAGCCGGTACCACGGTGATACCGACAACCTGCATCAATGGCCGAGCGTATTCGCTCCCGCCTTCGCAATCCGGGCGTCTTCACTAGGCTTGACACCCGAGACACCAATGGCGCCGACCACCTGCCCGTCGACAACGACCGGCACGCCACCCTCCAGCGTCGCGACGAGAGGCGCGCTGACAAATGCCGTTCTGCCGGCGTTGATCATTTCCTCGTACATCCGCGACTCGCGGCGTCCGAGCGCCGACGTACGTGCTTTGCCAATGGCCATTTCGGCGGCGATCGGCGCGCAGTCGTCGAGCCGAAGCAAGCCAAGCAGATGACCACCGTCATCGACCACGGCGATCGCTACCGGCCATTGGTTCGATTCGGCCTCGGCATGTGCCGCATCCATGATTCGTTCAACCTCTGCGACGGTCAAAACAGACTTTCTTTGCACCTTCGTTTCTCTCCAGATGTTTCAGCGCGCGGTACCACGCCGTGGAACGGTATGGGGTGGGTAGGCGCGAAAATGGCGTCGAACACGGGACCCGCTTGAACCTATCGTCTGGCGACACAAATCGCGCCGCCATCCGGTTTCGGCAACATAAATCCCGTGAGCGAAAGAGAGATTCAGTAGCCCGCGTTACCAGTAACAACTGGTTGGGTATTGACGGCCTTACCGCGCCAGCGGGGCGCACGATGCACTCGCGGCGCGGCCGTACTGGCCGAGATGGTGTGTCGCGTTACCGCCCCTTCACGGAAGGCGTGCGAGCGCCGCGTCGAGTGCGGCGGACTCCTCGGGCAAAGTGATGCCCAATTCACCATGAAGGACGCTGCGCAGTTCCTGCACATCCGACAGCTCCCGCTTGTGCGTTCCGGTTTGCTGATCGTGAATATGCAGCGTGCGGTTGAAAAGTCCGATACGCCTGCCCGGTGCAAGGCGCGCGCCAAGCAGGTTGCTCACGAACACCGAGCTCGGATATGTCGACACGAAGTGATTCGACATATCGTAGTCGACCGGGTACTGCGGGTCGAAATCGAAGCGGTACACCGACTTCCACTGATCCTCGAGCTGGACCTGCAGCACGAAGGCCGGTAGGCCTGCACGATCGGCGCCGACTTCAAAGGGCGAATCCTGAATCCGGAATACGCCGTGCGGTGTCGTCTGTTCGAGATTCGTCTGCAGCAAGAGCGGGGCGGACAGCGTCATCCCGCCGAAGCCGACATCGGTCAGATAGCGCTCCCCGTCGACCTCGACAACCAGGATCATGTGCGTACGCGGCGGCATGCCGAGTGATGCGTCATGGCCCCAAAGCACACGCGCGGCGTAGCTTCGGACTGTATAACCCAGCAGTTCGAGCACGTGCCGAAACAGCAGATTGTGCTCGAAGCAGTAACCACCCCGACCGGCTTGCACCAGCTTCCGTTGGATCGATGCGAGGTCGATTCGCACCGGTCGGCCGAGCAATACGTCGAGATTTTCGAAAGGGATTGCCTCGGGATGCAACCGGTGCAGTGAACACAACGTGTCGAGGGTAGGTCCCGACGGCGGCTCGGCCGATTGATAGCCGATACGCTTGAAGTATCCGGCGAGATCGGGCGCCTCGTGCGGTTCGGTCATTGCTTGCTCCATGTCACTTGAAAAACCGGTTCTCGTACGCGTCGCAAGCATGCCCTCGCTAGCCTGCGAAAGCCTCGATCTGTTCGATCCGACCATCGTGCGCCGCAGGCCCAAAGCGCCCCACGTCCTTCAGCGTATCCTGAGGGCGTACACCGAATCGACGGCGATAGTGCGACGTGAAGTGACCGTAATGTTCGAAACCCCAACGCAACGCCACTTCCGTCAGACGCGTCGTCGCCGGATCGCCCGCGGTGAGTTCCGCGTGAACGGCCTTCAGGCGCAGGTCACGCAAAAACGACATCGGCGACTGACCGTGCGTCTGGCGGAACGCATAAAAAAGCGCCCTCGGACTCACTCCGACGGCACGGGCAATCTGCTCCACCGAGGTCGCCTCAGTGAGATGCGCCCGCATATAGTCCTCGGCGCGCTTCACGTAGGCCGGCCTGACCGTCCTGCGGTCGCACATGTCATTCAGGTTTTCCGACCAGTTGCTGGGTTGCGCGAGCAACAGCGTATCGATCAGCAGACGTTCCCAGCGTTCGCAATAGGCGGGGCGCGCGAGCAAGTCGGGACACGCCGCACTGACCTGAAGAATGTAAGACAGCGTAGCCAGCCACGCCTGGCCGGCTGGCCCGAAAAGACACAATTTCGGTTGAAAGCGCAAACCTTGCCTGGGAAGCGATTCGATATGCTCCATGCACGCGCGCTCCAGCGCCTTCTGTTCTATACGGACAACGATTTGTTCCAACTCGGCCGAAAATTGCAGCCGTATCGCCTCTTGAGGCGACAGGATGGCAGCAACATCGGGACTGCCCGACACCAGCTGCTTTCCGACCGAGTAGAGCGAGGTGCCGCGAACGGGCATCTGAACCAGCGTGAAGCTTTCCAGCTCGTCACAGTCAACCTGGACTTCCGCTCCGTACTGCAGATAGAAGACGCGCAAACTACCGATCTTGAGTGAGCGCAGCGCTGCGTCGATTTCGCCGCGACCTCCGGCAACCGACATCTCGTGCGGCTTGATTGCTTGCCCTACCAGGTCGATCACGCTTTCTCGATTCATCCTGCCTTCGAAGTGAACGCCAAAATGCTCGAAGGCGTCCCGCGTGCCGTTGTACAAACTCGGATAAGTGTTCATGACATCCTCAGCTTCCCGGGGACGGACGGGAGCACCGCTTCCAGAGACTCCCCGGCCCGGATGTCGCTCAGAGAATGCAGTTCCCGACCGTCACAACCACATCAAAGCATGCATAGGTACGCCCGACTAAGTACGTGTACGTCGCATTTTTCTTTGAATTTAATCACCGCAAATTTCAGTGTCAAGACTATCGGAAACCCTCGAAGCGCCGTTCCGCATCCGCTTTCGGAATCAGGTCGACGCTATGCGCCCTTGCCTGGTGGCGAGGCGGCGGCGACTGAAGACTTCGGTACACCGCCCACGCCCCAGTGTGCGGGCGGCACCTCTTGCAGGATGACCCGTACCGACTCTCTCGGTGCACCCAGCGCAGTCACAGCTGCTTCGGTCAAACCGGCGATCAACGCTGTTTTCTCTGCCGTCGTCCGACCGTCGACGAGCATGACCTGTATCAAAGGCACGGTCCTCTCCTTGATTCGATGGTTTTCGAGTTGCCTGCGCGGCGGCCGGAACGACGTTCCGGCGCTTACTCCGAGGAAAACACGGGAAGGTCGAACGCCGTGACGCGCGGCGGCTGCGCGAACTTCTCGACCTCGATCAGCACCGTTTGCGCGACCGATCCCTGCCCCAACCGGGATGTCCCCTTGTCGAGCGTCACTACGTTGGGATTGCCGTGCTTCTCGAGAGAGCAATCGGCGCCGGGGTCTTCAGGGTCGAACCATGCGCCTGTCGGAATCTGTGCGACGCCGTTCATCAAATCCCCGCTCACCCGCGCCGATGCGAGAAATGCCCCGCGATCGTTATAGACGCGGACGATATCGCCGTCTTCGATACCGCGCTCGGCGGCGTCCCGCGGCGAGAGATTCAACACCTCTCTGCCATTGCGCTTGAACTGAACACTGACCGGGCTCGGATCGAGCTGGCTGTGCAGCTTGCCGGCGGGCTGATTCGATAGCAGATGCAGCGGAAATCTTGCCGCCTTTTCGCCACCGAGCCATTCAGCCGGTTCCAGCCAAGTCGGATGCGGTGGGCAATCGTCATACCCGTACTCCGCTATCCGCTGCGAAAAGAGTTCGATCTTTCCAGAGGGCGTCTTGAGGCGATGTGCCGCGGGATCGGCGCGGAAATCCGCCAACAGCGCCGGCTCCAGATACTCGTCGCTGGATGGGAATTCATACGACCCTTGCTCCCAGAACGAATCGAAATCCGGCGGCGCATATCCCAAGCCGATCGCGCGTTCGCAAGCTTGAGCATACATATGGCGCAGCCACTCCATCTCGTTACGTCCTTCGGTATAAGCGTTCCCGAAGCCCATCCGTTCCGACAGCTCCGCAAATACATCGAAATCGTTCCGCGACTGTGCCACGGGCGGAATCACCTGATGCATCGCGATCCAGTGACGCTGCAATTCCGTCGCAAGGATGTCGTTGCGCTCCATGGTCGTCGTCGCCGGCAACACGACATCGGCATATCTGGCCGGCGGGCTCCACCACGGTTCATGCACGACCACGAAATCCGGCCGGCGCCACGCTCGCACGAACCGGTTGAGATTCGTGTTGTGATGGAACGGGTTGCCGCCAACCGAATAGATCAGCTTGATATCGGGCATCCGGATCGTCGACCCGTCGTATTCGAGCTCGGAGCCCGGCTCGAGCAGCATGTCCGCCACGCGTCCGACCGGTACGTAAGCGCGCACGGGATTGGGGCCAAGAGGAAAGGTCGGACGCGGAATGTCGCGAGGCCGGCGGACGGCAATCCCCGCAACGGCGCCAATACCGAAACTGAATCCGCAACCCGGCTCGCCGATCTGCCCGAGCAGACTGGCCAGAGCGATCGTCATCCATACCGGCTGCTCGCCGTGATCGGCGCGCTGGACCGACCAGGCTGTCGCAATCAGCGTTTTATGCGCCGCCATCCTGCGAGCAAGATCGCGAATCGTGTCCGCGGCCACGCCGCAGATGCGCGAGGCCCATGCCGCATCCTTCGGCACGCCGTCGGTTTCCCCAAGCAGATAACGCCTGAACGGCTCGAATCCCTCGCAGTAGACGTCGAGGAATCGCTTGTCATGCAGGTTCTCGCTCACCAGCACATGCGCAAGCCCCAGCATCATCGCCGTATCGGTGTTCGGAACGATCGGGAGCCAGTCTGCCTTCAGCGGTTCGGACACGTTGTCGCGGGCCGGGCTGATGTTGACGAACTCGACGTTCGAGCGCGCGATGCGCGCGATCCACTGCTCGGCCTCATGGACCGCGGCACCTCCTGCGTCGATCTGCATGTTCTTGACGTGGGCGCCACCGAACATGACGACGAGTTCGGTATGTTCGGCAATGTGCACCCATGGGACAGCCATCGACGTGACGTCGGACGAACCGATCACATACGGCGCGATGTGCATCGCCGCGCCAAAGCTGTGATTGCCCCGTTTGTCGACGTAGCCGCCGAACAGCCCCAGGAATCGCTTCAGAACGCTGGGGGAATGGTGCAGCCGCCCTGCACTAGCCCAACCATAGGAGCCGCCATATATCGCTTCATTGCCGAACTCGGACTTGACTCTGCGCAGCCCGTCTTCGACCAGATCCATTGCGACGTCCCACGTGACCGGAACGAATGGTTCCGCGCCGCGCCCCGCTCGAGACCCCTCCCGGCTCTTCAAATACCCGGCGCGAACGTATGGCTGATCGATGCGCAGCGGGCTGCGCACCATCTGCGGCAGTGCCTGAATCAGAGCAGGTGGGCCCGGATCCTCATTGAACGCAGTCACGCCCGAGATTTCACCGTCCTTCAGGTGAACGTCATAGACGCCCCAGTGCGACGCAGTCTGAATCCACTTCGAATCGCTCATTTTCCGGGTTCCGAGAGTAAGGCTGGGTCAGCGATCGGCCGCGGCCGCTGAACTGGATCGCGCATTCTGAAGATCGAGCGCGACGTCGACGATCATGTCTTCCTGGCCGCCGACCATCTTACGGCGCCCGAGCTCGACGAGAATGTCCACCGTCTTCAGATCGTATCGGGCTGCGGCAGCTTCCGCGTGGCGCAGAAAGCTCGAGTACACGCCGGCATAGCCCAACGCGAGCGTTTCGCGATCGACGCGCACCGGCCGGTCTTGCAACGGACGGACGATGTCGTCCGCGGCGTCCATGAGCTTGTACAGATCGCAACCGTGGTTCCAGCCCATCCGTTCTGCCGCGGCGATGAAGACCTCCAGTGGTGCATTCCCTGCACCGGCGCCCATTCCCGCCAGGCTGGCATCGATACGGTCGCACCCCTCCTCCACGGCAACGATGGAGTTTGCTACACCCAGACTGAGATTGTGGTGGGCATGTATGCCGGTTTGCGTTTCCGGCTTCAGCACATCCTTGAACGCGCGGAAGCGATCGCGTACGTCGTTCATGCTCAATGCGCCGCCCGAATCGACCACATACACGCACGACGCGCCATAGCTCTCCATGAGCTTCGCCTGCTCCGCGAGCTTTTGCGGTGTGTTCATGTGGCTCATCATCAGGAACCCGACAGCGTCCATCCCCAGATTGCGGGCAAATTCGATGTGCTGCTTCGAGACGTCGGCTTCGGTGCAGTGCGTGGCGACGCGTACCACGCGAGCGCCGGCGTCATAGGCATTGCGCAAGTCGTGCACAGTGCCGACACCGGGAATCAGCAACGTCGCGACCTTCGCGTGCTGGACCGTATCGGCCACGGCTTCGATCCACTCGACGTCGGTATGTGCGCCAAAGCCGTAGTTGAAACTGGAACCGGACAAGCCGTCGCCGTGGGCGACTTCCAGACTGTCCACCCGCGCATCATCCAGCGCCTGCGCGATCTCGCGAACGCTCTTGATGCTGTACTGATGACGCACGGCATGGCTGCCGTCACGCAGCGTGACGTCGGAAATGTAAAGCTTCTTGCTCATGATGCGGTCCTCAGGTGGCTTCTACCAGGCGCGTCTGCGCGAAACGCTCGGCACACGCAAGCGCGGCGGAGGTCATGATGTCGAGATTGCCCGCATAAGCAGGAAGGTAGTGCGCAGCGCCTTCGACTTCCAGAAAGACCGTGGTCTTCAAGCCCGACAGCTTTCCGAGGCCCGGCACGTTCAACGGGTTCGCCGCGGAGATTTCCTCGAACTGGACACGCTGCTTCAGCCGGTATCCGGGCACATAGCCCTGCACGGATTCCACCATCTCGGCGATGCTTTTCTCGATAGCCTTCGTATCCGCCATTTCCGATAGCGTGAACACGGTGTCGCGCATGATGAGCGGCGGCTCGGCCGGGTTGAGGATGATGATGGCCTTGCCGCGCGCGGCGCCCCCGATCACCTCGATCGCCTTCGACGTGGTCTCGGTGAACTCGTCGATGTTAGCCCGCGTGCCGGGGCCGGCCGACTTGCTCGAGATCGATGCAATGATTTCGCCGTAATGCACCTTCGCCACGCGCGAAACGGCCTTCACCATCGGAATGGTGGCCTGCCCGCCGCACGTCACCATGTTGATGTTCGGCGAATCGAGATGCTCGTCGATATTGATCGCCGGAATCACGTACGGGCCGATCGCAGCCGGCGTGAGGTCGATCACCTGGACGCCCTTTGCTTGCAGCAGTTCGTTGTGACGCTTGTGCGCACCTGCCGACGTCGCGTCGAACACGATGCGGATGTCGCTGAAATTTGGCATCGCGAGGAGGCCGTCGATGCCGCCGGCCGTCACCGGTACATCGAGACGCGCAGCGCGCGCCAGGCCGTCCGATTGTGGATCGATGCCGACCATGGCGCCCATTTTCAGGGACTTGCCATGACGCAGGATCTTGATCATCAAGTCGGTGCCGATGTTGCCCGACCCGATGATCGCCGCTAGTACGCGATTCGCTGACACGATATTCTTCCTTTCGCTTGTGGGAAGTACCACGGGCGCGGCGCCATGCCGGCCGCCGCGAACGTCGTGGAGTCCCCCCTTCACTTCAACTGATTGGCTTGTATGCCACGACCTTCATTTCGATGACGAGATGAGGATGCGGCAGCTGATGCACGGCCACGGTCGTGCGCGTCGGCCCGTCCACATCGAAGAATTCCGAGTAGACCTGGTTGTACAGGGGGAAGTCGTTCATGTTGACCAGATAGCTGCACGCTTCGACCACATCCTTCAGGTCGGCGCCGGCGCTGCGGAGGATGTCGCGAATGTTCTGGATGACCTCTCGCGTCTGTACCTCGATATCCGGTCGTGCCCTGCCCGACGCATCGAGTTCCGCGCCGGCAATGGTGTTGTCGGCGCGCCGGGAGCTCGTGCCCGATACGAACAGGAAATCCCCTGCACGCTTGATGTGCGGGTACGCCCCGAGGGGCCGGGCTTTGCCCTCCACGACCGCCGCGTGCTTTTGGACTGTCTCTGTCATACGATTCACTCCTCGCGCCGGACGTTGAACACCACCTTGCCCAGGTTCTGAAACTCGCAGCTCACCGCCACGCCTGGGCGCAACGCGACAGCTGCAGTTGCCGCCCCTGCCAGAACGAGACTTCCTGCTTCGAGCGCCTCGCCTTGCTGCGCCGCCAGACGCGCGGCAGCGACCAATCCACGAATCGGCGCGCCGAGGATGGCAGCAGTAGTCCCCATTTCCACGGGGCGACCATCGAAGGACATCACCAGCCCCAGATTGCCCACATCGGTGTCCCGTGCGTGCCACTGACCCACCACGAAGCCGGACGACGAAGCGTTGTCGGCCACGACATCGGGCAGTGAGAACTTGAAGTCGCGGTAGCGCGAATCGATCACTTCGAGCGCGGGCGCCACCGCCTCTACTGCAGCGAGAGCCTGCAGCGGCGTAACCTTGCCTTCGAGCCGCTTGCCCAGCAGAAAGCACACTTCCGGCTCGACTCGCGGATGAACGTAGTCCGACAGTGCGATGCTGCCGCCTTCCTCGACCCACATGTCGGATGTGAGCCGGCCCCAAATCAGATCGGAGACGCCCATCTGCGCCATCTTGGCCCGGCTCGTGAAACCCATCTTCATGCCGATCTGGTGCGCCCCACGCGCCAGACGATGGCCTACCAGCGCCCGCTGCACGGCATAGGCTTCTTCAAGCGTCACGGCATCGTCACCGGTCAATTGCGGCGTGGCCTGCCCGCTCACTGCAGCATCGTCGAGACGCTTGGCAATACGTTGAATTTTCATGAAATCTCCTCAACCGGCCTCGGCAAAGCGCGCACGTACGCTACCGAGACCCTGGATGCGCGCCTCGATGACGTCGCCGGGGGAAACCGTGACAAGCGGCCCGAGGGCGCCGGTCAGCACCACGTCGCCGGCGCGTAGCGGCGTCCCCATGTCGACGAGGGTCCGCGCAAGCCAGAGCGCTGCGTTCAGCGGATGACCGAGACACGCGGCACCCACGCCGAGCGACACGGCGTCCCCCTTGCGCTCCATGATCATGCCGGCCAGCCGCAGGTCCAGATCGGCAAGCTTGACCGGACGCTGCCCCAGCACGTAGAGGCCCGCGGATGCATTGTCCGCAATGGTGTCGAGAATATTGATGTCCCAGTTCGCGATGCGGCTTCCGACCACTTCGATGGCGGGCAGCACGTAAGCGGTCGCCGCCAGGAGATCGGTCATGACGATGTGTTGGCCGTCGAGGTCGCGCTCGAGCACCAGCGCCACCTCGGCCTCGCACTTCGGCTGCATCAGCCGAGACCAGGCCATCTCCTCGTTGTCGTTGACCGCCATCGAGTCGAACAGCGTTCCGAAGTCGGGCTGATCGACGCCCAGTTGCTTCTGCACGGCGAGCGAAGTCAGTCCGATCTTGCGGCCGGTCACACGGCGCCCTTCGCGTACCTGACGCTGCGTATTCAGGTCTTGTGCCGCGTACGCCTCGGCGACGCCACCGGTGAAGTGCTCACGCACCGGCGCAATCGGCTGCCCCGTTCTGGCCGCCCGGTCGAGCAGGTCGGCCACGTGTTGGACTCGTTCAGACATGCTCGATCTCCTCGTCAACGCGCACGCAAACGTTGGTCAGCTCCGAATAGAAATTGAGCGAATGCATCCCGCCCTCGCGTCCGATACCGGACAGGCCCGCCCCGCCAAACGGCGTGCGCAGGTCGCGCAGGAACCAGGTATTGACCCAGCTGATACCCACACGCATCGACTCGCTCACGCGATGCGCACGGCTCAGGTTCGACGTCCAGATCGTCGCGGCCAGGCCGTACCGCGTATCGTTGGCGCGGGCGATCACTTCGCGCTCGCTGTCGAACGGTGCAACATGGCAGATCGGCCCGAAGATTTCCTCGCGCACCGATCGCGCATCGTCCGGCAGGCCGGTGATCACCGTCGGCTCCACCCACGCGCCGTCGTCACGCTCATCGCCGAAACGCAGCGCTTTGCCGCCGGTCAGGAAGGTCGCCCCTTCGTCGCGCGCCAGGCCGAAGTAGCTCATCACCTTGTCGCGATGCTTGGCCGAAATGAGCGGCCCCATGTGCGTATTCGGGTCGTTGGGCCAGTCGATCTTCATCGCTTTGATCCGCTCGACCAACGCCGCGCAGAATCGATCGAAGAGCGGCCGCTCGACATACACGCGTTCCGAACACAGGCACACCTGGCCGCTATTGAGGAATAGCGCACGCATCATGCCGTCGAGCATCTTGTCGAAATCGCAGTCGGCGAAAATGATCGCCGCATTCTTGCCGCCAAGCTCGAATGAGACCGGCTTCACCCCCTCTGCCGCTGCACGCATGATCGTCGTACCCGTGCGCGACTCCCCGGTAAACGTGATGGCGCTGATGTCCTCATGACGCGAGATGAATTCGCCGGCGGAGTCCGGCCCGAAACCGTGGACCAGGTTGAACACGCCGGGCGGTACGCCGGCGGCTTCCATGACCTCGGCGAGCAACGTCGCGCTACCCGGCGTTTCCTCGGAAGGCTTCACCACGACCGCGTTACCGCATGCCAGCGCCGGCGCGACCTTCCAGGTCAGCAACAGCAGCGGCAGGTTCCATGGGGAAATCACGCCCACGACGCCCAGTGGCTTGCGGGCAGCGTAGTTGAGCGCGTAGCCGCCGTCGGCGAGATCCAGCCGATGGCTGTCGAGCGGCGCGGTGGCGAGCATATCGGCGAACGCGCGAAAGTTTGCGATGCCCCGCGGGATATCGATGCTCGACGCCATCGCAAGGGGCTTGCCGGTATCCGCCATCTCGGCGGCAAGGAAATCGTCCTGGCGGCGTTCCATCTCGTCGGCGATACGGCGCAGCATGGCGACCCGCTCCGCCGTTCCGGTGCGCCCCCACTCGCCCGCGACTGCCCGGTGCCCGGCCTTGACCGCCTGATCCACCAGATCCCGGCTTGCCTCATGGACTATCGCAACCAGAGAACCGTCGACAGGGCTGATATCTTCGAACGTACGCGTGCTTTCGACCCATCGGCCATCTACAAAATTTCGATAGTGCTTCATCCGTTTTACCTTGATTACGCCGACTCGCGACTTTCGCCGCGCATGTCGAACTGTTTAGCTTCGGGTTCGGACGGGGCCGAACGGGCAGCCCCGTTCGGCCCCGGCATTAGATCCGGAATTCAATGACCGCAGCACCGCTCCCATACAGCGGGCCGTAGTGGTGAACCTTGGCGCCCGCGAAAGTGCCGCCGAGCGCACCGAGCACCCAGCTGAAGTGCTTGCCGCCCATGTCGACACGCGCGCCTTTGGCGTAGGCGGGGAACAGTTCGCGAATCGAGTCGGCATCGCCTGCTTCAAACAGCGCCAGCATCCGCCGGTTCCACTCGTCTTCCTCCGGCTTGACGATGTGATCGGTACTGGGATCAATGTCCTTCGTGAAAACGCTTCCGGACAGTCCTCCCACACCCACGACGGCGACCTTCTTCCCCTGCTGCTGCGCGCTGGAGACCGCGATAGACGCCAGCTTTGCCGTCGCCTCGCCGTTGTCGTAGAGATTGTTGGACGCCACCACCAGCGGCAGATCCTCCCCTCCGATCCCCAGGCCGCTGCTGGCGACGATCGTGCCCGTGTCGATCGGGAAGTTCTGGTAATCCGCGCCGCGTGCGTTGATACCCTGGCTCTGGCAAGACTGAATGCACAGCGTCGCGAGGTCCACGTCGCTATAGAGGTCGTACTGCAGCTCGCCGAACTCGTGCCAGTTCTCGTCGACGTGTACGTCCTGGCTGCGCCTTCGGGTCAGCCAGATCTCGTCGAGCACGGCAAACCATTGCGTCGAGTACACCAGCACGACATCGGGTTTGGACGCTTTCAATGCAGTGCCGGCCTGTTGCATGGCCAGCTTGAATTGGTGCCATCCCGGCACGTCGGAACGAAGCTCGGGCAGCGGACTACCGGGAACAATGAACGCGGAAACAATAGACATGATGTTCACACTCTAGAAAGGGACCAGGGAAGCTCGTTTGCGCGCCTGCCATCAGGACAACGTAGCTTCGTGCGCAAGACCGGCTTTGACGAGGTTCCACTCCATCACGGCATTGCCCGTGCCGATGACGGTGCCGTAACCATGCAACTCCGCAGCCAGTTCCGGATATTGCATCGCCGCATGCATCCAGGTGAACGCCCCGGACTTGACTTCAGCGAACGCCTCGTCGATGAATTGCGGCAGCAGGCGGAACACCTCCTTCATTTCCCCGCGACGCATCAGGTCGATCATCCGCATGTCCCATTGATAGCCGGCGTGGCTGAACGGGTGCTCCTGGCTCATGTCTTCCGGCGGAACCGGCTCTTGGTGAAAGTGCCAGTGCGACAGCGTATTGGACGCCAGCAGGACCGCGCGCTTGCCCGACTTGATGATCGCTTCACGCGTCGCCTGCCCCAGCAAATCCATCTCGGCCAAGCCTTCCTTCATGCTCAGGTAGTAAGGCGTGTTGTTTGCCGAGATACCGACCACCGGAATGTCCCATTGGGGGCGGATCATGTGGAGCGTCGTGATGGTTCCATAGTCCACACGGAAGCGCGGATTGCGCATCATCTTCGTTTCGAGGCCCAGCTTTCGGCCCTCTTCGCAACACGCCTCTGCCAGCTCGACGTCGACGTTCAGCGAATATTCGAAGCGGAACAGGTTCGGAAAAATCGGATCGACCGATCGTCCCGACAGATGCTCGACGCCGAGAAAATGGTGCCCCACCGATGTGATCCAGTGCGGCGAGTGAACCAGCAATACGTCCGGCTTCAGCTCGTCCAGACTCTTGCGCGCCCGCTCGTATGCCCAGCGCAGCTGCTCCCAGCCGCCTGACGATTTGGGTTCGTTCTGAGGAGGGTTCTCCGCATAGAGCATGTGCGGAGGATGGGGGGCCAGCAAACCGCTGACAATTTCTCCGGTGGCCATACTTTCTCTCCTACCTTTCTGGAAGTGGAACGTTCATGTTGATCACGGCCGCCGCCCTTTGGCTTCTTCCGTTGACGTCACCCTTCAAATCGGACGCTCGTCCATGACCGGTTTATGGTTTGAAAACCGCTTACCCGTCTTGCACCTTCTCCGCTACCTGCGCCTTTCTCTCGAATCACAAATGTACGTATACGTACTTTGTTGATTCGATAATAGGAGCCGTGTCGCCATGGTGTCAAGGGTTCAAATTTGCATACGGTGTAGGTACAAACCCTGCCGACGGCCCATCAATCCAGTCGGTTCGAGAACCGTGGCGCCTGCTCATGAGAACACGGGGATTCCTGCACTTTTAAAAGGCATTTCGCGCACCGTGCGAGCCCGCCAGGGGTCCCACGATGAAGCAACGGACATGATCGCCGTTTTTGCCGCACCACAATGAACCACCGCAACATGTCATTTATTCAATATAATACGTGTGCGTACGTTATGGGCGTGTTCTCGAGCGGCGGAGAACCGCCGACGTGTCGATGAGCGACACCGCCGCCATCGAACCGCGCGCAGCCGAAATGGCTCCTCCCATGCACGGTGACCAGTCGTGCGCCGGCTCCCGATCGCGGTCCCATGCCAGTTGAACCGCGCAGCCGAACCATCGATAATGGCAACTGTTTCCTTTCACCGTATTCGTGTTCCTTTCACTTCGTCTCACGTCTGGAGCCCGATTACCCGAACGACCTCTTTCTCATTTGACTGTCTTCTTTCCTATGCCTTCACCCAAGAAGAACGACAAACCCGCAAAGAACAAGTCGGCGGGTTCCAGCTCGATCGGCCTGTCAAAGGAAGCGCAACATGCTCTGGATCACTTCCGCCTGGAAGAGGTGGCCTCTCACCTGCTGAGGCGAGCACACTTCATTGCAGAAGACATATTCAGCCGGGAGTTCGCATCCGAATCGTTGACGCCGAGGCAAAAGGCCGCCCTCGTGGTGGTTGCTCAACACCCCGGTCTGAAGCAAAGCGAGTTGGCCGATCAGTTGCACATGGACCGAAACACGATCGCGGAGATGGTGAAAAGGCTCTGCGCGAACGAGATGCTCGTACGGAGTCCTTCGGAAGACGACCAGCGAGCTTATCGCCTGCACATCGCCAAGAACGGCATCGAGACGCTGAACCGTGTGCTGCCGCGAGACGCCGGAGTCGAGAAAAAGCTGCTTGATAAACTACCGGAAGAATACCGGCCGCTTTTTGTGAAGTGCCTGAAACTGATCGTCGAATCGGAGCCCGAAGCGGGTTTGTGACCGCAGTCCTTGCACGCATCGGAAATCGGGGCACGCTGGACGTGCTCCCGATGCATCTCTCACGACGACGGCGCTCAACTCCGCCGCTCCCCTGGCAAGAGCTGAAATTCGATCTCCACGGCAGCCCCAAGCGGCAATCTGCTGACAGTCACAAATGTTCTGGCGGGCGGCTCGACATGTTCGAACGCTTCCTCCCACGCTTCATTCACCGCTGCGGCGTCTGCCGTGTTCGCACAGAACACCCGCGCCACGACCAGGTCAGAAAGCGTCCAGCTCTGTTCATCGCATAGCCGCTTCAGGTTTCCGAGAATTTGCGCCGTCTGCCCATATGCCCCGCCATCAGCGAGACTGCCGGTCGACGGGTCCAGCCCAACGAGGCCAGAGACAAAAACAAAAGGGCCGACCCGCACGACGGGGCTATAACGAAAACGTGGCGTTGGCAGAACGTTCGACGAAACAATTTCGCGATGCATGGTTACCCTGAAAGTTTGCAGGTTTTGGATTCGATCATCTGCCGCGGCCGCGATGTCAGCACCGGCAGGCGGACGGGTTCCGAGTGCCGCGCTCCCGCCCGCGAAACGCACCGGGTTCAGATACTGATGATCTTCGACGCGGTTACGTCGGGGCGCCGTGACGTATCCCCTTCTTTCAGATTGACCTCGGCAATCTGATTCCCGTTCGGAGGTGCTTCCCAAGAAGAGTGGCGGTTCCAGACCTCCGGATCGTGACCGGGGATGACTCGCTCCGTCTTCTGCTTGAGTAGTTCGCGCATCTGGCGGTACACGTGAATCTGATTGAACGCGTTACCCTGGTGATAGCCGGGCGGCCACATGCGGTCGATATTCGAGTACCAGTAGACAATGTCGCCGGCGGCAACAAATGGACCGTTACGTGTATTCACCTCGAACCACTGCGAGCCGAACGTATGACTGTCCTTGGCGAGGCGGGCCGTGATGCCCGGCAAGACCTCTTCGTCGCCGCGGATGAACTTGATCCGACCTTCCGAAACGCCCTGCGCCGCACGGATCAGATCCATCGGATCGAACGAGGAGAACACCCACGCCTTCTCTTCCTCGGTTTCGTGCTGATGGACCGCACAGACCGCCTGTGACCAGCCCAGATACTCGTCGAGCTGCACATACAGCTTGGCGTTCGGGAAGGCTTCGAAATTTCCCATATGGTCGAAGTGCATGTGCGTCACCAGGATCGTATCGACGTCCTCCGGCGCAAAACCGATGCGTCCCAATACGTCTCGCGGCTCTTCCCAGCTGGAGAACGGGTAGCGCGTCAGCCAATGGTCATTGCGAAATCCGCAGTCGACGAGCGCAACATGCTGCTTGCCACCGACTTCGCCCCCGACCAGCAATGTGTAGATCATGGGAATCCGGATGGTGCCGGCGTTGCTGTAGATGCCGGCGCCGCCGAAAAAGTCCTGCGGCATATCTGCCTGGCAATATGCGAGCGCCCAGATCGAGTAATCCGTGTCTCGCATAGGTTGGGAGCCGATGATAGATGGGGCGCTCACGTGAGTCTCCTGATATGAATGATGTATGTGAAATTTCGTATACCGAATTAATATGTCTATTGGACGACTCTCGCACGGAACCCAATCGCCCGACAAGACCCGCTTGCCGAGCAGGCGTAGCGCTCCAGGACCTTACGAATTCGTATGGGGTTGCGGGAACGTCAAGGCACTCGGTTCCGTCCATCAGCGGCCGGCAGTTGCGTCGGCATAAAATACGTACACGTACTTTATGTGAACCAATCTTAGGTGCGCCGCAGAACCGCTGTCAAGGAATACAAAAATACCCACCTGTAGGTGAAAACCCGCTCATTCGCTGGATGCAGAGCGGGGATGCCTATGGGGCTTCAGGGTCGCGGTTGCGCAGACTGGCGAAATACTGGGTTGGCGACTTGCCCAGCGCCTTTTTGAACATGGTGATGAACGCCGTCACCGAGTCGTAGCCCAGAAGTCCGGCCACCTGCTGCACCGACGTCCCGTCGGCCAGTTGCCGAAGGGCGACGATGAGATGCAGTTGCTGACGCCACCGTCCGAACGTCAAGCCCGTCTCGCGAACTACGAGCCGGGCCAGGGTTCTGTCGCTCATCGCAAGTCGGGCACCCCACTGGGAAAGCGTTGTGCGGTCAGACGGGTCCACAGAGAAGGTCTCCAGCATGCGTCTGATGGCCGGCGCCTGCGAAATAGGCAGATGCAATTGCTGGACAGGTGCCTCTGCCAGTTGGTCCAGCAACACGGCCACCACTTTTTCAGTTTTGCTTCCACGCTGGTAAGCCGGTTCTCCGCGAGCCAGGTGGCGAATCAGTTCACGCAACAGCGGTGTGATGGCCAGCGTGCAGCAGTAATCCGGCATCCGGACAGCGCCTGGCTCGATGAAGAGGAAGTAAAGCTGAGCATCGGGAGATGCGCGACTGCTATGGGGTGTTCCCCCAGGGATCCAGACAGCATGCTGAGGCGGCACGAACCACAAAGCCTGCGGGACTTCGCAGGTCGCCCAGCCCTGGATCATCAGGATCAGTTGTCCCTTGCGATGGCTGTGTTGAGGATGCTCGGATTGTTCCCCTTCCAAGTGCACCCGTATCGCGACTGCGGGCTGCTTGAAATCGTCTGAGTTGAACTGCTCGGGAGAGGTGACCCGCATCCTGGATGGCATTGTCATATTTTAGAGATCATTGGTCACGTCTTCTATATTAGTTCGTTCGAAGAATCCGTAAAGTCGGAGGCTCCCCCATCAAAGAATCGCTTTCTTCGTGACCTTTTCAACCATCCGCCGGGCGCCTTCGGACCTCGCCCTGATTGCCGGCATCCTGCTTCTCGCGGTGAATCTCCGGGCTCCATTTACCGGGCTGGCTCCCGTACTTGCCCTTATTCAGAGAGACTTCAGCCTGAGCACAGTGGCAGTCGGTGCACTCTCGTCACTGCCATTGCTCGCGTTCGCTGCCTTTTCGCCGATCAGTTCGGCGATAGCCCGTAAGGTGGGACTCGAGCGGACCATCGTCGGAGCATTGGCGCTCGTTGCGCTGGGTATTGCGCTGCGCTCCTCCGGCACGGCGTGGCTGCTGTATTTCGGCACAGCGGTGATCGGTGTCGGCATTGCTTTCGGTAACGTGCTGCTGCCCAGCCTGATCAAGCGCGACTTCGCGGGCAGCGTTGCCTCACTCACAGGCGCTTACGCGTTGACGATGGGCGCCAGCGGCGCACTCGGATCAACATTGGTCACCCCTCTGGCACAGGCCTATGGATGGCAAACCGCTCTTGCCACATTCATTCTGCTGCCCGGCATCGCGTTGGCCGTGTGGGCGCCTCGACGTCATGCGCATCGGAACGAGGCCGTGGCCCGAAGCGCTCGGCCAGCACAACCAACGAACGTCTGGCGGTCCTCCCTGGCGTGGCAGGTGACCCTGTTCATGGGCTTCAACGCCATGATTTTCTACATCGCCGTCAGCTGGCTTCCCACCATCCTGATCGACCAGGGCTTGCCGCCTGCCGAGGCCGGCTCCATGCACGGCGTGCTGCAACTCGCGACAGCCATCCCTGGACTGATTCTCGCGCCCGTCATTCGACGCATGCCGGATCAGCGACCGGCGGCTGTGTCGGTCAGCTTGATATCCGCCGCGTCGCTGCTCGGGCTGATCTACCTGCCGGGCCTAGCCGTGGTTTGGGCTGCGCTGCTGGGCTTCGGAAGTGGGGCAAGCATGATTCTCGGCCTGACCTTCGTCGGCCTGCGCACCCGCTCCGCGGAGGGGGCGGGGGCGCTTTCCGGCATGGCGCAATGCATCGGATATCTGATGGCGGCGGCTGGCCCGATGGTCGTCGGTGCAATCCACGACTGGCAACGAAGCTGGTCGGTTGCGCTACTCATGGCAGCAGGTGTCGCGCTCCTCGGGGCATGGGCCGGGTTGCTCGCGGGCAGGAAAGTCCACGTCGAGGCCTGACTTCCAGCAAGCAAGCCGATAACGACGAGCGACACATCACACAAATCTTAAGAGACGGTTTCATAAAAGCTGCTCGGCGCGCCGGAGCGTATTCCAGCAGATCAGGCAGCAACCGAGTTTGAGGAACGCGCCGTGAATGTCGGCACGGCGTTCAAAACGAATACGGAAGCGACGGAAGTAATGCAGCCAAGCATGCGTGCGTTCAACGACCCAGCGATATTTTCCAAGGCCGCTGCCGTGTTCGGTACGACGCTCGGCAATCACCGGTTCGATACCACGATTGCGCAACGCTTTTCGATGTCGCTCGGAGTCGTATCCGCGGACGGCGTAGACCACACGCGGTCTCTGCAGTGGGTGGCCGCGCAATCCGCGAATCTGTGGAATCACGTCGATCAGCGACAGCAATTGCGTGACGTCGTTGACGTTCGCGCCGGTCAGGATCGCGGCAAGCGGCGTGCCGTTGGCATCGGTGACGATGTGGTGCTTCGAACCGGGTCGAGCGCGATCGGTAGAGTTTGGCCCAGTTTTTGGCCCGCCCCAACGGCGCGAATCGATGATGAATCGACAGCGGCTCGCGGGAGGTCGATCTGCTCTGCTGCTCGAAGCTTCGCGAGCAGCAGCTCGTGCAAGCGGTCCCACACGCCGGCCGCCTGCCAGTCGCGCAGCCGCCGCCAACATGTCACGCCCGAGCCGCAACCCATCTCGACAGGCAGGTCGCGCCAGCGTAGTCCGGTCTTGAGAACGAACAAGATGCCGGTCAGCGCGGCGCGATTCGAAACAGGCAGACGGCCCGAGTTCTTCTTGCGCCGCGGCTTGGATGGCGGCAGTAACGGCTCGATCAGTGTCCACAATTCGTCGTCGATGGTCGGCTTGCCCATCTCCTCGGCCTCGGTTGCTCCGATGCCCGAGGTTGATCTATGGTCACCCCCGTTTTTGCAACACTGATGTTGATATGTGATGGCTTTGCACAAATCTATCCGGCGTCGTTGTGAGGAACGCTCCTCGCGCCACGATGAGAATCGCGCCCGGCGATCCTGATAACAACTGCAGCTTCAGGAAGCTCGTTAACCTTTCAGGGTGTCCGCCAGGCCGGTTTGCCGTTCACGTCATCAATAATCAGCAGTCGCAAAACCAGATGAGTTGACTTCGGTAAAAGAATGATGACACCTCGTCATGCAGCCGTGACGGCCGCTCGTTGCTCGAATACAGTGTTGTGGCTCACGATCGCCCATGCGATTCGGGCAAGCTTGCTCGCTAAGGCACAAGCAACCACGCTGGAATGTCGTCGCGCCAGCAGCGAGCGGCCCCAGTCGGCCATCCGGCCCGACTGCTTGTCCAGTCGGAGCATAAATGCTCGAGCACACTGGACCAGCAAGTGGCGGATATTCTTGTCACCTCTCTTGGAGATTCCGAGCAGATTTGACTTCCCACCAGTACTGTATTGCCTCGGCACCAGCCCGACGGCAGCGGCGAGATCACGGCTGCATCGGTATTGCTTGCCATCGCCGAGTTCCGAGGCAAGAAGACTGGCAGTGATCGTTCCAACGCCGGGAATCGTCATCAGATGCTGGCCAAGGGAGTCATCGGCGAGTGGCCGCTCGAGTTCTTTCTCGATATCGCGAATCTGCTCAGTAAGATATTTGAAGTGCTCATGCAACCGATCGAGGATCGCGACGAGACGCGGCGGCAGTCGATACTCGGCCAGTACCGCGGGCAGGCGCCTTACAACGGCGTGGCCGACAGGAAGGCTGATTCCGAACTCAAGCAGGAATCCATGCATCTGGTCGGTCGTGCATACTCGATCGCGAACTAGAGCTTGGCGAACTCGATGGAGCGCGGAAAGTGTCTGTTGCGATTCCGTCTTTGGCGTTACAAATCGCATCGATGGGCGAGACGCGGCTTCGCATATTGCCTCGGCATCAACGAAGTCGTTCTTGTTACTCTTGACGAACGGGCGCACGAATTGTGGAGAGATCAGCTTGACGGCGTGTCCGAACTCGCTGGGGCCTGTCAGGAATTTTGTGTTTAAGGCATAACATGCTCCCAAGGAGAATTTATGCCTCGCAAACCGAAAGCCCAGCCGGCGGCTCTGCCGACGATTCCGGCCGAGCTGCTTGAGCAGTTCGGCAACGGTCCGATGACGGCTGAAGCCATCAATCGCGACGCTGGCGCTCAAGAAGGCGCTGATCGAACGGGCACTGGGCGGCGAGATGAACCATCATCTCGGCTACCCTCCCGGTGCTGCCAAGCCGGCCAACGCCACGAATCAGCGCAACGGCAAAGGGACCAAGACGGTTCTGACCGAAGACGGTCCGATCCGTATCGAGGTGCCGCGTGACCGCGACGGCAGCTTCGAACCCATCCTGATTCCCAAGCACGAACGGCGCTTCACGGGCTTCGACGACAAGATCGTCGCCATGTATGCCCGAGGCATGACCGTACGCGAGATCCAAGGCTTCCTGCTGGAACAGTACCCATACTTTGTGCGGAAATTGCGCGGGACGCGAGCGGAAGCGGCAAGCACGCCGTTACCCACAAATCGCTTTGAAATCAGCGACCTACGGTGCGTTGACGGAAGTCGCCAGAGCGCGCGGGAAGCCATGACTGGCGGAAGGCAGCAGGAGTCGAACCTACCCGGGAGTGTCTGACACCCCCAACCGGGTTTGAAGCCCGGCCGTACCACCGGATACGAATGCCTTCCGTGGGGAAAAGAATCACGAGAACAACGAGCGCCTACGCCTGAATACCCACCCAACCGCTGTCAGGCCGCAGGTAGTGAAGATCGCGGTGGAAGCGAGTATACCCAACCCGATCGAAGAACTCGAGAATCTGGATCGCGCGCTTGCGACCGAGCCCCGTCGCGTCGCGAAACGTCGCGGCATCGAGGCCGCCGCCGCGCGACGGCGCGAGATGCGCGACCAGTTCCGCCAGCTCGCGTGCGATGTCCGCGTGATAGAACAGGTCGCGCACGATCTGGTGCACGTCGCCGCGCCGCGCGAGCTTGCGCAGCAGCGTGCGCACCGCGTCCTCGGCCACACCCGTGTCGCGGGCCAGGTCGCGCACCCACGGCGGATCGAAGCGCCCTGCGTGGATCAGCGGCAGCAGTTGCTGCGCCAGCGCTTCCTCGCGCGGGTCGAGGCTCACCGAATGCGACGGCAGATGCAGCCACGGCCCGCTGCGCGCGACGTCGCCGCCTGCCACCAGCGCATCGACGAGTGCACGCCACAGCGCATCGCCGACGAGCGGCGCAGCCATGCGCCGCAGGCGTGCGGCGTCGAGCCCCTGCTCGTCGGGCATACGCTCATGGTAAGCACGCAGCGTATCGACCGCCCGCGTCTGCAATGCACGCCAGTGCGCACGCGCAATCACCGCGCCTTCGTTCGCCGCGGCATCGCGCTGCCCGATCGACAGCGCATCGTCCGGCAATGCCAGTGCGTTGGGCGCGAACCCCGTCAGATGCGTGAGCGTCGCGCGCGCAATGCCGAGCGGCGCCTGCGCGAGCAACGCATCGAGGCGCCCCTCGTCGAGCCATGCCGCGAGCGCATCGAGCCACGCGCGGCGCGCGGGCGTGCGGCGCTTGCGTGCCGGCCCGAACGGATCGAGCACCCGGCCGCCGCCAATGGTGCGCGTCGCCTGCGGATTGCGGACGATGAAGCGGTCGCCCGGCAGCGCGAACACCGGCTCGTCGAATACCAGTTGCACGCGCATCCGCTGGCCGCCCGCAAGCGTGTCGCCGTCGAGCAGCGCGACATGAGCCACGCGATGCAGCGTGCCGAGATGCACGTGCAGCGGCGCCCAGTGCGTGAGCGTGAGCCCGGCGTCCGCGAGCAAGGTCAGCTCGACGTCCAGGCGCGGCGACGTCGCGACGAGCCGCGCATCGGCGACGGTGTCGCCTCGCTCGACGTCGGCCTTGTCGATGCCGGCCAGGTTCAGCGCGCAACGCTCGCCGGCGCGGCCGGCATCGACTGGCCGGTTCTGCGCATGGATGCTGCGCACGCGGGCCGCATCGCCGGTGCGCACGATCGCGAGCGTGTCGCCGGTCGCGATGCGGCCCGCGAACGCGGTCCCCGTCACGACGGTGCCCTGCCCGGCAAGCGTAAACACGCGATCGACCGCGAGCCGGAACAGTCCGTCGTCGCGACGCGCACGCCACGCGATCGCGGCTTCCGCGAGGTGCTGCTTCAATGCGGCGACGCCCGGATCGTCGGCCGCCGTCGCACGCGTTTCGAAAAGCGGCGCGCCGGCCAGCGTCGAGTCATGCAGCCACGCGGCGATCTCTTCGCGCACCTCGGCAATGCGCGCGGCATCGACGCGATCGCATTTCGTCAGCGCGACGGCGCCATGCGCGACACCAAGCAGTTGCAGGATCGCGAGATGCTCGCGCGTCTGCGGCATGACACCGTCGTCGGCGGCAATCACGAGCAGCGCGAAGTCGATGCCGCACGCGCCGGCCGCCATCGTATGAATCAGCTTCTCGTGGCCCGGCACGTCGATCAGGCCGAGCACGTCGCCGTTGTCGAGCGGCGTATACGCATAACCGAGTTCGATCGAGATGCCGCGCGCCTTCTCTTCCTTCAGGGATCGGTATCGACGCCCGTCAGCGCGCGCACGAGCGTGGTCTTGCCGTGGTCGATGTGTCCCGCGGTCCCGACGATCATGCGGCAGGCCCCGAGAGCGGCACGCATTGCACGACGAACGCCGCTTCGTCGGCCGCTTCGAGACAGCGCAGGTCGAGCCGCAGCGCGTTGTCGGCGATGCGGCCGATCACCGGGCGCGGCCATGCGCGCAGCCGTTTCTCGAGCTGCGCGAGCGCGCGACCGCTGCGCTTGCCGTCCGCCGAGCGCACGACGAGCCCGGCGCTCGGCAACTGATCGACCGGCAGCGCACCGCTGCCGATCTGGCTGAACATCGGTTCGACACTCACGTCGAAACCGCTGCCGAGCGCGGCCTGCAGCGCCGGCCGCACGCGTTCGGCGGCGTCGGCGATCTCGCGCTGCGAACGCGTCAGCAGGCGCAGCGTCGTGAGCCGGTCGCGCAGGAATTCGGGCGACTGGTACAGGCGCAGCACGGGTTCGAGCGCCGCGAGCGTCAGCTTGCCGACACGCAGCGCGCGCTTGAGCGGATGCTTCTTGATCTTCGCGATGAGTGCGCGGTCGCCGACGATCAGGCCGGCCTGCGGGCCGCCAAGCAGCTTGTCGCCGCTGAACGTGACGACGTTCGCACCGGCCGCGACGGTCTCCTGCACGGTCGTCTCGTGCGGCAAGCCCCATTGCGACAGGTCGGCCAGCGTGCCGCTGCCGAGATCGACGGCAACCGGCACGCCGTGCTCGCGCGCGAGCGGCGCGAGTTCGGCGAGCGTCGTCTCCTTCGTGAAGCCGCTGATCGCATAGTTGCTGCAGTGCACCTTCATCAGCAGCGCCGTGCGCGGGCCGATCGCGTCCGCGTAGTCGTGCAGATGCGTGCGGTTGGTCGTGCCGATCTCGCGCAGCTTCGCGCCGGCGCGGCTCATGATGTCGGGAATGCGGAACGCCCCGCCGATCTCGACCAGCTCGCCGCGCGACACGACCACTTCCCGCTTCGTCGCGAGCGCCGACAGCGTCAGCAGCACGGCCGCCGCATTGTTGTTGACGACGGTTGCGGCCTCCGCGCCCGTCAGTTCGCACAGCAGCGCGTCGATCAGGTCGTCGCGATCGCCGCGGCGGCCGGTCGCGAGATCGAACTCGAGGTTGACGGGGCGCGTGAGCGCGTCGACCACCGCTCGCACCGCGTCGTCGGGCAGCAGCGCGCGCCCGAGGTTCGTGTGCAGCACGGTGCCGGTCAGGTTGAACACGGTGCGCACGGCGCCCGCGCTCTGCGCGGCCAACGCACGCGCGACGGCAGCGGCGATGCGCGGCTCGTCGAGCGGCTCGGCCGCGGCGGGATCGTGCTGGGCGGCGGTACGCCAGCGCTCCAGTTCGGCGCGCACCGCGTTCAGCACGCGCGTGCGGCCATAGTCCGCGATCAGCGCTTGCAATGGCGCCAACGACAACACGCGCTCGACGGACGGCACGCGCGCCAGTACCGCGTTCAATTCATTCACACCGGGTTCGGTCACGTAGTGATGGCTCCAGTCTCATGCTTCTCGGTCGGCCGGGGCCGGCGCTCGCGCGCCGCCCCGGCCCCGTGCCGTCAGTCCGCTTCGCGCGAGACGTCAGGCCACAGCAGCGGGTTCGGCGAACTGCGCTGGTAGCCGGCCTCGTTCATCAGCAGGTCGAGCGTGAGACTCGCGAGATCGTCCGCCAGCGGCTCGAACTCGTAGTCCTTCTCCTGGTAGCCGATCTTGCGGTAGGTCTTGCATTCGTCGCACGATTCGGCCTTGATGGCTTCGCTACCGCCTTCGACCCCGTGATATGCGATGCCCTTCGTCGAATCGCAGTGCGAACACTTGGTGCGCACCATGTGCCACTCGGTCGTGCACAGCCCGCACTGCAGGAAACGGTAGCCCTGATACTGGCCGCCGACCCGCACGACGCTCGCGACCGGATGCGTGCCGCATACCGGGCACAGCCCCGGCTGGTCGAGATACGGGACGTCGGTCGGCGTCACGCGGCTCGCGAGGTCCGTCCATGCGACCTGCAGCGCGGCCGTCAGGAACGGCGCGGTGGCCGGATCGACCTCGGCGAAGCGCAGCGCGAGGATCGCGTCGGCCTGCGCGTCGAGCTCGGCCGGCGCCATCAGGCGCAGCCGGTCGAGCAGCTTCGCGAGCTGCGGATTGACGAGCCCGGCGCCTTCGACGCGGTCGAGGAGTTCATACAGCACGGCGCGCCAGCGCGCATCGCGCTCGCCGTCGAGCGCCGGCACGACCGGCATCGAATGTTCCTGCGCGCGGGCGATCGCTTCCTTCGACGGCAGCGGCAGCTCCAGCGTCTGCAGCGTCGCGTGCTGTGCGTCGGCGACGGTGGCCATCAGCCGCAGGTAGCCGCTGATCGGGTTCAGGTCGGCCAGCTTGCGCAGCCGCGCGGCGCGCGCCGCGAACGCGGTCGCGCGCTCCGGCAGGCGAAAGCGCGGAATGGCCGAATGATCGAGTGCCGAGATCTCGGTCGGCTCCAGAATGCGTTGTGTCACGAAAATATCTTCCAAGGGGGCTGTTTGCGCATGGAACGCGCATGCGTTGCCACGAGACGGGCCGCTCGCGAGGCGCGCGACGCAGCGAATACTGACGTATTCGTAAGGAGCGCAACGTGGCGAGCGGCCCGTCTCGTGGCAACCCGTGTCTAATTATCTATTTTAGGGGAATGCCCGAAATCGCCCACATGGCGGCGTCGCTCGTCACTTGTTTGGCTCGGCCAAACGGCGCTCCTCACTCCTTGCCCTGCGGGCGATTTCGGGCATTCGCATGCGCGTTCCATGCGCAAACAGCCCCCAACGAAGCGCCGACGAATCGGCGCTTCGGGCGATTCCTGCGGTTGGCGGAGCAGCGCGCCGCAATCGGCGTACCGCCCCGCTCCGCTGCGTTACTTCACGCTTTCACGGAACCACTTCGGGTGATGCTTGCGGGCCCAGCCCAGCGTGACGGTGCCGCGCACCATCGCGCCGATCGAGCCCTTCACCCACAACGCCGCGTAAATGTGCACGATGATGCTCGCGATCAGCACGAAGGCCGCCACGGCATGCACGACAGCGGCCGCGCGGATCACCCCGATCGGGAAGTAGAACGAGAAGTAGCGCCGCCAGATCACGATTCCCGACAGCAGGAGCAACAGCAGGCATGCCACCAGCGTGAAGAATAGCAGCTTCTGCCCGGCGTTATAGCGCCCGACCGGCGGCAGCTTGTCTTCCTGGTTGGTCAGCACGTCGCCGATCTGCTTGAGCCATTGGCGATCGTCCGCGTCGAGCGCATTGTGGTGCCAGAAGCGCACCACGAGAATCGCGAACGACACGAACATCACGAGACCGACGAACGGATGCAGGATCCGCGTCCACTGGCCGCCGCCGAACAGCGCGGTGAGCCAGAACATCGACGGATGGAACAGCGCGAGCCCGGACAGCGCGAGCAGCACGAACGTGATCGCGGTAATCCAGTGGTTCGTGCGCTCGTTCGGCGTGTAGCGGACGATCAGGTTGGGGTCGTCGTGGTTCATTTCGCGTCCTCCTTGATGCGTCGCGCCTCGTCGCGAGCGGCGGCTTCCTCGTCGTCCGTGACCTCGTTCGGACCGACCCGCGTGTAGTGGAAGAACCCGGCCAGCGCGGTCAGTGCGAGGCCGGCGACCGCCAGCGGCTTCGCGATGCCCTTCCACAGCTTCACCATCGGGCTGATCGACGGGTTGTCGGGCAGCCCGTGGTACAGCGACGGTTTGTCCGCGTGATGCAGCACGTACATCACGTGCGTGCCGCCGACGCCCTGCGGGTCGTACAGCCCCGCATGCTCGAAGCCGCGCTCCTTCAGGTCCTCGATCCGCTCGGCCGCGTGCTGCTTCATGTCCTCCTTGGTGCCGAACACGATCGCGCCCGTCGGGCAGGTCTTCACGCAGGCCGGTTCCTGGCCGACCGCGACGCGGTCGGAACAGAGCGTGCACTTGTACGCGCGATGATCCTTCTTCGAGATCCGCGGCACGTTGAACGGGCAACCCGTCACGCAGTAGCCGCACCCGATGCAGTTCTCCTCGTGGAAGTCGACGATGCCGTTGTTGTACTGCACGATCGCGCCCGGCGACGGGCACGCCTTCAGGCAGCCCGGATCCTCGCAGTGCATGCAGCCGTCCTTGCGGATCAGCCACTCGAGGTCGCCCGCCGGGTTCTCGTATTCGGAGAACCGCATGACCGTCCACGAATGCTCGCTCAGGTCGGCCGGGTTGTCGTACACGCCGACGTTGGTGCCGACTTCGTCGCGCAGGTCGTTCCACTCCATGCATGCCGTCTGGCACGCCTTGCAGCCGATGCACTTCGATACGTCGATCAGCTTCGCGACGCTCCCGGTCACCGGTTCGCGCACCGTGGGCGGTGGCGTCGTGGTGGCCGAGACGCGCTTGATATCCAGCGATTGCAATGCCATCTCTTCCCCCTTACGCCTTTTCGACCTTCACCAGGAACGACTTGAATTCCGGTGTATAGGAGTTGCCGTCGCCCACGGACGGAGTCAGGGTATTGGCGAGATAGCCGGGCTTCGTCAGACCCTTGAAGCCCCAGTGCAACGGGACGCCGACCGTCTGGACCTTCTTGCCCTCGATCATCAGCGGCTTGATCCGCTTCGTGACGAGCGCGACCGCGACGATGTAGCCGCGCTTGGACGACACCTTCACGCGCTCGCCATGCGCGACGCCGACTTCCTTCGCGAGGTCTTCGCCGATTTCGACGAATTGCTCGGGCTGGATGATCGAGTTCAGCCGCGCATGCTTGGTCCAGTAGTGGAAGTGCTCGGTCAGCCGGTACGTGGTCGCCACGTGCGGGAACTCCGCCGCCTTGCCGAACGACGCACGGTCGTCCGGGAACACGCGGGCAGCCGGGTTGTTCAGCGCCTGCGGGTTGTTCGGGTGCAGCGGGTTCGCGGCGAGCGGCGTCTCGAACGGCTCGTAGTGCTCGGGGAACGGACCTTCGTTCATCCCCGCACGGGCGAAGAAGCGCGCGACACCTTCCGGATTCATGATGAACGGCCCCATCCCGTTTTCGGGCGGTTCGTCCGCCTTGAAGTCCGGCACGTCGGCGCCCTTCCACGCGCTGCCGTTCCAGCCGATCAGCTTGCGGGTCGGGTCGAACGGCTTGCCGCTCGTGTCGCACGATGCGCGGTTGTACAGGATCCGCCGGTTCGCCGGCCACGCCCACGCCCAGTTCAGCGTCTGGCCGATACCGGTCGGGTCGGCGTTGTCGCGCCGCCCCATCTGGTTGCCGGCCTGGGTCCACGCGCCGCAGAAGATCCAGCAGCCGCTCGCGGTCGTGCCGTCGTCCTTCAGTTGCGCGAACGCCGCGAGCTGCTCGCCCTTCTTCACGAGCGTCTTCGCCGGGTCCTTCGGATCGGGCAGATCGGCGAGCGCTTTCCCGTTGAACTCCATCGCCAGCTCTTCGGGCGTCGGGCTTTCCGGGTTCGCGTACGGCCAGGTCAGGTTGACGATCGGGTCCGGGTACTTGCCGCCGTCCGTCTGGTACATCTTGCGCATGCGCAGGAACAGCCCCGACATGATCTCGAGGTCGCTCCTCGCTTCGCCCGGCGGCTCGGCGCCCTTCCAGTGCCACTGCAGCACGCGGCTCGAACTCACGAGCGAGCCGTTTTCCTCCGCGAAGCAGGTGGTCGGCAGGCGGAACACCTCGGTCTGGATCTTCGACGGATCGACGTCGTTGTAGTCGCCGTGAGGCTTCCAGAACTCGGACGTCTCGGTCGCGAGCGGATCCATGATCACGAGCCACTTCAGCTTCGCGAGGCCGGCCGCCGTCTTCACCTTCGACGGCGCGGCCGCGAGCGGGTTGAAGCCCTGACAGATGTAGCCGTTCATCTTGCCGGCATTCATCAGCTCGATCGCCTGCAGCAGGTCGTACTGCTTGTCCAGCTTCGGCAGGTAGTCGTACGCCCAGTTGTTCTCGGCGGTGGCCGCGTCGCCCCACCACGCCTTCATGAAGCTGACGTGGAACGCCTTGTAGTTCTTCCAGTAGCTCAACTGGTTCGGCCGCAGCGGCTGCTGCACGCGCTTCTTGATGTACGCGTCGAAATCCTGCTCGGCCTGCATCGGCAGCGTCATGTAGCCCGGCAGCAGGTTCGACATCAGCCCGAGATCGGTCAGCCCCTGGATGTTCGAGTGGCCGCGCAGCGCGTTCATCCCGCCGCCGGCGATGCCGATGTTGCCGAGCAGCAGCTGCACCATCGCGCCGGTGCGGATGATCTGCGCGCCGATCGAATGGTGGGTCCAGCCGAGCGCGTACAGCACCGTGCCGGCGCGGCCGGGCACGGCCGTGGTCGCGAGCATCTCGCACACCTTCAGGAATTTGTCCTTCGGCGTGCCGCAGACCTGCTGGACCATGTCAGCCGTATAGCGCGCGTAGTGCTGCTTCAGCAGGTTGTAGACACAGCGCGGATGCTGCAGCGTCGGGTCGACCTTCGCGAAGCCGTCGTCGCCGCGCTCGTAGTCCCAGCTCGATTTGTCCGGGTACGCGTGCTTCTCGGCGTCGTAGCCGGAATAGATGCCGTCGTTGAACGCGAAATCCTCGCGCACGATGAACGAGAAGTCCGTGTAGTTCTTCACGTACTCATGCTGGATCTTGTCGTTCGTCAGCAGATAGTTGATGACGCCGCCCAGGAAGACGATGTCGGTGCCGGTGCGGATCGGCGCGTAGTAATCGGCCACCGAGGCCGTACGCGTGAAGCGCGGGTCGACGACGATCAGCCGCGCCTTGCGGTGCGCCTTCGCCTCCGTCACCCACTTGAAACCGCACGGATGGGCCTCGGCTGCATTGCCGCCCATCACGAGAATCACGTCCGCGTTCTTGATGTCGACCCAATGGTTCGTCATCGCTCCACGGCCAAACGTCGGGGCAAGACCTGCCACCGTCGGGCCATGTCAGACACGCGCCTGATTGTCGAATGCGAGCATCCCCAGACTGCGGATGGTCTTGTGCGTCAGGTAGCCGACCTCGTTGCTGCCCGCCGACGCGGCCAGCATGCCGGTCGTGAGCCAGCGGTTGACCTTCGCGCCGTCGTCGGCCGTCTCGACGAAGTTCGCGTCGCGGTCGGCCTTCATCAGCTTCGCGATGCGGTCGAGCGCGTCGTTCCACGAGATGGGTTCCCACTTGTCCGAGCCGGGCGCACGATACTCGGGGTGCGTCAGGCGGTTCGGGCTGTGGATGAAATCGATCAGGCTCGCGCCCTTCGGGCACAGCGTGCCGCGATTGACCGGATGGTCGGGATCGCCCTCGATGTGGATGATGCTCGGCTGCGCGTTCTTCGCGCCGTCTCCGAGGCTGTACATCAGGATGCCGCAACCTACTGAACAGTAAGGACAGGTATTGCGCGTTTCGACGGTGCGCGCCAGTTTGTACTGTCGGACTTCGGCCAGCGCTTCGGACGGAGAAAAGCCCATCAGGGCAAGACTCGATCCGGCAAGCGACGTGGCCGTCACCTTCAGGAACTGGCGCCGGGACATTTGTAGCATGGCGGTCTCGGCGTTATTGTGGGGTGGGGTACGACTGAAAGGAATTATAGACAGTTCAGGCAACTATGATCGAATCCTCGGATCAATACCGATTTGTCCGATGAACCTGCAATGATCCGCGTTCCACGCGCGACCGAACCGTCATGAAACGACCGATCACTTCCGAAGCCACCCGTCTCGCCCAGCAGCAGGCCAACTGGGCCCTCACCGCGTTCAAGCGCTTCTCGTCCGACCGCTGCTCCGCGATGGCCGCGGGCATCGCGTTTTTCTCCGCGTTCTCGCTCGCGCCGACGCTCGTGATGGTGATCGCGGTGGCCGGCTGGTTCTATGGCGACGATGCCGCTCGCGGCCAGGTGTTCGAACAGGCGCACCAGTTGATCGGCGACGACGCGGCGGCCTCCATCCAGACGATCGTCCAGAACGCGCACCGCGCGGGCGAGCGCGGCGGCCTCGCCACGCTGATCTCGTTCGCCGCGCTCGCGATCGGCGCGTCGGCCACGTTCGCATCGCTCAGCGCGGCGCTCAGCGTGATCTGGCCGGCCACCGAAAGCCGCTGGTCGAGCATGCTCGGGCTGGTACGCGTGCGGCTGATCTCGTTCGGGCTCGTGCTGGGCGTCGCGTTCCTGCTGATCGTGTCGCTCGTGCTCGACACCGCGATCACCTTCGTCGGCACCTGGCTGCTGGGCAATTCGCCGTACGTGGTCGTCACGAACCTCATCCAGTTCTTCGTCGGCATCGCGGTGCTCGCGGCCGCGTTCGCGTCGCTGATGAAGTTCCTGCCGGATGCGCGCGTCGCATGGCGCGACGCCGCGACCGGCGGCATCGTGTCCGCGATCCTGTTCTCGGGCGGCAAGAAGCTGTTCGCGCTGTATCTCGCGCATGCGGGCACCGCGAGTGCGTTCGGCGCGGCCGGATCGTTCGCGGTCCTGCTGATGTGGCTGTACTTCTCCGCGATCGTGCTGCTGCTCGGCGCGGAGTTCGCGGCGGCCCGCGGCAACGCGCATCGGCCGGCCGCGGATTCGGCGCCGGCCGCGTCCGCTCGAGCGGCGCGCGCCGACGATCGCCCGCACGACGACTGATTCAGCCACTCTCCGAAGCGGCTGCGCATCGATCCCGCGCCGCCCGGCACACCCTCTGCTCCGTTGCAACCCCGTCGTCCGCCGCGCATTCGCGCGGCGTCGGCGCTTTCTTGACGCGTCGGCGCGCACGCACCTGCAACCGCAAACGTTTGCACACCCTCGTTTCCTTGCCGCAACGGGCCAAAACAGGGGGTCTACCGACATCTGCGTCAACTATTGAAACAATCGCAGCGCAGCAATTGTCAACTATTTCGCAAACAGGAACAGTTGCTGATGTGCTTGATATATATGGACTTTTTCCCGCTGTTACCTTTTCGAGACACTTTATTTTTTAAGCTTTCTTGCGTGTATGGCACTGAGCTATTCTCCAATCCGCAACAAATAACGATGAATCACTTGCGTGGAGAAACTCAACGATGAAGAAACTTGCTCTCTCGACCCTGTCGCTCGCCCTGCTGGGTGCCGCTGGCGCCGCTCAGGCTCAGTCGAGCGTGACGCTCTACGGCGTGATCGACACGTCGATCACGTACGTTCACGGTAACGCCGGTCAAGGTAACAATTCGTGGTCGATGGGTAGCGGCAACCTGCAAGGCAGCCGCTTCGGCCTGAAGGGTTCGGAAGACCTCGGTGGCGGCCTGAAGGCGATCTTCCAGTTGGAAAACGGCTTCAACTCGGCATCGGGCGCACTGGGCCAAGGCCAGCGCATGTTCGGCCGCCAGGCGTTCGTCGGCCTGCAGAGCGACCAGTACGGTACGCTGACGCTGGGTCGCCAGTACGACCCGCTGGTCGACCTGGTTCAGGCAGTCACGGCTGACAACTACTTCGGCAGCGTGTTCGCCACGCCGGGCGACGTCGACAACAACGACAACAGCCTGCGCGTCAGCAACGCGATCAAGTACACGTCGCCGGTGTTCGCCGGCCTCCAGTTCGAAGGCATGTACGCACTCGGCGGCGTCGCCGGCTCGACCGGCAAGGGTCAGACGTGGGCCGCAGCCGCAGCCTACAACAACGGCCCGCTCGGCGTGGCTGCCGGCTACTTCCACGCGAACAACGCATCGGCGCTCACGGCCGGCAAGCGTAGCGGCTGGACCGGTACGTCGGACGCAATCTTCGACGGAGACTCGGGCACGACCTTCATCAACAACGCGTTCACGTCGTCGACGTCGATCGGCATCGCGCAAGTGGCAGCCCAGTACGCATTCGGCCCGGTGACGGTCGGTGCAGGCTACAGCAACGCCCAGTACAAGGCTGACGGCGCGTCGACGTTCGGCACGAACCAGAAGTACAACACGGGTCGCGGCTTCGTCACGTACCAGGCATCGGCACCGCTGCTGCTCGGCCTCGGCTACATCTACACGAAGGGTAGCGGCGACAACAACGCCAAGTACCACCAGGTTTCGCTCGGCGCGGACTACTCGCTGTCGAAGCGCACCGACGTGTACCTGGTCGGCGCATACCAGCACGCAAGCGGCCACAACGCGGACGGCAGCGATGCGCAAGCGTCGATCGGCTCGTACGGCATCGCCGGCAAGAGCTCGCAGGAAATCGTCGCACTCGGCCTGCGTCACAAGTTCTAAAAACGAAGTATCCGGTGTGCATGGCGTCTCCGACGCCTTGCGCGCCGACCTGGAAAGCCAGCCCCGGTTTCGGCCGCGGCTGGCTTTTTTTCGTCCTGCGGCCGGCAGACGGAACCGACATCGCCCGCACGGCCTCCGCGCCCAAGCCGGGCCCCGACATAGGGCGGCGGGCCAGCAGCGGCACCTGGCGGCTGCGATGCGCCCGCAACACCGTTTCCGATATCCGGGAGGCTCGCCGTTTCACGCCAGGGCGACTACCATCCGCACAGCCGGCGGCGCCGGCTCGACCGGAGCAGGATGTGCTTGCACTGCGTGTCGATTTCGGCAGGCGTCGTCCGTCGTATCGATGGCGGCACATGGTTTTTGCCCCGGACCCATACAGACAGGAGACTCGCCATGACGATTCAGAAAATCACGCCTTTTCTGTGGTATTCGACCGAAGCCGAAGAAGCAGCGGCCTTCTATGCCGGCATCTTTCCGGATTCGCGCATCGTGCGCGTCACGGCGGTGCCCGGCACCGACGGCACGCGAATGGTCGAATTCGAGCTGTTCGGGCAGCCGTTCTTCGCGATGAGCCACCCGCGCACGGAGACGTTCAATCACGCGATCTCGCTGCTCGTCAGCTGCGCGGACCAGGCGGAACTCGACCGCTACTGGAGCGCCCTGCTCGACAACGGCGGCACGGCCGACGGCTGCGGCTGGCTGAGGGATCGTTATGGCGTGTCATGGCAGATCGTTCCGGAAGCGCTCATCCCGATGATGGCCGACCGCGATACGGTCAAGGCGGCGCGCGTGGCCGCGGCGATGATGCAGATGACCAAGTTCGACGATGCCGCGTTGAAAGCCGCGTTTGCGGGCACGGCGGGCTGACGATCGGCGTCGGGCTGTGCTTGCGCGATGCCGCGTCGCGAGCCGACACGCGTTCGGCTCGACGGTTTGCGCATTCGCGCCGACTCAAAGCGCTCGTTATCCGCGGCACGCCGGCCGTGAGCCCGTAACGTGCCTCGTCGTCACCTGCTGCTACGCCGACAGCATCGATTCGATCGTGCGCCGCGCGTAGCCGATGAATGCGGCCAGTGGTTCGCCCGACAGGATTGCCGCGCGCGCGTCGCCATCGAGATAGGCGGCACGCGCAGCCTCCACAACGGGCCGATGCGCGTCCGGCACGCGCTCCAGCATCCACGCCGCGGCGACGTCCTTCGGCGCGATCCTGCCGGTCGCAGCGCTGTACCCGATACGTGCGAGCGCGAGCACCACGTTGCATTCGTCGCCACGCCAGTCGGGTTCGCTCTGCCACTGCGCGACGGTGGCAAGCAGCGCGGCGACGAAGTCGCACGCCGGCACCGGCTCGAACAGCACGTCCGCGGGCGGGCCGACCAGCGCGGCACTGTGCTGTCGCACCTTCGTCAGCAGGATGGCCAGATCGTGATCGACGAGCGCCGGCTCGACGATGCCGGCTTCGAGGTCGCCGCGCAGCCATTCGCCGAACTGCAGCTCGCGGCGCGCCGGATGACGCCACGGCACCACGTCGCCGTGCGCGACGACGGTGACCTCCAGCGCACGCATGCCGCCGTCGCAACCGGGCGGCGCCGACGCGCCGAGCAGGTCCGACATCAGCGCGCGTCGCACCGCCTCGTCCGGGCGCACCGTTACCGTCACCAGCAAATCGATGTCGCTGCGCGGTTTCAGGCCGCCGTCGAGCGCCGATCCGAACAGGTGAATCGCTTGCAGCGTCGTGCCGACATGCCGTTCGATCACGGCGCGTGCGGCGGCGACCTGTGCGGCGATGTCGTGGGGGATGCAGTCAACCATGGTGGCAAACCCGTCGACGCGCTCGCAGCGGAACGCGACGAAACAACGCCTCGCGCGCATGAAGCGCGCCGTTCGGCGATGCGGATACCGATACGGATGCAGATCGGCGGCAGGCGATTCGCCGCGCGGCGTGCGCCGGGCAATCCGTCATCGCCGCGCCGCCCGTTCGCTGCCGCGCCCTTTGCGCGGCGCAATAAAAATCCCCGCACGCTTTCGCGTACGGGGATCTCGGGACATCGCAACGGCTGCCGACATGCATTCGGCAGTCGTTGCGCGGCATTATGCTGCCGCGTCCTTCAGCTTCTTCAGCGCACGTGCCTTCACGCGCACGCTGGCCGGCTTCGCCGGGAACCAGCGCTCTTCGCCCGTGAACGGATCCTTGCCGAAGCGCTTCTTCTTCGCCGGCACGACTTGTGCCGTGATCTTCAGCAGACCCGGCAGCGTGAACTCGCCTGCGCCCTTCTTGTGAACCGAGCCCAGCACGACGTTCTCGAGTGCGGCGAGCACTGCCTTGACCGCCTTCACTTCGACAGCCGCGCGCTCAGCGATGTGCGTTGCGAGCGATGCCTTCGTGAACTTGTCCTTCAGCGGCGTCGGAGCAGCCGGTGCCGCCTTCGCGACAGCCTTCTTGGCCACTACTTTCTTCGCGGGCGCAGCCTTTTTGGCAGCCACTTTCTTGGTCGCCGGTGCGGCAGCCTTCTTGGCCACCTTTTTTGCGGAAGTCGCCATGTTTCTCCTACCAGGTGTGGTCGTTGGATACACGAAGCGTGCAACGCGCGCGCTTCAACGCCGGATTCTACAAGCGCCTTGACGCTTCGTGCAGTACTTTTATGCGTTTTCGCGGGGTTTCCCGCAGGTTTTGTTGCGCGCGACCGACTTCATCGACGCTCGAACGTCAAAAAACGCCTTCACGTATACGTCCGACCGCGAATTACGTTCGATATTTGCGCACCTATACTGGGCACGCTCAATGCCCGGATGCCTCCATGCGCGAAGTCAGACACGTCAAAGGACTGGACGGCCTGCGAGCCCTCGCCGTCATCCTCGTTTTCCTGTCCCACAAAGGTCACGTCCTTGCCATCGACGTCGGCAAGCTCGGCGTGTGGACGTTTTTCCTCATCAGCGGATTCCTGATCGTCGGCGAATTGCATCGCAACCGTCAGGCGCTCGAATGCGGCGCCATGACGCGCCGCCACGCGCTCGCACTGTTCCTCGCGAAGCGCGCGCTGCGGATCTTTCCCGTGTACTACCTGCTGCTCGCCGCGCTCGCGATCGCGCACGCGCTGTTCTACCAGCGCGGCGTCAATCTCGGGCTCGCATGGCATGCGGTGTTCCTGTCGAATTACTGGATCGGCGTCGTCAAGGACGGGTGGCCGGGCTCCACGTCGCATTTCTGGAGCCTCGCCGTTGAACAGCAGTTCTATCTGATCGCACCGCTCGCGCTGCTCGCGGTGCCCGCCGCGCGACACGTCGCGCTCGGCGTCTCGGCCGTCACGCTGTGCGCGCTCGCGCATCTCGCGCTCTACGTGGCGGATGCGTCGCCGGTGCTGATCTACGCGTTTTCCCCGTGGAATTTCGCGTTGATCGCGCTCGGCGGCGTCGGCGCGATGGCGCTCGCCGATCGCGGCCACGCCGCCGCGCGCCGCATACCGCCCGGCTGGCTCGGCGCGGCCGGCGTCGCGTTCTTCCTCGTGCTGCCCGCCTGCACCGCGTTGCCCGATGCGCTCGCGGGGCTCGCCGATCTCGGCCTGTCCGCGTCGCTCGGCGCGCTGATGCTATGGATCGTCAGCAAGCCGGAGCATCCCGTCGTCGCGCTGCTCGACTGGGCGCCGCTCGTCTATCTCGGTACGATCAGCTACGGCTTCTACCTGTTCCACAACCTGATTCCGGCGCGCTTCGGCGTGCTGCCCGCGTCCTTCGCGCACGTGCCGATACCCGACATCGTCCGCGACGCGCTGCCGGAAATGCTGCAATTCGCGCTCGCCGTGCTGCTCGCGCACCTGTCCTGGCGATATCTCGAAAAGCGGCTGCTCGATTTCAAGAAGCCGATCGCCGCGCGGCTGGCCCGGCACTTCGCCGCGCAAGCGAGCGCATCGCCGCGCTGAGCGGCACGCGCACGCGGCGCGCGGCGGGCCCGGAAGGGAAACGCGTCGATACCGGTAGCGCCCGGCGGTGGCCGCTGCATGGCGGCCGCTGTCATGTCATCGCGCGCCACCCGCGCGAGCGTCGTGCACGGCGTGCAACCCATCCGCCGATCCGGTCACGCGGCGCATGCTTCGGCACCGGTTTCACGCGCGACATCCCCCCTCATCCGCACATTTCGCGCGTCGCGGGGCACCGCCCTTCTCACCTTCCCGGCCCGGCAGGCAAGCGCTGCGCACCCCGCGCTCGCGCTCGCCAAAAACAAAAAAGCCCCGGCGCGCAAGCGGCCGGGGCCAACGGAACAACCACCACCTGAAACGACGGAGCGCGCGGCCGCTTAAGCGACGGCAGCCAGCGCGGGCAAGCAGGTACGCAGATAGGCCTCGAATTCGCGGCTCACTTCGGGATGCTGGAGCGCGAGCTCGACGGTGGCCTTCAGATAGCCGATCTTGCTGCCGCAGTCGAAACGCGTGCCGTAGTAGCGATACGCGAGCACCTGCTCGTTCGCGAGCAGCGACTGGATCGCGTCGGTGAGCTGCAGTTCGCCGCCCGCGCCCGGCTTGAGCTTGCGCAGGTGATCGAAGATCGTCGGCATGAACACGTAACGGCCGACCACGCCGAGGTTCGACGGCGCATCCTCGGGCGCGGGCTTCTCGATGATGCCCGACAGCTTGATGATGTCCTCTTCCCACTCCCGGCCTTCGACGACGCCGTACGAGCGGCTGTCCTCGCGGGCGATCGTCTCGACCCCGATCACCGAGCTGTGATAGTGGTCGAACACGTCGACGAGCTGCTTGAGCACCGGCTGTTCGCCGTGCAGCAGGTCGTCGGCGAGGATCACCGCGAACGGCTCGCCGTGCACGAGCTTTTCCGCGCACAGCACCGCGTGGCCGAGGCCCAGCGCTTCCGGCTGGCGCACGTAGAAGCAGTTCACGTGGCTCGGCTTGATGCCGCGCACGAGCTCGAGCAGCTTTTCCTTGCCGCGCGCCTCGAGTTCGGCCTCGATCTCGTACGACTTGTCGAAGTGATCCTCGATCGCGCGCTTGCTGCGCCCGGTGACGAAGATCATCTCGGTGATACCGGCGTTGATCGCTTCCTCGACCGCGTACTGGATCAGCGGCTTGTCGACGACGGGCAACATTTCCTTCGGGCTCGCCTTCGTTGCCGGGAGGAACCGCGTGCCGAGACCGGCAACGGGGAACACGGCCTTGGTGACTTTCAACATGTTCGCATCCTGATAGCGTTGACTGCGCCGCGTCGACCCGCGACCCGGCGCGATTGTATTCCGAACGGCATATCGAGAATCGACGGTACTGCCAATTCCGCTCCGCTCGTTTTCGATATGAACTGATTGCCCAATTATTCCGGAAAAAATATAATCGCTTCAATCCGGTCGATATTGCCGAACCGATTGCCGGAGCAGAAACAAATTACCGATTTTCCGGATACAAATGCTTACGATTCGAATTCCTCGATATAGGGCACGCCGCCCCGCTCGAGGCCCGGGCGGATCGGTTCGTTCTTCAGCGCCTCTCGGTACGCCGACAGAACGGCCATGACCAGCAGTACTGCAGCGCTCGCGATCCAATGCATGTCCATCTTGCCGCTCCTTGCATCAATCAACTGGAGCTTCAAACTATCAGAAAAAAATCGGCAAATAATTCAAGCCCGGCGACGAGCCGCTATCAGGCCGCGATAAACCCATGGTGCGGAATTCCGATATTTCCGGGCGAGATTTTTTTATTCATTGACGGAATTCTTGCGCATTACGATTGGATGAAACTTCCCGTCCATCCGTCGCAAGGAATCGAATCGCATGCAAGCTTTCAGCGGATCGTCTCTGGCCGCGCCGCCCGTCGCCGACCACAAGGAACACGTGATCGACGCGATGCGCGGCTTCGCGGCGCTGCTCGTCGCCTATTTCCACTGCCGCCAGGTCGTCTGGGTCGGCATGCAAAGCTTCCATCATGCTTACGGTCATGCACTGAGCCCGGGCGTGATTGCCGGCTACCTGACCTTCCCGTTCGCATGGGGCTCCGCCGGCGTGCCGATCTTCTTCGTGATCAGCGGCTACTGCATCCACCGCAACGCGGCGCTCAAGCTCGCGGCCAATCCCGCGTACCGGCTCGACGCGCCGAACTTCTGGGTGCGCCGCTTCGCGCGCATCTATCCGGTGCTGCTCGCCGCGCTGCTGTTCACGCTCGCGCTCGATTCGGTCAGCCTGCAGATCGAGCCCGTCAGCCACAAGATCCGCGACGTCGGGCTCGTCGCGTTCCTCGTGAACCTGTTCTCGCTGCAGGGCGTCGCCGGCTATACGTACGGGTCGAACGGCGCGTTGTGGACGCTGTCGCTCGAAGTGCAGTTCTACGCGGTCTACCCGCTGCTGTTCGCGCTGCGCCGGCGCATCGGCATGCCGGCCGTCGTGGCCGCGGTCGCGCTCGTCAACGTCGGGTCGGCGTGGCTGCTCGAACGGCACGACCTGCAGTTCTTCACGTCGTACTGGCTGTCGTGGACGATCGGCGCATGGATCGCCGACGTGCGCGCGCAGCAGTCGCGCGGCACGGCCGTCGTGCCGTCGCGCGCATGGTACGTCGCGGCCGCCGTGCTGCTGGCTGCCGGCTGCGGCGCATTCCATGTCGGCCAGTACGGCGCGTTCCAGCTGTGGTCGGCCGGCTTCGCGTGCTTCCTGTACCGCGCGCTCGCCCGCCCGCCGCGCCCGACGCCGCCGCTGCGCGTGCTGGGCTGGTTCGGCGACTTCAGCTACTCGCTGTACCTGGTCCACCTGCCGCTGTTCGTCTGCCTCGGCTCGGTGCTGTTCCACTCCGAACTGCAACTGTCGATCTGGCCGTCGTTCGCGTTCATGGCCGTCGCGATTCCGGTCGCGTACCTGTTCTACCGGATGTTCGAACGGCCGGCGATGATGTGGTCGGCCAGCTTCAAGCCGGCCCGCGCCGCGCGCGTCGTCGCGCCGGCGCCCGAACAGACCGTCTGACGCGGGCCGGCCCGGTCGGCTCAAGTGCCCCCGCGCGGCGTCTCGCTGCGCGGGGGCTTTTCATGGGCGGCACACGGTTGCGGGCCGGTTCGCAAGCGGCGGGCAGCCTGCCGCTCTCCGACGGCGCTACGGCCCGCGTAAGCCGCCTCCACGCGGTTTCCGCGGCACGACTGCGGCGGCATCACCCGCTCGCTTCACGTTGCCGACGGCCCGGTCCCGTTCCCGATGACGATCCTGGCCACGCGCGCGCCCGACGCGGACGTGGGCGGCAAACCAGCCGCCCGCCGCCCCAAAACAGACATCTCGCCCGCCGAAAAGCAACGCCCCCGCGCAGCGCAACGCCGCATGGGAGCTCGTTCCCGCCGGCTCGCGCCGACTGTTACTTCTTCGCGTGCGCGGCCCTGGCGGCCTTCGCCGTATCCGCGAGGATCTTCTCGACCCGCTCCACGTAGGTTTCGGTGCCGAACCGGCGCACCGCGGTCGCGCGCCCGCTCGCGACGAGCCGCTCGCGCAGCGCGCCGTCGCGCTTGAGCGTCGCCAGCGCATCGGCCAGCGCGGCCGCGTTGCCCGGCTCGCAGAGCAGCCCGTTGTCGCCGTCCTCGATGATCTCGACGACGCCGCCCGCCCGCGCCGCGACGACCGGCCGGCGGGCGAGCATCCCCTCGACGATCACGCGCCCGAACGGCTCCGGCGTGATCGACGTGTGCGCGACGACGTCGACCGCCGTCATGCACGCGGCCACGTCGCGCTGGAACCCGAGGAAATGCACGCGCGCGTCCATCCCGTGCTGCGCGACGTATTCGTGCAGCTGCGCCGCATAGTCGTCCTCGCCGAACAGCGGCGCGCCGACCAGCACCACATGCATGTCCGGATGCCGCGCGGCGGCCTCCAGCAGCACGTGCTGCCCCTTCCAGCGCGCGAGACGGCTGAACGAGCCGACCAGCCATGCGTCTACGGGCAACCCGAGGCGCGCGCGCAGCGCGGCCTGGCTCACGCCTTCCAGCGCATCGAACGGTTCGGCCGAAATGCCGTTGAATACGACGTCGACGTGCTGCGGCGTGAAGCCCGTCAGCGCACGAAACGCCTGCGCGGACGCGTCGGAGTTCGCGATCACGCGCGTGACGCCGAGCCGCGCGCAGTACTTGATCGCCTGCAACTGCTTGCCGCCGAAATGATCGGTGCTGACGATGTCGCGCAGATGCCAGACCACCGGCTTGCGTGCGAGCCGCCCGGCGAGCGCGGCGACCACCATCGCGCGTTGCGTGTTCGCATAGATCACCTCGGCGCGGCGCGCGCGCCGGGCGACGTCGCGCACCAGCCGCACGAGCTGCATCACCGCGCCGAACGACACGCCGCCCTGCTTGCGCACGCCCGCGAGCGCGCCCTGGTCGACCACGTCGACGCGCGCGCCGATCTCGTCGAGCGCCGCGCGGAACGGGCCGTCGTCGAACAGCAGCACGTCGGCGTTCGCGCGCATGTGCTTCATGATCTCGAGCAGCGACAGCTCGGCGCCGCCGAGCACGCCGCTCTGGTCGAGCACGAGCGTCGCCGGGCCGCGCACGACCGGCAGAGGCGCGGCCGTGCCGCGCTGCGCGGTCGAGCCGGGCAGCGCGTGCTCCACGTAGTCGAGGAAGCGCCGCCGGAACGTATCGGCGGAAAACCGCTCCGCGTTCGCGCGGCAGGCATCGGGCGTGAAGCGCTGCGGCGCGCGCTCGAAATCGTCGACGGCCGCGACGATCGCCTGCGGCGTCTGCTCGTCGAAGAAGAGGCCGGTCGGGTTCAGGTTCGATTGCGGGTCGAGCACGGTTTCGAGCGCGCCGCCCTTGCCGTACGCGATGACCGGCGTGCCGCATGCCTGCGCCTCGACGACCGAGATCCCGAAATCCTCCTCGGCCGCGAACACGAACGCCTTCGCGCGCCGCATCCGGTCGTGCAGCACCGCGAACGGCTGGTAGCCCATGATCTCGACGTTCGGGCCGGCCTTCGCGCGAATCTTCTGCATCTCGGGGCCGTCGCCGATCACGACGAGCTTGCGCTCGGGCGTGCGCGAAAACGCTTCGACGATCAGGTCGATCTTCTTGTACGGCACCATCCGCGACGCGGTCAGGTAGAAATCCTCCTTCACCGCGTTCAGCGAGAACGCGTCGACGTCGACCGGCGGAAAGATCACCGCCGCGTCGCGGTGGTAGACCTTCTTGATGCGCCGCGCGATGAACGCCGAATTCGCGACGAAGCCGTCCACCGCGTTCGCGGTGCGCGTATCCCAGTTGCGGATGTAATGCAGGATCATCCGCGCGAGCAGCGATTTGGGCCCGTGCGTGAGGTTCGACTGCTCCAGATACTGGTGCTGCAGGTCCCACGCATAGCGGATCGGCGAATGCACGTAGCTGATGTGCACCTGGTCCGGGCCGGTCAGCACGCCCTTCGCGACCGCGTGGCTGCTCGAGATCACGAGGTCGTACTCGGACACGTCGAGCTGCTCGATCGCGAGCGGCATCAGCGGCAGGTAGCTGCGGTACTTGGTGCGTGCGAACGGCAGCTTCTGGATGAACGACGTCGTCACCGGCTTGCCGCGCACGAACGCGCGATCGTCGAGGAAATCGACGAGGCTGAACAGGTCCGCGTCGGGAAAGCACGCGACGATCTGTTCGAGCACGCGCTCGGCGCCCGCATAGGTGACGAGCCAGTCGTGGACGATCGCCACGCGCAGCGCGCGCGCCGGGTGCCGCGCGCCGGCGCGCTCGGCCGGCACCGCGCGGTGCAGCGCGGCGGCGTCGCCGGCGTGGGCCACGGCGGCATCGGCCGTGGCGAGATTCAGGACGGCGTGTTCCGCCAGATCGCGATTCATGCTGTTCTCCTCGCATTGAGACGGACAAACAGGTCGCGCACGAGTGCGCGCAGCCCCGGCGTCATCGTGAGCGACCACGCGACGTTCAGCACCAGCACGACCGCGCACATGCCGATCGACTGGACCAGCCCCGGCCATGCCTGCGCCAGGAACAGGCTCGCCAGCAGGAACGCGAGATGCGCGAGCATGTCGAGCACGATCGCGCGCATCCGGATCGCCGACAGGTACAGCAGCACGCCGTAGTCGACCAGCGCACGCGCCGCGACGACCACCGCCGCGCCGATCAGCCCGAAGTGATGAATGCCGAGCCACAGGCCGCCGACGAAGAACGGCATCTCGACGAGCCCGGCGAATGCCGCGCGGGCCGGGTTGACCTGCGACTGGATCAGGATGCGCGTGACGCTCGCCTGGCCGACGAGCCACACGCTGATCACGAGCACGCGGCCAACAGGCGCCGAATGCGCGGCGAGATCGGCGCCGACCCACAGCGTGAGGAACGGCGCGAGCGCGAAGATCGCGATGATGCCGACCGGGGTGAACACGCCGTTCAGGAACTCGAGCGACTGGCGCGCGAGCGTATCCGCATGATCGCGGCCGACCGCCGACAGGCGCGGGAACAGCGTGCGCACGAGCGCGTTCGGCAGCATGTTCAGGCGCGTGACGAGGTTCTGCGGCACCGTGTAGTAGGTGACGAACTTCGCGCCCATGCCGGCGCCGAGCATCACGCGGTCGAGCGTGTCGGCGATCATGCTCGTCGTGCTCGCGATCAGCATCCAGCCGCCGAAGTTGAACAGCCCTTTCGCGGTGCCCCACTGCGGCGGATCGATGCGGCGAATCCCGAGCACCTTGATGCTGGCGTGGCCGAGCATCACCGCCGCGATCAGCCGCGCGACGACGGCCGCGGCGAGCACCGTCTGCAGGTTCGGCGCGATCCACCACGCGGCGCCGAGCGGCAGCAGCTGGAACAGGAACGTGCCGATCGTCTGGTTCGTGTTGAACACGCCGAACCGTTCGGCGCCGTTGATCGCACCGGCGAACACCCACGACACGTTCGCCAGCGGAATCGCGAGCGCGAGCCACGGCAGCGCCAGATACACCTCGTGCTGCATCGCGGCCGACACCTTCGTGAAATACGCGGTATAGACGAACGCGCCGAAATAGATCAGCAGCCCGCCCGCGACGCCGGTGCCCAGATTCAGCCAGAACGCGCTCCAGAACACGCGCGCGCTTTCGTCGGCGTTGCCGCTCGCGAGCGCCTTCGAGATGTGGTTCTGCGCGGCCATGCTCATCCCGAGATCGAGGATCCCGAAATAGCCGATCAGCGTCCACACGAGGCTCACGACGCCGTAGCGTTCGACGCCGAGCGCGTGGATGTACGCGGGCACGGTCACCAGCGACACGAAGGTCGGCAGGATCAGCCCGATGAAGTTGATCGAAACGTTCTTGAGTATGCCTTTGTCCATGCTTCTGCCTTGTGTGACGACGACGGCGCGCCGCCCGTCACGGTTTCCAGCGGTACATGAGCACCTTGCCGCGCGCGTCTTCCTCGACGAACACGAGGTATTCGCCGTTCTCGCGCCGGAACGCGCTGATGCCGAACGGCACGTCGACCCAGCCCGACGCCTTGCCGACTTCCGCGCCCGGGCTCATCACGCCGACTTCCTTGCCGGTTTCCTTGTCGTACACGTGGATCTTGCCGACCGGCTCCACCGTGAAGATGTAGCGGCCCTCGACGGTGATCCCGATCAGGTCGAGGATCGGCTTCGCATCGAGCTGCCACGGCAGCGCGACCTGGTAGCGCAGCACCGGTGCGCCGCTCGACCACTTGTCGAAGCGCACCAGCACGCGGCCGACTTCCTTGTTGATCCCCGGCTGCGGCGGCGCGTCGGCCGTGTAGCCGGTCACGTACAGCGTGTCCGTCTGCGCGTCGTAGATCGACCGGCGCAGCTGCGTGAACGGCTGCGGCATCGGGTAGGTCGTGACCTTGTCGTACGAATAGATCGGGTTGCCGGCCTTGTCGAGCCCGCCGTAGCTGAAGCGGTGAATGCCGCGCACGTCGCTCGTGCGCCAGATGTCGCCCTTCGTGTCGACCCACCAGCCCCAGCCGCCCGCCTTTGCCTTGCCGGTCGTGTTGGTCTCGAACTCGTCGGCGTCGAGCCGGCCGTTGCCGTTCGCGTCGCGCCACAGCCAGTCGCCGCCCGGCGGCTTGTTCGGCACCTTGTCGACCGGACGCGCACGGCCCGCGATCAGGCCGGACGGAATCGCGACTTCGCCGTCGCGCTTCGCGTCGAAGCGGTAAATTTTCAGGTGATCGGCGTACATGTCGGTCAGGTACAGGAACGTGCGGCCGTCGACGCGCCGCGCGATCGGCATGCCGGGATACTGGTCCGTGTGGAACACGGGGTCGTCCGGATACTTGAAGCGGTTCGACAGGAAGCCGACATATTTCCAGTCCTGGCCCGGCGGCTTCGACAGGTCGAGCTCGAAGCGCTTGTTGCCCGTGTACACGCTGTTCGGCCGCGCGGGGTCGAGCCACGCGCCGTCGACGAACAGCAGCCCCTGCACCTGCCAGCGCAGCTTGCCGTCCGGCGTGTAGCTTTCCAGCACCGCGCCGAGCCCGGCGCCGATCGTGTCGTGGCGCGGCCCGATCCCGTTCATCGCCACATAGATGTTGCCGGCGCGGTCGACGCCGACGCCCGTCAGCCCGTTGAAGCGCTGCGGCCCAGGCCGCCCCGGCACCGGGCCCGCGAAGATGCCGCCGCGCTCGCCGAGCGTGCCCGTCTGCGCATAACCCTTACCGCCCTTCGAGAAGATCAGGATCTGCTGGCGCGGCCCGTTGTCCGCGACGAGCACGCGCCCTTTCGCATCGACCGCCACGTCCACCGCGTCGGTGCCTTCCGGCAGCGCCGGCGCGTCGTCGAGCTTGCGGCCGTCGGCCCGCACGTGCGCGAGATGCGCGGGGCCGCCCAGCGTATCGGTCAAGAGCCACAGCGTGCCGTCGCCCGCCAGCGCGATGCGGCCCGGCTCGTGCGCGCTCCACGTGCCCTTCTGCTGCATCGTCTCCGCGTCGTACACCACCACCGCGTCGTGCGACGGATTGGTCGCGAACAGCGTCTTGTCGTCGGCCGCGAGGCCGCCCACTTCCGCCTTCGCCTCGCCCACTTCCGAGCGCGCGGGCGCCGGCACCTCGTTCATCATCATGAAGCTGGCGGCCATCCGTGCGCGGCCGGCATCGGCCCGCCCGCCCGGTGCGACCTGCGGCGACGCACGAAACGGCGCGGGCTGCTTCATGTCGCCGATCGTGCGGCGGGAGATGCCGAACCACTGCTTGCCCTTGTCCGGCCAGATGCCGGGCGACTGCAGGTGGCCGCGCTCGTTGCCGACGCCGATCGCGACATACGCGTACTTGCCGTTCACCGCGATCGCGCTGCCGCCGAGGTTGCCCCAGCCATGCGTGCCGCCGGCGAAGCCGAGCATCTTGCCGTCCTGGTAGACGCTCGCCTCCGCGCCGCTCTCGTCCCACGGCGCATTCGTATACACCTTGCCCTCGGGTGTCACCGCGATCGCGCGGATGTCGATCTGCGTCCAGGTGCCGTCGCCATAGCCGAACGTGTTGCCGATCCACGACGTCGTCGCGGGCAACACCGTCTCGGCCGCCACGGCGCTCGTCAGCAGCGCCGCGCATGCCGTCACGCCAACCAGAATCAGACGTCGCAATGCGCTTCTCCAGACTCGATGCAACAGCGACCGGCGCCGCCGCGGCGTGCCGCCAGTGCGCCCTGTCGCTAAATGGGTTTCAAACGTCGCGATGCAGGTTACAAGCAAAAATAATCACAAGAAATTTGGAAATATTTGGGGATGTTTCCGCCTGAAATATCGCGCCGGAACAGCAAGCCAATGACGGCCGAAAACGGCAATAACGACCGCCCTCCGCGCCCCGTCGCGTAGAAAATTCCGCTCCACGCAGCCCTGTCGCGCCTGCCAGAGCGTCAACCTTTCATTCCGCGATCGTAATAACCGGCATTTGCTTATTCGCCGTCAGATAAATGACACGCGTTTTTTTGCCGATTTCTTTTCCCTAGAATCGTTTCCGATTTCTTAATCCATTTAAACGCATGCGATACGTACACGCACCGGACGCAGGTCGTGAAGGAGCCGCACGATGACGGCCCTTTCGCGCCCCGTCGACCTCGCCCCGCCGCAACACGGCCGCATCGTGCAGCTCGACGGGCTGCGCGCGATCGCGGTGGGCGCCGTATTCCTGCAGCACGCGCTGAAGGCGCCGCTATGGATGGGTGTCGATCTGTTCTTCGTGCTGAGCGGGCTGCTGATCACCGGCATCCTGCTCGATCGCAAGGCGCGCGGGCAGTCGTACTTCAGCCACTTCTATGCGCGCCGCGTGCGCCGCATCCTGCCGCCGTACGTGCTGCTGCTGGCGGTATCGACGCTCCTGTTCGGCGCGAGCTGGCTGCCGCACTGGCCGTGGTTCGCGTTCTTCTCGACCAATATCGGGCTGTCGCTCGGCAGCATCGGCCATGACAGCCTGAACGTACTGTGGTCGCTCGCGGTCGAGGAGCAGTTCTACATCTTCTGGCCGTTCGTCGTGCTGTGGTGCTCGGAGCGCGCGCTGCTGTGGGTCGCCGCCGCGCTGATCGTCGCGGCGCCGGTGCTGCGCGCGATCGCGACGCCGTGGTTCGATTCGTTCTGGCCGATCTACTACCTGACGCCGTTCCGGATGGACCTGCTCGCGGCAGGCGCCCTGCTCGCGATCGTGCTGCGCCGCGACCGGCGCGCGCTGGAGCCGTTCTACCCGCTCGCGATCGTCGGCGCGCTCGTGTCGCTTGCGATCCTCGGCTGGCTGCACCTGTCGTTCCCGCGCTTTCGCGCCGCCAACACGCCGCTGTCGAACGCGGCGCTCTACAGCATCTCGCTGCTGCTGTGCACGTCGATCGTCGTGATCGCGCTGCGCGGCCGCGGCCTCGTGCAGCGCGTGTTGACGAACCCGATGCTCGTCTACGTCGGCACCGTCAGCTACACCGTCTACCTGATCCACCTGAGCGTGCTGTACGCGCTGTGGCCGCTGCACCTGAACCGCTTCGTCACGGCCGCGCTCGCGCTCGCGATCACGCTCGCGTACGCGACCCTGAGCTGGTACGGCTTCGAACGGCGCCTGACGCGCGGGCCGGTGCGCCGCGCGGTGCCGGCAGCCGCCGGCACGACCGCCTGAATTTCATCACCCATCGTTTCTACCAGGACAACGCCATGAGCCAAACGCGTAAAAAGGCCATCATCACCGGAATTTCGGGGCAAGACGGTGCGTACCTGACCAAACTGCTGCTCGACAAGGGCTACGAAGTCACCGGCACCTACCGCCGCACCAGCTCGGTGAATTTCTGGCGTATCGCCGAGCTGGGCGTCGACACGCACCCGAACCTGACGCTCGTCGAGCACGACCTGACCGACGCGGGCTCGAGCCTGCGCCTGCTCGAACGCACGCAGCCGGACGAGCTCTACAACCTGGCCGCGCAAAGCTTCGTCGGCGTGTCGTTCGACCAGCCGGCGACGACCGCCGAAGTGACCGGCATCGGCCCGCTGAACCTGCTCGAGGCGATTCGCGTCGTGAGCCCGAAGACCCGCTATTACCAGGCATCGACGTCCGAGATGTTCGGCAAGGTGCAAGCCATCCCGCAAACGGAAACCACCGCGTTCTATCCGCGCAGCCCGTACGGCGTCGCGAAGCTGTACGCGCACTGGATGACCGTGAACTATCGCGAATCGTACGGCCTGTTCGGCAGCAGCGGGATCCTGTTCAACCACGAATCGCCGCTGCGCGGCCGCGAATTCGTCACCCGCAAGATCACGGACACCGTTGCGAAGATCCGGCTCGGCAAGGCGACCAGGCTCGAGCTCGGCAATCTCGACGCGAAACGCGACTGGGGCTTCGCGCTCGAATACGTCGAAGGGATGTGGCGGATGCTGCAGGCCGACGAACCCGACACCTACGTGCTGGCCACCAATCGCACCGAGACGGTGCGCGACTTCGTGCGGATGGCGTTCGCGGCGGCCGGCTACCAGCTCGAATGGACCGGCAAGGGCGAGCAGGAGCGCGGCCTCGACGCATCGACCGGCAACGTGCTCGTCGAAGTGAATCCGAAGTTCTACCGCCCGGCCGAAGTCGACCTGCTGATCGGCTGTGCGGACAAGGCGAAAAGCAAAATCGGCTGGGAACCGAAGACGACGCTCGAACAACTTTGCCAGATGATGGTCGAAGCGGATTTGACGCGGAACCAACACCATGACACGTTCTGACACCGGGCGTCCGTCGCGCCGTGCGTTCGTCACGGGCCTGACGGGCTTCACCGGTCGCTACATGGCCGAACGCCTGCAGGCGGCCGGCTATGACGTCTGGGGCACGGTCGCGCCCGGCGCGCCGCGCCCCGCCGATCCGGCGTTCGCGCACTGCACGCTGCTGCCCGTCGACCTGCTCGACGCGCAGGCCATGCGCGCGGCCGCGGCCGACGCACGGCCCGACGCGGTCGTGCACCTCGCCGCGCGCGCGCATGTCGCGCAGGACGAGCCGTCGCAGACCTACGCGGTCAACATCGTCGGCACGCGCAACCTGCTGGCGGCGCTCGCCGGCCTCGATCGCCGTCCGTCGGCCGTGCTGCTGGCCAGCAGCGCGAACATCTACGGCAACTCGACGGCCGGCGTGCTCGACGAAACCGTCGCGCCCGCTCCGGCGAACGACTACGCGGTCAGCAAGCTCGCGATGGAATATGCGGCGAAGCTCTGGGCCGACCGGCTGCCGATCGTGATCGCGCGGCCGTTCAACTACACGGGTGTCGGCCAGAGCGATGCGTATCTGTTGCCGAAGCTCGTCGCACACTATGCGAGCAACGCCCCGCGGATCTCGCTCGGCAACCTCGACGTGAGCCGCGACTTCTCCGACGTGCGCGACGTGACGGCCGCCTATCTGAAGCTCATCGAAGCCGCGCCGGCCGGCGAGACGTTCAACGTCTGCTCGGAGCGCGCGTATTCGCTGAAGGAAGTGCTGGCGATGCTGTCGCGCATCGCCGGTTACGTGATCGACGTGACGATCGATCCGCGCTTCGTGCGACACAACGAAGTGAAAAGCCTGAGCGGCTCACGCGACAAGCTGCGGCGCGCGGTGGGCGAATTGCCGGTCACGCCGCTCGATCAAACGCTGCGGTGGATGGTGGACGCGATGCGCGCCGCACCGCACGGGCACGCCGCTCACTGAACGCGAAAACGCACGCGCGACGGCATGCGCCGAAACGATAACGGGCCGCTCTCTCGAGCGGCCCGTTTCGTCGATGTCGATCCGACACGCGGCTGTATCGCTCAGCCGTCCAGGCCCCGCGAAAGATCGTTGCGAATGTCGCCCGCGTGCTCGAGGCCGACCGCGAGACGGATCAGCCCTTCGGTGATCCCCGCCGCCGCACGCGCTTCCGGCGTGATCCGCGCATGCGTGGTCGTCGCCGGATGCGTGATCGTCGTGCGCGTGTCGCCGAGGTTGCCGGTGATGGAGAGCAGCTTCGTGTTGTCGATCACGCGCCATGCGTTCGCGCGCTGCTGCTCGGGCGTGTCGCCCTTCAGCTCGAACGACACGATCGCGCCGCCCGCCTTCTGCTGGCGCTTCGCGAGCTCGTGCTGCGGATGCGATTCAAGGCCCGGGTAGAACACGCGCTTGACCGCCGGATGCGAATCGAGCCAGCGCGCGATCTCCAGCGCATTCGCCGATTGCTTCTCGACGCGCAGCGACAGCGTCTCCATCCCCTTCAGCAGCACCCACGCGTTGAACGCCGACAGCGTCGGGCCTGCGCTGCGCACGAACGGGAACACCTTGCCCATGATGAATTCCTTCGAGCCGACCAGCGCGCCGCCGAGCACGCGGCCCTGCCCGTCGAGGAATTTCGTCGCCGAGTGCATCACGACGTCCGCGCCGAGCTTCAGCGGCTGCTGCAGCACCGGGCTGCAGAAACAGTTGTCGACGACGAACAGCGCGTTCGCCGCCTTCGCGATCTTGCCGATCGCCTCGATGTCGGCGAGTTCGGTCAGCGGGTTCGACGGCGTTTCGAGGAAGAACATCTTCGTTTCCGGCCGCACCGCTTCCTGCCACGCGTTCAGGTCGGTCGGGTCGACGAAGGTCGTCGTGATCCCGAACTTGCTGAAGATCTGCGAGAACATCCCGAGCGTCGAGCCGAACAGGCTGCGCGAGCTGACGAGGTGGTCGCCCGCCTGCAGCGCGGACATCACGACCGACATGATCGCGGCCATCCCCGACGCCGTCGCGATGCACGCCTCGCCGCCCTCGAGCGCCGCGAGACGCTCCTGGAACATGGTGACGGTCGGGTTCGTGAAGCGCGAATAGGTGAAATAGTCTTCCGAATTCGCGAACCGTTCGGCCGCGTCGGCCGCGCTCGAGAAGCAGAAGCTCGACGTGAGGAACAGCGCTTCCGAATGTTCGTTGAAGTCGCTGCGCAGCGTGCCCGCGCGCACGGCAAGCGTATCGAAGTTGAGGGAGTCGTCCATGTTCGTTTTCCGTATTCGAGGGCCGCGCCGACGGTCGTTCAGGCGGCGCGGACCCGGTCAAAACCGAGGCCAAAAAACAAAAAGCCCGCTATGCGTCGGCATCAGCGGGCTTCGGTGCGGTACGACAGCGATCGACTCGGGCCGGCTGCCGCCGGCCTTCGCTTTAGCTGTTTTGGGAAGTTGCCCCGCGTCCGCAAGCTGATATCAAATCGACGCAAGGCCACATCCTATCACGCCTCGATCGAAGCGTGCGCTGGCGTTACTCGACCGACAGCTGCAGGTTCATCTGCGAGCGCTCGGTGTCGCTCGCCGTATCGCGGTCGGCTTGCGACGCGGGCGTGAGGCGCGCGCGCTCGATCGCATCGAGATACTCGGGCGTCACGTCGCCGGTGATGTAGTTGCCGTCGAAGCACGACGCCTCGAAGCGCTCGAGCTTCGGGTTGATGTCGCGCACCGCGCGGCGCAGATCGTCGACGTCCTGATAGATCAGGTGGTCGGCGCCGATGATCTTCGCGACTTCCTCGTCGGTGCGGCCGTGCGCGACCAGCTCGCCACGCGTCGGCATGTCGATGCCGTACACGTTCGGGAACTTCACGGGCGGCGCCGCCGACGCGAAGATCACCGACTTCGCGCCCGCATCGCGCGCCATCTGCACGATTTCATGCGAGGTCGTGCCCCGCACGATCGAATCGTCGACGATCAGCACGTGCTTGTCCTTGAACTCGATGCTCATCGCATTGAGCTTCTGGCGCACCGACTTCTTGCGCACGGCCTGCCCCGGCATGATGAAGGTCCGGCCGACGTAGCGGTTCTTGAAGAAGCCTTCGCGATACTCGACGCCGAGCTTCGCGGCGACCTGCATCGCCGCCGGGCGCGACGAATCGGGAATCGGCATCACGACGTCGATCGGCACGTTCGGCAGTTCGCGCTTGATCTTCTCGGCGAGATAGTCGCCCATGCGCAGGCGCACGTTGTAGACCGGCACGCCGTCGAGGCACGAATCCGGACGGGCCAGATACACGTATTCGAACATGCACGGATTCAGCGTCGGCTGCTCCGCGCATTGCTGGCTGTGGAAGTTGCCGGCCTGGTCGATGAAGATCGCCTCGCCCGGCTGCACGTCGCGCACGAATTCGAAACCGATGCCTTCGACCGCCACCGACTCCGACGCGATCATCCACTCGGTGCCGTGCTCGGTCTCGAGCTTGCCGATGCACAGCGGGCGGATGCCGAACGGGTCGCGGAACGCGAGCAGGCCGTAACCGGCGATCAGCGACACGATCGCGTACGAACCCTGCAGGCGGCGATGCACGCCCGACACCGCCTTGAACACCGACGCCGGGTCGAGCTCGAGGCCCGTGGTCGACAGCTGCAGTTCGTGCGCGAACACGTTGAGCAGCACTTCGCTGTCGGAATTGGTGTTGATGTGCCGGCGGTCGATCCGGAACATCTCGTCCTTCAGTTGCTGCCAGTTCGTCAGGTTGCCGTTGTGCGCGAGGATGATCCCGAACGGCGCGTTCACGTAGAACGGCTGCGCCTCGGCCTCGCTCGACGCCGAGCCGGCCGTCGGGTAGCGCACCTGGCCGATGCCGTAGGTGCCGGGCAGGCTGCGCATGTTGCGCGTGCGGAACACGTCGCGCACCATGCCGTTCGCCTTGTACATGTGGAAATTGCTGCCGTCCGCCGTCGCAATGCCCGCCGCATCCTGACCGCGATGCTGCAGCAGCAGCAGGCTGTCATAGATCAGCTGATTGACCGGGGATTGGGAGATAACACCTACGATGCCGCACATGGCATGTCCTTCAGAATGACAAAATCGGTTCCGTCCTGCCCGACCGCGCCGTCACACGCGTACGTACTGGGCCATGCCGTCGGGCAGGAGCTGCTTCAGCTCGTGCACGCCCTGTTCGGCAAAAGGACGCAATAGCGCATTGCGCCAGAAATCCTGTTTGGGCAATTCGGTCAGCCCGGCCGCCGCGACCAGCAGCACCACCAGCACGCCGCCGCGGACGAGGCCGAACATCATGCCCAGCGAGCGGTCGACGCCGCCCAGGCCGCTCGCCTGCGCGATCCGCGACAGCAGCGCGTTCGCCACGCCGGCGACCAGCACGACGCCGATCACGAGCAACGCGAAGGCGATCACCCACTGCGTCAGCGCGCCGCCCGGCCAGTTCGCCGGGATATACGGCACGACCAGCCCGACGTAGCGGCCCGCGATCACGATCGCCGCGATCCAGCCGATCAGCCCGAAAATCTCGGACACGAAGCCGCGCCACGCACCGCGCAGCGCCGACAATGCGATCACCGCCAATACAGCGTAGTCGAAAGCCGTCAGCATCGTGGCATTACTGCGTCAGACCGGCTTCACGCACCTTCGCGATCGCGGCGGAGGCCGCCGAGCGATCCGCGAACGGGCCTGCCCGCAACAGTGTAGCCGTGCTGCCGTCAGCCTGCTTGCGATGCTCGACATATGCGGGCACACCCGCCGATTTCAATTTGGTCGCCCACGAACGCGCCGTCGCGTCGTCCTTGAACGAGCCGAGCTGCACCGCGAAGCGCGCCCCGGCCGGCGACGCCGGCGACGATGCGTCGCCGCTGTCCGGGCTCGCGGCGCCGGCATTCGCGACGGTTGCGGGCGCAGGCTTCGGCGCGGGGGCGGCCGGCTTCGGTGCGGGCTTCGGCGGCGTCACGCTCGCCGTGGCGGTCGTATCGGGTTTCGCGGCCGGCTTGGCCGCATCCTTCGGCGCGGGTGACGGTACCGGTGCGGCCGCAACGGCCATATCGGAGGCCGGCGGTTCGTCGTGCGCGACGCCCGCCTGCACGTCGGACACGTCGTCGTCGCGCGGCGCGACCGCCTGGTGCGCGGGCCGGTTCGGGATGTCGATCGCGATGTCGTCGGTGACCGGCTTCGGGTGCGAATCGAGCACCATCGGCAGCACGATCACCGCGGCCACGACGAGCGCGATCGCACCGACGAGGCGGCGGCGCGCGCGTTGCTTTTCTGGAAGGGTCGGATCGAGGAGCAGTGCGTCCGATTCCGGACGCTCGGTGCGGCGCGAGCGTCGCTCGACGCGTTCAGTGCGCTCCGTGCGCACGTTCCGGGAGGCCCCGGTACGACCGCCGCGCCGCGGGGGCGCGTCGTCGTCTTTTTTGCCGAACGAGAAAATTCCCATGAATGGCTGAGTCCGAAACTGCCCGTCAGTCAGTGTTGCTGCGATTTACGGTAGGCCAGCACGCCGGCAACCGTATGGAAACTGCCGAAAACCACGATTCTATCATTCTCGGATGCTCTTTTTAGCGCATCGCGAAACGCGTCCGCGGGCGACGCGTAACGCGTCACGCTCGAATCGGGCCCGTCCTCCACGCCGGCCTTGCGCAGCGCGGCTTCGAGCTGCTCCGCCGTGGCCGCGCGCGGCAACGGCAGGTCGGTCACGCACCAGTGGTCGATCTCGCCCTTCAGGTGCTGCAGCACGCCGTCGATGTCCTTGTCGTGCATCGCGCCGAACACCGCGTACGTGTACGGGAAGAAACCCATGTTGCCGAGATTCTGCTCGAGCACGGCCGACGCGTGCGGGTTGTGCGCGACGTCGAGCACGATCGCCGGCTTGCCGGGCAGCACCTGGAAACGCCCCGGCAGCTCGACGTTCGCCAGCCCGAGCCGGATGTCCTGCGCGGACACCGGCAGCACCGGGCGCAGCGCCTCGAGCGCGGCGAGCGCGGCCGACGCATTGATCAGCTGGTTCGCGCCGCGCAGCGCCGGATACGCGAGCGCCGGATAACGCTTCTCGCGGCCGAGGTAGCTCCATTGCTGGCGCTCGGCGCCTGCCTGCGCCTCGTAGCGGAAATCGCGGCCGACGAGCCACAGATCGGCGCCGATCGCTTCGGCGTGGTCGATCAGCGTCTGCGGCGCGGCCGGATCGCCGCAGATCGCCGGCTTGCCCGCGCGGAAGATCCCGGCCTTCTCGAACGCGATCTTCTCGCGCGTGTCGCCGAGGTATTCGGTGTGGTCGATGTCGATGCTCGTGACGATCGCGCAATCGGTATCGACGACGTTGACCGCGTCGAGCCGGCCGCCGAGGCCGACTTCGAGGATCACCGCGTCGAGCCCGCGCGACGCGAACAGATGCAGGATCGCGAGCGTCGTGAATTCGAAATACGTGAGCGACACGGGCTCGGGCAGCGACGTGCGCGCGGCTTCGACGGCCTCGAAGTGCGGCAGCAGTTCATCGTCGGTCACGTTCTGCCCGTTCACGCGCGCGCGCTCGTTGAATTCGAGCAGGTGCGGCGACGTGTGGCAGCCGACCTTGTAGCCCGCGCGCACGAGGATCGTCTCGAGGAACGCGCAGGTCGAGCCCTTGCCGTTCGTGCCGCCCACCGTGATCACGGGGCACGCGAATTCGAGCTGCAGCGCCGCCTTGACCTGCCCGATGCGGGTCAGGCCCATGTCGATGCCGACCGGGTGCGCGCGTTCGAGATGCGAAAGCCACGCGTCGAGAGTGGGAAAAGTGCTCATCGGATCAAATCTGGCTCGGTACCGCCACTACGCCAAAAAACGAAACGCGCCGCCCGGCGGTTCAGCCGGGCGACGCGCGCAGTTCACAACGCCGCGCCTGTCAGGCCAGCGCGTCGGCCGGCTGTCGCTGCAGCAGCGCGAGCAACTGCGCGATCTCGTCGCGCATCTTGCGACGGTCGACGATCATGTCGATCGCGCCCGTCTTCAGCAGGAACTCGGCGCGCTGGAAGCCTTCCGGCAGCTTCTCGCGGACCGTCTGCTCGATCACGCGCGGGCCGGCGAAGCCGATCAGCGCCTTCGGCTCGGCGATCACGACGTCGCCGAGGAACGCGAAGCTCGCCGACACGCCGCCCATCGTCGGGTCGGTCAGCACCGAGATGAACGGCAGCTTGGCTTCGGCCAGCTTCGTCAGCATCGCGGTGGTCTTGGCCATCTGCATCAGCGACAGCAGGCTTTCCTGCATCCGCGCGCCGCCCGACGCCGTGAAGCAGATGAACGGCACGTGCTGTTCCAGCGCGTTCTGCGCGCCGCGCGCGAAGCGCTCGCCGACGACCGAGCCCATCGAGCCGCCCATGAACGAGAACTCGAAGCAGGCCGCGACGACGGGCAGCGTGTGGATCGCACCGCCCATCACGACCATCGCGTCGGTCTCGCCGGTCTCGTCCATCGCTTCCTTCAGACGATCGGGGTACTTGCGGCTGTCCTTGAACTTCAGCGAGTCGACCGGCACGACTTCCTGGCCGATTTCATAGCGGCCTTCCGGATCGAGCAGCCCGTCGAGACGCTCGCGCGCGCCGATGCGCATGTGGTGATCGCACTTCGGGCACACGTGCAGGTTCGCGTCCACGTCGTTGCGATAGAGAACGGCCTCGCAGGACGGGCACTTGACCCACAGGCCTTCCGGAATGCCCTTGCGGCTTTTCGGGTCGGTCTGCTTGATCTTCGGCGGCAACAGTTTGTCGAGCCAGCTCATCGTATGGTTTCCTGTTCCGTGGCGGGGCGGGCCGACGCGGCCCGTTCCCGCTTCCTGTGTTGTGTTTATCGCGCCGTGTTGCCGGCGCCGTCCAGGGCGGCGCGCAGCTCGGCGATGAACGTCTTCAGCGCGGCGGCGGCACCTTCCGGCGCGGCGCTCTCGAGCAGTTGCACGAGGCGGCTGCCGATCACGACGGCGTCCGACACTTCGGCCACCGCACGCGCCGTTTCGGCGTCGCGGATCCCGAAGCCGACGCCCACCGGAACCGGCACGCGCGACTTGATGGCCGGGATTTTACCTGCAATGCTCGAAACATCCAGATTTCCCGCGCCGGTCACGCCCTTGAGCGACACGTAATACACGTAGCCGCTCGCGATCTTGCCGACGTCGGCAATGCGTTCGTCGGTCGACGTGGGCGCGAGCAGGAAGATCGGATCGATCTGCGCGGCGCGCATCTTTTCCGCGAATACGCCCGCCTCTTCCGGCGGATAGTCGACCACCAGCACGCCGTCGACACCGGCCGCGTGCGCTTCGGCCGCGAACGCGTCGACGCCCATCCGTTCGATCGGGTTCGCATAGCCCATCAGCACGACGGGGGTTTTGGGGTCGGTTTCGCGGAAACGCTTCACGTCGGTGAGCACGCTCTTCAACGTGACGCCGCGCGCAAGCGCGCGTTCCGACGAGCGCTGGATCACCGGGCCGTCGGCCATCGGGTCCGAGAACGGCACGCCGAGTTCGATTACGTCCGCGCCGCCTGCGGCGAGCGCGTGCATGAATTCGACGGTTTTCGCGGGATCGGGGTCGCCGGCCGTGATGAACGGGATCAGGCCCTTACGGCCTTGTTCGGCGAGCGCGGCGAAGGTCTGTTGAATACGGGACATGGCAATTTTTTCCTGGATGCGTTCGGCGATGCGGCGGCGCGACTCACGCGCACGCCGGCGCGGCGAGCGCGCTCACGCGCTCGTGCGCGATCGCACAATAGCTTTCGTTGATCTCGTAGCCGACGAAGTCGCGCCCCTGCCGAGCGCAGGCCACCGCGGTCGTGCCGCTGCCCATGAACGGATCGAGCACGCGGCCGCCCGGCGGGCAGCTCGCGAGCACCATCCGCTCGATGATTTCCAGCGGCTTCTGGGTCGGATGATCGACGCGCTCCGCGTGCTGCCGGTGCAGGCGCGAGACCGACCAGACGTCCTTCGGGTTGTAGCCCATCTCCAGCCACTTGCTGCCTTCGAACAGCTTGCGCGAGCGGGCCTTCTTCGTGTCGGCGTCGTACGGGATGCGGACCGGATCGAGATCGAAGTAATACGCCCTGGAAACCGCAAAAAAGCCGATGTTGTCGTGCACCGACGTGAAACGGCGCGTCGTGCCGCCCATGCTCGGCACGCGCCGGTCCCAGATGATCTCGTTGACCATCGTGAGCTGCGTCTTCAGGAAACTGAAGATTTCCGGCGCGTACTGCCACGTGCAGAAGATGTACATCGACCCGCTCGGCTTCAGCTTCGGAATCGCGAGCTCGAGCCACGCGCGCGTCCACGCGAGGAAATCGTCGCCCGAACGCTTGTCCGAATCGTTGCCGTAGTCCTTGCCGAGCCCGTACGGCGGATCGGCGACGATCAGGTCGATCGACGCATCCGGCAGGTGCACGGCATCGGTCAGGAAATCGCGGTTGTGCAGCTCGATCCCGGGCGGCAGCGCGCGCGGCACGGCAGCGGCGGGCTGAACCGCCTCCGCCTCGCTCGCGGCGCCGCCGCCCGGCTCTTCGATCAGGTCACGCATCGGTCGGGGTCAGAGCGCGATGCCCGATCGCTCGGCGACCGTGTGCATGTCCTTGTCGCCGCGGCCCGACAGGTTGACGAGCAGGATCTTGTCCTTCGGCAACGTCGGCGCGAGCTTCACGCCATACGCGATCGCGTGGCTCGACTCGAGCGCGGGAATGATCCCCTCGATCCGGCAGCAGTCGTGGAACGCCTTCAACGCTTCTGCGTCGGTGATCGGCACGTACTGCGCGCGGCCGCTGTCCTTCAGCCACGCGTGCTCGGGGCCGACGCCCGGATAGTCGAGGCCCGCCGACACCGAATGCGTCTCGATGATCTGGCCGTTGTCGTCCTGCAGCAGGTACGTGCGGTTGCCGTGCAGCACGCCCGGGCTGCCGGCGATCAGCGATGCCGCGTGATGGCCCGTGTCGAGGCCGTCGCCGGCCGCTTCGACGCCGATCAGCTGCACCGAGGTATCGTCGATGTACGGATAGAAGATGCCCATCGCGTTCGACCCGCCGCCGACGCAGGCGATCACCGCATCGGGCTGCCGGCCGGCGAGCTCGGGCATCTGCACCTTGCACTCGTCGCCGATCACGCGCTGGAAGTCGCGCACCATCATCGGGTACGGGTGCGGGCCCGCGACCGTGCCGATGATGTAGAACGTGCTTTCGATGTTCGTGACCCAGTCGCGCATCGCTTCGTTCAGCGCGTCCTTCAGCGTGCGCGAGCCCGATTCGACCGGCACCACCGTCGCGCCGAGCAGCTTCATCCGGTAGACGTTGGCGGCCTGCCGGCGCACGTCCTCGGCGCCCATGTAGACGACGCATTCCATTCCGAAGCGCGCGCAGATCGTCGCGGTCGCGACGCCGTGCTGGCCGGCGCCCGTTTCCGCGATCACGCGCTTCTTGCCCATGCGCTTCGCGAGCAGCGCCTGGCCGATCACGTTGTTGATCTTGTGCGCGCCCGTGTGGTTCAGGTCTTCGCGCTTCAGGTAGATCTGCGCGCCGCCGAGCATCTCGCTCCAGCGCTGCGCGTGATAGATCGGCGACGGGCGGCCGACGAAATACTTCAGCTCGCGCTCGAACTCGGCGACGAAATCGGGATCGTTCTGGAACTTTTCATACGCCGCGCGCAGCTCGTCCAGCGCGTGAATCAGCGTCTCGGCGACGAACACGCCGCCATACGGGCCGAAATGGCCGCGATCATCGGGAAGGTTGTACATGGTGTCTCTCTCGATCGGTCGGTGCGCCCCGCGCTCGGGGCCGCACCGGCTTGCATCACCCGGCGTCCGCTTCGCGCACCGCGCGTACGAACGCCGCCATCCGGGCGTGATCCTTCACGCCCTTCGCGCCCTCCACTTCGATGCCACTCGAGACATCGACAGCAAACGGACGCAGCTGGCGGATCGCATCACCGACGTTTTGCGCGTTCAAGCCACCACTCAAAACGGCCCGACGCGCGAGCTCTGCGGGAATAAGAGACCAATCGAAGACCTTGCCGCTACCGCCGTAATCCGGCACCAGGGTGTCGAACAGGAGGCCGCGCGCTTTCGAATAATGAAGAGCCGATTCTACCAAATCGGCACGCTGCGTCGAGGGGCCGACGCGCACCGCGCGCAACCACGGCAGGCGAGCCGCGCGGCCGAGCGCGTCGCACTGCGCCGGCGTCTCGTCGCCGTGGAGCTGCAGCAGCGTGAGCGGCACGTCGCGCACGACGGCTTCGATCTCGGCTTCGGTCGCATTCACGAACAGCCCGACCACCGACACGAACGGGGGCGCGAGGCTCGCCAGCTCGGCCGCCTGCGCGATCGTCACCGCGCGCGGGCTCTTCGGGTAGAACACGAGGCCGATCGCGTCGGCGCCGAGCGCCGCCGCGTGCAGCACGTCCTCGGGACGCGACAGCCCGCACAGCTTGATGCGCGTGCGCGGCGGCACGTGCGCCGGGGCGGAACTCGAGGAAGACACGGCGTGATCCGTCATGATTGAGGGTCCAGATCGGCCCAGACGCTGCTCCACGGCACGCTGCCGAGCTGCGCGGGCGGGACGGCGAATTCCGCCGGGTAGCCGACGTGGGCGAGGTACAGCCCGTCGGCCATGAACGTGGGCGCCGCGAGGTTGCGGTCGCGCCCGGCCAGCACGTCGGCGAGCCAGTCGGCCGGATAGCGGCCGCGCCCGACCGCGACGAGGCAGCCCATCAGGTTGCGCACCATGTGATGCAGGAACGCGTTCGCGCGAAAGCGGAAATGGATGAAATGCCCCGCACGCCGCACGTCGATCTGATACAGGTGTTTGACCGGCGTCTTCGACTGGCATTCCGACGACCGGAACGACGAAAAGTCGTGCTCGCCGATCAGGTGCGCGGCGGCGGCGCGCATCGCGTCGTCGTCGAGCGGCGTGTGGATCCAGCCCGCGCGCCCGGCCAGCATTGGCGAACGCACCGGGTGCACGTACAGCGCGTAGTAATAGGTGCGCTCGAACGCCGAGAAGCGCGCATGGAACGTGTCCGGCATCGGCTTCGCCCATTGCACCGACACGGTCGGCGGCAGGAACGCGTTGGTGCCGCGCACCCACGAGAACACCTCGCGCTCGAGGTCCGTGTCGAAATGCACGACCTGCCCGAGCCCGTGCACGCCGGTATCGGTCCGCCCCGCCACCGTCGTGTGCAGCGGCACCCGCGCGAACTCGGCCAGCGCATGCTCGAGCCGGTCCTGCACGGTCTTGCCGTGCGGCTGCGCCTGCCAGCCGCAGAACGCCGCGCCGTCGTACTGGATGCCGAGCGCGATCCGCATCACGTCTCGTCCGCCAGTTTCGCGAGCAGCGCGCGCGCATCGTCGCGCGTCGCGGCGTCGTTCGCGTCAACCACTTCCTGCAGCAGCGTCCGCGCGCCCGACAGGTCGCCCAGTTCGACGTATTCGGCCGCGAGATCGAGCTTGTTGCGCGCGATGCGCGCGAGCTCGTCGGCGGTGAGCGCAGGCAGCGCGGCGCCCGGCGTGGACGGCAGGTCGAGATCGAAGTCGAGCTTCAGCGCGCCGAATTGCGCGCCGCCGAGCGGCGGCAGCGAGGTCGGAGCAACGGGGCGACCCGCTTGGCCGGCCGGTGTCGCGGCGTCGGGATCCCAGTCGAACTCGTCGTCCTGGTCGGCCGGATGTTCCGATGCCATATCGCCCGAACCCATCGGCGGGCGCTGGGTGACTTGACCGTTAGTTGCGATTTTGTCGGCATCGGCATGCGTTTCCCGAGCAGGCGCGCTGTCCGCCGTCGGCGATGGCTCGTCCGCCGTCCGCGGCGGCAGCGGCATATCGAGACTGTTGAGCGCGCTGATCGCGTTCTGCATCAGCACCGCGTGCTGCGCCTCGGTGCTCGAAGGCGCTGCAGGGGCGGCGGTCGGCTCGGCCGGCTTGTCGGCGGCAGTGTCTTGTTGCTCCGGCTCTGCATCGCGCGGCGCCTCGACCGGAACCGGAGCCGCCTCGTTCGCGGGCGACACGGTAGCGTGAGCCGCCGGCAATTCGGCCGATTCGTCGCGCGGCGCCGCCACTTCGGGCGCAGGGTCCGCTGCGGGCGGCTCGATCGTCTCCGCCGCAGCGGCAGTCGCCGCGGCGAGGTTCATGTCGGACGCCGCGTCGCGCGCGACCGGCATCTCGGGCGTGATCGGCAGTTCGCGCTCGATGGCCGGCGCGACTTCGGATTCTGCCGCGGCGGCGCTGCCTGCCGCGGCCGCAGTCGCAGCCGTCCCCGCATCGTCCGCGCGGCGGCCCTTGCGGCGCTTGCGCCATGCGAAGCCGGCCGCGAGCACGATCACGGCAGCGCCGGCGACGGCGGCCGGGCGCCAGTCCATTTCTTCGGTACGACGTGCCGGTGTCGCGACGGGCGCGACCGGTTGTACCGAAGCCGATGCCGGTTGCGGCGCGCTGGCTGCCACGCCCGACGCGGCTTCGTCCGGCGTCGATGCAACTGCCGACGCCCGAGCGTCACTGGCGGCCGGACGCGACGCGACGGGCGCCGGCGCCGGAGCCGGCGGCACGCCGGTCGTCGTCGCCGGCTTGCCGATGCCGTGCTTCTGCAACTCCATCAGCACACGATTCTTCAACGCCAACAATTGCTGAAGGCTCGACGGCCGCGGCTGCGACGCCCCCACGGCAGGCGCCGCACCGGCCGGTTCGTGCGCACCGGAAACCGGGCCGGCCGGCACCGACTGCCCCGCAGCGTCGCTCGCGGACGACGGCGCCGACTGGATCGCACCGCTCCACACATGCGGGCCGCTTGCACCTGCCGCGGGTGCCGCCGGCTGCGTGCTTTCGACTGCCGACGCGCCATGTGCGGCCGGCGTGCCGACCGCAGCCGACGCCCCCGCCACCGTCGCGGCACTCGCCCCGCTCACCGGCGCCGCATGCGCGGCCGGCGCTGCTGGCGCGGGTTGCACGGCCGAGCCGGCATGCGGCGCGGATGCGCCATGCTGCGCGAGCGCCGCCCCGCCCGATGCGACGGCGGGCGCGGAAGCGGCCGCCGTACCGGACGCAGCCGATGCGCCGGCCGGCACGAGCGCCGCGCCGGTGGCGTCGAGCGCGGGCACGGTCAGCGTCGCGCCGACTTTCAGGCGGCTCGCGTCGCGCTTCATGAACGCCTGCGGATTGGCGTCGAACAGCGCACGGCCAGCGCGCGCGAGCACGGCCGGATCGTGCGATTGCGTGGCCGCCTTCGCGATGTCGTTCAGCGACTGGCCCGGCTGGACCGTCACGGTAAGCGGGGCGGCGGCGCCGGCGGCCGATGCCGGCAGCTCGCCGGTGCCGACGGCCCACGCCGATGCGGCTGCGCCGAGCGCCAGGATCGCCAGCGCGCCACGCACGGCGCGCGACAGACGGGACTGACGCGGAAACAAGGAAATTCGGGACATCGTTGGCTCTATCGCCGCGCACGGACGCGGCTCGGATTCGCGGTTGGAAGCGTCAATAAAGGTGCTGCAGAAATGCAAAAGCGTCGCGCGGAACGCGACGCTTTCGGCGGGTCTGTGCGTCGTAACCGCGTAGTTTACTTCACACGATCGGGTTCCGGCCGAATTCGTCGCCCGCAGGTGCAACCGGACGCGGGCAAGCGCTCGTATCGAGCGAGTCAGCCTGTCGTTGCCAATGCGTCCGATGGCTCAAAGCGAACCTGCGTGCCGCAGGCGAAAGCCGTCTCGCAGCAGCGTCGCTCTTCGCGCGAAGGTGGCGGCCTTGCGGCGCTCACCGGGTGTTCGCCGCAGGATTCACGGTGGCGACAGCCTCACAGGCATTCTCTCGACAATCCACCCCGCCCGCCGTTAATGAATCAATCGCCGGAAATCGAAACAAATCCCCCCGGCAATCGACCGCGCTCCAAATGAATTTCAATTCACCGATAAGAAGGCAACTCTCCCCTCTTATCGAAGAAATAAAAATCTACACGACCGAAGTCCCGCCCCATAAGGCTTTCATAGCCATCCGCGCACCCCATTGCTCATACCAAAGCAGTCATTTCTGCATTAACTCAATTACATTACACAAAATTACACAGACCCAATAACCCCCGTCGATACGATCGCCTTCAAACAGCAATCGGCACACCTCGACCTCGCGCTCGCGCATGCCGGAAAAGGCGCAAGCGCGCCCGGCCGGGCGCATGCCGTGAAGTACCGGAGGGCCATCGCGCAGTCGCACGACTGCATCCACTCACCAGCTCGTTACGGGGACCGAACATGGGCTATCAGCAGGGTTTGAGCGGGTTGGCCGGCGCGTCGAGCAATCTCGACGTCATCGGCAACAACATCGCGAACGCGAACACGGTCGGCTTCAAGCAGGGACGCGCGAACTTCTCGGACCTGTACGCGAATTCGGTCGCGACGTCGGTCAACACGCAGATCGGCATCGGCACGCGGCTCGCGTCGGTGCAGCAGCATTTCGGCCAGGGGACGATCAATTCGACGAAGTCGTCGCTCGACGTCGCGATCAACGGCAACGGCTTCTTCCAGATGTCGAGCAACGGCGTGAGCACGTACTCGCGAGACGGTACGTTCCACCGCGACAAGAACGGCGCGATCGTCGACGCGCAAGGCCGCAACCTGATGGGCTATGCAGCAGGCGCCGGCGGCGTGATCAACACCGCGCAGACCGTGCCGCTACAGGCGCCGACCGGCAACATCGCACCGCACGCGACGACCAGGATCACCGGCCAGTTCAACCTGAATTCGCAGGACAAGGTGCCGACCGGAACGCCGTTCAACGCGACCGACAACACGACGTACAACTACAACACGTCGATCCAGGTCTACGACACGCTCGGCGGCTCGCAACAGGTCTCGATGTACTTCGCGAAGCGTTCGGCCGGCACGTGGCAGGCCTACGCGGGCGTGCAGGGCCAGACGCCGACGAATCTCGGCACCGTCACGTTCGACGCGTCCGGCCGGATCAGCTCGACGACGTCGGCCGCGACCGGCCAGCCGACCCCGAGCCTCGGCCAGTTCGCGGTCTCGATCCCGAACACGACGGGCGGCGCGAATCCGCAGAACCTCACGCTCGACCTGACCGGCACGACGCAGTACGGCGGCAAGGACGGCGTGACCAATCTCGCGCAGGACGGCTTCGCGAGCGGCACGCTGACGACGTTCTCGATCGGCACCGACGGCAAGCTGACCGGCAACTACTCGAACGGCCAGAGCGCGGTGCTCGGCCTGATCGCGCTCGCGAACTTCAACAACCCGAACGGGCTCGTGAACATCGGCGGTAATCAATATGCGGAAACGGCCGCGTCGGGTGTGCCGCAAATCTCCGCGCCGGGCAGCACGAACCACGGCACGCTGCAGGGCAGCGCGCTCGAAAATTCGAACGTCAACCTGACCACCGAGCTCGTGAACCTGATCACCGCGCAGCGCAATTACCAGGCGAATGCGCAGACGATCAAGACCCAGCAGGCGGTCGATCAGACGCTGCTGAACCTGCGCTGAACCGCGCATGAAAAACGCGCCGCGCCGGCCCCGAACCTCGAGGCCGACGCGGCGCGTCGTATCGTGCAGCCCGGCCCGCGGGCCGGACAGCCCGCGTGCTTACTTGTCGAGCAGGATGCGCAGCATGCGGCGCAGCGGCTCGGCCGCGCCCCACAGCAGCTGATCGCCGACCGTGAACGCCGACAGGTATTCGCCGCCCATCGCGAGCTTGCGCAGGCGGCCGACCGGCACCGACAGCGTGCCGGTGATCTTCGCCGGCGACAGGTCGCGCATCGACGCTTCACGCTCGTTCGGCACGACCTTCACCCAGTCGTTCGCCGACGCGAGGATGCCGTTGATCTCGTCGAGCGGCACGTCCTTCTTCAGCTTGATCGTCAGCGCCTGCGAGTGGCAGCGCATCGCGCCGATCCGCACGCACAGCCCGTCGACCGGGATCGAGCCCGGCTCGCCCATCGCCGGCTTGCCGAGGATCTTGTTGGTTTCCGCGCCGCCCTTCCACTCTTCCTTCGACATCCCGTTGCCGAGATCCTTGTCGATCCACGGAATCAGCGAACCGGCGAGCGGCACGCCGAAGTGGCTCGTCGGCATCGCGTCGCTGTTCATCGCGGCCAGCACGCGGCGGTCGATGTCGAGGATCGCGGAAGCCGGATCGGCGAGCTGTTCCTGCACCGCGCCGTTCAGCGTGCCCATCTGCGACAGCAGCTCGCGCATGTTCTGCGCGCCCGCGCCCGATGCGGCCTGGTAGGTCATCGCGGTGATCCAGTCGACGAGGTTCTCGCGGAACAGGCCGCCGAGCGCCATCAGCATCAGGCTGACCGTGCAGTTGCCGCCGATGAAGTTCTTCGTGCCCTTGACGAGCGCGTCCTTGATCACGTCGAGGTTGACCGGATCGAGGATGATGACCGCGTCGTCCTTCATCCGCAGCGACGATGCCGCGTCGATCCAGTAGCCGTTCCAGCCGGCCGCGCGCAGCTTCGGGAACACGTCGTTCGTGTAGTCGCCGCCCTGGCACGTGATGATCACGTCGCACTTCTTCAGCTCGTCGACGTTGGTCGCGTCCTTGAGCGTAGTCTCGTTTTTCGCGAACGACGGCGCCTTGCCGCCCGTATTGCTGGTGCTGAAAAACACCGGTTCGATCAGGTCGAAATCGCCCTCTTCCTGCATGCGCTGCATCAGGACGCTGCCGACCATGCCGCGCCAACCTACGAGACCTACGTTCATGACTAACCCTTTGCTTTGAATGGAGCTTCCCCGCCATTTCCGTCCCCGCGTGACCGCGCGGGGAAACAGGCGGGCACGACGGCGATCAGCGTTTAATGATCGTTTTCGTGGTAATGGTTTTCGTGATGACGATGGCGCGCGCACCCGCACGGGCAGTGTTGCCGTGGAGTTTCAGGACCGGGGAGATCAGGGAAATCAGCGCCATCGTTCGAGTCTACACAAAGCCGGTGGCCCGCACAACGGCCAACCGCGCGCGAACCGGCCGATTTTTACGGCCCGTTCGCGCCCTTTTCCACATTAATTACCGCACTTCGTCGCCCTGCGCTGACAGCGCGGCGACCACCGCGTCGCCCATCGCGGCCGTGCCGACCTGCTTGCAGCCCGGCGTCGCGATGTCGCCCGTGCGATAGCCTTGTTCGAGCACCGTTTTTACCGCACGCTCGATGCGATCGGCCTGCTCCGCGCGATTCAGCGAATAGCGCAGCAGCATCGCGGCCGACAGGATCGTCGCGAGCGGGTTCGCGATGCCCTTGCCCGCGATGTCGGGCGCCGAACCGTGCGACGGCTCGTACAGGCCCTTGTTGTTCTTGTCGAGCGACGCCGACGGCAGCATGCCGATCGAGCCCGTCAGCATCGACGCTTCATCCGACAGGATGTCGCCGAACATGTTGCCGGTGACGATTACGTCGAACTGCTTCGGCGCCTTCGCGAGCTGCATCGCCGCGTTGTCGACGTACATGTGCGACAGCTCGACGTCCGCGTACTCCTTCGACACGTCGATCATGATGTCGCGCCAGAACTGCGACGTCTCCAGCACGTTCGACTTGTCGACCGACAGCAGCTTCTTCGCGCGCTTTTGCGCGGCCTGGAACGCGACGTGCGCGATGCGGCGCACTTCCGGCTCCGAGTAGCGCATCGTGTCGAAGCCTTCGCGCTCGCCGGCGAACGGGCCGTCCGGCGCCGCCCGCACGCCGCGCGGCTGGCCGAAGTAGATGTCGCCGTTCAGTTCCCGCACGATCAGGATGTCGAGGCCCGCGACCAGTTCCGGCTTCAACGGCGATGCGTCGACGAGCTGCGGATAGCAGATCGCCGGGCGGAAGTTCGCGAACAATTCGAGGTGCTTGCGCAGCCCGAGGATCGCCTGCTCGGGGCGCAGCGCACGCTCGAGCGAATCGTACTTCCAGTCGCCGACCGCGCCGAACAGGATCGCGTCGGCTTCCTTCGCGAGCTTCAGCGTCGCGTCGGGCAGCGGATGGCCGCTCGCCTCGTAGCCCGCGCCGCCGACCGGCGCCTGTTCGAGTTCGAACTTCTCGTCGAGTGCGTTCAGCACCTTCACGGCTTCATTGACGATTTCCGGACCGATGCCGTCGCCGGGCAGCACTGCAATCTTCATGCGAAATTCCTGACTGGATGAATTGTTATGGAGGCAGGCCGGCGAGCGCACCACGATGCACCCGCCCGCCACGCGCAATCAGCCGACCAGCTTGGTATTGAGCCACGGCTGCTTCACGAGCCGCTCCGCTTCGAACTGGCGGATCTTGTCCGCGTGGCGCAGCGTGAGGCCGATGTCGTCGAAGCCGTTCAGCAGGCAGTACTTGCGGAACGCGGTGATCTCGAACGGATACTCGCGGCCGTCGCCCGCGCGCACGACCTGCGCGTCGAGGTCGATCGTCAGCTGATAGCCGTTGAACGCGTAGGTGTCGTTGAACAGGTGATCGACCTGCTGCTCGGTCAGCACGATCGGCAGCAGGCCGTTCTTGAAGCAGTTGTTGAAGAAGATGTCCGCGAAGCTCGGCGCGATGATCGCGCGGAAGCCGTACTGCTGCAGCGCCCACGGCGCGTGCTCGCGCGAGCTGCCGCAGCCGAAGTTCTTGCGTGCGAGCAGCACCGATGCGCCCTGGTAGCGCGGCTGGTTCAGCACGAAGTCCGGGTTCAGCGGACGCTTCGAGTTGTCCTGGCCCGGCTCGCCGTGATCGAGGTAGCGCCATTCGTCGAACGCGTTCGGACCGAAGCCCGTGCGCTTGATCGACTTCAGGAACTGCTTCGGGATGATCGCGTCGGTGTCGACGTTCTCGCGATCGAGCGGCGCCACGACGCCGGTATGTACAGTGAATTTTTCCATGATCCGTCTATCCGGTTGAAGGGCCGGCGTTCAGCCGGCGCGCATCGACAAATTCTCGGCGGGAAACGTCACTCCGCGGCGCGCTTCAGCGCGCTGCCGGCGGCGTTGACGTCTTCCCCGAAGCCTCGGACGGTATTGCAGCCCGCGAGGCCAAAACCCAGCCCCGCCAGCGCCAGCGCGGCAACCAGCCGCACGATGAGTTTCGATGCCGTCACGTGTTACCCCAGCTGGCGAATGTCGACGAAATGACCTTCGATCGCCGCGGCCGCGGCCATCGCGGGGCTCACGAGGTGCGTGCGACCGCCCGCGCCCTGCCGGCCTTCGAAGTTGCGGTTCGACGTCGATGCGCAGCGCTCGCCCGGCTCGAGCCGGTCGGCGTTCATCGCGAGGCACATCGAGCAACCCGGCTCGCGCCATTCGAAGCCTGCATCGGTGAACACCTTGTCGAGCCCTTCGCGCTCGGCCTGCGCCTTCACGAGGCCCGAACCCGGCACGACCATCGCGAGCCGCACGTTCGACGCGATGCGGCGGTTCAGCTTCTTCACGACGTACGCGGCCGCGCGGATGTCCTCGATCCGTGCGTTCGTGCACGAGCCGATGAAGATCTTGTCGACCTTGATCGATTCGATCGGCGTGTTCGGCTCGAGCGCCATGTACGCCAGCGCGCGCTCCATCGCGTCGCGCTTGACCGGATCCTTCTCGCGCTCGGGATCGGGCACGCGACCGTCGATCGACGTGACCATTTCCGGCGACGTGCCCCACGTGACCTGCGGGACGATCTCGGCGGCGTTCAGCTCGACCACGCGGTCGAACTGCGCGCCGTCGTCCGACTTGAACTGGCGCCAGTATTCGACGGCCTGATCCCATTCCGCGCCGGTCGGCACGAACGGACGGCCCTTCAGGTAATCGATCGTCGTGTCGTCCACCGCGACCATGCCCGCGCGTGCGCCGGCCTCGATCGCCATGTTGCAGACGGTCATGCGGCCTTCCATCGTCAGCGCGCGAATGGTCGAGCCGCCGAATTCGATCGCGTAGCCCGTGCCGCCCGCCGTGCCGATCTTGCCGATGATCGCGAGCACGATGTCCTTCGCGGTACAGCCGCGCGGCAGCGCGCCCTCGACCTTCACGAGCATGTTCTTGCTCTTCTTCTGCAGCAAGGTCTGCGTCGCGAGCACGTGCTCGACTTCCGACGTACCGATGCCGTGCGCGAGCGCGCCGAACGCGCCGTGCGTCGACGTGTGCGAATCGCCGCACACGATCGTCATGCCCGGCAGCGTCGCGCCCTGTTCCGGCCCGATGATGTGGACGATGCCCTGGCGCACGTCGTTCATCTTGAATTGCGTGATGCCGAACGCGTCGCAGTTCGCGTCGAGCGTGTCGACCTGCAGCTTCGAGACGGGATCGGCGATGCCGTGGCTGCGGTCCGTGGTCGGCACGTTGTGGTCCGACACGGCCAGGTTCGCGCTGATGCGCCACACCGGACGCTGCGCCATCTTCAGCCCTTCGAACGCCTGCGGGCTCGTGACTTCATGCAGCAGCTGACGGTCGATGTAGAGCAGGGTCGTGCCGTCTTCCTCGGTGTGGACCACGTGGGTGTTCCACAGTTTGTCGTAGAGCGTCTGTGCCATGGGTATGCGGGGTCGTTGTGACTACAAGCCTTGCGGATGCGGTCGATTATGCCACGCAGAACGCGTCGCGGCGCAGCCCGGACGCGAAAAAACCCATTAAAAACAGTGGTTTGGCTGGTAGTGCCAATACCTGTATCGGCATTACCAGCCAAAACGGGGCACGCACGGTCCGGCGAGGCGCGCGCCGCACCGTGCCCGCCTAGCCATTCGGATATTCGCGATTGATCAGGTCGAGCCGCAGCATCGCGAGCTGCATGCCGGCGTTGCTCATCAGGTAAAGATTGCGCCGTCGCATCGCGGGCTGCCGGGCCGATGCATCGTAGGCGCCGGGCAGCGACAGTCCGGCCGGCACCGCCGCCTGCATTCCGGCCGCATTCGACATGCGCACGGCGATCGACGCCTGATCGCGATGCGTGACCACGCCGACCTTGCCGAGCGCCGCGGCCGAACCGGCCTGCCTGACGATCGCGGCGGCCACGCCGTCGGGGGTCGGTATCGGGCTGCCGGTGCTCGCGGCAGGCGTCGCGATCGACGTCACGCCGGCCGTCAGTCCGTACTTCGACGCGAGCACGCTCGCGACTTCCTGCTGCGCGAACACCGGTACCGCGACTATCCGCCGAAGCTGGAACACAGCATCGGCGATCGCCTCGTTCACGGGGCCCGGCACCGGCGCGGCGGCCGACACCCCGGCGCGACTGCCGAAGCTGAACGCGGCAATCGTGTCGATGCCGGCAGCGTCCACCGTCGGCGGCGTCCACGAGAAAAACGTGTCGAGCAGGTAACCGGCTTCGTCGGCAGCGGTCGCGCGATCGTTCAGTTCGTTCGTCAGCTTGCCCAGCATCTGGCGCTGCAGTTCCGCGTCGGAAACGGGGGCGTCGCTCGCGAAAGCCGGTGCAGAGGCGGCGCACGATGCGGCGAGTAATGAAGTGGAAGCCAGGAAATGGCGGCGGTTCGTCATGGTCACGGGATTCGAATGAGAAACAACGGAAGGCATCAGCCCTTCGGAAACGCCTGCATCGTCGCGGTCGTCGCGTGCGTCAGCATCTGCGCATACATGTCGTGTACGAGATAAAGGCTGCGGTTGCGCGTCCACGGCTGGCCCGACTGCGGGTCGTATACCGTCGGCAGCGACACCTCGACGACGGCCGCCGCCTGCATGCCCGCCTGCTGCGAGGTCTGGATGCAGCGCTTCGCATGATCGCGATGGCCGACCACCGCGACGGTGCCCATCGCCGCTGCGCCGCCCGCGCGCGAGACGGCCACCGCCGCGACACCCGCGGTGCTCAGGTACACGATCGAGCCGTCGCTCGCGATCACCGGTTCGATCGACGACAGCACGTCGGCGCCCAGCCCGTATTTCGACACGAGAAAGCGCGCGATTTCCCACTGCGCGTAGACCTTCACGGGTTTCAGCTGGCGGATGCGGTACACGGCGTCCGCGAGCGCTTCGTTGACGGGCCCCGGATCGGGCAGCGCCGATTGATTGCCGCCGGTGCTCGACGTATTGCCGCTCGCCGCGTTCGGCCGGTTGCCGAAGCTGTACGCGACGATCGCGCCGATCTGCGCGGCGGGCACCGTCGGCAGCGCCCACGTGAAGCCGACGTCTGTCATCGCCGGCACGATCGCGTCGACCGTCGCCGCATCGCCCAACTGGGCGTTCAGTTTCGCGGACATCTGCGCGGCGAGCGCCGCGTCGCCGATCGGCGCCGACGTGACGTCGCCGCCGCCGCATGCGCCGAGCAATGAGGCCGCCGCGACGGCCGGCGCGGCGGAAAGGAACGTTCTGCGAGACGAAGCCGGGGAATGCTGACTCATGAGTGCGAGACGAAAGAAGGCGAATGACGAGCGCGCCCGAGAGCAGGCACGACCGCCAGGTTTCGCGAGGTCAAGGAGAAAGGCCATCGGGTCACCGCGCATGAATCGGCATCGCCGCGCATCGCCGACTGGCGAAGCTCGATCGTAGGCGGTGTTGGTTAAATTGCGGTGAAAACGCCGGTTGAATCCGTTCGCCTGCTGCGCCGTTTCGCCGTTTCGCCGATGGACGAAGCCGTTTCACCTATGGCGAGCCCGCCGGATCCGTGTTTCGGCGACGGCCAGCGCGGTGTTTCGACGGATCGCCGCGCGCGGCACTTTTCCGACGATCTCCTAGACTGTCTATTCGCAGCGGGCGCCGCATGGCCGCCCCCGTCGTCACGCAGCCGGCAGCATTCGGTGCAACGAACAGGAGAACAGCATGCGATATGAACTCTATTACTGGCCCGAGATCCAGGGCCGCGGCGAGTATGTGCGGCTCGCGCTCGAGGCGGCCGAAGCCGACTATGTCGATGTCGCGCGCGAATCGGGGCGCGGGATGGGCGTATCGGCGATGATGCGCATGATGGATAGCGCGAAAGCCGAATGCGTGCCGTTCGCGCCGCCGTTCCTGAAGGCGGGCGACATGGTCGTCGGGCAGACCGCGAACATCCTGCTGTTTCTCGGTGCGCGGCTCGGGCTCGCGCCCGACGACGAAGCCGGCCGGCTGTGGGTGCACCAGATCCAGCTGACCGCCGCAGACTTCATCACCGAGATCCACGACACGCACCACCCGATCGGCAGCGGCCTGTACTACGAGGACCAGCAAGCGGAAGCGGCCGAGCGCGCGGCCGATTTCCTCGAGAACCGGCTGCCGAAATTCCTCGGCTACTTCGATCGCGTGCTCGAACAGAATCCGCACAAGCGCGGCTATATCGCAGGCAGCACGCTCAGCTATGCGGACCTGACGATGTTCCAGTTGATCGAGGGCCTGCGCTATGCGTTTCCGAAAGCGATGAAGCGCGCGGAGCGCAAGGTCGCGGCGCTCGTCGCGCTGCACGATCGCGTCGCGCAGCATCCGCCCGTCGCGCGCTATCTCGAGTCGGAGCGCCGCATCCCGTTCAACGACATGGGGATCTTCCGGCACTACCCGGAGCTGGACAAGTAGCGGCCGACGCCGCGTCAGTCGCCATAGCGATAGCGGCTGCGCATCGCGTCGAGCGGATTGCCGTCGGCGAGCGTCCCGCCGAGGCTGTGGATCACCGCGCTCGCCGCGTTGATCGCGGTCTGCACCGCTCCCTCGATCCAGCCGCCCGTAAACGAGCAACAGCATCCGGCCAAGTAGATCCCGCGATCGGACGACGGATCGGCGGCCGTCTGGAACTGGTAGAACAGCGCCTGCGAGTGGACGTCCTCGCCCGGATAGTTCAGCTTGAACGCGCCGAGCGCATAGCGGTCCGACAACCAGTCGTGGCTCGTGACGTTGCGCGCGTAATCGTCGTCGAGCGGACGCAGGTGCGCGGCGAACGCCGGCGATACGATGCCGATCTCGGCCACGAGGCGCTCGAAGCGCTCGACCTTGTCGGTGAGCGACAGGATCTTGTGCGAATCGTCCTCCCACGTGTAGCTGATCAGCACGACACCGTGCGCATCGGGATCGTCGGGCGCGTAGTCGAGACAGTAGATGCCGCGCGCCAGCGTGTCGGTCTGGATGTTGTGCGGCAGCCCGTGCTTGAGCCAGAACTTGTCGCGGGTCAACACGAACAGCTTCGACGAACTGACCATGTGCGTCTCGTTGATCGCGCGAACGACGTCGGGTGCGAACAGGTTCGCGATGCCCGTGATGCCCATGCCGACCTGCATCGCGCGCGTCGTCGTCGCGACGATCACACGGTCGAACACGTGCGTCGAACCGTCGTCGAGCGTGAGCGCGAAGGTATCGTCCGGCTGCTTCGCCACGCGCCGCACGGCGGCGTGGACGATGCAGTCGCGCACCCGTGCGTCGTCCCCGCCATCGTCGAGCAGCCCCTGCGCGAGCGCATAGATGCCGGCCGGAATCAGCCGCTGGTCGACTTCGAGCTCGTTGACCACGATCCGCAGGATTTCGAGGAACGACGCGCGATAGACCGGCTGGAAGCCGCCCGAACCGATGCCGAGCGTGCCGAACAGGCGCAGGTCCTCGCCCTTGCGCCAGCGCACGCCGCCGGGCGGCGCCGTGCCCGTGAAGATCTTGACGATCGCCGAGTAGAACGACTCGTCGCCGAACCGGTCGATGTACTGCTGCCAGCCGCGGTGCGCGTCGTCGTAGCGATGCGCGCGCAGCAGCGCCGTCAGTTCGGCGGGCGCGGGCAACTGCGTGCCGTCGTCGAGCCGCACGCCGTCGCGGATGAACGCGCGCCAGCCGCGATCGACACGATCGAACAGCGGCGGCGGCGCATCGCCGGCGGCCCAGCGATACGCGTGACCCTGGTAGTGGATCTCGGTGTCGACGACACCCGGATCGGGAAACGCGGACGCGCTGTCCACACCGAACCGCTCGAGATAGTGGTACAGCGCGGCCTGCGACGGCGGGAAGCGCATCGCTCCCATTTCGGCGAGCAGGTGCGGATGGTCCGGATTGATCGACTGCGACAGCAGGCGCCCGCCGACGCGCGCGCGGTTCGCCTCGAACACCACGACCTGCCGTGCGCCTGCGCGCAGCAGCTCGCACGCGGCGACGAGGCCGCCGACGCCCGCGCCGACGATTGCGATCCGCGCGTCGCGCGCACGGTGCGCCGGCAGCGTGCCGAGATGCCCGCCGGTGCGGGACAGGAAGGCACCGTAGTCGTAGAGGGTGTCGATGTACGGCAGCGTGCGCGACAGGCATTCAGGAGCGTTCATGTGATCGGGAACGAAAAAGGCCGTGCGGACCGCACGCGGTCAGACCGGCAGGTGGATGCTGCCGAGCGGCGCGTCGGCGTTGACGAGATCGACCCGCTTCACGCGAATGCACAGCGCGTCGTCGCGTACCGCAAGTTCGTGCGTGTACCAGCCCGCGAACAGCGTCTGCTCGTCGCGCCGCGTTTCGACGTAATGAAACGGCGTGCGCAGCACGTAGGCGCCGCGCTCGGGGTCGGCCCGATCGACCTGCGGCTGCTGCAGCAGATGGTGACCGCGGCTCGCCGGCTGCTGCGAGAACGTGCGGCGCCCGCCCAGCCGCTCGATGCGGATGCGCAGCAACAGCCGGTCCTCGTCCATCAGCGCGCCGTGCAGCCCGGTGTCGGGCTGGTCCGGCGATAGCGGCATCCAGTAGCGGGCGTCGTCCGCGTAGAGCGCGAGCCACTCCTCGTAGCGCCGTTCGTCGAGCAGGCGTGCCTCGCGATAGACGAACGCGACGAGTTCAGCGTGGGGAAATGCGCGCATCGGCGGCCTCCTGCGTCGAATCCGGCGCGATGTAGCGCAGCCACGCGCGGAACTGGTTGCGGATCTGCTGCTCGCTGGTGCCGTTCGTCTCCGACGTCGACTGTGCAAACTCCTGCGGATCGAACAGGCGCCCGACGTGCACCCAGTCTCGCGCCTGCGTGGCGAGACCGCGCTGCGCGCGCTCGTACATTTCGAGATCGTCGTGCGCGACGATCGACGTCGGCGCGTTGATCAGGCGGTTGTACGCGAGCGTGCGCTCGAACAGCGAATCGGGCGCACCGACGAGCCGGAACGACCACGACTCCACCAGCGTGCGGTCCACCGCCAGCGGCTTGAACACGCGCAGGATCTGGATCGGCCCTTTCACCATCGCATTCGGAAACAGCACCGTGTTGTGACGCACCTCGCCGAGGATGCGCGCGGCGCGCGCCTCGCCGTAGGCCGCGGTCATCTTCTCGTGATAGCCGGGGATCGGCGTGTAACGCGCATGGATCGAATCGGCGGTGCCGGTATGGCCATGCCCGTTGGGCCACACGCGCAGCCCCATCTGCTCGAAGAACGCATGCGGCTGGATGAACGGCTCCAGCAGCTCGACCGCCATCGGCTTCGCGTGCTGCGTGCCGTCGCGTTCCCACACGCGCACGGCCGTGCCGGCCGACGACTCGTGCGCAACCATCGGATGGCAGGTATCGGTCTGGTTCTCGACCAGCATCTTCCAGTTGCATGCGTGCACGTAGCGGAACACGCCGCCCGCGACTTCGACGCGCCCTTCCGGCGAACGGTCGACGAGGTTGTCGAGCGACGACAGCGCGTCGCCGAAATACGCGTGAAAATCGACGCCTGACGGATTCAGGCGGCAGAACACGAAACCGCGATGGTCATGAGTCGCGCCGACCGCCTGCATGCCCTTGCTGGCCTCGCACGATTCGAAGCCGGTGTGCTCGTAGCCGCGCCGCAGCGGAATCGCGTACAGGCTGCCGTCGGTCCGGTACGACCACGCGTGGTACGGGCAGCGGAAGAAGGTCCCCGTGTTGCCGCAGGCATCCGTGACGAGCTGCGTGCCCTTGTGCGAACAGCGGTTGTGCAGCACGCGCACCGACCCGTCGACGTGGCGCACCATCACGACCGGCTCGGCGCCGATCGTCGTCGTCACGTAATCGCCGGTTTCCGGAATCTGGCTGACGTGGCCCACGTAGATCCACGTATTCCGGAACAGGTGGCGCATCTCCAGCTCGAAGATGCGCGGGGACAAATAGAGGTCCTTGTGCACCTCGGTATCGCGCACGAGCGACGCGATCGCGTCGGTGAACCGTTGTGCCGTCATGCGCGCCCCCGGCTGCGGACGCGATTCGGCCGCGCGCCCTCGCGGCGCGCGGTATCGATTGCTTTTATTGTCATCTCTCAGGTTCTGGTTGGTATGCCACTCGGACGAGCGTGCGCCTGCCGCGACACAGCGGGCGGCGGACGCTGCGGCGACGGTCAGCCCGTCACCGGCGTTTCATGCAGTCTCAGCCAGCCGATGCGGCCGTCCGTGTCGCGCTCGAACACGACGGTCGAGCGGCGCACGGTACGATGCCCCGCCCCATCGGTCTGCGTCTCGCGATAGGCGATCGCCGAGCCGCCCGCCCACGTGTTCACTTCGTGCAGTTCGTCGATCTCGATCCGCAAGCCAGGCCGCGCACCGAAGCCGCGCGAAAACAGCACGTCGATATCCGCGTAGTCGAGCGCGTGCCCGTGCAGCGAAATCATCGAGAAGGCGCGCGAAAAGCGCCCGAGCAGCGATGTGAGCCCGTCGCGCGCCGCGCGGCCGGACAACCATTGCTCGATGTCGACGTGGGCGTCGATCACTTCCTGGAAAAACGGGTTGGACGAATTCATTGTCGAAACTCACGAACGTTGGGAAGCCGCGCGCCCGGCAGGCGCACGATGCGGCGCGAGACGCACGACGAATGGCAACGGCAGCAGCGTCGCCAGCGCGGCCAGGCCGAAACACTGCTGATACGCGAGCCGAGCGTCGTCGCCGTGCATCGACAGCAGGAAATTCAGCGCGCTGCCCAGCACCGCGACGCCGAGACAAAAGCTCAGTTGCCGGTTGATGTTCCACAGCGCGCTCGCGTCGCCCATCCGCGCGGCGGGCACGTCGAGAAACGCCGCGCTTTGCGACGTGCTCGTGCACATGCTGGCGCCGAGCCCCATCGCGACGAACGCGAGCACGCGTCCGGCCTCGAACCCGGCGAGCGGGGTCGCGAGCAGCACGATGCCGATCGCGTCGATCACGATCCCGCACGTGAACAGCGGTTTCGCCCCCCACTTCGGGAAGCAGCGGCGCGTCGTCGCGATCGCGGCGAACGATGCCATCGCCCACGGCACCATCAGCGCGCCCGTATGCGTCGCGCTGAGCCCGAGCGCGTTCTGCAGATACAGCGCGGCGACGAGATTGACACCCGTAAACACACCGGGCACGCACAAATAGACGATCAGGCCGATCCGCAGCAGCGGCTGCGCGACGAGGCCCAGGTCGAGCAGCGGCGCCGCGGCCCGGCGCGCGTGCGCGACATACGCGCCGCCGGCGACGAGCGCGATCGCGAGCGGCACGAGCGCGTCGCGGCCGGCACCGGGCTGTCCCGCGAACGTCAGGCCGAGCAGCAGCGCGACGAGCGCCACCACGCTCAGCCCGAGGCCGCGCACGTCGAGCGCCGGCGGGACGCCGTCCGGTGCGTCGGCCGGCAGCCACGCGAACGCGAGTGCGCTCGTGAGCGCCGCGAGCGGCAGCATCCCGAAGAAGATCGCGCGCCACGACACGCGATCGACGACCACGCCGCCAAGCGCCGGCGACAGCGCCGGCACGAGCAGCGCGACCATCATCACGATCGACGTCAGGTGCGCACGCGCATCGGGCGGATACGCGCGATACGCCATCGTCTGCCCGACCGGGATGAGCAGGCCGCCGCCGAGCCCCTGGACCAGCCGCCACGCCAGCAGCGCGCCGATCGATGCCGACAGGCCGACGCCGAGACTGCCCGCCGCGAACAGCAGCAGCGACGCGATCAGCAGCCGGCGCTCGCCGAAGCGCCGCGCGAGCCATGTGCCAAGCGGGATCACGACCGTCAGCCCGAGCACGTACATGTTGCCGATCCACGCCAGCTGCGCGACCGACGCGTGCAGCTCGCGCTGGATCGTCGGATACGCGGCGTTGATGACGAACATGTTCGCGAGGTCGATCGCGAACCCCAGCAGATAGACGGCGGCGATTTTCGAGCGATCGGTCATGGCGGCTCAAGGCGAACGAAACGCCGCAGTGTAAGGTTCGCCGCGCACGTCGATAAGATCGGACGGACGGCAAGACTGGTCGAAAAATTTTGACAATCAAGGCACCATGTCGGTTTTCCGCCCAGCATCCGACATGTCATGGTGAGCCTCGATCGTTTCGCCGTCTTCCGCGCCGTCGTGGAAACGGGGTCGTTTACGGCAGCCGCCGCCCAGTTGAACCAGGCCCGGGCCGCGGTGAGCTTCAACATCAAACAGCTGGAAGCCGAGCTCGGCGTCACGCTGCTCACGCGCACCACGCGGCGCGTCGAGCTGACCGATGCCGGGGAACGTTTCCATGCGCGTTGCCTGCGTGTGCTGGAGGAAGCCGAAAGCGCGATCGACGACGCGCGCAGCGAGCATGGCGGGATGCAAGGCGTACTGCGCGTGACGTCGACCGTCGAGTACGGAACGATGGTCGTCGCACCCGCGCTGCACACGTTCATGCAGCGCCATCCCGCGCTGCGCGTGCGGCTCGAGACGCACGCGTCGCAGGTCGACCTGGTGCGCGAGCGCGTCGACGTGGCGATCCGGCTGGGCCGCCTCGAACAGTTCCAGGATCTGCCGTACCGCGGCGCGTGCCTCGCGACCTACGAAGTGCGACCCGTGATCGCACCGTCGCTGCTCGCCGCGTCCGGCGTGCCGCGGATCGACTCGCCGGACGCGCTCGCCCGGCTGCCGCAACTCGGCCATACGAGGCTCGAGCGAATCGCCACGTGGACGCTCTCCGACCGTGACGGCAATCCGCACGCGTTCCGGCCGGGCACGAAGCCGCGCGTGGTCGTCGACAACGCATCGGTCCTGCGCGTGCTCGCGCGGCAAGGCAGCGGCGTCGCGCTGTTGCCGGAATGGCTCGTGCGCGACGATCTCGCCAGCGGCGCGCTCGTCGATGCGCTGCCCGACTACCGCTTCCCGCCGCAGGCCGTCTATGCGCTGTACCCGTCGACGCCGCACGTGCCGCAGAAAGTGCGTGCGTGGGTCGACTTCATGAAGGCGTACCTGGCCGTCGATTGAGCGCGGCGACTCACGTGCGCGCCGCGTCGTCCCGCAGCAGGGCGTCGATCCGCGCGGCGATCGCCAGCAGTCGGCGATCGCTGCCCCACGGCCCTTCCAGCATCAACCCGACCGGCAGCGCCGTGTGCGCGGAACGCCCGGCCGGAAGCGACACGGACGGCACGCCGGCGAGCGTCGCCGGCGAGGTCTGGCGCACGACGCGCGCGAACAGCGCCGCATCCTGCGCAGCCGTCATCGCAGCCGTGTCGTCGAGCGGCGGCGGCTCGTCCGGCACCGTGGGCATCGCGATGCAGTCGACCGGCGTACCGAACGCGTCGTCGTACCAGCGCACGAGCCGCTGACGGCACACGACCGCTTCCGCATAGGCGCGCGCATCGACCGGCGCGGAGACGAACGAGCGGAAGATCGCACGCACGTCGTCGCTCGCGATCCGCTCGACGAACGTGCCGAAAGGGATGCCGAGCCGTTCGTCCGCGAAGCGGCGCCAGTACAGGTTCGCCTCGAATGCCGTGAGCGGAAAGCCGCAGGCTTCGCTGGCGTCGTGCAGCGGCAGCGCCGGCAATGGCACGAGCGTCGCGCCGGCCGCCGAGAACGACGCGAGTGCGCGTTCGATGCACGCCGCGACGCCCGGATCGAGTTCGTCGAAGTACGGTGCGCCGGGCACGCCGATGCGCAACCGCGACCATTCGGGCGCGGCGGTCGTACTGTCGTCGCGCGTCAGCACCGCGTCGAGCAACAGCAGGTCGTCGATACCGTGGCCGATCGGCCCCACCGTATCGCGCGTGGGCGACAGCGACAGCACGCCGTGCGACGAATAGCGCTGCGCGGACGGCCGCAACCCGTAGACGCCGCAGAACGCGGCCGGGATCCGCACCGAGCCGCCCGTGTCGGTACCCAGTCCGAACGGAATGCCGGCCGCGACGGCCGCCGCGGTGCCACCGCTCGACCCGCCGGCGATACGCCGCGGATCGTGCGGATTGCCGACTGCCCCGAAGTGCCGGTTGCCGCTCGTGATGCCGAACGCAAGCTCGTGCATGTTCGCCTTGCCGAGCGGCACCGCGCCGGCTTCCAGCAGGCGCCGCACGGTCAGCGCGTCCTGCGTCGCACGGTAACCGGTCACCGCCGGGCTCGCGCCGAGCGTCGGCATTTCGGCGGTATCGAGGTTGTCCTTGATCACGAATGGCACGCCGGCGAGCGGCAGCGCATCGCCTTGCGCGATGCGGGCATCGACGCGCTCGGCCGTGCGGCGCGCGAGTTCGGCGTCGACGTGCACCATCGCATTGAGCGGCGCGATCGCCGCGAGACGCGCGAGGGCGTCGTCGGCCACGTCGACGGCGCGTCGCCCGGCCGTGCGCACGGTATCGGCCAGCCCGTGCACGCTGGCGGCGGAAACGAAGGATCGGGAAAAAACGCGGTTCGGCTGTGTTGTCATGTCGTGTGCTGGACGCGGAATCGATCGGGAAACGCGCGACGCGCCCGAGGCCCTCTCCGGCACGTCGCGCGAATCGCGATGGTATCCCGGCCCGCGGCCGCACGCACGGGCTACAAGCGGCGCGGCGATTCGCGCTTCTCGTCGGCCTCGTCGACCGGGCGCGTGAGCCACGGCCCGATGTCCATCTCCTCGTAGCGCACGAGCCGGCTCTTGCGCGCGCGGCGATACGCCCACCAGATCGCGACGAACAGCGGAATCCACACGTAGATCGACAGCACTTCCATCCAGTCGATGCGCGCGGCGAAGAACGCCTGGTAATCCTGGCCGAGCGAAATCACGATGCAGATCGCGATCGCGAACAACGGCCCGAACGGAAACCATTTCGCGCGATACGGCAGCTGGTCGAGCCGATAGCCCTGCTTCAGGAACCCCTTGCGGAACCGGTAATGGCAGACCGCGATGCCGAGCCACGCAATGAAGCCGGTGATGCCGACCGTATTCAGCAACCACAGATAGATGCGCTGGTTGTTGCTCAGCGACGTGAGGAAGCACAACCCGCCCACGGCCATCGTCGCGTACAGCGCGTTGCGCGGCACGCCGCCGGGCGACAGCGTCGCGAATACGGCCGGCGCACGCCCTTCCGATGCGAGGTTATACAGCATGCGCGTCGCCGCGTAGGTGCCGGAATTGCCGGCCGACAGCACGGCCGTCAGGATCACCAGATTCATCGCACCGGCCGCGAGCGGGAACCCCGCGTGACTGAACACCAGCGTGAACGGGCTCACGCCGATGTCGGTCACGTCGCTCTTCAGCAGGTTCGGATCGGTGTACGGCACGAGCAGGCCGATCACGAAGATCGCGAGCACGTAGAACAGCATGATCCGCCAGAAGATCTGCTTCACCGCGCGCGGAATCGTCGTGCGCGGGTGCTCCGATTCGCCGGCCGTGATGCCGACCAGCTCGGTGCCGAGAAACGAGAAGCCGGCGATCAGCGCGACGCTCATCATCGCGTGCACGCCGCCGACGAACGGCGCGTCGCCGGTCGTGAAGTTGCGCCAGCCGACCGGATGCCCGGTGCCGATATGCCCGCTGCCGGTATGCCCGTCGCCCAGCACGCCGGCCGCGATCAGCAGCCCGGCCGCGATGAACGCGATCACGGTGGCGACCTTGATCAGCGAGAACCAGTACTCCGATTCGCCGAAGCCGCGCACCGACAGCGTATTGAGCAGGAAGATCAGCACGAGGAAGCCCGCGCCCCACCACACGCCCGGCACCGACGGAAACCAGTAGCGCATCACGATCTGCGCGGCGACCAGCTCGATCGCGATCGTCACCGCCCAGCTATACCAGTAGGTCCAGCCGAGCGCGACGCCGAAACCCTCGTCGACGTACTTCTCGCCGTAGATCGCGAACGAACCCGACACCGGCATCAGCGCGGCCATCTCGCCCAAGCCGGTGACGACGAAGTAGACCATGATCCCGATCGCGAGATACGCGGCGATCGCCCCGCCCGGCCCCGCCTGCGCGACCGATGCGCCCGACGCGACGAACAGCCCCGTGCCGATCGAACCGCCGATCGCGATCATCGCGATGTGGCGGCCCTGCAGACGACGCTTCAGCGTCGCCCCGGACGGCGCGGCCGTCTCAGCCGCCGCTTGCATGGCATCCATAGTGTTCCCCCTGATTGCGATCCAGTCAGCCAATTCGATTCGGAATGCAAAGCGATCGATCCGGTCATTCGCATCGAAACCGGCCTGCCGGGCCGGTTGCTCACACGACGCTGCGCTTGATCGCCTGCAGTTCGGCCGTCGTCACGATCTTTTCGATCCGGAATCGCGGGCTTTCCAGCCACGCGTTCGCGATCCGCCGGTACTCGTCGAGATCCTCGCACGCGAGCCGCACGAGAAAATCGAACGTGCCGCTGACGAGCCAGCAATCGAGCACGGCCGGATTCGCGCGCATTTCCTCCTCGAACGGCGCCTGCGAGCGCCCGTGGTCGGCCAGCACGATCTGCGCGATCACGATGATCGGCTTGGTCGCGCGCGGCGCCTTGATCACCGCGCGGTAGCCTTCGATCACGCCGAGCGCCTCGAGCCGCTCCACGCGCGCCTGGCACGGCCGCGGCGTGAGGTTCACGCGTTCCGACAGCTTCCGGTAGGAAATTCGCCCGTCGGTACGCAGGATGTCGAGGATCCGGAGATCGATCTTGTCGAGCTGCATCTTCTTGTCGGTCATCCGCGTTCGCTCCGGTCGGGTCGTGGCTGGTGCGCGGCACGTCTGCCGTTCCGCGCGGGGGCCACATTATCCGGCCGAAGCGGCCGCGCGCCAATCGGCTAGAACCGCAGCGACAGGCAGGTCAGGCCGCCGTCCATCTTGCGGAATTCGCTCGTGTCGATCACGTGCAGCGGCATGCCGAGCGACGCGATCGCGTCATGCACGCGCGGATAACCGGCCGGCGTGATCAGCGTGCCGTTCACGCGCAGCGTGTTGCCCGCGTATTCGTCGGCGGCCGAGATCGCGATCCGGCGATAGCCGGCGAATGCCGGATGCGCGGCGAGCGCCTCGGTCACGAGCAGCGTGTCGTCGCCGAGCGCGTTGACGACCGATTTCAGGTGCAGGCCGGCGCCGACCGGTACCGCGACGACCGAGTAGCCGTGACGCGACACCAGCGCGTCGAACGCGGCGATGCCTTGCGCGTCGGTACGGCTCGTCAGGCCGATGAAGAAGCACTTGCCGACCAGCATCACGTCGCCGCCGTCGAGGCGGCCGGACTGCATCGGCAGCAGGTCGCGATGCACGGCGAGCGCCGCTTCGATGTGAACCGTCTCGCCGCGCCGCGCGGGCGCGCCGGGGCGCGTGATCACCGCGAATTCCGGCGTGACGACGGCGACGTCCTCGACGAAGTGCGAATCGGGAAACGCATCCAGCGGCGGCAGTTCGGTCAGCTCGACGCCGAGCGTGCGCAGCGCGTCGCAATACGCATGGAACTGCGTGAGCGTCTTGTCGTAGTCGGGTGCGCCGAGTTCGGCGGTAGTCAGGCCCGCGCCGCAGGACCGCGCGGGACGACGAACGATCGCTTGCGTGAATTGCATCGACTCCTCCATGATCTGCGCCGCTTTCCGTGCGGCGCGCGGCCTGCGGCGTTGTGTCCGGACCATTATCGGAAGCCAAATTGCGCAATTCGCGTCGATTTCGGCGGCACCGACAGCCGATTGCGTCGAATTGCGTGCACCACGCAGCCGATTCGGCAGACGGCCCGCCCGCCGTCTCGCGCACGGCCGTTCGGGGCCGCCGCACATGCTTTATGCGCCGGGCCCGAACCCCATCTGCGAACGGCCGAGCGCCGTGAGTTCGCCCTCCCCCGCGCGCCCGTCGAAATCGACCTCGAAATGGTCGGCCGGAAAATCGGGCGGGCTGTCGCCGCGCAGGAACGCGGACCGCTGGCGTTGCAGGTACGCGTCGTTCTTCGCGCAGCCGGGCGCGGCCGCGATGTACATCACGTTGCTGTCACCGTTGCCGCGATGCGCATCCTCGACCGCATGCACGACGTCGCCGTGCCAGAACACCGCGTCGCCCGGCTCCATGTGCGGGATCGGCACCAGTGCCTCGAGCAGCAGCGAATGCCATTCGGGCCGGATCGACAGCGCGCGGCCGGGACGCGCGCCGCACAGGTCGTCGTCGGCGACGTCGTCCTGCAGCGCGCGCAGCACGACATAGGCCATCGCGTTCGCGACCGGGATCAGTTGCAGCGTGCCGTCGCCGGGGCCCTGCGGTGTTAGTGCGGTCCAGCCCTGGAACGTGCGGAACATCGAACATACGGCCGGTGACGGAATCTCCTCGACGTCGGGGCGGAACGCCGCATCGAACGGGTCGTAATCGCGCCAGCGGCCGGCCAGCACGTGGCGATAGACCTGGCGAAAATTCGCACCGAGCCAGCGCTCGACGGAGCCGCCGTCGACGTGCGGCGACAGCCCGAGCGACGTCGAACCGGGCGGCCGGCGGCGAATCCGGTCCGCATACGCGGGCACCTGCTCGGGATCGAAATGCGTGCGCGCGCCGTCCGCATGTCGCCACAGACGGTTCAGGAACACGCGCGCCTGCGTGAGCGCCGGCGACTGGCGCGCGGCCACCTGCGGCTTCGACCAGTACACGCCGTAAATCTGCGGCTTGCTCGACGCGAGATTGCCGAAATAGCGGTCTTCCGCGCGCGCGTGCAGCCGCTCGGCGAAACGGTTCGCCTCCAGATACGCACCGATCTCGTCGTTCCAGTCGCGCGCTTGCCGCGCATCGAACACGCCGCGGATCACGACCGCGCCATGCGTGCGGATCGCGGCAATCGCGTGCGGATCGACCTTCCCGCCCGCGATATCCGCGAACGGTACGACCGGAATCACGTCGTGGCCGTGCGCGTGCGCGCGGCGGATCGTATCGACCTGCCGCGCGATGTCGCCTTCCAGTTCGCGGAACGTGGCCGCATAACCGGGCAAGTCGGCGCGCAGCGCCCGTTTTGCCGTACGGATCGCGGCCGGCAGATCGTCGATCGTCAGGTGCATCGCTTGTCTCCTCGCTGAATCGCGTCTTGATGAGCCCTCAGCGTACGGCCGCCAAACGGTCGCCATCGACACTATTCAGCCAACAATCGATACAATCCTGACAACCGTGTATTACTCGGGACGATGGCAGACCACGCAGAGCTTGTTGCCGTCCGGGTCGCGAAAATAGGCGCCGTAGTAGTCGCGGTGATAGTGCGGCCGCAGGCCCGGCGGCCCTTCGCAGGTGCCGCCCTGTCGCAGCGCGAGCGCGTGGCAGCGATCGACGTGCGCGCGGGTCGGCGCATCGAACGCGATCGTGTGGCCGTTGCCCGGCTCGGGCGGCCGGCCGTCGAGCGGCTTGCCGAAGAAGAACAGCGGCCGCTCGGCGTCGGCCGGCATCCAGCCCGCCCAGCCGTCCGGCTCGCGGAACTTCAGGCGCAGCCCGAGTTCCGCGAACAGCGGCGCGTAGAAATCGTAGGCGCGCGCCGTCTCGCTGACGCCCACGCAAACATGTGAAAACATGGCATCGCTCCGGGGTGACGATCGCTCACGATCATGCCACGGCGCGCTGCCGGAGGCCGCGATGAAACCGCAATACGAGCACGTGACGTTCGCGTCCGGCTGTTCGATCCGCGTCTACCACCGCCAGCTCGAGCGCATCCCGTTCGAATGGCATCGCCATCCCGAGTACGAACTGACGCTGACGCTCAACAGCCGCGGCCAGCGCTTCATCGGCGATCACGTCGCACGCTACGCGGACGACGATCTCGTGCTCGTACCGCCGAACCTGCCGCATACGTGGTCGTCGAACGCGCGCATCGAGCGCGACGCGCCCGAAGTCGCGCTCGTCGTCTGGTTCGACGGGGACTGGGCGCGGCGACTGGCCGACTGCTGCCCCGAATACGCGCCGCTGCGCTCGCTGCTGCGGCGCGCGGCGCCCGGCCTGCGCTTCGACGTGGAGACGGCCCGCGCGATGCGCGCGCGGCTGCCGCTGTTGCTCGATCCGTCGCCGCGCGTGCGGCTCGCGGCCACGCTCGACACGCTTGCCGATCTCGCGGAAGCCGGCGGCGAGCCGCTCGCCACCGCGCATGCGTACGAGCGGCCCGACCGCGCACCGTCGCCCGCCGGCCCCGGCGCGCCCGAAGCCGAACGGCTCGACCGCGTGCTCGACGCGATCGACCGGCATTTCCATGAACCGCTGCGCATCGACGCACTCGCCGCTGCCGCGCACCTGTCCGAACGCACGCTGCAACGCCTGTTCGTCCGGCATCTCGGCGAAAGCGTCGGCCGCTACGTGCAGCGGCTGCGGCTCGCGCACGCATGCCGCCATCTCGTCGGCACCGACTGGCCGATCGCGACGGTGGCCGCGCGCTGCGGCATGCCGAATGTCGCGAACTTCAACCGCCAGTTCCTCGCCGCGCGCGGCACGACGCCCGGCGCGTACCGCCGGTTCTTCAAGCAGCACGGCCACGCGCCCGACGACGAGGCGCTCGCGCTCGACGCACGGCCGCCGTCGCTGGAGCGCCGCGCCGGATCGGGCCAACGCCGGCCGCCCAAATGAAAACACCCCGACGGGTTGACCCGTCGGGGTGTCGTGGCGTGGCTATTGCCCGACGCGAACGGCCTGCCGGCCGTTCGTGCCGCACACGGCTTAACGTGCGTTGAGCGGCTTCGCTTCGCGCGGCGTGTCGCCGATGAACAGCTGACGCGGACGGCCGATCTTCTGTTCCGGATCCGCGATCATTTCGTTCCACTGTGCGATCCAGCCGACCGTACGTGCCATCGCGAAGATACACGTGAACATCGACGTCGGGATGCCCAGCGCGCGCTGGACGATACCCGAATAGAAGTCGACGTTCGGGTACAGCTTGCGCGACACGAAGTATTCGTCTTCCAGCGCGATCTTCTCGAGCTGCATCGCGAGCTTGAACAGCGGATCGTCGTGCAGGCCCAGTTCGTTGAGCACTTCGTAGCACGTTTCGCGCATCAGCTTCGCACGCGGGTCGTAGTTCTTGTACACGCGGTGACCGAAGCCCATCAGCTTCACGCCCGAATTCTTGTCCTTCACCTGCTTGATGAATTCGGGGATGTTGTCCGGCGAACCGATCTGCTCGAGCATGTTCAGCGCGGCTTCGTTCGCACCGCCGTGCGCCGGGCCCCACAGACACGCGATACCGGCCGCGATACACGCGAACGGGTTCGCGCCCGACGAGCCGGCCAGGCGGACCGTCGACGTCGACGCGTTCTGCTCGTGGTCGGCGTGCAGGATCAGGATGCGGTCGAGCGCGCGGACGAGCACGTCGTTGACCTTGTACTCTTCGCACGGGTTCGAGAACATCATGTGCATGAAGTTCGCGCTGTACGACAGCGAGTTCTTCGGATACACGAACGGCTGGCCGATGCTGTACTTGTACGCCATCGCGACGAGCGTCGGCAGCTTCGCGATCATGCGGATCGCCGACACTTCGCGGTGACGCGGGTCGTTGATGTCGAGCGAGTCGTGGTAGAACGCGGACAGCGCGCCGACCGCGGCGACCAGGATCGCCATCGGGTGCGCGTCGCGGCGGAAGCCACGGAAGAAGAAGTGCATCTGCTCGTGCACCATCGTGTGCTTCGTGACGGTGTCGACGAATTCCTTCTTCTGTGCGGCGTTCGGCAGCTCGCCCTTCAGCAGCAGGTAGCAGGACTCGAGGAAGTCGGCGTTCTGCGCGAGATTGTCGATCGGGTAGCCGCGATACAGCAGTTCGCCCTTGTCGCCGTCGATGTACGTGATCGCCGAATTACACGAAGCCGTCGACATGAAGCCCGGGTCGTAAGTGAACTTGCCGGTCTGGCCGTACAGCTTGCGGATGTCGATCACGTCCGGGCCCATCGTGCCCTTGTAGATCGGCAGTTCGACGCTCGGCGAGTTGTCGCTGAACGATAGCGTGGCTTTAACATCAGACGGAGTCATGGCACATCCTCAATCGAAATAAAGAAACGGGATTCGATAACGGGCACAGCGCGTTACGCCTTGGCATTACACGTTGCGCAGCATCTCCAACAGCCGGTGAATGTCCGGGCTGTCTAGGTCGCCCTCTGGTTCCTTGCGCGCGAGGAGCAAGTCCATCAGGTCGTTGTCGCTCAGATCGAGCAGGCGCGACAACGCGCCTACGTCTGCATCGGTGAGGTCATGCTCGTATCGGCTGAAGAAACGCTCGAACACGATGTCGTTCTCCAGCAGACCCCGCCGCGCGCGCCAGCGCAGGCGCGCGCGGCGGTGAGGGTCGGATTGATGCGAATCGTCGCTCATCAAACTTTATACCGCGCGACGGACCATCAGTTCCTTGATCTTGCCGATCGCCTTCGTCGGGTTCAGGCCCTTCGGGCAAACGTCGACGCAGTTCATGATCGTGTGGCAACGGAACAGACGGTACGGATCTTCCAGGTTGTCGAGACGCTCGCCGGTGGCCGTGTCGCGGCTGTCCGCGATGAAGCGGTAAGCCTGCAGCAGGCCGGCCGGGCCGACGAACTTGTCCGGGTTCCACCAGAAGCTCGGGCACGACGTCGAGCAGCTCGCGCACAGAATGCACTCGTACACGCCGTCGAGCTCGTCGCGCTCTTCCGGCGACTGGAGGCGTTCCTTCTCCGGCGGCGGCGCGTCGTTGATCAGGTACGGCTTGATCGAGTGGTACTGATTGAAGAAGTGCGTCATGTCGACGATCAGGTCGCGCACGACGGGCAGGCCCGGCAGCGGACGCAGCACGATCTTCTGCGGCAGGTCGTTCAGGTTCGTCAGGCACGCGAGACCGTTCTTGCCGTTGATGTTCATCGCGTCCGAACCGCACACGCCTTCGCGGCACGAACGGCGGAACGACAGCGTCTCGTCCACGGCCTTCAGCTTCACCAGTGCGTCGAGCAGCATGCGCTCATGCTGGATCTCGAGCTCGTACGTCTGCATGCGCGGTGCCGCGTCCTTGTCCGGATCGTAGCGGTAGACTTCAAAAATGCGTTTTGCCATTTCGGATTCCTTTGACTCGGCTTAGAACGTGCGCGGCTTCGGCGGCACGGATTCGACCGTCAGCGGCTTCATTTGAACCGGCTTGTAGTCGAGGCGATCGCCTTCGCTGTACCACAGCGTGTGGCGCAGCCAGTTTTCGTCGTCGCGGTGTTCGTAGTCGCTGTGCGCGTGCGCGCCGCGGCTTTCCTTGCGCGCTTCCGCCGACACCATCGTCGCGCGGGCCACTTCGATCAGGTTCTCCAGCTCGAGCGCTTCGACGCGCGCGGTGTTGAACACCTTCGACTTGTCCTTCAGGTGGATGTTTTCCACGCGCGCCTTCAGGCCGGCCATCTGCTCGACGCCTTCCTTCAGCAGCGCCGACGTGCGGAACACGCCTGCGTGCTTCTGCATCGTCGCGCGGATGTCGTTCGCGACGTCCTGCGTGTACTCGCCCGAGCTCGACTTGTCGAGCTTGTTCAGGCGCGCCAGCGAGAATTCGCCTGCATCGGCCGGCAGCGGCTTGTGTTCCTTCTGGTTCTTCACGTGCTGGACGATGTGGTTGCCGGCCGCACGGCCGAACACCACGAGATCCAGCAGCGAGTTCGTGCCGAGGCGGTTCGCGCCGTGCACGGACACGCACGAGCATTCGCCCACTGCGTAGAAGCCGTTGACCGGTTCCTTGTGGTCGCGCGACGTGCCGACGACCTGACCGTGGATGTTGGTCGGGATGCCGCCCATCTGGTAGTGGATCGTCGGGACGACCGGGATCGGCTCCTTGATCGCGTCGACGTTCGCGAACTTCAGCGCGATTTCGCGGATCGACGGCAGACGCTTCATGATCGTCTCGGCGCCGATGTGCGACAGGTCGAGCAGCACGTGATCCTTGTTCGGACCGACGCCGCGACCTTCCTTGATTTCCTGGTCCATCGAACGCGACACGAAGTCACGCGGCGCCAGATCCTTCAGCGTCGGCGCGTAGCGTTCCATGAAGCGCTCGCCGTTCGCGTTGCGCAGGATACCGCCTTCGCCGCGCACGCCTTCGGTGATCAGCACGCCCGCGCCGGCCACGCCGGTCGGGTGGAACTGCCAGAACTCCATGTCCTGCAGCGCGATGCCCGAGCGGGCCGCCATGCCGAGGCCGTCGCCGGTGTTGATGAACGCGTTGGTCGATGCCGCGAAGATCCGGCCCGCGCCGCCCGTCGCGAACAGCGTCGTCTTGCCTTCCATGATGTAGACGTCGCCCGTCTCCATCTCGAGGGCCGTCACGCCGAGCACGTCGCCGTCCGCGTCGCGGATCAGGTCGAGCGCCATCCATTCGACGAAGAACTGCGTCTTCGCCTCGACGTTCTGCTGGTACAGCGTGTGCAGCAGCGCGTGACCGGTACGGTCGGCGGCCGCGCAAGCGCGCTGGACCGGCTTCTCGCCGTAGTTCGCGGTGTGGCCGCCGAACGGGCGCTGGTAGATCGTGCCGTCGGCGTTACGGTCGAACGGCATGCCGAAGTGTTCGAGCTCGTACACGACGTTCGGTGCTTCGCGGCACATGAACTCGATCGCGTCCTGGTCGCCGAGCCAGTCGGAACCCTTGATCGTGTCGTAGAAGTGGTAGTGCCAGTTGTCTTCGCTCATGTTGCCGAGCGACGCGCCGATGCCGCCTTGCGCGGCCACCGTGTGCGAACGGGTCGGGAACACCTTCGACAGCACGCCGACCGACAGGCCCGCGCGCGACAGTTGCAGCGCTGCGCGCAAGCCCGAGCCGCCCGCGCCGACGATCACCACGTCGAACTTGCGGCGCGGCAGGGAAGTTTTGATTGCAGCCATTCTTTACACTCTCCAGAGAATCTGCGCGGCGTAGCCCGCACATGCGAGCAGCCAGACGATGGTCAGCGATTGCAGCAGCAGGCGCACACCGACGGGCTTCACGTAGTCCATCCAGATGTCGCGCACGCCGACCCATGCGTGGTAGAAGAGGGAGAGCAGCGTCACGAAGGTCGCGAGCTTCATCCATTGCGCGGAGAAGATCGATGCCCAGCCTTCGTACGAGAAGTCGTGCGCGCCGAAGAACAGGACGAGCAGAATGACCGTGTAGACCGCCATGATCGTGGCGGTGACGCGCTGCGCGAGCCAGTCGCGCAGGCCGTAGTGCGCGCCGACGACGAGGCGCTTCGAGCCGATTCGGTTGTTGGCTGCCATTTTCTTAGAATGCTCCGAACAGTTTGAGTGCCATGGCGATCGTCAGCGCGATCGAGACGACAAAGACGACGACGGCCGTCCGCTTGCCGCCTTCCTTCGAGACGGCGTCGTGGTTGACGTCCATCAGCAGGTGGCGAATGCCGGCGCAGAAATGGTGGAAGAAGGCCCAGGACAGTGCGAGGACGATCAGCTTGACGACGATGTTGGAGAGGAAAGCCTTGAAGACTTCGAAGCTGAGCTCGGAGGTGAGGCTCTGGTCGAAGAGGAACAGCAGGAACGGCAGGAACAGGAACAGCAGCGCGCCGCTGATACGATGGAGAATCGACAGTATCGCCGCCAGCGGCATGCGATATTTCAACGTGATGTCGCCGATTCCGATGTTCCGGTATTCCGGCCTCGGCTTTCTTACTGCGTCAGTCATGCTAGACCCCTACTATGTTGTCACACTAATCCGCGATTTTAGCGCCTTTTTATATCGCGCTGCAGCGAAAGTCTGCTCTGGATCATTGCGCGAACACGAACAAAGGCGGCCCGAAACGTGCTTCGCGAGCGTGGGAAACGCGAATGCACGCGGCTGAGCCGAACGTCGTCAGCTCAAGTCATTCTGATAGTAGTACCCGGTTGTGACATACCAGCCGCGCCGCACTTCCACCGGCCGGTCCCCGTACGTATAGGACACACGCTCGACCGACAGCAACGGGAAGCCCGCCGGCACGTGCAGCAGGTCGGCCACCGCCGGATCCGCCGCGACCGCGCGGATCTTCTCCGTCGCGCGGATCATCCGCGTGCCGAACTCCGTCTCGAACATCGCGTAGAGCGGCCCCTTGTACTCGCTCAGCCGCTCGAACGTGAGCCCGCGGAACATCGCGCCCGGCAGCCAGATCTCGTCGAGCACCGTCACTTCGCCGTCGAATTCCAGCAGGCGGCGCACCTGCACGACCGGATCGGCCGGCTTCAGGTCGAGCTGCCGCGCGATCTCGGCCGGCGCGCGCAGGCGCCGGCATTCGAGCAGGCGGCTCACGTGCGGGTGCTCGGCGCCGTCGTCGGCCAGCAGACGCAGGAAGCGGAATTGCGCGCGATCCTCGTTGTGCGTTGCAACAAAAGTACCCTTGCCCTGCCGCCGGACCACGAGGTTTTCGGCGGCCAGCTCGTCGATCGCCTTGCGCACGGTGCCCTGGCTGACCTTGTACCGGGCCGCGAGCTCCACTTCGCTGGGAATGATCTCGCCCGGCTTCCATTCGCCGGATTCGAGACTCTGCGTGATCAACGACTTGATCTGCTGGTATAACGGGCTGAACGTCGGCGACGCGGCTGCCGCGGGCGAGGCCGCGGGATCGCCCGCGCCCGGCTGCCCTGGGCCGCCTGCGCCGGTCTGATTCGCGGTGTTCGCCTGGTTCGATGTCATGGCGCGCATTTCATCACAAACCGCACTTTTTCGTCCACTCAATTTCCGCAAAACATCTGTCTTATATAAGACATATGATACCGTTTGACTTTGCGCGTGACGGCTCCTACACTCCCGGTCGAGCAAGGGTTCGCGGGTGCAACGGCGCGTCCCCGGCTACGTGCCACGGCCGTCTCCAGGTTCACCGCGTGTGCCATCGCGAGTCCTCCGCCCTGCTTCAATGCAACGCTACGCACAACGCGCATAGAATGGCGTTTTCGCTCGCGTCCAACGCTTCACCCGTCCTGGAGATTTTCAATGGCTAAGCCCGCAAAGCGCGTTGCCGTCACCGGCGCCGCAGGTCAAATCGCTTACTCCCTGCTGTTCCGCATCGCGAACGGCGACCTGCTCGGCAAGGACCAGCCGGTCATCCTGCAACTGCTCGACCTCCCGCAAGCCCAAGCCGCCGTCAAAGGCGTCGTGATGGAACTCGACGATTGCGCGTTCCCGCTGCTCGCGGGCGTCGTGATCACCGACGATCCGAAGGTCGCATTCAAGGATGCGGACGTCGCGCTGCTGGTCGGTGCACGTCCGCGCTCGAAGGGCATGGAGCGCAAGGACCTGCTGTCGGCGAACGCCGAAATCTTCACGGTTCAGGGCGCCGCGCTGAACGAAGTCGCGAGCCGCGACGTGAAGGTGCTGGTCGTCGGCAACCCGGCGAACACGAACGCGTACATCGCGATGAAGTCGGCGCCGGATCTGCCGAAGAAGAACTTCACGGCCATGCTGCGCCTCGACCACAACCGCGCGCTGTCGCAGCTCGCCGCCAAGTCGGGCAAGCCGGTCGCGTCGATCGAGAAGCTCGCCGTGTGGGGCAACCACTCGCCGACGATGTACCCGGACTTCCGCTTCGCGACCGCCGAAGGCGAATCGCTGCTGAAGCTGATCAACGACGACGTGTGGAACCGCGACACGTTCATCCCGACCGTCGGCAAGCGCGGCGCGGCGATCATCGAAGCGCGCGGCCTGTCGTCGGCGGCGTCGGCGGCCAACGCGGCGATCGACCACGTGCGTGACTGGGTGCTCGGCACGAACGGCAAGTGGGTCACGATGGGCATTCCGTCGGACGGCTCGTACGGCATCCCCGAAGACATCATCTACGGCGTGCCGGTCACCTGCGAAAACGGCGAGTACAAGCGTGTCGAAGGCCTGGAAATCGACGCGTTCTCGCGCGAGAAGATGGACGGCACGCTGGCCGAGCTGCTCGAAGAGCGCGATGGCGTCGCCCACCTGCTGAAGAACTAAGCATCACGCATCGTGCCGGGCGGCCTTCGGGCCGCCCGGCTTCGGCACGGGCCGGCATGCCGCCGGCCCTGCCGGCCGATCCGATTCGCGCCCGTTTTGCCGCCCCGCGCCCGCCGCGCACCGGCCCAGAACCTGCCCGAATCCGATTTTCTCCACGTTGACCCGCTCCCCTGACGTAGACGAGATGGCCGCGCTCACTCCTGCACAAGTGCTGTACGACGGGGCGTCACCGCCCGCGATCCTGCCCTGCTGCGATCACTACGCGGGCAGCGAGAAGCTGATGCGCAAGTCGCTCGCGCTGCAGGCCGAGCTGGGCCCCGTGTTCGATCTCACGCTCGACTGCGAGGACGGCGCGGCCGTCGGCCAGGAAGCCGCGCACGCGGCGCTCGTCGCCGATCTGCTCGGCAGCGCCGAGAACCGCTTCGGCCGCGTCGGCGTCCGCATCCACGACTTTTCCCACCCGCACTGGCGCGACGACGTGCGCATCGTGCTGCGCGCATCGCACGTACCCGCCTACATCACGCTGCCGAAAGTCGCGAACGCCGCCGACGCGGCCGAAATGACCGCGTTCATCGAAGGCACGCGCCGCGAGCTCGGCATCGCGCAGCCGATTCCGGTCGACGTGCTGATCGAGACGCACGGCGCGCTGGCGCAAGCCGCCGCCCTCGCCGCGTTGCCGACGGTCGGCACGCTGAGCTTCGGGCTGATGGACTTCGTCTCCGCGCACCACGGCGCGATCCCCGATTCCGCGATGTGCTCGCCCGGCCAGTTCGAGCACCCGCTCGTACGCCGCGCGAAGCTGGAAATCGCCGCGGCCTGTCACGCGCACGGCAAGACGCCGTCGCACAACGTGACGACCGAGGTGCGCGACATGAGCGTCGTCGCCGGCGATGCGCGCCGCGCACGCGACGAATTCGCGTTCACGCGGATGTGGAGCATCCACCCCGCGCAGATCCGCCCGATCGTCGACGCCTTCGCGCCGCGCACCGACGAAGTCGCGCTGGCCGCCGAGATTCTGCTGGCCGCGCAGGCGGCCGACTGGGGCCCGACGCGCCACGGTGATACGCTGCACGATCGCGCGAGTTATCGTTATTACTGGTCGGTGCTGCGCCGTGCGCGGGCCACCGGCCAGCCCGTACCGGCCGAGGCCGCGCCGCTGTTCGGCCCCGCCGCCGCGGGCGCCGCGCGTTGAATGCGCGCCGCCGGCCGGGTCACGCGTTTCATGCATTCGCCGGAACGCAGGCCGGGCAGAAGTCGGCGAAACGACAAAAAACGTAACGGAGCCCGAAAACCTGATATATGCGCGGCCAAATAGGTGAAAATAGCGGCCGCTGCGCGCTTTCGGGGCGCGTGCAGTTTCAAACCGGCCGGCGGTTTCGATTGCCGGCCCTTGTCAACTGATTATCGAAAGGTTCTGACTCCATGAAGAAACTCCTGATCGCTACCGCCATCGGCGCCTTGTCCGCCACGATGCTGGTGTCGGCTCCGAGCGCGTTTGCCCAGGGTACGGCCACCACGACCGCGAAGAAGGCAGCGGCCAAGCGCCCGGCGCCGGCCAAGCGCATCATCCCGCGCAGCAAGAAGGCGCAGGCACGCGCAGCCGCCAAGGTCGATCCGGTACCGGACGGCGCGGTCAAGTGGTCCTGTAAGGAAGGTCTGTCGTTCGACCTCGCCGGCGACATGAAGCGCGACCAGGTCGTCACGGTTCACTGGGCGAAGAAGAACTACAAGCTGCCGCGCCAGGCCACGACGACGGGCGCCGACACGTTCTACGATCCGGCAGCCGGCTTCAAGCTGGTCGTGATCCCGAGCAAGGCGATGCTGTTCTCCGACGCGAACGGCGGCGAGCGCCTCGCGGACGAGTGCGTGACGCCGGAAATGGCACAAGGCGCCGCGGCGCCGACGCAGGCGAACGAACTGAAGCCGGCGACGAACTAAGCGCGCTTCCCTCGGCCCCTCGATGTCCGCCCCGGTCTCCAACGTCCGCCCGGCTCCCGATACGGTACTCGTCGACATCGTCGACTACGTGCTGAACACCGGGATCGACAGCGCGCTCGCGCTGGAGACGGCGCGTCATTGCCTGATCGACACGCTCGGATGCGGACTCGAGGCGCTGTCCTACCCTGCCTGCACCAAGCTGCTCGGCCCCGTCGTGCCCGGCACGATCGTGCCGAACGGCGCGAAGGTGCCCGGCACCTCCTTCCAGCTCGATCCCGTGCAGGCCGCGTTCGGCATCGGCGCGATGATCCGCTGGCTGGACTTCAACGACACCTGGCTCGCCGCCGAATGGGGTCATCCGTCCGACAACCTCGGCGGGATCCTGGCGACGGCCGACTGGCTCTCCCGCACGGCCCGCGCGGCCGGCCGCAAGCCGCTCGCGATGCGCGACGTGCTGGTCGCGATGATCCAGGCTCACGAGATCCAGGGCTGCCTCGCCCTCGAGAATGCGTTCAACGCGGTCGGGCTCGACCACGTGCTGCTCGTGAAGGTCGCATCGACGGCCGTCGTCGGGCGTCTCCTCGGGCTCACGCGCGACGAGCTGATCAACGCGGTGTCCAACGCGTTCGTCGACGGCCACGCGCTGCGGACCTACCGCCATGCGCCGAACACCGGTTCGCGCAAATCGTGGGCGGCCGGCGACGCCACGTCCCGCGCGGTGCGCCTCGCGCTGATCGCGAAAACGGGTGAAATGGGCTATCCGTCGGCGCTCACCGCCAGCACCTGGGGCTTCTACGACGTGCTGTTCGGCGGCAAGCCGTTCCGCTTCCAGCGCCCGTACGGCACGTACGTGATGGAAAACGTGCTGTTCAAGATCGCGTTCCCCGCCGAATTCCATGCGCAGACGGCCGCCGAGGCCGCGCTGCAGCTGCACGCGCAGCTCGCCGCGGCGGGCCGCACGACCGACGACATCGCCCGCATCACGATCCGCACGCACGCGGCCGCGATCCGCATCATCGACAAGCAGGGCCCGCTCGCCAATCCGGCCGACCGCGACCACTGCATCCAGTACATGGTCGCCGTGCCGCTGCTGTTCGGCCGGCTGACCGCGGCCGACTACGAAGACGCGGCCGCGGCGGACCCGCGCATCGACGCGCTGCGCGCGAAAACCGTGTGCGTCGAGGATCCGCAGTTCACGAAGGATTACCACGATCCGGACAAGCGCTCGATCGCGAATGCGCTGACGATCGAGTTCACGGACGGATCGAAGCTTGCCGAAGTGGCGGTCGAGTACCCGCTCGGCCATCGGCGGCGCCGCGCGGACGGCATCCCGCTGCTGGTCGATAAATTCCGGACCCACCTCGCCCGCCGCTTTCCGGCCAAGCAGCAACAAGCGATTCTCGACGTGTCGCTGGACCAGGCAAAGCTCGACGCGATGCCGGTCGATGAGTACGTCGACTTGTATGTGATATAGGACTCTTTGTTTCCTAGCCTTAAACCCAGGAAAATCACCATGGCCCACAATCTCCACAAGACCCTCAAGGAATTCGACAGCGGTTCCGGCAAAGGCAAGTTCTACTCGCTGCCGCAACTCGGCAAGGAGCTGAAGACGAAGATCGAACGCCTGCCGGTGTCGATCCGCATCGTGCTCGAGTCCGTGCTGCGCAACTACGACGGCAAGAAAATCACCGAAGAGCACATCGAGCAGCTCGCGAACTGGAAACCGACCGCGAAGCGCGTGGACGAGATTCCGTTCGTCGTGTCGCGCGTCGTGCTGCAGGACTTCACGGGCGTGCCGCTGCTCGCCGACATCGCGGCCATGCGCGGCGTCGCCGAGCGCACGGGCAAGAACCCGAAGAAGATCGAGCCGCTGGTCCCGGTCGATCTCGTCGTCGACCACTCGGTCCAGATCGACTACTTCCGCCAGAAGGACGCGCTCGACCTGAACATGAAGCTGGAATTCCAGCGCAACAACGAGCGCTACCAGTTCATGAAGTGGGGCATGCAGGCGTTCGACACGTTCAAGGTCGTGCCGCCGGGCGTGGGTATCGTCCACCAGGTGAACCTCGAGTATCTGGCGCGCGGCGTCCACAAGAAGACGGACGGCGCCGACACCGTGTACTACCCGGACACCCTTGTCGGCACGGACAGCCACACGACGATGATCAACGGCATCGGCGTGGTCGGCTGGGGCGTGGGCGGCATCGAGGCGGAAGCCGGCATGCTCGGCCAGCCGGTGTACTTCCTGACGCCGGACGTGGTCGGCGTCGAGCTGAAGGGCAAGCTGCGCGAAGGCGTGACGGCCACCGACCTGGTGCTGACGATCACCGAAATGCTGCGCAAGGAGAAGGTCGTCGGCAAGTTCGTCGAATTCTTCGGCGAAGGCACGAAGTCGCTGTCGCTGCCGGACCGCGCGACGATCGGCAACATGGCGCCGGAATACGGCGCGACGATGGGCTTCTTCCCGGTCGACGAAAAGACCATCGAATACTTCGAAGGCACGGGCCGCACGAAGGCCGAAATCGCCGCGTTCGAAAACTACTTCAAGGCGCAGAAGCTGTTCGGCATTCCGAAGGCCGGCGACATCGACTACACGAAGACGGTGACGCTCGACCTCGCGACGGTCGCCCCGTCGCTGGCCGGCCCGAAGCGCCCGCAGGACCGCATCGAGATCGGTCACGTCAAGTCGACGTTCACCGAGCTGTTCTCGAAGCCGGTCGCGGAGAACGGCTTCGCGAAGAAGGCGGAAGACCTGAACACGCAGTACACGACGAGCAACGGCGTCGACGTGAAGAACGGCGACGTGCTGATCGCCGCGATCACGTCGTGCACGAACACGTCGAACCCGAGCGTGCTGCTGGCCGCCGGCCTGCTCGCGAAGAAGGCGGTCGAGGCCGGCCTCACGGTCGATCCGAAGATCAAGACCTCGCTCGCGCCGGGGTCGCGCATCGTCACCGAATACCTGACGAAGACCGGCCTGCTGCCCTACCTGTCGAAGCTCGGCTTCGAAGTGGCGGCGTACGGCTGCACGACCTGTATCGGCAACGCGGGCGACCTGACGCCGGAACTGAACGAAGCGATCACGAAGAACGACATCGTCGCGGCGGCCGTGCTGTCCGGCAACCGTAACTTCGAAGCGCGTATCCACCCGAACATCCGCGCGAACTTCCTCGCATCGCCGCCGCTCGTCGTCGCGTACGCGATCGCCGGCAACATCACGCGCGACCTGATGACCGAGCCGGTCGGCAAGGGCAAGGGCGGCCGCGACATCTACCTCGGCGACATCTGGCCGACGAGCGACGAAATCCACGCGCTGCTCAAGTTCGCGCTCGATCCGAAGAAGTTCGAGGACAACTACTCGAAGCTGACCAAGAAGGGCGACCTCTGGAGCAAGATCGAGGGCGAAACGGGCGAGGTCTACGACTGGCCGAAGTCGACGTACATCGCCGAGCCGCCGTTCTTCGGCAACGACTTCTCGATGGAGCCGGCCGCGTCGATCCCGACGGTCAAGGGCGCGCGCGCGCTGGGCATCTTCGGCGACTCTGTCACGACCGACCACATCAGCCCGGCAGGCTCGATCAAGGAAGATTCGCCGGCAGGCAAGTGGCTGAAGGAAAACGGCGTGCAGAAGGCCGACTTCAACAGCTACGGCTCGCGCCGCGGCAACCACGACGTGATGATGCGCGGTACGTTCGCGAACGTCCGGATCAAGAACCTGATGATCCCGCCGAAGGCGGACGGCACGCGCGTCGAAGGCGGCCTGACGATCCACCAGCCGAGCGGCGAACAGCAGTCGATCTACGACGCGGCGATGCAGTACGTGGCCGCCGGCACGCCGACCGTCGTGTTCGCGGGCGAAGAGTACGGCACGGGCTCGTCGCGCGACTGGGCCGCGAAGGGCACGCAACTGCTCGGCGTGAAGGCCGTGATCGCCCGCAGCTTCGAGCGGATCCATCGCTCGAACCTGGTCGGCATGGGCGTGCTGCCGCTGCAGTTCAAGGGCGCGGACAGCGTCCAGTCGCTCGGCATCACCGGTGAAGAGACCTACGACATCGAAGGCCTCGGCGACGACTTCAAGCCGCAGCAGGACGTCACGCTCGTGATCCACCGCAAGAACGGCGAAACGACCCGCGTGCCGGTGCTGCTGCGCATCGATACGCCGATCGAAGTCGACTACTACAAGCACGGCGGGATCCTGCCGTTCGTGCTGCGCTCGCTGCTCGCGGCGTAAGCGCGCGGCCGTTGCAGGTGCCGCAACCGCCTCGCGGGTGGTTGCGGCCGATTTGGATGCCCGACCTCGTGTCGGGCTTTTTTTCGCCCTGCTCGATGCGGCCTACGCCGCCGTGTCGCCGCGCGCCTTCGCGGCCGCCCCGCGCGCATTCTTCTTCAAATGCGCGCGGTTGTAGTCGATCGCCGCGCGCACGAGCTTTTTCAACGCCCGCTTGTCGATCTTGTCGCCTTCGAGGAAGTCGATCGCGCGACGCGCATTGCCTTCGAGGCCCGCATTGAACAGCCCGTCGGGATCGGGCAGGTGCGCACCGTGCATGAACGTCAGTTTCACCTTGCCCTTGTGCGCGTTCGCGACCGCGATCATCCCGTCGCACGACCACACGGGGCTGCCCATCCACTTCCACTCTTCGACGATGCCCTCGTCCGCCGCGAGGATCGTCCGGCGCAGCTCGGCGAAGGTCGCGCCGCGCCAGTCGGCGATGCCGGCGATCAGCGCGTCGATGCGCTCGGACGGTTGCAGCTCCGTTGCACTCATGCGCGCGCCTCCGTTTGCGCGTCGGGGCGCGCCAGTACCTGTTCGAGCGAGTCGAAGAAGCGGACCCAGCCGTACTGCGCGCCGCGATATGCGTGCTCCTGGTCGGGGCGGAAGCCGACCTGTTCCATGCGCAGGTGCGTGCCGGCCGGCGTCGGCGTGAGCGTCCACGTGACGATGCTTTCGAGGCCGTGGGCCGCCCATGTATAGGACAGCGTGCGGTGCGGCTCGATCGTGACGACCGTGCAGTCGACCGAGCCCCAGTCCGCGCGGAAGCCGAATGCACGGCCCGCGACGGGCGCGAAGTCGCTCTTCATCAGCCACGCCTCGATCAGGTGCGGTTGCGTGAGCGCGCGCCAGATCTTCTCCGGCGGATGAGGCAGCTCCCGTTCGACGACGACGGAGCGCGTTTCGGTCGAGGCTGGGTTCATTACTGATCCATCCTTTTGAGCAGGTCTTCGAGGGCATCGAACCGGCTCCGCCAGAAACCTGCCATCTGGCTCGTCCAGTCGATCAACGGGGCCAGCGCGTGCGGCTGCGCGCTGTAGTGCGTCTGCCGGCCTTCGTGACGGTCGTTCACGAGCCCGGCTTGCTTCAGTACGCCAAGGTGCTTCGACACGGCCGGCTGCGAGACGCCCGCATGGGCGGTCAGCGCGGCAACCGTCAGCTCGCCCTCCGCGCACAGCCGCTCGAAAAGCGCGCGGCGCGTGGGATCGGCAAGCGTCCGGAAAAGCGTGTCGTGAGCGTTCTGCATGTCGGCGAAAATTCATAACTCCATGGTTATGAATCGAAGCATATCCGCCGAGCGGCGCGCGTCAAGGGGGAATTTCGCGCACGACGTTGTCCGATCCTGCGCGACAGGCACACGTATCGCACCGGCTCGCGCCAACGGCGAATTCGAGCCTTTCTTCTAATCCTCGATTGCGACGCGCGATCCGAAAGCAGCCTGCAAGACTGGCCGACGCGCCGTTCCACAGTTCGGGAAACGTTTGCGTTCGGCCGGCCCCGTTCCTGTGCATGTGCGAATCCGTTCCTGACGAGTCGCTTCCAGTGACCACATAGTGCGATACGGCGCGCAGCCATTGACACGCCAACGCCGCGCGGCCACGCGGCGCGCCCTTCGTCGATCGCGCACGTTCCGGTGCTGCAACGAACGACGCGTGCGTGATAGCGGCGCGCATTGCCGCGCCGTCGTACCGCGAACCGGTTCCGCTCGCCGCCCCCGCCATTGGCCCACGCGTGCGACGCCGTGCGCACACGCATGCGTGCCGTTGTCAGAACTGACAGCTATGGAAAATGGCAGCTACCCGAACGGCACCGACGCCCTACGCTCGTCACCGCTCGCGGCCCCACAAGGGCCGGGGGTTCCAGTAACGTCGCCTCTCCTAAAAAGGACTCCCGATGAAAAGGAACACCTGGTTTGCCCTTCCCCTTCCGTCGCCCCGCCGCCTGGCGTGCGTGGCACCGCTCGTGTTCGCCGCCGCCGCGGCGCACGCGGCGACGGATTGGGTCGATACTCACACGAAGGCCTTTCTGACCGGCCCGCAGTTGATGGCGCGCAGTGCGGCGCCGTCGCTCGAACTCGCGGCCGGTGAAACGACCAACGTCGTCGTCAGCCTGAAGCTGCGCAACGCCGCGCAACTCAAGCAACTGGCGCGCGACGTGAACCGGCCCGGCAGCGCGCATTACCGCCAGTACCTGACGCACGAGCAGTTCCTCGCGAACTACGCGCCGACCGAAGCGCAGGTGCAGTCGGTCGTCGACTATCTGCGCAAGAGCGGCTTCACGAATGTCGAGGTCGCGCCGAACCGGTTGCTGATCTCCGCCAGCGGCACGGCCGGCACGGTGAAGACGGCGTTCAACACGTCGCTCGTGCACTTCCAGTACGCGGGCCGTTCGGGCTTCGCCAACACGTCGACCGCGCAGGTGCCGCGTGCACTCGGCGACGTCGTCGGCTCGGTGCTCGGGCTGCAAAGCGTCGCGCACGCGCAGCCGATGCTGCGCATCGGCAACGTGGCGAAGCCGCAGGCGCTCGCCGCCGGCACGGCGACGGGCCACTATCCGAAGGAATTCCCGGGCCTCTACAACGCGACCGGCGTGCCGACCGCGGCCGGCGTGACCGTCGGCATCATCACGATCGGCGGCGTATCGCAAACGCTGCAGGACCTGAAGCAGTTCACGTCGAGCAACGGCTACGGCACGGTCACGACGCAGACCGTCAAGACCAACGGCACGGGCGGCAGCTACACCGACGACCAGGACGGCCAGGGCGAATGGGATCTCGACAGCCAGTCGATCGTCGGCGCGGCCGGCGGCCAGGTCGGCAAGCTGGTGTTCTACATGACGGACCTGAACGCCGCCGGCAACACGGGCCTCACGCAGGCGTTCAACCGCGCGGTGTCGGACAACACCGCGAAGGTGATCAACGTGTCGCTCGGCTGGTGCGAAACCGATGCGAACGCGGACGGCACGATCGACGCCGAGGAACAGATCTTCACGACGGCAGCCGCGCAAGGCCAGACGTTCTCGGTATCGTCGGGCGACGAAGGCGTGTACGAGTGCAACAACCGCGGCTATCCGGACGGCTCGAACTACACGGTGTCGTGGCCGGCATCGTCGCCGCACGTGCTCGCGATCGGCGGCACGACGCTCTACACGACGTCGGCGGGCGCGTTCTCGAACGAGACGGTGTGGAACGAAGGGCTCGATTCGAACGGCAAGCTGTGGGCGACGGGGGGCGGCGTCAGCACGATCCTGCCCGCGCCGTCGTGGCAGTCGGGCAGCAATCGCCAGTTGCCGGACGTCGCGTTCGATGCGGCGCAAAGCACGGGCGCGTACATCTACAACTACGGCCAGTTGCAGCAGATCGGCGGCACGAGCCTCGCGGCGCCGATCTTCACGGGCTTCTGGGCGCGTCTGCTCGCGGCGAACGGCACCGGCCTCGGCTTCCCGGCCGGCAACTTCTATGCGGACATTCCGTCGAACCCGTCGCTCGTGCGCTATGACGTCAAGTCGGGCAACAACGGCTATCAGGGGTATGGCTATACCGCCGGCACCGGCTGGGATCTGACGACCGGCTTCGGCAGCCTGAACATCGCGAACCTCAACCAGCTGATCAAGTCCGGCGGGTTCTGAGCGATGCATGAAGACCGGTGCGCGGCGAGCGTCTGCCGCGCACCGGTTGCGAGCGTCCCGCGCCCTACTCCGTCGCCGGCTCCTTCACGCGCTCCGACGCGACCGGCGCGCCGGCCCGATGCGACGGCGCGAACAGCCGCAGCCCGCTCGCGACGCTCGCCGCGCCCGCGAAGCCCGCACCGAGCATCAATGCAAGCGTCGGCCCGTGGTGCCCCGCAATGCCGAACGACAGCGCAACCAGCGCCGCGCCCGTCGCCTGCCCGATCAGCCGCGCGGTCGCGATGATCCCGCTCGCGCCGCCGCTGCGCTCGGGCGGCGCGCTCGACATCAGCGCTTTCAGGTTCGGCGACTGGAAGAAGCCGAAGCCCGCGCCGCACAGCATCATCCGCCAGCCGATGTCGACGACGCCCGGCGACACCGGCAGCGCGGCGAGCGACACCATCCCCGCACTCAGCAACGCGAGGCCGATCGCGCCGAGCAGCCCGGGCGGATAACGATCCGACAGCCGCCCCGCGATCGGCGCGGCGAGCGCGACGACCGCCGACCATGGCGTCATCAGGAAACCCGTTTCGACTGCGCTGCGATGCAGGACGGTTTCGAAATAGAACGGCAGCGACACGAACGCGAGCCCCTGCGCGGCGAACGCGCATACGGCGGTCAGCGCGGACAGCGCGAACACGGGGCGGCGGAACAGGTCGACCGGCAGCATCGGCGCCGGGTGCCCGCCCTGGCGGCGGATCAGCAGCCAGCCGAACGCGCATGCCACCGCGGCCGCCGCGAACACGACCGACAGCGGCCCGCGCTGCGCGAATTCGCCGAGCGCGAAAATCAGCGACGCGAACGTGATCACGTTGAACAGCGCGGCAACCGGATCGAACGCATGCTTGCCGCGCGCCGTCTGCGGCAGCGATGGAATCGCGACGGCCAGCGCGAACACGCCGAGCGGCACGTTCACCGCGAACAGCCACGGCCACGCGGCCACCGACAGGATCAGCGACGCGATGGTCGGCCCCACCGCGAACGACACGCCGACGACGAGCGCGTTGAAGCCGACGCCGCGCCCGAGCCGGTGCGCAGGAAACAGGCCGCGGATCAGCGCGACGTTGACGCTCATGATCGCGCTCGCGCCGAAGCCCTGCACGATGCGCGCGGCCGTCAGCAGCGGCAGCGTCGACGCGAGCGAACAACCGAGCGACGCCAGCGTGAACACCGCGAGCCCGGTGACGTACACGCGCTTGTGGCCGACGATGTCGCCGAGCGCCGCGAACGGCAGCAGCGTCGCGACCATCGCGAGCTGGTACGCGTTGATGATCCACACGGACGCGGCCGGCGACGCATGCAGGTCGGCGGCGATGGCGGGCAGCGCGGTGTTCGCGATGGCCGTATCGAGTGTCGCGAGCGCGACGGCCAGCAGCACCGCGGACATCGCGCGCCAGTTGACGGCCGGCTCGTGCGCGCCGGCGGAGGAAGTGAATTCGGACAAGATGGGCTCGGCTGACGGGCGACGCGCGGCGTCGCGGATTGAGCGGCGCGGCGCCGGTTGTTCCGTGCAGCAGCACTGGAATGCGCGGCACCGCGAGCCGTATTGTTGCAGAGCCGCATCAAACGTGCAGGCGGCCGCTTCGCCAGTCAGCGAAACGAAAGATTCGGCATGCCGCGTCGGGCGGGCGGCACCGATGCAGACACAACGATCGGCCGCCGCTCTTTACGACACCGCACGCCGTGCATTGCGGCCGCGCAGCCATTCGAGCGCGAGCAGCAGGCTCGTCGAGAAGATGATCAGGATGGTCGCGAGCGCGGCGATCGTCGGGCTGATGTTCTCGCGGATGCCCGTGAACATCTGGCGCGGCAGCGTCGTCTGGTCCGCGCCGGCAAGGAACAGCGTGACGACCACTTCGTCGAACGACGTCGCGAACGCGAACAGCGCGCCCGACATCACGCCCGGCGCGATCACCGGCAGCGTCACGCGGAAGAACGTCGTGACCGGGTTCGCGCCGAGCGACAGGCTCGCGCGCACGAGGTTCTGGTTGAAACCCTGCAGCGTCGCGGCCACCGTCGTCACGACGAACGGCACGCCGAGCGCCGCGTGCGCGGCGATCAGCCCCGTGTAGGTATTCGCGAGCCCGAGCGGCGCGAAGAACAGGTACATGCCGACGCCGACCACGACGACGGGCACGATCATCGGCGACAGCAGCACGGCCATCAGCAGCCCCTTGCCGCGGAAGTCGGCCTTCGTCAGGCCGATGGCCGCGAGCGTGCCGAGCACGGTCGCGACGACGGTCGCCGACGGCGCGACGATGAAGCTGTTCTTCGCGGCCATCCGCCACTCGTCCGAGGCGATCAGGTTCTCGTACCAGCGCGTGGAGAAGCCCGGAATCGGATAGACGAGGAACGTGCTCGACGAGAACGACAGCGGCACGATCGCGAGCACCGGCAGGATCAGGTACAGCAGCGTCAGCACGACGAGCACGCGCAACGCGACGTACCACGCGCGCTCGACGAACGACATGTGCGGCGCGAACAGCGGCCTGGCGAGTTTCATGGTCGGCATCCCCTTCCCGTTTCCCTGTGCCCGGCGCTCAGCCGAGGCTCACGTTGGTGCGCGTGAAGCGCCCGTACACCGCGTACAGCACGAGCGTCGCCGCGAGCAGCAGCCCGCCGAGCGCACACGCCATGCCCCAGTTGATCGTCACGTTCGTGAAGTACGCGACGTAGTAGCTGACCATCTGGTCGTTCGGCCCGCCGAGCAGCGCGGGCGTGATGTAGTAGCCGATCGCGAGGATGAACACGAGCAGCGCGCCCGCGCCGACGCCCGGATAGGTCTGCGGCACGTACACGCGCCAGAACGCGGCGAACGGATGGCTGCCGAGCGACACGGCCGCGCGCTGGTAGGTCGGCGGGATCGACTTCATCACGCTGTAGAGCGGCAGGATCATGAACGGCAGCAGGATGTGCGTCATCGAGATGTACACGCCGACGCGGTTGAACAGCAGCGTCAGCGGATGCGAGATCAGCCCGCTGCCGAGCAGCGCCTTGTTGATGAGCCCTTCGCTCTGCAGCAGCACGATCCATGCGGCGACGCGCACGAGCACCGACGTCCAGAACGGAATCAGCACGAGGATCATCACGAGATTCGCGCGCCGCTCCGACTGCGTCGAGATCCAGTACGCGAGCGGATAGCCGAGCAGCAGCGCGAACAGCGTGACGGCGATGCCGATCACGAACGTGCGGCCGAAGATCGCGACGTAGATCGACTGGTCGGGATCGGCCTGCACGATGTGGCCGAAGCCGTCCTGCTTGTGGTCGAGCGCGGCGAGCAGGTAGAACGGCGAATACGCGCTGCCGTTCTTCGCGATCGCCTGCCAGTATGCGGGGTCGCCCCAGCGCGCATCGAGCTCGACGAGCTTCGCGCGCTGCTGCGCGGGCGTGAGCACCGCGTCGCCGTCGCCCTTCAGCGGCATCGCGCGCGCGGTCTTCGCGACGAGCGAGCGATAGCCGGGAATCTCGGTGTTCAGGCGCCGGGCGAGCGCACCCATCGCCTCGCTGTCGGCCACCTTCGTCATGTCGGCCGCGAGCGCGACGTAGGCGGCGTCCGCCGGCGGCGTCTTGCGGTCCCAGCCCGACAACGCGGCGACCGTGTTCGGCAACGCGGTCGCGATCTCCGGGTTCTGCACCGCGCGCGTGAGCAGCGTGCCGATCGGCACGACGAAAATCAGCAGCAGGAAAATCGCGAGCGGCGCGACCAGCAGCAGCGCCATCGTGCGCTTGCGGGCCTCGGCGGCCTTCAGCTCGCGCTTGAGCGCGGCGGTCGACGGCGAGGAAGGCGCGATCGTCATCGTATTCAACGGTTATCTCCGGCCGGGCACGTTCCGGCGGAATGCCGCGCGACGCGTTCAGCGCGCCGCGCGGCCGGTTGCATCAGGACACCTGAGTAGCGCTTACTTCGTGGCCCACGCGGCGAAGCGCTGTTCGAGCTCGTCGCTGTGGTCGGTCCAGAAGCCGATGTCCTCCAGGATCGCGTTCTTGCCGTTGGCCGGCGAATTCGGCAGGTTCGCGAGCGTCTTCGCGTCGAGCGCCTTGATCGCGGCGACGTTCGCCGGGCCGTACGCGATGTGCTGCGCATATGCCTGCTGCGGCTTGGGCGTCAGCGAGTACGCGATGTACTGCTCGGCGAGCGCCTTGTTCGGCGAGCCCTTCGGAATCGCCCAGTAGTCGAGGTCGTAGATGCTGCCGTTCCACACGACCTTCAGGTTCTTGCCTTCCTTCTGCGCGGCGTCGATGCGGCCGTTGTACGCGGTCGACATCACGACGTCGCCGGCCACCAGGAACTGCGGCGGCTGTGCGCCCGCTTCCCACCACTGGATGTACGGCTTCAGCTCGTCGAGCTTCTTGAACGCGCGATCCTGGCCGGCCTTCGTGCCGAGCACCTTGTAGACGTCCTTCGTCGCGACGCCGTCGGCCATCAGCGCGAACTCGAGGTTGTAGCGCGCGCCCTTGCGCATCCCGCGCTTGCCGGGGAATTTCTTCACGTTCCAGAAATCGGCCCAGCCGGTCGGCGCGGTCTTCAGCTTGTCCGCGTTGTACGACAGCGCCGTCGACCACACGAAGAAGCCGACGCCGCACACCTGCGGCGATTCCGGAATCAGGTCGGACTTCTTCGCGATCTTCGACCAGTCGAGCTTCTCGTACAGCCCTTCGTCGCAGCCGCGGTTCAGGTCGCCCGATTCGACTTCGACCACGTCCCAGTTGACGTGCTTCGCCTCGACCATCGCCTTCACCTTCGCCTGCTCGCCGTTGTATTCGACGGCCGTGACCTTGTTGCCGGTCGCCTTCTCGAACGGCTGGTTGAACGCGACCTTCTGCGCGTCGCCGTTCGCGCCGCCGAAGTTGACGACCGTGAGCTCGGCCGCCGTGGCCGATGCGCCGAATGCGACCAGTGCCAGCGCGAGCGCCGTGCGGCGCGCGGTAAAGCTTGCTCGTTTCATGATGGTTCCTCTCCTCTCGTGGTGGAAGTGGGCGTTGTTGTTGACGACGTGCTGCGGGAAAACGGGGAAACCAGGCTCACGCGAACACGCGCAGGTGTTCGGGCGAGAAAGCGAGCGAGACGGGCGCGCCGGGCGAGAACGCGTCGAGCGCGCCGGTGCCGAGCGGCACCTTCACGAAGCATTCGTCCTGGCCCGGCAGCGCGCAGCGCATGCGCACGTGATCGCCGAAATAGATGAGGCTGCGCGCCTCGCCCGTCACGCGATTGGCGGCGGCGCCGTTCTGGTGGCCGTTCGCGTGACCGTTCGCGAGGCTCATGCGTTCGGGGCGGATGCACGCGACGGCCGGCGCGCCTTCGACTGCGTCGCCGATCCGGCGGCCGACGAGCTGCGTGCCGTCGTCGAGCCGGAATTCGCAGAATTCGCCGTCGACGCGCGCGATGGTGCCGCGCAGCCGGTTGCTGTCGCCGATGAAGTTCGCGACGAATTCGTTGCACGGCGATTCGTACAGGCGGTCGACGGTGTCGAGCTGCTGCACGATGCCCTTGTCGAACACGGCGACGCGATCGGACATCGTCAGCGCCTCGCCCTGGTCGTGCGTCACGTACACGAAGGTCACGCCGAGCTTTTCGTGCAACGCCTTCAGTTCGTACTGCATGTGTTCGCGCAACTGCTTGTCGAGCGCGCCGAGCGGCTCGTCCATCAGCACCAGCTTCGGCTCGAACACGAGCGCGCGCGCCAGCGCGATGCGCTGCTGCTGGCCGCCCGACAGTTGCGCCGGGTAGCGTTTCGCGAAGCGCTCCATCTGCACCATCTTCAGCGCGTGCGCGACGCGCTCCGCGCGCTCGCCGGCCGAAAGCTTGCGCACCGTCAGCGGATACCCGACGTTCTGCTCGACCGTCAGGTGCGGAAACAGCGCGTAGTTCTGGAACACCATGCCGATGTTGCGCTTGTGCGGCGGCACGGTGTTCAGCAGTTCGCCGTCGAGACGGATCTCGCCGCCGGTCGGGAATTCGAAGCCGGCCAGCATCATCAGGCAAGTGGTCTTGCCCGAGCCGGACGGCCCGAGCAGCGTCAGGAATTCCCCGCGGTGGATGTCGAGGTCGAGCGATTTGACGACCAGCGTCTCGCCGTCGTAGGTCTTCCGCACGCCGCGAAAGCTGACGATCACATCATCGGACTTCATCGTGCTGTCCCCTGGTTCCGCGACAAGTGATTTTGAGATGCGAGCCACTATACGGCGCGCACGGTTCTATACTAGGGAACCATTTCAATATTCCTAGTAGGACCACTTTGGATACCGTGATCCTCGCCGACTGGCTGTCCGCCCGTCTGGACCGCAGCTCGTTCGAGCCGATGTACCGGCAATTGCTGCAACTGATGCAGCAGGCCATCCTGACCGGGGAATTGGGGCCAGGGACAAAGCTACCAAGTTCGCGCACGCTCGCGGGCGACCTGTCGATCGCGCGCAATACGGTGCTGCACGTGTACGACCAGCTGACGGCCGAAGGCTACGTGCTGACGACGACCGGCAGCGGCACCTACGTGGCCGATACGCGGCCGGACGCCGCCGCGATCCGCGTGCCGGGCGCCGCGCCACCGCCGTCAGCGGCCGACGAACTGCCGCTGCCCGACGCGCAGGGCAGCCTGTCGATGCGCGGGCGGCAACTGATCGAGCATGCGGGCGTGTCGCGGCGCCAGTGGGGGGCGTTCATGCCGGGCGTGCCGGACGTGTCGGAATTCCCGAGCCGCACGTGGAGCCGCCTGCAGGCGCGGCTGTGGAAGGAGGCCAATCCGGAGCTGCTGACCTATGCGCCGGGCGGCGGCTACCGGCCGCTGCGGCGTGCGCTCGCCGATTACCTGCGCGTCGCGCGCTCGGTCAAATGCTCGCCGGACCAGGTGATCATCACGACGGGTATCCATCAGTCGATCGATCTCGCGGTGCGGTTGCTGTCCGACATCGGCGATCGCGCGTGGGTCGAGGAGCCGTGCTACTGGGGCGTGCGCAGCGTCCTGCAGGCGGCCGGCCTCACGCTCGCGCCGGTGCCGGTCGATCAGGAAGGGCTCGACCCGCGCGCGAGCGACATGCAGCATCCGCCGCGGCTCGTGCTCGTCACGCCGTCGCACCAGTACCCGCTCGGGATGGTGATGAGCCTCGCACGGCGCCGCATGCTGCTCGAATATGCGCGCCAGCATCGCTGCTGGATCATCGAGGACGACTACGACAGCGAATTCCGCTACGGCAGCCGCCCGCTCGCGTCGCTGCAGGGGCTCGACGACGGCGGCCGCGTGATCTACGTCGGCAGTCTCGGCAAGATGCTGTTCCCGGGATTGCGGATGGGCTACATGGTCGTACCCGAACATCTGGTCGACACCTTCCGCACCGGGCTGTCGGAGCTGTACCGCGAAGGCCAGCTGATGCAGCAGGCCGTGCTCGCCGAATTCATCATGGACGGCCACCTCACTTCGCACGTCAGACGCATGCGCACGCTGTACGGCGAGCGCCGGCAACTGATGATCGACGCGATCCGCGCGCGCTTCGGCGACGCGCTGCCCGTGATGGGCGACGAGGCCGGCCTGCATCTGGTGCTCGGCCTGCCCGACGCGTGCGACGATCGCGCGGTCACGCAGAGCGCATTCGACGCGGGCGTGATCGTGCGCCCGCTCACCAGTTACTACAGCAACGTCGACACCGCGCGGCAGGGCTTGCTGCTCGGCTATGCATGCGTCGCGCACGAAGGCATCCGCCCTGCGTTCGACACGCTCGCCGATACCATCGAGCGCCATCTGCCGCGGCACGTCACGCGCGCGGCATGACGCGCGCCGCACGGGGCGGCGTGCGGTTCGTCAATGCGCGCTGCCCGCGCCACGATCGAGCGATGCCGCGCGCACGGCTTCGCCGGGCTTCGTGAATACCCGCTGCCGCAATGCGGCGATCTGCGCGTCGCGCGCCTGCGGCGACAGGCCGGCCGATTCGATCTGCGCACGCTGCGCCGCATAATCCGCGTAACGGCTCTGCCACGACGCATCGTCCTGCTGCATCTGCGCGACCCGGGCCGCGGCCTCGGGGCCGAGCGTCTGCGTCAGTTGCGCGCGCATCGTGTCGGGCGTCGCGCCGCTCTTTCGCAATTGCGCGATCTGGTCGATCGCGGCACGCTGCCGGTCCACCCGCTGCTGCGCCGCGCGTTCGTCGGCCGGCATCTGCTGCTCGAGCGCCGCGAGCCGTTCGGCCTTCTGCGCACCGGTCAATGAGCGATCCTGAACGATTTTCAATCGTGCGAGGTCGTGGCGCTGCCGCCACTGCTCCGCGCCGAAGAACGGCTGGCTCCAGTCGCCGAGCGTGCGATACGCGATCGACGCGCGCTGATCGAGCGCGAGCTGCAACGCGCCCAGGTCGGACTTGTCGACCGCGCCGGCATCGCGCAACGTCGCGAGCGCGTCGAGATAGGCGCGATACCTGTGCCACACGTCGAGCGCCTCCGCCTGCGCGACCGTGCCGTCGAGCTGCGCGGCGATCTCGCGTGCGACGAACGCGTCGAGCGCGGCCGCGCTCAGGTCGCTCCGCGCGGTCAGGCAATAGTCGAAGAAGTCGCGCACCGCGCGCGACTTCGCGAGACGGCCGCCTGCATCGAGCGGCAAGCGCGGCGCGCTGGACCCGGCGAGCGACGGCGGCAGGCCCGCGCTCGCCGGCGCGGCGGCCTGCGGTGCGGCGGCCGCCACGCCGCCCGCGGCCGGCGCATCCGGCACGTCGCCTGCGGCGCCCGTGCCGCGATGCGGCCACGCACCGCTCCACATCGCGACGCCGGCGATTGCCGTCAGCCCCACGACACCATAGATTGCAGCGCGCCGCGCGAGCGGCGCGCGCCCTTCACGTGCCGCCATCGATCACACGCCCGCGAGCTTCAACCGGTTCGCATGCGTGCGGATCACCGCGACCGGATCTTCCGCATACGCGCCGCGCACACCGAGCAACTGGTTGATCTCGTCGAGATGGTTCCACTTGTAGCTCGTGCTCAGCACCTTGCCGTACAGCGCGCTGCACTTCGACACGAGCCCGTCGTTCTGGCCGGCGCTCCGGTTGATCATCACCGTGCCCGTGCCGTACAGCGCCAGCGTCGACAGGTCGAGCGCGTTCGCCGGGTCGATCACCGGAATCGTGCTCGTATCCGTCGCCCCCGTCGCGCCGAGCACCGAAAGCGTCGGCTGGATCGCGGTGCCGGCCCACGAATACAGCAGATGCGTGTTGCCGCCGACCGTTTCCGTCGGCGCGCCGGTCTGACAACTGCCCGGCGCGCCCAGGCCCGCGCTCGGATAGTTCTGGTTGTAGGTGGCGGCCTGCGCGGTCGTCAGCGTCTTCAGCGCGGCGAGCGCGTCCTGGTTCGTGTTGTGGCTGCTGCTCGTCAGGATCCCGAATACATTGACGAACGCGGCGATCACCGTCGACGACAACCCGGTCGGATCGTACGCGAGCACGCCCTGCACGAAGTCGGCGAACTCGGAGCCGCGATGCGGCGTGCCGATCGTCGTCACCGACGCGACGAGATCGGGTGCGACGGCCGCGACATAGCGCGACGTCAGCCCGCCCTGGCTGTGCCCGACGAGGTTGACCTTGGTCGCGCCGGTCGCGGCGAGCACCGTCTTCACGTAGGCCAGCAGCTGTTCGCCGCGCCCGTTCGGGCCGTCGTCGCTCTGGAAGCCCGACAGGTTCGCGACGTAGACGGTCGCGCCATGCTGCTGCAGGTCTTCCTGGATGCCGTACCAGTAGTCGAGTACGCCCGCATACTTGTCGGTGCCGGTCAGCCCGTGCACGAGAATGATCGGATAGCGCGTCGTCGCATAATCGTCGGCGGGCGCAGTCGCCGCCATCGCCGTGTGCGTCGTCGCCAGCGTCGTGAGCGCGGTCGCGCCCGCGAACGGCGCGACGCTCATCGCGCATGCCACTGCCCCTGCCATTACCCTGGAACGCATCGATCTGGCCATGCATGTCTCCTGGTTATTGTGCTGCCGGTGCGAATGACACCGGATCGACACGCACGCCGCATTGCGCGCACCATACGTGTCGAATGCGGGAGTTAAGCATGACTCACGAACGTTTGCGCCCCGACTAGATACGGTTCTCTAATCGGTTGACGCGCCCCGCCCGTTCGGGCGGTGCGGACTTCAGGCACGCGCATGCTGCGACGCACACGCGCGTTGCGCGCTACAGCTTCGCGCTCACGCGTACCCACGCGGTGCGCCCCGGCTCCATCACCGGCGCGTTCGCCGGATAGCCGAACCCTGCGTTGCCGGCGAGGTTCAAATGCTCGGTGTAGGCCTTGTTCAGCACGTTGTCGACGCCGACCGAGATCTGCACGGTCTTGCTGACGTTGTACTGCGTATGCAGCGACAGCACGCCGAATCCGGCGCTCGGGCCGAAGTCCTTGCCGACCACGTTGCCCTCGTTCAATGCATAACGATGCTGCGGCGCAACGATGCGCCACAGGCCGCCTGCCGACCATGCGCCGCGCGTGTATTCGAGCCCGATACGCGCCTCGAGCGGCGGCATCTGCGGCAGCGGATCGCCGCTCGCCACGTTGCGCCCCCACGCATACGCGAGCGACGTCTCGACACGCAGCGGTGCGACCGGCCGCCACGACACACCGGCTTCACCGCCCATGATCTGCGCATTGACGTTGGTTGCCTGCGTGGTCGGGCCCATCATGCCGGGCGCATAGTTGAACAGGATGAAGTCCTGTACGTAGCCCGCGTACGCCGACACCCATGCATCGAAGCGGTCGCTCTTGTATTGCGCGCCGATATCGAGCTGCGTGGTCTTCTCCGGGTGCACCGCCGAGAACGCGTTGACGGCGCCGGCCGGCCCGCGCGTCGCTGAAAACAGTTCCCAGTAGTCCGGATAACGCTCCGCATGGCCGATCCCCGCGTACCACGTGACGGGCAGCGACGCGAGATCGCGCTCGTACCGCACGAAGCCGCTCGGCAGCACCTTCGTCCGATCGTCGTCGAAAGTCGGATTCGGCTTGCTCGTCATCATGCCGCCCTTCATCGCGCGCTTGTCGCGTGCGCTCGCATAGTCGACGCGCGCGCCGCCGATCACGCGCGCTACGTCGCTCGCATACCACGTCAGTTCGCCGAACACGCCCGCGTTCCACATCGTCGTCTGCGCGCCCCACGGCTGATCGCGGTAGTTCTGCTGCCCCATCGACGAACGCGAATCGAGCCGGTTCGATTGCGCATCGACGCCCGTGACGAGCTTGAAGTCGTCGCCGAAGCGGAACGTCGCGGCCGCACGCGCGCCGACCGTGCGACGCCGCACGTCCGCGGCCATCCGCATCGGCATGCTGCTCGTCGGGTCGGGCTGCCGCAACGTATAGTTGTCCATCACGTGATCGGCTTCGTTGTAGTACACGCGCGCCTCGATCCGGTCGAGCACGTCGCCGAGATGCCGCTTGTCGAACGACAGGCCGAACGTCTCGCGGCGGAAATGCGCGCCGTCCATCCCGCGGCCCGCGTAGCGCGCATAACCGTCGCCGGTGCCGGCGGTCAGCTCGACGCGCGTATGGTCGTCGGGCGTCCAGCCGAGCGCCGCATCGGCGTTCCACTTGTCCCACTGCGACGGCACGGTGTTGCCGTTGCCGTCCTTGTAGTCCTGCGAATGGGCATGGTTCGCGCTCACGCGGCCATAAACGTCCGGCGTGCCGGCGGTCAGGTCGACGTTCTGGTCGTTGCGGCCGAACGACCCGCCGACGAGACTGCCGTCGAAGCGCATGCCGGGGCGCTCGAAACGCGGCGTCACGCGCTCGAACAGCACGGTGCCGGCCGACGCGCCCGGGCCGTACAGCACGGTCTGCGGCCCCTTCACGACGGTGACCTTGTCATAGCTTTCCGGCGCGATATACGACGTCGGCGCGTCCATCCGGTTCGGGCACGCACCGAGCGTCGGCATCCCGTTCGCGAGGATGTTCAGCCGCGAACCGAACATCCCGCGCAGCACGGGGTCGCCGTTCGTGCCGCCGCTGCGGATCGACGTGAAGCCGGGGATCGTCTTCAGGTAGTCCGCGCCGTCGCTGGCGGGCAGCGGCTGGCGCGGCGCCTTCGGATCCGTGACGACGACGAGCGGCGTCGACAGCGGCGACGCGACGACTTCGACGGGCGGCAACAGTATCGCGGCGGCGTCCGCCTGCGCGCCGGCCGCTTGCGCGGTTTCGGCCGCGGTAGCGCTCGCGGCCAGCGCACTGACGGCCAGCGCGGGAACGGTAAGTTTCAGCATGCGCGGCAAAGGCCCCGCACCGGCATTGCGTGGCGCCCGCGGCGCACGCAACTGGAAATTGGTCATGATCGAAAGCCCGAGTGACGCCCTCCACGCGGCCGCGACGGGCCGCACGGATATCGGCGGTAATAAGAACGGAAAGGAACGCGTCAGGCGCGCTCGGGCGGTGCACGCGGATAGGCGCGCGGATAGCGGTCGCTGCGCGCCGCGGCGGCAGGCGACGCGGCGACGGAGACGGAAACGACGGAAATGGCATCGACCGACGCGGCGGCGGGCGCGCCGATGGCCGGGCTATGAGCGAAGAAGCCGCAGTAGCCGCACGCGTCGAGATGCAGCGCATGATCGTGCATGCCGCCCGCATCGGACGCACGATACGCACCATGCTCGGTACTGCAGACGATCGCATCGGGCGTGACCGCCTGCGCGATACGCCACTGCGATACCAGCGGCGCCGCGATCGCGATCCAGATCGCGAGCAGGCCAAGCCAGGCAGTCAGGTGACGATGTCGGTGCAGCATGTGCGGCGACGAGTAAGCGGAATGTAAAAACAGCCGAGATGTTACAGAATGTTCAACGCGATGACCAGTGCGGACGACGGTAAACGCACCGGGGGCGCATGGTTGTCAACGCAACCATGCGCCCCCGCGTTCCGTGCGTTCCCGGAGCCGGACGATCAGGGCGCCATGCGCCGCAGCACGTCGTCGCGTCGGATGAAGTGATGGTAGAGCGCGGCCAGTGCATGCAGGCCGATCACGAAGTAGAACGCGTTGCCGATCAGTTCGTGTGCTTCCTTGATCGTCGGGCGCAGCGCCTTGTCGGGGCCGAACAGCGTGAACGACACGCCGAGCCAGTCGAGCGACACCGGCTTGCCGCCCATGTTCACCATCATCATGCCGAGCAGCGGCTGCGCGATGATGAATACGTAGAGCGCGACATGCGCGAGCTTCGACAGCCAGCGCAGCAGCGTCGTCTGCGGAATCGCGTCCGGCACGCGGCTGACGACGCGCCACAGCACGCGCAGCACCGACAGCACGAGGACGAACGTACCGGCCGTCAGATGCACGTTCATCCAGAACGCCCGGCTGTCGCTGCCTTTCGGTCCGCGGATCTCGATGGCGAGATAGGCCAGCGCGACCAGCAGGAAGATGGCCCAGTGGAAGAAGATCGCGGGCGAGCTGTAGCGCGTCTGTTTCGCGAGGATGTTTTTCATGCTTCGTCTCGTGTTGTATGCGGGGAGGGGCGCCAGATGCAACCGGCCTGCGCCCGGCAAAGCTGTGACGATTGTAGCCGTACGGGTGTCCGGTTTTGCACGGCGCGGTCAAATTTCCGGCGAATCGGCCGCGCGCCGCCGGCCTATGGAAAATCCGCATCGCGCGCCCGGGCGGCTGTGGCACGATGAAGCTTTGGTGCGACGGCGCGCGAGCATCATGAGCAAAGCGTTCTTCGTTGCGGCCTACCGGCTGATCGCCGCGTTGCTCGCGGTGTCCACCACGCTGCGCAGCGTCGCCGACTACTGGCGCCTGCCGGACTTCCATCTCGGCAACTACCTCAGCTATTTCACGCAACTGAGCAGCCTCTACGCGGCCGCGATGCTGGCCGCGGGGCTGTGGCGCATCGCGCGCCCCGGCTCGGCCCGCTACGAATCGATGCGCGGCGCGGCGGTGCTGTACGTGCTGATCACCGCGATCGTCTACGAGCTGCTGCTCGCGCGGCTCGACGCGCTGCGCCACGTCACGCCGGCGTTCAACAACTGGGTACTGCACCGGATCGTGCCGCTCGTGATGCTGTGCGACTGGCTGTATGTCGAACCGCGCTCGCCGATTCCGCGCCGCAGCGCGTTCGCGTGGCTCGGTTTCCCGGTCGTCTATCTCGGCTATACGCTCGTGCGCGGCGCGGTGGAAAACTGGTATCCGTACCCGTTCGTCGATCCGCGGCCGCACGGCTACCTGCCCGTCGCGATCCAGTGTTCGCTGATCGCGCTCGGCGCGGCGGCGCTCGCACTGGGCATTCGCTGGCTCGGCAATCACGCGAGACAGTCTGCCAGCGTGACGCTTAAGGAAGGATGAAGGCGGAGAAGATGGAAGAGGCGGAAACGTGTGCGCCGCCCGGCGCACACGTGGCGATCCCGACGATCAGCCGCCGTTGCGCGGCAGGAAACTCATCGGATCGACGACCTTGCCGTTCTGCCGGACTTCGAACTCGAACGTCGAACGCCCGCTCGCGTCGGTGCCCATTTCGGCGACCGGCTGCCCTTGGCGCACCGCGTCGCCTTCGTTGACGAGCAGCTTGCCGTTGTGCCCGTAGGCCGTGATGAGCCCGTTGTCGTGCTTCAGGATCACGAGCGGACCGTACGCCTTGACGCCGGAGCCGGCGTACACCACGCGCCCGTTTGCCGCGGCCCGCACCGAATGATCGGGCCCGGACGCGGCGATCACGATGCCGCGCGTCTTGCCGGCGGAGAACGGCGTCGCGACGACGCCCGTGGCCGGCCATGCCAGCGAGCCCGGCTGGGCGGCCGCCGCGGGCGGCTGCCCGTACGCGCTCGCAGCCGGCGGCGGCGCGACCCGCAGCACCTGGCCGGGCGACACGGCGTCCGTGGGCGCCATGTGGTTCCAGCTGGCCACGTCCTGCACGCGCTGGCCGTACGCGCTCGCGATGCCTGCCAGCGTATCGCCCGGGTTCACGCGGTAGTAGCCTGCAATCACGCCCGGCGTCGCGGCCGACGTGGGCGCCGGCTGGCGCGCGGGTTGCCAGCTGTCGGTCCACGGCGTCATCGTGCAGCCTGCCAGCGCGACGGCCGCGGCGACGAACGCCGCCTGCGGCAGCCAGCGCGTGAGCGTGTCGTGGATGGGAATAGTTTCTCTCAAGGGTCCTCCCGGATTTGCGTCGTGGCGCCGCTCACCGCCCCCCGGCGCGCGACGCACGATGTCCGGCCGAACGGCCGGATCAATCAGTGTCCGACCGCTTTCGCGGCCGTCAGTTTCCACAGCGGAACGTCGACGCGAATGAGCTCACCGGCCCCTTTTTCGCGATCGTCCCGATCGGCAAAGATACCATTTGTCGCGGTCAACGCCCCGACAGTTGGCCGATCCGGAAACAATCTTGCTGCGTCGCATGGGAGCGCCAGCCGCCTGCACGCCGCGCCAGACGGGCGATCCGGCGGGCGCTTGCGCGTTTTTCGCGCAGGCCGCCGCCCTCGCCTGCCGTATCGGCCCCGTCATATTCTCCGCTTCGATCGCCGCCTATACTCGCTGATGCGCAGCGCGATCCAACGACAACGAGGAGCATGACATTGACGCCCTCCTCTCCCTAAAGGCGGAGGATTCCCACACCTGGCGATGCACGTCCGCATCGGAGAATGTTCAGCGCAGCGTTGGTATCTCGATCATGCTCGACACCACAGTCACTGCAGGCCCACTCTCTTATTCGCAGTCCCGCGATACCTTTCGGCCGCGTCGTGCTGTCTTTCGATCCGCACGACGAACAGGACTGGGTAGAACCGCTTTCGTCCACTTCCTCGAACGTGGCTCCGTGCGCGATCGCTTTGTAGCGGAGCTTGTTTCGGAAGGACGACCAGGATGCGTCGTAAACGCTCTTCGCCATCCTGGTTCTGGCAAGTTTGCCGGCCGACACGTTGCCGACCGCGATGTAATCGAACCGCCGCACCAGATCGAGCGCGAGCTTGTGCTGGAAATCGGCACGGGCATTCGCGACCTTGGCGTGCAGCTTCGCAATATGTCGCTTGTGCTTTCGCGCCCGTTGCGCTTTCGCCAGCTTTTCCGCCGCGCGTCGACCGAACTGGTCATTGGGCAGCTTCTCGCCGGTCGAAAGTGTGGCGAAGTCTTTCAGGCCGAGGTCGATGCCGACGCCGGAACGGACCGGGCGAGCCTGAAGATCCGGCATCTCGATCACGATGTTGAGAAACCAATTGCCGCGCGCATCCTGCGCAAAGTTGGTTCCGTCCTTGATCTTGCCTTCGGGAAGCGGTCGGCTGTTGAACACGCGGAAGGTGTTGCCGGCGAAACGGAACGCGTCACCCTCGCGCTTCAGGTCACGCCCCTTCATCGGCACCCAGCCCAGCGACTTCCTGCCGCGATAGCGCAGGTAGGGCCGACGGTGCTGACTGCGCGACTTCGCGTATTGCTCGCAAGTCGCGTTGACCGTGCCGGAGTGAATACCGAGTTCCTTGCCGCTGCCGGTCGTCAGCACGTTCAGGTCGAATCCTGTCGGCCACTTCTTGCCCCACTTGAGCGCGTGCTTCTGCGTGTCGTTGCAGAAGTTCCAGACGTAGTTCACCGCGCGGCTCTGCTTGTTGAGCAGTCCGTTGAGCGATTTCACCCGGTAGCGATAGACAAGGATCATGCGGGTGATCCTAACCCGTGGAAGAAGCTGCCTGTCAACCGCACGCCTTTCCTTCCCGTCCTGAAGGACGGGGTTACTCGGAGCAGCTGATGAACAACGCGACGTTTCTCTCCGTGCAGCTCGACGCCGACGATTTCGCCGGTTCCAGCGGTCTGGTCGAATTGCTCAACCGGCACCTGCTGTTCGCGACCGACGTGGCCGAAGCGGCCGACGCGCTCGTCCAGCTGGCGAGCGTCACGCACCTGACCGGCGCCACGCGCCACAGCGTCGAGTTGCCGGTCCTCGCGATCGAACGGCTGCGCGATGCGCTCGACACGCTGAGCGGTTACGACGAAACGTGGCTGCAGGTGCTGGAGCCGGCCGAAGCGCTGTTTCGCGATATCGGGCGCGGCAGACGCCCGCTGCACTGAACGCCGGCGCATGGCGCGCCGCCAATGAAAAAGCCCGTCGTTCCGCTATGCGGAACGACGGGCTTTCGTACTACAGGGGGCCGGATGCGGTCGCGAGCGCGGCCGTACCATTAACGACCCTTGTAGACCGGTGCGCCGTCCGAGACGCGCTTCACTTGCCAGCCGGTCTTGGCCGCAGCGGGCGCGCCCGCAGCCGGTACGCCCGATTCCTGGCCGGCGGCCGGTTGCGCACCGTAGCCGGTCGTGTCGGCCGCGGCGGCGTTCTGTTGCGGGTTCACGCGGGCTTCAGCAGCCTGGATGCCTTCCGGGTAGTTGGTCCGGTCGCTGCCCAGCTTGTAGCCAGCCTGTTGGAGCTGGACCAGTTCGGCCTTCACCTGTGCACGGGTGACGGGCGCGTTCTGTTGGGCGAACGAGACGGCGGGGACGGCGAGGACAGCAGCAGCAGCGAACGTTGCGATCAGCGATTTCATGATTACCTCCGGGATTTTTTTGCTCCGCCGCACACACCATGTCTGCAGCGATGGAACAGAGTTTAGTCCCGTCGACACCTAGGGAAAACCATGAAAGAACGAAAACACTGTTTCCCCGGAGCCAACAATGCCGGCATCCGGGATAGAAAAACCCTATTCAAAGAATAGATTTTCGCAACAATGCCGCCGCCGCTGGCCGGTTACGACCAGTTCGCGTGGAAGCTGCCCGGCTTGTCGGTGCGCTCGAACGTATGCGCGCCGAAGAAGTCGCGCTGCGCCTGCACGAGGTTCGCGGGCAGCCGCTCGGACCGGTAGCTGTCGAAGTACGCGACCGCCGATGCGAACGCCGGGACCGGCACGCCGGCCTTCACCGCGGCCACCACGACGTCGCGCAGCGACGCCTGGTAGTTCGCGGCGATGTCCTTGAAGTACGGGTCGAGCAGCAGGTTCGCGAGCGCCGGATCCTTCGCATACGCGTCGGTGATCTTCTGCAGGAAGCGCGCACGGATGATGCAGCCCGCGCGGAAGATCTTCGCGATCGTCCCGAGATCGAGATTCCAGCCGTATTCTTCCGACGCCGTGCGCAGCTGCGCGAAGCCCTGCGCGTACGAAATCACCTTGCTCAGGTACAGCGCGCGGCGCACCGCTTCGACAAATGCGGCGCGATCGCCGTCGAACGGCGCGGCGGCCGGGCCCGACAGGATCTTGCTGGCCGCGACGCGCTCGGTCTTCAGCGACGACAGCACGCGCGCGAACACCGACTCGGTGATGAGCGGCAGCGGCACGCCCAGATCCAGCGCGTTCTGGCTCGTCCACTTGCCGGTGCCCTTCTGCGCGGCGCGATCGAGGATCACGTCGACGAGGTGCTTGCCGGTTTCTTCATCCTTCTTGCCGAAGATCTTCGACGTGATCTCGATCAGGTAGCTGTCGAGTTCGCCCTGGTTCCATTCGGTGTACACCGCGCCGAGTTCGTCGTTGGTCAGGCCCGCGACATCCTTCAGCACCGAGTAGCTTTCGGCGATCAGCTGCATGTCGCCGTATTCGATGCCGTTGTGGACCATCTTCACGTAGTGGCCCGCGCCGTCCGGGCCCATGTACGCGACGCACGGCTCGCCGTCCGACGGCGCCTTCGCGGCGATCTGCTTGAGGATCGGCTCGACGAGATCGTATGCGTCGCGCTGGCCGCCGGGCATGATCGACGGGCCGCGCAGCGCGCCCTCTTCGCCGCCCGACACGCCGGTGCCGATGAAATGCAGGCCGGATTGCGCGAGTTCCTGGTTGCGGCGGATCGTGTCGGTGAAGTGCGTATTGCCGCCGTCGATCAGCACGTCGCCCTTCTCGAGCAGCGGCTTGAGCGATGCGATCGTCGCATCGGTCGCTTCCCCGGCCTTCACCATCATCAGGATCCGGCGCGGCGTTTCGAGCGACGCGACGAATTCCTCGAGCGTATAGGTCGGCACCAGATTGCGGCCGGGGAATTCTGCGATCAGTTCGTCGGTTTTCTCGCGACTGCGGTTGTACACCGACACCGCGTAACCGCGGCTCTCGATATTGAGTGCGAGATTGCGGCCCATCACCGCGAGCCCGATCACACCGATTGCTTGTTTGCCCATTAGTCAATTCTCCGGAAAAAACGGGGCGCGACCCGAGCCGGGCCGCGCGCACAGGCGAAAGGATAGTGGAAACCCGGCGGCGCTGCGCGCTTGCGTGTCATTGCTCCGCGTGCGGCAGGCGCCGGAACACGACGCTCAGGTTGTTCGCCGGCATCTCGACGACCTCGCTGCAGTCGAGCCCGCGATCGAGCCCGAGCGCGACGACGGTTTCGAGATCGCGCACGCCCCACGACGGGTCGCGGCTGCGCAACTGCCGGTCGAACGCTTCGTTCGACGGCGCCGTATGCCGGCCTTCGCGACGATACGGGCCGTACAGGAACAGCACGCCGCCCGGCCGCAACACGCGCGACGCGCCGGCGAACAGCGCCTCCGTACAGGCCCACGGCGAGATATGGACCATGTTGATGCAGACGATCGCGTCGAGCGCCGCGACCGGCCACGGCGTGTCGCGTACGTCGAACGCCAGCGGCCCGGCAACGTTCGCGAGGCCCGCATGCGCGACCCACGCGGCGATCGAACGCCGCGCCTGCGCATCGGGATCGCTCGGCTGCCAGTGCAGGCCCGGCAACGCCTGCGCGAAATGAACGACGTGCTGCCCGGTGCCGCTCGCGATTTCGAGCACGTTGCCGGTCGCCGGCAGCACGCGGCGCAGCACGTCGAGGATCGGCCCGCGATTGCGCTCGGCCGCCGGCGCCGACAACCGCGCGGACGGATCGGGAGAGGAAGCGACGCCGGTCACGATGCAAGCTCCGTCGGGTTGCCGTTGCGCCCGAGGCCCAGCCGCGCCACGAGTGCGTCGAGCGCGGGGGCGCAGTGCGCCTCGACCTTCAGCGTCAGCATCGGGTCGGCGCGCGTATGGCCGAGATTGAGTGCGGCGACCGGCTTGTGCCGGGCCTGCGCCCACACGCAGAAGCGGTAGCCGGAATACACCATCAGCGACGAGCCGACGACGAGCAGCGCGTCGGCCGCCTCGAGCGCCCGCGACGCCAGCGCCACGCGCTCGCGCGGCACGTTCTCGCCGAAGAACACCACCGCCGGCTTCAGCAGGCCGCCGCACGCGGGGCACGCCGGGATGCGGAACGTATCGAGCGCGGCCCATTCGAGATGCGCGTCGCCGTCCGCGGCCGGCTCGGCCTGCGCGCCGAGCAGCTCGGGATTGTCGGCTTCGAGCACGGTCTGGATCGTCGCCCGCGCGTGATGCGCGCCGCAGTCGAGGCAGGTCACGCCGTTGATGCCGCCGTGCAGCTCGATCACGTCGTCGCTGCCCGCGCGCTGATGCAGGCCGTCGACGTTCTGCGTGACGAGGCGCTCGATCCGGCCCGCGCCGCCGAGCCGCGCCAGCGCGACATGCGAGCGGTTCGGCTGCGCGCGCCCGACGACCGGCCAGCCGATCATGCTGCGCGCCCAGTAGCGGCGCCGCGCGGCATCGGAACCGAGAAATTCGTGGAGCTGGATCGGCGGCGAGCGCATCCATCGGCCGTTGCGGTCGCGGTAGCCGGGAATGCCGGAATCGGTGCTGATGCCCGCGCCGGTCAGCACGAGCAGGCGCGGATGACGCTCGACGAACGTCTGCAGCGCATCGAGCGCGGCCGGATCGACGTCGGCGATGGAGGGATCGGGCAAGGCTGTGTCGTTCATGTTGGCAACGTGATCGGTCGCGCCGGCAGGCCGTGCGCCCGCACGGGCGGCCAGGCACGCCAGCACATGATACAGAACGCGATGCGATCGGGCCGGCCGCCGCCACGGCCAGCCGCCGCACGCGCCAGCACGCAAAAAGACGCCCGTCGCCGCTCGGCGACGGGCGCTTCAACAATTGATCCATCGGGGTAGTGGACCAATTGACAGCACAATGTTGCGACGTCCGTCATGCGCGCGATCGACGGACGCTCCCCGGGACGCCACGTGCTCCGCCCTGCCGCGCACCCTGGCGCGTCACCGGCTGTCCCGACCCGGTTCGGCGTGCTCGTCGCGCCGACACGCGGCACGGCGTGCAAATGCATTCGCCGCGCGACGACGTGCGTTGCGCCATGGCATGACGATTCCGGGATCCAGGCCGGGGCCATCCGCCCGGTCCGCGGTTCGTCTCCGACGGCCGACCGGCACCGGTCGGCCTCGTGCGTCACGCTTGCACGTCGTCGTTCGGAACGAACCCGATCGCTCGGATGGAACGGAAAGCCGCTCGCTCACGTCGCCGCAATCAGCGGCGAAGCGAATACCCTGGCAGGTCGGCGATTCATGTTTGCAACACGATGCGTTGCGTTTCGGTCTTTTTTCATTCTCTTGTCCCCGTCTCCGATACATCCGACCCACTGAAGCGATTGCCGGGTCGACAGCCCCCCGCGATCGCGCTCACGGCCCCTACAACCATGCAAGGAGCGCACCATGCTTCATGCCGCAAGGCCTCGCGGGCACACGGCAGGCGGCGGGCCGGCATCGTACCCCGCCGGAAAGCGCGAACGTTTCGAAACTGAAACGCACGGCCGGCTGGCGTCGTCGCGTCTGCCCGGGCGGCCCAGCGCCTGACACGCCCCTCGGCCGGCGTCGCGCATGGGGCGCGTGTTGCGCGGCGCGACACTGCGGGCCGCTCAGCGCGGCGCCGTGCCGCTCGTGCATCGCGCAAACACGCTAGCATTCGGACACGGAACGCCACGCGTTCCTGCTGCCTCGCCCCCAAGGACCCGCCATGCCCCCATCCGCTCCCGCCTGCCCCGACGTCGCGCAACGCGTCTTTTCCGCCGGACGGCTGTCGATCGGCCTCACGCTTCCGCTCCTTCGCAGCGGCCGCATCGTCGCGGACTTCAACGAACAGCTCGAACTCGCGGCACTGGCCGATTCGCTCGGCTTTCGCGCGCTGTGGATTCGCGACGTGCCGCTGAACAGCGCCGACTATCCGGACCCGGTCGGCCACCTCGACCCGTGGGTGCTGCTCGGCGCGCTGGCGTCGCGCACCCGCCGGATCGCGCTCGCCAGCGGCGCGATCGTGCTGCCGCTGCGGCATCCGCTGCATATCGCGAAGGGCGCGCTGTCGGTCGCGACACTGTCGGCCGGGCGCTTCATTCTGGGCCTCGGCTCCGGCGACCGGCCACCCGAATATGCGGCGTTCGGCGTCGACGCGCAGACCCGGCGCGACCGCTATCGCGCGCACTGGGACGTCGTCGCGGCCGCGCTCGGCGTGCCGTCGCGCGTGCTGCCCGACCAAGCGCCGCCCGATGCGCCAGAATTCGCGCTGCTGCCGCGCGACGGCGACGCGGTGCCGATGCTTGCAGTCGGCTCGGGCGGACAGAGCGTCGACTGGATCGCCCGGCATTCGATCGGGTGGATGACGTATCACCGCGATCCGGAGACGCAGCGCGCGCGCTATTCGATGTGGCGCGCAGCGGTCGAGCGGCTCGCGTCGCCGCCGTTTCGCGCGTTCGGCGTCTCGATGCGGCTCGACCTCGCCGCGGATCCGGATACGCCAGCCACCGCGCTGCCGCTCGGTTATGCAACCGGGCGACGCGCGTTGATCGACATCCTGCAGGACATGCGCGCAGCGGGGACGCACCACGTCACGCTGAACCTTGGGTCGGACCGGCCCGTGCGCGACGTCATCGAAGCAATCGCCGAACATGTCCTGCCGGTATTTCACGACGAGCCAGCATGATTCATCGGGGATCCGATCCATATGACGTGACGCACGCATGGGTCCGGGGGCCGGACGAACGCTCGCCTGGTGGCGCACCGCCGCGGCATCGGAAAGCACGCGTTACCAATGCCTTGCGCCGGGCGAACGCTCGACGTTTCCGTCGATATCGTGCCGCCGGCATCCGGCACGCGGCTTGCGCGCAGGCGTCCGATTCGAGCCGTCGGCGACGGAACCATTCGCGCCCGACCGCGATCATGTTAACTTCCGTCCATCGTTCAGCCCGGCGGGCCGCGTGACGACACGCACCCGCATGCCCACTCCATGCGACATCTCCTTCTCGGCTGGCTGCTCGCCGCCGTCGTCTCGGCTGCCCACGCGGCGGCCGCCGCTCCGGCCGCCTCGGGCGCCGCGCCCGCGCTGACGCCCCAAGAGGCGCGACAGGCACTGAATGTGCTCGAAAACCCGCGCGACCGCGCGCAGGTCGAAACGACGCTGCGCGCGATCGCGGCCGTCGGTGCATTGAGCGCGCCCGCCGTGCCGGCAAGCCCGGCATCGGCGGCCAGCGGCGCATCGGCTGCCGCCGCGCCGGCCGCGCTCGCGTCGAACGGGCTCGCATCGATACTCGTGCGCCAGGGATCGCGCTGGGCGACCCAGATCGGCAACGCGCTGCAGGAATCGCTGCGCTCGCTGCTCGATATCGGTTCGGTGGGAAGCTGGTGGCGCGACAAGCTCGTCCGCGCCGACCAGCGCGCGGATCTCACCCGCACGCTCGGCATCCTGCTCGCGGTACTCCTGCCGGCACTCGTCGTCGAGTGGCTCGCGAAGCGGCTGCTGCGACGCGCGCTGGCGGCGGTGGCCGCGCGCCGCGCCGACACGTTGCGCCACGCCGCGTCCGATTCCGCCGCGCCGGACGAGGGCCACGCGCCGCCGCCCGATACATCGGCCCCGCCCGACGACGCAGCCGCAGACACCGCTGAGACCGCCCCCTCGTCCTCGCAAAGCCGAGGCCACGCACGCCGGCACACCACGCTGCTGCACCGGATGCCGCGCGCACTGGTCAGTCTCGCGCTGCGCGTGGTGCCGCTGCTCGTGTTCGTCGGCGTCGCGAGCCTGACGATGTCGTTGCTCGTCGAAGCAGACACGCCGATCGAATCCGCGCTCGAAGCCTTGATCGACACTTACGTGATCTGCCGGCTCGTCACGATCGTCAGCCGGCTGTTCTTCCAGCCCGACGCGCGGCAGTTGCGGCTGCTGCATATCAGCGACGCATGGGCCGGGTTCGCGCAACGCTCGATCGCGCGGATCGTGATCGTGGTCGGCGCGTGCACGGCGGCCGTCGAGATCGCCGCGAACTTCGGCCTGACCGAAGCCGGCCATGTCGCGCTGCTGAAGGCCGTCGCGCTCGCCGCGCACGTGATGATCTCGCTGCTGATCCTGCAGTGCCGCCGGCCGGTCGCGGCACGCATCCGTGCCGCCGGCGCGGACCGTCCGAGCGTCGCGGTCGTCGGCAACGCGCTCGCGGACGCATGGGCGCCCGTCTCGGTCTTCATCGTGATGGCGCTGTGGTTCGTGTGGGCGCTCGACGTCCACAACGGCTACCGCGTGCTGATCACGCTGGGCGGCCGCTCGATCGCCGTGATGATCGCGATGCGGATGGTGTCGATCGTCGTGTTCGGCGCGCTCGCCCGGCTGTTCCAGCGCCGCGAGGAAGACCGCACGCTCGTTCATCTGCATGCGTACCGCTACTACCCGCTGCTGCGCCGGATCGTGTCGGCGGCGCTCGGCATCGTGACCGTCGTGCTGCTGCTGCAGATCTGGGGCGTGCCGATCTTTCGCGCGTTCCAAGCCGGCACGATCGGCCACCGCCTCGCGTCCGCGCTGGTGACGATCGCGATCGCGGCCGTCGTCGCGCTCGTCGTGTGGGAAGCCGCCAACATCGCGATCGAGCGCCGCCTGCAGCGCTGGACACGCGAAGGCAACCTGATGCGCGCCGCGCGGCTGCGCACGCTGCTGCCGATGCTGCGCACGCTGCTGTTCGTGATGATCGCGCTCGTCGTCGTGCTGACGGGGCTCAGCGAACTCGGCGTGAACGTCGGCCCGCTGCTGGCCGGCGCCAGCATCTTCGGCGTCGCGCTCGGGTTCGGCTCGCAGAAGCTGGTGCAGGATTTCATCACCGGGATCTTCCTGCTGATGGAAAACGCGATGCAGGTCGGCGACTGGGTCACGCTCGCCGGCGTGTCGGGTACGGTCGAATACCTGTCGATCCGCACCGTGCGGCTGCGCGCCGGCGACGGATCGCTGTACACGATACCGTTCAGCTCCGTGACGACCGTCAACAACACGAATCGCGGGCTCGGCAACGCGGCCGTCAAGGTCAGCATCGCGTACGGCGAGGACATCGACCGCGCGATCGCGACGCTGAAGGACATCGGCGCCGCGTTGCGCGACGATCCGAAGTACCGCGACGGCATCCTGTCGGACTTCAGCTACTGGGGCATCGACCAGGTCGACGGCGCGGCGCTCGCGCTGGCCGGGCAGATGCAGTGCACGGACTCGGCGCGCTGGGGCGTGCAGCGCGAATTCAATCGGCGGATCGCGCAGACGTTCCGCGAACGCGGGATCCGGATCGCCGATCCGCAGCGCAGCGTCGTGGCCTATGCGGATGGATCGCGGCCTGTCGGCAACGATGCCAACGGCCCGCACCCCGACACACCGAATGGCGCCGAACCCGCAACCCGGCCGCCGTCGCCCGACGAAGCGGAGCGCAAGCCGGGCCGAACCGTGATCGCCCGGGGCCGGTGACCTGCCTCGCTCAACGCGCGGCGGGCTTCTTCACGCGCGCCGTGCTTTTGGCGGCAGGAGGCGCCGCCCCCGGCTTCCCCGCGCGTTTCACCGCGGCACCCCGCCCGCGCTTCGCAGCGGTTTTCGCAGCAGCGGCCTGCGCATCGCGCTGCGCATGCCACTGCTCGAGCAGCACGCGCGTCTGGTCGGCAATCGTGTCGATCACCAGCGCCGCGCGCTCGCCCTCGAACGCCTCCCATTCGAGCAACTGCAGCGCCGAGCGCTGCGCGATGTGGAACACCGTGATCTGCCCGAACAGGCTCAGCGCGCGCAACCGCGTGACGGGATCGTCGGCCGGCCGCCCGGAGATGCGGCCGATCAATTCCGCACTCACGTCGTTGAGCGGCTTGCGCATGCGCGTCATCAGGATTTCGCTCGCGCTCGCCGGCTCCTGGCCGCCCTGCTCGCGCGCGAAGAACATCCGCTGGTTCATCGTCTTCGGCGCGGTGAACATCCGGTCCGACAGCGCGCGCAGCAGCCCGACGAACGCATCGATCAGCACGTCGACGTTCGCGTCCGTATCGAGCATCGCGCGCGCATGGCCGACCGCCGGCGCGAATACCTGCCAGCCGTGCTCGGCGATCGTCTCGACACACGCGCGATACAGGCCTTCCTTGTTCTCGAAGTAGTACTGGAGCGCCGGCGCGTTCACGCCCGCCATCGCGGCGATCTCGCGCGTCGACGCGCCCGCGAACCCGCGTTCGCCGAACAGCTCGAGCGCCGCCTCGATGATCCGCTGGCGCGTTTCGTCGCCGCGCGCGTAGCCGCCCGCCGACGTGCGGCGCAGCTTCTTCGCTTCGTTCATGCCTTCCTCGTCATTCGGTCGATCCACATTCTACTTGACACAATTCTATCAACTGGAATAATTCTTCCACTTGGAATAATTTGGATCCCGTATGTCGACGCCACAAGACTCGCCACAGAAAGCAGATCGTCAGGAAAACGGAACAACACCACGCAACGGAAACGGCGGATCGAAGCGGCGCATCCTGCTCGCGATCGCCGTGCTCGCGGCCGTCGGCGGCGCGGTATGGCTCGGCCGCTGGTGGACGGTCGGCCGCTTCATCGAAAGCACCAACGACGCGTACCTGCAGGCCGACAGCATGACCGCCGCGCCGAAGGTCGCCGGCTACGTGACCGACGTCTACGTGCGGGACAACCAGCCCGTGAAGGCCGGCGATCCGCTCGTGCGGCTCGACGTGCGCCCGTACCAGGTCGCGCTCGCGCAAGCGCTCGCGACCGTCGACGCCCGCCGCGCCGATATCGCGCGCGCCGAAGCCGACATCAGCCAGCAGCGCGCGAACCTCGAACAGGCCGATGCGCAGGCGAAGGTATCGCGCATCAACGCGCAGCACGCGAGCGACGAGTACGCGCGCTATGCACCGCTCGCGGCGACCGGCGCCGAAACGCACGAGCGCGTGGCCGACCTGAAAAGCACGCGCGACCAGGCGCTCGCGACACTCGCCGCGAACAACGCGTCGATTGCCGCCGCCCGCACGCAGATCGCGTCGTTCACCGCGCAACTGCAGCAGGCGCGCGCGCAGCTCGAGGCCGCGCAAGCCAGCGCCGCACAGGCGCAGCTCGATCTCGACAACACGATCGTGCGCAGCACGCTCGCGGGCCGCGTCGGCGATCGCACGGTGCGCGTCGGGCAATACGTGCAGCCCGGCACGCGCCTGCTGACCGTCGTGCCGGTCGACTCGATCTATCTCGTCGCGAATTTCAAGGAAACGCAGATCGGCAACATGCGCATCGGCCAGCCCGTCGAGCTGCATGTCGATGCGCTGCCGGACGGCCCGCTGTCCGGCGTCGTCGACAGCTTCGCGCCCGGCACCGGCGCGCAGTTCGCGTTGCTGCCTCCCGAGAACGCGACCGGCAACTTCACGAAGATCGTCCAGCGCGTGCCCGTGCGCATCCGTCTCGCCGCGAACGCCCGCGCGCAGCGCATGCTGCTGCCCGGGCTGTCGGTGACGGTCGACGTCGATACGCGTTCGGCCCGCGACGAGACGCATCATGGCTGATACGCCCGCCTCGACCCCGCTGCCGCCGCACGAGGGCCGCGCGAGCGTGACCGACTGGATCGCGGTCGCGGCCGGGGCGCTCGGCGCGCTGATGGCGACGCTCGACATCTCGATCACGAACTCCGCGCTGCCGCAAATCCAGGGCGAAATCGGCGCGACCGGCACCGAAGGTACGTGGATCTCGACCGGCTACCTGATGTCGGAAATCGTGATGATCCCGCTCGCCGCCTGGCTCACGCGCGTGTTCGGGCTGCGCAATTTCCTGCTGACGAACTCCGCGCTGTTCATCGCGTTCTCGATGATGTGCGGCTGGTCGCATTCGCTGCCGATGATGATCGCCGGCCGGATCGGCCAGGGCTTCACGGGCGGCGCGCTGATCCCCACCGCGCAGACGATCATCCGCACGCGATTGCCGCTGTCGCAGTTGCCGGTCGGGATGACGCTGTTCGGGCTGATCGTGCTGCTCGGCCCACTGTTCGGCCCGGTGCTCGGCGGCTGGCTCGCGGAGAACGTGAACTGGAGCTGGTGCTTCTTCCTGAACCTGCCGGTGTGCCTGCTGCTGATGGCGCTGCTGGTGTTCGGGCTGCCGTCGGACCGCCCGCAATGGAGCGCGTTCTTCAACGCGGACTGGCTCGGCATCTTCGGCCTCGCGATCGGCCTGAGCTCGCTGACCGTCGTGCTCGAGGAAGGCCAGCGCGAACGCTGGTTCGAATCGCAGATGATCGTCACGCTGAGCGTCGTGTCGTTCGTCGGGATGATCCTGATCGCGTTGTCGCAGCGCTTCGCGAAGCGGCCGATCATGCGGCTGTCGCTGATGCGCAACCCGCGCTACGCGAGCGTGATCGTGATCGTGTCGGCGGTCGGTGCCGGGCTGTACGGCGTGTCCTACCTGCTGCCGCAGTTCCTCGCGATCGTCGCCGGCTACAACGCGGAACAGGCCGGCGCGATCATGCTGCTGTCGGGGCTGCCGGCGTTTCTCGTGATGCCGATCCTGCCGCGCCTGCTCGGCAAGGTCGATTTCCGCATCCTCGTGATCGCGGGGCTGCTGCTGTTCTGCCTGAGCTGCATGCTCGACATCGACCTGACCGCGCAGAGCGTCGGCCACGATTTCGTGTGGTCGCAGCTGATCCGCGGCCTCGCGCAGATGCTCGCGATGATGCCGCTCAACCAGGCGTCGATGGCGGCCGTCGCGCGCGAAGACTCGGGCGATGCGGCCGGGCTCTACAACATGGCGCGCAACCTCGGCGGCTCGATCGGGCTCGCGATCATCGGCACCGTGATCGACCGGCGCACGACCTTCCATACGGCGGTGCTGCGCGAATCGGTGAACGCCAACTCGCTGATCGGGCAGGATCGGCTGTCGGCCTATGCGGCGAACTGGTTCGCGCACACCGGCGACCTCGCGTATTCGAACATGCGCGCGCTCGGCCAACTGGCGCAGCAGATCCAGATCCAGGCCGTCGTGATGACCTATTCCGAAACCTTCTATCTGCTGGGCCTCGCGCTGCTTGCCTGCGTGCCGCTCGCGCTGCTGTTGAGAACGCCGCGCAGGCCGCAACCGATGTCGTCCGGCCATTGACCCGTCTTACGCGATGAAACCCTTCTTCCTGCCCCGCCGCCCCGCGCTCACCCTGTGCGCGGCCGCGTGCCTGCTCGCCGGCTGCACGGTCGGCCCCGACTACCGCGGCGCGCCGGCCGCACCGGATGCGCCGACCTTCGTGCGCGCACCGGCCACCGGCGTCGACACCGCCGCGCCCGCGCCGAGCGCATGGTGGCGCGCGCTGAACGATCGCCAGCTCGACGAGCTGATCGTCGCCGCGCTCGTGTACAACCCCGATCTGCACGCCGCGCAGGCGCGCTTGCGCGCGGCGCGCGCGCAGCTCTCGCAACAGCGCGCGGCGCAGATGCCGAAATCGTCGGCCACCGTCGCGGCCATCCGCATGCGCGAACCGGACGTCAGTGCGCTCGGCTCGCTGCTGCCGTCGAACGGCTCGGGGCAGTCGGGCGACACGTCGCCGTCGCTCGGCGGCTCGGGGCCGCTGCAACTTTATTCGGCGGGCTTCGACGCGACCTGGGAAATCGACCTGTTCGGCGGCACGCGCCGCGCGGTCGAAGCCGCTTCCGCGCAGGCCGAAGCCGTCGATGCCGATCTCGCCGACACGCAGGTGTCGATCGCGGCCGAAGTCGCGAATGCGTACGTCGACCTGCGCGACCAGCAGCAACGGCTTGCGTTGTCGCGGCGCACCGCGCAATTACAGCAGCAGATGCTCGAACTCACGCAGCAGCGCCGCGCGCGCGGCGTCGCGGCCGACGCCGACATCGAGCGCCTGACGACGCAGGTCGAGAACACGCGCGCGTCGCTGATCCCGCTCGATGCGCAGGTGACCGAATCGCTCGACCGGCTCGCGATCCTGACCGGCCGCGCGCCCGGCGCGCTCGACGCCGCGCTGTCGAGCCCGGACGCGGCATTGCCGACGCTGCCCGGCAGCGTCGCGATCGGCGACCCGGCCACGCTGCTGAAGCAGCGCCCCGATATTCGCGCGGCCGAACGTCGGCTCGCGTCGAGCAATGCGCAGATCGGCGAGCATGTCGCCGACTATTTTCCGAAGGTGACGCTGCTCGGCGATCTCGGTTTCAGCGCGAGCGACCCCGGCCACCTGTTCCGCAAGCAGAATTTCACGTGGGTCGGTGCGCCGTACCTGCAATGGAACATTCTGGATTTCGGACGCACGCGCGGCGCAGTACGCGCGGCCGAAGCGTCGCGCGACGAAGCGGAAGCGAATTATCAGAAAGCCGTGCTCGGTGCATTACAGGATGCCAACACCGCGTTGCAGCGCTACGGGCATCAGCGCGAACACGTCGTCGCGCTGACGAAGGTGCAGACGTCCGCCGTGCATTCGCGCGCGCTGATGGACCAGCGCTATCGCGCGGGCGTCGCGTCGATGATCGACCTGCTCGATACGCAACGCGAAGCGCTCGCCGCGCAGCAGAACGTGATCGCGGGGCAAGCCGAACTGATCAAGGACTACGTGTCGGTGCAGAAGAGCCTCGGGCTCGGATGGCAGGCCAGCGCCGGTTGACGGCGCCGACGCAAATCATGCGTAGCCGATGCATCATGCGCGCCGCAACAACTCATTGCGCGCGCAACAATACAGCTTCGATTCTTGCGCAACGAACGCGCTCGCGCCGCCTCGACGCCATGGCTATCGAAAACATATCGAATATCAGTTAGCCAATCGTCTGACGATCTCTTCTAATTCAGTCGGCTTTCCCACCACCGATCGGATCAAGGAGTTCCATCGTCATGTCCTCATCCTCCCATCGCGTGCTGCGGCACGCAGTCGCCGCAATCTGCGTGGCACTCTCCGCCTCTCCATACGCCGCCGAACTCACGCGCGACACCGGCGCGCCCGTCGGCGACAACCAGAATTCGCAGACGGCCGGCCCCGCCGGCCCGGTGCTGCTGCAGGACTCCGCGCTCATCGAGAAACTGCAGCGCTTCGATCGCGAGCGCATTCCGGAACGCGTCGTGCATGCACGCGGCACCGGCGCATTCGGCGAGTTCGTGCCGAGCGCCGACATCTCCGACCTGACGAAAGCGAAGGTCTTCACGCCGGGCACCCGCACGCCGGTATTCGTGCGCTTCTCCACCGTGATGGGCTATCGCGGCTCGCCGGAGCAGGCGCGCGACCCGCGCGGCTTCGCGGTGAAGTTCTATACGCAGCAGGGCAACTGGGACATGGTCGGCATCAACTGGCCGGTATTCTTCATTCGCGACGGCATCAAGTTCCCCGACTTCGTCCATGCGAACAAGCCGAGCGCCGTGACCGGCGTGCAGGACCCGAACCTCGCGTTCGACTTCTTCGCGCACACGCCCGAAGCGACCCACATGCTGACGAGGCTGTACACGAACGAGGGCATGCCCGATTCGTATCGCCACATGGACGGCTTCGCGGTGCATGCGTTCAAGTTCGTCAATGCGCAAGGCGACGTGCATTACGTGAAGTTCCACTGGAAGAGCCAGCAAGGCGTGCACGGCCTGCGCCCGCAAGAGATCCCCGCGTCGATCGGCCGCGACTGGAACATGATGACGAACGACCTGTACGGCGCGCTGAAACAGGGCGATTTCCCGAAGTGGGACCTGTACGTGCAGGTGCTCACGCCGAAGGACCTGAACCGCTTCGACTTCGACGCGCTCGACGACACGAAGGTCTGGACCGGCGTGCCTGAACGCAAGATCGGCACGATGACGCTCAACCGCGTGCCCGACAACTACTTCCAGTCGACCGAGGAATCGGCGTTCGCACCGTCGCGGCTCGTGCCGGGCATCGAACCGTCGGAAGACCGGATGCTGCAGGATCGCCTGTTCGCGTACGCCGACACGCAGATGTACCGGCTCGGCGCGAACTACATGGATCTGCCGATCAATCGCCCCGTCGTGCCGGTCGTCAACAACAACCAGGACGGCAAGATGAATGCCGGCGACCGCAAGGGCGAGGTGAACTACGAGCCGTCGACGCTGAACGAACTCGCGCAGGATCCGCAGTACAAATCGGTCCGCATGGCGCTCGGCGGCACGACGCAGCAGGAAGCGATCCGCAAGAAGCTGCCGTTCCGTCAGGCGGGCGAGTACTACCGCAGCCTGTCGCAGCAGGACAAGGACGACCTCGTCACCGCACTGTCCGGCGATCTCGGCCAGGTGAAGAACGCGCAAAACCAGTACGCGATGCTGTCGTACTTCTACAAGGCCGATGCCGACTACGGCACGCGCCTCGCGCAGGCCGTTCACGCGAACGTCCAGCAGGTGCAGTCGCTCGCGGCGAAGCTGAGCGACAACTGACCCCGCGACGCGTGTCGCTGCCGACGTGTGCGGTCGCGCCGCACACGTCGGCCAGGCCACTTCATCAGGACATCCTCATGCGATCCGAACGCTTCACCCACGCGATCCGCGCGGCCGCGGCGGCGCTCGCGCTGGCCGCGCTCGCCGGCTGCGCGCACCTGCCCGACCGGCCGACGTACGGCAAGGCCGACCCCGCCGCGCTGCGCCGCTACGACGGCGACTGGTTCGACGCCGCGCGCGTCGGCCGCGTCGATATCCTGCGCGCATTGCACGACGCCGGCTATCCGGTCGATGCCACCGACAGCCACGGCTATACGGCCGTGATCCTCGCGTCGTACGACGGCCAGCCCGCGGCGCTCGACTACCTGCTGTCGGTCGGCGCCGACGCGTGCGCCGGCGATCGTCACGGCAACACCGCGCTGATGGGCGCCCTCTTCAGGAACGAGCCCGACATCGCGCGGCGCCTGCTCGACACGCGCTGCCCGATCGACCAGACGAACGGCGCCGGCGAAACCGCGCTGGGGTTCGCGACGCTGTTCAACCGCTTCGAACTGATTCCGTTGCTCGTCGCGCACGGCGCGAATCCGAACCATGTCGACCGGCGCGGCCTGTCGCTGCTTCAGCTCGCGCTGACGCACGACAACACGTATGCCGCGGACGCACTGCGGGAAGCCGGCGCCAAACGGTAGCGGCCTTCGTTTCGCGTACGCGTGGCGAGATCACGACTGACGCAGGCGCATCGCAGCGCAGCGCACGTCGACATCCGCGCCGAAACAGCAGGAATACTACGGAACTCCGATGACGCACGGAACGGGCAACCCGTCAACGTGCGTCGTCTGCGCACACGTTCAGACTCGAACAAGTCGTCGAGCAGACGATAGAACACGATCCGCTCCGGATCGGGACGTTCGATTCCGTACCGCATAGCCCGCGCACGATGCAGCGACGCATCCATTCATCCGACCATTTCCGCCCTTCCAATACCTTCCTTTCGGCGCCTTTCTCCGGCTCCATCGAATCTCCATCTTTCCGCATCAAAGCCGTCAACTAATCCCCGCACACTCCGCCCCGTCAAAGCAGGCAGTGGGCTGCCTGCGCTTCCTGGAGTCGCTATGAAGAATCAGAAACGATGCTGCCACGGCGCCGTGTGCGCGCTGGTGGCGGCAATGCTGGCGGGTTGCGGGCCGTCCGAGCAGCAGGCCGCCGCGCCGGCCACCCCGGTGGCGGCCATGACCGTCGCCGCCACGCGCGTCGACGTGACCGAAGACCTGCCGGGCCGCGTCGCGGCCGTGCGGGTCGCCGAGATCCGGCCGCAGGTGAGCGGCATCGTGCAGCGCCGGCTGTTCGAGCAAGGCACCGAAGTGCGCGCGGGCCAGCCGCTGTTCCAAATCAATCCGGCGCCGTTCAAGGCCGAGATGGACACCGCTGCCGCATCGCTGCAGCGGGCGCAGGCCGCGCTCGAACGCGCGAAGGTGCAGACGGCGCGCTTCAAGCCGCTCGTCGAGGCCGATGCGATCAGCCGCCAGGTGTACGACGACGCCGTATCGCAACGCGACCAGGCCGCGGCCGACGTCGCGCAGGCCCGCGCGACGCTCGCGCGGCGCCAGCTCGACCTGAAGTTCGCGACCGTGGAAGCGCCGATCGCCGGCCGCATCGACCAGGCGCTCGTGACCGAAGGCGCACTGGTGTCGAGCAGCGACAGCCAGCCGATGGCGCGCATCCAGCAGATCGACCAGGTCTACGTGGACGTGCGCCAGCCCGCCGCCTCGCTCGACGCGCTGCGCGGCGCGCTCGCGTCGCAGCCGCAGGCGTCGGACAGCAACGGCCTGCCGGTCGACGTGCTGCGCGACGACGACACGCGTTACGACGTGCGCGGCCGCATGCTGTTCTCGGGCGTCAACGTCGATCCGGGCACCGGCGACGTGCTGCTGCGCGTGCTGGTCGACAACCCGAAGCGCCAGTTGCTGCCGGGCATGTACGTGCGGGCCCGCATTCCGCGTGCGCACTACGCCAGCGCCGTGATGGTGCCGCAACAGGCGGTCGTGCGCGCCGGCGGCAAGCCGCAGGTGTGGGTGCTCGACGCGAAGGGCAACGCGCATCTGAAAGCCGTCGAGATCGGCGAGCTGACGAACCGTCACTACCGCATCAAGTCGGGGCTGCAGGCCGGCCAGAAGATCGTCGTCGAAGGCATGGAACGCCTGACCGACGGTGCGCCGGCTACCGCGACCGACTGGAAGTCGCCTGACGCGGCCGCCACCGCGTCCGCGCACTGACTCACGAGGAGCGTCCCGTCATGGCTGAATTCTTTATCCGCCGCCCGGTATTTGCGTGGGTGATCGCCCTCTTCATCATCCTGATGGGGCTGATCGCGATCCCGCAACTGCCGGTCGCGCGCTACCCGTCGGTCGCGCCGCCGTCCGTCACGATCACCGCGACCTATCCGGGCGCCACGCCGCAGACGATGAACGACGGCGTGCTGAGCCTCATCGAGCGCGAACTGTCCGGCGTCAAGAACCTGCTGTATTTCGAATCGTCGGCCGATACGTCCGGTGCCGCGCAGATCGTCGTCACGTTCAAGCCCGGCACCAATCCGGAGATGGCGCAGGTCGACGTGCAGAACAAGATCAAGTCGGTCGAGCCGCGCCTGCCCGCCGCCGTGCGCCAGAACGGACTGATCGTCGAATCCGCGTCGTCCGGCTTCCTGATGCTGATCGGCCTGCGCTCCGACAACGGCCGCTTCGACGAAGGCGCGCTCGCCGACTACATGGCGCGCAGCGTGTCCGAAGAGCTGCGGCGCATCGACGGCGTCGGGCGCGTGCTGCAGTTCGGCTCCGAGCGCGCGATGCGCATCTGGGTCGATCCGCAGAAGCTGATCAATTTCGGCCTGTCGATGAGCGACCTGACAACCGCGATCGGCCAGCAGAACGTGCAGATCGCACCGGGCAGCCTCGGTGCGCTGCCCGCGCTGCCGGGCCAGCGCGTGACCGTGCCGCTCACCGCGCAGGGCCAGCTCACGACACCGGAAGAATTCGCGAAGGTCGTGCTGCGCGCGAACGCGGACGGTTCGAAAGTCGTGCTCGGCGACGTCGCGCGCGTCGAACTCGGCTCGCAGAACTACTCGTTCGTGAGCCGCGAGAACAACAAGCCGGCCACCCTCGCCGGCGTGCAGCTCGCGCCGGGCGCCAATGCGGTGAAGACCGCGGACGCGATCCGCACGCGCATGGCCGAACTGAGCAAGTCGATGCCGTCGGGCATGACCTACTCGATCCCGCTCGACACGTCGCCGTTTGTGAAGATCTCGATCGAGAAAGTGCTGCACACGCTGCTCGAAGCGATGGTGCTCGTGTTCCTCGTGATGTACCTGTTCCTGCAGAACGTGCGCTATACGCTGATTCCGGCGATCGTCGCGCCGATCGCGATGCTCGGCACGTTCGCGGTGATGCTGCTGACGGGCTTCTCGATCAACGTGCTGACGATGTTCGGCATGGTGCTCGCGATCGGCATCATCGTCGACGACGCGATCGTCGTCGTCGAGAACGTCGAACGCCTGATGGCCGAGGAAGGCCTGTCGCCGAAGGACGCGACGTCGAAGGCCATGAAGGAGATCACCGGCGCGATCATCGGCGTCACCCTGGTGCTGACGGCTGTGTTCCTGCCGATGGCGATGGCGAGCGGCTCGGTCGGCGTGATCTACAAGCAGTTCACGCTGTCGATGGCCGTGTCGATCCTGTTCTCCGCGCTGCTGGCGCTGACATTGACTCCAGCCCTGTGCGCGACAATGCTCGAGCCGCTCGCCCCCGGCCATCACGACAAGCGCGGCTTCTTCGGCTGGTTCAACCGCCGCTTCGATCGCCTGACGAAGTGGTACGAGACGCGCGTCGGCCGCCTGGTCGGGCGCACGGGCCGCGTGATGCTGGTGTTCGTCGCGATTTCGGGTGCGCTGGTGCTCGGCTTCCGCGGCCTGCCGTCGTCGTTCTTGCCGGACGAGGACCAGGGCTACTTCATCACCAGTTTTCTGCTGCCCGCGGACGCTACCGCCGAGCGTACGCATGACGTGGTCAAGACGCTGGAAAAGCATCTTGCTTCGCGTCCGGCAATCCAGTCGAGCATTTCCGTGATCGGCTACGGTTTCTCGGGCCAGGGTCCGAACGCGGCGATCAACTGGTCCGTGATGAAGGACTGGAAGAACCGCGGCGGCGCATCGACCCTCGAGGAAGGCATGCTCGCGCAGCAGGCGATGGCCGGCGTGACCGAGGGCACGGTGATGAGCCTGCTGCCGCCGGCGATCGACGAACTCGGCAACAGCTCGGGCTTCTCGATGCGCCTGGAAGACCGCGCTAACCAGGGCACGGCGGCGCTCAAGGCGGCTGAAGTGAAGCTGCTCGAACTCGCCGCGCAAAGCAAGGTCGTGACCGGCGTGTACCCGGACAGCCTGCCGGCCGGCACGAGCATCCGGCTCGAGATCGACCGCGCGAAGGCGGAGGCGCTCGGCGTGTCGTTCACGACGCTCAGCGACACGCTGTCGACCGCGATGGGTTCGACCTACGTGAACGACTTCCCGAACGCGGGCCGCATGCAGCAGGTGATCATCCAGGCCGACGCGCCGGCACGCATGCAGATCGACAACGTGATGAAGCTGTACGTGCGCAACGCGGCCGGCGGCATGGTGCCGCTGTCCGAGGTGGTGCGCCCTGTGTGGACCGACACGCCGCTGCAGATGGTGCGCTTCAAGGGCTATCCGTCCGCGCGGATCTCGGGCACCGCCGCCCCGGGCCAGTCGAGCGGCGCGGCGATGGCCGAGATGGAACGGCTTGCGGCGCAGCTGCCGCCCGGCTTCGCGGTCGAATGGACCGGCCAGTCGCTGCAGGAGCGCCAGTCGGCGTCGCAGGCGCCGATGCTGATGGTGCTGTCGATGATCGTCGTGTTCCTCGTGCTCGCCGCGCTGTACGAAAGCTGGTCGATCCCGCTGTCGGTGATGCTCGTCGTGCCGCTCGGCCTGATCGGCGCGATCGGTGCGGTGCTGCTGCGCGGCCTGCCGAACGACGTGTTCTTCAAGGTCGGGATGATCACCGTGATCGGCCTGTCCGCGAAAAACGCGATCCTGATCGTCGAGTTCGCGAAGCAGTTGCGCGAGGAAGGCAAGGGCTTGATCGACGCAGCCGTGCAGGCGTCGAAGCTGCGCCTGCGCCCGATCCTGATGACCTCGCTCGCGTTCGGCCTCGGCGTCGTGCCGCTGATGATCGCGACCGGCGCCAGCGCCGAGACGCAGCACGCGATCGGCACCGGCGTGTTCGGCGGCATGGTGACCGCCACGGTGCTGGCCATTTTCTTCGTCCCTGTTTTCTTTGTGTTCGTGATGAGTATCCAGGAGCGCATCGGCGCATGGCGGGCTTCCCGCAAGCAGCCGGCCGCCCCGACTCACGGACAGGAAGGTTGATGCCATGCGATTGCTTGTTCTCCCCCTCGTCCTCGCGCTGTCCGCCTGTTCGCTGGCGCCGACGCTGGTCAAACCCTCGATGCCGGTGCCGACGGCCTACACGGCCGCCGCGGCCGCCGATCCCGACGCGAACGCCGCCGATCTCGGCTGGCGCACGATGTTCGGCGACCGGCGCCTGCAGCGCCTGATCGAGCTCGCGCTCGAGCACAACCGCGACCTGCGCGTGGCCGCGCTGAACGTCGAAGCCGCCGAAGCGCAGTACGGCGTCCAGCGCGCCGAGCGCCTGCCGTCGATCGGCGCCGGCGCGAATTTCACGCGCCAGCGTACGGCGGCCGACTCGCAATCGAACCCGCCGCTGCTCGAAAACACGCAGAACCAGTACGGCGTGAACGTCGGCATCAGCGCGTTCGAGATCGACCTGTTCGGCCGCGTGAAATCGATGTCGGATGCCGCGTTCGCACGCTACCTCGCGACCGATCACGGCCGCCGCGCGGTGCAGATCTCGCTCGTCGGCGGCGTGGCGGATGCGTACTTCGCGGAACGCCTCGCGCACGAGCAACGCCAGTTGTCCGAGCGCACGCTCGCCGACTGGCGGCAGTCGCTCGATCTCGCGCGCCGCCTGAAGGAAGCGCATCAGGCGAGCGGCGTCGACATCGCGCAGGCCGAAGGCCAGGTCGCGAGCGCGACGGCCGATCTCGAAGCGCGCACGCGCGCCGTCGAGCAGGCACGCAACGCGTTGCGCCTGCTGGTCGGCACCGAGCTGCCGAAGGATCTGCCCGAGCCGCTGCCGCTTCAGCAGCAGCCGGTGATGACGCAACTGCCGGCCGGCCTGCCGTCCGAACTGCTGTTCCGTCGGCCGGATATCCAGCAGGCCGAACAGAACCTCGTCGCCGCGAATGCCGACATCGGCGCCGCGCGCGCCGCGTTCTTCCCGCGCCTGTCGCTGACGTCGTCGATCGGCTTCCTCAGCCCCGCGATGGGCAGCCTGTTCGACGGCGGCCAGCGCGTGTGGAGCTTCGCGCCGCAGGTGACGGTGCCGATCTTCCAGGGCGGCCGGCTGCGTGCCGAGCTGCGTCTTGCGGAAGTGCGCAAATCCAGTGCGGTCGCCGAATACGAACGCGCGATCCAGGCCGCGTTCCGCGAAGTGGCCGACGGGATCGCCGGGCGCGAAACCTTCGGCCGCCAGATCGAAGCGCAAACGCGCGTGGTCGCCTCGGCCGAACGCCGCACCGACCTGTCGAATCTGCGCTATCGCGCGGGTGTCGAGGGGCGGCTGGAGTTGCTCGACTCGCAGCGGCAGCTCTATTCGGCGCGGCAGGCGCTGCTCGACCTGCGACGCAGCGAACTCGGCAATGCCGTGGCGCTGTACAAGGCGCTCGGCGGCGGCCTGACCGACAAGGACGTCGCACCGTCGACGCGCGTGGTGCAGAACTGAACGAACGGCGCCGATCCGTCCCGCGCAGCCGCGTGACGGATCGGCGCACCCCGGCCCGGCGACGGGCCGCCCCGATTGTTCGACATCGCACGGCAGATTCCATGACGAATTCCCTGATACTGATTGCAGAAGACGAACCCGACATCTCGGACATCCTCGATGCCTACCTGAAGCACGACGGCTTTCGCACCTATCGCGTCGCCGACGGGCAAGCCGTGCTCGAGATGCAACCGCACCTGAAGCCCGACCTGATCCTGCTCGACGTGAAGATGCCGCGCAAGAGCGGCTGGGACGTGCTCGCCGAGCTGCGGCGGCGCGACAACACGCCCGTCGTCGTCCTCACCGCGTTCGATCGCGACCTCGACCGGCTGCAGGCGCTGCAGGCCGGCGCGGACGACTACATCGTCAAGCCGTTCAATCCGGCCGAGGTCGTCGCGCGATTGCGCGCGATCCTGCGCCGGTCGGCCGCACCGCCGACCACGCGCATGCTGCGCGTCGGCGATCTGGAGATCGACACCGACAGCTATCTGGCCCGCGTGCGCACGGCGGCCGCCGAGGTGCCGATCACGCTGACGCTGACGGAGTTCCGACTGCTCGCGCACATGGCGAGATCGCCGAGCCGCGTGTTCACGCGCGGCGAGCTGCTCGATGCATGCATGGCCGACGTGAGTGCGCTGGAGCGCACGGTCGACAGTCACATCTGCCGGCTGCGCAAGAAGCTCGAACAGGCCGGCGCACCGGGCATGCCCGAAGTGATGCGCGGGGTCGGCTACCGGCTGCGAGGCGTGCAGTGATGCCGCCCGCACGGCCCGGCCGTCAAATCGGGCAGGCGCTCGGCCTCGTCGCGATCGTCGCCGTGCTGCTCGCCTGCACCGTCGCATGCTTCGTCCATGCATGGCATGCGCCGGCCGCGTTGCCGCACGACGCGCCCGCCGACGCGATGCTCCGCGATGCGTCCACTTACCGGGTGCTCTCGACGGCGCTGTTCGTCTGCCTGCTGGCCGCCGCGTTCGACCTCGTCAGGCTGATTCGCCGCATGCTCGCGACGCTCGACGCGATGGCGGACACCGCCGGCCGGATCGTAGCCGGCGATCCGTCGGCGCGCGCGGTTTCCCGCGACGGCTGCCCGGCCGACCTGTCGCGCTTCGTCGAGCACTTCAATGCGTTGACTCATTCAGTGAAACCTGCGAATCCATCCGATGCGACGCCCACCGTCGCCAGCAGCGATCGCGTCACGCGCACTCGGCTCGCGGAACTCGAAACCCGGCTCGACGCCATCAAGGGGCTCGCCACCGATGCTGACGCTGCCTCGCGCGATGCGCTGCTTCAGCATGTCGACGAACTGTTCCGGTTCGTCGACGACCTTCAGGTCGCCGAACGACAGGTCGCGGCGATTCGAGCATTTCCTCGATAACGATTGGCCGTTTCAACACGCATCGGAAAGGATCGGCGAGTCGCTTTCGGCATTACCTGTGTTGCCGGTTTCGAACATTACAAAATGCCGCCGATCTTTTCAAAATCATTGCAGTTATTCGATTTAAATTTGTTTCATATAATCAAAAAAAGTTTGACATTGCACTTTCGTTCTTGATACCGTCCGATGCAAGCAATCCGACGGCTTGCCCGCCGCGCAATCGATTCCGCTCCACGTTTTTTTCGCTTCCGCCGTACCGAAGTACGCACCGCCGAATGATTCGTTCGCCCGCCGGTGCGTGCAGCATTCCGATGCATTTCACTGGACGGCTGCCATCCGGCAGCGGGCCGAAGGATCGAATAAAATGAGCAGGACAACGAAGCTGTTGCTCTAGCAACCCCGCCCGCGCCGAATCCGGCGCGACTGCTCCGCCCCGCGGCGCAGCCTACCCGTTACCGCGTTTTCCGTATTTCGCCCCCGGAGAAAAACCGCTTTCCGGATCGGGCGAAGGGCCCTGTCGCGTCCGTGCCATCCGCCCGCATGCGACAGAAAGCGGCGGTGCATGACCCGCACCGCTGTCGACCGTTGTTGTTCGTGCCGTTGATGTTCAACCGGAGGGGTAATTCAAATGAATCAGGTTGCAAACAAGAAACAAAAGCACATTCGCGTCGTCAATCTCGCACTCGCCGCCGCAGCCGCCGCTGCTTCATTCGGCATGGCGACCGCCCACGCCGCGCCCGCGGCCGGCTGGACGGAAACGCGCACCAAGGGGTTCCTGCCGCTCGTGCAGCAGAACGAAGCCGGTACGGCCGGCGCGCCGGCCGCGAGCACCGCGGCCGCTGCCGCGTCGGCCATCGACATGGCGCCCGGCGAATCGGTGGACATCGTGCTCGGCCTGAACCTGCGCAACGAAGCCCAGCTCGACCAGTACCTGCGCGACCTGCATACGCCCGGCTCGCCGCACTACCGACAGTTCCTCACGCCCGCGCAATTCGCCGCGCAATACGCGCCGACCGAGCAGCAGGTCGCCTCCGTCGTCGCCCACCTGCGCAAGGCCGGCTTCGTGAATATCGTGGTCGCGCCGAACCGGCTGCTCGTGTCCGCATCCGGCACCGCGGGGACCGTCCAGTCCGCGTTCCGCACGACCCTCAAGCGCTTCACGCGCAACGGCCGCAGCGTCTATGCGAACACCGAGGCCGCGCAGGTACCGAACGCGATCGGCAACATCGTCGGCGCGGTGCTCGGCCTGCAGAACGTCGAGCTGATGCATACGGGCGCGGGCAGCAAGCCGCAGGGCAACACCAGCAACCTGACGATCCCGGCCGGCGCGTCGGCGGTGCCGCACAACCCGACCGAATTCTCGTCGATCTACGGCGGCGACGGCACGCCGACGGCGTCGCAGACCACGGTCGGCATCATCTCCGAAGGCGACCTGTCGCAGACGGTGAGCGACCTCAATACGTTCGCCGCGAACAACGGCCTCGGCACGATCAGCAGCAGCATCGTGAAGACGGGCCCGGCCGGCAGTTCGTACACCGACACCGACGGCACCGTCGAGTGGAACCTCGACAGCCAGTCGATCGTCGGCACGGCCGGCGGCAGCGTGAAGCAGGTCGTGTTCTACGTCGCGCCGTCGATGACGCTCACCGCGATCACGGCCGCGTACAACAAGGCCGTGACCGACAACGTCGCGAAGGTGATCAACGTGTCGCTCGGCGTGTGCGAATCGTCCGCGTACAGCACCGGCTCGCAGGCGACCGACGACACGATCTTCAAGCAGGCGGTCGCGCAAGGGCAAACCTTCTCGGTTTCCGCCGGCGACCACGGCGCGTACGAATGCGCGAGCGGCACGCCGTCGCGCTCGACCTACACGGTGAGCGAGCCGGCCACGTCGCCGTACGTGATCGCGGTGGGCGGCACGACGCTGTTCACCAATACGTCGACCAATGCGTACAACAGCGAAATCGTCTGGAACGATCCGAGCTGGCAGCCGGGCACCGTGTGGTCGACGGGCGGCGGGTACAGCAAGTACGAGGCCGCGCCGACGTGGCAGTCGTCGACCCTCACCGGGTCGACCAAGCGCGCGCTGCCCGACGTCGGCTTCGACGCCGACCTGCGCACGGGCGCGATTCTCGTCGTGAACGGGCAGACGTCCGACACGCTGTGGGGCTCGGGCTACCTGAACAACGAAGGCGGCACGAGTCTCGCCGCGCCGATCTTCACGGGCATCTGGGCGCGGCTGCAGTCGGCCAACAACAACGCGCTCGGGTTCCCCGCGTCGAGCATCTACAAGTACTTCCCGACCAACGCGGCGCTGCTGCACGACGTCACGTCCGGCAACAACGGCAGCGGCACTTACGGCTACAAGGCGAAGGCCGGCTGGGATGCGACGACGGGCTTCGGCAGCGTGAACATCTCGAAGCTGAACGCGTTCATCCAGAGCACGTCGGATTTCGCGCGCTGATGAATCGTTGACCGAACCGGGTGCGGGAGCGCGACGTATCGTACGCAACCCGTATCCGGCAACCCGCGAAGGCTGAGAAGCCGTCGCGGGTTGTCTGCATGTCGCGCCATCTCGCATCTCCGATGCGCGCGTCGCCGCGCCCTTCAATCAGCCCAGTTCCGGACATAATCCGGCACCGCCACGTTACCGTCCGCAGGGACCGGTGTGCCGCGTGTCGTCTTCAGCGGCAAGATCCCTGTCCAGACAGCCAGCCCGAGATCCTCTTCCTTGTCGGACGGCAGCGAATCGCTGACTTTCACGGCCGCTTCCGCCATCGAGATCCGCAGCACGCTGGTCGCATTGATTTCCTTCGAATTGCCCGGCCGCGCTTCATGCTTGCGGCCCGGCGCGATCTTGTCCATCAACGCATCCAGCGCGGCGAGTTTTTCCTCACTGCCTTCGATCACGTCGAACTGCCCGTAGATCACCGCGGATCGATAATTCATCGAATGATTGAAGGCCGACCTGGCCAGCACGAGACCGTCCAGCAGCGTCATCGCGACGCAAGCCTGCGCGCCGGCCGACAGCGCCTTGATCATCCGGCTGCCGTTGGACCCGTGGATATAGAGCGCGTCGCCCGTTCGCCAGTGCGCGGTCGGGATGCAATGCGTGTTCTGCCCGTCGCCGAACGCGATGTGGCAGACGTACGTGTCGTCCACGATGCGGTAGAGCATCGTGCGGTCGTGGCTCGCCAGTTCAGGCAGGCGGCGAATGGTCGTGCGCGGTGTGGTGGAGAGAGAGATCTGATTGTTCATCTATCTGTACTGCGAAATGAATTGTATTGGCATCCTGCCGTATCCATGCATGAGCACGCGGGTGCCCGACCCATCGACAGTCGCTCGCCGAATCGAGCAAAATACGCGCATCCCGCCAGTCGCGCCGATCGCTGAAAATGCTCGCGCACCGGCTTGCCCCGCGAGAACGTGAACGATACGACGTGCGCGGCGTATTCGAAAGAACCAGCACACGGAAAATTTCTGGAACCACCCATGGATCTCGCGCTGCTCATCGCGTCGCTTGCCAGACAGGACGGCGCGACGACGCATAGCCAGCAGGAAGCCCTCTACCGGAGCCTGCGCAACATGCTGCTGGACGGGCAGCTTCCGCCCGGCACGCGGCTCCCGTCGACGCGCGTGCTCGCGGCCGAGCTGGGCATCGCGCGCAATTCCGCAGTCTATGCATACGAGCGCCTTGCCGAGGAAGGCTTCGTGGCGGCCACGCGCAGCGGCACGATCACGCTATGGGACGGCTGCGGCCGCCGGAGCGCCGGCCATGAAGACGGCGCCGTATCGGTTCGCCTGTCGGCGCGCGTGCAGGGGCTGGAGAACGCCGATCCCGAGCCCGAACGCATGCTGCCGTTCGTTCCCGGCCTCCCGTCCCTCGACGAATTCCCGGTTGCCCAGTGGCGCCGTTGCATCGAGCGCGCATGGAGGACCATCACGCCCGCCCGGCTGGCGTACGGGCCGGTCGAAGGGCTACCCGAACTGCGGCGCGCGGTGGCCGCCTACATCCGCGTGTCGCGCGGCGTGCGCTGCGACACCGAACAGGTATTCATCACCGACGGCACGCAGGCCAGCCTCGAACTCTGCGCGCGCATGCTCGCGAATCCCGGCGAATACGGCTGGCTCGAGAACCCTTGCTACAACGGCGCGAGAGCCGCGTTCCGGTCGACCGGCCTGAATCCCGTGCCGATCGAGGTCGATCGCGAAGGCATGGCGCCGACCGACGCGCAGTGGCGCACCCACCCGCCCCGGCTGATCTATACGACACCGTCGCACCAGTACCCGCTCGGCGCGCTGATGAGCCCGCGGCGGCGAACGGCGCTCGTCGAGCGCGCCCGTGCATGCGGTGCGTGGATCATCGAGGACGACTACGACAGCGAATTCCGTCACGGCGGCCAGCCGCTGCCCGCGATCCAGGGCCTGCATGCGGACGCGCCTGTGTGCTATCTCGGCACGTTCAGCAAGACGATGTTTCCGGCCCTTCGGCTCGGTTTCATGGTGGTGCCGCCGGTGCTGGTCGAACGCTTCACGCGAACGCTGCGCGAACTCGTCCATCGCGGACATTCGGCCGACCAGCTGGCGATGGCCGAGTTCATCGATACCGGCCTCTTCGCGCGGCATTTGCGCAGGATGCGGGCGCTGTACGCCGATCGGCGCAGCAGCCTCGAAGCGGCGCTCGCCCGCCATCTCGGCACGTCGCTGAGCGTGCGGGAAAGCCCGGGCGGCATGCATCTTTCCGCGGATCTCGCGGTGCCGCTGCGCGATACCGACGTCGCACGCGCCGCGGCCGCCCATGGCTTGCTGCTGCAACCGCTGAGCAGCTATTGCATCGGCGACGGCCGCCGGTACAACGGCTTCGTGCTCGGTTACGCCGGGTTGAGCGACGCGACGATCGAGACAGCGGCGATGCAGTTCGCGGCCGTCGTCGACTCGCACCGCCGCGCGCGGCGCTGAGCGCCGCTCACAGTTGCGATTCGATCGGAAACAGCCCGAGAAACCACACTTCCATCCGTCGCCCGGCGGACACCTCCGGCTCGTGATCGATCTCCGTGACTTTCCCGCCATCGGTCTGAATCCATTTGAGTCGCCCGTTGCCCGCCGGATCGGTTCTGGCCTCGACACGCCATGCGATCTGGTCGAGCCGCGCTTCCAGGTCGCTGGCGACCTGCGACGCAATCGCCGGGCTCTCGCAGTAGACGCCGATCTCCGTGTTGAGGTTCAGCGAGCGCGGATCGAGATTCATCGACCCGATGAAGATGCTCTCGTGATCGAACACGTAGGTCTTCGCATGCAGCGACGCGCGCGACGAGCCGATGATGACCTGCTTCGAAATGCTCTTGTCGCCCGACGGCCGGCGCTCATATAGCCGCACGCCTGCATTCACCAGATCGCTCCGATAGCGCCGGTAGCCGGCATGCACGGCCGCCACGTCGGTCGACGCGAGCGAATTGGTCAGCACCGTCACGCGCACGCCGCGCGCCGTCAACGCGCGCAGCCGCTCGACGACGTCCTTGCCCGGCACGAAATACGGCGACACGATCAGCAGGTCGTGCCGCGGCTGCAACGCAAGCGCGCGCAACTGCGGCATCAGATGCCCGTCGCTGTCCTTCGGCGGGTGTGCGATCTTCGACGGATCGTCGTACAGCACCGTCGCACGCCCCCACGACAGCTCCGTCTCTTCCCCGTGGACGATCCGGTCGAGCCGCTGCCGGGCCTCGAGCACGTACGGATTGTCCTCCATGGCCCGCAGGTAGTCGCGCAGCCGTTCGCGCTCGCGGTCGAGCCCGCCCGGCGCCGCATCGTGTCCGACGAGCGCATCGACCGGATACGCATACGGCGAATTCCAGAACGTATCGAATTCGGTCGAGATGTCCTTCACGACCGGGCCGTGAACGACGACGTCGAGATCGCCGAACTCCAGCATCGACGATGCGCCGAAATACTCGTCGCCGATATTGCGGCCGCCGACGATCGCCGCCTGGTTGTCCGCGATCATCGCCTTGTTGTGCATGCGCCGGTTGACGCGCGAGAACTCGAACACCGTGCCGATCTTCTTGAACCGGCGCGTGGCCACCGGATTGAACAGCCGGATCTCGATGTTCGGATGCGCGCTGATCTCGAGCAGCTTGCGGTCGTCCGCGTGGGTGCCGAGATCGTCGAGCAGCGCACGCACGCGCACGCCGCGATCGGCCGCGCGAATGATCGCGTCGGCCAGTTCGTGGCCGGTCAGGTCGTCGTGCCAGATGTAGTACTGAAGGTCCAGCGAACGGTCCGCGCGGTCGGCGAGCAGCACGCGCGCATCCAGCGCGTCGACCGGATCGGTCAGCAAATGAAACGCATCCTGCCCGGGATGGGCGGCAGCCTGCTGACGAAATGCCATGCCGAGGCGAGTATCGTCGGTATCGGCGAATGCATGCGTCGGCGCGCGGTCGGCCTGCGGCGGCAGGCTCGCACACGCGGCAAGCATCAGCAACGACAGAATCGCCCCCCATGAACGCAGCCACATCATGATCGCCGTCCCCGCTCCCGGGTGAAATCCGTTTGTTCTGGCCGCCGGATGGAGGCGGCATTGATCGGCGGTCCTGGCGTGCGCAAGTATCGCACCGAGGCCGGCCGCGCCACAGCATACTTCATTGCCATCGGCGCGGCAGCCCCTCGATGCTTTCCGGATCCGGCCGCACGTCCGCTCAAAGAAAAACCCGCGACGCCTGACGCGATCGCGGGTTTTCGGCATGCCGCGATACGGCGCGGCGCGGCATGAAATCTGGTGGGCCCCCCGGGAGTCGAACCCGGCACCAACGAATTATGAGTTCGCTGCTCTAACCAAGCATGAGCTAGGGGCCCAGATGAGAAGCGCGGTGTGCTACACACCACCCCGGCAACGAAGCCGGGCCGGCATTGTAACAACAAAGACGACAAAGGGAACGAACGCCACCGGCATCATGCGGATACCGGCGGCGTTCGTGGAACAGACGCTGGAAATCAGTTCCCTTCGAGGAACGACTTCAGCTTGTCGGAACGGCTCGGGTGACGCAGCTTGCGCAGCGCCTTGGCCTCGATCTGACGGATCCGCTCGCGCGTGACGTCGAACTGCTTGCCGACTTCCTCGAGCGTGTGATCGGTGCTCATCTCGATGCCGAAACGCATCCGCAGCACCTTCGCCTCGCGCGGCGTCAGCGAATCGAGCACGTCCTTCACGACGTCGCGCATGCTGGCATGCAGCGCGGCATCCGCCGGCGCGACCGTGTTGGTGTCCTCGATGAAGTCGCCGAGATGGGAATCGTCGTCGTCACCGATCGGCGTTTCCATCGAGATCGGCTCCTTCTCGATCTTCATGATCTTGCGGATCTTGTCTTCCGGCATCTCCATCTTCTCGGCGAGCGTTGCCGGATCCGGCTCGAGACCGGTTTCCTGCAGGATCTGCCGCGAGATACGGTTCATCTTGTTGATCGTCTCGATCATGTGAACCGGAATACGGATCGTGCGCGCCTGGTCGGCGATCGAGCGCGTGATGGCCTGACGGATCCACCACGTCGCATAGGTCGAGAACTTGTAGCCGCGACGGTATTCGAACTTGTCCACCGCCTTCATCAGGCCGATGTTGCCTTCCTGGATCAGGTCGAGGAACTGCAGGCCGCGGTTCGTGTACTTCTTCGCGATCGAGATCACGAGACGCAGGTTGGCCTCGGTCATTTCGCGCTTCGCTTGACGCGCCTTCAGTTCGCCGGCCGCCATCTGGCGGTTGGTTTCCTTCAGGTCCTTCAGCGGCAGCACGACGCGCGCCTGCAGGTCGAGCAGACGCTGCTGCTGTTCGCGGATCGCCGGAACGTTACGCGACAGCACCGCGCTGTACGGATGGCCTTCGGCCGCGATCTTCTCGGCCCAGTCGAGATCCGTCTCGCTGCCCGGGAAGCGTGCGATGAATTCCGAACGCGGCATGCCGCACTTGTCGACGACGATGTGCAGGATCTGACGCTCGACCTGACGCACTTCGTCCACCTGCGCACGCAGCGTGTCGCACAGGCGTTCGACGGTACGCGCGGTGAAGCGGATCGTCATCAGCTCGCTCTGGATCGTTTCCTGCGCCTTCAGGTAGGCCTTCGACTTGTAGCCTTCCTTTTCGAACGCGCGGCGCATCTTGTCGAACCACTCGCTGATCTGCGAGAACTTCTCGAGCGACGCGCGCTTGAGGGCTTCGAGTTGGGCGGCGTTCGCCGATGCCTGCGCGGCACCGTCGTCTTCCTCCTCTTCCTCTTCTTCCTCTTCCTCTTCGGCTTCCTCGTCCTCGTTCTCGATGGCTTCCGCTTCCTTCGCGGAGAAGCCGTCCGTATCGGCGGCGTCCGCGGCGTTCGGATCGAGCAGGCCGTCGACGAGCTCGTCGACGCGGATCTCTTCGTTCGCGACGCGTTCGGCCATCGCGAGGATGTCGGCGATCGTCGTCGGGCACGCGGAGATGGCCATCACCATGTGGCGCAGGCCGTCCTCGATGCGCTTCGCGATCTCGATTTCGCCTTCGCGCGTGAGCAGCTCGACCGTGCCCATCTCGCGCATGTACATCCGGACCGGATCGGTCGTGCGGCCGAATTCCGAATCGACGGTGGACAGCGCGACTTCCGCTTCCTCTTCGACTTCATCGTCCGACGACGCGGCGGGCGCGTTGTCGTTCAGGAGCAGCGTTTCCGCGTCCGGCGCCTGCTCGTAAACCGCCACGCCCATGTCGTTGAACGTGCCGATGATGCCCTCGAGGGCTTCGGTCTCGGTGAAGTTGTCCGGCAGGTGGTCGTTGATTTCGGCGTACGTGAGGAAGCCGCGCTCCTTGCCGAGCTTGATCAGCGCGCGCAGTTTCACGCGGCGCTCTTCGAGCTCCTCGGCCGTGCCCGGCGTGCTCGTCGCGAACGCTTCCTTCAGCAGCGCCTTTTCCTTGGCGCGACGATCGCGCACCTTGGACTTGCCCGGTGCAGCCGCGGCTGCGGGCTGCTCGTCGCTCTGATTTGCGTCGTCTTCGACGGATACTTCGTTCAGCTTTTTGGTCATGGAGTTCGCCGTACCGGCTATATCGACTCGCGGCTGCTGGACGACAGCCGGTTGAACCGTGGGTGCATGAGTAGTACGTACTGCCGTTTCGTCCGCGTCGACGGTCGTGTCCCTTGCGCTTTTCGCACTTGCCCGCTTCGCCGCCGGCTTGGCCGGCCCGGAGTCGGGTCTGGCGGCAGCCCGTGTTCTGGCTGCCGGTGCCGGCGCAGCCTGAGCAGTGCCGGCCGCGGTTTTCTTTCCTGCAGGGGCTGACGTGGCTGAAGACGTTGTCCTGGTGGAAGAAGCAGACTTGGCCGCTGTGACCTTCTTGGTCGGCTCCGTCGAGCCCTTGCCTGTTGCTTTCTTTCCGCCTGTCGTCTTTGCCATCGCGATTCTCGCCTCTGCTTGGAAAACAAACCGCTGGAAACCTTATATTATAGCACGCTGGGGAGCCCTCTCTAAGCGCCCCGGCCGCCTACAGCCCGAGCCGACGCTTCATGTCGGTTCGCTGCTGGTTCAATTCCGTCAATTCGGCCAATTCCTCGGGGGTGAAGGTGGATTGCCGCGCCAGCCTGTCCAGCCGGTCGCAGCAGGCGTCGTAGCGCATCTTGAGCACCGCCGCCTGCAGCTCCTCCCCCGCAATCCGCTCCTGCTCACGCTGCCGCTCGGGCACCGTCTCGTCTTCCGGATTCTGTAACAGCAAATCGCGGACGTTTTCATCATAGTCCAGAATTTCGCGGAAGATTTCCTCGTAAGTCGCCCCGTTCGAGGACGTCCTCAGGACATCCGACAGCAGCCGGAACTCCGCGCCGTCGCCCAGCGCGCGCGCATGATCGACGACTTCCGCGAACAGCTCGCCGATACGCGGCAGCGCGCGCAGGGTCGCGATCTGCTCGTCGTCGAGCTGCGATGCGATGCGCGGGTGCATCACCAGCGTACGCAACGCGCGCTTTTCGTTGTCCGTCACGCGTCGCCGCTCGCTGCGCGCGGGTGCCTGGCGCGGCGGCGTCGCGATGCGCGTGTCGACCTCCGACAACGCCGCGACCTCTTCGAACGGGATATCGAGGCGGTCGGCGAACATGTGCATGATCTGCGCGCGCAACGCGTTCGCGGGCAGCGCCTGCAACAGCGGCTTCGCATCGAACAGCGCCTTCGCGCGGCCTTCCGGCTGATCGAGCGCCTTGCCGGCAATCGCTTCGTTCAACAGAAATTGCGACAGCGGCATCGCGCGTTCGACCTGCTCGGAGAACGCCTGCGCGCCGAACTCGCGCACGTAGCTGTCCGGATCGTGCTCGGCCGGCAGAAAAAGGAACCGGATCGTGCGGTTGTCGCCCGCATGCGGCAGGCATGCCTCGAGCGCGCGCCGGGCCGCGCGCCGCCCGGCCGAATCGCCGTCGAAACTGAAAATGACCGTGTCGGTCTGACGCAGCAGTTTCTGCACGTGAATCGGCGTGCACGCGGTGCCGAGCGTCGCGACCGCGTTCGGAAAACCGAGCTGCGCGAGCGCGACGACATCCATGTAGCCTTCGACGACCAGCACGTACTTGCGCTCGCGAATCGCGAGCCGCGCCTCGAACAGCCCGTACAGCTCGCTGCCCTTGTTGAACAGCGGCGTTTCCGGCGAATTCAGGTACTTCGGCTCGCCGCTGCCGAGCACGCGGCCGCCGAAACCGATCACCTGCCCCTTCACGTTGCGGATCGGGAACATGATCCGCTCGCGGAACCGGTCGTAGCGGCGCGCGACGCCCTGTGCGTCGGTCTTCTCGCTGACGATCACGAGCCCCGCCTCGACGAGCGACTCGTCGCGATAGTCGGGGAACGCGGCTTCGAGGTTCTGCCAGCCGTCCGGCGCGTAGCCGAGTCCGAAGCGCGCAGCGATCTCGCCGGTCAGGCCCCGGTTCTTCAGGTACTGGATCGCGACGGTCGCACCGCGCAACTGCTTGCGGTAGTAGTCGCACGCCGCCGTCATCGCGTCGGACAGCGCGGTCGCCACCGATTTCGACACGGGCGCCGGATAGTCGCCGCCACCGCCTCCGCCCCCACCGCCGCGCATCGACGGCTCGTGCGGCACGGTCAGCCCGACGGATTGCGCGAGTTCCTGCACGGCTTCCGGAAACGTGAGCCCCGCGTGCTCCATCAGGAAGCCGATCGCCGTGCCGTGCGCGCCGCAACCGAAGCAGTGATAGAACTGCTTGGTCGGGCTGACGGTAAACGACGGGCTCTTCTCGTTATGGAACGGGCACAGCCCCATGAAGTTGGCGCCGCCCTTCTTGAGCTGCACGTACCGGCCCACCACGTCGACGATATCGACGCGGTTCAGCAAATCCTGCAGGAACGAATGCGGAATCACCGTGGGATCGAGCGAAAAAAGACAATACGGCGCCCGGCGCACGCATCGCTGGGCGCGCCGGGAACGGGTTTTACTTCGTGAGCGCGGCCTTGACCTGCGCGGAAACGGCGGTCATGTCGGCACGGCCGGCGAGCTTGCCCTTCAGCACGCCCATCACCTTGCCCATGTCCTGCGGGCCGGCTGCGCCGGTTTGCGCGACCGCCGCCTGGACCTCGGCCGCCACTTCCGCGTCCGACAGTTGCGCGGGCATGTAGCCGCCCAGCACGGTCAGCTCGGCCTGCTCCTTCGCGACGAGATCGTCGCGGCCGGCCGCCTGGAACTGGCTGATCGAATCCTTGCGCTGCTTGATCATCTTGTCGATCACGGCCGTGATGCCCGCGTCGTCGAGCGTGACCCGATCATCGACCTCGCGCTGCTTGATCGCGGCCATCAGCAGGCGAATCGTTGCCAGGCGCTCGCTTTCCTTCGCGCGCATCGCGGCCTTCATGTCTTCGCTGATCTGCTCTTTCAAACTCATCTTTCACCCGGGATGGAAACGTGAACTCGACGCCCGCGAACGGGCGTCAACACAAAAACCCGCTTGGGACAGTGTCTCAAGCGGGTTGCTCGAATCCGGCATCGGCGACTCGCCGCCTGATCGGCTGCGCGATCGCACCGATCGCACGGAATCGCCGGTGCGCCGCTCAGCGAACCGCGCGGCGCCCAATCGTTCAGTACAGCTTCTTCGGCAGCGTCTGGCTGCGGATACGCTTGTAATGACGCTTCACCGCAGCAGCCTTCTTGCGCTTGCGTTCCGCGGTCGGCTTCTCGTAAAACTCGCGCGCACGAAGCTCGGTCAGCAGACCGTTCTTCTCGATCGTGCGCTTGAAGCGACGCATGGCAACTTCGAACGGCTCGTTCTCTTTAACGCGAATGATCGTCATGATCCGACACGAATAAAGGTTTGCAGGGAAAGACTACCGAGTATAGCAGAGCGATTGCCCGAAGGCACGGGGCCGGGCCCCGGCCGAATGGCGCCGGCCGCGGCGTCAGGCGCCGCGCGCATACTCGGCCGCGGCCTGCCCGGCCGCCGTGCCGGACGCCCATGCCCACTGGAAGTTGTAGCCGCCGAGCCAGCCCGTCACGTCCACCGCCTCGCCGACGAAGAACAGCCCCGGCACGCGCGCGCTCATCATCGTCGCCGACGACAACTCCCGCGTATCGACCCCGCCCTTCGTCACCTCGGCCTTCTTGTAGCCTTCGGTGCCGTTCGGCGTCAGCGTCCAGCCGGACAGCGCCTCGCCGATCTGGCGCAGCGTCTTGTCGGGCAGGTCCGCGAGCCGCGCGTCGGCCGCGACGCGATGCGTGTCGAGCCACGCATGCGCGAGGCGCGACGGCACCCAGTCGGCGAGCAGCGAACCGATCTGACGCTTCGACGTGCGTTTCGCGTCGAGCAGATCGGCCACCGTGTCGCGCTGCGGCAGCAGGTCGACGCGAATCGGGTCGCCGGGCTGCCAGTAGCTCGAGATCTGCAGGATGCCGGGCCCGGACAGGCCGCGGTGGGTCAGCAGCAGGTCCTCGACGAATTCGCCGCCGCGCTTCTTGTCGCCCGTCGAGACGCGCACTTCGAGCGATACGCCGGACAGCGGCGCGAACGGCGCCCAGTCCTGTGGCGCGAACGTCAGCGGCACGAGGGCGGGCCGCGTATCGACGAGCTTGTGGCCGAACTGCTTCGCGAGCCGGTAGCCGAAGTCGGTCGCGCCGATCTTCGGGATCGACAGGCCGCCGGTCGCGACGATCAGCGCGCGCGCACCGATCGGCCCGGCCTGCTGCGTATCGAGCGTGAAGCCGCCCGCCGGCGCGTGACGCACCCCATCGACGACGACGGGCCGGCGCCACGCGATGCCGCCCGCATCGCACTCGCGCTTGAGCACGTCGATGATCGCGTCGCTGCCGTGGTCGCAGAAGAGCTGGCCCTTGTGCTTTTCGTGCCAGGTCACGTGATGGCGCTTGAGCAGCCCGAGGAAGTCGCGCGGCGTATAGCGCGCCAGCGCCGAGCGCGCGAAATGCGGATTCGACGACAGGTAGTTGTCGGGCCCGGCGTACAGGTTCGTGAAATTGCAGCGGCCGCCGCCCGAGATGCGGATTTTCTCGGCGAGCCGCGGCGCGTGATCGATCAGCACGACGCGGCGGCCGAGCTGCCCGGCGACCGCGGCGCTCATCATGCCGGCGGCGCCCGCGCCGATCACGGCGATGTCATAAGTTTCCATGGCGCGGATTGTACCTGCCCGGCATCGGGCCCGGGCCGCCGCCAGCGGCGGCCTGCCCTCGCCTGCTATACTTTCCGGTTACGTTGACCTACCCGAGGCGCGTCCGAAACGGCGCGCCCTGCCCCCGCCCATGCTCGTTCTCGGCATCGAAAGCTCCTGCGACGAAACCGGCCTCGCGCTCTACGACACGCAGCGCGGCCTGCTCGCGCACGCGCTCCATTCGCAGATCGCGATGCATCGCGACTACGGCGGCGTCGTGCCCGAGCTCGCGTCGCGCGACCACATCCGCCGCGCGCTGCCGCTGCTCGAGGAGGTGATGGCGCAAAGCGGCACGCGTCGCGACGACATCGACGCGATCGCGTTCACGCAGGGCCCCGGCCTCGCCGGCGCGCTGCTGGTCGGCGCGAGCATCGCCAATGCACTCGCGCTCGCGTGGAACAAGCCGACCGTCGGCATCCATCACCTCGAAGGCCACCTGCTGTCGCCGTTGCTGGTCGACGAGCCGCCGCCGTTCCCGTTCGTCGCGCTGCTGGTTTCCGGCGGCCACACGCAGCTGATGCGCGTGACCGACGTCGGCGTGTACGAGACGCTCGGCGAAACGCTCGACGACGCGGCCGGCGAAGCGTTCGACAAGACGGCGAAGCTGATCGGCCTCGGCTACCCGGGCGGCCCCGAAGTATCGAAGCTCGCCGAAACGGGCACGCCGGGCACGGTCGTGCTGCCGCGCCCGATGCTGCACTCGGGCGATCTCGACTTCAGCTTCAGCGGCCTGAAGACGGCCGTGCTCACGCAGATGAAGAAGTTCGAAGCAGCGAAGCTCGAAGGCGAAGCGCTCGAACGCGCGAAGGCCGACCTGGCGCGCGGCTTCGTCGATGCGGCCGTCGACGTGCTCGTCGCGAAGTCGCTCGCCGCGCTGAAGAAGACGAAGCTCAAGCGCCTCGTGGTCGCGGGCGGCGTCGGCGCGAACCGCCAGTTGCGCGCGGCACTGTCGGCGGCCGCGACCAAGCGCGGCTTCGACGTGCACTACCCCGATCTCGCGCTCTGCACCGACAACGGTGCGATGATCGCGCTCGCGGGTGCGCTGCGGCTCGGCCGCTGGCCCGAACAGGCGAATGCCGACTACGCGTTCACGGTAAAACCGCGCTGGGATCTCGCGTCGCTCGCAGGCTGAATCGTCCAACGCGACATCGCCCGCCGGAAAACGAAAAAGCCGCTCGTTCGAACGGCTTTTCTCATTGGCGCGACGAAACGCCGCGGCGTTATGCTGCGTGCCGCTTGTCGCGCTCGATCAGCGCATAGGCGCTGTGATTGTGGATCGACTCGAAGTTCTCGGCTTCGAGCACGTAGGCGACCACCCGCTCGTCCGCATCGAGACGCTGCGCGACATCGCGCACGAGATCCTCGACGAATTTCGGGTTCTCGTACGCGCGCTCGGTGACGAACTTCTCGTCCGGGCGCTTCAGCAGCCCCCACAGTTCGCACGACGCCTCTTCTTCCGCGATGCGGATCAGCGCCTCGACCGGCAGATCGGCGGCCAGCTCCGCATCGATCGTCACGTGCGAGCGCTGGTTGTGCGCGCCGTACTGCGAGATCTTCTTCGAGCACGGGCACAGGCTCGTTACCGGCACGAGCACCTTCAGGAACAGGCGCGTGCCGCCGTTGCGGCTTTCGCCCGCGAGCGTCACTTCATAGTCGAGCAGGCTCTGCACGCCGGACACCGGCGCCGTCTTGTTCACGAAATACGGGAACGTGACTTCGATACGGCCGGCCTCGGCTTCGAGCTTCACGAGCATCGACGCGAGCATCGCGCGGAAGCGCTCGACCGTCAGCGGCGCACGATTCTCTTCGAGCAGCGCGACGAAGCGCGACATGTGCGTGCCCTTCTGGTCGGCCGGCAGACGGACGTCGAGGTTCCAGACACCGACGGTCGGTTGCACGTCGCCGCTTTCGGTACACACCGTCAACGGATGCCGGACCGCCTTCACGCCCACGCGCTGAATCGGGATCTGGCGGGTGTCCACCGTGCTCTGCACGTCGGGCATCACGAAGGCGGGATTCATCTGGTTCATCTTCTTCAATCCTTGTAAGCCGCGCGTCCGACGACGCGCACGCCGCGTCACGCGGCAGCCGGAAAAGCAACATGGGCCCGCAGGCCCATGTTTTCCGCATCAATGTAGACCGGTTGCGCCAGTCGCACCGACGCCGCCCGCGGGCGGCGTCGGCTCATGCGACGCGCTTCGCCTGACCGGCGACATCGGCCGCCGGATTCAGAAAGCGTTCGCGAATCGATTTCGCGATGCCCGCGCCGTCGAGGCCGCATTGCGACAGCAGCTTCGCGGGGTCGCCGTGATCGATGAACTGGTCGGGGAGGCCCAATTGTAGTACGGGTCGGATAACCCCACTCTCCATCAGGGCTTCGACGCAGGCCGAGCCCGCACCGCCCATCACGCAGCCTTCCTCGACCGTCACGACGTAGTCGTGCGTTTCGGCGAGCTCGCGCACGAGCGCCGCATCGATCGGCTTCACGAAGCGCATGTTCGCGACCGTCGCATCGAGCTCGTCGGCAGCGGCGAGCGACGGTGCGACCATCGTGCCGAACGCGAGAATCGCGACGCGCTTGCCTTCCGGCTGCGACGTCCGGCGACGCACTTCCCCCTTGCCGAGCGGAATCTCGGTGAATTCCTTCACCGTCGCCACGCCCGTGCCCGCGCCGCGCGGATAACGCACCGCGGTCGGGTTCGGCTGCTGCAGCGCCGTGTGCAGCATCTGGCGACATTCGTTCTCGTCGGATGCGGCCATGATCGTCATGTTCGGGATGCAGCGCATGAACGCGAGATCGTACGCACCCGCGTGCGTCGCGCCGTCGGCGCCGACGAGGCCCGCGCGGTCGATCGCGAACACGACCGGCAGGTTCTGCAGCGCGACGTCGTGGATCAGCTGGTCGTACGCACGCTGCAGGAACGTCGAGTAGATCGCGACGACCGGCTTCAGCCCTTCGGTCGCGAGGCCGCCCGCGAACGTCACCGCATGCTGTTCGGCGATACCGACGTCGTAGTAGCGATCCTTGAAGCGCTTCTCGAATTCGACCATGCCCGAGCCTTCGCGCATCGCGGGCGTGATGCCGACCACGCGCGTATCGCGCTCGGCTTCGTCGCACAGCCACTCGCCGAACACCTGCGTGTACGTCTTCTTCGCGGGCGTCGTCGACGGCTTGATGCCTTCGGCCGGGTTGAACTTGCCGGGGCCGTGATAGAGCACCGGATCGGCTTCGGCGAGCTTGTAGCCCTGGCCTTTCTTCGTCACCACGTGCAGGAACTGCGGGCCGCGCAGTTCGCGGATGTTCTGCAGCGTCGGGATCAGCGAATCCAGATCGTGACCGTCGATCGGGCCGATGTAGTTGAAGCCGAACTCCTCGAACAGCGTGGCCGGCACGACCATGCCCTTCGCGTGCTCCTCTAGCTTGCGCGCGAGTTCGAGCACCGGCGGCGCCACGCTCAGCACGCGCTCGACGCCCGCGCGCGCGGCCGCGTAGAAGCGGCCCGACATCAGGCGGGCGAGATGGCGATTCAGCGCGCCGACCGGCGGCGAGATCGACATGTCGTTGTCGTTCAGGATCACGAGCAGCTTCGCATCTTCCGACACGCCCGCGTTGTTCATCGCCTCGAACGCCATGCCAGCCGTCATCGCGCCGTCGCCGATCACGGCGATCGAGAAGCGGTCGTCGCCGTTCAGCTGGCTGCCGATCGCCATGCCGAGCGCGGCCGAGATCGACGTGCTCGAATGCGCGGTGCCGAACGTGTCGTACTCGGATTCGCTGCGGCGCGGGAAGCCCGAGATGCCGTCGTACTGACGCAGCGTATGCATCTGGTCGCGGCGGCCCGTCAGGATCTTGTGCGGGTAGGTCTGGTGACCCACGTCCCAGACGATGCGATCGTTCGGCGTGTTGAACACGTAGTGCAACGCGATCGTCAGCTCGACCGTCCCGAGGTTGGACGACAGGTGGCCGCCCGTCTTCGACACGCTGTCGAGCACGAACGCGCGCAGTTCATCCGCGAGCGGTTGCAGTTGGCGACGATCGAGGCGGCGCAAATCCGCCGGGTCGTCGATGGTTTTCAGCAAGTCGTACATCGTCGTTCCATTGTAGGAAATCAAACGCGCCCGCATTCTTTTGCACGCACCGTAGCGTGTGCGCGGCGGCGGGCTTTCGCGTCAGCTGACCCGGTTCACTACCAGATCGGCAAGTTCGGCCAGACGCTGTGCGCGCGCGCCGAACGGTTTCAGCGCGTCGTGCGCTTCGGCGCGCAACTGCGCTGCCAGCTCGCGCGACGCCTCGAGACCGAGGATCGATACATAAGTCGGCTTGTCGTTCGCCGCGTCCTTGCCGGCCGTCTTGCCGAGCGTCGCCGAATCGGTCGTGACGTCGAGAATGTCGTCGACGACCTGGAAGGCCAGACCCACGGCCCCCGCGTACACGTCCAGCGCAGCCATCGTTTCCGCCGAAGGCGTCTCGCCGGCGAGCGCGCCCATCCGCACGGCCGCGCGCAGCAATGCGCCCGTCTTCATCCGGTGCATCGTCTCGAGCTGTTCGCGCGTCAGCTTCAGGCCGACGCTCGCCAGGTCGATCGCCTGCCCGCCCGCCATGCCGATCGAGCCGCTCGCGAGCGCGAGCTCGCGCACGAGCGCCGCCTGCTGCACCGGCGACAGCGCATCGGCGTCGGTCAGCGCGACGAACGCCTGCGACTGCAGCGCGTCGCCGACCAGCAGCGCCGTCGGCTCGTCGTACTGCACGTGCACGGTCGGCTTGCCGCGACGCAGTGCGTCGTCGTCCATGCACGGCATGTCGTCGTGCACGAGCGAGTAGACGTGGATCATCTCCAGCGCCGCCGCCGCGGCATTGCGGGCCGCCTCCGTCGCACCGGTCAGCTCGCCTGCCGCATGGCACAGCAGCGGGCGAACGCGTTTGCCGCCACCGAGGACCGCGTAGCGCATCGCCTCGTGAAGTTTCGCGGGCATCGCGGTTTCGGGCGGCAGATAGCGGCCGAGTGCGTCCTCGACACGGTCAAGCACGGACCGCATCCATTGTTCGAATGTCATAGATCGTCGTCTTCGCCGTCCGTGGCGGCCGTTCCGGACGAAAGCGGCTTCAGCGTCGCGCCGTCGAGCACGCGAACCTGCTGCTCCACTTTCTCGAGCTGCTGTTGGCAAAAAGCAACGAGGGTCGCACCGCGGCGATACGCCGCCAGCGAATCCTCGAGGCTCAACGCGCCGCCTTCCATCCGGGCAACCAGCGTCTCGAGCTCCGCGAGCGCCATCTCGTAATTGTCCGGCAACGGTTCGGTGCCATTGCCGGGCGGCGTGGCGCCTGGGGATGCGGTTTTCGCCATGGACGAGGGTGTCAAATTTCAAAACAAGTCGGACATTCTACGGCAAAAGAGAATTTTCCGACCTGCCGTCTTGGGCGCCCGCGCACAATTCCGGCCCCATCTCGGGCACACAGTGTGCGCCTTCCGAGGGTCGCCCGACAAAAAATTGACACAAATCAGGCACTTAATCCTAGCCTTGCGGGGCGAACCGGGTATAATTGTCCGTTTCCCTAAATCGATTTTTCGATGGTTGGGTTGTTCACTGCTTTCACGCTAACACCGGGAGTGGGAATGTCCAATCTGAGCGATGCGCTTCAGTTGAAGTCGGCCCACAGCCAGCTTCCAGTCACTGCATATTTCGATGAGGCGCTACTCGAGCGCGAGATCGAAACCCTCTTCAAGAAAGGACCTCGTTACGTCGGGCACGAGTTGATGGTGCCCGAGGCGGGGGATTATTTCGCGCTGCCGTCCGAGAAGGAAGGCCGCGTGCTGGTCCGTAACCAGACGAACCAGATCGAACTGCTGTCGAACGTGTGCCGCCACCGGCAGGCGATCATGCTCAACGGACGCGGCCACACGCAGAACATCGTGTGCCCGCTGCACCGCTGGACGTACGACCTCGAAGGCGAGCTGCTCGGCGCACCGCACTTTCCCGACAAGCCGTGCCTGAACCTCGGCAAGAGCCCGCTGCAGAACTGGCAGGGGCTGCTGTTCGAGGCGGAGGGCCGCAACGTCGCGCGCGACCTCGCCAACCTCGGCACGAAGCATCACTTCGACTTCTCCGAGTACCAGTTCGATCACGTCGAAGTGCACGAGTGCGACTACAACTGGAAGACGTTCATCGAGGTCTACCTCGAGGATTATCACGTCGTCCCGTTCCACCCGGGCCTCGGCAGCTTCGTGTCGTGCGACGATCTCAAATGGGAGTTCGGCGACTGGTACAGCGTGCAGACGGTCGGCGTGCACAACGCCCTCGCGAAACCGGGCAGCGCGACTTACCAGAAATGGCACGAGCAGGTGCTGAAATTCCGCAACGGCGTGCCGCCGGAGTTCGGCGCGATCTGGATGGTCTACTACCCGGGCCTGATGATCGAGTGGTATCCGCACGTGCTGGTCGTGTCGTGGCTGATCCCGCGCGGGCCGCAGAAGACGACCAACATCGTCGAGTTCTATTACCCCGAGGAAATCGCGCTGTTCGAACGCGAATTCGTCGAGGCCGAGCGCGCCGCGTATATGGAAACGGCCGTCGAGGACGACGAGATCGCGATGCGGATGGACGCAGGCCGCCGTGCGCTGATGGCACGCGGCGAGTCGCAGGTCGGACCGTACCAGAGCCCGATGGAAGACGGGATGCAGCACTTCCACGAGTTCCTGCGCCGCCACCTGGGCGACCTCTGACAGCGGATGGGGCGCCTTGCCGCCTCTTGGCCGCCGGCAAACGAAAAGACGGGCTTCGGCCTAATGCCGTTCAGTTAAGGTTCTTTTTAAGGACGCGGACGGCATAGCGTTTTGGCACTGCCTTCACGGCCCGCTCGAATTTTCGAGCGGGCCGTTCTTCTTTGAGC
>NZ_CADFEN010000010.1 GCF_902833145.1 Burkholderia sp. BCC0506 | reverse complement strand
GCTCAAAGAAGAACGGCCCGCTCGAAAATTCGAGCGGGCCGTGAAGGCAGTGCCAAAACGCTATGCCGTCCGCGTCCTTAAAAAGAACCTTAACTGAACGGCATTACCGCCTAGGCGGGCTTTTTTGTCGCCTGCGCATCACGCATCGCGGCGACATTTGTGCGGGCCGGCGCAGCGCGCGCCCTCGCCCGCCGCTTCACCTATTTCTTCGCGTTGTAGTCCGGCAGCTCGCACGCCTCGGTCACGACGAGGTTGTTGTCCTTCGCGAAATTCAGCACGAAATCGAAAGCCATCGGCTCGATGTCGCGCAACCGCGAATCGAGAATCACGCATTTCAGGTCGCCGAGCATCGTCGGGCGCACGTACAGCGAATACTTGAGACGCGCATTCGGCCCGCTCGCCCCCGGCCCGAAGCAGGCCATCACACCGGCCAGACGTTCCGACCAGTCGCTCGGGCGAAACTTTTTCCCGTCTTTCGTGATGCCCTGGATGAAAAATTCGGTCGGAGGGGTTTCAGCCATGTGGTTACCCAAGTGACGGCCCGGCGATGTCCAGGCAACGGCGCCTGGATACGCGAACACAAAGCTGGAGGAGCGGCGGCACATGCCCGTCGATATCCCGAAAACGGGGCGTCGATGCGCGCCGCCGGTGGACTGCACCGGATGTGTGCAGCGCACGGCTTGTGTCCGGCAGAGCGCGAAAAGCCTTGCCTGCCGGGCTGGAGAAAACTTTCGAATTATACCGCAGCGCGGCATCGCGCGTCGTCCCGACACCCGCCTTCCCGCCCCGCCGGTCGCGCGCGGCGATCCGGCCCCGCGTCGCTTCACGGCTCGTCAAAGCACGGAAAATCCTTTATGCTGCTTTGAGTTATCCACACCCGACGGCGGCGCCGTCCGGCTTCGCTGCCGGGTGAGACCCGCCGTATTTCGTTTCATGACCGCCAAAACCATTCGTCACTACCTGCAGTTCAAGGATTTCTCGCTGGAAGACTACGAGTACGTGCTCGAACGCACGGGTATCCTGAAGCGCAAGTTCAAGAACTACGAAACCTATCACCCGCTGCACGACCGCACGCTCGCGATGATCTTCGAGAAGAGCTCGACGCGCACGCGCCTGTCGTTCGAGGCCGGGATCTTCCAGCTCGGCGGCCATGCCGTGTTCATGAGCACGCGCGACACGCAGCTCGGCCGCGGCGAACCCGTCGAGGATTCCGCGCAGGTCATCTCGCGGATGGTCGACATCATCATGATCCGTACGTTCGAGCAGGACGTGATCACGCGCTTCGCGCAGAATTCCCGCGTGCCGGTGATCAACGGCCTGACGAACGAATACCACCCGTGCCAGGTGCTCGCCGACATCTTCACGTACTACGAGCACCGCGGCCCGATCGCCGGCAAGACCGTCGCGTGGGTCGGCGATGCGAACAACATGCTCTACACGTGGATCGAAGCCGCGCAGATTCTCGGCTTCAAGCTGCGCCTGTCGACGCCGCCCGGATATACGCTCGACATGAAGCTCGTGTCGCCGGACAGCGCGCCGTTCTACGAGGTGTTCGACGATCCGAACGAAGCGTGCAAGGGCGCCGATCTCGTGACGACCGACGTGTGGACGAGCATGGGATTCGAGGCCGAGAACGAGGCCCGCAAGCAGGCATTCGCCGACTGGTGCGTCGACGAGGAAATGATGGGCCACGCGAATCCGGATGCCCTCTTCATGCACTGCCTGCCCGCGCACCGCGGCGAGGAAGTGACGGCCGGCGTGATCGACGGCCCGCAGAGCGTCGTGTGGGACGAAGCGGAAAACCGCCTGCACGTGCAGAAGGCGCTGATGGAGTTCCTGCTGCTCGGCCGCCTCAAGCACTGACGCGCGGCAACGCACACGCGTAAAAAAAGCGCCGGTCGACGATCGGCGCTTTTCGTTTGGACGCGTCAAACCGGCGCGCGCGCCGCATTACAGGCAGACCGGCTCCGCTTCCAGCTCGACGCCGAACCGCGCGTGCACGTCCGCCTGGATCGCCCGCGCCAGCGCGAGCACGTCGGCACCGGTGGCGCCGCCGCGATTGACGAGCACGAGCGCCTGGCGATCGTGCACGGCCGCCGCCCCGAGTGCGCGCCCCTTCCAGCCGCAGCGGTCGATCAGCCAGCCGGCCGCGAGCTTCACCTGCCCGTCCGGCTGCGGATACGACACGACGTCGGGTACGCGGGCGCGCAGCGCATCGAATTGCGCGGCGTCGATCACCGGATTCTTGAAGAAACTGCCCGCATTGCCGAGTACCAGCGGATCGGGCAGCTTCGCGCGGCGGATCGCGACGACCGCGTCGAACACGTCGCGCGGCGTCACCGCATCGGGCGCGATGCCGCGCGCGTCGAGCTCGCGCGTGACGTCCGCGTAGCCGAGCCGCGGCGCCCACTGCTTCGGCAGCCGGAACGTCACCGCGACGATCGCGAACCGGCCGCGCCCTTCCCGCTTGAAGAAGCTGTCGCGATAGCCGAACGCGCAGCGTGCGGCGTCGAAGCGCTCGCGGCGCCCCGTCGCCAGCTCGACCGCGACCAGCGAATCGAAATATACCTTCATCTCGAGGCCGTACGCGCCGATGTTCTGGATCGGCGCGGCGCCGACGGTGCCCGGGATCAGCGCGAGATTCTCGAGGCCCGGCATGCCGTGCTCGAGCGTCCACGCGACGAACGCGTGCCAGTTCTCGCCACCGCCGGCCTCGACGTACCACGCGTCGTCGTCCTCGCACACGATGCGCCGGCCCGCGATCTCGTCGAGCAGCACGACGCCGTCGAAATCGCGCGTCAGCACGATATTGCTGCCGCCGCCGAGCACGAGCTGCGGCAGGCTCGCGACCCGCGGGTCGCGATGCAGCGCCTCGAACTGCTCGGCCTGCGTGATGCGCGCGGCAAAGCGCGCGCGCGCGGCGATGCCGAACGTGTTGTGCGCGGCGAGCGGATGGTCGGGAAGCAGCGACAGGGCGGAATCGTCAGGGGGCATCGGCATTCGCGGTCACGTCGGCCCGGGCGGCGCATGGCCGGCCTTGGGCAAACGGAGGGGCATCGGTAAAATGGCAAACAGTCCGCAATTATAGCGAGTGCCCGCGCGCGAGCCGGGTACCCGCATCTCAAGGGAGAATGCCATGCCATCGTTCGACGTCGTTTCCGAAGCGAACATGATCGAAGTGAAGAACGCCATCGAGCAGTCGAACAAGGAAATTTCGACGCGCTTCGACTTCAAGGGCTCCGACGCACGCGTCGAGCAGAAGGAGCGCGAGCTGACGCTGTTCGCCGACGACGACTTCAAGCTCGGCCAGGTCAAGGACGTGCTGATCGGCAAGCTGGCCAAGCGCAACGTCGACGTGCGCTTCCTCGACTACGGCAAGGTCGAGAAGATCGGCGGCGACAAGGTCAAGCAGGTCGTCACCGTGAAGAAAGGCGTGACGGGCGACCTCGCGAAGAAGATCGTGCGCCTCGTGAAGGACAGCAAGATCAAGGTGCAGGCAAGCATCCAGGGCGACGCGGTGCGCGTGGCCGGCACGAAGCGCGACGACCTGCAAAGCGTGATCGCGATGCTGCGCAAGGACGTGACCGACACGCCGCTCGACTTCAACAACTTCCGCGACTGACCGGCAGCCGTCCGTCGCGTCATCCGGCCGGGCCCCGACTGCGCGGCGCGCCCGGCGCGGCAAGCGCCGCGCTTTCTCAGGCTTTCCCGCCGTCCTGCGCGCCGCCGTCCGCGGCCGCCTTCTTCTTGTCGCCGATCCGGCTCTCCTGCCCCGCGAGCAGCTTCGAAATGTTGCCGCGGTGACGCCATACGAGCAGCACGCTCATCGCGAGCACGGCCCAGGCGATCGGGTTATGGGCCGGCGTGCCGAACAGGAACACGTCGAACACAGGCGCGAACACGGCCGCCACCAGCGCCGCCAACGACGAATAGCGGAAGAAGAACGCGACGATCAGCCAGGTGAGCGCGGTCGCGAGCCCGAGCACCGGGTGCACGGCGAGCAGCACGCCGGCCGCGGTCGCGACGCCCTTGCCGCCCTGGAAGCGGAAGAACACCGGGTACAGGTGGCCGAGGAACACGGCGATCGCGACCCACGCGACCGCGACGTCGGGCAGGCCGAAGCGCCGGGCGAGCCAGACGGCGATCCAGCCCTTGAACGCGTCGCCGACGAGCGTCAGGATCGCGGCCTTCTTGTTGCCGCTGCGCAGCACGTTGGTCGCGCCGGGATTCTTCGATCCGTACGAACGCGGGTCGGCCAGGCCCATCACGGAACTGACGACGACGGCGAACGACACCGAACCGATCAGGTAGGCAACGAGGGCGGCGAGCAGGATCTGCATGCGGAGGACTCTTCTTTCAACGTATCGGGAAAGGGACGGCCGTGCGCGGCAAGCCGGCGGGCCGAAACGGCGCCCATTCTACCGAACGGGCGCGGCGTGCCACGAAGGTGAAACCCTCAGTCGACGCTCGCGCATTGCACGGGCCGCGCGCCGAGCAGCGACGTGAGCACCGCCGGCGCGAGGCTGACGAGATAGCCGCGCCGGCCGCCGTTCAGGTAGATCGTCGGCAATTCGAGGATCGTCGCCTCGACGTAGACGGGCATCGTCTTGCGCGTGCCGAACGGCGACGTGCCGCCGACGAGATAGCCCGAATGGCGGTTCGCGACGTCGGGCTTGCACGGCTCGACACGCTTCGCGCCGATCTGCCGCGCGAGATTCTTCGTCGATACGGTGCGGTCGCCGTGCATCAGCACGATCAGCGGCTTCGCGTGTTCGTCTTCCATCACGAGCGTCTTCACGACGCTGTGCTCGTCGACGCCGAGCTGGCGCGCCGATTCGCCGGTGCCGCCGTGCTCGACGTATTCGTACGGATGCTCGCCGAATGCGACGCCATGACGGCGCAGCAACTGGGTCGCGGGGGTTTCGGACACGTGTCTGGATTTGCTCATGGCGGCATTTTAATGGCGAACGATCGGCGGGCGCGCGATGGCGTGCCCGCGCCGACGGTATACTCGCGGCCCGTTTTCCGCCGGCCCGCCGCATCGCCGTCACGATTGCGCCCATCATCATTGCAGACATCGTGAAGCGCTATTGACCGATTGGCCGATTGTGGCGCGCGCGTCGTCATGGCACGATCGTTCGCAAATAGCGCCGGCCGCTGCCGGCCCCTCATCTGGAGACGCCATGTCCTCGCCCCTCCGTTCCGCCGAATCGCTCGATGTCGATGCGCTGCTCGCCGCGCTGCCGCGTCGCATCGCCGACGTGCCCGCGCACCGGGCCGCGCAGTCGCCCGCGCATCCGGCACTGATCGAAGATGCGCGCCGCCTGTCGTACGGCGATCTGGCGCAGGCCGTCGATGCGGCGGCCGCGCGGCTGGCGAGCCTCGGCGTGCAAGGCGGCGACCGCGTGATGATCGTCGCGGAAAACTGCGTCGCGCAGATCGTGCTGCTGTTCGCGGCCGCCCGCATCGACGCGTGGGCGCTCGTGTCGAACGCCCGGCTGTCGGCCGCCGAGCTCGATGCGATCGCCGCGCACGCGCGTCCGAAGCTGATCGCGTTCACGACGGACGTATCACCCGACGCGCGCACCCATGCCGAGCGGCTCGGCGCCACGCCCGCCGGCGCGCTGCCGGTCGACATCGGCGCGTGGTCGTACCGGGTCGAGGCGAGCGCGCCGGCCGAACCGGTGGCCGCCGACGGCGCCGCCCAATGCGCGGCGCTGATCTACACCACCGGCACGACCGGTACGCCGAAAGGCGTGATGCTGTCGCATCGCAACCTGCTGTTCATCGCGGCGACGTCGAGCACGCTGCGCCGCGTGTCGCCGGACGACGTCGTCTACACGGTGCTACCCGTGTCGCACGTGTACGGGCTCGCGTCGGTGTGCCTGGGCAGCCTGTACGCAGGCGCGACGCTGCGGCTCGCGCCGCGCTTCTCGCCGGAAGCCGTCCGTGTCGCGCTCGCCGACGAAGGCGTCACGATCTTCCAGGGCGTGCCCGCGATGCACGCGAAGCTCCTCGAACATCTGCACACGCACGGCTACGCATGGCGCGCACCGCGGCTGCGCTTCGCGTATTCGGGCGGCTCGCCGCTCGATGCGAACCTGAAGGCCCGCGTCGAGCGCCTGTACGGCGTGCCGCTGCACAACGGCTACGGGATGACCGAAAGCAGCCCGACGATCACGCAGACACCGCTCGACGCGCCGCGCACGGACGGTTCGGTCGGCGTGCCGATCCCGGGCGTCGACGTACGGATCGTCGCGCCGGACGGCACCGACGTGCGGCCGGGCGAAGTCGGCGAGATCCGCGTGCGCGGGCCGAACGTGATGCTCGGCTACTACCGCAACCCGGACGCCACGCGCGCGGCCGTGTCGCCGGACGGCTGGCTGAGCACCGGCGATCTCGCGCGGCAGGAAGCGGACGGTGCGGTGACGATCGCGGGCCGCAGCAAGGAGCTGATCATCCGCTCGGGCTTCAACGTGTATCCGGTCGAGGTCGAGCAGGTGCTGAACGCGCACCCGGACGTCGTGCAGGCGGCCGTGATCGGGCGCGCCATCGAAGGCAACGAGGAAGTGCTCGCGTTCGTCGAGCTGGTGCCGGGCGCGGCGGCGGACGAGGCGGCATTGCACGCGTGGTGCGCGGACCGGCTCACGGCTTACAAACGCCCTGCGCACATCCGCGTGCTCGATGCGCTGCCGGCGGCGTCGACCGGCAAGGTGCTCAAGCACCGGCTGCGCGAACTGGTCTGACGCGGCCGCCGCGTGCGGCGGAGCCGGCATCGCGGCCCGCGTCGCGCCGCATGCACGCGGCGCGCGTCAGCCGCGCGGGTGGTGCTGCGCGTGCAGCGTCCTGAGCCGCTCGCGCGCGACGTGCGTATAGATCTGCGTGGTCGAGATGTCGCTGTGGCCAAGCAGCAACTGCACGACGCGCAGGTCGGCGCCGTGGTTCAGCAGGTGCGTCGCGAACGCATGCCGCAGCGTGTGCGGCGACAGGTGCGCGCGCACGTCGGCCTGCTGCGCGTGACGCTTGATGATGTTCCAGAACTGCTGGCGCGTCATGCCGTCGCCGCGCGCGGTCACGAACAGCGCGTCGGCCGCGCGTGCGCCGAGCAGCGCCGGCCGCGCGTCGCGCAGGTAGCGTTCGATCCAGCCGTGCGCGACCTCGCCGAACGGCACGAGCCGCTCCTTCGAGCCCTTGCCCATCACGCGCACGACGCCTTCGTTGAGGCCGACCTCGACCGTCTTCAGCGTCACGAGCTCGCTCACGCGCAGCCCGCTCGCGTACATCAGCTCGAGCATCGTGCGATCGCGCAGGCCGAGCGGCGTGCCGATGTCGGGCGCGCCGAGCAGCGCCTCGACCTGCGCCTCGGACAGCGTCGACGGGAACCGGGCGCCCTGTTTCGCGGACGTGATGCGCAGCGTCGGGTCGGCGCTCGCGCGATGTTCGCGCACGGCCCAGCCGTAATAGCGACGGAACACGGACAGCCGCCGGTTCGACGACGTCGCCTTGCCGTCGCTGCGCGCGGCGATGTAGCCCGTCACCATCGCCTCGTCGGCCGAGTCGAGCGGCGCATCGTGCGTCGCCGCCAGCCATTGGGAAAACAGCATCAGGTCGCGCCGGTACGCGTCGAGCGTGTTGCGCGCGAGGCCGTGCTCGAGCCACAGCGCATCGCAGAACACGTCGATCGACGCGCGGCTCGCGAGCAGCGCGGGCGAGGCCGCGACGGCGTCGCCGTCGGCTTCGGGGTTCATCAAGGGTTCACTCATCGGTACGGCACGCCCTCGTGCGCCAGCAGCCAGCGCTTCACTTGCTGGTAGTAGCCGTTGTCGTCGTGGTTCGCGAATCCGCCGAGGCCGCCCGCGGCGACGACGCGATGGCACGGAATCACGAGCGGGAAATAGTTCGCGCCGCACGCCTGGCCGACCGCGCGCGGCGCGCTGCCGATCCGCTTCGCGACCTGGCCGTAGGTCAGCACCGTACCGGGCGGGATGTCGCTGATCACGTCCCACACGCGGTGCTGGAAGGCGCTGCCGACGTCGGCGAGCGGCAGGTCGAAGCGTGCGGACGCGCGCTCGAAATAACGTTCGATCTGCTCGACCGCGCGCTTCGCGAGCGCCGAATCCGGCTCGACCGACTTCATCGATTCGGGCAGATAGACGATCTCGCGCACCACCGCGGCATCCGTGCGGATGCCGACCTTGCCGAACGGCGCGTCGATGACTGCGTTGAACATTGCCTTCTCCTGACCGGGATGCGCGCGGCCCTGCCCGCGCGCCGACGACACTTTACGCTGCCTTCACGCGGCTCGCAGCGCCCATTCGACATGCTCGCGCACGACCGGCGACGGATCGTCGGCCCGCGCGCGCAGCGCGGCGACGATCGCGTCGCGCGCCGGCGGCGCGAGCCGGTCCGCGCCCGCGCGCAGCGCATTGCCGAGCCCGACCGCGAGATTGCGCAGCCAGCTTTCGTAGCCGATGCGCCGGATCGCGCTGCCCTGCATCCGCGTATCGAACGTGTCCGCGTCCCACGCGAACAGCTCGACGAGCGTCGCGCGGTCGAGGCCGTGCCGCACGTCGAAATCGGCGACGGGCGCGGCCTGCGCGAACTTGTTCCACGGGCACGCGAGCTGGCAGTCGTCGCAGCCGTACACGCGATTGCCGATCATCGGCCGCAGCGGCTCGGGGATGCTGCCTTTCAGTTCGATCGTCAGGTACGAGATGCAGCGGCGCGCGTCGACGCGGTACGGCTCGACGATCGCGCCGGTCGGACACGCGTCGATGCAGCGCGCGCAGCTGCCGCAATGCGCGCCGGGCGTCTCGGGCGCCGTGTCGGGCGACGTGTGCGCGTCGGTCGGCAGCGGCAGGTCGACGTAGATCTCGCCGAGGAAGAACAGCGAGCCGGCGTCGCGCTGCAGCAGTAGCGTGTGCTTGCCGCGCCAGCCGACCCCGGCCTTCTGCGCGAGTTCGACCTCGAGCACGGGGGCCGAATCGGTGAACACGCGGTAGCCGAACCCGCCGATCTCGCGCTCGATGCGCTCCGCAAGCGTCTGCAGCCGGTTGCGCAGCACCTTGTGATAGTCGCGGCCGCGCGCATAGATCGACACGACGGCCGCCTGCGGATCGTCGAGCCGCGCCCGTTCGCGCGCGCGCCAGTCGTGCGGCGCGAGCGCGCCCGGCGCACCGTCGGGCGCGTCGGACGCGAGCGTTTGCGCGGGCAGATAGGCAAGCCGCACGGAGATCACGCGTCGCGTACCGGCCACAAGTTCGGCCGGCCGCGCGCGTTTCATCCCATGTTTCGCCATATAATCCATTTCGCCGTGGTACCCGGCTTCCAGCCAGGCGGCGAGGCCTGCTTCGGCATCCGAGAGATCGGTATCGCTGATGCCGATCGCCCCGAAACCCAATTCGCGCCCCCACGCCCTGATGCGAGCGGCGAGCGCAGTCAACGCCGCATCGTCGAGCGCGCACGGCGCCGCGCCTTCGTCACGAGTCGAAGGCCTGTCGGATGCGGCGCGTTCCGGTAGTCGGTTCATCGCACTATTTTACGAGAATGCCAGCCACGTCCAGCCAACCGCCTCACGACGCCATGCTGCCCGCCCCGCTCGCGGAGCGCGTGATCGCGCTCGCCGACGAAGCGGCGACCGAGGCCTTCGGCACCCGCTTCGCGCACGCGCTCGACGCGGCGCGCATCGAGCTCGACCGCGCCCACGCGTTCGACGGGCTGCAGATCCAGCTGGTCGGCGATCTCGGCGCGGGCAAGACGACCCTCGTGCGCGCGATCCTGCGCGGCCTCGGCCACCAGGGGCGCGTGCGCAGCCCGACCTATACGCTCGTCGAGCCGTACGCGCTCGAACGCAGCGACGGGGAACTCGAGGTCTATCACTTCGATCTGTATCGATTCAACGATCCGGCCGAATGGTCCGACGCAGGCTTTCGCGAATACTTCAATTCCAGCGCGATCTGCCTCGTCGAATGGCCGCAACAGGCGGGCGCGCTGCTCGGCGTGCCCGATCTGGTTTTCTCGCTCGACGTGGACGGCGACGGCCGCGCCCTCACCGTCCGGGCGTACAGCGCTTCAGGAAAGGCATGTCTCGAAAGATGTTGATCAAACCGTTCCGCTCGATCGAATCGGCGGCCACCGCGACGCACAACTGGCGGCGCCGTCAGATCCTGCGCGCGGGGGCGTCGACGCTGGTGCTCGGTCTCGTCGCGCCGCGGCTCGCGCACGCGTCGTCGGTGCTCGGCGTGCGCGTGTGGCCCGCACGCGATTACACGCGCGTCACGATCGAATCCGACCAGCCGCTGCAGAATAGCCAACAGCTGCTGCAGGGTCCCGACCGTCTCGTCGTCGACCTGAGCGGCCTCGACCTCGACCAGGCGCTGCGCGACCTCGTGTCGAAGATCGCGCCGAACGATCCGCAGATCCAGTCGGTGCGCGTCGGCCAGTATCAACCGCACGTCGTGCGGATGGTGTTCGACCTGAAAGGCTCGGTGAAGCCGCAGGTGTTCACGCTGCCGCCCGTCGGCACGTACAAGTACCGGCTCGTGTTCGACCTGTATCCGGCCGTCGCGCCCGATCCGCTGTCCGACCTGATCGCGCAGACGGAACGCAAGGAGCAGGCGCTCAACGACAGCACGCGCGCGCAGCAGATGCAGCCGCCGTCCACGCTGGCCGGCCCGGGCACGCCGCCGCCTGCCGCGAGCGACAACAGCGACGCATTCTTCCAGCGTTTCGCGCAGAACACGCCGGCCGCGCCGCATACGCCGCCGGCCGCCGGCACGCCGTCGACGCCCGCGAAGCCGGCCGTCAAGCCGCCGCCCGTCATCGCGCGACGCGACGACAGCGACGACGACGGCGACACGTACAAGTTCACCGCACCGAAATCCGGCAAGGGCGGCACCGTGCGTCTGCTGACGGTCGCGATCGACCCGGGCCACGGCGGCGAGGATCCGGGCGCGATCGGCGGCGCCGGCACGTACGAGAAGCACATCGCGCTCGACATCGCGAAGAAGCTGCGCGCGAAGATCGACGCCGCACCGAACATGCGCGCGATGATGACGCGCGACGCCGATTTCTTCGTGCCGCTGAACGTGCGCGTGCAGAAGGCGCGCCGCGTCGGCGCCGACCTGTTCGTGTCGATCCACGCGGACGCGTTCACGACGCCGTCCGCACGCGGCTCGTCGGTGTTCGCGCTGTCCGATCACGGCGCGACGAGCGCCGCCGCGCGCTGGATGGCGAACAAGGAGAACTCGTCGGACCTGATCGGCGGCATCAACATCAAGACGGCGGACGCGGCGGTGAACCGTGCGCTGTTCGACATGTCGACGACCGCGCAGATCCGCGACTCGCTGCGCTACGGCAACTACGTGCTGAAGGAAGTGGGCGGCATCAACAAGCTGCACAAGGGCTCGGTCGAGCAGGCCGGGTTCGCGGTGCTGAAGGCGCCCGACATTCCGTCGATCCTCGTCGAGACCGCGTTCATCAGCAACCCGGACGAAGAGCGCCGGCTCAACGACGACAGCTATCGCGACGAGATGGCCGACGCGATCTTCCGCGGCATCAAGCGTTATTTCGCCGCGAATCCGCCGCTCGCTAAGAGCCGGATGGCCTGAGCGCCATCGCTTCCCCGCCGCCGGCACGCCACGCGTGCCGGCGCGTCACGACGCCGCGAAGCGGCGCAGCAGTTTCCCGCCGAACACGTTCACCGCGAGCCCGCCCATCACGAGTGCGGCGCCGATGAACTGCGCTTGCGTCAGATGCTCGTCGAGCAGCAGCGCCGACGACGCGAGCCCGACGATCGGCACTAGCAGCGAGAACTGCGCGACCTGCGCGGCCGGGTAGCGCGACAGCAGGCGGCTCCACAGCCCGTAGCCGAGCAGCGTCGCGACGAACGCGAGATAGACGACCGCGAAGATCGAGGAGCCGTCCAGCCCGGCGAGCGCGGTCGCGATCCGCTGCGGCCCCTCGAACCACAGCGACAGCAGGAAGAACGGCACGGGCGGCACGAGGCTTGCCCATACGACCAGCGACACGAGGTTCGCCTTGCCGACCTTCTTCGTGACGATATTGCCGAAGGCCCACATCGCGGCCGAGCAGATCGTCAGCAGGAAGCCCGCGAGCGTCATCGCGCGGCCGCCCTGCGCGGCGATCACGACGAGGCCGCCCGCGGCGATCGCGAGCCCGACCAGGTTCTGCACGCGCAGCCGCTCGCCGAGAAACAGCATCGCGAACACCAGCGTGAAGAACGCCTGCGACTGCAGCACGAGCGACGCGAGGCCGGCCGGCATGCCGACGTACATGCCGGTGAACAGGAACACGAACTGGCCGAGCTGGATCGTCGCGCCGTACAGCACCAGCAGCCGCCACGAAATCTGCGGCCGGCGCACGAAGAACACCGCGGGCACGGCCGCGAGCGTGAAGCGCAGCGCGCCGAGCAGCATCGGCGGCATGCCGTGCAGGCCCACCTTGATCACGACGAAGTTCACGCCCCACGCCAGGATCACGACCAGCGCGAGCAGCAGGTCCTTGGGGGCCATCATCGGCGTCTCCTCGATTGTCGGATGATTTCTGAAGGCGGTCAGTCTACCGGGTTTCGCCGCCCGCCCCGATACCCGCGCGGCGTACATGGAATCCACGACCCGCGCGCGGCGTGCGCAACGCCGCGGCTGCCGCACGACGCGTGCCTGCCGCGGCCGCCTCGCGCCGCGCGCGTTTCGCGCGCCCCGTCACGCGCGCCGCCGCGCCGCCAGTACAATGACCGGCAATCCAGCCGTTCCCGACGAGGCCGCCATGACCGACTCCATCAAAGCCCTGCTGAAGCCGCACGTGCGCGACATCGGCAACCTGCAGGTGCGCCGCACGCTGCCCGCGCTCGCCGCACGCCTCGTCGGCCCGTTCATCTTCTTCGATCACATGGGGCCCGCCACGTTGCCGGCCGGCACGGGGCTCGACGTGCGCCCGCATCCGCACATCGGGCTCGCGACGGTCACCTACCTGTTCGACGGCGCGATCCTGCACCGCGACAGCCTCGGCTCGCGGCAGGAAATCGTGCCGGGCGACGTGAACTGGATGACGGCCGGCCGCGGGATCGTCCATTCGGAGCGCACGCCGGACGCGCAGCGCGCCAGCGGCCATACCGTGCACGGGATCCAGACCTGGGTCGCGCTGCCGCAAGCGCACGAGACGACCGAGCCGTCGTTCGAGCATCACGCGGCCGACACGCTGCCCAGGCGCGACGCAGACGGCGTGGCGCTGACGGTGATCGCCGGCGACGCGTTCGGGCTGCGCTCGCCCGTGACGACGTTCTCGCGCACGCTGTACGTCGCCGCCGAATTCGCGGCCAGCGGCCGGCTCGAACTCGACGCGTCGCACGAGGAGCGCGCGGTCTACGTGGTCGACGGCGAGCTCGCGATCGACGGCACACCGGTGCCGGCCGAACGGATGGCCGTGCTCGCGCCGGGCGCGACGGTCACGCTCGCGAGCGGCAGCGGCGCACGCGCGATGCTGCTCGGCGGCGACCGGATCGACGGCGAACGCTACATCGAGTGGAATTTCGTCGCGAGCAGCCGCGACGCGATCGAGCGGGCGAAAGCGGCCTGGACGCGCCAGGAAATGGGCAAGGTGCCGGGCGAGACCGAGTGGATTCCGCTGCCCGAAACGAAGCCGCGTTGAAATCGAAGCCGCGTTGAAAAAGCGGCGCACCGCCCCCACCCTGACGATATTGGAACGGAAGAGAACGACATGGACACCACGCTTGCCACATTCGAGAAAGACGTCATCGAGGCGTCGCTGGACACGCCCGTGCTGGTCGACTTCTGGGCGCCGTGGTGCGGCCCCTGCAAGACGCTCGGCCCGCTGCTGGAAAAGCTCGAAGCCGACTACGCAGGCCGCTGGAAGCTCGTGAAGGTCAACGTCGACGAGAACCAGGAGCTCGCCGCGCACTTCCAGACGCGCAGCATCCCGCACGTGATCGCGTTCGCCGACGGGCGCCCGGTCGACCAGTTCGTCGGCGTGCTGCCCGAAGGCCAGTTGCGCGCATTCCTCGACCGGCTGCTGCCGGCGCCCGAGGAAGCCGAGCGCCGCGCCGCGCAGTATGCGATGGCCGAACAGCGCTTCGACGATGCGCTCGGCCACCTCGAGGCGGCGCTCGCGCTGAACCCCGGCTACGACGACGCGCGCCTCGACCTGATCGAGCTGCTGCTCGCACGCAACGAAGTCGACGCCGCGCGCGCGGAGACCGAGCGCCTGTCGCCGCAAACCGTGCAGAACGGCGACCCGCGCTACCAGGCGATCAAGACCCGTTTCGACGCGCTGGATGCGACGGCCGACCTGCCGCCGACCGACGCGCTCGAAGCGCGCATCGCGGCGAACCCCGCCGATCTCGACGCGCGCTTCGACCTCGCGCAAAGCCTGATCGCGCGGCGCGCGTACGAAGGGGCGCTGGAGCAGTTGCTGGAAATCGTGACACGCGATCGCACCTACGGCGACGACCTCGGCCGCCGCACGATGATCTCGGTGTTCGAACTGGCCGGCGATCGCCCGGAGCTCGTCGCCGCGTGGCGACGCAAGCTGAGCATGGCGCTCAACTGACCTGACGCGCGACGGGTCGGGCCGCCATGGCCCGGCTGCATCGCCGTGTCGCTCGCGGCGCGTTACCCGCGCCGCGGCATCGCCCGTCCCTGCCGGCGCGCCGCCGGCTCAGCCGGCCACCTGTGCCGCGATTGCCCGCAGCGCATGCGCGGCCGCCGCGAAGCCGAAACTCGCGGTCACGCACACGCTCGAACCGAAGCCCGCACAGTTGAGGCCCGCGACGTGCGCGGCCGCGGACGGCTCGGCGCCGTCCTCGATGTCGCAGGCCGCCGCTTCCGGATAGATCAGCGGTTCGTCCGAATACACGGCGCTGACCTTGAAGCGCGCCTTCGGCCCGCGCGGAAAACCGTGCTGCTTGCGCAACTGCGCGCGCACCTTCGACAGCAGCGGATCCTGGATCGTCAGCGCGAGATCGTCGATGCGGATGCGCGTCGGGTCGAGCTGCCCGCCCGCACCGCCGACGACGATCAACGGCTGCCGTTTCGCGACGCACCATGCGATCAGCGCGACCTTCGTGCGCACGCTGTCGATCGCATCGATCACGTAGTCGAAGCCGCCGCCGAGCAGCGCGTCGAAGTTGTCGGGCTCGACGAAATCCTCGACGCGGTTCACGCGGCACGCGGGATCGATCAGCGCGATCCGCTCGGCCATCGCGTCGACCTTCGGCTTGCCGTAATTGCCGTCGAGCGCATGGATCTGACGATTCGTGTTGCTCTCCGCGACGTTGTCGAGATCGATCAGCGTCAGCGTGCCGACCGCGTTGCGCGCGAGCGCCTCGGCCGCCCACGACCCGACGCCGCCGATGCCGATCACCGCGACGTGCGCCCGCTCGAACGCGGCGGCCGCCGGCGCGCCGTACAGGCGCGCGACACCGCCGAAGCGCCGCGCGCGATCCACGTCAAGCCGGATTTCCGGTGTCGGGGTAAGATCAGAAGAACTGGGCGGGGCAGCGTCGGCGGAGGACATGGCAGCAAGGAAAACGTAAGTCGGGCAGCCCTCTATTTTGCCTGAACTCCCCGCCCGCACGCGCCACTGTGCACGCACGATTCTCGCGCGTTCGCTATACTGGCCCCAGATTGAAGCGTTTGCATAACATGACGACTCTCGCCGATCTCCGCATCAACTATTCACGCGCTTCGCTCGACGAAGCCGATGCCGCCCCCGACCCCTTCGCCCAGTTCGATCGCTGGTTCAAGGAGGCGCTCGCCGCCAAGCTGCCCGAGCCGAACACGATGACGCTCGCGACCGTCGGCGCCGACGGCCGGCCGTCGGCCCGGATCGTGCTCATCAAGGGCGTCGACGAACGCGGGTTCGTCTTCTTCACCAATTACGAAAGCCGCAAGGGGCACGACCTCGCCGTGCATCCGCAAGCCGCGCTGCTGTTCTACTGGATCGAGCTCGAGCGCCAGGTGCGCATCGAAGGCCGGATCGAGAAAACCAGCGCCGAGGAAAGCGACCGCTATTTCGCGTCGCGCCCGCTCGGCTCGCGCATCGGCGCATGGGCGTCGGAGCAGAGCACCGTGATCGACAGCCGCGCGACGCTCGAAGCGCGCGAAAAGGCCGTCAGCGAACGCTACGGCGACAACCCGCCGCGCCCGCCGCACTGGGGCGGCTACCGTCTCGTGCCCGATTCGATCGAGTTCTGGCAGGGGCGCCCGTCGCGGCTGCACGACCGCCTGCTCTACACGCGCGACGCCGCGGCGGCGTCGGGCTGGACGATCGCGCGCCTGTCGCCGTAAGCGCCGGCGCGCGCCGGTCGTGTCTCGTGTTGCATCCGGGTGCCCGCGCCGCAAGCGGCGGGCGCCGGTCAGGATACTTGGCTGTATTCGATTCAACGAACAAACGGAGAATCCAAATGTTCTGGGAAAAGAAGCTGGCACAGTGGGCGGATGAAGTACGGGCGAAGGCGAACATACCGGCGCGCCTCGTGCTGTGGAACGGCGAACAACTCGATTTCGGCACCTTCAGCGCGCCGCAGGTCACGCTGAAGGTGAACAGCGCGTCGGCGTTGCCGCTGCTGCTCGAACCGAGCCTCGACAATCTCGGCGAGGCGTACGTGAAGGGCAAGATCGACATCGAAGGCAAGCTGTCGGACATCATCAACATCGGCTACTCGCTCGCGCGCAGCACCGTGACGAGCGCGAGCAAGCTCGCACGCGTGAAGCGCTACTTCAATCACACGAAGAGCACCGACAAGAAGGCGATCCAGTACCACTACGACGTCTCGAACGCGTTCTACCAGCTGTGGCTCGACGAGAACATGGTGTACTCGTGCGCGTACTTCGAGAACGGCGACGAGGATCTCGCCACCGCGCAGATCAAGAAGATCGACCACATCCTGACGAAGATCCAGCTGCAGCCCGGCCAGCGCCTGCTCGACATCGGCTGCGGCTGGGGCGCGCTCGTGCTGCGCGCCGCGCAGGAGTTCGGCGCGACGTGTCTCGGCGTCACGCTGTCGCAGAACCAGTTCGACCTCGCGACCGCGCGCGTGAAGGCCGCGGGGCTCGAAGACAAGATCGAGATTCGTCTGCAGGATTACCGCGAGATCGAAGGCCAGTTCGACCGCATCACGAGCGTCGGGATGTTCGAGCACGTCGGGCGCAAGAACCTGCCGCTCTATTTCTCGCGCATCCGCGAGCTGCTGACCGACGACGGCATCGCGATGAATCACGGGATCACGTCGACCGACGCGGAAAGCGGCGAAACGGCGCTCGGCGGCGGCGAATTCATCGATCGCTACGTGTTCCCGGACGGCGAGCTGCCGCACATCAGCCTCGCGCTCGAAGCGGCGCAGCGCGGCGGCCTCGAGGCGGTTGACGTCGAAAGCCTGCGCCGGCACTATGCGCGCACGCTCGATATCTGGACGGAAAACTTCGAGGCGAAAGCCGAAGAAGCGAGAAAGCTCGTCGACGACGAGAAATTCCGTATCTGGCGCGTGTATCTTGCCGGCTGCGCGTATGCGTTCGAGCACGACGACGTGTCGATCTTCCAGATCGTGTGCCGCAAGGCCGGACGCAGCGCGAAAACGCTGCCGTGGTCGCGGCGCTATATGTACGAACACGCGCTGCCGCGCTAGGCCGCGCATCACGTTGGGCATGCATGGGTGACGGCAGGACGCGGCGCAAGGCGCCGCCGCAACGACAGCAGCACGACGACGCCAGCGAGTCGCACGCCGACGGACAGTTCGACCTGTTCGGCGTGCCGACGGATGCCGCACGCGCATCGCCGGAAGACGATCGCCCCGCCCGCCCCGACGGGCATGGGACGCCGGACGCGCAGCAAGACGCGCGACCGACGCCGGCCCGTACGCCCGCCCGTCTGGCCGCCGACGACGCGCCCGCACCGTCGTCCGGGCTGCTTTGGGACGAACCGTCGCCGCCGCCCGCTCCATCGAAGAAAGGTCGCCGCAAGCGCGGCGTGCTGCCCGCACCGGTCTCGGCGGACGTGGCCGACGCCGCGGCCGGCCTGCCGCCGAACGTGCGGCTCGGCACGTCGTCGTGGTATTTCCCGGGCTGGAACGGGATCGTCTACGACGGCGATTTCGCGCAGACGAAGCTGTCGCGCGAAGGGCTCGAAGCGTACGGCGCACATCCGCTACTGAAAAGCGTGAGCCTCGACCGGTCGTTCTACGGCCCGCTGTCGGTAGCCGACTACCTGCGCTATGCGCAACAGGTGCCCGACGATTTCCGCTTCGTCGTGAAGGCGCCGGCCGCGGTGACCGACGCGGTGATTCGCGGCCGGCGCGGCGAGCCGTCCGGGCCGAACCCGACCTTCCTCGATGCGTCGCTCGCGACCCGCGAATTCGTTCAGCCGTGTCTCGACGGGCTCGGCCGCAAGGCCGGCGTGCTCGTGTTCCAGTTCTCGCCGCTGCCCGATCAACTGCTCGCGGAGCCGGCCGCGCTGATCGACCGGCTCGCCGCGTTCTTCGCGGCGCTGCCGCCGCTGCCGCCGGACGCCGATGGCACACGCTACGCGATCGAGATCCGCGACGCGAGCCTGCTCACGCCGCGCTTCATCCGTGCGCTGGCCGCGCTCGGCGTGCGCTACTGCGTCGGCCTGCATGCGCGGATGCCCGACCCGCTGCGCCAGGCGGCCGCGCTCGCGCTGCTCGACGGCGACGCGCCGGGCCCGCTGATCGTGCGCTGGAGCCTGCACGGCGGCTTCAAGTACGAGCAGGCGAAAGCGAAATACGAGCCGTTCGACAAGCTCGTCGACGAAGACCCGGCCACGCGCTCGGCGCTCGCCGAACTGGCCGCGCGCTACGCGCTCGCCGGGCAGCCGGTGATCATCACGATCAACAACAAGGCCGAAGGCTCCGCGCCGCTGTCGTGCCTCGCGCTCGCACGGGAAATCGCCGCCGCGTGCGAGCGGTGGCGCAACGAGGCGGCGTGACGCCGGTTTGCGCCGGTCGTGCCCGCGCTTACGCGCCGCGCAGCGACTTCAGCCGGTGCGAGAACTTCTGCCGGAATTTCGCGAGCTTCGGCCCGATCACGACCGAGCAATAGCCCTGCCCCGGGTTCCGCGCGTAATAGTTCTGATGATAGTCCTCGGCCGGCCAGTAGTTGCCGTCGAGCGGCACGACCTGCGTGACGATCGGCTGGCCGAACACCTGTTCGCGCTCGAGCTCGCGGATCACGTCGAGCGCCGTGTCGCGCTGCGCATCCGAATGCGTGAACACGACCGACCGGTACTGCGTGCCGACGTCGTTGCCCTGCCGGTTCAACTGGGTCGGATCGTGCGTCGCGAAGAAGATCTCGAGGATCTCGCGATAGCCGATGCGCGCAGGGTCGAACGTCACGTTGACGACTTCCGCGTGGCCCGTGTCGCCTTCGCAGATGTCGCGATAGCCGGGATTGCGCGTATGGCCGCCCGCGTAACCCGACTGGACGGCCGTCACGCCGTCGACGTCGAGAAACACGGCCTCCGTGCACCAGAAACACCCGCCTCCGAGCGTCGCGGTTTCAAGCATCTCGTTCCCCATGAAATCAGTCCCTCGTGGATGGCGGCAGCCGGCACGCAAGTGCCGGCGCCCTCGTTTCGTCTCTCCACTGGCCGCCCGCGATTCGGGCGGCAGCGGCACGCCGTCAAGTATCTCACTCGCGCGCGAACCTGGCAGACCGGACAGGCTCCGCGCGCGAGCCCGCCGCGTGTTTCTCGTCTACACTTAGGCACGCGCAAGCGACGGCCAACCCGTCGCGCCCGCGCAGCGTCCGATGCATGCCCGCCCCCGATGCCACCATCATCTGCCGGAACATCGATATGCACGCCTTAACAGACATCGCCTGCGTCGCGGGCCCGGTCGCCGACACGGCGATCGCACCATCGCGACGGCGCGTACCCGTTTCACGCAGCGCGCCGCGCGGCAACCCCTCGCCTTTTCCCGCTTTCACGACCTGATGCCCGGCATCGCGCGCGGTGCCGACGCGTACGTCCGCCTGGCCGATCGCCGCGCCGGCAGGATGCACGCCGCGCGGCCACCGCAGTCCGCACGCCCGCAACGAACGGCCGTGCGTCCACGATCCGACACCATCCGGAGGACAACACCATGAGCATGCGGCCCGACCCGACTTTCCACGCTTCGCCCGAACTTGCGATGCAGGCGCCGGCGGAGGAATTTGCGTATACGTTGTTGCTGAGCCCCGATTTTTCCAGACCCGACGCGCTCGCCGTGATCGACGTGAAGCCCGGTTCGTCGACGTACGGCAAGATCGTGCACACGGTGACGATGCCGAACACCGGCGACGAGTTTCACCACTTCGGCTGGAATGCGTGCTCGTCGTCGCTGTCGCCGCTCACCGGCCATGCGTTCCTCGAGCGCCGCTTCCTGATCATCCCCGGCCTGCGTTCGTCGCGCATCTACGTGATCGACACGAAGCCGCATCCGACGCAGGCGCGCATCCACAAGATCATCGAGCCCGACGAAATCTTTGCGAAGACCGGCTATTCGCGGCCGCACACCGTGCATTGCGGCCCCGAGGGCATCTACGTGAGCACGCTCGGCGGCGCGGGCAAGGACGGCACCGACGGCGCGCCCGGCATCTTCATCATGGATTGCGAGACCTTCGACGTGCTCGGCCGCTGGGAGATCGACCGCGGCCCGCAGGACAAGCATTACGACTTCTGGTGGAACCTGCCGCGCGACTACATGGTGTCGAGCGAATGGGCGCTGCCGCCGCAGTTCGAGAACGGGATCGTCCCCGAGGATCTGCTCGCGAACAAGTACGGGCACCGGCTGCATTTCTGGGACCTGCGCGCGCGGCGCAACGTGCAGACGATCGATCTCGGCGCGCAGCACCAGATGGCGCTCGAGGTGCGGCCCGCGCACGACCCGGTGCGCGAATACGGCTTCGTCGGCGTCGTGGTCGACACGACCAATCTCGAAGGCTCGATCTGGACCTGGTGGCGCGAAGGCGGCCAGTTCCATGTGAAGAAGACCGCGACGATCCCGGCCGAGCCGGCCGCGGCCGACGAACTGCCGCCGCTGCTGCAAGGATTCGGCGCGGTGCCGCCGCTCGTGACCGACATCGACCTGTCGCTCGACGACCGCTTCCTGTACGTGTCGTGCTGGGGCACCGGCGAGATGCGCCAGTACGACGTGTCGGACCCGCACAACCCGGTGCTGGCCGGGTCGGTGCGCATCGGCGGCATCGCGCGGCGCGCGCCGCACTCGAACGGCCGCGCGTTCGCGGGCGGCCCGCAGATGGTCGAGATCAGCCGCGACGGCCGGCGCGTGTACTGGACCAACTCGCTCTATTCGACGTGGGACGACCAGTTCTACCCGGACGGCGTGCCGGCCGCGCAGGTGCTCGCGCACGCGGGGCCAAACGGCGGGCTGACGCTCGCCGACGACTACTGGGTCGACTTCCCCGACGGCTATCGCGCGCACCAGATCCGGCTCGAAGGCGGCGACTGCTCGACCGACTCGTTCTGCTATCCGTCGGTCAAGCGTTGAGCACCGGCCTTCATGCATCGCTCGCGTTGTGGGCGGCCGTGCTCGCGAGCGGCGTCTATCATGGGCTCAACCCGGCAATGGGCTGGCCGCTCGCGGTGTCGAACGCGCTGATGACGCGCCGCGGCGGCGCGCTCGTCGCGGCGCTCGGCTATCTCGCGCTCGGTCATGCGCTCGCCGTCTTCGCGGTGATGCTGCCGTTCGGGCTGCTCGCCGCGCTGCTCGCGTGGCAGTCGGCGATCCGGATCGGCGCGAGCGCGCTCGTGATCGGCTTCGGCGCGGTGCTGCTGATCCGGCGCCGGCATCCGCGGGCGCTCGCGCGGATTCCGCCGGCGCGGCTCGGCCTGTGGTCGTTCGCGGTCGCGCTCGCGCACGGCGCGGGGCTGATGCTCGTGCCGATCTATCTCGGCCTCTGCGGACTCGATCGGGATGCCGGCCACCGCGCGGCCGCGCAGCTCGTCGATGCGCATCTGGGCATGGCGCTCGTCGTCGCCGCCGTGCACGCGGCCGCGATGATCGCCGCCGGCGGCGGGCTCGCATGGCTCGTGTACCGCTACCTCGGGCTGAAGTTCGTGTCGCGGAGCTGGTTCAATCTCGATGCGGTGTGGGCGTCGAGCCTGATCGTGACGGGGGCCGTATCGCTCGGGCTGGCGGCGGCGCGATAGCGCGGGTCGCGATGCGGGGCCGGGCGATACGGCGTCGGCTCGAGCGGCCACATCGTTGCAAAACGTGACAGAACGGCGATGCCGGCCGCGCGCCGCAGTGTTCGCCACGTCACCCTGCCGTCGCGATGCGCCGCCCGATCGGGCCCGGCGGCCCCGATTCCGCTAAAATCGGCCCATGCGCACCCGTTCCTCATCGACCGCCTGGTCGTCTTTCTCGTCTTTCGTCCGCCGCGCCCGTCACATCCGTGCCGTGTCGCGCTCGCCCGTCCCGTTCCGGATGGTGGCCCGATGAGTCACATGAGCCACGCCAGTCCGCCGGATTTCGATTCGGCCGCCTTCCGGCAGGCGCTCGGCCAGTTCGCGACGGGCGTGACGGTAATCACGACGCGCGCGCCGTCCGGCCAGTTGATCGGCATCACCGCCAGCTCGTTCAATTCGGTTTCGCTCGATCCGCCGCTCGTGCTGTGGAGCCTCGCGCACAAATCGGCATCGACGCCGGTGTTCCGCGGCAACAGCCATTACGTGGTGAACGTGCTCGCGGCGTCGCAGCTCGACCTGTGCAAGCGCTTCTCGACCTACAAGGGCGACCGCTTCGAAGGAATCGCGCATGCGGCCGGCAACTCGGGGATGCCCGTGCTCGACGGCGCGCTCGCGTGGTTCGAATGCCACAACCGCAGCCGCTACGACGAAGGCGACCACGTGATCTTCGTCGGCGAAGTGGAACGCTGCGGCGTGCGCGCGGTATCGGACACGGCCCCGCCGCTCGTGTTCCACGGCGGCGGCTTCCACGGCCTCACACCGCTTTGATCGCCCCCGTGCGCGCCAGCCCGACCGGCGCGCCCGCTTCGTCCTTCAATGTCTGCAGCACGATGTTCGAACGGATGTCCATCACGCCCGGCGCCTTGTACAGGCGGTTCAGCACGAAATCCGAATAGTGCTTGAGGTTGTGCGCGAGCACGCGCAGCAGATAGTGGCTCTCGCCCGTCACGACGAACGCGCCGACCACCTCCGGCCATTCGCGCAGCGCTTCCGCGAAGCGCTCGTGCCATTGATTCTCTTCGTTGCGCATCGACACCTGCACGAATGCCTCGAGCTCGAAGCCGAGCTTCTCGCGGCTCAGGCACGCGCGATAGTGCTCGATTACACCCTGCTCCTCGAGCAGGCGCATGCGGCGCAGGCAGGCCGACGGCGACAGCGAGATGCGTTCGGCCAGGTCGAGATTGCTGATTCTGCCCTCCTCCTGCAATACCGCCAGAATCCGGCAGTCGGTGGCATCGAGCGTGATCGCGTGCATTTTTGGTCCCCGTTTTCCCTCTGAGTCGAATTATCTGCCAATCCGGCGGATTGTCCATGTTTATTTCGCAAGCACTTTCCGCGAGCGTCCACCTATCATTCGAAGCATCGATTCACGCTTCGTCATGCCATGGACACACTCTGGGACATCTCGCCGCCCGTCAGCCCCGCCACCCCCGTGTGGCCGGGCGATACGCCGGTTTCCGTCGAACGCGTGTGGCGGATGGAGGCCGGCTCGCCGGTCAACGTCGCGCGCCTGACGCTGTCGCCGCACACGGGCGCGCACTGCGACGCACCGCTGCACTACGACGCCGACGGCGCGCCGATCGGCGCGGTGCCGCTCGACACCTATCTCGGCCCGTGCCGCGTGATCCATTGCATCGGCGCGGCGCCGGCCGTGCGCCCGGCCGACGTGGAAGCCGCGCTCGCCGGCGTGCCGCCGCGCGTGCTGCTGCGCACGTATGCGCGCGCCGCGGTCGAGCAATGGGACAGCAACTTCTGCGCGGTCGCGCCCGACACCGTCGACCTGCTCGCCGCGCACGGCGTGAAGCTGATCGGCATCGACACGCCGTCGCTCGACCCGCAGGAATCGAAGACGATGGATGCGCATCGCCGCGTGCGCGCGCACCGGATGGCGATCCTCGAAGGCATCGTGCTCGACGACGTGCCGCCCGGCGATTACGAACTGATCGCGCTGCCGCTGAAATTCGCGACGCTCGACGCGAGCCCCGTGCGCGCGGTGCTGCGCGCGCTGCCGGCACAGGCTTCCTGATTACCCGACCTACGACCTCATATGATGATGATCAAGACCCGTGAAGATGCGCTCGCGCTCGACCGCGACGACCCGCTGGCCCCGCTGCGCGAGCAGTTCTCGCTGCCCGACGGCGTGATCTACCTCGACGGCAACTCGCTCGGCGCGCAACCGCGCGCGTCGGCCGCCCGCGCGCAGCAGGTGATCGGCGCCGAATGGGGCGACGGCCTGATCCGCAGCTGGAACACGGCCGGCTGGTTCGCGCTGCCGCGCCGCCTCGGCGACAAGCTCGCGACGCTGATCGGCGGCGCACCTGGCGAAACGGTCGTGACCGACACCATCTCGATCAACCTGTTCAAGCTGCTGTCGGCGATGCTGCGCCACCAGGCCGAGCGTGCGCCCGAGCGTCGCGTGATCGTGTCGGAACGCTCGAACTTCCCGACCGACCTGTATATCGCGCAGGGGCTGATCGAGCAGCTCGGCGGCGACTACGAACTGCGCCTGATCGACGATCCGGCCGACCTGCCCGACGCGCTCGGCGCGGACACGGCCGTCGCGATGATCACGCACGTGAACTACCGCACCGGCTACATGCACGACATGCCGGCCGTCACGCAGCTCGTGCACGACGCGGGCGCGCTGATGCTGTGGGATCTCGCGCACTCGGCCGGCGCGGTGCCGGTCGACCTGAACGGCGCGCGCGCGGACGGCGCGGTCGGCTGCACGTACAAGTACCTGAACGGCGGCCCCGGCTCGCCTGCGTTCGTGTGGGTGCCGCAACGCCATCTCGCGCATTTTTCGCAGCCGCTGTCCGGCTGGTGGGGCCACCGCGCGCCGTTCGCGATGCAGCCGGGCTTCGCGCCCGATCCGGGTATCGCGCGCTTCCTGTGCGGCACGCAGCCGATCGTGTCGATGTCGATGGTCGAATGCGGGCTCGACGTGTTCCTGCAGACCGACATGGACACGATCCGCCGCAAGTCGCTCGCGCTGACCGATGCCTTCATCGCGCTCGTCGAAGCGCGCTGCGCCGGCCTGTCGCTGAAGCTCGTCACGCCGCGTGCGCATCATCAGCGCGGCTCGCAGGCGAGCTTCGAGCATCCGCACGGCTACGAAGTGATGCAGGCGCTGATCGCGCGCGGCGTGATCGGCGATTACCGCGAGCCGTACGTGCTGCGCTTCGGCTTCACGCCGCTCTATACGCGCTTCGCCGACGTGTGGGATGCGGTCGAGACGCTGCGCGACATCCTCGCCACCGATGCGTGGAAGGCGCCCGAGTTCGCCGAGCGCGGCGCGGTGACCTGACCGGTTCTGCGCGGCGCGCGATCGTTGCATGCCGCAGTTGCATGCGAAGCGCGCCGCGCGTTCGTCATTCAAATCTGGAGAAAGTCGTGAATTCTGGTCATATGCAGCCCCCCGGCGGCGACGCGCCGGCAGGCTGCCCGTTCTCGGGCGCACGCGCCGCACAACCGGCGCAAGCCGCGCACGAAGCGCCGCACGTGCCGGGCGAGGCCGACACTCAAGCCGGCTGGCACAACGCGCAGCTCGATTTCTCGAAGTCGATGAGCTATGGCGACTACCTGTCGCTGAATTCGATCCTCGACGCGCAGCATCCGCTGTCGCCCGATCACAACGAGATGCTGTTCATCATCCAGCATCAGACGAGCGAGCTGTGGATGAAGCTCGCGCTGTTCGAGCTGCGCGGCGCGCTCGACGCGGTGCGCACCGACGCGCTGCCGCCCGCGTTCAAGATGCTCGCGCGCGTGTCGCGCATCCTCGAGCAACTGGTGCAGGCGTGGAACGTGCTGTCGACGATGACGCCGTCCGAGTATTCGGCGATGCGGCCGTATCTCGGCCAGTCGTCGGGCTTCCAGTCCTACCAGTATCGCCAGCTCGAATTCCTGCTCGGCAACAAGAATGCGCAGATGCTGCAGCCGCATGCGCACCGGCCGGACATCCTCGAACAGGTGCGCGCGACGCTCGAGGCGCCGTCGTTCTACGACGAGGTCGTGCGCCTGCTCGCGCGGCGCGGCTTCCCGATCGCGCCCGGGCGGCTCGAGCGCGACTGGACGCAGCCGACGCGGCACGACGAGACGGTCGAAGCCGCGTGGCTCGAGGTCTATCGTCATCCGCAGCAGCACTGGGAGCTGTACGAGATGGCCGAGGAACTCGTCGATCTCGAGGATGCGTTCCGCCAGTGGCGCTTCCGTCACGTGACGACGGTCGAGCGCATCATCGGCTTCAAGCAGGGCACGGGCGGCACGAGCGGCGCGCCGTACCTGCGCAAGATGCTCGACGTCGTGCTGTTCCCCGAGCTCTGGCACGTGCGCACCACGCTGTAACGCGCCATGCGCCCGCCGTCACGACGACGTGCGGGCGAGTTCCTCCCCTTCGCGCGGCGGCTGCGCCGGCGCATGCGACAGCCGCGGAATGTGCCGCCGCACCGCGAGCAGCGCGATGCACACCACACCCATCGCGACGGCCAGCATCGTCAGGTACGCGCCCGCGCCGCCCGCCGTGATCACGATCGCGCCGGCGAACGCGCTGAGGATCGCGCCGAGCCGGCCGAAGGCGAGCGCACTCGCGGTGCCCGTCGCGCGCACGGCCGTCGGGTAGATGTACGCACACAGCGCATACATCGTCGACTGCACCGCGTTGACGAACAACCCGTGCAGGCCGAGCCCGACGATCAGCCAACTCGTATGGCGGCCGGCATCGACACCCATCAGCCATACCGCGCTCGCCGCGCCGCCGATGCTGCACAGCGCGAGCGGCCAGCGCGACCCCGCATGCGCGATCGCCCATGCGCACAGCAGCGCGCCGATCACGCCGCCGAGGTTGTACGCGGTGAGTCCCGAGCCCGCGACCGACACGCTCAACCCGCTCGCCGCGAGCATCGTCGGCAGCCAGCTGAACGCCGCGTACACGGCGAGCAGGCACATGAAGAACGCGCACCACAGCGCGATCGTGTCGCGCGCCTGGCCGCTCGCGAACAGCGCGCCGAAACCGCCGCGGCCGCCGGGCACGCGCGCGTCCCTCGTATCGGTGAACACGGTGCCCGGCGCGACCGGCCGCCGCATCCGCGCGAGCAGCGCGCCGAGTTCCGGCCAGCGCGCGGGGCATCGCGCGAGATAGCGCGGCGATTCGGGCAGCGCGCGCACGAGCACGAAGCCGAGCACGAGCGGCAACGCGCCGCCCGCGAAGAACAGCCCGCGCCAGCCGTAGCGCGGCAGCACCTCGTGCGCGAACAGCCCGGCCAGCATTCCGCCGAGCGGCACGCAGACGATCGTCGCGGTCACCATCATCGTGCGGCGCCGCGCGGGCGTGTATTCGGCGGTCATCGTCGTGGCCGTCGGCAGCGCGCCGCCGATCCCGAGTCCGGCGCAAAAGCGCAGCATCGCGATCGTCGCGACGTCGGGCGCGAACCCGATCGCGCAGGTCGCGAGGCCAAACAGGAACACGCTGCCGATCACGGCCTGGCGGCGGCCGAAGCGGTCGGCGACGAGCCCCGCGCACGCACTGCCGATGCCCATCCCGATCAGCCCCGCCGCGACGGCCGGCGCGAACGCGCCGCGCGTGATGCCCCATTCGCGGATCAACACGGGAATCGCGAAGCCGATCAACTGGCCGTCGAAGCCGTCGAGCACGATCGCGAGCGCGGCGAGCAACACGACGCAGCGCTGCATCGGCGTGAACGGCCCGTCGTCGAGCGTCGTGCCGATGTCGACCGACGGCGGCAGCCGTCCATCCAGTGCGTCGGGCGCGCTCATGCGGCCTCCCGGGCGCCGCGCGGCGGCGGCAACGTGCGCGCACGGCGCGCGGCAAGACAACGGCGTTCGATGGCTTTCATGGCGTCTCCGGTTGCCCGGGCTGGCGCACACGCGTGCCCGGATCTCGTGCTGTGCAGTCGGCCGGCGCCCTGCATCGGCGTCGGCCTCCTGTCCCATCCTTCACGATCCGGCGCCATCGCGTCGCTCGCGCGGCACCCGTATCGTCATGCGGCGCCAGCCGGCCGCCGGCCAGCTGCTTAGTTCGCCCGTGCGTCGATCAACCGGACCAGCGCGAGCAGCGTCTCGGCATGCGGCACCGCGACGCCCGCTTCGCGCGCGGCCGCGACGACCTTGCCGCCGATCGCGTCGATCTCGGTGCGACGGCCCGCGAGCACGTCCTGCAGCATCGACGGACGGTGCCCGCGATGGTCGCGGATCGCATGCTCGACGTTGCGCGCGATGCGCTCGCCGTCGACCGCAATGCCCTTCGCGCGTGCAACGGCGGCCGTCTCGGCCGCGATCGCGAGCGCGAGCCGCGGCCCGTCGTGATGATGGCCGAGCTGGTCGACGGTGCAGCCCGTCGCCGCGCACACCGTGTTGAGCGCCGCGTTGAACGCGACCTTCTCCCAGATCGCGGCCCACACGTCGACGTCGAGCGTGCACGCGAGCCCCGCGCGCGACAGCGCGTCGGCCACGGCCGCCGCGAACGGGCGGGCCGCGCCGTCGGCCGTCATCATGCGGATCGTGCCGGCGCCGTGCGAGCGCACGTGCGCAGGCCCGGCCGCGTCGGCCGGCCACGTCGTCACGCCGACCAGGATGCGCTCGAGCGGCACGAACGCATTCAGCGTCTCGACGTTGCCGAGCCCGTTCTGCAGCGTCAGCACGAACGTGTCCGGCGTCAGCAGCGCACGCACGCCGTCGAGCGCCGTGCGCGTGTGCAGCGATTTCGTGAAAACGATCAGGAGATCGAACGGCGTGTCGGGCGTTGCGGCCGCTTGCGCGTTCGCGGCTTCCGGCCGCATGGCGTGCAGCGTGCGAATGCGCCGTTCGCCGCGGTCGTCGTCGATGCGCAGCCCGTCGCGGCGGATCGCATCGAGATGCGCATCGTTGACGTCGATCAGCGTGACGGCTTCGCCGCTTTCGGCGAGCCGCCCGCCGAACAGCGAGCCCATCGCGCCCGCGCCCAGAATCGCGATTCTCATCGTCGGCGGCCTCGTCAGAACGGATAGTGGCGCGGCGCCGTCTGCACGGTGATCCAGCGCAGATCGGTGAACGCGGCGATGCCGGCGTTGCCGCCGAAGTGGCCGAAGCCGCTGTCCTTCACGCCGCCGAACGGCATCTGCGCCTCGTCGTGCACGGTAGGCCCGTTCACGTGACAGATGCCCGATTCGATACGCGCCGCGACGCGCAAGGCCCGCGCGACGTCGCGACTGAACACGGCCGACGCCAGCCCGAATGCGTTGTCGTTCGCGCAGCGGATCGCGGCTTCCTCGCCGTCGACGCGCACGATGCCCTTCACCGGGCCGAACGATTCTTCCGCGTAGATGCGCATTGCCGGCGTCACGTGGTCGAGCAGCGTCGCGGGAAACAACGTGCTGTCGGCGCGGCCGCCGCACAGCAGCGTCGCGCCGTGCGCGAGCGCATCGTCGATCAGCGCGTTGCAGCGCTCGACGGCCTTCATGTCGATCAGCGAGCCGAGCACGACGGGCCCGTTGCGCGGGTCGCCGAGCGGCAGCGACGCGGCCTTGTCGGCGAGCTTCGCGACGAATGCATCGGCGATCGATGCGTCGACGACGATGCGCTCGGTCGACATGCAGATCTGCCCGGAATTGGCGAATGCGCCGAACGCGGCTGCGGCGACCGCCGCGTCGAGATCGGCATCGTCGAGCACGACGAACGGCGCCTTGCCGCCGAGTTCCAGCACCGACGGCTTCAGGTGACGCGCGCACGCTTCGGCGACGATCCGCCCGACCCGCGTCGAGCCGGTGAAATTCACGCGGCGCACGGCCGGATGCGCGATCAGGGCATCGACGACGGCGCCCGCATCGTCGGGCGCGTTCGTCACGAAGTTGACGACGCCCGGCGGCAGTCCGGCCTCCTGCAACGCCTCGACGATCAGCCCGTGCGTGACGGGACACAGCTCCGAGCCCTTCAGCACGACCGTGTTGCCGCATGCGAGCGGCAGCGCGAGCGCGCGCGTCGCGAGGATCACCGGCGCATTCCACGGCGCGATGCCGAGCACGACGCCGGCCGGCTGCCGCACGCCCATCGCGAGCGAACCCGGCACGTCGGACGGAATCAGCTCGCCGCCGACCTGCGTGGTGAGCGACGCGGCCTCGACGAGCCCGCTCGCGGCAAGCTGCACGTTGAAGCCGGCCCACAGCGCGGACGCGCCCGTCTCGGCCGCCATCGCGGCGACGAACGGGTCGCGCTTCGCTTCGAGCGCGGCAGCGGCCTTGAGCAGCAGCGCCCGGCGCGCGCCGGGGCCGAGCGCGGCCCAGTCGGGAAACGCGCGGGCCGCGGCATCGGCCGCCGCGCGTGCATCGTCGACGGTGCACGCGGGCGCTTCCGACGCGACTTCTCCGTCGAGCGGGTTGCGGCGCACGAAGGTCGCGCCGCTGGACGCGTGGCGGCGTTCGCCGCCGATCAGCATCGCTACGGTTTGCATGGCATCTCCGGAAAGACGCGCACGGCGCGTCAAGCAATCTCGATTTCGACGACGACCGGCGTCGCGGCACGCAGCGCGTCGGTCAGCGTATCGCGCAGCTTCGCCGCTTCGGTGACCCGCACGCCGCGACAACCCATCCCTTGCGCGAGCGCGACGAAATCCAGGTCGGGCAGATCGGTGCCCTGCACCGGGTCGCCGGGGCCGAAGCCGAACACGGGCGCGAAATCCTGCAGCGCCGCATAACGCCGGTTGTTCAGGATCACGAACGTGATCGGCAGCTTCAGCTGCGCCGCGCTCCACAGCGCCTGGATCGAATACAGGCTGGAGCCGTCGCCGATCAGCCCGATCACGCGCCGGCCCGGCTGCGCGAGCGCGACGCCGACGGCGGCCGGCATCCCGTAGCCGAGCCCGCCGCTGTCCATCGTGTAGAACGTGCCGCTGCGCGTGAACGGCAGATGTTCCTGCATCACGGGCCGCGCGCTCGGCGCCTCCTCGACGACGATGTCGTGCGCGTCGCGCACGTCGGCGAGCGTCTGCAGCGCGAACGCTGCCGACATGCGCTCGCCGGCCGCAGGCGCGGCGGCGCGCACCCGCGGCGCGCGCGGTGCGGGCATCGGCCGCTCGGGCGGCGCGGGCCGCGCCAGCAGCTCGCGCGCGGCGAGCCGCAAGTTGCCGACGACCGCATCGCCCGACGGCGTCCACGCGGCGACGCCCGGATCGTCGACGAGCTGCACGAGCGTCGCGCCCGGCGGCACGTGCGGGCCGAAGCCCTCGACGTGGTAGGTGAACGCGGGCGCGCCGAACGCGAACACGAGATCGTGCCCGTCGAGCCGCGCGACGATCTTCTCGCGGATCGCGGGCAGGAAGCCGGCGAACAGCGGATGGTCCTCGGGAAAACTGCAGCGCCCCGACATCGGCGCGACGTACACGCGCGCACGGTGCCGTTCGGCGAGGCGCACGACGTCGTCCCACGCGCCCGCGCGATCGACGGCCGCGCCGACCACGAACGCCGGCCGGCGCGCGGCGTCGAGCGCGTCGCCGAGCCGCGCGAGCGCGTCGGGATCGGGCCGCACGATGCTGCTCACGTCACGGCGCGGCAGCCATTCGGCCGGCTGGTCCCAGTCGTCGACCGGGATCGACACGAACACGGGGCCGCGCGGCTCCTGCATCGCGATCCGGTACGCCCGCGCGATCGCGGCCGGCACGTCCTGCGCGCGCGCCGGCTCGATGCTCCACTTCACGTACGGCTTCGGCAGCTCGGCGGCCTGGGTCGCGCCGAGGAACGGATCGAACGGCAGGATCGCGCGCGCCTGCTGGCCCGCGGTGACGATCAGCGGCGTGCGGTTCTTGAATGCGGTAAACAGATTGCCCATCGCGTTGCCGACGCCGGCCGCCGAATGCAGGTTGACGACCGCCGCATTGCCGGCGGCCTGCGCATGACCGTCGGCCATCCCGACCACGACGGCCTCGTGCAGGCCGAGCACATAGCGGAAATCGTCGGGGAAGTCGCGGAACATCGGCAGCTCGGTCGAGCCGGGATTGCCGAACACGCGGTCGATGCCGAACTGGCGGAGCAGGTCGATGACCGCATCGCGAACGCTGACCGGTGCGGCGGAATGGGACGGGGTGCCGGACATGCTCGGGCGTCTCCTCGATGGCTTGGCGGTTTCCACAGTATCGAAGCGCAAGCCATTCTCGGATACTGTATTTTCTGCGAAAAGCCATTACGTTCCGGCATGACTTTCGATCTCCGACAATTGCGCGCGTTCACGACGATCGTCGCGTGCGGCAGCCTCGGCCGCGCGGCCGACGCGTTGCACGTCACGCAGCCGGCGCTGAGCCGGATCCTGAAACGGCTCGAGGACCAGGTCGGCGCGCCGCTGTTCGAACGCCACTCGAAGGGCGTGCAGCTCACCGCGTTCGGCGAGGCGTTGCTGCCCCACGCGACACTGCTGCAGCACGAGGCCGAGCATGCGCGCGAGGAACTGGACGCGATGCGCGGGCTCGCGAAGGGCACGATCAAGGTCGGCACGGTGGGCAGCATCGCGAGCCTCGTGCTGCCGGTCGCGGTCGGCCGCGTGCTCGACCGCTGGCCGAACCTGCGCGTCGACATCATCGAAGGCGTGTGGGACCGGCTCGCGCAAGGGCTGGTCAAGCACGAGATCGACCTCGCACTGTCCGCGCACGCGCCCGATACCGACGAGATCGTCGCGATTCCCGAGTGCCGCTGGGAGGATCGCAGCCATATCGTTGCGGCGCCGCACCATCCGCTGCGCGCGCTCGGCCGCGCGCCGACGCTCGCCGATACGCTGCACGCGCGCTGGGCGCTTCCGCCGCGCGGTACCGCGCCGTTCGACCACATGCGCGCGACCTTCGACGCGCACGGGCTGCCGTTGCCCGACATCGCGGTCGAGACGCGCTCGGTCATCACGCTGAAAAGCCTGGTCGCGCACGCGGGCTTCCTCAGCTGGATGGCCGAGCCGATGGTGGGCGCCGAGCAGCGTGCCGGCACGATCGACACGCTGCCCGTGCGCGAAGTCGTCGCGGTGCGCACGCTCACCGCGTTCCGGCGCCGCCACGGGATCCTGCCGGGGCCGGCCGGGAAGCTGCTCGACGAACTCGTCGCGCTCACGCGCGAAGGGCGCTGACACTTTTTTCCGCCGGCGCCGCCGCGTCCGCCCTGCCCCGAATGCCGCCGCAGCGCACCATCGAAATGCCGCGCCTCCGCCTTGACTTTCGTTCGCCCGAATACGATCATTCGCTCACACAAAGAGCAAATGATCGTATTCGACAGAACAGGCAGGAACAGGAGACACCTGATGACCGAATCGCCCGCCGCCCGCGCGCCCGTGCTGCTGCACATCGGCGCGGGCTCGTTTCACCGCGCGCACCAGGCGTGGTATCTGCATCGCGTGAACGCGGCCGTGCCGGTCGGCGAACGCTGGTCGCTGACGGTCGGCAACATCCGCGACGACATGCGCGCGACGATGGACGCGCTCGCCGCGCAGCACGGCGCGTACACGCTCGAGACCGTCACGCCGCAAGGCGAGCGCGCCTACGAGACGATCCGGGCGATCACGCGCGTGCTGCCGTGGTCGATCGACCTCGCCGCGCTGATCGACGCCGGCGCCGATCCGGCCTGCCGGATCGTGTCGTTTACCGTCACCGAAGGCGGCTACTACCTCGACGAACACAACCGGCTCGACGTCGCGAACGCCGATCTCGCGGCCGACCTGCAGGGCGCGCGCACGACGCTGTACGGCGCGCTCGCAGCGCTGCTCGCCGAACGCGTGAAGCGCTGCGCGGGCCCGCTCACGCTGCAAAGCTGCGACAACCTGCGCAACAACGGCGCACGCTTTCGCGCGGGCATGCGCGAATTCCTCGAGCGGCGCGGCGAAGGCGGCCTGCTCGCGTGGTTCGATGCGCACGTCGCGACGCCCAGCGCGATGGTCGACCGCATCACGCCGCGCCCGACCGCCGACGTGCGCGAACGCGTACGTGCGGCCACCGGCGTCGACGACGCGTGCCCGGTGATGGGCGAATCGTTCATCCAGTGGGTGATCGAGGACCGCTTCGCGGCCGGCCGGCCGCGCTGGGAGCTGGCCGGCGCCGAGCTCGTCGACGACGTGCATCCGTACGAGGAAGCGAAGATCCGCATCCTCAACGCGACGCACAGCTGCATCGCGTGGGCCGGCACGCTCGCGGGCCATACGTATATCCACGAAGGCACGCACGACGCGGCGATCCGCCGCTTCGCGCACGACTACGTGACGCAGGACGTGATCCCGTGCCTCACGCCGAGCCCGCTCGATCTCGCGCGCTACCGCGACGTCGTGCTGGAGCGCTTCGGCAACCCGTACGTGCTCGACACGAACCAGCGCGTCGCGGCCGACGGTTTCTCGAAGATTCCCGGCTTCATCGCGCCGACGCTCGTCGAATCGTTCGCGCGCGGCGCGGCGCCCGTCGCCACCGCCGTGCTGCCCGCGCTGTTCCTGCGCTTTCTCGAACGCTGGGCGCGCGGCACGCTGCCGTATGCGTACCAGGACGGCGTAATGGACGACGGCAGCGCCCGCGCGATCGTCGGGGCCGACGATCCGGCGGTCGCACTGTGCGCCAACCGCGCGCTGTGGGGCTCGCTCGCCGGCAACGCGGCGCTGCTCGACGCGCTGCGCGCCGGGCTCGCACGCGTCGATGCATGGCTCGCCGCGCGCTGACGGCGCGCGCGCCGGCCCCCGGCCGCGCAGTCGGGTGAACCCGCTTGGCACAGGCCGCGCGGCACGGCTACAGTAGCGGCTCCTCTCTGACCGAACGGATCGTTCATGTATCTCGGCATCGACCTCGGCACCTCGGAAGTGAAGGTGCTGCTGCTGGCCCAGGACGGCACGGTGGTCGGCACCGCGGGCTCGCCGTTCAGCGTGTCCCGCCCGCATCCGCGCTGGGCCGAACAGCACCCGGACGACTGGTGGCAAGGCACGCTCGCCGCGCTCGCGGCGCTGCGCGAACGGCACCGCGACGCGTTCGCGCAGGTGCACGGCATCGGCCTGTCGGGCCAGATGCACGGCGCGGTGCTGCTCGGCCGCGACGACCGCGTGCTGCGCCCCGCGATCCTGTGGAACGACATGCGCAGCGCCGACGAATGCGCGCTGCTCACCGAACGCGCACCCGATCTCCACGCACTGGCCGGCAACCTCGCGATGCCCGGCTTCACCGCGCCGAAACTGCTGTGGGTCGCGAAGCACGAGCCCGACGTGTTCGCGGCGACCGCGTGCGTGCTGATGCCGAAGGACTACCTGCGATTCCGGCTGACCGGCGCGAAAGTTTCCGACCCGTCGGACGCGGCCGGCACGCTGTGGCTCGACGTCGCGCGCCGCGACTGGTCCGATGCGCTGCTCGGCGCGTGCGGGATGACGCGCGAGCAGATGCCGCGCATCGTCGAGGGCAACGCGCCGTCCGGCACGCTGCGCGCGGACGTCGCACGCACGCTCGGGCTGTCGGAAGCCGTCCCGGTCGCGGGCGGCGGCGGCGACAATGCGACGAGCGCGCTCGGCATCGGCGCGATCCACGCGGGCGACGGCTTCGTGTCGCTCGGCACGTCGGGCGTGCTGAGCGTGGTCGGCGACCGCTTCATGCCGAATCCCGCGTCGGCCGTGCATGCGTTCTGCCATGCGATTCCCGATCGCTGGCAACTGATGAGCGTCGTGCTGTCGGCCGCGAGCTGCCTGCGCTGGGTCTGCAAGCTGACCGGCACCGACGAACCCGCGCTGCTCGCCGAAGTCGAGGCGCTCGACGCCGACGCGGTCGCGACGGCGCCGCTGTTCCTGCCTTACCTCTCGGGCGAGCGCACGCCGCACAACGATCCGTATGCACAGGGCGCATTCTTCGGGATGACGCATGCCACGGAGCGCGCGCATCTCGGTTACGCGGTGCTCGAAGGCGTGACGCTCGGCCTCGCCGACGGCCTCGACGCGCTGCATGCGGCCGGCGTCGAGACCGACCAGTTGTCGCTGATCGGCGGCGGGGCGCGCAGCGCGTTCTGGGCCCAGCTGATCGCCGATGCGCTGAACGTGCGCACACGTCAGCACGGCGGCGGCGAAACGGGCGCGGCGCTCGGCGCGGCGCGGCTCGGCTGGCTGGCCGTCGGCGGCGATCCGCACACCGTGCTGACCAAGCCGCCGGTGCGCGCCGAATATGCGCCGGACGCCGCCCGCCATGCGCGGCTGCGCGAACGCCTCGATGCGTTCCGCACGCTCTACCGTCACGTGAGGCCGCTGTACGAGCCGTCGCGCGCACGGCTCGCGTAGACCCGCGCCCGCGCGGCCGGCCGCCGGCCGTGCGCGCGACATGCGGTACAGTGGATGCCGTCGTGCGGCCCGCCGGCCGGCCCGCGGGGCGGCCCCCAGATCCGAACCGAATCGCTATCGTGTCCAAGTCCTCAGAAAAACTCGATCTCGCCACGCGCGCCGCGTGGCTCTATTACGTCGCGGGCGACACGCAGAACGAAATCGCCGAAAAGCTGCAGGTGTCGCGCCCCGTCGCGCAGCGCCTCGTCGCGTTCGCGGTCGAGAAGAACCTGATCCGCGTGCGCGTCGATCATCGGCTCGCCGACTGTCTCGATCTCGGCGCGCAACTGTCGAAACGCTACGGCCTCGCGATGTGCGAAGTCGTGCCGGTCGACGCCGATGCGCCCGACGCGATCGATCGCAAGCTCGCGGTCGCCGGCGCGCAGGTGATGGAGCGCTACCTGAACGAAACGCGCCCGATGGTGATCGCGGTCAGCAGCGGCCGGACGCTGAAGGCCGCGGTCGCGCAGATCGCGCAGATCGATCGCCCGCAGCACCGGCTCGTGTCGATGGTCGGCGCGATCGCGGCCGACGGTTCGTCGAACCGCTACGACGTCGCGCAGTACATCTCCGAGAAAACCGGCAGCAAGCATTTCCTGCTGCCCGCGCCGCTGTTCGCCGACAGCGACGCCGAACGCGCGCAGTGGTGCAACCACCGGCTGTACCGGATCGTCGAGGCGCTGTCGGGCGAGGCCGACGTCGCGTTCGTCGGGATCGGCAACATCGGCCCGCACTGCCCGCTCTACGAGGACGGCTTCATCACCGAACAGGAGCGCGACGAGATGACCGCGCTCGGCGCGGTGGCCGAACTGCTCGGCGTGCCGATCGACGCGCAGGGCACGCAGATCACCGTGTCGACGAGCGCGCGCGTGACGAGCGTCGCGCTCGCCACGCCGCCGAAGCGGCCGACGATCGCGTTCGCCGGCGGCCCGAAGAAACACGACGCGGTGATTGCCGCGCTGCGCGGCGGCTGGCTGTCGGGGCTCGTCACCGACGAGACCTGCGCACGCGCCGCGCTCGCCGCGAAGGCGGCCTGACGCCGCCGTCGCGCACGCTACGGCTCAGGCCGCGCGCGGCGCCGGAAACGCATGGCGGCGGGCGCGCCACGCGCCGGCCCACGCTGCCGCCAGCAGCACGACGAGCACCCACGGAATCGCGCCGGCGCCCGTCGCGTCGAGCAGCATCCCGCCCGCGATGCCGCCGCCGGCGATCGCGAGATTCCACACCGTGACGAGCATCGACTGCGCGACGTCGGCCGATTCCCCCGCCGCGTTCGCGGCGGCGGTCTGGAACAGCGTCGGCGCACCGCCGAACGCGAGCCCCCACAACACGACACCCGCATAGACGATCGCCATCCCCGCCCCGGCGCCGAGCATCGCCGCCGCCAGCGCGAACAGCGCGATGCTCGCGAGCGTCAGGCGGCGCTGCGCGGCGCCGATCCATGCCCCCGTCAGCGCGATGCCGACGAGCGACGCGACGCCGAACACGAACAGCACCACGTCGACCTGCGCGCCCATCCGCACGCCCGCGAGGAACGGCGCGACGTACGTGTACAGCATGTTGTGCGCGAGCACGTACGCGAACATCACCGTCAGCACCGGCCGCACGCCGGGCAGCGCCATCACGCCGAGCACGGGCTCGCGCGCGCCGGCCGGCTGGCCCGGATAGTCGGGCATGCGCAGCCGGATCCAGCCGATCAGCGCCAGCGCCGCGGCCGAAATACCGGCGAACGCGATGCGCCAGCCGAGCATCGCGCCGAGCGCGGTGCCGGCCGGAATGCCGATCGACATCGCCGCCGGGATGCCGAGCATCGCGACCGCGATCGCGCGGCCGCGCAGCGAAGGGTCGACCATCCGGCTCGCATAGCCGGCCAGCAGCGCCCACAGCAGCCCGGCCGCCATCCCGGCGACGAAGCGCGCGGCCAGCGTGAGCGCGTAGTACGGCGACACGGCCGTCACCGCATTCGACACGACGAAGCCGGCCAGCGCCGCGATCAGCAGGCGGCGCCGGCGCATCGCACGCGTCGCGGCGACGAGCGGAATCGCCGCGACGATCGAGCCGAGCGCGTAGACGGTCACCAGTTGGCCGATCAGCGCCTCGGTCACGCGCAGGTCGGCGCTCATCAGCGGCAGCAGGCCGGCCGGCAGCGCTTCGGTAAGGACCGTGATGAAACCGGCGGTGGCAAGCGCGAGCAGGTTCGCGACGGGCAGGCGCGCACTGGCCGGCGCGGACGGATCTGCCGCACGATCGATCGCGCGGCCGGAAACGGATACGCACTCGCTCATCGCGCGCTCCGATCGTCGACGCCGTACACCGCATCGCGCACGTCGGTGACGATCCGCCCGTGCATCCCTTCGTACAGCGTATTGGTCAGTGCCACCACCGTCAGCCCCGCCGCGCGGTCGACGAACCACGCATGCCCGTACGCGCCGCCCCAGCGCCACGTGCCGACCGATTCCGGCGATTGCGCGGCCGCCGGGTCATGCAGCACGGAAAAGCCGAGCCCGAAGCCGAACCCCGGCGCATCCGGCAGGTCGTGCGCGCCGGGCTGCACGCGCGACATCTCGTCGATCCAGCGGCGGGCGAGCCAGCCGTCCCGCCCGGTGCGCAACGTATCGAGCAGCGTCATGCAATCGCCCGCCGTACCGATCATCCCTGCGCCGCCCGACGGCCACGCGGCCGCGTCGAACGCGCGCGCCGGTGCGAAGCGGATGCCGACCGTGCCCTCGTACACCGGCACGAGATCGTCGTCGGTCATCCGGCGCGGCACGTCGGGCGTACTGACGTAAGGCGTCGCCACGCGCGCCGCGTCGTGCGTGAAAAATGCCGTGTCGGCCATCCCGAGCGGCGTCGTCACGAGCGCGGCCACGGCATCGGCGAGCGGCCGGCCGTCGACCGCCTCGATCAGCGCGCCGACCACGTCGGTCGCGAGCGAGTAGTCCCACGACGTGCCGGGCGCGAACCGCAGCGGCACGCTGGCGATGCGCCGGACGTTCTCCGCCAGCGACAGGCCCGCGCGGTCCATCCCGTCGGACACGCCGGCGCGCGCATACGGGCCGTCGCCATCGGCTTCGAGGAAGCGGTAGCCGAGCCCGGCCGTATGCGACAGCAGATGCCGCAGCGTGATGTCGGCCGGCGTGCCGTCCGGCAGCGTCGGCTCGAACGCCGGCAGCCGGCGCGCGACCGGCTCGTCGAGCGCGATGCGGCCGGCCTCGACGAGTCGCATCGCGGCGGCCGTCACGATCGGCTTCGACATCGACGCAAGCCGGAACAGCGTGTCCTCCCGCATCGGCGTGCCGCGTTCGCGATCGGCGAGACCGGCCGCGCGCGCATAGCGCGGTTCGCCATCGCGGGCAACCAGCACGACCGCGCCGACCACGCGCGCATCGGCCAGCGCGCGGTCGAGAGCGGCATCGAGCCGGCCGCGCAGTGCGGCGTCGGGATCGGCTCGCGTGACGGAGACAGGCAGGGATGACATGGCGTGACCTCGAACAGTGAAGGAACGCCCATCGTAGGGAGCCTGCGCAAGGAGAAAAACCGGGTTAGAGTTCCGGACACTCCGGACATCGATGTCCGCAATCGGGGCCCAGCATGGAAAATCTTGGCGGTTTCGTCGTGTTCGTCCAGGTCGCGGAAACGCGCAGCTTCGTCGCGGCCGGCCGCGCGCTCGGGCTGTCGGCGTCGGCGATCGGCAAGCGCATCGCGCGGCTCGAGGCGCGCCTGAACGTGCGGCTCTTTCACCGCAGCACGCGCAGCATCACGCTGACGGCCGAAGGCGCGCGCTTTCTCGAACGGTGCCGGCGCGTGATCGCCGAGATCGACGCGGCCGAACGGGAACTGACGCACAGTGCCGAAGCGCCGCGCGGACGCCTGCGCGTGAGCCTGCCGACGATCGGCACGCTGCTGCTGCCGGTGCTCGCCGATTTCATGGCTGCGTATCCGGAAATCGAGCTCGACATCGATTTCAGCGACCGGCTCGTCGATGTCGTCGATGAAGGCTTCGACGTGGTGCTGCGCACCGGCCAGCCGTCCGATTCGCGGCTGTCGTCGCGGCTGCTCGGGCATTTCCGCCAGCACCTCGTCGCGTCGCCCGCGTATCTCGAGCGGCACGGCACGCCGCGCACGCCGGCCGATCTCGCGCGGCACCGCTGCCTGCACTACCGCTTCCCGAGCAGCGGCAGGCTCGAGATCTGGCCGCTGCGCGCGCCGCGCACCGGCACGCCGCCGGAGGTCCCCGTCTCGATGGTCAGCAACAACGCCGAGACGCGCCTGTGCTTCTCGCTGCGCGGGCTCGGCATCGCATGCCTGCCCGAGTTCTTCGTGCGCGACGCGCTCGACGAAGGCAGGCTGTGCACGGTGCTCGACGACCATGTCGCGAGCCGCACGCCGTTCTACGTGCTGTGGCCGTCCGGCCGCCATCCGATGCCCAAGCTACGCGCATTCGTCGACTACATGGCCGAGCATTTGCGGCTGTAGCCGGCGCGCAGCCGTCACGCGGCTTTCGCGTGCACGCCGAGCCGCCGGAACGCCTGCCCGTGCTCGTCGAACAGGTGACAGTGCTCGGGCTGCGCATGCACGCGCAGCGCCTCGCCGGTGCGGTACGTGTCGAGCGGCGGAATCCGCGCGATCAGCCCGTCCGGCGCGACGGCCGACTCCGCATACAGATACGCGGCGTCGCCGAGCGACTCGACGGCCATCGTCCGCGCGGCGACGCCCGCGGACGCCGCATCGACCAGCAGATGCTCGGGCCGCACGCCGACGGTCACCGCGGCGCCGCGTTGCAGCCCCGCCGCGTCCACCGCCACGCGCTGCGTCTCGCCGCTGTCGAAGCGCACGAGCACGCCGCCCGCATCGGCCGACTCGACCGTGCCCTTCAGGAAGTTCATCTTCGGCGAGCCGATGAAGCCCGCGACGAACTGGTTCGCCGGCGCGTGATACAGCGCGTTCGGCGTGCCGACCTGCTGCACCGCGCCGCCCGACAGCACGACGATCTTGTCGGCGAGCGTCATCGCCTCGACCTGGTCGTGCGTCACGTAGATCATCGTCGTCTTCAGCTCGTCGTGCAGCCGCGCGAATTCCAGCCGCATCTTCACGCGCAGCGCGGCGTCGAGGTTCGACAGCGGTTCGTCGAACAGGAACACCTTCGGCTTGCGCGTGATCGCGCGGCCGATCGCGACGCGCTGCCGCTGGCCGCCCGACAGCTGCTTCGGCTTGCGGTCGAGCAGGTGATCGATGTGCAGGATCTTCGCGGCCTGCTTCACGGCCTGGTCGATCTCGGGCTTCTTCGCGCCCGCGAGCTTCAGGCCGAATGCCATGTTGTCGTACAGCGTCATGTGCGGGTACAGCGCATACGACTGGAACACCATCGCGATGCCGCGCTTCGCGCTCGGCACGTCGTTGACCTTCGCGCCGTCGATCAGCAGGTCGCCGCTCGAGATGTCCTCCAGCCCGGCGATCATCCGCATCAGCGTGGATTTGCCGCAGCCGCTCGGGCCGACGAACACGACGAATTCGCCGTCGGCGATGTCGAGGTTCACGTTGCGCAGCACTTCGGTATCGTCGTAGCGCTTCGCGATGTTGCGCAGGAGCACGCTTGCCATGATCTGTCTCCGTTCGTTCGTGATGCGCCGCGCTGAAAGCGGCGCGCATTCGTTCCTGGTTCGTTGCCGGTTCGTTGCTGATTGCTAGCCCGGCAGTACCGCGCCCGTCGCCTGCCAACGCGCGACGTAGCCGGGCAGCTCGTGCATGTCGTCGAATACGTGGCGCGCGCCGATGCCGCGCAACGCATCGATCTGCGCCGCCGATGCGTGCCCGCCGCCGACGAAGCCGAGCACGGTCATGCCGGCCGCCGCCGCCGCGGTGATGCCGGTCACGCTGTCCTCGACGACGAGGCATTGCGCGGGCACCGCGCCGAGCGCGCGCGCGGCCGCGAGATACACGTCGGGCGCCGGCTTCGGCCGCGCGACCGAATCCGCGCAGAACAGCCGGTCGCCGAAGAAGCGCGCGAGGCCGGTGCGCGCGAGCGCCGCTTCGACGTACGCGCGGTAGCTGTTGCTCGCGCAGGCCGTCGTCAGGTCGATCGCGGCCAGCGCCGCGTCGATGCCTTCGACCATCGGCGCATTCACGGCCGCCGCCTCGACCGCGCGGCGGATCGCGTCGACGTCGTCGGCCGACAGCGTGCGGCCGACGGCCTCGCTCGCACCGGCCAGTACGCGTTCGATGCGCAGCCCGAGCAGCGGCATCACGGCCGGCCGCGCATCGACGCCCGGCCAGCGCGCGTCGAGTTCGCGCACGATCACGTCGGCGGCGACGGCCTCGCTGTCGATCAGCACGCCGTCGCAATCGCAGATCAGCACGTTCATGCCATGACCGGTCGCGCGTTTGCCCGCACTCATTTCACCGCCCCGAACGTGAGCCCGCGCACGAGCTGCTTCTGCGACAGCCAGCCGACGATCAGGATCGGCGCGACCGCAAGCAGCGACGCGGCCGACAGCTTCGCCCAGAACAACCCTTCGGGGCTCGAGTACGACGCGATGAACACGGTCAGCGGCGCGGCGTTCGAGCTCGACAGGTTGATGCTCCAGAACGCCTCGTTCCACGACAGGATCACGAGCAGCAGCGCGGTGGACGCAAGCCCCGGCAGCGCCATCGGCATCAGCAGGTAGACGATCTCCTGCCACGTCGACGCGCCATCGATGCGCCCGGCTTCCAGGATGTCCTTCGGGATCTCGTTGAAGTACGTGAAGGTCATCCACACCGCGATCGGCAGGTTGATCAGCGTGTAGACGATCACGAGCCCCGACACCGTATCGAGCAGCCCCGCGTTCTTCCACAGCAGGTAGATCGGCACGAGCACGCCGACCGACGGCATCATCTTGGTCGACAGCATCCACAGCAGCACCTTCTGCGTGCGGCGGTTCGGGAAGAACGCCATCGCGTACGCGGCCGGCACCGCGAACAGCAGCGAGATCACCGTGACGCCGGCCGAGATCAGGATCGAATTCCACGCGAACGCGAAGTAGTTGCTGCGCGCGAACACCTCGCGGAAGCTGTCGAGCGTCGGCATGAAGAACAGCGACGACGCGTACGCCTGCTGCTCGGTCTTGAACGCGGTGATCGCCATCCAGAAGATCGGGAAGAACAGCAAGAGCGCGATCAGCCACGCAAGCGTGCCGGGCAGCGCGCGCCGCACGAGGTCGAACACGGCCGGCGTGCGCCGGCCTGCCAGAGTCAGGTCGCTCATTTTTCGTATTCCCCCTTCAGGTTGCGCGCGAGCATCCGCACGAGGAAGAACGACACGACGTTCGCGACCACGACGGCGATGATGCCGCCCGCGGATGCGAGGCCGACGTCGAACTGCTGCAGGCCGAGCGCGTAGATCAGGTACGACAGGTTGGTCGTCGCGTCGCCCGGGCCGCCGCCGGTCGTCGTGTAGATTTCCGCGAAGATCGACAGCAGGAAGATCGTCTCCATCATCACGACCACGGCGATCGCGCGCTTCAGGTGCGGCAGCGTGATGTAGAAGAACATCGCGATCGGGCCGGCGCCGTCGATGCGCGCGGCTTCCTTCTGCTCCTGGTCGAGCGACTGGATCGCGGTGAACAGGATCAGGAACGCGAACGGCAGCCACTGCCACGCGACGATGATGATCACCGCGGTCAACGGATAATCGGCGAACCAGTCGATCGGCGTCATCCCGAGCGCGCGCATCGCGTTCGCGACGAGCCCGTACACCGGATGCAGGATCATGTTCTTCCAGATCAGCGCGGAGACGGTCGGCATCACGAAGAACGGCGCGATCGCGAGCAGGCGCGCGACGCCCTGCCCGTAGAACTTGCGATCGAACAGCACGGCCATCAGCACGCCGCCGATCACGGTGATCGCGAGCACCGCGCCGATCAGCACGAGCGTGTGCCAGATCGCGGGCAGGAACGACGGATCGGTCGCGAGGAAGCGGTAGTTGTCGAAGCCGGCGAAGCCCTTCACGTCCGGGTTCAGCAGGTTGTAGCGCGAGAACGAATACCAGATCGTCATCGCGAGCGGAATCGACATCCACAGCAGCAGCACCGCGACGGACGGCGACACGAGCCAGCTCGCGCCGCCGCGCGCACGGCGCGGCGCGCCGGGCGGCGACGACGCGTCGCCGACCGACGGCGCGTGAGCGTGACTCAGGGGAAGACGCAGGTGACGCATGATCGGAGTCCCTCCGGTTGATGCGCGGGCGCGAACGGCGCGCCCGCCTGTCAGCTTCGCCGGCCCGCGTCGTGTGCGACGGCGCACGAGGCGGACCGCGCGGCGGCTTGCGCGTTACTTCTTGTAGCCGGCCTGCCGGACTGCCCGGTCGGCGGCGGCCTGCCCGGCCGCAAGCGCCTGGTCGACCGACATCTGGCCCGCGACCGCGCCCGCGATCGACTGGCCGACCACCGTGCCGAACGACTGGAATTCAGGAATCCCGACGTACTGCACGCCCGTGTACGGCACCTTCTTCAGCGACGGATCGTTCGGGTCGGCCGTCTCGATCGCCTTCAGCACGAAGTCCGAGAACGGCGCGGCGGCCTTGTACTCGGCGCGCTGATACGTCGACGTGCGCGTGCCCGGCGGCACCGACGCCCAGCCTTCGTCCTTGCCGACCATCTCGATGTACTGCTTCGACGTCGCCCACGCGATGAACTTGCGCGCGGCGTCCTGCTGCTTCGACGTTTTCGGCACGGCGAGCGCCCACGCCCACAGCCAGTGCGAGCCCTTCGGCGTCGCGGCGACCGGCGCGGCCGCGAAGCCGATCTTGTCGGCCACCTGCGACTGCTGCTTGTTGTAGAGCATCCCGGCCGCGACCGTCGCGTCGATCCACATCGCGCACTTGCCGGACGCGGTCAACGTCAGGTTCTCGTTGAAGCCGTTCGAGCTCGCTCCGGGCGGGCCGTTCTTCTTCAGCAGGTTCACGTAGAAATTGATCGCCTTCTTCCACTCGGGCGACGTGAGCTGCGCGTTCCAGTTCTCGTCGAACCAGCGCCCGCCGAACGTGTTCACGACCGTCGACACGTACGCCATGTTCTCGCCCCAGCCGGCCTTGCCGCGCAGGCAGATCCCGTAGGTGCCCTTCGACTTGTCGGTGAGCTTGTCCGCGAATTCGGCGATCTGGTCGTAGGTCGGCTGGTCGGGCATCTTCAGCCCCTTCGCCGCGAACAGGTCCTTGCGGTAAAACGTCATCGAGCTTTCGACGTAGAACGGCAGCGCGTAGAGCTGGCCGTTGTACGACAGGCTGTCGCGCGCGGTCTTCACGATGTCGTTCAGGTCGTAGTCGGCGGGCAGCCCCGTCATCGGCGCGAGCCAGCCGCGCTTGCCCCACTGCGGCGTTTCGTAGGTGCCGATCGCCATCACGTCGAACTGGCCGCTGCCGGTCGTGATGTCGGTCGTCGCGCGCTGGCGCAGCACGTTCTCCTCGAGGATCACCCAGTTCAGCTTGATGTCCGGGTTCGCCTTCTCGAACGCCGGCGACAGCTTCTTCAACTCGATCATGTCGGGGTTGTTCAGCGTCGCGATCGTCAGCGTGCCGGCGGACGCCGCGCAGGCCGCCGTCGCGAGCGCGGCTCCGGCGAAACAGCGTGCGGCGGCGTCGAGCATCTTTCGTTGCATGGCATGTCTCCTGTGATTGTTCGAAATGTCGTCGGTCTTGCGTCGGTGTTGCGTCGTTTCCTTCGCGGCCCGTCATGCCGGCCGCTGCATGCCGCACGCGCGCGCATAGTGCGCGATCACGTCGCGTATCCGGTGGCGCACCCACGCGCGCGGCGCTTTCGCGAGGCCGCCCGCGCGGCACGCCGCGTAGACGTCCGGCAGCCACTGCGCGACGAGCGTCTCCGGCACCGGCTGCCGCGCGAGGTTGTCGAACAGCTGCTCGACCGCCGCCGCGACGGCCGGCTGCAGCCAGTAATAGCGGATGCGGTCGCTGTAGCTGAACTGGCGCGCGAGCCGCTGCGCGCTCTCGTCGCCGCGGTAGTACGGCGCCCAGTGCTCGGGCTGCGCGCGCATCGCCGCGTCGACGACGTCGCGCAATCGCGAGCGCTGCGCGACATCGTCGATCAGCGCGTCCTCGATGAACGTCAGCGCGAACAGCGCCTCGCGCAGCGCGAACGTCAGCGCGGGGCCGACCTTCAACACCGCGAAGTGGTCGCGCACGAGCGCGGCGAGCGCGTCCTCGGTCTGGTAATCGGTCGAATGCGCCTCGAACACGAGGCGCGGTGTCTGCAGGATACTCGCGCCCAGCGACGCTGCCTTGGCGCTGTCGTAATCGAGCACGTGGCGATCGTCGAAGTCGACGCCCGGCTGCGCGACGATCGCGACGACGCGCGTCCACGCGTCGTCGAGCCCGGCCGCGGTGAACGCGCGACGGTGCGCGTCGAGCGTGGCCGCGACGCTGTCGCTGCGCGTGACGGCGATCCGCGCGATCGCATGGCCGCCTGCGTCGTTGCCGGCCTCGCCGCTCACCTCGCCGCCCGGCGTCGGCACCTCGGTGCCGATCACGTAGACGGGCGCGATCCCGGCGCGCGCCGCCGCGTCTTCCGCGACGCGGCACAGCTCGGCTGCACGCGCGGCGATCGTGCGATCGTCGAGCCGCGCCGGATCGTCCGCGCACGCCATGCTCGCATCGAGATGGATCTTTTCGAACCCGGCTTCCACGTAGGCCGCGACCATCGCGGCCGCTTCACGCATCGCGTCGGCCGCGCGGCGGTGCCGCCACGGGTTCGGGCCGAGATGGTCGCCGCCGAGCACGAGCGCCGACGGCGCGAGCCCGCACTGCGCGGCGATCGCCTCGACGTCGCGACGAAAATCCGCGGGCGTCATGCCCGTATAGCCGCCGAGATGGTTCACCTGATTGCAGGTCGCCTCGATGAGCAGCGGCGAACCGTCCGCGCGCGCGGCTTCGCATGCGGCCTCCAGCACGAGCCGGTGCGCGCTGCAGACCGCATAGATGCCGCGCTGCGCGTCCGCGCGGTTCGCGTCGAAGATCATCCGCAGCACGGTGTCCGCGTGCGCGGTGCGCGTGCGCTCGGCAACGGTCGTCAGGCCGGACATGCGATACCTCGTTCGGTCAGGAAGCGGTCGATCTCGGCCGCGCTGCTGTTGCCCTCCATCGGGCCGCGCCGCGTGACCGCGATCGCGCCGGCCGCGTTCGCGCGGCGCAACGCGACGTCGACGGCCAAGCCCGCGACGAGGCTCGCGACCAGCGTGCCGCCGAAGCAGTCGCCGGCGCCGGTCGGATCGACTTCGTCGACAGGATAAGCCTGTGCGTCGACGCGGCTCGCACGATCGAACGCGACGCTGCCTTGCGCGCCGCGCTTGAGCACGACGCGCTCGAGCAGCGGATGCGTCGCGAGCAGGCCCGCGATCGCGCGCTCGGCCGGCTGCGGCCCGCAGAAGAACGGCAGGTCGGCTTCGCTCGGCAGGAACAGGTGGCACGCGGCGAGCATCTCGTCGAGGGCCGCGCGCATCGGGCGGAAGCTCAGCATCTCGGGCCGCACGTTCGGATCGAACGACACCTTGGCTCCCGCGCGCGCGGCCTCGATCACGCCGCGCTGCACGGCCGCGATCGCCGATTCGCTCGTCAGCGACGAGCCCATCACGTGGAAGTAGCGGCAGCCGTCGAACATCGCTGTGTCGACGTCGGACGCATCGACGCACGCAGCGGCACTGGTCGACAGCGTGAAGACGAAACTGCGCGAGCCGTCGTCGCGATACGCGACGAACGCGGTGCCGGTCGGGCGGGCGACGCGGCGAATGCGCGCGACGTCGACGCCGTCGCGGGCGAGCCGCGCGACGATCGCATCGCCGAACGCGTCGCGGCCGACGCAGCCCGCATACGCGACGCGCGCGCCGAGCCGTGCGGCCTGGTCGGCGAAGATCGCCGGCGCACCGCTCGGGAACGGGCCGGCGAACAGGCCCGGCGCATCGAAACCCTGGCCGCGCTCGGCGGCGACGAATTCGGCCAGCAGTTCGCCGGCGACGACGATCTCGGCCATCAGGCGAGCCCTCGTCGTTCGGCGGCTGCGCGTGCGAGCGGCGCCATGGGTCAGCTCATCCAGTTGCCGCCGTCGACGTTCAGCGTCTGGGCGGTGATGTAATCGGCGTCGGCCGACGCGAGGAACAGCGCGGCGCCCGTCAGGTCGCCCGGCACGCCCATGCGGCCGAGCGGCACGGCTTCGCCCACGAGCCGCTTCTTCTCGCCGAGCGGCCGGTTCTCGTAGCGCGCGAACAGCGCATCGACCTGTTCCCACATCGGCGTGTCGACGACGCCCGGCGCGATGCCGTTCACGTTGATCCGGTGCGGCGCGAGCGCGAGCGCGGCCGACTGCGTATAGCTGATCACCGCGGCCTTGGTCGCGCAGTAGTGCGAAACGAGCGCCTCGCCGCGACGGCCGGCCTGCGACGACATGTTGACGATCTTGCCGCCGCGCCCCTGCTCGACCATCCGTTGCGCGACGGCCTGCATCAGGAAGAACAGCCCTTTCACGTTGACCGAGAACAACCGGTCGAACACGTCCCACGATTCGTCGAGGAGCGGGCGCATGTCGAACAGCGCCGCGTTGTTGAACAGGATGTCGACGCCGCCGAAGCGCTCGACCGCCGTGGCGACGATCCGCTCGATGTCGTCGCGGCGCGTGACGTCGGCCGTCACGGCCACCGCGCGGCCGGGGTTGGCCTCGATCAGCCGCGCGAGCGAGCCGCCCGCCGGCTTCACGTCGACCAGCACGCAGCGCGCGCCCTCGTCCAGATAGCGTTGCGCGACCGCCTCGCCGATGCCGCTCGCGGCGCCCGTCAGGATCGCGACCTTGTCTTCCAGTCTCACTGGCTGTCTCCGGTTCGTTCTGTTGCACGATGGCCGCGAAGTGAGCGAACGCTCGGCGACCGATCAATTGCTCTGTTGGTGATCGAATGATCGGATACGCGATACGCGCTGTCAAGACGACGTGACGGCTTTCTATGACGCACTGCGGCACGGCGGCACACGACCACGCATTGCCATGCCCGCGCGCCAACGCGCGGCGCGCACGGTGCGACGCAGTGGTATCGGCAGCGAAGGGGACGGGGCGACGGCGGAAAAGCGGAATTCGCGCTGCACGGCGCGGCGATACGTTATATCATCGCCGTACTGTGTTTCATTGCCCTGCTTCACGCCATGGCTACCTCATCGTCCATTGACGCCCGGCTGTCCCGGGCCGACGCATTCGCCGCCGAGCACGGGCTCGCGTGGACGCCGCTGCGCCGCCAGGTCTACGAACGCGTGCTGGCCGCGCAACGCCCGATCGGCGCGTACGACCTGCTCGCCGAACTCGAACCGCAACGCGGCCGCGTGCCGCCGACGACCGTCTATCGCGCGCTGGATTTCCTCGTCGAGCACGGCTTCATCCACCGGATCGAATCGAAGAACGCGTTCTTCGCATGCTGCGAGATCGGCGTGCCGCACGAAGGCCAGTTCCTGATCTGCGATTCGTGCGGCGACACCGTCGAGATTCCCGGCGGCGACCTCGCGAAGCAGTTGTCCGCGAGCGAGCCCGCGCACGGTTTCGAAGTCCACCACCAGGTCGTCGAGCTGAGCGGCCTGTGCGGGCACTGCAAGCGCAAGCCCGCGCAACGCTGACGCCGAATCGCGGCGTACGCGCCGCCCTTCCAACGAGGAGTTCCATGTCCATTGCCCTGAAGCGCGCGCCGCGCCGCGCCCTGTCGCCTGTCCGCTGGCTGGCCGCCGCCGCTGCCGCGCTGTCGTTCGCCGCGCCCGTGGCCGCGCACGCCGCGACCGTCAACGTCGTCGCCGCCGAGAATTTCTACGGCGACGTCGCGTCGCAGATCGGCGGCCGCCACGTCGCGGTCACGAGCATCCTCAGCAATCCCGATCAGGATCCGCACCTGTTCGAGGCGAGCCCGAAAACGGCCCGCGCGCTCCAGCACGCGCAGGTCGTGATCTACAACGGCGCCAATTACGATCCGTGGATGGGCAAGCTGCTCGGCGCGTCGAAACAGGCGAAGCGCGCGACGATCGTCGTCGCCGATCTGGTCGGCAAGAAGGCCGGCGACAACCCGCACCTGTGGTACGACCCGGCGACGATGCCGGCGGCCGCACGCGCGATCGCGACCGAACTCGGCCGCGCCGACCCGGCGAACAAGGCCGAGTACGACGCGAACCTGGAGAAGTTCGTCGCATCGCTGAAGCCCGTCGACGACAAGGTCGCCGCACTGCGCGCGAAGTACAAGGGCGTGCCGGTGACGGCCACCGAGCCCGTGTTCGGCTACATGTCCGACGCGATCGGCCTCGACATGCGCAACCAGCGCTTCCAGCTCGCGACGATGAACGACACCGAGGCGAGCGCGCAGGACGTCGCCGCGTTCGAGAACGACCTGCGCAAGAAGCAGGTGCGCGTGCTGATCTACAACAGCCAGGCCGAAGAACCGATGACCAAGCGCATGCTGAAGATCGCGCGCGACGGCGGCGTGCCGACCGTCAGCGTCACCGAGACGCAGCCGGCCGGCAAGACCTTCCAGCAGTGGATGGCCGGCCAGCTCGACGCGCTCGGCAACGCGCTTTCAGCCGGCAAGTGATAGACGACGTAACGACATGACCGCTACTCCCCACGCCCTCGCACTCGATCGCGTCACGCTCGAACTGGGCGGTCGCACGATCCTGCGCGACGTCAGCTTCTCGATCGAGCCCGGCGAATTCGTCGGCGTGCTCGGGCCGAACGGCGCGGGCAAGACGACGCTGATGCGCGCGGTGCTCGGCCTCGTCCCCGTGTCGGCCGGCACGCTGTCGGTCGGCGGCGTGCCGGTCGCACGCGGCAACGCGTCGATCGGCTACATGCCGCAGATCAGGAGCGGCCTCGCGAACCGCCGGATGCGCGGCTACGACCTCGTCGCGATGGCCGCCGACGGCCACCGCTGGGGCCTGCCGCACACGAGCGCGGCCACGCGCCGCGACGTCGACCGCGTGCTCGAGCTCGTCGGCGGCCGGTCGCTCGCGCGCCGGCCGCTGTCCGAACTGTCGGGCGGCGAACGGCAGCGCCTGCTGCTCGCGCAATGCCTGCTCGGCAATCCGAAGCTGCTGCTGCTCGACGAGCCGCTGATCAGCCTCGACCCGAACCACCAGCGCGGCGTCGTCGAACTCGTGCGCACCGTGCAGCGCGAGCTCGGCATCACCGTGCTGTTCTCCGCGCACGAACTGAATCCGCTGCTGAACGCGCTCGATCGTGTGCTGTATCTCGGCAACGGCGTCGCGGCGCTCGGCACCGTCGACGAGGTGATCACGAAGCCCGTGCTGTCGCGGCTCTACGGATCGCCGATCGACGTGATGCGCGTGAACGGCAAGATCTTCGTGATGTCGGGCGACGTCGAGATCGAGAAGCACGATCACGAGCACGAGGACGACGACGGTCATTCGCACGGCGGTGGCGGCGGTCACGGCCATCACCATCATGGACACGCTCATCCCGGGCATTCGCACGATGTTTGAATACGACTTCATGATCAACGCCTTCGCGGCGTCGGGGATCGTCGCGGTGCTCGCGGGCATCGTCGGCTATTTCCTGGTGCTGCGCGGGCAGACCTTCGCCGGCCACGCGCTGTCGCACGTCGGCTTCACCGGCGCGACGGGCGCGGTGCTGCTCGGCATGTCGCCGATCTGGGGGATGGTCGGCTTCACGCTCGCGGCCGGGGTCGCGATGGGCGCGCTCGGCGAGCGGCTCGCGGGCCGCGACGTCGCGATCGGCGTGATCCTGTCCGGCGCGCTCGGCTTCGGCCTGCTGTTCCTGCACTTCTACACGTCGTTCGCGACGCAGGTCACCGCGCTGCTGTTCGGCAACGTGCTGGCGGTCAGCCACGACACGCTCGCGGTGCTGGCGGGCATCGGCGCGGTGAGCCTCGCCGCGCTCGCGCTGATCGCACGGCCGTTGCTGTTCGCGTCGCTGCAACCCGAGCTGGCCGAGGCCAAGGGCGTGTCGCTGCGCACGGTGTCGATGCTGTTCCTCGCGGTGTGCGCGCTCGCGGTGGCCGCGGCGACGCAGATCGTCGGCGTGCTGCTCGTGTTCACGCTGCTGGTCGGGCCGGCGGCGGCCGCGCAGAACGTGTCGACGCGATTGTCGACGGGCGTGCTGCTCGCCGCGCTGTTCGCGCTGTTCGAAGCGTGGGCCGGCATCGTGCTCGCGTATCACACCGATTGGCCGACGAGCTTCTGGATCACCGCGCTGTCGGCGCTCGTGTACGGCGCGAGCCTGTTGCGCAAGGCATGATGCCCTGCATGCCCGCGGGGGGCGTTACGTGATCGCTCCCCATGCGCACATCACCGTTGCCGCGAGGATCAGAAACCCGACCCATGGTTTGGCACCTGTGGCCGCAGACCTCGCGAGCAACACGATCTGCGCGGTCGCAACGACCACGAGCAATGCATAGCTGGCCAGCGTATGGTCGCCGGCTTCGTCCTTGATCGCACCGATCGCGACGGACGGATCGATTTCGTGCATCCACGCGTACTTGTTCCCGCTGATCGCGATAACGACGAGCAATCCGATGACACATGCGACGTGAATGACGAAGCGAAGGAGACGAGCCATGTTTGCATCCTGATGCATTACTGCATGAGCCGCGCGAAACGCGACCAATGCGTAACGATGAAGTTACCGTAGCTGGTATTTTGTCTTATTTGCTCGAGAGACAACCCGCTTCCTCGGTTGTAGCGAGCACCGACGATGCGAATTTGATCCATCGAGAACGGATACTGGAATCCATCGCTCTTCGCCAATTGACTCAAATGACGCGCAACCACATCGATATTGAAAACATCGCGCTGGAGGCAGTGGGCCAAATTCCGGAACTGCGACGCTGACATTTGCGACGGATCCATTCCGAGTGTTTGTGCTGCCGTGCGAAGCTGCATGCTCACCGGACCGAACGATGTCATCGTGGGATGACGTGTAAGTGTCAGATGCTTGTCGACAAATGCCGGACCACTCCAGTCGAACGTGCGCACTTCAAATGCAACGCGATCGATGAATTCGGGGTCACCGGCCACCTCGATCCAACATACGCCTGCGAGCATTTCCCGAGGTAGACGGTTTCTCCCTGCTGCCACGCGGATAGATGACTTGTTGTGCACGACCCACGCATCCTTGAACGCCTGGATATATTTGATGCCGCCAGCCCATCGTTCGGGCACAAGTTTCCACGCAAACAGATTGATCAACCCCCAGTTCGGGGAGTTGTTTGATACATCGCAAACGATGCGATCCATTCGGGTCAAAGCCTCGCTCGAATAAATTTCACGACGATTAAATCGTCGATCATTATTCGGCGAATCGATTCGATATCCTATAGAACGAGTACGAATTTGCGGCAGCAGGTGATCTTTCCGGGCAACCGCCCCGTTGGATGAGTAACGAAGGATGACAGCCACGTCGCCCGCCGGAGCGCAACGACGTGGCGTCAGAGATCGCTCACCGCGCCAGCACGCGCGCGTGATGCGCGAGGTGATCGGCGATGAACGTCGAGATGAAGTAGTACCCGTGGTCGTAGCCCGGATGACGGCGCAACGTCAGCGGCTGACCGGCCTTCGCGCACGCGGCTTCGAATACGTCCGGGTTCAGCTGGTTCGCGAGGAACTGATCGGCAAGCCCCTGATCGACGAGGATGCCCTCCGCGAACTTCGGCGCATCGGCGCGCGCGACCAGCTCGCTCGCGTCGTGCGCCTTCCATGCGTCGCGATCGGCGCCGAGGTAACCGGAAAACGCCTTCTCGCCCCACGGGCAGCGCGTCGGCGCGGCGATCGGCGCGAACGCCGACACCGACCGGTACAGGCCCGGATGACGCAACGCGAGCGTCAGCGCGCCGTGCCCGCCCATCGAGTGACCGAAGATGCCGAGCCGCGCGCCGTCGATCGGCAGCTCGGCCGCGACGAGCTCGCGCAGCTCGCCCGTCACGTACGACTCCATCCGGTAATGCGTCGACCACGGCGCTTCGGTCGCATCGACGTAGAAGCCCGCGCCGACGCCGAAGTCCCACGCATCGGTCTCGCCCGGCACGCCCGCGCCGCGCGGGCTCGTGTCGGGCATCACGAGCGCGATGCCGTGCTGCGCCGCATATTGCTGCGCGCCGCCCTTGATCGCGAACGTCTCGTCGGTGGACGTGAGCCCCGCGAGATAGAACAGCGCCGGCACGCGGCCGTGCGCGGCCTGCGGCGGCAGGTACACCGAGAACTTCATCGGCAGGCCGATGACTGCCGAATCGTGACGGTAGAAACGCTGCTCGCCGCCGTGGCACGCATGCGAGGAAACGAGTTCGAGCATGGCGGTGCGCTCCCCGGTCAGTACAGCACGACCGAGCGGATCGACTCGCCGGCCTTCATCAGGTCGAAGCCTTCGTTGATCCGCTCGAGCGGCAGCGTGTGCGTGATCAGGTCGTCGATGTTGATCTTGCCTTCCATGTACCAGTCGACGATCTTCGGTACGTCGGTGCGCCCGCGTGCGCCGCCGAACGCCGAGCCCTTCCACTCGCGGCCCGTCACCAGCTGGAACGGACGCGTGCTGATCTCCTCGCCTGCCGCGGCCACGCCGATGATGAACGACTGGCCCCAGCCCTTGTGCGTGCATTCGAGCGCCTGGCGCATCAGCTTCACGTTGCCGACGCATTCGAACGAGTAATCCGCGCCGCCGTCGGTCAGCTGCACGATGTGGTCGACGACGTTCTCGACTTCGTTCGGGTTGATGAAGTGCGTCATCCCGAACTTCTTCGCGAGCTCGACGCGCTTCGGGTTGATGTCGACGCCGATGATCTTGTCCGCGCCGACCATCTTCGCGCCCTGGATCACGTTCAGGCCGATCCCGCCGAGGCCGAACACGACCACGTTCGCACCGGCCTCGACCTTCGCCGAGTACACGACCGCGCCCACGCCCGTCGTCACGCCGCAGCCGATGTAGCAGATCTTGTCGAACGGCGCGTCCTCGCGCACCTTCGCGACCGCGATCTCCGGCACGACGATGTAGTTCGAGAACGTCGACGTACCCATGTAGTGGAACAGCGGCTTGCCGTCGAGCGAGAAGCGCGACGTCGCGTCCGGCATCAGGCCCTTGCCCTGCGTCGCGCGAATCTTCTGGCACAGGTTGGTCTTGCGCGACAGGCAGAACTTGCACTCGCGGCATTCGGGCGTGTAGAGCGGAATCACGTGGTCGCCCTTCCTCACGGTGCCGACACCGGGGCCGACGTCGACCACCACGCCCGCGCCCTCGTGGCCCAGGATCGCCGGGAAGATCCCCTCCGGATCGGCGCCCGACAGCGTGTAGTAGTCGGTGTGGCAGATGCCCGTCGCCTTCACTTCGATCAGCACTTCGCCGGCGCGCGGCCCTTCGAGGTCGACTTCCTCGATCGTCAGCGGCGCCCCGGCCTTCCATGCAATCGCGGCTTTCGTTTTCATCGTGTCACTCCTGTGTGTCGGTGAGATCGGCCCGGGCTGGCGTGCGACGCCGGCCGGGATTCATGCAATGCGGTCGACGCCGTGCCGCGTGGCCCGGCGCAAGAATGTCGTGCTCGCCATGATGGCCGCTCCCGGCGCGCATCGCGTGCGGGAAACGGTCGCTGGCTTGCCTTGATGCGTCATCGCTGACGCAAATGAACAAGTGTTCGAGTTTAAACGCCCGTCGTGAACCATGCATCCGTGCGGGCGTACAGATCGACAAAGCGCGCGTGGCGTGCGGCCAGCAGGCGGTCGTCATGCGGCGCGGCGACCGGCGACGCACCCGGCGCCAGCGCGCGCAACGCATCTTCACGCCAATGCCCGATCGCGATGCCGGCGAGCAAGGCGGCGCCGCGCGTCGCAGCGTTCGGGCAGTCGATCGCGTGCAGCGACGCGCCGAGCGCGTCGGCGAGCAACTGGCGCCAGCGTGGGTCGACCGAGCCGCCGCCGGCGAGACGCAGCGTCGTCACCGCGTCGCGGCGATCGGCGTCGCGAATCGCGTCGAGCCCGGCGCGCAACGCGAACGCGACGCCTTCGAACGCGGCGCGCATCATCGCGCCGCGCGTGTCGCCGAGCCCGAGGCCGAGCCAGCCGCCGCGCGCATCGGGGTTCATCCACGGCGAACGTTCGCCGGTCAGGTATGGCAGGAAGCACAGCCGTTCGGACGCCGGCTGCGCGAACGCATCGTCGTACGCATCGGCCCATCGCGCATAGCCGAGCCAGCCGCGCACGGCTTCGAGCGCGAGCCCGACGTTCTGCATCGCCGCCATCGTGTAACAACCGCCGCCCGCCGCCGCACGATAGCGATGCAATCCGCGCCGCGCGGGCGGCAGCGCATCCGCGAGCACGACGATCTGCCCGCCGCTGCCGGTCGTCAGCAGCGCGTCGCCCGCCGCGGTCAGCCCGCTGCCGAGCGCGGCGCACGCGGTATCGGCCGCGCCCGTGGCGAGCGGCACGCCGGCCGGCAGGCCGAGCGCGGCCGCGGCCTGCGCGCCGAGCACCCCGCAGCGCGCGGTCGACGCACGCACCGGCGCGAAGCGGTCGGCCGGCAAGCCCAGCGCATCGATCAATGCGCCGTCCCACGCGCCGTCGGGCGTCGCGAGCGCCGTCGCGCACGCGTCGCTCGGATCGGCCGCGACGTCGCCGCCGAGCGCGATGCGCAGCCAGTCCTTCGGCTGCACGGCCCAGCGGGCGGCACGCAGCGCATCGGGTTCGTGCGTGGCGAGCCAGCGCAACAGCGGGCCGGCCATGCCGGGCGCGACGGGATTCGGGACGACGGGTAATCCGGCGACGGGTAATCCGGCGACGGACCACCCGGCCGCGTCTGTCTCGCGCACCGCGCGCGTGTCGGGCCACAGCAGCGCGGGCCGCACCGGCTCGCCGGCCGCGTCGATCAGCACGACGCCATGCATCTGGCCCGAAAAGCCGATCGCCGCGACCTGCGCGCGCTCGTCGGCCGGCAGCCGCGCGGCCGCGCGCACGAGCGCCTGCCACCAGGTGTCGGGCGCGATTTCCGCCCAGCCGGGCTGCGGCGACGACAACGCATAAGGTTCGCTCGCGACCGAGCGCTCGACGCCGTCGGCATCGAGCGTGACGAGTTTGACGGAGCCGGTGCCGAGGTCGATTCCGAGCAGGCGCATGACGTGACGGGGATTCGTATGAACGGATGTCGATGATAACGGGATCGCGATGGGCGCCCCGGTTTTTGCCGCCGCGTCGACACATCGAACGTGCCGCCGGCCGGCGGGTTCGACGAGGCGGCACCTTGCATGCAAAAGCGGCCGCTCGCGGGTTAACCCGGCACGGTTTCCGCACGCCCGTTTTTGCCACTATGCGACGGACCCGATACACACCATAAAGCCGGCCATATTTGACAGGGGGGCCGGCGCTATTTTGAAGCGCTATAAAACCGGTAAACCTCACTCCCGCGGCAGTTTCCCGATGATCGACTCCCTGCTCCATGCCGAAATGGCATATCGAACCAGCAAAGAACGGAATAGAACCCAGTGCTCTTGTTGCATGGATTCATTCCGAATAACTTCGTATCACCCCGAAAACAAGATCATGGAGTGAGACAGATGCAATCGAACACGGTCCATCCGTGCGATGAGGTGCTGCCGACCGGCAAGCTGGTAACGCTTGGCCTGCAACACGTCCTCGTCATGTACGCCGGCGCCGTCGCCGTGCCGCTCATCGTCGGCGCGGCGCTCAAGCTGCCGAAAGACCAGATCGCGTTCCTGATCAGCGCCGATCTGTTTTCGTGCGGCATCGCCACGCTGATCCAGACGCTCGGCCTGTGGATCTTCGGGATCCGCCTGCCCGTCATCATGGGCTGCACGTTCGCGGCCGTCGGCCCGATGATCGCGATCGGCACGAACCCCGGCCTCGGCATTCTCGACATCTTCGGTTCGACCATCGCCGCCGGCATCATCGGCATCGTGCTCGCGCCGATGATCGGCAGGCTGTTGCGGTTCTTCCCGCCGGTGGTCGTCGGCACGGTGATCGCCGTGATCGGGCTGTCGCTGATGGAAGTGGGCATCAACTGGGCGGCCGGCGGCGTCGGCAATCCCGAGTACGGCAGCCCCGTCTATCTCGGCCTGTCGCTGCTCGTGCTCACGCTGATCCTGCTGATCAACAAGTACGGCCGCGGCTTCATCGCGAACATCTCGGTGCTGCTCGGCATCGTCGCCGGCTTCGTGATCGCATTCGCGCTCGGCCGCGTGAATACCGACGGCGTGGCGCACGCGCCGTGGGTCGGCTTCGTGATGCCGTTCCACTTCGGCCTGCCGCACTTCGACCCGCTGTCGATCGTGACGATGGTCACGGTGATGTTCGTCACGTTCATCGAATCGACCGGCATGTTCCTCGCGGTCGGCGACATGGTCGATCGCCCGGTCGACCAGGAGCGCCTCGTGCGCGGCCTGCGCGTCGACGGCCTCGGCACGCTGATCGGCGGCATCTTCAACTCGTTCCCGCATACGTCGTTCTCGCAGAACGTCGGCCTGATCGGCGTGACGGGCGTGAAGAGCCGCTTCGTGTGCGCGACGGGCGGCGTGATCCTCGTGCTGCTCGGCCTGTTCCCGAAGATGGCGCAGGTCGTCGCGTCGGTGCCGCCGTTCGTGCTCGGCGGGGCAGGCATCGTGATGTTCGGGATGGTCGCCGCGAACGGCATCAAGGTGCTGTCGAAGGTCGACTTCGTGAACAATTCGCACAACCTGTTCATCGTCGCCGTGAGCGTCGGCATGGGCCTCGTGCCGGTCGTGTCGCCGCACTTCTTCTCGAAGCTGCCGCCCGCGCTCGCACCGATCCTGCACAGCGGCATCCTGCTGGCATCGGCGACGGCCGTGATCCTGAACATCGTGTTCAACGGCGTGAAAGGCGAAAAGGATGCGAAGTGCGAGATTCGGCGTGCAGGCCATGATTTCGACGGCCGCCCCGTCGACGTGCACCACTGATCGCACCGCGCCGAGCAATGGCGTGAGGCGGTAACGACGAACGCCACGGCATGCCGTGGCGTTTTGTTTTGGGAATTCTTGACCACGCGTCAGGCTCAAGCAATCTCGATTCTCGCGAGCAGGCGGGGCGCCGGTGGCGCGATGCGCAATGCCGGCCGACCGCGCGGATCGGTGTGGATCGGCGCGATTGACGTGATCGGCGCCAGTGGAACGCGCCACACCTGTCGTCACGACGACAACGGCCTCCCGCACGATTCGACCGCGCAAAAGAAAACGCCACGAACTTTCGTCCGTGGCGTTTTCTGTTGCGCATACAACGGGTTGAAGCGCAGGTGCGGCAAGCCGCGCCTGCCCTTCTTCGCGCTTACCCGTTCGTCGCCGTTGCCGATGCAGGCGCAGGCGCGGCCGCCTTGTCGTAGTCGACCGGTGCATCCGGTGCGCGCGGCACTTCGCCGGCGCGCTGGATCCAGCCGCCGCCCAGTGCGCGGTACAGGTCGACCAGATTCGTCCAGCGTGCCAGACGGGCATTGATCAACGACTGCTGCGCGGCGTACAGATCCGTCTGCGCGGTCAGCACCGTCAGGTAGCTGTCGACGCCATTCTTGTAGCGCAGGTCCGACAGGTCGAAGCGGCGCTGCTGCGCATGCTCGTTGCGCTCGAGCGCCGCGATCTGCTGGTCGTACGTGCCGCGCGCGGCGAGACCGTCCGCCACTTCGCGGAACGCCGACTGGATCGCCTTCTCGTAGTTGGCAATCTCGATGCGCTTCTGCACATGCGCGAGGTTCAGGTTCGCGATGTTCTGTCCGCCTTCGAAGATCGGCATCGTGATCTGCGGCGCGAACGACCATGCCGCCGTACCGGCCTTGAACAGGCCGCCGAGCGTCGGGCTGCCGGTGCCGAACGCGCCCGTCAGCGAGATCTTCGGGAAGAACGCCGCGCGCGCCGCGCCGATGTTCGCGTTCGCGGCCAGCAGCGCCTGCTCGGCCTGCATCACGTCCGGACGGCGCGTGAGCAGATCCGACGGCAGGCCGGCCGGCACGTCCGTCAGCAGGTTCTGCGCGTCGAGCGGCATGCCCGCCGGCAGATCGTCCGGCAGCGGCTCGCCGATCAGCAGCACCAGATAGTTCAGCGCCTGCGCACGCGCACGCGCCTGCGCCTGCTGGTTCGCGAGCGCCTGCTCGACCACCGTCTGAGCCTGCCGCAGCTCGAGCTCGGAGCCCGTGCCGTTGTCGAAGCGCAGCTTCGTCAGGTCGTACTGCCCCTGGGCGGACTTCAGCGTGTCTTCCGTGACCTTCAGCAGCTCGTCGGTCGACAGCAGCGTCAGGTACTGGTCGGCCACCTGCGACACCAGCGAGATTTCCGATGCCTGCCGGGCATACGACGTCGACAGGTATTGCGCGAGCGCCTGGTCCTTCAGGCTCTGCACGCGGCCGAACAGATCGAGCTCCCACGACGCCGACAGGCCGACGTTGTAGGCGCGCGAGATGTACGGCGCCCCCGTCTGCGACAGCCCCTGCGGCACGCGCTGGATATTGCCCGTGCCTGTGCCGTCGAGCGTCGGGAACAGCCCGGCGCGCGTGATCTGGTACTGCGCACGCGCCGCCTCGATGTTGAGCACCGACACGCGCAGGTCGCGGTTGTTCTTCAGCGCGATCTCGATGAGCCGCTGCAGGCGCGGATCGACGAAGAACTCGCGCCAGCCGATGGCAGTCGCCGCCTGGCCGTTCGCGCTGCGCGCGCCGGCCGCACCCGGCTGCGTCGCGTAGACGCCGCCGGCCGGGTACGCCTGCGCGACGGGTGCGTCGGGCCGCTTGTAATGCGGCGCCATCGTGCAGCCCGTGGCAAGGAGCGCGACTGCGATTGCAGTCAAAGCGTGTTTTTGCATCATCACTGTCCCTTGTTGCCTTCGTCGCCGTTGCCCGGCTTCTCTTCGTGGTGCGAGTGCTCCTGAGCCAGGCGCAGCGCCTCGTCGACGTCTTCCTTCTCGCCGCTGAAGATCGCACGGATCTTCACGAAGAACATCGGGATCATGAAGATCGCGAGGAACGTCGCCGTGATCATCCCGCCGATCACGCCCGTACCGATCGCGTGCTGGCTCGCCGAACCCGCACCGTTGCTGATCGCGAGCGGCAGCACGCCGAGAATGAACGCGAGCGACGTCATCAGGATCGGACGCAGCCGCAGGCGCGCCGCTTCCAGCGCGGCCTCGATCGGCCCCATCTTCTCCGTCTGCTGCAGTTCGCGCGCGAACTCGACGATCAGGATCGCGTTCTTCGCGGACAGGCCCACGGTGGTCAGCAGGCCAACCTGGAAGAACACGTCGTTCTCGAGGCCGCGCAGCGTGGCCGCGAGCAGCGCGCCGATCACGCCGAGCGGCACGACCATGATCACCGAGAACGGGATCGACCAGCTTTCATACAGCGCCGCGAGACACAGGAACACGACGAGGATCGAGATCGCATACAGGATCGGCGCCTGCGAGCCGGACTGAATTTCCTGGAACGACAGGCCCGTCCACGAATAGCCGATACCGACCGGCAGCTTCTTCGCGAGCGTTTCCATCGCGGCCATCGCCTGACCGGTCGACTTGCCCGGCGCGGCCTGACCCTGGATTTCCATCGCCGACACGCCGTTGTAGCGCTCGAGCTTCGGCGACCCGTAGATCCAGTGGCCGCTGGAGAACGCACTGAATGGCACCATCCCGCCCGAGCTGTTGCGCACGTACCAGATGTTCATGTCTTCCGGCGTCATCCGGAACGGCGCGTCGGCCTGCACGTACACCTTCTTGATCCGGCCGTCGGTGTCGAGGAAGTTGTTCACGTACTGCGACGCCCACGCGATCGAGAACGTCTGGTCGATCGCATCCGCCGTCACGCCGAGCGCATTCGCCTTCTCGCGGTCGATGTTGACCTTGTACTGCGGCGTATCGTTCAGGCCGTTCGGACGGACACCCTGCAGCGTCGGATCCTTCGAAGCCATCCCGAGCAGCTGGTTACGTGCGGCCATCAGCGCGTCGTGACCGAGACCGGCGTTGTCCGTCAGCTCGAAGTCGAAGCCGGCGGCCGTACCGAGTTCCGGAATCGACGGCGGGTTGAACGGAATCACGAGCGCGTCCTTGTAGCCCGCGTAGCGCCCGAACATCCGGCCGATCAGCGCCTGCACCTTCTGGTTCGCATGCTGACGCTGCGCATAGTCCTTCAGGCGCACGAACACGAGACCCGAGTTCTGGCCGCGGCCCGCGAAGCTGAAGCCGTTGACCGTGAACGCCGACTCGACGATTTCCTTCTCGTCCTTCAGCAGGTAGTCGGAAATGTTCGCGAGCGTCTTCGCGGTCGTTTCCTGCGTCGAACCCGACGGCGTCTGCACGATCACGAACATCAGGCCCTGGTCTTCGTCGGGCAGGAACGACTTCGGCAGGCGCACGAACAGCAGCCCGACCGCGACGATCACGACCAGATAGATGATGAGCCAGCGGCCCGAGCGCTTGATCACGTGGTGCACGCCGACGTGGTACTTGTCGCGGCTGTTGTTGAACGTGCGGTTGAACCAGCCGAAGAAGCCCTTCTTCTCTTCGTGATGCCCTTGCGGGATCGGCTTGAGGATCGTCGCGCACAGCGCCGGCGTCAGAATCAACGCGACCAGCACCGACAGCACCATCGCCGACACGATCGTCAGCGAGAACTGACGATAGATCGCGCCGACCGAGCCGCCGGAGAACGCCACCGGCACGAACACCGCCGACAGCACGAGCGCCACGCCGACGAGCGCGCCGGTGATCTGGCCCATCGCCTTGCGGGTCGCCTCCTTCGGCGACAGCCCCTCTTCCGCCATCACGCGCTCGACGTTCTCGACCACCACGATCGCATCGTCGACCAGCAGGCCGATCGCGAGCACGAGACCGAACATCGACAGCGTGTTGATCGAGAAGCCGACCATCGACATGATCGCGAACGTACCGAGCAGCACGACCGGCACCGCGATCGTCGGGATGATCGTCGCCCGCAGGTTCTGCAGGAACAGATACATCACGAGGAACACGAGCACGATACCTTCGAGCAGCGTCTTGACCACTTCCTCGATCGACAGCTTCACGAACGGCGTCGTGTCGTACGGATACTTGACGACCAGGCCGTGCGGGAAGAACGGTGCGAGCTCGTCGATCTTCGCGCGCACGGCCTTCGCGGTCGCGAGCGCGTTCGCGTTGGTCGCGAGCTGGATACCGAGTGCCGCGGTCGGCTGACCGTTGTACTTCGTGTCGAAGTTGTAGTTTTCGCCGCCGAGCTCGATCTTCGAGACGTCCTTCAGGCGAACCTGCGAGCCGTCCTGGTTGACCTTCAGCAGGATGTTGCCGAACTGCTCGGGCGTCTGCAGCAGCGTCGATTCGGTGATCGTCGCTTGCAGCATGGTGCCCGGCTTCGCCGGCGTGCCGCCGATCTGGCCGCCCGCGATCTGCACGTTCTGCGCGGCGATCGCCGAGCTGACGTCGACCGGCGTGAGGCCGTAGTTGGTCAGGCGGTTCGGGTCGAGCCAGATCCGCATCGCGTACTGCGAGCCGAACAGCGTGACGGTACCGACGCCGTTCAGCCGGCTGATCGGATCCTTCACGTGCGACGCCACGAAGTTCGCGAGGTCGTACTTGTTCATGCTGCCGTCTTCGGAGTTGAAGGCGAGCACCAGCAGGAAGCTGCTGCTCGACTTCGTGACCGACAGACCGAGCTGCTGCACGACCTGCGGCAGAACCGGCGTCGCGAGCGACAGCTTGTTCTGCACCTGGACCTGCGCGATGTCGGCGTTGGTGCCCGGCGCGAAGGTCAGCGTAATCGTTGCGTTGCCCGAGTCGTCACTCGTCGACGACATGTACAGGAAGTTGTCGAGACCGCTCATCTGCTGCTCGATCACCTGCGTCACCGTGTCTTCCACCGTCTTCGCGGAAGCGCCCGGGTAGTTCGCGGTGATCTGGATCGATGGCGGCGCGATCGTCGGATACTGCGAGATCGGCAGCGTGAAGATCGCCGCAACCCCGGCCAGCATCAGGATGATGGCGATCACCCACGCGAAGATCGGGCGATCGATAAAAAACTTTGCCATGAAGCAGGCTCCCTGTTATTGCGCGCTCGACGCAGCGGCGGCACTCGCCGGCGCGGCGCCCGATGCGGCGGCACCGGAAGCGGCAGCGGCGCCGGAACCGGCAGCGGCCGGCGCGGCGGGGGCAGCAGCGCCCGAGGCGGCATCGGCCGCCGGCGCGAGCTGCGCGGGGACCGTCTTCACGGTCGCGCCCGGGCGCACCTTGTCGACGCCCTGCACGATCACGTGATCGCCCGCCTGCAGACCGCCTTCGACGATCCAGTTCTGGCCTTGCATGCCGGTCGTCTTCAGCGGACGCGGCTCGACCTTGTTGCTGGCGTTCACCACCATCGCGATCGCCTGCCCCTTCTGGTCGTGCGTGACGCCGATCTGCGGCACCAGGAACGCGTTCTCGTTCACGCCTTCCTCGATCCGTGCGCGCACGAACATGCCCGGCAGCAGCACGCGGTTCGGGTTCGGGAACACCGCGCGGATCGTCACCGAACCGGTGGTCTGGTCGACCGTCACGTCCGAGAACTGCAGCTTGCCGGCTTCCGAATAGGTCTTGCCGTCTTCCAGGATCAGCGATACCTTCGCCGCGCCCGGGCCGCTCGTCTTCAGGCGCCCGCTCTGCACGTCCTGGCGCAGCTTCAGCCCTTCGAGGCTCGACTGCGTGAGGTCCACGTACACCGGATCGAGCTGCTGCACCGTCGACATCAGCGTCGCCTGGCTCGCCTGCACGTACGCGCCCGGCGTCACCTGCGAGATGCCGACGCGGCCGGTGATCGGCGACACGACATCCGTGTAACCGAGGTTGATCTGCGCGGTGTCGACCGCCGCCTTGCCGGCCGCGACGTCCGCCGCGGCCTGCCCTTGCGTGGCGACCGCGTTGTCGTAGTCCTGCTTGCTGACCGCGTTCGCGGCGACCAGCACCTTGTAGCGCGCGACCAGCGCGTTCTGCGTGACGAGGTTCGCCTGCGCCTTCGCGAGCGTCGCCTTCGCACTGTTCAGCTGCGCGATGTACGGCGCCGGATCGATCTTGTAGAGGCGCTGGCCGGCCTTCACGTCGGTGCCTTCGGTAAATTCGCGGCGCAGCACGATGCCGTCGACCCGCGCGCGAACCTGCGCGACGAGGAACGCACTGGTGCGGCCCGGCAGTTCGGTGAAAACCGGTACGGCTTGCGGCTGGACGGTGACGACGCCGACTTCCGGCGTTTGCGGCGGCGGTGCCGATTCTTTTTTCCCGCACGCGGCCAGGAAAACGGCGGCCGTCGCGACAGTGATTAAGCGGTATGGAACCCGTTCGACGCGCATGGAGCGACCTCTGTGTATAACCAATGGAATAAGTGCCGCGCCCGACCGGAGCGCAACACGGATGCGCCTCGCGGCGCAGATCGAACACCTGAATTACGGACTGCCAGATACAGCACGTCGGCACGAGACCTCCGTGCCGACGGGGATGCCGCGTATTGTATATACATTCACGAATGTATGTAAAAAGCCCGTTTGTACTCCGTCGACCGTTCAGTCTTACAGATTGTTACCAGCAGCAAGCATAGCCGGTCTGCATGACGGCGGCGAGGGGTTACGGACCCTATATTCACCGACGATCGATCCAATCAGGCCTGCACATGGTCAGACGTACCAAGGAGGAGGCGCTCGAGACACGCAATCGCATTCTCGACGCCGCCGAACACGTGTTCTTCGAGAAAGGCGTGTCGCACACGTCGCTCGCGGACATCGCCCAGCACGCCGGCGTGACGCGCGGCGCGATCTACTGGCATTTCGCGAACAAGAGCGAGCTGTTCGATGCGATGTTCGACCGCGTGTTCCTGCCGATCGACGAACTGAAGCGGATGCCGCACGACGCGCCGGGCGGCAATCCGCTCGAGAAGGTGCGCCAGATCCTGATCTGGTGCCTGCTCGGCGTGCAGCGCGACCCGCAGTTGCGCCGCGTGTTCAGCGTCCTGTTCATGAAGTGCGAGTACGTCGCGGACATGGAGCCGCTGCTGCAACGCAACCGCGCGGGGATGAGCGAGGCGCTGCACATGATCGACGCCGATCTCGCGGTAGCCGTGGGGCTCAAGCTGCTGCCCGAGCGGCTCGACACGTGGCGCGCGACGCTGATGCTGCACACGCTCGTCAGCGGGTTCGTGCGCGACATGCTGATGCTGCCCGACGAGATCGACGCCGAGCAGCATGCGGAAAAACTCGTCGACGGCTGCTTCGACATGCTGCGCTACAGCCCGGCGATGCTGAAGGACCGCGACTGACCGCGCGGCGCATCGCGCCCCCCGGCGCCGTGCCGGGTCAGGCCGCCTTCGCGCGCCGCGCGCGGGCCCGCCGGTTCGACGCGGCCACCGAGTCGCGCGCCGGCACCGGCGCGCCGGCGAGTCCCGCGATCCACGCGTCGGTCGACATCACCGCCGCGAAATTCGACTGGAACACCACCGCATACGCGCGGTGAATCTCTTCGGCGCTCGCCGCGCCCGCTTCGTTCTCGTAAGGCAGCGCGCCCGTCGCGTCATTCAGGTACTCGACCTTCAGCCCCGCATGCGCCGCGTGGTAGACCGTCGACGCATTGCAGTTGTGCGTCATGTAGCCGGCCACCGTGAGCGTGTCGATCCCGTGCGCATCGAGCCACGCGGCGAGATCGGTGCCGGCGAACGAGCTCGCCTGCGCCTTCTCGATCCGGTGCGCGTACGGCCGGCTCGCGACCACCGCGTGCAGCGCGACGCCGTCGGTGCCGGGCGCGAAGATCGGCGCGCCGGCCGGCGCGACGTGCTGAACCACGATCACCGGCACGCCGGCCGCGTGCGCGGCGTCGATCGCGCGGCCGATGTTCGCGAGCGACACGTCGAGCGGCGGATATTCGATCGGCAGGTTGCCCGTCACGTATTCGTTCTGCACGTCGATCACGATCAGTGCGCGGCGGGCAGCGGGACGGGAAGCGAAATGGGGGACGGCGTTCGACATGACGGGCTCCTGGTCGGGAGGCGCTGCCCCGCCCCGGCGCGGGGCGGCCAGCAGCGCGATGCGATGCATTGTCGGGCCGCGCGACCGGCGCCGATAGTGGCCCGATGGCCATTCTTCGATAGAATCGGGCCATCGCCTCCGCGGAGTCCGCCATGCTCGCCGCCGCCTCGTCCGCCTCGTCCGCCTCGTCCGCTTCGCCCACCTCGCCCACCTCGTCCGCCTCGCCCACCTCGTCCGCTTCGTCCGCCTCGTCGGTTCCGACCGTCGTCGCCGTGATCGCGTACGACGGCATCAGCCCGTTCCACCTGTCGGTGCCGTCGATCGTGTTCGCGAAGGAACGCAACGCGGCCGCGTCGCCCGCGTTCGAGTTCCGCGTCTGCTCGGCCGAGCGCGGCCCGCTCGCGACGACGGGCGGCTTCACGATCACCGCGCCGCACGGGCTCGACGCGCTCGACGATGCGGACATCGTGATCGTGCCTTCGTGGCGCGACCCGGACGAAGCGCCGCCCGACGCGCTGCTCGATGCCGTCCGCGCGGCCGCCGCGCGCGGCGCGCAGCTCGTCGGCCTCTGCCTCGGCGCCTACGTGCTCGCGGCGGCCGGCCTGCTCGACGGCCGCCCGGCCACCACGCACTGGGCGTGGGCCGAGGATTTCGCCCGGCGCTTTCCGCGCGTGAACCTCGATCCCGACGTGCTGTACGTGGACGACGGCAACCTGATGACGTCGGCCGGCACGGCCGCGGGCCTCGACTGCTGCCTGCACGTCGTGCGCCGACGCTTCGGCTCGGACGCCGCGAACCGGATCGCGCGCCGCCTCGTGATCCCGCCGCATCGCCAGGGCGGGCAAGCCCAGTACGTGCCGCAGCCGGTCGCCGCGCACCCGCGCGACGCGCGGCTCGCGGGCCTGCTCGACTGGGTGCGCGCCCATCTCGACGCCGCGCACAGCGTCGATTCGCTCGCCGAACGCGTACTGATGAGCCGGCGCACGTTCACGCGCCGCTTCCGCCAGGCGACGGGCACGACCGTCACCGCATGGCTGCAGGCCGAGCGGCTCGCGCGCGCGCAGCATCTGCTCGAAACCACCGGACAATCGATCGACGCGATCGCGCAGGCGGCCGGCTACGGCTCGAGCGTGTCGCTGCGCCAGCATTTCGCGGGCGCGCTCGGCACGTCGCCGTCTGCGTATCGAAGGGAGTTTCGCGGCGCCGGCGCCGGTGCCCACGCGGGGCGGTAACAGCCGCCGCGCGGGAAGCAGGCAGCCGCTCAGGGCCTGTTCGCGCCGATAACGGGGTTGCCGCCGGCTCCTAGCCGCCGTTGATCCAGCGCGTCGCGTAAAGCAGCAGCGCGACGAACACGATCATCGCCGCCCAGGCCCATACGGGCACCGTGCCGGAATCGCGATGCGGGAGCGCGGTCGCGGCACGCCCGCTCAGCGCGCCGCCCAGATGCGGCGATATCGAACGTTTCGTCGCGGCCACCAGCGATGCCGGCCGCAGAAATACATGCTGGCGCCGCTGCGCGGCGGCGCTCGCACGATTCGGCGCGAGCCCGTGCTTCGCCTGCACGACCGCGCAGAATTCGCGGAAGAACGTGTCGGTCCATTCGCGCAGCGCATTGTCGATCTGCCGCGCCGGCAACTCGGCGAGCGGCCCGCTCGCCGTCGCCCAGACCACGTACTCGATTCGCGTGGCCGTCGCATCGTCATCCGGCATCAGCACGAGTTCGACCTGGCCGCGCAGCGCGCCGAGGCCGTCGGCGCGCGCCTTGAAGTTGAGCACGCGGCGCGGCTGCCCTTGCGCGTCGCCCTGCTCGGCGACCGCATGCGCGCGCACGTCGTAGCGGGCACGCAGCGGGCCGAGCGGTACCGTGATCGTCAGCGCGAACTCGCCGTGCGCGAGCTTCACGAACGATTCGCAATGATCGAAGCTCGCGCGCAGCAGCGCGAGATCCTCCAGCGCATCCCGCACGACAGGCGGCGCGAGCGGTACGCGTAACGTGTCGTTCAGTTCCATGACGCCTCCCCGATGAACGCACGCCGCATCAGGACGTCTCGACGAGACTGTCGACCCGTGCGACGTCGAAGGCGACGTAGTGCGCGAGCACGGCCGCCGCCTCCTTCGGTTCTTCGTAACTCCATGCGGCGTTCTCGATCACGCCGTCTTCCGTCTGCAAGTCGAAATGCACGGCTTGCCCCCTGAACGGGCAGGCCGTCGTGACGCCCGATTTCACGAGCCGGCGCATGTTGACGTCGCGGCGCGGCAGGTAATGGATGTCCGGGAGCCCCGCCTCACGCACGGTCAGCGCGCCGTGCGAATCGGCATAGGTGATGCCGCGGTGGATCACGCGCACGCGATGACGGTTCGGCACGATTTCGAGTCGAGGGTCGGCTGGATCGGACATCGTTTCTCCTTCGGGCGGCCGCCAGGCCGGGCAGGAAACGAAAAAGCCACGGCACGCATGCCGTGGCTTTCATTATGGGCGAAACTTCGTCCGATTGCGCGGCCGGGCCCGGGCCGCGCGCGGTAGGTTACTGCGCGCTCCACTGGAACGCGGCTTTCGCGCCGCCCTTCGCGCCGACCGTGACGGCGCGCGATTCGTCGCTGCCCTGGTACGACGCATGCACCGTATAGCGCCCCGGCGGCACCTTCACGAGCATGTACGGCCCGCGTGCGTCGGTTTTCAGCACTTCGGCGCCCTTGCCGTCGACGATCCGGACATGCACGTCGGCCAGGAACTCGCCGCCCTTGCCGGTGAAGCGCAGCGCCAGCGGCCACTGCGCCTCGTTGCGCTGGAACGCCGTCGATTCGTCCTGCCCGACGCCGCCGGACACGAAGGTGACGTCGCCCTGCTGGCGCGCGGCCGGCAAGCCGTCCGACTGCGCGTACGCGCCGGTCGCGCCGGCTGCGAGGCCGGCGCTCAGTGCCGCGGCGACGGCAAATCGGGACACGTTGCGTAGATATTGCATGGCTCTCTCCTTGGGGTCGGAACACATACGGGCGCAACGTCGCGCGATCGAACGGCGGCGGCGCCCGCCGCGGCCGGTCAGGCCGGCCGTCGGCCGTTGCCGGTCAGCTCAGGTCGACCGGCACGAAGATCTGTGCATTGTCGCGCTGGATCAGCAGAGCAAGACTGTTGCCCGCGCCCTTCACCGCGTCGCGCAACTGCTCGGGGCTCGTGACCGGGCGGCCGTTGACCGCGAGGATCACGTCGCCGGGCTGGATGCCCGCGTTGGCGGCCGGCCCCGTCGCCTGCTGCACGATCAGCCCGTGCGACAGGTTGTCGGCGCTGCGCTCCTGCGGCGACAGCGGACGCACCGCGACGCCCAGGCGGCCCTGCTCGACCGGCCCGCCGTCGTTCGACGCGAGCTTCGCATCGGTCATCGCACCGAGCGTCACGCTGATCGACTTCTTCGACTTGTCGCGCCAGATCTGCAGGTCGGCCTTCGAGCCCGGCTTCAGGTTCGCGATCTGCGCGGGCAGCGACGTCGAATCGGCGACGGGCGCGCCGTTGACCGACAGGATCACGTCGCCCGGCTGCAGCCCGGCCTTCGCGGCCGGCCCGTTCGGGTCGACCGAGCTGACGAGCGCGCCGTCCGGCTTCTGCAGCCCGAACGAGCTCGCGAGCGTCTGGTTCAGCCCCTGCACGGCCACGCCGAGACGGCCGCGGCTCACGTGGCCCGTCTTCACGAGCTCGTCCTTCACCTTGATCGCCTCGTTGATCGGGATCGCGAACGACAGGCCCTGGAAGCCGCCCGTCTGCGAGTAGATCATCGAGTTGATGCCGATCACCTCGCCCTGCAGGTTGAACAGCGGGCCGCCCGAATTGCCGGGGTTCACCGGCACGTCGGTCTGGATGAACGGCGTGTAGTTCTCGTCCGGCAGCGCGCGCGACTTCGCGCTGATGATGCCCGACGTGACCGTGTTGTCGAAGCCGTACGGCGAGCCGATCGCGACGACCCACTGGCCGACCTTGCTCTGCGCCGGGTCGCCGATCTTCACGGTCGGCAGGCCGCTCGCATCGATCTTCAGCACGGCGACGTCGGACTGCTTGTCGGCGCCGACGACCTTCGCCTTGTATTCGCGCTTGTCGGTCAGCTTGACCGTGACGACGTTCGCGCCGTCGATCACGTGCGCATTGGTGAGGATGTACCCGTCGGAGCTGATGACGAAGCCCGAACCGAGGCTCGCGCTCGGCTGGTCGTCCGGCTGCGCGTCGCCGCCCATGCCCGGCACCTGGCCGTAGAAGTGCTTGAAGAACTGGTAGAACGGGTCGCTCGGATCGATCGGCAGCTGCGGCTGCGGCACGCGCCGCGACACCTGCTTCACGACATGCTTCGCGCTGATGTTCACGACCGCCGGGCCGTAGGTCTCGACGAGCCCGGAGAAATCGGGAATGCCGGTCTTGGCGGCGGCTTCGGCCGGCATCATGGCGGCCTGCGCGGGCGTGATGATCTGCGGATCGGCGCGGCGGGTGCCGGCGAAATAGCCTGCCGACAGGGCGGCCGCCACGGCGACCGCGACGGTGCCGCGCGCAAGGAATCGGGTGTTCATCGTAGGACCTCCTCGTTGTTAGGACGCAGCGTAACGACCCTGACTTAAAGGAGGCTTAATCAGCCTTAAGCGAGGCTTAAGCGGCTGCCGGCGCCCGGCCCGCACGCCGTCGCCGGGGCCCCTTCAGACGGATTCGGAACGCTGCGGCGCCGGGGCCGGCATCTCGGCATCGCGGAACACGACGCTGACGAGCAGGCCGCCCGCGGCCGCATCGCCGAGCGACACCGTCGCGCTCTGCTGCGCCGCCACGCGCTTGACGATCGCGAGCCCGAGCCCGCTGCCCGACACGTCGGTGCGTGCCCGCGCCGTGCTGTCGCGATAGAAGCGGTCGAACACGCGCTCGCGCTCGTCGGCCGGAATGCCGGGCCCGCTGTCGGCGATCTGCACGCACGCGCGGCCGGCCGCGTCGCGCGTCAACGACACGTCGATGCGGCCGCCGTCCGGCGTGTACTTCACCGCGTTGTCGAGCAGGTTGCCGAACATCACGCGCAGCGCGCCGACGTCCGCGACGACGCTCGCCGCGTGCGTTTCCTCGAAGCCGAGATCGATGTCGCGCCGCTGCGCGAGCGGCGCGTGCGCAGCCACGCATTCGGCGAGCAGCGCCTGCAGGTCGACCGGCTCGCGCATCGTCGCGCCGTCCGGCTCGGCGCGCGCGAGCGCGAGCAGTTGCTCGGTGAGGCGCGTCGCGCGCGACACGCCGTCCTGGAGATCCGCGATCGCGTCGCGGCGCGATGCATCGTCCTTCGCGCGCGCGACGAGCTGCGCCTGGATCTGCACGGCCGCGAGCGGCGTGCGCAATTCGTGCGCGGCGTCGGCGACGAACGCCTTCTGCGTGTCGAGCGCCGACGACAGCCGCGCGAGCAGCCCGTTCAGCGCGCGCACGAGCGGCTGCACCTCGAGCGGCAGGCGCGCGTCGGGCAGCGGATCGAGCGCTTCCGGCCGGCGCGCCTCGACCGCGCGCGTCACGCGGCCGAGCGGCGCGAGCCCGCGCCCGACGATTCCCCACACGGCCGCGCCGAGGAACGGCAGCAGCACGATCAGCGGCCACAGCGTGCGCAACGCGACGTTCGCCGCGAGCCGGTTGCGCACCGACAGCGGCTGCGCGAGCTGCACGACGTTGTCGCCGACGATCGCGCCGTACACGCGCCATTCGCCGCGATCGGTGCGCTCGGTCGAGAAGCCGAGCTCCGCGCGCGGCGCGATCGGCGCACGCGGATGCGAGAAGTACATCAGCACGCCGTTGCGATTCCAGATCTGGATCACGATGCCTTCGTCGCCGTTGGTGCGCGAGCCGAACACCTGCGAGAACGGCTCCGACGGCAGCGCCGCGGCGATTTCCTGCAACTGGTAGTCGAACAGCTCGTTCGCCTCGGCGAGCGCCTGCCGGTAGATGAGCCAGCCCGCCATGCCCACGCCCGCGACGACGATCGCGAGCAGCCAGATCAGCAATTGATGACGAATCGACCGCACGCGTCAGCTTTCCTTGACGACCATGTAGCCGAGCCCGCGCACGTTGCGGATCAGGTCCGAGCCGAGCTTCTTGCGCAGCGCGTGGATATAGACCTCGACCGTGTTGCTGCCGATCTCCTCGCCCCAGCCGTACATCTTCTCCTCGAGCTGGCTCTTCGACAACACCGCGCCCGGCCGCGCGAGCAGCGCCTCGAGCAGCGCGAACTCGCGCGCGGACAGCGCGACGGGCGCGCCGTCGAGCGTGACCTGGTGCGACGCGGGATCGAGCGTCAGCGCGCCGTGGCGGATCAGCGACTCGCTGCGGCCGGCCTGGCGGCGGATCAGCGCGCGCATCCGCGCGCCGAGCTCGTCGAGATCGAACGGCTTGACGAGGTAGTCGTCGGCGCCCGCGTCGAGCCCCTTCACGCGATCGGCGACGGCATCGCGCGCGGTGACGATCAGCACCGGCAGCGACAGCCCGCGCCCGCGCAGCGCGCGCAGCACGTCGATGCCGTCGCGCTTCGGCAGGCCGAGATCGAGCAGCAGCAGATCGTACGTCTCGCCGCCGAGCGCCGTGAGCGCCGCGTCGCCGTCCTGCACCCAGTCGACCGCAAAGCCGTCCGAGCGCAGCGCCTTGCGCACGCCCTCGGCAATCATTCGATCATCTTCGACAAGCAGAATCCGCATCGCGACAGGCATCCATGGGGCGAGTCAAACACGGCGACCATTGTAGCGCCGCGAATCGCGTGCGCGGCACCGTGCAATGCAACAGTAAGGCGGATTGCATGGGGACCTGCCGCGACTTGTCTCTACAATGTGCGCTTCGGCGCCCCCGCGCGCCCTGCCCGAGCCCCTGCTTTTCCCGTATTCGCCCATGCCGATTTCCGATCTTTCCGCCCGGTTCGCCCCCCGCGCCCGCGTCTGCCTGCGCGCGGCCGCCGTCGTCGCCACCTGCACGGCCCTCGCGTTCGCGCCGCCCGCGCAGGCCCGCAAGCAAGCCCGCAAGGAAGCGCGCAAGACCGCCGTCGTGTCGCCCGCCGCGCGCGCGGCCGGCCTGCCGGCGTCCGTGCTCGTCGCGCTGCAGCGCGCGAAGGTGCCGGCGTCGGCGATGAGCGTCGTCGTCGAGCGCGTCGGCGATCCGCAACCGCTGATCGCGTGGAATGCGAGCCGGCCGATGATGCCGGCCTCGACGATGAAGCTCGTGACGACCTTTTCGGGCCTGTCGATCCTCGGCCCCGACTACCGCTGGCGCACGACCGCGTATACGGACGGCACGGTCGACCCCGACGGCACGCTGCAGGGCAACCTGTACATCAAGGGCACCGGCGATCCGAAGCTCGTGCCCGAAGAGCTGATCGATCTCGTCGACAAGCTGCGCAAGGCCGGCGTCAAGCGCGTGGCCGGCGGCCTCGTGCTCGACAAGAGCTATTTCGCGGCGTCGACGCGCGACCTGCCGTCGTTCGACGACGATGCGAGCGCGCCGTACAACGTCGGCCCCGATCCGCTGTTGTACGCGTTCAAGGCCGTGTCGTTTACGGTCACGCCGGGCGATGACGGCAAGGTCGCCGTCGACGTGCTGCCCCCGCTCGCGAACCTGTCGATCGACAACCAGCTCGTCGAAGGCTCGGGCTCGTGCAGCGCGGCGGCCGCGGCCGCGCGCCCGACGCTGACGGCCGGCGCCGGGATCATGACCGCGTCGTTCGCCGGCGACTACCCGCTGCGCTGCGGCGCGCATACGACCAACCTCGCGATCCTCGATCACACGACGTTCTTCGCGCGCGGCTTCCTCGCGCTGTGGCAGCAGGACGGCGGCACGATCGCGGGGCCGGTGAGCGAAGGCAAGGTACCGGGCACCGCGCGCCCGCTCGCCGTGCATCACAGCCCGGTGCTCGGCAGCATCGTCTACGACATCAACAAGTTCAGCAACAACGTGATGGCGCGCAACCTGTTCCTGACGATCGGTGCGGTCGCCGGCAAGCCGCCCGCGACGCCCGAGCAGTCGAGCCGCGCGATCCAGGCGTTCCTGCAGAAGAGCGGCATCGCGATGCCCGACCTCGTGCTCGAGAACGGCTCGGGGCTGTCGCGCGAGGAGCACGTGAGCGCGCTGTCGCTCGCCGCGCTGTTGCAGGCCGCGAACGCGAGCCCCGTCGCGCAGGCGTTCATCGATTCGCTGCCGATCGCCGGCATCGACGGCACGATGAAGAACCGTCTCACCAACGCGGGCGTGCTCGGCAACGCGCACATCAAGACCGGCACGCTGCGCGACGTGCGGGCGATCGCCGGCTACGTCGCAGGTGCCGACGGCCAGAGCTACATCGTCGTCAGCTTCATCAACCACGATCACGCGGAAGCCGCGCGCGCCGCGCACGACACGCTGCTCGAGTGGATCTACGCGGGCGCGCACTGACGCGCCGCGCAGCCCGCAAGCGGGCCGTCCCGACCGGGCGGGCCCATGCGGCCCTGCGGCGCGTCGCCCGTGAAATGCCGCGCTGCGCGGTTTGAAACGCGCCCGCCACGCGTCGCGCGCACACCGCGCCCCACGAAGCGGGGCCGTACCGCCCGGTCCCGCGCAGTACGGATTCCGTAGAAACCCTGTCCTCAGAGGGAACCCTCTACGCTGCCCCCTCGCCTAGCGCGTGGCGATTGCGTAGGCTGTTGGCCTGACCGATATCTACAACGGGCCGCACGCCCGGCCTCATGGCTTGCAGGGGAACGAAGGAGACACGCCCATGCGATTCGACGTCGAATTGCTTCTGCTCGCGCTGGCGCCCGTCTTCCTGCTCTGCATCGCGTGGGAGGCCTGGCACCTCGCCCGCACCCGTGCGCACGACCACATCTATGCGTGGCGCGACACGCTGTGCAACGCGGCGCTCGCGCTGATGCACCAGGGCGCCGACAAGATCGCGTGGCTGTTCGTGATTCCCGTCTATGCGTACTGCTACCGGCACTATCGTCTTTACACGTGGCACGACGGCTGGCTGTCGTTCGCGGTGCTGTTCGTCGCGCAGGACTTCCTCTACTACGTGTTCCATCGCGCGAGCCATCGCGTGCGCTGGCTGTGGGCCGCGCACGTCGTGCACCACTCGTCCGAGCGGATGAATTTCTCGACCGCCTTCCGCCAGAGCCTGATGTACCCGGTCGCGGGCATGTGGCTGTTCTGGCTGCCGCTCGCGTTCGCCGGCTTTCCGCCGCAACAGGTCGTCGGCATCGTGCTGATCAACCTCGCGTTCCAGTTCTTCGTGCACACGCAGGCGATCGGCAAGCTCGGCTGGCTCGAATACGTGCTGAACACGCCGTCGATCCATCGCGCGCACCATGCGCGCAACCCGCGCTACATCGACCGCAATTACGCAGGCGTCCTGGTGATCTGGGATCGCCTGTTCGGCAGCTATGTCGAGGAGACGCCCGACGATCCGCCGCAATACGGCATCGTCGAGCGGCTCGGCTCGAACAACCCGTTCGTCGCGACGTTCCACGAGTGGGCGTCGCTGGCGTCCGACGCGTGGCGCGTCGGCGGATGGCGCAACAAGCTGCGCGCGATTTTCGGCCCGCCCGAATGGGCGAGCGCTTATCATGCGCAGATTGCCGAGGCCGCGAACCCGGATCCGCGCACCGCGCCGCTGGCGGCCGCGCGCGATCGATAAACCGTTTCAGCCAACGGCCGCCGCGCAGCCCGGAACCGAGCAGGCACGCGGCAGATGAGAAACACATCAGGGCCATATCTACGAGGAGATCGAACGATGCAGACACAACAACACGCACCTTCCCGCAGCCGGCCGCGCATGCTGCGCATCGCGCAGGTCGCGATCGCCGGCGCCGCGCTCGCGCTGCTCGCGGCATGCGGCGGCGGTGACGACAACAACGGCGGCAGCGCGTCGAACACGCCGCCGTCGGGCGTGAAGATGCAGATCGTGTCGTTCGGCGACAGCCTGTCCGACGTCGGCACCTATTCGCAGATCAAGCTCGGCTTCGGCGGCGGCCGCTTCACGACCAACCCGGGCCAGGTATGGACGCAGGACGTCGCGCAGTACTACGGCGACACGCTGCAGCCCGCGAACCAGGGCGGCTTCGGCATTCCGCTGCAGGCCACCGGCGGCCTCGGCTACGCACAGGGCGGCTCGCGCGTGACGCTGCAGCCGGGCATCGGCCATGCGGACGCCAGCGTGCCGAACCCCGACTATGCGCAGGCCACCACCACGCCGATCGCCGATCAGGTCAAGCAGTACCTGACGCAGCACGGCAGCTTCAACGCCGGCCAGATCGTGCTGATCAACGGCGGCGCGAACGACATCTTCTATCAGGCCCAGGTCGCGCAGGCGCAAGGCAATACGCCGGCCGCGCAGCTCGCGGCCGCGCAGGCGATCGGCCTGGCCGCGCAGCAGCTCGGCGGGATCGTCCAGCAGATCGTCGCGGCGGGCGCGACGCACGTGTTCGTCGCGAACGTGCCGGACATCGGCGGCACGCCGCTCGCGCTGCAGGGCGGCACGCAGGCCGCGTTCACGCAACTGTCGGGGCTGTTCAACAAGACGCTCGCCGGCACGCTCGCGGCGCTCAAGGTCGACCCGACGAAGGCCGTGGTGGTCGATTCGTTCACGTGGCAGGACGGCATCGCGGCCAACTACCAGGCGAACGGCTTCAGCGTGTCGAACACCGACACGGCGTGCAACCTGAAGGCGATGGTCCAGGCCGCCACGCAGTACGGCGTCGCGAACGCGACCGCGTTCGGCTCGTCGCTGTTCTGCTCGCCGCAGACCTACACGGTCGCGAACGCGGACCAGACCTACATGTTCGCCGACACGGTCCACCCGACGACGCGCCTGCATGCGCTGTTCGCGCAGTACGTCGAACAGCAGATCGCGAAGTCGGGCGTCGGCAAGTAAGCACCTGGCCACGCGCCCAAACGAAAACGCCTGACCGGTGCGAACCGGTCAGGCGTTTTTTCATTCCCGAGCGAAAGGCGAAAACTGCGTCAGTCGCGCGCTTCGAACGCGGCCGCCGCGCGGCCGAGACGATCGTTGACCGCGATCCATTCGACGGTCTCGGGCAGCTTCTCGACGAGGATGCGCGCAACCTGCGCGCGGTCGAGCGCCCGCAGCATCCCGTACAGGTCGCGTGCATAAGCCTGCGGATCTTCCGGCGCCGCGACGAAATGCACGCCGTCGGCCTGCGCCCAGCGCCCGGCCCGCGACGCGCGGGCGACGAGCGCGACGCGCTCGCCGTCGGTTTGCGCGGCCGCGAGCAGCGGCTCGAGCGCGTCGAACGGCAGCAGCGCGAGCGGCGTGCGCGGCGCGTAATGCGCTTTCAGCGTGCCCGATGCGCGGGGCGCCGTCGCATCGCTGCCGTCCGGCAGCTTCGGCGCGCGGCCGAGCACGTCGGCGATCTGCCGCGGCGTCACGTGGCCCGGGCGCAGCAGCGCCGGGAAACCGCGCGACAGGTCGAGGATCGTCGACTCGATGCCGACTTCCGACGCGCCGCCGTCGAGCACGTGCACCGTATCGCCGAATTCGTCGCGCACGTGCTGCGCGGTCGTCGGGCTCACGTGGCCGAACCGGTTCGCGGACGGCGCGGCCACGCCGCCGTGGCCGCCGCGCCGCGCGCTGAACGCGGCCAGCAGCGCCTGCGCGACCGGATGCGACGGGCAGCGCAGCCCGACCGAATCCTGCCCGCCGCTCACGGCATCCGGAATGCGCGCGTGGCGCTTCAGGATCAGCGTGAGCGGCCCCGGCCAGAATGCATCGATCAGCGCGTGCGCATCGGCCGGCAGGTCGTCGGCCCAGTAGCCGGGATCGCCGCCGGGCGGCAGATGCACGATCACCGGATGGTTCGCCGGTCGCCCTTTCGCCGCATAAATGCGTGCGACGGCCTCCGGATTCGCCGCGTCGCCGCCGAGCCCGTAGACGGTTTCGGTCGGAAACGCGACGAGCTGGCCCGCGTCGAGCAATGCGGCGGCCGCGTCGACCTGGGCAGGCGTCACGGTGTTCGGCAGATCGATGGACATCGGCCGGCGCCTCAGTCGAGCGGCACGCGCAGCAGCTGCGCGCACGCGGTGGCGGCGGCGACGGCTTCGTCGCGCGTCTCGGCCGTGAAGTTCACGTGGCCCATCTTGCGGCCGACGCGCGCTTCTTCCTTGCCGTACAGGTGCAGGTGCGCGGCCGGCATCGCGGCGACCGTGTCCCACGGCGGCGTGACGGCCTCGGCTGTCACACCTACGCCGGTCGCCCCGTTGGGGAACCACACGTCGCCGAGGATGTTCAGCATCGCGGCCGGCGAATGCTGGCGCGGATTGCCGAGCGGCATGCGCGTCATCGCGCGCACCTGCTGCTCGAACTGGCTCGTTGCGCACGCATCGACCGTGTAGTGGCCGGAGTTGTGCGGGCGCGGCGCCATTTCGTTCGCGACGAACGAGCCGTCTTCCAGCACGAAGAACTCGACGCACAGCACGCCGACGTAGCCGAGCGTATCGGCGATCCGCACGGCCGCCCGCTGCGCCTCTTCGACGCGCGCGGCATCGGCCGCCGGCGCCGGCACGACCGTCAGCGCGAGGATGCCGTTGTGGTGCACGTTCTGCGCGAGCGGGAACGCGGCCGAACGGCCGTCCGCGCCGCGCGCGATCAGTGCCGACACTTCGTATTTCAGCGGCAGGCGCTTCTCCAGCACGCACGGCACGCCGCCGAGCGCGGCATGCGCGTCGCGTGCTTCGCGTGCGGTGGCGACGCGCACCTGGCCCTTGCCGTCGTAACCGAGCCGGGCCGTCTTCAGGATGCCCGGCAGCACGGCGTCGAGCGCCGCGTCGTCGAGCGCGGCGAGCGCCGCCGCCGATTCGATCACGACGTGCGGCGCGACCGGCACGCCCGACGCCTCGATGAAACGCTTCTCCGCGATCCGGTCCTGCGCGATGGCGACACAGCGGCCGGCCGGCGCGACGAACGTCGTGCGCGCGAGGAAATCGAGGCTCGCGGCCGGCACGTTCTCGAACTCCGTCGATACGGCCTCGCACAGGTCGGCCAGCTCGGCGAGCGCGGCTTCGTCGTCGTACGCCGCGCGCAGGTGGCGATCGGCGACCGCGCCGGCCGGGCTCGCCGGATCGGGGTCGAGCACGGCGACGCGATAGCCCATCGACTGGGCGGCAAAGCAGAACATGCGGCCGAGCTGGCCACCGCCGACCATGCCCAGCCACGCGCCGGGCAGGATCGGGGAAACGGAATCAGGAGTTGCGGTCATGTCAGTGGTCGATCGCGGCGGAACGCGGATGCCCGCCGCAGTGGGAAAATCCGGCGCCGGCCGCGTCGTGCGGCCGCGCGCCATGCCGTCATTCCAGCGGCGGCAGCACCATCGCGTGCGCGGCTTCGTTCTGGCGCACGCGGAACGCGGCGAGCCGGTTCGCGTAGTCGACCGACGTGCCGGACAGGATCGACACGGCGAACAATGCGGCATTCGCGGCGCCGGCCTCGCCGATCGCGAACGTCGCGACGGGCACGCCCTTCGGCATCTGCACGATCGAGTGCAACGAATCGACACCCTTCAGGTACTTGCTCGCGACCGGCACGCCGAGCACGGGCACCGTGGTCTTCGCGGCGAGCATGCCGGGCAGGTGCGCGGCGCCGCCGGCGCCCGCGATGATCGCGCGCAGCCCGCGCTCGCGCGCCTTCTCCGCATAGTCGAACATCTCGTCGGGCATCCGGTGCGCGGACACGACCTTCGCTTCGTACGGCACGCCGAATTCCTGCAGGATGGCGACCGCATGCTTCATCACGTCCCAGTCGGAACTCGAACCCATCAGCACGCCGACGAGCGGCGCGCTGTGCGTGTGGGCAGTCTGGACTTCACTCATTTTCGTGCGTTCCTTCTCAGGCGAGCGACTGGCCCGTGATGCGCTCGAGCGCTTCCTGGTACTTCGCGGCCGTCTTCTCGACGACGTCGGCCGGCAGCGCCGGCGCCGGCGCCGTCTTGCCCCACGGCTGCGCCTCGAGCCAGTCGCGCACGAACTGCTTGTCGAACGACGGCGGGTTCGTGCCCACTTCGTACTGGTCGGCCGGCCAGAAGCGCGACGAATCGGCGGTCAGCACTTCGTCCATCAGATACAGCTTGCCGTGGTTGTCGAGGCCGAATTCGAACTTCGTGTCGGCGATGATGATGCCGCGCGTCGCCGCGTAGTCTGCCGCTTCCTTGTACAGCTTGATCGAGATGTCGCGGATCGTCGCGGCCAGCTCGGTGCCGATGCGGCGCTCGGTTTCCTCGAACGTGATGTTCTCGTCGTGCTCGCCCATCTCGGCCTTCGCGGCCGGCGTGAAGATCGGCTCGGGCAGCTTCTGCGCGTTCTGCAGGCCTGCCGGCAGCGGCACGCCGCACACGGCGCCCGACGCCTGGTATTCCTTCCAGCCGCTGCCGGCCAGGTAGCCGCGCACGACCGCTTCGATCATGATCGGCTCGAGGCGCTTGACGACCGCCGCGCGGCCCTTGACCTGCTCGACCTCGTCGGCCGCGACGACCGATTCCGGCGCGTCGCCAGTCAGGTGGTTCGGCACGATGTGCGCGAGCTTGTCGAACCAGAAGTTCGCCATCTGGTTCAGCACGCGGCCCTTGTTCGGAATCGGCTCGCCCATCACCACGTCGAAGGCCGACAGGCGATCGGTCGTGACGATCAGGAGCTTGTCGTTGCCGACCGCGTAGTTATCGCGAACCTTGCCGCGACCGAGGAGCGGCAGCGAGCGGAGCGTGGATTCGTAAAGGGTAGACATCGTCTTTTCGCAGATAAGGAGCCAAACAAAAAGGGAAACGCCGTTCCCCGCGGCAGGCGGGAACGGCGGTCTTGCAATGCGTCGGCGAACCGGCGGGCGCCATGCCCGGGCGGTTGCCGGCCGGCCCTCGTTCGGCCGGACGGAACGGCTGCCGGGGCCGGATCGGATCCGGCCGACCGGGCGGCCAGCCCATGCCCGGCGGCAGAACCGGGCGGGGCAATCGTACTACAGTCTCAGCGCACGACCTGGGCGAGCGCGCCCGACTTGTACTGCTCGGCGATCTTGTCGAGCGACACCGGCTTGATCTTGCCGGCCTGGCCTTCGCAGCCGAACGCGAGGTAACGGTCGACGCACACCTTCTTCGCGGCTTCGCGCGCGGGCTTCAGGTAGTCGCGCGGATCGAACTTGCCCGGGTTCTCGACCATGTAGCGGCGGATCGCGCCGGTGATCGCGAGACGCAGGTCGGTGTCGATGTTGATCTTGCGCACGCCGTGCTTGATGCCTTCCTGGATTTCCTCGACCGGCACGCCGTAGGTTTCCTTCATGTCGCCGCCGAATTCGCGGATCTCGGCCAGCAGTTCCTGCGGCACCGACGACGAACCGTGCATCACCAGGTGCGTGTTCGGAATGCGCGCGTGGATTTCCTTGATGCGCTGGATCGACAGGATGTCGCCCGTCGGCTTCTTCGAGAACTTGTACGCGCCGTGCGACGTGCCGATCGCGATCGCGAGCGCATCGCACTGCGTGAGCTTCACGAAGTCGGCGGCCTGCTCCGGATCGGTCAGCAACTGCTCGCGGGTCATCGTGCCTTCCGCGCCGTGGCCGTCTTCCTTGTCGCCCTTCATCGTCTCGAGCGAGCCGAGCACGCCCAGTTCGGCCTCGACCGTCACGCCGATCGAGTGCGCCATCTCGACGACCTTGCGCGACACGTCGACGTTGTACTCATACGACGCGACTGTCTTGCCGTCGGCTTCGAGCGAACCGTCCATCATCACGCTCGTGAAGCCGCTGCGGATCGCGGCCATGCACACGGCCGGCGACTGGCCGTGATCCTGGTGCATCACGACCGGGATGTGCGGATACGACTCGACCGCCGCTTCGATCAGGTGGCGCAGGAACGGCTCGCCCGCATATTTACGCGCGCCGGCCGATGCCTGCATGATCACGGGCGCGCCGACCTGGTCCGCCGCCGCCATGATCGCCTGGACCTGCTCCAGGTTGTTCACGTTGAAGGCCGGCAGGCCGTAACCGTGCTCTGCCGCGTGGTCCAGCAATTGACGCATTGATACGAGAGGCATTGTGGAACTCCTTGGAATGAAAACCGGTGCGCCCTGACGCCGGCGCGGCGCTCGCTCCCCACTGAACCGGGACGGCGCGGCACGGCTGAGCGTCGAATAGCCGCATTTTATCGCGAAGCGCCTCCGATTCCGACCGCCCGGTGGCCCGCGCTCGCAATTTGTTACGTTCGCACGGCACAATGCGGCCAAAAAGGAGAAAAAAAGCCGCGCGGGGCTGCGGACCCCGCGCGGCTTCCGCGCAAAAAGCGGTGCCGGATCGACTTCGGCCGATCCGGGCTGCCGGGCTGGGCCGGCTCGAGGAGGCTCAGCCGGCGCTCAATAGTGCTCGCCGACCCGCACGATCTTCAGCGTGTTGGTGCCGCCCGCCTGCCCCATCGGCTCGCCGACGGTCAGCACGACCATGTCGCCGTGCTGCACGTAACCCTGCTTGACGACGATCTCGAGCGCCGCCTGCAGCGCCGAGTCGCGGTCGCTGTTGAAGTCGACGTGCAGCGGCGTCACGTTGCGGTACAGCGCCATCGTGCGCTCGCTGCCGACGCGCGGCGTCAGCGCGAAGATCGGCACGTGCGTGTAGTGACGCGACATCCACAGCGCGGTCGCGCCCGATTCGGTCAGCGCGATGATCGCCTTCGCGCCCAGGTGATAGGCGGTGAACAGCGCGCCCATCGCGATCGACTGGTCGATCCGCGTGAACGTGCGGTCGAGGAAGTCCTTGTCCAGCTCGACGTGCTCGGACTTTTCCGCCTCGACGCACACCGCCGCCATCGTCTCGATCGTGACGACCGGGTACTTGCCGGCGGCCGTCTCGGCCGACAGCATCACCGCGTCGGTGCCGTCGAGCACCGCGTTCGCGACGTCCGACACTTCCGCGCGGGTCGGCACCGGCGCGTAGATCATCGATTCCATCATCTGCGTCGCGGTGATCACGAGCTTGTTCGACTCGCGCGCCATCCGGATCATCCGCTTCTGCAGCGCCGGCACGGCCGCGTTGCCGACTTCCACCGCGAGGTCGCCGCGCGCGACCATGATGCCGTCGGACGCGTCGAGGATGCTCTGCAGCGCCGGAATCGCCTCCGCGCGCTCGATCTTCGCGATCATCTTCGGCTTGATGCCGTACGGCGCGCCCGCGATGTTCGCGAGCTGGCGCGCCATTTCCATGTCGGTCGCGTTCTTCGGGAACGACACCGCGACGAGGTCCGCGCCGAGCGACATCGCGGTGCGGATGTCCTCCATGTCCTTCGCGGTCAGCGCCGGCGCCGACAGGCCGCCGCCCTGGCGGTTGATCCCCTTGTTGTTCGACAGCTCGCCGCCCACCTTGACGATCGTGTGGATCTCGTCGCCGAGCACGCGCTCGACGGTCAGCACGATCAGGCCGTCGTTCAGCAGCAGCAGGTCGCCCGGCTTCAGGTCGCGCGGCAGCTCCTTGTAGTCGAGGCCGACGCGCTCGTCGTTGCCGAGTTCGCAGCCCGCATCGAGGATGAACGGCTGCCCCGGCACGAGCGTCGTCTTGCCGTTCTCGAACTTGCCGACGCGGATCTTCGGGCCCTGGAGGTCGGCCATGATCGCGATCTCGCGCCCGACCTTGCGGGCGGCCTCGCGCACCATTTCGGCGCGCTGGCGGTGATCGTCGGCCGTGCCGTGCGAAAAATTGAGCCGCACGACGTCGAGGCCCGCCTGCATCATCTGCAGCAGAATCTCCGGCGAACTGGATGCCGGGCCGATCGTGGCGACTATCTTGGTGGCGCGCTGCATGAAACTCCTCATCTGGATCAAGGTGGATGCGCTGGGTGAAACGCTGCGAGAGCCGGAAGCGGCAGGCCCAGCGGCGGCCGTTCCGGAGGGCGTGCCGGTGCTGGCGCCCGGCATCGCTTTGTTCTGAATCCCGTGGTGCTGGTCGGCCGCGTCGCCGGCGGCCGCCGGTGCGCGCGTGGCGGGGTTCGCCCGCGCGGGCGCGCGCTTGCGCTTGCCCGCGCCGGCCGGCTGCGCCGCTTTCGCGGAGCGCGCGGCCTTCGTCGCCCCTGCGCGCGCCGCCACGCTCAGGCCGCCCGCGTTTCGAGCACTTCCACCGCCGGCAGCTTCTTCCCCTCGAGGAACTCGAGGAAGGCGCCGCCGCCCGTCGAGATGTAGCTGACCTGGTCGTGGATGCCGTACTTCGCGATGGCCGCGAGCGTGTCGCCGCCGCCCGCGATCGAGAACGCGGACGATTTGGCGATCGCTTCGGCGAGCGTCCTGGTGCCGTTGCCGAACTGGTCGAACTCGAACACGCCGACCGGGCCGTTCCACACGATCGTGCCGGCCTTCTCGAGCTGGCTCGCGAGCGCGCGGGCCGTATCGGGGCCGATGTCGAGGATCATGTCGTCCGCTTCGATGTCGGCGACCTGCTTCACCGTGGCCGCGGCCGTCGGCGAGAATTCCTTGGCCGTCACGACGTCGGTCGGGATCGGCACCGACGCGCCGCGCTCGCGCGCTTCGTCGATGATCGCCTTCGCCTCGGCGACGAGATCGGCTTCCGCGAGCGACTTGCCGATCGACAGGCCGGCCGCGAGCATGAACGTGTTCGCGATGCCGCCGCCGACGATCAGCTGGTCGACCTTGCCGGCCAGCGACTTCAGGATCGTCAGCTTGGTCGACACCTTCGAGCCGGCGACGATCGCCACCAGCGGACGGGCCGGGTTGCCGAGCGCCTTGCCGAGCGCGTCGAGTTCCGCAGCAAGCAGCGGGCCCGCGCAGGCAACCGGCGCGTACTTCGCGATCCCGTGGGTGGTCGCTTCCGCGCGGTGCGCGGTGCCGAACGCGTCGTTCACGTACACGTCGCAGAGCTTCGCCATCTTCTGCGCGAGCTCGTCCGAATTCTTCTTCTCGCCCTTGTTCACGCGGCAGTTCTCGAGCAGCACGACCTGGCCCGGCGCGACGTTCACGCCGTTCTCGACCCAGTTCGACACCAGCGGCACGTCGCGGCCGAGCAGCTCGGCGAGTCGCTTCGCGACCGGCGCGAGCGAGTCTTCCGGCTTGAATTCGCCTTCGGTCGGACGGCCGAGGTGCGACGTGACCATCACGGCCGCGCCGGCGTCGAGCGCGGCCTGGATGGCCGGCACGGACGCACGCACGCGCGTGTCCTCGGTGATGTTGCCGTGATCGTCCTGCGGGACGTTCAGGTCGGCGCGGATGAACACCCGCTTGCCGGCGAGCTGGCCGGCGGCGATCAGGTCGGTAAGACGCTTGACTTGGCTCATGTTGAACAGATTGAAGTAGTGGATGGGGAAAGGGGGTTCACGCTGGACGTGCGCGGGCTGCCGCGAAAGGGCGCCGGATGCGGCCGTGGCTGGCGGTTCGCATGGCGCGCACGGGTAAAAAATCTCGAACGGGCATTCTAGCCGATCCACCCGGCAGACTGACCCGTGCGGCGGCGAATTCCGCCTATTTGGGATCGCGCGGGGAAACCGATGCGTTGCCGCAATGCAGCAATCCGCACGCGCAGGCGCGCGGCGCCGGCCGGGCCTGAACGGCGGCCCATCAGAAGATCAGGCGCAGGACGGTGAACACGAGCATCCCGACGACGATCGTGCCGAGCATGCTGCGCCGCCACAAAAACCAGCCGAGGCCGGCGAGCGCCGCGTAGAACGGATGATTGGACAGCGCGAACGACAGCCCGGCCGGCGTTTCGAGCACGTCGGGCAGCACGACGGCGACGAGCGCGGCGGCCGGCGCGTAGCGCAGCGCGCGCTGCGCGCGTTCGGGCAGCACGGTGCGCTCGCCGCCGATCAGGAACAGCGCGCGCGTGACGGCCGTGACGATCGTCATCCCGACGATGACGATCCAGATCTCCGTCGCGCTCATTCGATCTCCTTTTCGTGCACGGTTTCGGTACGGATGCGCCGCCAGTCGGCCCGCTCGACGAAGAAGTCGGCCGTGCAGCCGGCCGCGAGCGCGGCGAGCACCGCGAGCGGCAGCGCGAGCCGGTACGGCAGGTCGAACGCGACGAGCGACACGATCCCGGCGACCGCGACGGCCGCGAGCGTCGAGCGGTTCGCGACCGCCGACACCATGATCGGGATCAGCGCGAGCGTGCCGGCCAGCTCCAGCCCCCAGCTCGCCGGAAAGAAGCTCGCGAGCAGGATGCCGGCGAGCGACGACACCTGCCATGACGCCCAGCTCGCGAGCGCCATCCCCCAGAAATACGCTTCCTTGCCCGGCACGCGGCCGTACGCGAAGCCTTGCTTCTGGAACAGCAGGTAGATCACGTCGCCGTTGAAATAGCCGATCGCGAGGCGCCGCCACAGCGGCAGGTAGGAAAAATGAGGCGCCAGCCCGGCGCTGAAGATCACGAAGCGCAGGTTGACCATCGCGGCCGTGAGCAGCACGGTCCAGATCGGCAGCTTCGCCGCGAGGAGCGGCAGCACCGCGAGCTGCGACGAGCCCGCGTAGACGAACAGCGACATCGCGCTCGCCTGCCCGAGCGTCATCACGGACTTGCTCATCGCGATGCCGGTGACGAGCCCCCACGACAGGATCGCCATCAGTGTCGGGGAATAGTCGCGCGCGCCCTGGATCAGCGCGAAGCGGTCGGTGGCGGACAATCGAGCGAGCATCGGAAAGCGGGCCGCAGCGGGCGGTTCGTCGGGACGCCGGCGCCTCCTGCCGGTGCGACCCATCGTTATTGGAATCGGTACCGGACGATTATAGCGCCGGCCCCGTGCCGTCCGACCGGATCGCCGCCAAATGACGCTAAAATAAGCGTCTTTCCGGCTCAACGCTGCACACCACCCGCAGCACATCACCGCTTCCAGGAGAATCGTATGTCAATGGCCGACCGCGACGGCAAGATCTGGATGGACGGCAAGCTGATCGACTGGCGCGACGCCAAGATCCACGTCCTGACCCACACGCTGCACTACGGCATGGGCGTCTTCGAGGGCGTGCGCGCGTACAAGACGGCCGACGGCGGCACCGCGATCTTCCGCCTGCGCGAGCACACCAAACGTCTGCTGAATTCGGCGAAGATCTTCCAGATGGACGTGCCGTTCGACCGGGAAACGCTCGAAGCCGCGCAACTCGCGGTCGTGCGCGAGAACCGGCTCGAGTCGTGCTACCTGCGCCCGATCATCTGGGTCGGCTCGGAAAAGCTCGGCGTGGCCGCGAAGGGCAACACGATCCACGTCGCGATCGCCGCGTGGCCGTGGGGCGCGTACCTCGGCGAGGACGGCCTCGCGAAGGGCATCCGCGTGAAGACGTCGTCGTTCACGCGCCACCACGTGAACGTGTCGATGGTGCGCGCGAAGGCGTCGGGCTGGTACGTGAACTCGATCCTCGCGAACCAGGAAGCGACGGCCGACGGCTACGACGAAGCGCTGCTGCTCGACGTCGACGGCTACGTGTCCGAAGGCTCCGGCGAGAACTTCTTCCTCGTGAACAACGGCAAGCTGTACACGCCCGACCTGTCGTCGTGCCTCGACGGCATCACGCGCGACACGGTCATCACGCTCGCGAAGGACGCCGGCATCGACGTGATCGAGAAACGCATCACGCGCGACGAGGTCTACACGGCCGACGAAGCATTCTTCACCGGCACGGCCGCCGAAGTCACGCCGATCCGCGAGCTCGACAACCGCACGATCGGCAGCGGCGCGCGCGGCCCCGTCACGGAAAAGCTCCAGTCGGCGTTTTTCGATATCGTGTCGGGCAAGAACGCGAAGTACGCGCACTGGCTGACGAAGGTCTGAGCGCGCCGCGCCCCGACCGCCCCACACAAGAGTGATAAAGAGAAAGTCTCATGAGTGAAATCAAGGAAATGCCGCTGGTCGAGCTGTCGGCCAAGGATCTTCCCGCCTACTGCCCGAACCCGGCCATGACGCGCTGGAACGCACACCCGCGCGTCTTCATCGACGTATCGCACGGCGAGGCGCGCTGCCCGTACTGCGGCACGCGCTACAAGCTGCGCGACGGCGAGGTCGTCAAGGGCCACTGAGCCCCGGCGGCCGGGCCTGATGGCCCGCCGACCCGCAAGGCGGCGCAGCCGGAGGCCCGGCGCGCCGCCCTTCCCCATTCTGGCAACCCGAACGCGGCGCCCGAGCGCCGTGCTTCATTACGACATCGGAAGTCGACCTGATGCGTCGAGCGCTGGTTATCGCACCGAACTGGATCGGTGACGCATTGATGGCGCAGCCGCTTTTTGCGCTGCTGAAGAAACTCCATCCCCGCATCGCGATCGATGCCGTCGCACCCACGTGGGTCGCGCCCGTGCTCGAGCGGATGCCCGAGATCCACGATGTCTACGCGACCGATCTCGCGCACGGCAAGCTGCAGCTGCTGCGCCGCTGGCAGCTCGCGAGCGACCTGCGCGACGTCGGCTACGATGCGGCGTACGTGCTGCCGAATTCGCTGAAGTCCGCCGTGATTCCGTGGCTCGCGAACATTCCGCTGCGGATCGGCTATACGGGCGAGCACCGCTACGGGCTGCTGAACGTGCGGCACGCGAACCCCGACAAGTCGGGCGAGCGGCCGCCGATGACGACGCACTACGCGGCGCTTGCGTATGCGCCGGGCGCGAAGCTGCCCGAGTCGATGAAAACCCTGCCCGCGCCGCGCCTCGATGCCGACCTGAACGAGACGGCGCGCGTGTCCGCGCGTTTCAATCTCGATACGCGCAAGCCGCTCGTCGTGTTCTGCCCGGGCGCCGAATACGGCCCGGCCAAGCGCTGGCCACCCGAGCACTTCGCGTCGCTCGCGACCATCGTGCACCAGTCGTTCCCGTACACGCAGATCGTCGCGCTCGGCTCGCAGAAGGATGCCGCGGCCGCGCAGGCGATCGCCGACCATGCGCCGAACGTGCACAACCTGTGCGGGCAGACGTCGTTGTCCGAGGCGTGCGCGCTGATTGCGCGCGCGAACGCGGTCGTCACCAACGATTCCGGGCTGATGCACGTCGCCGCCGCGTTGCGCCGGCCGCTCGTCGCGTTGTACGGATCGACCGATCCGCGCCACACCCCTCCGCTGTCGGACCTGGCGAAGGTACAATGGCTGCATCTCGAATGCAGTCCCTGCTTCGAACGCGAGTGCCCGCTCGGCCACCTGAAATGCCTGCGCGAACTCGGTCCCGAGCAGGTATTCGGCGATTTGCGCGGCATGCTCGTCGGGCAGCGCTGACCCTGACCGGCAGCGTCGCACGGCGCGCCGGGCAATCCGATTCACCGGTGTGCGGCGGCTCGATCCGGGCCGCCGTGCTGAATACGGCGCGCGACGCGCGCGAGAGACAACCCCGATGCCACGTTTTGCCCGCCTGTTCGAAGCTGCTGCCGATACGCTGAACGCCTACTACCAGGCCGTCGCGGATGCCAATCTCGACGCGCTGCTGGCGCTGTGGATCGACGAGGATTTCGCCAGCTGCGTGTGGGCGGACGGCGAGCATCTGCACGGCCTCGACCAGATTCGCGGCGGGCTCGCCAACCGGCTCGCGACGCGCCCGGTCACGATCGAGCCGCTCGACATCCGCGTGTACGACAGCCTCGGCACGGTCGTCTATACGATCGCCGAAGCGCATCAGCAGGCCGACCTGACGGCCGAACCCGACATGGTTTTCGCGACGTACGTGATGATCCACGAACGCGGCGAGTGGCGCATCGCGCACATCCACGCGAGCCCGATTCCTGAACAGGCGGCCGGACAATTCGCCGCGAAGATCCGTCACGGGCAGGGTCCGCTGCACTGACGAAAAACGAAGCAACGCATTAGCGGGGCGATCATGAGTACGGCTTCTCCGCCCACCTCGCCGCTCACCGGGGCCCCGGCCCCCGACGACGATTCATTGCGCTATCGCGCACCGCGCTGGCTGCCCAACAGCCATGTGCAAACCATCGTGCCCGCGCTGTTCGCGCGGCGTCCGGTCGTCGCTTACCGGCGAGAGCGATGGGAAACCCCCGACCACGACTTCATCGATCTCGACTGGGTCGCGCATCTCGACAGCGCGGCGCCGGCCCCCGACGCACCGCTGTTCGTGCTGTTCCACGGCCTCGAAGGCAGCTCCGGCTCGCACTACGCGCTCGCGATGATGGCCGCCGCGCGCGCGAACGGCTGGCACGCGGTCGTCCCGCACTTCCGCAGTTGCAGCGGCGAGATCAACCGCCAGCCGCGCTTCTACCATCTCGCCGACAGCGCCGAAGTCGACTGGATCCTGCGCCGGCTCGCCGCGCAGCATCGCGGGCCGCTCGTCGCGGCCGGCGTGTCGCTCGGCGGCAACGTGCTGCTGCGCTGGCTCGGCGAGCATCGCAGCGACACGTCGATCGTGCGCGCCGCCGCCGCGATCTCGACGCCGATCGACGTGCATGCGGGCGGCCGCGCGCTGTCGCAGGGGTTCGCGATGGTCTACACGCGCAGCTTCCTGAAGACGCTCAAGCGCAAGGCGCTCGCCAAGCTCGACCAGTATCCGGGGCTGTTCGACCGCGAAGCGATGCTGCAGGCCGTGACGATGCGCGACTTCGACGAAGTCGTGACCGCGCCGCTGCACGGTTTCGCGAACGCGGACGACTACTGGACGAAGGCGACCACGCGGCCGCTGCTGCCCGCGATCGACGTGCCGACGCTGATCCTCAACGCCCGCAACGACCCGTTCCTGCCCGAATCGGCGCTGCCGGGGCCGGCCGACGTATCGCCGGCCGTCGAGCTCGACCAGCCCGCGCACGGCGGCCATGCGGGCTTCATGACCGGGCCGTTCCCCGGCCGCCTCGACTGGCTGTCGGCGCGGGTGTTCGGCTATTGCTCGAAATTCGTCGACCATGGATGACATCGTCAGGCAGGCGCTCGCCAAATGGCCGAACGTGCCGCATTGCACCGGCTGGCTGCTGCTCGACCGGCGCGGCACGTGGCGGCTGCGCGACGACGCCGCGCAGGCGGCCGGCGAGCTCGGCTCGCCGATCCGGCATGCCGCGCTGAACGCGTTCATCGGCCGCAACTACGACTGCGACGCGCAGGGCCGGTGGTTCTTCCAGAACGGGCCGCAGCGCGTGTACGTCGAACTCGCCTATACGCCGTGGGTCGTGCGGCTCGCCGAGCGTGACGGGCAGCTTGCGCTCACCGACCAGACCGGCGCCCCGTTCGAACCGGACGCAGCCTGGCTCGACGACGGCGGCGGCGTACTGTTTCGCGAGGCCGGCACACCCCCGCGCATCGCGGCGCTGCACGACCACGACCTCGGGCTGTTCGCCGATCACGCGGATTTCGATGCCGAGCCGCCCGTGCTCCGCTGGCGCGACGGCCGCGCGCTGCCGCTCGGCAGCATCGCGTGCGCCGACGTGCCTGGCCGGTTCGGCTACGTCGCGAGCCCGACGCGCCATGCACGCGACACGGCCGACGGCGGCAACTGACGCGGCGGCCCCCGCGGCGGCCGCTACCCGCGGCCGTTCTTCTCGTCGTCGCGCTCTTCCTTGTAGCGTGCCTCGAATTCCAGCAGCCGCGCACCGATGATCGACTGCTCGTAGAACGACACGTCCTTCGCGTCGCGCGCTTCCTTCAGCTGCCGGATCGCCGACGGCCACGCGCCGTCGAGCGCCAGCTTCTCCGCCAGCGCGCGGCGCCGCGTGAGCACATCGCCCTTGCCGTCGCTCGACTTCGCGAGGTAATCCCACCAGTCCGGCTGTTCGGGGTCGGCCTTCGCCTGCGCCCGGGCGAGCGTCTGCGCTTCGGCGAAGCGGCGTGCGGCGAGCAGCGCCTGCAGGTGCGCGACGATCGCCGCGTGCGATGCCGGCCAGCGGCGCTGGGCAAGTGCGGCCAGCCGTACCGCATCGTCGGCCCTACCCGCGCGGCGCGCGATGTCGGCGGCCAGCACGTCGAGGCTCGGCGAGCTGGTCGCCGGGTCGTCCTCGCGCCGCTCGCGCGCATCGAAGGCGGCACGGGCCGACGCAAGTGCCCTGTCGGCCGCGTCGTACTGGCCGAGCAGCGTGTTCGCGAGCGCGATGCCGTACCAGTTCGCCGCGACGTTCGGCGCCGTGCGATCGTCGATCTCGAGCTGCATCCGCCGCGCCTCGGCCGAGAGGTCGGTCGGCGCGCGGTTCTGCAGGACACGCAGCCGCGCGCGCACGAACCCGTATTCGGCCGACTGGCGCGGCTGCCGGTACGGCGCGCGGCGCGCGCGATCCTCCATGTCGGCGATCCGCTCGCCGGTCAGCGGGTGCGTACGCGCATAGGCCGGCACGCCCGCATCGCCCATCGACGCGCGGTCGAGCCGCTCGAAGAAGCCGGGCATCCCGTACGGGTCGTAGCCGGCGCCCGCGAGCAACTGGAAGCCGACGCGGTCGGCCTCGCGCTCGGCCGACCGCGAGAATCGCAGCTGGTTGTCGACCGCGTACGCCTGCCCGCCCATCGCGATCGCGCTGCCGAGATCGCCGCTGCGCGCGAGCACGCCGGCCAGCACGCCGAGCAGCATCGTCGCGAGCGCCGTGTAGCCGGTCTTCTCGTTCGCGCCGATCATCCGGGCGATGTGCCGCTGCAGCACGTGCCCCATCTCGTGGCCGACCACCGACGCGAGTTCCGACTCCGTCTGAGTCGTCACCACCAGCCCGCTGTTGATCCCGATGAAGCCGCCCGGCATCGAGAACGCGTTGATCTGCGGATCGCGCACCGGGAACAGGTCGAAGTCGGGCGTGTAGCCGCCGATGTAGCGCGCGGCCGCCGCGGCCGCGAGCCGCGCCGCCATCGCGTTCAGGTAGTCGCGCACGAGCCAGTCGTCGAGATAGTCGGGATCGCGCCGCACTTCGCGCATCACGCGCTCGCCGAGCCGGCGCTCGGCCTGCGGCGTCAGCGAACCGCCGGAGCCGTCGCCGAGATCGGGCAGCTCCAGCGCACGCAGCGGCGCGCGCAGGCTCGCGACCGGCGCCGACGCACCGCCCGCGCCCGAGAACCGGCTCTCCGCGCCGCCGTATGTGCCGAACACACCGGTCGCGATGCCGGACGGCACGGTGGAAATCGACGTCGCGCCGCCGGCCGCCGGCTCGAGCGGCGGCGCGGATGCGCTCTGCGCATGGCCGCCCGGCGGCAGCGCGAGCGCCGCCGACAGCGACACGGCAAGCAACTGTTTGACACGCATGGCAGGATGAAAACGACGCCGTCCCGCGCGAGCGGCGCGCATCGCGGCGTTTGGTCTGAATATTCGGGTCATTGTACCGGCGCCGCGACGACTGTCCCGTGCCGCGCGTGCGTCATCTGCGCGTCCGGCAACGCGAACGCCGCTGCTATGATAGGCGCCCGTTGAGACGTTGGATCGGTTCGTCGCGCCGGCATGGGATTCGGTGCCCGGCCGATCGCGAAGCAGGATCGAGGGACGTGCGAGCGCACTCCGTTCCACCAGAGGAAGACATGTCAGGACTCACCCATTTCGACGCTGCCGGCCATGCGCACATGGTCGACGTCGGCGACAAGCAGGAAACGCGGCGCATCGCGATCGCGCGCGGCACGATCCGGATGCTGCCGGCCACGTTCGCGCTGATCCGCGACGGCAAGGCCAAGAAGGGCGACGTGCTCGGGGTCGCGCGCATCGCGGCGATCCAGGGCGCGAAGCGCACGGCCGACCTCATTCCACTGTGCCACCCGCTCGCGCTGACGCGCGTGGCCGTCGACTTCGAGCTCGACGACGCGTTGCCGGGCGTGCATTGCGTTGTGCAGGTCGAGACGTTCGGCCGGACCGGCGTCGAGATGGAGGCGCTGACGGCCGTTCAGGTCGGGCTGCTGACCGTCTACGACATGTGCAAGGCCGTCGATCGCGGGATGGTGATCACCGACGTGAGCGTGCGGGAAAAGCGCGGCGGGAAGTCGGGGGACTGGAAGGCGGAAGACGCGGCAGGTTGAGCGCCCGTCGCGACGCGTCGTGCGCCGATTGCGGGGAAGCGTTGGCCGGAGTGGCTCCCCGATCGAACGACAGACAATCACAAAAACACGCCGCTGGAGGGAAGCGATTCGGTGGCATGCGCGACGCCGCTGCCGTATCTGCGTTCCCAGTGCGCGGCTGGGCCTACGGTGCCCGCTTCCCGGTGATTTGGCGCTGACCGGCAAGTGCGGAGCCGGCGCGATGCACCGATCGACGGAAGCGCCACGGGTTCACGCTGTCCGGGCCGCGCCATGCGGCCGAGCCGGCCGGCCGCGACGCGAAGCCGATCGCGCAGCACCGAACCACGCGCATCGCGACTGCCGGCGGTGACGCACAACGACGCCGACACCCCACACCGCGTCACTGCCCGCGCTGCGGCTCGAACACGAACGGCTGGGTCAGCAGGAACGGATTCGCGGTCGCGCCGGTCTGCACGCAGCTCGCGTGCGTCATCGCTTCGACGGCCGCGCGATCGGCCGCCGCATTGCGGCTGCTCGTCGTCACGGTGACGTTCTGCGCTTCGCCGGACGTCGTCATCAACGCACGCACGAGCACGGTTGCCGGGCGCGTGAGCGGCTTCGCGGTATCCGGATAGACCGCACGCGGAATGTGGCAGGTCAGCTTGCTTTCCTGCGACGACGACAGCATCGCGCAGCCGGAAAACAGCATCGCGACGGCGGGCAGGATCAGATAGGTCGAGCGAATGGCCATGGTCGAATGTCGTTCTTCAGTCCTGTTGGGCACACGTGTCGCGCGCCGGCAGCCTTTCCCGGCCGCATCCCGTGTGTCGCACCGCGCCGCGGCCATCGGACCGGCGCCCCGCTACGGCCGCACGGCCGAGCGATGCCCGGCCGCGATCCTGCTCGGCGGAATGCCCGGATAGCCGGGAATTTTCCGCGTTCGCTCTGGCGACACCCTGCGCCGGCGGGTACGCGAGCGCTTTCGCGCATTGTGCACGTGCCGCCCGGCCAGCGGCGGCGATTTGACAATGATTGACGCGAATCGCCGCTCATCCGGCCGGAATCCGCGCGATCCGCGAGGTAATCGAGATCCGACCGGATTGGCGCGCCACGCGCCGCGTCGTGTTGCGCCGACGTCAACCTGCTTTCATCGCAATCCGGCCAACGCCGGAATGCCCCGTTCCGGCCGGTACTTCCTGGATCAATCCGAATCGTCGTCGTCCGAGTCGTCGCCCTCATCGGCCGGCGCTTCCCCGTACTTCGCGACCACGGCCGCCCGGAACGTCTTCAGCGCCGGTTCCTGGTCGCACAGCTTGTACAACGCGGCCAGTTGTTGCGGCCAGTCCTTCAACTCCTTCGCAAACACGTGCAGACGCGCGACGGTATCGAGCGCGTCGGCTTCGCGGCCGGCCAGCGCCTGCAGCACTGCGTAGCGGCGCAGCACCGTCTCGCCCGGCAGCAGCGCGATCGCGCGCTCGTGCGCGGCGAGCTTGAGCGGCAGGTTGTCCGCCGAAATGGTCAGCAGCGTCGCCGCACCGTAATCGCCCCACGCGCCGAACAGCCGCGACGGCGCATCGCGGTACTGCTCGGCCGGATTGCTGCCGTAATAGAGCACTTCCGCGCGCTGGTAGTCGCGCAGCACGGGCACCGCCGCCAGCACGCCGCCGAACGACAGCACCGCGAACAGCCCGAATGCCGCACGCCCCGGCAGGATGCGCAGCGGCTTCACGTCGAGCAGCCCGATCACGAACATCGCCGGCAGCAGGAAGAACATGTATTGCTGCGGATATTCGACCAGCGCATGCATCAGCAGGATGCCGATCAGCGCGAAGCCGAACACGCGCATGCTCGACTGCGGCGCCCGCACCGCGCGCACGAACCATGTGACGAGCGTGACGACGAGCACGCCGAGCCCGACGAGACCGGACTTCGCGAGCAGGTCGATGAAGATGTCGTGCGAGTTGTTCGCGATCTCGACGCCGCCGAGCGTGCGCACGAGCGCAAACTGGTGCGACGGGAATTCGCCCCAGCCGACGCCGAGCAGCGGATGCTCGCGGAACATCGCGAGCCCGTACTTCCACAGCGCGAGGCGCGGCGCGATCTGCCCTGCGTCGCGCATGCGGTCGGCGGCCGATTCCGCGAGATTCAGGTGATAGTGCACGTTGGCCCAGCGCACCGCGACGTTCACCGCGATGAACGCGGCCGCGAGCACGATCGGTATCAGCCACGCCCGCGCATTGCCCGGCGTGCGGCGCGATTCGACCCACGCCATCCAGAAGCCCGCGACGACCATCACCGCCACCTGCAGCCATGGCCCGCGCGACACCGTCAGCGCGAGACCGACCGACAGCACGATCGACAGCACGAGCCACGCCCATACCGCGAGCCGGCGCGTCTGCACCAGATACAACGCGCCCGCGAGCGCGAAGGCGATGTAGCTGGCCAGATGGTTCGCCTGCGCCATGTTGCCGTACGGACGGCGGTCGACCGCGATGTTGTACACGACGACGAACGGCGAGACGGCCGATTCTAGGTGGAACAACTGCACGATTTGCGTGCCGACCGCGAACACGCCGCCGACGAGCAGCGCACCGGCCATCATCCGCGATACGGTTTCCGCCATGCCGTCGCGCGCGAGCGCGTAGCCGGCCTGCATCGCAACCAGCGCGGCGGCGAGATAGCCGACCGCCAGCCAGTTCATCGACGGCACCTTGAGCGGAATCAGTGCAACCTGCACGATCAGCACCGCCGCAAAGCAGAGCGGTACCGCGAACGCAGCCGGCGCGGCAAACGACTCGGCCGCGCGACCGCTGCGCGCGAGCAGCACGACGGACACGCCCAGCAGCAGATACAGCACCAGCGCGGAAAATTCGGAATAGAAGGTCGGGATCGGGTACGTGTGATTCGTGATCGCGTACGGCACGATCAGGGCGACAGCCAGCGCAACGAGCGACAACGAACGGGAAAAAGTGGAAGGCATGAGCGAACCGGATGTCAGCAACCGGCGCACTATACAAAACTTTCCCCGCTCTGTGCGGGGCCGTCGCGCCGCGAGCCGGCGCAGGACCGCCGCCCCGCCGGCCGAAGCGGCGGCCGGCGGCCGCCCATGCAGCCGCCCTTCTTCTCCGACAAGCCCTACGCGCGGCACTCCGCGGGCGCATATTTCGCGGGCAGCGTCGCGGCGCTACCCGGCAACGGCCCCGCTCCGGGTGCCGGCAGCGACGACGCGTCCTTGCCGGCCGCGAAGCATTCCCACGCAATCGCGCCTGCCTGTATCGTGCCCTTTTTGAGCGGCACGCGTGCGGTGGGCGCATCGGCCTTGTCGGGCGCGGACGGCACGAGCACCAGCGTATTCGTGCCGGCCGCGGCGACGCGGGTGGTGAACGCGACCGTGATCTGGCCGGTCGCGCCGTCGATCGCAACCGATTCGACGTTGCGGGTCGCGGCAGGCGGGCTGTAGCCGCCGTCGAGACTCGCGCCGCTCGCCGCGTTGTCGGCGACCGCGAGCCGCGCCGACGACGCGAGCGCAAGGCCCTCGCCGACGCGCGACCGCGCGAGGTAATCCTGGTACGCGGGAATCGCATAGGCCGCGACGACGCCGACGATCGCCAGCACGATCATCAGTTCGATCAGCGTGAAGCCGGCCGGCCGCCAGCGCGGCGACGGCCGGTTCGCGCGCCGCAGGTCGGCGGCAACGCGACGGAACAGGGAAACGGAAAAGGCTTCGAACATGACAGGCTCCGGAAACGAAAAACGCCTGCCGATACAGGCAGGCGTCTCGATCGTAGCCAGCGGGCCGCGCAGGCGGCAGTCGGCCGGATGGCCAGTCAGTGCGCGTGCGGCACGCTTCGGCGTTTCCTGAGCGCGTAACCGATCGCGACGACGAACAGCGCGCCGGCGATGCTCGCGCCGTAGAGCGCCGGCGGCGTATCGAGCACCGGCCAGCGGTCGCCGACCGGGTCGTTCACGATCAGCCCGCCCGCTATCCAGCCGAGCAGCCCCGCGCCGAACGCCACGACGACCGGAAAACGGTCGAGCAGCTTCAGCACCAGCGTGCTGCCCCACACGATGATCGGCACGCTGACGACGAGCCCGAAGATCACGAGCGCGATCCGGTGCGCCGGATCGGCCTGCTCGGCCGCGCCGGCGATCGCGATCACGTTGTCGAGGCTCATGACCGCATCGGCGATCACGATCGTCTTCACGGCATCCCACAGCCGGTCGGCCGGTTTGATGTTGTCGTGCGCATCGGCGGCCGGCGCCATCAGCTTGATGCCGATCCACAGCAGCAGCAGCCCGCCGCCGAGCTTCAGGAACGGCACGTCGAGCAGCGCGACCGCGAACGTGATCAGCGCGACCCGCAGCAGGATCGCCCCCGCCGTGCCCCAGACGACGCCGCGCAGCCGCTGGTTCGCCGGCAGGTTGCGGCACGCGAGCGCGATCACGACCGCGTTGTCGCCGCCGAGCAGGATATCGATGATGACGATCTGGAGAATCGCGCCCCAGTGCAGCGAGGTCAGGAATTCGAGCATGGCGGTGAGGAAAGGACAACGGCCGCCTCGCGGGCGACCCGGTTCATCGCCGGCACATGCAGGACGCATGCCCGGTGCTTACGAATTCATTGCACGAGCATAACAAAAAACGCCGGCGAAGCCGGCGTTTTCTGCAGGACGAGCCCGGAAATATTACAGCGCCTTCTTCAGCAGACGGCCCATTTCCGACGGGTTGCGCGTGACGGTGATGCCGCACGCTTCCATGATTTCCAGCTTCGCTTCGGCCGTATCCGCACCGCCCGAGATCAGCGCGCCGGCGTGGCCCATGCGCTTGCCCGGAGGCGCCGTGACGCCCGCGATGAAGCCGACGACCGGCTTCTTCATGTTGTCCTTGATCCACTCTGCCGCGTTGGCTTCGTCCGGACCGCCGATTTCGCCGATCATCACGACCGCATCCGTATCCGGATCGTCGTTGAACATCTTCATCACGTCGATGTGCTTCAGACCGTTGATCGGGTCGCCGCCGATACCGACTGCCGACGACTGGCCGAGGCCGAGTGCCGTCAGTTGGGCAACCGCTTCGTACGTCAGCGTGCCCGAACGCGACACGACGCCGATGCGGCCCTTGCGGTGGATGTGACCCGGCATGATGCCGATCTTCAGCTCGTCCGGCGTGATCGTGCCCGGGCAGTTCGGCCCGAGCAGCAGCGTCTTGCGGCCTTCGCGACGCATGCGGTCCTTCACTTCGATCATGTCGCGCACGGGGATGCCTTCCGTGATGCAGATCGCGAGATCCAGATCGGCTTCGACCGCTTCCCAGATCGCAGCAGCAGCCCCTGCCGGCGGCACGTAGATGACCGACACGGTCGCGCCGGTTTCGGCCTTCGCTTCCTTGACGCTCGCGTAGATCGGAATGCCTTCGAAATCTTCGCCGGCCTTCTTCGGGTTCACGCCCGCGACGAATGCTTCGCGGCCGTTTGCGTATTCACGGCAGGCGCGCGTATGGAACTGACCGGTCTTGCCGGTGATGCCCTGCGTGATGACCTTCGTGTCCTTGTTGATCAGAATCGACATGTATTTTGACCTCTGTTCGATTGGCGTCGCGTGCAAACCGCGCCGCCATACGTGTTCATGAGCGCGTGCTTACTTGCCTGCGGCAGCCGCGACGACCTTCTGCGCGGCTTCTTCCATGCTGTCCGCCGAGATGATCGGCAGGCCCGAATCGGCCAGCATCTTCTTGCCGAGGTCCTCGTTCGTGCCCTTCATGCGCACGACGAGCGGCACGTTCAGGTTCACGGCCTTCGAACCGGCGATCACGCCTTCCGCGATCACGTCGCAGCGCATGATGCCGCCGAAGATGTTCACGAGGATCGCCTTCAGATCCGGATTCTTCAGCATCAGCTTGAACGCTTCCGTGACCTTCTCGGTCGTCGCACCGCCGCCGACGTCCAGGAAGTTCGCCGGTTCGCCGCCGAACAGCTTGATGGTATCCATCGTCGCCATCGCGAGGCCCGCGCCGTTCACGAGGCAGCCGATGTTGCCGTCGAGCGAGATGTACGCGAGGTCGAACTTCGACGCTTCGATTTCAGCCGGATCTTCTTCGTCCAGATCGCGGTACGCGACGATTTCCGGGTGGCGGAACAGCGCGTTCGAGTCGAAGTTGAACTTCGCGTCGAGTGCGGTGACCTTGCCGTCGCCGGAGACGTTCAGCGGGTTGATTTCGGCCAGCGATGCGTCGGTTTCCCAGAATGCCTTGTACAGGCCTTGCAGGATCGCGCGCGCTTGCGGAATCGACGCGGCCGGCACGCCGATCTTCGCGGCGAGGTCGTCGGCCTGCGCGTCCAGCAGGCCCGTCGACGGCTCGACGATGACCTTGTGGATCAGTTCCGGATGCTTCTCGGCGACTTCTTCGATGTCCATGCCGCCTTCGCTCGAACCCATCAGCACGATCTTCTGCGAGATGCGGTCGACGACCAGGCTGACGTACAGTTCCTGCTTGATGTCGGCGCCTTCTTCGATCATCAGGCGGTTGACCTTCTGGCCTTCCGGACCCGTCTGGTGCGTGACGAGCTGCATGCCGAGGATCTGGTTCGCGTATTCGCGGACCTGCTCGATCGACTTCGCCACCTTCACGCCGCCGCCCTTGCCACGGCCACCCGCGTGAATCTGAGCCTTCACGACCCAAACCGGGCCGCCGAGCTCTTCCGCCACCTTGACGGCCTCGTCCACCGAGAACGCCGGCTTGCCGCGCGGTACCGCGACGCCGAATTTCCGCAGGATTTCCTTACCCTGGTACTCGTGAATCTTCATGCGTGATTCCCTTCAGTCTGAGAGTTGGATGAAATGTCGCTTGAGACGCTTCTTCGAATGATTTCCGTTCATTCCTTCGTGCTGCCTTCACCGGGCAAATCCGGCCGAATCGGGCCATACCAGCGCGGGTAGTACTGCCGCACGACCTCACCGTCGAAGCGCAGCGCGCGGCAGCGGCCGAGCTGGAAAGGCGGTTCGGCGTGCTCGCCGTCGTGATCCGGCCCTTCGCCGCCCTCCTCGTGCACGTTCCACACGTCACCGGCGAACGCCTGGATCGCTGCGGTCGGCAGCACGGCGCACAATTCGGTGAGATGGGAGCAGCCTGCGACGCCGGCGAGCAGCCGGTTCGCGTTGCGGCGGAAATTGCGGAAGAGGTTGAGCCCGATGAGGGCCCGATAGGCGGGAGAAGCGGATTGACAGTGACCGGGATAGGGAACCCATTCCGAAGACGCTTCGGCGTCGACGACATTGAGGTCACGATCGATGGTCACGCGCAGCCAGAGTTCGTGGATCGGCAGGCCCTGGGGCCGGATGCCCGACGCAAGCGCGACATCGCGCGGCTTGTGGTCGGTCAGGCAGGCTTCGATGTCCCACAAGCCGTCGCCGCGCTCGTAGGCTTCCGCTCGGATTGCGCGTCGATGTCGCAACTGACGGGGCACGGGCTCGGATAGCGGCATGCTGGAGGTTGAGGCCGAAGAGGAAAACCCGTGGATTTTAGCATATTGGGTATTTGAGGCATTCGGCCCCGACGGCGGGTATTCCCGTCTGTCCGGAAACGGTTGCGATGCAACAAAATCGCGCGCCACGCGCGCGACCGGGCGGCTCAGTCGTCGATCGGGAAATCGTCGCCGACCTTCAGCAACTTCACGATGGTCGCGCTCGAGAAGCCGCGCGCGGCCAGGAAGCGCGCCTGCTTCGCACGCTCGGCGGGCGTTTGCGGCAGTGCACCGAATTTCTTGCGCCAGACGGCCTGCGCGCGCGTCCATTCGGTCTCGCGCAATTGCGCGTTCACCTCTTCGACGAGACTGTCGCCGACCGCATGGCGCTTCAGCTCGCTGACGATGCGCGCGACGCCGACACGCGACGCGCGGCGATGCACGAGGCTCTCGGCGAAACGCGCGTCGGACAGCCAGCCTTCCTTTTCCAGCGCGTCGAGCACCGGGTCGACGGCTTCGTCCTCACCGACGTAGGGTGCGAGCTTGCGCGCAAGCTCCGCGCGGCTGTATTCGCGCCTCGACAGATAGCCGAGCGCGCGGCCCTTCAACGATCGTTGCGGCTTCGACGACTTGCGTTCGCCGGCACCCGGAGCATCGCTTGAAGCAGCGCCGTCGGAAGATGCGCCGGCTGCGCGGCGTGTTCGACGCGGATGCTGGCTGCTGCGCGTGTACACATCTTCTGCTGCAGGTGCATCGGCTGCGCGGTCGGCCGGGAAGCGGACACCGGACAGGCGACGGCGGGAGCGATCGTGCGCGTCGAACGACTCATCGTCGTCGAACGGATCGTCCGGTGCGGCAATCTCAAACGAAACGAGGGCATCGTCGGATGCCCTCGTCGCGGTGCGGTGCGCGGCATGACTGCCCGCGCGCCGCCGGTCGGCACCCGAGGATTCGGCTCGCCGGCCGGAGCGACCCGCCGTTTCGGGCGCGTCGCTCGACTCCGGTTCGCCCGCCTGACCTCGGCGCCCGACCATCACTCTTCTTCGTCCATCGCCTCGGCTTCGTCGACTACGCCATCGGGCATCGCGGCGACGCCGAGCGACTCACGAATGCGGTTCTCGATCTCGAGCGCGATTTCCGGATTCTCGCGCAGGAATTCACGCGCGTTGTCCTTGCCCTGACCGATCTTCTCGCCGTTGTAGCTGTACCACGCGCCTGCCTTGTCGACGATCTTCGCCTGCACGCCGAGATCGATGATTTCGCCCTGACGCGAAATGCCTTCGCCGTACAGGATGTCGAAAATCGCTTCGCGGAACGGCGGCGACACCTTGTTCTTGACGACCTTCACGCGGGTTTCGTTGCCGATCACCTCGTCGTTCTTCTTGATCGAGCCGATCCGGCGAATATCGAGACGCACCGACGAGTAGAACTTCAGCGCGTTGCCGCCCGTCGTGGTTTCCGGATTGCCGAACATCACGCCGATCTTCATCCGGATCTGGTTGATGAAGATCACCAGGCAGTTCGTGCGCTTGATCGTACCCGTCAGCTTGCGCAGCGCCTGCGACATCAGGCGAGCCTGCAGACCCGGCAGCGAATCGCCCATCTCGCCTTCGATTTCGGCCTTCGGCACGAGCGCCGCGACCGAGTCGATGACGATCATGTCGATCGAGCCCGAGCGCACCAGCGCGTCGGTGATTTCGAGCGCCTGCTCGCCGGTGTCCGGCTGCGAGATCAGCAGCTCCGGCACGTTCACGCCGAGCTTCGCCGCATATTGGACGTCGAGCGCGTGCTCGGCGTCGATGAACGCTGCGGTGCCGCCCAGCTTCTGCAGCTCGGCGATGACCTGCAGCGTGAGCGTGGTTTTACCGGACGATTCCGGACCGTAGATCTCGACCACCCGGCCGCGCGGCAGGCCGCCGACGCCGAGCGCGATATCGAGACCCAGCGAGCCCGTGGAGACGACCTGGATGTCTTCCTTCGCCTCGCCGTCGCCCATGCGCATGATCGAGCCTTTGCCGAACTGCTTCTCGATCTGCGCGAGCGCGGCCGCCAGCGCCTTGCTCTTCTCGGCGGTCATCCCGGAGCCCTTCTTGCTATCTTCCATGAATCGTCCTTTGCTATGATGAGCAGCGTCTGTTGGAGGCGCGCCCCTTTCAAGCGCTGCCCACGAATGCAGACACTGTATAAAAAAACAGTGTTTTGTGCAAGCCCGCAATGCAGCGCGTCGTGCACGAATAACTTCGGAGACAGCCGCGCCGGCGCGAATGCCCTGCCGGCCATCGGTCAGCACCATGCGAATTCTCATCGCCGAAGACGACAGCATACTCGCGGACGGCCTTACCCGGTCACTCCGCCAGTCGGGCTATGCCGTCGATCACGTGAAGAGCGGCGTCGACGCCGACACCGCACTGTCGATGCAGACTTTCGACCTGCTGATCCTCGATCTCGGGCTGCCGAAAATGTCCGGCCTCGACGTGCTCAAGCGCCTGCGCGCGCGCAATTCCAATCTCCCCGTGCTGATCCTGACCGCCGCCGACAGCGTCGACGAACGCGTGAAGGGGCTCGATCTCGGCGCCGACGACTACATGGCCAAGCCGTTCGCGCTCAACGAGCTCGAGGCGCGCGTGCGCGCGCTGACCCGGCGCGGCGCCGGCGGCGGCCCGACCGTCGTGCGCCACGGCTCGCTCGCGTTCGACCAGGTCGGCCGCATCGCGTATGCGAACGATCGCGTGCTCGATCTCTCCGCGCGCGAACTCGGCCTGCTCGAGGTGCTGCTGCAGCGGATCGGCCGGCTCGTGTCGAAGGAACAGCTCGTCGATCACCTGTGCGAATGGGGCGAGGAAGTCAGCAACAACGCGATCGAGGTCTACGTGCACCGGCTGCGCAAGAAGATCGAGCCGAGCGGCGTGCGGATCTCGACCGTGCGCGGCCTCGGCTATTGCCTCGAGAAGGCCGCACCCGCGGCGCCGGCCGACACGGCGGCGCCCCAGCCCGCGGTGGCCGGCACGCCGCTGCGCTGACGCCGGGCGTCGCCGCGATGGCCACGCCGGCCCATTCCCGCCACCCGACCGGCGCGCCGTCGTCGGCTGCCGACGAGGCGCGCGACGCGCGCTACGAGAATCCGTTCGCCCCGCCCGACGAAACCGAGTCGCCCGAAACGCCGCGCCCGCGCTCGCTGTTCGGCGAAATCCTCGACTGGATGCTCGCGCCGCTGCTGCTGCTGTGGCCGATGAGCATCGCCGTCACCTATCTCGTCGCGAAGACGATCGCGAACAGCCCGTTCGATCGCACGCTCGAGACCAACGCGTACGTGCTCGCGCGGCAGATCCATCCGGTCAACGGCGTCGCCGAGTTGACGCTGCCGGCGCAGACGCGCGACTTCCTGCGCGCGGACAACATCGACAGCGTCTACTTCCAGGTGCTCGGCACGCGCGGCGAGCTGGTTGCGGGCGAAGCCGACATGCCGCTGCCGCGCGACGAGGACCGCCCGCCGCCGGGCGTCGTCGTGTTCCGCGACGACCTGCTGCGCGGCAACGACGTGCGCGTCGCGTATACGACCGTCGCGCTGCCGCAGGCGAGCGGCACGCAGCCGGTGCTCGTGCAGGTCGGCGAGACGCTCGACAAGCGCAACGCGCTCGCGAACGACATCATCAAGGGCGTGATCCTGCCGCAATTCGTGATCCTGCCGCTCGCGATCCTGCTCGTCTGGTTCGGGCTGTCGCGCGGGCTCGCGCCGCTCAACGCGCTGCAGGCGCACATTCGCGCCCGCCGGCCCGACGACCTGTCGCCCGTCGAGGCGCAGCGCGCGCCGCCCGAGATCGAGCCGCTCGTCACGTCGTTCAACGACCTGCTCGCGCGCCTCGAACAGAACATGGCGCTGCAGAAGCGCTTCATCGCCGACGCCGCGCACCAGATGAAGACGCCCCTCGCGGGCCTGCGCACGCAGGCCGAATTCGCGCTGCGCCACCCGGTCCCGCCCGACGTGCAGCGCTCCCTCGAGCAGATCGCGACGAGCTCCGAGCAGGCCGCGCGGCTCGTCACGCAGTTGCTGGCGCTCGCGCGCGCCGAGAACCGCGCGAGCGGGCTGACGTTCGAGCCGGTCGAGATCGGTTCGCTCGCGCGGCGCACGGTGCGCGACTGGGTGCAGGCCGCGCTCGCGAAACGCATGGATCTCGGGTACGAAGGCCCGGACGACGACGCGCGGCTCGACGTCGACGGCAACCCGGTGATGCTGCGCGAGATGCTCGGCAACCTGGTCGACAACGCGATCCGCTACACGCCGGAAGGCGGCCGCATCACCGTGCGCGTGCGGGCCGAGCCGGCGGCGCGGCGCGTGCATCTCGAAGTCGAGGATACCGGCCCCGGCATCCCGGCCGGCGAACGCGAGCGCGTCGTCGAGCGCTTCTACCGGATCCTCGGCCGCGAAGGCGACGGCAGCGGCCTCGGGCTCGCGATCGTGCGCGAGATCGCCACGCAGCACGGCGGCACGCTGACGCTCGACGATCACGTCTATCAGCATGCGCCGCGCCTCGCCGGCACGCTCGTGCGCATCACCCTGCCGCTGACCGGCACCGCCCCGGATTAACCCTGACACGCGCCGCCGCGGCTCGGCGCCGATACGCCGAAACCGGCGCCTTATCCGACGTTCACGCCACGATCGGCGCACGAAGCCGCCGATTCGACACGGGTTAACGCGCAGTCGTTTTGTACGCGCGAGTCAGTGCGCCGTAAGTTTCCGTGCCAATAATCGTCGACAGGCCCGCCCCTCCCAAGGCGGCCGCACATCTATATCAAGGGACTTGGAGACGATTCATGGCAACGTTAGGCGGGCAAATTTCGCACTCGCCGATGACGGGCGAAGAGAAGAAGGTGATCTTCGCGTCGTCGCTCGGCACCGTGTTCGAGTGGTACGACTTTTACCTGGCCGGCTCGCTCGCGGCCTACATCAGCAAGAGCTTCTTCTCCGGCGTCAATCCGACCGCCGCGTTCATCTTCACGCTGCTCGGCTTCGCGGCCGGCTTCGCGGTGCGGCCGTTCGGCGCGATCGTGTTCGGCCGGCTCGGCGACCTCGTCGGCCGCAAGCACACGTTCCTCGTGACGATCGTGATCATGGGCGTGTCGACGTTCGTGGTCGGCTTCCTGCCCGGCTACGCGTCGATCGGCATCGCCGCCCCGGTGATCTTCATCGCGATGCGGCTGCTGCAGGGCCTCGCGCTCGGCGGCGAGTACGGCGGCGCGGCGACCTACGTCGCCGAGCATGCGCCGGCCAACCGGCGCGGCTTCTACACCGCATGGATCCAGACGACGGCCACGCTCGGCCTGTTCCTGTCGCTGCTCGTGATCCTCGGCGTGCGCACGTTCGTCGGCGAGGAAGCGTTCGGCAGCTGGGGCTGGCGCGTGCCGTTCGTCGCGTCGATCCTGCTGCTCGCGGTGTCGGTGTGGATCCGGATGCAGCTGAACGAGTCGCCGGTGTTCCTGCGCATCAAGGCGGAAGGCAAGACGTCGAAGGCGCCGCTGACCGAAGCGTTCGGCCAGTGGAAGAACCTGAAGATCGTGATCCTCGCGCTCGTCGGCCTGACGGCCGGCCAGGCCGTCGTGTGGTACACGGGTCAGTTCTACGCGCTGTTTTTCCTGACGCAGACGCTGAAGGTCGACGGCGCCAGCGCGAACATCCTGATCGCGATTGCGCTCCTGATCGGCACGCCGTTCTTCCTGTTCTTCGGTTCGCTGTCGGACAAGATCGGCCGCAAGCCGATCATCCTGGCGGGCTGCCTGATCGCGGCGCTCACGTACTTCCCGCTGTTCAAGGCGCTCACGCACTACGCGAACCCGCAGCTCGAACTCGCGACGCAGAAGGCGCCGATCACGGTCGTCGCCGATCCGGCCAGCTGCTCGTTCCAGTTCAACCCGGTCGGCACGTCGAAGTTCACCAGCTCGTGCGACATCGCGAAGAGCGCGCTCGCGAAGGCCGGCCTGAACTACGAGAACGTCGCGGCACCGGCCGGCACGCCGGCCCAGATCAAGGTCGGCGACACGGTGATCCAGACCTACGACGGCAAGGCGGCCGACGCGAAGGCGCAGGGCGCGGCGTTCGACAAGACGCTCGCGTCGACGCTGAAGGGGGCCGGCTACCCGGCGAAGGCCGACCCGGCGCAGCTCAACTGGCCGATGACGATCGTGATCCTGACGATCCTCGTGATCTACGTGACGATGGTCTACGGCCCGATCGCCGCGATGCTGGTCGAGATGTTCCCGACGCGGATCCGCTACACGTCGATGTCGCTGCCCTATCACATCGGCAACGGCTGGTTCGGCGGCTTCCTGCCGGCGACCGCGTTCGCGATCGTCGCCGCGAAGGGCGACATCTACTCGGGGCTCTGGTATCCGATCGTGATCGCGCTGGTTACGTTCGTGATCGGCCTGCTGTTCGTCAAGGAGACGAAGGACTCGAACATCTACGCGCAGGATTGATCGCATGCGCGGCGCGGGAGACGGCCGGCGGGCCCATGCGCTCCGGTGACCGGCTCCCGCCCGTCGTGAAGGCCGGCACGGGCCGGCGGCAACTTTTTTCGGGAAAGATGAAAAAAGGTGTTGACAGCCCGGCAGGCGATCGACATAATTCAACTCTTCGGCGAATTAGCTCAGTCGGTTAGAGCGACGGAATCATAATCCGCAGGTCCGGGGTTCGAGTCCCTGATTCGCCACCAAATGCGAAAAGCCGCTGTTTCGGAAGAAACAGCGGCTTTTTTCATTGCTTCATCCAGCGCACGCGATGTCGCGCGTTGCCCATCCTTCAGGCCGCGCGCTGCGCCGCGACTACGCCACCACTGCTCCGCGCCGCGCCTCCGCCGCCTGCACCCCCACCCGCCCCCGCCAGTTCTCCCCACCCTCCAGCGCCGGCGTCGACTCGAACACCTCCGCGATCCAGTCGGCGAACACGCGCACCTTCTGCGACAGATGCCGGTTGTGCGGATACACGATCGAAATCGGTTTCGGCTTCGGATTGCAGTCCGGCAGCACCTCGACGAGCGAGCCGTCGAGCAGGTTCGGCAGCACCATGAACAGCGTCGGCTGGATCATCCCGAAGCCTTCGAGACCGCACGTCACATAGGCATCCGAATCGTTGACCGTGACGCTGGCGTTCATCCGCACCGCGAACGGCTTGCCGTCGATCATGAACACCCACGGAATCGCCCGCGCGCCGTGGCTCGACCGGAAATTCACCGCATGATGTTCGACGAGATCGGCAATCTCGTTCGGCTCGCCGTGACGGGCGAGGTAATCGGGCGATGCGCACGTCACGCGCTTGAGCATCCCGATGCGCCGCGCGACCATCGACGAATCCTCGAGCGGCCCGACCCGGATCATGCAGTCGATGCCTTCCTCGACCGGATCGACGTAGCGGTCGGACAACCCCAGCTCGAGCGTGATGTCCGGGTAGCGCTGCCGGAAGGTCGACAGCGACGGCAGCACGATGCGCCGCCCGAGCGAACTCGGCATGTGGACGCGCAGCACGCCGCTCGGCTTGCGGTTGCCGGCCTGGAAACTCGCGTCGGCCTCGGCGATCTCCGCGATGATCTTCATGCAATGCTCGTAGTACGCGGCGCCCTCCGGCGTCAGCGACAGCCGGCGCGTGGTCCGGTGCATCAGGCGCACGCCGAGCAGCGCCTCGAGATTCTGGATGATGGTCGTCACCGACGCGCGCGGCATCGCGAGCGTGTCGGCCGCCCGCGTGAAGCTGTTCGCGTCGACCACGCGGGTAAAAACTTCCATTGCCTGGATTCGGTCCATGCTGCCTTCCCCTTCGAATCGCCAACGGAACAGAATAGAGCCCGCGGCAGGCGCGGCACAAGCCCCCGCCCATTGTTCTCCGATCCTGAATAGTTTCGACGCTTCGGACTGGAAACCGACCGGTTTCCGTTCAGTTCCGCCCAGCGGCCGCCCGCGGCCCCGCTCATCGGTTATGCGTCACCGCACGAACCGCTCGCGATATCCCTGCGGCGACACGCCGAGCACGCGCACGAAACTGCGCCGCAGCGTCTCCTCGGAACCGAAGCCGCAACGCCCGGCGATCCGCTTGACGGACCACGCCGTTTCGCCGAGCAGGCGTTGCGCGGCCTCGACCCGGATCTGCTCGACCGCACGCGCGGGCGTGCGGCCGGTTTGCGCGCGATAGTGGCGCACGAAGCTGCGCTCGCTCATGCTCACGCGCTCGGCGAGCGCGGGCACCGACAGGTCGGCCGTCAAGTGCTCGGCCATCCATGCGTGCAACTCGCCGAACCGGTCGGCGGTGCGCTGCATCGACAGCATCGTGCTGAACTGCGCCTGCCCGCCGGGACGCTTCAGGAACACGACGAGCTCGCGCGCGACGTCGAGCGCCGTCGCCCGCCCGAGATCCTCCTCGACGAGCGCGAGCGCGAGATCGATGCCGGCGGTCACGCCGGCCGACGTCCACAGCGCGCCCTCGCGGATGAAGATCGGATCCGGTTCGACGCGCACGTTCGGGTAGCGCGCCGCGAATTCGTCGCAGCGCGCCCAGTGTGTGACCGCCCGCCGCCCGTCGAGCAGGCCGGCCTCGGCGAGCAGGAACGCGCCGGTGCAGACCGACGCCACGCGCCGCGCGCGCCCGGCCTGCTGCCGCACCCAGCGCACCACCCGCGCGTCCTTCGACGCGGCGTGCACGCCCTTGCCGCCGGCGACGATCAGCGTATCCGGACGGCGCGCGGCCGCGCGCAGCGACTCGGCCATCACGACGAGACCGGACGACGTCTCGACCGGCCCCGCCTCGACGGCCACGACGCGCGGCGCATACGGCGCCGGCTGCCCGCGTTCCAGCGCGAGCTCGTTGACGGACGCGAACACCTGCAGCGGCCCGGTCACATCGAGCAGTTGCGCACGGGGAAACGCGAGGACGACGATCGAACGCGGGGCGGCGGCAGGCATGACGATTGGCTGAAAACGTGGGTGATATGGCAATTTCGCCAAACACTACGCGCCTAGAATCGAACTGTCCATCCCGTGCCGAACGGCGCGCGTTCCCTTTCCTCTCGGAGCCTTCGCATGACCCTGCATATCGGCCTTCTCGTCTTTCCGGGCGTCCAGCAACTGGACCTCACGGGCCCGCACGACGTGCTCGCGTCGTTGCCCGACGCCGCCGTCCATCTGGTGTGGAAGTCGCGCGATGCGGTCGCGTCGAGCAGCGGCCTCGCGCTCGCGCCGACCTGCACGTTCGACGATTGCCCGCCGCTCGACGTGATCTGCGTCCCGGGCGGGATCGGGATCAACGACCTGCTGCTCGACACCGAAACGATCGCGTTCGTGCAGCGGAGCGCGGCCACCGCGCGCTACGTGACGTCGGTCTGCACCGGGTCGCTGCTGCTCGGCGTGGCCGGCCTGCTACGCGGGCGGCGCGCGACGACACACTGGAGGTTCCACACGCTGCTCGAACCGCTGGGCGCGATACCCGTGCGCGAGCGTGTCGTACGCGACGGCAACCTCGTCACGGGCGGCGGCGTGACGGCCGGCATCGATTTCGCGCTGACGATCGCCGCCGAGCTGGTCGGCGACGAAGAAGCGCAGGCGATCCAGCTGCAGCTCGAATATGCGCCCGCGCCGCCGTTCGACGCCGGCTCGCCCGACACCGCGCCGGCTGCGGTCGCGGCGCGCGTCACCGAACGTTCGGCGGCCGGCTTCGCCAAGCGCAAGCAGATCATCGAGCAGGCGCTGCGTACGACGTCGCGCTGAATGCGGATGTCGAAAAAAACACTGGAAAGCGGTGCACGCGTGTGCGGGGGAACCGATCGATGAACATCATCCGGAGTGCCGCATTCACGGCGGACCGCGCGTGGGGCGCGCTCGACATCGCGAACCTGAACGGCATCACGGTCCGGCTGCACTGGACCGACGAGCCGTATCGCTGGCACGTGAACGACGGCGAGGAGGTGTTCGCGGTGCTCGATGGCCGCGTCGAGATGCGCTACCGCGAAGCGGGCGTCGAGCATGCGACCGTGCTCGAAACGGGCGACGTCTTCCACGCGACGGTCGGCACCGAGCACGTCGCGCATCCGCTCGGCGCCGCGCGCATCCTCGTGATCGAGACCGCGGGCAGCGTCTGACGGCGGCCGTCGGGGCGTCGATGCCGCGCGGATGACGCGCGCCTGCGCGCGGCGGCACGCTTGCGCGACGCTGCGGCGATAGAGACGCGTCCGATTCGGCATCGCGTTGCATCGATAATGCCGGACGCTTTAACGAAAAATTTCGCCTATATTTTCGTACACTTACTAAATACAAATACATCAAAAAGCTTTAATAGCAAGCCGAATCGAATCGTCGATTCGGCGGGCCGATCATCTCGAAACCTATTATTTTCCGCCCGGTCTCACTGCCGATAAATACGCGATTTCACAATAACCATTCGTTAATACAGGTCGTTAAAGCGCAGCAATCCGATAGATAGAATTCAATCAACGCTTTCTGTTTATCGATAAAAAATGGACGAACTCCTCCCGATGCGACTATTCGTCAAGGTCGCCGAACTTCGCAGTTTCGCGCGCGCAGCCACGGAACTGAACATCTCCAATTCGTCAGCCACCCGCCTCGTCATGAGCATCGAGGATCGGCTCGGCGCACGCCTGCTGAACCGCACCACCCGCAGCCTGTCGCTGACCGACGCGGGCCACCTCTATCTGGCGCAGATCCGCCACGTGATCGACGAAATCGACTGGGTCGAGGAAACGATCGCGTCGATGCATCACGAACCGATCGGATCGCTGAAGATCGCCGCGCCGGTCATGTTCGGCATGCACGTGCTCGCGCCGGCCATCGACGCGTTCAAGGCGCGCCATCCGGCCATCGTGCCGGAAGTCACGATCGTGGACCGTCACGTCGACCTCGTGTCGGAGGGCTTCGACATCGGGCTGCTGCTGTCCCAGCACATCAGCAACAACACGCTCGTGAAGCGTCCGCTCACGCGAATCGGACGGATCGTCTGCGCAGCGCCGAACTATGTCGAACGGCATGGCGCGCCGGCCCATCCGCACGATCTCGCGTCGCACGCGGGCCTGGCGTTCCATGCCGATTTCGCGGGCGAGCACCTGTCGTTCGAACACGACCAGACGCGCATCACCGTGCGCCCGAACAAGTCCGCGTCGTCGAACAACGTCGGGCTGATCCGGAACTGGGCGCTGTCCGGCATGGGCATCGCGGTCCTGCCCGAGTTCCTCGTCAAGGAGGACCTCGACGCGGGCCGGTTGCTCGCGCTGCTGCCCGGCTATCGGCTCGACGCCCTCGAGATGAACGTCGCGTACCCGAGCCGCCGGCACTTTCCGCGCAAGGCGCGGCTTTTCGTCGATCACCTGATCGCGCATTTCGTCGGTTGAATGAACCGCGAAATCGCGCACCATTTTTCACGCCGATCGGCCGCCGCCCGCTCGCCTATTGCATGGCCCGCACGGCCCGCCGGCAGGGCTTCGGCGGCGCACGGCTCGTCGCCCGGCGGGCGCGGGCACGCCTGTTGCGCCGGCGCATCTCGGTAGTCGACCGCCCTTGGCAGCCCGCCGCGGAGGACTACACTAATCCTTAATGGGGTGCGGCCGGATAACCGCGCCCTCAGGGAGACGCCGCCATGAATCGGCCGCTGAATCGTATCCTGCCGCGCGTGACCGGGCCCGCATCGGTCTGGACGTGGATCAAGTGGTCCTTGCTCGCCGCATTGCTGATCGCGGTGGCGATCGTCGCGCGGCTCGTGCAGACCGAGATCGAAACGTCGCGGCTGCAGGCGCACTACCTGTCCGAGCTCGCCCGCGACGTCGGCTACACGGTCGAGGCGGGACCGAGCGACCACATCCGCTTCCCCGCGAACGGCCCGTACGACCAGCGCTTCGGCTACGCGATGATTCCCGCGTTCCAGCAGCGGCTGCTCGCGCGCGGCTTCGTCGTCAGCGAGCAGGCGCGCGATTCGCAGCGGATGCTGTCGCTCGGCGAGCGCGGGCTGTTCCTCCCTTACGAAGAGAAAGACCAGACGGGCCTGATGCTGTTCGATTCGACCGGCTCGCCGCTGTTCGCGACCGTGTTCCCGCAACGCGTCTATGCCGACTTCGACACGGTGCCGCGCGTGATCACCGACTCGCTGCTGTTCATCGAGGATCGCTACCTGCTCGATGCGAACGAGCCGAACCGCAACCCGGCGATCGACTGGGGGCGCTTCAGCCGTGCACTCGCCGACCAGGCGCTGCACGTCGTCAATCGCCACCAGGCGCGCCCGGGCGGCAGCACGCTCGCGACGCAGATCGAGAAGTTCCGCCATTCGCCGGAGGGCCGCACCGCCACGCCGCCCGAAAAGCTGCGGCAGATCGCCTCCGCGTCGGTGCGCGCGTATCTGAACGGCCCGCAGACGATGCTCGCGCGCCGCACGATCGTGGTGCGCTACCTGAATTCGGTGCCGCTCGCCGCGCGGCCGCACGTGGGCGAAATCACCGGCATCGGCGACGGTCTCGCCGCGTGGTACGGCCGCGACTTCAACGACGTGAACCGCATCCTGTCCGCGCCGACCACCGGCGACAACGTCGACCGGCAGGGCAAGACGTTTCGCGAGGTGTTGTCGCTGCTGATCGCGCAGCGCGCGCCGTCGTACTTCCTCAACCGCGGCTATCCGGCGCTGCAGAAGCTGACCGACAGCTACCTGCGGCTGCTGTCGAACGGCGGCGTGATCTCGCCCGCGCTGCGCGACGCCGCGCTCGCCGCGCAGATCGAACGCAGCGCGCCGCCGGCCGCCGCGCACGTGCAGTCGTTCGTGTCGCGCAAGGCCGTCACCTCCGCACGCGCGTCGCTGCTGTCGGCGCTCGGCATCGGCGACCTGTACCAGCTCGACCAGCTCGACCTGCAGGCGACCAGCACCCTCGACAACGGCGTGCAGCAGGCCGTCGCCGAGCGGCTCGCACGGGCGTCGACGCGCGACGGCGCGCAGGCCGCCGGCCTGTACGGTTTCGAGATGCTCGCGCCGAAGGACGACCCGTCGCACCTCACGTACAGCTTCACGCTGTACGAGCACCGCAACGGCGCGAACATGCTGCGCGTGCAGACCGACAGCGTGAACCAGCCGTTCGACGTGAATCGCGGCGGCCGCATCAACCTCGGCTCGACCGCGAAGCTGCGCACGCTGATCACGTACCTGCAGATCGTCTCCGACCTGCATGCGCGCTATGCGAGCCTGTCGAACGCGGCGCTGGCGCGCGTGAAGCCCGATCCGATCGACGCGCTGTCGCGCTGGGCGCTCGACTACCTGTCGCATACGCGCGACCGCTCGCTGCAGGCGATGCTCGATGCGTCCGTCGAACGCAAGTATTCGGCGAGCCCGGACGTGTTCTACACGGGCGGCGGCGCGCAGGTGTTCTCCAACTTCGAGAAGTCGGACAACGGCCGCATCATGACGCTGCACGCGGCGTTCGAGCACTCGGTCAACCTCGTGTTCGTGCGGCTGATGCGCGACATCGTCCACTACGAGACGCTGCAGGCGGCCGGCCCGTCGTCGTCGTGGCTCAACGATGCCGCGCAGCGCCAGCATTACCTGCAGCAGTTCGTCGACGGCGAAAGCCAGGTCTACGTGAAGCGCTACTACACGCGCTATGCGGGCAAGGCGCCCGACGACGCACTCGCGCTGATGCTGCGCGACGTACGCAAGTCGCCGCCGAAGCTCGCGACGGTGCTGCGCAGCGTCGCGCCGAACGAATCGCTCGCGTGGTTCGATGCGCAGATGCGCGCGCAACTGAAGGGCACGCCGGCCGCGACGCTGTCCGACGACGATCTCGCCGCGCTCTACGCGAAATACGCGATCGACCGCTTCAACCTCAACGACCGCGGCTATATCGCGAGCATCCATCCGCTCGCGTTGTGGACGCTCAACTATCTGCGCGCGCACCCCGGCGCGTCGCTCGCCGAGGTTCAGCGCGACAGTCGCGATGCGCGTTTCTACACGTATTCGTGGCTGTACAAGACCCGCTACCACGCGACGCAGGACCGGCGCATCCGCCGCATGGTCGAGCTGCGCGCGTACGCGGAGATCACGAAGTCGTGGCGCGCGCTCGGCTACCCGTTCGCGGAAGTGACGCCATCGTATGCGGCCGCGATCGGCGCATCGGGCGACCAGCCCGACGCGCTCGCGAAACTGATCGGCCTGATCGCGAACGGCGGCCAGAAGGCGCCGACCGAGACGATCACCCGGCTCGATTTCGCGAAGGGCACGCCGTACGAAACCCGCTTCGTGCGCGCGCCCGCTCAGCCGCAGCCGATGCTGTCGCCGGAGGTCGTCAACGTGACGCGCACGCTGCTGCGCGACGTCGTGCTCCACGGCACCGCGCGCCGCCTCGCGGGCGGGCTCACGCTGCCCGACGGCAAGACGCTCGACGTGTACGGCAAGACGGGGACGGGCGACCAGCGCTTCAACGTGTACGCGCGCGGCGCGCGGCTGATCGAGTCGCGCAAGGTCAACCGCAGCGGCACCTTCGTGTTCGCGATCGGCGACCGGTTCTTCGGGGTGCTGACGGCGACCGCGCACGAGCCGTATGCGGCGCGCTACGACTTCACGAGCGCGATGGCCGTGCAGTTGCTGAAGTCGATGGCGCCGGCGCTCGCGCCGCTGATCGAGCGCCCGGCCGACGCCGGCACGCGCACCGCGGGCCCGGCGCCGCAGGCGGAAACGCCTGCGCCGGGTGCGGCGGCCGTGCAACCGTCCTGACCCGATCGCCGCCGCGCGGGGGTGCCCGCGCCGGCGCCGCGCTCAGTGCGAGCGGCCGTCGTAATGCGTGACGGGCAGCGCGTCGAGGTCGACACCCTCGAGGCAGCGCACGTTGATCGCGGCCATCGCGGCGCCCTTCGGATCGACACCTTCGCCGAACGTGTGAATCCCGCAGCGCTTGCAGAAGCGATGGCGGATCACGTGCTTGTTGAACATGTAGCTCGCGAGGTGCTCGTCGGGCGTCAGCAGCTTCATGTGGTCGCGCGGCACGAACCACATCAGCGCGCCCTTGCGCCGGCAGATCGAGCAGTTGCAGGCCATCACGCCCTGCAGCTCGCCTTCCGCCTCGAACGTCACGTCTCCGCAGTGACAGCTTCCGCGATAAAGCATGGTCGTCTCCCGGTGCAGCCCGTGCGCAGCGCCGGCGCCCGGGCGGGACACCGTTGGCCGGGCCGATCCAAACGCGTACAGTAGCGCTCGCATGCGCCGCACGCAATGTGCGGGCGGCGCCATCCCTCATCGACCCAGGAGACCATCATGCTCGAACTGCGCCCCGGCTGCGAATGCTGCGACAAGGACCTGCCGCCCGATTCGGCGGACGCCCGCATCTGCACGTTCGAGTGTACGTTTTGCGCGACGTGCGCGGACGACGTGCTGAAGGGCCGCTGCCCGAACTGTGGCGGCGACCTGGTCGCCCGCCCGCGGCGGCCGGCGAGCCTGCTCGCGAAGTACCCGCCGTCGACGAAACGCATCCACAAGCCGGGCGGCTGCGCGAGCGCCTGACGGCGCGGGCACGGCGCCGCCCGCCCTGCTTCCGTCACGACGTCTCGATCCGCGCGCGCGTCACCGCGAGCAGTGTCGCCATCGCGCGGCGCGCGCCGTCCTCGTCGCGCACGCGGATCGCGTCGCTGACGGCCGTATGCTCGGCAAGCGACGCGTTGTACACGTCCGCCCGGCGCGCATTCAGCTGCAGTTGCGCCTCGAGCGTGCGGTCGATCAGCGCGCCGAGCGGCACCAGCAGCTCGTTGCCGCCGGCCTCCAGCACGCTCAGGTGAAAGCGCAGGTCGGCGCGCACCCATTCGTCGACGTTGCGCGCGGCGGCCATCGCGCGCACCGCGCCGTCGATCGCGTCGAACGCTTCGGGTGTATGGGTGCGCGCGGCCAGCGCGGCCGCGTGCGGCTCGATCATCTCGCGCATCTCCTGCAGCTTCAGTGCGAACGCGAGCGGCGGCGCGACGCGCGCATACCAGTCGAGCAGGTCGGCATCGAGCAGGTTCCACGCGCGGCGCGGCCGCACGCGCGTGCCGACCTTCGGCCGCGACTCGACCAGCCCCTTCGACGTCAGCGTGCGCAGCGCCTCGCGCATCACCGTGCGGCTCACGCCGTACATCTCCATCAGGTCGGGCTCCCTCGGCAGCAGCGATTCGGGCGGATAGTCGCCGCGCAGGATCGCCGTCGCGAGCCGGAAGGCCGTCTGTCCATGCAGGTCGCGTTGAATGATCGTTCTCCGTCGGGCGGGCTGCCCACTATCTGCACATTAATGCTATTAATACTATTTTTTATTCGACTACGCTAGGATAACCGCGAAAGCACGGATCGTGCGCCGGCCCCAAGCGGCCGCGCCCGTCAATCATGGAGACTCGCGTCATGAAAATCACCCGCCTCGAAACGTTCGTCGTCCCGCCCCGCTGGTTGTTCCTCAAGATCGAAACCGACGAGGGCATCGTCGGCTGGGGCGAGCCGATCGTCGAAGGCCGCGCGCATACGGTCGAGGCCGCCGTGCAGGAACTGGCCGACTACCTCGTCGGGCGCGACCCGCTCCTGATCGAGGATCACTGGCAGGTCATGTACCGCGCGGGCTTCTACCGCGGCGGGCCGATCACGATGAGCGCGATCGCGGGCGTCGACCAGGCGCTGTGGGACATCAAGGGCAAGCATCACGGCGTGCCCGTGCACGCGCTGCTCGGCGGCCAGGTGCGCGAGCGCATCAAGGTGTATTCGTGGATCGGCGGCGACCGGCCGAGCGACGTCGCGAACAATGCGCGCGCGGTGGTCGAGCGCGGCTTCAAGGCCGTGAAGATGAACGGCTCCGAGGAGCTGCAGATCGTCGACACCTACGACAAGGTCGAGCAGGTGATCGCGAACGTCGCGGCGGTACGCGACGCGGTCGGCCCGCACGTCGGGATCGGCGTCGACTTCCACGGCCGCGTGCACAAGCCGATGGCGAAGGTGCTCGCGAAGGAACTCGATCCGTACAAGCTGATGTTCATCGAGGAGCCGGTGCTGTCGGAGAACGCCGAGGCGCTGCGCGACATCGTCAACCAGACCAACACGCCGATCGCGCTCGGCGAAAGGCTCTACTCGCGCTGGGACTTCAAGCACATCCTCGCGGGCGGCTACGTCGACATCATCCAGCCGGACGCGTCGCACGCGGGCGGCATCACCGAGTGCCGCAAGATCGCGACGCTCGCGGAAAGCTACGACGTCGCGCTCGCGCTGCACTGCCCGCTCGGCCCCATCGCGCTCGCCGCGTGCCTGCAGCTCGACGCGGTCAGCTACAACGCGTTCATCCAGGAACAGAGCCTCGGCATCCACTACAACCAGGGCAACGACCTGCTCGACTACCTGCGCAATCCCGAGGTATTCCGTTACGAGGACGGCTTCGTCGCGATCCCGCAGGGCCCGGGGCTCGGCATCGACGTGAACGAGGAAAAGGTGCGCGAGATGGCGAAGACGGGCCATCGCTGGCGCAACCCGGTGTGGCGTCACGCGGACGGCAGCGTTGCCGAGTGGTGATGAACGCGTGAGATAAGCAAGATGCGCGGTGCGGCACGCGCGCCGCGCCACACGTTCGACACGGCCGCCCGCACCAGGCGGCCGTTCTTGCATCCGCGCCATGCGAGCGGCGCGCGCCGGCGCCCCGCGCCGCGGCGTTCGGCCGTCAGCCGAGCGCCGCGAACCCCGGCACGCTGAACGACAGCACGGCCGCCGCGACGAACACGCCGATCATCGTCATCCCTTCGAGATGCAGGATGTTGCGGAACGTGTGCGCATCCTCGGTCGACGCGGTGCGGCGCAGGCGCGGCAGCGCCGAGAACCGGTTGAGCCCGCCGAGCACGAGCGCCAGCGCGACGAGCAGCAGCTTCAGCAGCAACACGCGCCCCCACGTGCTGCCGTCGAGCGGCGCGAGCGAGCCGCCGAGCCCGCGGATCGCGTTGAGCACGCCGGTGCCGAGCACGAAGACGACCGCGACGATCGACGTGCGCGACAGCTGCTGGCCGATGCGGATCAGCGCGCCGCGCGCGACCGACGAGCCGAGCGCCGGCAGCACCGCGAGCCCGCCCGCGAGCACGAGGCCGCCCCACACGGCGGTGGCCAGCAGGTGCAGCGTCTGCACGCCGACCGCCGCGGACAGCACGCCGCTATCGGCCGCATGGCCGAGCGAGGCCTTGCCGGCCGCGACCACGATCACCGCGAGCCACAGCACCGCATGCGCGAGCGGGCCGTCCGGCTTCGCGAGCGCGACGATCGCGAGCACCGCCGCGCCGGCGAACGCGACGCTCCACGCAAAGCCCGTGTGCGTCTGCGTCAGCATGACGGGAATCGCGGCGAACGCGCCGCCGAGCCCCGCGCCGCTCATCGTCGCGGCCTCGTAGACGAGCCAGCCGAGGTCGGCGAGCACCAGCGCCAGCGCCGCCGCGACCAGCGAATGTTGCGCGCGCAGCCACGCGGGGTGCGACGGCGCGACGACCGGCCGCGCGCCGTCCTTGCCGAGCCATGCCTTGAGCAGCGCCGAACCGACCGCCATCGCGAACGCCGCATCCATCAGCGCCGCGAGCGCGACCTGGCCGATCCACAAGCTGTCGAATTTCATCGCGCGCACCCTCCCGCAAGCGGCAGGCCGGCAGCGCGGCGGCAACGGAACGGACAGCGTGAGGCAGGCAACGGCACGGTAGAAAACGTCATCGATGAATCCGGAAACGGGAGAAATGACTGGATCCGCGGCGCAGGCGCCGCGCGACCCGCGAGTGTACGGTCTTCGAGGGTGAAAACGCACGCCGGTTCACACGACCGGGCCGCCATGCGCGTCAAATTGTCGCAAGTCGCAAACGAACAGGAACCGATGTCCTTTCGTCAAATAGCCGTCATTACCCATCGATGATAGAATGCCGCGTCGCAGCAGCCCGGCTGTCCTGCCGTCCATGCGCCGAGCCGATCGTAGCCCGGACAAGGTCCCCGACGAATAAACATGGAGTCTCGTGTGTCTTCAAGACGCCTCTTCCGTCCGCTGCTCGCCGTTCTGATGATCGGCGGCGCGGGCCTTATGAGCGCTGCCCAAGCGCAGACCAAGCCCACGGAGCAAGCGCACGCCCAGCAGGCGCCGCTCAAGGCACCCGATACCATGGCCGAGCGCGTGCGCGGCTGTACCGCATGCCACGGCGTCCACGGCCAGGGCACCGACAACGACTACTTCCCGCGTCTTGCCGGCAAGCCGGCCGAGTACCTGTACAACCAGCTCGTCAACTTCCGCGACGGCCGGCGCAAGTACCCGCCGATGAACTATCTGCTGACGTACCTGAACGACGACTACCTGCGCGAAATCGCCGAGCACTTCTCGGCCGAACGTCCGCCGTACCCGACGCCCGCGAAGCCGACGCTGCCGGCCTCGACGCTCGCACGCGGCAAGCAGCTCGTCACGCAGGGCGACCCGTCGCGCAAGCTGCCGGCCTGCGTGGCCTGCCACGGCGCAGGGCTGACCGGCATGCAGCCGGCGATCCCGGGCCTCGTCGGCCTGCACGCCGATTACCTGAGCGCCCAGCTCGGCGCATGGCGCTCGGGCAACCGCCACGCGAAGGCGCCCGATTGCATGCACGACATCGCCGCGAAGCTTTCCGACGAAGACGTGACGGCCGTGACCGCATGGCTCGCCGCGCAACCGGCGCCCGCCAACCCCGTGCCGGCCCCGGCGCGTTCGATGAAGACTCCGCTCGCCTGCGGCAGCGAACCGCAATAAGGCAAGGGAGACAGACACAATGAAACGCAAGTCCCTGTTTGCACTCTCGGCCGTCGCGATCGTCGCGGCTGCCGCCCTCGTGCCGGTCCTGTGGCCGGGCAACGACACGCTGCACGGCGCCGCCGCCGTCGCGGCCACGCCGGCCGATCAGGCCGCGCTGATCAAGAAGGGCGAATACCTCGCGCGCGTCGGCGACTGTATCGCGTGCCACACCGTGCGCGGCGGCAAGTCGTTCGCGGGCGGCCTGCCGATGGCGACGCCGTTCGGCACGATGTACACGCCGAACATCACGCCGGACGACCAGAACGGTATCGGCAAGTGGACGTCGGACGACTTCTACCGCGCGATGCACACGGGCCGCTCGAAGGACGGCAGCCTGCTGTACCCGGGCTTCCCGTTCGCGAGCTACACGAAGGTCACGCGCGCCGATTCGGACGCGATCTACGCGTACCTGCGTTCGGTCCCGCCGGTGTCGGTGCCGAGCCGTCCGCACGAACTGAAGTTCCCGTTCAACAACCGCAACCTGTTGATCGGCTGGCGCACGCTGTTCTTCAAGGAAGGCGAGTACAAGCCGGATCCGACGAAGTCGGTCGAATGGAACCGCGGCGCGTATCTCGTCGAAGGCCTCGGCCACTGCTCGATGTGCCACACGTCGATCAACATGATGGGCGGCCCGGTGAACTCGTCGGCGTTCGCCGGCGGCCTGATCCCGCTGCAGAACTGGTACGCGCCGTCGCTGACGAACGACAAGGAACTCGGCCTCGGCGACTGGCACGTGCAGGAGCTGTCCGACCTGCTGCAGGCCGGCGTGTCGCAGAAGGGCGCGGTGTTCGGCCCGATGGCGGACGTGGTCCACAACAGCCTGCAGTACATGACCGACGAAGATACGCGCGCGATGTCGACGTACCTGAAGTCGATCCCGCAGAAGGCTGAAGCGCCGAAGAACATGCAGTACGAGCCGTCGAAGCAGTTCGGCAACGCGCTGTTCGAACAGGGCAAGAAGATCTACGCGGACAACTGCGCGACCTGCCACGCCGAAACCGGCGCCGGCAAGCCGCCGGCCTATCCGCCGCTCGCGGGCAACCACTCGATCATGATGGAATCGGCCGTCAACCCGATCCGCATGGTGCTGAATGGCGGCTACCCGCCGAGCACGTTCAAGAATCCGCGTCCGTACGGGATGCCGCCGTTCGCACAGTCGCTGTCGAACCAGGAAGTCGCGGCAGTCGTCACGTATATCCGGATGTCCTGGGGTAACAACGGTACGCCGATCTCGCCGCAACAGGTGAGCGACCTGCGTTCCGCGCCGCTCGACTAAGAAGCGGCTCACACAAACGGGGCGCGGCTGCGGGAAACCGCGGCCGCGCCCTTTTGCTTTTTGGCTGTTTTGCGATGCAGGTTTGCCGCGCGGGCCGCGCGATGCATCGCCGATCATAAAACTCAAGAGTGGTATCTATGTCTTTCGAATCTCTCGGCCTGGCCGAACCGCTGGTCAAGGCGGTCAACGAGCTCGGCTACACGTCGCCGACCCCGATCCAGCAACAGGCCATCCCGGCCGTCCTCGGCGGCGGCGACCTGCTCGCCGGCGCACAAACGGGCACCGGCAAGACCGCCGGCTTCACGCTGCCGATCCTGCAACGCCTGCACACGTTCTACGCCGAACACCGTGGCGCGAAGCGCGCGGTGCGCGCGCTGATCCTCACGCCGACGCGCGAACTCGCCGCCCAGGTCGAGGAAAGCGTCCGTGCATACAGCAAGTACCTGAAGCTGCGCTCGACCGTGATGTTCGGCGGCGTCAGCATCAATCCGCAGATCGACGCGCTCAAGCGCGGCGTCGACATCGTCGTCGCGACGCCGGGGCGCCTGCTCGACCACATGCAGCAGAAGACCATCGACCTGTCGGATCTCGACATCCTCGTGCTCGACGAAGCCGACCGGATGCTCGACATGGGCTTCATCCACGACATCAAGCGCGTGCTCGCGAAGCTGCCGCCGCAGCGCCAGAACCTGCTGTTTTCGGCCACCTTCTCCGACGAAATCAAGGCGCTCGCCGACAGCCTGCTCGACTCGCCCGCGCTGATCGAGGTCGCTCGCCGCAACACGACCGCCGAGAGCGTCGCGCAAAAGATCCACCCGGTCGACCGCGACCGCAAGCGCGAGCTGCTCACCCACCTGATCCGCGAACACAACTGGTTCCAGGTGCTCGTGTTCACGCGTACCAAGCACGGCGCGAACCGGCTCGCCGAGCAACTGACGAAGGACGGCATCAGCGCGATGGCGATCCACGGCAACAAGAGCCAGTCGGCCCGCACGCGCGCGCTGGCCGAGTTCAAGAACAGCACGCTGCAGGTGCTCGTCGCGACCGATATCGCCGCGCGCGGGATCGACATCGACCAGTTGCCGCACGTCGTCAACTTCGACCTGCCGAACGTACCCGAGGATTACGTGCACCGGATCGGCCGCACGGGCCGCGCGGGCGCGACCGGCGAAGCGGTGTCGCTCGTGTGCGTCGACGAGAAGCAGTTGCTGCGCGACATCGAGCGGCTGATCAAGCGCGAGATCCCGCAGGAAGTGATCGCGGGCTTCGAACCCGACCCGAACGCGAAGCCGGAGCCGATCCAGCAGCGCCGCGGGCAGCAGCAGCCGCGCGGCGGTGGCGGCGGCAATCGCCAGCCGCGCGCCGGCGGTTCAGGCCATCCGGCCGCGAAACGCGACGGCAACGCGCAACCGAAGGCCGCGCAGCAGAAGGCCGCGAAGCCGCGCCCGCAAGGCGGCGCCGGCGGCAATGGCGGCGCGCGTCCGGCAGGCGGTGGCAACGGCGCCCGCCCGGCGAACGGCAACGCCGCGCACCCGAACCGCAACCGTTCGTCGCGCAGCGGCCAGCGCGGTCACTGAAGCCGCGCGGCCGCGCGCCGCAGGTGCTCGATCTGGCGTTGCCAGCGTGCGAGCACCGCGGCGCGCTCCCCTTCCAGCGTGAACGTGACGCCGGTCGCGAGACGCGCATAGCCGACCCGCTGCGCATCGCCGTGCGCGATCGTCGCGGCGAATCCGGCCAGCCCGCCGAAGTCTCCTTCGAGCGGCGCCATCTCCAGTTGCGCCTGAAGGAACGCACCGTCGGCGACGAGCGTCAGCGCGGCCGTGCGCCGCTGCGCGATCGCGCGCGCCGCCCGCGACTGCGGCCACAGCGCGATCAGCAGCGTGCGCGCATCGCGCGCGTAGATCTCGCCGACGCCGAGCAGCGTCGTGCGCAACTGGCCGTCGTCGGTCGCGACGATCAGCGACGCGGCGACGTCGGCATGACGCTCGAGCGCGGTGCCGTCGAACAGCGACACGACGGCAGGCGGCCACGCGTCGAACGTCCATTGTTCGAGCGCGTGGCGATGGGTATCGGTCATGATGGCGTGGCGCGGGTGCGGGACGGATGAGGATGCATCAGCATACGCGCGACGGGCCGTGCCGCGGCGATCAGCGCAGGAAAACGTGCCGCGTGATCTTCGTGAGCGGGTAGTGGACGCCCGGCTGGATCTTCGCGGGCAGGTCGAGCGGCTTGAGCAGCATCTTCACGCACATGTCGGCCGACAGGTTGCGCCGGACGAGCGAATTGATGCGTGCGGCGCGCTCGCGGTTGTACTGGCTGTCGCCGACGCGGTCCGGATAGCGGATCGCGAAAACGTGGCGCAGCGCGATCTCGGAATCCTCGTTCTTGATTTCCATCACGCGGCGCGCGAGCGCGCCGAGCACCGCGAGCCGGCCGTTGCCTTCGACCTGGTTGTACTTCTTGAAGAACTTGAAGAAGTGCTTGTAGTGGCGCACTTCGTCCGTGCGGATGTTGTCGGTGATTTCCTTGAGCACCGGCTCGTCCGAGCACTCGTTGATCGCGCGGTAGAGCGTGGCCGTGCCCGTCTCGACGACGCAGCGTGCGACCATTTCGAGCGCGCGGGTTTTTTCGAACGCCTCGACCGAGCAGGTCTTCGAATACTCGGCAAAGAAATTCGCGAACGCGGTATCCCAGTCGAACTCCGGCCACACGTGCGCGATGTACGCCTTCAGCGCGCGGCCGTGCTGCAATTCTTCGGGCTCCCATGCATTGTTGAGCCATGCGGAGACTTCCGGATCGTCATTGAAGAATTCGCTCAGATTGCTCGTATAGAGATCCGAGCCGCTTTCGATGAACGACGACGCGCACAGCAGCAGCAACAGATCCTCGTTCGCGGCGGCACGCTGACGATCGATCCGGTTCAGGTCGATGTCCTCGATACGCCACGGCATCACATGCGTCGTTTTCATGTCCATGGTGGTGCGCTCCCAGTCGTCGCGCGGGGGCCGGCCCGTGCCTGGGCACAGGCGCCAGCCGGTCCGCAGGCGGCGTTTTACTTGCGTTTATAGTGAGTTGGTCCGGCCGAACCATTCCTGGCATCTTAGCCGGACTTTGACGTTCGTGCTCCAGAGCACTGACCATACCCGACAGGCGCAGTTCCACGGCGTCTGTTGCCGTTCGTTAGACGAGCCCTTCAAACCGCTTGCGCGGGTTCGACGATGGGCGGCCGCGCCAAACGAAACGGGCGGCCGCCGGGCCGCCCGCGATGCCGGGAAACTGCAACGCAAGCTGGAAGCGATCCGTCAGAAACCGGCCGCCAGCCCGTCGCGCCGGCTGTCGCTCGCGGCCACGTAGCCGCGCTCGGGATCGTCGGGATCGAGGCGCCACACGAACTGCCCCGAACCGAAATCCATGTAAGGATCGTCGATCGACTGGATCGTATGGCCGCGGGCGGCGAGCGCGTCGACGGTCGCGCGGTTCATCGTCGCCTCGACGTCGAGCGTGAAGTCGCGGTTGACCTTCCAGCGCGGCGCGCAACACGCGGCCTGCGGCTGCTGGCCATAGCCGAGCATCCGCACGATGGTCTGCAGGTGGCCCTGCGGCTGCATGTCGCCGCCCATCACGCCGAAGCTCATCACGGCCTCGGTGCGGCCGTTGGCTTCCTCGGTGACGAACGCCGGGATGATCGTGTGGAACGGCCGCTTGCCGCCCGCGACGACGTTCGGCGAAGCCGGGTCCATCGAGAAGCCGTGCCCGCGGTTCTGCAGCGCAATGCCCGTGCCGGGCACGACGAGCCCCGAACCGAAGCCCATGTAGTTCGACTGGATGAAGCTCACCATCATCCCGCGCTCGTCGGCCGCCGACAGGTAGATCGTGCCGCCGGAATGCGGGCGGCCGGCGGCGAAGTGCGTCGCCCGCGCGCGATCGATCAGCTTCGCGCGTTCGGCGAGATACGCGTCGTCGAGCATCTGTTCGGGCGTGACGTCCATCGCGCGCGGATCGGCGACGTAGCGATAGACGTCGGCGAACGCGAGCTTCATCGCCTCGATCTGCAAATGCTGCGAATCGACGGAGTCGACCGGCCATTCGGTCACGCCCGCATGCTCGGCGATGCCGAGCGCGATCAGCGCGGCGATGCCCTGCCCGTTCGGCGGGATCTCGTGAATCGTATGGCGGCCGAAGCGCTTGCCGATCGGCTCGACCCATTCCGGCCGGTACGCGCGCAGGTCGGCTTCGGTCAGCGCGCCGCCGCCTTCGCGCGCGAACGCGGCGACACGCTCGGCGAGCGCACCTTCGTAGAACGCACGGGCGCCGTCCTTCGCGAGCGTGCGCAGCGTCCGCGCGTGACCGGGCAGGCACACGCGTTCGCCGACGAGCGGTGCGCGGCCGCGCGGCATGAAGGTGTCCGCGAAGCCCGGCAGGCCCTGCAGTTCGGGAATGGCCGCCGCCCACTTGTGCGCGACGATCGGCGGCACCGCATAGCCGCGCTCCGCGATCTCGATCGCCGGTTCGAGCAGGTCCGCGAACGGCAGCGAACCGAACTTCGCGTGTAGTGCTTCCCAGCCCGCGATCACGCCCGGCACGGTGACGGTGTCCCAGCCGCGCGTCGGCTTGTTCGCGATGCCGCGCGCGTCCTCGCCGTGACGCTGGCGGAAGTAGTCGACGTTCCATGCGGCCGGCGCGACGCCCGATGCGTTCAGCCCGGACAGCCGCTCGCCGTCCCACACGAGCGCGAACGCATCGCCGCCGAGGCCGCACGACACGGGCTCGACGACCGTGATCGCGGCGGCCGCGGCCAGCGCCGCATCCACCGCGTTGCCGCCCTTCCACAGCATCCGCAGCCCGGCCTGCGCGGCCAGCGGGTGCGACGTCGACACGACGTTGCGCGCGAACACCGGAATGCGGGTCGTCGGATACGGGTTGTGCCAGTTGAAGCCACTCATCGATACCACCTCGTCGAAAGCTGGATGAACGTGCCCGGGTGAGCGGGCAATCCGCCATTGCAGCGCGATCAGCGCGATCGTACAAATTCATTTGTCACATGAATCCATGCGATTCGCGCATGAATTGTGCGCGCCGATGCCCGGCAGGCCGGCCGAACGCCGTTGCCGCCCTTACAATACCCGCTCCGTCTCACGACACGACCATCGAGCCATGACCCGAGATCCCCGCCTCACCCTCAACGCGCGCCAGCAGGAATTGCTCGAATGGGTGCAGCGCGACGGCTTCGTGACCGTCGACGATCTCGCCGCGCACTTCGCGGTGACGCCGCAGACGATCCGCCGCGACGTGAACTGGCTCGCCGACCTGAACCTGCTGCGCCGCTATCACGGCGGCGCGAGCCTGCCGACCAGCTCGGAGAACGTGTCGTATACGGCGCGTCAGCGGATGTTCCACGACGAGAAGCGGCGCATCGCGGCGCTCGCGGCGTCGCACATCCCCGACCAGGCGTCGCTGTTCATCAACCTCGGCACGACGACCGAGGAAGTCGCGCGTGCGCTGAACCGCCATCACGGGCTGCACGTGATCACGAACAACCTGAACGTCGCATCGATGATGAGCGGCTACCCCGACTGCGAGGTGCTGATCACGGGCGGCATCGTGCGGCCGTGGGACAAGGGCATCGTCGGCGAGCTCGCGATCGACTTCATCCGCCAGTTCAAGGTCGACTACGCGATCATCGGCACGTCGGCGATCGAGGCCGACGGCACGCTGCGCGATTTCGACACGCGCGAGGTGCGCGTCGCCGAGGCGATCATGCAGCACGCGCGCACGGTGTACCTCGTGACCGACCATTCGAAGGTCGGCCGCCCGGCGCTGGTGCGCCAGGGCCATCTGAGCCAGGTGCACGCACTCTTCACCGACAAGCCGCTGCCGCCCGACATGGCCGATACGGTGGCCGCCGCCGGCACGCAGGTGTACGTCGCGGAATGACGGTTGCGATGCTGCACCGCACCTCGAACTTCAAGTGAAATCAAGAAGTTGGCGCCGCGCGCGAACCGCTTGCGGTGTGCGCTTCTGTCAAACGGAAAATTAACGGGGCACGATTTGTCGTTGCCTGCGCACTCGACTAGACTCCAGTTCCCCGGCCCGTTCGCCGATCCGCCTGTGCCAGGGCGGTGCGAATCGCAGGCCGGCGAATGCAGCTTTCCCCCCCAAGCCATACCCCCGCGGGGTATCGCGCGTCGGCGGTGCGCCGGCCGCGCGGGCAGTCTGATTGCCACGGAGAGAACGATGCTGAGTCCGCATGAATTCGCCACGCTCTTGCTTGTGAAGGACGCGCCTGATCAGCGCGACATGGATCGGGATGAACTGGACATCCTGCTCGAACAACAGCTCGTCCGCCTGGAAGGGCTCGGCTCGGGGCGCAAATACTGCGTGACCGAGACCGGCGACGCCGCGCTGCGATCCATCAAGTACCGCTATTCGTAAGCCCCGCTGTCCCTGACCCGACCTGATCGCGCGGCCGCCATCCGGCCGCGCGGTCGTTCCTGCCCTCCCTTCCGTCCGTTCGCCGCCGCCGGCCTCAACCGCCGCGCAGCGTCGGGTCGACCGCCGCCCGCCAGCTGATGGCCTGCGCGCGTGCGCCGTTGAAGTAGGCGATCCAGCCGGCCCGTGCCGCCGCGTCGGGCGCCGCATAGCGGGTCGAAAGTTCGTTTACGAACGCACAATAGTTCGCTTCGGTCAGCCCGCGATACCGTTTCGCCACGTACGCGTCGTACAGCGTCGAGTAGACCGGCTGTGCGTCCGCGCCCCAATCGCGCGCGGCGCCGCCGCACGACGTCTGCAGGTCGATGAACGACGGCGCTCGCCAGTTGCCGGCGAGCGGCGGCGCACCCGCGCTGCAGCCCGCCAGAAGGACCGCACACACGCCGGCCCACATCCCAATACGCATGATTCACCTCGCGAAACGGTCGATTCCGTCAGTATCGTCCGGGATCGTGCCGCGCGCTACTGGCCCCGCTTTTTCGAACTTTACTTTTTCGATTTCGTTCGTTAAATTTCGAATTCGAACATTTCGTGTTCGCCCTATTTCAACAGACGATAAGGACAGCAGGTGACCCAACCGAATCGCTACGATCTGCTCGTCGTCGGCGGCGGCATCAACGGCGCGGGGATCGCGCGCGATGCGGCCGGCCGCGGCCTGTCGGTCATGCTCTGCGAGCAGGACGACCTCGCGTCGCATACGTCGTCGTCCAGCACGAAGCTGATTCACGGCGGCCTGCGTTACCTCGAGTACAACGAGTTCGGGCTGGTGCGCAAGGCGCTGCAGGAACGCGAAACGCTGCTGCGCGCGGCGCCGCACATCATGTGGCCGCTGCGCTTCGTGATGCCGCACATGCCGAACCTGCGCCCGGCCTGGCTGATCCGCATCGGCCTGTTCCTCTACGATCACCTCGCGAAACGCGAACTGCTGCCCGGCTCGCGCGGCATCGACATGCGCCGCCATGCGGCCGGCGCGCCGCTGATCGATTCGATCAAGCGCGGCTTCGTGTACTCCGACGGCTGGGTCGACGATGCCCGCCTCGTCGTGCTGAACGCGATGGATGCGAAGGAGCGCGGCGCCGAGATCCTCACGCGCACGAAGCTCGTTTCCGCCGAGCGCCGCGGCGACGAATGGGAAGCGCGGCTGCAGCAGCCCGACGGTTCGATCCGCGTCGTGCATGCACGCGCGATCGCGAACGCGGCCGGCCCGTGGGTCGGCGAAGTGCTGCACGGCGCGCTCGGGCGCGGCGCGCACCACAGCGTGCGGCTCGTGAAGGGCAGCCACATCATCACGCGCCGCCTGTTCGATCACGATCACGCGTACATCTTTCAGAACCCGGACAAGCGGATCATCTTCGCGATTCCGTACGAACACGACTTCACGCTGATCGGCACGACCGACGTCGAATACACGAGCGATCCCGCGAAGGTCGCGATCGATCGCGACGAGACGCAGTACCTGTGCGATTCGATCAACCGCTACTTCAAGCGCAAGATCTCGCCGGCCGACGTGCACTGGACCTATTCGGGCGTGCGCCCGCTGCTGGAGGACGAAAACGCGGCGAACGCGTCGGCCGTCACGCGCGACTATCGCCTCGAACTCGACGACGGCGCGGGCGCCCCGCTGCTGTCGGTGTTCGGCGGCAAGATCACGACGTTCCGCAAGCTCGCGGAAGAAGCCGGCGACATGCTGTGCCGCGCGCTCGGCCGCGACGCGAAGACCTGGACGGCCGGCGTCGCGCTGCCGGGCGGCGACATCGCGGACGCGAAGTTCGACGTGTTCGCCAACGCATTCGCGCAACGCCACCCGTGGCTGCCCGCCGCGCTCGCGCGCCGCTATGCGCGTGCGTACGGCACGCGTGCGGAACGCGTGATCGACGGCGCGAAATCGCTCGCCGATCTCGGCGCCGAAATCGCACCGGGCATCCACGACGCCGAACTGCGCTACCTGCGCGACGCCGAATGGGCGACCTGCGCGCAGGACGTGCTGTGGCGCCGCTCGAAGCTCGGCCTGCACGTCGCGCCCGGCTCGCTCGATGCGGTGACCGCCGCGGTCGACGCGTGGTTCGCCGCCGCGCATGCGCCGCATGCCTGATTCGAATGCAGTTGCAGCAGCAGTTGCCTGACCGACGTTGATTCACCGACGCGCCGCCCGACATGCGGCGCGCATCACAACTAAGCCAATCCACGGATGGAGATGAGAGACATGCAGGACCAGTACATCCTCGCGCTTGACCAGGGCACCACGAGTTCCCGCGCGATGCTGTTCGATCGCCAGGGCAATATCGTATCGATCGCCCAGAAGGAATTCGAACAGATCTACCCGCAACCCGGCTGGGTCGAGCACGACCCGCAGGAAATCTGGTCGACGCAAGCCGGCGTCGCCGCCGAAGCCGTCACGCGCACGGGCCTGAACGGCACGTCGATCGCCGCGATCGGCATCACGAACCAGCGAGAAACCACGATCGTGTGGGATCGCGAGACGGGCCAGCCCGTCTACAACGCGATCGTCTGGCAGGATCGCCGCACCGCCGACTTCTGCGATTCGCTGAAGGCACAGGGCCTCGAAGCGAAGGTGCGCGCGAAGACCGGCCTGCCGATCGACTCGTACTTCTCCGCGACGAAGATCCGCTGGATCCTCGACAACGTGCCGGGCGCGCGCGACAAGGCGCGCCAGGGCAAGCTCGCGTTCGGCACCGTCGACAGCTGGCTCGTGTGGAACTTCACGAAGCACGAACTGCACGTGACCGACGTGACCAACGCGTCGCGCACGATGCTGTTCAACATCCACACGCGCGAGTGGGACAGCGAGCTGCTCGAACTGCTCGACATTCCGCGCAGCATGCTGCCGGAGGTGAAGGCGTCGTCGGAAATCTACGGCCACACGAAGACCACCGTGTTCGCGTCGAAGATCCCGCTCGCGGGCATCGCCGGCGACCAGCACGCCGCGCTGTTCGGCCAGATGTGCACGACCTCGGGCATGGTGAAGAACACCTACGGCACCGGCTGCTTCCTGATGATGAACACCGGCGACAAGCCGATCGAGTCGAAGAACAACCTCGTCACGACGATCGCGTGGCAGATCGGCGACGACGTGCAGTACGCGCTCGAGGGCAGCATCTTCATCGCGGGCGCGGTCGTGCAGTGGCTGCGCGACGGCGTCGGGCTCATCAAGACGGCCGCCGAGATCGAAGCGCTCGCGGCCAGCGTGCCGCATACCGACGGCGTGTATCTCGTGCCCGCCTTCGCCGGCCTCGGCGCGCCGCACTGGAACGCGCGGGCGCGCGGCTCGGTGTTCGGCGTCACGCGCGGGACGACCGCCGCTCATCTGGCCCGCGCGGCGCTCGATGCGATCGCGTACCAGTCGCTCGACGTGCTGGCCGCGATGGAAGCCGATTCGGGCATCAGCATCGGCGAGCTGCGCGTGGACGGCGGCGCGAGCGCGAACGACCTGCTGATGCAGTTCCAGGCCGACCTGCTCGGCGTCGACGCGGTGCGTCCGCAGATCACCGAGACGACCGCGCTCGGCGCGGCCTACCTCGCGGGCCTCGCGATCGGCTACTGGAAGAACCTCGACGAAGTGCGCAACCAGTGGCAGCTCGATCGCCGCTTCGCACCGTCGATGCCGAAGGACCAGGTCGAGCAGCGCATGGCCGGCTGGCAGCGTGCGGTGCGCGCGGCCAAGGCATGGGCCGACGACACCCAGTAATCGAAAGACACCAAACGACATACAACAACACCGGCGGACCGCGCAGCGCGCGAGTCCGCCGTGACTTCGAGAGACAATCATGTCACCTTATATTGCAGAATTCATCGGCACCGCGATCCTCGTGCTGCTCGGCAACGGCGCGGTCGCAAACGTGCTGCTTGCAAAGACCAAGGGCAAAGGCGCGGACCTGATCGTGATCGTGATGGGCTGGGCGATGGCGGTGTTCGTCGCGGTCTACGTGACCGCGTCGTTCAGCGGCGCGCACCTGAACCCGATCGTCACGATCAGCCTCGCGCTCGCGGGCAAGTTCGCGTGGTCGAAAGTCGGCGGCTACGTGCTCGCGCAGATGCTCGGCGGGATGGCGGGCGCCTTGCTCGTGTGGCTCGCGTATCGCCAGCACTTCGCGAAGGAAGCCGATGCGGACCTGAAGCTCGCGGTGTTCTGCACCGCGCCGGCGATCCGCAGCGTCACGCACAACGTGCTGACCGAAGCGATCTGCACGTTCGTGCTGATCCTCGGCGTGCTGTATCTCGCGTCGCCGCAGGTCGGCCTCGGCGCACTCGATGCGCTGCCCGTCGGCCTGCTCGTGCTCGGCATCGGCATCTCGCTCGGCGGCCCGACCGGCTATGCGATGAGCCCCGCGCGCGACCTGTCGCCGCGCATCATGCATGCGCTGCTGCCGATTCCCGGCAAGCGCGACAGCGACTGGCGCTATGCATGGGTGCCGGTGATCGGCCCGCTGCTCGGCGGCGCCGCGGCGGCCGGGCTGTATCTGCGCCTGCACGCGATGGCCTGATCGCGGTTTGAACGACGCGCGCGGCCTTCCCTGCCGCGCGCTTCACGCCCTTCCTTGCTTCTACCGGCCGTTCGCGGCCGTCACCAGCGACTTCAGCTTCACGCCGACGTCCGCGAGCGCCGCCGGCGTCACGTCGATCCCGCGCTCGACCAGCATGCGCGCCACGCGCATGTCCTTCACGAATCCCGCTGCACGGCCGAAGCCGCTCGCCGCGACGAGCCGCGCGAGCGCATCGAAATGGAAATGGATTTCCGCGTCGTCGCCGAGCACGCGCGCGACCGACCGCGTGCCGAGCGCCGGCTCCCCGGCCACCTGCAATTGCGCATCGTATTGATCGGACCAGAACCACGGCATGTCGCGATACGGCTCGCCCGCACCGAGCATGTTGCGGGCGGCGACGTGCGCCTGCGTGTCGGCGCCGTGCCACGTCTCCTGTCGAACCGGCCGCCCCGATAACACGCTCGGGAACACGGCGACGTCGCCCGCCGCGAAGACCCCGCGCGCCGACGTCTCGAGCTGCGCGTTCACGACGATGCCGCGCTCGACCGCGAGGCCCGCATCGCGCGCCAGCTCGTCAGCCGGCTCGATGCCGATGCCGGTTACGACCGTGTCGGCGAGCAGCGTGTCGCCGTCGTCGAGCACGACGGCCAGTGCACCGCCCGATGCCCGCTCGATCGCAACCGGCGTCCGGTTCAGGCGGATCGCCACGCCCCGCTCGTCATGAAGCGACTGCACGCGCATCGCGATGGCTTCGGGCACCGCGCGGCCGAGCAGCCGCGGCGCCGCATCGAGCACGGTCACGCGGCAGCCGCGCTGCCGCGCCGACGCCGCGACTTCGAGACCGATGAAGCCGCCGCCGACCAGCACGATCCGCGCGTCGGGCACGAGCCGCGCGCCGAGCGCGGCCGCGTCGTCGAGCGTGCGCAACGCGACCACGCCGTCGAGCGCCGCGCCCGGAACGGCCAGACGGCGCGCGCGGCCGCCGGTGGCCAGCAGCAGCGCGTCGTAGCCGAACACGTGCCCGCCCGACACGCGCACCTCGCGTGCGCGCGGATCGATGCGCTCGACGGTCCCGACGATCCGCTCGATGCGGTCGGCCGCCCAGGCTTCGGTATCGCGCAGCCGGCATTGCGCCGCGCTGCGCTCGCCCGTCAGCACGCCCTTCGACAACGGCGGCCGCTCGTACGGCCCATGCGGCTCCGCCCCGATCAGCACGATGCGCCCGCGCCAGCCGGACGCGCGCAGCACCTGCGCGGCACGCCCGCCCGCATGGCCCGCGCCGACGATCGCCATCACCCGGTCGCTGGTCATCGCGTCACACCTCGATCAGGATGCGACCGTCCTCGATCTTCGCACGGTACGTGCGCAGCTTCTCGCACGCGGGTGCCGACAGCGGCCGGCCGTCGCGCACGTCGAAGCGGCCGTTGTGCTTCGGGCATTCGATCACGTGATCCATCACGAGCCCGTCCGCGAGATGCACCTGCTCGTGGGTGCACAGGCCGTCGCTCGCATAAACCTGGCCGTCGATCCGGTAGATCGCATACGTGTGGCCGGCATGATCGAAGCGCGCGACGTCTTCGTCGTCGATGTCGTCGAGCGCGCCGGTGTCGATCCATTGCGTCATGGTGTGTGTCTCCTTCGTCGGGATATTCGATAACGGCTAGGCGCGCGCGGCATCGGGCACCGGCCGCACGACGCAAGCGGACGGGTCGCGCGTCTGCCGGACCAGCGCCGGCACGATCTCCGCGTACGCCGCAAGCGTGCTGCGGTACGGCGGCGGCATGTCGGCCTTCACGGCTTCGTGCAGCTTCGGCAGCGCATGGAACGGCACCATCGGGAACATGTGGTGCTCGACGTGATAGTTCATGTTCCAGTACAGGAAGCGGAATACCGGATTCATCATCACGGTCCGGCAGTTGCGCCGGTGATCGAGCACGTTCTCGGGCATGCCCGCGTGCTGCGTGAGCCCGAAGTACAGGTACAGCCATGCGCCGTAGAGGCTCGGCAGGCCGATGTAGAGCAGCGGCAGGATCGTGTGCCAGTAGAGCGCGGCGCCCGTCACGAGCGCGTGGATCGCGAGATGGATGCGCGACTCGCGCACGACCTTCGGCCATTCCGCTTCGGGCACGTACGTGCGTTCCTCGTCGTCGAGCCGGCCGGTCAACGATACCGCGACCATCTTGCGCAGCTCGCCGGCCGCGTGCTTGAGCGCGACGACGTTCAGCGCGAGCGCGAGCCAGTCGGTCGGCTTCGGCGCGGCGATTTCCGGATCGCGCCCGACGACGAGCGTATCGGTGTGATGGCGTGCATGGCTCCAGCGCCATGCGGTCGCGCGGCGGAACACCTGGAACGAGGCGACCTGGTACAGCACGTCGTTCATCCAGCGTGTGCGGAACGCGGTGCCGTGCCCGCATTCGTGCCAGCGCGAATCGGCCGGGCTGCAGTACAGCGTGCCGTACACGAAGAACGCAGGGATCGCCCACGCCGAATGCGCGCGCCACGCCAGCCACGCGAGCGCGCCCGTGATCGCGATCGCCGCGTACCAGATCAGCGTGTCGCGAATCGCACGCGCATCGCTGCGCTGCATCAGTTGCTTCATCAACGGCCGCGGCACCGCGCACCGGTACCACGCAGCGTTGACGAGCCCGGCGGCCTGCGCGCGCTCGCCGGCGCCGCCGATCATTCGGTATGCCCGACGGCGCGCCGCCGTGTGCTCGCGTGCCGGGTCGTCGATATGGGTCACGTCTGTCTCCTGGAGTGCCTTGTGCGCGGGACGCGCTTCGCCACAAGAGCGAAATTAGGCGAGCGGCCACCCCGCCTCAATCGAAACGTTGACGAGATTTCGCCATCGCTTTAGCGTGCCCGACAACGCCACGCGATCGATGGCGACCCTCACGATGGAGACGACCATGGCAGGTGAATCCGGGCCGCGCTGGCGCAAGCGCACCGCGCGCTTCGACGAAATCGCCGCGCTCGCCGGCGTCAGCACGACGACCGTCGACCGCGTGCTGAACGAGCGCGGCAGCGTCTCCGCGCAGGCACGCGAACGCGTGGTGGCGGCCGCGCGGCAACTCGGCGTGCCGCGCCAGCTGCCCGACACGCGGCACGGGCTGATCCATGTCGACGTACTGCTGCCGGACACCGACGCGCCGTTCTTCCGACGATTGCAGCAGGCGCTGCAGCGCTCGCTGCAGATGCTCGACCGGCGCGTGGTCGTGCACCGGACGATCCTGCCCGCCGCGGACGACGCGCGCGCCGCCGCGCTGATCGAGCGGCCCGCTTACCGGCGCGCGGCGCTGATCGTTACCGCGCACGACACGGCCCGCATACGCGACGCACTGGCCGGCGCGATCGCGCGGGGCGAGACCGTCGTCACGATGGTCACCGACATCGGCGGCATCGACCGCGCGCACTTCGCCGGCATCGACAACTATCGCGCGGGGCGCACGGCCGGCTACTACATCGGCCGCCTTGCCGCGCGCGCCGGCCGCGTGCTGCTGCTTGGCGGGCGGATGGGCTACCGCGCCCACGCCGACCGGATGGCCGGCTGCCGCGACCAGCTCGCCGACGCATTCGCCGCCCTGCGCTGCGACGACGAACCGATCGAGACGCTCGACCAGGACGACCGCTGCTACCGCGCGGTGTCGAAGGCGCTGCAGGCGCACGACGACGTGGTCGCGATCTACAACAGCGGCGCCGGGTCGGCCGGCATCGAAGCCGCGCTGCGCAAGGCCGGCGCGGTCGGGCGCGTCGTGTGGATCGGCCACGAGATGATCGACCTGCACCGCACCTTCATCGAAGCGGGCGCGATGGATCTCGCGATCGACCAGGATCCCGACGGTCAGGCGATTTCCGCATTGCAGCACGTGCTGCATGCGTGCGGCATCGTCGAGCAGCCGCCGCCGGACGATCCGGTCGAATTCCGCGTGTTCTGTCCGGCGAACGTGAGGACGAGCGCGTACCTGCAGCCGTGAATCGCGCCGCGCGGCGGGCCGCGTGCTCGCGGCGAAAAAATCGACCGTCGCGTTGGCGATTTTTCGCCAACGTTTGTCATGCGGCGCGTGCCGCGCATCCGTACATTGATCAGCCATCCACGAACGACAACGGACAGGAGACGATGGCCGAACCGATCCTCATCGGCGTGAACCTCGACGGCGTGCTCGAACACGACGGGCTGCCGCCGCCCACGCCCGCCGAGCGCTTCCGGCGGGTCGCCGCCGCCGGCGTGTTCGACTACATCGAAAAGAACCCGGCGCGCGGCGAGGACCTGTCGCCGTATTTCGCGCTGGTCGAGCGCCACGCGCTGCCGATTCGCGTGATCGGCGGCATCTGGCGCGCGGGCCGCGACGAAGCGCATGTCGCCGAGATCGTCGCGGCAGGCGCACGCTTCGGCAGCACGGTGCTCAACTGCCAGCTGTTCGCGCATCACGCGGACGGCCATCCGCTGTCCGATCGCGAGGTCGCCGATTTCTACCTGCGCGCCTATGAATGCGGCGATCCGGTCGGCTGCCTGCCGAGCCTCGAAGTGCACGTCGACATGTGGAGCGAGGATTTCGCGCGCGTGGCGCGCGTCGCGCGGCATGTCGAGCAGGCCGGCGCGCCGTTCCGGATCACGCTCGATCATGCGCACCTGCTGTTCAAGATCGGCAACCGCGCCGAACTCGACGCGTCGGGCGTGCGCGAATCGGCCGACGGTGGCCGCGCGATGCTCGACCCCGCTTCACCCGCCGCGATCTACGCCGACTGGATCGCGCGCGGCTGGGTCCGGCATGCGCATGCGCGCAGCGTGAGCCCGGACAACCCCGTCAACCGCTGGATGCGCCGCGCGGACGGCCGGCCCGGCCGCGGCATCCAGTACCCGTTCGTCGCACCCGCACCGGGCGCCTATCACGGCCAATGGCGCGCGGATGCGCTCGACACGTGGAAAGCCGCGCTGCGCCAGTTGCTGCAAGCGCAGACGCAGGTTCGCGCTCCCGCTCATGCGCACCCGGCACGACTCGAGCAGATCAGTTGCGAGTTCATCCCGTTTCCCGACTACGGCGGCGGCGCGCGCTACTCGATCTTCGACAACAACGTCGCGTGCGCGCACTGGCTGCGCGACACGTGGCAAGCACTCGCCGCGCGCGCCGGCACCTGATTCGGACCCGTCCCACCCAAGCCCCAAGGACAGAACGATGACGCAAGCCTTCCACTTTTCGCTGAACCGGATGAGCGCGCCGCGCTTGCCGCTCGACCGCTACGTCGCGCTGTGCCGGCGTCTCGGCGTCGATACGATCGAGATCCGCAACGACCTCGACGGCGTCGAGATCGCCGACGGCACGCCGGCCGCCGCCGTCCGCGCGACGGCCGAAGCCGGCGGCGTGACGATCCTGACGATCAACGCGCTGCAGCGCTTCGAGCAGTGGAATGCCGAGCGCGCGGACGAGGCGACCGTGCTGGCCGACTACGCGTCGCAATGCGGCGCACGCGCGCTGGTGCTGTGCCCGACCAACAGCCGCGGCGACACGCGCAGCGCAGACGCCCGCCATGCGGATCTCGTGACCGCACTGAAGGCGCTGAAGCCGACCCTCGAAGCCCGCGGCCTGCTCGGCTTCATCGAGCCGCTCGGCTTCGAAGAGTGCGCGCTGCGCCGCAAGTCGGACGCGGTGAAGGGCATCTACGCGGCCGCAGGCGAGCCGGTGTTCCGGCTCGTGCACGACACGTTCCATCATCACCTCGCCGGCGAGGACATCTTCTTCCCGAACCTGACGGGCCTCGTGCACCTCTCGGGCGTCGAGGAAGCCGACCTGCCAATCGAGCGGATGCGCGACGGCCACCGCGTGCTGGTCGGCGGCGCGGACCGGCTCGGCAACGTCCGGCAACTGCGCGAACTGCTCGCGCGCGGCTACCGCGGCGCGTTGTCGTTCGAGCCGTTCGCGAGCGAAATCGCCGAAGCCGGCGACATCGAGGACCGGCTGCGCGCGAGCATCGACTACGTGCGCGGGGAGCTGGCGGATCGCTGAGCGGACCGCCGTGACGGTGCGCGACTCACGCGGGTCGCGCATCGGCAAGACAACAGAATCCACAGGAGAACGGAATGATCGAATTCGCTTTGTTCGGCGCGGGCCGGATCGGCAAGATCCATGCGGCGAATCTCGCGCGCCATCCGGGCGCGAAACTGAAGTACGTGATCGACCGCCATGCGCCGTCGGCGCAAGCGCTCGCGCACGCGCACGGCGCGCAGGTCGCCGACATCGAGCGCGCGCTCGGCGATGCGGCGGTGCAGGCCGTCGTGATCGCGTCGAGCACCGACACGCATGCGGACCTCATCGTCGCGGCCGCGAACGCGGGCAAGGCGGTGTTCTGCGAGAAGCCGGTCGACCTGACCGTCGAACGCTCGCGCGCGTGCGCGGACGTCGTGCGGCGCACCGGCGTGACCTGCATGATCGGCTTCCAGCGCCGCTTCGACCCGACCTTCGCGGCGCTGAAGGCACGCGTCGCGCGGGGCGAGATCGGCGCGCCCGAAATGCTGATCGTGACGAGCCGCGACCCGGGCGCGCCGCCGGCCGACTACATCCGCAGTTCAGGCGGCATTTTCAAGGACATGCTGATCCACGACTTCGACGTGTTCCGCTGGATCCTCGGCGACGAGGCGCAGACGCTGCATGCGACGGGCAGTTGCCTGACCGATCCGGCCGTGCGCGACGCGGGCGACATCGATTCGACGGCCGTGACGATCCGCACGCGGCGCGGCTTGCTGTGCCAGATCAACACGTCGCGGCGCGCGGCCTACGGCTACGACCAGCGCTTCGAACTGCTCGGCAGCCATGGGATGCTGCAGGCCGGCAACGTGCGGCCGACCGAGGTGAGCGCGTGGTGCGCGGGCGGCATCGCGACAGACGTGCCGGAGCCGTTCTTCCTCGAACGCTACCGGCACGCGTACGCGGCCGAGATCGCGCACTTCGTCGACGCGCTGCGCGACGGCACGCCGGTCAGGACGACGATCGACGACGGGCTCGCCGCGCTCGAACTGGCCGACGCCGCGATGACGTCGTGGAAAACGGGGCGCGTGATCGAGCTGTGACGCCGCGAACGGCGACAGCGATCCGGGCAAGCGGAGCGAGGCGGCCACGCGAGCGGCGGCACGCCGGTACGGCATGCGGCAACCGCACGGCCGCATCGGGCACTTTTGCCGCCGCGTCGCGCGGCATGCGCGTGAAAGCACGTATGATGGCGAATCGATCGGCGCCGCCGATATCCCGCGTTTTCATCACCATGCTCGATCACCTCATCTGCGACTGCGACGGCGTGCTCGTCGACAGCGAAGTCATCGCCGACCGCGTGCTGCTCGACACGCTGTCCGCCACGTTCCCGAACCTCGATTTCGAAGCCGCCGCGAAGTCGGCATTCGGGCAGCAGACGTCGCGTTTCCTCACCGGCATCGAAGCCCGCTTCGGAATCGAGATGCCCGCCAACTTCATCGAGACCATCGAGCACAACATCGAAGTCGCGCTCGCGCAATCGCTCGCGCCGATCGGCGGCGTGCGCGACGCACTGCTGAAGGTCACGCTGCCGGCCGCCGTCGTGTCGAACAGCCGGCTCGTGCGCGTGCGCAGCTCGCTCAAGCGCGCGTCGCTCACCGAGATCTTCGGCGAGCGGGTGTTCAGCTCCGAACAGGTCGCGCGGCCGAAGCCCTACCCCGACGTCTACCTGCACGCGGCGCAGACGCTCGGCGTCGCGCCGGCGCGCTGCGTCGTCGTCGAGGACAGCATCTCGGGATTGAATGCCGCGCGCGCGGCCGGGATGAAGACGATCGCGTTCGTCGGCGCGAGCCACATCCCCGACAACTACGCGGACGCGCTGCGCGCGATGGGCATCACGCGGATCATGCGCAACATGGACGAACTGCCGGCGCTCGTCGAAGCCGGCATGCGCGGCGAATTCGGCGACGTGCAGTCCTGATACGCGGCGGCGGTCGAATGGCGCGCCGCCGCGCGCCGACGGGCCCGGCGGCGTGCAATGGTACCCGCGGGAAACTGCCGGTAGCCGCCGTCAGGCCGCCGATTCGTCAGATCTTGCCGATCGGGCGAACGGGGGGCCGGCTAGTACCGCTTGCCCGACCGTTCAGCCAATTGCCGATCTTCGCCAGAATGTCGCCGAGCGGGCTCGGCCGCGCGGTAGGCATCGGCGTTGGCCGGACACCCGACATGTCGACGCCGCCGGATACGTAGCGGCACTCCGCATCGCGAATTTCACGCATGAGTCTTCTCTCCATCGATTGAATGATCGCCGGCACGCGCGTGCCGGCCACGCTCCCAAAGTCGGCGGACAACGTGTCGACGTCCTCGGGAGTGGAGAGTCTAGGTAGCGATCCGGGCGACGAACATCACCGAATGTCCATTTTGCGTACGCCGGCCTGCATGGCGGTGCGCCCGCATCCGTGCCTTGCGCGACGCACGGGGCCGTCGCCACGATCCGCTCGCCGCGTCACGCCTCGCTGACGCAGCATTCGCGCGCCGCCGCCAGCGCTTCGCGGAATTCGACGAGTTCGGCAATCGTCAGCATCGGCAGCCCGTGACGTTGCGCGAAGCGTTCGACATCGTCGCCGCGCGTCATCGTGCCGTCCGGATTCATCAGCTCGCACAGCACGCCGGCCGGCTTCAGGCCCGCGAGGATCGACAGGTCGACCGTGCCTTCGGTGTGCCCGCGGCGCGCCAGCACGCCGCCCGGTTGCGCACGCAACGGAAACACGTGGCCGGGGCGCACGATGTCGTGCGGCTTCGCGCCGTCGGCGATCGCCGCGCGGATCGTCGTCACGCGATCGGCGGCCGACACGCCGGTATGCACGCCTTCGCGCGCCTCGATCGACACCGTGAACGCGGTGCCATTACGGCTTTCGTTGGTCTGCACCATCGGCGGCAGCTCGAGCGCGCGCACCGTGTCGTCGGTCAAGCACAGGCACACGATGCCGCTGCACTCGCGAATCAGCAGCGCCATCGTCTCGGGCGTGATGCGCTCGGCGGCGACGATCAGGTCGGCCTCGTTCTCGCGGTCGTGGTCGTCCTGCAGCACGACCGCGCGGCCCGCGCGCATCGCGTCGAGCGCGGCGGCGATGCGCGGCGGCACCGGTTCGGAATCCAGCAACGGGAGATCGGCAAAGGCGTCGGCGGGTGCCGACGAAACGGACATCAAGGACATGTGAAACGCTCCTCGCAAATACGATTTGGGCGAAAAACGTTTCAGGGCATTGCAAACAGACAGAACGACAACCCGCTTCGCACGCAGCGCGAAGCGGCCCTGACGGACATGACTATCTGCACATCTTCTCTCATCCGGACTGTGACCGTCGGCTCTGGCATTCGACCAGATCTGCTGACCCCGCGCGGAATGCGCGGGCGCTCGCGGGCTCGCCGGCTTACGCCAGCCTACCGCCGGTGGGGAATTTCGCCCCGCCCTGAAGACGCACTGATTGCCGGACGGGAACGCCCCGTGACCGGCGGGCCAAGCATACAACAGCCGCGCGCGACGCGCAGCCCGCTACCCGTAAAACCTGACTGACGACTCCGTCTAACGGCATCGTCCGCATGGCCGGCGGACCGCCCCGCGATCCCGCGACAACCCGGGAACGCAGTCGCTTCGCGCGGCCTGCACGATCAGTTGGCAGCCGCGTGCGCCGCGTCGGGCACGAGCCAGCGCGGCGGCACCTCGGGGCTCACCGTCACGCGGAACGCCCGCGCTTCGCTGTCGCCCGGGTTGCGCAGGCTGTACGGCTGGTCGGCATCGAACACGATCGCATCGCCCGTCGCGAGCAACTGGCGGCGATCGTGCACGCTCACTTCGAGCGTGCCTTCGCTGACGACCAGGTTGACCGTCGTGCCCGGTGCGCGGCGCGCGCCGGGCTCCGTATGCAACGGCGCGATCCGCAGTTCGTGGAATTCGGCCGCGGCCGGCTCGCCTTCCGGGTACAGCGCACGGGCCGAGAAGCGGCCGTTCGAGCTGACGACGCGCGACGCGCGCTCGGCCGCCAGGTGCTCGAAACCGTTCACCGCGTGGCGCCGCAGGAACGCGGCGACCGACACCTTCAGCGCCGCGGCGATCTTGCAGAGCACCTTGATCGACGGCACGCTGCGCGCCGATTCGATCTGCGCGAGCATCGCGCGGGACACGCCGGACAACCGCGCGAGCGCATCGAGCGACAGTTGCCGCTCGGCGCGCAAGCGCGCGAGGTTCACGCCGACGACCTGCTCGAGCGCGTCGAGCGACGCGGACGCGCGCAGGTCGGCGGCATTACCGGACTCGAAGGAAGACACGTCGCGCACGAGCGCCAGGGATGAAGACATAGCATTGCCTCCGGGCCGCCGTGCGGCCCTGCGTAGGGGGTAAGCCGGAATCGGAATCGGGTTGCGCCGGTCATTGGCGCGTATCGAGACGCTATCACCCGGCCTGGCACGGGCAAACGAAGTTATCTTCACACCGTTATCAGCATCGCGGAGGAATGCGTTTCTCGCGAACCTTTTCCCGCCGCTATGGCGTCGCCGTCAGCGCGCCGTGGCGCCGCTCACTGCGCCGCCGGCGCCGCGCCGCGTGCCGGGCCGCGTGCGTCGAGCCGCATCGCGAGCCACGTGACGACCAGCGCCGCGAACGTCACCGCGACCGCGACCCACGGCAGCGCATCGAGCGCGAAGCCGTGTTCCAGCGCGAGGCCCCCGAGCCACGCGCCGCCCGCATTGCCGACGTTGAACGCGCCGATGTTCAGCGTCGACGCGAGATGCGGCGCGCTCGCGGCCTTCTCGACCACGCGCGCCTGCAGCGGCGGCACCGTCGCGAACGCGGCGATCCCCCAGACGAATACGGTGACGGCGGCCGCGACCGGCAGGTGGCTCGTCTTCGCGAACACGGCCATCACGGCCATCAGCGCGACGAGGATCGCGATCAGCGACGGCATCAGCGCGCGATCGGCGAGCTTGCCGCCGATCGTGTTGCCGACCGTCAGCCCCGCGCCGAACAGCACGAGGATCAGCGCGACCGCGCGCGGCGAATAGCCCGATACGGTCTCGAGAATCGGCGCGATGTAGGTGAACACGACGAACACGCCGCCGAAGCCGAGCACGGTCATCAGCAGCGCGAGCCACACCTGCGGCTCCTTCAGCACGCGCACTTCGTGGCCGAGGCCGACCGGCCCGCTGTCGTGGCGGTTCGGCACCAGCGCGGCCACGCCGCCGAGCGCGAGCACGCCGAGCGCGGCGACGATCCAGAACGACGCGCGCCAGCCGAGCACCTGGCCGACGAACGTGCCGAACGGCACGCCGAGCACGTTCGACAGCGTGAGCCCGGTGAACATCAGCGCGATCGCGCTCGCGCGCTTGTCGGCCGGCACGAGCGACGCGGCGACCACCGCGCCGATGCCGAAGAACGAGCCGTGCGCGAACGACGTGACGACGCGCGCGACCATCAGCATCGCGTAGCCGGACGCGGTCGCGCACAGCACGTTGCCGACGATGAAGATCGCCATCAGCAACTGCAGCGCGGCCTTGCGCGGCATGCGGCTCGTCAGCACCGCGAGCAGCGGCGCGCCGACCGCGACGCCGAGCGCGTAGCCGGTGACGAGCAGGCCGGCCGACGGCAGCGACACGGCCAGGTCGTGCGCGACTTCGGGCAGCAGGCCCATGATGATGAATTCGGTGGTGCCGATGGCGAAGGCGCTGATCGCGAGCGCCAGTAACGGAATGGGCATGACGTTCTCCGGAAGGCGGCGGCCGGCGCCCGATCGGTGCCGCACCGCACAAGAAAGCGGGATGTGCGCGCATTGTCCCGAAGACGCCTATATTTGATAATTGGCGCGTCATTTGAACCATTTTCAAATATTTCTGGAAAATCGCATGGACCGACTGGGCGACATCCGGCTGTTCGTCGAGGCGGCGGAACTGGGCAGCCTGTCCGCCGCCGGACGCAAGCTGAACCTCACGCCGGCCGCCGCGAGCGCGCGGCTCGCGAAGCTCGAGGCGAAGATCGCGACGCGGCTGTTCGAACGCTCGACGCGGCAATTGCGGCTCACCGACGAAGGCAAGCTGTACCTGAACTGCTGCCGCCAGGCGCTGCAGGCGCTCGACGACGCGGACGCGATGCTGCAGGAAGGCCGCAACGTCGTGAGCGGCAAGGTGCGCCTGTCGTCGACGTCCGATTTCGGCCGCCACCAGCTGCTCGACTGGCTCGACGAATTCACGACGCTGCATCCGGGCGTCACGTTCTCGCTGACGGCGTCCGATTCGTCGTCGAATCTGTGGCAGGACGAGATCGACCTCGCGATCCGCTTCGCCGCGCCGCCCGACGGCGCGCTGATCGCCCGCCGGCTCGCGGCCAACCGGCGCGTGCTGTGCGCGGCGCCGTCGTTCGTCGAGCGCCATGGCGTGCCGGCCGATCCGCACGATCTGGCCCGCTTTCCGTGCAACGTGATCACGATCGCGTCCGGCCCGATGAACACCTGGCACTTCACGCGCGGCGACGAAGTGCAGATCCACACGGTGCCCGTGTCGACCGCATTCGAGACCAACGACGGCGGCCTCACGCGCGAATGGACGCTGCGCGGCCACGGCATTGCGCTGAAATCGCTGTGGGACATCGCCGACGACGTCCGTGCGGGCCGGCTGCGCGTGCTGCTGCCCGAGTGGCGGCACCAGGACGCGCCGCTGCACGCGATCTATCACAGCAAGCGCTACATGGCGCCGCGCGTGCGCGTGCTGCTCGACTTTCTCGCCGAACGCTTCGCGCGCGAGGAAGCCGCGCTCGACGACCTGCTGAACGCGTGCCGATGACGGCCGGCCTGCCATCGAGGGGTCGAAACCCTCGATCGCGCGTGGTGCGCCCGCAACCGGCCACCCGTCCGTCTCGGCGTGAAAAGCTATAATGGAAGGCTTTCCCGACGGCCTCTTTCCGCCCGCCGCGCGCGATTCGCGTGCCGCGCGCGGCCGTCCCGACTCACCCTTGACGACGCCCCCAGGTCAACCACTGCGAACGGCGAATCCCCATGACCAAGAAAGTTTACGTAAAGACCTTCGGCTGCCAGATGAACGAGTACGACTCGGACAAGATGGTGGACGTGCTCAATGCGGCCGAAGGCCTCGAAAAGACCGACACGCCCGAAGACGCGGACATCATCCTGTTCAACACGTGCTCGGTGCGTGAAAAAGCGCAGGAGAAGGTGTTCTCCGATCTCGGCCGCGTGCGCGAGCTGAAGGAAGCGAAGCCGGGCCTGCTGATCGGCGTCGGCGGCTGCGTGGCGAGCCAGGAAGGCGCGTCGATCGTGTCGCGCGCGCCGTACGTCGACCTCGTGTTCGGCCCGCAGACCCTGCACCGCCTGCCGCAGATGATCGACGCGCGCCGCGCGAGCGGCCGCGCGCAGGTCGACATCACGTTCCCCGAAATCGAGAAGTTCGACCACCTGCCGCCCGCGCGCGTCGAGGGGCCGAGCGCGTTCGTGTCGATCATGGAAGGCTGCTCGAAGTACTGCAGCTACTGCGTCGTGCCGTACACGCGCGGCGATGAAGTGTCGCGCCCGCTCGACGACGTGCTGACCGAAGTGGCCGGCCTTGCCGACCAGGGCGTGCGCGAAGTCACGCTGCTCGGCCAGAACGTGAACGCCTACCGCGGCGCGCTGGCGGCCGGCTCGTCCGAGATCGCCGATTTCGCGACGCTGATCGAATATGTGGCCGACATCCCCGGCATCGAGCGGATCCGCTACACGACGTCGCATCCGAAGGAATTCACGCAGCGCCTGATCGACACGTACGCGAAGGTGCCGAAGCTCGTGAGCCACCTGCACCTGCCGGTCCAGCATGGCTCCGACCGCATCCTGATGGCGATGAAGCGCGGCTACACGGTGCTCGAATACAAGTCGGTGATCCGCAAGCTGCGCGCGATCCGCCCCGACCTGTCGCTGTCGACCGACATGATCGTCGGCTTCCCCGGCGAGACCGAGGAGGATTTCGACAAGATGATGGCGCTCGTGCACGAGATGGGCTACGACACCAGCTTCTCGTTCATCTACAGCCCGCGCCCCGGCACGCCGGCCGCGAACCTCGCCGACGACACGCCGCGCGAAGTGAAGCTCAAACGCCTGCAACATCTGCAGGCGACGATCGAGGAGAACGTCGCGCGCATCAGCCAGTCGATGGTCGGGAAGGTCGAGCGGATCCTCGTCGAGGGCCCGTCGCGCAAGGACCCGAACGAGCTCGCGGGCCGCACCGAGAACAACCGGGTCGTGAATTTCCCGGCGCCGCTCGCGTCGCACCCGCGCCTGATCGGCCAGATGATCGACGTGAAGATCAACCATGCGTACCCGCACTCGCTGCGCGGCGAGCTCGTGCTCGTCAGCGACGACGCGAGCGCGGCCACCCACTGACGCCCGACCGACGCCCGACAGGAGCCCGACGCTACTTTGAAGACCGTCCAAGCACTGGAATTCACCGCCCCGCGCGACGACAACGCGCGCCTCGCCAACCTCTGCGGCCCGCTCGACGAAAACCTGCGGCAGATCGAACAGGCGCTCGACGTCACGCTCGCGCGGCGCGGCCACCGGATCACGATCCGCGGGCGCGGCGCCAAGCTCGCGCTCGCCGCGCTCGAAAACTTCTACAACCGCGCGCGCGATCCGCTGTCGGTCGACGACATCCAGCTCGCGCTGGTCGAAGTGCGCCACACGGCCGGCAACGGCCGCCAGGACACGCTCGACGTGCGCTTTCGCGGCGACCCCGACCATCCGTTCGACGAGCCCGTCGTGCACCTCGACGCCGACGAGCCGGACGAAGAGCCGGCACCGAAGCTCTACACGCGGCGCGCCGACCTGCGCGGGCGCACGCCCGCCCAGCGTGAATACCTGAAGCAGATCCTGTCGCACGACGTGACGTTCGGCATCGGGCCGGCCGGCACCGGCAAGACCTACCTCGCGGTCGCGTGCGCGGTCGACGCGCTCGAGCGCGACCAGGTCAAGCGGATCGTGCTGACGCGCCCGGCCGTCGAGGCCGGCGAGCGGCTCGGCTTCCTGCCGGGCGATCTCGCGCAGAAGGTCGACCCGTACCTGCGCCCGCTGTACGACGCGCTGTACGACCTGCTCGGCTTCGACAAGACGGCCAAGATGTTCGAGCGCCAGATGATCGAGATCGCACCGCTCGCGTACATGCGCGGCCGCACGCTGAACCACGCGTTCATCATCCTCGACGAGGCGCAGAACACGACGCCCGAGCAGATGAAGATGTTCCTCACGCGGATCGGCTTCGGCTCGAAGGCGGTCGTGACCGGCGACACGAGCCAGGTCGACCTGCCGCGCGGCCACAAGAGCGGCCTCGTCGAGGCGCAGCAGGTGCTCGGCGGCGTGCGCGGCATCGCGCTCACGCGCTTCACGAGCGCGGACGTGGTGCGCCATCCGCTCGTCGCGCGCATCGTCGAGGCGTACGACGAATTCCACGCGCAGCACCAGGACGGCTGAGCGGCGGCGCGCCACGCGCTGCCCGGCTAGCCGGCCCGGCCCGCCAGACGGCGCGCCGGGCTTTTTTTCGGCCGCGCGCCGCCCGGTCGAATTCGGGCGCGATCGGCCGTTTGGTGTATCCTCAACGCGTCCCAATCGCCGCACGCGTCATGAAATCCTCCCGTTCCCGCAAGTCCGGTCGCGCCCAGTCCGCCGCGCCCGAATCCCCCCGCCTTTCGCTGTTCGACGCGAAGGGCAAAGCCCGCACCGTCAACGCGCAAGGGCTGCGGATCGACTTCCCGGACGGCCGCAGCCTGATGTTCGACCTGTCGGGCAGCTCGGGCGACGCGGCGGTCGCGATCGTCGCGCAGCACAGCGATCCGGCGATGCGCGCGAAGCTCGCGCTGCAACCCGAGCACTACGACAGCGTGACGCTGCACGTCGGCGCCGAGTTCGCGCCGCGCGAGGACGACCCCGAAAACGAGCCGCGCGCGCTGGAACTCGACCTGTCCGTGCAGTACGGCGACGAGATCACGAGCGACGTGCGCAAGACGCTGCCCAAACGCAAGCTGATCGCCGAATGGCTCGAGCCGGCGCTGTTCGCGAGCGCGCAGCTCACCGTGCGCTTCGTCGGCGAAAACGAAGGCCGTACGCTGAACGCCGGCTACCGCCACAAGGACTATCCGACCAACGTGCTGACCTTCGCGTACGACGCGGCGCCCGACGGCACCGTGATCGGCGACCTCGTGCTGTGCTGCCCGGTCGTCGAGAAGGAAGCGCACGACCAGGACAAGCCGCTCATGGCCCATTACGCGCACCTGCTGGTGCACGGCGCGCTGCACGCGCAGGGCTACGACCACGAGACCAGCGACGAGGATGCGGCCGAAATGGAAGCGCTCGAAGTCGACATCCTCGCGAAGCTGGGTTTCCCGAACCCTTACCAGTAAGCCGTCCGCCCGATGCGTCACCCCGCGATGCTGCCGCCCGCCTACCCGCCGTCGATCGGCGAAGGCCGTCTGCTGACGGAAGACGAGCTCGCGGCGTCGCTCGCGCATACGATGCGCGACTGGGACGGCCGGCAGGATCTCTGGCTGTTCGGTTATGGCTCGCTGATCTGGAACCCCGGGCTGCCGACCGTCGCCGCCGTGCGCGCCAAGGTGCACGGCTATCACCGCGGGCTCTACCTGTGGTCGCGCGTGAACCGCGGCACGCCCGAACGGCCGGGCCTCGTGCTCGCGCTCGATCGCGGCGGCTCGTGCTCGGGCATCGCATTCCGGCTCGCCGGCCCGACCGCGCAGCCGCATCTCGAGACGCTGTGGAAGCGCGAGATGCCGATGGGCTCGTACCGGCCCGCGTGGCTGCCGTGTTCGCTCGAGACCGGCGAACGCGTGAACGCGCTCGCGTTCGTGATGCGCCGCGACGCGCCGACCTATACGGGCAAGCTGGCCGACTCGGTCGTGAAGGAAGTGTTCGGCTGCGCGGCCGGCCGCTACGGCACGACGCTCGATTACGTGAGCCGCACGGTCGACGCGCTGCGCGCGAGCGGCATTCCCGACCGCGCGCTGGAAGGGCTGCTCGCGCGATGCCGATGATCCGACACCGCGCCGCCCGCGCATCCGCACGAGGACACACCCGATGAAACCGTCACGCCGGTCGCGTTGCAGGATCGCCGCGCTGCTCGTCGCCGCGAGCGTCGCGCTGTCCGGCTGCGGAATACTCGGCTGCGGCGGCGCCGCGACCAACGGCGCGGCCGCCGGCGGCTGCTCGGCCGGCATGCGGTTCTGAACCGCGCGCCGGCGGCGCCCCGCATGCGGCAGAATGCCGCCGTCACGGCCGATTTCCCGCGTCGGGCGCCGCCGCCGCGCCGCCACCGTTTTTTGGCCGCCGCCCCTTTCTGCGATAGGATGGACCCGAGGACGGCGTCGCGCCCGGCGCGGCCGTCCGCGAGCGGGGTCCGCGCGAGCCGCCCATCCTGGCCGTGCGGCCGGGGTGACACGGTCGCGTCGTGCCCTTGGTGTATCCTTGCCTACTCCGTGACCGCGCGCCCCGGCATGACCCGGGCGCACCACCATGAACGATTCGTATCCCAGTCGTAAGCCAACCGACAAACCGCAAGAAAAGCGCTCGCTGCTCGAGCGCCTGACCGACTTCATCTCGCCCGAGCCCGAATCCCGCGGCGAGTTGCTGGAAATCCTCCAGGACGCCCACGAACGCAACCTGATCGACGCCGATTCGCTGTCGATGATCGAAGGCGTGTTCCAGGTATCCGATCTGTGCGCCCGCGACATCATGGTGCCGCGCGCGCAGATGGACGCGATCAACATCGCCGACAAGCCCGAGGATTTCATCCCGTTCGTCCTCGAAAAGGCGCACTCGCGCTATCCCGTGTACGAGGAAAACCGTGACAACGTGATCGGCGTGCTGCTCGCGAAGGATCTGCTGCGCTTCTACGCCGAGGAAGAGTTCGACGTGCGCGGGATGCTGCGCCCGGCCGTGTTCATTCCGGAATCGAAGCGCCTGAACGTGCTGCTGCACGACTTCCGCGTGAACCGCAACCACCTGGCGATCGTCGTCGACGAATACGGCGGCGTCGCGGGCCTGATCACGATCGAGGACGTGCTCGAACAGATCGTCGGCGACATCGAGGACGAATACGACTTCGACGAGGAAGCCGGCAACATCATCTCGGGGCCGGACGGCCGCTACCGCGTGCGCGCGCTCACCGAGATCGAGCAGTTCAACGAGGTATTCGGCACCGATTTCCCCGACGACGAAGTCGACACGATCGGCGGGCTGATCACCCATCATTTCGGCCGCGTGCCGCACCGCGGCGAGAAGCTGCAGCTCGGCAACCTCGTGTTCGAGATCCAGCGCGGCGATGCGCGCCAGGTTCACGTGCTGCTGGTGCGCCGCAACCCGCTCGCCAGCCGTCGCGCCGAAGCCTCGCACGAAGACTGACCGTTCCGCGCCAGCCGCGCTTCCTTCAACCGCTCGCCCACTTCCGCTTCACATGGACGATCCGATCCCGTCCCGCCCGGCTGGCGGCCTGCTCGCGCCGGCGCCCGGCCGCACGCTGCCGCGCTGGCACTATCCGGCCGCGCTGCTCGCCGGCGCGGCCAATACGCTCAGCTTCGCGCCCACGCCGCATGGCGGCTGGCTGCAGCTCGTCGTATTCGTCTGGTTTTTCGCGCAACTGACGCGCACGTCGAGCTGGCGCGGCGCCGCGCTCACCGGCGGCGCGTTCGGCTTCGGCAACTTCATCACCGGCGTCTGGTGGCTCTACATCAGCATGCACGTGTACGGCGAGATGGCCGCGCCGCTCGCGGGCGGCGCGCTCGTGCTGTTCGCGCTGTACCTGTCGTTGTACCCGGCGTTCTCGGCCGGGTTGTGGTCGTTCTGCGCGGGCCACGCGTGGCATCGCCGCGAGCCCGACCCGCGGCCGTTCTCGCCCACCTGGCACGGCGCGTTTGCGTTCGCGAGCGCGTGGGCGCTCGGCGAATGGCTGCGCGGCACCGTGTTTACCGGCTTCCCGTGGCTCGCGAGCGGCTACCCGCAGGTCGACGGCCCGTTCGCGGGCTTTGCGCCGGTGGTCGGCGTGTACGGAATCGCGTGGGTGCTCGCGCTGTTCGCCGCACTGGTCGTGCAGGCGCTCGCCGCCGCGCGCCCGTCGCCGGTGCGTGACGGCGCAGCCGGCGCATCGGGCGGCGACGCCCGCGTGCGCATCGCCGCGCCGGCCGGCATCGCCGTCGCGCTCGTCGCGGCCGGCCTCGGGCTGTCGCAGCTCACGTGGACCGTGCCCGCGAACGCGCCGCTCACCGTGCGGCTGCTGCAGGGCAACGTGAAGCAGGACATCAAGTTCGAGCAGGAAGGCATCGACGCGGCGATCAAGATGTACACGCAGATGATCGTCGAGAAGCCGGCCGACCTGATCGTCACGCCCGAGACCGCGATCGCGGTGATGATCCAGGAGCTGCCCGAGCCGTTCGCCGTCGCGATCCGCAAGTTCAGCGACACGACCGGCTCGGCCGTGCTGTTCGGCGCGGTCGGCGCGTCGGTGACCGAGGACGGCCGCTACGTCGACTACACGAACAGCCTGTACGGCGTGACGCCGAATTCGCGCGACATCTATCACTACGACAAGCACCACCTCGTGCCCTTCGGCGAATTCATCCCGTGGGGCTTCCGCTGGTTCGTCAACCTGATGAAGATGCCGCTCGGCGACTTCGCGCGCGGCGCGCCGGTGCAGAAGCCGTTCCTCGTGCACAACCAGCCGGTGATGGCCGACATCTGCTACGAGGACTTGTTCGGCGAGGAAATCGCCGCGACGATCCGCGACAACCCGCAACCGCCCGGCGTGCTCGTCAACGTGACGAACCTCGCGTGGTTCGGCGACACGATCGCGCTCGACCAGCATCTGCAGATCGCGCGGATGCGCTCGCTCGAAACGGGCCGGCCGATGCTGCGTTCGACTAATACCGGGATGACGGCCGCGATCGACGCGCACGGCCGCGTGCTCGGCCAGCTCAAGCCGTTCACGATCGGCTCGCTCGACGTGCGGATCGAAGGCACGAGCGGCTTCACGCCGTACGTGACGAGCGGCAACAACATCGTGCTCGCGGTGTCGCTCGTGCTGCTCGCGTTCGGCTTCACGTTCGGGCCCGGGCTGCGCCGGCGCAACGGCCGGCGGCCCGGCGGCGGCGAAGCGGCATGACGCAACGGGCCGCTGCCGCGCGCGGCGGCCCGCCGTGAACCGGCCGGCCGTTCAGGCCTGCCGGGACGACCGGCGCGGCTGATCCAGCCGATCCGGCTGCGCGGCGAAGCCCCGCAGGTCGCGACTCACTTCCTCCATTACCGGCGCCCACGCGCCGAACGTCGGCTGCCGGTACAACGTCGCGGTCGGATACCACGGACTGTCCCGGCGATCGAGCAGCCACGGCCAGTGCGGATTCACGTCGAGCAGCACCCAGGTGCGCGCGCCGAGCGCGCCGGCCAGGTGTGCGACCGACGTGCATACGGTGATCACGAGATCCAGCGCGCCGATGAACGCGGCCGTATCGTCGAAGCTCTTCAGTTCGGCCGTGTAGTCTTCGATCGCGAAACCGGCCGCGCGCGCGGCGGCGACATCCGCGTCCGCCCCCGGCTGCAGCGAATAGAACGTGACACCGTCGATGCCGCGAAACGCGTCGGCATAGCGCTCGAGCCCGACGCGCCGGAACGGATTGCGCTGGTGGCCCGCGCTGCCCGTCCACACGAGCCCGACCTTCAGCGGGCGGTCGCCCGCGAGCCGCGCGCGCCAGGCGTCGCGTGCGCCCGGCTCGGCCCGCAGGTACGGCACCGACGCGGCGAGCGTCGACGCCTCCATGCCGAGCATCAGCGGCAGGCCGATCAGCGGCACTTCGTAATCGAACGCCGGCAGCGTGTCGACGCCGCCGCCCGCGCCGAACACGTCCGCATGCGCGCCGAGGCTGCGCTGCATCAGCGTGCCGAGCGCCGGAAACGTATTCCACGCGAGCCGGCCGCCCTCGCGATGCACGCGCTCGGCGAGCGGCACGACGAAGCGGCAGAACTGCAGCACGTCGCCGAGCCCCTGTTCTCCCCACACCAGCAGCGTCTTGCCGGCGAGCGGCTCGCCCTGCCAGCGCGGGCCCGGCAGCGCCGGCCGGCGGCCGCGCAATTCGCCCGCGCCGTCCCAGCGCGCCTCGTGACCGCGCCAGCCGGCCGCGTGGTTGCCGCGCACGAGCTGGATGATCGCCAGATTGAAGCGGAACGACGCATCGTCGGGCGCGAGCTCGCATGCACGCGCCGCATGGCGCTCGGCATCGTCCCAGCGCTGCGCCTCCTTCATCGCCATCGCGACGTTGTTCATCGCGAGTGCGTTCTCGGGTGCGAGCTCGACGAGCCGCGCGGCGCACGCGAGCGCGCCGTCCAGGTCGTGTGTCGCGATCCGCGCGACGACGAGGTTGATCCACGCCTGCACGTCGCGCGGATCGTGCTTCACGGCCGCGTCGAGCAGCGCGATCTCTTCCGCGCGGTCGCCGCCCGACAATCGCAGCGCGATCGCGAGGTTGTTGCGCAGCGACGGCCAGCCGGCATCGATCGCGAGCGCCGCGCGGTACGGCGCGACCGCGTCCGCGTGACGGTCGGCCATCTGCAGCACGTAGCCGTGATTGAAGTGCGTGGCCGCGCCCGGCTGCACGCGTACCGCGCATTCGGCGAGCGCGAGCGCGTCGGCCGTGCGCTGCCGCGCGACGAGCGTCGCCGTGAGCCGCACCAGTGCGTCGGCATCGACCGCATGCAGATGGGCGGCGGCGGCCAGCCACAGATCGTGCGCGGCGCGCTCGCCGCGCGCCTGCGCGTCGGCGGCCTGCCCGAGCAGCGCGAGGAACGGCGGAAGCAGCGGAATCAGGATGTCGGTCGGTTCGTCCATGCAGTCGGCGTCGGCAAGCGGTGACGCGGCACGCGTGGCGCGCGCCGCAATACGCGCATCTTACCGCCCGCGCGAAGCGCCGCGGCAGGGGCGCGGCGCCGGTATACGCCGGCCGCCGGAACGGTGCGGCGGTGCCCGCATCCGCCTTCCGGCCGCATCCGGTCGCCGATCCGGTAAAATTACGCGTTTCTGCACACTAACAAGCCGCGCCGCCGCGCGAGCCGACCCTCCGGGCGCTGCCCGGAGCGCCGCCCGCAACGGAGCGCCTGCGCCACGAAGGCTCTTCATGCTTACGTTTCAGCAAATCATCCTGACGCTGCAGTCCTACTGGGACAAGCAGGGTTGCGCTCTGCTCCAGCCCATCGACATGGAAGTCGGCGCGGGCACGTCGCACGTCCACACGTTCCTGCGCGCGGTCGGCCCCGAGCCGTGGCGCGCCGCGTACGTGCAGCCGTCGCGCCGTCCGAAGGACGGCCGCTACGGCGAAAACCCGAACCGCCTGCAGCACTACTACCAGTATCAGGTCGTGCTCAAGCCGGCGCCGGAAAATATCCTCGACCTGTACCTCGGCTCGCTCGAGGCGCTCGGCTTCGACCTGAAGCAGAACGACGTGCGCTTCGTCGAGGACGACTGGGAAAACCCGACGCTCGGCGCGTGGGGGCTCGGCTGGGAAGTGTGGCTGAACGGGATGGAAGTCACGCAGTTCACGTATTTCCAGGAAGTCGGCGGCCTCGAATGCAAGCCGGTGCTCGGCGAGATCACGTACGGCCTCGAGCGCCTCGCGATGTACCTGCAGAAGGTCGAGAACGTGTACGACCTCGTGTGGACCGAGTGGGAAGAGCAAGGCCCGAACGGCCCCGAGCTGCGCCGCCTGTCGTATGGCGACGTGTACCACCAGAACGAGGTCGAGCAGTCGACCTACAACTTCGAGCACGCGAACGTCGACCTGCTGTTCACGTTCTTCAACAGCTACGAAGCGGAAGCGAAGAAGATGATCGACGCGCAGCTCGCGCTGCCCGCGTACGAGCTCGTGCTGAAGGCCGGCCACACGTTCAACCTGCTCGACGCGCGCGGCGCGATCTCGGTCACCGAGCGGGCCGCGTACATCGGCCGCATCCGCGCGCTGTCGCGTCTCGTCGCGCAGGCTTACTACGACTCGCGCGAGAAGCTCGGCTTCCCGATGCTCGGCAACCCGCCGGGCGTGCCGGGCCTCACCACCGACGCCCAGGACGCCGCACAGCCGGCATGGGCGCCGCCGCTCAAGGTCGAACGCAAGATCGATCAGGACTGACGAGACGAGATTCAATCCAACCATGACGCACAATCATCCCGCCCCCCTTCTCGTCGAACTGCTGACCGAAGAGCTGCCGCCGAAGGCCCTCGCGCGTCTCGGCGACGCATTCGCCGAAGGTCTCGCGCAACGCCTCGCGGCACGCGACCTCGTCGAAGGCGAACTCGTGTTCGAACGCTACGCCACGCCGCGCCGCCTCGCGGTCGTCGTGCAGAACGTGCGCGCCGTCGCGCCCGACAAACAGGTCCGCGAAAAGGTCCTGCCCGTGTCGGTCGCGCTCGACGCCGAAGGCAAGCCGACGGCCCCGCTCGCGAAGAAGCTCGCGGCGCTCGGCCACCCGAACGCGTCGATCGCCGATCTCGAACGCGCGCAGGACGGCAAGGCCGAAGCGTTCTTCATCAATTATTCGGCGGCCGGCGTCACGCTCGCCGACGGCCTGCAGGCCGCGCTCGACGAGGCGCTCGCGAAGCTGCCGATCCCGAAATTCATGACGTACCAGCGCCCGGACGGCTCGGACGTGAAGTTCGTGCGCCCGGTGCATCGCCTGACGGTGCTGCACGACGACCGCGTCGTGCCCGTCACCGCGTTCGGCGTCGATGCCGGCGACACGACGCTCGGCCACCGCTTCCTGTCCGACGGCCTCGTCGCGATCCAGCATGCGCACGCGTATGCCGACACGCTGCGCGACAAGGGCCGCGTGATCGCGCACTTCGCCGATCGTCGCGAAACGATCCGCACGCAGCTGAACGAACATGCGAACGGCGACACGGTCGTGATGCCCGAAGCGCTGCTCGACGAAGTGACGTCGCTGGTCGAGTGGCCGGTCGTCTATCCGTGCCGCTTCGAGGACGAATTCCTGCAGGTGCCGCAGGAATGCCTGATCCTCACGATGCAGACGAACCAGAAGTATTTCGCGCTGACCGACGTCGCCGGCAAGCTGCGCTCGCGCTTCCTGATCGTGTCGAACATCGAGACGAAGACGCCGGGCGAGATTATCGAAGGCAACGAGCGCGTCGTGCGCCCGCGTCTTGCGGACGCGAAGTTCTTCTTCGAGCAGGACAAGAAGAAGCCGCTCGCCGAGCGCGTGCCGCAGCTCGCGAATGTCGTCTATCACAACAAGCTCGGTTCGGCGCTCGCACGCGTCGAGCGCCTCGAGGCGCTGGCCGGCGAGATCGCCCCGGCGATCGGCGCCGATACCGCGCACGCGAAGCGCGCCGCGCGTCTCGCGAAGGCCGACCTGCTGACCGACATGGTCGGCGAGTTCCCGGAACTGCAGGGCACGATGGGCACGTACTACGCGCGCCATGACGGCGAAGCCGACGACGTCGCACTCGCGTGCGCCGAGCACTACCAGCCGCGCTTCTCCGGCGACGCGCTGCCGACCACGCCGGTCTCGACCGCCGTCGCGCTCGCGGACAAGCTCGAAACGATCGTCGGCATCTGGGGCATCGGCCTCGCGCCGACCGGCGAAAAGGATCCGTTCGCGCTGCGCCGCCACGCGCTCGGCGTGCTGCGCCTGCTGCTCGAAAAGCAGCTGCCGCTCGATCTCGTGTCGCTGCTGCGCACGGCCCATGCACGCTTTGACGGCGTGCCGGGCGTCGCGGAATCGACCGACGCGATCTTCGCGTTCTTCCTGGATCGCCTGCGCGGCCTGCTGCGCGAGCGCGGCTATTCGGCCGGCGAAATCGACGCGGTGCTGAGCCTGAACCCGACGCGCCTCGACGATCTCGTCGCGCGCCTCGACGCGGTGCGCGAATTCACGCGCCTCGCGGAAGCCGAAGCGCTCGCGGCCGCGAACAAGCGGATCTCGAACATCCTGAAGAAGTCGGAAGGCGGCGCGAACGGCGCGGTGCAGCCGACACTGCTCGTCGAGGCCGCCGAGAAGGCGCTGCACGAACAGCTCGCGGCCGTCACGCCGCACGTGCAGTCGCAGCTCGAGGCGCGTGCGTACACGGGTGCGCTGTCGGCGCTCGCGGCGCTGCGCGCACCGGTCGACACGTTCTTCAACGACGTGATGGTCAACGCGGAAGATCCGGCGCTGCGCGCGAACCGGCTCGCGCTGCTGTCCGCGCTGCACCAGCAGATGAACTGCGTCGCCGACATCTCGAAGCTCGCCGCATAAGGGCCGCACGATGCCGACCAGCCCCAACCGAAAGCTCGTCGTCCTCGACCGGGACGGCGTGATCAACGTCGATTCGGATGCGTTCATCAAGACGCCCGACGAATGGATCGCGCTGCCCGGCAGTTTCGAGGCGATCGCGCGGCTCAACCACGCGGGCTATCGCGTGGTCGTCGCGACCAACCAGTCCGGCATCGGTCGCGGGCTGTTCGACATGGCCGCGTTGAACGAGATGCACCTGAAGATGCATCGCGCGGCGGCCGCGGTCGGTGCGCGCATCGACGCGGTGTTCTTCTGCCCGCACACGGCCGAGGATCACTGCGACTGCCGCAAGCCGAAACCCGGCATGATGCAGATGATCGCCGAGCGCTTCGAGACCGATCCCGATCACACGCCGGTCGTCGGCGATTCGCTGCGCGACCTGCTGGCCGGCGTCGCGGTCGGCTTCCAGCCGCACCTCGTGCTGACCGGCAAGGGCAAGAAGACGCTCGCCGCGGGCAATCTGCCGGACGGCACGAAGGTCCACGACGATCTGCGCGCCTTCGCGCTCGATTTTCTTTCACACGAACACGAGTGATGCGGCTGCCGCGCGCATCCTCCCCAACGCCAGACTCACGCCGATGCGCTTCGTCCGTTCCCTGCTGCTGCTGATCTACTTCATCCTGTACACGGTGCCGTACGCCACCGCGTGCTTCATCGCGTTCCCGTTCATGCGCCCCGACGCACGCTACTGGATGGCGGCCGGCTGGTGCAAGTCGACGCTGTGGGTCGTGCGCTGGCTGAACGGCATCCGCTACCGGATCGAGGGGATGGAGAACCTGCCCGACGGCCCGGCCGTGCTGCTGTCGAAACATCAGTCCGCGTGGGAGACGCTCGCGTTTCCGGCGCTGATGCCCAAGCCGCTCTGCTACGTGTTCAAGCGCGAGCTGCTGTACGTGCCGTTCTTCGGCTGGGCGCTCGGGCTGCTGCACATGGTCAACATCAATCGCAAGGAAGGCAAGAACGCGTTCAATTCGGTGATCCGGCAGGGCAAGAAGCGCCTGTCGGAAGGCGCATGGATGATCATGTTCCCCGAAGGCACGCGCACGCCGGTCGGCAAGCAGGGCAAGTACAAGACGGGCGGCGCGCGCTTCGCGATCGAAACCGGCACGCCGGTCGTGCCGATCGCGCACAATGCAGGTCGTGTGTGGCCGCGCAACTCGTTTACGAAATTCCCGGGCGTCGTGACCGTGTCGATCGGCAAGCCGATTCCGGTCGAAGGCAAGACGCCCGACGTATTGAACTCGCAGGTCGAAGCATGGATCGAAGCGGAAATGCGCCGCATCGATCCCGATGCCTATCGTCAGGCGGGCACCGCCGGCACACGCGATGCCGCGCGCGCCTGAAGCCCCGGATTGCAGCCGTTGCGTACGACAAAAAGAAGCGAACTGATGAAACAGCGTCCGCGGCCACGGCCTGCCGTCGTGGCCCTCGATCATCGCCAGATGGATCTGCCGCTCTTCGACGGGCCGGCCGCGGCGCCGTCGGCGCCTGCCGCCCCGCCGACGCCGCCCGAAGTCGCGCCCGCCGCGCCGCTCGATCCGGGCCCGCCGCCCGATCGCTCGCGCGTGCGCACGTTCGCGCTCGACAGCCGCGTGCTCGAATACCGGCTGAAACGCTCGGCGCGCCGCACGATCGGCTTCACGATCGACGGCAGCGGGCTGTCGATCACCGCGCCGCGCTGGGTCACGCTCGCCGACATCGAAGCCGCGATCGCCGAGAAACAACGCTGGATCTTCGCGAAGCTCGCGGAGTGGAAGACGCGCGCCGAGCAGCGCGCGCTGCCGCAAATCGACTGGCGCGACGGCGCGCAGTTGCCGTATCTCGGCAAGACGGTGACGATCGCGCTCGGCGCGGGCGCCGTCGCGTTCGACGCCGATGCGCTGCGGCTGTCGCTGCCGCTGCCCGTGCAGGCCGACATGCAGCAGATCAAGGATCGCGTGCAGGGCTGGCTGCAGGGCGAAGCGAAACGCATCTTCGGCGAACGGCTCGCGGTCTACGCGGAAAAGCTCGGCGTCACGTATTCGATGGTCGCGCTGTCGTCGGCCGCGACGCGTTGGGGCAGTTGCTCGAGCGACGGCAAGATCCGCCTGAACTGGCGGCTGATCCATTTCCCGATGTCGATCATCGACTACGTCGTCGCGCACGAGCTGTCGCACCTGCGCGAGATGAACCACAGCCCGGCCTTCTGGCAGACCGTCGAATCGATCTTCCCCGAGTTCCGCGAGGCGCGGCACACGCTCAAGCATCACCCGCCCGAGCTGCTGCCGTCGCTTTGACGCGCACAACGCCGGCGCCAACGAACAAGGGCGGTGCGGGTTACCCCGCACCGCCCTTTTTTGCTGCCGCGGCGCACATCGCACACCGCAGCCCGGTTCACCCGGCGCTTACTTCTTCTGGATGAATTCGATCTTGTAGCCGTCCGGATCCTCGACGAACGCGATCACCGTCGTGCCGTGCTTCATCGGGCCCGCCTCGCGCGTGACCTTGCCGCCCTGGGCCTTGATCTTCTCGCAGGCCGCGTAGGCATCGTCGACCGCCACCGCCAGATGGCCGAAGCCGTTGCCGAGATCGTAGGACGGCGTCTCCCAGTTGTGGGTCAGCTCGATCACGGTGCCCGTGCTCTCGTCTTCATAGCCGACGAACGCGAGCGTGAACTTGCCTTCCGGATAATCCTCGCGACGCAGCAGCTTCATGCCGAGCAATTCGGTGTAGAACTTGATCGAGCGGTCGAGATCGCCGACTCGCAGCATCGTATGCAGCAAACGCATGTGTTGTACTCCTGTGGGGACTTTCCAGAACCGGAAACTCTACCAGAGTCGGGTGAACTTCGCCGGGGGCGCCTAGCCGGGGGCGCCTTAGCCGGGGCGCGGCCGTGCGGCGTATCCGGTTGACTCGGCGCAACGCCCGAAAACGGTGCGATCCGGCGCGCCCGGCCGCCGTGCCGATCGGGTAACATCCTTCCACCTCGCACCAAAATCGGGCATGCGTTCCGCCGCCCGATCGCGACCACCCACGCTTGCCTACGCCACGCTGCCCGTGCGAAACCGCCGATTCGAGCGCGCCGAACGCGCCTCCCGCCTGACCTCGCTGCCACCGGACCGCCCCCGCGAGGCCCGTCCATGACCGCACGTGCCGCCACCCCCGTGCGCCGCGCACTCGATACGCGCGCCGTCGGCCTGATGCTGCTGCTGTGCGCGATCTGGGGCTTCCAGCAGGTCGCGATCAAGAGCACGAACGCCGCGATCGCACCGATGTTCCAGGCCGGGCTGCGCTCGGCGATCGCCGCGCTGCTGCTATGGGGCTGGGCCCGCACGCGCGGCACGCCGCTGTTCCAGGCGGACGGCACGTTCGGCGCGGGGCTCGCGGCCGGTGCGTTGTTCGCCGGCGAATTCATCTGCGTGTTCTTCGGGCTGACGCTGACGAGCGCGTCGCACATGGCGATCTTCCTGTACACCGCGCCGTGCTTCACCACGCTCGGCCTGCACCTGTTCGCACCGGGCGAGCGGCTCCAGCGCATGCAATGGGTCGGCGTGGGCGTCGCGTTCGCCGGCATCGCGCTCGCGTTCGCGGACGGCTTCCTGCAGCCGCGCGCGCCCGGCGCGTCCGTGCTGGCCGGGCTCGCCGGCGACGCGCTCGGAATCCTCGGCGGCGCGATGTGGGCCGCGACGACGGTCGTCGTGCGCTCGACGGCGCTCGCCCGGGCCAGCGCGAGCAAGACGCTGTTCTACCAGCTCGCGGTATCGGCGCTCATGCTGGTCGCGCTCGCCGCGCTGTTCGGCCAGATGTCGTTCGCGCACGTGACGCCGGTCGCGCTGGCGAGCCTCGCGTACCAGTCGGTGATCGTCGCGTTCGTCAGCTACCTGTCGTGGTTCTGGCTGCTGACGCGCTACAGCGCGTCCCGCCTGTCCGTCTTCACGTTCCTGTCGCCGCTGTTCGGCGTCGCGTTCGGCGTGCTGCTGCTCGGCGAATCGGTCGGCTGGCGCTTCATGTCCGCGGCCGCGCTCGTGCTGACCGGCATCGCGCTCGTCAACGCGCCGCCGCGCCGGCGGGCGTGACGACCGGCGCCCAGATGCGCGGGCAATAAAAAAGCTGCCCGTCGGGCAGCCCTGTTCGATACAGCCGGCAGGTGGCGTTACGCCACGCGCGTCATCCTGCCTTGCGCACCGCCGCCAGCGCCTGCGCGACGCCGACGTATTCGGCCACGCTCACGTCCTCCGCACGGCGCGCGAGATCGAAGCCGAGCGCATCGAAATCGATCGTCTCGCGGTAATCGCCGAGCGTATTGCGCAGCATCTTGCGGCGCTGCGAGAACGCGGCGGTGACCACTTCGCCGAGTAGCACGGGATCGACGTCCGGCAGTTCGTGCGGCTCGTACGGGATCATCCGGACGATCGCGGAATCGACCTTCGGCGGCGGCTGGAACGATTCCGGCGGCACGTCGAGCATCTTTTCCATCACGTAGCGGTACTGCAGCATCACCGACAGCCGCGAAAACGCCTTCGTGCCCGGCTCCGCGACCATCCGCTCGACGACTTCGTTCTGCAGCATGAAATGCTGGTCGATGACCGCATCGGCGAACGTCATCAGATGAAACAGCAGCGGGCTCGAAATGTTGTACGGCAGGTTGCCGACGATCCGCAGCGACGGCTTGTCGCCGGGCGCCGCGAGCGAGCGGAAGTCGAACGCGAGCGCGTCGCCCGCGTGCAGCTCCAGCAGCGCGCCGAAGCGTTGCTGCAGGCGCCCGATCAGGTCGCGGTCGAGCTCGACCGCGTGCAGCGGCGACTCGGGCGTCGCGAGGCGCTCGATCAACGGCTCGGTCAGCGCGCCGAGCCCGGGGCCGATCTCGACCATCCGCTGGCCGCGCGCGGGGCCGATCGTCGCGACGATCGAGTCGATCACGCCGTGATCGACGAGAAAATTCTGCCCGAAGCGCTTGCGCGCGAAATGCCCTTGGTGCTGTCTGCTGTTCGACATCGACTGAGTAAAACGAAAAATACGACGAATGGGGTAAGCCGGCAGCGTCAGGCTGCGCGGCGATGGCGCGCCATCGTGACGGCCGTATCGAGCGCGGCGATCATGCTGCCCGGATCCGCGCGGCCCGTGCCGGCCAGATCGAGCGCGGTGCCGTGATCGACCGACGTGCGGATGATCGGCAACCCGAGCGTCACGTTGATGCCCTCGCCGAACGTCGCGTACTTCAGCACGGGCAGGCCCTGGTCATGGAACATCGCCAGCACGCAATCGGCATCGGCCAGATGGCGCGGCTGGAACAGCGTGTCGGCCGGATACGGGCCGCGCGCGTCGATGCGTTGCGCGTTCGCGCGGGCCAGCGCCGGCGAGATCACGTCGATCTCCTCGCGACCGAGATAACCGTTCTCGCCCGCGTGCGGGTTCAGGCCCGTCACGAGGATGCGCGGCGCGGCGAGACCGAAGTCGCGCCGCAGGTCGCGATCGATGATCGCGAGCGTCTCGACGAGCCCGTCGATCGTCAGCGCGGCCGATACGTCCTTCAGCGGCAGGTGCGTGGTCGCGAGCGCGACGCGCAGCGGCCGGTGGCCGGTGCCGGCCAGCATCATCACGACGCGCGGCGTATGCGTGCGTTCGGCTAGGTATTCGGTATGGCCGGTGAACGGCACGCCCGCGTCGTTGATCGTGCTCTTCTGCAGCGGTGCGGTGACGATCGCGTCGTACCGGCCCGCCAGCGCGCCGTCGATCGCCGCGTCGAGCAGCCCGAGCACGTAGCGGCCGTTCGCCGCATCCAGCTTGCCCGCCCGCGCGGGCACGGCCAGCGCGTGATGCGCGACCGACACCGGCGCGCCACCGGCCAGCGTGGCCGGATCGACGCCGACCGCCGCCGCCCGCGCGTCGAGCAGCGCCGCATCGCCGAGCACGGTGAAATGCGCGTCGGGCCAGCGCTGCGCGGCGTCACGCAGCGCCTGCACGGTCAGTTCCGGGCCGACCCCCGCGGGTTCGCCGGTCGTGATCGCGATCTGCAGCGCGGGCGTGGTCATCCGGTGCTCGCTCAGTTCGCCGGGCCGACGCCGCCGATCTTGTACTGCACGTACGACGAATCGCGCAGCTCGCGCAGCCAGTCGGCATATGCCTGTTCGGCCTTGCGCTGGCCGATCGCCTGACGGGCGATGTCCATCTGCTGCTGCACCGACCCTTCCGCCTCGCGGCGGTCCAGCACCTGGATCAGGTGGTAGCCGTACTCGGTACGGATCGGCTGGCTGATCTGGCCGTCCTGCAGGCTGTTCATCGCGCGCTCGAATTCCGGCACGGTCTCGCCCGGGCTGATCCAGCCGAGATCGCCGCCCTGCGACGCGGAGCCGTCCTGCGAGTAGGTGCGCGCGAACTTCGCGAAATCGCCGCCGGCCTCGACCTGCTTGCGGATGTCGATCAGTTGCTGGCGCGCCTGGCCTTCCGACTTGCCCTCGCCGACGCGCAGCAGGATGTGGCGCACGTGCGTCTGGACGATCTTCGGCGCGGCAGCGCTCGCGCCCTGGCTCTGGCGGCGATCGACGAGACGCACGATCTCGAAGCCGTCCGGCACGCGGATCAGCGTCGGGTTGACCTGGCCCGGGCGCAGCTTCGACGCGGCGTCGACGACGTCGGGCGGCAGCGCGCTCGGCGACTTGAAGCCGAGATCGCCGCCCTTCTTCGCGTCGTTCGCTTCGGAGTTGTTCTTCGCGAGGCGCTCGAAATCGGCGCCCGACTTCGCCTGCTGCAGCAGCGCTTCGGCCTTCTTCTGCGCGGCCTCGATGTCGGCCTGCGGCGCGTTGGTCGGCGCCTTGATGAAGATGTGCTGGAAGCGCAGGTCCTGCTGCTGCGATGCGTTCGGCCCGCGCTGGCTCGCGATGTAGTTCGCGACCTCGGCGTCCGACACCGTGATCTTGCCGTCGACCTCGCGCTCGCGCAGCTTCGACAGCATCAGCTCGGTGCGCGCGTCGCTCGTGAAGATGCTCCACGGCACGCCTTGCGCCTCGAGACGCGCACGGTACTGGTCGAGCGTCATCCCGTTCGCCTGCGCGAGACGCTGCAGCGTGGCCTGCACGGTCGCGTCGTCGATGCGGATCCCGTCGTCCTTGGCCTTCTGCACCTGGATGCGTTCGAGCACCATCTGGTTCAGCACCTGCGCGCGCAGCTGGTCGGCCGGCGGCACCGGCGCGTTCTGCTGCTGCAGCCGGCGCGCGATCAGGCCGACGCGCTGGTCGAGTTCGCGGCCCGTGATCACGTCGTTGTTGACGACCGCGACGACTTCGTCGGCGAGCTGTGCACCTGGCGAACCGAGCGCCTGCGCCGCGGCCGGCGCGGCGGCGAGCAGCGCGGCGGACGCGGCGAGGCTGGACACGACTGCCGCGAAACGAAGGGTTTTCTTCATTGCCACTGAAACTCCATTGAAATCGTGCTGACCGGTGCAGACATGCCGGCGTTACTCGTAGTTGCTGAAGCGGGACATCGGCGGCGGCGGCGGCGGCAACGGCGTGTAGCCCGGCACCCCGGCGCGGAATGCGGACACGAGGCCGTTGTCGATGGTCGACAAGCCCTTGAGCGTCAGCTGCATCATGAATCGCGTCGACGAGTTCTGCTGCCCCGACGTGTTGATGCCGTTCGCGGCCCGCTGCACCCCGACTCCGAGCGCCCAGCAATCCGCGTCGTATTGTAAGCCGACCAGACCGTCGACCACGCGATCGCCGGCGAGGTCGTAGTTGAAGCGGCCGATCGCATACAGGCGGCGCGTGAGCGGCCATTGCGCGGACACCAGGAACTGGTTGATCGGCTGGTTGTCGAGCGTCGTGTTCGCGCGCGTATAGCGGTAGCCGACGTTGATCACGCGGCGCTCGCCCGGGCTGTAGCCGAAACCGACGCTCGACTTCACGAGCTGATTGTTGTTCTGGTTGTACTGGAACGCCGTTTCCGACATGAAGCCCGAGCCGAGCTTCAGCGCGGCGCCGACGATCAGGTCCGAGTGGCGCGCCAGCACGGCGCTCTGCCCGGGGGTCAGCGTGACGCGCTGGTCGGCGAAGTAGTACTGCTGCGCGATCACGAAGCGCGCGCGCTCGTCGCCGGTGCGCGGATCGATGAAGCGCGACGTGAGGCCGGCCGTGATCCGGTTCGCGTCGGCGATCCGGTCGTTGCCGACGAACGTGTTCGGCTGGTAGATCTCCGCGAGGCCGAAGTCCGATTCCGCGGTGTCGAACAGCGGCGCGTTCGACTGGTCGCGATACGGCGTGTACACGTAGTACAGGCGCGGCTCGAGGGTCTGGATGAAGTCCTGGCCGAACAGGCGCACCGAACGGTCGAAGATCAGGCCCGTGTCGAAGGTCACGGTCGGGATCGACTCGGTGAAGCGCTTCGGGCTGTTCGGCGTGGTCGACGACAGATAGTTCAGGTCGTACGACGCGAAGTGGTACTGGACCTTCGGCACGACGAAGTAGCCGGGGCCGTACACGCCGTACGAGATGTACGGGTTGAAGACGATCCGGTCGCCTTCGGTCGCATCCGCGGTCGTGATGCGGAACCGCGAATAGTCGGCTTCCGCGCCGAAGTCGAAGCCGCCGACGTTGTACTTCGTGTACTTTACGTTCAACTGCGGCTCGCGGCTGTACGGCGCGATCGACGGCGGCAGCGTCTGCCAGTGCTGGTAGCGCGCGAGCACCGACCACGGGCCGTTGTTGTACGTGAGGCCGGCTTCCTGCTGGTACAGCGTCTGCGTCCCGTTGATGAACTGGTTCGCCGACCCGAGGTCTTCCGGATACGTGTTGTCCGAGACCTTGTTGTAATAGACGTAGCCGCCGAAGCCGCCGCCGAAGTTCTGCTGGTGCTGCCAGTAGATCGCGTAGCGGTTGCGGTGCGCGAGCCGGTCATCCGGCAGGTAATTGGCCGTAAAGGTGCCCGAATACGACGGCGACAGGTAGCGGAACGTCGCCTCGGTCATCACGCCGCGCCGCGAGATGATGCGCGGCGTGAGCGTCAGGTCGCGGTTCGGCGCGATGTTGAAGTAGTACGGCAGCGACAGCTCGAAGCCGTTGCTCGAGTTCATCGAGAACGTCGGCGGCAGCAGGCCGCTGCGCCGCTCGCCCGACAGCGGGAACGTCATCCACGGGCTCGCGAAGATCGGCACGCCCTGGAAGAACAGCACGCCGTTGCGCGCGGTGCCCTCGTCGGCGCCCGTATCGAAATCGAAGCGGCTGCCCTTGATGTACCACGCGGGATTCGTCGAGCACTGGCACGCCGTGTACGTGCCGTTGACGAACACCGAGCGCTCGTTGTCGACCATGTCGACGCGCTCCGCGCTGCCCGACCCGCCCGTCACGTTGAAGTGGTACTTCGGCGCGGTCATGAAACCCTGGTTCGCCTCGATCTTCAGGTGCGCCTCGGGGCCCGCGAACGACGTGCCGCCATTGATCACCTTGACCTGGCCGTACGCATCGGCCATGTCGGTATCCTGATCGTAGTGGATCGCGTCGGCCTTCACGACGGCGTCGCCGCGCCGCAGCTCGGCGGAGCCCTTCGCGGCGAGGTCCTGCTCGGCGGTGCCGCTCGTGTGGTCGGCGATCACGAAGGCGGCCGGCTTCGCGCCGTCCTTCAGCGGATGATCCTCGAGCTGGGGCGCGAGACGCAGATCCCACGGCGAGTCGAGCGGCTGCGGCTGCGCGGCCGCGCCCGACAGCTGCGCGTACGACACGGCCGGCACGAGGCCGGGCACGGCCAGGAGCGCGAGCGCGAGCCGCCGTTTGCGCGGCGCCCCGTCACCGGGGAAAACATTCGGGAATAGCGGTTTGGGCGGCATCTATCGTTTGGCGAATCGCCCCTTGTCAACCGCGCCTGCACGGCACCTTCGCGCGGCGGGCCGCGCCGTCGGGCCGCGACTGCGGCTCTTCGCAAACCGGGGAGGCGATCGGGCGGACGGCGCGACAGGCGGCGAGCCTGCACGGCGGAAGCTGACGCGGGGCGCGTCAAAAAAGTCGTGGGGTATTATATGGCAAGACGTTCCCCCCTCCGCCGAGTTTCATGACACCCCCATCCGCCGCATCCCAGCCCGACGCCCGCCTCGAAGCGCTCACCGCGTGGCTGCAGCCGCTCGCCGGGCGCTACGCCCTCGATCTGTCGACCCTCGCGCCCGCGTCGTCGGACGCCAGTTTCCGCCGGTATTTCCGCGTCGCGTCGGCCACGAGCCCCGGCGGCACGCTGATCGCGGTCGATGCGCCGCCGCCCGAGAAGTGCCGCGAGTTCGTCCAGGTCGCGCAGTTGCTCGCCGCGGCCGGCGACCACGTGCCGGACGTGCTGGCCCACGATTTCGACGCGGGCTTCATGCTCGTGACCGACCTCGGCCGCACGTCGTACATCTCGGTGCTCGATCCGGCCGACCCGGTCGCGGCCCGTCCGCTGATGCGCGACGCGCTCGACGCGCTGATCCGCTTCCAGCTCGCGTCGAAGCCCGACGTGCTGCCGCCGTTCGACGAAGCGTTCCTGCGCCGCGAAATGGAGTTGCTGCCCGAATGGTTCGTCGGCCGCCACCTCGGCAAGCCGGTCACCGACGCGATGCGCGGCACGCTCGAGCGCACCTTCGCGGTGCTGGTCGCGAGCGCGCACGCGCAGCCGCAAGGCTTCATGCTGCGCGACTTCATGCCGCGCAACCTGATGGTCTGCGAGCCGAACCCGGGCGTGCTCGACTTCCAGGACGCCGTGTACGGGCCGCTGACGTACGACGTCGTGTCGCTGCTGCGCGACGCGTTCATCAGCTGGGACGAAGCGTTCGAGCTCGACTGCTTCGCGTACTACTGGGAAAAGGCGAAAAAGGCCGGCCTGCCGGTCGATCCCGATTTCGGCGAGTTCTACCGCCAGCTCGAATGGATGGGTCTGCAGCGCCACATCAAGATCCTCGGCCTGTTCGCGCGCATCAACTACCGCGACGGCAAGCCGCACTACCTGAACGACCTGCCGCGCTTCCTCGCGTACGCGCGCAAGGTCGCGCTGCGCTATCGCCCGCTCGTACCGTTCGCGAAGCTGCTCGACGAGCTCGAGGGCAATGCGCCGGCCGACGTCGGCTATACGTTCTGAGCGCCCTCACACCCAGTCGACCATGAGCACGACCCTGACCACGGCGATGATCTTCGCCGCCGGACGCGGCGAACGGATGCGCCCGCTGACCGACACCCGCCCGAAGCCGCTGCTCGAAGCCGGCGGCAAACCGCTGATCGTGTGGCAGATCGAGGCGCTCGCGCGTGCGGGCATCGAGACGATCGTGATCAACCACGCATGGCTCGGCGAGCAGATCGAGGCCGCGCTCGGCGACGGTTCGCGCTGGGGCGTGCGGCTCGCGTATTCGGCCGAGGGTGAAGCGCTGGAAACCGCGGGCGGCATCGCGCAGGCGCTGCCGCTCATCGAACGCGACGGGCAACCGACCGTGTTCGCGGCCGTCAGCGGCGACGTGTACTGCGCATTCGACTACCGGACGCTCGCGCCGCGCGCCGCCCGGATGGCCGCGCTCGACACGCCGGCGATGCATCTCGTGATGGTGCCGAACCCGCCGTTCCACCCGGCCGGCGACTTCGCGCTCGGCGACGACGGCCGTCTCGCGCTCGACGGCGCGGCGCGCGTCACGTTCGGCAACATCGGCCTGTACGACACGCGGATGTTCCGCGACCTCGCGCCCGGCACGCGGCGCGCGCTGACGCCGTACTATCGCGCGGCGATCGAAACCGGCCACGCGAGCGGCGAACTGTACGAAGGTATCTGGGAAAACGTCGGCACGCCCGCGCAGCTCGGGGAACTCGACGCGCGGCTGCGCGCCGCGGGCTGACCAGAGCCGCCGGGCGGCCACGCACCCGTCGGGCCGCCGTCGCGCTGCGCGCCACGGCACGCAGCACGCGCCGGGCCCCACGCCCCACACCGTTACGCGGCCTCGGCCTCTTCCCCGCCAGCTGCCGCGCGCTGCTGCTGCAGCGCCCACATCTGCGCATACAACCCGTCGGCGCGCACGAGTTCGTCGTGCGTGCCGCGCTCGACGATCCGCCCATGGTCCATCACGAGGATCTGCTGCGCATGCACGACCGTCGACAGCCGGTGCGCGATCACGAGCGTCGTGCGATGCCGCGCGATCTGGTCGAGTTCGTGCTGAATCGCGCGCTCCGACCGCGAATCGAGCGCCGACGTCGCTTCGTCGAACAGCAGCACGGGCGGGTCCTTCAGCAGCGTGCGCGCAATCGCGACGCGCTGCTTCTCGCCGCCGGACAGCTTCAGCCCGCGCTCGCCGACGGGCGTGTCATAGCCCTTCGGCAGGCTCTCGATGAAATCGTGGATGTGCGCGGCGCGCGCGGCCGCGATCACTTCGTCGCGGGTCGCGCTCGGCCGGCCGTACGCGATGTTGTAGTAGATCGAGTCGTTGAACAGCACGGTATCCTGCGGCACGATCCCGATCGACGCGCGCAGCGAATCCTGCGTGACGTCGCGGATGTCCTGGCCGTCGATCCGGATCGCGCCGCCCGTCTGCCGGTCGAGGTCGTAGAAGCGGAACAGCAGCCGCGACAGCGTCGATTTCCCCGAGCCGCTGTGGCCGACGACCGCGGTCGTCGTGCCGGCCTCGATCGTAAACGTCACGTCGTGCAGGATCGGCCGCGACGGCTCGTACGCGAAGTTCACGTGCTCGAAGCGCACCTGCGCGCCGGCCACCGCGAGCGGCCGCGCATCCGGCCGGTCGGCCACTTCCTTCGGCGCCGACAGCAGCCCGAACATCCGGTCCATGTCGGTCAGGCTCTGCTTCAGCTCGCGATAGACGACGCCGAGGAAGTTCAGCGGAATGTACAGCTGCAGCATGAACGTGTTGATCAGCACGAGATCGCCGAGCGTCAGCCTGCCCGCGAGCACGCCTTGCGTCGCGCGCCACAGGATGAACACGAGCCCCGTGCCGATGATCGCCTGCTGGCCGAAGTTCAGCACCGACAGCGAGTTCTGTGAGCGGATCGCGGCCTTCCGGTAGCGCTTCAGGTTCTCGTCGTAGCGCTGCGCCTCCCACTCCTCGTTGCCGAAGTACTTCACCGTCTCGTAGTTGATCAGCGAATCGATCGCCCGCGAGTTCGCGCGCGAATCGAGTTCGTTCATCGTGCGGCGAAAGTGCGTGCGCCAGTTGGTGACCTTCACGGTGAACACGATGTACGTGACGAGCGCCGCGAACGTCACGTACGCGTAGTAGGCGTCGTACTTGACCACGAAGAAGCCGAGCACGAGCCCGACTTCGACCAGCGTCGGCAGGATGCTGTACAGCGAATACGAAATCAGTTGCTGGATGCCGCGCGTGCCGCGCTCGATGTCGCGCGACATGCCGCCCGTCTGGCGTTCGAGATGAAACCGCAGCGACAGCCCGTGCAGATGCCGGAACACCTGCAGCGCGAGCTGGCGCACCGCGCTCTCGGTGACCTTCGAGAACAGGATTTCGCGCAGCTCGGTGAACAGCGACGTCGACAGCCGCACGAGCGCATACGCGACGACCAGCAGCCCGACGCCGCCCGCGAGCACGATGCCGGCCGACTGTTCGGCGCGGCCGAGCGCGGTGAGCTGCTGCACGGCGGACAGGTGGTCGACGATGCGCTTCATCACGACCGGCACGCCAAGGTTCGCGACCTTCGCACCGATCAGGCAGCCGAGCGCGAGCGCGACGCGCCATTTGTAGGTGGTCAGGTACGGCAGCAGCGACCGGATGGTCTGCCAGTCGTTGCGAGGCCCGGTCGAAGCCGGCGCGGGCTCGCCGGAAGCGGGAAATCGGCGCATGGGGGAAGGATCGGCGGCGGTGCGAAACGCGTGCTGCGGCGGTCGGCTCGCGTGCTTTCTCGTACAATTTGCGAACGTTGTATTGTCGCAGAAGCCGCTACGCGCCGCTGCCGGCGGCCTCGCCGGCCGGGCTGCGCGCGGCGGCCCGTTTATTACAGGATGAAAGCCCCCGCCATGACCGATTCGACCCTCGAACTCCCGCAGAAGCAGCCCGCGCTGCGCGTCGTCCCGCAACCGCACGACGCGAACGTCCACGGCGACGTGTTCGGCGGCTGGATCATGTCGCAGGTCGACATCGCCGGCTCGATCCCCGCGAGCCAGCGCGCGAACGGCCGCGTCGCGACGGTGGCGGTCAACTCGTTCGTGTTCAAGCAGCCGGTATTCGTCGGCGACCTGCTGAGCTTCTACGCCACCATCACGCGCACCGGCAACACGTCGATCACGGTCGACGTCGAGGTGTACGCGCAGCGCATGCGCCTGATGGGCGAAGTCGTGAAAGTGACCGAAGCGACGCTCACCTACGTCGCGACCGGCCCGGACCGCAAGCCGCGGCAACTGCCGCCGCTCTGACGGGCAAGCGCCGCGCTGCAGCGCGGCATGCGGCCGTCAGTGCGTGGCCGCGAGCCCGAACTCCCGCATCGCGGGCAGGAAATCGTGATTCAGCTTCGGCTTGCGCGACAGCTTGACCAGCACGTAGCGCTGGAACGGCGCGAGCCGCTGCCACTGCGCGAGCGCCGGCGCCGGCAGCCCGGCCAGCGCGCTTTGCTGCACGAGCGACGCCGGCACCGTGTCGACGTCGCGCCACGCCGGCTGCTCGTCCGGCTGGAACCATGACGGCTCCAGATCGGCGTGCGTGCGCAGCATTTCGAACAGCGCGTGATCGAAGTTGGGCTCGATCGCGGTGTCGTCGTCGGCCGGAAAGCGCGCGAGCAGCTTGCGGTCCTCGAGCGGCAGCAGTTGCCACTGTTCGAGCGAAATGCGCAGGCCGAAGCGATCGAGATTGAAACGCACGATCATCGGGATGTACGTGAAGTTTTCCGACGAATCGTGTTCGAAATTGAAGAGCAACGGAGCGTCGCTGAGTCCCATGGTCGTTACCTGACGTGGCGGATGCCGGCGCGGCCGGCTTGCCTGAGGTATTTTAGAACCTCTGCGCGCGGGCGGCGGCACGATCGTCGCCGGCCGTGCTTCGAACCAACGGGAGTGCTCGTGAATCCGACCCAATCAGACGAACCGCGCGGCGCGATCGAACTGCCCGTCAACCGCACGCGCGGCGACGCGCTCGAAACCGCGCACGACTTCGTCGGCCAGGAATGGCCGGTCGCACTCGTCTTCAACGGCATCTCGCACGCGGTGATGATGTGTACGCCCTGCGACCTCGAGGCGTTCGCGGTCGGCTTCGCGATCTCGGAAGGCATCGTCGCGCGCGGCAGCGACATCAAGGACATCGAGGTGATCCTGCACGCCGACGCGCCGCTGCCGCATGCGGAAGTCCACCTGGAAGTCGTCCAGCAGGCGTTTGCCGCGCTGAAGGACCGGCGCCGCGCGCTCGCGGGGCGCACGGGCTGCGGCGTCTGCGGCATCGAGAGCATCGACCTGCTCGACCTCGCGCCCGAACGCGTGCCCGATACCGGTTTTCTCGCGCGCCTCGCGCCCGACGCGCTGACGCATGCCGCACATGCGCTGCCGGCGCACCAGGCGCTGACGAAGCTGACTGGCGGCCTGCATGCGGCCGCGTGGTGCGACGCAACAGGCGCGATCCACGCGGCATTCGAGGATGTCGGCCGCCACAACGCGCTCGACAAGCTCATCGGCTCGCTCGTGCTGTCTCGCGCCGATACCACCGACGGCTTCGTGTTCCTGTCGAGCCGCGCGAGCTACGAGCTCGTGCGCAAGGCCGCGCGGGTCGGCATCCCGCTGGTCGCGACCATTTCCGCGCCGTCGTCGCTCGCGATCGCGATCGCGAAGACGGCCGGCCTGCGGCTCGTCAGCTTCTGCCGCGAAACGGGCCACGTCGATTACGGCACGGCCTGATCGCGCTCCAGGCCGCGCGCCGGCGCTCCACCGCCGGCGCGCCCTGCTTCGTCAGTCGAACTGACGGAAATCCGGCTTGCGCTTCTCGAAGAACGCCGTCATCGCCTCGCGCGCCTCCGGCGCGCGCAGCATCGCGGCGAAGTGACGCGCTTCCTCGGCCATCCGCGCGGGCGTCGCCACGCCGCCCGTGTCCTTGAGCAGCGCCTTCGTCACACGCAGCGATGCCGCCGGCAGCGCCGCCAGCTTCGCCGCCTGCTTCGCCGCGAATGCGTCGAGCTCGGCCGCCGGCAGCACGCGGTTGACGATGCCGATCCGGTGCGCTTCCAGCGCGTCGAACGCCTCGCCCAGCAGCAGCTTCTCGGCGGCGACCTGATGGCCGGCCAGGCGCGGCAGCAGCGCGCTGGACGCGGCTTCCGGGCACAGCCCGAGCTGCGCGAACGGCAGCGAGAACGTCGCGGTGTCGGCCGCGTAGACCAGATCGCAGTGCAGCAGCATCGTCACGCCGACGCCGACCGCGATGCCCGGCACCGCGGCGACGACCGGCTTGCTCGCGCTGCTGATCCGCGCGAGGAACTGGAACACCGATGCGGTGTCGTCCTGCGGCGGCGCCTTCAGGAAATCCTCGAGATCGTTGCCCGCGCTGAAATTGCCGTCGCTGCCGCGCAGCAGGATCACGCGCGTCGCCTTGTCTTCCTGCGCGTCGGCGAGCGCATCGGCCATCGTCTGGTACATCGCCGCCGTCAGCGCATTCTTCTTCGCCGGGCGCGCGATCGTGATCGTCATCACGCCGTCGGCGCGTTCCACTTGAATGTCGGCCACAACCGTCTCCTTTGACTGTCTCTACCGGAATGAAAAAACGGTGCGCGAGCTCGTGGCCCGCGCACCGTCGTCGCTTGTCGTCGCGTCCCGCTTACAGGCGTTCGATGATGCCCGCGGCGCCCATGCCGGTGCCGACGCACATCGTGACCATCCCGTACTTCAGGTTGCGGCGGCGCAGGCCGTGCACGACGGTCGCCGCGCGGATCGCGCCGGTCGCGCCGAGCGGGTGGCCCAGTGCGATCGCGCCGCCCATCGGGTTGACCTTCGACGGATCGAGGCCGAGGTCGCGCATCACCGCCAGCGACTGCGCGGCGAACGCCTCGTTCAGCTCGATCCAGTCGAGATCGTCCTGCTTCAGGCCGGCGGCCTTCAGCGCGGCCGGAATCGCTTCCTTCGGACCGATGCCCATGATTTCCGGCGGCACGCCGCGTACCGCGAAGCTCACGAAGCGCGCGAGCGGCGTCAGGTTGAACTCCTTGAGCACCTTCTCCGACACGACGAGCAGCGCACCGGCGCCGTCCGACGTCTGCGAGCTGTTGCCGGCCGTGACCGAGCCCTTGTTCGCGAACACCGTGCGCAGCTTCGCGAGGCCTTCGAGCGACGTATCCGCGCGCGGGCCTTCGTCGAGCTTGATCTCGCGCGTCTTCACGTCGACCTCGCCGGTCGCGAGGTTCGGGAAGCGCTCGGTAACCGTGTAGGCGGCGATTTCGTCGCCGAACTCGCCGGCCTGCTGCGCGGCGAGCGCCTTGCGGTGCGATTCGACCGAAAACGCGTCCTGGTCCTCGCGGCTCACCTTCCACTGCTCGGCGACGCGCTCGGCCGTCAGGCCCATCCCGTACGCGATGCCGAAGTCTTCGCTGCGATCGAAGATGTGCGGCGACATCGACGGCTTGTTGCCCATCATCGGCACCATGCTCATCGATTCGCAGCCGCCCGCGAGCAGTGCGTCCGATTCGCCGACGCGGATGCGGTCAGCCGCCATCGCGAGCGCGGTGATGCCCGACGCGCAGAAGCGGTTGACGGTCACGCCGCCGACCGTCTGCGGCAGGCCGGCGAGCAGCGCGCCCATGCGTGCCACGTTCAGCCCTTGCTCGGCTTCCGGAATCGCGCAGCCGATGATCGCGTCCTCGATCACCTTCGTGTCGAGACCGGGCACCTGCGCGACCGCCGACTTGATCGCGTGAACCAGCAGCTCGTCGGGGCGCGTGTTCTTGAAGACACCGCGCGGGGCCTTGCCGATCGGGGTGCGGCTGGCGGCGACGATGTATGCGTCTTGCAGTTGTTTGCTCATTTCAGACTCCTTGTCTGCTCGCTCAGTTACGCACCGGCTTGCCGGTCTGCAACATGCCCATGATCCGTTCCTGCGTCTTCTGCGTGCCGAGCAGCTCGACGAACGCGCGGCGCTCGAGCGCGAGCAGCCATTGCTCGTCGACGAGGCTGCCGGCTTCGACGTCGCCGCCGCACACGGCTTCGGCGATGCGGCTCGCGATCAGGAAATCGTGGTCGCTGATGAAGCGGCCGTCGCGCATGTTGACGAGCTGCGCCTTGATCGTCGCGATCGCCGAGCGGCCCGCAACCGGCACGTCCTTCGCGCGCAGCGGGGCGCGGTAGCCGGTGTCGGCCAGCGCGCGCGCTTCCTTCTTCGCGGTGTCGAGCAGTTCGAACACGTTGAAGACGATCGTGTCGGACGGCTTCACGTAGCCCATCGCACGCGCATCGTGCGCGGACGACGACACCTTCGCCATCGCCGCGTTCTCGAACGACTTCGTGACGAACTTCAGGATGTCGGTGGTCGCGTTCGCGGCCGTGGCCGCTTCCGCTGCGCGCAGCGCCGCTTCCTTCAGGCCGCCGCCGGCCGGCACGAGGCCGACGCCCACTTCGACGAGACCGATGTAGCTCTCGACGTGCACGACGCGCTTCGCGCTGTGCAGCATCAGCTCGCACCCGCCGCCGAGCGCGATGCCCGATACGGCCGCGACGACCGGCACGTTCGCGTACTTCACGCGCAGCATGCCTTCCTGGAACTTCTTCACGAACGGCTCGATGCCTTTCGCACCGCCCATCATGAAGGCGGGCATCGCCTCCTCGAGGTTCGCGCCGGCCGAGAACGGGCCGCCCGGCGTGCCGAGCTTCAGCGACGTCGGCTGCCAGATCACCACGCCCTTGTAGTCCTTTTCCGCGAGTTCGATCGCCTGCACGAGGCCGTCGATCACGCTCGGTCCGATCGTGTTCATCTTCGACTTGAACGACACGATCACGACGTCGTCTTCACCGGCACGATCGTCGACCCATGCGCGCACCGCGTCGGTCTCGAACAGCGTCTTGCCGTACGTCTTCGGGTCGGCACCGGCTTCGCCGATGAGCGGCGCGCGGAACACCTGCTTGCCGTACACGGCCAGGTCCGAACGCGGCACGAAGCGCTTCGCGGCCGGCGCCCACGAGCCTTCGGCCGTGTGCACGCCGCCTTTCTCGGCGACCGGGCCTTCGAGCACCCACGACGGCAGCGGCACGTTCGCGAGCGCCTTGCCGGCCGCGATGTCTTCCTGCACCCACTCGGCGACCTGCTTCCAGCCGGCGGCCTGCCAGCCTTCGAACGGGCCTTCGTTCCAGCCGAAGCCCCAGCGGATCGCGAGGTCGACGTCGCGCGCGTTGTCGGCGATCGATTCGAGATGCACGCCGATGTAGTGGAACACGTCGCGGAAGATCGACCACAGGAACTGCGCATGCGGATGATCCGTCTCGCGCAGCAGCTTCAGGCGCTCCGCCGGCGGGCGCTTCAGGATGCGGCCGACGGTTTCGTCCGCCTTCGCGCCCGAATCGACGTAGGTGCCCGTCTTCGCGTCGAGCACCTTGATCGCCTTGCCTTCCTTCTTGTAGAACCCGCCGCCCGTCTTCTGGCCGAGCGCGCCCTGCTTCACCAGTTCGGCGAGCACGGCGGGCGTCTGGTAGACCGGGAAGAACGGATCGTCGGCGAGGTTGTCCTGCATCGTCTTGATCACGTGCGCCATCGTGTCGAGGCCGACCACGTCCGCGGTGCGGAACGTCGCCGACTTCGCGCGGCCGAGGCGGCTGCCCGTCAGGTCGTCGACTTCGTCGAAGCGCAGGCCGAACTTCGCGGCCTCGGTGATCACCGCGAGGATCGAGAAGATGCCGACGCGGTTCGCGATGAAGTTCGGCGTGTCCTTCGCGCGCACGACGCCCTTGCCGACGACGCTCGTCAGGAAGGTTTCGAGCTGGTCGAGGATCTCGGCACGCGTATGCGCGGTCGGGATCAGCTCGACGAGGTGCATGTAGCGCGGCGGGTTGAAGAAGTGCACGCCGCAGAAGCGCGCCTTCAGCTCGTCCGAGAAACCTTCGGACAGCTTCGTGATCGACAGGCCCGACGTGTTGGTCGCGAAGATCGCGTTCGGTGCGATGTGCGGTGCGACCTTCTTGTACAGGTCGTGCTTCCAGTCCATCCGCTCGGCGATCGCCTCGATCACGACGTCGCATTCGGCGAGCTTCGCGATGTCGTCCTCGTAGTTCGCCGCTTCGAGGTATTTCGCGTCGTCCTTCACGCCGAACGGCGCGGGCGACAGCTTCTTCAGGTTCTCGATCGCCTTCAGCGCGATCGCGTTTTTCGGGCCTTCCTTGGCCGGCAGGTCGAACAGCAGCACCGGCACGCGCGCGTTGACGAGATGCGCGGCGATCTGCGCGCCCATCACGCCGGCGCCCAGCACGGCGACCTTGCGAATCAGGAAATTGCTCACGGGATGTCTCCGGATAGTGTCGTGCAGCGCGGAATGTGAGGGCTGCACGGCGAAGTGAGTACCAGGAACCGTTGCGTTCGGGCGGCGCGCGGCGCGCACCGCCCGGACTCGCGTCAGAACAGCGATTCGTCGACTTCCATCAGCGTCTTCGAGCCGGCGCGCGCGGCGCGGATCGTCGCGGCCGTTTCAGGCAACAGGCGCGCGAAGTAGAAGCGGGCCGTCGCAAGCTTGGACTTGTAGAACGGATCGCCCGACGCTTCCTTGTCGAGCGCGAGACGCGCCATCCGCGCCCAGAAGTACGAGAACACCAGGTGGCCGACGGTGCGCAGGTACGGCACGGCGGCCGCGCCGACTTCGTCCGGGTTCTGCATCGCCTTCATGCCGATTTCCATCGTCAGCTTCTGCACCTTGTCGCCGATGTCCGCGAGCGGGTTGATGAACTCGGCCATCTCCGGCTTCACGCCTTCCGCTTCCGCGAATTCGGTGACGAGCTTGCCGAACTTCTTCAGCTTCGCGCCCATGTCGCCGAGCACCTTGCGACCGAGCAGGTCGAGCGACTGGATCGAGTTCGTGCCTTCGTAGATCATGTTGATTCGCGCGTCGCGCACGTACTGCTCCATGCCCCACTCGGAGATGAAGCCGTGGCCGCCGTAGATCTGCATCGCGTGGTTCGTGCACTCGAACGCGTTGTCGGTCAGGAACGCCTTGATGATCGGCGTGAGCAGCGCGACGAGGTCGGCCGCTTCCCTGCGCACCGCTTCGTCGGCGTGCGACAGCTCCTTGTCGATCTGCAGCGCGGACCAGTACGTGAACGCGCGCGCGCCTTCCGCGTAGGCCTTCTGCGTGAGCAGCATGCGGCGCACGTCCGGGTGCACGATGATCGGGTCGGCCGGCTTGTCCGGTGCCTTCGGGCCGGTCAGCGAACGCATCTGCAGGCGTTCCTTCGCGTACGTCAGCGAGTTCTGGTAAGCGACTTCCGTGAGGCCGAGGCCCTGCATGCCGACGCCGAGGCGCGCGGCATTCATCATCACGAACATCGCGTTCAAGCCCTTGTTCGGCTCGCCGACCATCCAGCCCTTCGCGCCGTCGAGGTTCATCACGCACGTCGAGTTGCCGTGGATGCCCATCTTGTGCTCGATCGAGCCGCACTTGATGCCGTTGCGCTCGCCCGGCTCGCCCGCGGCGTCCGGAATGAACTTCGGCACGATGAACAGCGAGATCCCCTTCGTGCCTTGCGGCGCGTCCGGCAGGCGCGCGAGCACGAGGTGGATGATGTTCTTCGACATGTCGTGCTCGCCGCTCGAGATGAAGATCTTCGTGCCGCTGATCGAGTACGAGCCGTCGCCGTTCGGTTCGGCCTTGGTGCGCAGGATGCCGAGGTCGGTGCCGCAGTGCGGCTCGGTCAGGCACATCGTGCCCGTCCATTCGCCCGACACGAGCTTCGGCAGGTATTGCTGCTGCAGCTCCGGCGCGCCGTGCGCGTGCAGGCATTCGTAGGCGCCGTGCGACAGGCCCGGATACATCGTCCATGCCTGGTTCGCCGAGTTCAGCATTTCGTAGAGTGCGTTGTTCACGAACGCGGGCAGGCCCTGGCCGCCGTAGTCCGGATCGCAGCCGAGCGCCGGCCAGCCGGCCTCGACGTATTGCTGGTAGGCTTCCTTGAAACCGGTCGGGGTCTTCACGACGCCGTCGCCTTCGTACGTGCAGCCTTCGCGGTCACCGACCTGGTTCAGCGGGAACAGTACCTCGGAGCAGAACTTGCCCGCTTCCTCGAGGACCTGGTTGATCGTGTCGGCGTCGAGGTCCGCATGCTTGGGCATTTGCTTGACTTCGGCTTCGACGTTCAGAAGCTCGTGCAACACGAATTGCATGTCGCGCAGCGGCGCGGCGTACTGTCCCATGACTCTCTCCAAAGGTGGGCAAAACGGCTCGAGCTCCTGGCGGGCGGGTCACGCGCCGCTAACGGCTCTCGCTCTGATACGAAACAATCGTCTTTTCCAGCGCGGCCCACGTGAGGCGCACGGCGTCCGGCGAATGCAGGAAGCGTGCGTCGTGATGCAGGCCGAGCGTGAAGCTGTACAACTCGAAGAGCATCAGTTCCGGATCCGTGTCCGTGCGCAGATGCCCTTCTTCCATCGCCTGCGAAATGGCGCGCAGCAACGCGGCACGCCAGGCGGTCACGCTCGCGATCAACTGCTCGCGCACGGGGCTGTCCGGCCGGTCGTCGTACTCCACTGCGCCGCTGATGTAGATGCACCCGGTCGTCACCTCCTGGATGCGCTTCTCGATCCAGCGCGCCAGCATCGCCCGAAGACGCGGCAGACCGCGCGACTCGCGCAGGCTCGGAAAGAACACCTCGTTCTCGAAACGATGGTGGTATTCGCGGACGACCTCGACCTGCAGGTCCTCGCGCGATCCGAAGTGCGCGAACACGCCGCTCTTGCTCATCTGCATGCGCTCGGCCAGCAGGCCGATCGTCAGCCCCTCCAGCCCGTCACGGCTGGCGAGGTCCAAAGCAGCTTCGAGTATCGCGGCACGCGTCTGTTCGCCTTTTCGCATAGCTTTTTCTGTAACCGTTCGGGGGTTCGAATAAAATCGAACGGCCGTACTATTATTGAGTGCGGCCGCTCGCGAAACAAGGAAATTATTAGAAACCGGTGTCTAACCGAGCCGCTATTTTGCGCGATTCCGGCGGGCCCGGAGCGGCTTTTCCGCACGAACGTGCGGACAGATTTTTGAAGCGAATGCTTACTCGGCGTCAGTCGTACCCGCCGACCGTCAGTGCCTTCATCACGAGACGGTATGCGGTGTACGCGAGCCAGTTCAGCAGCCGCTCGACGCGCGGGCGCGCGGCGTAGCGCGCGGCGTCGATTTCCCGGCCTTCGGCGAACGCGGTGGCGATCGCGTCGCGCAACTGGTTCGTCACGGCATCGTAGCGCACCAGCACGACGTTCGCTTCATTGTTCAGCATCAGGCTCAACGCGTCCAGATTCGATGAGCCGACCGTCGCCCAGTTGTCGTCGATCACGGCGACCTTGCCGTGCAGGATCGTCTTGTCGTATTCGGCGACGCGCACGCCCGCGCGCAGCAGCGTGTGATAGAGGAACGGCACGGCCGTATCGAGCGCCGCGAACTCCTTGCGGCCGATCAGCACCCGCACGTCGACGCCGCGCCGGGCCGCGCCGGTCAGCGCACGGCGCAGCTTGCGGCCCGGCATGAAATACGGATTGGCGAGCAGGATCCGCTGGCGTGCCTGGCCGATCGCCGCGAGATAGGCTTTTTCGATCGCACGGCGGTTCACGACGTTGTCGCGCGCGACGAACGCGACGCTCGGCTCGGTCACGACCCGCAGCGCGCCGGCCTTGATCCACCGGTGGCTGCGCATCCAGCGCCGGAACATGTCCGGGAACGCCTCGCCGCCGTGCAGCCCGGCCGCGTACTGCGCATACGGCTTGTGGCCGAACCGGATCCGGTGCCACTGCAGTTCGAACGCGGCGCGCACGTCCGACACCGCGGGCCCGGCCATCTCGACCGCGAAGTCCCAGCGCGGGAACGGCAGCGTCGCACTGCCCTGCGTGTAGTCGTCGACGATGTTGATGCCGCCGCAGAACGCGATCGCATGATCGATCACCGCGAGCTTGCGGTGCGTGCGCGAAAAGCCGAAGCGGCCGAACAGGAAGCGGTTGTAGATGCAGTGCTCGACGCCGGATTCGGCCCACGTATCGAACAGCGGCAGGCGCGCGGTGCCGATGCCGTCGGTGATCACGCGCACGCGCACGCCGCGCTGCGCCGCGCGGATCAGCGCGTCCGACACCGGGCGGCCGGCCGCATCGTCGCAGAAGATATAGGTTTCGAGCATCACCTGCTCGCGGGCGGCGTCGATCCGTTCGATCAGCGCCTGGAAGAATTCGCCGCCGGTTTCGCACAGCCGCACCGTGTTGCCGACCGTAAACGCGAGCCGCGACGCGGAGCCGCGCTCCTGCAGGAACATCTGCCGCAATTGCGCGAAGCGCTTGCGGGTCTCCGCATTCATGCGGACGAGCCGTGCGGCGCACGCGCGAGTGCCACGCGTGCGGGCAATTGCAGGATCGCCTCGGCGTTCGACGGCGAGAAGCAGCGTGCGGCCGCCTCGCGGAACGGCAGCCATGCATGGTCCACATGCTCGCGCGGCGACAACGTCACGTCGACGCGATGCGGCACGCACAGGCCGAACCAGTGCTCGACGTTGCGCGTGACGCCCGGCGCATAGCGGTGCAGGTATTGCGGATAGATCGTGTATTCGATCCGGTGATGCCAGTCGACGAGCGCGGCGGCCGGCACATCCGGCGAGCCGACCGCGATGCCGGTTTCCTCGGCCACTTCGCGCGCGGCGGTGAGCGCGAGCGGCTCGTCGAGCGTGTCCTTCGAACCGGTGACCGATTGCCAGAAATCGGGCTGGTCGGCACGCTTGATCACGAGCACATCGAGGTCGGGCGTGTAGATCACGACGAGAACGGATTCGGGGATTTTCGGCGGCTTCGTCATCTTGGTTTCATGCGGCACGAGGCCGTGCGTCGACCCGGTGCTCCGAACGTACGGCAAGTGCTGCGACTGTACCGCAAAAAACGAAAAAGGCGCATTGCTGCGCCTTTTCATGGGTGTCGTGCGTGCGTGGCCGCACACACGACGAGGTGCGAATGCGCGTTACGCCTTCGGCTGCTCCGGCTGACGCAGACGGATGTGCAGCTCGCGCAGCTGACGCTCGTCGACCGGGCTCGGCGCCTGCGTGAGCAGATCCTGCGCACGCTGCGTCTTCGGGAACGCGATCACGTCGCGGATCGAATCGGCGCCGGCCATCATCGTGACGATGCGGTCGAGACCGAACGCGATACCGCCGTGCGGCGGCGCGCCGTACTGCAGTGCGTCCAGCAGGAAGCCGAACTTCGCCTGCGCTTCTTCCGCGCCGATCTTCAGCGCGCGGAACACCTTGCTCTGCACGTCCTCGCGGTGGATACGCACCGAGCCGCCGCCGATTTCCCAGCCGTTCAGCACCATGTCGTACGCCTTCGCGAGGCAGCGGCCCGGGTCGGTCTCGAGGTACTCGAGGTGCTCGTCCTTCGGGCTCGTGAACGGGTGGTGCGCGGCGACGTAGCGCGCGTCTTCGTCGTCGTATTCGAACATCGGGAAGTCGACGACCCACAGCGGCTTCCAGCCCGCCTCGACGAGACCGTTCGCCTTGCCGAATTCCGAATGGCCGATCTTCAGGCGCAGTGCGCCGAGGCTGTCGTTGACGACCTTCGCGCGGTCGGCCGCGAAGAAGATGATGTCGCCGTCTTCAGCGCCGGTGCGCTCGAGGATCGCCGCGATCGACGCGTCGTGCAGGTTCTTGACGATCGGGCTCTGCAGGCCGTCGCGGCCCTTCGCCTTCTCGTTGACCTTGATCCACGCAAGGCCCTTCGCGCCGTAGATGCGCACGAATTCCGTGTAGCCGTCGATGTCGCCGCGCGACAGCTCGGCGCCCTTCGGCACGCGCAGCGCCGCGACCCGGCCGTCCTTCGCGTTGGCCGGCGTGCTGAACACCTTGAAGTCGACGTCCTTCATCGCATCGGTCAGCTCGGTGAACTCGAGCTTCACGCGCAGGTCCGGCTTGTCGGAGCCGAAACGCGCCATCGCTTCCGAGTACGGCATCACCGGGAATTTCGCGTCGAGTTCGACGTCGATCGTCGTCTTGAAGATGTGACGGATCATGTCCTCGAACAGGTCGCGGATTTCCTGCTCGCCGAGAAACGACGTCTCGCAGTCGATCTGCGTGAATTCGGGCTGACGATCGGCGCGGAGATCCTCGTCGCGGAAGCACTTGGTGATCTGGTAGTAACGGTCGAAGTTCGCGACCATCAGCAGCTGCTTGAACAGCTGCGGCGACTGCGGCAGCGCGAAGAACTGGCCCGCGTTCACGCGCGACGGCACGAGGTAGTCGCGCGCGCCCTCCGGCGTGCTCTTCGTGAGCATCGGCGTTTCGATGTCGATGAAGCCCTGCTCGTCGAGGTACTTGCGCGCCTCGATCGCGACGCGGTAGCGCAGGCGCAGGTTGTGCTGCATCTGCGGACGGCGCAGGTCGAGCACGCGATGCGTGAGGCGCGTCGTTTCCGACAGGTTGTCGTCGTCGAGCTGGAACGGCGGCGTGACCGATGCGTTCAGCACGTTCAGTTCGTGGCACAGCACTTCGATCTTGCCGCTCTTCAGGCCGGCGTTGACCGTGCCTTCCGGACGGTTGCGCACGAGGCCCTTGACCTGCACGCAGAATTCGTTGCGCACGCCTTCGGCGGTCGCGAACATCTCGGCACGATCCGGGTCGCACACCACCTGCACGAGGCCTTCACGATCGCGCAGGTCGATGAAGATCACACCGCCGTGATCGCGGCGGCGCTGCACCCAGCCGCACAGCGACACGGTTTGGCCCAGCAGGTGTTCGGTCACGAGACCGCAGTATTCAGTACGCATCGACATGATGTTTGCTTTCGTTCGGTTTGATCAACGGGCGCCGCAACGCGCGGCCCGGGCGATGATTCTTTACTTACAGCGGCGGCTCGACGGGACGGCGGGCGGGCGCCGGAGCCGGCGCCGAAGGCGCCACGACGCCCATCGAGACGATGTACTTGAGCGCGGCATCGACCGACATGTCGAGTTCGATGACTTCGCTCTTCGGCAGCATCAGGAAGAAGCCCGACGTCGGGTTCGGCGTCGTGGGCACGTACACGCTCACGTACTCTTCCGTCAGATGGTTGACCACGTCGCCGCCGGGCGTGCCGGTCAGAAACGCGATCGTATACGAGCCGCGGCGCGGGTATTCGATCAGCAGCGCCTTGCGGAACGCATTGCCGCTGCTCGACAGCAGCGTGTCCGATACCTGCTTGACGCTCGTGTAGATCGGCCCGACGACCGGGATGTGACGCACGACCGCGTTCCACCACGTGACGAGCTTCTGGCCGATGAAGTTCTGCGTGGCCAGCCCGACGACGAAGATGAACGCGAGCGTCAGCACCGCGCCGATCCCCGGCAGATGGAAGCCGAGCATCCGCTCGGGCTGCCACGATTCGGGCAGCAGGAGCAGCGTCTGATCCATCGTGCCGATGATGAGGCCGAGCACCCACAGCGTGATCGCGAGCGGGACGAGAACCAGCAGGCCGGTCAGAAACACCGTTTTCAGGGTCGTCTTTTTCATCATCTGCCGTCAATGAGCCGCGCCGGAAGCGCGGGTTGGTCGCGACCCGGCCGGGCCGCGACGGTCAACTGCCGGCGGCGGGCGTCGCGGCCGGAGCCGGCGCGGCGCTCGTCGTCGTCGTGCTGCCCGAACCGCTCGCCGCGGCAGGCGCGGCAGCAGCAGGCGCGGCCTCCGCCGCCGGTGCTGCGGGCGCCGCGTCGCCCGACGCCGTCGCCGGTGCGCTGGTGCCGCCCGAGCCGCCGCGGAAATCGGTGACATACCACCCCGAGCCCTTCAGCTGGAAACCGGCGGCGGTCACCTGTTTGCGAAAGGCATCCTTCCCGCATTCAGGGCATTGCGACAGCGGCGCATCGCTCATCTTCTGGAGCACGTCCTTCGCGAAACCGCACGCTTCGCATCGATAGGCGTAGATCGGCATGATATTTTTCCCGCAGAAACTGGAAACGGCTTGCAAAACCTTGAATTATAGCCGAAACCCCGGCGCGCTCCGGCAATGGCCGCGACGCCCGCACATCAGCGGCGGCGCCACGTGAGCCAGCGCTCGTGCCCGTCGAACACGGCCAGCGAATCGGTCACGGGCACATCCTCGACCAGCTCGAAATACGGCGCAAGCAGCGCGTCGAGTTCGGCACGCTCGATCCCGAACGGCGGCCCCTTCGGTTTCGCGACCACGAAGAAATAGCCGGCCAGCACGCCGCCCGTGGGCAACAGCTCGGCCATCCGCGCCGCATAGCCCGCGCGCAGGCTCGGCGGCAACGCGCACAGGAACGCACGCTCGTACACCCATTGCACGTCGAACGGCGGCCGGTACTCGAAAAAATCGGCCTGCTCGACGACGTCCGCGTGCGCGCCGAGCTGCGCCTTCGCCACAGCGACCGCCTGCGCGGCGAAATCGATCGCACGCACCGGCCAGCCGGCCTGCGCGAGCCAGCCGGCCTCCTGCGCACTGCCGCAGCCGGGAATCAGTACCGCGCACGGCTCGCGCCGCTGCGCGAACACGCGAAAGCCGTCCGGCACGCCGCCGAATTCCCACGGCGTCACGCCGCGCTCGAAGCGCTCGTTCCAGAACGACGCGCTGCCCGGGTCGCGCGTCGTGAAATCGGCGGCCGACGGTGCGGCAGGTTGCTTCGGAGCGGACATCGCCGTGCTCCCCGGTCAGGTGCCGTACGCGAGCGCGAGCAGCACGCGCGCGACGAGCGCGCCGACGCCGACGGCCAGCCCGAAGATCAGCAACGCCTGCATCAGCCGGTTCGTCCGTTTCTGCTCGACGAGGATCTGGCGCATCAGCTCCTCGCTCGCGGCGCGCGGCGCGTCGTGGCGCGCGGCCATCGCATGGTGGATCAGGCGCGGCAACTGCGGCAGCGTCTTGCTCCACTGCGGCGCTTCGACCTTGAAGCGCTCGTACCAGCCGCGCAGGCCGATCTGCTCGGTCATCCAGCGCTCGAGATACGGCTTCGCGGTCTTCCACAGGTCGAGTTCGGGGTCGAGCGAGCGGCCGAGCCCTTCGACGTTCAGCATCGTCTTCTGCAGCAGCACGAGCTGCGGCTGGATCTCGACGTTGAAGCGGCGCGACGTCGAGAACAGGCGCATCAGCACCTGGCCGAGCGAGATGTCCTTCAGCGCGCGATCGAAATACGGCTCGCACACCGCGCGGATCGCGCTTTCGAGCTCCTCGACGCGCGTCTCGGGCGGCACCCAGCCCGATTCGAGGTGCAGCGTCGCGACGCGGTGGTAGTCGCGCTTGAAGAACGCGAGGAAGTTCTGCGCGAGGTAGTTCTTGTCGAAATCGGACAGCGCGCCGACGATCCCGAAATCGAGCGCGATGTAGCGGCCGAACGTGTTCGGGTCGAGGCTCACCTGGATGTTGCCGGGGTGCATGTCCGCATGGAAGAAGCCGTCGCGGAACACCTGCGTGAAGAAGATCTCGACGCCTTCGCGCGCGAGCTTCTTGATGTCGACGCCGGCCGAGCGCAGCGTCTCGACCTGGCTGATCGGCACGCCGGTCATGCGCTCCATCACGAGCACCTGCGACGTCGAGAAATCCCAGAACATCTCGGGCACGAGCAGCAGGTCGAGGCCCGCGAAGTTGCGGCGCAGCTGGCTGCCGTTCGCGGCCTCGCGCATCAGGTCGAGCTCGTCGTGCAGGTACTTGTCGAATTCGGCGACGACCTCGCGCGGCTTCAGGCGCCGGCCGTCGGCCCACATGCGCTCGGTCCACGTCGCGATGTCGCGCATCAGCGCGAGGTCGGAATCGATCACCGGCAGCATGTTCGGGCGCAGCACCTTGACGGCGACCGCCTTGCCCGCATGCGCGCCCTGCTTCAGCTTCGCGAAATGCACCTGTGCGATCGACGCGCTCGCGATCGGCTCGCGCTCGAATTCGTCGAACAGCTCGTCGACGGGCGCACCGAGCGACTTCTCGATGATCGCGATCGCGACGGCCGAATCGAACGGCGGCACCTGGTCCTGCAGCTTCGCGAGTTCGTTCGCGAAATCGACCGACAGCAGGTCGCGGCGCGTCGACAGCACCTGGCCGAACTTCACGAAGATCGGGCCGAGGCTTTCGAGCGCGTGGCGCAGCCGCACGGCGGGCGGATCGGAGAAGCGGCGGCCGATCGTCGTGATCCGCAACAGCAGCTTCACGCGCCGGTCGTCGATCCGGGACAGCATCACTTCGTCGAGACCAAAGCGGATGACGGTGTAGACAATCTTGATGAAACGGAAAATGCGCATGCCCTGCGGCCCTCAGTGCGCGCCGCGCGGGCCGGAACCCGCGCGCGCGCCGATTTTTTGTTCGAGTCGCTCGACCCGCTTTTCGACCCGCGCGAGCGCATCGCGTGCGCGCGCCAGTTCGGCGTCGAAGCCGCCGAGCGACGCGCGCCGGACGACTTGCGGGTTCTCGTCGAGCCAGTATTCGGCGACGGAATCGAGCACGTTGCGGCCGGTGCGGCGCGCGCGCGCGCCGGCGTCGCGCACGACCGTCGCGATCCGGTACGCGGCCGCGTCGCCGACCAGCTTCGCGAGATCTTCCTCCGGTTCCCAGCGCAGGTGCTCGGCCAGCTTTGCGATCTGCGTCGCGAATTCCGCGTCGCCTTCGATCTTCACGTGCTTCATCACGGCCGCCTGGCCGCCCTGCAGGAACGCGGCGACCGTGTCGCCGGCGAGCGCGATCGACACATCGACCTGTTGCGCGTCGTGAGCGTCGACGGCCGACAGGTAACCGTCGGGCTGCACCAGCAGCGTGAGCGTGACGGGAGGCACGTCGATCCGGGCAGTCTTGCCCGCATACGGAATCAGGCGGTCGCGCGCCCAGGATTCGCGTGCGAGCAGGTGATTGACGGCAGCAGCAAAAGGCTTGGCGGCAAAAGTCATCGGGCTGGGAAAGAAAAAACCCGCGCGGGCCGGGCGCCCACGCGGGTTTCTATTGTAACGTCGGATCGACGGCAGACCGTGCCTGACCGTACACCCGGGCGGCAAGCGGTCGCAGTGCGGCGACCGCTGCCCGGGCGCCCGGCAGCGCGGGCCGCCGGCCACGCTCAGTGCGTGTTGATCTGCTGGATACCCGCGAGCAGCCAGCCCTGACTGCCCGACTTCGACAGGTTCCACACCTCGTCGAACGGCGCCGCCGACGTGTTCGCCGATTCGCGGATCAGACCGTGGAAGCGCACGCTCGCCGACTGCTCGATGCCGCGATCCTCGATCGCGACCAGTTCCGCGTCGAGCTGCACGACGTCGGTCTGGTTCGCGTCGTTGCCGCGCGAATCGAGGTCGATCTTGATCTCGGCGAACATTTCCGGCGTCGTGAACTCGCGGATGTCGGCCAGGTTGCCCTGGTCCCACGCCGCCTGCAGGCGCACGAAGTAGACTTTCGCGCTGCGCAGGAACGCTTCGGTGTCGAAGCCGGCCGGCACCTGCAGCGGCGCCGCTGCCGCCGCTGCCGCGCCGGCGGCCGCTGCGCCGCCGCCGAACACGCCTTGCGCTTCGTTCGCATAGCTGCTGCCGCTACCCGCGTAGTTGCCGCCGGTGTTGCCCTGCTGGAACGACGGGCCTTGCGAGTAGCCGCCCGACGACGACGACGCGCCGCCGACCGAATACGCCGGCTCCTGCGGGCGGCGACGATTCATGAACTTGCGGATCAGCCAGATGCCGACCATCGCGAGCAGCGCGATCACGATCACGTTCGCCATCATGCTCGCGAACGCGCCGCCGAGACCGAAGTGCGACAGCAGCGCCGCGATGCCGAGACCGGCCGCGAGGCCGGCGATCGGCCCGAGCCAGCGCGAGCGGTTGGGCTGCGCGGCCGGCGTGGGCGCGGCCGGATTCGTGCGCTGCGCCTGCGACGGCGCGGCCTGCTGCATCGGCTGTTGCGCCGGCGGCGTGGCCTGGCGCTGCGTGACGGTGGAATTCTGGCGGCCGATGCTGCGCCCGCCGCCCATGCGCTTGGCTTCGGCGTCGAGCGACGCGAACGTGCCGGCCGTGAGCAGGCCGACCATCAGCAGCGTGCCGACCCGTCGAGCCCACGGCTTCGACGGCTTGCTACGGTTGAACAACGAACGCGATTCGGACATCAGCTTCTCCAGATGTAAGGCGAATGTATGGAAAGAACCCCTTAGTACTTGGTTCCGAGGTGTAAAGCTACCACGCCACCTGACAAATTGTAATATTTGACGGCGTCGAGGCCCGCTTGTTCCATCATCGTCTTCAGCGTGTCCTGATCGGGGTGCATCCGGATAGATTCAGCAAGATACCGATAACTTTCAGCATCTTTCGCGAACTTGTCGCCAAGCCACGGTAATACTTTGAAAGAATACAGATCGTACGCTTTTTTCAGCGGATCCCAGACTTTCGAGAATTCCAGCACCATCACGCGGCCGCCGGGCTTCGTCACGCGGCGCATCTCGGCGAGCGCGACGTCCTTGTGCGTCATGTTGCGCAGCCCGAAAGCGACCGTGACCACATCGAAGTAGTTGTCCGGAAAGGGGATTTTCTCGGCGTCGCACAGCAGCGACGGCGTCACGATGCCCTTGTCGAGCAGCCGGTCGCGGCCCACGCGCAGCATCGATTCGTTGATGTCGGTATGCCAGACCTCGCCCGTCGGCCCGGCCGCCTTCGCGAACGACTTGGTCAGGTCGCCGGTGCCGGCCGCGATGTCGAGCACCTTGAAGCCGGGGCGCACGTTCGCCTGCGCGATCGTGAACGCCTTCCACGCGCGGTGCATGCCCGCCGACATCAGGTCGTTCATCAGATCGTAGTTGCTCGCGACCGAATGAAACACGCCCGCCACTTTCTTCGCTTTTTCGTTTTCCTCGACGCTTTCGAAGCCGAAGTGGGTTTTGCTCATCGCGTTGATCCTCAGTAAATGGCAAGACGGCGCCGAGCGGGCGCCGTCGATTTCAGTGGCAGTGGCCGTGCGGCGCGCTGGCCGCCTGCATCGGGGCGTCGCGCTCGACGCCCGCGGCCTTCAGTCTGTCGAAATAGTCGCGCCACAGCGCGTCCTGCTGCGTCGCCAGCTCGTACAGCAGGTCCCACGAGTAGATGCCGGTCGAATGGCCGTCGGAGAACGTCGGCTGCAGCGCGTAGTTGCCCACGCCCTCGAGCGCGGTGATCGTCACTTCACGCTTGCCGGTCTGCAACGTCTCCTGGCCGGGCCCGTGGCCGCGCACCTCGGCCGACGGCGAATACACGCGCATCAGCTCGAACGGAATCCGGTAACTCTCGCCGTTCGGGTACTGCAATTCGAGCACGCGCGACACCGCGTGCACGACGACGCCGGACGGAATCGGCGTCGTGGAAGTCAAACCGCTCATGGCTGCCTCGAATCGGTCATGCGTTGAATTTCCTCGCGCACCGCATTGTGCAGCAGCGAGGCCTGCGCCGCGCGCGAGCGCAAGAGCGCCTCGGACACGCTGCGCTGGCGTGGCGCCCACACGGGCTGCGGAAAATGGGCGTCGTTGGAAAAGCGCGGAATCACGTGCCAGTGCACGTGCGGCACCATGTTGCCGAGACTCGCGAGATTCACCTTGTTCGGCTGCATCACGCGGCGCACGGCCCGCTCGACCGCGTAGACCACGCGCATCAGATGTGCCCGCTCGGGCTCGCCGAGATCGGAGAACTCGGCGACGTGCGCGCCCCAGATGACCCGGCAGAAGCCCGGGTAGTCGTGCTCGCCCGTGGCCAGCACGACGCGCAGCATGTCGTCCTGCCAGAGCACCTCGCCGCCGTCTTCACGGCAAAACACGCATTCCATCGTCGCTCCCTTGTGCACGGACGCCGGCGCGTCGGCGCCGGCGCCCGCTCTCATCCGTTGCCCGGTCGGGCGGTCGTCATGCCCGCATTAGACCAGCACGCGCTCGATCCCGCCATTGTTCGCGTGTGCGACATAATCGGCCATCCAGTTCTCGCCGAGCACCTGGCGCGCGATTTCGACCACGATGTAGTCGGCTTCGATGTTCGCATCCTCGTTGTAGCGCGACAGGCCCTGCAGGCACGACGGGCAGCTCGTCAGGATCTTCACGTCCGGGCCGTTCGCGCCCGCGGCGGCCGGCGCCGGCGCATCGCCCGCCACCACCGGAATCGCGCGCAGCTTCGCCGCGCCCTTGCGGATCTCTTCTTCCTTGCGGAAGCGCACCTGCGTCGACACGTCCGGACGCGTGACCGCGAGCGTGCCCGACTCGCCGCAGCAGCGATCGTTCTTCTCGATCTTGTAGCCGTCCTTCTCCGCGCCCATCAGCTCGTTGACGAGCTTCACCGGATCCATCGTCTTGATCGGCGTGTGGCACGGGTCGTGATACATGTAGCGCGTGCCCGTCACGCCGTCGAGCTTCATCCCCTTCTCGAGCAGGAACTCGTGGATGTCGATGATCCGGCAGCCCGGGAAGATCTTGTCGAATTCATACCCGGCCAGTTGGTCGTAGCACGTGCCGCACGACACGACCACCGTCTTGATGTCCAGGTAGTTCAGCGTGTTCGCGACGCGGTGGAACAGCACGCGGTTGTCCGTGACGATCTTCTCGGCCTTGTCGTACTGGCCCGAGCCGCGCTGCGGATAGCCGCAGCACAGGTAGCCCGGCGGCAGCACCGTCTGCACGCCCGCCTCCCACAGCATCGCCTGCGTGGCCAGCCCCACCTGCGAGAACAGGCGCTCCGAGCCGCAGCCCGGGAAGTAGAACACCGCTTCCGAATCGACGGTCGTCGACTTCGGGTTGCGGATGATCGGCACGATCTTGTTGTCCTCGATGTCCAGCAGCGCGCGCGCCGTCTTCTTCGGCAGGTTGCCCGGCATCTTCTTGTTGACGAAGTGGATCACCTGCTCGACCGCCGGCGGCTTGCCGGTCGTCGCGGGCGGGTGCTGCGTCTGCTTCGTCACGACCTTCTTGAGCATGTCGTTCGCGAAGCGCTGCACCTTGTAGCCCACACCCATCATCACGCCGCGCGCGAGGTTGATCGTCTGCGGATTCGTCGCGTTCAGGAAGAACATGCCCGCCGCATTGCCGGCGTTGAACTTCTTCTTGCCCATCTTGCGCAACAGGTTGCGCATGTTCATCGTCACGTCGCCGAAGTCGATCTTCACCGGGCACGGCGTCGCGCACTTGTGGCACACCGTGCAGTGGTCGGCCACGTCGTTGAACTCGTCCCAGTGCTTGATCGACACACCGCGGCGCGTCTGCTCTTCGTACAGGAACGCCTCGACCAGCAGCGACGTCGCGAGGATCTTGTTGCGCGGGCTGTACAGCAGGTTCGCGCGCGGCACGTGGGTCGCGCACACCGGCTTGCACTTGCCGCAGCGCAGGCAGTCCTTCACCGAATCGGCGATCGCGCCGATGTCGGACTGCTGCATGATCAGCGACTCGTAGCCCATCAGCCCGAAGCTCGGCGTGTACGCGTTGCGCAGGTCCGCGCCGTCGAGCAGCTTGCCCTTGTTGAAGCGGCCGTTCGGGTCGACGCGCTGCTTGTACGCGCGGAATTCGGCGATCTCGTCGTCGGTCAGGAACTCGAGCTTCGTGATGCCGATCCCGTGTTCGCCGGAAATCACGCCGTCGAGCGAGCGCGCGAGCGTCATGATGCGTGCGACGGCCGCGTGCGCGTCCTGCAGCATCTCGTAGTTGTCGGAGTTGACCGGGATGTTCGTGTGGACGTTGCCGTCGCCCGCGTGCATGTGCAGCGCGACGAACACGCGGCCGCGCAGCACGCGCTTGTGGATCGCCTGAGCTTCGTCGAGGATCGGCTTGAACGCGCCGCCGTTGAAGATCGCGCGCAGTTCCGCGCGGATCTCCTGCTTCCACGAGATGCGGACCGTGCGGTCCTGCGTGATGTGGAACACGGTCGCGCCGGGCTGCTCGTCCGCGCGATCCGCGAACTTCTCGGCGAGCGCCTCGTAGCCGAGCTGCACCAGGTAGTGCTGCGCCTCGCGCAGCGGCTGGTCGAGCCGGTCGCGCACGAATTCCCACCGTGCGCGCACGCGCTTGAGCAGCTCCAGCGCCTGCTGCACGCGGTCTTCCAGCAGTTCGGCGCTCGGGATCTCGTTCGCGTCGTCGGTCTTGCCGAGCGGCAGGTTGCCGCCGCGGAAAAACGCTTCGAGCGCGTCGACCAGTTGCAGCTTGTTCTTCAGCGACAGCTCGATGTTGATCCGCTCGATGCCGTCGGTGTACTCGCCCATCCGGTTCAGCGGGATCACGACGTCTTCGTTGATCTTGAACGCGTTCGTGTGCTTCGCGATCGCGGCCGTGCGGCTGCGGTCGAGCCAGAAGCGCTTGCGCGCCTCCGCGCTGACCGCGACGAAGCCTTCGCCGCTCTTGCCGTTCGCCATCCGGATCACCTCGGACGTCGCCTGCGCGACCGCATCGGCGTCGTCGCCGACGATGTCGCCGATCAGCACCATCTTCGGGAATGCGTTGCGCTTGCTCTTGGTCGCGTAGCCGACCGCGCGCAGGTAGCGCTCGTCGAGGTGCTCGAGGCCCGCGAGGATCGCGCCGCCCTGCTTCGACGTCTCGAACAGATAGTCCTTGATTTCCACGATGCTCGGGATCGCCTCGCGCGCCTGGCCGAAGAATTCGAGGCAGACGGTGCGCGTGTGCGCGGGCATCTTGTGCAGCACCCAGCGCGCGGACGTGATGAGCCCGTCGCAGCCTTCCTTCTGCACGCCCGGCAGGCCGGCCAGGAACTTGTCGGTCACGTCCTTGCCGAGCCCTTCCTTGCGGAAGCGGCGGCCTTCGATCTCGAGCATCTCGGTCTTGAGCAGCTTCTCGCCCGGCGCATACGCGCCGTCGAACCACTTCAGCTCGAAGCGCGCGACCGCGATGTCGTGGATCTTGCCCTGGTTGTGCTCGTGGCGCGTGACCTCGAGCCAGTTGCCGTCCGGGTCGACCATCCGCCACCAGGCCAGGTTGTCGAGCGCGGTGCCCCACAGCACGGCCTTCTTGCCGCCCGCGTTCATCGCGACGTTGCCGCCGATGCACGATGCGTCGAGCGACGTCGGATCGACCGCGAACACGTAGCCGGCCGCTTCGGCCGCTTCCGTCACGCGACGCGTGACGACGCCCGCGCCGGAGAAGATCGTCGGCACCTTGTGCGCGACGCCCGGCAGCTCCGTCAGCTCGACCGCGCCGAGCTGTTCGAGCTTCTCGGTGTTGATGACCGCCGAGAACGGCGTGAGCGGCACCGCGCCGCCCGTGTAGCCGGTGCCGCCGCCGCGCGGGATCACGGTCAGGCCGAGCTCGAAGCACGCCTTGATCAGCGCGGCGATCTCGGCTTCGGTATCGGGCGTCAGCACGACGAACGGGTATTCGACGCGCCAGTCGGTCGCGTCGGTCACGTGCGACACGCGCGACAGCCCGTCGAAGCGGATGTTGTCCTTCTGCGTGCAGCGGCCGAGCGCCTTGGTCGCGCGGCGGCGCAGCTCGGCCATCTTGTCGAACTCGTCGGCGAATTCGTCGACCGCGCGCTGCGCGGCGCGCTCGAGCATCTCGACGCGCGATGCGCGCTCGCGGCCGGCTTCGTCGCGATGCTCGGTGAGGTCGGCGCTGCGGCGCTTGCCGATCTCGGTCAGGCGGTGGTTCAGCGCCTCGATCAGCAGCGCGCGGCGCTTCGGGTTGTCGAGCAGGTCGTCCTGCAGGTACGGGTTGCGACGCACGACCCAGATGTCGCCGAGCACTTCATACAGCATCCGTGCCGAACGGCCCGTGCGGCGCTCGGCGCGCAGTTCGTCGAGCACCGCCCACGCCTCTTCGCCGAGCAGGCGGATCACGATCTCGCGATCCGAGAAGGACGTGTAGTTGTAGGGAATCTCGCGCAAGCGGGGCGCGGGGTCGGCGGCGACGGCGGCGGCCGCGCCATGCGGATCGAAAACTTGTGGTGCGTTCATGTTCGGACGACTCGGAGGGCCGATACACCGTGCACGGGCGTCGGCAAGCGCGTGGGCGCAATCTTGGGGAAATCTGTTCTGTTACCAGGCGCGCGGCTGTCCTTCATGGGGCCGGAGCGGGCGACTCGCCCCTCCTGGCCGGCGACAGGGCCTGGCGGCACTCGGGACCATCAGCACGATCGCGCGCGGCGCGCATGCCGTTCGGCCGCGGGGCTGGCTGCGCGCGGCGTCGGCTTCAACGGTGCGATCCGAGGGTGCCTCTGCATCTTCCGAATCCTTGATTCAAAACGGAATTCTAACCCATGATCGGGCCGCCCGTGACACGCCGGACAGGTCGTGGGGCTATCGCCGCGAGCCGCGCCGGGCGGGGCTCGGCGCGGTTTCGTACGATCATTCGCCGTCCGTCCGGTCGGTAACCACGCGGTTAAACCGGTAAAAGGCGGCGCCCGGCGATGCGAATGCCCCACCCCGCCGGCACGCACGCGCCCGCCCGCGGCCGCCTCCCCGGCATGCCGCTTGCGTGCGCGCGGACCCTTGGCGCTATCATTGACCCTTTACCGTCTGCATCCGCACTGCACGCGAGCGCCCATGGCATCCCACGATTACCTGAAGAAAATCCTCACCGCGCGCGTCTACGACGTCGCGATCGAGACGGAACTCGAACCCGCCCGCAACCTGTCGGCCCGGCTGCGCAACGCCGTGTACCTGAAGCGCGAGGACAACCAGCCGGTGTTCTCGTTCAAGCTGCGCGGCGCGTACAACAAGATGGCGCACATTCCGGCGGATGCGCTCGCGCGCGGCGTGATTACCGCGTCGGCCGGCAACCACGCGCAGGGCGTCGCGTTCTCGGCGGCGCGGATGGGGATCAAGGCCGTGATCGTCGTCCCGGTCACGACGCCGCAGGTGAAGGTCGACGCGGTGCGCGCGCACGGCGGCCCGAGCGTCGAGGTGATCCAGGCGGGCGAATCGTACAGCGACGCGTACGCGCACGCGGTCAAGGTCCAGCAGGAGCGCGACCTCACGTTCGTCCATCCGTTCGACGACCCGTACGTGATCGCCGGCCAGGGCACGATCGCGATGGAGATCCTGCGCCAGCACCAGGGCCCGATCCACGCGATCTTCGTGCCGATCGGCGGCGGCGGGCTCGCGTCCGGCGTCGCCGCGTACGTGAAGGCCGTGCGCCCGGAGATCAAGGTGATCGGCGTGCAGGCCGAGGATTCGTGCGCGATGAAGCAGTCGCTGGACGCGGGCGAACGCATCGAGCTGAGCGAAGTCGGCCTGTTCGCGGACGGCACCGCGGTGAAGCTCGTCGGCGAGGAAACCTTCCGGCTGTGCCGCGAATTCCTCGACGGCGTCGTCACGGTCGACACCGACGCGCTGTGCGCGGCGATCAAGGACGTGTTCCAGGACACGCGCAGCGTGCTGGAGCCGTCCGGCGCGCTCGCGGTCGCCGGCGCGAAGCTGTACGCGGAACGCGAAGGCATCGAGAACCGGACGCTCGTCGCGGTCACGTCCGGCGCGAACATGAACTTCGACCGGATGCGCTTCGTCGCCGAGCGTGCGGAGGTCGGCGAAGCGCGCGAAGCCGTGTTCGCGGTCACGATCCCCGAGGAGCGCGGCAGCTTCAAGCGCTTCTGCTCGCTCGTCGGCGATCGCAACGTCACCGAGTTCAACTACCGGATCGCCGATGCGCAATCCGCGCATCTCTTCGTCGGCGTGCAGATCAAGCGCCGCGGCGAATCGGCGGAGATCGCCGCGAACTTCGAGTCGCACGGCTTCAAGAGCGTCGACCTGACGCACGACGAGCTGTCGAAGGAACACATCCGCTACATGGTCGGCGGCCGCTCGCCGCTCGCGCTCGACGAGCGCCTGTTCCGCTTCGAATTCCCGGAACGGCCGGGCGCGCTGATGAAGTTCCTGTCGTCGATGGCGCCGGACTGGAACATCAGCCTGTTCCACTACCGCAACCAGGGCGCGGACTACAGCTCGATCCTCGTCGGGCTGCAGGTGCCGCAGGCCGATCGCGCCGAATTCGAACGCTTTCTCGCGGCGCTCGGCTATCCGTATGTCGAGGAAGGCAACAATCTCGCCTATCGCCTGTTCCTGTAGTACGGCAAGCGCATGCCGCCGACGCGCACATCGCCCCGGCGGCATGCGTCCGTTCACCTACTTCAACGCCTGCGCCAGCTTCTTCTGCCGCCACAGACACAGCAGGTCGCACGCCACGTGCGCGGCCGCGATCGCCGTGATGTCGGCATGATCGTACGCAGGCGCCACCTCCACCACGTCTGCCCCCACCAGATTCACCGCGCCGAGCGCCCGCACGATCGCCAGCGCCTGCGCGGACGACAACCCGCCCGCCACCGGCGTCCCCGTTCCCGGCGCGAACGCCGGATCGAGGCAATCGATGTCGAAGGTCAGATACGCAGGCCGAGTGCCGACGATCTCGACGATCCGCTCGACCGCCGCCCGCGCACCATGGTCATGCACCCACGCGGCATCGAGCCGCTCGATCCCGAGAAAATCGTCGTTCCACGTGCGGATGCCGACCTGCACCGACGTCGCGGGATCGATCAGCCCTTCCTTCACGGCCTTGTAGAACATCGTCCCGTGATTGAGGCTGTCCGGATCGTCGTCGGCCCACGTATCGCAGTGCGCGTCGAAATGGATCAGCGACAGCGGCTTGCCGTAGCGCTCCGCGTGCGCGACGAGCAGCGGATACGTGATGTAGTGGTCGCCGCCGAGCGTCAGCATCTTCGCGCCGGCACGCAGGATCGTGCGCGCATGCTCGACGATCGCGGGCTTGATCGACAGCGGGTTGTGCGCGTCGAACCAGCAGTCGCCGTAGTCGACGGCCGCGAGGTCGTCGAATGGATTGAAGCCCCACGGATACGGATGAAGCTCCGCGAGCTGCACGCTCGCCGCGCGGATCGCGGCCGGCCCGAGCCGCGCGCCGGAACGATAGGTCGTCGCGAGATCGAGCGGCACGCCGGAGATCGCGACGTCGATCCCGTCGAGCGCGCGCGAGTAATTGCGGCGCATGAACGACAGCACGCCCGCATAGGTGTTTTCGATCGACGAGCCGTACGGCGTCGTGCGACGGATCGCGCCGTCGCCGTGGAGAAGTTCGGTCATGGTCGGACCTGTTTTCGTGGAGGCCGGGCCGCCCTTCGCATGAGCGCACGGGCCGGGCACGGCGGGGATTCATCGGACATGCACCGGCTCGCGCATCCGGTCGCGCGGCCAGCCGGGGCATCGCCGGCGACAACGGCAATGCCGCGGCGATCATAGCAAGCCGAATCGACGCCGTTGCCCCGGTTCAGCCGGGGCAACGCGCGGAAAAATCCGGCGGCGACGTCGCTGGCCATCGCGCGTTCCTAGAAGGATTCGCCGGTTTGCGCGCGCCGGTTCTTCCGGATAATGGCCGGCAACCGCGCCCTCGACGGCGCGCCGTCCACCGCAGAAAACAACAACCCGGAGACACCCGCCTTGATCGCCACGCTCCCCGCCCCCTACCGCCGGCTCTGGCCGCTCGCCATCGCCGCGGCACTGCTGTACGGCCTGTCGCTCGCCGCCGCACCCTATCCGGGCCAGGCTGCCGCGAAAGCCGCGATGGGCATCCTGCTGCTCGCGGCGGGCAGCGCCTGCGGTGCGCCGCGCGAACGCGCGTGGCTGTGCGCGGCGCTCGCGACCGCCGTGCTCGGCGACGTGCTGCTCGCGCTGCCCGACTGGCCGCTGTCGTTCGTCCTCGGCCTCGGCGCCTTCCTGCTCACGCACGTGTGCTATTGCGCGATCTTCTTCCGGTGGCGCGCGCGGCCGCACGGCTGGCGCATCGTCGCGCTCGTCGGGCTGTGGATCGCCGCGCCGGCGTTCTACGTCGCGTTCTTCCCGCACCTCGGCGAGTTGGTGGCGCCGGTCGCCGTCTACATGCTCGTGCTGTGCGCGATGGCGAGTTTCGCGCTCGCCGCCCGCTCGCGCGGCCCGCTGATCGCCGTCGGCGGCCTGATCTTCGTCGGCTCCGACACGCTGATCGGCGTCGGCCGGTTCCTTGGCGGCTTTCCAGGCATCGACTACCCGATCTGGGGCCTCTACGCGCTCGCGCAGGTCACGATCGTGGCCGGGGTTTTCCATGAGACGGCCGCCCGTTCGATCCGTCCCTGATACCGTTTCAAACGGACCGCCGCGCAACGGCGGTGCCGTTTCTTTCCTCCGTCGCCCAGCCGACGGCCGTTTCCGGTCATCCCGCATTGCGGAAACCGAACCGTTCCAAACCCCGCTCAGCCTTTTCCCGTCTGGTTTCCGGCGCTTAGAGCGCCCCTTCTAGCCTCTTGCGATTTCCCGGTTCACCCACTATCGTTACATCGAACAATGTAACATTCAAAAATGAGCCAGATCGGAGACACCCGGATGAATGCTCGCACGTTGCCTTTCGGTCCACCCGGCCACGACGGCCCGGACGAAACCATCGACATCGCCATCATCGGCACCGGCTTCGCCGGCCTCGGGATGGCGATCCGCCTGAAGCAAACGGGCGTGACCGACTTCGTCGTCCTCGAGAAGGCCGCGTCGGTCGGCGGCACGTGGCGCGACAATCACTACCCCGGATGTGCGTGCGACGTGCAATCGCACGTCTATTCGTTCTCGTTCGCGCCGAACCCGCGGTGGACGCGCATGTTCGCGCCGCAGCCGGAAATCCGCGCGTATCTGGAAGACTGCGTGCAGCGCTTCGGCGTCGGCCCGCACCTGCGGCTGAATCACGAGCTGCAGCGCGCCGAGTACGACGAAGCCGCGCAACGCTGGCGCCTCACGTTCGCGAACGGCAAGCGGCTGTCCGCGCGCGTGCTGGTGTCGGGCATGGGCGGCCTGTCGCGCGCCGCGCTGCCGGCGATTCCCGGCGTCGAAACCTTCCGGGGCCGCGCGTTCCATTCGCAGCAGTGGGATCACGACTACCCGCTCGAAGGCAAGCGCGTCGCGGTGATCGGCACCGGTGCGAGCGCGATCCAGTTCGTGCCGCAGATCGCACCGCGCGTGAAGTCGCTCGCGCTGTTCCAGCGCACGCCGCCGTGGATCATGCCGAAGCCCGATCGCAACCTGAGCGGCTTCGAGCAATGGCTGTTCCGCACGCTGCCGTTCACGCAGAAGGTCGTGCGCAGCGGCATCTACTGGATGCTCGAATCGCGCGTGCTCGGCTTCGCGATCCATCCGTCGCTGATGAAGAACGTGCAGAAGCTCGCGCTGCGCCACATCCGCAAGCAGATCCCCGATCCGGAACTGCGCAAGGCCGTCACGCCGAACTACACGCTCGGCTGCAAGCGCGTGCTGATCTCGAACGACTACTACCCGGCGCTGTCGCGCAAGAACGTCGACGTGATCACGACCGGCATCGACCACATCGAGGCCGACGCGGTCGTGACGACCGACGGCCGTCGCCACGAAGTCGACTGCCTGATCTACGGCACCGGCTTCCAGGTGGCCGACCCGTATCCGCGCGGCGCGATCATCGGCCGCGGCGGGCTCGACATCGTCGATGCGTGGCGCGACGGCGCGCACGCGTATCTCGGCACGACACTGCCCGGCTACCCGAACTTCTTCATGATCGTCGGCCCGAACACGGGTCTCGGCCACAACTCGATGGTGTTCATGATCGAGTCGCAGATCGAATACATCCTCGGCGCGCTGCAGGCGATGCGCCGCGAACGCGCGGACGCGATCGAGGTACGCCCGCTCGTCGAGGCGCAGTTCAACAGCGACCTGCAGGGCAAGCTGAAGAAGGCGATCTGGTCGACGGGCGGCTGCAAGAGCTGGTACCTCGACCCGCGCACCGGCAAGAACACGACGCTGTGGCCGGGCTTCACCTGGCGTTTCCGCCAGGCCACCGCGCGCTTCTCGATCGCCGATTACCACGCGTATCGCGCGCCGCAACACGACACGACCGCGCGGCCCGCCGCCGCGCCGGCCGCTTCCGCGTCCACGTCCGCCGAAGCGGCCTGAGCCCCACAAGGAGCCACGACATGAGAGATTTCGCCAACAAGGTCGCCGCGATCACGGGCGCCGGCTCGGGCATGGGCCGCGCGCTCGCGATCCAGCTCGCGCAGGCCGGCTGCCACGTGTCGCTCGCCGACAAGAACGGCGTCGGCCTCGCGGAAACCGAACGGATCGTCCGCACGATCGCGCCGAACGTGCGCGTGTCGACGCGCGTGCTCGACGTCGGCGATCGCGACGCGATGTTCGCGTGGGCCGACGACACCGCGAAGGAACACGGCAAGGTCAACCTGATCTTCAACAATGCGGGCGTCGCGCTGTCGAGCACGATCGAGGGCATGGAATACAGCGATCTGGAATGGATCGTGAACATCAACTTCTGGGGCGTCGTGCACGGCACGAAGGCGTTCCTGCCGCACCTGAAGGCATCGGGCGACGGCCACGTGATCAACACGTCGAGCATCTTCGGGATCTTCGCGCAGCCGGGCATGAGCGGCTACAACGCGACCAAGTTCGCGGTGCGCGGCTTCACCGAATCGCTGCGCCAGGAACTCGACATGATGAAGTGCGGCGTGTCGGCCACCTGCGTGCATCCGGGCGGCATCCGCACGAACATCGCGCAGTCGAGCCGCGTCTCGAAGAACATGGTCGGCTTCATCTGCGAGAGCGAACAGCAAGGCAAGGACAACTTCGAGAAGTTCTTCATCACGACCGCCGACGACGCCGCGCGCACGATCCTCGCCGGCGTGCGCAAGAACCAGCGTCGCGTGCTGATCGGCCGCGACGCGAAGGGCGCGGACTGGATGGCGCGCATCCTGCCCGCCGCCTACCAGGCGCTCGTCGTGCTCGCGACGCGCCGCGAGGCCGCGAAGGCCCGCCGTGCCGCACGCGGCACGCCGGCACCGGCCCCGGTGCACGCCACCTACAACAATGCAGGCAATCAGGGAGAACAATCATGACGACACCGAACATGATGCCGGTGCGGCGCGACATCCGTTTCGCGCTGCCGCCCGAACGCGCGAAGGACTGGCACGTGCAGGGCGTGCCGGTCACGCACTTCATGAATGCGCTGTCGCTGCTGTTCCCGGCCGGCGAACGCTTCTTCATGGATTCGGTGCGCAATTACCGCGACCGGATCGAGGACCCCGAGCTGAAGAAGCAGGTGCTCGGCTTCATCGGCCAGGAAGCGATGCACACGCGCGAGCACATCGAGTACAACGATCTGCTGCAGGCGTGCGGCCTGCCCGCGCACAAGCTCGACAAGCGTCTGTGGAGGATCCTCGGCTGGTTCAAGAAGGTGCTGCCGCACTCGATGCAGCTGGCGATCACGATCGCGCTGGAGCATTACACGGCGATCCTCGCGAACCAGCTGCTGTCGGGCCACGAGCACCGGATCGACGGCTCGGTCGAAGGCTACCAGCAGATGTGGATGTGGCACGCGATGGAGGAAACCGAGCACAAGGCGGTGTCCTACGACGTGTGGCGCACCGTGATGAAACCGGGCCTCGGCAGCTACCTGCTGCGCACCGGCACGATGCTGGTGACGACGGTGTTCTTCTGGGCGATCGTGTTCGACTTCCACGTGCGCCTGATGCGCGCGCACCGTCGCGAACACGGCAAGTTCGGCGGCATGTGGCGCCTCGTGAAGTATCTGTACAGCCCGAAGAACGGCGTGTTCCCGAGCATCGCGCGCGAATGGCTCGACTACTTCCGGCCCGGCTTCCACCCGTGGGATCACGACAACCATCAGTATCTGAAGGAGCTAGATACGCTGCTCGAGAACATCGACGCGACCAACGCGCGCTATGCGGCGCAAGCGGCCCCGCGCCGCGTGCCGCTGCATTCGGTCGCGCAGGCATGACGCGATGACGCGCGCTCACGCGATGCTCACCGTCCAGTCCGGCGACGTGAAGCTCGCCGTCTACGTCAGCGGGTCGCGTCGCGCGCCGCCGCTGATCCTCGTGCACGGCTATCCCGACTCGGCGGCCGTGTGGGCGCCGATCCGTGCGCGGCTCGCGAAGCGCTACCGCGTGATCGCATACGACGTGCGCGGCGCCGGCGCATCCGATGCGCCGCGCCGCCGCGCCGACTACACGCTGGAGCGGCTCGCCGGCGACCTGAAGGCGGTGGCCGACGCGACCTGCGGCGGCCGGCCGTTCCACCTGGTCGGCCACGACTGGGGCTCGATCCAGTGCTGGGAGGCCGTGACCGATCCGGCGTTGCGCGGCCGCATCGCGTCGTACACGTCGATTTCCGGTCCATGCCTCGATCACGTGTTCCGCGCGAAGATGCGGCTCAGGCAGAGCCTGAAGTCGTGGTACATCGCGTTCTTCCATCTGCCGGTCGTGCCGTCGCTGGCATGGCGGCTCGGCGGGGCCGCGCTGTGGCCGCGCTGGCTGCAGCTCACCGAACGCGTGCGCGCCGAGCCCGATCCCGTGCAACTGAAGAACGCGCTGAACGGGATCCAGATGTACCGCGCGAACTTCCTCGCGCGAGCGCGCAAGCCGCGTGAACGGTACGCACAGGCGCCGGTGCAGATCCTGGTGCCCGTACGCGACCGCTACGTGACGCCCGAGATGTCGGTCGGCCTCGACCGCTGGCTCGGCGAGCACGTGCGCGAGGAAATCGACGGCACGCACTGGATCGTGCTGCGCCACCCGGACATGATCGCGTCGCGGATCGACCGTTTCGCGGCCGCGCACGAGCGGCCGGCGGACGCCGCAGTACCGGCGGCGGCGCCGGCCACGCGAACGGGAGCGGCCGTTCAGCGCAGCGGCGGCAGGCGCCTGAACAGCGTTTCGTAGTCGATCACGAGCCCGTCATCGTCGATGTCCATCTCCGCCGTGAAATTCCGGAAGATGCCTTCGTAGCGATAGCGGCGGCCCGGCTCGATGCACGCATAAGCCTGCTTCACGGGCGTGACTTTCAGATCCGGCGTCGAGATGTACGCGACGTCGATCGGCCGCCGCTCGCCGCGCGCGAGGCCGAGGCGGCCGATCGGCAACGCATTCGTGAACGGCGTCGCCGCGATGTCGATGTCGATGCAGCCATCCAGCTCGTGCAACTCCTGGCCTGAGCCGTCGCGCCAGTGCCCGGCCCCGTCGCCGTGCAGCTCGAGCGTGCCGCCGCCCATCACCTTGAGCACCGCGTAGGTCACGCGCCATTGCGCATCGCACTCGACCCGGTACGCGAGCCCGTACGCGCGGCCGTACCGCTGGCCGACCACCGCGCTTTCGACGACGATCGCACCGTCGCTCCGGTCGAACGTCAGATGTTCGACCCCGTCGCCTTCGAGCGACGCCCACCGTACCTCACGCATGTTTCCGCCTCCCGGTTTGCCCGCCACGGGGCATCGTTGCACAAATCCTGACTATCCAGGATTCCCTATTCCGGTGCATGGGATTGTGTCCTATGCTCGCGGCTCGTCCAGCTCCGCCGCCATCATGCCGACCGCCCGCCCCGCCACGCCATCGATCGACCTGCGCATCCTGCTGCGCGGCATCGGGCAGGTCGTGCTGCAGGCGAATGCGCTCACCGGCGCGCTGCTGCTCGCCGCGCTCGCGCTGACCGATCTGCGGCTCGCGTGCGCCGCGCTGGTCGGCTCGGCCGCCGCCAGCATGACCGCCGTGCTGACGGGCGCCGAACGCCGCGACGTCGAACGGGGGCTGCACGGCTTCAACGGCGCGCTGGCCGCGCTGATCGCCGTGCTGTTCGCGCCCGCTCAACTCGCCGCGGTCGCGCTGGTGCCGCTGGTTGCCATCGGCGCGGCGCTCGTGCAACGCGCGATGCGCATGCCGCTCGCCCGCTGGCGCCAGTGCCCGTATTCGAGCCCGTGCCTGGCCGTCACCGCGCTGTGGCTGCCGTTCGTCGCATTGCAGCATGCGGACGGCGCGAACGCCAGCCCGGTGCTCACGTTCGATTCCGCCGCCGACGCGCTGCTGTCGGGCGTCGCCCAGACCACCTTCGCGCACGGCGCGTGGGCCGGCGTGCTGATCGTCGCCGGCCTCGCCATCGCGTCGCGCCGCGCGGCCGCGTTCGCGCTCGGCGGCGCGCTCGTGTCGACCGTGTTGCTGGTCGCGCTCGGCGCAAGCGGCGCGTCGTTCGCCGACGGCCTGCTCGGCTTCAACGGTGCGCTCGCCGCGCTCGCGCTGATGCCGCGCGGCCCGCGTGCGGCGCTCGCGGCCGCCGCCCTCGCCGCGCTGATCCAGTGGCTCGCGACGTGCGTGGACGTCCCCGTGTTCACGGCCCCGTTCGCGCTTGCGTCATGGGTAACCGTAACCGTCGCGCGCCGCTTCACCCTCGGAGAACCCGATGTCGTCATTCGCACACCGTCCTGATGCCGTGAAGCCCGGCGGCCCGATTTCGGACGCCGAACGCAAGCTGCGCGTCGACCTCGCCGCCGCGTACCGGCTCGTCGCGCTGAACGGTTGGGACGACCTGATCTACACGCATTTGTCCGCGACCGTGCCCGGCGAGCCCGGCCACTTCCTGATCAACCCGTTCGGCCTCACGTTCGACGAGGTGCGCGCATCGAACCTCGTGAAGATCGACCTGGCCGGCAACCGGATCGGCGACGGCGAGCACGCGGTCAACGTGACCGGCTTCGCGCTGCATGCGGCCGTGCACGCGGCGCGCGCCGACGCCGTGTGCGTGATGCACCTGCACAATACGGCCGGCATCGCCGTGTCGATCCAGCGCGACGGGCTGCTGCCGGCGTCGCAGCATGCGCTGCGCTTTCATGGCGACCTCGCGTACCATGACTACGAGGCGCTCGCGTTCTCGCCGGCCGAAGGCGCGCGGCTGACCGCGAGCCTCGGCGCGAAATCCGCGATGCTGCTGCGCAATCACGGCACGCTGACGGTCGGCCGGACCGTCGCCGAAGCCTATGTGCTGATGGATACGCTGATCAAGGCATGCGACATCCAGTTGCGCGCGCAGGCAGGCGGCGGGCCGCTCGTGCTGCCGGAGCCGGCCGTCGCCGAACGCACCGCCGAGCAACTGCGCGATGGCGGCGCGATCGAAGGCGAACTGGAATGGCCGGCGCTGCTGCGTCGCCTCGACCGGATCGATCCGTCGTATCGCGACTGACGCCGCATCCGCCCGACCGAATCGCTCATCGTCAATCGTTCAATCCCAACCGGAGCATCCGCCATGCCGACTTTCAATATCCAGCTGTTCGAAGGGCGCACCGTCGACCAGAAGCGCGCATTCGTCGAAGCGATCACGCGCGTCACGTGCGAGACGCTCGGCTGCACGCCGGGCTCGGTCGACATCATCCTGACCGACGTGAAGAAGGAGAACTGGGCGACCGCCGGCAAGCTGTGGAGCGACGAGGGCTGAGCGACGAAGGCACCGTCGCTTCCGGCCCGCCCGTCCTGCCGTCAACCCTGCACCGCGGCGCCCGCTCAGGACGCCGCACGCGGGCGCTGCCGTCCGCCTCCGTTGTGCGCCCGCACATCGCTTTGTCACGCAATCGGCGCATAATGCCGGACAGACGCAGCAGCCGATGGCCACCCGCCCAGGAGACCGCCATGGAAGCGAAGAACGAGGAAGTCGTCGCACACCTGCTCTCCGACGTCGTCGAATTCGCGCGTGCGCGCCTGCCCGAAGCCACGTTCCGGATCGTCGAACCCTTCCTGCGTCATTACTACGATTTCGTCGACGCCGACGATCTGCAGAACCGCGGCATCGCCGACCTGTACGGCGCCGCGATGGCCCACTGGCAGACCGCCCAGAAATTCGTGCCCGGCAGCGAACGCCTGCGCGTGTACAACCCGATCCTCGAACAGCACGGCTGGCATTCCGACCACACGGTGATCGAGATCGTCAACGACGACATGCCGTTCCTCGTCGACTCGGTGACGATGGCCATCAACCGTCTCGGGCTCGCGCTGCATTCGGCGCTGCATCCGGTGTTCCGCATCTGGCGCGGCGCCGGCGGCGGCATCGAGCGCGTCGACGCGGGCGGTGCGGCCTCCAGCGACGGCCAGTCGCAACTCGCTTCCTTCATCCATTTCGAAGTCGACCGCTGCGGCGACGCCGCACTGCTCGACACGCTGCGCGGAGACATCGCACGCGTGCTCGGCGACGTGCGCGCGTCGGTCGAGGACTGGCCGAAGATCGTCGACATCGTCCGCGCGACGATCAAGGAGATGAAGGCGCGCGAATCGAGCGCGGAGGACATCGAGGCGCGCGCGTTCCTCGAATGGATGGCCGCCGACCACTTCACGTTCCTCGGCCAGCGCGACTACGCGCTCGTATCGGACGGCACGGGCTTCGGCCTGCGCGGCATCGAGGGCTCGGGCTTCGGCATCCTGCGCGAATCGCTGCGCACGTCCGGCGCACCCGACGTGACGCCGCTGCCGCCGGCCGCGGCCGACATCATCAACGGCGCATGGCCGATTTTCCTGACCAAGGCGAATTCGCGCGCGACGGTGCACCGCCCCGGCTATCTCGACTACGTCGGCGTGAAACTCGTCGGCGCCGACGGCAAGGTCACCGGCGAGCGACGCTTCATCGGGCTCTACACGTCGACCGCCTACATGGTGTCGAGCGCCGAAATCCCGATCGTGCGCCGCAAGTGCGCGAACATCGTGCGGCGCGCGGGCTTCCTGCCGAAGGGGCATCTCGGCAAGTCGCTCGTGACGGTGCTCGAAACCTATCCGCGCGACGAGCTGCTCCAGGCTGACGAAGACCAGCTCTACGACATCGCGCTCGGCATCCTGCGCCTGCAGGAACACCAGCGCACGCGCCTGTTCGTGCGGCGCGACCGGTTCGACCGCTTCGTGTCGTGCCTCGTGTTCGTGCCGCGCGACAAGTACAACACCGACCTGCGCCGCCGCATCGCGAAGCTGCTGGTCGACGCGTACAACGGCGTGAACGTCGAATTCACGCCGCTGCTGTCGGAATCGGCGATCGCGCGCATTCATTTCGTCGTCCATGCCGAACCGGGCACGATGCCCGACGTCGACACGCGCGAGCTCGAAACGCGGCTCGTGCAGGTGACGCGCCGCTGGCAGGACGATCTCGCCGACGCACTGCTCGACGCATTCGGCGAAGAGCAAGGCAACCGCCTGCTGCAGCGCTATGCCGAGTCGTTCCCGGCCGGCTATCGCGACGACTATCCGGCGCGCACGGCCGTGCGCGACATCGAGCTGATCGAGCGCGTGAAGGGCTCGGGCCAGCTCGCGATGAACCTGTACCGGCCGATCGAGGCCGAGCCGCGCGCGTTCCGCTTCAAGGTGTATCGCGCGGGCGACCCGATCGCGCTGTCGCGCAGCCTGCCGATGCTCGAACATCTCGGCGTGCGCGTCGACGAGGAGCGGCCTTACCGGATCCAGACGCAGGATGGCGCGCATGCGTGGGTACACGATTTCGGCCTGGAGCTGGCCGACGATACCGAGTTCGACATCGAGCGCGTGAAAGGCCTGTTCGAGGATGCGTTCGACCGGATCTGGAGCGGCCGGATCGAGAACGACGACTTCAACCGCCTCGTGCTGCGCGCGCACCTGAGCGCACGCGAAGTGACGATCCTGCGCGCGTATGCGAAATATCTTCGGCAGGTCGGCTCGACCTTCAGCGACGCGTACATCGAACGCGCGCTGACCGGCAACCCGGCAATCGCGCGGCAACTCGTCGAGCTGTTCGTGCTGCGCTTCGACCCGCGTATCGGCGACACGCGCGACGTGCAGGCCGAACGGCTGCTGAAGGCGATCGAAGGCGCGCTCGACCAGGTGCCGAACCTCGACGAGGACCGCATCCTGCGCCAGTTCCTCGGCGTGATCAACGCGACCGAGCGCACGAACTACTTCCTCGCCGACGCGAACGGCGAGCCGAAGCCGTACCTGTCGTTCAAGTTCAATCCGGCGAAGGTGCCCGGCCTGCCCGAACCGAAGCCGATGTTCGAGATCTGGGTGTACTCGCCGCGGGTCGAGGGCGTGCACCTGCGCGGCGGGCGCGTCGCGCGCGGCGGCCTGCGCTGGTCCGATCGCCGCGAGGATTTCCGCACCGAGGTGCTCGGGCTGATGAAGGCGCAAATGGTGAAGAACGTCGTGATCGTGCCGGTCGGCTCGAAAGGCGGCTTCGTCGTGAAGAACCCGCCGCCGCCGAGCGATCGCGAAGCCTGGATGCGCGAAGGCATCGCGTGCTACCAGACGTTCCTGCGGGGGCTGCTCGACCTCACCGACAACCTCGCCGGCAACGCGATCGTGCCGCCGCCCGACGTGGTGCGCCACGACGCCGACGATCCGTATCTCGTCGTCGCCGCCGACAAGGGCACGGCCACGTTCTCCGACTACGCGAACGCGATTTCGCACGAATACGGCTTCTGGCTCGACGACGCGTTCGCGTCCGGCGGCTCGGTCGGCTACGACCACAAGAAGATGGCGATCACCGCGCGCGGCGCGTGGGAATCGGTGAAGCGGCACTTCCGCGAGATGGGCATCGATACGCAGACCACCGACTTCACCGTGGTCGGCATCGGCGACATGTCCGGCGACGTGTTCGGCAACGGGATGCTGTTGTCGCCGCATATCCGGCTCGTCGCCGCGTTCGATCACCGGCACATTTTCCTCGACCCGAACGCCGACCCGGCGACGAGCTTCGCGGAGCGTCAGCGCATGTTCGCGCTCGAACGCTCGAGCTGGGCCGACTACGATACCTCGGTGATTTCGGCGGGCGGCGGCGTGTATCCGCGCACCGCGAAGACGATCCCGCTGTCGCCGGCCGTACAGGCCGCGCTCGGCATCGACGCGCACGCGCTGCCGCCGACCGAGCTGATCCGCGCGATCCTGCAGGCGCCGGTCGACCTGCTGTACAACGGCGGCATCGGCACCTACGTGAAGGCGGCGCGCGAAACCCACACGCAGGTCGGCGACCGCGCGAACGACGCGGTGCGCGTGAACGGCGCGGACCTGCGCTGCAAGGTCGTCGGCGAAGGCGGCAACCTCGGCTGCACGCAGTTCGGCCGCATCGAGTTCGCGCAGCGCGGCGGGCGCATCAACACCGATGCGATCGACAACTCGGCCGGCGTCGATTGTTCGGATCACGAAGTCAACATCAAGATCCTGCTTGGGCTCGTCGTGTCGGATGGCGAGATGACCGAGAAGCAGCGCAACGCGCTGCTCGCCGAGATGACCGACGAAGTCGGGCTGCTCGTGCTGCGCGACAACTACTACCAGACGCAGGCGCTGTCGATCGCGGGCCGCTACGCGGTCGAGCTGCTCGACGCCGAGGCGCGGCTGATGCGCTGGCTCGAACGCGCGGGCCGCCTGAACCGCGTGATCGAATTCCTGCCGACCGACGACGAAGTCGCCGAACGGCAGGCCGCGAAGCTGGGCCTCACGTCGCCGGAGCGCGCGGTGCTGCTCGCGTACAGCAAGATGTGGCTCTACGACGCGCTGCTCGAATCCGACGTGCCCGAGGATCCGCTGGTGGCCGCGATGCTCGTCGACTACTTCCCGAAGCCGCTGCAGCAGCGCTTCAGCGAGCCGATGCGCCGCCATCCGCTGCGCCGCGAGATTCTCGCGACGCACCTGACCAACGCGCTCGTGAACCGCGTCGGCTGTGCATTCGTGCACCGGCTGATGGAGGAAACCGACGCGCAGCCGGGCGACATCGTGCGCGCATGCATCATGGCGCGCGACGTGTTCGACCTCGATGCGGTATGGCGCGACATCGACGCGCTCGACAACCGTGTGGCCGACGACGTGCAGGCGCGCATGTTCATCGACGTCGCGCGGCTGCTGGAGCGTGCGGCGCTGTGGTTCCTGCGGCATCTGCAGTCCGGCGCGGTGGCCGACGGCGGCGTCGCCGAACTGATCGCACGCTGTCGCGATGCCGCCGCGCGGCTCGCGCCGCAACTGCCGTCGCTGCTGCCGGCCGACGATCTCGATGCGCTGTCCGAACGGCAGCGCGCGCTGGTCGACGCTGGCGTCGACAGCGCGCTCGCGGTACGCGTCGCGAGCGGCGACATCTCGGCCGCGCTGCTCGACATCGCCGAAGTGGCGGCGACCTGCAACCGCAGCCTCGAACTCGTCGCCGGCGTCTACTTCTCGCTCGGCACGCTGCTCAATTACGGGTGGATCGGCGACCGCGCGGCGAACCTGCCGACGCCGACGCACTGGGACATGCTCGCCCGCGCCGCCGCGCTCGCCGAAGTTGCGCGGCTCAAGCGCACGCTCGCGACGAGCGCGCTCGCGGAATCGCCGGATTCGACCACGCCGGAGACGATCGTCGGCGCGTGGCGCGCGCGCCGCGAGGCCGCGCTCGCGCGCTACGAGCACCTGCTCGCGGATCTGCGTGCGTCCGGCGGCGCGAGCCTCGCGGTGCTGCTCGTGGTCGTGCGGGAAATGGCCGTGCTCGAACGCGCATGACGATCGCGACGGGTCAGACCGTCGCGACCAGCAGCTCTTCCGCGCGGTTCGGCGGCCGCAGACCGTCCGTGCGCCCGGCGAAATAACGGCGCGTCAGCTCGGCGGCCGACACGTGTTCGGCCCGCGCGAAGCCGGCCTCCCGTGCGAGCGCCTGGATCTCGGCCGGCACGAAGAAGCTGATGAACGGCGTGCCGCTCGCCCGCGCGCCCTTCGCGGCCATTTCCAGCCCCGGGCGCACGTCCGGATCCGCCTGCTCCAGCGGCAACAGGAAGGTCATCGCGAACGTCGAATCCGGCGCGAGCGACGCGACTTCGCGCAGCGCGGCCGCATTCGCTTCGCGCGTCAGATACATGCTGACGCCGGTGGAGACCACGACCGCCGGCTGGCCGGCATCGAAGCCCGCGCCGACGAGCGCGTCGCGCCACGACTGCTTCGCCTCGAAATCGACGGGCACGAAACGCAGCCAGTCGGGCACGCCGAAACCGAGTTCGACCAGGCGGCGCTGCTTCCAGCGCTGCGGCGCCGGCTGGTCGACTTCGAACACCGTCACGCGCGACGCCATGTCCGGCCGGCGCTGCACGAAGCTGTCGAGCCCCGCGCCGAGGATCACGTACTGGCTCACGCCGCGCGCGGCCTGCTCGGCCACGAGATCCTCGATGAAGCGCGCCCGCGCGACGATCGACGCGCGAAACGGCCGCGTGAACTGCGGATCCATGTCGCCGCGCTGCTGCCAGCCGGGTGCCGGCGCGAGCAATCGCAGCCCGATTTCGTCCGTGAGCACGTGCGGCGGCGCATCGAGTGCGACGTGCAGCGCACGCCACAGCGCGACGCGCGCGGCCGTGCTGTCGGGCGCGTCGTCTTCGCGGAGATCCGTCATGTCGATCTCACGCGCGCTGCTTGCCCGGCGCCTGCAGGCGCCACACCCGGCCGTCCGGATCGCGCACGGTCATGTCGCGCGTGCCCCAGTGCGTATCCTCGAACCGCGTGACGACATCGACGATCGGCTGGGGCTGCACCGCCTGCTCGTCGGCCACCTTGATCACGACCTGCATGTCGGGCGTTTCGCTCGGCGGCACTTCGGCGATGAACAGGAACGGACCGTCGCCGCGGCGCAACTGGCCCGAATTGTGGTCGGTTTCGAATTCCAGCCTGAAGCCCAGCGCCTGAAAGAACTTCGCCGACTTGCCCCAGTTGTGCGTGGTCAGATACACGGCTTCGATTCGCTCGGACGACATGTCACTCCTCCTGGTTGGACGGTTCCGCGCCGGGCGGCGGCGCGGCCAGATACGCGCGCAACGCGTCGGCCACCAGCGCGGACAGCGATTGCTCCGTCTCGATGGCGCGATGCTTGACCTGCCGGATCAGGCCGAGCGGCAGGTACACGTTGAATTGCTTCACTTCTTCGTCGGTCATGGATACTAGTATGCTAGCAATCTAGCAAAAGTCAATCGGGGCGATGGTGGATGGATCGCGGCCCGCGTGCGGACCGCCGTCGGATTTCGTGCGTCCGCGTTACCGCGCCGTTCGCGCCGCAAGCCGTACAAACAGCGCGTCGAGATCGAATCCCGCCGTATCGATGCCGATCGTGTCGCGCAGGCACGCGGCCCAGTCGGCTGCGTTGTCGAAGGCGACCGTGCGCCCGGCCCCCGCCGCGTCGCGCAGCGTCAGCACGGTGTTGAGCAGCGCCGCGCGCCCGTCCGGCAGCACGCGGCACGCGATCAGGTCGTTCACGAAGATCGATTCGGGATACGTCGACGTGAACCAGTTCGCGGCCTCGTAATCGATCCACTCGGCCGGCTTCAGCGAGAAGCGGTAGGTCGTCTGCCAGCCGTCGGGAATCTCGAACTGCATGTCGAATTCGCCGACGACCGGCGCGTCGATCACGCGAAACGCGCCATGCGGCGTCTGTTGCCGCTCGCCGGGCACGAAGCGCAGCGGTGCGGTCAGCGTCGCGCTGCCGAAGCCGATGTCCGCGAGCCACGCCGCGCCGTCGAGATCGATGCGCAGCAGCATGTGCGTCTGCGCGGTGACGACCTCGGGCGGCCGCATCCAGCGCACGCGCGCGATCAGCGGCGTCACGCAAAAACCGATCGTCGTGAGCGCGGTGTGGAACAGCTTGTTGAGTTCGAAGCAGTAGCCGCCGCGGCGACGTTCGATCACCTTGTCGACGAGCGCGGGCAGATCGAGCGCGACGCGCGCGCCGGTCAGCGGATTGAGGTTTTCGAACGGAATCGCCTGCGGGTGCAGCAGATGCAGCCGGCGCAGCACGTCGAGCGTCGGCTCGGCCGGGCCGTCGTAGCCGATGCGGGAGAAATAGCGCGAGAGATCGAACAAGTCAGTCATGAACCGGCACCGATAAGGGAACACGCCACGATAGCATCGCGCGAAATCCCCATGGTGGGCGGGACTATTGTTCGCGGTCGACGCGCGCGATGCCGGCCACGCATCGCGCGCGCATCGGCGCCCCGTTATGGCAGCAGCTTCAACGCGGACGACGCGACCGACGGCACCGAAATGCCCTGGCTCGTCGCGAACTGCACGGCCTGGCCGAGCGTCGCCGCGAGCGACTGCAACTGGCCCGGCGCGCTTTGCGCGATATACGTCGCGGCCTGCATGTTCTGCGGATTCAGGCCCGCCTGCAACAGCGACGCGGCGCTCGTCGAGCCGAGACTGCCGAGCCCCGACTGCAGTTGCGAATACTGCGTGAGCCCCTGCCCGAGCGACGCGAGGCCGTTGCTGAACGCCTGCTTGTCGATCGGGCCGTGCGTCGCGCCGCCGCTCGCGAACGCCTGGCCAAGCGCCTGCGACACCGATTGCTGCGCGCCGCCCATCTGCGACAGCACCGCCGGCGACAGCGCGTCGCCGCCGGACAACTGGCTCGCGGCCTGCTGCGCCTGCCCGGCCGCCCCCGTCAGCCCCATCGCCGACGCGAGCGACGACTGGCCGCTCAGCACCTGCTGGTTCGCGCCGACATACGCCTGCAGCAACTGCGCGATGCCGCCCTGCGCCGGCGCCGCCTGCTGTTGCCCGCCGCCGAGCAGCGACGCGCCGATCGACTGCAGGTCGAGTTGCGCGTGTGCGGCGCCGCTCGCCAGGATGCCGAACGCGATGCCTGCCGAGGCCAGATGCCGGCCCGTCGCGCGAATGTGCTTCATGTTTCCCTCGTGCCCGAATTGACGAGGCAATATTGTCGAAGCGCGTCGCGCGCCGCCGCAACGACTGAAACACATCGAAACGAAATCAGGCGGCGCCGCCGCTTGCAATTCGGCCGCCGACGCGCCCCGTCGCGCAGATTCGCGTACGTTTGCCGCGCGATGCCGTGCACGCGTCGCGATTCTTTCTCCGGCTGCATCAATGGATGCCGGTTCCGGCCTGCGCCGACGAGCGTCGCGTCGAACGATGCAAAACCCGACGGACAGCGCGTCGCTGCCCGTTTCGTCACCCGGCTACCGGCTGCGACCTGCCGGCCGCGGTGTTACGCAGCCATCCACGCCGGCACGCGCCGGGCGACCCAGTCGGCCGCCCGCTCGTAGCCGCGCGCAAGCTGCAGCACCGCGAGATCGGCGCGCGGACGCCCGATCAGCTGCATGCCCGTCGGCAGCCCCGCATCGTTGAACCCGACCGGCACGTTGATCACCGGGCAGCCGGCCAGCGTCCACGGCACGACCGTTTCCATCCAGCGGTGATACGTGTCCATCGCGCGGCCCGCGATCTCCTTCGGCCAGCGCTGGTCGACGTCGAACGGGAACACCTGCGCGGTCGGCGCCGCGATGAAGTCGTAACGCTCGAAGAAGTTCAGCACCGCCTGATGCCACGCGGTCCGTTCGACGCTCGCGTCGAACACGGCCGCGCCCTGCATCGCGAGCAGCCCCTCGACCTCGTAGATCGCCTCGGGCTTCAGCAGCGCGCGGCGCGCCGGATCGCGATAGTGCGCGAGCAGGCCGCCGCCCGACAGCAGGTGCCGATGCGTGAGCCACAGGCGCCAGATCCGGTCGGGCGCGAACGCCGGCAGCGCGGCATCGACGTCGCAGCCGATCTCGCGCAGCGTCGCCAGCCCGTGCTCGCACTGCGCGAGCACGCCGGCCTCGGTCGCGAGATAGCCGTTCCAGTCGCCGACCCACGCGATGCGCTTGCCGCGCAGGTCCGCGTCGAGCGGCTGCGCGAACACGGCCGGATCTTCCGCGAGCGACAGCGGATCGTGGCGGTCGTAGCCGGCCTGGATCGCGAGCAGTTGCGCGACGTCGCCGACGGTGCGGCCCATCGGCCCTTCGATGCCGAGCTGCTGCATGAACACGTCGACGCCCGGCCAGCGCGGCACGCGCCCCTGCGACGGACGGAAGCCGTAGATATTGCAGAACGCGGCCGGATTGCGCAGCGACCCGCCGAAATCGCTGCCGTCCGCCACCGGCAGCATCCTCGACGCGAGCGCCGCCGCCGTGCCGCCGCTGCTGCCGCCCGCGCTCTTCGTCAAGTCGTACGGGTTGCGCGTCGCGCCGTAGACCTCGTTGAACGTGTGCGAACCGAGTCCGAACTCGGGCGTATTGGTCTTGCCGATGAAGATCGCGCCCGCCGCGCGCATCCGTGCGACGCCGACGGAATCGGCGTGCGGCACGTTCTCGCGGAAGATCGGCGAGCCGTAGGTGGTCCGCAGCCCCTTCGTCATCGCCAGATCCTTCGGCGCCTGCGGCATCCCGTGCAGCCAGCCGCGGTACGCGCCGCGCGCCAGTTCCGCATCCTTTTCCGCGGCTTCCGCCAGCAGCGCAGCGCGGTCGCGCAGCGCGACGATCGCGTTGATCGCGCCGTTCACGCGCTCGACGTGATCGAGATACGCGCGCATCGTCTCGACGCACGACACCGCCTTGCTGCGGATCGCCGACGCGAGCTCGCCGGCCGACAGGCGCACGATCGGATCGACGGAAATGGAAGCGGGAGCGGGAGCGAGAAGCTGCGGGGCGCCGTGCGGCATGCGGGTCTCCTGGAACCGGAATGGAATGGCGGGCCGCTCGACGGCGCGCGCTCCCATGCCCGCCGGGAGGCGGCCGCGCCGCGGCCGATGCTCTACTCTACGTGACGCCGGATCCCCGACCTCCGATATTTTCCGTCGCGATTCATTGAGGATCCGACTGAATCCGGGCGCTCCATGCCAAACTCGCAGGCCGTCACGGTGGATGAAATCGTTTATGCGCATAAACTTAAATTTCTTATATTTTTAATCGCTGCGTCACGGGACCGCGCGCGTTAACGACATTTTTACGCGGCCAGCCGATCTCTTTAGATCGTTTCGTCAGGCCGCCCGCTACGCTGAAAGCACTTCGTTTCCGGGTTCATCGTCCATGCTCAAGCTGCTGGTTCCGGTCGGCCACTCGCCGCGCTCGCTTCAGGCGGTTCGCCACGCGACATTCCTGTATCGCGAGCGCTGCGCATCCGAGGTCGTGCTGATCAACGTGCAGGCGCCGCTCGAATCGACGCGGCTCGAGGCCTATCACCCGCTGTCGCGGTTGCGCGCGATCGAGACACGATTCGCGACCGACGATCTTGCGATGGCCGAGCGCATCCTGCGCGATGCGGGCGTGAAGTTCAGCGTCGTGATGAAGGTCGGGCCGGTGGCCGATACGATCGCGGCCGCGGCGGCCGAAACCGGGTGCGACGAGATCGTCGTGGCCGCGCCGAGACGCGATCCGCTGCACGCATTGATGTCGGTGTTTCGGCGCAGCGTGATGGCCCGGCTGGTGCGGATTTCGAATGTGCCGGTGACGGAGGTGCAGTGACGGGAGCGGCGCGGCGCGCGTACGCATCGTGCGCACGCCGCCGCGCAGCCCTCAGTCGATGGCCTTGCGCCAGAACACGAAATAGGCGGCCGCCGACGACGCCAGCAGCAGGATGGCCCACATCGGAGCAAGACTGATCAGGACGGACGAGACGTTCAACATTTGGATTCCTCACTATTTCGACAGCGATATTCAATACCTGCCTGCTTGCCGGACCCGATGCGTTGACCCGCATCGCGTTCCGTCAAGTCATGCATTCATGCTATCGCCTTGAACGGCCGCGCGACCGCCGCCGCCCGCCCGTACCCTGACATTCGTCAAACTCGCGCGCATTGCCTGCCCGCCGAACGGCGACGGAAAAAACAGGACAGGATCGCCCCGCCCCCGCTTTCAGCAGACGTTTACCGGGGGAAGCCCCAAGTGCTTCGTCGAACGTGTCCGCGTTACGCTTGAGCGACGAGGAGACGAACCATGAGACGAGCCGTCCATATCGCTGTTTTTGCCCTGCTGGCGTATCTCATCGGCGATCGCGCGATCCTGCACGCGCAGGGCCGCGACGCCAGCCCGCTCGCCTGCGAGCAAGGCGCCGCGCAGGTCAAGGCCGACGCGCTCGGTCGCGGCTTCGGCGAAGCCGCCGCCGGCAGCCAGAGCGAGGCCTTCATGTCGGGCTGCCTGGTGACGGGCCGAAGCGATCAGGACGTCGCGATGGCGGCCCGCTGACGCGTATCATCCGGCGGCGAGCCGGCCGCGCCCCACGTCGCGGGCGCGGGCGCCGATTCGCGCGGCCTGCCGCCGCTTTCCCGATCAACGTTTCGACGGACGTCGCCGTCCGCCCCCCCTTTCCCGCTACACCCGACATGACGCATCCGAACACCGAGTTGATCCAGCGCTTCTACACGGCCTTCCAGCAGCGCGACATCGACGCGATGCTCGCGTGCTACGCCGACGACATCGTATTCAGCGATCCCGCGTTCGGCGAACTGCGCGGCGAGCACGCGCGGGACATGTGGCGGATGCTCGTTGCGCGGGCCCAGGAATTCTCGCTGACGTTCGGCGAAGTCGCCGCGGACGACCAGACCGGGCGCGCGAAATGGACCGCGCACTACCGGTTTGCCGCGACCGGACGGATGGTGGTCAACCGGATCGACGCGCGCTTCCGGTTCCGCGACGGGCGCATCGTCGAGCATCGCGACCATTTCGACCTGTGGCGCTGGGCGCGCCAGGCGCTCGGAATGAAAGGCGCGCTGCTCGGCTGGACGCCTTTCGTGCAGCGCGCGATCCGTGCGCAGGCGCGCAAGAATCTCGACGCGTATCGCGCCAAACGGCAATAAGCCGCGCCGCGCGCGGCACCACCGCCCAGGCTTCGTCGCCGCGCCGATCTGGCGCGCATGTCGTGCGCCGGGATCGAGGAAATCGCTGTCGCTTGAGCCGATTCGACAGGCGTGCATCCGTTTCCGCCTCCCGCGCCGAAACCCGATTGCAAGCTGGGCGACAGGAAGCCTAGCCCCCGAACGCGCACCGTGTGTGCCGTTTCCTGCGTACTTGTGCAGATCGATTCGACATCCACGACCGGAGCGAACGCCCGACATCCGCCCGTCGAGCCGCGCCCGGCAAGGCCGTCGGCTCCCAGCTCCCAGCTCCCGCGGCATCTTCCGCACCAACTCTTATATAAGACATAAGACATTTGACGTTTGACACCATTGAGATTAGAATCCCGCTCAAAGCAGTGCCTGGAACAGCCCCGGAGTGCCGGCAAGGCCTTCCCCTCCAACGCAATATCAGCAGGTCTCCCCATGCTTGAAAACTTTCGTGCTCACGTGGCCGCCCGCGCCGCGCTCGGTATTCCTCCCCTGCCGCTGACGGCTCAGCAAACCGCCGAACTGGTGGAACTGCTGACGAACCCGCCCGCCGGCGAAGAGCAGACGCTGCTCGACCTGATCACCCACCGCGTCCCGGCCGGCGTCGACGAAGCCGCTCGCGTGAAGGCCGGCTTCCTGGCCGCCGTCGCGAAGGGCGAGACCGCCTGCCCGCTGATCTCGCGCGAACGCGCGACCGAACTCCTCGGCACGATGCTCGGCGGCTACAACATCCAGCCGCTGATCGAACTGCTGTCCGACGAAGCCGTCGCCGCGGTGGCCGCCGACGCGCTGAAGAAAACCCTGCTGATGTTCGACCAGTTCCATGACGTGAAGGAACTCGCCGACAAGGGCAATGCACATGCGAAGGCCGTGCTGCAGAGCTGGGCCGATGCCGAATGGTTCACGAGCCGTCCGGAAGTGCCGGAAAGCCTGACCATCACCGTGTTCAAGGTCACGGGCGAAACCAACACCGACGACCTGTCGCCGGCGCCGGACGCCACCACCCGCCCGGACATCCCGATGCACGCGCTCGCGATGCTGAAGAACGCGCGTCCCGGCATCACGCCGGAAGAAGACGGCAAGCGCGGCCCGGTCAAGTTCATCGAATCGCTGAAGGAAAAGGGTCACCTGGTCGCCTACGTCGGCGACGTGGTCGGCACCGGCTCCTCGCGCAAGTCGGCCACCAACTCGGTGCTGTGGTTCACCGGCGAAGACATCCCGTTCGTCCCGAACAAGCGCTTCGGCGGCGTGTGCCTCGGCGGCAAGATCGCCCCGATCTTCTACAACACGATGGAAGATGCCGGCGCGCTGCCGATCGAGCTCGACGTGTCGCAGATGAACATGGGCGACGTGGTCGAACTGCGCCCGTACGAAGGCAAGGCGCTGAAGGACGGCAAGGTCATCGCCGAATTCCAGGTGAAGTCCGACGTGCTGTTCGACGAAGTGCGCGCCGGCGGCCGCATTCCGCTGATCATCGGCCGCGGCCTGACCGCGAAGGCGCGTGAAGCGCTCGGCCTGCCGCCGTCGACGCTGTTCCGCCTGCCGCACCAGCCGGCCGACAGCGGCAAGGGCTTCTCGCTCGCGCAGAAGATGGTCGGCCGCGCGTGCGGTTTGCCGGAAGGCCAGGGCGTGCGCCCGGGCACGTACTGCGAACCGAAGATGACCTCGGTCGGCTCGCAGGACACCACCGGCCCGATGACCCGCGACGAACTGAAGGACCTCGCGTGCCTCGGCTTCTCGGCCGACCTCGTGATGCAGTCGTTCTGCCACACCGCCGCGTATCCGAAGCCGGTGGACGTGAAGACGCACCAGACGCTGCCGAACTTCATCAGCACGCGCGGCGGCATCGCGCTGCGCCCGGGCGACGGCGTGATCCACTCGTGGCTGAACCGCATGCTGCTGCCCGACACCGTCGGCACCGGCGGCGATTCGCACACGCGCTTCCCGATCGGCATCAGCTTCCCGGCGGGCTCGGGGCTGGTCGCGTTCGCGGCCGCCACCGGCACGATGCCGCTGGACATGCCGGAATCGGTGCTGGTCCGCTTCAAGGGCAAGATGCAGCCGGGCGTCACGCTGCGCGACCTCGTCAACGCGATTCCGCTGTACGCGATCAAGCAAGGCATGCTGACGGTCGCGAAGCAGGGCAAGAAGAACATCTTCTCGGGCCGCATCCTCGAAATCGAAGGCCTGCCCGACCTGAAGGTCGAGCAAGCGTTCGAGCTGTCGGATGCGTCCGCCGAGCGTTCGGCTGCCGGTTGCACGGTGCGCCTGAACAAGGAACCGATCATCGAGTACCTGAACAGCAACATCACGCTGCTCAAGTGGATGATCGCGCAGGGCTACCAGGATCCGCGCAGCCTGCAGCGCCGCATCGCCGCGATGGAACAGTGGCTGGCCGACCCGCAACTGCTCGCGCCGGATGCCGACGCCGAATACGCGGCCGTCATCGAGATCGACCTCGCCGACATCCACGAGCCGATCGTCGCCTGCCCGAACGACCCGGACGACGTGAAGACGCTGTCCGACGTGGCCGGCGCGAAGATCGACGAAGTGTTCATCGGCTCGTGCATGACCAACATCGGTCACTTCCGCGCCGCGTCGAAGCTGCTCGAAGGCAAGCGCGACATTCCGGTCAAGCTGTGGGTCGCGCCGCCGACCAAGATGGACCAGAAGCAGCTGACGGAGGAAGGTCACTACGGCGTGTTCGGCACGGCCGGCGCGCGTACCGAAATGCCGGGCTGCTCGCTGTGCATGGGCAACCAGGCACAGGTGCGCGAAGGCGCGACGGTCATGTCGACGTCGACCCGCAACTTCCCGAACCGCCTGGGCAAGAACACGAACGTGTACCTCGGCTCCGCTGAACTGGCGGCGATCTGCTCGCGTCTGGGCAAGATCCCGACCAAGGAAGAGTACATGGCCGACATGGGCGTGCTCACCGCGAACGGCGACAAGATCTACCAGTACATGAACTTCGACCAGATCGAAGACTTCAAGGAAGTGGCCGACACCGTGCAGATCTAGGCACGCAATCGGGCTGCGGCGGGTGGTCGACGTCGCAGCGCCCCGACAGGCGCCGCAGGCCGAAAGGCCGCGGCGCTTTTTTTATGCGGCGCGGAAACGACGTCGCGATCGACGCATCGCGGCGTGGATGTGGCAGCCCCGCCCGGCTCACGAAGACTCGCGCCGGATCACCAGTTCGTTGAAGCCGGTGCCCGCGTCCGGCTCGCGCGAGAAGCGATGCGCGGGCAGCAGCGCGAGCAGGATCTCGGCCGTCGTGCGCACCACGCAGCCGCTCGCGACATGGCCGCCCGTCACGCGGCCGGCTGCATCCGAGATCGATATATGAAGGTGCGCGCCGTCCGGCGATACGGAGCCGGCCAGCGTCAGGATTTCGAGGTCGCCGCGCAGCGCGGTCGGCCGATCGACGCCGGCGAAGCGCAACTGCGCGACGCTCAGGCTGCCGATGCCCTGGATCACGAAGGCCGCATGCGCATCGTGCTGGTGGAGCGCGGCCTCGATGGCGCCGCGCAGATCGTCGCCGGGGGAAAGACGCAAAGGATGGGCTTGCATGGTCGATAACCTGTCGGTCGATCGTGGTATCGATCAAGCGTACGTTCGCGCCGCGAATCCGGCAAGTCGGCCACTTACGCGCCGCGATCGCTCGCCAGCAACCCGTACAGCGCGCTGTCCGACACTTCGTCGCCGACGATCCAGCGCTCGCGCAGCAGCCCTTCCCGGACGAAACCCAGCCGTTCGAGCAGCCCCGCCGACGCGGCATTGCGTGGATCGATATCGGCCTCGAGCCGGTTCAGCCGCAGCGTGCCGAACGCATGATCGATCAACGCCGACGCCGCTTCGCGCATGTATCCGCCACGCCAGAACGTGCGCCGCAGGCTGAAGCCGATCTCCGCGCGCCGGCACTGTTCGTTCGCGTGGAACAGCGAGCACTCGCCGAGCGCTTCGCCGGTTTCCCGCAGTTCGAGCACGCAGACCAGGCTCTCCCCGCTCGCGGACGTCTGCACGTTGCGCGCGACGCGCGCCTCGGCCTGTTCGATCCGCGTCATCGGCGAGAACGAGAAATAGCGCATCGCTTCCGCATCGGACCAGATCTCGAAGAAAGTCGGTGCGTCCGCGTCGCGAAGCGGCCGCAGGACGAGGCGGGAAGTAGGCAGTGTGACGGGTTCGAACAGGGGCATGGCAATTCGTCTGATGGAATCGGCACCGTGAATTAGACCACGCCAGCCACGCGTCAACAATCGCGTATGCCCGGCACCCTGCCCGCGGCTACGGCAGCACCCCGAAACGAAACGGCCCGGCGCGCATCGCCCGGGCCTTTCCGGTTCGCCTCATCCACGCAGCGGAATACGCTTACGCCTCCAGTGCCTCCAGCACTTTCCCTTTCGTCTCGATCCCGACGAAGTGCACGGTCAGCGCCGCGATCAGCGGCACGACGCCGATCAGGTAGAACGCCGGCGCGAGGTTCCCGCCGATGATCGCGTGCGGCACGACCATCGGCGCGACGAACGACGCGATCTTCAGCCACGCGCTGCCGAGCCCGCAGCCCGACGCGCGGATGCTCGTCGGATACTGCTCCGGCGTATAGACGTACGCGGTAATGAAGCCCGACGCCATCAGCCCGAGCGACAACGAGCAGAAGACCGCGACCACATACACCGACGACGCGTGATAGATGCCGGCGAGCGCCAGCGACAGTGCGCACAGCACGAACGACCACACGATCACCGGCTTGCGGCCGAGCTTGTCGACCAGCAGCGCGGAGGCCAGCGACCCGAGCACGCCCATCACCGAACCGATCACCGCGAGGTTCAGCGCGAGCTGCAGCGGCGCGTGATAGAAGTTCTTGTAGATCGTCGGCAGCCACGTCGACAGCCCGTACTGGATGAACCCGCAGGTCGCCCACAACGTCGCCACCGCGAGCGTGCGCTTGCGATACGCGGCGCTGAACAGGTCGCTCATCCTGCGCTTCGGATGCTGGCGCACCATCTCGTCGAACGCGGCGACCTGCGTGACCGGCGGCAGCTCGCCGCGCACCGATTCCTCGAACACGCCGACCGCGCGCCCGGCTTCCGCGAGCCGTCCGCGCGATGCGAGCCAGCGCGGCGATTCGGGCACGAAGCGCGTGAGCACCAGCGCAAGGATCACCGGCAACCCGCCGACGAAGTACATGATCTCCCAGCCGAAGCGCGGCACGAGCCACGCGCCGAGCGCCATCGACACGAGCAGGCCGATCGGGAACACGATCTCGTACAGCAGCACGAAGCGGCCGCGGCCATGCGCGCGCGTGATCTCGTTGATGTACGTCGCGGCGACCGGCAACTCGCCGCCGAGCCCGAGCCCCTGCAGGATCCGCAGCAGCACGAACACCTCGAACGTCGGCGCGAAGCCGCACGCGATGCTGGTGATGCCGATCACGGCCGAGCTCCATGCGATCGCCTTCACGCGGCCGTGCCTTTCCGCGAGCGCGGGAAACAGGAATGCGCCGATCAGCTGGCCGATCGCGCCGGACGCGATCAGCATGCCGATCTGCGTCGGCGACAGCCCCCATTTGTGGATCAGCAGCGGCAGCGTCGCCGCGATCGTGATCACGTCGAAACCGTCGAAGAACGTCGCGGTGCCGATCAGCACGCGCGCGCGGATCTGCATCGCGTTGGCCGGAAGCCGCTCGAGCCGCGCGATGATCGCGCCGGGCGTGGAGGCGGCAGCTTCCATCGTGGCCCTGCCGGCCACGACGTTGTCGAAAGTGCTCATGCGGGGGATCTCCTGGATCTCTTTCCGGGTTGGGCCGGTCAGGCAAGCGCTTGGGTCGTGTCTGCCAGGGCTTCCGTATCCACTGCCCGGCCCTGGTTCATCCACTTGCGCGCGAGCTTCAGCTCGCGTGCGTTGTTCACGGCGACGACACCTCTCACATGCCCGTCGCCCACGAAAAACAGCGTCGCGCGGCGCGCGGCGAGATCGCCGCGCACGACGAGCTGCGCATCGGCCGGCAGATCGCCGAGGATCTGCAGGTTCACGTCGTACTGATCGGACCAGAACCACGGAATCTCCGCGTACGGTGCGCGCACGCCGAGTACGGCCTTCGCCGCCACGATCGCCTGGTTCTGCGCGTTGGCCCACGATTCGAGCCGCACACGGCGCTTGAGCCAGCCGTTGTGATGGTTCGCGACGTCGCCGCACGCGAAGATCGCCGGGTCGCTCGTCGCGCCGTATTCGTCGACGACGATGCCGTCGTCGACCGCGAGCCCCGCGTCGCTCGCGAGCGATGCGTTCAGCGCGAGGCCGATGCCCGCCACCGCGAAATCGGCGTCGATCGTCGTGCCGTCGGCGAGCGTCGCGCGCACCTTCGACGCGTCGTCCGGCTGCGGGTCGAGCGACGCGAGCGCCGCGCCCGTCCGCACGTCGACACCGTTCGAGCGATGCAGGTCGAGCAGGAAGTCGGACACGATCCGCGGCACCGAGCGGCCGCACAGGCGCGACGCGCCTTCGACGACCACCGCGTCGACGCCGAGCTTGCGCGCGGTCGCCGCGACTTCGAGACCGATCCACCCGCCGCCGATCACGAGCACGCGCCGGCTCGCGCGCAGCTTCTCGCCGAGCGCGGCCGCTTCGTCGAGCGTGCGCAGGTAATGCAGGTTCGGGGTCCTGACGAGCGCCTCGGGCAGGCGGCGCGACGTGCCGCCGGTCGCGATCACGAGCCGGTCGTATGCGATCTCGCGGCCGCTTTCGGTGGTCACCACGCGGCGCGCGCGATCGATCGACGTCGCGCGTTCGGGCTGCCACGCTTCGACGTTCAGCGCGTCGAATTCGTCTGGGCGCACGACGCGCACGGTGTCGATGCCGGCGTCGCCGGCCAGCACGGCCTTCGACAGCGGCGGGCGCTCGTACGGCAGATGCGGCTCATCGGCGATCATCACGAGGCGGCCCGCGAAGCCTTCCGCGCGCAGCGTCTTCAGCACCCAGCCGGCGGCCTGGCCGCCGCCGATCACGACGACCGTGCCCGGCGCGGCCGATTCCTGCGAGTTCGTTTCGCTCACGATTTGCGCTCCGTCATGAACTTGCCTTCCGGCGCCTTCGCGTTCTTCTGCCGGCGCGTGTGGCCGTCGAGGCCGCCATCGACGGCCCATTCGGCGAACACGGTCGGGCCCGGCTCGAATTCGCGCGGCTGCCACTCGGGCGTCAGCACGTCCTCGTCCGCGTAGTACTCGATCAGGCCGCCGGCCGGGTTCTGGAAGTACCAGAAGTATGCGGACGACACCGGATGACGCCCCGGGCCGAGTTGCGTTTCCCAGCCGCAGCGGTCGATGTGCATGCCGCCGCCGAACACTTCGTGGATGTCGCGCACGGTGAACGCGACGTGGTTCAGGCCGCGTTTTCCGTTCGGCAGCGCGAGCAGGAACAGGTCGTGATGGCCGCCGTGCGGCGCGCAGCGCATGAACGCGCCGCGGCCCGGATAACGGTCCGACGTCTCGAAGCCGAGCAGTTCGTGATAGAACTTTTCCTGCGCGTCGAGGCAGTTCGTGAAGAACACCACGTGCCCGACCTCGACCGGCTCCGCGCGTGCATAGATCGGGCTCGGCTGGTCGACACGCAGCGCCTGGCCCCACACGTTCGACGGCGAGCCGGTGATGTCGAGTGCGCGCTTGCGCGTGACTTCGATGCGGATCGCCATTCCGTTCGGATCGATGCAGCCGAGTGCATCGTCCTGCGCGTAATAGCCGGGCTGGCCGGCGAGCTTCGTGCGCAACGCGTCGAGCTCGCCCCGCGTCGCGACGCCCCACGTGACTTCCCGCAGCGTCGGGCCCGCTTCGAACGCGGGCGGCAGCGACGGATCGTCGGCCTTCACGGCCAGCACGGTGCAGCCGTTCATCGTCTCGAAACGGGCGCGCGTGTCGTCGTGCGCGACTTCCTTCATCCCCCAGTCGGCAAAAAAACGCCGGCAGGTCGCGAGATCGTCGACACCGTACGTGATCTGCTCGATTCCCAAGATGCTCATTGCGTCATTCCCCTTCGCTCAGTTCGCCCACGGCAGCGGCGCGTCGTTCAAGCCCCAGTAGAGGCTCTTCTGCTGCATGTATTCGCGGATGCCGAGACGCCCCTTCTCGCGCCCCATCCCGCTCTCCTTCCAGCCCGAGAACGGCGTGGAGATCGAGAACAGCTTGTACGTGTTGATCCAGACGGTGCCCGTCTCCAGCGCTCGCGCGATGCGCCACGCGCGCTTGTAGTCGCGCGTCCAGATGCCGGCCGCGAGGCCGAACACGCTGTCGTTCGCCTGCGCGATCAGCGACGCTTCGTCGTCGAACGGCATCGCGACCAGCACCGGCCCGAAGATTTCCTCCTGGCAGATGCGCGCGCTGTTCGGCAAGCCTTCGAGTATCGTCGGCTGATAGAAGAAGCCATGCTCGCGCCCGTCGCCCGACGGCCGCTCGCCGCCGCACAGCAGCCGGCCGCCTTCTTCCAGCCCGAGCGCGACGTAGCGTTCGACCGACTCGCGATGCTTCGCGGTGATCAGCGGGCCCATCTGCGTGTCGGGCCGCAACGGGTCGCCCACGCGCAGCTTGCGTGCGCCGGCCACCAGGCGCTGCATGAACGCGCCGTACACCGCGCGCTGCACGAACAGGCGCGAGCCGGCGATGCACGCTTCGCCGGACGAACTGAAGATGCCGTACAGCACGCCGTTCACCGCATGATCGAGATCGGCGTCGTCGCACACGATCGTCGGCGACTTGCCGCCGAGTTCGAGCGACACGGGCATCAGCTTCTCGGCCGCGATGCGCGCGATGCCGCGGCCCACTTCGGTGCCGCCGGTAAACGACACCTTCTTCACGAGCGGGTGACGCACGAGCACGTCGCCGATCACCGAGCCCTTGCCCGGCAGCACGCTCAGCACGCCCTTCGGCACGCCGGCTTCCTCGCAGATGCGGGCCAGCGCGAGCGACACGAGCGGCGTGACCTCGGCCGGCTTGAGCACCACCGCATTGCCGCCGGCCAGTGCCGGCGCGAGCTTCTGCGCATCGGACGCGATCGGCGAATTCCACGGCGTGATCGCCGCGATCACGCCGATCGGCTCGTACACGCTCATCGTCAGGTAATCGCCGCGCGACGGCGTCAGTTCTTCGTCGAGCGTTTCGAGGCAGGCCGCGAAATAGCGGAACGTGTTCGCGGCGCTGGCCACCAGCACGCGCGTCTCGCCGATCGGCTTGCCGTTGTCGCGGCGCTGCAGGTGCGCGAGCGCCTCGTGGCGCTGCATGATCAGGTCGGCGATGCGGTACAGCAGCTGCGCGCGCTGGTGCGGCTTGAGCCCGGCCCAGTCGGCGCGGCGCCAGGCGGCATCGGCCGCCACGACGGCCTCGACCGCGTCTTCCGCGTTCGCCGTCGACACTTCCATGTTCACCGACTGGTCGGCCGGATAGATGCTCGCGTAAGGCGCGCCACGGCCGCGCCGCCACGCGCCGCCGATCAGGATGTTGCCGTCGGGCACGAGGCTCGTATCGAAAGGAGTCATGTCACAAGTCCCACAAATCTGTCTCTGCACGCCCGCCCTCGCCGTGGCGCGGGCGAACGCTCCAGGGTCCGGTCAGATCACGCAGCGGGCCGCGCGGTTGCGCAGCGCGCGAATCGCGCTGTATGCCGTCAGCGCGGACGTCTTCGGGTTGTCGGGCAGCGGCTTGCCGCTCATTTCCAGCGACATCTCGCCGAATGCGCCGCGCGCGGCGATGCGGTGCACGTTGCGCGCGACGGCCGGATCGGCGATCAGGCGCACGTGCGTCGCGTCGAGGCCGAGGCCCGCGAGCGCGACCGTCGCCGCGACGTTCGCGTTCTTCGGATACAGCCGCGCGGCGTCGCGCGCGGTGCCTTCGAAGATCACCTTCTCTTCGGTCATCGCACGCAGGTCGCACAACGCCTCGGCCGGCGTGCCGAGCCAGCCGAGCGGCGGCTTGCGGCCGACGTACAGCACCTCGTCGAGTCCGCCCTGCCGCGCGGACGCCAGCGCGTCGATGCCGCCGATCGCGCCGGACAACAGCGTCACCGTCGTGCCGCCTTCGTCGGCCGCACGCGACAGCGCGTCGAGCAGCGCGAGATCGGACAGCGCGCCGATCGACGCGACCGCGCAGTCGGTGCCGGCCTTCAGCAGCGGCACGACGTGATCGACGAGCGCGCCGTGGCCCGCGCATTCGAGCGCGAACTCCGGGCGGCGGGCCAGCGCGTCGACCGACGACACGACCTCCACCGCGTCGCCGAGCTCGCGCTGCACTGCATCGCGCTGGTGCTCGGGGACGATCACATGCGCGACGCGCAGCGCCGCATCGTGCTCGACCGCGCGGTACACGGCCGCACCGATCGCGCCGAAGCCGATCATCGCGACGTCGACGGGGGCGTGCGCCCGCTTTTGCCCGTTACGCATACTGGCGCTCCGTCGGCGCTTCCTGCTTCACCGGCGGGCCCGCGAACGCGGATGCGAACGAGCCGACCGACAGCATGTCGACTTCGACCATCACCGGCCCTTCCTTCGCCATCCCTTCGCGCACGATCGCGTCGGCCTGGTCGAGCGACGTGATCCGGTAGTGCGTGAGGCCGAAGCTCGCGCAGAACTGCGCGAAATCGGGCTGGTGCAGCTGCACGAAGCAACGGCGGCCGCCGTAGTGCGCGTCCTGGATGTTGCGGATCACGCCGTAGCACTGGTCGTTCATCAGCACGATCATCACGTTCGCGTTTTCCTGCACGGCCGTGACGAGCTCGCCGACGTTGACCATCAGGCCGCCGTCGCCGACGAGGCAGACCGTCTTCGCCGCCGCGCCCGCGAGCGCCGCGCCGATGCCCATCTGGATGCCCTGGCCGATGCCGCCGCCGAGCGCATGCACGCCCGAGCGCGGCTCGAAGATCTTCAGCAGGCGGTTGCCCCACGTGCTGTTCGAGATCGTCACGTCGCGCACCCAGTTGTAGTCGCGGCCGACCGCAGCCTGCAGCGTGTCGACGAGCTTCCTGTACGGCCCGAGGCCCTTCGCGACATCGGCCACCGCATCCTCGCGGGCGGCCGCGAGATCGGCCGCGAATTGCGGATCGACCGACAGGCGGCCTTCGAGGCGATCGGCCAGTTCGGCCAGCACGCGCTTCGAATCGCCATGCACGAACAGCGCGTTGCGATAGCCGCGGTTGTCGGCGAGCGCATCGGCATCGACGCGAAACAGCGGCTGCGGCAGCGCGAGCTTGTACTTCAGCGTCTCGTTGCCGCGCAGGCGCGAGCCGACCACGACGAGCGCATCGCAGGTCTTGTAGAACGCCTCGACCGACGCATGCACGTTGAACGCGCCGAGCGTCGCCGGGTGATCTTCCGGCAGCACGCCGCGGCCCTGCACGCTCGTCACGACGCCGAAGCCGAGCTTCACGAGGCGTTCGACTTCGTCGCGGGCATGGCGCGCGCCGCCGCCGAGCCACAGCAGCGGGCGGCGCTTGGCCGCGAGCGCGTCGGCCAGCTTCGCGACGCGGGCGCTGTCGTGCTCGCGCACCGCGACGTGGGCCGGAGCAAGGTCTTCCGGCCATTCGATCTCGGCCGCCTGGATGTCGATCGGAATCTCGACGGACACGGGGCCCGTCGGCGCGGTCTGCGCGAGGCGCACGGCTTCGCGGATCGTCGGCAGTACGGTCTCGACGGTGCGCACGCGGAACGCGGCCTTCGAGATCGAGTCGAGCATCGACAGCTGGTCGGGCGCTTCGTGGATGTACGCGAGATCCTGGTCGAGGTACGGCGTCTCGATCTGCCCGGTGATGTGCAGCAGCGCGGTGCCGGCCGTCAGCGCCTCGACCATCGCGCCGGCCGCGTTGCCCGCCGCCGTGCCCGTGCTCGTGAACGCGACGCCGAGGCCGCCCGACACGCGGGCCAGCCCGTCGGCCATGTTCAGCGCCCCTGCTTCGCCGCGTGCCCCGACATACCGGATGTTGCCGCGCGAGTGGATCGCATCGAGGATCGGCATGTTGTGGATCGAGATGACACCGAATGCGGTTTTCACGCCGCACTGCTCGAGAAAGGCGGCAATCAGCTCGCCAACCGTGGTTTTTTTAGACATGGCGTGCAAAGCCTCCAGAAACGTCGATATGGCTGCCCGTCGTGTAGGACGACAGATGCGTTGCGAGATAAAAAAGCGCCCAGGCGGCCTCATCGGGCTTGCCGAAGCGATTCAGCGGAATGTTCTTCTTGCGGGCGAGCGCGCCCGTCCACTCTTCCCAGCTTTCGCCGGGCTGCGCCTGCGTGTCGTAGCGGCGGCGCCATTGCCCCGACTCGACGATGCCGATCAGGATCGAGTTCACGCGGATGCGCTGCGGCGCCAGTTCGGTCGCGAGCGACTTCACGAGGCTCAGCACGCCCGCGCGCGCCGAGGACGTCGCGACCATGTGCGGCTCCGGCTGCAGCGCGAGCAGCGAGTTCACGCAGGTGATCGTCGGCGCGGCCGCATCGCGCAGCAGCGGCAGGAAGGCGCGCGTCGGGCGGATGATGCTGAAGTACTTCAGTTCGAGTTCTTCGCGCCAGGCGTCGTCGGTCGTATCGGCGAAGGTCGACACGCGGCCCTGGCCGGCGTTGTTGACCAGCATGTCGGCACGGCCGAAGCGCGCGGACACCGCTTGCGCGAACGCCGTCACGTCGCCTTCGTCGAGTACGTTGCAGCGCGCGGCCAGCAATTGAGCGCCAGCGTACCTGTCGCGCAGCATCGCTTCGGCGCGTGCGAGACGGTCGCCGTCGCGGCCGCAAATCGCGACCGACGCGCCGGCCTGCAGGAACCGCTCGGCCGTCGCGAGGCCGATGCCGGATGAACCGCCCGTCACCACCGCCACTTGCCCGGTCAGATCGATCTGGATCATCGGAGTCCTAAAGCTTTCATGAACGTGTGCTCGTCATCCGAGCGGTAATTGAGGCGCCGCGACAATTCCGCCGCCGCGCGCTGCACCTTGTCGATCAGCCCGTCGGCGATCAACGCCGCGTCGATCTCCGGACGCGGCACCGTCACCGTGATGCACGCGACGATCTTCTGCGTCTCGTTGCGCACCGGCGCGGTGACGACCGAGATCCCGCGTTCGAACGACGAATTGCTGACGCCGTAGCCGCGCAGCGCATCCTCGCGGATCGCTTCGTACAGTGCGTCGACCGTTTCCGGCGTCGCGCTCGTCATCCGGTTCAGCACGCCTTCCGGATACAGCGCGTGCAGCTCCTTCAGCGACAGGTCGCCCATCAGCACGTGGCCGTGCGTCGTCGCATGCGCGGGCAGCCGTGTGCCGACGTTCACACGGATCGAGCTGAACACCGGCGCCTGGCTCTGCGCCTTCGCGACGAACACCACGTCGCGGCCGTCGCGGATCACGATGTGCGTCGTGAAACCGGTCGCATCGCGCAGGCTCTCGATCACCGGCAGGCCGAGATCGGTCAGCTCCAGCGAGCTCAGGTATTCGAAGCCGAGCCGCAGCACGGCGATGCCGAGTTTGTAGTTGCGATCCTTGTCCGCGCGCTCGAGAAAGCCGAGCGACTCGAGCGTCTGCAGCAGACGGAACACCGTCGTGCGCGGAATGCCGAGGCGCTTCGACAGCTCGGGCGCGCCGAGCACGGGCTCGCGCGGCGAGAATTCGGCGAGAATCCGCAGCCCGCGTTCGAGGCCCGGCACCACGTAGCTGGCTTCGGTCCTCGCGTTGTCGGTTTCGTTTCGTTGCAGCGGTTCGCTCATGCCAGCCCCCACTGCGTATCGCACTGACGGCAGAACGTATCGATCAATGCGGAATACACGTCCGGCGCTTCCACGTAGCCGGCGTGCCCGGCCTGCGGAATCACCTGCAGCCCCACCTGCGCGGCCGCGGCGATCCGCTCGCACGCGGCGGGCGGCGTGATCGCGTCGTTCGCGCCGACGGCCACGGCCGTGCGGCCGCGAAAGCCGGCGAGATCGGCGGCGAGATCGGCGTTCGCGAGCAGGTGCGTGGCCTGCGCATAGCCGGCCGGCACGATGCGCGCCATGTTCCAGCGCACCCACGCGCGCGCCTCCTCGTTCGCGAAGCCGGACAGCATGTTGCCGCTGCGCTGCTCGGCGAGCCCGGCCGGGCCGAGTGCCGCGAGCATCGCGAGCCGCGCGTCGCGGCGCGATTCGCGGGTGTCGGCCGGTGCGCTGCCGTAGCCGCCCGCGGGCGACACCAGCAGCAGGCCGGCGATCCGCGCGGGCATCACGCGGGCGAGACCGCCCGCGATGATCGCGCCGAGCGAGTGGCCGACCAGCACGCAGCGTTCGATGCCGAGTGCCTCGAGCCACGCGTTCAGCGATGCCGCGTAATCGGCGGCGGCCGGCGACGCGCCGTGCACGGGCGTCGACACGCCGTACCCGGGCGCATCCCACGCGAGCACGCGCCGCGATGCGCCGAGCGTGTCGAGCTGGCGCACCCACGATGCGGCGCCCGAGCCGATCCCGTGCAGCAGCACGACGGGCAGCGTGCGCCCCGCATGCCGCGCGCCGGCCTCGCGATAGCCGATCGTGCCCGCCGCGCCGGCCGCGCAACGCTGCTCGGGAAACTGTCCGAGCAGCGCGGCGAACGCCGCCGTGCGGTCGCGTTCACGTTTGTCGATGACACGCATTGCTTTACCCGCCCCGTCTCAACGCTTGATCTTCGCGAGCGGCGAATCGGGCGGATACGTCGGCGTGATCGGCTTCGGCGAACCGAGCATCACGCACATCAGCGCATCTTCCTCGCCGATGTTGATTTCCGTGCGATACACGCCCGGCGGCACCGAGATCAGGTCGCGCTCGCCGAGGATCGCTTCCCACGTCTCGCCGTCGCGCTCGCAGATCACCTTCATCTTGCCGCGCAGCACGAAGAAGATTTCCTCGACGTCGATATGAATGTGGCTCGGGCCGATGTTGCCGGCCGGGATGACCATCGTCGAGAACGTGAAGTTGCCGGCCGGCACCGTGTTGACGTCCTTCGCGACGCCCGTGCCGCCCGTGCCGACATAGCGCATCTGCGCACGGCGGTACTTCGGGTCGTAGTCGGCCTGGAACTTCAGTGCGTCCCAGTCGTAGCGCCGCGTCGCGTAGCGCGCGACGCGCCCTTCCATCCATTCGTTGAAGCTCGTGCCTTCCGGCTGGTCCCACGACTTGCGTTCGAGATCGGCGTCCGCCATCGTCCTCTCCTTCATTCCGAGTGAAAACTGCGATTCAATTCATTACGAAGCCGCCGTTGACCGGCAGCAGTTGACCCGTCACGAAGCGCGCGCCGTCCGACAGCAGGAACAGCACGGGGCCCGTCACGTCGTCGGGCACCTGCGCGCGCGTCAGCGCACGGCCCTGCAGGTAGAACGCATGGCGCTCGGCCGGTACGTAGGCGGTCGCCTCGACTTCGGTGAGCCCCGGCGCGATCGCGTTGACCGTCACGCCGTGCGCGCCGAACTCGCGCGCCTGCGCATGCGTCATCGCGATCACCGCGCCCTTGCTCGCGACGTACGCGAGCAGCTTCGGCGCGCCCCACAGCGCGGTGTCCGATGCGAGGTTCACGATCGCGCCGCGGCCCGATTGCGCGAGGTGCGGCAGCGCCGCATTGCTGACGAGCCACACGCCGCGCACGTTCACGTTCATCACGGCGTCCCACGTCGACACGTCGAGCTCGGTCGACAGCTTGCCGCCCGAGTTCGTGATCGCCGCGTTGTTGATCAGCGCGTCGACGCCGCCGAGCACCGCCGCGCCCTGCGCGACGAACGCGTCGATGCTGGCCGGGTCGGCGAGGTCAAGGGCGAAGAAGTGCGCGGTGTGGCCGGCTTGCGCGAGCTGCGCGGCGAGCGCGCGGCCCTCGTCGATGAGCACGTCGCCGAACGCGACCTGCGCGCCCGCTTCGACCAGCGCCTTCACGAAGGCGGCGCCGAGACCGCGCGCGCCGCCCGTGACAAGCACGCGGCGCCCCGGCAGCGCGACGACCGGAGCGAACTCAGCCATTCGTCGGCTCCGCAGCGGCGCGCGCCGCACGGTGCGCGTCGAGCGCGGCCAGGTGCTCCTGCGCACGCTGGCGCAGCATCCGGCGCACGCGCGTGATGCCGACGTCGTGCTGGTACAGGTATTCGTGATCGCGCGCGTGCGGCGCGAGGCTTTCGAGGACGTAGCGATCCTGCTCGAGCACGTCCCAGTGCAGGCCTTCGAGGCGGTTGCGGTACATGAAGCGCCACACGTCGCGCTGCCAGCCGCTGACCTTGCGGGTGCGCCAGAAATAGACCTGGCAGTGGTCGCCGTCGACCGGCGTCGCGAAGCCGGTGATCCCGAAGTTCCCGCCCGGGCCGAACTTCTGCTTGTACGGAATCGCGAGGCGCATCCACAGGCAGCCGGTTTCGCCGAGCTCGACCCAGTCGAAGTTCACGTCGCGCTGGCCGATCTTCTCGAACATCAGGCCCGTTTCCGTCTTGCGCACGCGCATCTCGGCCTGCTTGTCGCCTTCGGCCATCGAGTGCGAGCTCGCGTGCAGATACGCGCCGTGCATCGGGTCCATCACGTTGTCGATCGCGTACTGGTAATTGCACTTCCAGTTCGACACGCACAGGAAGTGCGCGTATTCGTCGGCGACCAGTTCTTCCGGCAGGTTCAGCGGCGCCGGCTCGCCGTGCGCTTCGTCGCCGAACCACAGGAAGATCGCGCCGGCCTTCTCTTCGACCGGATACGACTTCACGCACTTCGTGCCTTCGAGCGGGCAGTTGGATACGGCCGGCACGCGGTTGACCGTGCCGCCGCCGTCGACTTCGATGCCGTGATACCAGCATGCGATGTTGCCGCCGAGGTTCCAGCCGAGCGACAGGCGCGCGCCGCGGTGCGGGCAACGGTCTTCCAGCGCATGGACCTTGCCGTCGTGATCGCGCCACAGCACGATCTGCTCGGACAGGCGCGTGAGGCCGACCGGTGCATTCGACACCTGCCAGCTCGGTGCAACGGGATACCAGTAGTTCTTGATGCCGCGGTCGAGATAGTCGCGAACCGCGTCGTGTTGGGTTTCGTGTTGGTCGGGGGACGTCATCAGTGTGCTCCGGATGCGGTTGTCGTCGGGCCGGCGCTCAGGCGCGCGGCGCGGTCGGGGCGTTCATTCCGCCAGCGAGGCCATTTCGGCGCGAAAACGCTCCGCGGTCCACGCGGTGCCGTCCGGCGCGCGAAAGCCGATGCGGTTCAGGCCCGCGACGACATCGTCCAGCTCGGTCGCCCCGCGCTCGAACACGCGTTCGAGCGCATCGCCGAGGTCGTTCTCGTACTGGGTGGGTTCGGCCTTGCGGTTCTGCCAGACCTGGTTCTCGGCCTGGCCGGGAATCTCGATCTGCCCCTTGCCCGCGACGTTGTTCGGCTGCGGCGCCACCCACGGCTTCAGGAAGGGATTGAAGTTGACGGTCGCTGGTTTCATGTCAGTCCACCTTGATCTGGATTTCCTCGCCGGCGAGGCGCACGGCGTACTGCTTCAGCGCGCGGCCGCCCGGCCCCTTCAGGCATTCGCCCGTCCTGATGTCGAACACGGCCTCGTGCAGCGGGCATTCGACCGTGCCTTCGTCGACGAACCCCTGCGTCAGCAGCGCGTACGCATGCGGGCACACGTTCTCGAGCGCATACACGTCGTCGCCGACGCGGTAGATCCCGATTTCCACGCCGTCGGTCCGCTTGAACTCGATCGGCGTGTCTTCCGACAGCGCGCCGGCGTGACCGGCGCAAATCCATTGTTCAGACATCTCACACCCTTCCTTCTGAGCGACACTCGGTTTGTTCCGATTTGTTCCATATCAGGAACAACAGTTTATGGATGGTGATTATAGGAGCGACGTTCCGCGATCAAAATAAAAAGCTGCATGTCCTAGGGAAAACACCGACGCACAGATCCGCCATCCCCCTCGCCTACCTTATCGAATGTAATTTTTTGTTTTATTGCGAGGGTTTATCGGCTTTTTCAAGACATCAAGCCGTGCCGCCGGGTCTCACGACGGCGCCCATCCGTCCCGAAAAATTTATTTTTGTCCGCGCGCATGACGCCTCTATACTCCATTCCATCAAAGGCATGATGTTCCTTATATGGAACATAAGAAAGCCCACTCGGCGATGACCATGCGCGACGGCCGGCCGTCCCCGCGCAGGCCGTCACAACACGTTTTCATCAGGTTGGAGAGTCAGGAGATCAAATGGTCAAGCATGCGGTAGCAGCGGCAGTCATCGGAATCGGCGCCGCGTCGGGCGCGTGGGCGCAGAGCAGCGTGGTGCTGTACGGCAGCATGGATGCGGGTGTCGCGTATGTGAACAACGTCGGCGGCCATGCGAAGTGGGCGATGATCCAGGGCAATACGCAGCCCGACCGGTGGGGCCTGAAAGGCAAGGAAGACCTCGGCGACGGGCTGTCGGCGATCTTCCAGCTGGAAAACGGCTTCTATACGAACAACGGCCAGTTCGCGACCGCGAACACGATATGGAACCGCGCGGCGTACGTCGGCCTCAGCGCCGAGCGCTACGGCACGCTGACGCTCGGCCGCCAGACGCCGTTGACGTTCGACTATCTCGATCCGCTCAGCACCGCGTACCTCGCGCTGAGCTGGTTTGCGTTCCACCCCGGCAACATCGACGGGCTCGCCGCGACCGGCAACGTGCCGTACAACAATTCGATCAAGTACCGTTCGCCGAGCTTCGCGGGCTTCTCGGCCGCGGCGACGCTCGCGCTCGGCAACACGACGAACTTCTCGACTGGCAAATCGGTCGGCGTCGCGCTGAACTACGCGAACGGGCCGTTCAAGGCGTCGGCCGTCTACTCGAACGAGCACGACCGCGCGATCCTGATCGGCCAGACGGGCATCGCGTCGTTCCAGGGGCAGAACACCGCGAACGGTTATCTCGCCAGCAAGGTCGAGAACATCGGCGCGGGCGCGTCGTACCAGATCGGCGACTTCCTCGTGCACGGCCTCTACACGCGCGTGAAGATGCAGTCGAACGGGTTTTCCGACACGTTCCAGAGCTACGACGCAGGCGTGAACTACCGCAGCAGCGCGTTCAACACGATCGCGGGCGGCGCGGCGACCACGACGCTGGCCGGCCGCCGCTGGACGCAGGTCGAGCTCGGCGACATCTACGCGTTGTCCAAGCGCACGCAGTTGTATGCGAACGTGCTGTACGAACACGGTTCGGGCGGAGCGAAGGCCGCGTTCTTCACGGCCGGCGTGTCGAGCACCGCGAACCAGGTGATCGTGCTGACCGGCATTCACCACTCGTTCTGACCGCCGGCGGGCGCGGCAGCCGCGATGCCGAAACGAAAAGAGCAGCCCCGGGGCTGCTCTTTCCTCATGGACGACTGCTGTCGGCGCTCGGCGAAGCCGCGCGACGCGGCTCGTTCGACGGATCAGAACATCGCGACCTTGTGGCGCGCATGCGCGAACGTCGGATCGCTTTCGAGCGGACGATAGTTCAGCCGTTGCGACAGGTCGACCGCCGCGCCGCACACGGCCTCGACGAGCCGTTCCTTCTCGCCGGCCTCGCCGATCTCCGAGCGCGGCACCGTTGCGGTGATCGCCGCGACGATCGAGCCCGAATGATCGCGCACGGGCGCGGTCACGGCCGAAATGCCGCTCTCGAACGCCGCCTCGCTGACCGCGTAGCCGAGCCGCGCGTAATGCCGCACGCGGTCGTACAGCTCGTCGACGGTGCCGGGCGTGCGCTCGGTGAACGGTTCGAGTTTCTTCTCCGGATAGAGCTGCCGCATCGCATCGCGCGTCAGGTCGCCCATCAGCACATGGCCATGCACGGTCGCATGCGCGGGCAGGCGCGTGCCGACGTGCACCTTCACCGAACCGAACATCGATGCATTGCTCTGCGCCTTCGCGACGAACACCACGTCACGCTGGTCGCGGATCAGCAGGTGCGTCGACAGCCCAGTCGAATCGCGCAGCCGTTCGAGCACGGGCGTGCCGAGATCGGTCAGTTCCAGTGAATTCAGGTATTCGAAGCCGAGCCGCAGCACGCCGACGCCGAGCCGGAAATAGCGGTCGCCGTTCACGCGTTCGAGAAAACCGAGCGCCTCGAGCGTCTGCAGCAGGCGGAACGTGGTCGTGCGCGGAATGCCGATGCGCTTCGACAGCTCGGGCGCGCCGAGCACGGGCTCGCGCGCGGAGAATTCGGCAAGGATCCGCAGCCCGCGTTCGAGCCCCGGCACCAGATAGGACGAAGCGCCGCCCGACGATTCTTCGTCGCCGGACGCCGCCGGCTCAGGTGCGCCGCTCATCGTTGTCTTGACCATGTGGACATGGACGGAAGGAAATCGGTCACGAAACAGGTCATCGATCGTCGTGGATATTCAAGCATGCTACCTCAGTGCGCGCATGGGCTCGCACCGGCGCGCGCCGCCGCGATGCAGCATGCGCGTCCACGCCGCCATGACGCGTCGTTCAAGGTCGAGAGGATAGCAGCGTTGGGCCGCGCGACGCCATGCGGAAATCGCCGGACGCCGGGAAGGCGGCCGCCTGCGGGGAAGTGCGAAGACAGCGAGAGATTCGACGCCGGACAGTCTACAGCCGCGACAGATAGACGCGAATGGTCGTGCGATCGTACGCGAAGCCGCCGGCCGGATCCGGCTGCAGCACGCGCGCCAGGTCGACCGGACGCAGCCATCCGGCACCCAGCAGGCCGCCGTTGATCCCGCGGATCCGCGTGCCGCCGACGGCGATCGCGGCATGAAAGACATTGGCGCCGCGCGCGAAGCCGACCGCGGTGCCCGCCGGAATGCTCGCGCGCCCGTCCCATTGCACGCCGGTCTCGAAATTGAAGCGCGTCCTCCACTGCTGGCCGATCGTGTCGAGCAGCGCACCGGGCGCGATCATCGCGTCGGCGCGCAGCAGATAGCGGACATAGGCCGCGGCGTCGTAGCACACGCCGGCGGACACGTACTCGTCGATGTTCGCCATCCCGAACATCAGCGCCTGCGCGTGTTTTTGCCGTTCGGCGATGCCGGATTGGGCGACATGCCCGCCTAACTGGGTCAGTTGCACGGATAGCTCCTTTCAGGAAAGCGGGACGTCGTCGTCCCGTCGACGCGATAACGTCATATCTTATTATGATTTGCGCCCGCGTCGACCGGTCCCGAACGTCACGGCATGCGCGCGGCCGACGCCGGCGCAGCAGCCGCCGCGTCCGGATTCGGCGCGAGCCGCAGGCGCACGCGCAGCGGCTGCAGCATGTCGGGCGGCGGCGGCTCGGCCAGCGGGCCGGCCGTCAGCAATTGCCGCAGCGCCGCGTCCGCATCGGCATCGCCCAGCGACGCGAACTCGACACGCGTGACGACGCCGTTCGTACCGATCCACGCCCGCACGACGATCGCGGGCGGCGGCGCACCGGCGCGCGCGTTCAGCACGCGCGTCTCGAGATAGCGGTGGAGCCGGTCGGCCGCGTCGCCGTCCGCTTCGAGCCACGTCTGGAACTGCTGCCCCGCGAGTTGACCGTAGCGGATCCACGTCGGCGGCACGTCGGCCGTCTGCGCGACGGCCGGCGCGACACCCGCGACCAGCACGGACGCGACGAGGATCGCACCGAGCCATCCCGATGCGCTCCGCTTCCGCATTCGCTTCATCCCGCCTCCCGTGTCGACGATGGGTCCGCCCGGCCGATCTCGACCGGCACATACAGCCGCGTACCGCCACGCTGTACCAGCAGCGCGACGTTGCCATGCGCGGCGTCGATCCCGGTCATCAACGCGCCGATGCTCGCCACCGGCGTGCCGTTGACCGACAGCACGACATCGCCGGGCTGCAAACCCGCGCGTGCGGCCAGGCCGCTCGCCTGCTCGACGACGAGCGCCTGACCGACGCCGAGCCGTCGGCGCTCCTGCTCCGTCGCCGCCCGCAGCGCGAGCCCGAACCGCGCCGGCCCCTGTTCGCCACCGGCCGACGCGGCGCCGCTGTCGAATGCGCCGATCGTCGCGATCACGTGCATCGCCCGCCCCGCGCGCCACACGAGCAGGTCGGCCTGCCGCCCCGCCCGCATGCCCGCCACCGTGCCGAGCAGATCCGCCGATTCCGCGACCGGCTTGCCGTCGACCGCGAGCACGACGTCGCCCGCCTGCAGGCCGGCGCGCGCGGCCGGGCCGTCCGGCTCGACCATCGTGACCAGCGCGCCGTCCGGGCTCGCGAGCCCGAACGAGCGCGCGAGCGCCTGGCTCACTTCCTGCAAGGCCACGCCGAGCCGGCCGCGCGTGACCTTGCCGGTGCGCAGCAGTTGGTCCTTCACGTCGAGCGCGATATCGATCGGAATCGCGAACGCGAGCCCCTGGTAACCGCCCGTCTTCGAGAAGATCATCGAATTGATCGCGATCACGCGGCCGTTCAGGTCGAACAATGGGCCGCCCGAATTGCCGGGATTGATCGGCACATCGGTCTGGATGAACGGAATCGCCTGCTCGCCGGGCAACGAGCGCGACTTCGCGCTGACGATGCCCTGCGTGACGGTATTCGCGAACCCGTACGGCGACCCGATCGCCATCACCCAGTCGCCGACCTCGGTGCGTGCCGGGTCGCCGGTCGCGACGACCGGCAGGTCGTGCGCATCGATGCGGATCACCGCGACGTCGGATACCGGATCGCTGCCGATCACGCGCCCCTTGAACTGCCGCTTGTCGGTCAATTTCACGTCGATCGCGACCGCGTCGCCGACCACGTGCCGGTTGGTCAGGATCACGCCGTCCGCACTGACAATGAAACCCGATCCGAGGCTCACTTCCTCGCGGTTGCCGATCACGCGCCGCGCGAGAAACGGCGCGAGCGGATGATCGGGCGCGATGCCGGGCGGCAACTGGATGCCCATCTGCGTGACTTCGCGCGTGACGCTGATGTTGACGACGGCCGGGCCGACCCGCCGGACCAGCGCGGCGAAGTTCGGCAGCGCGACGCCCGGCGGTGCGGCATCCGCCTGCGCGGGCGGCTCGGCGGACTGGACTGCCGCCCCGGCACACGCGCACGCGAGTGCGAGTACGCCCGCGATCGCCCTCAGCACCTTCGCCCGGTCCGTCTGCCTGCCCGTATTCATGTCGCTGCTCCTCGTCGATTCCGGCCGAAACGTCTTCGGTACATCGATGCCCGTGTCGCGCGTCCGCCCGCATGCATCACTTCGGCGGCACCGGGACCGGTGCATCGGGCCGCTGCGGCGTGATCGAGCGCCCCCAGTTCGAGCCGAAACGGTTTCGCTCGGTCGACAGGTTGAACGTGCCGAGACGGTTCGACGGCTGCTTCGACAACCGCTCCGAATCCGTTTGCGAGGCGCCCGCCTGAGGCTCGGCCTTCGGCTGCAGCTGCCGGCTCAGGCAGTCGTACGACAGCGCGCGCTTGCCGTCGATTTCCGCATCGACGCATACCGGCTTCTCCGTCGATCCGGCACTGGCCGGCGCCGCCGCGCCGCCGCCCTGCGCATGTGCGCTGGCCGTCAGCAGCAGGCAGACGACCGCGCCCGCGTTCCGTCGCCGCTTCATCCGCACCTCCTTCCCTGATGTCGTCGCGCTCGCGCACTCACCCACCCGCCCCCGACGCCGGCGCACGCGCGAGGAAGCGCTCGAACGCCGCGCGCTCGGTCGCCTCGATGGCCGGCTCGTCCGCGACGGCATGCTCCGCCCACGCATCGCGCAGCCCGTCGACGGGCTGCCACGCGTGCACCTGCGCGCCGGTCGGATACGGCGTGACGAGCGGCTCCCGGTAATCGACGCGGAACAGCGGCGGCACGGCGCCGCCGGCCGTCCACAGATCGCCGACGTCGCGCACGCTCGCGTCGAACCAGAACCGCACCCAGCGCACGGCGGGCGCGCACGCGTCGTCGGCCGGCGCGGCGGCGGCCGATCCGTCCGGCACGCGCAGGAAGCCGGCCAGGACGAGCAGCACGGCCGCCAGATCGTCGTCGCGCAACGTCCGGTACGACCAGAGATCCGCGACATCCGCGCACGCGATCACCGAGGTGAAGCGCCCCATCGTAAGCGCGGGCCACGCCCGCCGCATCAGCGCGTAATGGCGCGGCCACTGCGCGATGAAGCGGTCTCGATGGCGGGTCGCGACCTGCAGGTCGCGCGAGCCGCGAATCGTCGGCTCCTCGGGCTGATACTGGCGCGTCGTGAGCACGCACTGCGCGGAACATCGCGCGCTGCGGTGTCGCGCATGGCCGCCCGCACCGGGCAACGGCTCCAGCGCGCCAAAGCACAGCGGGCAATGCGTCGGCCACTCGCCGGGCCGCCCCGGCCACGGGTTCGCCTTCGGCATGCGCGGACGGTCGGCGGCCGCGGCCGGGCGGCGACGCCCTGGCGTGCGCGCATCGGGCGCGTCGACGCGCGGCGTCGAACGGAGCGTTGCCATGATCGCGCTACCGGGCCGACGCGAGCGCTTTCTTCAGCGCGTCTTCGTTGATCGGTGCGTTCGCGGCCAGCTTCGCGAGATACGCCTGCGCATTCTGCTGCGTACGCTGGGCGCGCAGCATCGCGCGCAGTTGCTCCTTCACGTCGGCCAGCGGGCGCGGCGCGGCCGCGCGTATCTCGATCAGCTTCACGACGTGAAAACCGGCCGGCGTCCGGATCGGCGCGGCTACCTCGCCCGGCTTCAACGCGTCGGCGGCCTGACGGACCGCCGGCACCATCAGCTGATCGGGCACGAAACCGAGATCGCCGCCGTTCGCGGCGCTTGCCTTGTCTTGCGAGTTCGCCCTCGCCAGCGCCGCGAAATCGCCGTTGCGCGCACGGCTCGCGAGATCGGCCGCCTGCTTGCGCGCCTTGTCGAGCGTCGCGGCATCCGCGTTCGGCGGCACCGCGATAAAGATCTGCGCGACGTGCAGCGCGCGCGGCGCCGTAAATGCCGCGCGGTTCTTGTCATAGGCCGACTGAAGCTCCGCGTCCGACGGGTAGTCGGGCGGCGGCGCATTCACCGATGCCAGATAGCTGCGCACGACGATATCGCGCTGCGCTTGCTCGATGGCCGCCTGCACCGGCGCCTGCTTGTCCCAGCCCTTCGATTTCGCCTCGGCGAGCACGGCCTTCTGCGCGAGCGTCGAACGCACGACCTGGTCGAGCGTCGCCGGATCGGCCGCGAGGCGCTCGCGCCCTTCGGCGCTCACCGTCTTCAACAGGCCGGCGATATCGGCCTGCGTGACCGACGCCTGCGCGGCATTCGCGATCACGTCGTCCTGCGCGCATGCCACGAGCGGCGCGCCCAGCACGAGACCGCCTGCCACCATCGCCAGCATCTTCATCTTCGTCATCATCGTTGGACTGCCCTCTCGATTGCTTCCTTCAAACGCGCACGCCGCATCAGCGTGCGCCCGCCAGCGTCACGCGCAGGACGAGCGGTTGCGTCATCCCGCGCGGCGGCGCGAGGCCGATCTCCCTGCCGGCAAGCGCTGCGTGCAGTGCGGCGCCGAGCGCCGTCTGGCCGGCCGCCGCGCAGTCGACGCGCGTCACCCGCCCGCGCCGGTCGAGCCACGCGCGCACCGGCAGCACGGGCCCGTCGTCGCCGGCATCGGCCCGCGCGTCGGCCCAGCGCTCGACGTCCGCGCGCAGGCGGCTCGCGGCCGCATCGTCGCCATCGAGCACCGTCTGCAGCCACTGCGCGACGTGTTGCGCGTACCTGCCCCACGCGGCAGGCGCGTCACGCGTGGCCGTCGCCCCGGATCGCCCGCGGCCCGGCAGCAACGCGCGCAGCGCGGCGTCGAGCCGGCGCGCGACGCTCATGATTGCGCGGCCGCCTCGACGGGTGCGGCCTTGGCGTGCGCTTCACCGGCCGCGGCCCGCGCCGCCGCTTCCTGCTCGGCCATCGCGGGGCGGTTGCGCAGGTGCAGCAGGAATTCCTGGATCAGCCGATCCCACAGCTCGATCGTCGAACGCAGATAGCGCTCGGACACGCCGCCCGCGACGACGACGTCCATCTCCAGCGCGAGAAACTGCCCGTGGCTCGCGAGACGCGCGAAGCGCTTGGTGCGGTTCCAGTCCGCGACGAGTTCGGCCGGCAACTCGCCCTGCACCTGCAGCACGCACGACAGCGTGTAATCGATGTACGGCAGCGCGGCGAGCGGCGTGTCGGCACCCTGCGGCGCGAGCGGCGCTGCCGGGTTGCCGAAGCGCACCGCAAAGCCGATACCCTGGCTCGCGCTCATCAGCTGCACCGCGCCGTTCTGCTCGGCGGCCGTCACGCGGTAGCCCGCACCGCGCAACACGTCGGCCAGGCGATCCGCGCTGATCGACTCGATCGGCGCATCGTGTGCCGCGCGCTCGGCGCGGGCGTTCGGTTGTGTCTCTTGCATGTTTGTGTCCCTCGTAATCGACGAATCAATGGATTCCAAAGCGGTATCGGTCCGCGCGCTCACGGTGCGCTCGCCGCCGAAGCCGGTGCTGCCGCGGCAGCAGCGGCCGAACGTGCAGCCGGGTCGTACTTGCCCGCATACAGCGCATCGCCGTAGCGCTGCGCGAGATCGTCGTACTTGACGCGCGCCGACTGCGCGAACGGCTGCCGCGACGAGAGGAACGTGCCGATCCCGACATGCTCGTACGCGTCGAGAATCTCGTGCCCGACGCGATACAGCTCGGCATTGTGTGCCTGGCAGGTTTTCAGTTGCGTGTCACGCGCGGCGACGTCCTTCTCCAGCTGCGTGTGCTGCGCATCGCGGGCGCGCGACACGGCGAGCAGGTCCTCGTAGGCGGACTTGTATTTCGCCAGCGACTTCGCGTCCTGCTCGCGGCCGGCCCGCTCCTGCGCGAGTGCGCGCTTCGCGGCCGCCTCGGCGCCCGAGTCGCCGCGCGCCGCGGCACGCTGCCCCTGCATCGCCTTCAGTTGCGCAAGCGCATCGTCGCGCTGCTTCTCGGCCGCCGCCTTGTCGCTCTGCAACTGCGCCTGGCTGTCCTGCAACTGGCGCAGCTCCTGCACGGTCGAGCGCAACTGGCTGCGCAGCTTGTCCTCGATGCTCTGCGCGTGCGCGCCGCCGGCCGCGAACAGCAGCGCGCCGGCCACGGCGGCCGCCAGCATCGTGCGAGTGGTCGTGTTCATTCGCGGCTCCGGTCAGAAGCGGGCATTGAGCTCGATCTGCAGCACGTCGATCGACACCGGCGGCCCGTACACTTCCTTCGAACTCAGGTAGCGGGCCGACACCCACGTGTCGCGCGCGACCGCATACGCGGCGCCGATCACGTAGCCGCGTGCGTTGGTGCCGCCGAGATGGAAGTCGGGATCGTTGAACGCATCGAGCACGGCGTCCGGCTGCAGGTACTTGTAGGCGATCGAGAAATTCCACTGGCCCTTCTCGCGCGGTTCCGGCTCGCCGACCGTCGCCTTCGCGAGGAAGCCGTTCGGGCCGCTGCGGTAGTCGGCGCGCGTCGCGTTCACCGACGTCGACTCGTAGTTGTTGACGGGCAGCGACGCCGCCGCGAACGCCTTGTTGTCGTTGTACGCGAGGTTGCGCACGTATTCGCCGTCCAGGCGCAGCTTGAAGCGGTCGGCCACCATCGTGTCCCACTGCGCCTTCAGGTCGAGCAGCCGATAGTTGTACGCGAGCCCGAAGAGCTGCGGCTGCGGCGTCATCCCGGGCGCGAGATTGGGGTTCTGCACGATGTTGCGCAGCGCGATCAGCGTGTTGCCGCCCTGCATGAACGCCGGCGCCTCGTTGTCCGTGCTGCAGCTCGTCGCGCCGAGATACAGCGCGCATGGCGACGACAGCGTGCCGCGCATGTTCTGGAAGTCGTAGTACGCGACCGCGCCGCGCAGCCGGTTCTTCGCATCGATCTTCCAGTCCGCGCCGAACTGCGCGCCGAACATCCATTTCGTGTCGCTGCCGGCCTTGTCGGTGCTGTTCGACGGGAAGTTCTCGCTCGTGTACTGGATCGGGAACACGCCGAGCGTGCCGAACAGCGTGACGTCCGGATTCCACGGCAGCGCATGGCGCAGGTTCGCGGCGAGCCCGTCCATCATCAGGTCGTCGGAGAACACCAGGTCCGACTTGAAGAACGGGTTGTCGAAACGGCCGGCCGTCAGGTTCAGCCACGGGGTCGGCTTGTACGAGAAGAACGCCTTGTTCAGCCAGATGTTCTTCTTCGCGAAGCCGCCGCCTGCGGTCGCCGTGGTCGATACCGGCCCGTTGTCGTTGCCGCTCGCAAGCTGGATGCCGGCCGTCATTTCGTCGGACAGCGTCGCCGTCACGCCGAGCCGCGCGCGGTAGCGCAGCAGGTTGTTGCGGTTCTGCGTGGTGTTCTGCGTCGGCAACTGCGTCGTGTTGGTGTTCGGGTTGATGTCGAACCCGCCGCCCTGGTTGATCGCCGCGAAGTTCGTGACGTTGTTCGCGTTGCGGCTGCCGTAGAAGTGATACTCGTCGCGCACGCGCAGGTCGCCGTCGAGCTTGATGCGCGATACCCAGTCGGGGAACGTGTTCGGCTGCGCCCAGTTCTCGGCCTTCGCCTGCGCGATCACTTCCTGCTTCACCTGGTCGCGGATCTGGTCGCGCACGAGCTGCGGCACGTACGGCACCGCGACGTCGCCCGGCTGCGTCGGCGGATTGACCACGCCGCCCGCCACGACCGGTGCGCCCGACGCGCGTGCCGACCTCGCCTGCACCGCTTCCGTGCGCGCTTCGCTGATCAGCTCGTTCGCGTTCTGCTGCGTGAGCACGCCGCGCTTGACGAGCAGGTTGATCAGGTTGATCACCACGCTCTCGGTCGGCGCGGCCTTCCCCGTTGCGGCCTGCGCCTCGAGCGATTGCCCCTGTGCGGCGGACGCGCACGTCAGCCCGAGCGTCAGCACCGCCGCGCCGACGCGCGACAGGCGCGCGGGCGGCGCGCCGTTGCGGGGCACGCCGCCCCGTCCGTTCATCTTCCGAATCATCGAAGCACTCCGAACAATTTTCGTTTCTTTTCCGGCAGCGTCCATGCAACGGCGCCGCCCCATGATTCTTTCGTGATCTCCGGCGTGCATCGTCATGCCGGCTTGCGGCCCTGGAGCTTGACGAGCACCGGATACGAGGTGGCTGGCGGCGGCGCCTCGTCGACCTTGCCGAGCGCCTCCACCGCCGCGACGACGGCCGCATCGATCTTCGCGTCGCCGGTCGACTGCGCGATCGTCACCTTCGTGATTCGCCCCGACGCATCCATCCACAGGTTCAGGCTGCCCGCGAAGCGCGCGCCGCCGGCCTCCTGCACGCCCTTGTCCTGTTCGATCGCACGCTGCAGCACGTACACCATGTATTGTGCGTAGCTCGCGTTGCCGAACTTGCCGCCCCCGCCGCTGCCGACCATGCCCGAGCCGTCGCCCGCGCCGATGCCGAAGTTGTCGGTCCCGGCCTGCGCATCGGCATTCATCGTCATCTGCTTCGGCTGGTTGTCCGACGGCTTCGGCGCTTCCGACGGCTTCGGCGCGATCGTCGGCCGCTCGACCGGCGTCTTGACCTCTTCCTTCACCTTCTCGGGCGGCGGCTTCTGTTTCGGCGGCGGAGGCGGCGGCGGCAACGGGATCACCGTCGTCACCTGCGGCGCGCTCGCGCGCTTCACGCCCGCGGTATCGCCGGCGAAATGCCAGATCAGCGCCGCCAGCCCCGCGAGCACGAGCGCGATCGCCACCGGCCTCACGAAGCGGCCGGGGCCTTTCTGCGGCGGACCGCCGTTATAGGTCATTTCCATCGCGTCAGCCGCCCTGTTTCGCCTTGCCGGTCACGAGGCCGACCTGCGACAGGTCGAGGCGGCGCAGCAGGTCGAGCACGTCCATCACCTTCTGGTACTGCACGGCCGCGTCGCCCTTCAGCACGATCGGGAATTCCGGATTGGTCGCCTTCTCGGTGCGCAACCGGCTTTCCAGTTCGTCCATCGTCACCGGGTACGCATCGAGGAACACCTGCCCCGAATCGGCGACCGTGATCGCCTTCGTCTTCGGCTTCGCGAGACTCGCGGACGAACTCGCCTTCGGCAGGTCGACCTTGATGCCCTGCACCGACGCGGTGGTCATGATGATGAAGATGATCAGCAGCACGTACGCGAGGTCGAGCATCGGCGTGATGTTGATGTCGTCGTACGGCTTGTCGTCGTCCTGAACCTGCATGGTGGTCTCCTGCGTGCGATCAGTCGGCCAGCACGGCGTGGTCGGGCGCGCGATGCGCTTCCGCGAGGCGCGTGACGAATTCGTCGACGAACACCTGCATGTTCGCGGTCACGTTCTTGTTGCGGATCAGCAAGTAGTTGTAGCCGAACAGCGCGGGAATCGCGACGAACAGGCCCGTGACGGTGGCGAGCAGCGCGGCCGCGATACCCGGTGCGATCGCGTTCACGTTCACGTCGCCGGCCGCGGCGATCGCCGCGAACGTGATCATCACGCCGACCACCGTGCCGAGCAGGCCGAGGAACGGGCCGCCCGAGATCGCGATCGTCAGCAGCACCATCGATTTCGACAGCCGCTGGTTCTCGCGCACGAGCGTCGCGTCCATCGACGCGCGGATCGCCTCGATCGATTCGGACGTGATCACCGTGCGGCCGTTGCCGTCCACGCGGCTGTGGATCTCGTGCACGCCGGCCTTGTACAGCCGGTACAGCGACGACTGGTACAGCCGGCGGCCGTCCGCGCTCGTTTCGTCGACATGCGCGAGGCCGACCAGGTGGCGCCCGGCCACTTCGCGAAAGCGCTGCACGAAGTACTGGTTCGCCTTGTCGACGGTGCCGACATAGCGCGCCTTGGTCCACATCACGATCCACGACACGAGCGCCATGCCAAGCAGGATCGTGATCACGACCCACGCGTCGACGGTCACCGACTGCACGATCACGCCGAAGTAGCCGAAACCGAAGCCCGACTGCTTCTCGTCGGCGCCGTACGCGACCAGCTTCGATTCCGAGCCCTGCGCGAGCGCGTCGACCGCGATCGAGGCAGGCGAACGCGCGATCTTCGACAGGCGCAGTTCGTCGAGCGCGCCCGAGTAGGCGGCGAACCCGGCCGGCGCGCCGGCGACGTCCGCGCCGATCGTCGCCGCGCCGTTCAGCGCGGGCAGCGCCGCCGCGACCTGCGCGGCCTGCTTGCCGTTCACGTAGACGGTCAGGCTCTTGCCGTCGGCCGTGACGGCGAGATGGGTCCACTGGTTCGCGGCGACGGGCGGCGCGGCAGGCGTGCGCACGGGCGCCGGATTGCCGGCCGCACCGTCCACTTCCGCGAACGGCACGCCGTTGTCGAGGCCGATCAACAGCGCGTTCGCGCCGTCGCGACGGCTGTACAGCAGCGTGTTCGGCGCGAGCGCCGACGGCTTGACCCACGCGCTCAACGTGAAGCTGCCGCCGGCCGGCACATTCAGCGACGCGCTCGCCGGCAGCGTCAGCGACCCCGTGCCGTCGAACCGCGCACCCTTGCCGACGATGCCGTCCTCGACCGTGCGCAACGATGCGTTCTGCGCGTTGTTGCCGTACGCGGTCGCGTCCTTCGGCGGGGCGCCGGCCGCGCCGTTGAAGTGATAGACGAGCGTGTAGTCGGCGTCGAACGTCTCGGCCGGCTTGCCGCCGTCCGGCGCTTTCTTGTTGCCGTAGTACATCCAGATCGACTCCGCGGCGCCGGCCGGCATCTTCGGGATGTCGACCCATATCAGCGCGACGCCGAGCACCGGATCGTATTGCTCCACATGGAAGTTCAGCGGCGTCTTGTCGTCGGCCGCGACGAAGCGGATATCGGCGCCGTTGTCGGCCAGCCCGTCGAACTGGAAGTTGCCGGAATGCAGGCGAATCAGCAGCGGCACGCGGCCGGCCGACTCCGCGAGGTTCGCGCCCTTCGGGCTCGCGTCGATCGTGATCGCCTTCCGGTACGACCAGTCGTTCTGCCACCAAGCATTGGCGATGCCGGGCAGCACGCCGAGCATCACCGCCAACAGGAAAAACAAGACTCGCTTCACGATCCACTCCCCGAATGGGCGGGCGCCGCGCTCGTCGCATCGCGCCGCCGCGATCAAAAAATCCGTCAAAACCCCAGCCTTACGTAGAAATCGAACCGCGGGCTGTACTGCCGCGTATAGACGCCCGCCTTCAACGGCCAGCCAGCCTCGAAATCCGCGCTCGCGTATTTCATGAGCTGCAGCCGCGTGCCGACGCCGACGCTCATCAGGTTGAAGCGCGACGTCTGCTCCGGCAGCGGGCTCAGCAGCCACAGGTGCGCCGCGTCGAAGAACGCATGGAAGCGCCACTCGTTCACGCGGCTGCCGACCGCGCCGCCGAGCCACTTCGCGAGCGACGGACTGCGCAGCTCGAGCGACGCGATCACGCCGCTGTCGGCCGTGTCCTCGGCCTGCATGTAGCCGCGCACGCTGTTCATCCCGCCGGCCGAGAACTGCTCGCTCGACACGAGTGGCGAGTTCGAGATCTGGGCGTTCACGTGCGCATTGGCCTGCATGTCGTTCGCGAAGCGCTGCGTGTGGTTCACGTCGAACTTGCCGTACACGAAATCGGGCGTCGCGTTGTAGCGCTTGTTGTCCCATGCGCCCCAGTCGCTGCCGAGGCCGCGGATGTTCGTCGTCAGCGAGGCGGAGAACGACGTCTGCGAGTTCTTCAGGCTCAACTGGCCGTTGTACGACAGCGTCACCGGCACGTACGTGAGCGGCGCCGTCGAGCCGCCCTGGCCCGGCAGCGACACGTCTTCGTCGTAGTGCTTGCGGTCGATCTCGATGCTGACCGAATGTGCGTAGATGTCCGTCGCCGGCAGCGAATAGATCGCGGTGAAGCCGTACGTGGTGCCCTTGCCGAGCACGTTGGTGTTGCCGACCGATGCGACGTTGCTGTCCGAATGCACGACCGTCGCGAGGAAGCTCCAGCGCGAATCCTTGATCGGCGCGAGATACGAGAACGCGTAGACGCGCGCATCGTTCGGATGCTGCGGCGCGATCACGTAGGTGCCGGAAAGCACATGGCCGAGCTGCCACAGATTCGAATAGCTGAGATTCGCGGTCGTACGCAGCGTCGACGTGCCGGGGCTGTTGTCGTTGTTCAGTTCGAGCGAACCGTGCAGCGGGCTGTGATCGTCGACCTTCAGGTCGACGTCGACCGTCTGCGGCAACACGCCCGGCTTCAGCACCGGAATCACCTGGCGATCCGCCGAGCGGTTCAGGTCGGTGAGCTGCTGCTGTGCCTGGTTGAAATCGGGCACCTGGCCTTCGGCGAGTGCGGGCACCGCGTCGCGGATGTTCTGCGGCGAGTTGTATTGCGCGCCGTCCACGCGCAGGCGCCCGACCTTCGCCTCGGTCACCTTCAGCAGGATCACGCCGTTCTTCACCTGCTGCTGCGGCAGTTCGACGACGACCGACTGGTAGCCGCGATCCTGGTACGCCTTCTGCAACGCATCGCGGGCCGCGTTCACGTCGGCGAGCGTGCGGCCCGGCCCTTCGAACGAATACACGGCCTTCTCGATCTCGAGCGCCGGCAACGTCGTGTTGCCGCGCACCACGAAGGCATTCACGTCGAACGACTGCGGCGCGGCCGGTACCGGCTTCGCGGCCGGCTCGGCTTCCTGCGCATGAATGCCCGGCGCGACGCTCAATCCTCCGGCCAGCACGGCGCCAGCCAGGCATCGGCCATTCAGCCGCCATCGTGCGCGTGACTTGCGGTCTACTCTCGGCGGCATGCGCCATTCCCCTTTGTTGTTCCGGACCGCGGCGAAGCTGTCGTGAACCCGCCGCCCGCTCCGTTATCAGCTACCTGTTTCACTTTGATGACGATTGATTCGCCATCCTTATCATGAGCCACGCAATGCTTTTTACACCGTCGATCCGAACTCAGCCGTGGCGCGTCAGCGCCGCCTGCCCATCGGCCTGAAAACCGAACTGCGTCGCCGCGAATTGCAGCAGCATATCGACGCACGCCCGGAGCGATACGCGGCCGGTGTCGATCGTGAGATCGGCTGCCACCGGGGCCTCATACGGCGCCGAAACCCCGGTGAATTCCGGCAGCCCGCCGCACCGCGCCTTCGCATACAGCCCTTTCGGATCCCGGGCCTCGCAGCAGGCCAGCGACGTGCTCACATACACTTCACGGAATGCCGGCCCGACGATCGCTCGCGCCGCGTCGCGCATCGCCGCCAGCGGCGAGATGACCGCGACGATCGCCAGCGCGCCGGATTCGCTCGTCAGTGCCGCGACTTCGGCGATGCGCCGCACGTTTTCGAAGCGATCCTGCACCGTAAAACCGAGGTCGCGATTCAACCCCGTCCGCAGCCGGTCGCCGTCGAGCACCACCGGATGCACGCGTCGGTCGCGCAGTCGCGCCGCCACCGCATCGGCCAACGTCGTCTTGCCCGCGCCCGACAACCCCGTGAGCCACAACACCCCGCCGGCCCGCTGCGGCGACACGCCCCGCCCCGTGCGAGTCGCATCTACCGATAAGGACGAAACGACACCGGAAAACCCGCAACGATCGTTCTTCATCGCACGCGCTCCGCCGCGTTCGCGGGTTCGTCGTCCTCGCGCGGGCGCGTCTGCCAGAAGCCGCCCTGCATCGTCACGATCGACGGCGTCTCGGCCCATTGATGCGGGCTCAGGATTTCGGCACGCCGCACGTTGGGAATCACCTGCACGTCGAAGATCTCGTCGACGCCGTTGAAGAACTGCAGGATGCCGAGCACGTCGCCGGTGTTCGCATCGAGCGCGGCGACTCCTGCCACCAGCGCATCCGATTCGCTTTCGATCGGCAACCCCTGCGGACCGCGTTTGTCGCGCAGCTTCGACAGCCCGACGAACAGCACGCCCCCGTACTCGGCGAGACCGTGCGTAAAGCCCGGCAGCCTCGCAAGTACGCGCCGCGCACCGGATTGCGGGTCGATCTGAAGCACGTGGCCGCGGCCGCCTTCGAGCACATGCAGGCGCCCACCGATCAAGCGCGGCGAATGCGGCATCGACAGCCCCGATGCGACGATCCGGCCGGACGGCACTTCCATCACGATGCCGCCGCTCGCCATCCCGCTGCGCCAGCCGAACGGCGCGTTGCTCATGCCGAGCGCCGTCGCGAACCGCACCTTGCCGTCGGCGAACGCCATGCCGTTCAGGTGGCAGCGATCGTCCGGCGTGGTCTCCGTCACGAACGGCGGCTGCCAGATCGACGTGAAGTTGAAATAGCCGTCGATCACGCTGATGCAGGAGTAGCGCGTGTTGACCGCGAGCAGCACCTGCTTGTCGAACGCCATGTCGTGCAGGTCGAGATCGCCCGTGTAATACGACATGCGCGGCACGAACATCGCGTCGTAGTGATTCGGGCGGGCCGGATAGTGCGGCGCGAGTGTCGACACGTTGGCGAACACCATCAGCTCGTGCATCGTCGCGACCGCGAGCCGGTTGCCCGACACGGCCATCCCCATCGAGCGCGGCAACAGGCACGCGGACAGCGTGGGCACGCCGTCGTCGACGCCGATCACGGCCACCCCGGACGGGCGGCGGCTCACCGCCAGCGAACACTCGAGCGCCTCGAGTACCTGCAGAAAGCGCCCCGTATCGCGCAGGTTGATGACCGGCGACAGCGCTTCCGCCTGTCGCGCCGATACGTCGTCCGTCGTCGCGCCGCTTTCGCCCGCCGGCCGGGTTTCCTCGAACTGTTCCACTGTCATGCACCTGTCGGCTTCACGCCGCCTGATGAGAAAAATTGCCCGTGTCCGCGTGCTCCCGCCCGCGGGCCCGACGCACGAGCGTCGACCGCGGACGGGGCCGCATACGGCGCATCGAGTCGCAGCTCCCACCTACCTAGACGGAACGAAGCGCGCATTGCCGCAATGTTTTTTCACGTGACGTCGACCGATCCGCCGGCACGGGGCAGACGATCGACGCACGCGGCCTGCCATGCGCGCGCAGCCGCCCCTCGCGCAAGACTCGCGAGACGCGGTGCATGACCTTGCGTGGCCCTCGTTTCGTGTACGTGTCGTTGCCTGGCCGACGTGCGGCGCAACGGCTGCCCGCCGTTGCATACGGACCGCCCGCAAACGAGTCGCCGTCCGGACGGCCCGCCAGCGAAAACGCGACGGGCCGGCGTGCGGCCCGACAATCCTCCGGTTTCAACCGGGAAGTTTTTGTGACATTCCGCTGAAGATATTCACGAAACACGCGCGCAACACGGGGCGCGAACGTCGGGACCGTTTACGCCGCACCGAAGACCGCATGCCCGGACGAAATCCTGCGGCTTGCAGCCGCCCGCTTCGTCCTAGCTATTGAGAACGGAACACAGTCAACGACAGGACACTCCATGTCATTCGCCACGATGCTCGTGCGGTGGCTCGCCGGGCGGTTCTCCGGCACCGCCGGAATGGCGGGCCGGTTACGCCCGCGCGTCGCTCATACCGCGTCGAATCCGCCGCTGCGCTGGCGCGCGCCGTGGCTCGCGTGGCAGTTGCTGTCGTGGTCCGTTCTCACGCTGCTCGCGCCGCCGATCTGGATGATCGGCACGCTGCTGCTGATCAACCCGTCGAGCGACCAGCCGCTGTTCTGGGCGCTCGCGATGGCGATCGTACCGGTCACAAACGGGGTCGCGATCGTCGCGACGAACCAGCGCCATCACCGCACGCCGTTCACCCGGCGCCCGGCGGTCGCAGCGCACATGTTCGCGATCGCGATGGCCGTCGGCTGCACGCTGTTCGTGCTGCTGCTGTGGCGTTCGCACGCGATCACCAGCCTCGTCGGCCCGCTTGCCGCCGACGGCATGCGTCCGGCGGCGCTCGCATGCGGGGTCGCGGGGCTCACCGCGCTGTTCGGCGTCACGTCATCCGCGCATGCGAGCATCGCGCATGCGTGGCTGGCGTTCGAAGTGTGAGCGCGCCGCGCCGACACTGCGGGGGCACGCGAATGCATCGATACGGGAAAGCCGGGACGGCGGACGCGCGACGCGAACGCGGCATCGCGATCGTGACGGTGCTGCTCGTCGTCGCGCTGGCGGCCACGCTCGCGGCCAGCGTGCTGTGGCGTCAGCAGGTCGCGACGCGCGACGTCGAGAACCAGCGGCTCGCGACGCAGACGATGTGGATCGAGCGTGCCGCGGTCGAGTGGGCACGTGCGACGCTGCGCGCGCAAAGCGCGACGTCGAACGTGACGTTCGTCGGCCAGACGTGGTCGGCGCCGGTCGCCGACGTGCCGCTCTCGGACCTGCTGCCGGCCGACGCGCTGGCGGTCAACGCCGAGCTGGCGCGCGCGTCGATCTCGGGCAGCGTCGAGGACGCGCAAGCGCGTTTCAACCTCATGAACCTCGTGTCGCGCGTCGCGCCCGGCAAGCCGTGGCAGTCCAATGGCGAGGGTGTGCTGGCGTACCGGCGCCTGCTCGTCCAGCTGTCGCTCGATCCGGCGCTCGCGCAGCCGACGGCCGACTACATGCTGCGCTCGCTGCGCGACGCGAACGGCCCGGGCGGCTGGCCGCTGCAGCTCGTGTCCGTCGACGATCTCGCGCGCATTCCCGGCTACGACGCGCATGCGATCGATACGCTCGCGCCGTTCGTGACGATCCTGCCCGACCTGACCGTCGTCAACGCGAACACCGCGGCCGAACCCGTGCTCGTCGCCGCGATTCCGACGCTGTCGGCAAGCCAGGCCAAGCGGCTCGTCGACCGGCGCGCGACCGCCTACTTTGTCAGCACCGGCGACATCGCCGAATACCTGCTGCCCGCGCAGGGCGGCAACCCGACGCTGCCGGACGGCTCGGCCGTCGGCGTGAACAGCGGCTATTTCATCGTGCACTGCCGCGTGCATTCCGCACGGATCAACGCGCGCATCGACACGCTGATCGCGCGCTACGGCAGCGGCAATTTCGCGTGGACGTCGGTCATCTGGGTGCGGCGGCTGACGCGTTGACGCCGGAGGCAGCATGCGCCCGCGCGGCGAACGCCGGGCCGGATCGGCAACGCGAGACCGGCGGCGCAGACTAGTTCAGCGACGATTCGCTCAACGTCACCGGGCGCAGGCCCTGCGACGCCGCCGCATCGAACGACAACCGCGTGAAGCTCGTCTCGCGCACTTCGCCCAGCAGCCGGTTCCAGTCGTCGATCGACACGAGCAGCGCGATCGGCCGGTTGTACTTGGTGACCATCACCAGCGCCTCGCCCGCGTGCCGCAGCGCCTTCGACGGATTGCTGCTGAAGTCGCGCGTCGCCATCGCGATCGTGCGCAGGCTGAACACGTTCGCGGCCGGATCGTCGCCGTCGTCGTGCATCAGGCGCTCGAGCGTCGCCGCGCGCAGCAACGCTTGCGACTTCGCGGAGAGCCGGCTGTCGCGGCGGCGCCGCCGCTCGCTGCGCGGGTCGACGTGCGCGGCTAGCATGTGCACGATCTGGCCGAGCGTCGTCGCGGGCAACCGGTCGTAACGCGCCCACCAGTCCGGCGGCAGCGCGATCATCATCCCCGCATAGGTGGCCATCACGCCGTCGGCGATCAGCGACGGCAGGCGCGCGACGTCACGCGCATCGAGATCGAGCGCGCCGCCGACGACGCGCGTCATCACGCTGAACGCGTTGTAGGCAAACGCGGCGATCCCGCTCGCCAGCAGCGCCGCGCGCGCAGGCACGGCGCCGAACGGCGTGGCGCCCGCGACAGGCTCGAGCGCCAGCGGTAACGCGTCGCGCCAGCGCCGGCGCGACAGTGCCACGACCTGCGGCGCGTCGAACCGCTCGGCCGGCAGATCGGTCAGCAGCGTGACGATCTCGCCGGGCGCGTCGGCGCCGTGCCATTCGATCCGCCGCAACGCGCCCGACACGCCGCCTTCGCCGGCCATCCCGACCGATTGTTCGCGAACGCGCCCGGCGCCGAACACGCCGGCATCCCGCCAGTCGCCAAGCGGCCGGCATGCCGCCGAACAGCCGTATTCGCGCAGCACGAACGCGCCGCCGCGGCGCGGCCAGCCGGACAGGATCGCGTCCGTATCGAAGCGTCCGTCGACGATCCACAGCTCGCCGGGCCGGACCGTTTCAAGCAGCGCGCCGACGAACGCGCGCTCGTGCGACCGGCCGCGCTCGCACGGCAGCAGGTCGACGATCATCCCGAGCTCCGGATCGTAGACCGGCAGGACGCGCGCACCGCCCGCCGCCGCATCGCGCGCCGGGTCGTCGCACGCCCGCCCGCAATCGCAACCGTCGGCCCGCGGTGCGCAGGCCCCGGCGGCCCCATCCAGCACGCGCAGCCGCATCCCGTCGACCGCACGCGCACCGTCGACGTTGCGCACCGACGCGACCGGCAGCAGCAGCTCGACGCTGTCCCTGGCCAGCGCCCGCCCCCAGCCGGGCCGCCAGCGGCTCATGCAATCGTGCAGCGCCGTCACGGCCGCACCCGGCCCCGGCGCGGCGGCGGGGGCGGCGTCCGGCCCGCGCTGCCACGCGGCAATCGTCGCGATCGCGTCGACGGCAGCGGCAAACAGCGCCTCGCGGATCGACTCGCCGTCGGGTTCGTCGCGAGCGCCCGCGTCAGCGCCGACCCAGTCGTCGTGCAGCGCGCATTGCAGCACGAGCCGCGCCATGATCGTCATCGGGCTCTGCTCGACGAAGCGTTCCACGATCGTGCGCATCATCGGGCGACCCCACGCTGCGGGATCGATCGCACGGGCCGCCGCAACCGCATTCGCACTTGACGGCGCGCGATCGACCCCGCAGCATCGTGGGCGACCCGATCCGCGCGACGACGCGCCGTCGCGACGGTCCGCCCGCAATCGATGCACGAGGCACCGGCATGTACGTAGACCCCCGCGTGGCGCACGGCCGCGCCCGGTTCGACCTGAGCGGCTCCCCGCGGCTCGTCGCCGACGAGCGCCGCTGGGAGATCAGCGACGTCGTCACGCGCGGCCTCGACGACTTCAAGGGCGTGCGCAATCGCCGTAACCTGCTGCGGTTGCTCGAACGCCAGATCGCGCCGAAACTCGTGCGCCTCGGGCTCGAACCGTACGTCGGCGCGCTCGGTCGTGCGGAAGGGTTGTTCGTCCATTTCTCGACGATGAGCGTCGAGCACGGCTTGCGCGAATTCCAGCTGCAATTGACGGTGCCCGACCTCGTGCTGCGCAGCTTCGCGTCGAACGTGATCCGGCCGCACGCGGTCGCGCGCTGCATGCAGCGCAACGGCGTGATGTCGCTGGCGGAAATCGAGCACGAGACGCGCATCGCGTTCGTCGCGGCGCGCGCGATGCGCGCGCTCGCCCTCGCGGAGGGCTGGCAACAGATCGGCGTGCCGACGCCGCACGGGCTGTTCGCGGGCACGCTGACCGACGGGAACGACGTCGCGATGAACACCTATTTCCGGCCCGGCGACAATGACCGACCGTCGCGCTGGAGCGGCTTCTCCGCGCTCTTCTCGACGATGCCGGACTGGCGCCCGGAACAGGTCCGGCGCGGCGGCGAACTGCTGCAATGGATGGTCAACCATATCGTGGCCCTGCAAGAATCCGCACCGTTCGTCGAACGCTTTCCGTTTCTGCGCGAGCCGCTGCGCGACGCCGACGATCCGCTCGACGCCGCCTGGATCGGCGCACGCGCCGACCCGCGAGCGTGAACGGCGATCCGGGCGCCCATTCCGGCTCCCGGATCCCGTCTCCGCCTCTCGGCCCCGCTGCACGACCCCCTCGCTCTCTCGTATACAAGGTCGAAGCGGGCACGCCTAACCCGCAGACTTTCTTGCGACGCACGTGCGCCGGGGCCGGGTCCGTTCACGTCAATAACGCACGTGCGCCGGCCCTAATGCGCGCGCGTCGGCCCACGAGGCCCAGCAGGCCCGCCCGGCTCGCCGGATTCCTGCCGACCGACCGTCTCCAGCACGGCCCACATCCAGATCAGCTCGCGCACCGTGCGTGCGTGCTCGTCGCTCTGCGCGCGCCAGCGCCCGAAAGCGTCTCGTTCCTGTCCGGTCATATCGCCGGCGCGCAGCCACAGCAGCCAGCGCACCGCGCCCTCGCGGATTGCGTCGGCACGCGTGTCCGCGTCGCCGGAATCCATATCCCGCTGCGATTCGTTCATGATCACGCCACCGCCCGAAGCTCATTCGACACACTTTCCCCGCTCCGCGCATCACCGCGCGGCCGGGGCGCTTGCCACCCACGCCTCGGGTCCGACGACGCCCCGCCAGGCCATCGCGAACGACAGCCCGACGTTTGCCGGCCCTCATGGATAAAGTCGTATCGACGGGCCGTAACCCGCAGCGCGGGCCGCCCCGCGGGCGAACGGGCCGCCTGGCGAAAACGAGGAAGAAGGAAGGACAGCAGACGACGCGGGAAGCCGCGTCAGCTCAGCAGCACGATGTTGCCGGGCAAGCGCGTGATGTGCGCGCCGTACAGGCTGCCGACCATGTCGATCACGTCGTCGAGCCGCGTGATCGGGAACTGCGCCTGCATCCGGTTCGCGCCGAGCGACGCGCTACGCAGAATGACCTTGCCGCGCCGGTAGCGGTTGATCTCGTCGACGACGTCCGACAGCGGCACGCCGTTGAACACCAGCATGCCGCGCCGCCACGCGCTGACGGCGACCGGATCGATTCGCGACACCGGCTGCACGCCGCGATCGTCGTAGACGACCTGATCGTCGGCGTTCAGCGTACGCGCGCCGCGCGGATGCTCGAGCGCGACCGTGCCGGACAGGCAGGTCACGCAGACCTGCGTGCCCGTGCGCCGCACGTTGAAGCGCGCGACCGTCGCCCGCATGCGGCCGCCGCCCGCGATCACGGTGACGGGCTGGATCGGCGTCGCGCGGCCGGCCGGCGGTGCGACCGCGTCGATCTCGGCCTCGCCGGCGACCACTTCGACGCCATGCGCGGCATCGCCCGCGGGCAGCACGTCGAGACGCGTCTGCGTATTGAGTTCGACCGTCACGCGCGACGACAGCGCGACGCTGCGCTGCTCGCCGGTGCCCGTGTGGTAGTCGGCCGCGATGTCGCCAAGCGACGGCCACAGTTGCATCGGCGGCCGCACCGCGAGCCAAGACGCGCCGGCCGCGACCGCGAAGCCGAGGAACGCGCGGCGCCCGGTGCGCATCGTGCGCTCGCGCTTGGCAACCTCTGCCCAGGCCGCCGCCGCGCGCTCCTCGTGCGCGAGCTCGGTCGCCGCCGTACGCAGCGCGCCCCACGTGTCGCGCAGCAGATCGGCGGCTTGCGGACGATCGGCACACCAGCGTTCGAACGCATCGGCTTCGGCCTGGCCCGCTTCTCCCGAGCGCAGACGCAGCAGCCACGCACTCGCTTCGTCGAGTTCGTCGTGGGCAGGGTGGGCCTGGGCTTTCGTCATCGTCCGGATGCTCAAAATTTGCGCGGGCCGCCTCGCGTGCCCGTGTACGAATCGCCGTCTTCCTGCATGCGCTGCAGGCAGTACTTCATCGCCGCGCTCAGCTCGCTTTCGACGAGCCGCAGCGAGATACCGAAATGCTCGGCGATCTCGCGGTTCAGCAGGCCGTCCACGCGAGCGGCCAGCAGGATCGCGCGGCGCCGCGGCGGCAGGCCGCGCAGCACGTCCTTCAGCGTCTCGACCTTGCGGCGCGCCGCGACGATGCGCTCGGGATCGGCGAGTTCGTCGGGCATTTCCATCAGCGTCTCGACGTCGTCGTCATGCAGGTGCCGCCGTTCGCGCCGATGCTGGTCGATCGCGACATTGTTCGCCATCCCGAGTATATAGGCGTCCGCGTTCGTCACTTGCGTGGAGACGTTCGCGTTCTCGAGGCGCAGCCAGGTTTCGTGCAGCGCGTCGGCGGCGCCGTCCTTCGACCCCGTCACGCGTTCGAGCCGCCTGACCAGGTACGCGTAGCGCGTCGCCAGCAGATGCCTGAGCCCGGAGCGGTTGCTGTCGGACATGGCGGCCTAGCCCCGAACGGCCGGCTGCGGCGCCGGGCAACGGAAATGCACGCCGTTGCCGGCCGGGCGCAGCAGGATCGTGACCGGCTGCGGCAGGTCCGCCGGCGGCCCGTCGTCCAGCTTCAGCGCGCGCAGCGCGCGCATCACCGCCGCGTCGCGGGCGGCCGAACCGCTCGATGCCACCATGTTGACCGCCACCACCGCCCCCCTGTTGTCGATGCGCACCTGCGCGACGAGTCGATAGCTGCCCGGCACGGCTGCCGGCTGCGCGCACAGCGCATCGATCAGATGCGCCTGCAGCAGGCCCGCGAACGCGCGCCGCTCGCCGGAATCGCCGATCCCGTCGATCGGCAGCGCCGGGTCCGCCGGCGTGTCGGCCGCCGCGGGCGGCGTCTCGGCGGCCGGCTGCGCGACGATGATCGCTTCGTCCGGACGCGAGAATGCCGCACGCAACCCCGTTCCGCCCAGCATCCGCTCGAGCGCGTCGCGCGGCGCGAAATCGCCCTGGACCGGCGCGCTCGTGCGCCCGTCGAGCAACGGCGCCGGTGCGAGCACGATCAGCTCGGTAAGCCGCGCGAAATCCTGCAACGCCTTCGCGAGCGGCTGCGCGGGCAGATCGAAATGCACCGCGCTGCCCGGCTGACGGCCGATGGAACCGGTCTCCTGCGCGTGCGCGCCGCGCATGCACAGCACGGCGAACGCGAGCCACGCGACGAGCGCCAGGACACCGGTCGGCGCCCGTGAACGAGTCATGAATCCCTGGACGGAAGTGGAGTTGCACGCCGCGTGCCGAAGCACACGCCCCCGTGAGCGGCTCCGTCGCAAGCGAACGACCGATTGTGCGCGGGCACTGTGACAGTCAGGTGAAGCATGCCGCGGCGCGATTCGATCCGGACGCGTTCGCCCGTCGCGTTCGCGCCCGGCGTCAAACGTCGCTCAAGGCCGGCGCACGACGAAGTTGCCGATGCCCGTGCCGACCACGGCCATCCGCACGTCGCCGGACCACAACGTGATCGTCACCGGCACGTCGATGCTTTCGCTGCCGAGCACCACGCGCGACGGCACGTCGCCGCCGCCGGTGTAGCGCACCGACACGCCCGTTACCTCGGCGCCCCAGCGGCGTGCACGATAGAGATCGTCGGTCATCGGCGCCCAGCCGCCGCTTTCGGTGCGCTGCACGAAGCGATAGCCGCCGCCGACCGGCTGCCATGCGATCGGCGTCGAGCGCACCTGCGCTTCGTCGCCGGCCGATTCGAGCAGGTTCGCGAGACGCTGCGCCTCCTCCGCCAGATCGGTGCGGCGATTGCGCGACGGCGCGAGCGTCACGACCGCGACCAGCAGCCCGACGATCACGAGCACGACGAGCATCTCCAGCAGCGTGAAGCCGCGTTGCGCGCCGCGACGCGTGTATCGACACGACCGGCCGGCGTACGACGTTCGCGTTTCGTTGAGGCCCGTCATCATGCATTCACCCTCGCGGCAAAGAATGGAAAACGTCTTCCGTCCATCGCATCGACTTGTCGCCATGAAACCGCTCGACCTGCTTCGCATCGTGCCGTCCCGCGCCGATCTCGTGCCGCTCGCGGCGACGTTCGCCGCCGCCGCAGCGCTCGCCGCCGTGTCGCTGTGGGCCGTGCGTGTACTGAGCGCCGCCGATGCGCCGGTCGCGGCGCTTGCACCGCCGCCCGCGCCGATCGACGTGGCGGCCGGCGCACGGCTGTTCGGCGCGAAACCCGACGACGGCCGCGATGCCATTCAGTTGCTCGGCGTGCTCGCGTTCGATGCGCGCCGCGCGGCGGCGATCGTCAGCATCGGCGGCGAGGCATCGCGCGTCGTGTCGCTCGGCGCGGCGCTCGGCGAAGCCGCGAAGCTCGTCGAGGTGCGCGCGCGTTCGATCGTCGTCGATCGCAACGGGATGCAACGCGAGATCGCGCTGCCCGCCGCGGAGAAGGCCAACGCGTTCGTGCGCTGAGCCGCGCATCACTGCACCATGTTGTTCAGCTCGATGATCGGCATCATCACCGCGAGCACGATCACGAGCACCACGCCGCCCATCGCGAGGATCAACAGCGGTTCGAGCAGGCTCGTCAGGAACATCGTGCGGCGTTCCAGCTCGCGCGACTCGCCTTCGGATGCGCGATCGAGCATCGTCGTCACGTCGCCCGTCGCCTCGCCCGAGCGGATCAGGTGCACGAGCACCGGCGGAAACGTCTTCGTGTGCGCCAGCGCGCGTGACAGCGCGGAGCCTTCGCGCACGCGGACGATCGCGTCGTCGACGTTCGCGCGCATCGCACGGTTCGACAACGTCTCGCCGGCCGCTTGCAACGCGCGCAGGATCGGCACGCCGGCCGCGGTGAGAATGCCGAGCGTGCTCGCGAAGCGCACCGTGTTGTAGCCGCGCACGAGTTTGCCGGCGAGCGGCGCGGTCAGCACCCACGCGTCGAACCTGAGCCGCGGCGCGTCGCGCGACAGCACCTTGCGGATCGCATAGACGATCGCGACCGTCGCCGCAAGCGACGCCCACCACCAGTGCCGCACGAAGTCCGACAGCGCGAGCATCACGACCGTCAGCGTCGGCAGTTGCTGCTTCGTGCTGGTAAACACGTTGGCCACTTGCGGCACCACGTAGCTCAACAGGAACGTGACGATGCCGAACGCGATCAGCGTGACAATGCCCGGGTACGTGAACGCGAGCAGGATCTTTTGTTTCAGCGCGTTGCTCTGTTCGATGTAGTCGGCCAGGCGCGACAGCACGATGCCGAGCTTGCCCGTGTGCTCGCCGGCCGCGACGAGCGCGCGGTAGATCTCCGGAAAATCGCGCGGATGCTGGCTCAACGCATTCGCGAACGAATGGCCGCCGACGATTTCCGCGCGGATCGACGCCATCAGCTCGCGCACGTATTCGCGCTCGGCCTGCTCGCTCAGCACCGACAGCGATTCGTCGAGCGGCAGGCCTGCGACGAGCAGGCTCGCGAGCTGGCGCGTGATGATCGCCTGCTCGCGCTGCGACAGCTTGCGGCCGAGCGACAAGCGTTGATGGCGCTCGCCGTGCAGGCGCTGCGCGGCGAGTTCGACGACGAGCGGCGTGAGCCCCTGCGTGCGCAGATGGCTGCGGCCGGCGCGCGCACTGTCGGCTTCGAGCACGCCTTTCAGCGTGCGGCCGGTGGGATCGATCGCTTCGTAGCGGAATGCCGACATGCCGATGTTCTCCTGTCACGTGCGCGACTGCTTCCGATGACGTCGCGCAGCTTGCCGGACAGAGTCGCCGGGGGAAGACTACGGAGCGAACCAGCGCAGATTTGTGACGGATGTTGGGCTACCTTTTTTGGCGGGTCTTATTACCCGGGTCGTTATTCTTATAACGTAAAAACGATTTCAATCTTATCCAACCAATTAATCGTCGTTATTTTAAATACCCGCACCCGCCACCAACCTTCCATTTACAGATTCTCGCCAAAAGCGAGATAAATACATCAAAACGGAAGATATTCATCGACGTGCAGAATGTTCCGTAACATCCGCCACGAAACCGCCTTGAAGTTGGGATAGCACTGCGCGGGCCCGCGTGCTGCATCAACAGCTTCCATCAAGCCTCACGCGGGCTTCCGCGCACGACCCACCGAACGATTTCGGCTAAATCCCAGTATCTGGACACTCCGGCTTGTGCCGAATGACGCGCCGCCCCGCACTTTATCAATTCGAATAACGCAATGACTTTCCCGATAAAAATGTTACGCACCATTCGTTATGAAAAATTCACACGCGTCATTCGGATTTCCACCTACATTTACCCGGCGGTCCATAAGCATTCCAACCGCAACAGCAGGGGTTCCCGTTTATCTTCGTTCAAGGAAATTTCTCATGAAATCCAGCAAGCGCAAGATCTGTCAAGTCCTCGCTCTCGTTGTTTCCGGTCTGGGCGCGGCGGCCGCGATGGCCTCGCCGAACGTTCAAGGCGGCGGCTCGTCGCTCGTCGCTCCGACCATCGGCGCGATCGGCAACACCGCGACCGAAATCGGCTTGTTCGGCACCGCCGAAGGCTCGTTCACGTATTACTCGGTCGGCTCGGGCGCCGGCCAGAACGCATTCCTGAACAACCAGCCGACGTACTTCGGCTCGACGGTCACGGGCACGGTTCACTTCGCGAACAGCGATGCGGCGCTGTCGACCGCCCAGCTCACGTCGTACAAGGCCGGCCTCGGCGCGACCAACGGCCCGCTGATCCAGATCCCGTACATCGTCACGCCGATCACGATTCCGGTCGTCAACGGCCCGGCCGTGACGAGCACCACGACGCCGCAAACGACGCCGGGTCAAGCGCACAGCATCGCGTTGAACGACGACGATCTGTGCGGCGTGTTCTCGGGCAAGCTGACGAACTGGAACCAGGTCACCAATCCGGAAACGGGCTCGGTCTATACGCTGAACGCGCCGATCACCGTCGTCTACCGTTCGGACAGCAGCGGCACGACCGAACTGCTGACCCGCCACCTGGTCGCCGTCTGCACGACCGCCAACACCGCCCCGGGCGTCACGTTCGCCGATTCGACGACCTTCACGGCGTCGTTCCCGACCGGCTTCCCGTCGGGCTCGCATTTCGTCGGGGCTTCGGGTAGCGGCGGCGTGCGCAACCAGCTGGTGACGTACGCCACGACGACGTCGACCACGACGGCCGCAGTCGCCTATCTGAGCCCGGATTACACGAACACGTACCTCGCGCCGCAGAGCACGGTCACGACGTCGGCCAGCGCAACGCAACTGCCGGTGGCGAGCCTCCGGAACGCGACGAACGGCACGTACTATGCACCGACGTACGCGAACGCATCGACGGCGCTGAGTGGGTTCGCACCGCCCACGACCAAGCTGACCGCCTCCAACCAGGCAAACTGGGTGCCCAACGCGGGCAAGCCGGCATCGGGCTATCCGGTTTCCGGCACCAGCCAGATCATCCTGAGCCAGTGCTACGCCGATTCGAACGTCAAGACGGCCGTGCATGACTTCCTGAACAGCCACTACACGAGCGCCAGCTTCGCGTCGATCGTTCACGGCAACGGCTTCGACACGGTTCCGTCGAACTACCAGACGGCCATCTCGAACGACTTCCTGAGCAACGCGAGCACGTTCAATCTCGACATCGGGAACGCGAGCGTCTGTACGGGTACGGTGGTCGGTCGTTAAGCGATCTTCGGGCTGATTTCTGACCGACACGACTGCGCCCTTGGGAAACCAAGGGTGCATTTTTTTCAATCGTCAGTCGCATACCTGAATTGGCCGGAAGTTCGCTTTGATGTGAATTTACCTTGGGTCTTCGATTTATCGCATAAACCAATGCAATTCGGCCGTGTCAGCAGGATTCACATTTGTCTCCACTCAAGGAAATTCTCATGAAATTTAGCAAGCGCAAGATCTGTCAAGTTCTCGCTCTTCTCATTTCGGGCATGAGCGCCACGGCCGCGGTGGCTGCGAGCCCGCTCGTTCAAGGCGGTGGTTCGATACTCGTCGCGCCGATGATCGGTGCGATCGGCAACACCACGACCGAAATCGGCCTGTTCGGTACCGCCGAAGCAACGTTCACGTACTATTCGGCCGGCCAGATCGCCGGCCAGATCGCGTTCCTAAACAATCAGCCGGCAAGACTCAGCGCGAATCTCACAGGCACGGTCGATTTCGGGAACAGCGACGTATCTCTGTCGACAGCCGGAATCGCGTCGTACCTGGCTGGGCTCGGCACGACTAACGGCCCGCTGATCCAGATTCCGTACATCGTTATACCAATCGCGATTTCGCTCGTCAACGGCCCAGCCGTGACCAGCACGACGACACCACAAACGACGCCGAATCAGGCACACAGCATCGCGCTGAACGACGATGATCTCTGCGGCATCTTCTCAGGCAAGCTCGCGGACTGGAACCAGGTGACCAACCCCGAAACAGGTTTGGCCTACGCCCTGAACGCTCCGATCACGGTTATCTATCCTCCCTTCGGTCCTGAAGACAGGCGGTTGTCCCGGCACCTGGCAGCCGTCTGTACGCCGTCCAATACCGCTTCGGGCGTCACATTCGCCGAGACGGGATCGTTGGCGGCTTTGTTCCCGAAGGGCGTCCCAGCCAATTTCGTAGGCGCAACCGATGTGCGCAGCGCCCTTTTGTCATCCTCGGGCGCTGCGGTCGCGTACCTGAGCCCGGATTATACGAACACGTACCTGGCTCCGTTGAGCACGATCGCGACAGCGTCGGGCGCGGGGCAACTGTCGGTGGCAAGCCTCGTGAACACGATCGACGGAAAGTACTACGCGCCGACGTACGCGAATGCAGCAACGGCTCTCGGTACCGCTGCGGCGCCGAACAATAAGACTGCCGCTTCCGACCCGGTAGCCTGGGTGCCGAACATCGGCAATCCGGCCGCTGGCTATCCGGTTGTCGGCACGAGCCAGATCGTCCTGAGCCAGTGCTACAAGGATCCCAACGTCAAGACGGCGCTGCATGACTTCCTGAGCGACCACTACACGAACGCCAGCTTCGCATCAATCGTTCACGGCAACGGTTTCGGCACGATTCCATCGAACTTCCAGACGGCCATTTCGAACGACTTCCTGAGCAACGCGAGCGGCTACAACCTCGACATCGGCAACGCGAGCGTCTGTACGGGTACGGTGGTCGGTCGTTAAGTCCATCTGACGGCGGATGCTCCGCCGTTAATTCTGCCGCGCCCCTGGATCGTCAAGGGCGCGGTTTTTTGTTTACTCGTCCAGTTAGTGCCGGCTTTCGCGTCGCCAGCATCACGAAACTGTCTTCACAACACAATATAAAAACGCGAGCTACCGATCGAACCGACAGCTCGCGTCAACTTCACCACTCGTCAGATTTTGCCTAACCGCCCACGCTCATCCGCAGTCAACGTCGCACGCTGCGTCGGCCCCACCTGACCGAATCCGAGTACCGACACCGCATTCGACGAATCGTAGCCGACCTGCTGCTTGTGCTTCTTCGCACCCTCTCCGCCCGCATCGCCAAATCCTTCGACCTGCACCGAAATCGTCCAGCGCCGAGCCGCGCCACCAGACGCGCTGTTCTTCGCAATGTCCTGCGCAACTTGCGTCGCGGCCGACGCAGCCGCGCTTGCGGCCGTCAACGCCCCCGTATTCACCGCCTGCATGAGCGGGATACCGGTCGCCTTGCCCGTCACCTGAATGTTGTCCGCGTTCACGACACGGAGCGCTGCGACGTTCAGGTTGCCCGCGCGAATCCCGGCATCGCCCGCATCGACCGTACCGCGCGGCGCAATCAAGTTGATCGTGCCCGGCGGCACGCCCGGCACGCTCTGCAGCGTCGCGATGCCGGCACCGGTCACCTGCCCGCGCGCATCGACCGTGCAATAGTGGTTCGCATCGCACAGATACTGCGGCGCGGGCGTATCGGCCGACGACTTCGCGCCCTTGCCGGCGTTGATGTCGCCGTTCGAGCTCCAGATCGTCATGTCGCCGCCCTGCTCGGTGAAGATCCGGCTCTGCGCGAGCAGCACACTGCGATCCGTGAAGATATTCACGTCGCCCTTCTCAAGCGTCAGGATACCCATCGATCCGGGGCCCACGATCACGTTTCCTCGCTCATCGACGATCTGCGGCGGCGCGGACGTGCTCCCCACCAACGCCTGCCCCCCCGGGCCGAAAATCGACACGTTGCCACCCTGCTGCGTCTGGATGGTCGTGCTGCGCATGTCCAGATCGCCGGTGTCGACCAGTTTGTTCGCACCATTACTGCCGCCGCCGAGACTGTTCGCCGTGTAGCCCAGCGAAGCGGGGAACAGCGTATTGAGCGCCTGATAGCCTCTGGCGTATTTCTGGAAATACGGGCTCGCGGGATTGTTGTAGTCCTCCCCAACCCGGGCCAGCACGTTGAACAGCACCTGCTCGGCAAAAAGCTGCTGGACATACTGCGGAAGCATCTCGAACTTCGACCACGCTTGCGCCGCGCTCAGCGGTGCGATCGTCGGCTGATCCTTCACCAGCCCTGTATCGACCACTTGGCCCGCCTCGTACTGCTGCACGAACGCGATGAGGGCGGGCGCCGTGCTCGATACCCCTGCCACGGAACTCGCCGGATCGATATAGGTCGAGACGAACGTCGATGTGTCGATACCCGGCCCCACGCCGAACAAGACATTAATGTTCGCACTCTCATGCGGCAGGTTCGGATTGTTTGCATTGCCGATCGCATCGATGCCGGTCAGAACGCTGGCACTCTTGATCTGACTCTGGTTCGTCAACGGCCCGATATTCCGGCCCGCCTCGATATCGAACGTGCCGGGACCACCCAGCACCAGCGCAGGAACGACAGCGTTCACGGTCCCCGCGAACGCCGTATCGTAGAGGTCGCGCCCGGCCACGATGCGAGTCACATCGGACTTTCGGAGGTTTTGCCCCTGGAAAGCGAGATTGACGATGTCTTGCCCGGCCTGGATGAACGCCGGCTTGTCGATCGAAATGGGAACAAGTTTGTCGTAAAAGCCGGTCGTCTGCAGCACCCCGTCGACGATGTCACCATTCAGGCTATAGATGCGCGCTGGCACGGTGTCGTCCCCATGCAGCGCGCCGGAGGCATGAGCGGCAAGCGTCTTCTCGGTCAAAAGCGGAACGTTGACACGAGGGTTCGTCGGTGACGGCATCGACGAAGGATCTGTATCGAGCATTCCGAAAACCGGACCGGCACCCGCTGTCGCACTGCTCGCCAGGCCATTGACGCTGGAAATGTTAATCGACTGGTCCGCGATCAAGCTCAGATTGCCCGACGGAGATGGAGTGAGTTCTCCGCTGGACGCCACCGTGATACCACCGGTGAACGCGGTCAGGTTCAGCGAGGCCGGCAACACGAACGACATGTCGTTGCGTCCGGGAGAGATATCGGAAGCGCCGCCCCCAATCATGTCGATCCCGTTCAGCGTCCCGATCGCCACATCGCCTGTCGTCGACACGATATTGACAGCCGAATGCGGCGAATAGCCTTGCGCATCCGCGTATTGACCATAGGCGTTCAACAGTGCGCTACTTTGCGCGTACGACGGGTTCAACACACGTCCGATGCTCGCGCCTTGACGGGCGCTCGCATCGAAAACACCGTCCTGTGTCGCAAGCAGCGTGTCCAGCACAACCGGCGGTTGTCCGACGAGCGTCGACGGCACCGCGATGTCCGAGCCGATCTTGCCGCCTGCGGTGATCGAACCACTTCCCTTCGCGACGAAATAGCCGCCGCTCAGAATGTCGCCGCCGGCGTGTACCGTCAGGTTGCCGCCTCCAACGGTATTCACCGTCGGATGATCCGTATTGGCCGCGGTCAAATACCACGTCGTCGGCAACGATACGGACAGGTCGGAAATGTTCCCGCCAGCCGACACGGATATGTTGCCGCCCGAACTCAGCACGCCTTGATCGAAAGCACCGAAATTGATCGACGTTCGAACGGTCTGCGTCACGGGAAAAGTTGCACCGACTGTTCCCGTCGGGTTGCCGACCTGCATCCACTGCCACCAGAATTGACTGATGTCGCTGCCTTGCGTCCCGGTCACGGCTCCCGTCGCATCCGTCAGGCGCTCGGCACCGACGATGTTCCCTTGTGCATGAATCGTGATGTCACCGGCGGAATCCGGGTTCACGGCCGGCGTCACCAGAATGTCCTGCTTGCCTGTCCATGAGGGATGCACGATCGCGACATCGCTGCCCTGCGCAGGCATTCCGGCGGCCGGAGCGCCCGCCGTGTAAATGACACCGGGGACAACCATCACGGTCGGATCGTTCGCAGGCGTTGAACCTGCATCGAACAGTGCGATGTCTTTCGCGGACGCTACATCGATCGATCCGGTACCGGTGCGGATCGCTGTCGGTGCAAGTAATGCCAAACCGTTGGCATCCACGTAAGCGGTGTGACCGTCGAAAGTCACGTTTCCGCTGCCCGTCGATTTCGTTGAAGCCGACGCGGCCGTTACGGTCAGCGGATTCGTGCTATCGAGATCCGCGCCTGCAACTACCCGGAACGAAGCACTCGTCCCGCCGGCCAATGAAGCGGATTGAAGCGGGATGGGATTCGCCGCGGTAGCAACCGGCGCCGGTGTATTGTCGGTGACGGCCGGCAAGCTGATGGTCGATGTTGTGATCACTGCGACCGGTTGAACAGCCGGCGGGGTAACCGTGTCCACCAATACAAAGTTACCGCCATTATTTTTCCAGTATTGAGCCGCCGTCAAAAGATACGTCTTGTACTGATTCAGATAAATCAGATATGAACTGGGATTAACCGCTTGCTCTGAAGCAGATGGTGCAATCGGAGCCGTAAAAATTGGCACGACTTTCCCGGTACCGCGAAAACTGCTGATAATGTTGATGTTGTCATAATTCGCATTCCAACTGCTGACCATCGAAGTAATCGTCGGATTGGGTGCAGTTAAGAAATTTGCATACGCCGTATACAATGCATAGTACTCCGCTATTTCTTCCGGGGTTCCGCCAGTCGGCTGACCAGGCCCAAAAGCCAGATTTTGATTGGATCCGAATCCGTTAGCGCCGAAGTAGTCAAGGCCAAACCCTGGCCCCAAATACGCGTAAGCTCCGGACGGCGTGGAGTAAAGCGACTGCGCCGCACCTAATGTCGACAACGCCGGCACCGGAATCGTCCCGCCACCACCGAGCGGATTCGCGATCTGGAAGAACCCGTCCGTCAGGCTCGCCTTGACCTTCACGTTGTTCTCGGCGCGCAGCGTCACGACCGGCGCCTCGCCGTTGAAGCGGAACGCAAGATCGGTCGGCGACGTACCCGCACCCAGGTTCCAGTTCGTCAGCACCTGAATGTCGCCGCCGTTGATCGCCGGGCCCGGATTGTCGAGCTCGATGCCCGGCACCACGTGGACGTTCGCGACGTTCTTCCCCGCGAACGGATCCACCAGCGCATCGAGCCCATGCTGCACGAAGCCCATCAGCGTACCGGGCGTCGTCGCGGTCGCGCCACCACTCTGATAGCCGTAGAACGTCTGGTGATCGGCATTTGCCGCGCCCGGCGCGAAGTACGTGCCGTTCATCCCGTCGAAACCGATCGACGCCACACCGTTGCGCAGTTGCGCCTGATCGCCGGCGCTGCCCGTCAGCACCACTTGCGCGCCGGTCGAGTTGTTCGTCAGCGTGCCGCCGCCATCGCCGCTCGCATTCGGCGTGAAGCTGAACGTTACGCCGCTCGTGCCCTGTGCCGCGAACGTACCGGCGACCAGATGTCCATTGCCGTCATACCAGCCCGCTGGATCGATGATGCCGTCGAAGTGCTGCGCATGCGTCGTCGCATCCGTCGTACTCCATACCGCATAGGCCTCGAGCGTCGTCGCGCGCGACCCGACGATGCCCTTGCCGGCGTTGAACGCGGCCGGCGGATTGACGTTGACGCCGCCATCCGCGAGCAGCGGCGCGCGAAAATTCACCGTCCCGCCCGAGAGCCCACCGGCCGTGCCGCCCGACACGTCGATCAGCGCATTTGCGCCCAACGTGATCGCCCCCGCGTTCGCACGCGCGACGTTCTCGTAGCCGTAGGTCGCGTTGTAGGGATTCGCGACGGTCGGATCGAATACCGCGCTGGTGCCGATATCGACCTTGCCGCCGCGTTGGTTCGGATCGGCGCCGCGCGCGAGCAGCGTGCCTTCGAGGTCCACGCCGTTGCGGCCATACAGGTCGATCTCGCCGCCCGCCTTGCCCGATGCGTCGATCGTGCCGAACACGTTCACGTGACCGTTCGCGGTGTCGGCCGCGTTGCCCGCACCGCCGTCCGCCGTCAACGACACAGTGCGCGCCGACAGCGTATTGCCCGGCGACAGCGTCAGGTTGCCCGTTTTCGTCCGAATCTCGATCGCCCCGTTCACGCCGCTCGATGCCAGTGTCTTCGCGAGCGCGTCCAGGTCCGCCGCACCGCCGGTATCGAGCGACAGCGAACCGCCCGCGTAGCCGCTCGCCGCGCTACCCTTGAGCGCACCATTCAGGTTCACGAGCTGCTGCGGCGCCGACAGCGTCAGGTTCCCCGCCGCACCGCCACCGCTCGCCCCCGAAAAGTCGAGCGTCGAACCGGATTGCACATCGACCGTGCCCGCGTCGGCCAGCAGCGTGATCGCACCGGCCGGCGCGTATTGCGTCACGTCGAAGAACTGCTTCGACACACCGGCCGAACTCACCGTCGACCCGCTGCCGATCGTCAGATTGCCGCTGGTCGCCTCCAGGCTCACGTTGCCCGCCGGCGCTGCAATCGTCGCGCCGTTGTCGGCGATCGTGCCACCGATAAAGCGCCACACTCCTCCGACCGGCGTCTTCGTCGGCGCCGTGCCGGACGCGCCGTTCAGCGTCAGCGTACCGGCCGTCTTCACGGTCGAGGCCGAACCCGTATCGGCGAAATACACCGGTGCACCGAGCGTCACCGGTAGCGTACCGAAATCGAACGTACCCGTGCCCTGACCGACGATGCCGCCGGTCGCATTCATCGCCGCCGCGCCAAAGCCGCTCAGCGTCTTCGTACCGGTACCGAAGTCGATCTCCTTCGCGTTGACCGTCAGCGTGCCGTTGCCCTGGGCGGCCACGCCGTTCGGCGCCCCCGTTTCGTTCGTGAACGCGATCTGCTGGGCATTCAGCGTCACATGGCCGCCGTCGCTCGTGAAGGTGCCCGCGCTGAGGTCCACGCCATTACCGAACGTCGCGTTCACGTCGCCGACGAAACCGATCGCGCCGTAACTGCGCAGCGTCACCTGCTGCGCGTTCGCGAACTGCGCCAGCCCGGCCGGATCGATCACGAAACCCGGCAGGCTCGCCGCCGCACCACCGCTTGCGTTCGTGAACGTGATCGCGGACCCGTCCGCCGTGATGGCCCTGGCCGACAGCACCGCGGACGGATCGACCTTCAGATCGCCGGATGAATCCAGCATCAACGCCTGGCCGCCCGCGAGCGTCGCGCCCGCACCGACCGTCAGCAAGCCCGTGCCCGTTCCGCCGGTGCGCGTCAGCGGCGCCATCGCGCCGTTGGACACGCGCAGCAGCGCGCCGTCGCCCGCAATCGCGAGTGGCTGATCCTTCGCCGCCGGATAGTCGCCCTGCGCGGCGATCGATGCGCCTGCATCGACACGCAAGCCGTTCGCCGCGTTCGAATCGGTACCGCTGCCGTCGGCCTTCGTGACCAGCAGAATCTCCGGCCCCTTCAGCACCGTGCTCGTATCGTTCGACACGACGACGCTGTTCGCGATCGGCGTGATCGCGACGCCTCGCGTCGTCGCCGCGCGCGTGCCGCCGATCAGCAGGCTGCCCGCGGTCAGCGAGTCGAGATCGTTCGCGGCGATCTGCAGATAGCCGGCCAGCCCGGCACTGCCGTTACCTGTGATCTGAATGTCCTGCGATGCGATATCCACTTCCGCCGGCGCGCCTCCCGTGCCGGCGGCCGCATTCAGCGTCGCGCCGAGCGTGAGCGCCTTCGTCGCTGCCAGCACCAGTTGGCCACCGTCCAGCGGCAACGGCGGCGTCACGGCTCCCTTCTTCGCCGCCTGCGCGGCAAAGAAGCTGTTCGCGCCCGTCAGCGTGTACTGCGAGTATTGCTGCCACACACTGTTCGACTGCACGTTGAACAGCGTCGGCGTCGCGCTGCGGCCGCCCGTCAGCGCGTCGGCGAAATAGCCGGCCGTCACCACCGTACCGTCCTGCAACACCTGGCTCGCGCCTGGCACGAGATTGCCGGCCGTGTTCGACACCGTGATGCGATACGCGCCCGGAACCGTCGCGTACTTGCCCGGCAGCAGCGTGTAATAGCCGGCCGCCAGCCCCGGCACGCCCGACAAGTACACGGCCTTGCCGACCCCATCGCTCATGCCGGCCTGACCGATGCCGAGCGTCGCCGTCGCGGTCGTCGCCGTGCCGTTCCCATTGGTCGACGGCTGAAGCGTCTGCGCGAACGTCGGGTCATAGGCGGCAACGGGCGACTGCGCGCCCGGGACGATCGCATACACGTTGCCGGCCCCGGCATTGACCGGCACCGCCGTCCCGCCCTTGCCGCTTGCATAGCTCGTGTTGTATTGCGACAGCACGTCACGCGTGCCCCCCGTGCCCGGTACCCATTCGGCTGCCTGCAGATCGCCGCCGCCCGACAGGTCGATCGTCGCGCCCTTGTCGAGCGCGACGTTGCCGGCGTTCACGCCGACGTATTTCGCGGGCGGCGCGGCCAGGTCGGCGACCGTGTTATTGCCCGCCAACGGGTTGAATTGCCATTCGACACCGTCGACCGTCGTGCCATACGGAATGATCGCGCCGTCGTTCGAGACCGACGTCACACTGCCATTCGCGAACCTGACCGAGTCCGTCGCGACGAGCGGCAGGCCGTTGAACTGCGCCTGCGCCGTACTGCCGGTCGGATCGCCGACGCCGAACACGAGCGAACCCGACGGCGCGCGCAAGGTGCCGCCCTGCACGATATCGGTCGCATCGACGAGCAGCGTGCCGCCGGCCGACAGCGGCGTGCTGGACGGGCCGTTCGACGCAAATGTAATCGTCGTCGGAACGCGTTTGCCGGTACTCGGATCGTTCGGCCCGACGGCGTCGACGATGAACGTGCTGCCGGTCGACGGGTAGAGATCCGCCGCCTTGAAGGTCAGATCGCCCGCGGTATAGAGGATGCCCGGCGCCACGAGAGCGCTCGACGACGAGTAGGAAGCGTTCGTCGAGCCGACGCGAATATCCCCGCTGCTCGTGAAGTTCGCCTGCCCGAAGTTGATGAGCTGGAGCTGGTTGTTCAAGTCGATGAACGACGCGTTCACGTTCAGTCTCGCATCGGAAACCGTCGTGGAAGCGAACGACGGCGATGGCGACTGCGACGTCAGCGTCGGTCCATTCAACGCGACGTACGGCGCATCGATGTCGACCGTCGCGCCGGCCGAATGCAGCGGCGACTGCGCGAGCAGCGTCGAAAGCGCTGTCGAGGGTGCCGAAAGAAGCGTGGTGAGCTGGCCCATGCCGATTGCGGCAATCCGGCCGGAATTCAGCGTCACCGACTCGGGCAAGCTCAGATCCACGTTCCCGGCGAACGCGATCGGCGGCGCCAGCGGCGCCGTGCTGCCCAACACCAGATTCGCGATGCCGGAACGCTCGAGCCGGTCGGCGGCGAACTGAATGATGCCGGTCGGCTGGCCGATCGGCAGGCCGGTCGTCCGATCGATTGCCGCCGTAAAGCGCTGCCCCGCTGCCAGCGCCACCGGCGTCAGTTCTCCGCTCTGCCGGATGACAAGCGCAGTCTCCCCGCCGACGCCTCTGTTCGGTTGCGGCAAAATCGTCAGCGTGCCGCCCCGCGCGCGCTCACCGCCCGCGTGAGCAGCCAGGGTCGCATCGGCAAAGAGACCGTACCCGGCCGACAGCGTGATCGAACCCGCGTCGCTCCACACAGGCTGCGACGCGTACGTGCCGTTCGGCTGCAACTGATCGAAGTGGGTCGACGCGCCCGATACGTCGATCTTCGAGCCCGCCTGGGCAACCACATACCCCGCGTCGCTGGACAGCGTGACGGAACCACCGGGCAGCACCTTGCCGGTGTCCGGCACGACGGTCGCCGCACCGTTCTTGACTGGCGCGGCGAGCGGATTCGCGAGAGCAGTGCCCGACACGTCGAGCGTCGCAGCCGAGCCCAGCCAGACCGAGCGGCTGTCGCTCGGCACGAATATGCCGTACTGCCCCGTCTGCGCGAACGTACCGCCTGAATCCGCACTCAGCGTGATCGCGCCGCCAGGCGCGACGATCGAGCCCAGCACCGTTACCTGCGTCGGTGAACCGAAGCCGACGGCTGCACCGGCATCCGCATGAATCGACGCGCCGGACGACAACGTAACGGCCCCCGTCACGCCGGGATACGAAGGTGCGGTATTCGCCGACGTGATCCATGACGTGTAGTTGCCACCGGTCAATACGAGACTCGTGGGTTGTCGGTGATAGTCGTCGAGACGGCCCGACGTCGTCAGGCCCGACGTCGACACGTTGGCACCCGTGGCGGTTTGCACAAGTGCAGGCACGTCTGGAATCAGATCTCGATGCGTCAGCGCGACCGTCGCGCCGGGCGCCACTGTCGCGTCGTAATACGCATTCAACACGTACTTGCCGAATCCCTGCTGCGCGAAAAAGCGCTCCGGCAGATAGACATCCCAAGGGGCGGCATCCTTTGGATCGCCGCCGATCCTGAAGCCGAGTGCCTGCAACGCCAACGTGCCGCCGCCCGAAAAACCATCACCGAGAATCGTCCCCCCGAGCGCGATCGTGCCATTGGTGGGCTGTGTGGTCGGCATGACCGGACCGCTGTCGCCGGTATGACCGAACTGCCGGGTAACAGGCGCGGCGTAGGTAGACAGCGATATGTTGCCACCACGCCCGACCGGAACGCCGTTCTGCATCAACAACTGGCCGTTCGCCAGCAGTTCTCCGCCGCTCGATACGTCGAGCACGCTACCGGGACGCAGCAAAATCGATCCCGTCGCGTCCGTGATGCCATCGCTCGAGTTTCCGACTGTCTGCTCGCCGGTCGACAACGCAATGCTGCCGCCATTGATGAACTGGCTATTGCCCGGCTTCGTGCCGGGCGCTGCCTGCACATCGTTGTTGACCCATTGGCCGGCGGCACTGATGGCCCCTCGCGGCCCGACGACGATACTCCCGCCGCTCGCGATCGAAATCGTGCCCGACGGTACGATCAGCTTGCCGGCCACATTGACATCCGCACCGAGGGGCGCGCTGCTGAGCGAAACGGAACCACCCGGTTGCAATGCCAGCTGCGTGCCCTCCGACACGACGATTCCCTTGCCGCCCGCCTTGTCCTCGGTCACGTTCAGGTTCGCGAAGCCGCCGTTGTTCAGCGTCGCGACCGGCACCACCGTGTTCGCCAGCACGTTGCGCGGATCCGTTGCCGGCAACGCCTGCAGCGTCTTCTGGTCGAGCGGCGTGTCGATCGAGAACCCCGGCGCGATCTCGTCGAGCAGCGGCGCGCTATTCTGAAGCGTCACGAGGCCGACCGTACCGGATCCGGTTTCGCGGCTGTTCGACGTCAGGTCGACCAGCGCCGTGCCGCCAAGCTTCGGATCGGCACCGAGGTTGAACGTCCCGCCGGTCGGCAGGCTGTTGCCCTGCATCTGCCTGGCGCCGCCGAACGCCTGCGCGCTGACCTCGCCGTCAAGCACCGTGGATTGCGTCGCGTAAACGTCGAGCGTGCCCGCGTTGCCGCCGACGATGTAATCCGGCTCGTAGACACCGCCGACGATCGAACCCGGCACGGCAATGCCGCCCGCCTGCAGCGGGTTGTACCAGGACTTCGTCACGCCCCAGCGGGGATGGGATTCGGTGAACTGGCCGGCAATGCCGACGTAGGTGTCGTACGGGCTCGCCTGACCGATCGGCACGATTGCGCCGTTCGCGTCGACGAGCCGCGTGGTGCTCACCATCCCGCCGTCGTAATGCACATAGCCGCCGTTCAGGTTCATCGACGAACCCGTCGCCGTCATCACTTCGTTGCCGGAAAGCGTGATCGTGCCGCCGTTCGTGAGCAACTGATCGACCGTACGCGGAATCAGGTTGACGTAACCGGACAAGTTGAGGATCGGGCTCCCGACCCACTGCACGCCGTCGCTCCGGGTGCCGGTCAGCGTACTGTCGAACACGACGTTCTTGAGCCCGAACAGGAATCCGTTGCGCAGCAGCGGAGAATCCGCGAGCTCGTTCTGGCCGATCCGGTCGACCGTCACGAGGGTTTGTGAAATCGGCAATTCGACGTTCGCGAGTCCCGACACGTCGATCGTCGCGCCGCTGTCCAGATAGATCCGGCCCGGCACGGCGGTCTGCCCCGCCGGTGCCGTGGCGCCCGACGTGGACGGTGTCAGCGCCGCCACGGACACGGTCGAGCCCGGCGCCTCGATCAACGAGCCGCCCTGGAACCAGACGGAACCGGCGGTCATGCCGATGCTGCCAGGCGTGAAGGTCGCGCCGGGCGTGGACGGCGTCGTCTGGCCATTGCCGTCCGGCATCACCGTCGTCACCGAATCCGGACCGAAACTCAGCAGGCCCGCGCGATGCGCGTCGTTACCGCCATCGCCTTGGCTCGCGCCGCCGGTCACCTTACCCAGTCCGAGGTACGCAGCGCCCGTCGGGTTGTTCGAACTGTACTCGTCGACCGTCGAGATCGTGATCGTGCCCGGCACGTTGACGCTCGTCGTCACGCCGACGACGCCGTTCTGCGCGACGCGGCTCCCCAGCAGATTCACGTGGCCGCGCGCCGCTTCGACGATACCGGTATTGGTCAGCGTGCCCGCCGGCGTGATGTCGGTCGTCTGGCCGTTCGCCCCCAGCAACACGATCTGCCCGCTCAGTTCAGGAAGCAGAACCTGCGGATTCGCATGACTGAGCGCGTTCGGCCGCAGGCTCACGCCTACGCCAGCCGCCAGCACCACCTGCCCGTCCGTCGCCTTGATGTGCCCCGCGTTCGTGACGTTCGGCGCGGCGATCATCACGAAGCCGCCATCGCTGACGTTGCCGTTCGCGTGCGTGGTAATCGATGCGCCCTGTTCGATGGTAACGTCGCCCCAAGGCTGGTACTGGCTCGCGGACGTGAGATTGACCTGATTGCCGAGACCGAGCACCTCGTTGGGAACGTAGGACGAACCGGTCACCCCGGTCGAACTGCCCGACTCCGGATACGCGAGCCCGCCCGTCGTCCCCGCCGGCAGACTCAGGAACTGCTTGTTGCTCGCGACGATCCCCGCGGCATCCTGTGCAAGCGTGCTGTCCGTCACAACCGGAACCCTGTTGACCATGGCCTGGTTGTAATTGTTCATGTTCAGCACGTCGAGCGACGACGCCACCAGCGAATGCACGTTCACCTGCGACCCGGCGCCGAACAGCACGCCGTTCCGGTTGATCACGTACACCGCGCCCTGCGCGGTGATGTTCCCGAGAATCTGGCTCGGCCGCCCGCTCGGATCGTTGATTCGGTTCAGCACGGCCCAGTTGTTCGCGCCGTTCGTCTGCGTGCCGCCCGACTGGTCGAAGTTCAGCGTGGTCTGCCGGCCGACGTTCATCGTCTCCCACGTCAGCACCGCGTTCTGCCCGGTCTGCTTGACATCGACGTTCACGTGGCCGTTCGCGTCGGTATTCTGCGTCGGCGCGTTCGCGTTGAACCACAGCACCGGATTGTTCGTATCGCCCGACGCGCCCGCCGCCACCTGCAGCCCGCCCGGCGCCAGCCCGTTCGGCACGGTCGACGGCAGCTTCGCCGCGGCCGCCGCCGCATTCTGCTGCGCGGCGATCTGTGCGGCGATCGCGTGCGCGGCATAGCCGAGGTTGCGGATCGACGGCTGGCTCGCCTGCAGCGCCTGCTGCGGCGACACGCCGAGATTCGGCACGCCCGGCGTGCCGGCGCCGCCGCCCGCGCCGCCGCCGGACACGCGCGCGGTCGCTTGCCCGAGGTTCGTGATGCCCGCCGCATGCGCATGCGCGGACACGCCCGCCGCGAGCATCAGCACGACCGCCCGGTAAAGCGGGTTCAGCTCCGATTTCAGGACCGACCGCGAGGCCGTTGCGCGAAGTTGCCGTTCCGTACGTGCGCGTGCTGCCATTCTTGCCACTCCGATGCTAGGAATTTGCACGCGGCGCCGGGCCGGCACCGCGCATGTCGTTGCGCCCGAAACGGGCCGCTGGAATCCGAAGACCATACGAAGCGCGCATGGCAGCGACGTGGCGACTGTTACGGACCATTCGGGCCGCCGTGAAAAGGTCCGTAGCTTTTGTCATGGAAGGCCGCTCACGCCGCCGCGCGTCGTGCCGAGCGCGTCGACCACGCGGCCGATGACGGCCGGCCAGTCTCCGGGCCGCGTCTGCCGGAACAGCGTCGCGCACGGGTACCACGGGCTGTCGTCGCGGCCGAGCAACCAGCGCCAGTCCGGCACGCGCGGCAGCAGCACCCAGACGGGCCGCCCGAGCGCGCCGGCCAGATGCGCGACCGACGTGTCGACGCTGATCACGAGATCCAGCGTGTCGACCAGCGCCGCCGTTTCGGCGAAATCCTGCAACGCGTCCGCGAACGACAGCACGCCGCTCGCAGCGAACGCGTCGGCATCGCGCGCGCGAACCTGCGGCTGCAGGCTCACGAATGTCGCGTCGATCGCATCGCACCCGACGAGCGGCGCGAGCACGGCGAACGGTATCGAGCGGTTCTCGTCGTTCGCGTGGCGCGGGTTGCCGGACCACGCGAGCCCGACTCGCAGCCGGCCTGGCGGCGCTGCCGCATCGATACGCTGCACCCACGCGGCACGCCGCGACGCATCGGCGCGCAGGTACGGCACGTCGGCCGGCACCGTATCGAGCGTCGTGCGGAACGCGTACGGCAGGCTCATCAGCGGACATTGCAGGTCGAACGCCGGCATCGGCTGCCCTTCCGTGACGACCCGGCTCACGCCGCGCAGCGTGCCGAGCAGCTCGCCGAGCGCGGCCGGCGCCTCGACGATCACGGTCGCGCCCGCGTCGTGCGCCAGGTTCGCGTAGCGGCAGAACTGCAGCGTGTCGCCGTAACCCTGTTCCGCATGCAGCAGCAGCGTGCGGCCCGCGAGCGGTTCGTCGCCGGTCCATCGCGGCCGGTCCGCATGACGCCGGTGCAGCATCACGTCGGCCGCCTCCCAGCGCGCCTCGTGCTGCCGCCAGCCCGCGTCGAAATCGCCCGTCAGCAGCCGGCAGAACGCCTCGGAGCGGCGCGCGGCACCGTGGTTCGGATCGCGCCTGCATGCTTCGGCGTAATCGGTCAGCGCCGCGTCGTCGTCGCCGAGGTGCTGGTGGGCGAGCGCACGCGTGAACAACGCCTGCGCCGTGTCCGCCGGCGCGGCGGCGGCCGCCGCGTGGCTCGCGAGCGCATCGTCGTAGCGGCCGAGCTGCTGCAGCGCGAGCGCGCGGTTGTAATGCAGTTCCGCATGCGGGCCCGTCAGCGCCAGCGCCGCGTCGTAATCGGCGAGCGCGTCGTCGAACCGGCCGAGCGCACGCAGCGCGGCCGCGCGGTTGCGGCGCGCGTCGATATCGTCCGGATTGCGTACCAGTGCTTGCGCGTAGGCGTCGGCGGCTTCCGCGTGACGCTCGAGCCCGAGCAACGCATTGCCGCGCCCGACCCACGCCGCGACGTTGCCGCGATTCAGCGCGAGCAGGCGGTCGCAGCGCTTCAGCAATTCGTCGCGGGCGTGCAGCAGATCCAGCGCGACGCAACTCGCGTACAGCAACTGCTCGTCCTTCGGCCGCCGCGCGAGCCCTTCGTCGAGACACGCGAGCGCGTCGGCCGGGCGGCCCAGTTCGGTCATCACGACGCCGCACGCGTAAACGAGCTCGGGCGTCTTGCCGCGCACGACCATCGCGAGCCGATAGCTGTGCAGCGCCTGCTCGCGGTGGCCGAGCGCGCGCAGCGCATGGCCGCGCTCGGTGTTCGCGGCCGCATCGTTGGGGTCGATCCGCAACGCGCGCTCGATGCTGATCAGCGCATCGGCGGGCCGCTCGAGCCGGCGCAACGTCTCGCCGCGCTTGCGCCACGCCGTTGCGTGCGCCGGTTCGCGCACGAGCGCCCGGTCGTAGGCCGCCAGCGCCGCGTCGTATTGGCCGAGCGCAAGCAGCGCATCGCCGCGTGCCGCATGCGACGGCGCATGGTCCGGATCGGCCGCGAGTGCGCGATCGGCGAGTGCGAGCGCGTCGCGATGACGGCCCACACCGGTCAGCGCCGCCGCGTGGTTCGCCAGATTCCACGGCTGGGTCAATCCGAACGTCATCGAGCGCGCGATCAGCGGCTCGGCCCGTACGGGATCGCCAAGCTGCAGATACACGAGGCCCAGCAGGTGCAGCGCCTCGACATGGTCGGGCGCCATCGCGAGCACGCCTTCGTAGAGCCGTCCGGCCCCCGCGAAGTCGCGCCGTTCGAGGCGCGTGCGCGCCTGGCGCAGCGCATCGGCGAGCACCGCTTGCAGCGGCACGGCCGCGGCGCCCGGTAAGGCGCCCGCCAGCGGCGCAGCCTCGCGGCGCGCACTCATCGCGCGCCTCCGCCGACAAGCGCCGGCAACTCGGCCGCAATCCGCTCGACGACGGGCGCCCACTGCCCGCCCTCGGGCTGGCGGAACAGCCGCGCCGACGGGTACCACGGGCTGTCGTCCCGTTCGAGCAGCCAGCGGAAATCGGGCGTATGCGGAATCATCAACGCCAGCGGCCGGCCGAGCGCGCCGGCGAGGTGCGCAACCGACGTATCGACGCTGACGATGCCGTCCATCAGCGCGGTCAGCGCCGCGGTATCGGCGAAATCCGCGAGTTCATCGCCGACGAAGCGCACGGCACTCGCGTCGAGCACCGGACGATCGTCGTCGCGCACCACCTTCTGCAGGCTGATCCATTCGTAACGGTCGTCGAACAGCGGCAGCAGATCCGCGAGCGTCATCGAGCGGTTGCGGTCGTTCAGGTGCAGCGGGTTGCCGGACCACACGAGGCCGATTCGCGGCCGCGTCGCTGCACCGAGCCGTTCGCGCCACCGCGCGACGCGCGCGGGGTCGGCCGCGAGATACGGCACGCCGGCCGGAATCGACGTCAGGTCCGTGCGGAATTCGAGTGGCAGGCTCAGCAGCGGGCAATGCAGGTCGAACGGCGGCAGCGGCTCGCCGCGCGCGACGAGCGTGTCGACGCCGTCGAGCGTCGCGAACAGCGTCTTCAGTTCGACCGGCGCTTCGAGCACGACGCGCGCGCCGAGCGCTTTCACGAGCGGGACGTAGCGACAGAACTGCAGCGTGTCGCCGAGCCCCTGTTCCGGGTACAGCAGGATCGTCTTGCCGTCGAGCGGCATCCCGTGGGTCCAGCGCGGTTGCGCGAACGTGCGCCGGCTCGCATCGAGCTGCGTGTCGCGCCAGCGCCATTCGTACTCGGCCCAGCCGGCTTCGAAATCGCCGATCGACAAACACAGGAACGCGCGCATGCAGTGCGCGAGCACGTAGTCGGGATCGATGTCGATCGCATCCGCATACGCCTGCCGCGCGGCGTCGTGGCGACGCAACGCGCGCAACGCATTGCCCTTGTGAAAGTGGGCGAGCTTGTCGCGCGGCGTCGCGTCGATCACGCGCGCGAAGTCGTCGAGCGCGGACGCGTAGCGGTGCGTCTCGAGCTGCACGCGGCCGCGTGTGAACCAGGCGGGCACGTAACCGGCATCGAGCGCGAGCGCACGGTCGCACATGTCGCGCGCCTCGTCGTGACGTTCGATGCGCATCAGCGCGCTCGCGTAGTTGCACAGCACGCCGGGGCTGCGCGGCTCCGCGTCGAGCGCGCGCGCATAGCTGTCGACCGCGTCGCGATAGCGATCCAGGTGGCTGGCCGCATTGCCGCGGTTCGCGAGCGCCCGCGCGTGGCGCGGATCGATCGCGAGCACGCGATCGCAGCGCACGAGCGCCTCGTCGTGCCGGCCGAGCTGTTCGAGCGCGATCGAGCTGTTGAAGATCGCATCGACGAAGGTCGGGCTTGCCGCGATCGCCGCATTGAAATCCGCGAGCGCGCGTTCGGGCTCGTTCAGGTCGAGATAGGCGACACCGCGCAGGAACAGCACCTCGGCGCTGCCCGGCCGCTGCGCGAGCGCGTAGCCGTAGCTGTCGACCGCCTCGCGGAAGCGGCCGAGTTCGCGCAGCGCGAGCCCACGCCCGCGCATCGCGTCGAACGAACGCCCGGCCAGCGCGATCGACCGGTCGCAATCGGCGAGCGCGTCGGCGTGACGGCCGAGCGCGCGCAGCATGTCGCTGCGCCTCACATAGCCGTCGGCAAAACCGGGCGTCAGCTCGAGCAGCCGATCGTAGACCGCACACGCATCGTCGTACCGCGCGAGTTGCGCGAGCAGGCCCGCGCGCTGGAACAGCACGCGCTGATGGACCGGATTGATCGCGAGCGCTTCGTCGAGCCGCGCGAGCGCGTCGTGCTCGCGCCCGAGCCCGGTCAGCACCGCCGCGTAATTCGCGAGCGCGAGCGGCACCGGCTGGCGCTCGATCGAGCGCCGCATCAGCGGCTCGGCATCGTCGAGGCGCCCTTGCTGGAAGCGCACCGCGCCGAGCAGGTGCAGCGCCTCCGGATGTTCGGGATCGAGCGTCAGCAATTCGGTATACGCATGTTCCGCATGCTGCAGCGCGCCGTCGTGGTGTGCCTTGCGCGCACGCAAGAGCAACCGTTCGAGTTGCGCGGTGTCGGGCGGACGGCGATCCGGCGCGACCGGTGCGCTCGCGCGTGTCGTCCCTTCCCCGTTCGGTGTCATCGTGTGGCCCTCACTTGTCGCTGTTCGTATCGCGTGTCGCGTGTCGCGTGTCGTGTCTAACGTGTCATCGGCGCGAGCACGGCGCGCACCGCGTCGATCGCGCTCGTCCAGTCGCCCGGCGCCGCCTGCCGGAACAGCCGCGCGGACGGATACCACGGGCTGTCGCCGCGGGTCCGCATCCAGCGCCACTCCGCCGGCTCGGGCAGCAGCACCCACACCGCGTGGCCCAGCGCGCCCGCCAGATGCGCGACGGCGGAATCGACCGCGATCACGAGATCCAGCGCGCCGATCAGCGCGGCCGTGTCCGCGAAGTCGCCGAGTTCGTCGTCGACGCGCAGCACCGGCGCCTGCGCGAGCCGCGCCGCGTCGCGTTCGCGCACGGGCTTTTGCAGGCTGATCCAGTCGACGTCGAGATCGAACAGCGGCGCGAGCCGCGCGAAGTCGATCGACCGGTTGTGATCGTTGCGGTGCTCCGGATTGCCGGCCCAGGCAAGCCCGATCCGCGGCCGGCGCCGTTCGCCGAGCAGCGCTTCCCACTGGCGCGTGCGCTGCGGGTCGGCATGCAGATAGGCGCCGGCATGCGGAATCGTGGCTTCGTCGGTGCGAAACGCATGCGGCAGGCTCAGCAGCGGCGTCTGGCAGTCGAACGCCGGCAGCGGTTCGCCGCGTGCGATCACGTCGACCGACCCGGGCAGCGATGCCATCAGCGCGCGCAATTGCGGCTGCACCTCGAACACGACCCGTGCGCCGCGCGCGGCCACCAGCGGCACATAGCGGCAGAACTGCAGCGTATCGCCGAACCCTTGTTCCGCATGGATCAGCACCGTCCGACCGTCGAGCGGCGTGTCGCCCTGCCACGTCGGCTGCGTGAACGGCCGGTAGTGCCGTGCGAGCTGCGCGTCGCGCAGCCGCCATTCGTACTCTGGCCAGCCGCGCGCGAAATCGCCTTCGATCAGATACAGCGACGCACGCGCGAAATGTGCTTCGGCGTAGTCGGGCTGCAGCGCGATCGCGCGGTCGTACGCGGCGAGCGCGTCGTCCGGGCGCGCCGTTTCGAAATGCAGGTTGCCGCGGTTGAGCCAGTTCGTCGCGTGATCGGGGCGCAGCGCGAGCGCACGGTCGAGCGACGCCATCGCTTCGTCGTAGCGGTGCAGGTCCTGCAACACGCTGCTGCGATTGGTCCAGGCCTCGGCGAATCGTGCGTCGCGCGCAAGCGCCGCGTCGTAGCTCGCCAGTGCGTCGTCGTAACGCTTCAGGTAACGCAACGCGGTGCCGCGGTTGCACAACGTCTCCACCGAGCGCGGATCGAGCGCCAGCGCACGCGTATAGGCCGCCAGCGCGTCGTCGTGGCGCTTGAGCTGCAGCAGCGCGTTGCCGCGGCTCGCGTGGGCGCGGACATGATCCGGATCGAGCGCCAGCACGCGTTCGCAGCGAGCGAGCGCTTCGTCCGCCCGGCCGAGCCGTTCGAGCGCGACCGCGCTGTTGTAGAGCACGTCGATCCGCGCGGGATCGGCCGCGATCGCCTCGTTGAACGCATCGAGTGCCTCGCCCGGCCGATCGAGATCGATCAGCGTGCGGCCGCGTTCGGCCGTGATCGCGGCCAGGCCGGGCCGGATCGCATCGGCGCGCTCGAAACACTGCAGCGCATCGGCCGGCCGCTGCAGTTCGCGCAGGACGAGGCCGCGGTTGAACCACGATTCGAACGAACGCGGGTCGACCATCAGCGCGCGATCGTAGGTATCGAGTGCATCGTCGAAGCGGCGCAGCGCACGCAGCGCGCTGCCGCGATTGCAGAGCGCGTCGAGCACCAGCGGCGACACCGCGAGCGCGCGGTCGAACGACGCGAGCGCGTCGTCGTAGCGGCGCAATCCGAGCAGCGTATTGCCGCGACGCACGAGTGTCTGCACGTCGTCCGGCGTCGTGCGCAGCGCGGCCGCGAAATGCTCGAGCGCCTCGCCGACGCGGCCGCGCTCGCCGGCGATCGCGCCGAGATCCGACAGCGCGCGCGTGCCGGGTGCGATTGCGATCGACTGGCGCAGCAACGCTTCGGCGTCGTCGGCCGCGCCGCGCTGGAACTGCAGCACGCCGTACAGGTGCAATGCCAGGGGATTGTCCGGCTCCTTCTCGAGCACGGCGAGATAGTCGCGCGCCGCGTCGTCGAACCGTCCGGCGCCGTGCCGGTTTTGCGCACGACTCAGGATCGCCGCCGATTGCCATTGACCGCGCGCGTCGCGTCCCGACGCGATCGCGTATGCATCATGCCGGTGCTCGACCGTCACGTTCGCCCCCTTCCCGTTTGCCGATGCCGCCGCTGGCCCGGTTCAATGGAACCGGTCGCGGGCGGTCATGCTCGTCACGAGACTAACGGACGGGCAATAACAGATGTATGACGAAAGTTACGGACCATTTTGTCCGGGGGACAGACCGCATTGCCGGCCGGGCGCAGCCCGCACGGCCGTCACTGGCCGATCGGGATCGTCCGCACGTATTCCACTGCCGGCGCGCCCATCGTGACCGCGAAGCGCACGCCGCGCGGCAGCGGCATGCCGAGCGACGTGATGTTGCTGACACCGTGCTGCGCGAGAAACCGCGCGTAGCTCTGCTCGATCGCGGTCTGGCTCGTCGTCCATCCATCCGGCGGAATCCACACCGCGAGCTGCATCGTCCGCGCATCGTTGCTGACCACCACGCGCGCGAATGCGTCCATGTGCTGCAGCGCGTCCTCCACGTCGGCCAGCGACGCGAGCGGCTGCGACGCGCTGCGCACGAGCTCGCGCCCCTTGAGCTGGTAGCGCACGACCTGCATCTGCGTCGGCCCGCTCCCGACGCCGAGATGGCGCACCATCACGAGTTCGTTCGGCCGGACGCGCAGCGGCGGCCCGAACACCTCGTCGGCCGTCACGAGGTTGGTCAGGTCGAACTGCAACTGGGAGAAATAGCGGCCGAGCAGACGCGTTTGCGCCAGATTCGACGCGATATCGTCGCGCCCGCGAATCGTCGCGTCGAGGCCGCGCCACGACAGCAGCGCGATCACGGCGAGCAGCGCGATCGCGACCAGCATCTCGATCAGCGTGAAGCCGCGCGCGCGCGCCATCGCGCGCGGTTCAGCGGCGCGCTTCATCCTGGATCACCGTGACGACTTCGGCGAGCACGTTGCGGCTCGACGTCGACGGATAGACGCTCACCGTCACGCGTCGCACGAGCGGGCTCGGCAGCGCGGCCACCGACTGGCGACACACGAACCGGTAGCGGCCCTGCGGGCACGCGAACGTGTTCGTACCGACGGACGGCCAGCTCGACGCGATACGGATCTCGCCGAGCGCGTTGTCGGCGCTCCACAACGCGAGCAGGCGCATGCGCGCCATGTCGGTGTCCGACGCGAGCGCGCCGATCGCGCGCATCACCGCGCCCAGCGCCACGGCCACGATCGCCAGCGCGATCAGCACCTCGATCAACGTGAATCCCCGTTCCGGCGCCCGCGCCGTGCGCGGTCCGCCGCGCGCATGGCGGTAATGGTCGGTTCTGTCGTCGCACATGACCTGCATCATTCGTGTCGATGAGTCGGCGTCCGGCGCGCGAACCGCGGCGCAGGCCGCATCGCCGGCGCGACGGACACCGTGCTCGGACGTTAAGCGCGACGTGTGGCACGCACGTGTCGAATGGTACGGACCATTTGGCGCGGCGCGCACCGGCGGACAGGCGTGCCGGTACATCGCCTGCCACGTCGCGCGTCGCGGCGCACGGGGAACCAAAACGGAAAACGATCGGAAAAGCACCGCCCTGCACCGGCGGGCACGGAGAAAGACGATCCTCGGGCGGGATCGCCGCGACGGCGTCAGGCCGTCACGGCGGCGTCATATTCGGCGCGGGCAAGCTGGCCGGCGGCGTATGCCTCGGCTTCGCCGCGAAAGCCTTCGCGGCTGAACGCCACGACTTTCACGCCGACGCCGGTCGCCCGCTTCACCGTCAGCGCCCATTGCCATCCGCCGTCTTGCTCGAAGACGTGCAGCGAGGGTTCGAAGGAAGGGTCGAGTACGGTCACGCGTTTTGCTCCTGCCCCTTGCGCGCTGCGTCGGCAACGCACGGAGGCATGTCGAAAGGGTCGCGCCGGTCTGCCGACGCGTTTCTGCCATTCCACAGTCTAGTCAATAATTGTTGCGACGCACCATCAGAGGTTTCACTCACCTATCGGAACCGGGCGGTCGATCAAATCTGCCCGAAAACCTTGCGGGACGGCCCTCCGCGCCCCGTCGCGCCACGCGGCAACGCGTTCGTGCGGCAACGTGCCGCATGCGCGGCCAATTGCCTGCAACGGCCTTTCGTGAACCGGAGAAACGGGGCGCGATCTATTCGGCCGCCATCGACACGCGCCGGAACGTCAGGTTGACGCGTTCGCCCTGCACGCCGGGCGCCTTCGGCACGCGGTGCTGCCATTCGGCCTGCGTGCGTCCGCGCATCACCAGCAGACTGCCATGCACGAGGCGGTACGCGTGCGTGACGCCGGTCGCGCGGTGGCGAAGGTCGAACACGCGCATCGCGCCGAGGCTCACCGACGCGATCACCGGCGCATCGCCGAGTTCGGATTCGTTGTCCGCATGCCAGCCGAGGCTGTCCAGCCCGTTGCGATAGCGATTGAGCAGCACGCTGTTGAAACGCACGCCGCATGTCGCCTCGACCGCGCGCTTGAGCCCGAGCACGGCCGGCGTCCATGGCTGCGGCACGTTGCGGATCCCCGAGTACACGTACACGGCATCGGGCTCGCCCTGCCACGCGGTGAGCCGCGGCAACGGAATGCGTCCGCGCGGCGTGCGGATCGTGTCCTGCCGCCATGCGACCTCGTCGATCAGCGCGGCGAGCGCACGATCGGCGTCGGCTGGCGCAAGCCAGTCCGGGTACCAGGCCACGTCGGGCGCGGGCGTATCGGCGAAGAGATCGGGTGTCGACATGTCGGCGGGAACGGGCACGGAACGGAGCGAACGAGACATGTCTGCATACTAGCCAACGGCGCCGCGCGCCGCCATGCGCTGTCATTCGCCGCTGCGCGCCAGCCGTCGTGCACGGCGATACGCGTTCGTATCGCGGAACGACCGCCCCCCGGCCATCCGCTAGCCGCGCGTCAACCGGATCAGCGTGATTTCGGACGGTACGCCGAAGCGGTTCGGCGGGCCCCAGTAGCCGGTGCCGCGGCTCGTATACAGCCACATGTCGCCGAAGCGGCTCAGCCCGCCGATCACGGGCTGCTGCAGCCGCACGAACGGCGGCCACGGCAGGAACTGGCCGCCGTGCGTATGCCCGGACAGCTGCACGGTAAAGCCCGCGCGGTTCGCCGCTTCCGCGCTGCGCGGCTGGTGCGCGAGCAGGATCTTCGTGCCGATGTCGCGCGGCGCACCGGCCAGCGCCTGCGCGGGGTCGCTGCGATGCGCGGGATCGAAGCCGCCCGCCGTGAAGTCGGTGACGCCCGCGAGCACCGCGCGTGCGCCGCCGCGCTCGATCAGCACGTGCTCGTTGAGCAGTACCGTCAGCCCGATACGACGAAATTCGTCGATCCACGCATGCGCACCCGCGTAGTACTCGTGGTTGCCCGTCACGAGGAAGGTACCGTGCCGCGAGCGCATCTGGCCGAGCGGCGCCGTGTGTTCGCGCAGCCGCTTGACCGAACCGTCCACCACGTCGCCCGTCACGACCACCAGGTCGGCATCGAGCGCATTGACCGCACGCACGATCCGTTCGATGTAGGGCCGCTTGATCGTCGGCCCGACGTGGATGTCGGACAGTTGCACGATCGTCAGCCCGTCGAGCGCGGCCGGCAGCCCGACGACCGGAATCGACACGCGCTTGACCGCTGCCGTGCGGCGCGCGCCGACGAACCCGATCGCAGTCACGAGCACCGCGGCCGCCAGTACGCCGAGCGCCGTGTCGGGCGCGGCGCCGCTCCATGCGCCGTCATGCCCGAGATGCCGCCACGCGAGCACGCCGAGCAACACGATGTCGCGCAGGAACGTCAGCACCAGCAGCGACGAGAAGAAACCCATCGCGAGCGCGCCGGCCCAGCCGACCAGCGTCGCCGCCCAACCTTCGTCGAAGCGGCGCGAGAACATGCCGACCGGGATCAGCACGACGAAACTCGCCAGCACGAGCGCCGCGATCGTGCGCGCGAGCGGCGACGCGAACGCATCGGGAATGATCCGCATCCCGACGTACAGATGGAACAGCACGCCGATTGCAATGAACCGGACAAAGAAACTTCGCATGGAACGTTCACCTTCGTTGCACGACCGCCTCCGCGACGCGCGTCGCACCGGGCCGTGATGCCCGGTGCCGCGCGTCGCGCCATACGCACGATGGTACACAGATCCCGGTCGCGGCGACCGGTCGCGGCCGACCGTTCAGCGTCGTGCGGCTTCGCGCGACAATCGGCCACTCTCCCGCTGCCACGTCCATGCGCGTCGATCTCGTCGACCTCGAACTTTCATGGATGTCGCGGAAGCGAACCGCCAGATCCGCGTTGCCGGGCTCGATGCGTTGCCGCGCTTCGCGTGCGCTCTCGTCGACCTGCTCGCTGAAGAGGCGCGGCCGGCCTGCCTCACGCATTCGCCTGCGTCCGCGTATCAATCGGCGGTTTGCACGCCGATTGACACTGCGTCGGCATGGCAAATGCCTCCGCGCGATCTGATCTGACGATCCTTGACAGTCCGTTAGCAACCCTACGCGAGCATGGGCTGGCAGAATCGCGACGGTCCGGCCATGGCCAGCCGCGGCCATGCCGTGAACGCGTGCGGATCGCTGGCGATCCGCATCGCGCTGATTTATGATCGGCTCCGTATCCCGGAATCGTCGTCGCGGCCCGGCCGGTCGCGACGATCCGCATTGCGCCGCGCCCGGCATCCACCCTCAACGTCGAGCTCGTCACACCATGAGAACAACAACGCCGCGCGCGCCCCTGCGCGTCGCTGCCGGCCTGGCGCCCGCCCTGCCGCTCGCGGGTTGCGCATCGCGCGGCGCGCCGTCCTACGTGCTGTTCGGCGCGTACTTTCCGCTGTGGCTCGTCAGCGCGATCGTGGGCATCGTCGGCGCGATCGTCGCGCACCGCGTGTTCGTCGCGACCGGCTGGACCGCGACGGTGCCCTACCCGCTCGCTGTCTGCACCGCGATCGGGCTCGTGGTCGCGGTGATCGTGTGGCTCACCGGCACGGGGCCGTTCGCATGAAGGCCGCCGGCATCGCCCGCCCTTCGGTCAAAGGCCGCGTGATCGCGCTCGCGATCGTTGCGCTCGGCATCGCGGCGCTCGCGTACGCGTACCACCGCACGACGGCCTACCCGTCCACCGACGACGCGTCGATCGACGCGGACGTCGTGCACGTCGCATCGCCGGTCGGCGGTCGCATCGTGCAGCTCGCGGTGCATGAAAACCAGCGCGTCGCGAAAGGCGACCTGCTGTACGTGATCGATCCCGTGCCGTACCGGCTGACCGTCGCGCAGGCGCAGGCCGATCTCGAACTCGCGCGCGCGTCGCTCGACACGCGCCGCCGTTCGCTGATCGGCGAGCGCTCGAATGCGTCCGTCGCCGCCGAGCAGGTCAAGCGCGCGACGCAGAACCACGATCTCGCGACGCGCGACGTGAACCGGCTCGCGCCGCTCGCCGCGCAGGGCTACGTCAGCGCACAGCAGTTCGACCAGGCGAAGGTGCGCCAGCGCGACGCGGCCGTGTCGCTCGCGCAGGCGCAGGAACAGCAGCGCGCGTCCGCGCAGACGATCGGCGACGACGCCGACGCGATCGCGACGCTGCATGCGCGCGAAGCCGCGCTCGCCCGCGCGCAGCATGCGCTCGACGACACGGTCGTACGCGCGCCGCACGACGGGCTCGTGACGGGCCTGAGCGTGCTCCCCGGCGAAACCCTCGCGCCGAACCAGTCGATCTTCACGCTGATCGACGCGAGCGAATGGTTCGCGGTGGGCAATTTCCGCGAAACGTCGCTGAACCGCATCGCGGTCGGCGACTGCGCGACCGTCTATTCGATGATCGACCGCAGCCGCCCGATGACGGGCAAGGTCGTCGGCATCGGCGCCGGCATCGCGGACAGCGACCGCATCAACCTGCCGCGCTCGCTGCCGATCGTGCAGCGCTCGGTGAACTGGGTGCACGTCGCGCAGCGCTTCCCGGTGCGCGTGAAGCTCGACGAACCCGACGGCAAGCTCGTGCGTGTCGGCGCGAGCGCGATCGTCGAGGTCCGGCATGGCTCGGCCTGCCGCTGAGGTCCGCTCGCCGGGCCCGCGCGAAGTCCTGCGGCTGCTCGCGCCGTTTCCGGGGCGCGCGGCCATGGCCGTGCGCGTCGCGCTGATCTGTGCGCTCGTCGTGCTCGTGACGAGCGGCTACGGCACGCCGGAAGCCGCGATTTCCGCGTATGTCGTGTTCTTCCTGAACCGCGCCGATCGCGTGACGAGCGTCGTGCTCGCGGTCGCGATGCTGTTGCTCGTGACGATCGTGATCGCGCTCGTGATCGGCGTCGCGATCTTCAGCATCGAGTATTCGGTGCTGCGTGTCGCGTGCATGGTCGTGCTGTCCGTCGGCCTGCTCTACCTGACGTCCGCCAGCAAGCTGCGCCCGGTCGGCGCGATCCTCGCGATGATCGTCGGCTTCGGGCTCGACGAGCTCGGCCTGGCGCCGGTCGGCGAAGCCGCGACGCGCGCGCTGCTCTATTCGTGGTTGATGGTCGCGATCCCGGTCGGCGTCGCGATCGTCGTCAACCTGTTGATCGCGCCGTCGCCGCGCAAGCTCGCGCACGCGCAGCTCGCGAAGCGGCTGCGGCACGCCGCGCGGCGGCTGCGCGGCGACGACGGCGCGCGCGCCGCGTTCGACGCCAGCCTGCGCGAAGGCGACAAGCAACTGCTCACGTGGCTGAAGCTGTCGAAGCTCGAAGGCTCGTCGTCCGGCACCGACGTCGTCGCGTTGCGACAGGCCGTCGCGTCGAGCACCGCGCTGCTGGTCGCGGTCGCGCTCGCGGATCGCGAACCGCAGGCGCGGCTGCCCGACGCATTCGCCACGCCGATCGCGACGACGCTCGACGAAATGGCCGCGATCCTCGAACGGGGCGGCTATCCGGTCGACGTAACGCTCGCGCTGCCGGCCGTCGATACGCTGCCGCCGCTCGCACGCGTCGTCGCGACCGACCTGCACACCGCGATCACGCAGTTCGCGGAACCGCCCGCAATCGACCCGCCGGCCGCATCGGCCGATACCGCCGACACGCCCGCTGCCGACAACCCGGCCGAACCCGCCGCACCACCCGCCCCGCGCGGCGGTTTCTTCCTGCCCGACGCGCGCACCAATCCCGACCACATCCGCTATGCGCTGAAGACGACGGCAGCCGCGATGTTCTGCTACCTGCTGTACTCGCAGCTCGACTGGTCGGGCATCCATACCTGCTTCATCACCTGCTACATGGTGTCGCTCGGCTCGACGGCCGAGACGGTCGAGAAACTCACGCTGCGCATCGCCGGCTGCATCGTCGGCGCGCTGATCGGCACGGCCGCGCTCGTGTTCGTCGTCCCGTCGCTGTCGTCGATCGGCGAACTGATGGCGCTCGTCTTCGCCGGCGCGTGGCTGTCCGCGTGGATCGCATTCGGATCGCCGCGCATCGCGTATGCGGGTTTCCAGGTCGCGTTCGCGTTCTTCCTGTGCGTGATCCAGGGCGCGGGGCCCGGCTTCGACCTGACGCTCGCGCGCGATCGCACGATCGGCATCCTGCTCGGCAACGTGGTCGTGTATCTCGTGTTCACGCGCATCTGGCCGGTCAGCATCGGCAAGCAGATCGACACGGCGCTCGCGGCGCTGCTCGACCAGTGGCGGCGCGTGGCACAGATCGCGCAGCCGGCCGAACGGCGCACGCTGGCCGCCGAGGCGTTCGCCCGCCACGGCGCGATCTCGCAGGAGCTCGGCCTGATCCATTACGAACCGTCGTGGGTGCGGCCGGCCGCGGCGTGGCTCGCCGCCCGACGGCGCGCGCTCGCGGAACTCGCCGCGCTCGAAGGCCCGCTGTTCCTGCTCGCCGAACGCAGGCCCGGCGACCCGGCGATCGGCGCGCAACTCGCGCGCGTGACCGAACCCGGCGACGACGAAATTGCGCCCCGCACGAATGCCCCCGCGCCACCGTCGGGCGCCGCCCCCATCGACCCCGCGCGCGACGCGCTGCTGAACCTGATCGACACGCGGCTCGCACATCTCGCCGACGCCGCCCGTCAAGCCACACCGAAGGAGCCTGCCCCTCATGCGCCTACCTGAACCGCCGGCCGCGTCGATCGCCGCCGCCGCGCTCGCGACCGCCGTCGCGCTGGCCGGCTGCGCGACGTCGTCGATCGATCTGGCGCCGGAGGCGTCCGACCGCCCGTGGCAGCCGCAAACCTCGGCCGCGGGCGACATCGTGGCGGCCCCCCCGCGCGCATCCGCGCAAGGTGCGCACGACTACACGCTGCCCGCATCGCCGGCGCTCGCGTCGGTTCCGGCGCCGGCCGCGCTCGATGCCTCGCATGCGTACACGCTGCCCGAGCTGATCGATCTCGCCGAATCGGCCAATCCGCTGACCCGCATCGCATGGAACGACGCGCGCAACGCGGCGCTCGCGGTCGGCCTCGCCAAGGCTGCCTACCTGCCGCGCCTGTCGGCGACCGCAATGGGCGCATATCAGGCGAACCACGGCTCGACGTCGACGATCCTCGGCGATGCGTCGAGCAACACCACCGTGCACGGCACGATTTCGGCGCTGTCGCTGCAATGGCTGCTGTTCGATTTCGGCGGCCGCGCGGCGCGCGTCGAGGCGGCCGAACAGGCGTCGATCGCGTCGAACGTCGCGTTCACGGCCGTGCACCAGCAGGTGATCCACGACGTGACGGTCTCGTACTACCGCTACGAGGCCGCCCGTTCGCGCGCGCTCAGCGCGCAACAGGGCCTCGCGAACGCGGATGCGATCCTCGCGGCGTCCCGCGCGCGGCTCGAGCACGGCGTCGGCACGGTCGTCGAGCTCGCGCAGGCGACGCAGAACCGCGCGCAGGCGAACCTCGCACTCGTGCAGGCGAACGGTGCCGAGAGCGACAGCTACCTCGCGCTCGTCTCCGCGCTCGGCATCTCGCCGCTGTCGAAGCCGACGATCGCCGCGCTGCCGAAGCGGCCGCTGCCGGCCGCGCTCGGTTCGTCCGTCGACGCGATCGTGTCCGACGCGATCGCGCGCCGGCCCGACCTGCAGGGTGCGTTCGCGGTCGAAAAGGCCAATCGCGCGAAGATCAAGGCGGCGCAAGCCGCGTTCATGCCGAAGATCTTCCTGTCCGCGTCGACGTCGTACGCGAACGGCGGCACGTCCATCTCCGCGCTGCCCGCGATCGGCGACCAGGCGCCGACCGTCAACCTGAACGGCAGCCGCTACGGCGGCGGCGTGTTCCTCGGCGTGACGATCCCGCTGTACGACGGCGGCCTGCGTTCGGCCGTGCTGATGCAGGCGCGCAACGACGCGGAAAGCGCATCCGCGCGCCTCACGCGGACCAAGGAGGAAGCGGTACGCCAGGTCGTCGCCGCGCAGAACGCGGTGCAGACGAGCCTCGCGTCGCACGACGCCGCGAAGGCGCTCGTCGATGCCGCGCAAACGAGCTACGACGCGGCGCTGACCGCGTACCGGAACGGCGTCGGCTCCGTCACCGATGCGACGATCGCGCAAAGCCAGTTGCTCGCGGCGCGCAACGCGGAGGTCGACAGCTACGCCGGCGCCTTGTCGGCTGCCGCCGCGCTCGCGCTCGCGACGGGCACGATCGGCTCGACGCAGTAGCGCCGCCAGGCGGTTGACGCGGGCGCGCGCCGCCCACTAGAATGCCGCCCATTCTTCCTTCAGGAACCATCGTGGACAGTTGCAGCACTCCGTTGCGTGCGCCGCTTGCCGCCTGAACGCCTGCCTGCCGCAGTTCTCCTGCCTCGGCTCGCGTTCCGCGAGCCGCACGCCATCCGTTTCACATTGAATGACGCAATCGCGCGGTACAGTACCGCGCGACGACGGCTATCGCCGCGTCGCCTTCGGCCTTGCGCCGCGGCGACGCGCGCCGGCATGCGCTTCTTGCACGGCAGGACAACCATGACTTTCGATTTCGCACTCCGTCTTTTCACCGCGTTCGCCTGCGGCGTCGCCATCGGCCTCGAGCGCCAGATGCGCCAGCGCACGGCCGGCCTGCGCACCATCACGCTCGTCGCGAGCGGCGCATGCCTGTTCGTTACGCTCGGCGTGCTGACCGGCAACGGCGTCGCGGGCGTCACGCAGATCGCCGCGTACGTCGTGTCGGGCGTCGGCTTTCTCGGCGGCGGCGTGATCATGCGCGACAAGGGCTCGATCCAGGGCATCAACACGGCCGCGACGCTGTGGTGCTCGGCCGCCGTCGGCGTACTGGCCGGCTCCGGCCACTACGTGCCCGCGCTCGCCGGCACGGGTGTCGTGCTGCTCACCAATACGGTGTTGCGCGGCGTCAGCCAGGCGATCAACGCAACACCCGTCTCGAACGCCGATCTCGTGCGCGAATACCAGATCACCGTGATCTGCCTCGCTGCCGACGAAGTCCACATCCGCACGCTGCTGTCGAACGCGATGTATGCGAAGCCGCTGTCGTTCCAGAGCCTCACGAGCGAAGACGTGCCCGACCAGCCGGACCGGCTGAAGGTCACCGCGACGTTGAAGCTGCATCCGAAGGATCAACAGAAGCTCGAGCAGATCGCGAGCCGGATGAGCATGGAGAAAAGCATTTCCAGCGTGAGCTGGACCGCGAAGGAAGCGGAGCCGATGATGGAGTGAGCACGTGGCGGCCGCCGTCTCCGGCGGCGCCGTCGCGCCACGTCGCGTCAGGGTGTTTCGATGAGCCCGGCCGAGATCGCCTTGACGACCGCCTGCACCTTGTTGGTCGCGCCGAGCTTCTCGAGGATGTTGTTCACGTGAAAGTTGACCGTCCGCTCCGAGATGCTGAGGATCTGGCCGATTTCGCACGCGGTCTTGCCCTCGGCCGTCCAGCACAGCACCTCGCGCTCGCGCGCGGTCAGCGTGACGCCCGCCGCGGGCGCCAGCTTCGGCACCATGAAACGGCTCATCAGCGAATGCGACAGGTTCGCGAGCCAGTTCGTCTGCAGCGTCAGCATGTTGATCTCGGCCGGCGTCAGCCGGTCGGCATGACGGGCGATGCTCAACAGGCCGAACGCGCCGCGCGCCGCCCAGCTCGATTGCGCGACGCCCACCGACAGCCCGAAATCCCGCGCGTCCTGCCACAGCGGGCACGGCTCGATCCGGTCGACGTCCGGCCAGACGATCATGTTGGTGCTGAGCGCGCCGTCGCGAACCGTCGAATCGATCTCGATATAGTTCTGCGCCTGGTAGTGCGCCATCCAGCCGTCCGGATAGGTATCGAAGATGGCGACCGCCGGCTTCGATACGGGCAGCGGTACGCGAATGCCGTAACAGCAGTATTCGAATCCGAGCCGCCTGGAATAGGCGGCGATCCGCTGGAAGAGCTGCTGCTCGTCTTCCGCGGCACTGAATTGTTGGTAGGCATCCTGCCAGCGCAGTTCCATTCGTTCTCCGACAACGTCACGCTGTCATACTTGTCAGGTTTCAGCACCCGTTCGGGGCTGATACATTCCGCGCATGACTTCACCCTTGCTGCACCCTGTCCCCGGCCCGTCCCCGGACGGCTACGTACGCCTGTCAGAAGGCGCACTGGCCGCACTCGTGCTCGACCATGTCGCGAGCGGCCTCGACCCCGCGCTGCTGGCCGAATTGCGCGACCACGCGATCGACGCCCGCCTCGCCGGCTATACCGAATGGCATCGCACGGCCGGTGCCGGCGTCGCCTACGTGACGGTCGGCTGGGACTGGTACCTCGAACGCACGACAGGCACGTTCGTGATCGCGGGCGGCGACGTCCGCAGCAACGTGATGGCCGTCGACGCCAAGGGCGCCGACATCGGCATGTTCCGCACGGCCGCCGCGCTCACCGCGCGGCTCGCCGCCATCGACTGGCCTGCCGCCGTCGCGTCGGCCCTGCTCGGGCGCAACGACGCCAATCATGCCGGCCCCACGCTCCAGTGACAATCGCCCCCGCATTCCTCTGACGATTTTGCAGGACTGGCGCTCTTTATAAGCAAAAGCGGCCCGGTTTTCAATCCCGCCGATCAAGAAACCGTTACCACGTCCCGAATGGCGTCTTTACGCCGCCACCCTGTAAGAGTTACCAGTTACAGGGTCCTCGTGCCGCGCGCTGTAATGCACGCATAGAAAAGCACAGATCCGAGGACATCCATGCAGACCTTCGTTCACGAGGAAGGGCGGTTGCCACACGAACTTGCGGCGGATCTCGGGCGCTACCGGCGCCGCGTGTTCGTCGAACAGCTCGGTTGGGCGCTCCCGTCGGCGAACGAAAGTTTCGAGCGCGACCAGTTCGATCGCGACGACACGGTCTACGTGTTCGCGCGAAACGCCGACGGCGACATGTGCGGATGTGCGCGCCTGCTGCCGACGACGCGCCCGTATCTGCTGCAGTCGCTATTCGCCGACCTGGTCGCCGAGGACATGCCGCTGCCGCAATCGGCCGCCGTCTGGGAGTTGTCCCGATTCGCGGCGACCGACGACGAAGGCGGCCCCGGCAACGCGGAGTGGGCCGTGCGGCCGATGCTCGCGGCCGTCGTCGAATGCGCGGCACAGCTCGGCGCGCGGCAGCTGATCGGCGTGACGTTCGCGAGCATGGAGCGGCTGTTCCGCCGGATCGGCATACACGCGCACCGCGCAGGCCCGCCGAAGCAGGTGGACGGACGTCTGGTCGTCGCGTGCTGGATCGACATCGATCCGCAAACGTTTGCCGCACTAGGAATCGAGCCGGGGCAGGCTACCCGGCAAGCTATCGCCGCCTGAGCCGGAACGCGCATTCCGTCCGGGCGGCATCGTAACGAAGGAGAACCAACGTGGATCAGTCTCAGGTCTTTCGCGCGATGATGCCCGGATTGACGAGCGCCGGCGGCGCCCGCATCGCGGTCGCCTACCCGTCGTTTCCCAGGCCGCTGCCGCTCGTGCGGCTCGACCGTCGCGGGCTGGTGTTTCGTGCTGCCGGCGCCGCCCCGCTCGTGTGCGGGCTGCCGCGCCCGGCAACCCTGCTGGTCGCGGACGAGCCGCTGTGCTCGCTGCGCCTCGTGATCCGCGACATCGCGCCGGCCGATGACGGCCGCCACGACCTGACGATGCAGCCGTCCGGCGCCGCCGGCGACGAATTGCTGTGGCATGCGCTGCGCGATCGCGAACCGTACCGCGAGCTTCAACACCCGCTCGCGCCGGTCGCTCTGCCCGTCGCCGCCGACGGCGAACCGCATGCGGCGGCTGCCGAAACCGCGGCGCGTCCGTCGCGCAGCGCGGCTTTCCGCCTGCCCTGCCACAGCGACGCGCTGTTCTTCGCAGACTGGCTCGAATATCACTTCGACGAATTGCGTGCGCTGTCGCAACAGCACGGGCCGCAACTGCAGCTCAATCAGCTCGAACGACAGGTCGACGATGACGAGGTCGGCGTGCGTTTCGTCTACGACATCGACGGGCATGCGACGCGGCACGCATTGACCGATTGCGCGCGCGAGGCATGTGCGTGGATCGAAACGGAGATGCGCAGCAAATATGCGCTGCCGGTTGCGCACGGGCGGTTCGGCGCGTTTGCGGCGCATGCACGGGCGAGCGGCATGTGAATGGGGCCAGGCTGCGCGCCGACACAAGTCGGGCTGCGCGGCGGCAAGTTGTGCGAATGCAACGAGGGTTTGCAAACGTCCGGGTTTTCCCTTAAATTTACGTCTGTCTCCTCCATGTCTCCAAACATGGATTCAGCCCGCTCAAGCAGCGGGCTTTTTTATGGTTCATCGAGGATTACCGGGGAACGCGGCGCGAATCTTGAGGAAGAAGTATTCGTCGTCGCGGTACCCGTAAGCTCGACGCTTGATGACCTTGATGGTGTTGTTGAT
>NZ_CADFEN010000009.1 GCF_902833145.1 Burkholderia sp. BCC0506 | reverse complement strand
CATGTTCGAGATCGCCGAGTACGCGAGCATCCGCTTGATGTTGCGCTGGACGATACCGGTGATGTTGCCGACGATCAGCGACAGCGCGGCCAGGATCACGAGCGCGGTCTGCCAGTTCTGGGCGAGCGGCAGCAGGCCCATCACCAGGAAGCGCAGGCCCCACGCGAACGCGGCCACCTTCGGGCCGCCGCCGACGAACAGCGTCATCGCGGTCGGTGCGCCCTGGTAGACGTCCGGCACCCACATGTGGAACGGCACGGCGCCGAGCTTGAACGCGATACCGGCGACGATGAAGATCACGCCGAACATCAGCACGGCCGCGTCGGTGTTGCCGCCGACCGCCTTGTACACCTCGCCCAGCTCGAGCGAGCCGGTCGCGCCGTAGAGCATCGAGATGCCGTACAGCACGAAGCCCGACGCGAGCGCGCCCAGCACGTAGTACTTCATCGCGGCTTCGCTCGACTGCGCCGCGTCGCGACGCAGCGCGATGACCGCGTACAGCGACAGCGACATCAGTTCGAGACCGAGGTACAGCGTCAGGAAGTTGTTGCCCGACACCATGACCAGCTGGCCGAGCAGCGAGAACATGCCGAGCAGGAACACGTCGCCGCGGAACATGTCGCGCTCTTCGAGGTACTTGCGCGAATAGACGAGCGAGACCGCGAAACCGAACGACACGACGGCCTTCATCATGCTCGCGAACGAGTCGACGACGACCATCCTCGAGAAGAAGTAGTACTGCTGCGGATCGAGCGCCTGGACCGCGAACCACACGCCGGCGACGACCGACGAGACGACCGCGATCAGATAGGTCAGGCGGCGGCCGGAAGCACCGGTAAAGGTGTCGTTCAGCCATGCGACGACGATGGCGGCCATCACCAGCGCGTCAGGCAACAGGACATTCATAGGAGCGTTCATGATCTTGATTTCCTCCGCTCGCGATTACTGGGCCAGCGGCAGCTTCGACTGCGCGACGTGGGAGAGGAGGTTTTCCACGGAAACGTGCATCACGTCGGTGAAAGGCTTCGGATACAGGCCCATCAGCAGCGTGAATGCGGCGAGCACGGCCAGCATCACGAATTCGCGACGGCCGATGTCCGTCAGCTTGGCAACGTGATCGTTCGCCACCGCGCCGAAGTACACGCGCTTGTACATCCACAGCGTGTAGGCCGCGCCGAGGATCAGCGTGAATGCCGCGCCGAATGCGATCCAGAAGTTGTACTGGACGGCCGCGAGAATCACCATGAACTCGCCGACGAAACCGGACGTACCCGGCAGGCCGCAGTTGGCCATCGAGAACAGCATCGCGAATGCCGCGAACTTCGGCATCACGTTGACGACGCCGCCGTAGTCGGCGATCTGGCGCGAGTGCACGCGGTCGTACAGCACGCCGATGCAGAGGAACATCGCGCCCGACACGAAGCCGTGCGAGATCATCTGGACGATCGCGCCTTCGACGCCGAGCTGGTTGAAGATGAAGAAGCCGAGCGTGACGAAACCCATGTGCGCGATCGACGAATACGCGACCAGCTTCTTCATGTCGGCCTGCACCATCGCGACGAGGCCGATGTAGATCACGGCGATCAGCGACAGCGTGATCACGACGGGCGCCAGGAAGTGGCTCGCGTCCGGCGTGATCGGCAGCGAGAAGCGCAGGAAACCGTATGCACCGAGCTTCAGCATGATCGCGGCCAGCACGACCGAGCCGCCCGTCGGCGCTTCCACGTGCGCGTCCGGCAGCCACGTGTGCACCGGCCACATCGGCACCTTCACCGCGAACGCGAGGAAGAAGGCAATGAACAGCAGGATCTGCGGCGTCATCGCGATCTTCGCGTTCTGCCACGTCGCGAGGTCGAACGAATGCGTTTCGGTGTACAGGTAGATCAGCGCGACCAGCATCAGCAGCGAGCCGGCCAGCGTGTACAGGAAGAACTTGAATGCCGCATACACGCGGTTCGGGCCGCCCCACACGCCGATGATGATGTACATCGGGATCAGGGTCGCCTCGAAGAATACGTAGAACAGCAGGCCGTCGGCCGCCGAGAACACGCCGATCATGATCCCGGACAGGATCAGGAACGCCGCGAGGTACTGCGCGACGTTCTCGGTGATCACTTCCCACGCGGCGATCACGACGATCACCGTGATCAGTGCGGTGAGCACGACGAACCACATCGAGATGCCGTCGACGCCGAGGTGATACGAAATCTTGAAGCGCTCGATCCAGGTCGACTGTTCGACGAACTGCAGCGCAGCCGTGCTCGAGTCGAAGCCGGTGATCAGCGGGATCGTGACCGCGAGGCCGAGCAGCGCACCGATCAGCGCAACCCAGCGGGCCGTCCCCGGATTTTTGTCGTTACCGACCGCAAGCACGAGGAGGCCGAAAACGATCGGCAGCCAGATCGCGGTACTGAGAATCGGAAAAGCGTGCATTAGTTGTCCCCCCGCCTTATTTGCCGCCGAGCGTTACAAACAGGGTCAGGAGCCCCAGCATGCCGATGATCATGGCGAACGCGTAGTGATAGATGTAACCGGATTGGAGGAAGCGGATCACGCCGGCGAACCAGCCGATGAACCGGGCGCTGCCGTTGACGAGGCCGTCGATCACCACGACGTCGCCCTCCTTCCACAGGCCGCGGCCGATCGCCACCGAACCGCGGGCGAACACCACTTCGTTGATCTTGTCCATGTAGTACTTGTTGTCCAGCAGCGTGTAGATCGGGCCGAACGCGCGGCGGATCGACGCCGGCAGCTCCGGACGCTTCAGGTACAGGAACCACGCGACGACGACACCGGCGAGCGCCAGCCACACCGGCAGGCCCGACACCGAGTGCAGGCCCATGCCGACCCAGCCGTGGAACTCTTCGGCCATCTCGGCCAGCGCCGGATGGTTTTCGCCGATGAAGATCACCTTGTCGAACGCGACGCCGTGCTGGAAGAAATCGCCGAACAGCATCGGGCTGATCGCGATCGCGCCGATGATCACCGACGGAATCGCCAGCAGGACCAGCGGCACCCACACGACCCACGGGGTCTCGTGCGGTTCGTGCGCGTGGTCGTCATGACCGTGGCCATGGCCGTGATCGTCGTGGCCGTGCGCGGCCGCCATGCCCATCGGCGATTCCGGATGCTTCGGATGGCGGAAGCGCTCTTCGCCGTGGAACACCAGGAAGTACATGCGGAACGAGTACAGCGCCGTGACGAACACGCTCGCGACGACCGCGAAGTACGCGAAGCCCGAACCCGGCAGGTGCGACAGCTTCACCGCGTCGATGATCGAATCCTTCGAGTAGAAACCCGAGAAGAACGGCGTACCGATCAGCGCGAGCGAGCCGACGAGCGACGTGATCCACGTGATCGGCATGTACTTGCGCAGGCCGCCCATGTTGCGCATGTCCTGGTCGTGGTGCATGCCCATGATCACCGAGCCGGCGCCGAGGAACAGCAGCGCCTTGAAGAACGCGTGCGTCATCAGGTGGAACACGGCGACCGGGTAAGCGGACACGCCGAGCGCGACGGTCATGTAGCCGAGCTGCGACAGCGTCGAGTACGCGACCACGCGCTTGATGTCGTTCTGGACGATGCCGAGGAAGCCCATGAAGAGCGCCGTGATCGCACCGATCACCGTGATGAACGACAGCGCGGTATCCGACAGCTCGAACAGCGGCGACATGCGCGACACCATGAAGATGCCAGCCGTCACCATCGTCGCCGCGTGAATCAGCGCCGAGATCGGGGTCGGGCCTTCCATCGAGTCCGGCAGCCACACGTGCAGCGGGAACTGCGCCGATTTACCCATCGCGCCGATGAACAGGCAGATACAGGCGACGGTCAGCAGGCCCCAGTCGGTGCCCGGGAAGTGCAGGCTCGCGAGCTCCGCGCGCTTCGCGAACACTTCGCCGTAGTTCATCGAGCCGGCGAACGCGAGCAGCAGGCCGATACCGAGCAGGAAGCCGAAGTCGCCCACGCGGTTCACGAGGAACGCCTTCATGTTCGCGTAGATCGCGCTCTCACGCGTGAAGTAGAAGCCGATCAGCAGGTACGACACCAGACCCACCGCTTCCCAGCCGAAGAACAGCTGCAGGAAGTTGTTGCTCATCACGAGCATCAGCATCGAGAACGTGAACAGCGAGATGTACGAGAAGAAGCGCTGGTAGCCGTCTTCTTCCGCCATGTAGCCGATCGTGTACACGTGCACCATCAGCGACACGAAGGTCACGACGACCATCATCATCGCGGTCAGCGAATCGACGAGGAAGCCGACTTCGAGCTTCAGCGAGCCGACGTTCATCCATTCGTAGACGGTCGCGTTGAAGCTCGCGCCGCCCATCACGTCGAGGAAGACTTTCGCCGACAGGAGGAACGCGATCAATACGCCGAGGATCGTGATCCGGTGTGCGCCCTTGCGCCCGACTGCGTTCCCGAACAGCCCCGCAATCAGCGAGCCGGCCAGCGGAGCGAGCGGAATCGCCAGCAGCAGGTTTTCATTGAGTGTCGTTGACATAACAGCGTTGCCTGAAATTAACCTTTGAGCTGATCGAGATCCTCGACATTGATCGTGTCGAGCTTACGGAACAGGGTCACCAGAATCGCGAGACCGATCGCGGCTTCCGCTGCGGCGACGGTCAGCACGAAGAACACGAAGATCTGGCCGTGCACGTCGCCGAGGTAGTGCGAGAACGCGACGAAGTTGGTGTTCACCGCCAGCAGCATCAGTTCGATCGACATCAGGATGATGATGACGTTGCGGCGGTTCAGGAAAATCCCGACGATCGCGATCGCAAACAGGATCGCGCCGAGCACAAGGTAGTGAGCAAGAGTCAGCATGGTTTTCTTTTCCTCCGCTTAGCCGTTGGTGCCCGAACCGGCTTCGCTTTGCACCGTTTCCGGCTGCGGCTTGTCCGCTTCCATCTTCACGAGGCGCACGCGGTCGTTGCGGCGCACCTTGACCTGATCCGACACGCGCTGGCGCTTGCTGTCCTTGCCCTTGCGCTCGGTCAGCCCGATCGCGGCGATGATCGCGACCAGCAGCACGAGGCCGGCGATTTCGAACGCGAAGATGTAGTCGGTGTAGATCACCTTGCCGATCAGGCGCGTATTCGACCAGTTGGCCATCTCGCCCGTCGCCATCGCATGCACGGTGTGCGTGTCGCCGTAGCCGCGCCACAGGATCAGCGCGGTTTCGATCACGATGATCGCGCCGACCACGGTCGCCATCGGCACGAAGCGCTTGAAGTCGCGGCGCAGGTAGTCGATGTTGATGTCCAGCATCATCACGACGAACAGGAACAGCACCATCACCGCGCCGACATAGACCAGAACCAGCAGGATCGCGAGGAATTCCGCCTCCAGCAGCATCCAGATCGCGGCCGCGTTGAAGAACGCCAGCACAAGGAAAAGCGCAGACGCCACCGGGTTGCGCGAAGTGATCACCTTCAGCCCTGATACCACCAGGAGCAGCGCGAAGATGTAGAACAGTACGGTCGTGAATTCCATGATTACCGGTTCATCGTTAGGCCATAGTCAGGCGCGGCTTGCGGAACGCCCGCACCCGTCGCGGCGGCTCGGCCCGTCATCGTTCATGCCGGGCCGGCACTGCAAACACAATCAACGATACGGCGCGTCGGCAGCCTTCGCCGCGGCGATGTCCTTCTCGTAGCGATCGCCCACCGCGAGCAGCATTTCCTTCGTGAAATACAGGTCGCCGCGCTTCTCGCCGTGGTACTCGAGAATCTGCGTCTCGACGATCGAATCGACCGGGCAGCTTTCTTCGCAGAAACCGCAGAAGATGCACTTCGTCAGGTCGATGTCGTAGCGCGTCGTGCGGCGCGTATTGTCGGCGCGCGTTTCCGATTCGATCGTGATCGCCAGCGCGGGGCACACGGCCTCGCACAGCTTGCACGCGATGCAGCGCTCTTCGCCGTTCTCGTAGCGGCGCAGTGCGTGCAGCCCGCGGAAACGCGGCGAAATCGGGGTCTTCTCTTCCGGGAACTGCACGGTGAACTTGCGCTTGAACGTGTAGCGACCGGTCAGCGCGAGCCCCTTCAGCAGCTCGGTCAGGAAGAAAGTCTTAAAGAAGTGTTGGATAGCCGTCATGATTTCGTCCGATCTTTACTTCACCCAGATGTTCAGCGGCGACATCATCCAGCAGCCGACCACGACCACCCAGATCACCGTGACGGGCAGGAACACCTTCCAGCCCAGACGCATGATCTGGTCGTAACGGAAGCGCGGGAACGTCGCGCGGACCCAGATGAACACCGACAGCAGCGCGAAGACCTTCAGCACCAGCCAGAAGATGCCCGGGATGAACGACAGGAATTCGAACGGTGCGTCCCAGCCGCCGAGGAACAGCGTCGAGGCGAGCGCCGAGATCACGATCATGTTGATGTACTCGGCGAGGAAGAACAGCGCGAACGCCATGCCCGAGTAATCGATCATGTGACCCGCGACGATCTCCGACTCCCCTTCCACCACGTCGAACGGGTGACGGTTCGTTTCCGCAATGCCCGAGATGAAGTAGACGACGAACGCCGGCAGGAGCGGCAGCCAGTTCCATGACAGGAAGTTCACGCCGTGGCCGGCGAAGAAGCCGTGCTGTTGCGAGCCGACGATTTCCGACAGGTTCAGGCTGCCGGCCGTCATCAGCACGAGCACCAGCGCGAAGCCCATCGAGATTTCGTACGACACCATCTGGGCCGCGGCGCGCATCGCGCCGAGGAATGCGTACTTCGAGTTCGACGCCCAGCCGGCGAGAATCACCGCGTACACGCCGATCGACGAGATCGCCATCGCGTACAGCAGGCCCGCGTTCACGTTCGCGAGCACGGCTTCGGCCTGGAACGGGATCACGGCCCACACGGCGAACGCCGGCACGACGGTCATGATCGGCGCGATCAGGTACAGCCAGCGGCTGGCGGCGGTCGGCTGGATCACTTCCTTCAGCAGCAGCTTCAGCACGTCGGCGATCGGCTGCAGCAGGCCGCCGGGGCCGACGCGGTTCGGGCCGAGACGCACGTGCATCCAGCCGATCAGCTTGCGTTCCCACAGAATCAGGTATGCGACGCACAGCAGGATGACGACGGAGACGACGAGGATGCGCACGACTGCCCACACCGTCGGCCACGCGAAGCCGAGAAGCTCGGCCCCGCCCGCGTTGATCGTATCGAACAAGCTCATTTACGCCTTCTCCACCACCAGTTCACCGGACAGGCTGCCGAGCGCTGCGCCGGCAGGCGTCGCCGCCGACACGCGAACGACCGTCTCCGCAAGATTCGCGTCGCGCACGGCCGGCAACTGCACCGCACGCTCGCCCTGGCGCACGCGCACCGCGTCGCCTTCCTTCAAGCCCAGCTTGTCGAACAGCGCAGCCGGCAGGGCCGCGGCATTCGCCGCCTTCGCGGCGGCCGTCAGGTGCAGCGCACCCGCGCGGCGCACGAGCGCGTCGGCGTGATAGATCGGCACATCGGCCAGACGCTCGAGGCCGCCGTTCGCGGCGTTCGCCGCGGCGCGCGCCGGCGCGACCGACGTCTGGTTCGACAGGCGGCCCGCGACGCCGGCATCGCCGAGCGCGGCGAGACGCACTTCTTCCGCGGTCTCGTATTCGAAGTTCGGCAGGCCGAGCAGGCTGCCGAGCACGCGCAGCACCTTCCAGGCCGGGCGCGTGTCGCCGAGCGGGCGCACAACGCCGTTGAAGCTCTGCACGGTGCCTTCCGCGTTGACGAACGTGCCGGCCGTTTCCGTGAACGGCGCAACCGGCAGCAGCACGTCGGCGTAGTCGAGGCCGTGCTTGAACGGCGACATCACGACGACCATTTCCGCCTGGTTCAGCGCGGCCAGTGCCTGCGCCGGATCGGCGGTGTCGAATTCCGGTTCGACGTTCAGCAGCACGTAGCCCTTGCGCGGCTGCGCGAATGCTTCGCGTGCGTTCAGGCCGCCTTCGCCCGGCAGTGCGCCGACGACGTGCGCGCCGACCGTGTTCGCCGCTTCCGTCAGGAAGCCGAACGTGGCGCCGGTGGTGTCGGCGATCCACTTGGCGACGGCGTGCAGCTTCGCGAACACCGGATGCTGGACCGCGGCGTTGCCGAGCAGCACCGCGCGGCGTTCGCCGTTCGCGAGCGACTGCGCGACGGCCTGGGCGGCCGGCGATGCGGTGACGCCGGCGAGCGCGTCGGGCAGCGCGACGCCGCGCAACTGCGCGACGGCCGCGGCGATGCCGGCCAGCTCGTCGAGCCATGCGGACGGCGCGGCGACGATGCGTTGCGCGGTCGGGATCAGCGAATCGTCGGCGGTCGCGTGCAGGAAGTGCAGCTTCGCGCCGTTCTTCGCAGCCTGACGCAGGCGCGACGCGAACAGCGGATGGTCGCGGCGCAGGAACGAGCCGACGACGAATGCGGCATCCACGTTCGACAGATCGGCGATCGGCATGCCGAGCCACGGTGCGCCCTGGACCGGCGCCGAGAAATCCTGCTGACGCAGACGGAAGTCGACGTTCGGCGTCTTCAGTTCGTTGGCGAGCTGCTTCACGAGGAACAGCTCTTCGGCCGTGCTGTGCGCGCTCGCGAGCATCGCCAGCGCGTTCGCCCCGTGATCCGCGGCGATGCCCTTCAGGCCCTTCGCGACGTATTCGAGCGCGGTCTGCCAGTCGGTCTCGATCCACTGGCCGCCCTGCTTGAGCATCGGCTTCGTCAGGCGCTCGTCGCTGTTGAGGCCTTCATACGAGAAGCGGTCCTTGTCCGAGATCCAGCATTCGTTGATCGCTTCGTTCTCGAACGGCAGCACGCGCATCACGCGGTTGTTCTTCACCTGCACGACGAGGTTCGCGCCGACGGAATCGTGCGGGCTCACCGACTTGCGGCGCGACAGCTCCCACGTACGGGCGCTGTAGCGGAACGGCTTGCTGGTCAGCGCGCCGACCGGGCACAGGTCGATCATGTTGCCGGACATTTCGGAATCGACCGTCTTGCCGACGAACGTCGTGATTTCCGAATGCTCGCCGCGGCCCAGCATGCCGAACTCCATCACGCCGGCGATTTCCTGGCCGAAGCGGACGCAGCGCGTGCAGTGGATGCAGCGCGACATTTCTTCCATCGAGATCAGCGGGCCCACGTTCTTGTGGAACACCACGCGCTTTTCTTCGGAGTAGCGCGACGACGACTTGCCGTAGCCGACCGCCAGATCCTGCAGCTGACATTCGCCGCCCTGATCGCAGATCGGGCAATCGAGCGGGTGATTGATGAGGAGGAATTCCATCACCGACTGCTGCGCCTTCACAGCCTTGTCGGACTGCGTGCGCACGATCATGCCGGCCGACACGGGCGTCGCGCAGGCAGGCACGGCCTTCGGCATCTTCTCGACTTCGACGAGACACATCCGGCAGTTGGCCGCGACCGACAGTTTCTTGTGATAGCAGAAGTGAGGAATGTACGTATCCGCCTTGTGCGCAGCCTGGATCACCATGCTGCCTTCGGGCACCTCGACCTTCTTGCCGTCTATTTCAAGTTCAACCATGATGGTGAATGGTCCTTAACCTATTTCCGCCCGTTCGCGCCTTGGCCCGACCGTGCGCTCAAATTCCGCAACCGGGTGTTTCGCTTCAGGCCGCCGCAGCCGAAGCCACATGCGGCGCGTGGCCGCCGACCATGCAGTGCTTGTGCTCGACGTGGTACGCGAATTCGTCCCAGTAGTGCTTGAGCATCCCGCGCACCGGCATCGCCGCCGCATCGCCGAGCGCACAGATCGTGCGGCCCATGATGTTCTCGGCCACCGAGTTCAGCAGGTCCAGATCTTCCTGGCGCCCTTCGCCGTGTTCGATACGGTTCACGACGCGATACAGCCAGCCGGTGCCTTCACGGCACGGCGTGCACTGGCCGCACGACTCCTCGTAGTAGAAGTACGACAGGCGCAGCAGCGAGCGCACCATGCAGCGCGTCTCGTCCATCACGATCACCGCGCCGGAACCGAGCATCGAGCCCGCCTTCGCGATCGAATCGTAGTCGAGATCCGTCTGCATCATGATGTCGCCCGGGATCACCGGCGCGGACGAGCCGCCCGGAATCACCGCCTTGATCTTCTTGCCGCCGCGCATCCCGCCGGCGAGCTCCATCAGCGTCGCGAACGGCGTGCCGAGCGGCACTTCGTAGTTGCCCGGACGCTCGACGTCGCCCGACACCGAGAAGATCTTCGTGCCGCCGTTGTTCGGCTTGCCGATCTCGAGGTAATTCTGCGGCCCGATGGCCAGCAGGAACGGCACCGCGGCGAACGTCTCGGTGTTGTTGATCGTGGTCGGCTTGCCGTACACGCCGAAGCTCGCCGGGAACGGCGGCTTGAAGCGCGGCTGGCCCTTCTTGCCTTCGAGCGACTCGAGCAGCGCCGTTTCCTCGCCGCAGATGTACGCGCCGTAACCGTGGTGCGCGTGCAGCTGGAACGAGAATTCCGAGCCCATGATGTTGTCGCCGAGGAACCCGGCCGCGCGCGCTTCGTCGAGCGCGGCTTCGAAGCGTCGATACACTTCGAAGATTTCGCCGTGGATGTAGTTGTAGCCGACGGTGATGCCCATCGCGTACGCGCCGATGGCCATGCCCTCGATCAGCGCGTGCGGGTTCCAGCGCAGGATGTCGCGATCCTTGAACGTGCCCGGCTCGCCTTCGTCCGAGTTGCAGACGAGGTACTTCTGCCCCGGGAACTGGCGCGGCATGAAGCTCCACTTCAGGCCGGTCGGGAAGCCCGCACCGCCGCGGCCGCGCAGGCCCGACGCCTTCACGTCGGCAATCACCTGCTCGGGCGGAATCTTTTCTTCGAGAATGCGGCGCAGCTGCTTGTAGCCGCCGCGCGCAACGTAGTCTTCGAGGTGCCAGTTCTCGCCGTTCAGACCAGCGAGGATCAGCGGTTTGATGTGACGGTCGTGGAGGGACGTCATTTCGAGAGCTCCTCAAGCAGCTGGTCGATCTTCTCGCGGCTCATGAAGCTGCACATTCTGTGATTGTTCACCAGCAGCACCGGCGCATCGCCGCACGAGCCCATGCATTCGCCTTCCTTCAGCGTGAACTTGCCGTCGGGCGTGGTCTCGCCGAAGCCGATGCCCAGCTTCTGTTTCAGGTAGTCGGCAGCCGCTTCCGCGCCGCCGTGCGGGCCGAGCTGGCACGGCAGGTTCGTGCAGAGCGTGATCTTGTGCTTGCCGACCGGTTTGAGCTCGTACATCGTGTAGAACGTCGCGACTTCCTGCACGGCGACGGCCGGCATGCCGAGATAGTCCGCAACGAACTGCATCAGTTCGGGCGACAGCCAGCCATGCTCTTCTTGAGCCACGGCCAACGCCGACATCACGGCGGACTGTTTCTGATCGGCGGGATACTTCGTCAACGCTCGATCGATTTCCTTCAGGCCTTCAGCTGAGATCATTTTCAGACACGACTCTTTCAATTCCTACCGAACGAACAACCTGCCGCACACTGGGGGTGCATGGACGGCAGACCTGGCGCTCACTCTGTTGACAGCTTGCGAAGCCGCGCCGGTTCGGCGCATACCGCATGTCACTTCGCGTGTGACGGACTGCTCGCCGCCCGCGCTCGCGGGCGGCGCAACCATTTAGCGATCGATTTCGCCGAACACGATGTCCTGCGTACCGATGATCGTGACGGCGTCGGCGATCATGTGACCGCGCGCCATTTCGTCGAGCGACGCCAGGTGCGCGAAACCCGGCGCGCGAATCTTGAGGCGATACGGCTTGTTGGCGCCGTCCGACACGAGGTAGATGCCGAACTCGCCCTTCGGATGCTCGACCGCCGCGTACGCTTCGCCTTCCGGCACATGGAAACCTTCGGTGAAGAGCTTGAAATGGTGGATCAAGTCTTCCATGTTGGTCTTCATGCCGACGCGCGACGGCGGGGCAACCTTGTGATTGTCCGTCATCACCGGGCCCGGATTCTTGCGGAGCCACTCAATACACTGTTTCGCGATGCGGACCGACTGGCGCATTTCCTCGACGCGCACCAGATAGCGGTCGTAGCAATCGCCGTTCACGCCGACCGGCACGTCGAAATCGAGGCGATCGTACACTTCGTAGGGCTGCTTCTTGCGCAGGTCCCATGCGATGCCCGAGCCGCGCAGCATCGGGCCCGTCAGGCCCATCTGCAGCGCACGTTCCGGGCTCACCACGCCGATCCCGACCAGACGCTGTTTCCAGATCCGGTTGTCGGTCAGCAGCGTTTCGTATTCGTCGACGCACTTCGGGAAGCGCGTGAAGAAATCGTCGATGAAGTCGAGCACCGAGCCGCTGCGCGCTTCGTTCATCTTCGCGAGCGCCTTCTCGTTGCGAATCTTCGACGCCTTGTATTGCGGCATTGCGTCAGGCAGGTCGCGATAGACGCCGCCCGGACGATAGTAGGCCGCGTGCATCCGGGCGCCGGACACCGCTTCGTACACGTCCATCAGGTCTTCGCGTTCGCGGAACGCGTACAGGAACACGGCCATCGCGCCGACGTCGAGCGCGTGCGCGCCGATCCACATCAGGTGGTTCAGCACGCGCGTGATTTCGTCGAACAGCACGCGGATGTACTGCGCGCGCTCCGGCACGTCGATGCCGAGCAGCTTTTCGATCGCGAGCACGTAACCGTGCTCGTTGACCATCATCGACACGTAGTCGAGACGGTCCATGTACGGCACGGACTGGATGAACGTCTTGGATTCCGCGAGCTTTTCCGTCGCGCGGTGCAGCAGGCCGATGTGCGGATCGGCACGCTGGATGACTTCGCCGTCGAGCTCGAGCACGAGGCGCAGCACGCCGTGCGCTGCCGGGTGCTGCGGGCCGAAGTTGAGCGTGTAGTTCTTGATTTCTGCCATGACGCCCCCTTAATGTTTCAGACCGCCATAGCGATCCTCGCGGATCACGCGCGGCGTGATTTCGCGCGGCTCGATCGTCACCGGCTGGTACACGACCCGCTTCTCTTCCGGGTCGTAACGCATTTCGACGTAGCCGGACACCGGGAAGTCCTTGCGGAACGGGTGACCGATGAAGCCGTAGTCGGTGAGGATGCGGCGCAGGTCGGGGTGGCCTTCGAACACGATGCCGTACAGGTCGAACGCTTCGCGCTCGTACCAGTTCGCCGAGGTCCAGATGTCGACCAGCGACGCCACGATCGGCAGATCGTCGTCCGGCGCGAATGCGCGCAGGCGCAGGCGCCAGTTGTTCGTGACCGACAGCAGGTGCGACACGGCCGCGAAGCGCGGGCCGTCATAGGCGCCGTCGCCGAAGGTCTGGTAGTCGACGCCGCAGAGGTCGATCAGCTGCTCGAAACGGAGCTTCGGATCGTCGCGCAGCGTCTTTGCGACTTCGAGGTAATCGCTCGCCTTCACGACGAGCGTCAGTTCACCGATCGCTTCGGTGAGGCTCACCACGCGCGCGCCGAGCGCGGCTTCGAGGTTGGCCTTGAGGGTCTCGATTTTGCTTGCCATATTGAGGGGACGCTCGGGGCTTTATTGACGGGCGATGGTATTGGTGCGACGGATCTTCGCCTGAAGCTGGATCACGCCGTAGACCAGCGCCTCGGCCGTGGGCGGACAGCCCGGCACGTAGACGTCGACCGGCACGATCCGGTCGCAGCCGCGGACCACCGAGTATGAGTAGTGGTAGTAACCACCACCGTTCGCGCACGACCCCATCGAGATCACCCAGCGCGGCTCGGCCATCTGGTCGTACACGCGGCGCAGCGCGGGCGCCATCTTGTTGCACAGCGTGCCGGCGACGATCATCACGTCCGACTGACGCGGACTCGGACGGAACACGACGCCGAACCGGTCCAGGTCGTAGCGGGCCGCACCCGCATGCATCATCTCGACGGCGCAACACGCGAGCCCGAACGTCATCGGCCACAGCGAGCCGGTACGCGTCCAGTTGATCAGCTTGTCAGCCGTCGTGGTGACAAACCCTTCCTTCAAGACCCCTTCGATACTCATTTGCTTTCCACTCCAGACGAGCGACCGAGCGCGGCCGCCCATGCAAACCGGCGATTAACCCATCACTCCCAGTCGAGGCCGCCTTTCTTCCAGATATAGGCAAAGCCCAGCAGGAATTCGAGCAGAAAAATCATCATTGCGATGAAACCCGGCCAGCCGATGTCCCGGAGCGCGACGCCCCACGGGAACAGGAATGCGGTTTCGAGATCGAAGATGATGAACAGGATGGCGACGAGGTAGTACCGGACGTCGAATTTCATCCGGGCGTCTTCAAAGGCTTCGAAACCGCACTCGTACGGTGCGTTCTTCTCGACGTCCGGCTTGTTGGGACCAAGGAGCTTGCCGATGCTGACCAGCGCTATACCTAAACCAGTGCCCACGAGGAGGAACAACAAGACGGGGTAATAGGCTGCGAGGTTCAAGGCAATCCTCTATCGGTTGGTTCTGAGCGTCCGGAGAATACCACTTCCGGCGGAAGGAATCATTTCGGAGTACAGGCGATCGCAAGACAACCGCAAGCCCACCCCACAAATGAAAAATGCCAGCCACTGGAAGCGGCTGGCATTGAGTAACTTTGGTGCCGACGGCGAGACTCGAACTCGCACAGCTTTCGCCACTACCCCCTCAAGATAGCGTGTCTACCAATTTCACCACGTCGGCACTGCATGCAACTCGGGTCGTACTGCTTGTTTCCCGCGAATCGCTTCAAGAATTAAATTCTAACCCGAGTTCCAGATTTGTTCAACGCACAACCGCAAAAAAATTAACTTTTTATTTCGGGACATCCTGGCCCGGCGCGCTCGCGGCCGAACCGGCCGCAGCGGACGCCGCGACAGCCGGCGCCGATGCCGCAGGCGCCGATGCCGGCGCGGTCACCGCCGTGCCGAGCACGCCCGCCGACGGCGTCGACTTGTACGAACCGAGGTACGTCAGCGCGAGCGTCGCCACGAAGAAGATCGTCGCGAGAATGCCCGTCGTGCGCGACAGGAAGTTCGCCGAGCCCGTCGCACCGAACAGGCTGCCCGACGCGCCGCTGCCGAATGCGGCACCCATGTCGGCACCCTTGCCGTGCTGCAGCAGCACGAGCCCGATCACACCCAGTGCAGACAGCACCTGCACGACAATAATCAGCGTCTTGAATAACAGCATCACACCCACCCGATTGGATCGGGCGACCGGACCGACCGGCCGCCGTCATGGTTCAATTCGATCTCGGACCGCTCAACGCGCGGCCCGGCAGATCGCCAGGAAATCTTCCGCCTTCAGCGACGCGCCGCCGATCAGGCCGCCGTCGATGTCCGGCTGCGCGAACAGCTCCTCCGCGTTGTCCGGCTTCACGCTGCCGCCGTACAGCACGGACACGTCCGCCGCCCCCTTTGCCGCGAGACGCGCACGCAGGAACGCGTGCACGTCCTGCGCCTGCGCCGACGTCGCGCTCTTGCCCGTGCCGATCGCCCAGACCGGCTCGTACGCGACGACGATGCGTGCGGCCTCGTCAGCCGTCAGCACGGCCAGCACTGCGTCGAGCTGCGCGCCGACGACCTGCTCGGTCGCGCCCGACTCGCGCTCGTCGAGCGTCTCGCCGACGCACACGACCGGCGTGAGCCCCGCCGCGAGCGCGCGCCGCGTCTTCGCCGCGACCGTCTCGTTGCTTTCGCCGTGATACGCGCGACGCTCCGAGTGGCCGACGATCGCATACTGCGCGCCGAACTCCGCCACCATCGCAGCCGCCACCTCACCGGTGAACGCACCTTGCTCGTGCGCGGACACGTCCTGCGCACCGAACGCGACACGGCCCGCACCGAGCTGCGCCTGAACCTGTGCGAGATACGGGAACGGCACGCACACGCCGATCGACGTTTCAGCCGCCACCGCGCCCGCACCCTGCACCACTTCGTTCAGCAGCGCCTGGTTGCCGGCCAGCCGGCCGTGCATCTTCCAGTTGCCGATCACTCGCTTTGTTCGTTGTTTCGACATCGTGTCTGTCTCGTCACTATCTTGTCATTAACGTGCCGGAACCCGGCCGTCAGGTTGGATCTGGCGAAGCAAACCCGCGATTTTACTGCGCGCGGCTTGAACCGGTCAAACCGCGCATGTCAAGTACGTGCCTCACCGGCCGTCAGGCGTTCATACCCCAATCGAGCACGATCTTGCCGGTATGCTCGCTGCTTTCCATCAGCGCATGCGCCTGCGCGGCGTCGGCCGCGGGCAGCACGCGATAGATCACCGGCTTGATGCGGCCGTCGGCGAGCAGCGGCCACACGCGCGCCTTCAGTTGCGCGGCGATGCGCGCCTTGAATTCGACCGGGCGCGGCCGCAGCGTCGAACCGGTGATCGTCAGCCGGCGGCGCAGGATCTCGCTCAGATTGACGTCGGCCTTCGCGCCGCCGAGCAGCGCGATCAGCACGAGACGACCGCCATCCGCGAGCGCGGACAGCTCGCGCGGCACGTACGAACCCGCCACCATGTCGAGGATCACGTCGACGCCGCGATCGTGCGTCAGCGACTTCACGACTTCGACGAAATCTTCGGTCTTGTAGTTGATCGCGCGCTCGGCGCCGAGCGCCTCGCAAGCGCGGCACTTGTCGGCGGTGCCGGCCGTCGCGAACACGCGAAAGCCGAGCGCATGCGCGATCTGGATCGCCGTCACGCCGATGCCGCTCGAGCCGCCCTGCACGAGCAGCGTCTCGTGCTCGCCGCCCTCGCCCGCGCCAAGCTGCGCGCGGTCGAACACGTTGCTCCACACGGTGAAAAACGTTTCGGGCAGCGAGGCGGCCTCGATATCGGTGAGGCCGTCGGGCACCGGCAGGCATTGCAGCAGCGGCGCGACCGCATATTCGGCATAGCCGCCGCCCGCGAGCAGCGCGCATACGCGGTCGCCGAGCTTCAGGCCGAACGGATTCAGCGCCGCATCGGACAAATCGCCGCCGACGATCTCGCCCGCGACCTCGAGGCCCGGCAGATCCGACGCACCCGGCGGCGGCGCATAGGCGCCCTTGCGCTGGAACACGTCGGGCCGGTTCACGCCGGAAGCCGCCACCTTGATCAGCACCTCGCCGCGCTTCGGTTCGGGGCGCGGACGCTCCGCGAGCTTCAGCACGTCGGGGGCGCCGAATTCGGTGATTTCGATGGCTTTCATGGTGAAAATCGCTCCAGGATCGGAATCGGATGGCGCGCCCGCGCGCACGGCGCGGACGCCTCGCCGGCGCTGCTGCGCCGCACAACGATGCTACAGAAAAAACGGCCGGCGCGCTTTCGCACTGCCGGCCGTTGATCCGCCCGTCCGCTTACTGCTGCGGCGGCGTATCCGACTGCGCCGCGGCCGCTGCTTCATTCAGCAGCGCCTTGGCCGACAGACGCACGCGACCCTTCTCGTCCGTCTGGATCACCTTGACCTTCACCTGCTGACCTTCCTTCAGGTAGTCGTTGATGTCCTTCACGCGCTCGTTGACGATTTCCGAGATGTGCAGCAGGCCGTCCTTGCCCGGCAGCAGGTTCACGATCGCGCCGAAATCGAGCAGCTTGAGCACCGTGCCTTCATACACCTGGCCGACTTCGATCTCGGCCGTGATCTGCTCGATGCGCTTCTTCGCTTCGGCCATGCCTTCGCTGCTCGTGCTCGCGATCGTCACGACGCCGTCATCCGAGATGTCGATGGTCGTGCCTGTTTCTTCCGTCAGCGCGCGGATCACCGAGCCACCCTTGCCGATCACGTCGCGGATCTTTTCCGGGTTGATCTTGATCGTGATCATGCGCGGCGCGAATTCCGACAGTTGCGTGTTCGCACCCGACACCGCCGACGTCATCTTGCCGAGGATGTGCATGCGGCCTTCCTTCGCCTGCGCGAGCGCGACCTGCATGATTTCCTTCGTGATGCCCTGGATCTTGATGTCCATCTGCAGCGCCGTCACGCCTTGCTCGGTGCCGGCCACCTTGAAGTCCATGTCGCCGAGGTGGTCTTCGTCGCCGAGGATGTCGGTCAGCACCGCGAACTTGTTGCCTTCGAGGATCAGGCCCATCGCGATACCCGCGACGTGCGCCTTCATCGGCACGCCGGCGTCCATCAGCGCGAGGCAGCCGCCGCACACCGATGCCATCGACGACGAACCGTTCGACTCGGTGATTTCCGACACGACGCGGATCGAGTAGCCGAATTCGTCGGCGCTCGGCAGGCACTTGACCAGCGCGCGCTTCGCGAGGCGGCCGTGGCCGATTTCGCGGCGCTTCGGCGAGCCGACGCGGCCCGTTTCGCCGGTCGCGAACGGGGGCATGTTGTAGTGGAGCATGAAGCGCTCGCGGTATTCGCCTTCGAGCGCATCGATGATCTGCTCGTCACCCTTCGTGCCGAGCGTCGCGACGACCAGCGCCTGCGTCTCGCCGCGCGTGAACAGCGCCGAGCCGTGGGTACGCGGCAGCACGCCGGTACGGATTTCGATCGGGCGCACGGTGCGCGTGTCGCGGCCGTCGATGCGCGGCTCGCCGTTCAGGATCTGCGAGCGGACGATCTTCGCTTCGATGTCGAACAGGATATTGCCGACGGTGGCCTTGTCGGCCGCGACCGTGCCGGCCGCCAGCGCTTCTTCCTCGAGCTTCGCCGAGGTCGCCGCGTAGACTTCCTTCAGCTTCGCCGAACGCGCCTGCTTGTCGCGCAACTGGTAGGCGGCGAGCAGATCGTTCTGCGCGAGCTCGGTCACGCGTGCGATCAGCGCCTCGTTCTTCGGCGCCGGCTGCCAGTCCCACTCGGGCTTGCCGCCGTCGCGCACCAGCTCGTGGATCGCGTCGATCGCGACCTGCATCTGCTCGTGGCCGAACACCACGGCGCCCAGCATCACCTCTTCCGACAGTTGGTCGGCTTCCGATTCGACCATCAGCACGGCGCGCTCCGTCCCCGCGACGACGAGGTCGAGGCTCGATGCCTTGATCTGGTCACGCGTCGGGTTCAGCACGTACGCGTTGTCGATGTACGCGACACGCGCGGCACCGACCGGGCCGTTGAACGGCAGGCCCGACACGGCGAGCGCGGCCGATGCGCCGATCAGCGCGGGGATGTCCGCCGGGATTTCCGGGTTCACGGACAGCACGTGGATCACGACCTGGACTTCGTTGTAGAAACCTTCCGGGAACAGCGGGCGCAGCGGGCGGTCGATCAGGCGCGACGTCAGCGTCTCGTGCTCGGACGGACGGCCTTCGCGGCGGAAGAAGCCGCCCGGGATCTTGCCGGCCGAGTAGGTCTTCTCGAGGTAGTCGACGGTCAGCGGGAAGAAATCCTGGCCCGGCTTCGCCGACTTCGCGCCGACGACGGTTGCCAGCACGACGGTGTCTTCGACGTCGACGATCACGGCACCGCTCGCCTGGCGGGCGATTTCACCGGTTTCGAGGCGCACCTTGTGCTGGCCCCACTGGAATTCCTTCACGACCTTGTTGAACATGGACATGGTTGCTCCTTTGTATTCATGCATTTCGTTCGCCGCGCCGGCGATCCCGCGCGGCGGCGTCCCGACCGAATCACCCGGAGCAAGGTGTGTTTTTTATGCCATTCCAGCGCGGCGCTCATGCTAGCGACGCGCTGGAATGACACAAATCCCGCCCCGGTATCGATCGCTGCGGCAGGCCGGCACGAGCGTGCCGGACAGCCTGCGATGCGTGTGACGCTACGCACCGCGCAAAAACAAAATGCCTGTATCAGCGGACTGACACAGGCATCTTGCTGGCGGCAATCGCCTCGATTACTTACGCAGACCCAGCTTCTCGATCAGTGCGCGGTAACGATCGGCATCCTTGCCCTTGAGGTAGTCGAGCAGCTTGCGGCGGCGGCTCACCATGCGCAGCAGGCCGCGGCGGCTGTGGTGATCCTTCGCGTGGGTCTTGAAGTGACCCGTCAGTTCGACGATACGTGCGGTCAGCAGTGCGACCTGGACTTCGGGCGACCCCGTGTCGTTGGTACCGCGGGCGAACTGAGCAACGACTTCCGACTTCTTGATATCTGCAACAGACATGTGATTTCCTTTCTAACTGAACAGGCGGACACGGAAGAATGGCCGTGCCGTGATTTACAACCGGCGCGCATTGTAGCACAACTCGGTGCCGTTCTTACCGTCTCCTGTCACGGGCGCGTCATCGAGCACGTCGACGGCATCTCCGTGCGTTGCGCGGGCACCGCGAGCACCGTCCGGAAGCCGTAGCCCGACCCTTCGTTGTCGAAGCGCACGCCCGGCCTCCCGACCTTGTCCATTTCCATCACGTAAAGGGGCTGGATCAGCTGGTGGTCCTGCGCGCGCATCCGCGACGCGTGAAAGCCGTCGTCAAACGACAGGCCCTCGAGCGCGCGGGCGACCGCGACCGGGTCGGCCGAACCCGCGCGGGTCATCGCGGCGCCCAGCATCTCGATCATCTGGCTCATCCGCCGCACCGGGTAATCGTCCTGCGCGGCCGGGAAACGGGTCCGGAACGCGCGATAGAACGCATCGGATCGGGCGCCGCCCGCGTTCGGGTGCCAGTCGGCCACCGCCACCACGCGACCGACACCCGCGTCGCCGAGCGCCGCCGGCGCGCCGAGGCTGTTGCCGTAGAACGTATAGAACTTCGCGTCGAGTCCCTGTTCGCGCGCCGCCTTCACGAGCAGCGTGAGGTCGTTGCCCCAGTTGCCGGTCACGACGGCGTCCGCGCCGCTGGCGCGGATCTTCGCGACATACGGCGAGAAATCCTTGATCCGGCCGATCGGGTGGAATTCGTCGCCCGCGATCGTCACGTCCGGGCGCCGCGCGGCCAGCGCCTGTCGCGCGAGGCTGCTGACGTCATGGCCGAAGCTGTAGTCCTGGTTCAACAGATAGACCTTGCGCACCGCGCGATCGCGCGCCATCACGTCCGCGAGCGCGGCCATCCGCATGCCGGCGTGCGCATCGAAGCGGAAATGCCAGAAACTGCAGCGGGCGCCGGTCAGCGCCGGATCGTCGGCCGAATAGTTCAGCAACAGCATCCGGTTGTCCGGATCGCGCGCGTTCAGCTTGTCCAGCGCCGCGACGAGCGCGGCCGCGACGGCCGAGCTGTTGCCCTGCGCGACGAAGCCGATATGCCGGTCGGCGGCCGCGCGCAACTGCACGAGCGCCTCCTCCGGGCTGCCCTTGCTGTCGAGCACGACGAGTTCGAGCGGGTGCGCGCCGTCGCGCAGCTTCACGCCGCCCGCCGCATTGACCTGCTCGATGCCGAAGCGCAGGTTGCGCTCCACCGCCGCGCCCGCGTTCGCGAACGGGCCCGACATCCCTTCGATCAGCGCGATCCGCACCGGCTCGCCGCCGGCGAACGCGGACGACACCAGCATCCACCCCGCGCCCCACGCGAGCGCGCACCGCTTCCACCCCTGCATCGGCCACCTGCCCTTCAATCTGCCCAAGAAGCGCGGATCATAGGCCGGTGCGCCCGCCGCCGGCAAGCGCGACAGCGGGCGATCCGCACCGATTTTTTCCGCACGATGCGCCGCCGCGCGCCGTCCGTGATAAAACGGGGCTTGTTTCCGTGTTCTGGAGAATCCGATGCGCATTCGCATTCCCGTGCGCCTGCCGGTGCTGGCCGCCTGCGCCGCGGCGCTGCTGGCCGGTTGCGCGCAACCGTGGCAGCAATACCAGGCCGGCCAGGACGAGTCGGCGATCGTCGCGCGCATGGGCCCGCCCCGCGAGATCTACGACCTGCCGGGCGGCGGCAAGCGCCTGATGTGGCCGACCCAGCCGATGGGCGAAATCACGGTCGCGGCCGACGTCGACGCAGCCCACCGGATCGTCAACGTGCGCCAGGTCCTGCAGCCGAGCGAGTTCTATCGGGCGGAGATCGGCAAGTGGACGAAGACCGACGTCCTCGTCAATTTCGGACGCCCGGTCGAGACGTCGTACTTCCCGCTGATGAAGCGCGAGGTGTGGACGTACCGGTATCTCGAGGACAACGTCTGGTACATGATGTACAGCTTCTACTTCGATCCGCAGGGCATCCTGCGCACCACGCAGAAAACGCCGGACCCGCTGCACGATCCCGATCGCCGCAACCTGTTCTGACCGATTGCGCATTTACGCGCAATTGTCGCAATGGCCATTCACGAATGATTGCGTGAATGGCCATTTCATTTTTTCCGCTGCGTTGATTAATTCAATGAACGAAACGGAAAACTTTTCCGATCGATGACATTGCGATGGCAATACGCTGAACGCCCCGTCATGCGGGCCGTTGCGCGCAAACCGGCATGCGCGGCGCATGTCATGCGTCGCACTGGTGCATGCGATGCACTACGCCCAATCAATTTGAAACAGTTTGTTTCAACCCAACCTGAGTGCTAGGGCATACCCCTAATATCAGTCGAAATCCAACCTTTCAATTTAGAAAGAATACGGCTGCGCCATTTCGATCGATATTTATCCGCCTTTATCTTGAAGGAGTCCTCATGAACCGCCCCAAGAGCATGCTGGTTGCCAACATTGCCTGGGCCCGCGAGACGCGCGAGCACACGCCCGGCTTCTTCGACGCGCTCGCACGCGGCCAGAACCCGCGCGTCCTGTGGATCGGTTGCGCCGACAGCCGCGTACCGGCCGAAACCATCACGCACTGCGCGCCCGGCGAGCTGTTCGTCCACCGCAACATCGCGAACCTGTTCCACCCCGACGACGACAATTCCGCCAGCGTGCTCGAGTACGCGGTACGGGTGCTGAAGGTCGACCACGTGATCGTGTGCGGCCACTACGGGTGCGGCGGGGTGCGTGCGTCGCTGCTGCCGCCGCCCGCCGACCTGCCGCACGTCGCGCGCCGCATCGCGCCGCTCTGCGCGCTCGCGCGGCGCCATCGCGACACGCTCGACGGGCTCGACGACATGGCCGCCGCCGACCGCCTCGCCGAGCTGAACGTGCTCGAACAGGTGCGGCTGCTGCGCGCATCGCCGATCGTGCGCGGCCGCGAACGGCCGCCGCTCGTGCACGGCTGGATCTTTTCGCTCGCCGACGGCCGCCTGAAGGAACTCGATTCCGGCTATGCGGCACCGCCGGCCGAAGCCGAGCTCGAGCCCGAGCCTGCCGCGACCGCGGCCGCGCTCGGTTGACCCGCGCCCCGCCCCGCCCCTCCACGTCAACGAAACCACCCCAACCATGAAACTGAACGAGCGCCTGTCCACCCTGCCGCGCGACATCGTCGCCGGCATCGTCGTTTTTCTCGTCGCGCTACCGCTCTGTCTCGGCATCGCCAACGCGTCCGGCGTCGAGCCGTTCGCCGGGCTCGTGTCGGGCATCGTCGGCGGCATCGTCGTCGCGCTGCTGAGCGGCTCGTCGCTGTCCGTCAGCGGGCCGGCCGCCGGCCTCGTCGTGATCGTTGTCGAAGGGATCGCGCAACTCGGCAGCTTCTCCGCGTTCCTGCTCGCGGTGCTGCTGTCCGGCGTGCTGCAGTTCGGCTTCGGCATGCTGCGCGCCGGCCGCTTCGCCGCCTACGTGCCGTCGCCCGTCATCAAGGGCATGCTCGCCGCGATCGGCCTGCTGCTGATCGTGAAGCAGATGCCGTTCGCATTCGGCATCGGCGGCCAGGCCGCGCAATCGTTTGCGAACTGGCCGAGCCTGCCGACCGCATGGGCCGCCACGGCGATCGCGCTCGTGTCACTGGCGCTGCTGATCGCGTGGGACATGCCGGCGCTCAAGCGCTTCGCATGGGTGCGCTCGGTTCCCGCCCCGCTCGCGGTCGTCGTGCTCGGCATCGGCGCGACGCTCGTGCTCGGCGCGGTCGCGCCGGCAGCCGCGCCGGGCGCCGCGCATCGCGTCACGCTGCCCGAATTCGACTCGTTCGCGGCGCTCGCGGCGTCGCTCAAGCATGCGGAGCTCGGCCCGAACTTCGCGCAACTGGTCAATCCGGACGTATGGCGCGTGGCGATCACGCTTGCGGTGGTCGCGAGCCTCGAAACGCTGCTGTGCCTCGAAGCCGTCGAACAGATCGATCCGAAGCGGCGGCCGACGCAACCCGATCGCGAGCTGAAGGCACAGGGCGTCGGCAACCTCGTCGCGGGCGCCGTCGGCGGCCTGCCGATCACGTCGGTGATCGTGCGCAGTTCGGCCAACGTCAACGCCGGCGCGCAAAGCCGGATGTCCGCGATCGTGCACGGGATCCTGCTGCTCGCGAGCGTGTTTGCGCTCACCGGCCTGATCAACCTGATCCCGCTCGCGAGCCTGGCCGCGATCCTCATCCACACCGGCCTGAAGCTCGCGAAACCGGCGCTGTTCCGCTCGGTCATGAAGCAAGGCCCGGCCGCGTTCGCGCCGTTCGCGGCGACGATCGTGGGCGTGCTCGCGGTCGACCTGCTGTTCGGCATCGCGCTCGGCCTCGCATGCAGCGTGCTGGCCGTCGCCGTCGCGAACCTGAAGAGCCCCGTCACGCTCGCGCAACACGACGACCACTTCCTGCTGTCGTTCCGCAAGGACGTGTCGTTTCTCGGCAAGGTGCAGGTCAAGCACCATCTGCGGCACATTCCGGACCGGGCAGCGGTGATCATCGACGCGACGCGCGCCGACTACATCGATCACGACGTGCTCGAACTGCTCGATGCGTTCGTCGCCGATGCGCCGCGGCGCGGGATCGCGGTCGAGTTCCGCCGGCGCGCGCCGGCACCGCGCGCGGCCGCGCGCCGCTGGCTGTTCCGCGCGCCGGCCGCCGAATGAGCGGCACATAAAAAACGCCCCGGCGGCGCAGGGCCGTCCGGGGCGTTTCGGGTTGCGCCGCGCAGCGCTTACGAGCGCTGCGGGTTCAGCTTGTCGTCCTTCGAGTGCAGCTTGTTCAGCGCGGAAATGTACGCCTTCGCGGACGCGGCCACGATATCCGGATCGGTGCCGACGCCGTTGACGATCCGCCCGCTCTTCGACAGCCGGACGGTCACTTCGCCCTGCGCCTGCGTGCCGGTCGTGATCGCGTTCACCGAATACAGCAGGAGCTCGGACCCGCTGCCGACTTCACCCTCGATCGCATTGAACGTCGCGTCGACCGGGCCATTGCCGCGCGCCTCGCCGGTCACTTCCTTGCCTTCGACCGCGAACACGACCTTCGCCTGCGGCTGCTCGCCCGTTTCCGAGCGCTGCGACAGCGACACGAACTTGAAGTGCTCCTGCTCCTGCGCGAGCGCCGATTCCTCCGACACGATCGCGATGATGTCCTCGTCGAAGATCTCCGCCTTGCGGTCGGCCAGATCCTTGAAGCGCATGAACGCGGCATTCAATTCGGCTTCGCTGTCGAGCGACACGCCGAGCTCCTGCAGGCGCTGCTTGAACGCGTTGCGGCCCGACAGCTTGCCGAGCACGATCTTGTTCGCGGTCCAGCCCACGTCTTCCGCGCGCATGATCTCGTAGGTGTCGCGCGCCTTCAGCACGCCGTCCTGGTGAATGCCCGACGCGTGCGCGAATGCGTTCGCGCCGACCACCGCCTTGTTCGGCTGCACGACGAAACCGGTGATCTGCGACACGAGCTTCGACGTCGGCACGATCTGCGTCGTGTCGATGCCGACGTCGAGGCCGAAATAGTCCTTGCGGGTCTTCACGGCCATCACGATTTCCTCGAGCGACGTATTGCCCGCGCGCTCGCCCAGACCGTTGATCGTGCACTCGACCTGACGCGCGCCGCCGATCTTCACGCCGGCGAGCGAGTTCGCCACCGCCATCCCGAGGTCGTTGTGGCAGTGCACCGAGAAGATCGCCTTGTCCGAGTTCGGGATGCGCTCGCGCAGCGTCTTCACGAGGTTGCCGTAGAGCTCCGGCACGCCGTAGCCGACCGTGTCGGCGATGTTGATCGTCGTCGCACCTTCGGCGATCACGGCTTCCAGCACGCGGCACAGGAAATCCATGTCGGAACGGCTGCCGTCCTCCGGCGAGAACTCGACGTTGTCGGTGAACTTGCGGGCGAAACGCACCGCGAGGCGCGCCTGCTCGAACACCTGATCGGGCGTCATCCGCAGCTTCTTCTCCATGTGCAGCGGCGACGTCGCGATGAACGTGTGGATCCGGAAGCTGTTGGCCGGCTTCAGCGCGTCGGCCGCGCGCTGGATGTCCTTGTCGTTGGCCCGCGCCAGCGAGCAGATCGTGCTGTCCTTCACGAGGCCGGCGATCGTGTGAATCGCGTCGAAATCGCCGTTCGAGCTGGCGGCGAAGCCGGCCTCGATCACGTCCACCTTCATCCGCTCGAGGTGCTTCGCGATGCGGATTTTCTCTTCCTTCGTCATCGACGCGCCGGGCGATTGCTCGCCGTCACGCAACGTCGTATCGAAAATGATCAGCTTGTCTGTCATGGGGGGCTCCAGGGCTCTTTTATACGGAAGTCAAACGTAACGAGATCGCGCCACCGCTGGCGACGCTCAACAACAGACGAGGCTTGAGACGGAGGGCGAGAACGGTCAGCGCGGCAGGCGCGCCGAAGCTAGCGCGCGTAGCGGCGCACCGGCTAGAAGGAGGGAGAAGCGGGGAAATGCAGTCATGCCGCAGACTATAGCGACATTCCGTTGGCCGCGCAATCGGACGGCACCCGGGATCGAAGCGGCTCGACCTGAAACAGGGACAAATGGAAACGGCGGCCCGAGGCCGCCGTTTCCGGGTGGATCCTGCGTCGGCGTCAGTGATCGCGCTGCGACGAGCGCGCCGGATTCGCACGCCCGCGGACGGCCATGTAGGCCCAGAACACGTAGCCGGACAGCCCGTACAGCACGAACAGGCAGAACAGCATCAACGGCGGATCGGACGACACGAGCACGAACGCGACGACGACCAGCAGGATCGCCGCGAACGGCACGCGATGCCGCACGTCGAGCGCCTTGCCGCTGTAGAACGGCGCGTTCGACACCATCGTCACGCCCGCGTAGATCGTCAGCACGAACGCGACCCACGGCAGCCAGCCGAGCTTCATCGGCACGCGGTTGTCGGTCGCGAGCCACACGAAGCCGGCGATCAGCGCGGCGGCGGCCGGGCTCGGCAGCCCCTGGAAGAAGCGCTTGTCGACGACGCCGATGTTGGTATTGAAGCGCGCGAGGCGCAGCGCGGCGCCCGAGCAATAGACGAACGCGGCGAGCCAGCCCCAGCGGCCGAGATCCTTCAGCACCCACTCGTACATCACGAGCGCGGGCGCGACGCCGAACGACACCATGTCCGACAGGCTGTCGAACTGCTCGCCGAACGCGCTCTGCGTATGGGTCATGCGCGCGACGCGCCCGTCCATCCCGTCGAGCACCATCGCGACGAAAATCGCGATCGCGGCGATCTCGAAGCGCACGTTCATCGCCTGCACGACCGCGAAGAAGCCGCAGAACAGCGCGGCGGTCGTGAATGCGTTCGGCAGCAGATAGATACCGCGCGTCTTCAGGAACCGCTGGCGCGCGGCGCGGCGGCTTTCGAGCGGCGCCGGATCGGGCGCCATCACCTTGTTGCGGCGGAACGGGCGTGGCGTCTGGCCGGAACCGTTGCGCGGCCGACGCGGTTTGAATGCGGCCATCGTGCGCCCCGCCGCTTACTGTTCGAGCTCGGCGAGGATCGTCGACGACGCGTAGACCTTCTCGCCGATCGACACCTTCGCGCGGCTGCCGAGCGGCAGGTACACGTCGACGCGCGAACCGAAGCGGATGAAACCGTAACGCTGGCCGCGCGACAGCGGCTCGCCGGCGCGCACGTAGCAGAGGATCCGGCGCGCGATCAGGCCGGCGATCTGCACCGAGGTAACCGTCTTGCCGCTCGCCGTCTGGATCACGACCGCGTTGCGCTCGTTCTCGGTCGATGCCTTGTCGATCGCCGCGTTCAGGAACGCGCCCGGAAAGTACTCGACCTTGCTGATCGCGCCATCGACCGGCGAACGCTGCGAATGGACGTTGAAGACATTCATGAACACGCTGATCTTCAGTGCTTCGCGGTTCGCGTACGGATCCTGCGCGGTCTCGACCGCGACGATGCGACCGTCCGCCGGGCACAGTACCGCGTTCGGCTGCGCCGGAATCGGGCGCTGCGGGTCGCGGAAGAACTGGACGACGAAGACGAGCAGCAGCCAGAACGGCCACGCGAAGCCGAAGCCCCCGACGGCATGGATCAACAGCGCGATGACGGCTGCAATCGCGATGAACGGCCAGCCTTCGCGCGCGATGATCGGATGAGGATAGTTCATGGATTCGTTCTGTGTTCGGTGAATTGCAAAGCCCGTAGCATAACAAAAGCCGCCCGGGGCACTGCTGCCTTCGGACGGCTTTTTGATGCCGGCCCTTCGCTCGAAGGGCCGGAACGGCACCGGGTGCTTAGTTCTTCGTCTGGTCGACGAGCTTGTTCTTCGCGATCCACGGCATCATCGCGCGCAGCTTCGCGCCGACCTGCTCGATCTGGTGCTCGGCCGTCAGGCGGCGGCGCGACTGCAGCGTCGGTGCGCCTGCCTTGTTCTCGAGAATGAAGCTCTTCGCGTACTCGCCCGTCTGGATGTCGGTCAGGCACTGCTTCATCGCCTTCTTCGTCTCTTCCGTGACGACGCGCGGGCCGGTCACGTACTCGCCGTACTCGGCGTTGTTCGAGATCGAGTAGTTCATGTTCGCGATGCCGCCTTCGTAGATCAGGTCGACGATCAGCTTCAGCTCGTGCAGGCACTCGAAGTACGCCATTTCCGGCGCGTAGCCGGCTTCGACCAGCGTCTCGAAACCCGCCTTGATCAGCTCGACGGTACCGCCGCACAGCACGGCCTGCTCGCCGAACAGGTCGGTTTCGGTTTCTTCACGGAAGTTCGTCTCGATGATGCCGGCACGGCCGCCGCCGTTCGCTGCCGCGTACGACAGCGCGATGTCGCGTGCCGCGCCCGACTTGTTCTGCGCCACGGCGATCAGGTGCGGCACGCCGCCACCTTGCGAGTACGTGCCGCGCACGGTGTGGCCCGGTGCCTTCGGCGCGATCATGATCACGTCGAGGTCGGCGCGCGGGATCACCTGGCCGTAGTGGACGTTGAAGCCGTGCGCGAACGCGAGCGCCGCGCCCTGCTTGATGTTCGCGTGGACTTCCTTCGCGTACACGTCGGCGATCTGCTCGTCCGGCAGCAGCATCATGACGACGTCCGCGCCCTTCACCGCTTCGGCGACTTCCTTGACCGACAGGCCGGCGTTTTCGGCCTTGCTCCACGACGCGCCGCCCTTGCGCAGGCCGACCGTCACGTTGACGCCGCTGTCCTTCAGGTTCAGCGCGTGCGCATGGCCTTGCGAGCCGTAGCCGATGATCGTGACTTGCTTGCCCTTGATGAGGGAGAGGTCGGCGTCTTTGTCGTAGAAAACGTTCATGATGGTTCCTTCGCTAATTCAAAAAATTCGATAATTCGTTCGGATGGAGTACTGCGGGCCGGGACATGACGGCGCACCCGGCGTGCCTTTTTGGCTATGTCGGCATCACACCTTCAGGATGCGCTCGCCGCGTCCGATGCCGGAGCTGCCGGTGCGCACGGTCTCGAGGATCGCGCCCGCGTCCAGCCCCTGGATGAATGCGTCGAGCTTGTCGCTCGCGCCCGTCAATTCGATCGTGTAGGTCTTCTCGGTCACGTCGATGATGCGGCCGCGGAAAATGTCCGACATCCGCTTCATTTCTTCGCGCTCCTTGCCCACTGCACGGACCTTGATCAGCATCAGCTCGCGTTCGATGTGTGCACCGTCGGTCAGGTCCACCACTTTCACCACCTCGATCAGGCGGTTCAGATGCTTCGTGATCTGTTCGATCACGTCGTCGGAGCCAATGGAAACGATGGTGAGCCGCGACAGCGATTGGTCTTCGGTCGGCGCCACCGTCAAGGTTTCGATGTTGTAGCCGCGTGCGGAAAACAGGCCGACCACGCGCGACAGCGCGCCCGGTTCGTTCTCCAGCAGGACGGAAATGATGTGTCTCATGTTCGCTTCTTCCAGAATGTGTCCGTGTCGATTCACTCGCGCCGCGCGCCGCCGCGTGCCGCACCGCCCTTCGTGAAGGCGGCCGCATCGGGCCGGACGCGCGTCGCGCCGTTACAGATCTTCCGATCCGAGCAGCATCTCGGTGATGCCCTTGCCGGCCTGGACCATCGGCCAGACGTTTTCGGTCGGATCGGTCTGGAAGTCGAGAAACACGGTGCGGTCCTTCAGGCGCAGCGCTTCCTTCAGCGCCGGCTCCACATCCGAAGTCTTTTCGATCCGCATGCCGACATGGCCGTACGCTTCGGCGAGCTTCACGAAATCGGGCAGCGCATCCATGTACGAATGCGAATAGCGCTTGCTGTATTCGATCTGCTGCCACTGGCGGACCATGCCGAGGTAGCGGTTGTTCAGCGAAATGATCTTCACGGGCGTGTCGTACTGCAGGCAGGTCGACAGTTCCTGGATGCACATCTGGATCGAGCCTTCGCCCGTGATGCACAGCACGTCGTCGTCCGGGTGGGCCATCTTCACGCCCATCGCCGCCGGCAGGCCGAAGCCCATCGTGCCGAGGCCGCCGGAGTTGATCCAGCGACGCGGCTTGTTGAAACGGTAGAACTGCGCGGCCCACATCTGGTGCTGGCCGACGTCCGAGCACACGAACGCGTTGCCGTCCGTCAGCTCCCACGCCTTCTCGACCACGTACTGCGGCTTGATGATCTCGCTTTCGCGGTCGTACTTCAGGCAGTCCTTCGCGCGCCAGCCTTCGATGTCCTTCCACCATTGCGCGAGCGCCTCGGTGTCGGGGCCATGCTCGGCCGTCTGCAGTTGCTCGATCAGCTCCTTCAGCACTTCCTTCACGTCGCCGACGATCGGGATGTCGACCTTCACGCGCTTCGAGATCGACGACGGGTCGATGTCGATGTGAATGATCTTGCGCGGGCGCGACGCGAAGTGCGCCGGGTCGCCGATCACGCGGTCGTCGAAGCGGGCGCCGATCGCGATCAGCACGTCGCAGTGCTGCATCGCCATGTTCGCTTCGTAGGTGCCGTGCATGCCGAGCATGCCGAGGAATTTCTTGTCCGACGCACGATAGCCGCCGAGGCCCATCAGCGTGTTCGTGACCGGATAGCCGAGGAGATCCGCGAACTGGTTCAGCTCACGCGACGCGTCGGCGAGGATGATGCCGCCCCCCGTGTAGATGTACGGGCGCTTCGCGGTCAGCAGCAGCGACACGGCCTTGCGGATCTGGCCCGAATGGCCCTTCGTGACGGGGTTGTACGAACGCAGCGACACGCTCTTGATCGGCTCGTACTGGCACGGCGTCTTCGAGATGTCCTTCGGGATGTCGATCAGCACCGGGCCCGGACGGCCGGTGCGGGCGATGTAGAACGCCTTCTTGACGGTTGCGGCGAGGTCGCGCACGTCCTTCACGAGGAAGTTGTGCTTCACGCACGGACGCGTGATGCCGACGGTGTCGCATTCCTGGAACGCGTCCTGACCGATCGCGGCCGTCGGCACCTGGCCGCTGATCACGACCATCGGGATCGAATCCATGTAGGCCGTTGCGATGCCGGTCACCGCGTTGGTGACACCGGGGCCGGACGTCACGAGGCAGACGCCGACGTTGCCGGTGGAGCGCGCATACGCATCGGCTGCGTGCACGGCCGCCTGTTCGTGGCGCACCAGCACGTGCTGAATCTTGTCCTGCTTGTACAGCTCGTCGTAGATGTAGAGAACCGAGCCGCCGGGGTAGCCCCAGATGAATTCGACGTTTTCGTCGGCCAGCGCCTTCATGAGCACGGTGCCGCCGATGGAGTCGCTATCGGGAGAGGAAAGGGGTTCCGACGTGGAGAATTCCGCGCTGGGCATGTTCATTTTGACCTTTCGAATTTTCGGCAAAAAATTGATCGGGTGCTCTCTGCCGGGCTTGTGGCTCGGGTTCAAGCGGCGCGTCCAGTTTGAAGGGCGGGCTTCTTGGGCCAGCCTCAAATGAGACCATCACTTCATGTTGCGAATCGCTGACGATAGCGGGTCGCGATGGGGCCGTCAAGCAAAATATCCCGCAGCGCATCATGCGCGCCGCCCCGCGCCCCGCCGGCGCGGCTCGCGCGCAACGTGCTGCGCCCGCCCCGGGTGCCAAGCCGCGCGAAAATTTGATAGCATCCGCGGGTTTTACGAAATTTTTCGACCTTTTACACCACGCAGCGGGCGCAGCGCATACCTTCACGGAATGGCATCAGACAAGGAACTCGCCGACTTTCTGGCGGGCGTCGAAAGGCGCGCGTTCAAGCAGGCTGCGTACGCCGTGCGTGACGACGATGCGTCGCTCGACATCGTGCAGGACGCGATGATCAAGCTCGCGGAAAAGTACGGCGACCGGCCGGCGGCCGAGCTGCCGCTGCTTTTTCAGCGGATCCTGCAGAACGCGATCCACGACTGGTTTCGCCGGCAGAAGGTCCGCAACACGTGGGTGACGCTCTTCTCGTCGCTGAACAACACCGACGACGAGGACTTCGACCCGCTCGAAACGCTCGAATCCGCGGACGACAACGCGGGCGTCGAGAGCAGCGAGCACCGCCTCGAACGAGAGCAGGTTCTGGCCCTGATCGACGAAGAAATCCAGAAACTCCCCGCGCGTCAACGGGAAGCGTTCCTGATGCGTTACTGGGAAGATATGGATGTCGCCGAGACTGCCGCCGCAATGGGGTGCTCCGAGGGCAGCGTCAAGACGCACTGCTCGCGAGCCACCCACACCCTGGCGCAAGCGCTCAAGGCCAAAGGAATCACGCTATGAGCTCCGCAAACCGAGAACACGAATTCGCGCTGAAGGTACGTCGCGCGCTGGACGAGCGCGCGGCCGCGCTGCCCGCCCCGACCGCCGAGCGGCTGGCCGTCGCCCGCCGGGCCGCGCTCGCGCGCAAGAAGCCCGAGCCCGCGAGCGCGCCGGTGTTCGTGCCGGCCTTTGCCGGTGCGGCCGGCGCCTACGGCCCGACGCCCGCCAGCCGCCCGCAGACGTCGTTCGCGCGCCGCCTGCTGCGCGCGTGGCCGCTCGCACTGCTGCTCGCGGGGCTCGTCGGCATCGCGTACTGGGAAGACATGCAGCGCACCGCCGAACTCGCCGACATCGATGCGGCGATGCTCAGCGACGACCTGCCGCTCAACGCGTATCTCGACCACGGGTTCAACGCGTATCTGTCGCGCGCTCACTAACAGACAACAACGAGGGGATCGCACGGGTGAGTCAGAAGCGCGGCCTGGCCGTATTTTTCGGATGCGTGATCGCGATCGCCGTTTGCTACGTCGCCACGTATCCCCGATTCCACCCGGCCCCTGCGACGGCGCCCGTCGCGACCACCAGCCCTGCCGCGCCGGCGTCGGCCGCGACCGGGCTGACCACCGAACTCTCCCCGCTGCCCCTTCCGCTACCGCTGCCGGCCGCCGCCGGCCCGCTGTCGTGGGCGCGCCTCACACCGGCGCAGCATGCGGCCCTTGCGCCGTTCGCCGACCAGTGGGACGGCTTCAGCGACGCCCGCAAGCGTAAATGGCTGAAGATCGCATCGCGTTTCGCGAAGTTGTCGCCCGATGACCAGAAGCGCCTGCAGGAGCGGATGACCGAATGGGCGAAGATGACGCCCGAGCAACGCCGCGTCGCGCGCGAAAACTATCAGAGCGCGAAGGAGTTGTCCGCACAGGCGCGCGAGCGCGCGTGGAAAGCCTACCAGCAACTCCCGGAAGAACAGAAGGAACGGCTGGCCGCCGCCGAGCGCCGCCGCAAGCCGAGTGTCGTCAGCGCGCCGCCAACCGTCGCCGACCGTGACGTCCGCCGCCTCGTCAACGCGCACGAACACCCGGCGAGCGGCGCGGCCGCGGCCCCGGCACCCGCGTCGACCGGCGCCGCCGCGCAGTCGGTGCCCGCGTCGTCGACATCCGGCACCGCATCCGCACCGGCCGCCGCGGCGCCGGTGTCGCCTGCCGACGCGCCTTCGCTGTTCAAGGGCTCCTGAGCGGCCGTGGCGAACGCCCGCGTGCCCGACATCCCGGCCGCCGCACCGTCCGTGCGGCGGCGCCTCGCCGCGCTGCTCTACGAAGGCGTGCTGCTGTTCGGCGTCGTGTTCTTCGCCGGGCTCGCGTTCAGCCTCGCGATGCAGCAACGCAACGGCCTCGTCCATCACAACCTGCTTGCCGCGTGGATCGCGTTCGTCGTCGGCGCGTACTTCGTGTGGTTCTGGACGCACGGCGGCCAGACGCTGCCGATGAAAACCTGGCGGCTGCGGCTCGAATCGGCGAGCGGCCGGCCGCTGAGCGCCGGCCACGCGCTCGTCCGCTACGTGCTCGGCTGGCTGTGGTTCCTGCCGCCGCTCGCGCTGCACCCGCTCCTTGGCCTGTCGGTGCCCGTCACGCTGGCGCTCACCGCCGCATGGATCGTCGTGTGGGCCGGCGCCGCCCGGTTGCACGCCGGCCGCCAGTTCCCGCACGACCGCATCGCGCGCACCCGCGTCGTCGCGATACCGCGCTGACGCCCTGCATTCTCCGGACGAAAGGCGCTCGCCCGCCGGTCCTTTCCCCGGCCGGACGGCCCCGCCCCACAAGCATCGACCGTTCAGTGCGGCAGGTTACGCAACGCGCGTCGATTCACTGCTAAACACGCTGCAACGGTCGTAATAAGAACGTCTCGTGACTGTCATGGCACAGTCACGCCCGCATGGCGGAATGCCGGTAATGTCAACCGGCGCGAGTCATGCATGGGCCAGAAAACGTCCGCGACCCCACTGTTTCGTCACCCCATCGGCGCTCGCGCCGCCACTGCGTTCCTGTCCGGCTCGGGGGCGACCGACGGCGTGGTGTCGCAAAAGCCGCCCGTCGCGCACATCACGCAGCACGAGGACCCCGAACCGCCCGCTCATCGCTACCGCACCATCTGGCTGTCCGACATCCACCTCGGCTCGAGCGGCTGTCAGGCGCCCTACCTGCTGGATTTCCTGCGTCACAACGATTCGGAATACCTGTACCTCGTCGGCGACATCATCGACGGCTGGCAGCTGAAAAAAGGCTGGTACTGGCCGCAGGCGCACAACGACGTCGTGCAGAAGATCCTGCGCAAGGCGCGCAAGGGCACGCAGGTCGTCTACATTCCCGGCAACCACGACGAAGGCGCGCGGCAGTTCTGCGATCTCGCGTTCGGCGACATCCAGGTGCGCGGCGAGGCATTCCACACGACGCTCGCAGGCAAACGTTTGTGGATCGTGCACGGCGACCTGTTCGACGGCGTGATCCAGCACGCGAAATGGCTCGCGTACCTCGGCGACACGCTCTACACGCTGATCCTCGTGCTGAACCGCTGGTTCAACCGGATCCGCAGCCGGCTCGGCTTCCAGTACTGGTCGCTGTCGCAGTACCTGAAGCACCAGGTCAAGAACGCGGTCAATTTCATCTCGCAGTTCGAGACCGTGATGACCGACGAGGCGCGCCGTCGCGGCTGCGACGGCGTCGTGTGCGGCCACATCCACAAGGCCGAGATCCGCGACATCGACGGCGTGCTGTACTGCAACGACGGCGACTGGGTCGAAAGCCTGTCCGCGCTCGTCGAGACGATGGAAGGCGAACTGAAGATCGTCTACTGGACGGTGATGCGCACCGCACCGTCCGCCGCCCCGTCGCGCAAGGCCAAGGCCACCGCCTGACACCACGACTCTACTTACAGGACATGCCGCGATGAAGATCATGATCGTCACCGACGCGTGGGAACCGCAGGTCAACGGCGTCGTGCGCACGCTGAAGAGCACGTCGCGCGAGCTCACGGCGCTCGGCCACCGCGTCGAACTGCTGACGCCGCTGGAATTCCGCACGGTGCCCTGCCCGACCTACCCCGAGATCCGCCTGTCGATCCTGCCGTACCGCAAGCTGCGCGCACGGATCGATGCGTTCGCCCCCGATGCGCTGCACATCGCGACCGAAGGCCCGCTCGGCCTCGCCGCACGCCGCTACGCGCGCGCCCGCAAGCTGCCGTACACGACCGCGTACCACACGCGCTTTCCGGAATACGTGCAGGCGCGCTTCGGCATTCCGCTCGCCGCGACCTATCGCTTCCTGCACTGGTTCCACGGCCCGTCGCTCGCCGTGATGGCGCCGACGCCGGTCGTCAAGCAGGACCTTGAAAAGTTCGGCTTCACGAACGTGGTGCTGTGGACCCGCGGTGTCGATCTGGACATCTTCCGGCCGATGGAGTCGAAGGTGCTCAACACCGCACGGCCGATCTTCCTGTACGTGGGGCGCGTCGCGATCGAGAAGAACGTCGAGGCGTTCCTGCGCCTCGACCTGCCCGGCTCGAAGTGGGTCGCGGGCGAAGGTCCCGCGCTCGCGGAACTGAAGTCGCGCTACCCGGAGGCGAACTATCTCGGCGTACTGTCACAGGCCGAGCTCGCGAAGGTGTATGCTGCGGCCGACGTGTTCGTATTCCCGAGTCGCACCGACACGTTCGGCCTCGTGCTGCTCGAAGCCCTCGCCTGCGGCACGCCGGTGGCCGCGTATCCCGTCACGGGCCCGATCGACGTGCTCGGCGACGGCCATGCCGGCGCGATGCACGAGGACCTGCAGGAAGCCTGCCTCGAGGCGCTGAAGATCGAACGCACGACCGCGCGCGCGTGGGCGGAACGCTTCTCGTGGCGCGCGGCATCCGAGCAGTTCGCGTCGCATCTGAAGCCGCTGCCGAAGACCGCGTACTCGCCAGCCGAAGGTGCCGCCGTTTGAAACGAGACCTGAACGACAAGATCCCGCCCGCCGCCGCGACGCCACGGCACCGCCCGTTCGACGAGGAAGAGCCGCATGCCGACGCGGACGTGCACCCGCACGAACCGCTCGGCCCCGACGACCGGCTGGCGCCGTTGCCGCCGAACCCGTACAAGCGCCACCGCGGCATCACCCGCGCGTGGTTCGCCCTCAAGCATTCGCTGAACGGCTTTCGCGTCGCGATCCGCGAGGAAAGCGCGTTTCGCCAGGAGCTCACGCTCGCCGCGCTGATGCTGCCGATCGGCGCATTCGCGCCGGTGCCGGCCGCGTCGCGCGCGCTGCTGATCGCCTCGGTGCTGCTGGTGCTGATCGTCGAGCTGCTGAACTCGAGCGTCGAAGCCGCGATCGACCGCATCTCGCTCGAGCGCCACGAGCTCTCGAAGCGCGCGAAGGACCTCGGCAGCGCGGCCGTGACGGTCGCACTGTTCGCGTGCGTGACGACGTGGGGCTTCGTGCTCGGGCCGGTCGTCGCACGCTGGCTCGGCTTCTAGCGCCCGCTCACGCCGCCCGCGTGCGGCGCCGCACCATGCGCCGCGCGGGGCCGCGATCACGAAATGCCCCGATGTCTCGAAACCCCGGTTTATAATCGTCCGCTAGACATAGAACAGCAACCCGCGCCGGACGAATCACGCAGCATCGATTGCAGCGCCCGCCAGTCCGGCACACACAGGGCCGGACGACATGGAAGCGAAACCTCCCCGCCGCACCCGCGAACGGATTCTCGAGTTGTCGTTGAAACTCTTCAACGAGATCGGCGAGCCGAACGTCACCACCACGACGATCGCCGAGGAAATGGAAATCAGTCCAGGCAACCTGTACTACCATTTCCGCAACAAGGACGACATCATCAACAGCATCTTCGCGCAGTTCGAGCAGCAGATCGAACGGCGGCTGCGCTTCCCCGAGGATCACCGTCCGACGATCGACGAAACCTGGTCGTACCTGCAGTACATGGCCGATTTCATGTGGACCTACCGGTTCCTGTATCGCGACCTCAACGACCTGCTCGCACGCAACCGCACGCTCGAGACGCACTTCAAGCAGATCATCAGCCACAAGGTGCGCTTCGCGCACGACATGTGCGAGCTGCTCGTCTCCGACGCCGAAATGGTCGCGACGCCCGCCGAGATCGAAGTCATCGCCACCAACATGGCGGTGATCTCGACGTACTGGCTGTCGTATCAGTACGTGATGCATCCGCGCAAATACAACGACCAGGATGCGATCCGCGAAGAGCTGCACCAGGTGAGCATGCACGTGATCTCGATCATGGCCCCGTACCTGCGCGGCCGTTCGCGCCAGTTGTTCGACGATCTCGTCTCCGGCAAGCTGCCCAAGCGCCAGTTCACCGATTACCTGCCGCCACGCGACGGTTCGCCGCGTCCGGCCGGGAGCCCCGTCGCGGGTGGGCAAGCCCCTGCCAAGGACACGAAGCAATGAAGGCCGTCTGCGTTTACTGCGGGTCGTCGTCCGGCGTGCGGCCCGTCTATGCCGATGCCGCGCGTGCATTCGGCCGCGCGCTCGTCGACGCGGGCCTCACGCTCGTATACGGCGGCGGCCGCGTCGGCCTGATGGGCGTGATCGCCGACGAAGTGATGGCGGCCGGCGGCCGTGCGGTCGGCGTGATCCCCGAGTTGCTCGTCGACAAGGAAGTCGGCCATACGGGGCTGTCGGAGCTGCACGTCGTGCCCGACATGCACCACCGCAAGAAAATGATGGCCGACCTGTCCGACGCGTTCGTCGCGATGCCCGGCGGCGCCGGCACGCTCGAGGAGCTCTTCGAGGTCTACACGTGGGCGCAGCTCGGCTATCACCGCAAGCCCGTCGCGCTCTACAACATCGATTCATTCTACGATCCGCTGATCGCGCTGTTGCGCCACACGGTCGATGAAGGCTTCATGCGGCCGGCCTATTTCGACGCGCTGTGCGTCGAATCGGAACCCGTCGCGCTGATCGAGCGGCTGCGCCGCTACCAGCCGCCCGTCCGCGACAAGTGGGCGCCCGACGCAGCGAAGTAACCTTCACCGGAAACCGCATGCGATGACCGCACCGTCCGAGCGCAAGGCCGTCCTCATCACCGGCGCGAGCCGCGGCATCGGCCGCGCGAGCGCCGTGCTCGCCGCCGAACGCGGCTGGGACGTCGGCATCAACTACGCACGCGACGCGGCGGCGGCCGAACTGACCGCGCAGGCCGTGCGCGACGCGGGCGGCCGCGCGTGCATCGTCGCGGGCGATGTCGCGAACGAGGCGGACGTCGTCGCGATGTTCGATACCGTCGCGGCCGAGTTCGGGCGCCTCGACGCGCTCGTCAACAATGCCGGCATCGTCGCGCCATCGATGCCGCTCGCCGACATGCCGCTCGACCGGCTGCGGCGGATGTTCGATACCAACGTGCTCGGCGCCTACCTGTGCGCGCGCGAAGCCGCGCGCCGGCTGTCCACCGACCGCGGCGGCCGCGGCGGCGCGATCGTCAACGTGTCGTCGATCGCGTCGCGGCTCGGCTCGCCGAACGAATATGTCGACTACGCGGGCTCGAAAGGCGCGGTCGATTCGCTGACGATCGGCCTCGCCAGGGAACTCGGCCCGCACGGCGTGCGCGTCAACGCGGTGCGCCCCGGCCTGATCGAGACCGACATTCATGCGAGCGGCGGCCAGCCGGACCGGGCGGCCCGCCTCGGCGCACAAACGCCGCTCGGCCGCGCGGGCGAAGCGCAGGAGATCGCCGAGGCGATCGTCTGGCTGCTGAGCGACGCAGCGTCCTACACGACGGGCGCCCTGCTCGATGTCGGCGGCGGCCGCTAAGCTGACGCGCGGCGCAACAAGACACGCGCTCGAAAGCGCACCGTAGTCACGGCACCACAAATCTCCACAATTCCGTGACAGTTTCAGTAAACATCCGTAACAATTCCGTGCTCTACTAGCGAGCAATCAGACAGGCGCCCTAATCGTCTGTTCTTTGCCGCCTCGATGCGGCCGTTAATGGTCCCGGCCCATGTCGCCGGACCGGCTCGACTCGACCCGAGATCTTTTCCATGCCTGGAACCGCAGCGCCCCGTCGGCGACGCACGACCGTGCCCGCCTCGGCCACATACGCCCGTTCGCCCGCCGATACCGACGTCGTCGCGACGCTGGACGTCGCCGGCACGCCCGCCCCCGCCTCGAGCGCCGCTCTCAGCACGCCGCGCGACCGCGCACTGCCGCTCGGCTGGCGCGCGTGGCTGTTCGTCGCCGCACTGGTGTGCGCGTACACGCTGCCCGGCGTGCTCGGCCACGATCCGTGGAAACAGGACGAAACCTACACGTTCGGCATCATCCAGCACATGCTGGAAACGGGCGACTTCGTCGTGCCGACCAATGCCGGCCTGCCGTTCATGGAAAAGCCGCCGCTTTACGCGTGGGTTGCCACCAGCCTCGCGTGGCTGCTGCAGCGCGTGATGCCACTGCACGACGCCGCGCGCCTGGCGAGCGCCCTGTTCGCCGCGCTCGCGTTCGGCTTCATCGCGCGCGCGGCCCGCGTGGCCAGCCGGGCGGACAACTGGTTCGACCTGCGCGTGCTCGGCCCGGTCGTGCTGAGCGCCGGCACGCTCGTCGTCATCAAGCACGTGCACGACATGATGACCGACGTCGCCCTGTTTGCCGGGACGGCGATGGGGTTCTGCGGGCTGCTCGAGCTCGTGATGCAGCACGTCGCACGGGCGCAGCAGATGCGGCACGGGCTGCCCGCGCATCCGGCGAACCGCTGGGCCGCGCCGCTCTTCGGCGCGGGCGTCGGCATCGCGCTGATGGCGAAGGGGTTGTTCGTGCCGCTCGTGTTCGCGGCCACGCTCGTGTGCACGCTGGCGCTCTATCCGGCGTGCCGCACCCGCTCGTTCGCACGCGCGCTCGGCGTCGCCGCACTCGTGTTCGCGCCGTTCGCGCTGATCTGGCCGACCGCGCTGTTCCTGCGCTCGGAAACGCTGTTCATGAAGTGGTTCTGGGACAACAACGTCGGCCGCTTCTTCGGCTTCTCCGTCCCCGAACTGGGCGCGGAAAACGACAAGCCGCTCTTCATCCTGCGCGCGTTCCTCGCCGTCGGCTTCCCGGTCGCGCCGCTTGCGATCGCCGCGCTCGCCCGCGGCGCATGGCGCGACTGGCGCACCCCGCGCATCGCGCTGCCCGTGCTGTTCGCCGGCATCGGGCTCGTGGTGCTGCAGGTATCCGCGACGTCGCGCCAGCTCTACATCCTGCCGTTCTTCGCCCCGCTCGCGCTGGTTGCCGCGCAGGCGATCGACCGCCTGCCGCGCCGGCTGCATCTCGCGTGGGATTACCTGAGCCGCATCCTGTTCGGCACGGTCGTCGTACTCGCGTGGGGCATCTGGTCGGTGATGACCGATCCGGCCGCGTCGCGCGCCGATCTCGCGCTGCTCGGCCGCTGGCTGCCGCTCGACTGGACGATGCCGATCCAGCCCGCGCTCGTGACCGGCGCGCTCGCGCTGACGATCGGCTGGCTGACGCTGCTGCCGAAGCTGCGCACGACGGGCCGGTGGCGCGGCGCGCTGTCGTGGGGCGCCGGCGCGCTCGTCGCGTGGGGGCTCGTCTATACGCTGCTGCTGCCGTGGCTCGATGCCGCGAAAAGCTACCGCTCGGTGTTCGACGACCTGAACGCGCATCTCGCGCTCGAATGGAACGACGGCGACTGCATGGCGAGCCTGCACGGGCTCGGCGAATCGGAAGCGCCGATGCTGTACTACTTCTCCGGCATCCAGCACACGCCGATCGACGACGCGAAAACGACGCGCTGCACATGGATGATCGTGCAAGGCGTGCGGGCCGTCGATCCGGCGCCCGGCAGCGAATGGCAACTGTTCTGGACGGGCGCCCGCCCGGGCGACAACGAGGAACTGCTGCGCGTCTACGTGCGCACGCCCGAACAGCACCTGCAGTGACACAGGGCGGCGCAACGCGCCGTCCCGCCCCGCCTTCGCTTTCGTCCTCGGCTCAGGCCGCGCGCATCCGTCCGACCGGTGCGCGGCCTTGACGCGATACCGGTGCCGGCACGAGCCGGCCAGCGTCCCGCGGTTCGCCCCTCCTGCCCTCGTCACGCCCGCATTCGGGTCGTCAGAACGACGAGCCGGGCTCCCGCAGAAACGCCGCTTCCTCGTCGGTCGACGCGCGACCGAGAATCGCGTTGCGGTGCGGAAAGCGGCCGAAGCGCTCGACGACCGCCGCATGCAGCAACGCGAAGCGGTGATAGCTTTCGCACCCGGCCTCGTCACGGATGCCCGCGCACAGGCGCACGGCCTCGCGCTGGCTCTCGACCGATTCGTCGTGCTCGAACGGCAGATACGCGAACGCACGGTGATGTCCGCTCGGCAACCGCGCGTCCCAGCCTGCCGCGACGACGCGGCGCGCGAGCGCGAGCGCCTTCCGATCGGCGGCGAACGCGCGCGGCGTGCCGCGATGGATGTTGCGCGAGAACTGGTCGAGCACGACGATCAACGCCAGCGCGCCCGACGGCGAATCGGCCCAGTGATCGCACGCGCCGTCGCACGCAGCGTCGAGCAGCGCGCCATAGCGCGTGCGCAGCACGTCGTCGAACGCCGCACCGCCGTTGAACCAGACCTTGCGGTTCTGCCCGAATTCGGCCGAGCCCGGCTCGCCGAACCAGAAATCGAGAATCTCCCGCGCCTGCGGATCGAGCGCCGCCGCGCCTGCTTTCCCGGTATCGATCGTCATGCAAACTCCAGGACGAGGCGCCGTGTGCGCGCACTCTTCTTTTCCAGTTTCGCGATCCGCAGCCCGCCGATTTCGGACGTGTTGCGCACGTGCGTGCCGCCGCACGGCTGCAGGTCGACGTTTTCGATGCGCAGCAGCCGCACGCGGCCGAGGCCCATCGGCGGCTTCACGCTCATCGTGCGCACGAGTTCGGGCCGCTCGGCCATCTCGTCGTCGGTGATCCATTCGGTCGTGACCGGGTGCGCGCCGACGACGAAGCCCGCGAGGCGCCGCTCGACGTCGTCGCGGTCGATCGCGTCGGACGTCGCGAAATCGAGTCGCACGTAGTCGGCCGTCACGCTGCAGCCGTCGACCGCGTACGGCAGCACCGCGCACATCAGGTGCGCGGCCGTATGCAGGCGCATGTGCCGATAGCGGCGCAGCCAGTCGATCTGCGCGACCACGCGCGTGCCGGGGGCGAGCGTCGCGACGCTCGCGTCCTGGCCCGGCGCGGGCACGTGCACGGCGTCGTCGGGCGTCGCGCCGTCGAACTTCGCCTTGCGTGTATCGGCAATCGCGATCGTGCGGCCGTCGGGCAGCGTCAGCGTGCCGGTGTCGCCGGCCTGACCGCCGCCGAGCGGATAGAACACCGTGCGGTCGAGCCGGATGCCGTCGTCGCCGACGGCCAGAACGGTCGCGTCGCATTGCGTGAGGTACGCGTCTTCGCGAAACAACGCTTGTGTCGTCATCGGGCGAGCCTCGTATCGATGGGGAAAACGGTCAGTGTCGCGCCGCGTTGCACGTGCGCCCAGCGCAGATCGTCCCGCGTCCGGGCAGCGGCGTACCGGTCGATCAACCGGGCCGGTTGCGCATCCAGTCGGCCGTGTCGTAGAACGAATGCATGAGCCGCTCGCGCAGCGGCTCCGGCAATCCGACATCCTCCATCGCCCACGCCATGCAGCGCAGCCACTGGTCGCGTTCGACCGACGCGATCGGGAACGGCAGGTGCCGCGCGCGCAGCCTTGGATGGCCGAACCGGCTGATGTAGTGGTCCGGGCCGCCGAGCCAGCCGCACAGGAACCAGAACAGCTTGTCGCGCGAACCGCCGAGGGACTGCGGGTGCAGCGCGCGAATCTGCGCGAACTCGGGCTCGAGGTCCATCAGGTCGTAGAAGCGGTCCACCATTTCGCGCACGCGGGCTTCGCCGCCCACGAGCTCGAACGCCGTCGGCTGCGACGGCGCATCGTCATTCACATCGGTCATACGGATAGTCGGAAAACGGGATCTTCGGGGCCGCGCGCGATGCTCAGGCGTCGCGCAGCGACTGCAGCGCCGGGCGCCGCAACACATTATGCAGGCTCAGCCAGCCGGCCGCACCGGCGCAGACGACACCGGCCGCGATGCCGGCCGGCACGAGCCACGGATCGACGGCGAGCTGGAAGTCGAACACGCGCGACGCAAGCACCCAGCCGACCGCGATCGCGCCCGCCGATGCGAGCGCGCCGGCCAGCGCGCCGACCACGACGAATTCCGCGCGCTGCACCGCGTTGACTTGCGCGCGGGACGCGCCGAGCGCGCGCAGCAGCGCGGCCTCGCGCACGCGCTCGTCGCGCGAGCCGGCGAGCGCTGTGTACAGCACGAGCACGCCGGCCGCGAGCGTGAACGCGAACAGGAACTGCACCGCCCCGACCACCTGCAGCATCATCCGCTGCAACTGCGCGAGGATCGGCGCGACGTCGATCGCGGTCAGGTTCGGGTAGCGCGCGATCAACGGATCGAGCAGCGCGGCATTCGAGGCGGGCAGATGGAAGCTCGTCAGGTAGACGGCCGGGAAATCCTTCAGCACCGGCGGCGGCATCAGCACGAAGAAGTTGACGCGGAACGAGCCCCAGTCGAGCTTGCGCACGCTCGTGATGGGCGCGTCGACCGTCAGCCCCGTCACGTCGAAGCGCAGCGTGTCGCCCGGTTTCACGTTCAGCGTCTTCGCGAGGCCGGCTTCGATCGAGATTTGCGGCGTGGCCGCGGTGCCGAACCAGTCGCCTTCGACGATCCGGTTGTCGGACGGCAGCGCGGTCGTATACGACAGGTTGAACTCGCGATCGACGAGCCGGCGCGCCTCCTCGGACGGGTACGCATCCGGATTCACCGGTTTGCCGTTGATCGCGACGAGGCGGCCGCGCACCATCGGCGCGGGTACCGCGTCGCGCACGCCATGCGCGGCCAGATAGGCCGCGACATCGGCGCGCTGGTCGGGCTGGATGTCGATCAGGAACTGGTTCGGCGCATCGGGCGGCGTCGACTGCCGCCAGCCCGCCACGAGATCGTTGCGCGTGATCGCGATCAGCAGCAGGCACATCAGGCCGAGCGCGAGCGCGGTGATCTGCAGCGCGCTGGCCGTGCCGCGCCGGTGCAGCGACGCCAGCGCGTAACGCCAGCCGACGCCCGCGGCCACGCGCGCATTGCGCACCGCGCGCGCGGCGGCGAACAGCACGAGCCGGGCAATCAGCGCGAACCCGACCAGCGCGCCGGCAAAGCCGCCCGCGACGATCAGGCCGAGCTTCAGGTTGCCGGCGGCCACGATCAGCAGCCCCGCGAACAGCACGACGCCGAGCGCATACGCGGCCCACGCAATGCGCGACGCGTCGCCCCACTCGCGCCGCAGCACACGTACCGGCGGCACGCGCGTGAGCGGCACGAGCGGCGGCAGCGCGAAACCGAGCAGCAGCACGAGCGCGGCGCCCATGCCGATCAGCGCCGGCCACGCCGTCGGCGGCGGCAGCACGACGTCGATCAGGCTGCCGAGCGCGGCCAGCAATGCCCAGTGACCGCCGTAGCCCAGCACCGCGCCCGCGGCGCCCGACACGATGCCGACGCCGGCGAATTCGAGCGCGAACAGCGCGCCGAGCGTGCGGCGGCTCACGCCGAGGCAGCGCATCGTCGCGCAGCCGTCGAGATGACGCCACATGTAGCGCTGCGCGGCCATCGCGATCGCGACCGCCGCGAGCAGCGCGGTCAGCAACGCGACGAGCGTCAGGAAGTGGCGTGCGCGATCCAGCGTCTGCCGCACCTGCGGCTGCCCCTCCTGCAACGACTCGAGCCCGACGCCGCGCAGTTTCCCGCCATCGACGCGCGCGTGCGCGTACGCTTCGAAGCGCGCGACGGCCGGTGCGTCGCCGGCGACCAGCAGCCGGTACGTGACGCGGCTGCCGTAGCCCGTGAGCCCCGTCGCGGCGAGTTCGTCCGCGCGCATCATCAGCCGCGGCGAAAAATTGACGAACGAAAAGCCGCGATCGAGTTCGCGGGCGATCGCCGCGGCGACCGTGAACGTGCGCAGCCCGACGCGCACCGTATCGCCCGTCTTCAGGTGCAGCGCATCGAGCAGCGCCGGGTCGGCCCATACGGTGCCGGGCGCGGGAATCGCGCCCGCCTTCTGCGCGACGGTCGCGCCGGCCGGCAGGATCTCGACCGCGCCGCGCAGCGGATAGCCCGGCGACACGGCCTTCACGGCCGCGAGGCGCGACGGCGCTGCTTCGGCGGCCTGCCGGCCCGCGGCGGGCGCGATCATGCTCGGGAAAATCGCGGTCGTCGCGGTGCGCAGACCGAGCGTGCGGGCCTGCCGGTCGAACGACGGATCGACGGGACGATCGGCGCGCACGACGAAATCGGCGCCGAGCATCTGGCGCGCGTCGCGCTCGAGCCCCTGGCGCAGGCGGTCGGCGAGAAAACCGACGCTCGTCAGCGCCGCGACCGCGAGCACCAGCGCGAGGACGAGCAGCGTCAGTTCGCCCGCGCGCCAGTCGCGCGCGGTCATCCGGGCAGCCTGGTGGATCAGGTCGCGCAGGCCGAAGCGACCGGCATGCGCGCGCCCGTCATGGCCGGGCAGCCCGGCCGGCGGCAGCGCCGCGTGTTGCGGCCCCTTCAATCGCGTTTTCCTCCGATCGAATTGAGCCGCGACACCATGTGGTTCGCCATCCCGCGAAAACCGCCCGACACGCCGCGCCACAGGCGCGGCAGCGCCCACGCCGACGCCGCGATGAACGCGGCGAGCAACACGAGGAACGCGAGCGGAACGAAGAACGCGAGCGCGAGCCCGCCCACCACGAGACCGTCCTCGGTCGACGACGCGACCCAGTTCGAAATCGGTTCGGGAGACAGGTTGATCAGCGCGCGCGTGCCGGCCTTCGCCACGTGCGCGGCGCCGGCGAGCGAGCCGCCGGCGAGCCCCGCGACCGCCAGCATGGTCGGATCGGCATGGCCGAGCGCGCCGGCCGCGAGCACGGCGCCGGCCGGAATGCGGATGAAGGTGTGCACGGCATCCCACAGCGAGTCGAACGCGGGGATCTTGTCTGCAAGGAATTCGGTCACGGTGAGCACGGCCGCGGCGCCGATGACCCACGGCGACATCAGCACCGCCAGCGTGTCGGGCAGATGGAGCCAGCCGAACCGTGCCAGCACGCCGGCGATCAGCACCGTCAGGTACAGGCGCAGGCCGCTCGCCCACGCGAGCCCCGCGCCGAGCGAAATGGCTTCGATCATGGCCCTCTCCTTGCACTTTCCGTGCGTTTTGCCGATTGACCGGATCGGGTCAGACAGACCGGCCGCGCGGCGCGTGGCGACCGGCACCGCGTGCCGCGAGAAGCACGACGGTATTCAGGCCCGAATACCGTTCCATTATAGACAGGCTGGGCGGGGGACCGGCGCAATTCCGCCGTGCGGGGCGGCGCGCGGGCGCATGGGTGCCCGCGCTGCCGTCGTCAGGTGGCCGACGACAGCTTCAGGCCGACCAGCCCCGCGACGATCAGCGCCGCGCTCGCGACGCGCGCGACGGTCAGCGCCTCGCCCATCATCACGATGCCGAACACGAACGCACCGACCGCGCCGATGCCCGTCCACACCGCGTATGCGGTGCCGAGCGGCAACTGGCGCATCGCGACCGCGAGCAGCCCGAAGCTGGCCAGCGCCGTCACGATCGTCAACACCGACGGACCGAGCTTCGTGAAGCCGTCCGACGATTTCAAGCCGGCCGCCCAGGCCACTTCCAGCAAACCGGCGATCAACAACCATACCCACGCCATCTCGACGTACTCCGTATCGGATGGGGCCGTCCCCGTTGAGGCGAATGGCCCGGGGCCGTCCCCGGGCGGCGCCGAGTATAACAAGAGGCTTACATGCCTGCCGCGGCCGGGTACGCCGGGGGCCGATCCGGGGCGCGACCGGCCGGACGCGGTCAGTTCACCACGCGCTTCGGCACGACACCGCCGACGCAACGATCGTCGCGGTACAGCGCCCACTCCTCGCACACGCGGCCATCCTTGAACACGCACATGCCGACCTGCCCGCGCGGCAGGCTGCGGACCACATGGCGACCGCCGAGCTTTTCGCAGTTGACCGACGCGGGATTGGCCAGCGCCGCCTGCGCGGACGGCTGCTGTCCCGGCGGCAGCGGCTGGGCGAACGCGCCGGGCGCAAGCAGCGCCAGCGCACCGATGACGACCAGACGGACGGACATTGCACGCTCCTCGTTTTCGTTCGCGCAACGGTCAGGATAGCGGGAATGCGCGACGGACGTGCAAGGGCCGGTGGCGCTCGCGCGACCGTCGCGCCGGCGCAGCCCTGCCGGTGCGCGGCGCCGCGACCGCGGGCGCCGCCGCGCACCGCCCGTCACACGGCGCCGACGAGCCGGTAGCCGACGCCCGTCTCGGTGACGATGTGCTCGGGCTGCGCGGGATCGGCCTCGAGCTTCTGGCGCAGGTGCGCCATATAGATGCGCAGATAGTGATGGCTCTCGACGTGCGACGGCCCCCACACGTCGCGCAGCAGCTGGCGGTGCGTGAGCACGCGCCCCGCGTGACGCACGAGCGTCGCGAGCAGCCGGTATTCGAGCGGCGTCAGGTGTACGATCGCGTCGTCGCGCCACACCTGGCGCAGCGCGAGATCGACGGTCACGGTGCCGAAGGTCACCTTCGGCGACGCGTTCGCGCCGCCCTGGTTGCGCCGGCGCAGTTGCGCGCGAATCCGCGCACGCAGCTCGGACACGCCGAACGGCTTGGTCAGGTAGTCGTCGGCGCCCGCGTCGAGCGCTGCGACCTTTTCCTCCTCCTGCGTGCGGGCGGACAGCACGATCACCGGCACCTCGGACCAGCCGCGCAGCTCGCGGATCACGTCGAGGCCGTCGGTATCGGGCAGCCCGAGGTCGACGATCACGAGGTCGGGCTTGCGCGTCGCCGCGTCGATCAGCCCCTGCTTGCCCGTCTCGGCCTCGAACACCGCGATGTCCTCCTCTTCGAGCGCGGCGCGCACGAAGCGGCGGATCTGCTTTTCGTCCTCGATCAGGACGACGGTCAGGCTGGGTTCACTCATGGTCTGGCAATGACTCGGATGGGGGCGATGCGCCCGGCAGATCGGGTTCGTCGTCGGGCACGGCGGGCGCCGCCGGCGGCGTGTCGACCGGCAGCGTGAACCAGAAGCGCGCGCCCGTCACGTGGCCGTCGGGCGCGGTGCGGTTGAGCGCGCCGATTTTACCGCCGTGCGCCTCGACGATCGCGCGGCAGATCGCGAGGCCGAGCCCGATGCCCGGCGTCGCCGACTCCTTCTCGCCGCGCGTGAACTTGTCGAAGATCCGCGCTTCCATGCCGGCCGGCAGGCCCGGGCCGTGATCGTCGACGTGCACGCGCACGAATGGCAGCCCGTCCTCGGTCACGCGCTCCGCGCCGATGTCGATCGACGTGTCGGGCGGCGTGTACTTCGCCGCGTTCTCGAACAGGTTCGTGAACAGACGCTCCATCAGCACCGCGTCCATCTGCAGCAGCGGCAGGTCGGCCGGCAGCGCGACGCGCGCGGAATGGCGCGCGAGCACGCGCCGGCAGGCGGCGAGCGCGGCGCCGACGGTTTCCTCGAGCAGCGACCACTGACGCTTGAGCTGCAGGCTGCCGGCCTGCAGCCGCGCCATGTCGAGCAGGTTCGTGACGATGCCCGTCATCCGCAGCGCCTCGTCGTGAATCGCGTCGACGAGTTCGCCCTCGCGCTGCGCGAGCCGCCCGGCCGCCGCGGCGTCGCCGGCCTGCGCGGCCGCGCGCCCGTTCGCGAGCATCGACGAGAAGCCGACGATCGTCGTGAGCGGCGTGCGCAGGTCGTGCGAGATCGCCGACAGCAGCGAGTTGCGCAGCCGCTCGGATTCCATGTTGACGAGTGCGTCGCGCGCGATCTCGACGTAGTGCACGCGTTCGAGCGCGAGCGCGATCTGCGCGGCGAATGCGTCGAGCATCCGCTGCTGCTCGGGCACCTCGAGTTCGCGCGGCTCGCGCGACGCGACCGCCAGCACGCCGCGCGTGCGCATCGGCGCCTTCAGCGGCAGGTACAGCGCGGCCGTCGCCGGCAGCGTATCGGTGCCGCGCCCGGCCGGCTTCTGCTGGTCGTACACCCACTGGCCGACGTCGCTGTCGAGCTCCGCGCCCGTCAGCGTGACGGCCGCGTCGGGTTCCTCGATCTTCTGCCGCACCTGGTCCGCGCTGTCGGGCAGCAGGAACGCGACGCGCGCGCGAAACACCTCGCCCACGTGGCGGCTGCCGATCTCGACGATCTGCTCGGTCGTCAGCGCCGCGCCGAGCTCGCGCGCCATCGCGTAGATCGCGCCGGTGCGGCGCTCGCGGCGCTGCGCGATGCTCGCCTGGCGCGTCAGCGTCGACGTCAGGTGGCTGATCACGAGCGACGTCAGCAGCATCCCGAAGAAAGTCAGCAGGTATTGCGTATCGCTGACCGAGAACGACATGCGCGGCGGCACGAAGAAGAAATCGAACGCGGCCACCGACAGGAACGACTGCAGCACGCCCGGGCCGCGCCCGAGGCGCACCGCCGAGAACACCACGCCGAGCAGGTACAGCATCACGAGGTTCGTGAGATCGAGCCGCCCGGACACGACGCTCGCGACGACCGTGATCGCCGCGCAGATCGCGGCCGCATACACGTAGTGGCGCGGCGGCGAGCGGTGCGTGCCGAACTGCGCGAACGCATCGCGCCAGTCGCGCGCCCGCGCGTCGAGCGGCGCTGCGCGCGCCTCGTCGCTCGCGGACGCGCGAATCAGCATCAGGTCGACGTCGCCCGCGCGTTCCGCCAGCTGATCGCCGAACGGCCGCGCGAAGCGGCGCGCGAGCCCGACCTTCGACGAGCCGCCCGCGACGAGCTTCGACACGTTGCGCACCTTCGCATAGCCGATCAGCGCGGCGACCGCGTCGGCGCCGGCGAGCGTGGCCGTCTCCGCGCCGAGCTCGGCCGCGAGCTTCAGCGCGTCGAGCGTGCGCTGCCGGCGCGCGTCGGGCAGCCGCTGCAGGCGCGGCGTCTCGACGTACACGGCGATCCAGTCGGCCTTCAGGCTCGCGGCGAGGCGCGCCGCCGCACGCACGAGCGTCGGCGCCTCGGGGCCGGGGCCGACGCACACGAGCAGCCGCTCGCGCGCCTGCCAGATACGCTGGATCGAACGGTCGGCGCGGTACTCGCGCATCTGCGCGTCGACGCGATCGGCCGTGCGCCGCAGCGCCAGCTCGCGCAGCGCGATCAGGTTGCCCTTGCGGAAGAAGTTGCGCACCGCGCGCTCGGCCTGCTGCGCGAGATAGACCTTGCCGTCGCGCATCCGCTCGAGCAGTTCCTCGGCCGGCAGGTCGACCAGCGTGACTTCGTCGGCCGCGTCGAACACGCGGTCGGGCACGGTTTCCCACACGCGGATGCCGGTGATCGCGCCGACCACGTCGTTCAGGCTTTCGAGGTGCTGGACGTTGACGGTCGTATACACGTCGATGCCCGCGTCGAGCAGCTCGTAGACGTCCTGCCAGCGCTTCAGGTGCCGTGCGCCCTGCACGTTCGAATGCGCGAGCTCGTCGACGAGGATCAGTTGCGGCGCCCGCGCGAGCGCGCCGTCCAGATCGAATTCGGCGAGCGTGCGGCCGCGATAGTCGATGCGGGCGGGCGGCAGCACGTCGAGGCCGTCGAGCAGCGCGGCGGTCTCGCCGCGGCCGTGGGTCTCGACGATGCCGACGACGACGTCGACGCCTTCCTGCCGGCGCTGGCGCGCGGCCTGCAGCATCGCATAGGTCTTGCCGACGCCGGCGGACGCGCCGAAGAAAATCTTCAGCTGGCCGCGCCGCTGCTTTTCTTCATCGCGCTGCAGCTTGTCGAGGAGTTGGTCAGGATCGGGACGGTTCATGCGTGAGGAAAGCGGAGCGCCCGGATGCGCGCGAGTACGAGCATTGTGGTTCCAAATCGCCGCAAAAGGCAAAGACGGCGCGAGCGCCGTCGGGAAAAGCGCATCCGGCGCGGCTCAGCCCGCGCCGGATATGCCGGTTGGCGCGCGCGCTCAGTGCGCGGCCTGCGCGGCGTCGAGCGCGAGGTTCAGCTTCAGCACGTTCACGCGCGGCTCGCCGAGCACGCCGAACTGGCGGCCCGTCGTATTCGCGGCGACGAGCTGCGCGACCGCATCCGGCGCCAGGTTACGCGCCTTCGCGACGCGCTCGACCTGGTACGCGGCGGCGGCCGGCGTGATCTCCGGATCGAGGCCGCTGGCGGACGCCGTCACGAGATCGACCGGCACCGGCTTCGACAGGTCGGTGCCCGCATCGCGCAGCGCGGCGATGCGCGCCTTCACCTGGTCGGCGAGCGACGGGTTCAGCGGGCCGAGGTTCGAGCCGCCGGAGCCGGCCGCGTTGTACGGCATCGGCGCGGTGGCCGACAGCCGGCCCCAGAAATACTTCGGCGCGTCGAACGGCTGGCCGATCAGCGCGGAGCCGACGACCTTGCCGTTCTGCTCGATCAGGCTGCCGTTGGCCTGCGACGGAAACACGGCCTGGCCGAACACGGTCATCACGGCCGGGTAAGCAAGGCCCGTCACGGCGGTCAGGACGACAAAGATCACGACGAGCGGGCGAATCAACGATTTCATGATGGTTCCTTCGAGTGCGGCCGGCTCAGGCCCAGCCGAGCGCGGCGAGCGTCATGTCGATCAGCTTGATGAACGGGAACGGCAGCAGCACGCCGCCGAGGCCGTACACCAGCAGGTTGCGGCGCAGCAGCGACGCGGCCCCGAGCGGCCGGTAGGTCACGCCCTTCAGCGCAAGCGGGATCAGCGCGACGATGATCAGCGCGTTGAAGATCACCGCGGACAGGATCGCGGACGCCGGCGACGTCAGATGCATGATGTCGAGCACGCGCAGTTGCGGGTAGGTCGTCACGAACGCGGCCGGGATGATCGCGAAGTACTTCGCGATGTCGTTCGCGATCGAGAACGTGGTCAGCGACCCGCGCGTCATCAGCATCTGCTTGCCGATCTCGACGATCTCGATCAGCTTCGTCGGATTCGAGTCGAGGTCGACCATGTTGCCGGCTTCCTTCGCCGCCTGCGTGCCGGTGTTCATCGCCACGGCGACGTCGGCCTGCGCGAGCGCCGGCGCGTCGTTGGTGCCGTCGCCCGTCATCGCGACGAGGCGCCCGGCCGCCTGATGCTCGCGAATCGTCGCGAGCTTGGCTTCCGGCGTCGCTTCCGCGAGGAAATCGTCGACGCCTGCTTCCGCCGCGATCGCCGCGGCCGTCAGCCGGTTGTCGCCCGTCACCATCACGGTCTTGATGCCCATCTTGCGCAGTTCCGCGAAGCGCTCCTTGATGCCGCCCTTCACGATGTCCTTCAGCTCGATCACGCCCAGCACGCGCGCCGCCCCGTCCTGCAGGTCGGCCACGACGAGCGGCGTGCTGCCGCGGCGCGCGACGTCGTCCACCGCGCGGCGCACGTCTTCCGGGAAGCGGCTGCCGTGGGTTTCGACGTAGCGGCGGATCGCGTCGGCCGCGCCCTTGCGGATCTCGCGGCCCGGGAGATCGACGCCGCTCATCCGCGTCTGCGCGGAAAAGCCCAGGAACGTCGCGTGCAGTTGCGCCATGTCGCGCTGGCGGATGTTGAAGCGCTCCTTCGCGAGCACGACGATGCTGCGGCCTTCCGGCGTTTCGTCGGCGAGCGACGACAGTTGCGCGGCATCGGCCAGCGCTTCCTCGGTCACGCCCGGCGCGGGCACGAACATCGACGCCTGGCGGTTGCCGAGCGTGATCGTGCCGGTCTTGTCGAGCAGCAGCACGTCGACGTCGCCGGCCGCTTCCACCGCGCGGCCCGACGTCGCGATCACGTTCGCCTGCATCATCCGGCTCATCCCGGCCACGCCGATCGCGGACAGCAACCCGCCGATCGTCGTCGGGATCAGGCACACGAGCAGCGCGACGAGCGCGGTGATCGTCACCACGTGGCCGGCCTTCATCGCGTCGACCGAGAACATCGAGAACGGCAGCAGCGTCGCGGTCGCGAGCAGCATCACGATCGTCAGCGCGACGAGCAGGATCGTCAGCGCGACCTCGTTCGGCGTTTTCTTGCGCTTCGCGCCTTCGACCATCGCGATCATCCGGTCGAGGAACGCCTCGCCGGGGTTCGCGGTGACCTTCACGACGATCCAGTCGGACAGCACGCGCGTGCCGCCCGTCACCGACGAGAAGTCGCCGCCCGATTCGCGGATCACCGGCGCGGATTCGCCGGTGATCGCCGATTCGTCGACCGACGCGACGCCGTCGACGACTTCGCCGTCGGCCGGGATCACGTCGCCGGCCTCGACCAGCACGACGTCGCCTTTGCGCAGGTCGGACGCGGTCGTGATGCGGATCGGCGACTTCGGGTGCGGCTCGTTGAGCTTCTTCGCCATCACGTCCTTCTTCGCGCTGCGCAGCGACGCGGCCTGCGCCTTCGAGCGCCCTTCGGCGAGCGCCTCGGCGAAGTTCGCGAACAGCACCGTGAACCACAGCCACAGCGCGATCGCGAGGATGAAGCCGGCCGGCGCCTCGGCCTGGCCGGACAGCGCCGCGATCCACAGGATCGTGGTCAGGATGCTGCCGACGTACACGCAGAACATCACCGGGTTGCGGAACTGCGTGCGCGGCGTGAGTTTCTTGAACGAATCCACGATCGCCGGGCGCAGCAGCGCCGGATCGAACATGGACCGTGTTGCGGAATGTTGAGTCATTGCGATCTCTTCAAGCTCTTCAGTCTTTTCAATGTGTCGCCATGCGGGCGCATCACGCGCCGAGCCACATCATCAGGTGCTCGACGCCCGGGCCGAGCGCGAGCGCCGGCACGTAGGTCAGCGCGCCCACCAGCAGCACGGTGCCGAGCAGCAGCACGACGAACAGCGGGCCGTGGGTCGGCAGCGTGCCGCTCGTCGCCGCGATGCGCTTTTTCGCGGCGAGGGAACCTGCGATCGCCAGCACCGGCACGATCGTGCCGAAGCGGCCGAACCACATCGCGATCGCGGTCATCCAGTTGTAGAACGGCGTGCCGACCGTCAGGCCCGCGAACGCGCTGCCGTTGTTGTTCGCGGCCGAGCTGAACGCATAGAGGATTTCCGAGAAGCCGTGCGGGCCCGGGTTCGCGATGCCGGCCTTGCCCGCGTCCGCCAATACCGCGATCGACGTGCCGACCAGCACGAGCAGCGGCGTGAGCAGCACGACGATCGACACCATCTTCATCTCGTACGACTCGATCTTCTTGCCGACGTATTCCGGCGTGCGGCCGATCATCAGGCCCGCGACGAACACCGCGAGCAGCGCGAACACGAGCATCCCGTAGAGGCCGGAGCCGACTCCGCCGTAGACCACCTCGCCGAGCTGCATCAGCAGCATCGGCACGAGGCCGCCGAGCGGCGTCAGCGAATCGTGCATCGCGTCGACCGCGCCGCACGACGCGGCCGTCGTCGCGACCGTGAAGATGCCGGTCTGTGCGATCCCGAAGCGCGTTTCCTTGCCTTCCATGTTGCCGCCCGGCTGCAGCGCGCCCGCCGCCTGGTCGACGTGCAGCGCCGCGAGCGTCGGGTTGCCGGCCTGCTCGGCGCTCACCTCGACGCCGGTCGCGACCGCGAATGCAACCGTCATCGCCGCGAGCACCGCGATGCCCTGCCGGCGATCGCCGATCATGCGGCCGAACACCAGGCACAGCGCGGCCGGAATGATCAGGATCGCGAAGATCTCGATGAAGTTCGCGAACGGCGTCGGATTCTCGTACGGATGCGCGGAGTTCGCGTTGAAGAAGCCGCCGCCGTTGGTGCCGAGCATCTTGATCGCTTCCTGCGACGCGACCGGCCCCATCGCGAGCGTCTGCTTCGTGAGCGGGGTCGGCACCGTGACCGCATTGCCCTTGTCGTCCTTCACCGGGTTGCCCTGCGCATCGAGCTTCGGCGCCGCATAGGTGCTCGCCTGCAGCACCGGCACGTCCTGATACGCCTTCATGTTCTGCAGCACGCCCTGGCTCATCAGCAGCGCGGCGACCACCACCGACATCGGCACGAGCACGTACAGCGTCACGCGCGTGAGGTCGACCCAGAAGTTGCCGATCGTCTGCGCGGTGTGGCGCGCGAAGCCGCGGATCAGCGCGATCACGACGACGATGCCGGTCGCGGCCGACAGGAAGTTCTGCACCGTCAGGCCGAGCATCTGCGACAGATAACTGACGGTCTGCTCGGGCGTGTAGTCCTGCCAGTTCGTGTTGGCGACGAAGCTGACGGCCGTGTTGAACGCGCCGTCGGGCGTCATCGCGCCGAACTGCTGCGGGTTGCCGGGCAGGAAGCCCTGCAGGCGCAGCAGCGCGTAAAGGAACAGCACGCCGAGCGCATTGAACGCGATCGTCGCGACCGTGTACTGCTTCCAGTTCATTTCGGTGCCCGCATCGACGCCCGCGATGCGGTACAGCGCGCGTTCGAGCGGCCCGAACACGCGCACGACGCGCGAGCTGCCGTCCATCACCGCGCTCAGGTAGCGCGCGACCGGCACGGCCGCCGCGAGCAGCACGACGAGGAACAGCAGCGTCTGCAACAGGTTGTTCGCGTTCATTCGATATCCTCCGCGCGCAGCAGCGCAAAGACGAGATACGCGAACAGCAGGGCCGTCGAGGCGCCCGCCAGCCAAAGCATCCAGGTCATGCGCGCCCCCCGCGACCGTATTGCACGAGCTTGTCGCAACCGGCAAGCAAACCGAGGATCAGCGCGGTGAAGACCACCAGTGCGCCGATGAAAACCCCATCCATTTTTGTGTTCTCCGTCGTCGAAATCGGACGACTAGAACCTTATGGGAATGTGCGTAAAGGGCGGGTCAAAGCTATCGGGGCGGGTATAAAAAACGCGTAAACGCGCGGGGCGGAACGGGAGCGAATCGACGCGGGACGGACGGCGCCGCGGCGCCGTCCGCAACAGGCGCGTGCAGGCACGGCGCCGGCACGCAGGGATGGGTCAGGGAACGAGGATCGTCGAGCCGGTGGTCTTGCGCGCCTCGAGATCGGCATGCGCGCGACCGACTTCCGCGAGCGGATAGCGCTGGTTGATGCTCGTCTTCACCTTGCCCGACAGGATCACGTCGAACAGCTCGGCGGCCGCGGCTTCGAGGTCGGCGCGCTTCGCGATGTACGAGAACAGCGTCGGCCGCGTGAAGAACAGCGAGCCGCGCGACGAGAATTCCTTCGAGTCGATCGGCGGCAGCGGGCCCGACGCGTTGCCGAAGCTGACGAAATAGCCGAGCGGCGCGAGGCAGTCGAGCGAGCCGATGTAGGTGTCCTTGCCGATCGAATCGTAGACGACCGGCACGCCCGCGCCGTTCGTGATCGCCTTCACGCGCTGCGTGAAGTTCTCGCGTGTATAGACGATCGGATGATCGCAGCCGTGCGCCTTCGCGAGTTCGGCCTTTTCATCGGAGCCGACCGTGCCGATCACGGTCGCGCCGAGCGCCTTCGCCCACTGGCACACGAGCAGGCCGACGCCGCCCGCGGCCGCATGGATCAGGATCGTGTCGCCGGCCTTCACCGGGTACGTGCGGCGCAGCAGGTAATGCGCGGTCAGGCCCTGCAGCATCACCGACGCCGCATCGTCGTAGCCGATGCCGTCCGGCAGCTTCACGACGCGCTCGGCCGACATCACGCGCTCCTGCGCATACGCGCCGGGCGGCTGCCCGACATAGGCGACGCGGTCGCCGGCCTTGAACGCGGTCACGCCGTCGCCGACGGCCGTCACCTCGCCCGCCGCCTCCATCCCGAGGCCGCCGGGCAGCGGCTGCGGATACAGGCCCGTGCGGAAATACACGTCGATGTAGTTGAGGCCGACCGCGTGTTGGCGGATGCGGACTTCGCCCGCCTTCGGCGCGCCGACCTCGACATCGACCCACTTCATCACGTCCGGGCCGCCCGGCTGCTCGTATCGGATTGCTTTCGGCATCGTTGTGCTCCTCTTCTGTCTGGAATCTGGAAATCCGGTTCGGCGAATGCATCGACATTGCCGCTGCGGCGATGCGTGTGAACACGGGTCGTAGCGGAGGATTCTCGCGCGTCGTGCGCGGTCACGCAGCGCGTCGTCATAATCCCTTCACCTCGGTAGGGTTTTCGCCGGAAGCGGATTGCATGTCCATGTAGGCCGCGGGACCGGCAGGACCGGAAGAATGGCTCCCGGTGAGTCCTGCCGCTTGCGCAATCAACGACACCCGTGACACTTCGTCACGTTCGATCATGGCCTCCCGGTTGGGCGGCGTTCCGTCCACGATGGCCGAGCGGGGCCGCCCCGCGAACTTTCGCGTCGCGCCCGGTGCGCAGGGCATCTCCCGTGCCGCGTTGGCGCACTGGGCCCACCGCCGGCCGACGTCGATGCCGGTTGGTTCGGCAACGCAGGTCCTCGCTGTACTCATTTACGAGATGACGACCGTGCTATTTTGCCTGTTGCTCAATTCGCCAAGCACACCCAATGAACCGCCCACTTATCCGGAACATGTTTGTTATCGCGTCGTTGTCGGCAAGTCTCGGCAGCGCAATCGCAGAGCCGGTACCGCGCGTCGACGGTGCGCGCTTGCTCGATAGCGTGAGCCGTTCCGACAATCGCCCGTACACCGATGCCGAGCGCCACACGATGGCCGGGTATCTGGCCGGGGTAGCCGATGCGACCGAGGGTAAGGACTGGTGCGACAACGGGCGCGTCAAACCGGGAGAAATCGATTCGGAAGTGCTCGGCGCGCTCCGCAAACTGCCAAGAGGCGCACTGAATGCGAGCGCGGCGAAATTGGTCGCCCGCGTCTTACGAGAAAAATTCCCTTGCCGTTAATCGAGGAAGCTCGCTTGAAACCGCCGTTCTCCATACTGAGCAGTCGCTATCCAAGCAACAAGACCGTCTCGAGGGAAGCGCTTTACCAGGAATTGGGCTGGCAAGACCTGATCCAGAATCCTTCGTATGCGAATACGTGCGCCATTCGGATCAGCGTGGCACTCGTCAAAAGCGGAATAACGCTGCGCGGCGGACTGGTCATCCAGAAAGGAGTGCATCGTGGGCGCCGCATCGAGGCGGGGCAAGCCAGGCTGGCCAAGATGCTGGCGGAGCCGGCGTCTTTCGGCAAAGCCGAAGTGTTTCGGCGCGATGACGCCATGACGGGCATCGCCGCCAGAAAGGGCATCGTGGCCTTCTGGAACATCCCGGGATACATGAATGGTCGGGGCGGGCATATCGACCTGATCGACGGTGCACGCGCCCTCTGTAGCTCGGACTGCTACTGGACGGCATCCGAAGTGTGGGTCTGGCCCTTACGGTAATCGGCGATATCCCGATTCCGCGTCACCCATGCCGATGCCGCCATTCTCGCCGCGCAGCGTCGCCATGCGGCAGCAGCGACATGGCGACGCCAAACCCGGACCATCGCGCCGGCCCGCGCCTAGCAAACGTCCTGCATGTTCCGCGCCAGATCGTCGAGCAGCATCCGCGCGGTCGCGACGTTGGTCGCGACCGGCACGTCGTGCACGTCGCACGCGCGCACCAGCGCGGTGATGTCGGGGTCGTGCGGCTGCGCGGTCATCGGGTCGCGCAGGAACACGACGATGTCGACGCGGCCGTCGGCCAGCTCGGCGCCGATCTGCAGGTCGCCGCCGAGCGGCCCCGACAGCTTGCGCTCGACCTCGAGCCCGTGCGCGGCCGCGATGCGGCCGCCCGTCGTGCCGGTCGCGACCAGCCGGCATTGCGCGAGCGTCTCGCGATACTGGCCCGCGAGCGCGACGATCTCGTCCTTCTTCGCGTCGTGCGCAATCAGTGCGATGCGGGGTTTGCTCATCTCCGGTTCCTTCGTCGTTCGGTTGTTCGGTGGTTGTGTTGTCGTCGTGAATCGAAAAGCGCCGGTCAGAACGTACCCGGATACGCGCCGCCGTCGAGCAGCCAGTTCTGCCCGGTGATGTAGCCCGCATGCACGCTGCACAGGAACGCGCAGGCCGCGCCGAATTCGGCGCGCGTGCCGAGGCGCCCGGCCGGGATGTCCCTGGTGCGACGCGCGCGCATCTCGTCGACCGTCACGCCCTGCGCCTTCGCCGACGCGGCGAGCGTCGTCGCGATCCGGTCGGTGTCGAACAGCCCCGGCAGCAGGTTGTTGATCGTCACGCCCTGCCCCGCGACCTTGCGCGACAGCCCCGCGACGAAGCCGGTCAGCCCCGAGCGCGCGCCGTTCGACAGCGCCAGCACGTCGATCGGCGCCTTCACGGCCGAACTCGTGATGTTGACGATCCGGCCGAAGCCGCGCGCGATCATCCCGTCGACGGTCGCGCGGATCAGCTCGATCGGCGTCAGCATGTTCGCCTCGAGCGCGCGGATCCAGTCGTCGTGCGAGAAATCGCGGAAGTCGCCGGGCGGCGGGCCGCCGGCATTCGTCACGAGCATGTCCGGCTGCGGGCACGCGGCGAGCGCGGCCGCGCGGCCTTCCGGCGTCGTGATGTCGCAAGCGACCGCGGTGACCGACACGTTCGCGCCGGCGCGGATTTCCTCCGCGGTTTCCTCCAGCGTGTCGCGCGTGCGCGCGACGATCACGAGGTTCACGCCTTCCGCGGCCAGCGCTTCCGCGCAGCCGCGCCCGAGGCCCTTGCTTGCCGCGCACACGAGCGCGGTCTTTCCTTCGATGCCGAGATCCATCGTCGCTTCCCTGGTGGCGCGCGTGCCGGCCCGGCCCCGCGCGGCCGCCGGCGGGCGGGCGAACGGGCGTGCGCGGCACGCGGATTGTCGTGAGACGTCGATAATATCCGGATCGCGCCGCGCGCCTTGGTAAAATTGCGGCCATAAGCGACGGCCGGCCCGTGCCCGCCGCCGCCCCGATCCCCTTTTGCCGCCAAGGCACCCCGTCATGAAACAGGACAGCCGTTTCCCGAACCTCTTCATCACCGATCACCCGCTGATCCAGCACAAGCTCACGCACATGCGCGACAAGGACACGTCCACGCGCACGTTCCGCGAACTGCTGCGCGAGATCACGCTGTTGATGGGTTATGAGATCACCCGCAACCTGCCGATCACGACCAAGCGGGTCGAAACCCCGCTGGTGGCGGTCGACGCGCCGGTGATCGCGGGCAAGAAGCTCGCGATCGTGCCCGTGCTGCGCGCGGGCATCGGGATGTCGGACGGCCTGCTCGACCTGGTGCCGTCCGCGCGCGTCGGCCACATCGGCGTGTATCGCGCCGAGGACCATCGCCCGGTCGAATACCTGGTGCGCCTGCCGGACCTGGAAGACCGCATCTTCATCCTGTGCGACCCGATGGTCGCGACCGGCTATTCGGCCGTGCATGCGGTCGACGTGCTCAAGCGCCGCAACGTGCCGGCCGCGAACATCATGTTCGTCGCGCTGGTCGCCGCGCCCGAGGGCGTGCAGGTGTTCCAGGACGCGCACCCCGACGTGAAGCTGTTCGTCGCGTCGCTCGACTCGCACCTGAACGAGCACGCGTACATCGTGCCGGGCCTGGGCGACGCCGGCGACCGTCTGTTCGGCACCAAGAACTGACGCGCCGGCGCGCCGCGACGGCCGCCCCGGCCGTTCGGCCAGCCGCGGCGGCCCCGAACCGGCGGTCGCCGCGTGATAAAATCACGATCCACTCGACACGCGCGGCCCCGCGGCTTCATGCCCGCCGACACGGCCGCCGATTCAACGACACACTGAAACAATCGCCCGCGCCGCGCGCCCGGGCACGGAGAAAGGTATGGCTGGTCATTCGAAATGGGCCAACATCAAGCATAAGAAGGCTGCGGCCGACGCGAAGCGCGGCAAGATCTGGACGCGCCTGATCAAGGAAATCCAGGTGGCGGCGCGCCTCGGCGGCGGCGACGTCAACTCGAACCCGCGCCTGCGTCTCGCGGTCGACAAGGCAGCCGACGCGAACATGCCGAAGGACAACGTCAAGCGCGCGATCGACCGCGGCGTCGGCGGCGCGGACGGCGCGAACTACGAAGAAATCCGTTACGAAGGCTACGGCATCGGCGGCGCGGCGGTCATCGTCGACACGCTGACCGACAACCGCACGCGCACGGTCGCGGAAGTGCGTCACGCGTTCTCGAAGTTCGGCGGCAACATGGGCACCGACGGCTCGGTCGCGTTCATGTTCGATCATGTCGGCCAGTTCCTGTTCGCGCCCGGCACGTCGGAAGACGCGCTGATGGAAGCCGCGCTCGAAGCCGGCGCGAACGACGTGAACACGAACGACGACGGCTCGATCGAAGTGCTGTGCGACTGGCAGGCGTTCTCGGCGGTGAAGGACGCGCTCGAAGCCGCCGGCTTCAAGGCCGAGCTCGCCGAAGTGACGATGAAGCCGCAGAACGAAGTCGAATTCACCGGCGACGACGCGGCGAAGATGCAGAAGCTGCTGGACGCGCTCGAGAACCTCGACGACGTGCAGGACGTGTACACGAACGCCGTCATCGTCGAGGAATGAGATGCCGGCCGCCGCGCACCTGTCGCGGCGGCGGCCCGACCGATTCCGCGGCCGGCGCGCGCTGAGCGTGCCGGCCGCCCTGTTTTCTAGTCTGCGGGGAATCCCATGAAACTACTCGTCGTCGGTTCCGGCGGCCGCGAACATGCACTGGCGTGGAAGCTCGCGCAGTCGCCGCGCGTCCAGATGGTCTACGTCGCGCCCGGCAATGGCGGCACGGCGCAGGACGAGCGTCTGAAGAACGTCGACATCACGTCGCTCGACGCACTCGCCGATTTCGCGGAACGCGAAGGCGTCGCGTTCACGCTCGTCGGGCCGGAAGCGCCGCTCGCGGCCGGCATCGTCAACCTGTTCCGCGCACGCGGCCTGAAGATCTTCGGCCCGACCCGCGAAGCCGCGCAGCTCGAAAGCTCGAAGGATTTCGCGAAGGCGTTCATGAAACGCCACGGCATCCCGACCGCCGACTACGAAACCTTCTCGGATGCGGCGGCCGCCCACGCGTACATCGACGCAAAGGGTGCGCCGATCGTCGTGAAGGCCGACGGCCTTGCGGCCGGCAAGGGTGTCGTCGTCGCGATGACGCTCGAGGAAGCGCATGCGGCCGTCGACATGATGCTGTCGGGCAACAAGCTCGGCGACGCCGGCGCGCGCGTCGTGATCGAGGCATTCCTCGACGGCGAGGAAGCCAGCTTCATCGTGATGGTCGACGGCAAGCACGCGCTGGCGCTGGCCTCCAGCCAGGACCACAAGCGTCTGCTCGACGAGGATCGCGGCCCGAACACCGGCGGTATGGGTGCGTATTCGCCCGCGCCGATCGTCACGCCGCAGATGCATGCACGCGTGATGCGCGAAATCATCATGCCGACCGTGCGCGGGATGGAGAAGGACGGCATCCGCTTCACGGGCTTCCTGTACGCGGGCCTGATGATCGACAAGGACGGCAATCCGCGTACGCTCGAGTTCAACTGCCGGATGGGCGACCCGGAAACGCAGCCGATCATGGCGCGCCTGAAGAGCGATTTCTCGAAGGTCGTCGAGCAGGCGATCGCGGGCACGCTCGATACGGTCGAGCTCGACTGGGATCGCCGCACCGCGCTGGGCGTCGTGCTCGCCGCGCACGGTTACCCGGACGCGCCGCGCAAGGGCGACCGCATCAACGGCATCCCGGCCGAAACCGAGCAGGCCGTGACGTTCCATGCGGGCACGACGCTCGCCGACGGCGACAAGCTGGTTACCTCGGGCGGCCGCGTGCTGTGCGTGGTCGGCCTCGCCGATTCGGTGCGCGAAGCGCAGCAGCATGCGTACGACACGATCAACCAGATCAATTTCGAAGGCATGCAGTACCGCCGCGACATCGGCTTTCGCGCGCTCAACCGCAAGAGCGCGTGACGTCGCCATCGCCGCCCCGCGCCCTTGCGGCGGCGGCCCCTCTGCCGGGGTTCGATAGAATGCCCGGCAGACGCTTTTTTTACGGCCCCCGCGTCAGGCGGGGGCAGCCAGTCCAGACATGACCGATTCGACCTACGACGTGGCGCGTGTGCGCACGTACCTTCAGGGCCTGCAGACACGGATCGCCGATGCACTCGGCGCGCTCGACGGCACGCCGCTCGCGACCGACACGTGGCAGCGCGGGCCGGCCGAGCGCCTGCGCGGCGGCGGCTGCACGCGGATTCTCGAAGGCGGCCGCGTGTTCGAACGCGCGGGAATCGGTTTTTCCGACGTCGCGGGCGACGCGCTGCCGCCGTCTGCGAGCGCGGCGCGCCCGCAGCTCGCGGGCCGCGGCTTCGAGGCGCTCGGCGTGTCGCTCGTGCTGCACCCGCGCAATCCGTACTGCCCGACCGTGCACATGAACGTGCGGATGCTGATCGCGACGAAACCGGGCGAGGCGCCCGTGTTCTGGTTCGGCGGCGGCATGGATCTGACACCGGTTTACGGGTTCGAGGACGACGCGCGGCATTTCCACCAGACCTGCAAGGAGGCGCTCGACCCGTTCGGCGCCGAGCTCTACCCGCGCTTCAAGCAATGGTGCGACGAATATTTCTTCCTGAAGCACCGCAACGAGACGCGCGGCATCGGCGGGATCTTCTTCGACGATTTCTCGGAGCCCGGTTTCGAACGCTCGTTTGACCTGATGCAAAGCGTCGGCGACGCGTTCCTGTACGCGTACCTGCCGATCGTCGAGCGCCGCGCCGGGCTGCCGTACGGCGAGCGCGAGCGCGACTTCCAGGCATACCGCCGCGGCCGCTACGTCGAATTCAACCTCGTGTTCGACCGAGGCACGCTGTTCGGCCTGCAAAGCGGCGGCCGGACCGAGTCGATCCTGATGTCGATGCCGCCGGTCGCGAACTGGCGCTACAACTGGCAACCCGAGCCGGGTTCGCCCGAAGCGCGCCTGTACAGCGACTTCCTCGTGCCGCGCGACTGGGTCTGAGCCCGCGCGCACCGCTGCCCCAACGAAAGGACGCGTTTCTGAACACCACCGCCCGCCCCGCCCCGCTGCCGCGCCGTATCGGCTTGCTGGGCGGCACCTTCGACCCGATCCACGACGGCCATCTCGCGCTCGCGCGCCGGTTCGCCGAGCTGCTCGACCTGACCGAACTCGTGTTGCTGCCCGCCGGGCAGCCATACCAGAAGCGCGACGTGTCGGCCGCCGAGCACCGGCTCGCGATGACGCGCGCGGCCGCCGGCACGCTGTCGATGCCGGGTGTCGCCGTGACCGTCGCCACCGACGAGATCGAGCACACCGGCCCGACCTACACGGTCGAGACGCTCGCGCGCTGGCGCGAGCGGATCGGCCCGGATGCGTCGCTGTCGCTGCTGATCGGCGCCGACCAGCTCGTGCGCCTCGATACGTGGCGCGACTGGCGTGCGCTGTTCGACTACGCGCACATCGGCGTATCGACGCGCCCGGGCTTCGAGCTCGGCGCGGCGCCGCCGGACGTCGCGCGGGAAATCGCCGCGCGGCAGGCCGATGCGGACGTGCTCAAGGCCGCGCCGGCAGGCCGCCTGCTGATCGATACGGCCCTTTCGTTCGACATCGCCGCGACCGACATCCGCGCGCACCTGCGCGAATGCATCGCACGCCATGCGCAAATGCCCGACGCGTCGGCCGAACATGTGCCGGCCGCCGTATGGGCCTATATTCTTCAACATCGCCTCTACCATTCCTGAATCCATGGATATTCGCAAACTGCAGCGCGTGATCGTCGACGCCCTCGAAGACGTCAAGGCGCAAGACATCAAGGTGTTCAACACCAGCCACCTGACCGAACTGTTCGACCGCGTGGTCGTCGCCTCGGGCACCTCCAACCGCCAGACCAAGGCCCTCGCGTCGAACGTGCGCGACAAGGTCAAGGAAGCCGGCGGCGACGTCGTCAGCTCCGAGGGCGAGGACACCGGCGAATGGGTGCTGGTCGACTGCGGCGACGCGGTCGTGCACATCCTGCAGCCGGCGCTGCGCCAGTACTACAACCTCGAGGAAATCTGGGGCGACAAGCCCGTGCGGATGAAGCTCGGCGGCGGCAAGGGCAACGGCTTCGCCACGGCGAGCGAAGACGACGAGGAAGAGGAAGAAGCGCCCGCACGCCCGGCGCGCAAGACGGCCGCCCGCCGCCGCTGAGTCGCGGCGCGTCTCCCCGATGAAGCTTTACATCCTCGCGGTCGGCCACAAGATGCCGGGCTGGATCGCATCCGGCTTCGACGAATACACGAAGCGGATGCCGCCCGAGCTGCGCATCGAGTTGCGCGAAATCAAGCCTGAACTGCGTTCGGGCGGCCGCAGCGCCGAAAGCGTGATGGCGGCCGAGCGGCAGAAGATCGAGGCCGCGCTGCCGAAGGGCGCGCGCCTCGTCGCGCTCGACGAACGCGGCCGCGACTGGACCACGATGCAGCTCGCGCAGGCGCTGCCCGGCTGGCAGCAGGACGGCCGCGACGTCGCGTTCGTGATCGGCGGCGCCGACGGGCTCGATCCGGAACTGAAAGCACGCGCCGACGTGCTGCTGCGCATCTCGAGCATGACGCTGCCGCACGGCATGGTGCGCGTGCTGCTCGCCGAACAGCTTTACCGGGCGTGGAGCATCACGCAGAATCACCCCTACCACCGCGCCTGACGCGTCGTCCTCGAGACGCGCGCCGCGCGCGCTCAACGAGATAACGACACCATGCCGTCCAGCACGCCCCCCGCATCTTTTCCGACCCCGCTTTTCCAGACGCTTTACCTCGCTTCGCAAAGCCCGCGCCGCCAGGAGCTGCTGCAGCAGATCGGCGTACGCTTCGAGCTGCTGCTGCCGCGCCCCGACGAGGATGCCGAGGCGCTCGAGGCCGAACTGCCCGGCGAAGCCGCCGACACGTACGTGCGGCGCGTGACCGTCGCGAAGGCCGAGGCCGCGCGTGCGCGCCTCGTCGCGAGCGGCAAGCCGGCCGCGCCGGTGCTGGTGGCCGATACGACCGTGACGATCGACGGCGCGATCCTCGGCAAGCCGGCCGACGCCGACGACGCGCTTGCGATGCTCACGCGCCTCGCCGGCCGCGAGCACGAGGTATTGACCGCCGTCGCGGTGATCGGCGCCGACGGCGAACTGCTGCCGCCCGCGCTGTCGCGCTCGTCGGTACGCTTTTCTGCTGCACCGCGCGACGCGTTCGAGCGCTACGTCGGAACCGGCGAGCCGTTCGGCAAGGCCGGCGCGTATGCGATCCAGGGCCGCGCGGCCGAATTCATCGAGCGAATCGACGGTTCCCATTCAGGTATCATGGGTCTGCCCCTTTTTGAGACTGCCGCGCTGCTGCGTACCGCACGCGTCGCCTTCTGAACCGCACCATGAACGAAGAAATCCTGATCAACCTCACGCCGCAGGAAACGCGGGTCGCACTCGTGCAGCAAGGCGCGGTGCAGGAGCTTCACGTCGAGCGCACGCTGTCGCGCGGACGGGTCGGCAACATCTATCTCGGCAAGGTCGTGCGCGTGCTGCCCGGCATGCAGTCGGCGTTCATCGACATCGGCCTCGAGCGCGCGGCGTTCCTGCACGTCGCCGACATCTGGCATCCGCGCCTCGCGGGCGAGCCGCAGTCGGGCGCGCCGCACCAGCCGATCGAGAAGATCGTGTTCGAGGGCCAGACGCTCATGGTCCAGGTGATCAAGGATCCGATCGGCACGAAGGGCGCGCGGCTGTCGACGCAGGTCAGTATCGCGGGCCGCACGCTCGTCTACCTGCCGCAGGAGCCGCACATCGGCATCTCGCAGAAGATCGAGAGCGAAGCCGAACGCGAGGCCGTGCGCGCACGCCTGACGGCCGTGATCCCGCCGGACGAGAAAGGCGGCTACATCGTGCGCACGATCGCCGAGGACGCCACTTCCGACGAGCTGGCCGGCGACGTCGCGTACCTGCGCAAGACGTGGGCGACGATCGTGGCGCAAGCGCAGCGGCTGCCGGCGACGAGCCTGCTGTACCAGGATCTCGATCTCGCGCAGCGCGTGCTGCGCGATTTCGCGAACGACGACACGACGCGCATCCAGGTCGATTCGCGCGAAACGTACACGCGCCTCGCGGAATTCGCGGGCGAGTTCACGCCGGCCGTGAGCCCGAAGCTGCATCACTACACGGGCGAACGGCCGCTGTTCGACCTGTACAACATCGAGACGGAAATCCAGCGCGCGCTGTCGCGCCGCGTCGACCTGAAATCGGGCGGTTACCTGATGATCGACCAGACCGAGGCGATGACGACGATCGACGTGAACACCGGCGGCTACGTCGGCGCACGCAACTTCGACGACACGATCTTCAAGACCAACCTCGAGGCCGCGCACACGATCGCGCGGCAACTGCGGCTGCGCAACCTCGGCGGGATCATCATCATCGACTTCATCGACATGGAGAACGCCGAGCATCGCGACGCGGTGCTGTCCGAGCTGAAGAAGGCGCTGTCGCGCGACCGCACGCGCGTGACGGTCAACGGCTTCTCGCAGCTCGGGCTCGTCGAGATGACGCGCAAGCGCACGCGCGAATCGCTTGCGCACGTGCTGTGCGAACCGTGCCCGACCTGCCAGGGCAAGGGCCAGGTGAAGACGTCGCGCACCGTGTGCTACGACATCCTGCGCGAGATCCTGCGCGAGTCGCGGCAGTTCAACCCGCGCGAGTTTCGCGTGATCGCCGCGCAGCAGGTGATCGACCTGTTCCTCGACGAGGAGTCGCAGCATCTGGCGATGCTGATCGACTTCATCGGCAAGCCGGTGTCGCTGCAGGTCGAGTCGAATCTGAGCCAGGAGCAGTACGATATCGTGCTGATGTGACGCCGTGCTCGTGTGCGGTTGCGCGAAACGTGCCACGGCGACGCACGGATTTCGTGCAACCTGCATGCGTGGGGGAACGGCTATTCGTCGCGGGTCGCCTCCCGTGAGAAACGCTCGATCGCTTCGGTATCCCATCGGCCGAGGCGCATCGCTTCTTCCAGCATGCCGAGTGTGAGCGGTATGCGCGGCGGCTTGCGGTAACGCTCCGAAAACAGCGCGAGAAATGTCGTCACCATGTCTTGCCCCTCGGGACCGAAGTAGCGGTCGTAAGGAAACTCGGCGACATGCACACCGAATGTTTCTGCCCATTTGTCGATGAACTCGACTGCGTCGATGCCCGTCACACCCAGATCCTCTTCGAGGCGCGACAATGGTTCGATCCTCAGCTGACCGCCGAACAACGGTCGACCAAGCTCTTCACGCGCAAATAAGGCCAGCTTTTCCCACGTATCGGTCGGCATGATCAGAACACCCTGTCTTCTGGTTTGGCGACGGCGTTGTACCGGCGCACCGTGTTGAACATGATGACGGCCGCATCTGCGGCCAGAAAAACCTCCCCGATCACCGGAATGGTCCTGCCGACCCATGCGCCGAGATTCTTCGTGGACGCATCCAAAAAAACAAATCCCCCGGCGTGAGATCCTCGCGCCCCTCGTACGCATAGCGATTGTCCGACATACGGCCCTCGTTGTTGTTCGAATGACCGCAGACCTTAGCAAAGCGGACCACGCTCGCCATCCCTGTATCATTCGGTCAGGCGTGCAATAGACCGCTTGACCAGGCCACACGGCGAAAGGCGCATCGCGCAATTGTTTAAGAACCGTTTCGGGAACGGTCCCGCGATACGCCCGCCTTCGCCGCCGGCCTCGCCCATGCCGCATGTCGACCGGGCGCCCGCGCCATCCGCCGCGCTATCCTTTCTCACCTCTCGTTCATCACCACACACCATGAGCCAAGGCCACAACCGCCGCCAGCGCAAGAAACTCCACATCGGCGAATTCCAGGAACTCGCGTTCAACGCCACCGCGCATTACCGCAACGACATGACCGACCTCGAGCGCGGCCAGTTGATCGATGCGTTCATCGACTTCGTCGAAGCGAACGGGCTGCTGACCGTCGCGTCCGCGGACGAAGGTATCGGCGCGTACGTGATCTCCGGTGCGCCGCGCGGCACGACGACCGATGCCGACCGCGAACTCGTGCGCGGGTGGCTGGCCGCCCGTCCGGAACTGAAGGACGTCAAGGTCAGCGAATTCACCGACGCGTGGTATCCGGACGCCTGATCTCCCGGTTTTCACGCTGCTTCGGACGGCGCCCGCGCCTGCCCGCCATCACGGCGGGCCAGGCGGGCGTTGCGTCCTGCGAATGGCCATGATTGCGGCGCGATTGCCGCTGTCCGCAGGCGGCCGCCCGGCGCGTTGAGCCGGGAAGCCGGGGAGCCGGGGCCCGCATCGTCGTCGACCGGGCAACGCAGCCGGACCTCCTCCAACCGGCCTCCGATTCCTTCCTTTCCCCCACGGTCCGCCTGCAACAGGCCTTCGAAACCGGTCCTGAAAGCAAGACACGTTAAACTCTCACCTCGCGTGGTGCGCCGCCCGCACCCGCCATCCATCGCCAGCGCGTGCCCTCGGGCCGCCCCCGACCCATGGAGTGAGTGTCAATGAGCGGCGGACTCCCGTTTCCCGCATCCTGCAAGTCGTTGCCGTCGTCGACGGTCTTCCTGATTCTCGCCGCCGCCGCGCTGCTGTCCGGCTGCGGGCTGCTGCCGGTCCAGAACCCGCCCGCGCCGATCAGCGAGGCGCTCGTCGAGCCGGTCGAGGAAACCGCCGGCGAGCCGCTGACGATGCCGCCGGTGCCCGCGCCGACGCAACCGGAAGAACCGGAAGCGCCGAAGAAGCCGCACCGCGAGGTGGCGCGGCCGAAGCCCGTGCAGCGCCCGGAATCGCCGACGCCTCCACCGCCTCCGCCCCCGCCGCTCGTCGCGACGCGCCCGCTCGACCGCACGCAGATCCACGCGCTGCTCGACAGCGAGGTCGCGCGCCGCAACGGCAAGGTGGTCGGCCGCGCGGTCGACATGGTGGTCGACGCGAGCGGCAAGCCGCGCGAGATGATCGTCAACCTGCAAGGCTTCATGGGCATCGGCGACCGCAAGGTCATCTTCCCGTGGAACGTGTTCCGCTTCACGCCGGGCGGCAAGCAGGAGCCGATCGTGCTCGACGTGCCGTCCGGCGACCTGCCGCCGGCCGCGCGGCCGAAGGCCGTGCCGCTGTCGGGGTCAGCCGCGGCGTCGCCCGCGACGCGACTGCCGATGCTCGACAGCGACGTCGAGCGCCCGAACGGCACGAAGATCGGCCGCATCGTCGACGTACTGATCGACCGCGGCGCACAGCCGCAGGCCGTCGTGCTCGACCTCGGCGGGCTCGTCAATCCCGACCGCCGCTCGATCGCCGCGAGCTGGGGCGCGCTGCGCTTCGTCACGCGCGACAAGGCGCTGCGCCCACAGCTCGACCTGAACGACGCCCAGATCAAGGCAGCGCCGCCGTACGCGGCCGACAAGCCGATCGTCGCGGTGTTCCCGCCCGTTGCCCCGGCCGTGCCGGCTTCGTCTGCGAGTGCCACCCGATGACGATCAAGCATTCCGTCAGCGTTCGCAGTCTGCGGGCCCTCGACTGGCTCAACTTTTTCGTTGCAAACGTTCAAACCGGGTTCGGTCCGTTCATCGCGTCCTACCTCGCGTCGCACAAGTGGACGCAGGGCGAGATCGGCATGGTGCTGTCGATCGGCACGATCAGCGCGATGGTCAGCCAGGTGCCGGGCGGCGCGGCCGTCGATGCGCTGAAGAACAAGAAAGGCGCGGCCGCATGGGCGATCGCGGCCATCATCCTGTCCGCGGTGCTGCTCGCGTCGAGCCCGACGATCGTGCCGGTGATCGCCGCCGAGGTGTTCCACGGCTTCGCGAGCTGCATGCTCGTGCCGGCGATGGCCGCGATTTCGTTCTCGCTCGTCGGCCGCGCCGACCTCGGCGACCGGCTCGGCCGCAACGCGCGCTGGGCGTCGATCGGCAGCGCGGTCGCGGCGGGCCTGATGGGGCTCACCGGCGAATACTTCTCCGCGCGCGCGGTGTTCTGGCTGACCGCCGTGCTGGCGCTGCCCGCGCTGTTCGCGCTCGCGATGATCCAGCCGACGCACCAGGTGATTCCGCAGTCGTCGAAGCCTGACGATCTCGACGAGGCCGGCGAGCGCGAAACGCTGCTCGAACTGTTGCGCGACCGCCGGATGCTGATCTTCGCGGCCTGCGTCGTGCTGTTCCACCTGTCGAACGCCGCGATGCTGAACCTCGCGGCCGGCGAAGTGACGGCCGGGATGGGCGAGAACGTGCAGCTCGTGATCGCCGCGTGCATCATCGTGCCGCAGGCGATCGTCGCGATGCTGTCGCCGTGGGTCGGCCGCTCCGCGCAGCGCTGGGGGCGCCGGCCGATCCTGCTGCTCGGCTTCTCCGCGCTGCCGGTGCGCGCGCTGCTGTTCGCCGGCGTCGGCAGCCCGTACCTGCTCGTGCCGGTGCAGATGCTCGACGGCATCAGCGCGGCCGTGTTCGGCGTGATGCTGCCGCTGATCGCGGCCGACGTCGCGGGCGGCAAGGGCCGCTACAACCTGTGTATCGGGCTGTTCGGGCTCGCGGCCGGGATCGGCGCGACGCTCAGCACGGCCGTGGCCGGCTACGTCGCCGATCACTTCGGCAACGCGGTCAGCTTCTTCGGGCTCGCGGCCGCCGGCGCGCTCGCGGTGCTGCTGGTCTGGTTCGCGATGCCCGAAACCCGCGTCGAGAACGGCGATGCGACGGCCGACGAACCGGCGGCCGCGTCGCCCGAACAGGCGCATTGACGGCGGCGCGGCGCCGCTACCCGCTTCTTGGCCGACGCACGATGGATACGATCAGGACACTCAACGAAGCCCGCCAGCAGATCCAGCAGTCGATCTTCGATCTGTTCAAGGGGCTGTCATTCAGCGAGCGGCTCGCGCAAGGCGGGCTGATGGCGCTGCAAGCCGTCTGCGGCGCGTGCCTCGCGTACGCGATCGGCCGCGCGATGCATACCGAGCAGGCCGTGTGGGCGGCGATCACCGCGATCGCCGTCACGCAGCACAACTACTCGGACACGATGTCGCTGTCGCGCGACCAGTTCATCGGCGCGATGGTCGGCGGCGTACTCGGCTTCGCCGGTGCGGCGTTGGGCGGCGATCGCCTCGTCGCGTATGCGATCACCGTCGCGGTGGCGATCGTCTGCTGCTGGTGCCTGAACGTCGGCAGCGCGGCGCGGCTCGGCGGCGTGACCGCGACGATCGTGCTGCTGTTCCCGGGCAACGGCCCGTTGTGGGACGTTCCGCTGATCCGGCTCGGCGAAGTGACGCTCGGTACGGTGTGTGCGCTGGGCGTGTGCTGGCTGATGTCGAGGATCGAACGGCGCTGGTTCCGCCGCGCGGCGGCGAAGTGACGCGGTACCGGGCAACGCGCCCGGCACCGGGATGAACGATCGGAACGCGGCGCGACGGTTACGGACCGACCCGCAGCACGATGCCCGAGCCGATCTGCACGAGCAGGTAGTCGCCGCCGACGCCGACCCAGTGGTAGCCGCGCGGCGGCGCACTCAGGTGGTAGCCGCGCCAGTCGTCGACCACGTACTGGCGATCGCGGAACTCGTCCGGCAGCCGGTCGCCCTTGTGCCACTCGCGGCGCGGCTGGTCGGCCCAGCGCGGCGGTATGTCGTCGCGATGCATCGCCTGGCCGGGCGGCATATGTTTCGGGCCATGGCCGCGCTGCATGCCGTGGCCGCCGCGGTCATCGCGATTGTCGTGGTTGCCGTGATCCTGCGCCGTCGCCGCCGTGGCGGCGCAGCCCGCCGCGATCAGTGCGGCCAGCATCATGCCGTGCATCCTCTTCATTGTCTTTCCTCCGTGGTGTCACGTCGAACGAGAAACGACCGGGACTGCCCGATGAAGACTAGCACACGGCATCGCAGCCGCATGACCGCGCGTCACGCCGCCTGCTGCTGGTACTGGATCCGGTGCAGGTGCGCGTACAGGCCGCCGTGGCGCAGCAGTTCGTCGTGGCTGCCCTCTTCGACGATCTTGCCGGCCTCGAGCACGAGGATGCGGTCCGCGCGCTCGATCGTCGACAGCCGGTGCGCGATCACCAGCGTCGTCCGGCCTTCCATCAGCCGCTCGAGCGCGGCCTGCACGTGGCGCTCCGACTCCGAATCGAGCGCCGACGTCGCTTCGTCGAGGATCAGGATCGGCGCGTCCTTGTAGATCGCGCGCGCGATCGCGAGCCGCTGGCGCTGGCCGCCGGACAGCCGCATCCCGTTGCCGCCGACCAGCGTATCGAGCCCGTCGGGCATCGCGGCGACCGCCTCGGCGAGGTTCGCGGCCTCGAGCGCGGCCTGCACGCGCGCGCGGTCGGGCGTCTGCCCGTACGCGACGTTCGCGGCGATCGTGTCGTTGAACAGCACGACGTCCTGGCTGACCATCGCCATCTGGCTGCGCAGCGCGTGGAGATCGTAGTCGGACACCGGCACGCCGTCGACGAGGATCGTACCGCCCGTCGGGTCGAAGAAGCGCGGCAACAGGTTCACGAGCGTGGTCTTGCCGCTCCCGGACGGGCCGGCCAGCGCGATCATTTCGCCGGGCGCGACCTTGAACGAGATGCGGTCGAGCGTCGGCCGTTCGGCCGCACCGTAGTCGAACGACACGGTGCGGAACTCGATCTCGCCGCGCGCCTGCGACAGCGGCCGCCCGCCGCCCTGCGGCTCGGCCGGCTCGTCGATCAGCCCGAAGATCAGCTCGGCGGCCGTCATCCCGCGCTGCAGCGGCTGGTTGACGTCGATCAGGTGCTTGAGCGGCGAGATCACCAGCAGCATCGACGTGACGAACGCGACGAAGCCGCCGACCGTCGTCTGATCGTTCGACGACTGCACGACCGCGATCGTGATCACGACCGCGAGCGCGATCGACGCGAGGAACTGCGTGAGCGGCTGCGCGAGGCCGCCCGAGATCGTCATGCGCATCGCGTAGCCGCGCAGGCGCTTGCTCATCGTCGTGAAGCGGTCGATCTCGTACGCTTCGCCGTTGTGCACCTTGACGACCTTGTAGCCGCCGACCGTCTCCTCGACGATGTACGACAGCTCGTTGGTCAGCGTCTGGTGCTCGCGGTTCAGGCGGCGCAGCCGGCGGTTGATCTTGCTGACGAGCCAGCCGATGCCCGGCAGGATCACCGCGACGATCAGCGTGAGCCGCCAGTTCAGGTAGAACAGGTAGCCGAGCAGGAAGATCACCGTCAGCGAGTCGCGCACGAGCGTGACCATCACGCCCGTCAGCACCGACAGGATCTGGTTGACCTCGAACACGATCGCGTTGATTACCGTGCTCGCGGTTTCGCGCTGGAAGAACGACGCGCCGGTATGGATCATCCGCTGGAACATCTCGAGCCGCAGTTGCAGCAGGATACGGTTCGATACGTAGTTGAGCAGGTAATTCGATGCGTACTGCGATACGCCGCGCACGAGCGCGAGGCCGATCACCGCGATCGGCACGTACCACTTCGCGCGGTCGCTGCCGTGCGAGCCGAAGCCGTGGTCGAGCAGCGGCTTGAGCAGCGCCGGAATACCGGCCTCGGTGGCCGCGACGACGCCCATCGTCACCACGGCGAGCACCACGATGCCGACGAGCGGCCGGATATACGGCCACAGGCGCTTGAGAACCGTCACCGGCGAGGTACCGGTGCCGTCCATCGGTTTGCGAAGAGTGTTCTGGGTTTCCAAGGCAATCCTTCTTGAGCCGCGATGCGGCGCCCGGCGCGTGGCCGCCCGGGTGTGCGCCCAGTCGGGCGGGTGCCGAAAAGGGCTCAACATTATAGCTGCACCGCCCCGCCGGCACGGTCGTCGCCGATGCGGCCCGCGGCCGGCCCGAAGGTATACTGCCGCTCACCGTTTTCTCCGCCTTTCCGACGATTTCATGGCTGAACCCTCCCTCGGCGTCGCCCTCATCGCCCTCAACGCATCCGCGCGGCTCGCGCAGTGTCTCGATGCGCTGTCGTTCGCCGACGATATCGTCGTCATCGACGGCGGCAGCACCGACGATACCGTCGCGATCGCGCAGGCGCACGGCGCGCGCGTGATCGTCGAGCGCGACTGGCCGGGCTTCGGCCCGCAGAAGAACCGCGCGCTCGACGCGCTCGACACCGACTGGATCCTGTCGCTCGATACCGACGAAGTCGTCACGCCGGAGCTCGCGCAGTCGATCCGCGATGCGATCCGCGCGCCGACCGCTCAGGTGTATGCGCTCGACCGGCTGTCGAGCTTCTGCGGCCGGTGGATCCATCACAGCGGCTGGTATCCGGACTGGGTGCCGCGGCTGTTCCGGCGCGGCGCCGCGCGGTTCTCGGACGATCTCGTGCATGAGCGCCTCGTGTTCGATGCCGCCGCGCAGCGCCTGCCCGGCAAGCTGATGCACTACTCGTACGAGGATTTCGAAACGGTCGTGCGCAAGCTCGACGCGTATTCGACGGCCGGCGCGCGCCAGCGCCGCGCGGCCGGCCAGCGCGGCGGCTTCGGCAAGGCGCTCGGCCGCGGCGCGTGGGCGTTCGTGCGCACCTACGTGCTGCGGCGCGGGTTCCTCGACGGCCGCGCGGGCTTCATGATCGCGGTGTTCAACGCGGAAACCGTGTACTACCGCTTCCTGAAGCTCGGTCACGAACCGGCCCGCTAGGGCCTGCTCGCGCTGATAACGGGCTTGCGCCCGCCCGGCGCGCGGCCGGCCCGGCGTTACAATGCCGGGCTGCGCGCACCGCGCGTATCCGCCCGGGCGGCTGCGCCGCGCGCCACGACGACCACCGAATCCGACCGCCATGTTCTCCATCATCATCCCGACCTGGAACAACCTGCCGTACCTCAAGCTAGTCGTCGACAGCCTGCGCCGGCACTCCGCATACGACCACCAGATCGTCGTGCACGTAAACGACGGCTCGGACGGCACGCTCGACTGGGTACGCAACGAAGGGATCGAACACACCGCGTCGCCGACCAACATCGGCATCTGCCATGCGGTCAACCTGGCCGCGGCGCGCACCACGCGCGACTACGTCGTCTACATGAACGACGACATGTTCTGCTGCCCCGGCTGGGACACGGCGCTCGTGCGCCGCATCGAGCGGATGCCGACCGACCTTTTCATGCTGTCGGGCACGATGATCGAGCCGGTCGACACGCGCAACCCGTGCGTCGTCGTCAGCGATTTCGGCCGCGACGCCGAGCAGTTCGACGCGGCGGGCCTCGTCGCCGCGACCCCGAAGCTGGCGCGCGCCGACTGGCTCGGCTCGACCTGGCCGCCGACGCTCGTGCACCGGGACTGGTGGAACCGCATCGGCGGCTACAGCAGCGAGCTGTCACCCGGCATGAGCAGCGACAACGACTTCTCGATGAAATTCTGGGATGCCGGCTGCCGGATCTTCGTCGGCGTCGGCGACAGCCTCGTGTACCACTTCCAGCAGAAGAGCACCGGCAAGATCGTCAAGAACGACGGCCGCCGCCAGTTCCTGAATAAATGGGGCATGACCCAGGCGACGTTCGACCGCTACTACCTGCATCGCGGCGAGCCGGTCGGCACGCAGATCGCGCTCGATACGCCGGTTGTGGAGGGCCGCCTCAAGCGTGCGCTGTTGCGCTCGCGGATCAAGCGCGCGCTCAGCTGATCCCGCCCCGAAAACCGCACGGAAACCTGTTCGGCTTCGCGTATACTGCGCCGTTCGTCCCGGATCTCTCGCCGGGATGCGCGGCGCAATGCACGCGGCGCGCGCCGTATTCGTCCATACGACAGGTTCCGATGCTTTCGTTTTCCACTCCCGCCACGCGGCGCCTGACCGCCGCCCGTGCCTTCGCCGTCGCCGCGCTCTGCATGGTGCCCGTCTCGACCGCGCTGACCAACGTGTTTTGCGGGCTGTTCGCGGTCGCGCTCGTGATCTCCCCCGAATTCTGGCGCGACTTGCGCTCGTTCGTCACCGACCCGGCCTCGCTCGCGGCGCTGTTGATCCTGGCCGCGCTGGCCGTGAGCGTCGCCTATACGGTCGCGCCGCACAACAAGGCGTGGAACTGGGTCGCGAAGTACGACAAGCTGCTGCTGCTGCCCTTCGCCGTGCTCGCGTTCCGTCATTCGAACTGGGCGCCGATCGTGCGGCGCTGCTGGTTCGGCACGCTGTGCGTGATTCTGCTGCTGTCGACGACCAACTACCTCGGGCTGACCGCGGTCGGGCCGGCCTATGCGACCCAATTGCCGCTGTCGCGCGCGTGGGTGTTCAAGAACCACATCGCGGCCGGCATGTTCGGCGCGCTGCTCTTCTACCAGGCAGCCGATCTCGCGCTGGCGGCCCGCACGCGGCTGCCTCGCGTCGCGTATGCGGGCATCGCCGCGTGGTCGCTCGTCAACGTATTCGTCATGCTGCAGGGACGCACGGGACAGATCATCGCGCTGCTGCTGATCCTCGTCGTCGCCGTGCGTTTCGTGCTGTTGCTGCGCCGGCAGTCTGCGTTGCGCGCAGGGCTCGCCGCCGGCGTGTTGATCCTCACGGGCGCCGCGCTCGTGGTTGCCGCCTGCACGGTTCACAACGGCCGGTTGACGAAGGTCGTGACGGAAGTGCAGCAATACCGGCAGAGCGATGCGGCCACGTCGACCGGACTGCGCCTCGAGTGGTACAAGAAGGGGCTCGAACTGTACCGTCAGCGGCCGGTGATCGGCTACGGTGCGGGCGGCCTCGAATCCGAATTCGAAAAGCTCACGGCAGGCAAGACGGCTGCCGAAGGCCAGCTCACGTCGAATCCGCACAACGAATACCTGCTGATGGCCGTGCAGCTCGGCACGCTCGGCGTGCTGCTGTTCGTCAACCTGATCGTGCAGATCGCGCGCGGCAGCCGTGCGCTCGATCCGCGCTCGCGGCACCTGCTGCTCGCGTGGCTCGCGATCTTCACGATCGGCAGTCTCGCGAATTCGCTGCTGCTGGATTTCGCCGAAGGGCACCTGATCGTGCTGCTGGCCGGCATCCTGCTCGGCTGCGGCGAACGCAGCGAAGCGCTGCCGCGCGAGACGTCGGCAATCCGGCGCAGCGTGTAACGCACGCCGGCATACGTTCCGCTGTCGTGCCGGCCCGGTTCGGCCGCAGTGCACATCCGTCGTCGATACGGGCAAGCCGCGTGGCTGCCCGCGAAACACGCCGCCCTCGAACGAAGAAACGCGCGCGTCAGTCGGATCCGGCGCGGTGCAGCCGCGACGTGTCGACGATGACATCGGCCTGGCCCGGCGGATTCAGCCCGAGCATCTCGGCCGCCGCGGCCTTCACTCGCTGCGCCCCCAGATGGACGAGGCAGTCGCTGCGGCTGTCGACGTGACGCTCGCAGCCTTCGTGCCGGCACGGCACGCAATCGCCTTCCCCCTGCAACAACCACACGTTCCCGTGCCGGCCCGAGCCGCGCAGCGACCACGGATTCTCGGTCGCGGGCCAGTGCTGCGGCCACGGCCCCCAGCGCACGGGGTCGGACGGACCGAACAGTGCGATCGTGTCGGTGCCCGTCGCGGCCGCGACGTGCGTCGCACCGGTGTCGGGCCCGATGAAGAGTCGCGCGCGCCGTACGAGCTCCGCGCTCTCGCCGAACGTCAGGCGACCGACCAGGTTCAGCACATCGCCGCCCGCCTCGGCCGCGACCTGCTCCGCATATTGGCGCTCGCTGTCGGCCGGGCCGCCCGACAGCGCGACCGCAAAGCCCTGCTCGCGCAGCCAGCCGATCATTTCGACCCAGCCGTCGAGCCGCCACTGCTTGTAACGGAACATCGGATACGGGTGCAGCACGACCAGCGGCTTGCCGGCGCGAATCGCCGGCGACTCGGCGAGCCACGCGTCGAAACGCGCGCGCCGCGCGGGATCGTCGCCGATGCCGGGCGCGACGACCTCGGACACCGGCTCGATACCGATCACCGGCGCGAGCGCCAGCGTACTGACGACCGTATGCGCAGATTCATGGTGATTGATCGCGATCCCGTTCAGCATCATCCGCGTGAGCCACGTGACGCGGTTCGGATCGACGAGGCCGACCCGCTTGCGGCCGGCGAACCAGCTGTAGAAACGCGGCCGGTCGGAACTCAGCGCCGCGCACGCGAGATCGTAGCGGCGCCACATCGACAACGCGTCGCGCAGCCGCTCGCGAAATCCCGCGCGCTGCGCGACGACGATCACGCGGCGTACGTCCGGATTGTGCTCGAGCACGCCCTCGGTGCCGCGAAACACCAGCATGTCGATCTGCGCGTGCGGCCAGCGGGCCTTCAGCGACCGTACGAGCGGCGTCGTGAGCAGCACGTCGCCGATCCGGCGCGGCGCGGCAACGAGAATGGTTCTGGGCGGACGGGCGGAAGAAAACAGGGCCACGGCGATCGTCGAGCTGGCTGAACAAGGCTGGCAATGTACAGGATTTTGCGGCAGCCGGCGCGGCATCGCGCACCGCGCCGCGCAGACTGCCGCGAGCCGGGCCCGCCAGCGCGGGCGTCGTGCGGTACGCGGCCAGCCGGCCCGCCCGGCGCTACGAAGCGATTGTCTCGATCGCGGGCGCCGTGGCGGCGGCCCGTTGCGCGAGCGTCGTGCCGGCCGGCGCTTCGTCGCGATGGTCGGCGTGCGAAAGCAGATGGCGCACCGCGCGCTCGACGGCATCGACACCGATCGCATCGACAGTCGGACCCGCACGCAGGATCACGTGCGGCACGCCAAGCGGATGCCAGCGCAGGTATTTCTCGGGACGGTCCTCGAACAGCGCGGCCACCGGTACGCCGAGCGCCGACGCAAGATGGACGGGCGCGCTGTCGGCCGAGACGATTGCATCGAGCAGGCTCGCAGCCGCCATCAGCTCGGCGACCGACGACGGCGCGACATGCCGCGCATTCACGTCGCGCCATCCATCGTCCGCGGTCGCGTGACCGCCGATGGCCGGATCGCGAAACACGATCACGTCGGCGACCGGCGCGAGCCGCTCGCCGAGGTCGCGCCAGCGATCGGCGGGCCAGCGCCGTTCGACCGCCTTGTTCGACACGAACAGCCCGACGCGCGGCTTCGTGCGCGCGCCGAGCAGGCGATGCCACACTTCCTGCAGCGCGCGATCGGGATGAACCGACAGTTCGAGACGGTCGAGATCGGCGCAGCCGAGTTCGGGCACCAGGCGAAAACCCGACAATGCCTCGTGGCACATCGGACGCCGCGAGACATGCTCGGGCTTGCGATCGTCGAACTCGGTCTCGGCATCGTGCCAGCGGCAATCCTTCGCGCGAAGCTGGCGCGCGAACTGCACGCTGCTGCGATGCATGCCGCCGTTCGGCACGATCACCAGGTCGAACCGCAAGCGACGCAGACGGCGCACGAGCCGCAGCCGGTCGAAGAACGCGCGCATCCGTCCGGGACGGTCGTTGCGCTCGCACTGACGGCTATACACGTAGGTATGGATCGTGTGCACGTTCGGGTTGCCGGCCAGCGCGGCCGCGTTGTAGCGGTTCGCGACCACATGCAATTCCGCGTCGGGCCAGCGCGCCTTCAGCGCGCCGAGAAACGCAGTCGTGCACAGCATGTCGCCCAGAAAATCTATCCGGATCACGAGGATCCGCTGCGTCGGCTTCCCATTGGCCATGGTCGTGTAAACAATCCGTTTTTATCGTCGCGACGAGCCGCTCCACGGCCCCCTGCTCCAGCGTGGCCCTGTCGCGCATTGCCGCATGCCGCATGAATCCGTCCCCGTTTGCGTGCATGCTGCCGGCTCTACTCCCCGTTCAAACCTGCGGCAAGCGCCGGGTTGGTACGGTCAGCGCGGGATTGTATAGCGTCCGGATGGACAATCGAAGGCCCTGTTGCCCGCGCACGTAAAAACGGCCCGCCGCCGCACATGATGGCGATGCGACGGGCCGCCTGTACACGACAGCGCTCGAAGCGGGTAGCGATCAGTACGTGATTTCGACGACGCTGCCGTCGAACGCCGAACGCAGCTCCGCCAGCAACGCGTCGCTCGGCTTCACGCGCCACGCGTCGCCCAGACGCATCTCGCCTTGCGCGCGTGCATTGCTGTAGTGGATCTGGACCGCCAGCCCGTTCGGCAGCGGCGCCTGCGGGCGGCGGCCGCCATCGCGCCCGCCGCCGCGCGGCGCGGGCGCTTCGACCGCGTTCGCGGCGGCCGGATCGTCCTTCGATACGTGAGGCTCGAGCACCCGGCGCAGCGCGAGCGCATCGGCGTTGCCGTTCATCGTCAGCCGCACGGCCTGCGCGTAGCGGCTGCGCGCGCGTTCGAGATCCATCACGGTATCGGCCGTGAAGCGAATGCCGCCGGTGAACGCGTCGTTGCGCGCCTGCCCCTGCACGATCAGCAGCTCGTCCTCCTTGAACAGCGCCTTGTTCGCCTCGAACTGTTCGTTGAAGATCGTGATCTCGCACTGGCCCGAGCCGTCGTCGAGCAGCGCGATCAGCATCTTGCCGCGCTGGGTCATCTGCGTGCGCAGCGACGCGATGATGCCGGCGACGAGCTTGTCGCGCCCTTCCTTCAGGTCGCCGACCTTCTGCCGCACGAACCGACGCACTTCGTCGCGATACGCGTCGAACAGATGGCCGGACAGGTAGAAGCCGAGCGCGGCCTTTTCTTCCTGCAGACGGCGCTTGTCGTCCCACGCGGGTTCGTCGACGAGCGCGTGCGCATGCGGCGACTCGGCGCCCATGTCGAACAGGCCGGCCTGCATCGCGTTCGCTTCGGCCTGGTCGGCCGCTTCCATCGCGAGCGGCACCGACGCGATCAACTGCGCGCGGTTCGGATTCAGCGAATCGAACGCGCCGGCGCGGATCAGCGCCTCGATCGTGCGGCGGTTCACGACGCGCCGGTCGATCCGCTCACAGAAGTCGAACAGGTCGGTGAACGCCTTTTCCTCGCGCGCACGCAGGATTTCCTCGATCGCGTTCTGGCCGCTGCCCTTCACCGCGCCGAGGCCGTAGCGGATCGTGCGCGAGCGCTTGCCGTCGGCTTCGGCGACCGGCTCGAACCGGTAATGCGACTGGTTGATGTCCGGCGGCAGCACGACGAGATTGTTCATCACGCAGTCGTCGAACAGGATCTTCACCTTGTCGGTGTCGTCCATCGCGAGCGTCATGTTGGCCGCCATGAATTCGGCCGGATGGTGCGCTTTCAGCCACGCGGTGTAATACGCGAGCAGCGCATACGCGGCCGCGTGCGACTTGTTGAAGCCGTAGCCGGCGAACTTCTCCATCAAGTCGAAGATCTCGTCGGACTTCTCGCGCGTGAGGCCGTTCTTCGCCGCGCCCTCCGCGAAGATCTCGCGATGCTTGACCATCTCCTCGGGCTTCTTCTTGCCCATCGCGCGACGCAGCAAGTCCGCGCCGCCGAGCGAGTAGCCGCCGATGATCTGCGCCATCTGCATCACCTGCTCCTGATAGACCATGATGCCGTAGGTCTCTTTCAGGACGGGTTCGACGCGCGGATCCGGGTATTCGACCTTCTCGCGGCCGTGCTTGCGCGCGCAGAAGCTCGGGATCAGATCCATCGGGCCCGGACGGTACAGCGACACGAGCGCGATGATGTCCTCGAAGCGGTCGGGCTGCGCATCCTTCAGCATGCCCTGCATCCCGCGGCTTTCCAGCTGGAACACCGCGACCGTGTTGGCCTTCTTCAGGATCTGGAACGATGCCGGATCGTCGAGCGGCACCTGCGCGAGCGACCAGTCGGCCTTCGACGGATCGAGACGGCGGATGTAGCGCTCGGCCCAGTCGAGGATCGTCAGCGTCGTGAGCCCCAGAAAGTCGAACTTCACGAGGCCGACGGCTTCGACGTCGTCCTTGTCGTACTGGCTGACCACGCCGCCGTCGTCGCCCTGCGTGTACAGCGGGCAGAAATCGGTCAGCTTGCCCGGCGCGATCAGCACGCCGCCCGCGTGCATCCCGACGTTACGCGTGAGGCCCTCGACGCGCTGCGCGAGATCGAGCAGCTGGTGGACTTCATCCTCGTGGTCGTAGCGCTCCTGCAGCTGCGGCTCTTCCTTCATCGCGTCGGCAATCGTCACGTGCTTGCCGGGCTTGAACGGGATCAGCTTCGCGACGCCGTCGGTGAACATGTAGCCGAGGTCGAGCACGCGGCCGATGTCGCGCACGGCCGCCTTCGCGGCCATCGTGCCGAACGTGGCGATCTGCGACACGGCGTCCGCGCCGTATTTCTCCTTCACGTACTGGATCACGCGATCGCGGCCGTGCTGGCAGAAGTCGATGTCGAAGTCGGGCATCGACACGCGTTCCGGGTTCAGGAAGCGCTCGAACAGCAGGTTGTAGCGCAGCGGATCGAGGTCGGTGATGCCGAGCGCGTACGCGACCAGCGAACCGGCACCGGAGCCGCGGCCCGGGCCGACCGGCACGCCGTTGTTCTTCGCCCAGTTGATGAAGTCCGCGACGATCAGGAAGTAGCCGGGAAAGCCCATCTTCGTGATGGTCCCGCACTCGAATTCGAGGCGCTTGTAGTACGTGTCGCGCTGCGCGTCGCGCTCGGCTTCGACCGGATACAACTGCGCGAGCCGGGTCTCGAGCCCTTCCTTCGACAACTGGACCAGGTAGTCGTCGAGCGACATGCCGTCCGGCGTCGGGAACAGCGGCAGTTTCGGCTTGCCGAGCTCGAGCTTCAGGTTGCAGCGCTTGGCGATCTCGACCGTGTTCGCGATCGCCGACGGCAGGTCGGCGAACAGCGCGACCATCTCGTCCTGCGTGCGGAAATACTGGTCGGTCGTGAAACGCTTCTGGCGCCGCGGGTTCGCGAGGATGTCGCCTTCCGAGATGCACACGCGCGCCTCGTGCGCGGTGAAATCGTCGCCGGTCATGAACTGCGTCGGGTGCGTCGCGACGACCGGCAGCTTCAGCGACGCGGCGAGCGTCGCGGCCTGCTGGATGTACGCCTCGGCGCCCGGCTGGCCGTAACGCTGGAGCTCGATGTAGAAGCCGCCGGGGAACACCCTCGCCCAGCGCTCGGCGTGACGGCGCGCGGCTTCCTCGTTGCCCGCGGCCAGCGCGAGCCCGATATCGCCCTGTTGCGCGCCCGACAGCGCGAGCAGCCCCTGCGCGAGCTCGCCGTCGAGCCAGCTCGCGTCGAGTTCCGCACGGCCGCGGTACTGGTTCGTGAGCCACGCCTTCGACAGCAGCTCGCAGAGATTCAGGTAACCGACCTTGTCCTTGACCAGCAGCAGCAGCCGCGACGGCTTGTCGCGGTCGTCCGGATTGGCGATCCAGACGTCGCAGCCGGCGATCGGCTTGATGCCCTTGCCGCGGGCTTCCTGGTAGAAACGGACGAGGCCGAATGCGTTGCCGAGATCGGTGAGCGCGAGCGCGCCCTGACCGTCCGCGGCCGCCGCCTTGACGATGTCGTCAAGGCGCACGATGCCGTCGGCAATCGAGAATTCGGAGTGAACGCGAAGATGGACGAAGCGAGGATCTGACATGGGCGCTATTGTAGCCGCCCCGCCGCACGGGCTGCCCAAAAAATGCCCGCTTTGGCCGTTCGGCCGATGCACGCGGCGACGCGTCGGGCGGTTGGCCGACCGGCCGGGTACCGATGCCCGCGCCGTTTGCGGGATAATACGGTTTTTCGAATCAACGCCCCGGCTTCGCACCCTTTTTTGCGGGCCGCCGTGCGGCCGTTTCCCCGTCGGACCATCATGACCATCGTCAACCTCGCCGCCTACCACTTCGTATCGCTCGACGCGAACGAGCAATGGCGCCCGCTCGTCACCGCCCGCTGCAACGAACTCGGCCTGCGCGGCACGATCCTGCTCGCGCCGGAAGGCATCAACCTGTTCATCGCCGGCACCCGCGAAGCCACCGACGCGTTCATCGCGTACATCCGCCACGATCCGCTGTTCGAAGGCAAGTTCGCGACGCTGCAGTTCAAGGAAAGCCTGTCCGACTCGCAGCCGTTCCGCCGCATGCTCGTGCGCCTGAAGCGCGAGATCATCACGATGAAGAAGCCCGCGATCAAGCCGGAACTCGGCCGCGCGCCGTTCGTCGACGCGCGCACGCTGAAGACGTGGCTCGACCGCGGCCACGACGATGCGGGCCGCCCGGTCGTGATGCTCGACACGCGCAACGCGTTCGAGGTCGACGTCGGCACGTTCGACAACGCGCTCGACTACCGGATCGACAAGTTCAGCGAATTCCCGGACGTGATCGACGCGAACCGCGCCGACCTCGAGGGCAAGACGGTCGTGTCGTTCTGCACCGGCGGCATCCGCTGCGAGAAGGCCGCGATCCACATGAAGGAAATCGGCATCGACAACGTGTACCAGCTCGAAGGCGGGATCCTGAAGTACTTCGAGGAAGTCGGCGGCGCGCACTATCACGGCGACTGCTTCGTGTTCGACTACCGCACCGCGCTGAACCCGCAGCTCCAGCCCACCGCGAACGTCACGTGCTTCGCGTGCCGCGCGGTCGTCACGCCGGAAGCGCAACAATCGCCGAGCTACGTGCCCGGCAAGTCGTGCCCGGCGTGCGCGCAGGCGGCCAGCGCCGCGTAACGGCGCGTCGCATCGCGCTCCGCCGATGATTCACGGCTATCGCGGCCGCTTCGCGCCGTCGCCTACCGGCCCGCTGCACTTCGGCTCGCTGGTCGGCGCGCTCGCGAGCTGGCTCGACGCGCGCGCGCACGGCGGCACCTGGCTCGTGCGCATCGAGGATCTCGACGGCCCGCGCACCGTCCCCGGCGCGGCCGACGACATCCTCGCGACGCTCGCGCATTTCGGCATGACGCCCGACGCGCCGCCCGTCCGGCAGAGCACGCGCGACGCGGCCTACGCGGCCGCGCTCGCGCGGCTCGCCGCGGCAGGGCTCGTCTATCCGTGCGGCTGCACGCGCAAGGAAATCGCCGATTCGCTGCGCGCCGCCCACGAACGCCACACGACGCTCGCGTATCCGGGCACCTGCCGCACCGGCCTGCACGGCAAGCCCGCGCGCGCCTGGCGGCTGCGCGTACCGGACGGCGACGACGCGCTCGTCGCGTTCGACGACCGCTGGCAGCACACGCAATCGCAGAACCTCGCGACCGACGTCGGGGATTTCGTGCTCAAGCGCGCGGACGGCCAATGGGCGTATCAGCTCGCGGTCGTCGTCGACGATGCCGACGCCGGCATCACGCACGTCGTGCGCGGCGCCGACCTGCTCGATTCGACCGCGCGCCAGATCTACCTGCAACGCTGCCTCGGCGTGCCGACTCCCTCGTACCTGCACGTGCCGGTCGTCGTCGATGCGAACGGCGAAAAGCTCAGCAAGCAGACGGGCGCGACGGCGCTCGAACGCAGCGATCCGCTACCCGCGCTGCGGGCCGCGGCCGCGCATCTCGGCCTGGCCGACGACGGCGATCTCCCGGGCCAGACGATCGACGCCTTCCATGCGGCAGCAACGCAAGCGTGGGCACGTCGCTTCGGGCCACGCACCGGTTGAATCGCTTGCAGGACGCCGATCCGTGCCGATCGCGCTTCCCGCACCGTCTGCGACGAACCCGCTCGCATGAAGCGTGACGGAAGCCCGCGCGGCAAGCGATAGCCTCTCCTCGCGCCCCGCCCCGTCCCGATCGCGTCGTCCAATGAAAAACGGGCACATGCGCCGTCGCATGTACCCGCTTGTCCGGCAGCGCTCGCGCGCCGCCCTGCCGCTACACCGGGCTTACGCCGACGGCTTGCGCGGCATCCCGAACCCGCCGAGCAACGCGGCGACCTGGCGCTTCGGCCCTTTCTTCTCGGGCTGCTGCGCTGGCTGCGCGTCGTCCGGCTGCTTCGCCGGTGCCGACGGCTCGTACGGCTTCAGGAAAAAATCGTCGACCGGCGCTTCGTGGCGGCGATGATGGCCGCCGCGCTCGGCGCTGCCCGACCGGCGAGCCGATGCACCGCGATGCTCGTCGCGATCGCGCCGGCCGCCGCGTTCACCCCCGCGCTCGCCGCCACGCTCGCCACCGCGCTCGTCGTGACGATGACGCGCCGGCTTGTCGAGCTTGAGTGTCTGCATCTCGAGCGGACGCTTGATCAGCTTCTCGATGTCGGCGAGCTGCTTACGCTCGTTCGGGCTGCACAGCGACAGCGCGTCGCCCGTCGCACCCGCGCGGCCGGTACGGCCGATCCGGTGCACGTAGTCTTCCGCGCTGAACGGCAGGTCGAAGTTGATCACGGCCGGCAGCTCGGCGATGTCGAGGCCGCGCGCGGCCACGTCGGTCGCGACCAGCGCCTCGATCTCGCCGCGCTTGAACGCATCGAGCGCCTGCATCCGCTCGATCTGCGTCTTGTCGCCGTGAATCGCCGACGCGACCACGCCGTCGCGCTCGAGATTGCGCGCGAGGCGGCTCGCGCCGATCTTGCTGTTGCAGAACACGATCACCTGCTTGAGACCACGATCGCGCAGCAGTTGCACGACCGCCGCCTGCTTGTCGCCTTCGGCGACGTCGTAGACGATCTGCGTGACGTTCGCGTTCGTCGAGTTGCTGCGCGCGACCTCGATGGTCTGCGGGTTGCGCAGGTAGGTCGATGCGAGCTTCTTGATTTCGCCCGAGAAGGTGGCGGAGAACAGCAGCGTCTGACGTTCCTTCGGCAGCAGGTTCAGGATGCGCTGCAGATCGGGCAAAAAGCCCATGTCGAGCATCCGGTCGGCTTCGTCGAGCACGAGGATCTGCACCTGGCCGAGGTTCGCCGTCTTCTGCTGCACGTGATCGAGCAGGCGGCCCGGCGTCGCGATCAGGATCTCGACGCCGCGGCGCAGTTCGGCCGATTGCGGGTTCATGTCGACGCCGCCGAACACCACCGCGCTGCGCAGCGGCGTGTGCTTCGCATACGCGTGCACGTTCGCGGCGACCTGGTCGGCGAGCTCGCGGGTCGGCGTGAGGATCAGCGCGCGCACGGGGTGGCGCGCCGGTGATGCGCTCGTGTTCGCCTGCGGCAGCAGGCGCTGGATGATCGGCAGCGAGAAGCTCGCGGTCTTGCCGGTGCCCGTTTGCGCGGCGCCCATGACGTCGCGGCCGGCGAGCACGACCGGAATGGCCTGCGCCTGGATCGGCGTCGGCGTCGTATAACCCTGCTCCGCAATGGCTTTCAGGATATCGGCGGCAAGGCCGAATTGATCGAAGGTTGCGTCGACGGGCTTGGCGACAGAATCGGACATGGTGGCGTTTCGCTCAAAAGGCGCGGCGGGGACATCGTGCGTCAGGCCGGCCGGGCCTGCGCTCATCACAATTCGGAAATAGACGGAGCCGCGGCGCGCCGCGCGGCGCCGCTCTGGCGCTTGGGACCGGTTCAATGCGAACGCTGGACGCCAGGCCGTGCGAACTCCGTTCGGCGCGAATGCCGGCGGAAAGGGCCGTATTGTAGCACCGTGCGGGCATCTGTCCGTGACAACGCCGCGAACGGCTGCGACGGCGGTTCGCGAAGCGCCCTTCCCGGGCCGGTGCGGGCGAGCGGTCGACCGATCGGAGTATCCGTATCGGCCGATGGAAATTATTAGGGTTCGATCGTGAAATTTCCCGCCCGCATGCCGCCACCGGGCGCACCGAGCCCTTCAGCCCGAGCGCCGGTCAACACGGGCGAACAGGCGCCGCGATCGCACCCGCCGCTCAGCCCTTCTTCTTTTTCTTCTCGACCTGCACGCAGTCGCCCAGCAGCGGCGGCGCCTTCGGGTCGGCGATTTCGTCGCGCAACGTCGCTTCCTTGCCCTTCGTCCACCACGTATAGCGGCCGGCCTGGTAGCGCGCGCCCGATGCCGACACCGTGTCGACGAACAGCATCCGCTTGCCGTCGACCGGCACGAGCGCGAAGCTCTGGCCGTTGCCGGCGAGCCAGTACGACACACGCACGGGCTGCTTCTGGTTCGCGCACTGGTAGACGGTTTGCTGGCGCGCGTCGGCGTCGATCTCCTCGACGGTCAGTTGCGCGGCATGCGCGACGGAAACGGCGGTGCCGGCGAGCGCAAGCGCGGCGAGGGTTTGGCGAATCATGCAGGTCCTCTCACGAGACGGGTGGAAGCGCGCCTCTCCGAGCGCGCGGTCATTGTTTATACGGTGAGCGGGGAATCGCGCCGCTTGCCGGAATCAGGGATCGATCACGTCCGCGCACGCATCGGTCGGCGCCGCGGCGACGTGGCCGACGAGCGGCACGATCTTGAGCCCGGCCGATGCCACGCGGCACGGCGCCGCCGCCAGGCCGCAGCCCGCGAGACTCGCGACGAGCGCCAGCGCGACGCCCAGCCTTGCGATACGCAACCCTCTCGACGCCATCGTCCTCTCCTCGTTCCGTCAGCGCGCCGACACGGGCCGGACGGCGGCGGCCGCGCGCTTCGCACGTTCGCGGGCTTCGTCGACGCTCGCGCCGGTCGCGAGCGCGACGCCCATGCGCCGCTTCGCAAAACTTTCCGGCTTGCCGAACAGGCGAAGATCCGCGCCCGGCACCGCCAGCGCGTCGCGCACGCCTTCGAACGCGATCCCGCGCTCGTCGAGCCCGCCGTAGATCACCGCCGATGCGGCCGGCGTGCCAAGCGCCGGGTCGACCGGCAGCCCGAGAATCGCCCGCGCGTGCAGCTCGAATTCCGACTGACGCTGCGAGGCTAGCGTGACGAGGCCCGTATCGTGCGGCCGCGGGCTCACCTCGGAGAACCATACGTCGTCGCCGCGCACGAACAGCTCGACGCCGAACAGGCCGCGCCCGCCGAGCGCCTCGGTCACCTTGTGCGCGATCTCGCGCGATTTCTCGAGCGCCGTCGTGCTCATCGGCTGCGGCTGCCACGATTCGACATAGTCGCCCGCCACTTGCACGTGGCCGACCGGCTCGCAGAAATAGGTCCGCGTGCCGAGCGTGGCGGGGTCGATCGCGCGCACGGTCAGTTGCGTGATCTCGTAGTCGAAATCGACGAAGCCCTCGACGATCACGCGGCCATGGTTCACGCGCCCGCCCGCCATCGCGTAGTCCCACGCGGGCTTCACGTCGGCGTCGGTCTTCACGACCGACTGCCCCTTGCCCGACGACGACATCACGGGCTTCACGACGCACGGCATGCCGATCTTCGCGACGGCCGCGCTGAAGGCCTCGAACGAATCCGCGAACGCATACGGCGACGTCGGCAGGCCGAGCGCCTCGGCCGCGAGCCGGCAGATCCCTTCGCGATTCATCGTGAGCTGCGTCGCGCGCGCGGTCGGGATCACCTCGGCGAGCCCGGCCGCCTCGATCGCCGCGAGCGCGTCGGTGGCGATCGCCTCGATCTCGGGGACGATCAGGTGCGGGCGCTCGGCCTCGACGATCGCCCGCAGCGCGGCCGGGTCCGTCATGTCGATCACGTGCGCGCGATGCGCGACCTGGTGGCCCGGCGCGTCCCGATAACGATCGACCGCGACGACTTCGACGCCGAGACGCTGCAACGCGATGATGACTTCCTTGCCGAGTTCGCCCGCGCCGAGCAGCATGACGCGCGTGGCCGAGGGTGAAAGCGGCGTACCGAGCCGCTGACCGATCTGCATGTGAATTCCCGCTGGTTCTGTTGGAGGACGAAAACGGCTTCGATGTTAACACGGGCGTTCGGGCCGGTTTGGGCGGTTTGGCCGCCCTCGCACCGTGGCGCGCGAAGCCCGCGGGCGGGCCGCGAACGTTTTCGCGCGCGAAGTGTCGGCTCGCCTGCCGCGGGGCGGGTGCGTTACTCTTACGCCTTGATCAGAATCCGAAGAGGAACGAGGCTCATGTCCCACCTGTCCGCGGCCGCACGCGCACGCACCGGCCTGCTTCGCCCGTTGCGCGCGCCGCTCTGCGCGTTGACGCTTGCCACGCTTCTCGCCGCCTGCGCGATGCCGACCCATCCCGATTCCGCCGCCCCCGCGCCCGACCCGTACAACCCGGCCGCCGTCCAGCTGCTCGACGACACGAGCTGGGAACTCACCAGCTGGGTGAACGCCGACGGCACGCCACGCGCGATTCCGCACGGCGACAACGGCGAGCCGATCAAGCTCGCGCTGTCGACCGATTCGGGCATCCGGCGCGCGAGCGGGTTCTCGGGCTGCAACCGTTACATGGGCACCTACGCGATCAAGAACGGCCTGCTGAGCTTCGGCCCGCTCGCCGGCACGCGGATGGCCTGCCCGAACACGCTCGGCGGCCAGCTCGAATCCGCCTACCTCGACGCGCTCGCCCACATCGAGAAGACCGGCGTGCAGATGCGCGCGCCGCAGCAATTGCAGATCGTGACCCAGGCCGGCGCAACGCTGACGTTCACGCACCGGAGCCCATGATGTACGGCGCGCGCGAAGGCCGACCGACCGCCTTCGCGTGGCGCGCCCCCCGCATGTGCGACCCACGTGCGTCGCGCGGCGTGAACGCAAGCACGCCGCGTTAGAGTCTTGTTCGCCGGCCGGTTAAACTCGGCGGGTCGCGCCCGGCGCGCCCCGCCCCACTCCTGTTTCAAAGCATGCACACGGTTGTCTTCGGCTGGTTCGGCATTTCCGCCGTCTGGTTCCTCCTTCTCTTCTGGCGTCTCGTGCAGGCGATGCTGCCCGGCGGCGGCGGGCTCGCCGGCCGCGGTTCGATCCGCCTGTGGCTCGGCTTCGCCGCGGTATTCGTCGCAAGCTGCACGCTGACGAGCCCGCTGTCGGGCCCCGACACGAACGCGCTCGGCCATGCGTTCTCGGCCGGCTTCGGCCACGTGCTCGGCGCGATCGGCACGCCGGTCGCGATGGTCGTGCTGTTCTTCGCCGGCTTGCCGTGGCTGACCGGCATCGGCTGGCGGCAGTTCGCGGCGTGGGTCGACACGTCGTTCGGCGTCAAGCTGTCGCGCGACGGCGGCGACGACGACGCGCGCGGAATCGCCGACCTGCCGCGCAGCGCGCTGCATCGCGACGACGACGTCGTGCAGCCGACCACCGCGCACACCGTCAACGCGATGGCGCCGCGCCAGAACGGCCGGTATGCACGCCCGACAGTATGGAAACCCGATCCGCACGCACGGCCGAAGCCGCGCGCGAAGACGCCGCCGCGCCCCCTTGCGGAACCCGTCGCGCCGTCGGGCTGGCTGAAACCGGCCGCGCCGCAGCGCACGCCGGCACCGCCCGCGCCGCTCCCGGCCGGCGCGATGCCGCCGCCGACCACCGGCAGCACCGCCAGCCTCGCGCGCGCCGCCGCGAACGCGCAAGTGCCGCGCCCCGCGCCCGCCCCGCTTCCGGCCGGATTCGAACCGGTCCGGCCGCGTCCGACCGCCGCGCGGCCGGCCACGGCTGCGCTGACGCAGACGGCGCCGCGCGCCACGGTCGCGCCGCGACCGGCCGTCACCCAACCGCAGCCGATACGCCCGGTTGCGGGCACGGCGGCCACCGGCCTGTCGCCGGATGCGGCACGACGCCGCCCGGCGCCGCCCACGCCGGCACGCGCGCCGCTCTATGCGTGGACGGAAAAACCAGCCACGCCGATTACGCCGGCGCCGAGCGTTCACGACACGCTGCGCTCGATCGAGGCCAGTACCGCGCAATGGGCGGCGCTGGGCGGCGCACAGTCGACCGATGCGCAGCACGCGGCGACCACGGCCGCTGCCGTGGCCGGTGTAGCCGCGGCAGCAGGCAGCGCCGCCGCATCGACATCGACATCGGCACCGGCAGCCGTGTCGAACGCGTTCGTCTCCACGACGCACGGCATCGCGACCCAGGACGCCAATGTTCCGGCCGAACCCGATGCCGCGCCGGCTCGCGACGACGGCGCACCGATCGTGCTCGACGCCTTCATGCCGGCAAAATCGAGCGTCACGCCCGCTCCGGTTGGCGATTCGCCCACCACTGCCCTCGATGACGCTACATCGCACGCGCTGCCGGATACCGGCATCGACGATCGCGCGTTGTCGCATCACGCCGCCGATGAAATCCGTCACGTCGACGCAGCGCCCGCCGCACCGGCATTCGGGACCGCGGCCGCGCCGTCGTTCGGCGCCCCCATCGATTTCGCCCCTTGGGAAGACGCTGTCAAACCGCGCGCTTCCGCGCCCAACGTGTCGACCGGGACTCCGAGCGCCGACTCGCGGGCGGACACGACAGGCTCGGAATCCGCCGATCCAGCCTTCGCGCAAGCAAGCGATGCAGCGGTTCGCGACCTCGGCACCAGCCAGCCGGCAGGGTCCGTCGATATCGACGACACGGACGACGCGCAACCGGCGCCCGCGATCGATCGCGCTGCGCCAGCCCACGCGCCTCAACGGGCGGCCGAGGCGCACGCCGACGTGAAGTCCGCCGACCGCAACGTTCCGTTCGCTGCCCTGCCCCCGTCGTCGATCGTCGGAACGTCGGCGCGCGCACTTGCCGAGACCACGCCGGTTGCGGCAACGTCCGCACCGGCCGTATCGCAGCCGGCACCGGACACCGGCAAGCCGGTCGACGCGGCATCCGCAGCTCCGCTGCCGGCCGTTGCTCGAGGCACGACGCTCGCCGCCACGCATTGGACAGCACCGACGATGCCGCCCGCGGCGACGCCGTCGACGACCGGCGCATCGGCTTCGACGTCCGGTTCGACCGCGCATGCGGCACCCGCTTCCGCGATGCCCGCGACTTTCACGTCCGCGCCGGCCGTTGCACCGTCTCCCGCGCCGGCATCGACACATCCGGCCGACACGACGACCGCGTCGACCGCGCCGACCGGTGCGACGACGTTCGCTCCATCCGGCTCATCCGGCGCAGTCCCCCCGCAGCCGGCCGTCGGCCTGCCCGTGTCGCCGACGGCGTCCGCCACGACGTCGACATCCTTCAGCACGATCGCGCCGACGACCACGGCCACCGCCGCGCCGGCGCACCCGATCGCAGGCTCGCCTGCCGCTGCGGCCGGATCGCTGACGTCGATCGGTGCGACCGCCGCGACGCAGGCGCCGTCGATCGCGTCCGTCCCAGCCGGAGTCGCCACCCAGACGTTCACGACACCGGCCGCCCCCGCCGTCTCGTCGTCGGGCTGGATCATGTCGCATGACGTGAGCGCAACGCCGATCACGGCACCGCCGGCAACGGCCCTCCCCGGCGCGAACCCGCCGCCCACGCCGGCCGCCGCCGTTTCCGCGCCGACACCGCCGGTTATCGCGCCGATCGGCGCACCGGCCGCCCATGCAACCGCGGCCACCGAGCCGGCGCCGGCCGACGCCCCCGTCCGTCAGCCGCGCCCGAACGCGTTCGAATTCCACGCGCCCGCGTCGTTCAGCGTCGAATTGCCGACGCTCGACCTGCTCGAGCCCGCCTCCGGCGACGTCGAAACGATCACCGACGAACACCTCGCGCAAACCGCGCAGGTGATCGAACAGCGCTTGCAGGAATTCAAGGTGCCGGTGACGGTGGTCGGCGCGTCGGCCGGCCCCGTGATCACGCGCTTCGAGATCGAACCGGCGCTCGGCGTGCGCGGCAGCCAGATCGTCGGCCTGATGAAGGACCTGTCGCGCGGCCTCGGCCTCACGTCGATCCGCGTCGTCGAGACGATCCCCGGCAAGACCTGCATGGGCCTCGAGTTGCCGAACGCGAAGCGCCAGATGATCCGCCTGTCGGAGATCCTCGAATCGCGCCAGTACCAGCACTCGCCGTCGCAGCTGACGATCGCGATGGGCAAGGACATCACCGGCCATCCGGTCGTCACCGATCTCGCGAAGGCGCCGCACATGCTCGTGGCCGGCACGACGGGTTCGGGCAAGTCGGTCGCGATCAACGCGATGATCCTGTCGCTGCTGTACAAGGCGACGCCGGAAGACGTGCGGCTCATCATGATCGACCCGAAGATGCTGGAGCTGTCGGTCTACGAAGGCATCCCGCACCTGCTCGCGCCGGTCGTCACCGACATGAAGCTCGCCGCGAACGCGCTGAACTGGTGCGTCGGCGAAATGGAGAAGCGCTACCGGCTGATGTCGGCCGTCGGCGTGCGCAACCTCGCGGGCTTCAACCAGAAGATCCGCGACGCGCAAGCGAAGGAAAAGAAGATCGGCAACCCGTTCTCGCTGACGCCCGACGATCCGGAGCCGCTGTCGACGCTGCCGCTGATCGTCGTCGTGATCGACGAGCTGGCCGACCTGATGATGGTCGCGGGCAAGAAGATCGAGGAACTGATCGCCCGCCTCGCGCAGAAGGCGCGCGCGGCCGGCATCCACCTGATCCTCGCGACCCAGCGGCCGTCCGTCGACGTGATCACGGGCCTCATCAAGGCGAACATCCCGACGCGCGTCGCGTTCCAGGTGTCGTCGAAGATCGACTCGCGCACGATTCTCGACCAGATGGGCGCCGAGTCGCTGCTCGGGATGGGCGACATGCTGTTCCTGCCGCCGGGCACCGGGTATCCGCAGCGCGTGCACGGCGCGTTCGTCGCTGACGAGGAAGTGCACCGGATCGTCGAGTACCTGAAGCAGTTCGGCGAGCCGCAGTACGAGGAAGGCATCCTCGACGGCCCGGCCGCCGACGGCGCGACGCAGGACCTGTTCGGCGACGCGCCGGACGCGGAAGCCGATCCGCTGTACGACGAAGCCGTCGCGTTCGTCGTGCGCACGCGGCGCGCGTCGATCTCGTCGGTGCAGCGGCAGTTGCGCATCGGCTACAACCGCGCGGCGCGGCTCGTCGAGCAGATGGAAGCGGCCGGCCTCGTGTCGGCGATGGGCATCAACGGCAGTCGCGAGGTGCTCGTGCCGGCCGCGGCCGACTGACGCCGGCGGCCGCCGGCCGCGATTCGCCGAAACGGGCGCGTCGTGAAACCGGCGCCCGCAAAAAAGGCGCTGCATCGGCAGCGCCTTTTCCGTTTACTGCACCGGCACCAGCTTGAAGTCGACCGGCTTGCCGACCGCGACCTTCTGCGGATTCGCGCCGAGCTGCCCCGTTTCGACATCGCGACTGAACACGTAGAACGTGTCGCTGTCCTGGTTGCCGACGATCAGCCACTTGCCGGTCGGATCGATCAGGAACTCGCGCGGCGTCTTGCCGAGGCTCGACTGGCGGCCGACGTGCTTCAAGCGGCCATCGGCACGGTTCACCGCGTAGATCACCAGGTCGTTCGCGTCGCCGCGGTTGCTCACGTACAGGAAGCGGCCGTCCGGCGACAGGTGGATCGCGCCGCCGCCCACCTTGCCCTTGAAGCCCGGCGCCGTCATCGGCACCGTCTCGATCGGCGTCAGCTTGCCGTCGTGATAGCCGAACACCTCGACCGACGCGTTGAGCTCGCTCGTCACGTACGCGAACCGGCCGTCGGCGCTGAACACCAGGTGACGCGGGCCCGAGCCGGCCTTCACCGGCGTGTAGCGCGTGTCGGTCGGGCTGATCAGCCCGCGGCTGCCGTCCACCGTGTAGCGGTAGCCGTAGATCTTGTCCGCGCCGAGATCCTGCACGAACAGGTAGCGGCCGTCCGGCGAAAACACCGTCGAATGCACGTGCGCGCCGTCCTGGCGGCCCTTCACGGGCCCGGTGCCTTCGTGGTGGACGCTCACACGGCCTGGCCCACCGCGCCGTCGTCGCGCAGCGGAAACACCGCGAAGCTGCCGCCCGGATCGGCCGCGACCGAGTAGTTGGCCGTCACGAGGTACTTGCCGTCCGGCGACAGCGCGAGATAGCAAGGATCGTTCCCTTCCGACGATACGCGGTCGATGAAGCTCAGCGCGCCCGTCTTCGCATCGAAGCGGAACGCGCTCACGCCGCCGCGCTGCGTCGCGGGCCCATTGTCGCCGGGCAGCTCGTTGACCGCGTAGACGGTGCGACCGTCGCGGCTCGGCAACAGATACGACGGATTCTCGGTCTTCGCCGACGACACGGGCGCGACGCTGCCGGTCTTGGTATCGAAGCGGTAAACGTAGATCCCGTCGCTGCCGCCGCCCGTATAGGTGCCGACGAGCAGGTTGTAGACGCCGTCGGCCGGGGCGGACGATTGCTGCGCGAATGCGTGGGTCGCGGACAGGGAAAGCACGATCGCGAAACCTTTCATCCAGTGAGCGAACCTAAGCGGGAACCCTCGTGTCGAAGCGCGTGCGTCACGCTCGCGTAAACGGTTGGGCATTGAATCCTCCTTGCATCGAGTCGCTTCAAGTGTTGAGATAGGACGAAACGCCGGCCGTTCATGCGCTCCGCCGCCCGGCCGAGTATACGGGGCGCGGCGCCCGGGCGTGAAGTCCAGGCCGCCGACGTCCGGATTGTGAACTCGAATACCCAAGGATCGCCTGCCCATGCCCGCCCTGATCGAAGACTACGCCCTCGTCGGCGACGGCCACACGGCCGCGCTGATCGCAAAAGACGGCTCCGTCGACTGGCTGTGCTGGCCCCGCTTCGATTCGGGCGCCTGCTTCGCGGCGCTGCTCGGCACGCCGGAGCACGGCCGCTGGCTGCTGGCTCCGGCCGCCGACGCCGCGATCACGCATACGACACGCCGCTATCGCGGCGACACGCTGATTCTCGAAACCGATTACGAAAGCGCCGACGGCGCCGTCACCGTGATCGACTTCATGCCGCCCGGCAACGGCTGGTCCGAACTGGTGCGGATCGTCGTCGGCCGCCACGGCACGATGAAGATGCGCATGGAGCTCGTGCTGCGCTTCGACTACGGTTTCTCGATTCCGTGGGTCACGCAACTGACCCGCGAGGACGGCATGAAGGCCATCGCGGGGCCCGATACCGTCGTGCTGCGCACGCCGGTGCCGCTCACCGGCAAGAACCTCCATACGCTCGCGGAATTCACGGTCAGCGCCGACGAGCGCGTGCCGTTCTCGCTCGGCTACGCGGCGTCGCACATGCGGCTGCCGCCCGCGCGCGACCCGCTGTCGATGCTCGCGCGCACCGAGAACTACTGGCTCGAATGGTCGGGCCGCTGCCAGGTGCAGGGCCGCTACGCGGCTGCCGTGCGCCGCTCGCTGATCACGCTGAAGGCGCTCGCGTACGAGCCGACCGGCGGCATCGTCGCCGCGCCGACCACGTCGCTGCCCGAGAAGATCGGCGGCAACCGTAACTGGGACTACCGCTACTGCTGGCTGCGCGACGCGACGATCACGCTGCTCGCGCTGATGCGCGGCGGCTACTACGACGAGGCGCGCGCCTGGCGCACGTGGCTCGGCCGCGTGATGGCCGGCTCGCCCGAGCAGATCCAGATCATGTACGGGATCGCCGGCGAGCGCCGGCTGCCGGAGATGGAACTCGACTGGCTGCCGGGCTACCAGGACTCGCTGCCGGTACGCGTCGGCAACGGCGCCGCGAACCAGCTCCAGCTCGACGTGTTCGGCGAGGTGATGGCCGCGCTGCACCTCGCGCGCGTGGGCGGCCTGCAGGCCGACGACACGGTCTGGTCCGTGCAGTGCGCGCTGCTCGACCATCTCGAGAAGATCTGGCAGGAACCCGACGAAGGCATCTGGGAAACGCGCGGCGGCCGCCGCCATTTCACGTTCTCGAAGGTGATGGCGTGGGTCGCGTTCGACCGCGCGATCAAGTCGGCGGAAATGTTCCGGCTGCCCGGCTCGCTCGACCGCTGGCGCGCGCTGCGCGAGCGGATCCATGCGGACGTCTGCGCGAACGCGTGGCACGAAGGCAAGCAGGCGTTCGCGCAGAGCTACGGCAGCGACGAGCTCGACGCGAGCGTGCTGCTGCTGCCGCAGCTCGGCTTCCTGCCGCCGGAAGACCCGCGCATCGTCGGCACGGTCGACGCGATCGAACGCGAATTGCTGCACGACGGGCTCGTGCTGCGCTACCGCACGACCGAATACGACGACGGCCTGCCGCCGGGCGAAGGCACGTTTCTCGCGTGCAGCTTCTGGCTGGTCGACAGCTATGCGCTGCTCGGCCGGATCGACGACGCGCATCGGCTCTTCAGCCGGCTGCTCGCGCTGTCGAACGACCTCGGGCTGCTCGCGGAGGAATACGACCCGGTCGCCGGGCGGCTCGTCGGCAACTTCCCGCAGGCGTTCTCGCACGTGGCGCTCGTGCACACCGCGATGAACCTGATGCACCACGAAGACGCGATGGCGCGCGCGGCCGGCCAGCCCGCGCCGGCCGTCGCCACCGGCCGTTGAACGGGCGCGCGGCGGCCTTGTTCAGAGAACGTCAAATCGCAACACTTTGATGAAAACCCGGGGAAATGTTGCATTGCACCACCGATCGTTGTCCGATATGATCGACGAGATTGTCCGGCTGCAATGCAACATGGCCGGTCGCTGACCCACACGGCACGCCGCGACGCCCCACGCCGCCCTTGCGCACCGTCCCCCACGCGGGAGTAGCCTGCATGCTTTACCAACTGCACGAATTCCAGCGAGCCATGCTGAGCCCGCTGACGGCCTGGGCCCAGGCCGCCTCCAAGTCGTTCGCGAATCCGTCCAGCCCGTTCTCGCTGATACCCGGCGCCCCGCGGATGGCGGCCGCCTATGAGCTGATGTATCGGCTCGGCAAGGATTACGAAAAGCCGGAATTCAACATTCATCAGATCATCAAGGACGGCCACAACATCCCGATCGTCGAGCAGACGATCATCGAGAAGCCGTTCTGCCGGCTGCTGCGCTTCAAGCGCTATTCGGACGACGCCGACGCCGTCACGCAACTGAAGGACGAGCCGGTCGTGCTGGTCTGCGCGCCGCTGTCGGGCCACCACTCGACGCTGCTGCGCGACACGGTGCGCACGCTGCTGCAGGATCACAAGGTCTACATCACCGACTGGATCGACGCGCGGATGGTGCCGGTCGAGGTCGGCCCGTTCCACCTGCACGACTACATCGCGTACATCCAGGAATTCATCCGCCACATCGGCGCGCGCAACCTGCACGTGATCTCGGTATGCCAGCCGACGGTGCCGGTGCTCGCGGCGATCTCGCTGATGGCGAGCCGCGGCGAGGACACGCCGCTCACGATGACGATGATGGGCGGCCCGATCGACGCGCGCCGCAGCCCGACTTCCGTGAATTCGCTCGCAACGCAGCACTCGACCGCGTGGTTCGAGAACAACGTGATCCACACGGTGCCCGCGAACTATCCGGGCGAAGGCCGCCAGGTGTATCCGGGCTTCCTGCAGCACACGGGCTTCGTCGCGATGAATCCGGAGCGGCACGCGCAATCGCACTGGGATTTCTACCAAAGTCTGCTGCGCGGCGACGAGGACGACGCCGAAGCGCACCGCCGCTTCTACGACGAGTACAACGCGGTGCTCGACATGGCCGCCGAGTATTACCTCGAGACGATCCGCGTCGTGTTCCAGGAGTTCCGCCTCGCGGAAGGCACGTGGGACGTCGAAGGCGAGCGCGTGCGGCCGCAGGACATCAGGCACACCGCGCTGATGACGATCGAAGGCGAACTCGACGACATCTCGGGCAGCGGCCAGACGCACGTTGCGCACGAACTGTGCACGGGCATCCCGCAAGACGATCGCCGCAGCCTGACCGCCGAGAAGTGCGGCCACTACGGGATCTTCTCGGGCCGCCGCTGGCGCACGATCATCTATCCGCAACTGCGCGACTTCATCCGCGAGCATGCGCCGGAGCCGAAGCAAGGCGCGGCGAAGCTGCCCGCCGATGCCCAGGATGCGACCACGATCGGCACCGTGCCGGCCGCCAGACAAGAGCCGGAAACGGCAGTGCGCGCGACCGCCGCGAAACGCACGCGCGCGAAGGCGCCGGCCGTGACGGTCGCGCCCGCCAGGACGCCTGCCGCGAAGGCCGCGCCGGCCGCGAAGCGCGCAGCCGGCAGCCCGCGCGCAAAAACCGTGCGTGCCCGCAAGGCCGCCTGATTCGCCGCGCTCCGACGCAAAAACGCCGCCGTTGCACGGCGGCGTTTCTTTATCCGGCCGCGGCGCGAGCGGGTGGCTCGCCGGCTCGTTCGTTCGTCGCGTCAGCGCCGCAGCAGATACGCGAGCAGCACCTCGGTGTTCATCCGGACCATCTCCGCGCGCTCGTCGGTGTCGGTGAAGTCGCGGCCGAGCGTCGCGGCGAGCGTGAAGCGGTTCGACACGATGTAGTAGCCGAGCCCCGACAGCGTCACGTAGAAGCGCAGCGGATCGACGTCGCCGCGGAACAGCCCGGCCTTCTGGCCGCGCATCAGCACGTTGCCGAGCTTCGCGACGATCGGCGACATCATCTCGCGGATCCGCGTCGACTTGTGCAGATAGCGCGCTTCGTGCAGGTTCTCGTTGTTGATGAGCCGGAGCAGCTCCGGATGGTCGCGGTAGTAGTCCCAAACGAAATGCGCGAGCCGCGTGACGGCTTCGACCGGCGCGACGCCGTCGAGATCCAGCACGCGCTCGGCCTCGGTCAGCGCGGAGAACGCGTGTTCGAGCACGGCGGTGAAGAGCTGCTCCTTGCTGCCGAAGTAGTAATAGAGCATGCGCTCGTTGGTTTCGGCCCGGCGCGCGATCTGATCGACGCGCGCGCCGAACAGCCCTCCATTCGCGAACTCTTCGGCTGCCGCCATCAGGATGCGGCGGCGCGTACCTTCAGGATCTCTTTTGATTTTTGGCTGATTCATGGTGGCGTTTTGCTATGTGAGCCGCTTGATCCGGACCGGCACCCCCACCGCCTCGGCGCCGGCCGCCCTGGAACGGGCGCGCCGCGGGCGGCCACCCTCCTGCTGAGCCCCTGCAAAAAAGCGGTTCGATTATGCGCATAGACGGCGTCCAGCGCAATGCGGGAAATCGGCGATAATCGAGCTTTGGCAAACCTTTCCGGCCGCGCCCGACGCGGCCGGGAGCCATTCGGCGCCGCTGCGCCTGTTGTCAGCCTGTCGTCACCGTGACCGATTCCAAAACACTCGCGGATCGCATCGAAGATCTGCTTCCCCAGACGCAATGCACGAAGTGCGGCTATAACGGCTGCCGCCCGTACGCCGAGGCGATCGCCGCCGGCGACGCGAACTACAACCAGTGCCCGCCCGGCGGCGCCGAAGGCATCGCGCGCCTCGCGAACCTGCTCGGCAAGCCGGTGATTCCGCTGAACCCCGTCAACGGCACCGAACATCCGCGCGCGGTCGCGTTCATCGACGAAAACCTGTGCATCGGCTGCACGCTGTGCATGCAGGCGTGCCCGGTCGATGCGATCGTCGGTGCGCCGAAGCAGATGCACACGATCGTCGCGTCGCTGTGCACGGGCTGCGACCTGTGCGTGCCGCCGTGCCCGGTCGACTGCATCGCGATGCTGCCGGTGACCGGCGATCGCACGGGCTGGGATGCGTGGTCGCAGGAGCAGGCCGACGCCGCGCGCGAACGTCACGACCTGCGGCTCGCGCGCCAGCGCCGCGAACGCGAGGCCGCCGAAGCGCGCGCCGCCGCCCGCCGTGCGGCCAGTGCCGCGAAACCGGCCGCGGGGCCGGCCGCCACGCAGCCCGGCGCGCCAGCCGCGGCACCGGCCGCCGACGATGCCGAAGCGAAGAAGCGCGCGATCATCGCCGCGGCGCTCGAACGCGCGCGCAAGAAGAAGGAAGAGCTGTCCGGGCAAGGCGCCGGGCCGAAGAACACCGAGGGCGTGAGCGCGGCCGTCCAGGCGCAGATCGACGCGGCCGAGGCGCGCCGCAAGCGGCTCGCCGAACAGCAGGCGCAGCGCGACGCCGAAGCGGCATCGGGCCGCACCGACCACGACAACGACAGCGACGCAGACAACGGCGATCCGGACGGCCCGTCCGCGCCGCCCGACCAGAACGCTCCATGAACGCCAGCAAACGACGCGCGATCTACGAAACGCTGCAGAGCCTCAATCCGCATCCGACCACCGAGCTCGAATACTCGACACCGTTCGAACTGCTGATCGCCGTGATGCTGTCCGCACAGGCGACCGACGTGTCGGTCAACAAGGCGATGCGGAAAATGTTTCCGGTCGCGAACACCCCGCGACAAATCGTCGCGCTTGGCGAGGCAGGCGTCACCGAGTACATCAAGACGATCGGCCTCTATCGCACCAAGGCGAAAAACGTGGTCGCGACGTGTCGGATCCTGCTCGAGCGCTACGACGGCGAGGTGCCGGCCGATCGCGAAGCGCTCGAAGGCCTGCCGGGCGTCGGCCGCAAGACCGCGAACGTCGTGCTGAACACCGCGTTCGGCCAGCCGACGATCGCGGTCGACACGCATATCTTCCGCGTCGCGAATCGCACCGGGCTCGCGCCGGGCAAGGACGTGCGAGCCGTCGAGGCCGCGCTCGAGAAGTTCACGCCGAAGGAATTCCTGCAGGACGCGCATCACTGGCTGATCCTGCACGGGCGCTATGTGTGCAAGGCCCGCCGGCCCGAATGCTGGCACTGCGCGATCGAGCCGCTGTGCGAGTTCCGGCCGAAGACGCCGCCGCCCAACGAATAAGCGTCAGGCCGCGCGACAGCGCGCCGCGGGCACGACGCCCGCCCACCCGCTTCCCGGCTACGCGTTGGACGTCGCCGTCGCATCGTCGGCGGCCGCGCCGCCCGCGCGCACGAGCGCGAGCACGGCCGCCAGAATCGCGACACCGCCCGCCCACTGCAGCGGCGACAGCGCCTCCCCGAACAGCAGCGCCGCGAGCGCGACCGTGACGACCGGCTCGAGCGTCGACAGCATCGACGTGCGCGCGGCCCCGAGCCGCTCGAGCCCGGCGAAGAACGCGAGCATGGCCGCGACCGTCGACACGAGCGCGATCGCGAGCATCGACGCCCAGCCGCCGGCCGTCGCGGGCCAGCGCGGCGGCGCGCCGAACGCCGCCGTTCGCACGATGGCGATCGCGACGAGCGTCGCGGTGGCCGACAGGCAGATGATCGCGGTGGTCGCGAGCGGATCGACGCCGCGCGTCGCCTTCGTGCCGCCGACGATGTACAGCGAATAGATCACCGCGGCGGCCAGCGCGAGCGCGATCCCGAGCGGCTCGCCGTGCCCGCCGCCGACCATCAGCGCCGAACCCGCGACGCACAGCACCAGCGCGACGGCCTTCGCGCGCGTCAGGCGCTCGCCGAGCCACCACGCGGCCAGCAGCGTGACGAACGCCGGATACAGGTACAGCAGCAGCGCGACGAGGCTCGCCTGCGCGTGCTGCAGCGCGCTGAAATAGCAGAACGACTGCCCGACGTAGCCGAGCGCGCCCATCGCCACCAGCGGCGCGAGCGAGCGCCCGCGCGGCCACGCGACGCGGCGGTGCCGCGCGATCGCGGCGAGCACCGCGCCGCCGATCGCGAAGCGCACGATCAGCAGCCCGAGCACGTCGACGCCCGCCGCATACGCATAGCGGCCGAAAATCGCCATCGCACCGAACGCGGCGGCGGACAACGCGACGTAGAGCGCGCCCTGCAGGGCGGCGGACGATGAGCGGACGGTGGCGGTCATGAAAAAACGGGCGGACAAGGCGCTGTGACGGCAATCGTCGGAGTGTAGCGACGCGGCGGCGGCGAGCCTAGCCCGCGCTTACCCGCGCCGCGCCGCGTCTCACCAGCCGCCCCCCGAGCCGCCGCCAGCGCCGTCCGCCGCTCCGGCGTACAATGCCCGACGCGGCATGACGCCGCCCGAATCACGACGTTTCCCCACCATGTTCAATCCAAGCCGCGACGAAGTGCGTCGCTTTTTCACCGAGACCTGGCGCAAGCAGCGCGCGGGCGAGATCCTGACGCCGCTGGAAGCGATGGCGGCCGACTGGATCGTCGAGCATCCCGAATACCACGACGACCTGGCCGACGCCGACGGCGCGGCGGCGCGCAACTACACGCCCGAGGAAGGCCGCACGAACCCGTTCCTGCACCTGTCGATGCACCTCGCGATCAGCGAGCAGTTGTCGATCGACCAGCCGCCCGGCATCCGCGCCGCGCACGACAAGCTGGCCGCGAAGCTCGACTCGACCCACGACGCGCAGCACGCGATCATGGAGTGCCTCGGCGAGACGATCTGGGAAGCGCAGCGCACGAACATGCCGCCCGATACCGACGCGTACCTGCAGCGCATCCTGCGCCGCGCGTCGCGCGACTGAGCGCCCGGCCGAGCCGTGCGCGCCGGGCCGAGCCTGGCCGCGGGCAAAAAAATACCCCGCCGAGGCGGGGCATTTCTTGCTGCGCAGGCCCGTGAGGCCCATCGCGCTTACTTCTTGAAGACGAGATCGGTTTCCTTCAGCGACTCGATGTAGGACGCGATGTCCTTCATGTCGCTGACCGACAGGTTCTGCACCTGCGCCTGCATGATCGCGTTGTTGCGACCGAGCAGCGGGTTCGTCAGCCCCATCTGGTACTGGCGCATCGCCCACACGAGGTAGTCGGCGTGCTGGCCGGCGAGTCGCGGGTACTCCGCGTTGATCGGCTTGTTCAGCTGCGCGCCGTGGCAGGCCGCGCAGTTGTGCGATTCGACCAGTTCCTTGCCCTTCGAGATGTCCGCGGCGTGCGCGGTACCGATCGCGAGGCCGGCCGCCAGTGCAACCGCCGCCGTCTTGAATGCGTTGTTCATGAATGCTCCTGTCCCGCCGGAGAGATCGGCGGCGCGCGCTTTACTTGTAGGGGTTGTCCTTCGTGTCGGCCTTCTGGGCGGCGTAGTAGGCCGACAGATCCGCGATGTCCTGATCCGTCAGCGAACCGGCGATCGCGTTCATCGACGGGAAGTGACGATCCTTCTTGCGGTAGGCCTTCAGCGCGTTCTCGAGGTATTGCTGGTTCTGGCCGCCGAGGACAGGCACCCGGTAGACCTCCGGGTACGCCGCGCGGTAGTCCTGGATGCCGTGGCAACCGATGCACATGGCGGCCTTGCTCGCCCCGTCCTTCGGGTTGCCGACCACACCGGCCGCCTGCGCGCTGCCCGCGAGCGCCACGAGCGCTGCGACAACCACGTGTTTGCCGACGAATTTGTTCATAGCTCTTGTAACCTAGCTTGAGGGGAAACTGGCGCCGAAGCGGCAACGGCCCGCGCCGTTTTGCTTGTCGGTCGCCACGCAGGCCAAAAAAAACGGCCAGATTGTACCGCGTCGGCGGGGAACGCGTCCATACGGCGCCCCGGCTCGCCCCGCCACAGCCCCGCAACGATACGCGGGCGCGGCCCGCCCGGACAGCCCTTCTGACTTATACTGGGTTTTTTTCCCGATGAAGAAGAGCGCCGCCATGCGTTTCGAAGGGTCCTCGCACTACGTCGCCACCGACGATCTGAAGCTCGCGGTCAATGCCGCGCTGACGCTGCAACGCCCGCTGCTGATCAAGGGCGAGCCCGGCACCGGCAAGACCATGCTGGCCGAGGAAGTGGCCGCCGCGCTCGACATGCCGCTGCTGCAGTGGCACATCAAGTCGACCACCAAGGCGCAGCAGGGCCTGTACGAATACGACGCCGTGTCGCGGCTGCGCGACTCGCAGCTCGGCGACGCGCGCGTGAAGGACATCGCGAACTACATCGTCAAGGGCGTGCTGTGGCAGGCGTTCGACGCCGAGCGCCCGAGCGTGCTGCTGATCGACGAGATCGACAAGGCCGACATCGAATTCCCGAACGACCTGCTGCGCGAGCTCGACCGCATGGAGTTCCACGTGTACGAGACGCGCGAGACGGTGCGCGCGAAGCACCGCCCGCTCGTCATCATCACGTCGAACAACGAGAAGGAGCTGCCCGACGCGTTCCTGCGCCGCTGCTTCTTCCACTACATCCAGTTTCCCGACCCGGCGACGATGCAGAAGATCGTCGCCGTGCACTTCCCCGACATCCGCGAGGAACTGCTGCGCGCGGCGCTCGAGAGTTTCTTCGAATTGCGCGGCGTGTCGGGCCTGAAGAAAAAGCCGTCGACGTCCGAACTGCTCGACTGGCTGAAGCTGCTGCTCGCCGAGAACATCCCGGCCGACGCGCTGCGCGGCGCGGACGCGAAGCAGATCGTGCCGCCGCTCGCGGGCGCGCTGCTGAAGAACGAGCAGGATCTGAGCCTGCTCGAGCGGCTCGTCTACATGAACCGGCACAACCGGTAACCCCAACCCGCGAAGGCCCGGCCATGCTGCTCAATTTCTTCTACGCGCTGCGCGCAGCCAAGCTGCCCGTCTCGGTGAAGGAATACCTGACGCTGCTCGAATCGCTGAAGGCCGGGCTGATCTCGCCGTCGATCGATGCGTTCTACTTCCTCGCGCGCATGACGCTCGTCAAGGACGAGCAGTATTTCGACAAGTTCGACCAGGCGTTCGGCGCGTATTTCCACGGCGTGTCCGCGCTGCCGTCCGAGGCGTTCGACATCCCGCTCGACTGGCTCGAGAAGCGCCTCGAGCGCGAGCTGTCGCCGGAAGAGAAGGCGCAGATCGAGGCAATGGGCGGGCTCGACAAGCTGATGGAGCGCCTGAAGGCGCTGCTCGACGAGCAGAAGGAGCGCCACGAAGGCGGCAACAAATGGATCGGCACGGGCGGCACCTCGCCGTTCGGGCACGGCGGCTACAACCCGGAAGGCGTGCGCATCGGCGGCCCGTCGAACGGCAACCGCACCGCGGTGAAGGTGTGGGAGGCGCGCGCGTACCGCGACTACGACGATTCGGTCGAGATCGGCACGCGCAACATCAAGGTCGCGCTGCGGCGGCTGCGCCGCTTCGCGCGCGAAGGCGCGGCCGAGGAGCTCGACCTGCCCGGCACGATCCGCAGCACGGCCGCGAACGCAGGCTGGCTCGACCTGCGGATGGTGCCCGAGCGCCACAACAACGTGAAGGTGCTGATGCTGCTCGACGTCGGCGGCTCGATGGACGACCACATCAAGCGCACCGAAGAGCTGTTCTCGGCCGCGAAGGCCGAATTCAAGCACCTCGAATTCTTCTACTTCCACAACTGCGTGTACGACCACCTGTGGAAGAACAACCGCCGCCGCCACTCGGAACGCACCGCGACGTGGGACGTGCTGCACAAGTTCACGCCCGACTACAAGCTGATCTTCGTCGGCGACGCGACGATGAGCCCGTACGAAGTGCTGCAGCCCGGCGGCTCGGTCGAATACAACAACCCGGAAACCGGCGCCGTCTGGCTGCGCCGGCTCGCCGACCAGTTCCCCCATCATGCATGGCTGAACCCGGAGCCCGAGCGGCTATGGGAGTACCGGCAATCGATCGCGATCATTCGCGACGTGCTCGGCCAGCGCATGTATCCACTGACGCTTGCGGGCCTCGAAACCGCGATGCGCGCACTCAGCAAGTAACGACACCCACCCGTAGAGACACCGGCCGCGTTCGAGCGGCCGCCCCGGAGAGAGCATGAACCCTTCGCCCACCGCGAGCGCCGACCGCGCCGGCGGCCGCCGCTTTTTCGCCGATACGTCCGTGTCCGCGCTCGTCGCCGGCTTCGTCGCGATGATGACCGGTTATACGAGCTCGCTCGTCCTGATGTTCCAGGCCGGCCGTGCCGCCCACCTCACCGATGCGCAGATCTCGTCGTGGATCTGGGCGCTGTCGATCGGCATGGCGCTGACGACGATCGGCCTGTCGCTGCGGTATCGGGCGCCCGTCGTCGTCGCGTGGTCGACGCCCGGCGCCGCGCTGCTGGTCGCGTCGCTGCCCGGCGTGCCCTACCCCGAGGCGATCGGCGCGTTCGTCGTGTGCGCGCTGCTGCTGACCGCCGTCGGCGTGAGCGGGCTGTTCGACACGCTGATGAAGCGCATTCCGGCCGGCATCGCGGCCGCGCTGCTCGCGGGCATCCTGTTCGAGATCGGCATCGAGATCTTCCGCGCCGCGCAGTTCCGGACCACGCTCGTGCTCGCGATGTTCTTCACGTATCTGATCGTCAAGCGGCTCGCACCGCGCTATGCGATCGTCACGACGCTGATCGTCGGCACGGCCGTGGCCGGCGGCCTCGGCCTGCTCGACTTCAGCCATTTCCAGATCGCGCTCGCGCAACCCGTGTTCACGATGCCCGCGTTCTCGATCGCATCGATCGTCAGCATCGGCATTCCGCTGTTCGTCGTCGCGATGGCGTCGCAAAACGTGCCGGGCATCGCGGTGCTGCGCGCGGACGGCTATCCGACGCCGTCGTCGCCGCTGATCGCGACGACCGGCCTCGCGTCGCTGCTGCTCGCGCCGTTCGGCTCGCACGGCGTGAACCTCGCGGCGATCACGGCCGCGATCTGCACGGGGCCCGAAGCGCACGAGGATCGCGCGAAGCGCTACACGGCCGCCGTGTGGTGCGGCACGTTCTACCTGATCGCCGGCATCTTCGGCGCGACGATCGCCGCGCTGTTCGCGGCGCTGCCGAAGGCGCTCGTCGTGTCGGTCGCGGCGCTCGCGCTGTTCGGCTCGATCATGAGCGGGCTCGCGAACGCGATGCAGGACGTGAAGCAGCGCGAAGCGGCGCTCGTCACGTTCATGGTGACCGCGTCGGGCCTCACGCTGCTGTCGATCGGCTCCGCGTTCTGGGGGCTCGTCGCGGGGGTCGTCACGCAGGTGATCCTGAACGCCCGGCACCCCGCGTGACGCGGCTCGCCGGCCGCCGCGGCCCGCGCCCGGGCACGCCAAAACGTGCCGGACACGAATCGGGCCTAAAATGATGGATCGGAAGCGGCGCCCGGCGCCGCTTCGCTTCGCCGCCGCGCTCGCGCGGCCCGTGAGAACCCGGCGCCCTGCGCTCTTCTTCCGAATCGCCATGACTACCGCACTCGACCAGCTGAAGCAGTACACGACCGTCGTCGCCGACACGGGCGACTTCCAGCAGCTCGCGCAATACCAGCCGCAGGACGCGACCACGAACCCGTCGCTGATCCTGAAGGCCGTCCAGAAGGATGCGTACAAGCCGATCCTCGAGAAAACCGTCCGCGATCATCGCAACGAAAGCACCGATTTCATCATCGACCGCCTGCTGATCGCATTCGGCACCGAAATCCTGAAGCTGATCCCGGGCCGCGTGTCGACCGAGGTCGACGCACGTCTGTCGTTCGACACGCAGCGCTCGATCGACAAGGGTCGCGAGCTCATCAAGCTGTACGAAGCGGCCGGCGTCGGCCGCGAGCGCATCCTGATCAAGCTCGCGTCGACGTGGGAAGGCATCCGCGCGGCCGAGGTGCTGCAGAAGGAAGGGATCAAGTGCAACATGACCCTGCTTTTCTCGCTCGTGCAGGCCGCCGCGTGCGCGGAAGCCGGCGCGCAACTGATCTCGCCGTTCGTCGGCCGCATCTACGACTGGTACAAGAAGCAGGCCGGCGCGGAATGGAATGAAGCGCGCGACGGCGGCGCAAACGATCCGGGCGTGCAGTCGGTGCGCCGCATCTACACGTACTACAAGACGTTCGGCTACAAGACCGAGGTGATGGGCGCGAGCTTCCGCACGACCAGCCAGATCGTCGAACTCGCCGGCTGCGACCTGCTGACGATCAGTCCCGATTTGCTGCAGAAGCTGCAGGAGAGCAACGAGACGGTCGCCCGCAAGCTGTCGCCGGACACGCTGCAGGACAAGCCGGCCGAGCGCGTCGCGATCGACGAGGCGTCGTTCCGCTTCCAGCTGAACGACGAGGCGATGGCGACCGAAAAGCTCGCCGAAGGCATCCGCGTGTTCGCCGCCGACGCGGTGAAGCTCGAGAAGCTGATCGACGCGCTGCGCTGACGCGCGCCGCACGTCAGCGGCTGTCAGCAAGACTGACAACAGCGCTGACAACAGCCGTCAGCAAGCGCTGCAAACGGTCGCGAACGTGATGTTCGCGGCCGTTTTTATTTTTCATTCCATCGTCAAGCGCGCGCACTACAATCCACGTCACGGGTGCGACGGCCGCCTCCCGATGCGCCCTTTCCCCAGTCAATCTTGCACGACGCCGTGCCGGCACCGCCGCGCCGGCACGGTTCATCCCAGGAGACAACGATGCAAGTTCAACCGTACCTGACGTTCTACGGTCGTGCCGACGAAGCCCTTCAGTTCTACGAAAAGGCACTCGGCGCGAAGACCATGTTCAAGATGCACTTCAAGGACGCACCGCCGAATCCCGACTACCCGATGTCGCCGGAGATGAGCGACAAGGTGATGCACGCGAGCTTCACGATCGGCGACTCGATGATCATGTGCTCGGACGGCGACTGCAGCCAGCCCGCGGGCGCCGCGCACGCCGGCTATTCGCTGTCGCTGAACCCGGCCACCGTCGAGGAAGGCCAGAAGCTGTTCAATGCGCTCGCCGACGGCGGCGAAGTGACGATGCCGTTCGGCAAGACGTTCTGGGCGCTCGGCTTCGGGATGGCGAAGGATCGCTTCGGCGTGCACTGGATGGTCAACGTCGAGGACCTGTCGCAACGCGAAGCGCTCGCGAAACACGCGCAGGGCTGATGCCAAAACGAACGCCCGCCACCTTGCGGTGGCGGGCGTTTTCGTTGCTGTCGCTGCGCGGCGCGTGCGCGGCACACCGCCGCGCACGGCCCGTCTCACCCCTCGACGACGTCGAGATAATCCTCCGGCCGCGTGCGATCCTCCGCATGCGCCATGCCCATCACGCGCACCAGCACGCTGACCGCCACCGACACCACGAGGTTCACGACCAGCGACCACACGGCCGCATAGCCGGGAATCGCGAGACCGAACAGATGGATCGTGAAGATGGAGCTGGCCAGCTTCAGCGAGATCGCCATCCACGTGCCGCACACGATGCCGGCCGCCCAGCCCACCAGCAAGCCGCGATGGTCGAGCACGCGCGTGTACAGGCCGAGCACGATCGCGGGCAGCGTCTGGATGATCCAGATCCCGCCGAGCAACTGCAGCTGGATCGCGTAGGTCAGCGGCAGCCCGAGGATGAAGGCCACCGCGCCGACCTTCACGATCAGCGACACGAGCTTCGCGACGTGCGTTTCCTGGTCGTGCGACATGTTGCGGTTCACGAACTCGCGGTGGATGTTGCGCGTGTACAGGTTCGCGGCCGCGATCGACATGATCGCCGCCGGCACCAGCGCGCCGATGCCGATCGCCGCGAACGCGACGCCGACGAACCACGACGGGAAGTACTCGAGGAACAGCGCGGGCACCGCGAAGTTCGGGCCGAACGCCTTGAAGTACGGTGCGTACTGCGGCATGTCCTTCACGCCGGAGGCGAGCGCCATGTAGCCGAGCAGCGCGAGCAGGCCGAGCACGAACGAGTACGCGGGCAGCATCGCCATGTTGCGGCGGATCGAGTTGCCCGACGACGACGAGAGGATCGCCGTGACCGAGTGCGGATACAGGAACAGCGCGAGCGCCGAGCCGATCGCGAGCGTCGCATACGCGCTGTAGCCGTTCAGGCTCGTCGCGTCGGGCGCCTTCAGCAGCAACTTCGCGGGCGGCACCGCGGAGAAGATGTGCCCGAAGCCGCCGAGCTTCGCGGGGATCACGATGATCGCGGCCGCGATCGTGACGTAGATCAGCACGTCCTTCACGATCGCGATCATCGCGGGCGCGCGCAGCCCCGACGTGTACGTGTACGCGGCGAGGATCGCGAACGCGATGATCAGCGGCAGGTCGCCGACGAAGCCGGTCGTGTCGAAGCCGAGCGCGCCGATCACCACCTCGATGCCGACGAGCTGCAGCGCGATGTACGGCATCGTCGCGACGATGCCCGTCACCGCGATCGCCAGCGCGAGCATCCGGCTGCCGTAGCGCGCGTTGACGAAGTCGGCGGCCGTCACGTAGCCGTGCCGCTTCGCGATGCTCCACAGCTTCGGGAACACGACGAACGCGAACGGATAGATCAGGATCGTGTACGGCAGCGCGAAGAAGCCCATCGCGCCGGCGCCGAACACGAGCGCGGGCACCGCGACGAACGTGTAGGCGGTGTAGAGGTCGCCGCCGAGCAGGAACCATGTGACGATCGTGCCGAAGCGGCGTCCGCCGAGGCCCCATTCGTCGAGATGGGCGAGATCGCCGCGCCGCCAGTTCGCGGCCAGGAAACCGATGATCGTGACGCCGATGAACAGCAGCACGAAAACGAAAGTCGCGCCGAGATTCATTGCGCCCCTCCTTGCGTGCCGCTCGCCTTCCACGCATTCTTGGTCTTGAAATACACGAACGCGGTGATCACCGCGCTGATGAAGACCCAAAGCAACTGGTACCAGTAGAAAAACGGAAAACCGAGCCATTGCGGTTCGATCTTGCTGTACGACGGCACCCAGACCATCGCGATCAGCGGCAGTACCAGCAGCCAGAGCCAGCGCTTGGCGGCCCGGTTGGCGTCGGCATCGTGAGCCATGACGTCTCCTCTTCTATCCCGGTTATCGATCTTGTTGAGCGGGTACGGCGCCGAGAGGAGCGGCAAAACGGGTAGGCTGCGGCTCCCCTGGCTTCGCGCCAGTATAGGAGCCGCGAGCACGCGGTCAAGCAGGGGCGAACCCGAGGTGATCCGCCCCTTGTCGCGACGTTGCACCGGCGTGCCGCCGGCGCATCCGGCGTCAGATCGCGAACGACGTGTCGCGTGCGCCGGTCGTTGCTTTCAAAGCTTTCACCCACTTGCGCGCGGGCAGCTTCAGCGTGTCCTCGATCAGCTTCGCACGGGCGTCGAGCTGCGCGAACGACACGTCGAGCGCGGGGCCCGAGAACGCGATCGCGATCCGGTTGCCGTCGTGCACTTCGGGCAGCGCGATCACGCGGTGATCGAACGCCGCGTTCAGGTGCTTCATGTTGCGCACGAAGCTCGGATGATCGCCGAACAGGTTGATCGTCGCGATGCCGGCATCGGCGAGACAGCCGCGCACCGCGCGGTAGAACGCGACGCTGTCGAGCACGGGGCCGCGCGCGGTCGCGTCGTACAGGTCGATCTGGATCGCGCCGGTCGTGCCGCGGTTGGCCGGGTCGTTGACGAAATCCCATGCGTCGGCTTCGTGCACGACGAGGCGCGCATCGTCGGGCGGCAGCGCGAACATCGTGCGCGCGGCGACGATCACGGCCGGGTTCAGCTCGACGGCCTCGACCTTCGCGTGCGGCAGGAAACGGTGCGAGAACTTGGTCAGCGCGCCGGTGCCGAGCCCGAGCTGGACGATCCGCTCGGGCGTTTCGAGGAACAGCAGCCACGCCATCATCTGCTGCGCGTATTCGAGCTCGATATGCAGCGGCTTCGAGATCCGCATCGCGCCCTGTACCCATTCGGTACCGAAGTGCAGGAAGCGCACGCCGCCTTCCTCGGAGAACGTCACGGGCGCGAAGCGCGGCTTGCGCGGCGCGTCGAGCACCGGCACGTCGTCGTGTTCGTCGATGTCCGTGCGGCGCTTCACGCGCGGCGGCTGGAGCTTTTCGGAGCCGTTGTACGCGGACGGCTTGCGTTGCTTGAACGCGCGCGCCTCGGCGGACGCGCGCTTGATCAGTCGGGTCATGATGGTTGAATCTCGCTGGGTGACGCTGGATGAGCGGACGAGAGGATAGCATTGGTGGAAGACGGAGGCCGCGACGCGCACCGGCCACGCGTGACGCCGGATCCCGGCGGCGCTATGCTGCATTCGCGACTCACGGGAGGGCGCATGACCTCGAACGACAAGAAGATCTGGTTCCCGGCGAAGCGCTACGGCTGGGGATGGGGGTTGCCAGTGACGTGGCAGGGCTGGGTCGTGCTGCTGCTGTTTGCGATCGGGATCATCGCGAGCGCATGCCTGGTGCCGCCGCAGCGATCGCCGGTGGCGTACGGCGCCTGCATCGTGGTACTGGTCGCGCTGCTGACCGCGGTGTGCTGGCTCAAGGGCGAAAAGCCCCGGTGGCGCTGGGGCAAGGACGATTGAGCTTCAGGCGAGACACGCAAGCCCATGCGGTGGTCGCGGTTCGTCAGCAACGCCCTCCTCCGTCATCGATACGCCACGACAACGCTCTGTCGAACGCCTGAATTGTCTCGACGCTCAACGCGAGGCTGACCACACCTGCTGCCGGCCGCGCCCGGTCGATCAAAGCACGATTCGACGCCAGTGTTCGAGCTTCTGCTCGAACGACAACATCGCATTCGCCGGGCTCGACGAAGGCAGCACGAGCGTCTCGTACCCGGCCTGGCCGATCACGTCGGCGAACCGCCCAGCCGTCTTGCCGTTGAAGCACACGCGCTTCAGCAACGGCGCATGCTCGCGCAGCGAATCGAAGTCGTTGGGCTTCGCATTCCTGATCGCGGAATCGAGACTGCCCTGGCGATGGCATGCATCGAGCACGTCCCAGATGCCGATGCCATGCGACAGCACGCGTTGGAGCCGCGTGTCGTACGGCAGTTCATGCAGCGACGGCTCGCCGAGCACCGCGCCGAGCAGCCGCCAGAACTGGTTGCGCGGATGCGCGTAGTACTGCGCGGCGTCGAGCGACGCCTCGCCCGGAAAGCTGCCGAGGATCATCGTGTGCGTATTCGGCGCGACGACGGGCGGAAAGCCTTGCAGCATCACGCGCCTCCGTGCGGGCCACCCGACCGCGGCCCGTCGCCGTGCGCGGCGAGATGGCGCCACAGTGCCGGCAGCATGCACTCGGTGACCATCAGCGGCTTGCCGTGACGCTGGAACACCGAGCGCCGCGCGACGAACGCATGCGGCGCGCGCGCGCCCTGTAAGGCATGGCTCGCGAGCGCATACAGCGGATGGCCGGCGATCACGCGCCGGCTCACGAGCGCCGAGCGCTCGACCTGCGGATCGCTGTACAGCAGCTCCGCGAGCGGCCGCGTGCGCAGCCGCCGCATGGCCTGCCACACGCCCTTGCTGGCCGCAAGCGGCGCAATGCTGTGCGCGGCGACGTACGGCGTGCCGTCGACCGACAGGATCACCTCGCGCACCCACATCGGCGCGCGCGGCGAACTGGCAAGCGCCGCCGGCTCGTCGAACCACGGACGGTCGACGGCCTCGCGCGTCACGCGCACGTTCACGCGGCCGAGCCGCGCGAGATGCGCGGTCAGCGATCCACCGCGCGTCAGCCAGTCGCGCTGGTCGAGCGTGCAGCCAGGCCGCGGCGTCTCGCGCCAGCCGGCCTGGCCGCCGTCGAATCGCATGCGCGCGTTCACGCGGCGCGCGACAGCAGCAGCGCGTTGGTCCGCTTCACGAAGCTCGCCGGATCGTCGAGCATGCCGCCTTCGGCCAGCAGCGCCTGATCGAACAGCAAATGGCACCAGTCGCCGAAATCGGCGCTGTCGGCGTTCAGCTGCTTCACGAGCGCGTGCTCGGGATTGATCTCGAGGATCGGCTGCATCGCCGGCGCGTTCTGGCCGGCCGCCTTCAGCATCCGCTGCAGGTAGCCGCTCATGTCGTTGTCGTCCGCGACGAGGCACGACGGCGAATCGGTCAGGCGGAACGTGACGCGCACTTCCTTCACCTTGTCGCCGAGCGCTTCCTTCATCTTCTCGACGACCGGCTTGATCGCCTCGCCGGCCTGCTCCTGCGCCTTCTTCTCCTCGTCGTTCAGCTCGCCGAGGTCGAGATCGCCGCGGGCCACGCTCGCGAGCGGCTTGCCGTCGAATTCATGCAGGAACGACAGCATCCATTCGTCGACGCGGTCGGTCAGCAGCAGCACCTCGACGCCCTTCTTGCGGAACACTTCCAGGTGCGGGCTGTTCTTCGCGGCCTGCCACGTATCGGCGGTCACGTAGTAGATCTTGCTCTGCTCGGGCTTCATGCGCGACACGTAGTCGGCGAGCGACACGTCCTGCGCGTCGGTGTCGCCGTGCGTCGACGCGAAGCGCAGCAGCTTCGCGATGCGCTCGCGGTTCGCGTGATCCTCGCCGACGCCTTCCTTCAGCACCTGGCCGAACGCACTCCAGAACGTCTTGTACTTTTCCTTGCCGGCATCGTCTTCCGCGTTCGCGAGCTCCTCGAGCATCGACAGCGCGCGCTTGGTCACGCCTTCGCGGATCGCCTTGACGTCGCGGCTTTCCTGCAGGATCTCGCGCGACACGTTCAGCGGCAGGTCGGCCGAATCGACGACGCCCTTCACGAAGCGCAGGTATTGCGGCAGCAGCTGCTCGGCGTCGTCCATGATGAACACGCGCTTCACGTACAGCTTCAGGCCGCCACGGTAGTCGCGGTTCCACAGGTCGAACGGCGCGCGCGCCGGCACGAACAGCAGTTGCGTGTATTCGCTGCGGCCCTCGACGCGGTTGTGCGTCCACGTGAGCGGATCCTGGTGGTCGTGCGCGATGTGCTGGTAGAACTGCGTGTACTGCTCGTCGGTGACGTCGCCCTTCGCACGCGTCCACAGCGCGCTCGCCTGGTTGACGGTTTCGTCCTCGTCCTTCAGGACCATCTCGCCCTTTTCCTGATCCCACTCTTCCTTGCGCATCAGGATCGGCAGCGCGATGTGGTCGGAGTACTTCTGGATGATCGACTTCAGGCGGTGCGACGACAGCAGGTCGTCCTCGCCTTCGCGCAGGTGCAGCGTGATCGTCGTGCCGCGTTGCGCGCGCTCGATCGCGTCGATCGTGAAATCGCCCTCGCCGGCGCTTTCCCAGCGCACGGCTTCGTTCGCCGGCAGGCCGGCGCGACGCGTTTCGACGGTGATCTTGTCGGCGACGATGAAGCCCGAGTAGAAGCCCACGCCGAACTGGCCGATGAGCGCCGCATCCTTCTGCTGGTCGCCCGACAGCTTCGTGAAGAATTCCTTGGTGCCCGAGCGCGCGATCGTGCCGAGGTTCGCGATCGCCTCGTCGCGGCTCATGCCGATGCCGTTGTCCTCGATCGTGATCGTGCGCGCGGCCTTGTCGAAGCCGATGCGGATGCGCAGGTTCGGATCGTTCTCGTACAGCGCGTTGTCCGCGAGCGCTTCGAAACGCAGCTTGTCGGCCGCGTCGGACGCATTCGACACCAGTTCGCGCAGGAAAATTTCCTTGTTGCTGTAGAGCGAATGGATCATCAGGTGGAGGAGTTGCTTGACCTCTGCCTGAAAGCTCATCGTTTCGTGTGCCATGGATGCTGTTTCCTCTTACTTGAACGGAACAAGGTGACGCCGGCGCCCGGCGCGCGATGCCGGCGAACCCGTGAAGGACGGCCCGTTCGGGACGGCCCGTTTGGGACGGCCCGTCGGGGACGACCGCCTGGCGCCGGCGGTTTGCGCGCGTATCTGGGGACGGCACGCACGATTTCAAGAGCCGCCTGCCGCGCCCGTCACGACGCGCGCCGCACCGCCGAGTCGATATAGCTCGCCAGCAGCCCCGGCAGCGCCGGATCGCCGCAGTTCGCGACGTTGAAGCGCATCCACGTGGAAGGCGACTGCTGCGGCGAGAACAGGCTGCCCGGCGTCAGCAGGAAGCCCGCCTCGTGGGCGACCGCCGCGAGCGCGTCCGAATCGACGCCCGTGTCGGCCCACAGGAACATCCCGGCCGCCGGCATCGTGAAGAGCCCGAGCCCGGTGCGCTCGAGCATCCGCGCGGTCTTGTCGCGCACGCCGTCGAGCCGCGCGCGCAGCCGCTCGACGTGGCGCCGGTAATGCCCTTCGGTCAGGATCTTGTACAGCACGCGCTCGTTGAGCTCGGGCGTGGTCATCCCGACCAGCATCTTCTGGTCGGTGACGGCCTTCGCGATCTCCGGCGCGCAGGCCACGTAGCCGACCCGCAGGTTCGCCGCGAGCGTCTTCGAATAGCTGCCGAGATAGATCACGCGCTTCAGCTGGTCGAGGCTCGCGAGGCGCGTGGCCGGATAGCTCGGCGGGCAAAGGTCGCCGTACACGTCGTCCTCGACGACGAGGAAATCGTAGGCCTCCGCGAGCTTCAGGATCCGGAACGCCTGCGCGGCCGACAGCGACGTGCCGGTCGGGTTCTGCAGCACCGAGTTGATCACGAGCATCTTCGGCCGCCACATCTGCACCAGGGTTTCGAGCGCGTCGAGGTCGGGGCCGTCGGGCGTATACGGCATCCCGACCAGTTGCGCGCCCTGCGCCGCGAAACGGCCGAACATCTGGAACCACGCCGGATCGCCGACGATCACCGCATCGCCCGGCCGCATGTAGATCCGCGAAATCAGGTCGATCGCCTGCGTGATGCCCGACACCAGCACGATCTGCTCGGGCTTCGCGCCGATCTCGACTTCGGCGAGGCGCGTCTGCAGTTGCTGGCGCAGCGGCAGGAAGCCCTGCGCGGTGCCGAAGCCGAGCATCTGCGCGCCCGACTGGCGCCCGAGCGCGCGCAGCGCGCCGGTGATCAGCTCGCCGTCGAGCCAGCGGCCCGGCAGGTAGCCGAGGCCCGGGCCCTTCTCCGGGCTGACGGTGTGCAGCATGTTGCGCAGCAGCCAGACGACGTCGATCGTGTTGTGCACGGGCGCGGCCTCGGCCACGCGCGCGACGCTGTCGGCCGGCTGCGGGCCGACGCCGGTACGCTCGCGCACGTAGAAGCCGGAGCCGCGCCGCGAGTCGAGGTAGCCCTGCGCGACGAGCCGCTCGTAGGCCTCGACGACGGTAAAGCGCGACACGCCCTTGTCGAGCGCCAGCTTGCGGATCGACGGCATCCGCATGCCGGGACGGAACACCCGTTCGTCGATGCGACGCCGCGCCCACTGGACCAGCTGGTCGACGAGCGTGAGCGTGGCCGTGTCGTGCGGCGCGGGAATCTGGGCGAGTGGGACGGTGGACATGGGCGGCAGCTCCAACTGTACCGAAGGCTATCGCGCCGATTGTACCGTTACTGTGCCGGTAGCGACGATTACAGTTGACCGGAATGGCGATCGTGCGGCCGCCGGTGCAGCCCGCCGCACCTGGCGCGGCGCCCGTCGGCCTGCGGCGCGGCCGGCGCGCCGGCCGGTCCGGCCCCGCCCGGCACGCCATCCGCCGACCATGACACTTTCGCTTCCCGACCGACGCTCATGCCAGCCCGCTCCCTGACACTCGACCATCTCGTGATTGCCGCGCGCACCCTCGACGAAGGCGTGCGCCACGTCGCCGACGCGCTCGGCATCGAACCGGCCGGCGGCGGCCGCCACCCGCTGATGCGGACCCACAATGCGCTGTTCGGCGCGTGGGGCGGGCGCTACCTCGAAGTGATCGCGATCGATCCCGACGCGCCCGCGCCGGACGACGGCGCGCAGCCGCCGCGCGCCCGGCTGTTCGGGCTCGACGATCCGGCGATCCAGGCGCGGCTCGCGCAGGGCCCGTATCTCGCGCACTGGGTCGCGCGCGTCGACCGCCCGCGCCAGCTCGCGCTGTGGCAGCGCCAGTATCCGGCCCGCATCGCGCCCGTCGTCGCGATGCGGCGCGGCGACCTGAGCTGGGGCCTCACGGTGCCCGACGACGGCAGCTTCCCCGCGTGGCAGGGCGCGGGCGACGGCCTCGTGCCGTCGCTGATCCAGTGGGACAGCCCGCGCCATCCGGCCGAATCGCTGCCGGCCGACGGTGTCGCGCTGAAGGCGCTCAAGGGCGCCCACCCGCGCGCCGATACGATCCGCGAGCAGCTCGACTGGCTCGGCGCCGCCCACCTGCTCGACGTCGAATCCACCGACGGCCCGCCGGCGCTCGTCGCCGAATTCGACACGCCGCAGGGCCCGCGCACGCTGCGCTGACCATCCTGCGCCGCTTCCATTACATCAATCACATCCATCCAGCCAGCCAGACGGAGACACCCACGACATGAATTCGCGCGAAACCCGGGGCATGCTGCTCGGCCTGATCGGCGTGATGATCTTCAGCCTGACGCTGCCGATGACGCGGATCGTCGTCTCCGAGCTCAATCCGCTGCTCAACGGGCTCGGCCGCGCGCTCGCCGCGGCCGTGCCGGCCGGGCTGCTGCTGTGGTGGCGCCGCGAGCCGCTGCCGAGCCGCGCGCAACTGAAGAGCCTCGCGATCACGTCGGCCGGCGTGATCATCGCGTATCCGGTGTTCTCGGCGTGGGCGATGAAATCGGTGCCGGCCTCGCACGGCGCGGTGGTCAACGGGTTGCAGCCGTTGTTCGTCGCGCTGTACGCGGCGTGGCTGTCGCACGAACGGCCGTCGAAGGCGTTCTGGGCCAGCGCGGTGGCCGGCAGCGCGCTCGTGATCGCGTTCGCGCTGCGCGACGGCGGCGGCGCCGTGCAGGCCGGCGACGCGCTGATGCTCGTCGCGGTCGGCATCGGCGCGCTCGGCTATGCGGAAGGCGCCCGCCTCGCGCGCCAGATCGGCGGCTGGCAGGTGATCTGCTGGGCGCTCGTCGTGTCGGCGCCGTTCCTCGTGCTGCCGGTCGGCTGGCTCGCGTGGCTGCAGTACGCAGCGCATCCGGGCCCGCTCGCGCTGCGCACGTGGCTCGCGTTCGGCTACGTGACCCTCTTTTCGCAATTCATCGGCTTTTTCGCGTGGTATGCGGGGCTCGCGATGGGCGGCACCGCGCGCGTCGGCCAGGTGCAACTGCTGCAGATCTTCTTCACGATCGCCTTTTCCGCGCTGCTGTTCGGCGAAACGGTCACGCCGTCGACGTGGCTGTTCGCGGGCGCCGTGATCGCGACCGTGGTGCTCGGGCGCCGCTCGGCGGTGGCCACCGCGCCGCGTCCCGCTCGCGCCGGCTGATGAGGTGCGCCATAATGTCCGTTTTACCTGAACGGTTTTGCCAGACTGGCGTGCCCACCCGGCCGCGACGGCCCGATCGCGCTCCCGCACGCCCACCCGGCTGCGACGACGCCATCGGCCCGAACGACCTTTCCTGACCGACCACGATATCCGCACGAGGAGACTATGAATCCGAGCGACCTGCATCCGCCGCACTGGCAGCTTTCCGAACGCGCCCGCAAGCTGACGAGCTCGGCGATCCGCGAGATCCTGAAGGTCACGGAACGCCCCGAGGTCATCTCGTTCGCCGGCGGCCTGCCCGCCCCCGCGACGTTCCCGGCCGAGCGCATGCGCGCCGCCGCCGATCGCGTGCTGCGCGACGCGCCGGCCGCCGCGCTCCAGTACAGCGCGACCGAAGGCTACCTGCCGCTGCGCGAGTGGATCGCCGAGCGCTACGGCGTGCGCGTGTCGCAGGTGCTGATCACGACCGGCTCGCAGCAGGCGCTCGACCTGCTCGGCAAGGCGCTCGTCGATCCGGGCAGCCCGATCCTCGTCGAAACGCCGACCTACCTCGGCGCGCTGCAATCGTTCTCGCTGTACGAGCCGCGCTACGTGCAGGTGCCCACCGACGAGCAGGGCCTGCTGCCGGAAGGTCTCACGCCCGAACTCACGCAAGGCGCGCGCCTGCTGTACGCGCAGCCGAACTTCCAGAACCCGACCGGCCGCCGCATGCCGGTCGAGCGCCGCCGTGCGCTCGCCGCGTTCGCGCAGTCGAGCCCGTTCCCGGTGCTGGAGGACGATCCGTACGGCGCGCTGAACTACCGGGGCGAGCCGCTGCCGACGATGCTGTCGATGGCGCCCGACCACGTCGTGCACCTCGGCACGTTCTCGAAGGTCCTCGCGCCGGGCCTGCGGATCGGCTACATCATCGCGCCCGAGGAACTCCACTTCAAGCTCGTGCAGGCCAAGCAGGCCACCGACCTGCACACGCCGACGCTCACGCAGCGCATCGCGCACGAAGTGATCAAGGACGGCTTCCTCGACGAGCACATCCCGACGATCCGCGCGCTGTACAGCGCGCAGTGCGACGCGATGCTCGGCGCGCTCGCGCGCCACATGCCGGAAGGCGTCACGTGGAACCGCCCGGAAGGCGGGATGTTCATCTGGGTGAACCTGCCCGCGCAGATCGACAGCATGAAGCTGCTCGCCGCGGCCGTCGACAACCACGTCGCCTTCGTGCCGGGCGCGCCGTTCTTCGCGGAGAACGCGCAGCAGAACACGCTGCGCCTGTCGTTCGTGACGGTGCCGCCCGAGAAGATCGAGGAAGGCGTCGCGCGTCTCGGCAAGCTGCTGCGCGAGCGCCTCTGATCCCCTTTTTCCTGTCACGACTCTCTACGAGGAATCGAACGCATGGCTAACGTCTACGACAAACTGAAGTCGCTCGGCATCGAGCTCCCGACCGCCGGCGCACCGGCTGCCGCGTACGTGATGAGCGCGCAAAGCGGCAACACGGTCTACCTGTCGGGCCACATCGCGAAGAAGGACGGCAAGGTCTGGGCCGGCAAGCTCGGCGCGGATCTGCAAACGGAAGACGGCAAGGCGGCCGCCCGCTCGATCGCGATCGACCTGCTCGCGACGCTGCACGCGCACACCGGCGACCTGAACAAGGTCACGCGCATCGTCAAGCTGATGAGCCTCGTCAACTCGACGCTCGATTTCACCGAACAGCACGTCGTGACGAACGGCGCGTCGGAGCTGATCGCCGAAGTGTTCGGCGACGCGGGCAAGCATGCGCGCTCGGCATTCGGCGTCGCGCAGATCCCGCTCGGCGCGTGCGTCGAGATCGAACTGATCGCCGAAGTCGCGTAACGGGCGCAGCGCGATGCCCGGCCGTTTCGTTCGCTTCAAGCAGGTCGACGTGTTCACGTCGGTGCCGTTCAAGGGCAATCCGCTCGCCGTGGTGTTCGACGCCGATTCGCTCGGCGACGACGCGATGCGCGAGATCGCCCGCTGGACGAACCTGTCGGAAACCACGTTCCTCTGCACGCCGACCGATCCGGAAGCCGATTACCGCGTGCGGATCTTCACGACGGGCGGCGAACTGCCGTTCGCCGGCCACCCGACGCTCGGCACCGCGCATGCGTTCCTGGAAAGCGGCGCGCGGCCGCGTACGCCGGGCCGGCTGATCCAGCAGTGCGGGGTCGGCCGGGTCGTGCTGCGCGAGCAGGCCGACGGCTGGGCGTTCGGCGCGCCGCCGGCACGCGTCGCGCCGCTCGACCGTTCGGACTACGCGGCACTGGCCGCCGCGCTGCGCAGCGACGCGCTCGACCTCGACGCCGAGCCGTGCGCGGTGGACAACGGCGCGCCGTGGCTCGTCGTGCGGCTGAAGTCGGCCGACGCGTGCATCGGCCTGTCGCCCGATCCGGCCGCGCTGGCGGCGCTGACCCGCCGCTACGGCGTGGACGGCCTCGCCGCCTACGCACCGCACGCCGAAGGCGGCCCGGCGACGTTCGAGGTCCGCTGCCTGATGACGGGCGGCAAGTTCGGCATCCCCGGCGAGGATCCCGTCACCGGCAGCGCGAACGCCGCGCTGGCCGGGCTGCTGACGCGCCAGGGCCGCCGCCCCGGCCCGTCGTATACGGCCCGCCAGGGTACCGCGATCGGCCGCGACGGCCGCGTCTTCGTCAGCTACGACGCCGACGGCACGACCTGGATCGGCGGCCACGTCGTCACGGTCGTCGACGGCACGTTCCGGTCACCCGACTGACATTTCGCGATGTGCGATGGCGCCGGCTCGTCCGGCGCCCTACGCTTTGCCCAACTATCGCAAAAACGTTCCAGCCAGTAATATCGGGCCTAATCCGTTGTTTCGGAGGTCTGTCCATGGTTGCGCGGCCCGCGAACGAACAGACGTCGGGACAATCCGAACCATAGCCGGCCATCCAGACGGATGGCGCACGCGAGCAGGACGCCGCCCTCTTCGATGAGCTCCGCCCGGTCCAACCACACGCCGCCGAACCGGCCGCTGCGCGCGCCGCGCAAATCGCGCCGGCGTGCGCTGTTTGCCATCCCGCTGCTCGGGATGCTGGCGCTCGCGCTGCTGTGGGCGGTGATCATCGCGCGCCTGTCCGTCGAAAAGGACAGCGCGTACAAGGAAGCGGCGGCCTCCGCCGCGATCCTGTCGTCCGCGCTCGAGCAGCATACGGTCAAGGCGATCCACCAGGTCGACCAGATCACCCGCTTCGTCAAGTTCGAATTCGAGAAATCGCCGGCGCGCTTCAATCTCGCGAGCGCCGTCGAAAAAGGCGTCGTGCCGAGCGACACGCTGATCCAGGTGTCGCTCGTCAACGCGAAGGGCATCCTGTTCGCGAACACCGCCGACCTTCATCCGCAGCCGATCAACCTGTCCGACCGCGAGCACTTCAAGGTCCACCTCGCGCACAACGACGACCGGCTCTTCATCAGCAAGCCCGTGCTCGGCCGCGTGTCGAGCCACTGGACGCTGCAGATGACGCGGCGCCTGAACAACCCGGACGGCAGCTTCGCGGGCATCGTCGTGGTGTCGGAAGATCCGAGCTACTTCACGAACGATTTCTACAACAACGCGGCCATCGGCAAGGAAGGCGTGATCGCCGTCGTGTCCGACACGGGCGCCGTGCTCGCGCGGCGCACGGGCTCGGTGAGCAACGCGCCGGGCGCGTTTTCGGCGTCGGGCGTCTACCCGATCGCGGAGCGCGTGACCGGCACGATCATCGATCCGATCGACGGCGTGACGCGCATCGTGTCGTACCGCCACCTCGACGGCTACCCGCTCGCGGTGATGGTCGGGCTGTCGCAGACGGAAGAGTTCGCGGACTACTACCACACGCGCAACGTCTACCTGCTGATGACGAGCTTCATCACGCTCGCGATGCTCGCGTTCTTCGGCGTCGCGACGGGCCTGATCGGCAAGCTGCTCGGCCGCGAGCGCGAAATGACGCAGCTCGCCGAATACGACCTGCTCACCGGCCTCGCGAACCGCTATGCGACGTTGCGCGGGCTGCGCAACGACGTGTCGATGCCCGCGAGCCTGTCGCGGCTCGGCCTGCTGTTCATCGACCTCGACAACTTCAAGACCGTCAACGACACGCTTGGCCACAATGCCGGCGACATCGTGCTGCAGATGACCGCGTCGCGCCTGGCCGATGCGGTCGGCGACGAAGGCTCGCTCGCGCGCATCGGCGGCGACGAGTTCGTCGTCGTGATGAAGGGCGACGACGTCGAGCGGCGCGCGGTGCGGCTCGCGGAAGCGATCATCCGGATGTTCAGCGAGCCGTTCGACGTTCGCGGCAGTTCGTTCGTGCTGCATGCGAGCATCGGCATCGCGCTGCACACCGTCGCGAACGAAAGCGAGATCGACCTGCTGAAAAAGGCCGACCTCGCGATGTACAGCGCGAAGGACGCCGGCAAGAATTGCTACCAGTTCTATGCGCCGCACCTGTCCCACCGCGCCGACCACCTGATGCGCTGGGAGCAGCAATTGCGCGTCGCGCTCGCCGACGGGCAGTTGTTCCTCGCGTACCAGCCGAAGATCGACCTCACGCACCGCCATATCACCGGCTTCGAGGCGCTCGCGCGCTGGGATCATCCGGAGCACGGCGTCATCTCCGCGAACGAGTTCATTTCGATCGCCGAGTCGACCGGCCTGATCGTGCCGATCGGCGATTTCGTGATCCGCACCGCGTGCGAGCAGATCGCGCGCTGGCGCGACGAGGGCCACGACACGCTGACGCTCGCGGTCAACATCTCGCCCGTGCAGTTCTGGCGCGGCGACCTGATCGAGACGATCTCGCAGGCGCTGCAGGACACCGGCATCGACGCGAACCGGCTCGAGATCGAGATCACCGAAACCGCGATGATGGAATACCCGGAACTCGTGTCCGAGAAGATCGTCGCGCTGAAAAAGCTCGGCATCCGGATCGCGCTCGACGATTTCGGCACCGGCTATTCGTCGCTGTCGTACCTGCACCGCTTCTCCGTCGACACGCTGAAGGTCGACCGCTCGTTCGTGCAGGCGATTCCGACCGATCGCAGCGTATGCGTGATGGTGTCGTCGATCGTGCATCTCGCGCGCTCGCTCGGGCTCACCGTCGTCGTCGAGGGCACGGAGACCGAGGAGCAGATCACGTGGCTGTCCGCGCTCGGCGAAATCGAGGCGCAGGGCTTCCTGTTCTCGCGCCCGGTGCCGGCCGATGCGATTCCCGCGCTGATCGCCCGCTTCGGCGTGCGCGGCGAGCATCCGGACGTCGTCGCGCATCGCGCGACCGGCAGCACCGGCGCCTGAGCGCCGCACCACCGCAGCCGCGGCGCGTATTGCGCACCGCCGCAATTATTTCGTTTTCCGATCCGATCGCCCGGTTCATTAACTAGCGTTTTCGCGCATGGCAGTGTCATGATGCGCGGTGGACAATCGGGAGGGCCGACGTGTCGGCGGGCCGCCGGCACGGTCACATACGAGAGATTTGGCGCTGCGCCATCCACACAATCATGACAACCGTCGAAGTCGAAGCGACCGCTCGTGTCGAAGAGGCACCGGCATCCCTATGGGCCTTGTTCAAGGTCGTCGCCAGCATTTCGGCCGTCTCGTGGGGCGGGCTTTCGATGATGGCGCAACTCGAACGCCATTACGTGGAGCGGCTGCAGCGCATCGAGCCGCACGTCTTCGGCGATCTCGTCGCGCTCGCGTGGCTCGTCCCGGGCCCCGTCGGCTGCAACGTCGCCGTGCAGGTCGGCCAGACGCTGAACGGCCGCGCCGGCGCGTGGGTCGCCGGCATTGCGAGCGTGCTGCCGTTCTCGATCCTGATGACGCTGTTCGCGATCTTCTATCAGACGCCGCTCGTGCGCTCGCTCGCCGCACCGATGCTGATCAATCACTTCGGGATGGTGCTCGCCGCGCTGATCGGCGTCACGTGGGTCAAGCAGTTGCGCTCGCTCGCACGCACGCGGCTCGAACAGTCGATCGCCGCGCTATCGACGATTCTGCTCGCTTTCGCGCATAGTCCGGCCGCTTTCGTCGGGATTCTGTTCGCCGCGTTCGCAGCGGGCTGGCTCACGGGGCCATCGCAACGCGACGCGGTCGATTTCACGCTGTCGAAGCGCGACCGCGGCCTGCTCGTGCTGCTCGGCGTGCTCGTCGTGCTGTTCGCGGTGCCGTTGCCCGGCGATTATCAGGCCGAACTGCTGTGGCCGCGCCTCGCGGGCGCCGGCATGACGCTGTTCGGCGGCGGCTTCTCCGCGCTGCCGGTGCTCAAGACGCTGTTCGTCTCGCCGGCGACGGGCATCTCCGATCACGACTTCACGCTGGCCTTCGCGCTGTCGCCGGTCGCGCCGGGGCCGTTGCTGAACGTCGTGCCGTTTCTCGGTTACCTGACCGACGGCTGGGCCGGCGCGCTCTCCGCCACGGCCGCGCTGTTCATTCCGTCCGGGTGCCTCGTCGTGTTCGCGCAGAATCATCTGTCCCGGCTCAAGCGCCATGCGCGCTTCGAGCACGGGATGCGCCTGCTGCGCGCGGCGACGACCGGCTTTCTCGTGGTCGCCGTCGTGAAGATCCTGCATCGCGAACCGGCCGATCCGGTTTACTGGCTGACGGGCGCGTTCGCGACGCTGTGCTTCACGCGCTTCAAGGTGCCCGTCTATGCCGTGTACGGCACGGTCGCCGTTGCGTGCAGCGTGTGGCTGTGGGCGGCCGCGCACTGACGCGCGCCGGCCGCCGCCCTGCTCGGTTCGGCCTGCCGGCCCCGCTCAACCGGCCTGCACCGCGACCCGGCGTGCCATCCAGCGGGCGCGCAGCGCGTCGTATGCGAGGTTGAAGCAGAACGTATAAGGCAGGAAGAACAGCACGATGCCGAGGTCGAGCAGCAGCGCCTCGACGAGGCTCACGTTCAGCCACCACGCGGCGACCGGCACCACCATCGCGACGAGGCCGAGCTCGAACGTCACCGCGTGCGCGACCCGCATGCCGAGCGTGCGCGACAATCCGGCCCGCCGCTCGAAGCGGTCGAACAGCGCGTTGAAGGTCATGTTCCACGCCATCGCGATCAGCGACACCATCACCGTCAGCACGCCGACGTGCGACACCGGCATGTCGAGCAGCCACGCACCGATCGGCGCGCACAGCGCGATCGCCACCAGTTCGAACGTCAGCGCGTGCAGCAGGCGCTCCGTCACCGTCTTGTTGATCTGTTTCATGATTTCCTCCGATGCATGACCTGATTCATGGCGGCCATTTTGATCGGCACAACCGTATGAATCCAGTTTGATATCATCGGCTTTACCGATAGTACGCCACCAGGAGCGCGCCATGCACCACGCCCCCGAAGCCTTGCTCGCGTTCGCCGAAGCGGCGCTGCTCGGCTCGTTTACGGCCGCCGCCCGCAAGCTCGGCAAACGCCAGTCGACCGTGTCGGAAGCGATCGCGAATCTCGAAATCGACCTCGGCGTGCAGTTGTTCGACCGCTCGACGCGCACGCCCACGCTCACCGATGCCGGCCGCGCGCTGCTGCCGCAGGTGCAGCGCGCGCTCGAGGCCAGCGCGGCGATCGACCGCGCGGCCGCCCGGCTCGCGCACGGCGAGGAAGCGCGGCTCACGCTCGTCGTCTCCGATACGTACCAGTCGAAGCGCTACGAGGAAACGTTGATGGCGCTCGAGCGGCGCTTCCCGGCGCTCGAGCTCGAATGCCAGATCGCCGAACACGACGACGTGCTCGACCTGATCCAGCAGGGCCGCGCGCAACTCGGGCTGATGGCCGCGCGCACGGTCTACCCGGCCGACATCGGCGCGGCGACGGTGGCGGAGGAATCGGAGATCGGGCTGTTCGTCGGTCGCACGCACGCGCTTGCCGAATACGGCGACGCCGAGGTGCCGCACGCGGCGCTGCGCGACGTGCGCGAGCTGCGCCTCAATACGTACGTGAAAGCGGAAGGCCGCGGCACCGACGACCGGATCGTCGTCGGCACGCAGCACTGGCTGGCGCCGAGCTACCTGATGCTGCTGGAGATGGCGGTACTGGGCTTCGGCTGGGCGGAACTGCCGCGCTGGATGGTCGAACACTTCGCGCGCGACCGGCTGTGCGAGCTGCGCGCGCGCGGCTGGCCGCGCCGCGTGCGGGTGGATGCGGTCTGGTCGCGCAACCGGCCGCTCGGGCCGGCCGGTTCATGGCTGCTCGACGCGATGCTCGCCGCGTAGCCGCGCGTGCCGCCGGACGTGCGGCGGCAGAAGGTGGAAATCCGACGGCGGCCCGTCAGAAGCCGCGCGACAGCACGGCCGCGCCGATCGTGACGACGCCGAGCACGAGGTTCACGACGACGAGCAGGCGTACCGCGTTCACCGCGCGCGCGCCGTCCGGCCAGTTCTGCGCCTGCACCGCACGGCGAATGCGCGGGAACAGCGCGAAGCGGATGTGTCCGAAGATCAGCATCATCACGACGCCGAGCCCGGCCATCGCATGCAGCGACCACGTCGCGTGCGCGCCGCCGAAGCTGATCAGCAGGAAGCCGCCCGACAGCAGGATCACGATCACGGCCCCCGCCACCCAGTTGAAGAAGCGGCCGAACACGCCTTCGATCAGCGGCAGCCGCAGTTGCGGCGACAGGTCGGACAGCGCCGGGCGCAGGCAGAAGTGTGCGAAGACCATCCCGCCCACCCACACGGCGACGGCCAGCAGGTGAAGAAACAGCGCGACGGCAACGGCATGGGACATGGCGACGATCCTGTGATGAGTGGGGTGCAGCGAACGGCCGCGTCGTACGCGGCATCAAGCGACGTTCGACCGGCCAGCCGCGTCGCGGTTCAGACCCTCCGCGCGATTTCACACTATTTTGCAAGTTCCGCGTGACAGCGCCACGCTTGCTTACCCGAATCCCGGCGCCGGAAAGCAAAAAGCCGCACGCCCGCCGAAGCGGACGCGCGGCTTTCGATCGCGGTCGACCGTGCGACCGCGCGCGGCGTCAGCCGAGCAGCGGACGCAGCTCGGTGACGACCTTGAGCTTCGTCTCCGGCGCACGGCCCTTGCGTGCGCGCTTGCCGATGTGCGGTGCGAGCCCGGCGTACGACAGCGTCTCGTCCTGCACCTTGCCGCCGCGGCCGGTGCCGATCAGCACGACGCCGGCCGGATCGATCGCCAGCGCCTGCACGAGCGTTTCCTTGTCCTCGAGCGCCATCAGGATCACGCCGCGCCCGCCTCCGGACAGCGTCTTCATCTCGTCCATCCCGAACACCAGCAGGCGGCCGCCGCTCGACAGGCACGCGACCTGCGTCGCGTTCGGCAGCACCGGCATCGGCGCGAGCGGCACCGCGCCCGCATCGATGGTCATGAACGACTTGCCGGCCTTCACGCGGCTCACCATGTCGCCGACCTTCGCGAGGAAGCCGAAGCCGTTGCTCGACGCGAGCAGCAGTTGCTGATCGGCCGGCGCCGCGTAGTAGTGCATCAGGTGCGAGCCCGATTCGAGCTCGATCAGCGACGTGACCGGCACGCCGTCGCCGCGCCCGCCCGGCAGCACCGACACGTCGACCGAGTACACGCGGCCGCTGCTGCCCCACGCGATCAGGCGATCCGGCGTGCGGCACTGGAACGCCGCGTACAGGCTGTCGCCGGCCTTGAACGAGAACGCGGCCGGGTCGAGCCCGTGGCCCTTCAGCGCGCGCACCCAGCCCTTCTGCGACACGACGACCGTCACCGGCTCGTCGACCACCTTCGCCTCGAACGTCGCGCGCTTTTCCTGCTGGATCAGCGTGCGGCGATCGTCGCCGTACTGCTTCGCGTCGGCCTCGATCTCCTTGATCATCAGCCGCTTCATCGCGCTTTCGTTCGCGAGCAGTTCCTCGAGCTTCGCCTTCTCGTCGCGCAGCGCTTCGAGTTCCTTCTCGATCTTGATCTTCTCGAGCCGCGCGAGCTGGCGCAGGCGGATTTCGAGGATGTCCTCGGCCTGCCGCTCGCTGAGGCCGAACGCACTCATCAGCGCGGCCTTCGGCTCGTCCGACTCGCGGATGATGCGGATCACCTCGTCGATGTTCAGGAAGACGATCATCCGCCCTTCGAGGATGTGGATGCGGTCGTCGACCTTCGCGAGACGATGGCGGCAGCGGCGCGTCATCGTCAGCTGACGGAACTTCACCCATTCGTCGAGGATCGTCAGCAGCCCCTTCTGGCCCGGCCGGCCGTCGGCGCCGATCATCACGAGGTTCAGCGTCGCGTTCGATTCGAGGCTCGTGTACGCGAGCAGCGTGTTCACGAATTCCGTCTGGTCGATCGTGCGCGACTTCGGCTCGAACACGAGCCGCACCGCCGCTTCCTTGCCCGACTCGTCGCGCACCGCGTCGAGCAGGTCGAGCATCGCCTTCTTCGTGTTGAGCTGCTCGGGCGTCAGCGTCTTCTTGCCGAGCTTGAGCTTCGGGTTGGTCAGCTCCTCGATTTCCTCGAGCACCTTCTGGCCCGACGTGTTCGGCGGCAGTTCGGTCACGACGAGCTGCCACTGGCCGCGTGCGAGATCCTCGATCTTCCACTTCGCACGCACCTTCAGGCTGCCGCGGCCCGTTTCGTACGCCGCCGAGATTTCGGTGTCGCTCGAGATGATCTGGCCGCCACCGGGGAAATCCGGGCCGGGAATCAGGTTCATCAACTCCGCGTGCGTGAGCTTCGGATTGCGGATCAGCGCGACCGCCGCGGCCGCGACCTCGCGCAGGTTGTGCGACGGGATTTCGGTGGCGAGGCCGACCGCGATGCCCGACGCGCCGTTCAGCAGCACGAACGGCATGCGGCTCGGCAGCGTCTTCGGCTCCTCGAACGAGCCGTCGTAGTTCGGCATGAAGTCGACCGTGCCCTGGTCGATTTCGTCGAGCAGCAGCTTCGAGATCGGCGTGAGCCGCGCTTCGGTGTAACGCATCGCCGCCGCGCCGTCGCCGTCGCGCGAGCCGAAGTTGCCCTGCCCGTCGATCAGCGGATAGCGCAGCGAGAAATCCTGCGCGAGCCGCACGAGCGCGTCGTACGCCGACTGGTCGCCGTGCGGGTGGTATTTACCGAGCACGTCGCCGACCACGCGTGCCGACTTCACCGGTTTCGCGTCGGGCCCCAGGCCCATTTCGTTCATCGCGAACAGGATCCGGCGCTGCACCGGCTTCTGGCCGTCGCACACGTCGGGCAGCGCGCGGCTCTTCACGACGCTGACCGCGTAGCTGAGATACGCCTGCTCCGCGTAGTTGCCGAGCGTCAGCGCGTCGCTCTCGGGCGCGTCGGGGGTGGCAAAGAGATCGGAAGTATTGTCGTCCATCTGAATTCCGTATTCGTAAGTGGCGTGAGGCCGGGCCGGGCGTCATGCCCGGCCGCGCGGAACGCTCCGCTTAAATGTCCGCTTCGACGTCGTTGCCCTTTTCCTCGAGCCAGCCGCGCCGCGCGGCCGCCTCGCCCTTGCCCATCAGCATCGTCATCCGCGCGACGGTCGCCTCGTAGTCGAGCTCGCCGAGCTTCACCGGCATCAGGCGGCGCGTGTCGGGGTTCATCGTCGTGTCCCACAACTGCTCGGCGCTCATTTCGCCGAGGCCCTTGAAGCGGCTGATGCTCCACTGCGTGTCGCGCACGCCGTCCTTGCGCAGCTTGTCGAGGATCGCCTCGAGCTCGCCGTCGTCGAGCGCGTAGAGCTTCTGCGCGGGCTTCTTGCCGCGCGCGGGCGCATCGACGCGAAACAGCGGCGGGCGCGCGACGTACACGTGGCCGCGCTCGATCAGTTGCGGGAAATGCTTGAAGAACAGCGTGAGCAGCAGCACCTGGATGTGCGAGCCGTCGACGTCCGCGTCCGACAGGATGCAGATCTTGCCGTAGCGCAGGTTCGACAGGTCGACGGTATCGTCGGGGCTGTGCGGATCGACCCCGATCGCGACCGAGATGTCGTGCACCTCGTTGTTCGCGAACAGGCGATCGCGCTCGGTTTCCCACGTATTCAGCACCTTGCCGCGCAGCGGCAGGATCGCCTGGTATTCCTTGTCGCGGCCCATCTTCGCGGAGCCGCCCGCCGAGTCGCCCTCGACGAGGAACAGTTCGTTGCGCGCGATATCTTCCGTCTCGCAGTCGGTCAGCTTGCCGGGCAGCACCGCGACGCCCGAGCTCTTGCGCTTCTCGACCTTCTGGCCGGCGCGCGTGCGCGCCTGCGCCTGCTTGATCACGAGTTCGGCAAGCTTCTTGCCGTGCTCGACGTGCTGGTTCAGCCACAGTTCGAGCGCCGGGCGCGAGAACGACGACACGAGCTTCACCGCGTCGCGGCTGTTCAGCCGCTCCTTGATTTGCCCCTGGAACTGCGGATCGAGCACCTTCGCGGACAACACGAACGACACGCGCGCGAACACGTCTTCCGCGAGCAGCTTCACGCCCTTCGGCTGCAGGTTGTGCAGTTCGACGAAACTCTTCACGGCCTGGTACAGGCCATCGCGCAGGCCCGACTCGTGCGTGCCGCCGGCCGGCGTCGGAATCAGGTTCACGTACGACTCGCGCACGAGCGAGCCTTCCTCGCTCCATGCGACGACCCACGATGCGCCCTCGCCCTCGGCGAAGGTTTCGTCCGTCGAACGCGAATCGGCGAAACGCTCGCCCTCGAACAGCGGGATCAGCAGCTCGCTGCCGTTCATCTCGTCGAGCAGGTAGCCGCGCAGGCCGTCTTCATACTTCCACGTCTGGCGCTCGCCCGTCTTTTCGTTGACGAGCACGACCTCGACGCCCGGCAGCAGCACGGCCTTCGAGCGCAGCAGGCGCTGAAGCTCGCCGAGCGGCAGGTTCGGCGAATCGAAGTATTTCGGGTTCGGCCACACCTGCACGCGCGTGCCGGATTTCTTCTCGCCGCGGCCCGCCGCCTGCGTGGCGAGCGGCTTGACCACGTCGCCGTCCGCGAAGCCGAGCTCGGCAATCTTGCCGTCGCGCCAGACCGTCACGTTCAGACGCGTCGCCAGTGCGTTCGTGACCGACACGCCGACCCCGTGCAGGCCGCCCGAGAACGTATAGGCGCCGCCGGCGGCCTTGTCGAACTTGCCGCCCGCATGCAGGCGCGTGAACACGATCTCGACGACCGGCACGCCTTCTTCCGGGTGCATGCCGAACGGGATGCCGCGGCCGTCGTCCTCGACCGAGACCGACTGGTCGGCGTGCAGCGTGACCGTGATCTGCTTGCCGTAGCCGCCGAGCGCCTCGTCGGACGCGTTGTCGATGACTTCCTGGATGATGTGCAGCGGATTCTCTGTACGGGTGTACATGCCGGGCCGCTGCTTGACCGGCTCGAGACCCTTGAGCACCTTGATCGATGCTTCGCTATAGGCCGCGCTGGGTTTCTTCGTTGACATAGGCGCTGAATTTCGTCATTCATCGGGACGTTGTCCACACCTCGTGTGGATAACGTCGTGGACAAAACGTTGAGTTCCGTAAAAAAGCGAATCGAAACAACGGTGTGCTTGGACTGCTCCGAAAGCGGGCGCGCGGCGTGCGCGGCGCGACCCTGGACGCGCGGTATTTTACTGGTTCCGCGTGGCGCGCCAATCGCGGGATCGGCGCGCGCCGCGCGCGTCACACCGGCTTGCGCTTCGCCTCGAGCGTTTCCCACCGTTCGAGCGCGGCGAGCAGTTCGTCGTCGATCGCCGCGAACCGCTCGGTCAGGCGCGTGCCTTCCTGCGGGTCCTTCGCGAAAATCGAACCGTCCTCGAGCTGTGCATTGATCGTCTTCTGCTCCGCTTCGAGCGCGGCGATCTTCTCCGGCAGCGAATCGAGTTCGCGCTGTTCGTTGAACGACAGCTTCACCGTGCGCTGCGCGTTGCGGCCCGCCGCGCTCTTCGCCGGCTCGTCCTTCGCGGGCGCCGCCTCCTTGACCGCGCGCTTCGCCGCGTCCTGCTGCGCGAGCTGCTCCGAGCGCTCGCTCTGGACCTGCCAGTCGGTGAAGCCGCCGACATATTCGCGCCACTTGCCGTCGCCCTCCGCCGCGATCACCGACGTCACGACGTTGTCGAGGAACGCGCGATCGTGGCTGACCAGCAGCACCGTGCCGTCGTAGTCGGCCAGCAGCTCTTCGAGCAGTTCGAGCGTCGGGATGTCGAGGTCGTTGGTCGGTTCGTCGAGCACCAGCACGTTGGCCGGGCGCGCGAACAGGCGCGCGAGCAGCAGCCGGTTGCGCTCGCCGCCGGACAGCGACTTCACCGGCGAGCGCGCGCGTTCCGGCGCGAACAGGAAATCGCCGAGATAGCTCATCACGTGCTTGCGCACGCCGCCGATCTCGACCCATTCGCTGCCGGGGCTGATCGTATCCGCGAGGCTCTTCTCCTGGTCGAGCTGCGCGCGCATCTGGTCGAAATACGCGACCTGCAGGTTCGTGCCGGTGCGCACCGTGCCTTCGTCGGGCTTCAGCTCGCCGAGGATCAGCTTCAGCAATGTCGTCTTGCCGGCGCCGTTCGGGCCGACGAAGCCGATCTTGTCGCCGCGCATGACCGTCGTCGAGAAGCGGTCGACCACCGTGCGGCCGCCGTAGCGCTTCGTCACGTCGGTCAGCTCCGCGACGATCTTGCCGGACTTCTCGCCCTGCGCGACGTCGAGCTTCACGTTGCCCTGCGCGTTGCGGCGCTCCGCGCGCTCGTTGCGCATCTGCACGAGCCGCGCGATGCGGCCGACGCTGCGCGTGCGGCGCGCTTCGACGCCCTTGCGGATCCACACCTCTTCCTGCGCGAGCAGCTTGTCGAACTTCTCGTTCTCCACGCGCTCGACTTCGAGCTGCTGCGCCTTGCGCGTCTGGTATGCGGAGAAATTGCCCGGGTACGACAGCAGCCGGCCGCGATCCAGCTCGACGATGCGCGTCGCGACGCGATCGAGGAACGCGCGATCGTGGGTGATGAACAGCAGGCCCGCGCGTTGCGCGACGAGCAGTTCCTCGAGCCAGCGGATGCCGTCGAAATCAAGGTGGTTGGTCGGCTCGTCGAGCAGCAGCACGTCCGGTTGCAGCACCAGCGCGCGCGCCAGCGCGACCCGCTTCTGCATCCCGCCCGACAGCGCGTCGACGCTCGCGTCGCCGTCCTGCAGGCCGATCTGCGCGAGCGTCATCGACACGCGCGTGCGCCAGTTCCACGCGTCGTGCGCATCCAGCGACGACTGCAGTGCGTTCATCCGCGCGAGCAGCGCATCGTGCTCGGCGCCTTCCGGTATTTCCGCAAGGCGGTGCGCGATCGAATCGTATTCTTCGAGCAGTTCGCGCGTATGCGCGAGCCCCGACGCGACCGCGTCGAACACCGTCGCGCCCGGTTCGAACTCGGGCTCCTGCGGCACGTAGACGGTCACGAGCTCCTGCTGGCGCGTGATCAGCCCGTCGTCGGGCTTCGCGAGGCCGGCGACGATCTTCAGCAGCGACGACTTGCCCGCGCCGTTGCGGCCGATCAGGCCGACCCGCTCGCCGGCTTCCAGCGAGAAATCCGCGTGATCGAGCAACGCGACGTGACCGAACGCGAGCTGCGCGCCGGTAATGGAATAGAGCGACATGGGGAGACGGCGAAGAGAGAAATCGGAAGCGCCCATTGTACCGGGCGCGCGAGCCGTTATCGGCTTGGCTGGACGGACGAGGGCCGCGCGATGCGCTTGAAGCGCTCCGGGGTGGTGCCGTGAGCGGATTGCGGACGGTTTTTCCCTCAGGATCCCGGACGCCGTTTGCGTACCCGCGTCAACGGGCGAATGCCGGCCGGATGCCCACGGCCGGCCGATCGGCCGATCCCGCGCGCGGCGCGGCGAGCGCCGGCGCGGAACGCGCGGTTATTTCACGTTGATCGTGATGGTCGAGCTCATTTCGGGACCATACGAACGGTGCGCGCCGTCCCCGAGCTGCAACGTCAGCGTGTGCTGGCCGGGCGGCAGCTTCACGTCGGTCTCGGTCTGGGCCTTGCCGAAATGCAGCGAATGCTCGGTCGCCGGGATCACGTCGCCCTTCGGCACCGGCTTGCCGTCGATCAGCAGGTGATGGTGGCCGGTATCCGGCGTCATGTCGCCGGCCGGCTTGAGCGCCATGCCTTCGAGACCGAACTTCACGTGCACGGGGCTCGACACCGTCGCGCCGTCCTGCGGCTCGACGAAGAACACGCGCGCTTCGGCGCGCGCGAGCGTCGACACGGCCAGTGCCGCGACACAGACTGCACCCGCGATCCACTTTCTGTTGAGCATCGTTTCCTCCTTCAGATTGAAAGGCTCACGAAGCATACACTGCATGCCCGACCGACGCGACGGCGCCGGTTGTTCGCGATGCGTACGTTTAAAACGACGTTGCGCAGGCGTTCGGCGAAATTCCGGTACCATTGCGCCTTTCGTCCGGTGGCCAGGCCGCGGACGGCATCGCCGAATTTTCATTTTCCCGAGCGCAACATGAGCGAAGTAACCGAATACCAGAGCTGGGTCTGCCTGATTTGCGGGTGGGTCTACAACGAAGCGGAAGGGCTGCCCGACGAAGGCATCCCGGCCGGCACGCGTTTCGCCGACATTCCCGCCGACTGGCGCTGCCCGCTGTGCGACGTGGGCAAGGAAGATTTCGTCGTCGTCGATTTCTGATTTTCCGTTCCGATCGCGGTCGATCACGCGATACGCGCGTCGGAGGCGCATTCCGCCCCGCCGACGCGCCGCGCGTTTGCTATACTCTGCGCGCTGTCCACACCGCCGTCCGGTTCGCCTTCCTTTGCGCGATTGCCCGGACTTGGCGCTCCCCGTAGTTCAATGGATAGAACAAGCGCCTCCTAAGCGCTAGATACAGGTTCGATTCCTGTCGGGGGGACCAGCCATGCCCCAAACCTCCCCCAAGATTCACAAGAAACTCCCCGCTCAAGCCCGTCCGGCGGCCATCTAGCTCCCATCGTGCCGACGTCGCGGCGCTTTTACGCTGCATAAACCCGCGCAGCGTTTTACTGCTCCATCACGGCTTGAGGTGTATTCCGGAAGCTGATCGCCATACGGTTATAGGTATTCATCAGGCCGACGGCGATGGTCAGGTCAACCAGTTCCCGTTCATTGAACGTGCCGCGGGCGGCCTCGTAGGCCGCATCCGGCACACCGGTCTGCGCCACGAGTGTCACCGATTCCGCCCATGCGAGTGCTGCACGCTCGCGATCGTCGAACAGATGGCCCGCTTCCCGCCATGCCTGCACGAGCGCCAGCTTTTCGACCTTCACGCCTTTGTTCAGCAGGTCGCGTGTATGCATGTCGAGGCAATAGGCGCAGTTGTTGATCTGCGAAACGCGGAGATAGACCAGATCGACGAGCACTGGCGACAGGTCGCTCTGCATGACGTAGCCATAGACGCCGCCGAGGGCTTTGACGCCCGCCGGAGCAATCTGGGTATAGTCGAGACGCTTGCTCATGGGGATACTCCTTGAGTCAGTGGTTTACTTGATGGGGGTGGTCAGAGCTTTGTCGTTGCTGTTCGCGACGAACACAGCGAGCAACCTTGCAGGCCGCGTTTCGCTCGCATTGCGGCTTATGCGGTGAATGGCGCCCGGCTCCTCGAAGAAACTCTCGCCGGCATGGTAGACATGCTTCGGACCGCCATCGACCTGTGATTCGATCTCACCCGATACGACGTAGGCATAGATGAAAGCCGAGCCCGCATGCCTGTGCGCGGCCGACGCCGCACCGGGTGCGTAATCGACGACGACGGCGGTCAACGACTTGCCCGGAATGTTGGGAATGGCGTGCTGAAAGTTCGGTGTGACGGTTTCAGCCGTGCCATGTGCCGCGACCGGCACGGCGATGCCGACGGCCATCGCTATGCCGGCGGCTCCCACGAGGGATTGAATATTCATGTGCGTCTGGCTCCTTTGCGTTCCTGCATTGTCGTTTGACATGGCGGCACGCAAAAGCACCAGGAATGAACATTTTCAATGTACCAAGAAGCCCGGGGAGCAGGTATAGGTGGTCCGTCAGTGGCGTCCGCGAACGAGTTCAAGCAGGCGGGAACAGTTGGCCGCCAGCGTTCTTTCATTCAGGTTCGTAACGCCCAGCAATAGCCCCTGTTGCCCCGGACCGCTCGTATACCACGGTGAGAAAGGAACCGGGGCCAGCCCGAAAGCACGCGCCCGCAAAGCGACATCGATATCCGATACGGATTGGGGAAGCGCGGCCACGACGGTCATGCCGGCGGCGGCCTGCACTTTGATCGAGTCCGAGTCCAGTCCGTTCAGACAACGAACCAGGGCTTCCTGCCGGGCAGCGTAAAGACGCTTCATCCGCCGTAGATGGCGAAGATAGTGTCCGTCGTGCATGAACTCGGTCACGGCGTGCTGCACGGATACAGCCGAGGCGGGCGCGAGGCACGCGGCGACGTCACCGAAGTGGCGCGCCATGCCCGGCGGGACAACGAGAAATCCCAGGCGCAGTGACGGGCTGATCGTTTTGCTGAAGGTCCCGATGTGCAGCACGCGCCCGTCCTGATCGAGCGAGGCCAGCGCCGGTGCTGCCCGCCCTTTCAATTGCAGTTCGCCGAGATAATCGTCTTCGACGATCCAGGCATCGTGTTGTTTGGCCCAACCGAGCAGTGAAATCCGCCGAGCGAGCGACATCGTCATTCCGAGCGGAGCCTGCTGGCCCGGTGTCACCACCGCGAGGGTGGCTTCGGGCGCAATCTGGATACCTGCGTCGATATCGAGCCCGTGCGCGTCTACCGGCACCCCGGCCACGGTCATGCCGGCCAACCCGAGCGCCGTACGCGTGAGCGGAAAGCCGGGGTCCTCCATCCAGGCCTGCCCGCCTTCCAGGCGCAGACCGCGAATCGCCAGATTGAGCGCGCCGGAGAAACCTGCCGTGACGAAGACCTGGGACGGACTGCATCGAAGCCCTCGCGAGACGCCAAGATACGCCGCGATCTCCTGTCGCAAATCCGGCTCGCCGCGTGGATCGGGATATCCGACTGGAGCCGCTGCCGCTCGGCGCGCCGCGCGTGCCTGAATGCGTGACCAGAGCTTGAAGGGAAAGGCGTCTTGGGAGGGCACACCCATTTGAAACGCCAAAGGCGCCGCGCTGAAATCGTAGAAGAGATCCGGCAGCGGCGGCTCCTCCGGCGACCATCCGGTCGTCGCCGGCAAAGGCCGCGCGGCGACCCGGGTGCCGGCCGCGCCCAGGCCGATCGCGAACTGCTCGTCGATCAGACGTTCATACGCGGCACGCACGGTGCCCCGGGACACGCCGAGCTGGGCGGCCAGATCCGACCAAGACGGCAGCCTCGCGCCGGCGGCAAGCTGCCCCGATTCGATCGCATCCCGGATCGAGCCGTAAATTTGCGCCGACAGCGAGGTGCGTCCGGCGCGATCGAGACCAATGGAAAGGGGTGCCATGGGGGCGATAGTACATTCGGATTGCTCGATCTTGGGCCTGTTCCATGCTCCATGGTAAGCGTAACTTCCTCGGTGTAACGCCGCCAGTCAGTTCCGGCGCCGAACCAGCCGCCAACGTGAGGCGGCTCGCAAGCCAAGCGTGCCGCGCCAAACGCACGCTCCTTACAGCTGAGGTCATACGATGAAGCAAGCAAAAACAGCGTCGACACACGACACGTTGGACGTCGCCATCCCAGACAGCCAGCTGGCGCGTGAGGTAGCCCAGCTCATTCGCGACACCGAGAGCGAACTGCTGTTCAACCACTCGACACGGGTCTACCTATGGGGCGCGATGCTCGGCAAACGGAAACTCATTTCCTTCGACCCGGAGCTGCTCTACGTAGCATCCATGTTCCACGATATTGGTTTGACGTCGGCTTATCGCGAAAGCGATCTGCGTTTCGAGGTGGACGGCGCAAACGCCGCGCGCGATTTTCTGCGCAGCCATCACGTCGACGAGGCCGATGTAATGAAGGTATGGACGGCGGTGGCGCTCCATACGACGCCGGGCATTCCCGAGCACATGCACGGGGAAATCGCGCTGGTACAAGCAGGAGCAGGAATGGACGTAGCCGGACGGGGTTTCGATGCGTTCTCGGAGGAACAGCGCGCGGCGGTGGTCGCGGCCTACCCGCGCGGCGCCGATTTCGCCGGCAAGATGATCGATGCCTTCTACGACGGCATGAAGCATCGCCCAGGCACCACGTTCGGCACCTTCAACGACGATTTTCTCGCCTACAAGGATCCGACATTCGAGCGCGTGAACGTGTGCAGCATCATGTTGAATTCGAGCTGGCGCTGACCTGTTCGGCAGGCGCGACGCGCTTGATTTCCACGTCTATAGGATTTTCAAAATACTCAGACGGACGCTTTCGATCACGGGCGCCAGCAAGGGTATCGGGCGCGCATTGCACCGATGCCTGCCGGTATTCTGTCGGCATCTATGGGACGTCTTAGCCGGTAACGACCGTCCATTCCGCAAATATGAATTCTGTCGGTGACCAGTCAAGCGCCATGCCTCCCCAAGCTCACAAGAACGCCCCCGCTCAAGCAACCACAACCGTAAACTCGACCCCCGACTCAAAATCCAGCGTCGTGGTCGAAAACCGCGGATTCTCGTCGAGGTAATGCTTGTACGGTCGAACGGCGTCCTCGGCCGTGTACATGTTGTCGGCCAGCACGACCGATCCCGGGCGTAGCAGGCGCTCGATCTGCTTGAACAGCTTCAGATAGGCGTCGGCCCATACGTCGATAAACACCATGTCGACAGTCCCGTCCAGTCCGGCAACGGTCTCGAATACATCGCCCTCCCGCACGTCGACATGGGCGCCCAGGCCCGCTGTTTCGACATGAGCCCGCAACCGCGCGCACTTGAACGCATCGCATTCGGTCGCGATGACCACGCCACGGCCCAGCGTCCGCAACGCATCGGCAAAATACAGCGTCGACACGCCGCACGAACTGCCGAGCTCGAGGATTCTGGCCGGCCGTTGTGCAAGCACCATGTTGCGCAAGAATCGTCCCGTTTCCGCCGACACGGCCAACGATAGAGCACTGCCTGCCGAAGACTCGAAATCTTCGGTGAACAAGCCGAACGTTTCGAGGAACCGCCCGCGCAGCCTCGGGGCGAGTGCTTCGTATTCGTCGACGAGCGTCGGAAACGCCTCGTTCGGCCCCTGGAACTGCGCGCGTGCGCGGGCGATGATTTCGCGCTGGCTCTCTTCATGGAGCCGTTGCAAAAGAGCGTGGGTGGTGGAAGCCAAGTGCGTTCCTTGAGGAAGTTGATCACGTCGACGGCGATATCCATCGACTGCTACCTGCCGTCAGGCCTGCCGCGCTGCCGATCCATGATCGGCGTGCACGGGACGACGCTATGCCCTTCGGGCAAGCGTGATCGCGCGTTCGGGACACGCCGTCACGCAGCGCCCGCACGACCGGCAGGCTTGGGCATTCGGCGTGTACGCGACTTTCATTCCATGCACGCGCAGCTTCAAGCGATGCATCAAGCCAAGATCGAGGTAATCGGCCTGATCGATGCGTCGAACCTCGAACACGTTTTCGGGGCAAACGGTGACGCAATCGCCCTTCCCTTCACACCGTTTCAGATCGACGACGGGCGCAATCACGCCCGCCTTCTGCTTGCAGTCGGCCGTTGCTTTCTCGCGCATGTTCACTCCTGCGCGGGCCGCTTGCCGCGCGATCGCCATGCGGCGCGGAACTGCTCGCGCTCCTCGGGCGTCATGGCTTCCCACTTGCGCCAGTGGCGCCGGCCGTGCCAGCCGCGGTGTCCGCGAAATCCGCCGAACAGGATGCGGCTCAACACGAGCAGGCCCAGCGCATGAGCGAAGTCGATCGTCCGCGCGCCGACGAATAGCGCCGGCATCACCCAGTTCCACAGCATCATGACGACCCAGCCGAGCACGCCGATCGCCACCACCACGAGCAGCGCCTTGCCCGCACATCTGATTCGAAAATTCATCCGTCGACTCCTCTAGATATCCAGTTCGTCATAAATGGGTTGCAGTCGAGCACGCAGATGCAAAACCGCGTAGCGTTTGCGCGCGAGCAGCGTATTGAGCGTGACACCGCTTTGCGCGGCCATCTCCCTGAAGGACAGCCCGTCCAGTTCGTGCGCGATGAAAACCTCGCGCTGATTCGCCGGCAATTCGTCGAGCGCGTCCTGCAACGCCTTGAGCAACAGCGTGCGAGCGTAGAGCGCTTCAGGCCCCGCATCGTGCGCCGGTAGCGCGAGATCCAGGCGATACTCGCTGTCGGCTTCGTCGTCGGCATCGAGCAGGTCGGTCAGCGGCTGCTCCTTCTTCTTGCGAAAACGATCGACGATGCGGTTACGCGCGGCACGGAACAGCCACGCGCTCGCCTGCTCGATCGGCGCAGGAAGTCGATAAGCCTGTACGAATTCGTGAAGGACATCCTGCAGAACGTCCTCGGCGTCGTCCGGGTCACGGATCCGGCGCCGAATGAAATTCCCTAGCCTCGTTCGTTCACGCATCACTGTCGCAGTGATGTCGCGGTCTGCGTCGGTCATCGGTTGCGAAGTGAGTGGCGGTTCCATGCGTCTGAAGACGTTTCAGGCGCGCGAATATTGTGGTGAATGTGAAAAATTTCCGGCTGCAGGCATCGGCTGCCCTGCGTCGCACGGGTTTCGGGAAACAGGGCCGATATCGCATCGGCCGCCCGTCGCACGAATCGTTTGACTCCCCGCATCGACCCAAGTACACTTCGCGCCGCGGGGTGGAGCAGTCTGGCAGCTCGTCGGGCTCATAACCCGAAGGTCGTAGGTTCGAATCCTACCCCCGCAACCAAATACCGAAGCCCGCTTTGCGAAAGCAAGCGGGCTTTTTGCTGTCCGGAGGATGTTGCCCGCGGGCGCAGCACGGTAGACGAAGATGGCGCGAGCGAGCGCTCACCACGACGGGCGACACGCCATTGCGTAGAATTCCGAACCTTCTTCGGTTCAGCACACGGACTTCTCGAATGATTCGACCGATCGCGGCGCTCGCCGCGCTTTCAGCGATGACCGCCACGGCAGGCGCCGCCGACATCGGCACGTCCCCGGTCAAACAGCGCTACGTCAGCCCAGGCGTCACCAACGTCACGGCCTCGGCCACCCCGCGCCCCGAAAGCACCTCCCCCGACGCCCGCTGCCGGGAACTGGCCGCCGGCATCGACGCGGTCACGCACTCGCCCGACCGCGGCCGGAAGGTCGTGCGAGTGATGAGCCCGGACGGCAAGCCGCGCAACGAACGGCGCGGCTACGACAAACGGGCCGATCTGGAAGCCGAGCACCAGCGCCTCGGCTGCCAGTAACGGCCCACGAATACACACCTCCGCCCGGCAACCCTCGCCGGACATCGGCCTTTACGCGTTCGCCCCGCCGTCGATCGTCAACCCGGTGCCGTTGATCGACCGCCCTTCCGGCCCGACGACGAACGCCACGAGCGCGGCCACGTCATCGGCCTTGCCGTACTGCTGAATCGCCATCCGCGCACGCTGCGCATCGGCATGCTCGCCATCGGCCGGGTTCATGTCGGTGTCGGTCGACCCCGGATGCACGATGTTGACCGTGATGCCGCGTGCGCCGAGGTCGCGCGCGAGCCCCTGCGTCCAGCCGATCAACGCGGCCTTGCTCGCCGCATAGAGGCTCATCCCCGCATCGGGCACGCGCGTCGCGAGGCAACTGCCGGTCGACACGATGCGCCCGCCCTCCCCGAGGTGCCGCGCCGCCGCCTGCGACGCGACGATCACCGCGCGCACGTTCACGTTCAGCGTCGCGTCGATATCGTCGAGCGTGAGGTCGTCCAGCGCGCCGGCCCGGAAAATCCCCGCGTTGTTGACGAGAATGTCGAGGCCGCCGAACGCCTCCGCCGCCCGATCGACCGCGTTGCGCACGGCCACCGGATCGGCGCTGTCGGCCTGGATTGCAATGGCGCGGCGGCCCAGCGCCTCGATGGCGGCAACCACGGCCTGCGCACGTTCGGTCGATTTTTCATACGTGATCGCAACGTCCGCGCCGTCGGCCGCCAGCCGTTTCGCGATCGCCGCGCCGATGCCGCGGCTGCCGCCCGTGACGAGTGCACGCTTGCCTTGAAGTCGATTCATGTCGGTTCCTTTCCTCATTTATGTAACGACCGACACAGAATGTGGCAAGTTGCGCCGCACAGTCAATTGATTTATTTTATCGATCGATACAGATATCGACGAAGGAACGGACGCAATGGCTGAACGAGGCCGACCGAGAAGCTTCGACAAGGAAGCGGCGCTGGATCGCGCGATGGAGGTGTTCTGGCGTCTCGGCTACGAAGGGGCGTCGATGACCGACCTGACGGCCGCGATGGGCATCGCGTCGCCGAGCCTGTATGCGGCCTTCGGCAGCAAGGAAGCGTTGTTCCGGCAAGCGCTCGAGCATTACCGCGCAACCGAGGGGCGGGAAATCTGGGGTGGCGTCGAACGGGCGGCCAGCGCGTACGACGCCGTGCACAACTACCTGATGGATACCGCACGCGTGTTCACGCGGCGCTCGAAGCCGGCCGGCTGCCTGATCGTGCTGTCGGCGCTGCATCCGGCCGAGCGCTCCGACATGGTCCGGCAAACGCTGATCGCGATGCGCGAGGGCACGGTCGACGCGCTGCGGGAACGCCTCGCGCAAGGCGTCGCGACGGGCGAAATATCCGCGCAAGCGAATCTCGATGCGATCGCGCGCTACTACGTGACGGTTCAGCAGGGCATGTCGATCCAGGCGCGCGACGGCGCGAGCCGCCGCGATCTGGAGGCGGTCGCACAGGCCGCGCTGACCGCATGGCCGGCGCTCGTCGGCACGAGCGGCGCGGCCGTTGCGTAGCGGCGGGACGCCGCGCAGCGATTACTGCTTCAGGGCTTGCTGCACGTCCTTCGACGCCTGCCACACGCGATAGCGCACGTCGAAGCCGTCCGGCACATAGACGACGAGCGGCAGGCGGCTGTTGTAGCGCAACAGTTGACCGTCGCCGCGCACCTGCACGAACCGTTGCTGCGGCGCCTGGCCCGGGCACGCCATCAGCGTCGATGCCGGCCCCTTCACGTCGGTGAGCCGGTAATACGTGTAGCCCCAGCCCTTCACGTCCTCGGCGGTCAGCTCGCCGCCGAACCACTGCTGGTTGCAGTCGGTCTGCAGCGTCTTGCCGATCATCAGCTCGACGCGCGCATCGCCCTCGTTCTCGAGCGCGGGCAGCGCGATCACGACGCGCTGCTGGCCGGCCGCTGCCTGCGGAAACATCTTGATCGACTCGGCCGGCACGGCGGGCGCGGAAGCCGGCGCGGCCACGCACGCGGCGGCCGTGGTCACGCAGAAGGCGGCCAGCGCGGCCCGGATCGCGAATTTCATCGATGTGCTCCTGAAAAACAAATGAGCCCCGGATGCTAACACTTTCGTCGCAAGACCTTACGAGGCTGTAATTTGGCGACACAATTGCAAACAGCCGGCAATCCCCGGGCGCGGTACTTATAGCGGAACCAACGGAGAACATCATGCTGAAGCTCATTGCTGCCGCCGGCGTCGCCACCCTGCTGGCCGGCTGCGTCGTCGCCCCGGACGCCGGATACGGTTACGGGCAGCCCTACTATTCCGATCCCGGCTATGCGTACGCGCCGTCCCCCGTGTACGGCACGGTCAATATCTGGGGCGGTGGCGGCGGACGCGACTGGGATCGCGGCCGGCGCGACTACCATCACTGGGACGGCGATCGCGGCAACCGCGGCAACGGCTGGTGGCGCGGCGGCGGACGCCGCGGCGACTGGAACGAGGGCGGTGGCGGCGGACACGGTCGCGGCGACGGCGGCGGTCATCGCCACTGACGCGCAATTGCAACCGTTTGTATCCACGCACGGCCCGCCAAACGCCGGCCGCGCATCACGCTGGCCGGCGAACGGCGACGCAAAAGACAAAGGCCCTCGCATCGAGCGAGGGCCTTTCATCGTCCGGCCCGGCGAAGCGAACGCCGGCGGGTGCCGGCCAATCGGCCCGGAACCGGCTCGTGCGCCGCGCGCTTACCAGCCGGCCGGCCGCGCGTAGCCGCCCTGCACCGGCGCACCGCACACATACGCGCGCTGGTAGCGGTCGTAGCAATAGTTCGGGCCGTCGTCCTGATACTGCGCCTGCTGATAGGTCGGGTAGGCCGGCTGCTGGTACGCGGGGGCCTGGTAGTACGTCGGCGGCGGATAGGCCGGTGCCTGGTACGCGGGCGCCTGATACGCGACGGGCGGATTCATCGCGGACGTCACGATCGCGCCCAGCACCGCGCCGCCGATCAATGCGCCGATGACGGCGCCGCCGTCGCGGCCATGCGCGGACGCCGGGCCCGCGGCCGCGAGCGAACCGGCAAGGACACACACTGCGGCAATCTTTTTCATGATGGACTCCCACGCGAAGTGGTACTGGATGCGATGCATTGTGGCCGCCCTCGACCGTAATAGATGCAGCAAGTGGTAACGCGCGATTACCGGTATCGCACGTGCCGAAACGCGTCGTCGCCGTGCTACGATTTTCGGCATACAGGAGACGCCTTCATGCAGCCCGAAACCGCCCGCCGTTTCGATACCGAATTCGCTCCGCGCATCGCACAGGCGATCGCCGCGTTCTTCGCCGGTCACGTGCAGGCCGACGTCGTCCCCTACGGCGGGCACGGGCACCCGACCCGCGTGCAGATCCGCAGCGCGCCGCACGAGCACGTGAGCGGCTTCGTGCATTCGCTGAACCTCGAACTGACGTGGGACACCGACGAAATCGAGCGGCTGATGGAGCCGGACGGCCCGCAGCGCTTCGAGCACTACCTGGCCGCGCTGCCGAGAAAGCTCGGCGCATGGCAAAGCGCGCGCGACATCGATCTCGCATCGCGCACGCAGGCCGACCCGCTCGTGCGGCTCGGCGGCCTCGACTTCGAAGGCTGAATGCGCGCCCCAGCGGGCGAGTGCGCGGCGCGGCGGCGCGCGATGCAACCCGGTGATACACTCGACCGACCCCGTTCCGGCGCAGCCGCGCCGGCCGGGCCGTTCATCGCCGCCGCCACCGCTGCGCATGGTTGCGCACGCAACCGGCAAGCGGGCGTGCGGACAACCCTGCTCTCGCTCCCGTCATGAACGCCGATACCGGCCTGCCGCTTCCGCAACGCTACTGGGCGATCGTCTGCGTGGCCCTGGGCATCACGCTCGCCGTGCTCGACGGCGCCATCGCGAACGTCGCGCTGCCCACCATCGCGCACGACCTGCATGCGTCCGACGCCGCGTCGATCTGGATCGTCAACGCGTACCAGCTCGCGGTCACGATCACGCTGCTGCCGCTCGCATCGCTCGGCGAACGCATCGGCTATCGCCGCATCTACATCGCCGGGCTCGCGCTGTTCACCGCGGCGTCGCTCGGCTGCGCGCTGGCCGGCTCGCTGCCGGTGCTGGCCGTGATGCGCGTGATCCAGGGGTTCGGCGCGGCCGGCATCATGAGCGTCAACGCGGCGCTCGTGCGGATGATCTATCCGTCGTCGATGCTCGGGCGCGGGCTGTCGATCAACGCGATGGTGGTCGCGCTGTCGTCGGCGATCGGGCCGACGGTCGCGTCCGCGATCCTGTCGTTCGCGTCGTGGCCCTGGCTCTTCGCGGTCAACGTGCCGATCGGCATCGCGGCCGTGCTCGGCAGCGTGCGCGCGCTGCCGGCCAACCCGCTGCACGACGCGCCGTACGACTTCCCGAGCGCGCTGATGAACGCGTGCGTGTTCGGCCTCTTGATCACGGCCGTGGACGGGCTCGGCCACGGCGAAGGTCATGCGTACGTCGCGGCCGAACTGGCCATCGCATGCGTGGTCGGCTACTTCTTCGTGAAGCGTCAGTTGTCGCAGCCGGCGCCGCTGCTGCCCGTCGACCTGATGCGCATCCCGATGTTCGCGCTGTCGATCTACACGTCGATGGCGTCGTTCACGTCGCAGATGCTCGCGTTCGTCGCGCTGCCGTTCTGGCTGCAGCATTCGCTCGGCTTCTCGCAGGTCGAGACGGGTCTCTACATGACGCCGTGGCCGCTCGTGATCGTATTCGCCGCCCCGCTCGCGGGCGTGCTGTCGGACCGCTATTCGGCCGGCGTCCTCGGCGGGATCGGGCTTGCGCTGTTTGCAGCCGGGCTGCTGTCGCTCGCGACGATCGGCGCGCACCCGGGTACGGTCGACATCGTATGGCGGATGGCGCTGTGCGGCGCGGGCTTCGGGCTGTTCCAGTCGCCGAACAACCGCGCGATGCTGTCGTCCGCGCCGCGCGAGCGCAGCGGCGGCGCCGGCGGCATGCTGAGCACCGCGCGCCTGACGGGCCAGACGCTCGGCGCCGCGCTCGTCGCGCTGATTTTCGGGCTCGCGCCCGACCACGGGCCGACGATCGCCCTCCATGTCGCGGCGGTGTTCGCGGCGGTGGCCGCGGTCGTGAGCCTGCTGCGCATCGCGTCGCCGCGGCCGGACGCGGCGGCCTGACACCGTCGCGCGCCGCCACGCAGCAGGCATCATGCGGCGTCGAGCGCATCCATCACGAAGCGCACGCGCGCCTTCACGCTCACGCGCGGCAACTCGATCAGCCGATAGCCATACGACGTATAGCAATCGACCATCGCGTCATAAGTCCGCACCGCTTCCGCGAAATCCTGCCGGCGCTCGGGGTCCTGCACATAGATGTCGGGCCACGGCGGCGCGATGAACACGCGCCGGTGATAGCGGAAACGCCGCGCAGCGGCTTGCGCGTGCGCGGGTACCGCCAACCCGGTGAGCTTCAGATAGCCGATCACGTCCGGCACGCCGCGGTCGAAGAACACCGGCCCGCGCGCCTGCCGCGCGAGGTGGTAGGACCGCATCTCCCAGCCCAGCATCAGCTCGGCGAACGCAGCCGGGTCGCGCCACGGCAGCGCCGGGCCGTCGACGGCCATCTGGTCGCGGATCACGCCGCGCCCGGCCTCCTGCGAGCGCGCGAATCCGGCCCGCTCGAGTGCATCGAGCAACGTGCTCTTGCCGGAACCCGGGCCGCCCGTCACGACGAAAAAGCGGCCGGCTGCATCGTCGGCCGCTTCTTCGGCGCCACCGGCTCCCGGCGTGCACTCACGCATGCGCCACTCGCCGGCCCGCGCGCCGTGTGACCGACGCCGTCGCCGCGACACTGCGCAAGTCGGCGACGAACGTGTCGCGCCAGACCGACAGGTCGTTCTCGCGCAGCCGCGCGAGGTTCTGCTCGTGACGCGCCTGCCGCTCCGCGAGCGGCATCGACAACGCGCGTTCGAGCGCCTCGGCCATCTGCGACAGATCGTACGGGTTGACGAGCAGCGCACCGGTCAGCTCGGCCGCGGCGCCCGCGAACTCCGACAGCACGAGCACGCCCGGATCGGCCGGGTCCTGCGATGCGACGTATTCCTTCGCGACGAGGTTCATCCCGTCGCGCAGCGGCGTCACGTAACCGACGTGCGACATCCGGAAGAACGCCATCAGCAGGTTGCGTTCGTACTTGCGGTTCAGGTACTGGATCGGCGTCCAGTCGAGCTGCGAGAAGCGGCCGTTGATGCGGCCGGCCTCGCCTTCGAGCGTTTCGCGGATCTGCTGATAGGTCTGCACGTCGGAGCGCGTCGGCGGCGCGATCTGCAGGAGCGACACGCGCCCCTGCCAGCCCGGCGCATTCGCGAGCATCCGCTCGAACGACTGGAAGCGCTCGACGAGCCCCTTCGAGTAATCGAGGCGGTCGACGCTCATCACCAGCTTGCGCTCGCCCAGCGCCTCGCGCAGCATCTTCACCGGCTTGCGCGAACCGTACTGGACGGCCGCCTGCGCGATCGCGTCGGGATGCACGCCGATCGGATAAGCGGCAACCTTCACGACGCGGCCGTGCGCATGCAGCATCCCGTCTTCGCTCGCCGCGCCGATGCCGCGCCGCTCGATGTAGTCGGTGAAGGCCTGCTTGTCGGCCTCCGTCTGGAAGCCCGCGACGTCGTACGCGCACATGAACTTCACGAGTTCCTCGTGCGGCGGCACGAGACGCAGCACGTCGGGCGCCGGAAACGGGATGTGCAGGAAGAAGCCGATCGGGTTCGTCACGCCGAGCTCGCGCAGGCAATGCGCGAACGGCAGCAAGTGGTAGTCGTGCACCCAGATCAGGTCGTCCGGACGCAGCAGCGCGGCGAGCTGCTTCGCGAGCATCGCATTCACACGCAGATAACCGGCGTACTCCTGTCGATCGAAGCGCGCGAGATCGCCGCGGTAGTGGAACACCGGCCACAGCGTCGCGTTCGAGAAGCCGCGATAGTACTGGTCGTAGTCGCGCCGGGTCAGCCCGACCGTCGCATACGTCACGTTGCCGTCCCGCTGGATCGCGGGCTCGGCATCCGGCGCACCGACGATCTCGCCGTTCCAGCCGAACCAGACACCGCCCGTTTCCTTCAGCGCGTCCATCACGCCGACGGCCAGGCCGCCCGCGCTCGGGCGCGTGTCCTCGCCGGCGGCGACGCGATTCGATACCACGATCAATCTGCTCATGCGATTTCCCCTCCTCGATTCGATTGGCTGGCGCGCGACGCGCGCCGCAGCAGGCGCGGCGGCCCGAAGGCGGCCGCGCGGCGATTCAGTTCCGAGAATTGCAATGAAATACGGCGGTGGAATGCGGCGACGACCGTATCAAGCGTCCTGCTCCTGACCGAGATCGCGCTGATAGTCGAGCCCTTCCGGGCGGGCACCACCCTGGTTGTGATCGCCGTCCGACGGCGTCTCGTCCGGCACGCCCGCGGGCGGTGCCGAGGGCGCGTCGGTCTGCGGACGCGGGCGGTCTTCCGGATGGCCGGCCGCCGCGTCGGGCGGCCGGTGTGACAACCGTTTGGAACGGCGCATGGCTGGGTGTCTCATATGCGGCGCGGCTCGAGGCCGTCGTAGAAACATTCCATAACAAAACAGTCTAGGTCGCCTCGTCGCACGCGAAGGTAACAATTACCTTCAATTTGTAACGTTTCGACCCCTCGTCCAGCATCTATCCGACAATAACGCCGCCCGCGCGCACGCGGCCTGGCGCGCGGCGATTTGTCAAAGCTTTGCAGTTTTCCTATGACAATTGCGAAACAATGACGCGGCATCAGGGGCGTGCATGCGTCGCCGCTCACCCAGACAGGACTTGCACTCAGGGATGAACATTCGTTTCGAATCGCCGCGCCGGGCCACGCCGGCGCGCGTCGTGCTGGCCGCGATCGCCACGGCCGCACTGCTGTCCGGCTGCAATTCGCTGTACAGCGAAGGCGCGACAGCCGGCGCCGGTATCGCGGGCGCCGCGATCGCGTCCAAAGTCACCAACAACGCCGCCGTCGCGACGGGCATCGGCCTCGGCGCCGTCGCCGGCGCGCGGGCGGGCGTCCAGTACACGCAACGCGTCGCGCATCGCTACACGCAGGAACAGATCGCGAAGGCGGCCGGCCCGCTCGATGTCGGCGGCGTCGCGCCGTGGTCGACGCACCATTCGTTCCCGATCGAGGACGACGAGCAAGGCCGCGTGACGGTCAGCCGGATGATCAGCATCGGCCCGCTCGACTGCAAGGAAATCGTGTTCGCGGTCGACACGCCGGCGAAGGCCGACAAGGCCGCGCAATCGGCGTTCTACGTCGCCACCATCTGCCGCGACGGGCCCGTGTGGAAATGGGCGTCGGCCGAGCCGGCGACCGAGCGCTGGGGCGCGCTGCAATGAGCATCGCGATCCGTATCGCGATCCGTATCGCGACGATCGGCGCGCTGTGCGCGGCGACGGCCGCGCTGTCGGGCTGCGGATCGGTCGGCGCGGCGAGCGGCGCACTGGCCGGCGCGGCGACGGGCCTCGTCACCGCGAACCCGGCGGTCGGCGTCGGCGTCGGGATTGCCGTGCAGGCCGCGACCGACGAAGCCGTCAACCGCACGATGAAGCAGCTCCATCAAAACCAGCAGGATGCGATCGCGAAGGTGGCTGGCAGCCTGGCCGTCGGCGAAGTGAAGCCGTGGAAGGTGAAGAACACGCTGCCGCTGGAAAACGGCGAAGGCGACGTGCGCGTCACGCGCGCGTACGCGTCGGCGCTCGCGCTGTGCAAGGAGTTCGCGTTCTCGGTGAAGGACGGCGACAAGGCCGACTGGTATTTCGCGAATGCGTGCCAGCAAGGCACGCACTGGAAGTGGGCGTCGGCGGAACCGGCGGTCGATCGGTGGGGGAATTTGCAGTAACGGTGCGATGCGTCGTGCGGGGCGCCCTTGGCGTTCTGCGATGCCGGGTACACCGAGCGCCCCAACCGCATCAGGACTCGACGTCCTCGAGACTGAAGATTTCCGTCTGGTCGTTGTACGAGAAGATCTCGGCGTAACGGCCCCAGTCGATCACTGCATCGAGCGTTTCCTCGGCCGCGCCGTCCGACAGGAAATCCTCGAGCTCCTGCTCGAAGCGCACACGCGGCGCGCGGTGGCCCGGGCGCTCGTTCAGCACCTTCTTGATCCGCGCGGCGAGCGGCACATGTTTCAGCAGATGATCGGCGAACATCAGCTTGCGCTCCTGCGTGCCGAATTCCGCGAACACGCGCCCCGGCGGCGTCAGGAACACGTCGCCTTCGCGCACGTCCGCGAAGCCGAGGTACTGCAGCACTTCCGCGATCGGGAACAGGTCGTCCACTTCCAGATGCAGCGTGCGCGCGATTTCCGGCATGTCCGCACGGCCATGGTACGGCGCCATCGCGAGCGTCTCGATCAGGCCGGCCATCAGGTTGGTCGACACCTGCGGCAGCCAGCTGCCGAGTTCGAGCCCCTTCTTCGTCGCTTCGCCGGTCTGACGCGCGGTCATCTTCGCGTAGATGTCGTCGACGAGCTTGCGGAACGCCGGGTCGAGACGATTGCGCGGATGCTTGAACGGCACCTTGATCTCGGCGATCACGCGGCCCGGGTTCGACGACAGCACGAGGATCCGGTCGCACATGAACACCGCTTCCTCGATGTTGTGCGTGACGATCAGCACCGACTTGATCGGCATGCGGCCCTGCGTCCACAGATCCAGCAGGTCGGTACGCAGCGTTTCGGCCGTCAGCACGTCGAGCGCGGAGAACGGTTCGTCCATCAGCAGGATCGTCGGATCGACGACGAGCGCGCGCGCGAAACCGACGCGCTGGCGCATCCCGCCCGACAACTCGCGCGGGTACGCGTTCTCGAAGCCGTCCAGACCGATCAGGTCGATCGCGGCGAGCGCACGCTCGCGCCGCTCGCGTGCGCCGACGCCGAGCGCCTCCAGCCCGGCTTCCACGTTCTGCAGCACGGTGAGCCACGGGAACAGCGCGAAGGTCTGGAACACCATCGCGACGCCTTCGGCCGGGCCGCGCAGCGGTTTGCCGAGATAGGTCACTTCGCCGCCGGTCGGCTCGATCAGACCGGCGATGATGCGCAGCAGCGTCGACTTGCCCGAGCCCGAGCGGCCGAGCAGGCCGACGATCTCGCCTTCGCGCAGCGACAGGTTCGCATCGTCGAGCACGAGCAGTTCGCCCTGCGTCTTGTTGAAGCCGCGGCAGACGTGATCGACGCGCAGGATCTCTTCACCGAGGCGCGGTGGCTGGGACGTCTGGACGGGGGCGTTTACAGCATTCGGATTGTGCATCGCGTTTCGCTCTCAATCGGTCTCAGTCGAGCCGCAGCTTCGCTTCGGCGAAGGCATACAGCGGGCGCCACAGCAGGCGGTTGAACAAGGTAACGAACAGGGACATCACGGCGATGCCCAGGATGATCTTCGGAAAATCGCCGGCGGCGGTGGTCTGCGCGATGTAGGCGCCGAGGCCGTGCGCCTCGATCCTCGTGCTGCCCCACTGCACGGCTTCCGATACGATGCTCGCGTTCCACGCGCCGCCGGATGCGGTGATCGCGCCCGTCACGTAGTACGGGAAGATGCCGGGCAGGATCGCCTGACGCCACCACTGCCAGCCGCGGATCCGGAAATTGGTCGCCGCTTCGCGATAGTCGTTCGGGTAGGACGTCGCGCCGGCGATCACGTTGAACAGGATATACCACTGCGTGCCGAGCACGATCAGCGGCGACAGCCAGATATCCGCGTTCAGATGGAAGCGCGCGATCACGATCACGAACACCGGGAACAGCAGGTTCGCCGGGAACGCGGCAAGGAACTGCGCGAGCGGCTGCAGCTTCTCGGCCAGCTTCGGACGCAGCCCGATCCACACGCCGATCGGCACCCAGATCACCGATGCGATCGAGATCAGCACGACCACGCGCAGCAGCGTGATCAGCCCGAGCACGAGTACGTGGCCGACCTCGGCCATCGTCACGCCGGTCGCGACGAAGCTGACGACGCGCCACACGATATAGGCCGTGCCGATCAGCACGAGCCCCGCCCACGCGATGTCGACCGTGCGCGACGCCTTCTTCTCGACTTTCGGCAGCGTGAAGCGCATCGCGCCCGACAGCGGCAGGCGCAGCGGGATCCGCGCGGCCTTCGCGAAGAACCAGCCGGCCGGCACGAGCAATTGATGGATCAGGCGCGTGCGGCGCACGAGATCGAGCAGCCACGATTGCGGCGCATCGCCCGATGCGGTGTTCTCCATCCGGAACTTGTCGGCCCACGCGATGAGCGGGCGGAACAGGAACTGGTCGTACGCGAGGATCACGACGGTCATCGTCAGGATCACCCAGCCGATCGCGCCGAAGTTCTTGTCCGAGATCGCCTGCGCGAGATACGCGCCGATGCCCGGCAGCGTGATCGTCTGGTTGCCGACGGTAATCGCCTCCGATGCGACGACGAAGAACCAGCCGCCCGACATCGACATCATCATGTTCCAGATCAGGCCCGGCATCGAAAACGGCACCTCCAGCTTCCAGAAGCGCTGCCACGAGGTGAGGTGAAAGCCGCGCGACACCTCGTCCAGGTCGCGCGGCACCGTGCGCAGCGACTGGTAGAAGCTGAACGTCATGTTCCACGCCTGGCTCGTGAAGATCGCGAAGATCGCGGCCAGCTCGGCGCCGAGCACGCGGCTCGGGAACAGCGCGAGGAAGAACGTGACCGTAAACGAGATGAAGCCGAGCACCGGCACCGACTGCAGGATGTCGAGGATCGGGATCAGCACCATGCCCGCGCGGCGGCTCTTGGCCGCGAGCGTGCCGTAGACGAGCGTGAACGCGAGCGACGCGACCATCGCGGCGAGCATCCGCAGCGTGGTGCGCAGCGCGTATTCGGGCAGGTTCGACGGATCGAGCGAGATCTTCTGCGTCTGCAGCACGCCGATCGGCGCCATCGTCTCGTGAAAGCCGACCACCGCCATCGCGATCAGGCAGATGATCAGCGGAAATGCGATGAAGTCCCACCGGTTCGGCAACACGCGCCACGCGGATGCGTTGGCGGTCCGGTTCGGATTGAAGAATCCGACGTTCATCAGGCGCCCTCCCCGGCAAGGCCGAACGAAGCCGGCAGTCGATGTTGATTCATGGCAAAGCGCACGGGCGCGGTAATTCGATTGACTGGCGATCTGGCGTACGCGCGGCGCGCCGTGCGCGCATGCGCTGCCGCGGCCGGGCGAGCCGGGCCGCGACGGCACGACACTACACCAACCTGTATTTCAGGTACAACCGTCCCGGAACGGCGCGGGCAGCGCATGGATCGTGCCCGTCGCATGGGCGGATGGCGGGCGCGCGGTGCGGAGCAACCCGGCCGCAGTCCCGCGGCCGGCACGCAGGCCCGAATTATGCCGTGATCCGGCCCGGCCGTGAACCCGCCACCCGTACGCGGGGCACAAACCGTGTCCTGCGTCCGCAGCGGGATACGGCGAAGCAGGTATGATCGGGGCTGGCCCCCGGCGCTCTGTTCGGGCGTGTCGCCGCAGTACGCACACGCCACGCAACAGGCTCGGGGATCGACCGACGAGCGGGAGGAAGGGAATGGCAGGAAACTTGGTGATCGTCTGTCGCGATCAGGATGCCGACGCGTTCTATGAACTCATGCAGGAGTACGGGTCGTTCCAGACACGGCTGTCGTCGACGGCGTGGTACCTGAACATGAACATCGTGCCGGAATCGCTGCAGGAGGAAATCCTGGAACGCCTCGGCCGGTATACGACCGTCTACATCTTCGAGGCCACCACGGTGACCTACAACACGATCGACAGCAACGCGGCCGAAACGCTCGGCACGCTGTTCGGCGAATGATGCCGCGCGGCGCCTGCCCCGCCGGGCGGGCGCCGCGGCCGCTCACGCGGCCTCTGCGTGGGGTTCGTCCTTCGGCACGGCCTCGAACGGGAACGTCATCGATACCCGCAGGCCGCCTTCGGGACGATTGCCGATGTCGCACGCGCCGCCCAGCCTGAGCACGAGCCGCTCGACGATCGCGAGCCCGAGCCCGCTGTGGCCATTGCCGCCCCGCGCGGGATCGAGCCGCACGAACGGCCGCGTCGCGGCCGCGAGGTCGCGCGGCGCGATGCCGCCGCCGCTGTCGCTGACCGACAGCACGTAGCCGCTCGGCGTGCGCGCCGTTTCGACGACCACGGGCGGCGCGCCGTACGCATGTGCGTTGTCCAGCAGGTTCGACAGGATCCGGTCGAGCGTCGCCGTCGGCAGCCGGAAGCCCGGATCGGCCCCCAGCCGCGTCTGGACCGTCGGCGCGTTCGGCGCGACCGCTCGATAACTGCGCGCGATCCGCTCGCACGCGTCGTCGACCGGCACCGGCTCGCTGCGGTCGGCCCCGCCATGCGCAAACACCAGGAACTGGTCGACGATGTGCGACATCGAGTCCACGTCGCGCACGACGCCGTCACGCAGCCGCGCGTCGTCCATCATTTCCGCGCGCAGCCGCATCCGCGCGAGCGGCGTGCGCAGGTCGTGCGCGACGCCGGCCAGCATCACCGCGCGATCGTTTTCGGCCTGCGACACCTGTTCCACCATCTGGTTGAAGCCGCGCGTGAGCTGGCGCAGCTCGCGCGGGCCGCGTTCGCGCAGCGGCGGCACCGGCTGCCCGCGGCCGAAGCGCGCGACCGCGCGCGCCAGCGAGCGCAGCGGCTGCTGCAGCTGCCACGCCGCGAACAGCGCGGCGATCACGCCGGCCGAGAAGATCGTGCCGAGCCACAGCAGCATCCGGTCGAGCGAGCGCGGCGGCCGCAGCGGCTGCACGGGCACCACGATCCAGTTGCGGTCGGTCGGCTCCTTCACCCACAGCACCGGCGGATGGCCGGGCGTGCCGACCTCGACCTGCGTGCCGGGCGGCATGCGCTCGCTCACGTCGTCGCGGAACCGCTTCAGCGGCGGCGGCAGCCCCGCATCGCCGCCCTTCGGCACGTCGGCGCTGTCCGGCGACACGAGCCGCACGCGCGACGGCAGCGGCTGGTCGGGCGTGCGCTCGACGTGCTGGCGCACCGCGTCGACGAGGAACGCGGCCTCCTCGACCGCGTAGCGCGTCTGCATCTGGCTGCGCTCGAGCCGCATCGCCGAAGAACCACGCGAAGTGCGACAGGAGCAGGACACCGACGACGAGCAGCGCGAGCCGCCCGAACAGCGAATCAATGGGTTTGCGCATGGGCCTCGCCGTCGGGCACGAACACGTAGCCGCGCCCGCGGACCGTCTGGATGAAGCGCGGCGTCGACGGATCCGTTTCGAGGATGCGGCGCAGGCGCCACACCTGGACGTCGATGCCGCGGTCGGTTCCGTCGTACTCGGGCCCGTGCAGCAGCTCGAGCAGCCGCTCGCGCGTGAGCGTGCGCAGCGCGTGGTTCACGAAAATCTTCAGCAGCGCGAATTCGCTGCTCGACAGCGTGGCCGGCTTGCCGTCGACCGACAGCGTGCGTGCCTGGAAGTCGAGCAGGAAGCGGCCGAACGCGAACGGCTCGCGCTGCTCGGGCGCCGCCGCCGACGGCGTCGCGCGACGCCGGCGCAGCACGGCCTGCACGCGCGCGAGCAGCTCGCGCGGGTTGAACGGCTTGCCGAGGTAGTCGTCCGCGCCGAGCTCGAGCCCGACGATACGGTCGACGTCGTCCGCCCGCGCGGTCAGCATGATCACGGGAATGTCGTCGCCGGCCGCGCGCAACTGGCGCAGCGCGGTCAGGCCGTCCACGCCCGGCATCATCAGGTCCAGCACGATCAGGTCGGGCCGCTCGCGCTCGAGGCGCTTCTCGAGCGTCGCCGCGTCGTGCAGCACGGACACTTCCATTCCCTGGCGCACGAGATAGTCGCGCAGCAGGTCTCGGAGTTCTTGGTCGTCGTCGACGATGAGGATCTGGGTAGTCATGGCTCGAAGTTTACCGCGCGAGGGCGGCGTCGAAGAACGAAACAAAGGGACGAAAGGGTTACTGCGGGTTACCGCGCAAGGGAACTGTAATGCCCGGTAACCGGGCCGCCACCCCGCGTAACAACGGCCGGGGCCCGCATCGCTAACCTGCGTCTTACCGGATGCGGTACCCGGCTTTCCCGGCCCCGCATCGCCGGACCCTTTGGATACAAGGAGTTTCTGAAATGTATAAGAAGACTTCCCGCGTGGCCATCGCGGCCGCCACCGTGCTCGCTCTCGCATTCGGCACCGCGCATGCGGCGCAGCCCGGCGACATGCCGCCGCCGGGCGGCCCCGGCATGCACCGGATGCACGACGGGCACGAAGGCGGCCCGTTCGGCGCAATCATGAAACTGCACGATCAGCTGAAGCTCGACGCGTCGCAGGAGCAGCAATGGCAGGCGGCCGTCAACACGATGAAGCAGAACCGTGACGCGATGCGCAAGAACCACGAGCAGATGCGCGAGCAGTTCAAGGCGCAACAGAACCAGCCGATCCTCGACCTGAGCGCGATGCACTCGGCACGCCAGCAGGCGGAGGCGCAGAACGCGCAACTGCGCGAGCAGACGTCCGCCGCGTGGCTCACGTTCTACAACGGGCTGAACGATCAACAGAAGACGACGGTCAGCACGGCGCTCAAGCAGCAGTTCGCGAAGATGGAGCAGCGCCACGCGAAGATGAAGGAGCGCTGGGAGCAGCATCGCGCGGCCGCCAAGGGCGCGTCGGCGCCGGCGCAGTAAGCCGGCGGGCCGCTCCGGCAGCGGCATCGAAGGGGACGCAGGCACCGCCTGCGTCCCCTCGTTCGTTTCAGGCGACGTCGAACACCAGCACCTCGGCCGTCCGGCCGCGCGCGAACGTCACCGCGTCCACCGCGCCGATTCGCGCGCCGTCGCCGGCGGCCAGCGCGCGGCCGTTGACCTCGAGCTCGCCGCGCACCACGTGCACGTAGGTGCTGCGCCCGGCCGGCACGTCGAGCGCCGCCGTCTCGTCGCCGTCGATCAGCCCCGCGAAGATGCGGGCGTCCGCCCGCATCGACAGCGCGCCGTCGCCGCCGTCGGGCGCCGCGACGAGCCTCAGCCGGCCGCGCTTCTCGTCGTCGGCGAAACGCCGTTCCTCGTAGCCGGGCCGCCCGCCGCGCTCGGCCGGCTGCAGCCAGATCTGCAGCAGATGCAGCGGCCGGTCGCGCGACGCGTTGGTCTCGCTGTGCACGAGCCCCGTGCCGGCGCTCATCCGCTGGATGCCGCCGGTCCGGACGATCGCGCCGCAGCCGAGGCTGTCGCGGTGCGCAAGCGCGCCATCCAGTACGTAAGTGACGATCTCCACGTCGCGGCGCGGCTGCATCCCGAAGCCGCGCGTCGGCGCGATCAGGTCCTCGCTCAGCCCGCACAGCGCGCCGACGGGCGGACGCACCGGCGCATGCCCGGCGCGGGAGACGGACGAGAAGCTGTGACTCGACTCGAGCCAGCCGTGGTGCGTGTGGCAACGGTCTTCGGCGCGCAGGATCTGGAACATGGGGGAGGACGCTCGGGGTGCAGATGTTCTGTTCGGGTTTACCTCCACTGTAGGGGGGTGCCGAAAGCGCCACAATCCGCCGCCTGCGCACCGCATCGTTGCACCCGCGCAATCAATTGCCGAAGTATTCGTTGCGAATACCACGATTGTCGCAACAACCGATTCGAGGAATCGGTCGATCGCGCCGGATTGCCGTTTTCCGCGTATCGCGTTCGGGTAAAATACCGCCCTTTTGGCGTTCGCCCTTCCGGCGGCCGCCAACGCCACAGCGCCGATCGGCGATTTTTGGCCGTCTAGAATACGCCGCGGCGCCCGGTCCGACCGGCCGCGAGCGCCCCCGGAAAGTCAGCAACAGAAGGATGGAAATGAAGAAGGCCGCCCTGTGCGCCGCCCTCGCCCTCGTGGCGGGCAGCGCCTTCGCGAAGGAGTGGAAGACCGTGCGGATCGGCGTCGACGCCAGCTACCCGCCGTTCGAGTCGACCGCGCCGAGCGGCGAGATCGTCGGTTTCGACGTCGATCTCACCAAGGAAATCTGCAAGCGGATCAACGTGAAATGCGTGTGGGTGGCGCAGGATCTGGACGGGATCATCCCGGCGCTGAAGGCGAAGAAGTACGACGTGATCGTGTCGTCGCTGACCGTCACGGACAAGCGTCGCGAGCAGATCGACTTCTCCGACAAGGTGTACGACGCGCCCGCGCGGATGATCGCGAAGACCGGCTCGCCGCTGCTGCCGACGGTCGCGTCGCTGAAAGGCAAGCGCGTCGGCGTCGAGCAGGGCTCGACGCAGGAAACCTTCGCGAAAGCGTACTGGGAACCGCAGGGCGTGACGATCATTCCTTACCAGAACCAGGACCAGGTCTATGCCGATCTCGGCTCGGGCCGCCTCGACGCGACGCTGCAGGACGAGTTGCAGGCCGACTACGGTTTCCTGCGCACGCCGCGCGGCAAGGGCTTCGCGTTCGCCGGGCCGGAAGTGAAGGATCCGAAGACGATCGGCGACGGCACGGCGATCGGCCTGCGCAAGGAAGATACCGACCTGAAGCTCAGGATCAACAAGGCGCTGGCCGACATGCACAAGGACGGCACGTACGACCGGCTGTCGCACAAGTACTTCTCGTTCAGCGTCTATTCGGCACCGGCCCGCTGAACGCGGACGGAAAGAAGCAACGGATGCGGGGGCGGCCCCGCGTTCCGCGCAGTACAGGCAGTCAACCACGCGCCGCCCGCCCCCTTGCCCGCCGCTCGCGCGACGGGCGGGCCCGGCACCGTTGCCGGGGCGGACGGTCATGATACGCACGGGGCGTTCCGCGCAGCTTGGCGGACGCGTCTTTCGCGGCGCACTGCGTGCGCCCTCAGGGACCACACCAGGGACCCCATATGTTTCTACAAGGCTACGGCCCGCTGATCCTCGCCGGCACCTGGCAAACCGTCAAGCTGGCGGTGCTTTCGCTTGCGCTGTCGTTCCTGCTGGGGCTGCTCGGCGCCGGCGCGAAGCTGTCGCGCAACCGCGTGACGAACGGCATCGGCACCGTCTACACGACGCTGATCCGCGGCGTGCCCGATCTCGTGCTGATGCTGCTGCTGTTCTACAGCCTGCAGATCTGGCTGAACATGGCGACCGACGCGCTCGGCTGGGACCAGATCGACATCGACCCGTTCCTCGCCGGCGTGCTCGTGCTCGGCTTCATCTACGGCGCGTACTTCACCGAGACGTTCCGCGGTGCGTTCCTGTCCGTGCCGCGCGGCCAGCTCGAGGCCGGCAGCGCCTACGGGATGACGAACTGGCAGGTGTTCGCGCGGATCATGTTCCCGCAGATGATGCGCTTCGCGCTGCCGGGCATCGGCAACAACTGGCAGGTGCTCGTGAAGTCCACCGCGCTCGTGTCGATCATCGGCCTGGCCGACGTCGTGAAGGCGTCGCAGGACGCCGGCAAGGGCACGCTGCGGTTCTTCTTCTTCACGCTGATCGCGGGAGCGGTCTACCTCGCCATCACGACGATCTCGAACTTCGTGCTGATGTGGCTCGAAAAGCGCTACTCGACCGGTGTCCGCAAGGCTGACCTATGATCGAACTCATCCAAGAATACTGGCGCAACTATCTCTACACCGACGGCTATCGCATCACCGGTGTCGCGATCACGCTGTGGCTGCTCGTCGTGTCGATCGGCCTCGGCTTCTGCCTGTCGGTGCCGCTCGCGGTCGCGCGCGTGTCGAAGAAGAAGTGGCTGTCGGGCGCCGTGTGGCTGTATACGTACGTGTTCCGCGGCACCCCGCTCTACGTGCAGCTGCTGCTCTGCTACACCGGCCTCTACAGCCTGCAGGCCGTGCGCGGCACGCCGATGCTCGACGCATTCTTCCGCGACGGGATGCACTGCACGCTGCTCGCGTTCACGCTGAACACCTGCGCGTACACCACCGAAATCTTCGCGGGCGCGATCAAGGCGACGTCGTACGGCGAGATCGAAGCCGCGCGCGCGTACGGGATGTCCACGTTCACGATGTATCGCCGCGTGATCCTGCCGTCGGCGCTGCGCCGCGCGCTGCCGCTGTACAGCAACGAAGTGATCCTGATGCTGCACGCGACGACGGTGGCCTTCACCGCGACCGTGCCGGACATCCTGAAGATCGCGCGCGACGTGAACTCGGCGACCTACATGTCGTTCCACGCGTTCGGCATCGCCGCCCTGCTCTACCTCGCGATCTCGTTCACGCTCGTGTGGCTGTTCCGCCAGGCCGAGCGCCGCTGGCTCGCGTATCTGCGCCCGCAAGGCAAGTAAGTTTTCGCAGGAATATTGATGAATTCCCAGACCCAGAAGCTTTTCGTCGACGATCTCCACAAGCGGTACGGCGACAACGAGGTGCTCAAAGGCGTGTCGCTGCGGGCGAACTCGGGCGACGTGATCAGCGTGATCGGCTCGTCCGGCTCCGGCAAGAGCACGATGCTGCGCTGTATCAACTTCCTCGAGCAGCCGAACGCGGGCCGCATCTTCGTCGACGGCGAGCAAGTGCGCACCGCGCTCGACAAGACGGGCGCGCTGCGCGCGGCCGATCCGAAGCAGCTGCAGCGCGTGCGCACCAAGCTGTCGATGGTGTTCCAGCACTTCAACCTCTGGTCGCACATGAACGTGATCGAGAACGTGATGGAAGCGCCGGTGAACGTGCTCGGCATCCCGAAGAAGGAAGCCGAGGAGCGTGCGCGCGTGTATCTCGAGAAGGTCGGACTCGCGCCGCGCGTCGAGAAGCAGTACCCGTCGCATTTGTCGGGCGGCCAGCAGCAGCGCGTGGCGATCGCGCGTGCGCTGGCGATGCATCCGGACGTGATGCTGTTCGACGAGCCGACGTCCGCGCTCGACCCGGAACTCGTCGGCGAAGTGCTGAAGGTGATGCAGAAGCTCGCCGAGGAAGGCCGCACGATGATCGTCGTCACGCACGAGATGGGTTTCGCGCGCAACGTGTCGAATCACGTGATGTTCCTGCACCAGGGCCGCGTCGAGGAAGAAGGCGTGCCGGCCGAGGTGTTCGCGAACCCGAAGAGCGAACGCCTGCGCGGGTTCCTGTCGGGCAGCCTCAAGTAACGCCCGTCACGCACCCCGCCCGAACGGGCGCCCGCGGTTCGCCGCGCGGCGCCCGTCTTGCGTTTACGCGGCGCTCACCGGCGTGGCGTCGGCGAACGCGCGCAGGGCGTCGCCCGCCAGCCGGTAACGCACCCATTCGCTCTGCGGCGCCGCGCCGACGCCCTCGTAGAAGCGGATCGCCGGCTCGTTCCAGTCGAGCACGCTCCATTCGAAACGCCCGCAGCCCGACTCGACCGCGATCCGCGCGAGCGCCTTCAACAGCCGCAGCCCCGCGCCGGCGCCGCGAAAACGCGGCGATACGTACAGATCCTCCAGATACAGCCCCTGCCGCGCGAGCCACGTCGAATACGAAAAGAAATACACGGCGAAGCCGGCCGGCTCGCCATCGACCTCGCACATCAGCGCACGCGCCGGCGAGCCTTCGCCGAACAGGCTGCGCTCGAGCGATTCGGGCGTCGCGACGACTTCGTGCTCCGCCTTCTCGTAGACGGCCAGTTCGGTGATGAAGCGCAGGATCAGCGGCACGTCGGCAACGGTGGCGCAACGGATATCGATTTGCACGGGTTGAGCCCTCCTCCGGCCCGGATGTGAAACGGACAAGCGGCGCCGCGCCCCGCGCTGGCGCCGTTCGAACCGTCATGCTACGTTCACGCCACATCTGCAGGAAGTGCAGTTTCTTCATCCGTATCTGAACAATATGCATCCCGACCTTCGCCGTCTCGACCTGAACCTGCTGCTCGTGTTCGACGCGTTGTACCGCCACCGGTCGGTCGCGGCGGCCGCGCACGAGCTCGCGTTGAGCCCGTCGGCGTTGAGTCATGCGCTCGCCCGGCTGCGCGACGCGATCGGCGATGCGCTGTTCGTGCGCCTCGGCAACGAGATGCAACCGACCGTGCGCGCCGACGACATCGCCACGTGGGCCGGCGACGCGCTCGACGCGATGTCGAAGGGGCTCGCCCGCGCGCGCCGCTTCGATCCCGCGCAAAGCGATCGCACGTTCGTGTTCGCCGCGACCGACTACACGGCGTTCGCGGTGCTGCCGGCATTCCTCGCCCGCATCCAGCACGTGGCGCCGCACCTGCGGATCCGCGTCGTCCATTCGGACCGCAAGATTTCCGTCGACGAGCTCGCGGCCGGCCGTATCGACTTCGCGCTCGGCTACCACGAGGAAACGGCGGCCGACGCGCCGGGCATCGAGGATTTCGACTGGTTCTCCGACGACTACGTCGTGATCGCGAGCGCCGCGCATCCGCACATCGGCCGGCGGCTGACGCTCGACCAGTATCTGGCGGCCCGCCACGTGGTCGTCACGCCGTGGAACGAGCCGCGCGGCGTCGTCGACTACGTGCTCGACCGGCTCGGCCTCGCGCGGCAGGTGGCCGTACAGTTGCCGACCGTGCTGGCCGCACCGTTCGTGATCGCGGAGTCGGCACTCCTGATGACCGTGCCGAATCGCGCCGCGCAGGCGCTGCGGCACGCGGCGCCGATCCGCATCTTCCCCGCGCCGTTCGAGATCCCGCGCTACACGGTGAAGGTCTACTCGCACGCGAAGCACGCGCGCACCGATGCGCACCGCTGGATCCGCGCCCACTTGCTCGACGCACGGCCGCACCCGGACTAAGCGCCGCGCGTGGCAGGACGGGCGTTCCGGGCGCCGATCGGCGATGCTCGCAATCGCCCGAATCATTACGAAATACTTACCAATTTCGCGACTTTCGCGCTTACGCCGGCGCCTCGGCAACGTCAATAGTGGCAATCCTTGACCCACACCCGCGAAATCCCTGTCTCCCTTGTAGAACAAGGGTTTTCCGGTCATCGGGAACCCTCGGGAGCCGTGTTGCGCACCGTGTTGCATGGCAATTTGGCGACAGCGGTTAGTCAAACAACGATTTCCATCGCCACAAAATTGTATTTTTGCTAAATTAGTAACCAAAGTAGCAAAACGAAGTTCGTGAAATGTAGTTTAGCTTCACGACACTACAAGGAGACCCCGCAGGCCGACCCGGCTGCGCGGGACCGCTCAACGGTTTTCCGTCTGCTTGCCCGCGTGCCGCGCTTACCGGCCCTGCACGAGGTCTCCCTGGTTATCCCGCTTTTGCCCGGCGCTCGCGCTCCGGGCATCTCGTGCAGTCTGGGTTGACTTTTTGACAGGGTATGGAGGAGATGATGAAGAAAGCTTTGGTCGCGGCCGCGCTGATGGCTGCTGGGGTGGTGACGGCGCACGCGCAGAGCAGCGTCACGCTGTATGGCCGCCTGGATGCAGGCATCGAGTACCTGAACGGCCTGCAGAACGGCCACCAAGTGCGCGCGGAAAGCGGCGACTGGGGCACGAGCCTGTGGGGCTTGAAGGGTAGCGAGGACATCGGCGGCGGCAACAAGATCCTGTTCCACCTCGAAGGCGCGTTCAACACGATGACGGGCGGCTTCAGCGGCTCGATCTGGGATCGTTTCGCGACCGTCGGTATCTCGAACGACCGCTACGGTACGCTGCTGTTGGGTCGCGAGCTCGCGATCGCCAACGGCGTGTGGGACTTCGACCCGTTCGGCCAGTCGGCCTGGTCGACGGCCTCGCTCGTGCGCGGCCGCAACTGGAACAAGACCAGCAACAACGTGTCGTACCAGTCGCCGTCGCTCTACGGCCTCGACTTCTACGGCCAGTTCTCGTTCTCGAACTCGACCAGCTTCAACGGCAACACGACGGCCGGCCAACCGGGCCGTGCAATGGGCGGTCAGGTCACCTACACGAATTCGCTGTTCCAGTTGCGCGGCATCTACGACGAAACGCGCGACAGCAACGGCCGCTTCTCGGACGTGTTCAACTACTCGCGCGAATACTTCGCGGGCGTGAACGTGTTCCTCGGCCAGTTCAAGGTTCAGGCGGCCTACCAGGCATCGCGCGCCGACGGCAGCGGCGGCCCGGCAGTGAACGCCGGCGTGACGGGTACGCAACAGGTGTGGGGCGGTGTGACGTGGCAGGCCACGCCGGCAGCGGCGCTGATCGCGGCCGTGTATCACGTGAACGCGAACCACGGCGGCGGCAACGCGAACATCTACACGGTCGGCGGCTCGTACAACATCTCGAAGCGCACGCTGTTCGACGTCCAGGTCGCGACGGTGCGCAACAGCTCGACGGCCAACTTCGGCCTGAACGCAAACGGTGCAGGCACCGCCGTGTCGACGGGCAACCCGCATCCGGGCGGCAGCCAGACCGGCGTCTACGCCGGCATCCAGCACCTGTTCTGATCAGGCGCCGTCAAAGAACGATTCGACAACACTTTCCACGCTGCTGCGAGAGGCGCGTATCGGTGCGGTACCCAACCGGGTATCCGCACCGTTTTTTCTTGGGCGGCCGGTTCGTGCGGCCCGTGGCCCGATCGGCCGAAGCGGCCGCGAAGCGTTCGAATGGCGCTGACGCGGCGCTCAGACCGCCGCTTCGTTCTCTTCGCCGGTGCGGATGCGGATCACGCGCTCGACGTCCGACACGAAGATCTTGCCGTCGCCGATCTTGCCGGTGCGCGCCGCACCGATCACCGCGTCGATCACCTGATCGACCTGCGCTTCCGCGACGACCACCTCGATCTTCATCTTCGGCAGGAAATCGACGACGTATTCGGCGCCGCGATACAGCTCGGTATGGCCCTTCTGGCGGCCGAAGCCCTTCACTTCCGTCACGGTCAGGCCCGTGAGACCCACTTCGGCGAGCGCTTCGCGGACTTCGTCCAGCTTGAACGGCTTGATGATGGCGGTGATGCGTTTCATGATGGTTGTCCCTCAATGCTCGTTTGGATGAAAAATCGCGATCCCGATTGTAAGCCGGCGGGCCGCATCCGGCCCAGCGCCGCTCAATCGAACCGCTCGGTGAAGCGTGACGTGATCGGGTAGCGCCAGTCGCGCCCGAATGCGCGATGCGTGACGCGAATGCCGATCGGCGCCTGGCGGCGCTTGTATTCGTTGATCTTGATGAGCCGCGTCACACGCTCGACGTCGGCCCGCGCATAGCCGGCCGCGACGATCTCGGCGAGCGGCCGGTCTTCTTCCATGTACATCCGCATGATCGCGTCGAGCACGTCGTACGGCGGCAGGCTGTCCTGGTCGGTCTGGTTCTCGCGCAGTTCGGCCGACGGCGCGCGCGTCAGGATCCGTTCGGGAATCACGTCGCGCAGCCCGTAGTCGGTTGTTTCGTTGCGGTAACGGCAGAGCCGGTACACGAGCGTCTTCGCGATGTCCTTGATCACCGCGAAACCGCCGGCCATGTCGCCGTACAACGTGCAGTAGCCGACCGCCATCTCGCTCTTGTTGCCGGTGGTCAGCACGATCGAGCCGAACTTGTTCGACAGCGCCATCAGCAGCGTGCCGCGGATGCGCGCCTGGATGTTCTCCTCCGTCGCGTCTTCCGCGCAGCCCGCGAATTCGCCGGCAAGCGCCGCGCGGAAGGCATCGAACATCGGCGCGATCGCGATCTCGTCGTAGCGCACGCCGACGCGCCGCGCCATTTCCGCCGCGTCGGTGGTCGAGATGTCGGCCGTGAAGCGCGACGGCATCATCACCGCGCGCACGCGCTCGGGCCCGAGCGCGTCGCACGCGACGGCCAGCACCAGCGCCGAATCGACGCCGCCCGACAGCCCGATCAGCGCGCCGGGAAAGCCGTTCTTGCCGATGTAGTCGCGCACGCCTGTCACGAGCGCGCGGTACACCTGCGCGTCGGTCGACAGCTCGGGCGCGATCGTGCCCGGCAGCGGGCGCGCGCCGTCGAATTCGACGATCGCGTGCCCTTCGTCGAACTGCGGCATCTTCGCGACGAGCGCGCCCTCGCCGTCGAGCACGAACGAACCGCCGTCGAACACGAGTTCGTCCTGGCCGCCGACGAGGTTCACGTACACCATCGGCAGCCCGGTCTCGCGAATCCGCGCGCGCAGGATGTCGATGCGCACCGCCTCCTTGTTCATGTGATACGGCGAGCCGTTCGGGATCAGCAGCACCTGCGCGCCGGCCGCCTTCGCGATCTGCGCGGCCGACGCATGCCACGCGTCCTCGCAGATGATCACGCCGTATTTCACGCCGTTCAGCTCGAACACGAGCGGCTCGGTGTCGGTCGCGAAGTAGCGTTTCTCGTCGAACACCTCGGCGTTCGGCAGATCCTGCTTGCGGTAGGTGCCGACGATCTCGCCGCCGACGATCAGCGACACCGCGTTGAAGGTATCGGTGGGCGGCACGCCGCGCTCGATCGGGCGGTTTGCATTACCATCGACGGCTGACGCGCTGCCCGCATCGCTGCCCGGCCCCCTGCCCGAGCCCCTGCCCGGACCGCTGCCCGGGCCGCGCAACGGATGGCCGACCAGCACCGCGAGCCCGTCGAACGCCTTCAGCGCATCGGCGAGCGCATCGAGTGCGGCGGCCGCCGCCGCGTAGAACGCGGGCCGCAGCAGCAGGTCTTCGGGCGGATAGCCGGACAGCGCGAGTTCGGGCGCGACCATCAGGTGCGCACCATCGTTGTGCGCGGCGCGCGCGGCCGCGACGATCCGCGCGACGTTGCCGGCGAAATCGCCGACGGTGACGTTGATCTGGGCGAGAGCGAGTCGGGTCTTCATGGCGGGAGCGGCGCAGCCCGGCGGCGCGCCTTGAACGGCTGACGAAATCGATCCGGGCGCGGGCCACGGCGGCCCGCATCCGGCAACATCCAACGGTACGGATTCACGCTTGAAACACGAACGCATCGATTATCGCACGGGCATCCTGTCGTCCCCGGCCGAGGTGCCGGCCGACGAATGGAACGCGCTGCTCGCGCGCGACGCGCAGCCCACGCCGTTCCTGCGCCACGAATTCCTCGACGCGCTGCACGTCGCGCGCTGCGCGGTGGACGACACCGGCTGGTCGCCGCATTTCGTCACGCTGACCGACGCGGGCACCGGCCGCCTCGCGGCCGCCGCGCCCGTCTACGCGAAACAGCATTCGTACGGCGAATACGTGTTCGACTGGGCATGGGCCGACGCATACCAGCGCAACAACCTGGCCTATTACCCGAAGCTGCTGTGCGCGGTGCCGTTCACGCCGGTGCAGGGCACGCGGCTGCTCGCGGCAAACGACGACGCGCGCCGCCGGCTCGCGGCCACGCTGCTCGCGTTCGCCGAGCAGAGCGACGTGTCGTCGCTGCACGTGCTGTTCCCGACCGGCGACGAAGCGCGGCTGCTCGAATCGATGGGCATGATGCTGCGCGAAGGCGTGCAGTTTCACTGGCTCAACGACGGCTACCGCCACTTCGACGATTTCCTCGGCACGCTCGAGCAGAAAAAGCGCAAGAACATCCGCGCGGAGCGGCGCAAGGTGCACGACGCGGGCGTGACCTTCCGGCGGCTCACCGGCGACCGCATCACCGACGCCGACTGGCGCTTCTTCTCGCGCTGCTACCGGCAGACCTACCGCGAGCATTATTCGAGCCCGTACCTGAACCTCGACTTCTTCCGTACGATCGGCGCGACGATGCCCGAGAACCTGCTCCTCGTGATCGCCGAAGCCGACGGCCAGCCGATCGCGAGCGCGCTCGCCGTGTACCGGCGCGGCGAACACGGCGGCGGCACGCTGTACGGGCGCTACTGGGGCGCGATCGAGCACGTGCCCTGCCTGCATTTCGAAACGGCGTACTACCAGTTGCTCGAATTCTGCATCGAGGCCGGGCTCGACACGTTCGAAGGCGGCGCGCAGGGCGAGCACAAGCTCGCGCGCGGTTTCCTGCCGACCGTCACGCACTCCGCGCACTGGCTCGCGCATCCGGCGTTTTCCGATGCGGTCGCGCGCTTTCTCGAGCGCGAGACCGAGCATATCCACGCGTACGTCGACGAACTGCGCGAACACGATCCGTTCCGGCGCAGCGCCGGCTAGCGCCGCGCCATCCGGCGTATCGGCATGCGGCGAAGCCATGCGTGGCCTGGCCGCGTGCCGTACGGTTGTCGCGGATTCAGTGCGCGGCGAGCGTCACCGTCTGCGACAGCGCCTGCGGGTCGCGCGACGACGCGGCCGCCGACAGCCCATAGGTGCCCGCGCCGATCCGCCACGCGTGCGCGCTCGGATCCCACACCGCGAAGCGCTGCGCCGGCACCGCGATGCTGACCGTGCGCGCCTCGCCCGGCTGCAGCGCGACCTTGGTCCAGCCGACGAGCCGCTTCGGCGGCTCGCCGAGCGATGCGGGCAGCGCCGCGTAGATCTGCACCGTGTGCGTACCGGCGCGCGCGCCCGTGTTCGTCACGGTCACGCCAACCGTCACGTTGCCCGCGGCGTCGGCCTGCGCGGACATCGCCGACAACGCATACGTCGTGTACGACAGCCCGTAGCCGAACGGAAACAGCGGCTCGATCGCCTTCGCGTCGAACCAGCGATAGCCGTACGCGAGCCCTTCCGCGTAGACGTTCCGCAGGTTCGACGGGTCGATCGCCGGCTGCGGCAGGTCGGCGTCCTGCTTCGGGAACGTCAGCGGCAGCCGGCCCGACGGGTTCGCGTCGCCGAACAGCAGGTCGGCGATCGCCTGGCCGCCCTGCGCGCCCGGATACCACGCGTCCAGCACGCCATGCACGTTCGCGAGCCACGGCATCAGCACGGGGCTGCCGTTCTCGAGCACGACGATCACGCGCCTGGCCTTCGCGGCGACCGCGGCGATCAGCGCGTTCTGGTCGTATTGCTGGTTGTACGGGTCCGCCTTCGCATCGGGCAGCGACAGGCTCGCGAGGTCGAGCCCCTCCGTCTGCCACTGCGTGGCGAACACGATCGCGACATCGGCCTGCGCGGCCGCGCTCGCCGCGGCGTTCGCGTCGGTACCGTCGAGATAGCTGACCGACGCGTTCGGCGCCTTCGCGCGGATCGCGGCGAGCGGCGCGGACTTGTACCAGGTCGCGCACCCGCCGAACAGCATGCCGGCCGGTTGCGGGCAGGACGTCACCGCGTTGCCGTCGATCGCCGGCACCGCCCCCGAGCCGCCGCCCGACAGCACGCCCGCGTCCGCATGCCCGCCGATCACGACGACCGACTTGAGCGTGGCGGCAGCCAGCGGCAGCACCGGCTGCGTGTCGCCCGGCGCGGCCGCGTTCTTCAGCAGCACCGCCGCTTGCCGGGCGATCGCGAGCGCATCGGCATGGCCGGCGGCTTCGTCGATCGCGCCGCCCGGCTTCGGCGGCGCGTCCATCACGCCGATGCGGATCAGCGTGCGCAGCTTGCGCTGCACCATGTCGTTCAGCCGCGCGACCGACACGCTGCCGGCCTGCAGCGCCGCGCGCAGCTTCGAATTGAAGTACGAGCCGAGCGGCGCGTTGCCGTCGTCGGCCGCGCCCGGCTGTTCCTCGTCGAGTCCGGCCTGCACGGCCGCGACCGTCGAATGCGTCGCGCCCCAGTCCGACTGCACGACACCCTTGAAGCCCCACTCGTTCTTCAGCACGGTCGTCAGCAAATACGGGTTCTCGCACGCATACACGCCGTTCAGCTTGTTGTACGCGCACATCACGTTGCCCGGCTGGCCGTCCTTCACGCCGATCTCGAACGCAAGCAGTTCGGCCTCGCGCATGGTCCGCTCGTCGACGACCGAATCGACCGTCATCCGGTTGGTTTCCTGGTCGTTGAACGCGAAATGCTTGATCGTCGCGATCACCTTCTGCGCCTGCGTGGCCTGCGTGCGCGCGGCGCTCAGCGTGCCCGCGAGCACCGGGTCCTCGCCCATGTATTCGAACGTGCGGCCGTTGCGCGGCTCGCGCGCGAGGTTCACGCCGCCGCCGAGCCCTTCCGCGAAGCCGAGCGCGCGCAACTCGAGCGCGATGCGCGTGCCGTAGGTGCCCGCGAGCGCCGGGTCCCACGTCGCCGCGAGCGCGACCGGCGCGGGCAGCGCGGTCACGCGCGCGTTCTTCACGTTCACGCCGCCCGCCGAGTCGGCGCTGCTGAGCGCCGGAATGCCGAGCCGCGGCACACCGGGGATGTAGCTCGCACCGTTCAGCGCGTCGGCCGGGAACGGGCCGCCCAGGTCGAGGGCCGGCATGCCCGTGCCGTGCACGAGCTGCAGCTTCTCGTCGGTCGTCAATTGCGCGACGAGCGCAGCCGCGCGCTGGTCGGCCGCCGCGTCGGGGTCGGCCGGCGCATGGATGTCGTCGCCGCCGCACGATGCGAGCAGCACCGTGAGCGCGCACGCGGACGCGATCGTCGAACACCGGAACAGCGAAGTTTTCATTGATCCTCCAGAATCGTTCTGTTGTACTTGGGGCTCCACTCCAGCGTCCGAGTCTAAAAATCGATCGGTCACCACGCTTGACCGGCAGGAGCATGCGTTGACCTCTCGCAGCGGGGACAAACCCGAACGGCATGACGACAGGGAGACAGACATGGAGTTGCAACAGAAATCGGTATCGGTCCGGATCTACCGCTGGCTGTGCGAAGACGCGCGCATGAACGGCATCGATCCCGCACCGCTTTACCAGACGCTCGGCATCGGGCCGGCCGAGCTCGCCGACGACACGCGCCGCATCGCGGGCGACCGGCACGTGGCCGCGATGCAGCTGACGAGCGACTGGCCGCTGTCGTGGCGCCGCCCGCCGCCGCAGGTCGAGCCGTGGCTCGTGCCGTTTCCCGAACTCGCCGGCATCACGTGCAACGCGGCGACGCTGCGCGACGCGCTGCACGGTTACCTGCACTATCGCGAGCTGATCGGCAACGTCGACTGGGTCTTCGCGCACGAGAACGGCGACGCGATCGCGCTCGAATACGTGAACGAAGGCGACGGCCGGCACGCGGGCAGCGCATTCGCGAACCTCGCGATCCTCGCGGCGCTTGCGCGCCTGTACGATCCGCAGGCGCGCATCGATGACGCCGAATTCGCCGGCCGCGCGTTCGCGCCCGTTGCCGCGCTGCGCGACATGCTCGGCGCATCGCTATCGTTCGACGCCGCGCACAACCGCCTCGTGCTGCGCTCCGCGCACTTCGATACGCCGTTCGAGCGCTACAACGCACCGCTCGCCGGCATCCAGCGTCATGCGGCCGACGCCGCACGCGAGCGCGTGCGCGCGCGGTCGACGTTCGGCTCGTCGGTCGAGCAATGCGTGCGCGACTGGCTGCGTACGTCCGACGACACCGACGTGCCGACCGACACGCTGATGCAGCACGTGTGCACGCGCTTCGCGATGTCGCGCTGGACGCTGCGCCGGCGGCTGCATCGCGAAGCGGTCGGGTTCCATGCGCTCGTCGCGCAGGCGCGGCTCGGCGAGGCGCGCGACCTGCTGCTCAACACGCAGCTGCCGATCGGCGAGATCGGCGCGCGCGTCGGCTTCCGTTCGACGAGCGCGTTCACGCGCTTCTTCACGCGCGAACTCGGCGCGGCGCCGACCCGCTTTCGCGACGGGCACGGCGACCGGTGGCGTTGACGCGCGTTTTTTCTGAGACACTGGCGGCTTCGCATCCCGCCGCCCCGCCATGTCCTGGTTTCTGTATCTGATCGAATGCGCCGACGACAGCGTCTATACGGGCATCACGACCGATGTCGCCGCGCGCTTCGACGAACACGCGTCCGGCAAGGGCGCACGCTACACGCGCTCGCGCAAGCCGCGTGCGGTGCTCGCGACGTTTGCGCTGCCCGACCGGTCGAGCGCGTCGCGCGCCGAATACTGGGTGAAGCGGCTCACGCCCGCCAAAAAGCGCGAGCTGGCGGCCGGTTTGCGCACGCTGGAATCGGTGTTGCCGGTAGCGGTCGCGCTCGACGGGAGCGGCGACACGGCCGAGACGAAGGCGCCGGTGCGCAGGCGGAAGAAGGGGCAGCGGAACGACATCGACGATGCGGCGAAGACGGCGGAAACGGAACAGGTCGCCGGAAACAACGCGAAAGCCGGGAAAGTTGTCAGGTCTGCAACGGCCGCGAAGAAGGCGAAACCCGCGAAGGGCGAGCCGGCGTCGACGCCGGCCCAATCGAATCGAGCCGCACCAGACCCGGAACGTGCAAAAACCAACGGCAATGCTGCCGCAAAAAAGACCTCATCGCGTCGCACACCGGTCAAGAAAACCGGCTCGCCCTCTTCCGCCCCGTCAAACGGGAAGGTGCCAGCCACTGCCGGCGAACCCGCCGCGCGCGTACGCGAAGGCGCCGATTCCGCACCGGCCCGTCGCCGTCCATCGGCCACGAAAACCACCGCGGCGATCACCCCGGCCGTGGCCTCGCCCCGAGCGAAACGCGCGAAGCAGGCCCCGGCCGCGCCTGCCTCACCGCCCACCCGCCGGAAAACCATGCGCGCAAAACAAAACCGCGCGGCCTCCTGAAGAGACACGCGCGGTTCGCGTTCCGTACGAGCCGGCCGTCGGCCGGCACGCCGCTTACTTCTTGTAGTTCGCGGCGCCGTCGGTGATTTCCTTGTGCGCGGCTTCGATGCCGGCCCAGCCTTCGACCTTCACCCACTTGCCCTTCTCGAGCGCCTTGTATTGCTCGAAGAAGTGCTTGATCTGGTCCTTCAGGTACTCGGGCACGTCGTCGATCGACTTCAGGTTCGCCGTCATCGGGCAGATCTTGTCGTGCGGCACGGCGATCAGCTTCGCGTCGACGCCCGACTCGTCGGTCATCTGCAGCATGCCGAGCACGCGCGAACGCACGATCGAGCCGGCCAGCAGCGGGAACGGCGTGATCACCAGCACGTCGACCGGATCGCCGTCGCCCGACAGCGTCTGCGGGATGTAGCCGTAGTTCACCGGGTAGCGCATGCCCGTGCCGATGAAGCGGTCGACGACGAGGAGGCCCAGTTCCTTGTCCGCCTCGTACTTCACCGGATCGCTTTGCGCGGGAATCTCGATGATCACGTTGAAATCTTGCGGCAGGTCCTTGCCGGCCGGAACATGATTGAAGCTCATGAGCACTCTCTGTAGGTCGATGGGAATTCGGGACAGGGCGCCGCGGCCGATGCCGTCGCGGGCGTCCCCCAAAAGGAATGCGCCATTATAGCCAATCGACCGGTGGCGTCCGGATGACGATCGGCGCGATAATCGTTCCGGATGTCCGGGCGTCGGGCCGGCTGCGTTGCACGTCAATCACAAGGTATGGAACCCGAGCAAGCGCTGAAGCGCTAACCTGGGTCGACCGCGATGCATGGGACCCGAGTAAGCGCTGAAGCGCTAACTCGGGTCGACAGGAGGAGGCATGGAAGAAGCGAAGCATTTCATCGCGGGCGAATGGACCTTGCCCGCGCAACTGGAAACCATCGCGGTCGTCGATCCGTCCGACGGCCAGCCGTTCGCGACGATCGCGCGCGGCACGGCGCCCGACATCGAGCGCGCGGTCGCCGCGGCCCGCGACGCGTTCGCGGGCCCGTGGGGCGCCGCCAGCGCCGCCGAGCGCGGCCGCGTGCTGATGCGGCTGTCGGCGCGCGTGGCCGATTCGATCGAGGAGCTCGCCGCGATCGAGGCACGCGACACCGGCAAGCCGCTGAAGCAGGCACGCGCCGACGCGGCCGCGCTCGCGCGCTACTTCGAGTTCTACGCGGGCGCCGCCGACAAGCTGCACGGCGAAACCCTCCCCTACCAGGCCGGCTACACGGTGCTGACGGTGCGCGAGCCGCACGGCGTCACGGGCCATATCGTGCCGTGGAACTACCCGATGCAGATCTTCGGGCGCAGCGTCGGCGCGGCGCTCGCGGCCGGCAACGCGTGCGTCGTCAAGCCGGCCGAGGACGCGTGCCTGTCCGTGCTGCGCGTCGCCGAGCTGGCCGCCGAGGCCGGGCTGCCGGCCGGCGCGCTCAACATCGTCACCGGCTACGGCCATGAAGCGGGCGCCGCGCTCGCGCGCCATCCGGGCATCGACCACATCTCGTTTACGGGTTCGCCGGCCACCGGCAAGCTGGTCACGCAGATGGCGGCCGAGAACCACGTGCCCGTCACGCTCGAACTCGGCGGCAAGTCGCCGCAAATCGTGTTCGCCGACGCCGATCTCGACGCGGCGCTGCCGGTGCTCGTGTCCGCGATCGTGCAGAACGGCGGGCAGACCTGCTCGGCCGGCAGCCGCGTGCTGATCGAGCGCGCGGTGTACGAGCCGCTCGTCGAGCGCCTCGCCACCGCGTTCAACGGGCTGCGGGTCGGCCCGAGCCGCGCCGATCTCGACTGCGGCCCGCTGATCAACGCGAAGCAGCAGCAACGCGTGTGGGATTTCCTGTCCGACGCGCAGCATGACGGCATTCCGATGGCCGCGCACGGGCAAGTCGTCGCCGACGCGCCCGAAAGCGGCTTCTATCAAGCGCCCGCGCTGTTGCGCGACGTGCCGCCGTCGCACCGGCTCGCACAGGAGGAGGTATTCGGCCCCGTGCTCGCGGCGATGCGTTTCGTCGACGAGGACGAAGCCGTCGCGCTCGCGAACGGCACGCCGTACGGCCTCGTCGCGGGCGTCTGGACCCGCGACGGCGCGCGCCAGTTGCGGCTTGCGCGGCGGCTGCGCGCGGGGCAGGTGTTCATCAACAACTATGGCGCGGGCGGCGGCGTCGAGCTGCCGTTCGGCGGCGTCGGCCATTCGGGCCATGGCCGCGAGAAAGGCTTCGAGGCCCTGTACGGCTTCACCGCGCTGAAGACGATCGCGATCCGGCACGGCTGACGCACGGCACGCGCCCGGCGTGCGGGCAGCACCCGGCCGCCGGTCGGCACACGACGACTCTGATGACCAGCACAGGAGACACACCATGCGGTTGAGCGGCAAGACGGCCATCGTCACGGGCGGCGGCTCGGGGTTCGGCGAAGGCATCGCGAAAACGTACGCGCGCGAAGGCGCGAACGTCGTCGTCAACGACCTGCACGGCGCGGCGGCCGAGCGCGTCGCGAGCGAGATCGCGCTCGCGGGCGGCAAGGCGATCGCGGTGGCCGGCGACGTGTCGAAAGCGGACGACTGGCGCGCGCTGCTGCAGGCCGCGCTCGACGATTTCCATGCGGTGCAGATCGTCGTGAACAACGCGGGCACGACGCACCGCAACAAGCCCGTGCTCGACGTGACGGAAGCCGAATTCGACCGCGTGTACGCCGTCAACATGAAGAGCCTGTTCTGGTGCGTGCAGACCTTCGTGCCGTACTTCCGCGCACAGGGCGGCGGCGTGTTCGTGAACGTCGCGTCGACGGCCGGCGTGCGGCCGCGCCCGGGCCTTGTCTGGTACAACAGCACGAAGGGTGCGATGATCACCGCGAGCAAGTCGCTCGCGGCCGAACTCGGCGCCGAGCGCATCCGCGTGAACTGCATCAACCCGGTGCTCGGCGAAACCGCGCTGATGACCGAGTTCATGGGCTGCGAGGACACGCCGGAGAATCGCCGCCGCTTTCTCGCGACGATTCCGCTCGGCCGCTTCTCGACGCCGCAGGACATCGCGAACGCCGCGCTGTACCTCGCATCCGACGAAGCCGAGTTCATCACCGGCGTCTGCCTCGAAGTCGACGGCGGGCGCTGCATCTAGCCGTCACGGGGGGCACGGCCGCCGCGTATTGCTTCGCACGAAACCGGATCGGGCGCCACCGCACCCGCTCCGGCCCACTACAAGGACAGCGGTGCATCGGATCCAGGCCACCGCCCAGGCGCGGCCATCGATCGACCGCAAAGCATGGGATCCAGGTCACCGCTAAAGCGCTAACTTGGATCGACAGGAGACAACATGGCAACATCGACGCAGTCGCTGCCGGGCTCGTCCGGCGCATTCGAGGAAGCAACCTACCGCAAGGTGTCGTGGCGGCTCGTGCCGCTCCTGCTGCTGTGCTACGTGGTCGCGTATCTCGACCGCGTAAACGTCGGGTTCGCGAAGCTGCAGATGGCGAGCGACCTGAACCTGAGCGACACCGTGTACGGGCTCGGAGCCGGGATCTTCTTCTTCGGCTATTTCCTGTTCGAGGTGCCGAGCAACATCATCCTGCACCGGGTGGGCGCCCGCGTGTGGATCGCCCGCATCATGGCGACGTGGGGCGTGATCTCGATCCTGACGATGTTCGTCACGACGCCCGCGATGTTCTACGTGATGCGCTTCCTGCTCGGCGTCGCCGAAGCGGGCTTCTTCCCCGGCGTGATCCTCTACCTCACCTACTGGTATCCCGCGCACCGGCGCGGCCGGATGACGACGTTCTTCATGACGGCCGTCGCGCTGTCCGGCGTGATCGGCGGGCCGATCTCCGGCTTCATCCTGAAGGCGTTCGACGGCGTGAGCGGCTGGCACGGCTGGCAGTGGCTCTTCCTGCTCGAAGGCATTCCGTCCGTGCTCGCCGGCGTGCTCGTGTTCTTCACGCTCGACGAACGGATCGCGAAGGCGGCGTGGCTGACCGACGAAGAAAAGGCGCTGCTCGCCCGCAACGTCGACGCGGAGGAAGCCACCAAGGAAGACCTGCCGCTCGGCACCGTGATGTCGAGCCCGCGCGTGTGGCTGATGGCGCTGATCTATTTCTCGTTCGTGATGGGGCTCTACGGCGTCGGCTTCTGGCTGCCGACGATCATCAAGGCGACGGGCGTGACCGACACGCTCATGATCGGCCTGCTGTCGGCGATTCCGTATGCGGCCGCGGTGGTCGCGATGATCCTGATCGCGCGCAGCGCGGACAAACGCCGCGAACGCCGCTGGCACGTCGCGATTCCGGCCGCGATCGGCGCGCTCGGCCTCGTGCTGTCGGTGATCTGGGCGCACCAGACGGCGCTCGCGATGCTCGGCCTCACGCTCGCGACGATCGGCATCCTGACGACGCTGCCGCTGTTCTGGAGCCTGCCGACCGCGTTCCTCGGCGGCACGGCCGCCGCGGCCGGCATCGCGATGATCAACTCGATCGGCAACCTGGCCGGCTTCCTGAGCCCGTACCTGATGGGCTGGCTCAAGCAGGCGACGAGCACCAACGACGCGGGCATGTACATGCTGGCCGGCTTCCTCGTGCTCGGCGGGCTGCTTGCGTTGTCGGTGCCGAAGCGGCTCGTCGACAAGTGATGCGGGGCGCGTCGACGCGCGCCGGATACACCCGACACACCCGAGACACCCGATACGCCGCCGGCCGATTGCCGGCCCGTCCCGAACCGCCCCGACGTCCGGCATCGCCCCGGCGCCCAGGCGTTTTGGCTTGCAGGCAGACAGCGCCCGCACCGGCCGGATGACGGCACGCTGCGTGCCGGCGGCCCAACGGCGGACGAAAAAAAGCCCCGAACGCCGATCGGCGTTCGGGGCTTTCTACGCAGCGCCGCGTCAGACCACGGTGATCGCGAGCGCGCTTTCGCGGTAGTGCTTCGCGGCCTTGTCGGTTTCGCCGAGATGCTCGAACAGGCGGGCGAGCGCGCGATGCGCGCGCACCTTCAGCGCCTCGTTGTCGGCCAGCTTCAGCGCCGACTCGAGGAACGACTGCGCCTTGCCCCACAGCTGCTGCTGCTGGCAGAGGCGGCCGAGTGCGAACAGCAGGTCGGCGTCTTCCGGATGATCCTTCTTCCAGCCTTCGGCCTTCTGGATCAGCGGCAGCGCATCGGCGCCGGCCGTGTCCGGGTAGCGGCGCAAAAGGCGTGCATCCCAGTTGTGCGCGAGCGCGTCCTCGACGATGCGGCGCGCTTCGTTGCGGCGCTCGAGCGGCACGAGCAGCTCGGCCGCGAGATCGGCCAGGCGCGGCGACTGGCGCTCGACGGGCGACAGCGACTGCCATACTTCGAGCAGCGCATCCGGGTCGTGCCGGCGTTCGCGCAGCAGGTTTTCCGCCGCCTGCTGGCGCAGCCGCACGGCCGCGGCCGGATGCAGCGCCTCGCGCTTTTCGAGCGCCTTCGCGAGCTTCAGCACCTCGGCCCAGTTCTTCAGTTGCTGCTGGGCCCGCAGCGCGACCTGCTGCGCGTGGATGCGCTTGCCGCCGGCCTGCATGTCGGCCAGTGCGGCGAGCGCACCGTCGGCGTCGCGGGCGTCCGCGCGCATGTCGGCCGCGGCGAGCAGCCGTGCATCCTGCCATTCGGGCGCATCGACCTTCGACAGCCAGTCGTCGCGGCGCGTGTACTCGTGCATCCGGTGCGCGGCCGTGGCCGCGACGAGACTCGCGGCGCCCAGGTTCGCATCGACCGCCAGCGCTTCACGCGCGGCCTTCTCCGCACGCGAGAAGCGGCCCGCGTAGAGGTTCGCGATCGCATCGCGCAGCGATGCCTGCGCCTTCTCGTTGCGCGCACGCGCACGATACGCGGCGACCCGCTGCGGCATGCGCCAGATGTTGCGCACGATGCGCAGCAGCGCGTACACGACGATGAACAGCACGACGATGGCGATCACGAACAGGTTCAGCGACACGTCGACCCGGTACGGCGGGTAGACGAGCAGCACCTGCCCCGCGTCGAAACGGCCGACGGTGGCGAGCGCCGCGGCGATCGCGAACAGGACCGCGAGCCAGACGATTCCTCGAAGCGTCATCGTTACCCCCGGCTCTTGAACTGCTGAACGGCGTTCAGGCTCGTGTTCAGGTTCGGCACCGCGACCGTCAGCGACGCGCCGTCAACCTGCCTGAGCAGATCCTCGACGGTCTGCGTGTCCTTCGACGCCTGATCGAAATACTTCGCGAGCGACGCCTGGGCGGCGTGCAGGTCGGCCTTCATCGCGCTGTCGTTGCGCGCCAGCAGCGACAGCCGCGCGGTGAGCAGGCGCAGCTTCACGTTCTCGCGCACGAAGTAGCCCTGGTCGGGCGACGCGAGCATCGCGTCGGCGTTGTCGATCCGGCGCACCTGCACGAGGCCCTTCAGTTGCTGGCCGAGGCCGGCCGAGAAGTCGTGCCACCACACCTTCCAGCGCGGCTCGCCGGCGGCGACCGACGACGCGGCGTCGGCCGGCGCGGCCTTCGGCGCCGCGTGCGGCACGATCGCCTCGCCCGACAGCGGCAGCGCGTCGATCTTGCCGATCGCGTCGTCGAGCTTGATCGCGAGGCCCGTGAGATCGGCCGCCGGCGCGGCCTTCAGCTTCTCGATGTCCTGCGCGAGCGCCTTGCGCACCGTGACGGCCTGTGCGCTCTGCGACGTCGCGAGACGCGCGTCGGCGTTCTGCAGCGCGATCAGCGCGAGCTGCGTGTTGCCGGTCAGTTGAAGCTGCTGGCTCGCGCTCGACAGCATCTGGTCGACTTCCTCGAGCATCCACGCATCGCGGTTGCGCGACAGGTCCTGGTATTGCTGCTGCAGCGCCTGCTGCGCGCTCTGCGCATCGGCCAGCTTGCCGTCGAGCTGCGCGAGCTGCGTGTCGACCTGGTGCGTGCTGGCGAGCGCCTGCTCGGTCTTCATCCGCGTTTCGGCCGCCTGCGCGTCGAGCGCCTTCTGGCGCGCGACGAACGTGCCGTCGAGCCGGTCGATCTTGCGGTTCAGCGCGTAGCCGCCGACACCCGCCGCGCAGCCGAGCACGACGACGACGAACCACAGCAGCGCGCTGCCGCCGCGGCGCGCACGCGGCTCGGGCGCGAGATAAGGGGGGCTGGACGGCGGTGCGGATGCAGCGGCCGGCTGGGAAGCGACGCTTTTGGAATCGTTGGTATCTGTCATGCGTTTAGTCACCGGTGCGGCTGTCGCCGGTTGGACGGCCTCGTCGGCCATCGTTCGAAACGCGCGGACGATGCGCTCATCGCCCGCGCCGGTCAGCGTAATCCTATCAAAACCCAATGCGCGCGCGGTCTGCTCGATCCGCGGGTGCGGCGTGACGAGCGGCGCATGCTTGAGCGCGTCGATCTCGGCATCGTTCAGGTGGGCGCGGGCCAGCTCGTGCAGGTTGCGCACGCCTTCCGAGCTCGTGACGAGCCACGCGTGCGGCCGGCCGTCGAGCAGCGCGTGCACGCGTTCCCACGCGCCGACGCGCGGCTCCGGCACGACGCGCCGGTACGCGGCGACGAGCGTGACGTCCGCGCCGGCCTCGCGCAGACGCTCGGCGAGCCATTCGCGCCCGCCGTCGCCGCGCACGATCAGCACGCGCTTGCCGGCCAGCGCCTGCGCGCCGCCGAACGCGGCCTCGATGCACGCGAACAGGCTTTCCGAATCGTAATGGGGCACCCCGCCGTCGGCCGGCGCCTGCGGCGCGATCACGCGATGCGCGGGCGCCGCGATGCCGTGACGCTCGAGCGCCGCGACGCTGCCGGGCCCGACCACGCCGACCGGCAGCGCGTTCGGCCAGATCGCGCCGTACCGCGCGAGCGCACGGTCGATCGCGTTCGGCGACACGAAAACCACCAGCGCGTAGTCGGCCAGCGCCGCGAACGCGGCGTCGAGCGGCGCCGGATCGTCGACCGGCGCGATATCGATCAGCGGGAATTCGAGCACGTCGCAACCGGCGTCGGCCAGTTGCGACGCGAGCGCGTCGGACTGCCCGTCCGGACGCGTCAGGACAGCGGTGAACGCGCGCGCGCCGCCCGCCATCAGGCGTCGCCCTTGCCGGCGGCCTGCGAGCCGGCGAGCAGCGCCTGGACGATGTCGAGCGCGCCTTGCGCCTCGAGCTCGTCGGACACCGCGCGGCCGAGCGCGAGCGCATCGGCGACGGTCATGACCGCGCCGCACGCGTCGGCCGTCAGCACGCGCTTGCCGTCGGTGGTCGACACGCGGCCCGTCAGGTACAGCTCGCCCGCGCGCCACACCGCGTGCGCGGCGAGCGGCACCTCGCAGCTGCCGCCGAGCGCGCGCGACACCATCCGCTCGGCCTCGACCGCGAGCGCGGTCTGCGGGTCGTGCAGCGGCGCGAGCCACGCGGCGACGTCGGCGCGGTGCGCGGCGATCTCGATGCCGAGCGCGCCCTGGCCGGCCGCGGGCGGGCTCGCGTCGACGTCGAGCAGCGTGCGGATGCGTGCGTCGAGGCCGAGGCGCTTCAGGCCGGCGGCCGCGAGGATGATCGCCGCGTAGTCGCCGCGGTCGAGCTTCGCGAGCCGCGTGTCGAGGTTGCCGCGCAGCGGCAGGACCTCGAGATGCGGATAACGCGAACGCAGCATCGCCTCGCGGCGCAGGCTCGACGTGCCGACGACCGCGCCGGCCGGCAGCGCGTCGAGCGACGCGTAGTCGTTCGACACGAAGGCGTCGCGCGGGTCTTCGCGCGCCATGATCGCGGCGAGCGAGAAGCCGTCGGGCAGCGCCATCGGCACGTCCTTCAGCGAATGCACGGCGAGATCGGCGCGGCCATCGGCCAGCGCGGCCTCCAGTTCCTTCACGAACAGGCCCTTGCCGCCGACCTTCGACAGCGTGCGATCGAGAATCTGATCGCCGCGCGTCGTCATCCCGAGGATTTTCACGTCACAAGCTGGATATAATTTGCGCAGCGCATCACGCACATGTTCGGCTTGCCACATCGCCAGGCGGCTCTCGCGCGAAGCAATCGTCAACGTCGCGGGCGGCTGTGCCTGTCGCGGCCCGGCCGCGGGGGTCTCGGAATTCATTGCTGGAACATCGAAGGACGGGATTGAAGATCGAACAATGGTAGCACGCACGCCCCGGCCCGCCCGGGCCCGGAGCCCGCGCCCGGCCTGCTTCCGTGCGGGTCGCGGCGCCGTTGTGCGGATGTGCCGCACGTAGCTGGTTGCTTGACCGCAGTTCCCGCAGTTTCCGCAGTTCCTTTTGACTCGAGCCTTCCCAAGGAAACCCATCGTGAAGTCTTCCGGATCGGCGCGTACGGCGCGCCGCAATGCTGCCCTGTCCTCCCCCGACGCCTCGACGGACACCGTCGCCATCGCCGCGAACGGTCGTGCGAAAGCGGCAACGAAACCCACGGCAACGAAACCGAAAGACCCGATACGTCCGACGAAACGCACGACGAAAGCCGCCGGCTCCGCCGCCCGCCAGGCCGTCGCGCCGAAGGCCGGCACCCGCACGCGCGACGACAAGGACCGCCCGCTGTTCGAGGACATCCGCTTCCTCGGCCGCCTGCTCGGCGACGTCGTGCGCGAACAGGAAGGCGATACGGTGTTCGACGTCGTCGAGACGATCCGCCAGACCGCCGTCAAGTTCCGCCGCGAGGACGACAGCGAAGCCGCGCAGACGCTCGAGAAGAAGCTGCGCAAGCTGACGCCGGAGCAGACGGTGAGCGTCGTGCGTGCGTTCAGCTATTTCTCGCACCTCGCGAACATCGCGGAAGACCGCCACCACAACCGCCGCCGCCGCATCCACGCGCTGGCCGGCTCCGCGCCGCAGCCCGGCACGGTCGCGTACGCGCTCGACCAGCTGAAAACCACCGGCAACGCGTCGAAGCGCCTGCTGCAGCGCTTCTTCGACGACGCGCTGATCGTGCCGGTGCTGACCGCGCACCCGACCGAAGTGCAGCGCAAGAGCATCCTCGACGCGCAGCACGACATCGCGCGCCTGCTCGCCGAGCGCGACCAGGAGCTGACCGCGCGCGAGCGCCAGTACAACGAAGCGATGCTGCGCGCGCGCGTGACCGCGCTCTGGCAGACGCGGATGCTGCGCGACGCGCGCCTGACGGTCGGCGACGAGATCGAGAACGCGCTGTCGTACTACCGCGCGACCTTCCTCGACGAGCTGCCCGCGCTGTACGGCGACATCGAGGCCGCGCTCGCCGAGCACGGCCTGTCGGCCCGCGTGCCCGCGTTCTTCCAGATGGGCAGCTGGATCGGCGGCGACCGCGACGGCAACCCGAACGTGACCGCGGCGACGCTCGACGAGGCGATCAACCGCCAGGCCGCGGTGATCCTCGAGCACTACCTGGAACAGGTGCACAAGCTGGGCGCCGAGCTGTCGGTGTCGAACCTGCTGGTCGGCGCGAACGACGCGGTGAAGGCGCTGGCCGCCGCGTCGCCCGACCAGTCGCCGCATCGCGTCGACGAACCGTACCGCCGCGCGCTGATCGGCATCTATACGCGGCTCGCGGCAAGCGCGCGCGTGCGTCTCGGCGAAGGCACGGTGCCCGTGCGCAGCGCGGGCCGCGGCGCGCCGCCCGTGCGTGCGGTCCCGTATGAAGATTCCGAAGCGTTCGTCGCCGACCTGAAGGTATTGACCGCGTCGCTCGACGAACACCACGGCGCGTCGCTTGCCACGCCGCGCCTCGCGCCGCTCGTGCGCGCGGCCGAAGTGTTCGGCTTCCATCTCGCGAGCATCGACCTGCGCCAGAGTTCCGACATCCACGAAGCGGTGGTCGCCGAGCTGTTCGCGCGCGCCGGCGTCGAGGCCGACTATGCGGCGCTCGCCGAGGAAGACAAGCTGCGCGTGCTGCGCGCCGCGCTCGCCGACCCGCGCCCGCTGCGCTCGCCGTACATCGAATACTCGGCGCTCGCGCAAAGCGAGCTCGGCGTGTTCGAGAAGGCGCGCGAGGTCCGTGCGCAATTCGGCGCGCGCGCGGTGCGCAACTACATCATTTCGCACACGGAAACGGTCAGCGACCTCGTCGAAGTCCTGCTGCTGCAGAAGGAGACGGGGCTGCTCGAAGGCACGCTCGGCGTGCCGGGCAGCGGCGCGAAGAACAGCCTGATGGTGATCCCGCTGTTCGAGACGATCCCCGACCTGCGCGACGCGTCGCGCATCATGCGCGAGTACTTCGCGCTGCCGGGCATCGACGCGCTGATCGCGCACCAGGGCGCCGAACAGGAAGTGATGCTCGGCTACTCGGACAGCAACAAGGACGGCGGCTTCCTCACGTCGAACTGGGAGCTGTATCGCGCGGAACTCGCGCTCGTCGACCTGTTCCGCGAGCGCAAGATCACGCTGCGGCTGTTCCACGGCCGCGGCGGCACGGTCGGCCGCGGAGGCGGCCCGACCTACCAGGCGATCCTGTCGCAGCCGCCGGGCACCGTGAACGGCCAGATCCGCCTGACCGAACAAGGCGAGGTGATCGCGAGCAAGTTCTCGAACCCGTCGATCGGCCGGCGCAACCTCGAAACGGTCGTCGCCGCGACGCTCGAGGCGTCGCTGCTGCCGCAGTCGAACGCACCGGCGCAGTTGCCCGCGTTCGAGGCCGCGATGCAGACGCTGTCCGATTCGGCGATGGCCGCGTACCGCGCGCTCGTCTACGAAACCCCGGGCTTCACCGACTACTTCTTCTCGTCGACGCCGATCACCGAGATCGCCGAGCTGAACATCGGCAGCCGCCCGGCGTCGCGCAAGCTGCAGGATCCGAAGCAGCGCAGGATCGAGGATCTGCGCGCGATTCCGTGGGGCTTCTCGTGGGGCCAGTGCCGGCTGCTGCTGACCGGCTGGTACGGCTTCGGCAGCGCGGTGAGCGCGTATCTCGACGGCGCGCCGGACGACGCCGAACGCGCGAAGCGCGTCGCGCTGCTCAAGAAGATGAACAAGACCTGGCCGTTCTTCTCGAACCTGCTGTCGAACATGGACATGGTACTCGCGAAGACCGATCTCGCGGTCGCGTCGCGCTATGCGCAGCTCGTATCCGACCGCAAGCTGCGCAAGCACGTGTTCGAGCGGATCGTCGCGGAATGGGAGCGCACGTCGCGGGCCCTCGCGGAAATCACCGGCCATGAGGGCCGCCTCGCGACCAACCCGCTGCTCGCGCGCTCGATCAAGAACCGCTTCCCGTATCTCGATCCGCTGAATCACCTGCAGGTCGAGCTGATCAAGCGTCACCGCGCGGGCGACACGAATGCGCGGCTGCGCCGCGGGATTCACCTGACGATCAACGGGATCGCGGCCGGCCTGCGCAACACCGGCTGATCCTCGGGCGGTGCGGGCGCCCAGGGCGTTCCGCGCCGGCCGGGATAGCGACAGCCGCGATACGCACCCATGCGTATCGCGGCTTTTTTCATGCGGCGACGAAATGGCGAAACGGCGCGCCGCGCGCCGCACGCTCAGTGCGCGTCGATCAGCAACGCGTCGTGCTCGAACGACCCGTCGGCCTGCACCGCGTAATAGCTGCGTACCTCGTCGGGTGCATGCGCCCACAGCGCGCGAATGCCGGCCACGCTGTCGGCCGGCGTGCGGATGCGCGCGACCCACGTGTCGAAATCGATCGGCAGCCGCCAGCGGCTGTGCACCTGCGCGTCGAAACCGGCTGCGCGGAACATCGCGAGCCATTCGTCCGCGCGGTAGTCGCGCACGTGCGACGCGTCGCGCAGCACTTCCGCGGCCTGCAGGTACGTATCGAGGAGCGGATGGTCGTTGCCCGCGATGTCGATCATCAGCACGCGGCCGCCCGGCTTCAGCACGCGGCGCACCTCGGCGAGCGCCGCGCGCATGTCGTGCCAGTGGTGCGCGCTCATCCGGCTCACGACCCAGTCGAACGTCGCGGTGTCGAACGGCAGCCGCTCGGCCGGGCCCTGCTGCGTGCGGACGTTCGCGAGCCCGCGCTCGCGCGCGGCCGCATCGACGGTCGCGAGCATCGGCGCGGCGAGATCGTACGCGAGCACGTCGCGCACATGCGGCGCAACCGCGAAGCTCGCGTGGCCGGCGCCGCAACCGAGGTCGAGCACCGCGGCATCGGGCGTCGCACGCACCGCGTCGGCGAGCGTCTGCAGGTCGGCGCCCGTCGCATGAACCGCGCTCGTCAGATAGGCGGCGGCCGTCGTGCCGAATGCGTCGGCGACCTGGTCGTGATGTTTCATCGTTCGCTCCTTTCCTTGCTGCAGTCGGCCGAACCCGGCGCTCGAGCGCGCGATCCGGCCCCGTGCAACGCATTGTGGGGGACGCGCGCTGCCCTGCCAGCGCGCGAGCCGCTACAATAGGCCCGCATGTGTACCAGTACAAGTTAAGCGGTTATTCTGGTATTCGATCCACCTGCCTGATCGTTTGATTTTTGCCGCGTCTTCGCTTTCACTTCGCCGTTTCCGCATGAACCAGCCGACCTCCGCCCCCGTCCCGCCGCTCGACGCCACGCCCGCCCGCGCGCTCGGCGAATTCATCCGCGCCCACCGCGAGCGGCTGTCGCCGCAGGCCGTCGGCCTGCCGCCCGGCCCGCGCCGCCGTACGCCCGGGCTGCGGCGCGAGGAAGTCGCGCAACTGTGCGGCGTCAGCCCCACCTGGTACACGTGGATCGAGCAAGGGCGGCCCGTGTCGGCGTCGGCCGACGCGCTCGCCCGGATCGCCGTCGCGCTGCAGCTGTCGAAGGCCGAGCGCGCGTACCTGTTCGAACTGGCCGCGCAGCGCGACCCGGCCGAGCCCGACGTCGCGGGCGGCGACCTGCCGCCGACGCTCGCCGCGACCGTCGCCGCGATCGCGACGCCCGCCTACGTGCTCGACCGCCAATGGAACGCGCTCGCGTGGAACGCGCCGGCCGCCGCGCTCTTTTCCGGCTGGCTCGACGGCGAGCACGACCGCAACCTGCTGCGCTTCACGTTCATGTCGCCGGCCGCCCGCACGCTGATCGTCGACTGGGAAACCCGCGCGCGGCGGCTCGCGGCCGAATTCCGCGCCGACGCGATCCGCCATCTGACCGATGCGCCGACGCGCGCGCTGATCGACGCGCTGACGGCCGGCAGCGACGCGTTCGCGCAGTACTGGGCGTCGCAGGACGTGTTCGAGCGCGAAGGCGGGCGGCGCGAATTCGACCATCCGGCCGACGGCCGCCTCGTGTACCAGCAGATCACGCTGAAGCCCGCGCACCGCGAGGACCTGAAGCTCGTCGTGCTGGTGCGCGACTGAGCGCGCCGCCCGTCGCGCCGGCGGCGGTCGGCCGGCCCGCGAATGTTAGAATCGCGGGATTCCCTCGGCGGCGCACGGCCGCCCAACTCCCCTTCGAAGAATCGCCATGACGTCCCAACTGCACAAAAAGGGCGAGGCCTGGTCGGCCCGCTTCTCGGAACCGATGTCGGAGCTGGTCAAGCGCTACACGTCGTCGGTGTTTTTCGACAAGCGCCTCGCGCTCGTCGACATCGCCGGCTCGCTCGCGCACGCGAACATGCTCGCCGCGCAGAAGATCATCAGCGCCGACGACCTGGCCGCGATCGAACGCGGGATGGCGCAGATCAAGGGCGAGATCGAGCGCGGCGAATTCGAATGGCAGCTCGACTTGGAAGACGTCCACCTGAACATCGAGGCGCGCCTGACCGCGCTGATCGGCGATGCCGGCAAGCGCCTGCACACGGGCCGCTCGCGCAACGACCAGGTCGCGACCGACATCCGCCTGTGGCTGCGCGGCGAGATCGACCGCATCGGCGGCCTGCTGAACGACCTGCGCGGCGCGCTGATCGACCTCGCGGAACGGAATGCCGACACGATCATGCCGGGCTTCACGCACCTGCAGGTTGCCCAGCCGGTCACGTTCGGCCACCACCTGCTCGCGTACGTCGAGATGTTCATGCGCGACGCGCAACGCATGCGCGACTGCCGCACCCGCGTGAACCGCCTGCCGCTCGGCGCGGCCGCGCTCGCCGGCACCAGCTACCCGATCGACCGCCACGCGGTCGCGAAGACGCTCGGCTTCGACGGCATCTGCGCGAACTCGCTCGACGCGGTGTCCGATCGCGACTTCGCGATCGAATTCACGGCGGCGGCCGCGCTGGTGATGACGCACGTGTCGCGTTTCTCCGAAGAACTCGTGCTGTGGATGAGCCCGCGCGTCGGCTTCATCGACATCGCCGACCGCTTCTGCACCGGCAGCTCGATCATGCCGCAGAAGAAAAACCCGGACGTGCCCGAGCTCGCGCGGGGCAAGACCGGCCGCGTGAACGGCCACCTGATGGCACTCCTCACGCTGATGAAGGGCCAGCCGCTCGCGTACAACAAGGACAACCAGGAAGACAAGGAGCCGCTGTTCGACACGGTCGACACCGTCGCCGACACGCTGCGGATCTTCGCCGAGATGGTCGCCGGCATCACCGTGAAGCCGGACGCGATGCGCGCGGCCGCGCTGCAGGGCTTCTCGACCGCCACCGACCTCGCCGACTACCTCGTGAAGCGTGGCCTGCCGTTCCGCGACGCGCACGAAGCCGTCGCGCACGCGGTGAAGATCTGCGACGATCGCGGCATCGACCTTGCCGACCTGACGCTCGACGAAATGAAGCAGGAACTGCCGAACGTCGCGCATCTGATCGGCGACGACGTGTTCGGCTACCTGACGCTCGAAGGGTCGGTCGCGAGCCGCAACCATCCGGGCGGCACCGCGCCCGACCAGGTGCGCGCGGCCGTCAAGGCGGCCCGCGCCGCGCTCGGCCAGTAACGGCCGGCCGTTGCGGACGGACGCCTTCGGCGTCCGTTTTTCATTCGGGCGGCCCTCGCGCCGCCCGTCCTCCCGATTCACGGATACCCCCGATGCCCTTTTCCGCCGCGCTGTTCGACATGGACGGCCTGCTCGTCGATTCCGAGCGGACCATCATGAACACGTGGATCGACGTGTCGAACGCGCACGGCGTCGTGCTGACCGAGATCGACTACCTGCAGATCGTCGGCCGCTCGTTCGCCGAAGGCCAGGTGATCCTCGCGCGGCTGATCGGCGATCCCGACACGTTCGACGCGGTGCGCCTGCGCGTACGCGAACAGCTCGCCGCGCCCGAACCCCGTCCAAAGTTTCCGCTGAAGCCGGGCGCGCTCGCGCTGCTCGACACACTCGCGCAGGCCGGCATTCCGTGCGCGGTCGCGTCGTCGTCCGCGGGCGACGTGATCCGCGCGCGGCTCGACGCGGTCGGCGTGCTGCCGTTCTTCCGCGCGATCGCGGGCGGCGACGAAGTCGCGCGCGGCAAGCCCGACCCGGCCGTCTACCGGCTCGCGGCCGAGCGCCTCGGCGTGCCGGCCCACGCGTGCGTCGCGTTCGAGGACAGCGACTTCGGCGCGCAGTCGGCCGCCGGCGCCGGCGCCGCGGTCGTCACCGTGCCCGACCTGAAGGCGCCGACGCCCGAGATCGTCGCGCTGAGCCTGCACGTGCTCGCATCGCTCGACGATGCGGTCGCGCTCGTGCCGTCGTGGTTCGGGCTGCAGGGCACGCGGCAGCCCGCGTAGGCACCGCGCCGCTCCATGCAGAACGGGCACCCGAGGGTGCCCGTTTCATCGTGTCGCCTACTCGAAAGCGGCGCGCCTTCAGCGGTTGCCGGCCGTCTCCGACAGCCGCTTCATCGTCGCGATGCGCGCGCCGATCAGGTCGACGCGCCCGTCCTCGCCGACGAGCGGCGCCGTCGCATCGCGGAACGCCACCCACGCGCGCTGCGCGCGCACGAGCGTCGCGGCCGAATGCGCGGGCATCTTGCGGCGCAGCTTCTGGTAATAGCGGTTCAGGTCGAACAGCGCGTGTTCGCACGCGGCGTCCTGCACGCACGGCCGCACGCGGCGGATCGCCGGCTCGCGCGGCGCATTCGCCGGTTTGCCGCCCGGCGCCGCGGTCGTCGCGCCCTGCGCGCCGCTCGTCGCGACCGGCACCGCGGCCGGCGGCGGCGCATAGCGATCGGCCGCCCCGCGCAGCGCCAGCGCGCGATCGCGCACCGGCTGCAACTGCAGGTCGGCGCTCGACATCGCATACGCGGTGCCGCGCGTCGTGTCGTAGACGGCCTTCAGCAGCAGCACTTCGTCCTTGCGCCACGTGAGCCAGCGGCGCTGGCTGTCCTGCCAGCCGCGCTTCGCATCGGCCGGCGCGTCCTTCAACAGGCGCTGATACGCGCCGTCCATCACGGCCTGCCACTGCTGCTGCGCTTCGCCCATGCACTGGATCTGGCCGGCCGGCGACGACCGGTCGCGCCGCGCGAGACATTGCCGCATCGCGACGTCGATCGGGTCGGCCGCCGCGACTTCCGCATGAGCGACACCCGCGCCCGCGAGCCCCGTCAATCCTGCCGTCCAGACGACGAGCGCGGCCAGCGCCGCGCGCATCGTCCGGATTCGTCCGTGCGTCGCCATCAGTCGCGCACGCAGTCGACGAAGTACTCGACGCGGCCGTTCACCTCTTCCGCGACGAGGCCATGGATGTCGGTGTGGAAGCCCGGGAAACGCTCGTTGAAGTCGCGCGCGAACCGCAGGTAGTTCACGATCGTCTTGTTGAAGCGCTCGCCCGGAATCAGCAGCGGAATGCCCGGTGGGTACGGCGTGAGCAGGATGCTCGTCACGCGGCCCTCGAGCTCGTCGAGCGGCACGCGGTCGATCTTGCGGTGCGCGAGCTTCGCGAACGCGTCCGACGGCTTCATCGCCGGCTCCATGTCCGACAGGTACATCTCGGTCGTCAGGCGCGCGATGTCGTTCGCGCGGTACACGTCGTGGATCTGCGTGCACAGGTCGCGCAGGCCGACGCGCTCGTAGCGCGGATGCTGCGCGACGAATTCGGGCAGCACGCGCCACAGCGGCTGGTTGTTGTCGTAGTCGTCCTTGAATTGCTGCAGCTCGGTCACCATCGAGTTCCAGCGGCCCTTCGTGATGCCGATCGTGAACATGATGAAGAACGAGTACAGGCCGGTTTTCTCGACGATGATCCCGTGCTCGGCCAGGTACTTCGTGACGATCGCGGCCGGAATGCCGGTCTCGCCGAACTCGCCGTCGACGTCGAGCCCCGGCGTGATGATCGTCGCCTTGATCGGGTCGAGCATGTTGAAGCCTTCCGCGAGCGGGCCGAAGCCGTGCCAGTGGTCATTCGGCTTCAGCATCCAGTCTTCGCGCGAGCCGATCCCCTCTTCCGACAGGTCGTCCGGGCCCCACACGCTGAAGAACCAGTCGTCGCCGTACTCGGCGTCGACCTTGCGCATCGCGCGGCGGAAATCGATCGCCTCGGCGATCGATTCCTCGACGAGCGCGGTGCCGCCCGGCGGCTCCATCATCGCGGCCGCGACGTCGCACGACGCGATGATCGCGTACTGCGGGCTCGTCGACGTATGCATCAGGTACGCCTCGTTGAAGCGGTGCTTGTCGAACGTGCGGTTCTCCGAATCCTGCACGACGATCTGCGACGCCTGCGAAATGCCCGCGAGCAGCTTGTGCGTCGAGTGCGTCGCGAACACGAGCGCGCCCGTGCGCGGACGGCCGTCGCCGATCGCGTGCATGTCGCGGTAGAACGGGTGGAACGTCGCGTGCGGCAGCCACGCTTCGTCGAAGTGCAGCGTGTCGAGCAGGTCGCCGAGCAGGTCCTTGATCATCTCGACGTTGTAGACGACGCCGTCGTACGTGCTCTGCGTGATCGTCAGGATGCGCGGCTTCAGGTCCGGGTTCTGGCGCATCGCCTCGCGTGCGAACGGGTTCGCGTCGATCTTCTTGCGGATGTTCTCCGGCTTGAATTCGTCGCGCGGGATCGGCCCGATGATGCCGAAATGGTTGCGCGTCGGCGTGAGGAACACCGGAATCGCGCCCGTCATCGTGATCGCGTGCAGGATCGACTTGTGGCAGTTGCGGTCGACCAGCACGATGTCGCCGGGTGCGACCGTCGCGTGCCAGACGATCTTGTTCGACGTCGACGTGCCGTTGGTCACGAAGAACAGGTGGTCGGCGCTGAAGATGCGCGCCGCATTGCGTTCGGACGCGGCCACCGGGCCGGTGTGGTCGAGCAGCTGGCCGAGTTCGTCGACCGCGTTGCAGACGTCCGCGCGCAGCATGTTCTCGCCGAAGAACTGGTGGAACATCTGGCCGAGCGGGTTCTTCAGGAACGCGACGCCGCCCGAGTGGCCCGGGCAGTGCCACGAGTACGAGCCTTCGTCCGCGTACTTGACGAGTTCCTTGAAGAACGGCGGCGCGAGCGAATCGAGATAGACCTTCGCCTCGCGGATGATGTGCCGCGCGACGAACTCCGGCGTGTCCTCGAACATGTGGATGAAGCCGTGCAGTTCGCGCAGGATGTCGTTCGGCAGGTGGCGCGACGTGCGCGTCTCGCCGTACAGGAAGATCGGGATGTCCGCGTTGCGGCGGCGCACTTCGGTGACGAACGCGCGCAGCTCGATGATCGCGGTGGCCAGTTCGGGCAGCTCGCCGTCCGGACCGGTTTCGCCGAGCATGAGTTCGTCGTCGTCGATCGACAGGATGAAGCACGACGCGCGGCTCGATTGCTGCGCGAACGACGTCAGATCGCCGTAGCTCGTGAGGCCGAGGACTTCGACGCCCTCCTTCTCGATCGCTTCGGCCAACGCCCGGATGCCGGAGCCCGAGATGTTCTCGGAGCGGAAATCTTCGTCGATGATCACGACGGGGAAACGAAACTTCATGGGCGATTCTCCAAAAAGAACGACCGCGGCGCGTCACGCGCAGCGGTCACCCGGAAACTGGTGAGACGTTATGCAACCAGATCAGGTTTTCGGCAGCGTGACACCGCGCTGCCCCTGATACTTGCCGCCGCGATCGGCGTACGACACGTCGCACACCTCGTCGCTTTCGAAGAAGAGCACCTGCGCGACGCCTTCGTTCGCGTAGATCTTCGCGGGCAACGGCGTGGTGTTCGAGAATTCCAGCGTGACGTAGCCTTCCCACTCGGGTTCGAACGGCGTCACGTTGACGATGATCCCGCAGCGCGCGTAGGTCGACTTGCCGAGGCAGACGGTGAGCACGGTGCGCGGGATGCGGAAATATTCGACGGTGCGGGCCAGCGCGAACGAGTTCGGCGGGATGATGCACACGTCGCCCTTGAAATCGACAAACGAACCCTCGTCGAAGTTCTTCGGATCGACGATCGTCGAGTTGATGTTCGTGAAGATCTTGAATTCGTCCGCGCAGCGAATGTCGTAGCCGTAGCTCGACGTGCCGTAGCTGACGATCCGGCGGCCGTCCTCGGACGCGCGGACCTGATCGGGCACGAACGGCTCGATCATCTTGTGCTCTTCGGCCATGCGCCGAATCCATTTGTCGGACTTGATGCTCATATCGGGGCGCCAGGAAACGCTGCGTGACAGTCGGAGAAGGCCGCTCGCGCGAAGCGGCGGCCGGGAAAGGCGCACATTTTACGCGATCATCGGGCCACGCACGCGGCGGCCGTCACCGGATCACGCCGCAGGCCAGCGCGGGCCCCGCGCCATGCTGCGGAAACGCCGGGTCGCTCGCATCGCGGTGCACCAGCGCCGCGCGGTTCATCGCCGAGCGCACGCCATCGAGGGCCAGATCGGGCGCGACGATGAAACCGGCCGCGACGCCGTTCGCATCCGCATGGATGTTGCCGAGATCGCCGGCGACGCGCGCGCCCGCGCGCAACCGGTCGGCGGCCGGCGCGAACACCTGGCCGGCGCTCGAGCCGTCGCCCGCGTTGCAGTCGCCGCGTTCGTGCACCTGCAGCGCGTGGTCGCTGTTCGGCGGCAGGCCGACGAGGTTGTAGGTGACCTGCACGCCGTCCGGGCGCTCGACGAACGTCACCGCGCCGCGCGCCTGCGCGCCGACCGTCGGCTGCAGCTGGGCGTCGGCCCGTTTTTCGTGCGACGAGGAAAAGGAGGTACAGCCGGCCAGCAGGCCCAGCGCGGCGGCGGCCAGCAGCGCGCGCTGCGCGCGGCCGGCGCGCACGCCGTGATGTCGTTGTTTCATTCGATCCTCATGCCGGCTGACGGCCGTGTGACACGACGGCCGCGCCGGGCGGGTAAAGGGACCCGGGAAAAGTCGCCATGATACCGCGCCTCGCGGCGCCGTAAACAGCGTGAGGCCCCGCCCCGCAAGGGTTTTACGTATTTTGAACAACGATCGACGGGAACTTCGACGTCATGTCGCGCGAGCGCTCGGCAATCGCCAGCGCGACCCCGCGTGCAATGTCGCGGTAACGACGCGCGAGCGCGCCGTCCGGCTCGGCCGCGACCGTCGGCGTGCCGCTGTCGGCGCGCTCGCGGATCGCGATGTCGAGCGGCAGGCTGCCCAGCACGGTCACGCCGTAATCCTGCGCCATCCGCTGCGCCCCGCCCGCGCCGAAGATGTGCTCCTCGTGGCCGCAGTTCGAGCAGATGTGGATGCTCATGTTCTCGACGATGCCGAGGATCGGGATCCCGACCTTCTCGAACATCTTCAGCCCCTTCTTCGCGTCGAGCAGCGCGATGTCCTGCGGCGTCGTGACGATCACCGCGCCGGTGACCGGCACGCGCTGCGCGAGCGTGAGCTGGATGTCGCCCGTGCCCGGCGGCATGTCGACGACCAGGTAGTCGAGCTCGCGCCAGTTGGTCTGGCGCAGCAGTTGCTCGAGCGCGGACGTCGCCATCGGGCCGCGCCACACCATCGGGTTGTCTTCCTCGATCAGGAAGCCGATCGAGTTCGCCTGCAGCCCGTGGCCGACGAGCGGGTTCATCGACTGGTTGTCGGGCGACTCGGGGCGCTGGCCGTGGATGCCGAGCATCGTCGGCAGCGACGGGCCGTAGATGTCGGCGTCGAGCATGCCGACCGACGCGCCTTCCGCGGCGAGCGCGAGCGCGAGGTTCACGGCCGTCGTGCTCTTGCCGACGCCGCCCTTGCCCGACGCGACCGCGACGATGTTCTTCACGTTCGGCAACAGCTTCACGCCGCGCTGCACCGTATGCGCGACGATGTCCTGCGACACGGCGACGCGCGCCTCGCGCACGCCCGGCACGGCCTGCAGCGCCGCGGCGACGCGCGCGCGCACGTCGTCGTGCTGGCTGCGCGCCGGATAACCGAGCACCACGTCGAGCGCGACGACGTCGCCGTCGATCGCGACGTTGCGCACGCCCTTGTTCGCCGCGTACGGACGGCCGGTATTGGGGTCGACGACTGCCGCCAGCGCGGCGTCGACGTGTGCCCGGTCAATGCTCATCGAAACTCCGTGAAAACGTTTTTCTCGCGCGCAAACGTCAAGAAATATCAAATTACGCTGCGAAAATCGGGAAAAGTGAAAGAATCTGTTGCACGCCATTGCGCGAACGCGCAACCCGGCGCACTCTTCGCGTGCGGCATGCTATAGGGCCAAATCGGCCGCTCACCGCCTATATTGTAGAGGCTGACGCGTCGCGCTGTCCGAACAGCCACGCTGACGGACAGGGCATGCGACCGCCTCGGCGGCTGCCGCGAGCGCAGGCCGGCCTTCCTTTTTCGGACGGCCCGCGCGGGGGAGCCATAACTGTTGTTTGTCGTCGTTGTCGACTCGTTCAACCAAGAGAGGAATCCAAGATGAACATGAAAATCGCGACTCGCCTGTCCGTATTCGCACTCGCCGGCGCCCTGCTGGCAGGCTGCGCCACGCAGCAAGGCAACAATACGGCCGTCGGCACCGGCACGGGTGCGGCGCTGGGCGCAGGGATCGGCGCACTGGCCGGCGGCGGCAAGGGCGCGGCGATCGGCGCGGGCGTCGGCGCACTGGTCGGCGGCGTGACGGGTTACAACTGGCAAGCGATCAAGAACAAGCTCGCACCGTCGGCAGCGCAGACGGGCACGCAGGTCACCGAGCAGCCGGACGGCTCGCTGAAGCTGAACGTGCCGAGCTCGGTCACGTTCGCGACGAACCAGTACGCGATCACGCCGGCGTTCACGCCGCTGCTGAACGACCTGGCGACGACGCTGAACCAGAACCCGCAAGTGACGGCGTCGATCGTCGGCTACACGGACAGCACGGGCTCGGCGCAACTGAACCAGACGCTGTCGCAGAACCGCGCGCAAAGCGTCGTGAACGCGCTCGTGCAGCGCGGCGTGAACGGCGGCCGTCTGTCGGCGCAAGGCATGGGCGCGTCGAACCCGATCGCGGACAACGCGACCGAAGCCGGCCGCGCACAGAACCGCCGCGTCGAGATCTACCTGCGCGCACCGCAACAGCATCAGTAAGCACGACCACGAGGGGAAACGTGCGGGCGCCCTGCCCGCACAGCCCCGCCTGACAAGGCTTTCGGCGGGGCCGGTAACAAATCGAAAAAATTTTCGAACTTCTGTCGCAGGCCGTGGTCAGTATTTACGGTACGCGGCTGGTGTTGCCGGCGCGTCACCATTCTCCTCTTGTCGTTGTTGCTCCGGGGCCGTATCCGCCCCGGTTTTTTTTGCCTGCAGAATGGATGCTGCATTGCAGCATATCGCCATCGGGCACGCCGCATAGGCGATCGCCTCCCTTCCGGCGCCCGCTCCGCGGTGCCTGCCCGCCGCGCTCGCCCGCGCCCCTGCTAGAATCGCAGTTTCCCGTCGTTTTTCCCGCTGTTCTTCTCCAGACCCTATGTCCGCATCCGACCTCACTTCCGTGCAGGCTGCGGCGCCGCAAGGCGGCCGCCAGATCCTCGTTACGTCCGCACTGCCCTATGCCAACGGGCAGATCCACATCGGCCACCTGGTCGAGTACATCCAGACCGACATCTGGGTGCGGACGCTGCGAATGCACGGCCACGAGGTCTACTACATCGGCGCCGACGATACGCACGGCACGCCGATCATGCTGCGCGCGGAGCAGGAAGGCCTGACCCCGAAGCAGCTGATCGACCGCGTGTGGACCGAGCACAAGCGCGACTTCGACAGCTTCGGCGTGTCGTTCGACAACTTCTACTCGACCGATTCGGACGAGAACCGCGTGCTGAGCGAGAAGATCTATCTCGCGCTGCAGGACGCCGGCCTGATCGCCGAACGCGAAATCGAGCAGGCCTACGATCCGGTCAAGGAAATGTTCCTGCCGGACCGCTTCATCAAGGGCGAGTGTCCGAAGTGCCACGCGAAGGACCAGTACGGCGACAGCTGCGAAGTGTGCGGCTCGACCTACCTGCCGACCGAACTGCTGAACCCGTATTCGGTCGTGTCCGGCGCGACGCCGGTGCGCAAGACCTCGAAGCACTACTTCTTCCGCCTGTCCGACCCGCGCTGCGAATCGTTCCTGCGCGAATGGGTGAGCGGCCTCGCGCAGCCCGAAGCGACCAACAAGATGCGCGAATGGCTCGGCGACGCCGGCGAATCCAGGCTCGCCGACTGGGACATCTCGCGCGACGCGCCGTACTTCGGCTTCGAGATCCCGGGCGCGCCCGGCAAGTACTTCTACGTGTGGCTCGACGCGCCGGTCGGCTACTACGCGAGCTTCAAGAACCTGTGCGAGCGCAACGGCATCGACTTCGACGCGTGGATCCGTCCGGGCTCGAAGGCCGAGCAGTACCACTTCATCGGCAAGGACATCCTGTACTTCCACACGCTGTTCTGGCCCGCGATGCTCGAGTTCTCGGGCCACCGCACGCCGACCAACGTGTTCGCGCACGGCTTCCTGACGGTCGACGGCGCGAAGATGGCGAAGTCGCGCGGCACGTTCATCACCGCGCGCAGCTACATCGACACGGGCCTGAACCCCGAGTGGCTGCGCTACTACTTCGCCGCGAAGCTGAACGCGACGATGGAAGACATCGACCTGAACCTCGACGACTTCCAGGCGCGCGTGAACAGCGATCTCGTCGGCAAGTACGTGAACATCGCGAGCCGCGCGGCCGGCTTCCTGATCAAGCGTTTCGACGGCCGCGTGCAGGACAGCGCGATGAACCATCCGCTCGTCGCGAAGCTGCGCGATGCGATTGCGCAGATCGCCGCGAGCTACGAAGCGCGCGAGTACGGCCGCGCGCTGCGCCACACGATGGAGCTCGCGGACGACGTGAACGCGTACGTCGACGGCGCGAAGCCGTGGGATCTCGCGAAGGATCCGGCCAATGCGGTCGCGCTGCACGAAACCTGCAGCGTGAGCCTGGAGGCCTTCCGCCTGCTGTCGCTCGCGCTGAAGCCGGTGCTGCCGCGCGTCGCCGAAGCGGTCGAGGCGTTCTTCGGGATCGCGCCGCTCGTGTGGGCCGATGCCGCGAAGCCGCTGTCGTCGGCGCAGCCGATCAAGGCGTACCAGCACCTGATGACGCGCGTCGATGCGAAGCAGATCGAAGCGCTGCTCGCCGCGAACCGCGATTCGCTGCAGGCCGATGCCGCCGGCGCGGCGGCCGCAGGCGCCAACGCCGCGAAGGATGCGAAGAACAACGCGAAGGCGAAGCCGGCCGCCGCGGACGGCGCCGATGACGCGCCGATCTCGATCGACGATTTCGCGAAGATCGACCTGCGCATCGCGAAGATCGTCGCGTGCCAGGCGGTCGAAGGCTCGGACAAGCTGCTGCAGCTCACGCTCGACGTCGGCGAGGAAAAGACCCGCAACGTGTTTTCGGGGATCAAGTCCGCGTACCAGCCCGAGCAGCTCGTCGGCAAGCTGACGGTGATGGTCGCGAACCTCGCGCCGCGCAAGATGAAGTTCGGGCTGTCCGAAGGGATGGTGCTCGCCGCGTCGGCCACCGACGAGAAGGCGGAACCGGGCCTCTACATCCTCGAGCCGCACAGCGGCGCGAAGCCGGGCATGCGCGTGAAGTAAGCCGAACCCGCAGCTGCTTGCGCAAAAAAGCCCCGCACGGTGTGAATCGTGCGGGGCTTTTTCATCGCTGCCCGGTACGCCGCGCCCGCCGTCAGCGCTGCCCGAACCAGCGATCGAAACGCCGCGTGTAGTTCAGGTCGACGCCCTGGAACGTGCCGCCGTACGCGGACACCGACCAGAAACGCGTCAGGTTGATCGTCGCCTTGAACGCGTTGCTCGCCGATTGCAGCCCCTGCTCGAAGCCGAGCACGAACCGCTCGTTGATCGCCTTCGACACCAGCACGACCTGCGGATCGGTCAGGCCGACTTCGCTGCGGCCGACCGACACCTCGTCGAGACCGAAAGTCTGCGCGACGCGCTTGCCGGTCACGCTGCCGAGCAGCCCGAGCGCGGCCGTCATCGCGCCCTGCTGGCCGACGTTGTTGCCCTGGTCGGTGCCGTGCCCGAACAGCAGCCACGACAGCTTTTCGTTGTCCGTGACGTTCGGCTCCGACACGAGCTTGACCGTCGGCGACTGGATCGTGCCCGTCACCTGCACGCCGGCCTCGACCTCCTGGTTGCGCCGCATCGCGAGGATGTTGACGCCCGGGTTCGACACCGGGCCGTTGAACGTGAAGAAGCCGTTCTCGATCGCAAGCTTGCGTCCGAACGTCGTATACGTCGAGCCTTCGGTCACGCGCACGTTGCCGACCGCGCGCAGCGGCACGCCCGGCGCGCTCATCACGGTGATCGTGCCGCGCAGCCCGAGATCCGCGCCGTGGCCCTTGAAGCGGAAGTTGTTGCCGAGGCCGACGTCGATGTTCGCGCGCGGCGCGAGCGACGGCGCCGGCTTGTTCTCGACCGGCTTCGGCTTCGCGGCCGCGGTACCGGTCGGCGTCTCGCCGCGCACCGTGCCGTCCGGCTGCACGATCACGACGTCGTCAGACAGGTGCGGCGCCGATTGCTCGGGCAGGTCGAACAGCGCGCGGTCGACCGCGAACTTGCCGTCGATCGACAGCGCGCCGCGCGGCCCGTCGTTCGCGACGGTGGCCTTGCCCGACAGCGACAGCTTGCGGTCCGGCGCCGCGAATAGTTCGAGCTTGTCCGCAACGATGCTCGCGGTCAGGTCGGGCGCCTCGCCGTCGAGGCGCACGCGGCCAAGCGCGCGCAGCGTGCCGTCGCCGCCGTGAAACTCGACCTGCTGGAATTCGACGAGGTTGTCCGACAGCTTCACGCGCACGATGCCGTCCTTCAACTGCACGCCCTGGTCGATCAGCGTCGCGGACAGCTCGTCGCCCGTCAGCGTGCCCGACAGGTTCGGTTTCGCCGGCGTGCCGGAGACCGTCAGCTTCAGCGCCGCACGCCCGCCCAGGAGATAACTCGGCCCGAACAGGTTGCCGGTGGTCTTCAGCGCGGGGATGTCGGCGTCGATGCGGCCCGACAGCGGGCCGTCGTCGACGATGCCGAACACGCCGTCGCGCAGCGCGAACGGCACCGCGACGTTCGCATCGAGCGTGCCGACCCGGCTCGCCTTCGCGAGCGCCGTCACGTTGAGCCGGTTGCCGGGCGCGAAGCTCGCGCGTGCGGACAGATCGGTCAGCCCGAGCGACGCGATGCCGCGCCCGCTCTCGATCGTCACGTCGCCGCCGCGGCGCTTCACCTGCACGTAACCCGTCGCGTTCGCGCCGAGCGAGAAATCCCAGTCGGCATCGAGCACGACGTCGGTGCGCACCGGCGGCCGCTGGCCGGTCAGCGCCTGACGCACCTCGAGGAAACGCGCGACCGACGCGCCGGTCACGGCGCCCGCCGAGCGCATCTGGCCGCGATCGAACACGAACGATTTCAGGTCGATCGCCGCACCTTCGAGCGTGAGCCGCGTCGCGCCGAGCGTCACGCGACCCGCGCCGGCCGAGATCGCAAGCGGCGCCTGCAGCGCGAGCGCCGGCGTGCCGCGATTCGCGAGACGCGTGACGGTGCCGTCCCAGCGCATGCCGTCGCGGTTCTCGACCACGCCGCCGTTCGCCGCGAGCGTCAGGTCGATCACGCGGCCGCCGGCCATCCCGAGCGCCGATGCGTCGAGCGTATGCTTCGCGCGCGTGCCGTCGAGGTTCGCGCGCAGCGATTTCAGCTTGAACGAGCCGAGCGCGATGTCGGCCGCATCCGCCGTGAACACGAGGGCGCCGTGCGCGCCGTCGCGGATGTCCGCGCGGCCCTGGGCGGTGCCGATCCGGTTCGCACCGACGACGACGTGCTCGGCCTTGTAGGTGGCCGTCACGTTCGGATGCGCGAAGCTGCCGGTCAGGTCGCCCTGCGCCTGCACGAGCCCTTCGACGCCGAAGCCGAGCCGGTCGAGCTGCGGCGCGTCGACGACGAAGCGCAGCCGGTCGCCGGGCGCGCCGAAGCTGCCGCGCAGGTCGACGTGGTTGCCGGCGATCGACAGGTTCGCGTTGCTCGGCAGGATGCGCGAGCCGGCGAGCTGCACGACGCCGGCGCCGGTCAGCGGCACGCCGTCGTACAGGCTGTCGGCAAGCTTGAAGGTCGCCTTCGTCGATACCTGCGGCGCGAACGCGCCCGAGGCGGTCAGCGTGCCCGATACGCGCGTCTCGCCGCGCTTGGCCGGCGCCTTGGCGGCCTTCGCCGGCGCCTTGCCGCCGCCCGCCTTCGGCGCGCTCGTCGCGGCGAGCAGCAGCGGATCGAACGCGGTCAGCGTCGCCTTCGCGTCGTAGCTCGATTGCGCGTCGTGGCGGAACACGCCCGTCAGGTCGATGCGCCCCTTGGCCGCAGTCACGCGCGTATCGGTCAGCACGGTCTGCTGCCGCGTCAGCGCAACCTTGGCGCGCGCGCCGAGCGCGAGCTTCGGATCGTTCAGGTTGAAATCGACGGTCGTCACGTCGCCCGCGAGCGTCACGCCGAGCGGGCCGCCGAGGCGCATCGGCCGCAGCTCGGCGACGAACGCGTTCAGGTCGAGGTTCGCGACCTTCAGATCGAACCGGCCCTTGCCGCCCGCGAGCGTGCCGCCGCCCGTCACGCTGCCGTCGCGGATCAGCTTCAGCGCGAGGCCGTCGATCCGCTGCGCGTGCGCGTCGAGATGCACGGTCGCATGCGCGTCGATCAACGGCAGCAGATGGTCGCCGAGCGTGCCCGGCTTCGCGTTGACGATCGACACCGGGCCCGTCACCGCGAACCCCTGCGCGGGCGTCGAGCCGGCCGGTGCGCTCACCGGCGCGAGTTCGGCGCGCACCGCGAGATCGGCCGCGGGCGCGCCGGGCGACAGCGCCTGCGGGTTCACGTGGTCGAACGCGAGCGATGCGCGCGTGAGCGGCACCGTGCCGAACGGCGCGGCCTCGACGTGCGCGCGCCCGTTCAGTTTCATCCCGCTCGCGTCGACCTCGGCGACGAGCGCTTCGAGCGAGCCCGACACACGGGCCCGCGCATCGACCGGCTCGTCGGACAGCTTGCCGGCGTAGGTCGCTTCGCCCGTCAGCGCGAACGGCTTCACGCCGTCGAGCTTCGCGCGTGCGGTCAGCGCGCCGTACGGCGTATCGACGCCGTTCAGCACGAGTTCATGGTGGCGGCCGTCGCTGCGGCCGTTCAGCGCGAGATGGTCGAGTTGCGTGGTCGACCCGCCTTCGTGAATGGCGAGGCGATCGACGCGCAGGTCGTCGATCCGCACCTGCAGCGGCAGGCTCAGGTCCTGCGGCGTCGTGCTCGGCGTCGACGGCCCCGGCGCGATCCGCACGTCGATCGTGCCGGCGCGCAGATAGGCGATCGACAGCCGCCACGGCGCGCGCGTCAGTGCCCAGCGGCCGTCGAGCCGGTCGATGCGGACCTCGGTGCCGGTGCCGTCGGGGCTCGTCCACGCGAACCCGCGCAAGCGCACGCCGGTCGCGAGCGAGCCGCCTTCGAGCGTGCCCGCGAGCCGCGTGCCGAGCATCTTGCCGGCCACCTGCCACGCGAGCCGCGTTCCGCGCTCGGTCGTCACCGCGCCTGCCACGAGCCCCACTGCCAGCACGACGAGCAGCACGACCGTCGCAAGCGTCCACGCGACGACACGCCACGCACGGCCGCGGCGCGGCGCGCGCGGCGGCGTGTCGGGCGCGCCGTCGGGCGAATCCGGATCGTGAGGCGGCGGCGTGTCGTTCGGGTCCTTCGTCATGCGTGTCGTCGTGCGGGTCGTCGTCAATAGGGCGGCAGGTTCAGAAAGCGATGCCGAGCGTCAAATACGGCCGCACGCTGTGGTTGCGCAAGCCGTACGCGACGTCGACGTTGATCGGGCCGACCGGGCTGCGCCAGCGCGCACCGACGCCCACGCCCGGGTAAAACACACGCTCGCCCCACGCATCGGTCGCGGTGCCGATGTCGAAGAACGTCGCGGCGCCCCAGTCGCGGTTGAACCAGTGCTGGTATTCGGCCGTGCCGGTCACCAGGTACTTGGTCGGCAGAACGGAGCCGTCGACGCTGTTGCCGATGCTCTGGTAACCATAGCCGCGCACCGAGTTCGACCCGCCCGCGCGGAACAGCAGCGACGCCGGCACGCCGGTCGAGCTGCCACTCGTAAACACGCCGCCGAGCTCCGCGCGGAACACGAACAGGTCGCGCTTGCCGATCGGCAGATACTGCTGCCCGCGCGCGTAGCCGCGGATGAAGGTTTCGTCAGCCAGCACGTGTTTGACCGCGAAGCCGGCCTCCGCGTGAATCAGGTTGCCCGAGCGCGGGAACAGCGGATCGTCGACGTTGCGGCGGGTCCACGCCCACTGCGGCACGAGCGCGCGGCTCGTGGTCGGCCCCGCGCCGTTCTGGTCGAGCCGGTCCTGGTAGTACATCAGCGAATACGCATAGTCGATGAACTGCCCGGTGCGCGTGCGCTGCACGCCGACCCGCGCGCTGTAGATGCGCGTGTCCGACACGTTGGTGTTCGTGTACGACGCGAGCACGCTGTTGGTCCAGCCCTTCTCGCCCGGCGGCATCGACAGCTGGACCTGCCCGTACTGCTGGATCTGGTCGAGCCGGCCCGACACGGTGAGCGGCCACGCGGCGCCGAACGTGTCGAGATACGTATAGGAACCCTGTACGTGCGGGCCGGTATCGGTCGCGAAGCCGACGCCGCCGCGGATGTTGTTGTACGGGAACTCGCTGACCTTCACGTGCACGGGCGTGCGCTCGGGCTTCGACGTATCGTCGCCGACGTCGATCGCGACGCTCGCGTAGTACGGCGTGTTCTGCAACTGCCGCTGCAATTCGGCGATCCGCTGCACGTCGTAGATCTCGCCTTCCGACAACGGATTGACGTTCGTCACGATCTTTTCCGGATAACGGCGCACGCCGTCGACATCCACCTTGCCGATCGTAAACGTCGGGCCGCTGTCGAACGCGACCGCGAGCGTCGCGCGCTGCGTGCGCGGATCGATGCGCGCCTCGGACGACGCGATCTTCGCACCGAGATAGCGGCGCGACTGCAGTTGCCGCAACGCGGCGCTCTTCGCGTCGTCCCAGTCGGACTGCGTGAACGGGTCGCCCGGCTTCATCGAGAACGCGAAACGGGTCGCGGTTTCCTGCTTCGGATCCTCGGTTTCGACGGGCCCCTTGAACGTCAGGTCGACCGTCGACACGATGGTCTGCTTGCCCGGATCGACCGCGATGCGCACGTCGCGCTTGCCGTCGCGGGTGCGCACGTCGGTGCGCACGACCGGCGAGAAGTAGCCGGCCGTCGCGGCCAGGTCGCGCACCTGCTGCGGCGTGGCGGTCACGAGGAAGTCGAACTGGTCGTCGCTGATGTCGTCGCGTTTCGCGAAGCGGGCAATATCGAGATGGGTCTTGAGGAGCTTGCGGATCGAGCGCGGCGCGTCGATGTCGACGTCGTACTTCGCGTGGGCCGGCAGCGCGAAGCACGCGGCGAGGCAACCCGCGAGGGCCGCCCGTGCGACGCGGGCCGCGGCGGCGGCGCGCGTGCGTGCCGCGCGCGGGAGCGCGTCATGCGCCGTGTGTGCTTGCTGGTTCGACTGCCCCGCCAACTATGACCTCGCCGTCAGGAATGGTTACGGTTTCGTGGAAAACCCTGTATTTGACCACAGGGTGCGAGCGCCACAGCCAAACGATTGTGAAAGAGTGCCAGGCCCCGCAGGGCCGCCCGTACGATGCCCGCCGGCGCCGGCCCGCGGATTCGACGCGCGATTGGCGCCGGCTGTTCCCCGCGATGCGGTAAAATCCCGCCATCGAGAATCCGGCGCGTCGTGCGCCGCCCGAAACGGAAGATCCAGCCATGCCGTACCAGTCCGACGTCACGCAGTTCCTGAACCAGCTCAAGCAGCAGAAGCCGACGCTCGAGGAAGAGCAGCGCAAGGGCCGTTCCCTGCTGTGGGACAAGCAACCGATCGATCTCGAAGAGCGCGCCGAGCAGCAGGAATCGCGCGTGAAGCAGACGCCGTACGTCTACTACCAGAACTTCTGACGACGTGAGCGCCGCCGACGAGGCCAGCGCCGCCCGGCAGGACGACGCGATCGCCGCGCCCGCGGGCGCCGATTCGACGCCCGACACGGTCGACGGTGTCGCGGCGTTCGCTCGCCTGTACGGCGAGCCGCTCTTCAAGCTTCCGCAGGATCTCTACATCCCGCCCGACGCGCTCGAGGTGTTCCTCGAGACGTTCGAAGGCCCGCTCGACCTGCTGCTGTACCTGATCCGCAAGCAGAACTTCAACGTGCTCGACATCCCGATGGCGCAGGTCACCGCGCAATATCTGGGCTACGTCGACCAGATCCGCGCGTCGAACCTCGAGCTGGCGGCCGAGTACCTGCTGATGGCCGCGATGCTGATCGAGATCAAGTCGCGGATGCTGCTGCCGGTCAAGAAGGCCGACACCGGCGAGGAAGCCGAGGATCCGCGCGCCGAACTCGTGCGCCGGCTGCTCGAGTACGAACAGATGAAGCTCGCCGCGCAGCGGCTCGACCAGTTGCCGCAGCTCGGGCGCGATTTCCTGCGCGCCGAGGTGTACATCGAGCAAAGCGTCACGCCGCGCTTTCCCGACGTGAATTCGGACGACCTGCGCGCCGCCTGGGCCGACGTGCTCAAGCGCGCGAAGCTCGTCCAGCATCACAAGATCTCCCGCGAGGAGCTGTCGGTGCGCGAGCACATGAGCCTGATCCTGCGCCGGCTGCAGAACGCGCGCTTCATGGAGTTCGCCGAGCTGTTCGACACGTCGCGCGGCGTGCCGGTCGTCGTCGTGAATTTCATCGCGATGCTCGAACTCGCGCGCGAATCGCTGCTCGAGATCACGCAGGCCGAGCCGTTCGCGCCGATCTACGTACGCCTCGCGTACCTGCCCGCGTAAGGGCCCGCCCCACCGCTTCCCGTTCCCCGGTTCGTCCCGACGCTCACCGCTTCGCCGCGGCGGATGGCCGTCCGGCGAGGCAGCCGGTGCGCCCCGATAAAAAGTGAACGATCGTTCTTTTATCGGTGCGTCGCACGGCCAAATCCTCTACAATCCGCCGACGCCCGATGCGCCGCCCGCGCGCCGGCGTTCTCCGCTTCGACCCCGGCGCCGCTGCTGCGGCGCCAACGCGCACCTGCGCGAGGAACCCGCTACCCGATCATGAAAGTCATCAGCTCGATCCAGGAACTGCGCGACCAGCTGCGCGGACAGAACCGCACGGCGTTCGTGCCGACGATGGGCAACCTGCACGAAGGGCACCTGTCGCTGATGCGCCTCGCGCGCCAGCACGGCGACCCGGTCGTGGCGAGCATCTTCGTCAACCGGCTGCAATTCGGCCCGAACGAGGATTTCGACAAGTACCCGCGCACGCTCCAGGACGATATCGAGAAGCTGCAGCAGGAAAACGTGTACGTGCTGTTCGCGCCGACCGAGCGCGACATGTACCCTGAGCCGCAGGAGTACCGCGTGCTGCCGCCGGACGACCTCGGCGGGATCCTCGAAGGCGAGTTCCGGCCCGGCTTCTTCGCCGGCGTATGCACGGTCGTCACGAAGCTGATGTCCTGCGTGCAGCCGCGCGTCGCCGTGTTCGGCAAGAAGGATTACCAGCAGTTGATGATCGTGCGCCGGATGTGCCAGCAGCTCGCGCTGCCGGTCGACATCATCGCGGCCGAGACCGTGCGCGACGAGGACGGCCTCGCGCTGTCGTCGCGCAACCGCTACCTGACGACCGACGAGCGCAAGGAGGCGCCGGAGCTCGCGAAAACGCTGCAGCGCGTGCGCGACAGCGTGCTCGGCGGCGAACGCGACCTCGGCAAGCTCGAGCAGCACGCGCACACGCACCTGGCCGAACGCGGCTGGGTGCCCGACTACATCGCGATCCGCCGCCGCGCGAACCTGATCGCGCCGAGCGCCGCCGAACTCGAGGCCGGCGAGCCGCTCGTCGTGCTCGCGGCCGCGAAGCTCGGCGCGACGCGCCTCATCGACAACCTGGAAATCTGACGGGCGGCCCGCCCGCGCCTCTCACGACGCATCACGGAGACACCATGCAGCGCCACATGCTCAAATCGAAGATCCACCGCGCGGCGGTCACGCACTGCGAACTGCACTACGAAGGTTCGTGCGCGATCGACGAAGACCTGCTCGAAGCGGCGGGCCTCATCGAGAACGAACGGATCGACATCTGGAACATCAACAACGGCGAGCGCTTCTCGACGTACGCGATCAAGGGCGAGCGCGGCAGCGGGATGATCTCGCTGAACGGCTCGGCCGCGCGCCGCGCGCAGCTCGGCGACCTCGTGATCATCGCGGCGTTCGCGATGGTCGACGAAGCCGAACTGCAGGCCGGCTGGAAGCCGAAGCTCGTGTTCATCGACGAAGGCAACAAGATCAAGGGCCACCGCGATCACGTGCCGGCGCAGAACTGGACGTAAGCTGACCGGCACGCCCGCGTGCCGCGGCATGCGGATGCTGCGATGCGGCTTGCGTCGAAGGGCCGGATACCCGTACGTCACGGGATCCAGCCCTTTTTCATTGGGTCACAGGGATCGCGCCAGCCGGACGGCCGAGCGCTCAGGAAGCCTTCGCGGCCTTCGGCCCGCGGCGCTCGGCCCATTCGACGATCGGCCGCCACTGCTCGAGATCCTTCTCGACACGGCTCTTCGCGACGTCCCACAGCGTCAGGCCGTGCGCGGCGATCTGCACGTAGTTCTGCGTGTCGCGCACGTAGCCGAGCACCGGCAGGCCGAGCCCTTCGACGAACCGGTGCAACTGGTCGGACGAGCGCGTGCGCGCGTCGACCCGCATCCCGACGATCCCGACCTCGACGCTGCCCTTGCGCACCGCCTTCTCGCTGGCGAGGCGCTCCAGAAATTGCTGGGTCGCGAGAATATCGAACATCGACGGCTGCAGCGGCACGATCACCTTGTCGGCCAGTTGCAGCGCGACGTTCAGCCGCGTGCCGTGCAGGCCGGCCGGTGTATCGATCACGGCATATTCCAGCCCGCGCGGCGGCTTCGACGGCGCCTCCGGATCGAGATCCCACGCCTCGATCGCCGGCAAGCCGGCCGGCCGCAGGTCGAGCCATGCATGCGCGGACTGCTGCCGGTCCAGGTCGGCCAGCGCGACCCACGCGCCCTGCGCCGCGAAATAGCCGGCTAGATTGGTGGACAGCGTGCTCTTGCCCACGCCGCCCTTCGGATTCGCCACCACGATGACCGTCATGAATTCCCCCGAAAAAGCCACGCGGCGCCGGCCGCATGGCAGGCGCCGCTCGATTGCGGATACAGGGAGCGATGATATCGGCAAACGGGGTGTCACCGGAACCGGTCGCGCCGAACGGCGTACCGCTTTCGTCCGCTTTCCTTCGCGTCACGCGCGCTGGACCGCGGCCTCCTGCGCGCCGATCGCGAACGCGCCGCCGCCCAGCAGGGCCTGCACGGCCAGCGTGACGGCCCAGAACGCCGGATATTCCCAGCCGCCGTTCGGCGACGCGAAGCTCCAGCCGTTCGGCAGATGCGCGGCGACCGCGCCGAGCATGAACGGCAGCAGCACCAGCGCGGCGATGCGCACGCGCAACCCCACGATGAGCGCGAGGCCGCCCGCCAGTTCGACGAACGTGGTCAGGTACGCGAGCCAGCCGGGCAGGCCGAGCGACGCGAAGAACTGCGCGGTGCCGGGCAGCGTGAAGACGAATACCTTCTGCGCGACGTGGGCGAGATACAGCACGCCGAGGGCGACGCGCAGCAGCGTCGCGGCGAAATCGTTCAGGCGATTGGTGTTCATGGCGGATTCCTTCGTGAGTGGATGGGAATGGATCGCACTCTATTCGAATCGAATCGCCCGATAAACATGCCAATCCGCTTAAATTGATTCCATTCAGGAACGAATTGGATCAAAAAAAGGGCATGACCGATCATGCCCTGCGTCCGGCTCAGTAACCGCGCTTGCCTTGCGTGGCGTCGCCACCGGACTGGCCGCCGCCCGGCGCATACGAATCGCACGCATGCGCGGCCGCCGACACGCCCAGCAACGCCGCGAGCAGTACGCTCCACCCCCATCGCGCCCTCATCGTCGCCCTCCTTCGGGCAGACCTCCGCCCTCCTCTGTTGTACGCGATCGGACGGCAAAAGCGAGGACGGACCGGCGCGGTCTCAACGAAACTCGGCGTACAGCGCGTCGAGATCGAGATGCTCGGCGAACGTGTCGGCCAGCCGCTCGAGCGACGCCTCGCGCAGCGCCGGATAGTCGATGCGGGCCGCGCCGTCGAGCCCCGCCCAGGCGAGCAGCGCCGCGCACGCGTCGGGTGCGTCGAACAGCCCGTGCACGTAGGTCGCGAGGATCTGGCCGTCGGCCGACATCGCGCCGTCGGGCCGCGCGCCGTCCTGCGCGGCATCGGCGGCCAGCATCAGCGCGGGCGTCGCGAGCGCCGGCCCGCGCGTGTCGCCCATGTGGATCTCGTACCCGCGCACGGCCGCCGCGCCCGGCAGCGCGAGTTGTCCGGTCACGTTCTTCAGCGTCTTGTCGGGTTGCAGCGTCGTGTCGAAATCGAGCAGCCCGAGCCCCGGCACGCTGCCGGGCGCGCCTTCGAGACCGAGCGGATCGTCGAGCGTGCGGCCGAGCATCTGCATGCCGCCGCAGATGCCGATCACCTTGCCGCCGTAGCGCAGATGGCGCCGGATCAGCGCGTCCCAGCCCGCGTCGCGCAGCCACGCGAGGTCGCGCTGCACGCTCTTCGAACCGGGCAGGATCAGCAGGTCGGCGTCGGGCACCGGGCCGCTCTTCCAGTACGTGAATTCGACCTGCGGATGCGCGCGCAGCGGATCGAAATCGGTGTGGTTGCTGATGCGCGGCAGCGCGGGCACGACGACACGCAACACGCCGGCGTCGCCCCGCGCGGCGGCGCTGCGCGCCTGCGCGGGCAGCATGTCCTCCGCGTCGAGCAGCAGCCCGTGCAGATACGGCAGCACGCCGAACACCGGCTTGCCCGTCTGCGCGCGCAGCCAGTCGAGCCCCGGCTCGAGCAGCCTGAGGTCGCCGCGGAAGCGGTTGATCACGAAGCCGCGCACGCGTGCGCGCTCGCTGTCGGACAGGCAGGCGAGCGTGCCGACCAGATGCGCGAACACGCCGCCGCGATCGATGTCGGCGACGAGCACGACCGGGCAGTCGACGCGCTCGGCGAACCCCATGTTCGCGATGTCGCCGTCGCGCAGGTTGATCTCGGCCGGGCTGCCGGCGCCTTCGACGATCACCGTGTCGTAACCGGCGCGCAGGCGCGCATACGACTCGAGTACCGCATCGAACGCGACCGGCTTGTAGTCGTGATACGCGCGCGCGTCGAGGTTCATGCGCGCCTTGCCGTGGATGATCACCTGCGCGCCGCGGTCGCTCGTCGGCTTGAGCAGCACCGGGTTGAAATCCGTGTGCGGCGCGACGCCGGCGGCCAGCGCCTGCAGCGCCTGCGCGCGGCCGATCTCGCCGCCGTCGATCGTGACCGCGCTGTTGAGCGCCATGTTCTGCGGCTTGAACGGCGCCACGCGCGCGCCGCCGCGGCGCGCGAGGCGGCACAGGCCCGCGACGAGCGTGCTCTTGCCCGCGTCGGACGTCGTGCCCTGGATCATCAGCGTGCCGCGCGGCCGCGGCTCGGGTGCATTCATCGTGTCAAAGGTCGTCGCGAAGCAAAGGCGGCATTATCGCCCGCGGCAGGTCGCCCGCGCCGTTACAATCACGCGATGATTCCGCACGACCTCACCTTCGTCCTCGGCGGCGCGCGCTCGGGCAAGAGCGCGCATGCCGAGCGGCTCGCTGCCGACAGCGGCCGCCCCGTCACCTACATCGCGACCGCGACCGCCGCCGATGCCGAATTCGCGCAGCGCATCGCGCATCACCGCGCGCGCCGGCCGGCCGATTGGGGGTTCGCCGACGCACCCGTCGATCTCGCGGGCACGCTCGCGCGGCTCGACGATCCGCACGCATGCCTGCTCGTCGACTGCCTGACGCTATGGCTCACGAACCTGCTGTGCCCCGCCGATGGCGAACCGCTCGACGATGCGCAGTACGCGGCGCAGGTCGAGGGGCTCGAACACGCGTTGCGCGGCGCACGCGCGAAGGTGATCGTCGTCAGCAACGAGATCGGGCTCGGCGTCGTGCCGCTCGGGTCGGTCACGCGGCGCTACGTCGACGAGCTCGGGCGCCTGAACCAGCGCATCGCCGCGCTCGCGACGCGCGTCACGCTGCTGGTGGCCGGGCTGCCGCTCGAGCTCAAGGCTAAGGCGCCGTCATGCTGATGCTGTCGCTGCCGGTCGTCGCGATGCTCGCGGTCGCGGCCGCGCTCGTCGACCGCGCCATCGGCGAGCCGGCCGGCTGGCATCCGCTCGTCGCGTTCGGCCGTGTCGCCGCGCGCATCGAGGCCGCGCTGAACACGGGCCGGCGCGGCCGCGTGGCCGGCGTCGCCGCTTGGCTCGCGGCGGTCGTGCCGCCGGTGGCCGTCGCGGCATGGCTCGTCGCCGTGCTGCCGTGGCCGTTCGCGGCCGCGCTGCACGTCGCGTTGCTGTGGTTCGCGCTCGGCGCGAAGAGCCTCGCCGACCACGTCGCGCCGATCGCCGCCGCGCTGCTGCGGCGCGACCTCGACGCGGCGCGCACGCTGACCGCGCGCATCGTGTCGCGCGACACGAGCGGCGCGGACGAAGGCGCGCTGTCGCGCGCGGCCGTCGAATCGGCGCTCGAAAACGGCAACGACGCGATCTTCGGCGCGCTCTTCTGGTTCGTCGCGGCGGGCGGCCCGGGCGCGTTGCTGTTCCGGCTCGCGAACACGCTCGACGCGATGTGGGGCTACCGCACGCCGCGCTTCCTGACCTTCGGCTGGGCCGCCGCGCGCCTCGACGACGCGCTGAACTGGATTCCCGCGCGCCTCACCGCCGCGAGCTACGCGCTGCTCGGCGACACGGCCGCCGCGTGGCGCTGCTGGCGCACGCAGGCGCGCCAGTGGGACAGCCCCAACGCGGGCCCCGTGATGGCTGCCGGCGCCGGCAGCCTGAACGTGCAGCTCGGCGGCCCGGCCGTCTATCACGGCGAGATCGAGGATCGGCCGGCGCTGGGCACCGGCGTCACGCCCACCGCCGTTCACATCGTCGCCGCGCTGTCGCTCGTCACGCGCACGCTCGCGCTGTGGCTCGCGCTGCTGGTCGCGAGCGGCGCACTCGTCATGGCCACCCATCATGTCTGATTCATCCATCGCGCACGGCGGCAACCTGCATGAGGCCGCCCGCCGCCACGGCATTCCGTACGGCGCGTGGCTCGACCTGTCGACCGGCATCAATCCGGTCGGCTACCCCGTGCCGCCCGTACCGGCCGACGCATGGCGCCGCTTGCCCGACGACGGCGACGGCCTCGCGGCCTGCGCCGCGCAGTACTATCACGCGCCCGCCCCCGCGCACGTGCTGCCGGTCGCCGGCAGCCAGGCGGCGATCCGCGCGTTGCCGGCGTTGCTGCCGGCGGGCGTCGCCGGCGTCGCGGCGCTCGCGTACGGCGAATACGCGCCCGCGTTCGCGCGTCACGGCCATCGCGTCGTCGCGCTCGACATCCACGCGGATACGCTGCCCGCGACGCTACGCCACGTCATCGTCGGGAATCCGAACAATCCGACCGCCGAGTTCGTGCCGATCGAGCGCCTGCTCGGCTGGCATGCGCAACTGGCGGCACGCGGCGGCACGCTGATCGTCGACGAAGCGTTCGCCGATACGGGCGCCGCGCCCTCGCTCGCGCCGCAGGTCGATCGTGCGGGGCTCGTCGTCCTGCGCTCGGTCGGCAAGTTCTTCGGGCTCGCCGGGATCCGCGCGGGCTTCGTGCTGGCGTGCCCCGACACCATCGTCGCGTTGCGCGACAGCCTCGGCGCGTGGACGGTCGGCGGCCCCGCGCGCCACGCGGTCGCCGCGGCGTTCGCCGATCGCGCGTGGCAAGCGGCCACCCGCGAGCGGCTCGCGGCCGACGGCGAGCGACTGGCCGCGCTGCTGCGCGCGCACGGCTTCGCGGTTCGCGCGACGCCGCTCTTCAGCTGGACCGACGACCCGCGCGCCGCGGCGCTGCATGCGGCGCTCGCCGCACGCGGGATCTGGACGCGGCACTTCCCGAGCCCGTCGAGCGTGCGCATCGGCCTGCCGGGCAGCGAAGCCGAATGGCAGCGCCTCGGCGACGCGCTCGCGCAGTGCGTGCCGCTGCTGCAGCGGGGCTCCGCATGAATCCACGCCCGTTGCGCCGGCTCACGCCGGCCGCGCTGCCGGCCGCGCTGTTGGCCGCGCTCGCTCACGCGCCGCTCGTCCACGCCGATGTCACGACCCGCGACGACGCCGGCAATACGGTCACGCTGTCCGCGCCCGCGCAGCGCGTGATCAGCCTCGCGCCGCACGCGACCGAGCTCGTCTACGCGGCCGGCGGCGGCGCGAAGCTCGTCGGCACCGTCACGTACAGCGACTATCCGCCTGCCGCGCAAGCAGTGCCGCGCGTCGGCGACAACAAGGCGCTCGATCTCGAGCGCATCGCCGCGCTGAAGCCCGACCTGATCGTCGTCTGGCGGCACGGCAACGCCGAGCGGCAGACCGACGCGTTGCGCGCGCTGCACATCCCGCTGTTCTTCAGCGAACCGAAGCATCTCGACGACGTATCGTCGTCGCTGCGCCGGCTCGGCGCGCTGCTCGGCACGCAGCCGGCCGCCGATGCCGCCGCGACCGCCTTCACGCGCGACATCGCGGCCCTGCGCGCACGCTACGCGGCACGCCCGCCCGTCACGACGTTCTTCCAGGTGTGGGACCGCCCGCTGACCACGCTCAACGGCACCCATCTGATCAACGAAGTGTTCGAACTCTGCGGCGGCCGCAACGTGTTCGCGTCGCTCAAGCCGCTTGTGCCGACCGTGACCGACGAGGCCGTGCTCGCGGCGAATCCGGAAGCGATCGTGACGACGAGCGCGGGCGCGACCCGTTCGAACGACCCGCTGCCGAGCCTCGCGCGCTGGCGCGCGTGGCCCGCGCTGACGGCCGTGGCGCGCAACAACCTGTTCGCGATCGACGGCGATCTGCTGACGCGGCCATCGCCGCGGATCGCGCAGGGCGCGGCCGCGCTGTGCGAGGATCTGGATGCCGCACGTGCGCGGCGGCCGGCGCGCTGATTGCCGGCGATTGGCGCGTTCATCCCGCGCACCGGTGCCCGATGCGTTCGGCTCCCGAGACAGATCGATCGTACGCAGCGTCGCTCAACTGCAGACTCGGGTGCGCCTATTCGTCCCAGTGCACGACTTCCCATGCTTGCGCGTCGTCGTTCGTGTGCAGCCACACGGCCCCGCCCGTCGGCACCGCCCGCGACAGCAGCGTGTCGAGCGGCACGCGCAATACATGCGACGCGAATGCGCGGATCACGCCCGCATGCGTGACGACCCATTGCGACCCGTCGAACCCGGCAAGCGCGTCCGCCTGCCGCGCCACCCGCGCGACGAACCGTGCGACGCTTTCTCCGCCGTGCGCGCAGGCGTGCATCAAATCGGCCGCCCACGCGTCGAGTGCCGCGCAGTCGATATCGTCCCAGCGCTGCATTTCCCACGCGCCGAAATCCATTTCCTGCCAGTCGGCATCGCACCGCAGCGGCGCGTCGAATGTCCGCGCAAGCCGCTCGGCCACCGACGCGCAGCGCGTCAGCGGGCTCGTCCAGACCTGTTCGGGCAACGGCGCGCCGAGTGCCGACAGATGCGCACGCACCGCCTGCGCGCCGCGATCGGCCGCTTCGGCGAGCGGCACGTCGCTGCGCCCGTAGCAGATACCCGGCTCGATGCCGACGGCCGGATGGCGGATCAGGACGACGTCCATCCGAGCACCACGAGATAGATCGCCAGTTCGCCCAGTTGCTGCGCGAAACCGAGACAGTCGCCCGTATAACCGCCGATCCGCTTCACGAAATAGCGGGCCGCCCACGCGCGCACGAGCACGAGCGCCACGCACGCGGCGACACCCATGCGCCAGTCCGGCCAGAACAGCCACGGCAATCCGAACGCCGCCGCGACGCATGCCGCGCGTGCGCCCATGCGCTGCGCAACCGGCTTCGCCTTGCCTTCGGGCCGCACGTAGTCGAGCGACATCAGCAGGCTCACGGCCGTCGCGCGGCTCGCCGCATGCGCGGCGATCATCGTCCATGCGGCGCGCAGCGGCAGCATCGACGCCAGCGCCTGCCATTTCAGCCCGAGCGCGATCACGAGCGCGACCGCGCCGAACGTGCCGATCCGCGAATCGTGCATGATGCGCAGCACGTCGTCGCGCGTGTAGCCGCCGCCGAACGCATCGCAACTGTCGGCGAGGCCGTCTTCGTGGAAGGCGCCGGTCGCGAGCAGCGTCGCGGCCATCGACAGCCCGACCGCGATCGATGCGGGCAGCGCGCGCAATGCGACGAGATAGACGAGCGCGCCCCATGCGCCCACGCACGCGCCGACCAGCGGGAAATAGCGCGCGGCCTGATCGAGATCGCCGGCCGCATGGCCGATCGAACTCGGCACCGGCACGCGCGTGAAATAACCGAGCGCGACGAAGAAGTAGCGCAGTTCGGCCCGCATGCCGCGCGCGCGCTCAGGCGTCACGATTGTCGACGCCGGCCGATTCGAAGCTCGCCATCTCGCGGAGGAACGCGGCCGCCGCGCGCACCAGCGGCAGCGCGAGCGCCGCGCCCGTACCCTCGCCGAGCCGCAGGTCGAGCGCGAGCAGCGGCTTCGCGCCGAAATGCTCGAGCATGCGCCGGTGCCCGGCCTCGTGCGACGTGTGCGAGAACACGCAGTAGTCGCGCACGCCGGGCGCGATGCGCTCGGCGACGAGCAGCGCGGCGCTCGCGATGAAGCCGTCGACGAGGATCGTCATCCGCTCGCTCGCGGCCGCGAGGTACGCGCCCGTCATCATCGCGATCTCGAAGCCGCCGAACGTCGCGAGCACGTCGAGCGGCGCGACCGCGTGCGAATGCTTGACGAGCGCGCGGCCGAGCACCGCGCGCTTGTGCGCGAGGCCCTGATCGTCGAGCCCCGTGCCGCGGCCCACGCATGCGTCGATCGGCACGTCGAGCAGGCGGCTCATCAGGCAGGCGGCCGACGACGTGTTCGCGATCCCCATCTCGCCGAAGCCGATCACGTTCGTGCCGAGCGACGCGTGCAGGCGGACGCGCGCCGCACCGGCGGCCAGCGCCTTCATAGCCGCTTCGTGCGTCATCGCCGGCTCCACCGCGAAGTTGCGCGTGCCGCGCGCGACCGGCAGCGATACCAGCCGGTCCGACAGCGGCAGCGGCGACGCGACGCCCGCATCGACGATCTCGAGCGTGCTCTGCGCGACGCCCGAAAACGCATTGATCGCCGCGCCGCCGGCCAGGAAGTTCGCGACCATCTGCGCGGTCACCGCCTGCGGATAAGGACTGACGCCCTCGGCCGCGATCCCGTGGTCGCCCGCGAACACGATCGTCACGGGACGCTGCATGACCGGTCGCTCGGTGCGCTGGATCAGGCCGATCTGCAGCGCGAGCGCCTCGAGCTGGCCGAGGCTGCCGGGCGGCTTGGTCTTGTGGTCGATCACATGCTGCAGGCGCGTGCGCAGCGCGTCGTCGAGCGGCGCGATCGCGGGCGGGAATTGGGTCGGAGTCGTCATCGAGGAGCCGTGTCGTGGGCGCGGCAAGCGCCGCGCATCGGAAAAGTCGGAACAGGAAAGGTCATGGTCGCGCGGGCCATGCCGGCAGGAGCGCATCGCGGCCGTTCTCGCGGATCAGCACGAGCGGATAGCCGAACGCGTCGCTCGCGCGCTCGGGCGTCAGCACGTCGTGCACGGGGCCGGCCCACGCATGGCCGCGGCCGTCGAGCAACAACGCGTGCGTCGCGAAACGCCGCGCGAGGTTCAGGTCGTGACACGAAAACATCACCGTGCGCGGGCCTGCCGCGAGCCAGGCGGTCAGCGCGCTCAGGCAGTCGATCTGGTGATGCAGGTCGAGATGCGCGAGCGGTTCGTCGAGCAGCATCAGCGGCGCATCCTGGCACAGCGTCGCGGCCAGCGCGACCCGCTGCCGTTCGCCGCCCGACAGCGACATCACGTCGCGCGCCGCGAGCGCGGTCAGGTCGAACGTCGCGAGCGCCGCGCGCGCGGCCGTGCGATCGTCGTCGCGCTCCCAGCCCCAGCCGCCGAGATAGGGAAAGCGGTTGAGCAGCACCGTGTCGAACACGGTCGCGCTGAATGCGTCGTGCAATTGCTGCGGCATCAGCGCGCGACGCTGCGCGAGTTGTCCGGGCCGCCATGCGGCAAGCGGCCGGCCGTCGATCTCGACGTGTCCGCCGGCGGGCGGCTGCAATCCCGCGAGCGTGGCGAGCAGCGTCGTCTTGCCCGCGCCGTTCGGCCCGGCGACGCACCAGATTTCGCCGGGGCGAAACGCCTGCGTGAAGCGGTCGAGCAGCGTGCGCGCGCCGGCCTTCAGCGTCAGGTCGGCGGCCATGCAGTGCATGTCGCCGGCAGCGGCGTGCGATATGGCGCGCGTCATCGCATCGGTCTCCTCAGCAACATCCACAGGAACACCGGCACGCCGACCAACGCGGTCATCACGCCGACCGGCAATTGCGCGGGCGCGATCGCGGTGCGCGCGAGCAGGTCGGCCGCCATCACGCCGCCGCCGCCCGCGAGCATCGCGGCCGGCAGCAGCATCCGCTGATCGTTGCCGAACGCGAGCCGCAACGCATGCGGCACGACGAGGCCGACGAAACCGATCGTGCCGGCCGTCGTCACCGCGGCAGCGGCGGCCAGCGACGCGACGAGATAGATCCGCACGCGCAGGCGCGCGACCGGCACGCCGAGCGCCTGCGCGGTCGCGTCGCCGCGCAACAGCACGTTCAGCTGCGGTGCGGCCGGCAGCGCGACGCCTGCGCTCAATACCAACGCGCCCCACGCGAACCACGGCGCCGTCGCGCCGTTCAGGTCGCCCGTCAGCCAGAAGATGATGCCGCGCAGCCGCGCGTCGGGCGCGAGCGACAGCAACAGCGTGACGAGCGCGCCCCACCCCGCCGCGATCACGACGCCCGTGAGCAGCAGGCGCGGCGACGCGTCGCGCGATTCGCCGCGCCACAGCTCGCGCCTCGCGAGACCGAGCACGAGCGCGACCGATACGAGCGAACCGGCGAACGCCGATGCATCGACGAGCCACCACGCGCCGCCCGCGATCATCGCGACGAGCGCGAAGCCGGCCGCGCCGCCGGACACGCCCAGCACGTACGGCTCCGCGAGCGGATTGCGCAGCAGCACCTGCAGCAACGCGCCGGCCAGGGCGAGCAGCGCGCCGCACGCGAAACCCGCGAGCGCGCGCGGCAAACGCAGCGTCCGCACGATGTCGGCCAACAGGGTATCGCCGCCGTGCGGCACGAGCGACGCGAGCGCCTGCCATGGCGACATCGGCACGCTGCCGATCGACAGCGACGCGACGAACAGCAGCGCGACCGCGACGGCCAGCGCGGCCCAGATCGCGGTGGCGCGCGCGGCGCTCATGCCGCGCACGGCAGCGTGCACGACGCGCGGCGCATCGGCTTGCGGCAGCCGGCCGGGCGCGCCGTGGGCGCGTGGCGGACGATTGGGGTCGGCATCGAAGAACGTTCCATCAAACATTACGCGCCCCGCTTCCCCGCAGGCCGCGCGTCATGGAGCCCGTGCGGGCTCCCCGTCTCGGCCGGTATCCGGGCTGGCGGCGGTCCGGCTCGCCTTCCCGCGCCATCACGCGCAGTGGCCCGCGCCCGCGTGCGACCTGCACGCAAAACGCGCCCGAGCCGGCCTGCGTCACACGACGCGGCCGCTTACCGTTGCGGGGGCAGCGCAGGTTGACGCGCTCATGGAGCCCGCACCCTGCTTCCCGTTTAACCGCGCGTCCTGCGCGCGAGCACCGAGGCGGCGCCAGTTTAGGAGCCGGTCGCGCGAGCGTCAAGGAAGCGTCCGGACCCGCGCCGGACACGCCTATTCGCGGCAAGAAGCAGGGGTGTTACGACTGGAAACGTTACAGATGTCGGATTGCGCGTTATTCCGCGCTAAAATGCTGGGTCTTTAGAGGACGCAGCAAATGCTCAACGAACTCGAAACCCTGTCTCAGAATATTGGCCGTCTGATTTCGCTGAACAAGCGCTATCACTCGGAACGGCTCGCGCTCGAGGAGCAGGTCGCGCAATTGCGCGCGGAAGCGGATACGGTCCGCGCGGAACTCGCGCAGCTGCGCGACGAACGCAATGCGCTCGCGGCCGAGCGCGACACGTTGTCGGCGAAGATCGACGACGCGCAGGTGAAACTGAACGCGATTCTCGAAAAGCTGCCGCGCTCGAAGAGCGCGGAGCAAGCCGACAACCAGCTCGACCTGCTCGATGCGCAGGCGCGCACGGATGGCGATGACGCGGCCAGCCACGGAGAACATGCATGAGCACCAAGCAGATCGAAGTCTCGATTCTCGGCCAGCCCTATCGGCTCGCCTGTTCGGCCGAGACCGAAGCGGCGCTGCTCGAAGCGGTCGCGCGCGTCGACGCCGAAATGTCGAAAATCCGCTCGAACAGTTCGGTGCGCGGCACCGATCGCATCGCGGTGATGGCGGCGCTGTCGCTCGCATCGGAATTGCTGCGACTGCAAACGAGCGTGCGGCACGGTGAAGCATTTCCGGCGGAGGAAATCCGTCGTACAATGCACCAGATGAACGAACAGCTCGGCGCCGTGCTCGCACAGCACGAGACGCAGTAACGTTTCAAACGATGCGTCGATTCCCCTTGATCTCGACGGTCAACGGTGGTCAAATTGGCGCATCGAATCACAGTTCAGTCAGCTTCCCTGCCTGGTTCGCCAAGGTCATATATTCCTTGAACCAATGCCATGTGCACGGTTGCGGAAATTTGTAGCACGGGCGCGCGCGTCACTCTGTCTGATGTACCCGAAGTGCTGCTAACTGCGACCAATTCTGAACCTCAGGTTCAGGATGCCGGCCTAGCGGCCAAGGCGGGGGCCTATCCAACGGCATCGGGCGTTCCCGGTGCCGTTTTCTTTTGCAACAGCCCTTTCTGCGTCGATCACGATCCATGCAATACTGGCTGATGAAGTCCGAACCGGACGAAGCAAGCATCGACGATCTCGCCAACGCACCGCAGCGTTCGCTGCCGTGGACTGGCGTGCGCAACTATCAGGCGCGCAATTTCATGCGCGACACGATGAAGATCGGCGACGGCGTGCTGTTCTATCACTCGAGCTGCCCCGAGCCGGGCATCGCGGGCCTCGCCGAAGTATCGTCGACGCCCTACCCCGATCCCACGCAGTTCGATCCGAAAAGCCCCTATTACGACCCGAAGTCGACGCAGGAAGCGCCACGCTGGCTGCTCGTCGACGTGCGCTTCGTGAAGAAGTCGCCGCTCGTGCCGCTCGCCGCGCTGCGCGAGCACGACGAGCTGGCCGACATGCGCGTGCTCGCGCGCGGCAACCGGCTGTCGATCACGCCCGTCACGCGAGCGGAATGGCGATTCATCACCGAAAAGTTGATGAAGTAGGCACACGCGAAAGGTCAAATCTGGTCAGTACGCGCCGCCGCGGCGGAACTCGCGGCACGTTCGCGCGGCCTAAGCAACCGCTGTCGGCCGATCGTCGGCTGTCGTTTTTCGTCGCGCGGTACGCCCGCGTCGCGCACGCGCGATCCGCGTGCGCGCCCTCGCACAAGGAGTCCAACAATGACCAAGAAATCCGCACTCGCGCTGTCGCTCGCCCTCGCCGCCGCCGTTCCCGTCGCGCTGACGCTCGCGTCGCCCGCCGCACACGCGCAGACGGCGAACCCGCACTTTCCGGAGCCGGCGGGCGTGCTGTCGCTTTCGTCGCAAGCCAGCGCCGACGTGCCGCAGGACATCATCCACATCACGCTGTTCTACGAGCAGCAGGCCAAGGACCCCGGCAGTCTCACCGCGCAGTTGAACCAGCGCGCAGACGCGGCGCTGTCGCAGGCGAAGGGCGTGTCGGGCGTCACCGCGCATACGGGCGCGTTCTCCGTGTATCCGAGCACCGATCGCGACGGGAAGATCTCCGCATGGCGCGGTCGCACCGAGGTCGCGCTCGAATCGCGCGATTTCGCGGCGGCGTCGAAGCTGGCAGGCCAGCTGTCGAACCTGATGCAGGTCGCGAACGTCGAGTTCTCGCTGTCGCCGGAAGCGCAGCGGGCGGCCGAGCAGAAACTCACGACCGAAGCGATCAAGTCGTTCCGCGCCCGTGCGGACGAAGCCGCGAAGGCGTTCGGCTACAGCAGCTACACGATCCGCGACGTGAACGTCGGCAGCGGCCGCAACGTGCAGCCGTACCCGCGCATGATGGCGATGGCCGCCGCGCCGATGGACAGCGCGAAGATGAGCGCGCCGATCGCGGTCGAGGGCGGCAAGGCCACCGTATCGGTCACCGTCAACGGCTCCGTGCAGATGAAGTAACGCGCGTCGCGCAGTCGTCGAAACGCAAAACGCCGGCCCTCGGGCCGGCGTTTTTCATGCGCATCCGGGTAGCCGATGCCCGCGCCGATCGCGCGGACATCGACGCCGCGTCATGCAGCCGCATTCGCGTTCGCCGCACGGCGGCGATACGCCCAGACCATCATCGCGATACCGGCGAGGATCATCGGCAGCGACAGCCACTGCCCCATCGACAGGCCGAGCGCCAGCAGACCGAGGAAATCGTCGGGCTCGCGCGCGAATTCGACCGTGAAGCGTGCGAGGCCATAACCGATCAGGAACAGCGCGGATATCGCGCCCATCGGCCGCGGCTTGCGCGCGAACAGGAACAGCAAGAAGAACAGCGCGATGCCCTCGAGCGCGATTTCATAGAGCTGCGAAGGATGGCGCGGCAGCATCTGGTATTGCATGAACACGTCGGCGAGATGCCACTTGTCGACGAGCTCCGGGTGCTTCGGCAGCCATGCCGCATCGTCGCGCATCGCGCCCGGGAACAGCATCGCCCACGGCGCCGTCGGGTCGGTCACGCGGCCCCACAGTTCACCGTTGATGAAGTTGCCGAGCCGCCCCGCGGCGAGCCCCGTCGGCACCATCGGCGCGACGAAATCGGTGACCTGCAGCCAGTGCCGCTTGCGCTGCCATGCGAACAGCGCCATCGCGAGCGTCACGCCGAGGAAGCCGCCGTGAAACGACATGCCGCCTTCCCACACCTTGAACACGTCGAGCGGATGCGAGAAATAGAAATCGGCCTTGTAGAACAACACATAGCCGAGCCGGCCGCCGAGCACGGTGCCGAGCACGCCGTAGAACATCATGTCGTCGATGTCCTTCGCGGTCCAGCCCTGCGCCGCGACGTGCGGCAGCTTCAGGCGGATCCGGCCGACGACGATCGCCGCGATGAAGCCGACGAGATACATGAGGCCGTACCAGCGCACGGCCAGCGGCCCGAGATGGATCGCAACGGGGTCGAAATTCGGGTGAATGATCATGGGTTAGGGAAGAAGTTTTCGAATACGGTACGGCCATCGGACACGTGCAGGACCGCGCGTTGGACGGCGCCCGCGCGCCATCGTTCACGTCACGCGGCCAGGCCCTGCGCGCGCACGACGTCGATGAAGCCGGCGAGCACCGGGCTCACGTCGCCGGTGCGCCATACGAGCCCCGTCTCGACGACCGGCGCATCGCCGGCGAGCGGCCGGTAGACCACGCCGGTGCGCCGCAGGTTACGCAGCGATTGCGGCACCAGTGCGACGCCCATGCCGGCCGACACGAGGCTGACGATCGTCTGCATCTGGATCGCCTCCTGACCGATGCGCGGGGTTGCCCCCGCCGCGCCGTAGCAGCCCGTAATGATGTCATAAAAGCCGGGCGCCAAACGGCGCGGAAAGATCACGAGCGGCAACGCGGCGACCTCGGCGAGCTGGACGGGCGCGTCCTCCGGCGCGTCGGACATCCCGGCCGGCATCGCGACCACCAGCGGCTCGCGCACGACGGGCAGGTACGACAGCCCGGCCGCGTGACGCGGCGGCACGGGAGGAATGACGAGCCCGGCGTCGATGCGCCCGGCGACGAGTTCGTCGATCTGCACGTCGCTCGTCGCTTCCGCGAGCTGCAGCCGCACCTGCGGATAGCGCGCGCCGAACGCACGCAGCAACGACGGCAGCAGCCCGTAGTCGGCGGTCGACACGAACGCGAGCGACAACGAGCCGGCCTCGCCGCGCGCGAGCCGCCGCGCCAGCGGCGGCAGCGCATCGGCCGACGCCAGCAGCCGGCGCACGTCGGGCAGCAGCGCCGCGCCGACCGCCGTCAGCGCCACCGAGCGCTTGGTGCGCACGAACAGCGCGACGCCCAGCGTGTCCTCCAGCGCGCGGATCGCCTGCGACAGCGGCGGCTGCGTCATCGACAAGCGCTCGGCCGCGCGGCCGAAATGGCGCTCGTCGGCGACGGTCACGAAATAGCGCCACTGGCGCAGGTCGGGGGTGGGATCGGCCATGCTCGACTCATTCGCAAAACGACTTAATAGACGACAAATAATATATTGGACATCCCAGTCGAGAAACTCCAAGCTTGTTCGATCCGAACCGGCGCGCCCTTCAGGGTGACGCCCATACAACGATGGAGTCCCCCATGTCGTACAACCGTCGCTCGAAGCACATCACGCAAGGCGTGGCCCGTTCGCCGAACCGCTCGATGTATTACGCCCTCGGCTACCAGAAGGACGATTTCGACAAGCCGATGGTCGGTATCGCGAACGGCCATTCGACGATCACGCCGTGCAATTCCGGCCTGCAGCGCCTGTCGGATGCGGCCGTGGCGGCCGTCAAGGCGGCCGGCGCGAACCCGCAGATCTTCGGCACGCCGACGATTTCGGACGGTATGTCGATGGGCACCGAAGGGATGAAGTATTCGCTCGTGTCGCGCGAAGTGATCGCCGACTGCATCGAGACCTGCGTGCAGGGCCAGTGGATGGACGGCGTGGTGGTGGTCGGCGGCTGCGACAAGAACATGCCGGGCGGCATGATCGCGCTCGCGCGCCTGAACGTGCCGGGCATCTACGTGTACGGCGGCACGATCCGCCCGGGCAACTGGAAAGGCCGCGACCTGACGATCGTGTCGTCGTTCGAGGCCGTCGGCGAATTCACCGCGGGCCGGATGTCGCAGGAGGATTTCGAAGGCGTCGAGAAGAACGCGTGCCCGACGTCCGGTTCGTGCGGCGGCATGTACACCGCGAACACGATGAGTTCGTCGTTCGAGGCGCTCGGGATGTCGCTGCTGTATTCGTCGACGATGGCGAACCCCGACCAGGAGAAAGTCGATTCGGCCGCCGAATCGGCGCGCGTGCTCGTCGAGGCCGTGAAGCGCGACCTGAAGCCGCGCGACATCATCACGAAGGAATCGATCGAGAACGCGGTGTCGCTGATCATGGCCACCGGCGGGTCGACCAATGCGGTGCTGCACTATCTCGCGATCGCGCATGCGGCCGAGGTCGACTGGACGATCGACGACTTCGAGCGCATCCGCAAGCGCGTGCCGGTGATCTGCGACCTGAAGCCGTCCGGAAAGTACGTCGCGACCGACCTGCACCGGGCCGGCGGGATTCCGCAGGTGCTGAAGATCCTGCTCGACGCCGGGCTGCTGCACGGCGACTGCATGACGATCACCGGCCGCACGATCGCCGACGAGCTGAAGGACGTGCCGGCCGTGCCGCGCGCGGACCAGGACGTGATCTTCCCGATCGACCGCGCACTGTACAAGGAAGGCCATCTGGCGATCCTGAAGGGCAATCTCGCGGAAGACGGCGCGGTCGCGAAGATCACCGGCCTGAAGAACCCGGTGATCACGGGCCCGGCGCGCGTGTTCGACGACGAGCAGAGCGCGATGGATGCGATCCTCGGCGACCGGATCCGCGCGGGCGACATCCTCGTGCTGCGCTACCTCGGCCCGCAGGGCGGCCCCGGCATGCCGGAAATGCTCGCGCCGACTTCGGCGATCATCGGCAAGGGGCTCGGCGAATCGGTCGGCTTCATCACGGACGGCCGCTTCTCGGGCGGCACCTGGGGCATGGTGGTCGGTCACGTCGCGCCGGAGGCGTTCGTCGGCGGAACGATCGCCCTGGTGCAGGAAGGCGATTCGATCACGATCGACGCACACCGGCTGCTGCTGCAACTGAACGTCGACGATGCGGAACTCGCACGCCGTCGCGCCGCGTGGCGACAGCCGGCGCCGCGCTATACGCGCGGGGTACTCGCGAAATTCGCGGCGCTCGCCCGACCGGCGAACCAGGGGGCCGTCACGGGTTGATGCCGGCACGCATTGCATGCGACCCCGATAAACGGGCCTCCGGGGAACGCGCAAAACGTGCTTTCCCTTTGCTTCTATAATGCGCGGACCATGAAGCCGGCCGTCCCCGCCGGCGGAGAACCGCATGAAACAGACGATATTGCGCGTGCTGCTCGCGACGCTGCTGACCGGCGCCGCGGCGGCGGCGCGCGCCGACCAGCCCGACGGGCTCGCGCTCGCGCAGCGCAAGAACTGCATGGCCTGCCATGCAATCGGCAAGCCGCTGATGGGTCCGTCGTTCCACGACATCGCCGGCAAATACGCGGCGCGCGGCGACGCCGTCGATTATCTGGCGCAATCGATCGTGAAAGGCAGCGTCGGTGTATGGGGCGGCGTGCCGATGCCCGCCAACACGCAGCTGACGAGCACCGAAGCCCACACGCTCGCCCAGTGGGTGCTGTCGGTCCGCTGAATCGGCTACTCGCGCGAAGGTACCTGCCGAACGGCGGCTCGGCGCCGGCTTCCCTTGCCCCTATCGGGCCGTTTTTCACCGCCGCGAACGATTGCCCGTTCAGCCGGCATGACCGGCGCGACGGCGGGCGATCTCTTCATCGACCGCATCGCGCACCCAGTCCATCACCTCGGTTTCCAGCGCGAGCGCGACTTCGCGCGTGACCTGGCCGACCAGCCAGGCCGAATGCTCGTGCAGCGCATCGCGACAACGCGCTTCGATGGCCTCGCGCCCCGCTCCGGTCAGATAGTTCGTCAGGCGATGGCGCAGCCGTTCGGCGATGTGCTGCGCATCTTCCGGCGTCAGCCCGGCCGCGGCCTGCGCATCCTGGAGCGGTGCCGCGCCCGGCAGGCCTGACTCCGGCATTGCCGTATCGGGCGCATGCCCGGCCGCCTCGTGCGCAATCGCGGCGAACGTGTGTTGCGGCAAGTCGTCATCGACCAGCGACGAGCGCAGCGGCGCCGTCATCACGGCCGCATCGTCGGCGATCACGTGCTCCGCGGCGCCGGGCTCGGCCGGCGCATCGGTTTCGCCCGCGGCGGCGGCGGTCGCCCCGTCGCCCGGCAACGCGACAGCCGGCACGTGCGGCGTCGGCACGGGTTCGACCACGACGAATTCGGGGTCGGCTCCGGTTTGACGGAAATCGGCCGGCGTCGCACCCGCGGCGCCCGGTGCGATCACGTCGGTGAGCACCGGAATCGCAGCGCTGTCGTGCGACTGCGGCGCGGCGGACGCCGGCGCGCGCGCCGGCACCGGCTTGCCCGGCACCAGCACGTCGGTCAGCGTCGGGATCGAGGATGAATCGGCTTCTGTCACGGGAACACTCCGTCGACGGTTGCGGCTAGCCGCCCTGCTTGTAATTGTTCAGCGCGTAACCGCGGTCGCGGTAGAACCGGTAGCGGTCGCGGCCCGCGGCCAGCTCGTCCGGCGCGTTGCCGACCACCTCGAGCAGGCGCTCGAAGCGGGCGAACTGCGCGGGCACGGTCGCGCCGAGGTTCAGCAGCACGTGATGATGCGGCGCGCGATCGAGATCGGCGGCCAGCACGATCGGCGTGCCGGCTGCGTGCTCGCTGTCGACGCCGCAATGCGGAATGAAATCGAGCGGCGAGAACGTCCAGAGCCGCTCGTCGAGCGCGCGCAGGCGCGCGGGCTCGGCGAGCACGACGACCGGCTGCCCGGCCTGATAGGCCTTGCGCAGCAGCCGGCACGCGTACGCGAGCGAATCGCCGACGTTCGAGTGGAAATCGATCCGCGTCATTGCCCGCGCACCCGCTGCGTCGTCAGCCCCGCCATCACTGGCCGGCGCGGTCGATCAGGAACTGCGCGAGCAACGGCACCGGACGGCCCGTCGCGCCCTTCGCGGCGCCGCCCTTCCATGCGGTGCCCGCGATGTCGAGGTGGGCCCACGGATAGCTCTCGGTGAAGCGCGACAGGAAGCACGCGGCCGTCACCGCGCCGGCCGGACGCCCGCCGATGTTCGCGAGATCCGCGAAGTTCGACTTCAGCTGATCCTGGTACTCGTCGTCGAGCGGCATGCGCCATGCCGGGTCGTTCGCCTCGCGCGACGCGTCGAGCAGTTCGCCCGCGAGCGCGTCGTTCGTCGAGAACAGCCCGCTGTTGTGGGCGCCGAGCGCGATCACGCAGGCGCCCGTCAGCGTCGCGACGTCGATCACGGCGGCCGGCTTGAAGCGCTCGGCATACGTGAGCGCGTCGCACAGGATCAGGCGGCCTTCGGCGTCGGTGTTCAGCACCTCGATCGTCAGCCCCTTCATGCTGGTGACGATGTCGCCCGGCTTCGTCGCGTTGCCGCCCGGCATGTTCTCGCAGGTCGGCACGATCGCGACGACGTTGATCTTCAGGCCCATCTCGGCGACCGCGCGGATCGTGCCGAGCACCGAGCCCGCGCCGCACATGTCGTACTTCATCTCGTCCATGCCTTCGCCGGGCTTCAGCGAGATGCCGCCCGTATCGAACGTGATGCCCTTGCCGACCAGCACGATCGGCGCGGCCTTCGCGGCGGCGCCCTGGTAGTGCAGCACGATGAACTGCGGCGGCTCGACCGACGCGCGCGCGACCGACAGGAACGACCCCATCTTCAGCGCCTGGATCTGCTTGAGCCCGAGGACTTCGGCCTTCAGGCCCCAATCCTTCGCGATCTGCTTCGCGGTGTTGCCGAGATAGGTCGGCGTGCAGACGTTGCCCGGCAGGTTGCCGAGGTCGCGGGTGAGGTCCATCCCGTTCGCGAGCGCGACGGCCTGCTTGACCGCGACCTTCGCGGCCTTCTCGTCCGCCGGGTCGACGCTGAACACGACGCGCTTGAGCGTGTGCGACGCCGGTTCCGGCTTGCTCTTCATCTGCGTGAAGCGGTAGGTCTCGTTGCGCAGCGCGAGGATCGCGGCGCGCACGCCCCAGTCGGAGCTGCGCTCGTCGACCGGCAGTTGCGCGAGCGAGAACGTGACCTGGACGACCTTGGTGGCCAGCAGCGCGCGCCAGGCGGCCGTCACCGCATCGTTGTAGGCTTTCTGATTGAAAGCATCCTGCTTGCCGAGCCCGACGAGCAGCACGCGCGACGCGCCGATGCCCGACACTTCGTGCAGGAACAGCGTCTTGCCGCGCTTGCCGTCCATGTCGCCGGCCTTCACCACGCGCGAGATCAGCCCCTTGGTGGCCGTGTCGATGTCGAGCGCCGCGCCCGACAGGGTCTGCGCCTCGAAGATGCCGAGCACGATGCAGTCGGACTTCCCGGTCAGGAACCCCTTGGCCTCGCCTTTGCTCCAATCACAGCCTTTTATACTAAAGTCCATCGCGCTTGTCCTCGGATAAAATCTGGGCTAAGGATGAAAGCCGCAATTATCCGCTATTTTTCCCGTGGCGGCGCGAGCGCTCCACCACGCGTGCGCAGCCTCCCGCCCTCTTCTCATCAAGAATGATCTTCGAACGCTCCCTCCAGCGCGAGCTTGCGTATACGGCTGGCGCCGTGTTCATGGTGCTGCTCACGATCATGCTCACGACGATGATGATTCGCATCGTCGGCTACGCCGCGTCCGGCGAAATCGATCCGCGGGACGTGCTCGTGCTGATCGGCCTGACCGTGATCGGCTACCTCGCCGTGATGCTCGTCGTCACGCTGTTCGTATCGATCCTGTTCGTGCTGACCCGGTGGTACCGGGACTCCGAAATGGTGGTGTGGCTCGCGTCGGGCGTGAGCCTCACGCGCCTCATCAAGCCGATCGGCGTGTTCGCCACGCCGATCGTCCTGCTGATCGCCTTCTTCGCGTTCGTCGGCTGGCCATGGTCGAACCAGCAGAGCAAGATGATCAAGGCGCGCTTCCAGCAGCGCGACGAGATCTCGCTGCTCGCGCCGGGCCAGTTCCGCGAATCGGCCGCGAACCATCGCGTGTTCTTCATCGAGAAGATGTCGCCCGACCAGAGCAAGGTCCAGAACGTATTCGTCACGTCGACGGAAAACGGCAAGGTCAACGTGGTCGTGTCGCAAACGGGCCACACGGAAACCTCGAAGGACGGCGATCGCTTCGTCGTGCTCGAGGACGGCCGCCGCTACGACGGCACGCCCGGCCAGCCGAACTTCAAGATCATGGAGTTCGAGCGCTACGGCGTGAAGATCACGAGCAAGCCGGTCACCAACGTGCCGAGCACCAACAGCACGCCCACGCCCGACCTGCTGCGCAACCCGACGCGCGACAACCTCGCGGAATTCGCGTGGCGCGCGGGGCTGCCGCTGATCGCGATCAACCTGATGGTGCTCGGCATCCCGCTGTCGTACCAGAACCCGCGCCGCAGCCGCACGATCAACCTCGTGATGGCCGTACTGATCTACCTCACGTACTCGAACCTGCTGAACGTCGTGCAGGCGCAGATCGAACAGGGCAAGATGTCGTTCGGGGTCGGGCTCGTCGGCCTGCACGTGATCGTCGCGGCGATCGTCGCGTTCATTTTCTGGTTGCGCGTGCGCAATCGTCCGTTGTTGACACGCGCGCTGTTCGGCCGCTCGGGAGCATGATCGATGCGGCTCTATGAAAAGTACTTCGCGCGGCAGATCTACGTCACGTTCATCTTCATCCTGTTCGCGTTCTCGGGTCTGTTCTTCTTCTTCGACCTGATCAGCGAGCTGAACTCGGTCGGGCACGGCAACTACAAGTTCGGCTACGCGGTGCTGCGCGTCGCGCTGCAGACGCCGTCGCGCTTCTACGAAATCATTCCGGTCGCCGCGCTGATCAGCGCGATCTACGTGTTCGCGCAGATGGCCGCGAACTCGGAATTCACGATCTTCCGCGTGTCGGGCCTCGCGACCAACCAGGCGCTGCGCTCGCTGCTGAAGATCGGCGTGCCGCTCGTGATCGTCACCTACCTGATCGGCGAATTCGTCGGCCCGTACGCCGATCAATTGTCCGAACGCGTGCGACTGCAGGCGCTCGGCGCGTCGGTATCGTCGAACTTCCAGTCGGGCGTGTGGGTGAAGGACACGCTCGCGGCCCGCGAGAACGGCGAGCAGGTCACGCGCTTCGTCAACGTCGGCAGCCTGTCGCCCGATTCGACGATCAGCAACGTGCGCATCTACGAATTCGACTCGAAATTCCAGCTGCAGAACGTGCGGATCGCGCAGACCGGCCGCTACGAGCCGCCCGGCCACTGGCTGCTGAAGGGCGTCACCGAAACCGAACTGACGCCGATCAAGCCGATCAGCGGCCAGCCGGCCGACGCGCTGAACCCCGTGTACCGTTCGCAGCAGGTATCGCTGCCCGAATACCGGCTGCGCTCCGACCTGACGCCGCAGATCCTGTCGGTGCTGCTCGTGTCGCCGGAGCGCATGTCGATCGTCAACCTGTTCCGCTACATCCAGCACTTGCGCGAGAACCAGCAGGACACGCAGCGCTACGACATCGCGCTGTGGCGCAAGCTGCTGTATCCGTTCGCGGTGTTCGTGATGCTCGTGCTGTCGCTGCCGTTCGCGTACCTGCACACGCGGGCCGGCGTGGTCGGCGTGAAGGTGTTCGGCGGCATCATGCTCGGCATGAGCTTTCAGTTGCTCAACACGCTGTTCTCGCACATCGGCACGCTGAACACGTGGCCCGCGCCGCTCACCGCCGCGACGCCGGGTCTCATCTATCTCGCGCTCGGCCTGTTCGCGCTCAAGTGGGTCGACCGGCACTGAGCGCCGCGTCGCGACGGAGGCTTCGACATGCATTCGCACGGTATCGTCCTGTTCGGCCACGGCGCCCGCGACCCGCGCTGGGCCGAGCCGTTCGAGCGGCTCGCCGCGCGGCTGCGCGGCGCCGGCTCCCCTGCCGCGCAGGTGTCGCTCGCGTTCCTCGAACTGATGACGCCGTCGCTCGGTGAAGCCGTGGCCGCGCAAGTCGCGGCCGGCTGCGCGCGCATCACCGTGGTGCCGGTGTTCTTCGGCCAGGGCGGCCATGTCCGCCGCGACCTGCCGCAACTCGTCGACGCATGCCGCGCCGCGCATCCGGGCGTCGAGATCCGCTGCGCGACGGCCGTCGGCGAGGACGACGGCGTGCTCGACGCGGTCGCGCGCTATTGCATCGAGCAGATCGGCAGCGACGCGTAGCAGCGCACGCCTTCGCCGTCCCCAAAGAAAAGCGCCGGCATCTGCCGGCGCTTTTCTTTGTTTCGGACCACCGCCGAGCCACGCTCAGGCGGCATTGCGCATCGGATCGCCCGCCTGCGCGTGCCGTGCGCGTTCGGCGAATGCATCGCCGATCATCAGCAGGCTCGGCTCCGCGGGATCGAGCCACGCCTGCGCGTCGCCCGCCGCCATCTGCGCGAGCGTGAGTGTCAGCGTGCGTTCGCGCGCGGTGCTGCATGCCTCGACGATCGCCACCGGCGTCGCCGGCGCACGACCGGCATCGATCAGTTCCTGCGCGATGCCGGGCGCACTGTCGCGGCCCATGTAGTAGACGATCGAATCGGCGCGGGCGGCTTCGCGGATCTCGTCGCTGCCCGGCGCGCGGCTGTGCGTCGCGAACGCGACGCTGCGCGACACGCCGCGCAACGTGAGCGAACGCTTCAGCGTCGCCGCGCCGGCCAGCGCGGCCGTGATGCCCGGCACGACCTCGTAGTCGATGCCGGCCGCCTCGAGCGCGCGCATTTCCTCTTCGGCGCGACCGAACAGCATCGGATCGCCGCCCTTGAGCCGCACGACGCAGGCATGCTCATGCGCCGCATCGACGATCTGCTTGTTGATGAAATGCTGCGCGGTCGAGCGCTGCCCGCAGCGCTTGCCGACCGCGATCTTCCGCGCGTTCGGCGCATAGTCGAGCATCGCGGGCTCGACGAGCGCGTCGTGCAGCACCACGTCGGCCTGCTCGAGCAGCCGCATGCCGCGCACCGTGATGAGGTCCGCGGCGCCCGGCCCTGCTCCGATCAGATACACCTTGCCCATGTTTGTCGCTTCGCTAGGGTCCTGCCGCGGCGGCCGGTTCGCCGCCGCGCCAATTGACGATTACGCCGAGAACGCGCGGATCATGCCCGCGGCGACCGTGTGATGCGTCGCCTCGTCGATCAGCACGAACGCGCCCGTGCCCGGATGCGCATCGTACGTGTCGCAGACGATCGGCTTTTGCAGCGTCAGCGCCACGCGGCCGATGTCGTTCATCTTCAGTTCCTGACGGTCGGTCGCGTGCGACAGCGTATGCACGTCGAGCACCTGCTTGACCGCGCCGATCTTCGCGAACACCGTGCTGGTGGTCTGCTTCAGCAGGTACTTGCGCTGCGGCGACAGCGGCGCCTCGTCGAACCAGCACAGGTCGGCCTCGAGCTTCCTGGCCGGCTCGACCGGCTCGGCGGTCGTGACGAACATGTCGCCGCGCGACACGTCGACGTCCTCTTCGAGACGGATCGTCACCGTCTGGCCCGCGAACGCGTGCGCAACGGAAGCCGTGCCGCCCGGCACCGGCGCGACGATCTCGGCCACCGTCGCGGTTCGGTTCGACGGCAGCACGACGAGCGCGTCGCCGACCTTCACTTCGCCCGACTCGATGCGGCCCATGTAGCCGCGGAAATCGTCGGCCGAGCTGCCGTCCTGGCGCGCGACCCACTGCACCGGAAAGCGCAGCGCATCATGCGCCTGCGTCTCGACCGGCAGCGATTCGAGCACGTCGAGCAGCGGCTCGCCCGCGTACCACGGCATGCGCTCGCTCGCGCCGACGATGTTGTCGCCCTTGAGCGCCGACACCGGCACGAAGCGCACGTCGGTCAGACCGAGCTGCTTCGCGAGCGCGACGTACGCGTCGCGGATCTCGTTGAAGCGCGCCTCGCTGTAGTCGACGAGGTCCATCTTGTTGATCGCGACGATCACGTGCTGCAGCCCGAGCAGCTTGACGATCGCGCTGTGGCGCTTGGTCTGCGGCAGGAGCTGCACGACGCCGTTCTCGACCGTGATGCGCGTCGCGTCGACCAGGATGATCGCCGCGTGCGCGGTCGACGCGCCCGTCACCATGTTGCGCGTGTACTGCTCGTGGCCCGGCGTGTCGGCGATGATGAACTTGCGCTTCGCGGTCGCGAAGTAGCGGTACGCGACGTCGATCGTGATGCCCTGCTCGCGCTCGGCTTCCAGCCCGTCGGTCAGCAGCGCGAGATCGAGCTCGTCGCCGACCGTGCGCTTGTTCTTCGCGCGCGACAGCGCGGACAACTGGTCGGACAGCACGGCCTTGCTGTCGTACAGCAGGCGGCCGATCAGCGTGCTCTTGCCGTCGTCGACGCTGCCCGCGGTGATGAAGCGCAACACGCCGAGGTCTTCGGTGTTCTCGATGATGCTCATGATGTGAATGTCCTCGTGTGCTTCAGAAATAGCCTTGCTTCTTGCGCTGTTCCATCGCGGCTTCGGAGGCCTGGTCGTCCATCCGGGTCGCGCCGCGCTCGGTGATCTCGGTCACCGCCGTCTCGGCGATGATCTTCTCGACGTCGTCCGCGTCGCTCTCGACCGGGCACGTGCAGCTGATGTCGCCGACCGTGCGGAAGCGCACCTGCGCCAGCTCGCTCGTCTCGCCGTCACGCATCGGCGTGAGCGGCGTGACCGGCACGAGCAGCCCGTTGCGGCGCACGATCTCGCGCTGGTGCGCGTAATAGATCGACGGCAGTTCGAGGTTCTCGCGCGCGATGTACTGCCACACGTCGAGCTCGGTCCAGTTCGAGATCGGGAACACGCGCAGATGCTCGCCCTTGTGCAGGCGCGCGTTGTACAGGCTCCACAGCTCAGGGCGTTGCGCCTTCGGGTCCCACTGGCCGAATTCGTCGCGGAACGAGAAGATCCGTTCCTTCGCACGCGCCTTCTCCTCGTCGCGGCGCGCGCCGCCGATCAGCGCCGTGTAGCCGTGCTGCTCGATCGTCTCGAGCAGCGTGACGGCCTGCGCGGCGTTGCGCGAATCGGTTTCGCGGCGCAGCACGACCGTGCCGCGCTTGATCGAATCCTCGACGTGGCCGACCACCAGCTCGGCGCCGAGCTCTTGCGCACGGCGGTCGCGGAAGTCGATCACTTCCTCGTAGTTGTGGCCCGTGTCGATATGCACGAGCGGGAACGGCAGCGTCGTCTTGCGGTTCGCGCCGAGGCCGAACGCCTTCAGCGCCAGATGCAGCACGACGACCGAATCCTTGCCGCCCGAAAACAACAGCGCCGGCTTGCTGCATTCGGCCACGAGTTCGCGCAGGATGTGGATCGACTCGGCTTCGAGCCAGTCGAGGTGGCCCATGCGGCTGTCGGCGCCGGTGGGCGGGGCAAAGGCGGATTGCTCGAGCGTCGTGCTCATGATTTCAGTCCTTCTCTTCCGGGTTCGTGCCGCCCGCTGTCGCGGGCGGCGCAATATTCAGTTTTCTTGTCGGCTTTCAGTGCGCGGCGCCGGCTTCGGCATTCGCGGGAATCGGCGTGATCGTCGTGATGTGCAGCCCGCATTCCTTCGTATCGCGCGACTCCCACCACCAGCGGCCCGCGCGGCTGTCCTCGCCGGGGCGGATCGCGCGCGTGCACGGCTCGCAGCCGATGCTCGGGTAGCCGCGCGCATGCAGCGGGTTGACCGGCACGTCGAACGCGTTAAGGTACGCCCACACGTCGCTTTCCGTCCAGTCGGCGAGCGGGTTGTACTTCGCGATCCCGCGCGCTTCGTCCCGTTCTTCCTCGTGCAGCTCGGCACGCGTGACCGACTGCTCGCGGCGCTGGCCCGTCACCCACGCGCCGACGTCGGCCAGCGCGCGGTTCAGTGGCTCGACCTTGCGGATGTGGCAGCACGACTTGCGCAGCTCGACGCTCTCGTAGAACGCGTTCAGGCCGTGCTCGGCCACGTATTGGTCGACCGCGTCCTGCCGCGGATGGAACTGCTCGATCTCGTAGCCGTAGCGCTCGCGCACGCGGTCGATCATGCCGAGCGTTTCCGCGTGCAGGCGGCCCGTGTTCAGCGAGAAGATGCCGATCGGCACGTTCTTCGACAGGATCGCGTGCGTGAGCAGCATGTCTTCCGCGGCGAGGCTGCTCGCGAACTTCACCTTGTCGTGGCGGGCGCCGATCTGCGCGAGCAGCGCGTCGAGGCGCTCGACCTTCGCGGCGAGCTCCGGCGTCAGCGCGGTGGCGGCTGCGGTGCTCATGCGCTCACCTTGGCGTCGGGCGCAGCCGCGCGGCGGCGGAACAGCGGTGCCGGCTCGTCGAACCCGCCCTGGTAACGCTGCGTGAATTCCGTGAACGCATTCAGCGCATCGTGGATGTCCTTGTCGGCACGCACCGCGAATGCGTCGAAGCCGCAACGCGACATGTACAGCAGCTGGTCGCGCAGCACGTCGCCGATCGCGCGCAGCTCGCCGGTCCAGCCATGACGCTCGCGCAGCAGGCGCGCGATGCTGTAGCCGCGGCCGTCCGCGAAGCGCGGGAAATCGACGGCGACCAGCGAGATCGCGCCGAAGTCGGCCGCGAGATCCGCCGGTTCGCTGTCCGGCGCGAGCCACACGCCGAGTTCGTCCTTCGCCTTCGCGGCGACGAGCGCCGCACGCTCAGCCTGCCACAACGCGAACGGCACCAGCACCTTGCCTGCCGGCAACGCGTCGACCGCGGGCAGCGCGCCGTCTTCCGCCGCGCGCACGACCTGCCATGCGTCGTCGATCACTGCGCGGTTCTTGATAATCGAAGCCATCTGCAAATTCCTTCTACCCGGTTGGTTACGCGTTCACTGCCTGGCGCGCCGCATACACGCGCTCCTTGAACGGCGCGATGCCGATGCGGTCGTACGTGTCGATGAAGCGCTCGCCGTCGATGCGCGCCTCGACGAACGTGTCGATCAGCTTCGCGATCACGTCCGGCACTTCTCCCGCGGAGAACGACGGCCCGATCACGCGGCCGAGGCGCGCGCCGTTGCGGCCCGTGCCCTGCTCGCCGCCGAGCGACACCTGGTACCACTCGGCGCCGTCCTTGTCGACGCCCAGGATGCCGATGTTGCCGACGTGGTGATGACCGCACGAGTTCATGCAACCGGAAATGTTCAGCGACAGGTCGCCGAGGTCGTACACGTAGTCGAGATCGTCGAAACGCTGCTGGATCGCCAGCGCGATCGGGATCGACTTCGCGTTCGCGAGCGAGCAGAAGTCGCCGCCCGGGCACGCGATGATGTCGGTCAGGAGGCCCACGTTCGGCGTCGCGAAACCGGCCGCCTTCGCCTTTTCCCACAGCGCGAACAGGTCGCGCTTCTTCACGTTCGCGAGAATCAGGTTCTGCTCGTGCGACACGCGCAGCTCGCCGAACGAGTACGCGTCGGCCCAGTCGGCCACCAGATCCATCTGCGCGTCGGTCGCGTCGCCCGGGGCCACGCGATGGTCCTTCAGCGACAGCGTGACGGCCGCATAACCCGGCACCTTGTGCGGCGCGACGTTACGCTCGACCCAGCGCGCGAACGCCTTGTTCTCGAGCAGATGCTGTTCGAACGACGCGTCGGTGTCGGCCAGCTTCTCGTAGACGGGCGGCTGGAAGTATTGCGACACGCGGTCGATTTCGGCCTGCGTGAGCGTCGACGGGCCGTCCTTCAGGTGCTGCCATTCTTCCTCGACCTGCTGCGCGAACTTCGCCGGCGACAGCGCCTTCACGAGGATCTTGATCCGCGCCTTGTACAGGTTGTCGCGACGGCCGTAGCGGTTGTACACGCGCAGCACGGCTTCGCAGTACGTGAGCAGGTGCTGCCACGGCAGGTCTTCCTTGATCACCGCGCCGACGATCGGCGTACGGCCGAGGCCGCCGCCCGCGAGGATGCTCGCGACCACGTCGCCCTGCGCGTTCTTCTTCAGGTACACGCCGAGATCGTGAATCTGCACGGCCGCGCGGTCATGCTTCGAGCCCGACACCGCGATCTTGAACTTGCGCGGCAGCCACGCGAATTCGGGGTGGAACGTCGACCACTGACGCAGGACCTCGGCCCACGGACGCGGATCGATCTCTTCGTCCTGCGCGACGCCGGCGAACTGGTCGGCCGTGATGTTGCGGATGCAGTTGCCCGACGTCTGGATCGCGTGCATCTGCACCGACGCGAGCTTCGCGAGGATCTCGGGCGTCTCTTCGAGCTGCACCCAGTTGAACTGGATGTTCGAGCGCGTCGAGAAGTGGCCGTAGCCGCGGTCGTGTTCGCGGGCGATGCGCGCGAGCATGCGGAGCTGGTCGCTGCGCAGGTTGCCGTACGGAATCGCGATGCGGTGCATGTACGCGTGGCGCTGCATGTACAGGCCGTTCTGCAGACGCAGCGGACGGAATTCGTCTTCGCTCAACTCGCCCGACAGCCGGCGGCGCACCTGATCGCGGTACTGCGCGACACGTTCGTCGACGATCGTCTGGTCGTATTGGTCGTACTGATACATTCGGGGACCCCAGGGTTTTCGTGGTGACCGCGCGACGTCCTAGCCACGTCGCGCCCGAATCTCCGTTCCGTCGCCACCGCCGCCATCCGCTGCCGGCTGGATTGCTAATGACGAAAACAGATATCCATATTTGAAAAACTCGGGTGAATCGTAATAAACTCGCCTTATATTTCAAACGACTAAAAAATTCTGTTGATATGCGGAAGGGTTATAAATGAACCTGCACCAATTTCGCTTCGTGCGCGAGGCCGTCCGGCAGAATTTCAACCTCACCGAGGCCGCCAAGGCGCTCTACACGTCGCAACCGGGGGTGTCGAAGGCCATCATCGAGCTCGAGGACGAGCTGGGCGTCGAGATCTTCACGCGGCACGGCAAGCGCGTGCGCTCGCTCACCGAGCCCGGGCGAATCATCCTCGCGTCGGTCGAGCGGATTCTGCAGGAAGTGGAAAGCCTTAAAAGGGTCGGAAAAGATTATGCCGCGCAAGACCAGGGCAACCTGACCATCGCGGCGACCCACACGCAAGCCCGCTACTCGCTGCCGGCCGCGATCGCCGAGTTCAAGAAGCGCTTCCCGAAGGTGCACCTGTCGATCCTGCAGGGCAGCCCGACGCAGGTAGCCGAGATGGTGATCCACGACCAGGCCGATCTCGCGATCGCGACCGAAGCGATCTCCGACTACAAGGAGCTCGTGTCGCTGCCCTGCTTCCAGTGGCATCACGCGGCCGTCGTGCCGGCCGACCATCCGCTGCTCGAACGCAAGCCGATCACGCTGGACGACCTCGCCCAGTACCCGCTGATCACGTACGACGACGCGTTCGCCGGCCGCAAGAAGATCAACCATGCGTTCGCGCTGCGCGGGCTGTCGCCGGACATCGTGCTCGAGGCGATCGACGCCGACGTGATCAAGACCTATGTCGAGCTCGGCCTCGGCGTCGGCATCATGGCCGACATCGCGTTCAATCCGGAGCGCGATCGCGGCCTGCGGCTGATCCCGGTCGGTCACCTGTTCGGCAGCAACGTGACGCGCGTCGCGCTCAAGCAGGGCGCCTACCTGCGCAGCTACGTCTATACGCTGGTCGAACTGCTGTCGCCGACGCTGAACCGCAAGCTGATCGAGCAGGCGCTCAAGGGCGAATCCGAATCGTACGAGCTTTGACGGACAGGTATGAACACGGGGGCGCATATCGCGCCCCTTTTTGTTGCCCGACGGAGATTTCCGCATGACGCTTCCCGCCCTGCCACGGTTTCCCGCCTCGTTGCGCCGCGCCGCCGGCGCCGCCCTCGTGCTCGCCTGCGCGGCCGCGCATGCCGACCTGAAGGTCGGCGTCGACCTGTCGTCGACCGGCCCGGCCGCCGCGATCGGCATCACGAGCAAGAACGCGATCCTGATGTGGCCGAAAACGATCGCCGGGCAACCCGTGCAGGTCACGGTGCTCGACGATGCGTCCGATCCGGGCACCGCGGTACGCAACATCCGCAAGCTGGTCGACGAGGAGCACGTCGACGTCGTGGTCGGCCCGAACATCACGCCGGCCGCGCTGGCGGCGCTCGACGCGGTGGCCGCCGCGCAGACGCCGATGATCACGCTGGTCGGCTCGGGCGCGATCGTCGAGCCGCAGGAAGGCGCGCGGACCTGGGCGTTCAAGATGGCGCAGGGCGACCGCGCGATGGCCGACGTGATGACGCGCTACATGGCCAACCACGGCGTGAAGACGGTCGGCTTCATCGGCTTCGCGGACAGCTACGGCGACAGCTGGCTGAACGAATTCACGCGCTTCGCGGCGTTGCGCAAGCTTCGCGTGGTTGCGACCGAGCGCTTCAACCGCACCGATGCGAGCGTCACGGGCCAGGCGCTGAAGCTGATCGCGGCGAAGCCCGACGCGATCCTGATCGCGGGCTCCGGCACGCCCGCCGTGCTGCCGCAGCGCACGCTGATCGAGCGCGGCTACAAGGGTGCGGTCTACCAGACGCATGGAATCGCGACACCGGAATTCATCAAGCTCGGCGGCAAGGATGTCGACGGGACGCTGTTCCCGACCCAGCCGGTGGTCGTCGCGCGCACGCTGCCCGCCGATCATCCGGCCCGCCAGGCCGCGCTCGCGTTCGTCGATGCGTACGAGGCGAAGTATGGGGCCGGCACGGTCACGCAGTTCGCGGGCGACGCGGCGGGCGTGTACCCGCGCCTCGCGGATGCGGTCGGCCGCGCGCTGAAAGCCGCGCAGCCCGGCACGCCCGCGTTCCGCGCGGCGCTGCGCAGCGAACTCGAACGCGCGCACGAGCTCGTCGTGCCGAACGGCGTCGTCAATACCAGCGACAAGGATCATGTGGGGCTCGACCAGCGCGCGAGCGTGATGGGGATCGTGAAACAGGGCCGGTTCGTGTACCTGAGCCAGTAGTCCACGCGGCCGGTCGCCGGGCTGCTTGCCCGGTGCTCGGTTTTCCGCCATAATCCGCGTTTCGCCGCGCGCAATCTGTATCATCTGACGCGCGGCCAGGATCAAGCCCAGGTGGTGAAATTGGTAGACGCAGGGGACTCAAAATCCCCCGCCGCAAGGCGTGCCGGTTCGATTCCGGCCCTGGGCACCAGTCTTTCGCAGCGTCTCATGCGCTGCCTCCGTCGAAACCCGCGCAAGCTCGCCGCTTCGCGGGTTTTTTGTTTTTGCCGCACATTCCGCACCGGTGACCGGACGGCAGCCAGCCGCCCGGTACGCTCAGACCGTCAGTTCGCGGACGAAGTCGAGAAACACCCTCACCTTCGCCGCAACGAGGTTCGACGCGTGGTGATACGCATAAAGCGGAAAGGTCTCGTCCGTCCATTCCGGCAGTAACTGGACCAGCCGCCCGTCGGCGAGGATGTCCCGCGCATAGAGCTCGAGCAGTTGCGCGATGCCGACACCGCCCAGGCACGCGCCGAGCAGCCCGCCCGTATCGTTGACCGTCAGCCTGCCGGCGGCGTCGACCGGCACGACTTCCTGGCCGCGATGAAACGCCCATTGGTACGGTCGCCCCGTCACGGGATCGCGGATCAGCACGCACCGGTGACCGTCCGCGAGATCCCGAGGGTGGCGCGGCTCCCCATGACGCGCGACGTAGGCCGGCGATGCGCAGGTCAGCACGCGCGTCTCGAGCAGTAGCCGCGCGCGATATGACGACGGCTCGGGGATACCGAAGCGCACGGCCACGTCGAAGCCGTCGGCGACGAGGTCGCCCATCCGGTCCCGCACGCTGATCTCGACCGACAGGTCGGGAAAGCGGTCGAGAAATTCCGCCATCCGCGGCGCCAGCACGGAGTGGCCGAACGTGCCGTCCACGTTGACCCGCAGCCGCCCCCTCACGCGCGCCTTCGATTGGCCGGCGTCGAGCGCCGCCTCCTCGATGCCGGCCAGCAGCGGCGCGACCGCCTCGTAGAAGCGTCGCCCTTCGTCGGTCAGCGTGATCGCACGCGCCGTCCGGTTGAAGATCCGGATGCCGACCCGCTCTTCCAGCCGGGCGACGGCACGGCTCACCGCCGGTTGAGTCAGCCCCATCGCCTCGCCCGCCCGCGCGAAGGTGCCGGCCTCGATCACCGCGGAGAGCACGCCGATACCGCTGAGCAATCTGCTGTCGAATCCCATGAGACATATTTTCAGTCATTCATTGACTGATCATTATTCATTATTTTTATTCTTCGAGGGCGCCTACAGTAGTCCTGTCGCCGGATCGAACGGCATTCATCCAGTCATCAGGAGCAGAACATGAGCACATCGGAACAGGTCGCCCTCGTCACGGGTTCGTCGCGCGGCATCGGCGCGGAAATCGCCCGCCAACTCGCCCGGGACGGCTTTCGGGTCGTCGTCAACTACGCGGGGGGCGCCGGCCCGGCCCGCGAAGTGGTCGACGCGATCGCCGCCGACGGCGGCCATGCCGTCGCGGTACAGGCGAACGTCGCCGACCCGGCGGCCGTGGTCGCGCTGTTCGACGCCGCCCGCGACGCATTCGGCGGTCTCGACGTGGTGGTCAATTCGGCGGGCGTGATGAAGCTGGCGGCGATCGCCGACTGCGACGATGCGCTCTTCGACGAAACGATCGCGATCAACGTGAAAGGCACGTTCAACGTCTGCCGCGAAGCGGCCAGGCGCGTGCGCGACGGGGGGCGCATCATCAACCTGTCGACCAGCGTGATCGGCATGCGCATGCCGACTTACGGCGTGTACGTCGCAAGCAAGGCGGCGGTCGAAAGCCTCACGCAGGTGCTCGCGCAGGAAATGCGCGGGCGCGGCATCCGCGTGAATGCCGTCGCGCCGGGACCGGTCGCGACCGAGTTGTTCCTGCAGGGCAAGAGCCCCGAACTCGTCGATCGGATCGCGAAGCTGAACCCGCTCGAGCGGCTCGGCCAGCCCGACGACATCGCGCGCGTCGTCGCGTTCCTCGCCGGCCCGGACGGCGCGTGGATCAACGGCCAGATCCTGCGCGCCAACGGCGGCATGTGCTGACGGACTGCTCGCCGCCCCGTCTTTCCGCCATGAGAGCGTTCGTCGAGCCGTCGCACGACGGCGCCGAGGCGGTGTTCCGCGTCGGCGATCGCATCCGCCGCGAAATGTTCAGGAACATCGGGCTCGCCGATCTGCTCGCACCGGGCGTCGGCGATCGAGCGCGATTGGCGCGTCGGGCCGACCGGCGCGTCAATCGCGCGCGCAGAACCGGAGGATCGCATCCGCGACGGCCGCCGGCGCCTCGCGCTGCGGAAAGTGCCCGACGCCGTCGAGCACCGCGCGCTCGTAGCGGCCGGTGAAGAATCGCTCGCGCCCGGCCGAGCTGTCCGGATGATTGCAGGTGTCCGCGCCGCCGTGCAGCACGAGCGTCGGCACGGCCAGCACGGGCGCCGGGTTCAACCGCGCATCGTCGTCGGCATAGGCCGGCGCGCCCGGCGCGAAACCCCAGCGCTGCCGATACGAATGCAGCACGACGTCGATCCAGTCGGGTCCGTCGAATGCAACGGCCGCCGCGTCGAAATCGCTGTCGCGATACCAGCCCGGCGGCGACCACGTATCCCACATCAGGCGCGCAAACGCACGGCGGTCGTCGCGCAGCGCCTGCTCGCCGCGCGGCGTCGCCATGAACCAGTGATACCAGTAGTTGCGCGCCTGCTGCAGCGACAGCGGCTGGGCGGGATCGTTGGTGCCGTACCCGACCGACAGCATCACGAGTTGCGATGCGGCACCGGCGCGCAGCCCGCACGCGTTCGCGGCCGCACGGGCGCCCCAGTCGTGCCCGACCAGCACGGGCCGCTCGATACCGAGCGCATCGACGAATTCGAGCAGGTCGCGGCCGAGCGCCGCGAGCTGGCCGCTGCGCGGCACGGACGCGTCGCGAAAGCGCGTCGGCGCGAAGCCGCGCAGTGCGGGCGCGAGCACGCGGTAGCCGCGTGCCGCGAGCGCCGCGGCCACCGCCTCCCAGCCGACCGGGCTGTCCGGCCAGCCGTGCAGCAGCACGGCCACGCGTTCGCCGCGCGGGTTCCATTCGAGATAGGCAATGTCGAGCGACGCGGTCGTCGCATACGCATAGGTCGTCATCGTGTCCTCCGTCAGGTCAGCATGAACCTACGATCGTAGGTCGGCCTTTCATCACGATTCGCGGAGTATCATGATTCACTCATCAGATATTTCGTTGAATCGATCCATGGAACCGCCGACCGCCCCCGCGTCGACCGCACTCGACATCGCGCTGCTGCGCACCTTTCTCGAAGTCGTCGACAGCCGCGGGTTCGCGCCGGCCGCGGAGCGCCTCGCGCTCACGCCGTCCGCCGTGAGCGGCCACATCAAACGGCTCGAACAGGCGGCCGGCACCGTGCTGCTCGCGCGCACGACGCGCCGGATCGCACTCACGCCGGCCGGCGACACGCTGTATGCATACGCGCGCAACATCGTCGACATGGAGCGCGAGGTGCGCGCGCGGCTGCGCGGCGCACCGGCGCACGGGCCGCTGCGGATCGGCGCGTCGGAGGATTTCGCGGGCACGTGGCTGCCGCAGGTGCTGCGCACGTTCCGCGACGGCCATCCGCGTACGTCGATCGAACTGAAGGTCGGCATCACCGCGTCGTTGCTGCGGGAGCAATCGCTGGGCCGGCTCGACGTCGTGTTCGGCAAGCAGTGCCGACAGGTCGACACGCCAGGCGAACTGCTGTGGGAGGAGCCGCTCGTATGGGCCTACGCGGCCGATACGGCGCTCGACGCCGAGGAAGGCGTGCCGCTCGCGCTGTTTCCGGAACCGTGCGTGTATCGGCAAGCCGCGGTGTCCGCGCTCGCCGCGGCGCTGCGGCCGTTTCGCGTGCTGTTCGAAAGCGCGAGCATGGCCGGCTGCATGTCGGCCGCGCTCGCCGGCTTCGCGGTCACGGCACTCGCGCGCAGCCAACTGCGCGACGGCCTGCGCGCGTGCGGGCCGCACGACGGCCTGCCGGCGCTGCCGGCCGCACGCTTTTACGCCTTCGCGTCGAAACCCGACGGCGCCGGCGCCGCGCTGATCGACGCGGTGCGGGCCACCGGGCGCACGCGGCAGTTCGCCGCCTGAGCACGCGCGGCGCGCGGACACCGGCACGGTGCCGCGCTCAGGCGCCGCCGCTCGCGCCCGCGTCGTTCAACGCCTGCGCCATCAACTCCGCGAACCACTCGATGAACGCGTTGAGCCGCCGCGAGCGATGCCGCCGGTGCGGATACACGGCCGACACGTCCATCGGCTCGGCGCGATGGCCGGGCATCACGTCGACGAGCGCGCCGCTTGCCAGCAGATGCTCGACGTCGAAGCGCGGAATCTGGATCAGCCCCATTCCCGCGACGCAACTCGCGATGTAGGTTTCGGCGTTGTTGACGATCACGCGGCTCGGCAGCGTCAGCATGTGCCGCCGCCCATCGGCGCAGTATTCCCAGCCGAGCTCGCGCCCCGTCGTCGGCGACGCATAGCCGACCGCCCAGTGCCCGTGCGCGAGCGCATCCGGACGCTCGGGCACGCCGCATTCGCGCAGATAGTCGGGGCTCGCGCAGTTGATCAACGTGAATCGCCCGAGCGGCCGCACGACGAGGCTGCTGTCCGTGAGCCGCCCGACGCGGATCGCGCAATCGACGCCCTCCTGCACGAGGTCGATCGTGCGGTCCGTCGACCCGAGCGACAGTTGCAGCTTCGGGTAGAGGCGAAACAGCGACGGCAGCGCGGGCGCCACGACGCGGCGCGCGATCCGGCTCGGCACGTCGACGTTCAGCCGCCCGACCACGTCGCGGTCGCGGCGCCGGAACAGGCGGTCGAGTTCGTCGGCCTCCGCGAGCAGGCGCCGGCCGCGTTCGAGCAGCAGCGCACCGTCGGCGGTCGGCTGCACCTGGCGCGTCGTGCGGTGCAGCAGCCGCGTGCCGAGCGCCGTCTCGAGCTGCTGGACGGCCGCCGACACAGTCGCGCGCGGCACGTCGAGCGCATGCGCGGCCTTGATGAAGCTGCCCATCTCGGCAACCTGCAGGAAGATCCTGACCTGATCCAGCTTGTCCATCGGCGGGAAACCCGGGTTCGAACGACGCTCACCGCCGCCTCGCCGCGCATCGCGGCCGGCTTCGGCGGCACGAAAAAAACGGGCGCGCGGCCTCGTGGCCGCGCGCCCGTCCATTGTCCACGCAAACGCGCCAGTGCGGTGCGCCGCGCGGCCGCAAGCGGCCCGGTTACTTGGTCGTATAGCCGCCGTTGATCAGGATCGTCTGGCCGGTGATCCACCAGCCGTCGGTCACCAGATGGCGGATGAACGGCACGACATCCTCGATGTCCGTCAGCCCGGTCTTGCTGAACGGCGACAGCGCGGCGGCCGTCTTGTGATACGCGACCGCATCGGCGCCTTCGGCCGGATAGAAGAACGGCGTATCCATCGGGCCCGGCCCGACGGCGGTGACCGAGATCCCGCGCGCGCCGTACTCCTTCGACGCCGCGCGCGTGAAGTGCTCGACCGGCGCCTTCGATCCTTCGTATGCCGCGTAGAACGGCGTGAACGCGCCGAGCAGCGACGTCACGAGCGTGACGAGCTTGCCGTGATCCTCGAGGTGCCGGCCGGCTTCCTTGATGAAGAAGAACGCCGACTTGCTGTTGACCGCGAACATCTCGTCGTACTCGGCCTCGCTGATCTCGGTGAACGGCTTCTTCAGCACCTTGCCGACCGTGTTGATCGCGATGTCGATCTTGCCGAAGCGCTGCTTCGCGTCGGCGAACAGCTTCTCGACCGCGGCAGCCGTCGTCAGGTCCGCCTGGAACGTCGCGGCTTGCGCGCCGGCCGCGCGCACCGCGGCGGCCGTCTCCTCGGCCTGCGCCTGCGACGCCGCGCTGTTGTAGTGAATCGCCACCGCCTTCGCGCCGTGGCCCGCCAGGTCCCGGGCGATCAGGCCGCCGAGATTCTTCGCGCCGCCTGCGATCAGGACGACCTTGTCTGCGAGCGTATGAGTTGCCACGGTTGACTCCTTTTTTCGTTGAACGAAGCTAGGAGTGTAGGCATGCGCGACGCGCCGATCAGCCGGCCGCGGCTGGATGGATTATCCAGAAAAACGTTCCAATCGGAGCCGCGCAATGTTGCCTTCCGTACCGACGGCGACACCGGATTCTGCCGTGGATTGCGCGGCCGCCGGCCGGCTCAGCGCGCGTGCAGCGCCGCGTCGATCTTGCCGAGCAGCCACTGCATGCCGGCCAGATGCTGCTGGTCGTGGCTGCACAGGTAATGGACGAGCCCGCGCACGGTCAGCGGGCCGTAGCCGTCGAATTCGCCGGTACGCGCGAATTGTTCGGGCGTGAGGCGCGACAGCAGCGCCAGCGTCTCGCGCCGTGCATCGCGGATCGCGGCGAGCACGTCGGACGCATACGCGTCGTTGTAGCGCCGCTCGCTCGCGAGCGCGTCGCCGTCGATCGAGACGAGCAGCGGCCGGTCTTCGTCGAGCATGCGCCGCAGCCGCACGTGGTAGCCGTCGATCTCGATGTCGCGCACGTGGCAGAGCTGGCCGAGCGGCGAGAAATGCTCGCTCGGGATGCCGGTCCAGTCGTCGGGCGTCCAGCGCGCATAGCCGTCGGGTACGGCCGCGAAATGCGCTTCGAGCTGACGGGGGAAATCGGCGAGTGCGTCGAGCGTCGTCGGGTTCATGCAGAAGCCTCCCTGTCGGATAAAGGCGGGCGGCAACCCTGGCACGGGCCTGCCGCCGCCGTTGCGTCACTTCACGCTGAAGCCATACGCGCCCTGCGTGCGATGCCCGTCGGTCGCGACGGCCACCCATTTCACCGTATACGCGCCCGGGCCGGGCGCCGCGAGCGGCACCGTCATCCGCTTGCGGTTCGACGCGTCGACGCGTGCGCGGCCGTCCGACACCGTCTTGCCGTCGCCGTCGACGACGACGATCGAGCTGAACGCCGGCTCCAGCGGCTCGGTGAAGTCGATCGTGACGGCCGCCGGTGCGGCAGCCAGCGCCGCGCCCGCCGCCGGGTCGCCCTTCGCGAGATGCGCGTGCGCGAACGCGGCCGACGAAACGGTCGCGGCCACGATGACGGCGGCCGCGCGGCGACCGAACGGGAATGAATCGAAACGCATGGGCTGTCCGTGAAGAATGAACCGGCGCTGCGCACCGCGCAGCGTTCCGGCAGCTTACCAGCGCGTGCGCGTTCATGCCGGCCATGCGCCGCCGCTTGATAGAATGCGCGCGCTATGGATCTCGAAAGCATTCTCTACACGCAGGGCTTCGGCTCGCGCCGCCAGTGCCGCGGCCTGATCGAGGCGGGCCGCGTCGCCGTCGCGGGCGCCGCCGCGACCGACCCGGACGCCACCTTCGACACCGACGGCCTCGTGTTCTCGGTCGACGATACGGCGTGGCCGTTCCATGCGCGCGCGTATCTCGCGCTGAACAAGCCGGCCGGCTACGAGTGTTCGCGCGACCCGCAGCACCATGCGAGCGTGTTCAGCCTGCTGCCGGCGCCGCTCGTCGCGCGCGGCGTGCAGTGCGTCGGCCGGCTCGACCAGGACACGACCGGCCTGCTGCTGCTGTCGGACGACGGCCAGTTCGTGCATGCGTACACGTCGCCGAAGCGCAAGGTGCCGAAGACCTACGTCGCGACCGTGCGCCACCCGCTCGACGACGCGCAACTGCACGCGCTGCGCACCGGCGTGCAACTGCATGGCGAGCCGAAACCGATCGCGGCCGTCGCCGCGGACGCCCGCGACACGCATGCACTCGCGCTGACCGTGCTCGAGGGCAAGTACCACCAGGTCAAGCGAATGGTCGCGGCGGCGAGCAACCGCGTCGAATTGCTGCACCGCGAAAGCATCGGCGGCTTCGCGCTGCCGGCCGATCTCGCGCCCGGCGCATGGCGGTGGCTCGACGAAGCGGACCTCGCCGCGCTGCGCAATCCCGTCAAAACCCTGTAAGGGAAAATCCGCACGACCGTTCGGTGTCCGGCCGCCGCTCGGCCGCAGGTTCCCCCGCTATACTCGAATCACAAGCTGCAAGAGCAGCGATGCAGGGGGGACATCATGAACATCAACCATTCTTTCGAACTGTCGTCCGTGATGATCGCGTTCGCGGTCATCGGCGTCATCGTGATCGGCGGCCTGCTGGCCGCGATGCATCTGAAGCACAAATATCATCCGAACCTGATCGGCGCGCTGATCGGTGCGCTGCTGTGCTTCCTGCTGATCGAGGCGCTACCGGCGCTCACCTGATGCGCTGCCCGGCGCGAGCGTTTGAAGGAAATCGTCTACGGTCGGATAGCGCAACGTCACGCACAATTCGGCCTTGAGCCGCGTGTTGGACAGCCGCCGCGACTCGCGCATGAACGACAGCAGCGTCGGCTCGAGCAGACGCTCCGCGTCCGCGCGGCTGACGCGCGGCGGCTTCGGCAGGCCGAGTGCCCGCGCGACCCGGTCGAAATACTCTCCCATCCGCAGTTCGGTGTCGTCCGACGCGTGCACGACGCGCGCCGGCTTGCCGCGCTCGGCCGCACGACGCAGGATCGCCGCGAGATCGTCGGCGTGAATGTGGTTCGTGTACACGTCGTCGGCCGGCTCGAGCGCCGGCGTGCCGCGCTCGAGCCGCGCGATGGGCAGACGGTTCGCCGCATAGATGCCGGGAATGCGCACGATGCGCGCGGACAGCACGCCGCGCACCGTCGCCGCACGCAGTTGCCGCTCGGCCGACACGCGCCGGAACGCGCGCGGATTCGCGGGGCGCGGCGGGTGCGTTTCGTCGATGCGCGCGCCGCCGCAGTCGCCGTAGACGCCCGTCGTACTGGCGTAGACGAGCCTCGGCGCGCGAAGGCCGTCGGGTACAATACGCGCTGCCCGAACGGGCGCGCCGGCCTGTCGCGCAGCGGTGCGCAGCGTTCGGAGCCGGCCGAGCGCCGGTGCCGGCGGCGTCGCCGGCCGGCGCGCGGGCATGGACGTTGCGGCGATCAGCGCACGCGTGCGCCGATCGTCGCGGCCGTCGGACTGCGGCGGCGCGAGATGCAGGATCGTGCGGGCGAGGCCCGCGAGACGGGCGAGCGTCGCCGGGCGATCGAGGTCGCCGACGATCGGCGTCGCGCCCGCGGCGCGCAGTTCGTCGCGGCGGGCCGGGTGGCTCGTCAGTGCGAGGATGCGCGGATTGCGGCGCGTGTCGCGCCATTGCGCGACGCAGCGCATGCCGACGTCGCCGCAGCCGACGATCAGTACGCGCGGCCGGCGCAGGATTCGAGTCGCGATCATGTTGGTTGCGAAATCAGTAGCCGCCGTTGCGCGACGCGCAACGGCTTTGCATTGTAGCTGCCGTGCGCGACATGCACGGTCCCCCCATTTTGTTCTAGTTTGGTTCTATGGCATTCAACGTCACTCTCAAGCAAAGCGGCCGGCAATTCCAGGTCGAGTCGGACGAAACCGTGCTGGCGGCCGCGCTGCGCCAGAACGTCCATTTGCCGTACGGCTGCAAGAACGGCGCGTGCGGCTCATGCAAGGGCCAGATCGTGTCGGGCCAGATCGAACAGGGCCCGCACGCCGCGTCGGCGCTGTCCAACGACGAACGTACGCGCGGCCTCGCGCTGCTGTGCTGCGCGAAGGCGCAATGCGATCTCGAGATCGACGTGCGCGAGATCGCCGGCGTCGACGGCGTGCAGGTCAAGAAGCTGCCGTGCCGGATCGCCGCGCTCGAACGCAAGGCGGACGACGTGATGGTCGTGAAGCTGCAGTTGCCTGCCAACGAACGCCTGCAGTACCTCGCGGGCCAGTACGTCGAGTTCATCCTGAAGGACGGCTCGCGCCGCAGCTACTCGATGGCGAACGCGCCGCACGAGGAGGGCCCGATCGAGCTGCACATCCGCCACATGCCGGGCGGCAAGTTCACCGATCACGTGTTCGGCGCGATGAAGGAGCGCGACATCCTGCGCTTCGAAGGCCCGCTCGGCACGTTCTTCCTGCGCGAGGATTCCGACAAGCCGATCGTGCTGCTCGCGTCGGGCACCGGCTTCGCGCCGATCAAGGCGATCATCGAGCACGTCAAGCATTCGGGCATCACGCGCCCGATGACGCTCTACTGGGGCGCGCGCCGCAAGAAGGACATCTACCTCGCCGAGCTCGCCGAGCAGTGGGCGCGGGAGATCCCGAACTTCAAGTACGTGCCGGTGCTCTCCGAGCCGGACGACGCCGACCAGTGGACGGGCCGCACCGGCTTCGTCCATCGCGCGGTGATCGAGGACCTGCCCGATCTGTCCGGCCACCAGGTGTATGCGTGCGGTGCGCCGGTGATGGTCGAATCCGCGCAGCGCGACTTCACGCAGCACCACGCGCTGCCCGCCGACGAGTTCTACGCCGACTCGTTCACGAGCGCCGCCGATCTCGCGCATCCGGTCTGAGCACCGGGCGCGCCCGCGCCTGCGCTGCGCGCCGCCTGTGTCACATCCGTGGCATCGCGGCGGTTTACAGTGGGGCGCGGGATGCCTTATGCTTGCGCACATGAACCGCTTCCTGTCCGCTCTCCGACGTCGCCGCTCGCCGCTCCGCCCGGATGCCGCCGGCTCGTCACGGACTCGCGCGTAACCCTCCTCCGCTTCACCGGTTACGCACAAGCTGTTCGACCCACCAGCCACGGCCTTCCGTGGCTTTTTTATTGCCCGTTTCCCTTTCAACGTCCGCTGGAGTCTGCTGCCATGCCCCTGAACGATTATCCGATCGACTCGCTGATGTACATCACGAACCGCCCCGACATCGTGTTTACGCACGGCAAGGGTTCGTGGCTCTACGATCACACGGGCAAGCGCTATCTGGACTTCATCCAGGGGTGGGCCGTCAACAGTCTCGGCCACTGCAACGACGGTGTCGTCGAAGCACTGAAGACGCAGGCCGAGAAACTGCTGAACCCGTCGCCGGCGTTCTACAACGAGCCGATGGCGAAGCTCGCGGGCCTGCTCACGCAGCACAGCGTGTTCGACAAGGTGTTCTTCACGAACAGCGGCGCCGAGGCGAACGAAGGCGCGATCAAGCTCGCGCGCAAGTGGGGCCGCAAGTTCAAAAACGGCGCGTACGAGATCATCACGTTCGACCACAGCTTCCACGGCCGCACGCTCGCGACGATGTCGGCCAGCGGCAAGCCGGGCTGGGACACGATCTACGCACCGCAGGTGCCGGGCTTCCCGAAAGCCGAGCTGAACAACATCAACTCGGTCGAGAAGCTGATCACCGACAAGACCGTCGCCGTGATGCTCGAACCGATCCAGGGCGAAGGCGGCGTGATTCCGGCGACGCGCGAATTCATGCAGGCGCTGCGCGCGCTGACGAAGCAGCACAACCTGCTGCTGATCGTCGACGAAGTGCAGAGCGGCTGCGGCCGCGCAGGCACGCTGTTCGCATACGAACTCGCCGGCATCGAGCCGGACATCATGACGCTCGGCAAGGGCATCGGCAGCGGCGTGCCGCTCGCGGCGCTGCTGTCGAAGGCCGATGTCGCGGTGTTCGAGGCCGGCGACCAGGGCGGCACGTACAACGGCAACCCGCTGATGACGGCGGCCGGCTATTCGGTCATCTCGCAGCTCGTCGCGCCCGGCTTTCTCGAAGGCGTGCGTGCACGCGGCGAGTATCTCAAGCGCAAGCTGCTCGAGCTGTCGGAGGAGCGCGGCTTCGAGGGCGAACGCGGCGAAGGCCTGCTGCGCGCGCTGCTGCTCGGCAAGGACATCGGCCCGCAGATCGTCGAGAAGGCGCGCGACATGCAGCCCGACGGCCTGCTGCTCAACGCCGCACGCCCGAACCTGCTGCGCTTCATGCCCGCGCTGAACGTGACGACCGACGAAATCGACCAGATGATGGCAATGCTGCGGTCGATCCTCGACACGCTGTAAGGAGACCGCCGCGATGGATGCCGCCGCCGATGCTGTCGTTATCCGCCCGTTCGAACGCGCCGACACCGATGCCGTGCTCGCGGTATGGCGCGACGCGTTCCCGCAGTACGACGAACCCGGTGGGCCGCCGCACCGCGATCCGCTGCGATCGATCGAGCTGAAGCTCGCGACGCAGCCGGAACTGTTCTTCGTCGCGGCCAGCGGCGCGCGCGTCGTCGGCACGCTGATGGCCGGGTTCGACGGACATCGCGGCTGGCTCTACTCGTTCGGCGTCGCGCACGACGCGCGCCGGCTCGGCGTCGGCCGCGCGCTGATCGCGCATGCGGAAAGTGCGCTCGCCGCGCGCGGCTGCCTGAAGATCAACCTGCAGGTGCTGCCCGGCAACGACGACGCGTGCCGCTTCTACGCGGCGCTCGGCTATCGCGTCGAGGAACGCATCTCGTTCGGCAAGACGCTGCCGGCCGCCCGACACGGCCGGCCGTCGCCTCCGTTCAGCGCGTGATCGGCCCCGCGCCCGGCAGCGGGTTGCCGAGCGCGTCGGTCGGCACGGCCTGCTGCTCGAATGCCGCGAAATACGCGGCCCATTGCGTGTCGCTCACGCGTACGATCAGCGCGCCGTCCTGCCACACGTCGTTGTGATCGTTGTGATCGTCGCCGGCGCGGTGCAGATAGTTCGCGCCGGTCGAGCCCTGGTTCATGTGCGTGTCGTGGATGCCGTTGCCTTCCCTGTAGGTGCGACCGAACACGACGACGTCGAGCCCCTGCGACTGCGCGGCGTTCACGAGCCGCAGCAGCGACGGAATCGGCTCCGGATGCTCGGTGCCGTCCATCACCGCGCTCGCGCGCCACGCGCCGGTCTCGTCCAGGATGTCGCTGCGCAGGTAGTCGAGCGCGGGCAGCGCGGCCTGCCCCGTCAGGTCGGTATAGCCTTCGGCCGCGGCGGCGAGCGTCTGCGTGACCGGATGGTGGAAGTCGTAGACGAGCTTGTAGTTCAGCAAGTCGTCCGCGTCACTGGTACCGACGTTGATCGCGACGTCCCAGTCGCCGGTCGGCAGCGCCAGCGTCAGGTGGACGTGATACTGGATCTCGCTGCCGTGCGGCGAGCCCTTCAACTTCGCCACCGACGTCACCTTCGCCTTCACGAAACCGTAGTTCAGACTCATCCGTGTTCTCCGTGCCCGATGGGTCATCGATGTTACGCGGCCCGCGTGTCGGTTTGCCGACGGCCAGCCGCATGCGCGGCGCAACAGTCGAATGGCGTCGGCCTTGCGCGCATAGTTCGACGCGAATCGCGCAACACGAAAAAAAGCCGTCACGGTTTCTCCCGTGACGGCTTTTCGACAGCCCGCGTGCGACCTGCGCAACCGGGCCCGCTCATTCCATCGCTTACTCGCCCAGATACGCGGCGCGCACCTTCGGATCGTCGAGCATCTGCTTCGCATCGCCTTCCATCGTGACCGTGCCCGAATCCATCACGTAGCCGCGGTCGGCCGCCTGCAGCGCGAGGCGCGCGTTCTGCTCGACCAGCAGCACCGTGATGCCCTCCTTCGAGATCTCGCGCACCACTTCGAAGATCTTCTCGACCATGATCGGCGACAGGCCCATCGACGGCTCGTCGAGCAGCAGCAGCTTCGGCTTGGACAGAATCGCGCGCGACATCGCCAGCATCTGCTGCTCGCCGCCCGACAACGTGCCCGCGAGCTGCGTCGCCCGTTCCTTCAGGCGCGGGAAGAAGCCGAACATCCGGTCGACGTCCTTCTTGATCTGCTCCTTGTCGTTGCGCAGGTACGCGCCCATCTGCATGTTCTCGACGATCGACATCCGCGCGAAGATCCCGCGGCCTTCCGGCACCATCGCGAGGCCGCGCTTGAGCAGCTCGTGCGGCGGGATGCCCTTGATCGACTTGCCGTCGTACTCGATGTCGCCCGCCGAGTACGGCTTGAGACCCGTGATCGCCTTCATCGTCGTGGTCTTGCCGGCGCCGTTCGCACCGATCAGCGTCACGAGCTCGCCCTGACGGACTTCCATGTCGACGCCCTTGACGGCCTGGATGCCGCCGTAGTTGACCTGCAAGCCCTTGATTTTCAACATTGCCGCTGCCATCAGTGCACCCCTGCGCCGAGATATGCCTCAATCACCTTCGGGTCCTTCTGCACGTCCTGCGGCAGACCCTCGGCGATCACCTTGCCGTAATCGAGCACCGTCATCCGGTTGCACAGCCCCATCACGAGCTTCACGTCGTGCTCGATCAGCAGAATCGTGCGGCCGTCCGAACGGATCTTGTCGAGCAGGCGCGTGAGTTCGACCTTCTCGGTCGCGTTCATCCCGGCCGCCGGCTCGTCGAGCGCGAGCAGCTTCGGGTCGGTCGCAAGCGCCCGGGCGATTTCCAGGCGGCGCTGGTGGCCGTACGACAGGTTGCGCGACGTGTAGTCGGCGTACTGCAGCACGCCCACGTATTCGAGCAGCTCGATCGCGCGTTCCTTGATCTCGCGCTCTTCCTGGCGTTCGGCCGGCGTCTGGAACACCGCGCCCAGCAGACCGTGCTTGGTGCGCACGTGGCGGCCCACCATCACGTTCTCGAGCGCCGTCATCCCGCCGAACAGGCGGATGTTCTGGAACGTACGTGCGATGCCGGCCTTCGCGACCTGGTGCACGGCCGTCGGCGTGTAGTTCTGGCCGTCCAGCTTGAAGTCGCCGGAGTCCGGCGTGTAGAGGCCCGTGATCACGTTGAAGAACGTGGTCTTGCCCGCGCCGTTCGGGCCGATCAGCCCGTAGATCTCGCCTTCCCTGATCTGCAGGCCGACGTCGGACAGCGCCTGCAGCCCGCCGAAGCGCTTGTTCACGCCCGAGACGGACAGTCGGATTTGCTTGTCGCTCATGTGTTTATCCCCTTGTCCGTTGGTTAAGCGCGCACCGGCTTCTTGCTGTTGCGCTTCGCCAGTTTCGCGATCTTGTCCTCATGCTTCGGCGCGGGCCACAGGCCTTCCGAGCGGTACAGCATGATGATCACCATCGCGAGGCCGTACAGCGCCTGACGGATCACTTCGGTATCGACGATGTCATGACCGAACAGCGCGTGCTGCAGCGGGCTCATCGTCGAGCGCAGGAATTCCGGGAAGATCGCGAGCAGCACCGCGCCGAGGATCACGCCCGGGATGTGGCCCATGCCGCCGAGCACCACGCAGGCCAGCACGACGATCGATTCCCAGAACGTGAACGACTCCGGCGACACGAAGCCCTGGAACGCGCCGAACATCGCGCCCGACAGGCCGCCGAACGACGCGCCCATCGCGAACGCGAGCAGCTTCACGTTACGGGTGTTGATGCCCATCGCCTTCGCCGCGATCTCGTCCTCGCGGATCGCTGCCCACGCGCGGCCGATACGCGAGTGCTGCAGACGCGTACACACCCAGATCACCAGCAGCGAGCAGAGCACGAACAGGTAGTAGTACATGTAGACCGACGGCAGCTGGAAGCCGAACAGCGTATGCGTCTGCGACAGGTTGAAGCCGCCGACGTGCACCGGGTCGATGCCCGTGATCCCCTTCGGGCCGTTGGTGATGTTCACCGGACGGTCGAGGTTGTTCATGAAGATCCGGACGATTTCACCGAAGCCGAGCGTGACGATCGCCAGGTAGTCGCCGCGCAGGCGCAGCGTCGGCGCGCCGAGCAGGATCCCGAAGGTCGCCGCCAACGCCATCGCGATCGGCACGATGAGCAGGAACGGCACGTGCAGGCCGGCCGGCGCGAGCGCCGCGATCCACTCGAACTGCGAGGTCAGGTGCGGCGAGCTCAGGAGCGCCGCCGTGTAGGCGCCCACCGCGTAGAACGCGATGTAGCCGAGGTCGAGCAGGCCGGCGAAGCCGACCACCACGTTCAGGCCCAGTGCGAGCATCACGTACAGCATCGCGAAGTCGAGCACGCGGACCCAGTAGTTGCCGCCGGCCGAGCCGATCACGATCGGCGCGGCGATCACGAGGGCGGCGGTCAGGATGCCGATGACGACGGTCTTGGCGGTGTTGCGCTCTTCGACGAGCGACGTCGACGATTCGATCGGTTGAATGGATGTCATGTTGTTTGCTCCCCTTCCGTTACGCGCGGTCCGCGACACGTTCGCCCAGCAGGCCCGACGGACGGAACACCAGCACGATGATCAGCACGATGAACGCGAACACGTCCTGGTAGTTGCTGCCGAATACGCCGCCCGTGAGGTTGCCGATGTAGCCCGCGCCGAGCTGCTCGATCAGGCCGAGCAGCACACCGCCGACCATCGCGCCGCCGAGGTTGCCGATGCCGCCGAGCACCGCCGCGGTGAACGCCTTCATGCCGGGGATGAAGCCCATGTAGAAGTGCACGTTGCCGTATTCGGACGCGATCATCACGCCGGCCAGCGCGGCGAGCGCGGAGCCGATCATGAACGTCGCCGAGATCACGAAGTTCGGGTTCACGCCCATCAGGCTCGCCGTGTTCGGGCTTTCGGCGATCGCGCGCATCGCGCGGCCGAGCTTGGTCTTGTGCACGAGCAGCAGCAGGCCGCCCATCACGATGAACGCGACCGCGATGATCACGATTTCAGTGACCGAGATCACGGCGCCGGGCGTCGTGTCGGTCGCCTTGATCACGTTGATCGGGTCGGTCGGCAGCAATTGCGGGAACGGCAGCGGGTTGCGCGACCAGATGATCATCGCAGCCGTCTGCAGCAGGATCGACACGCCGATCGCGGTGATCAGCGGCGCGAGACGCGGCGCGCGGCGCAGCGGCCGGTACGCGACGCGTTCGATCGTGAAGCCGACGAACGCACAGACGACCGCGGCGATGCCCAGGCCGATCGTCAGCGTCGCGACGTTGCCGAGTTCGGGAAAGTGGTTCTGCAGCACGGTGATGGCCGACAGCGCGACCATCGCGCCGATCATCAGCACGTCGCCGTGCGCGAAGTTGATGATGCCGAGAATGCCGTACACCATCGTGTATCCCAACGCGATGATGGCGTACACACTGCCGAGCACCAGCCCGTTGAGAACCTGCTGGACGAAAATATCCATTTAAAGCTCCTTGGCCCGTGCGGCCGGAGGACGTTGCGCCCCGCGGGTAAGCGAGGAATCGCGCCTTCTCGGCGACACTGCGGGTACTAGTCGATACCGGTAAGGGTGGATCGTCCCGGCGCGCGCCGCCCGGCCTGTACGGCCGGACCTGCCGCCGGAGCGGATACAAAAACGGCACCGCACTGTTCCGGTGCCGTCATGAGTCCCGTCGCTAAATCGTCACGACATCGAGGACGGTGTTCGTGGCCTCCTTGAAGTCGTGGGGCAGCATGCCGAGACGGCCGTCGTCCGGTTTCCCGGCATCCGTGCCTTGGCCCGTCCAGTGCCATGCAAGCATCGCGCCCGGACGGATCGGATTCCGCGCCGCGTCGCCCGGCAAGGCATTGCGGCAGCCGCGCCCGACTGTCGTCAGGACTGCATCGGAATCCATCGTACGAACCAGACGACGCGCCACGCCACGGTGGGGCGCGGCGGCGCGCTGTTTCGTCGAATCGAATTGAAGGAGGGACAGTGGCCTCGGCACGCTTTCGGCAACGCCGCGATCGTCCGGCGTCCGTCGACCGGCGGCTTGCCGCGACGCAGCCAGCATGCCCGCTGCCGGCCCGCGCGTCAGGCCAAGCGCGTTGATTTCCTCGATCGTCAAACGTGCCCCGTTTTCCTTGTCCCTGCCCAGTTGCGCGATACGGCGCGCCGATGGCGCCGCACGTCCGGTTCCGGCGACGCGCACGCCGCTGGCCGATGGTGCCGCGAACCCCGCAGCCTCCCTGCCCGCCCCGTCGTCGCTCTTTTTGCTGCAGCCGGCAAGCATTGCAACCGGTGCGGCGACGGACACGGCGTAAGCCAACTTCACATGCATTGAATGGTCTCCCGCGCCTTGCCAAAACCCGTTTCAAAGCCATTCCGGCTTGAAAACGGGCGCATTGTAACTCCATTTATAGGACGCCAATAATCCTGATTCGATGGGGTTTTCCTGCATTGCAACCAATTTTGAGACGCGATCAGGCGCAATGGGAGCAACCGGGTTGCACCATGATCGGGAATAATGGTTGCGATTGGAATTTGGCGGCACAAAAAAAGCGCGCCGGGACGGCGCGCTTCGGTGTTCCGCAGGGTGCGATGCGGCAATCAGGCGGCGGGCGGCAGGTTCAACCCGCGCGGCAGCGGAAACGACACGTTTTCCTCGATGCCGTCGAGTGCGCGGACGTTGCGCACGCCGAGTTCGCGCAGCCGCGCGATCACGGCCTGGGCGAGCACCTCGGGCGCCGACGCGCCGGCCGTCACGCCGATGCGGCGCTTGCCGGCAACCCATGCCGGATCGATCTGGTCGGGTGCGTCGACCATGTACGCGGCCACGCCGCGCTTTTCGGCCACTTCGCGCAGCCGGCTCGAGTTCGAGCTGTTCGGACTGCCGACCACGATCACGACATCGCATTGCGGCGCCATGAACTTCACCGCGTCCTGGCGGTTCTGCGTCGCATAGCAGATGTCCTGCTTCTTCGGCTCGCGGATCTTCGGATACTTCGCCTTCAGCGCGCCGATGATCTCGGCCGCGTCGTCGACGGACAGCGTCGTCTGCGTGACGAGCGCGATGCGCTCGGGATCGGCGAGCTCGAGCTTCTGCACGTCCTCGACGCTTTCGACGAGGTGCATGCCGCGCTCGACCTGGCCCATCGTGCCTTCGACTTCGGGATGGCCCTTGTGCCCGATCATGACGATGTCGACGCCGTCCTGGCGCATCTTCGCCACTTCGACGTGCACCTTCGTGACGAGCGGGCAGGTTGCGTCGTAAATGCGCAGCCCGCGCACGTCGGCCTCGTCGCGCACGGCCTTCGACACGCCGTGCGCACTGAAGATCACGGTGTTGCCGGCCGGCACTTCCTCGAGTTCCTCGACGAAGATCGCGCCCTTCTTCTTCAGATCCTCGACCACGTACTTGTTGTGGACGATTTCGTGACGCACGTAGATCGGCGCGCCGTGCATCGCGATGGCGCGCTCGACGATCTCGATCGCGCGATCGACGCCCGCGCAGAAACCGCGCGGCTGGGCCAGCAGGATTTCGGCGTCGGCGGCGACGGTCTGCCCGGACAGCGTATCGGTGGTACTCATGATTACAGGATTCCGATGATTTTCACTTCGAACGTGAGCGCCTGGCCCGCGAGCGGATGATTGAAGTCGAACAGCGCGGAGGTCTCGCCGACCTCCTTCAGCACGCCCGCGTAGCGACCGCCATCCGGTGCGTTGAACTCGATGAGTTCGCCCGGCGTGAAATCGTCGCCGACCATCCCGTTCTCGCGCAGCGTGGACAGCGTCACGCGCTGGAGCATGTCGGGATTGCGGGGGCCGAACCCCTGATCGGGGGCTAGCTGAAAAGTCGAATGGTCACCGACCCTGAGCCCGAGCAGAATCTGTTCCAGCGACGGCGCCAGTTGCCCCGCCCCCAGCAACAGCGTGGCCGGCTTGTCCGAGAAGGTGTTGACGATGTCGGCGCCGTCGGCCAGTGCCAGCCGGTAATGCAACGTGACGTGGGAACCGGGCTTCACTTCGGATAGATCGATGAGGCTCATGAATTACTCGTTCAGTCGGCGCCCGATACGGCCGAATGGCCCGGCGCAAAGCCAATATTGTAAGTCACCTGAGCGTGCAAGGCGGAAAGTGCGACGACGTCGCGCACGCCGCCCGCCGCCGAATGGAGTTCCGACCATGCCGTCACCCTGCCTCATCCTGCCGTCGGCCGAGTGCCGCGACCCCGCCGACGCACCGGCCGAGCCGCCCGCCCGCGTCATCCCGATCAACCGGCGCAGGCGCCGTCCGGGCGACTGGCGCCCCGAGCGGCCGCGCGAACGGCTGCTGGAGCGCGGGCCGGCCGCGCTGACCGACGACGAGCTGATCGCGCTGCTGCTCGGCACCGGCAAACCCGGTCACGACGTATTCGTCACCGCCCGCGCACTGGTCGACCAGTTCGGTACGTTGCGCGGGCTGCTCGAAGCGAGCGCCGACGATTTCGAGGCGCACCCGGGCATCGGCCCCGCACGCTCCGCGCGGCTCGTCGCGGTCACCGAGATCGCGCGGCGCATGCTGGTGGAGAAAGCGGAAGAACGGATGCAGATCGACTCGCCCGGCGCCGTCGAGGATTGTTTGCGCCTGAAGATCGGCACGCGCCAGTACGAAGTGTTCATGGCGGTCTACCTGGACGCGCGCAACCGGCTGATCGACATGGAGGAAATCGCGCGCGGCTCGCTCACGCGCATGGCCGTCTACCCGCGCGAGATCGTGCGCCGGGCGATGCAACACAACGCCGCGGCGCTGATCGTCGCGCACAACCATCCGTCGGGCGCGGTGCAGCCGAGCGCGGAAGACCGCCGCCTGACTCGCGTGCTGAAAGACGCGCTCGAGCTCGTCGACGTGCGGCTGCTCGATCACGTCGTCGTCGGCGTCAGCGATACTTTCTCGTTCGCGCGGGCCGGTTGGCTGTAGACTGTGGCGCGGCGGCCCATCCCAGGGCGCCGCAACGGCGAAGCGAAATTAGGTTTGATTTTTCTGAACTTTTTCTGCTAGAATCGCCGTCTGTCTTTTTTCCAACCAGTTCTAGCCATCGAAGGGCCTTGTCTGTAAGGGCTACGGCGTTCTGAGTGCAGCCATGGATCACGTGGCGGTACGATGGAACCTTCACCGGCGATCGAACCCCGAATTTAGCGTATTAGGAGTGCTCTCATGGCACGCGTATGCCAAGTAACTGGGAAAGCGCCGATGAGCGGCAACAACGTTTCCCACGCCAACAACAAGACGAAGCGCCGCTTCCTGCCGAACCTGCAAAACCGCCGGTTCTGGGTGGAGAGCGAAAACCGCTGGGTGCGTCTGCGCGTCTCGAACGCCGGCCTGCGCCTGATCGACAAGAACGGCATCGATTCCGTGCTCGCTGACCTGCGCGCACGCGGCGAAGCCTAAGCCCAAGGAGCACAATCATGGCAAAAGGCGCACGCGACAAGATCAAGCTCGAGTCGACCGCTGGTACGGGTCACTTCTACACGACCACGAAGAACAAGCGCAACATGCCGGAAAAGATGGCGATCAAGAAGTTCGATCCCGTCGTCCGCAAGCACGTTGAATACAAAGAAACCAAGATCAAGTAATCTCCGGTTTCTGCCAGCCTGACGGCGACCGAAAAGCCCCGCACATGCGGGGCTTTTTGTTTTGCGCGCACGCGCGGGCCCCCGACGCGGTATGCTCTCCCCTTTCCGCGGCGACAGCCGACGGAACGCAAGATCGAAAAGCGTAACGATGGAGATGCAGCATGAAATTCGACGTGGCGATCGTCGGCAGCGGCCTGGCAGGGCTGTCGGTCGCACTCAATCTGGCCAGCACGCGACGTGTCGCGCTGATCGCGAAACGTTCGATGATGGAGGGGGCCAGCGATAACGCGCAGGGCGGGATCGCGGCGGTCCTCGACTCGGCGGACAGCATCGAGAACCACGTCGACGACACGCTGGTCGCCGGTGGCGGCCTGTGCGACGAAGGCGCGACGCGCTACATCGTCGAGCACGGCCGCGAAGCCATCGAGTGGCTGATCTCGCAAGGCGTGCCGTTCACGAAGGACGACGCGGCCGAACTCGGCTTTCACCTGACGCGCGAAGGCGGCCACAGCCACCGCCGGATCATCCACGCGGCCGATGCGACCGGCCATGCGGTGCTCGCGACGCTGTCGGAACGCGCGCGCCAGCATCCGAACATCACGTTCTTCGAAAACCACCACGCGATCGACCTGATCACGTCCGACCGGCTCGGCCTGCCCGGCCGCCGCTGTCACGGCCTGTATGCGCTCGACGTCGACAACGACCGCACGATCACGATCGAGGCGCCGCACACGGTGCTCGCCACCGGCGGCGCCGGCAAGGTCTACCTGTACACGACGAACCCCGACACCGCGACTGGCGACGGCATCGCGATGGCCTGGCGCGCCGGCTGCCGCGTGTCGAACATGGAATTCATCCAGTTCCACCCGACCTGCCTGTTCCATCCGTATGCGAAATCGTTCCTGATTTCGGAGGCCGTGCGCGGCGAAGGCGGCCTGCTGAAATTGCCCGACGGCACGCGCTTCATGCCCGCGCACGATCCGCGCGCCGAACTCGCGCCGCGCGACATCGTCGCGCGCGCGATCGACTTCGAGATCAAGAAGCGCGGGATCGACTGCGTGTATCTCGACATCAGCCATCAGCCGGAAGCGTTCCTGCGCGAACATTTCCCGATGATTCATGCGCGCTGCCTCGAATTCGGCATCGACATCGCGAAAGAGCCGATTCCCGTCGTGCCGGCCGCGCACTATACGTGCGGCGGCGTCGTCACCGATCTCGCCGGGCGCACCGATCTCGCCGGCCTGTACGCGGTCGGCGAGACGTCGTACACGGGGCTGCACGGCGCGAACCGGCTCGCGAGCAACTCGCTGCTCGAATGTCTCGTGATCGGCCGCGCGGCAGCCGAGGCGATCGAAGCGGCCGGCTTCGACGCCGACACGCCGGCCACGCTGCCCGCGTGGGACGAGAGCCGCGTGTCGGACGCGGACGAGGAAGTCGTCGTGGCGCACAACTGGGACGAACTGCGCCGCCTGATGTGGAACTACGTCGGCATCGTACGCACCGACAAGCGCCTCGAACGCGCGAAACATCGACTGTCGCTGCTGCGCGACGAGATCCACGAGTACTACGCGAACTTCCGCGTGACGCGCGATCTGCTCGAACTGCGCAATCTCGTCGATGTCGCCACGCTGATCGTGAAGAGCGCGCACTCGCGCCGCGAAAGCCGCGGGCTGCACTACAGCCGCGACTGGCCGCACACGCTGCCGAAGGCATTGCCGAGCGTGCTCACGCCGCGCGTGCGCCGCTGAGCGGCACGCCGCCGCCCTTCCCGGCTGCAGCCGCAGCACAAGAAAAAAGGCCGTTGGCGTGTGTGCGCCAGCGGCCTTTTTGTCTGATCGGACGACGTTCGGTCAGTCGACGATCCGCATCGAATAGTCCGTCGCGCGCACATCCTTCGTCAGCGCGCCGATCGAGATGCGATCGACACCCGTCTCCGCGAACGTACGCACCGTATCGAAGTTGACGCCGCCCGATACTTCGAGCACGGCCTTGCCGGCCGCGACGCGCACCGCTTCGCGCATCATGTCCAGCGTGAAGTTGTCGAGCAACACCGACTGCGCGCCATGCGCGAGCGCCGTGTCGAGCTGCGCAAGCGTCTCGACTTCGATCTGCACCGGCACGCCCGATTCGAGTGCGAACGCTGCATCGAGCGCCTCGCCGACACCACCTGCCGCCGCGATGTGGTTCTCCTTGATCAGGATGCCGTCGTACAGCGCGAGACGCTGGTTTTCGCCGCCGCCCACGCGCACCGCGTACTTCTGCGCGAGCCGCAGCCCCGGCAGCGTCTTGCGCGTATCGAGGATCTTCGCGCGCGTGCCCTCCACGCGATCGACGTAACGGCGCGTCGCCGTCGCGACGCCCGACAGCAACTGCAGAAAGTTCAGCCCGTTGCGCTCGGCCGTCAGCAGCGCGCGCGCCGGCCCGTCGAGTTCGCAGACGGTCGAATCCGGCGTCATCCGGTCGCCTTCGCGATAGCGCCATTGCACGACGATCGACGGATCGATCCGCGCGATCACGGCCTCGAACCACGGCACGCCGCACAGCACGGCCTCCTCGCGCACGATGATGCGCGCACGGCGGCGCTCGTCGGCCGGCACGAGGCGCCCGGTCTGGTCGCCGGCACCGACGTCTTCGGCGATCGCATCGGCCACGTTGCGTGCGATCGCCTCGTCGAATGCCGCGCCGTATTGAGCGCGAACGGCTTCGAACAGCGGGGATACGGCGTGGCTCATGCCGCCCCCACGTTCGCGAACAGTGGCTGGTCGCGCTGCAGGTCGCCGCTCGCCTGCACGCGCTTCTTGTGCGCGGCCGCGAATTCGAGCATCCGGTCGATCGGCAAACGCGCGCGCTCGCCGATCGCGGGATCGACGAAGATCTCGTTGTGACCGCGTTCGAGCACGTCGGCGAGGTTCGCGAGGCCGTTCATCGCCATCCACGGGCAATGCGCGCAACTCTTGCAGGTCGCGCTGTTGCCGGCCGTCGGCGCGGCAATGAAGGTCTTGCCGGGCGCGGCAAGCTGCATCTTGTGCAGGATGCCGAGATCGGTCGCGACGATGAAGCGCTGCGCGTCGAGCTTCACGGCCGCATCGATCAGCTGCGTGGTCGAACCGACGACATCGGCCTGCGCCACGACGTTTTCCGGCGACTCGGGATGGACGAGCACCTTCGCGTCCGGATATTCGGCGCGCAGCAGGTCGAGCTCGATGCCCTTGAACTCGTCGTGGACCAGGCACGAGCCCTGCCACAGCAGCATGTCCGCGCCGGTCTTCTTCTGGATATAGCTGCCGAGATGGCGGTCCGGCGCCCAGATGATCTTTTCGCCGCGCGCGTGCAGATCGGCCACGATCTCGAGGCCGATCGACGACGTGACCATCCAGTCCGCGCGCGCCTTCACGGCCGCGCTGGTGTTCGCGTAGACGACGACGGTACGGTCCGGATGCGCATCGCAGAATGCCGAGAATTCGTCGACCGGGCAGCCGAGGTCGAGCGAACAGGTCGCGTCGAGATCGGGCATCAGGATCCGTTTGTTCGGGCTCAGGATCTTCGCGGTCTCGCCCATGAAGCGCACGCCGGCGACGACCAGCGTCTGCGCGTCGTGATCGCGGCCGAAGCGGGCCATTTCGAGCGAATCCGCCACGCAGCCGCCCGTTTCGTCGGCCAGTTCCTGCAGTTCGGCATCCACGTAGTAGTGGGCGACGAGCACGGCCTTCTCGCGGGCGAGCAGTGCCTTGATGCGCGCCTTGAGGGCGGCGCGCTCTTCGGCGGACGGCGCATCGGGCACCTTGGCCCATGCTTGCCCGACACTACAGACGGTCCCTGCCGAAACCGGCCGGTCGTACTCGACGGATTTGATCGTCGATTGCATCTCCATATCTCCTGTCGGCAGGAGCGCGTGCTTCAGCACTGACTCCTGCCCCATGCTTCGCGGTCGGCCGGAGGTGGCGTTTCGGCCTTCACTCCAGCCCATCCCGTACGCTCGCCCGGGCGCGCGCCACGTCCGCACCGGCCCAAGCCTCATACGAATTCCGGCACCGCCGGTCATCTGCCCAAAACCGGCGGCCCAAATGAAAAAACCCCGCCAACGCGGGGTTTGTGACGTCCTGAGATTCTAATCGATTTCGAATCAGGCGTAGCGACGCAGGCGTGTCGCGAATTCCTGCAGCGCCTTGATGCCGCTTTGTTCCGCGCGATGGCACCAATCCTGCAATTGGGCGAGCAGCTGTTCGCGCGACGCGGTCGAACGATCCCAGATCGCGGCGAGATCCTGGCGCAGCTGGAAGTACGTATGCAGCTTCTGGCTGTTCGCGAAGATTTCCGGCAGCAGCTTCTTCTGCGGCTCGTCGAGGCCGTCGGCGTCCTTGTGGAACCACTTGCGCGCGCTGCGCATCAACTGGTACTTCTCGCTCGAACCGAGTTCCTTCAGGTGCGCAAGCTCCTGGCGGTACGCACGCTTCACGGCCTTGCCGTAGCGCGCCATCACTTCGTAGCGGTTCGACAGCACGGCCTGCAGCGTTTCCTGGTCGAGCACCGTCTTCGGCTTGTTCAGGCGCGGCGTGGGCGCGACCTTCTTCACCTTCGCGAGACCGAACGCCGACATGATGCGGATGTACATCCAGCCGATGTCGAACTCGTACCACTTGTTCGACAGCTTCGCCGACGTCGCGAACGTGTGGTGGTTGTTGTGCAGCTCTTCGCCGCCGATCACGATGCCCCACGGGAACAGGTTCGTGCTCGCATCGGCCGAGTTGAAGTTGCGATAGCCCCAGAAGTGACCGAAGCCGTTGACGACGCCCGCCGCCCAGAACGGAATCCACACCATCTGCACGGCCCACACGGTCAGGCCGAGCACGCCGAACAGCGCGACGTCGATGACCATCATCAGGCTCACGCCGAGAATCGGGTACTTCGAGTAGAGATTGCGTTCGATCCAGTCGTTCGGCGTGCCGTGGCTGAACTTGCGCATCGTCTCTTCGTTCTTCGCTTCCGCGCGGTACAGCTCGGCGCCTTCGAGGAACACCTTCCAGATGCCGCGCGTCTGCGGGCTGTGCGGATCTTCCTCGGTCTCGCACTTCGCGTGGTGCTTGCGGTGAATCGCGGCCCACTGGCCGGTCAGCATGCCGGTCGTCATCCACAGCCAGAGGCGGAAGAAATGGCTTGCGATCGGATGCAGCTCCAGCGCGCGGTGCGCCTGGCAGCGGTGCAGGTAGACCGTCACGCCGATGATCGTGACGTGCGTGACGGCGAGCGCGAACAACGCGACCTGCCACCACGAGAAACGCAGGAGCCCGTGGGAAAGAAAATCGAGCAGGGAATTCAACAAGGCAGTTACCTGTGATGAGAGCGACACCAAGGTGGCGTCAGAAGAATGAAAGCATACCGCGTGTAGACCAGAATTTTACTTCAACCGTTCCAAGTCTTTGTAAAAAATGAATATTTTCTTGCCCTGACGCAATCCGCGCGGTCCACGGGCGGACTGGGAACGGGCCGCGATCCGGTTTCGACCGCGAAATCGGTACGATTGACCGCCCGCGCTCGCTACGCCGCCGGCCGGCGCCCGTCCAGCGCACCGTCGGCGGCCGCCGGATCGAGCCCGGCCGCCGGATCGAGCCCGGCCGCCACGCCGGCCGCCGGAAAACCGTCCGGCAACCCCACCACGCGCACTTCGCGCTGCGGAAACGGAATCGAAATCCCGTGCGCGCTGAACAGCCGCCAGATGTTGCGGTTCACGCTCGAGCGTACGCCGGACGTGCCCTTCGCCGCATCCTCGATCCAGAAGCCGAGCTCCAGGTCGATCCCGTCCGCGCCGAAACTCACGAGGTACGGGGTCGGTGCCGGCTCGGCGAGCACGCGCGGCACGTCCTTCGCGGCGTCGGCGAGCAACGCGAGCGCCTGCTCGACGTCGCTCGTGTACGCGACCTGCACGGCGACCTTCGCATAGCCGCGCGTCAGGTACGACGACTGGTTCTGCACGACGTCGGTGATCAGCTTCTCGTTCGGGATCAGCGTCTCGTTGCCGTCGAGGCCGCGCACGACCGTGTAGCGCGTGCGGATCTGCGTGACGACGCCCTGCAGCCCGCCGACGCTGATCGCATCGCCGAGCCGCAGCGAGCGGTCGAGCAGGATGATGAAGCCCGACACGTAGTTGCTCGCGATCTTCTGCAGCCCGAACCCGAGGCCGACGCCCAGCGCGCCGCCGAACACGCCGAGCACCGTCACGTCGATGCCGACGAGCGACAGCCCGATCAGGATCGCCGCGAACACGAGCAGCGCGCGGCCGACCCGCGACAGCACGACCTTCAGGTTCGCGTCGAGCGTGCTTGCGCGCGCCAGGCGATCCTCGAGCACCGAGCCGAGCCACATCGCGACCATCAGCGTCACGCACACCCACAGCGCGCCGGAGATCACCGACAGCAGCGTGAGATGCGCGGTCGCGACCCGGAACTGCACGCTGTCGAGCCAGCCGAGCACGTCGCGCTGGATGCCGAGCACCGTCATCACCATCGCGGCCCACACGACGGTCGACACGATCTTCTCGACGATCGACAGCCACGCATGCGTGTGGCCGTCGCGCGCGAACACGCGCCGCGCGAAGAAGAACAGCACGTAGATCAGGCCGATGCCGAACAGCGGCACGAGCGCGAGCGACAGCAGCGACGTCGACATGAACGGGTCGAACGCGAGCTGCGCGGCGCCGACGAACAGGCTGCCGAAGAGCGGAAACAGCGCCCGCTCGAGGCTTTGCGCGCCTGCACCCGGCTCGCGTCCGGCGGCCCGGCGCCGCGCATCGATCCGGCCGTGCACGAAGCGCGCGGCGACCCACGCGAAACACAGCGCGCCGACGAGGATCGCCGCCTGCCAGATCATCACCGGCTGGTGGAAATCGCGAATCACCGAGGCCAGCCGGTGCGACAGCAGGCGGCTCTGCAGACTCTCCATCGTCCGTCCGCGTCGTCGTTACTGCGCGGCGCGGCGCTCGAGCACCGCGGCGAAGAAGCCGTCGGTCGCGTGACGATGCGGCCACAGCGACAGGTAATCGCCCGTCTCGAGCTCGATGCGCTGGTCGGCCAGCACCTTCTGCGCCGGCACCAGCACGAACTCCGGATGATCGGCCAGGAACTGTTCGACGATGCGCTCGTTCTCGGCGTCGAGCACGCTGCAGGTCGCGTAGACGAGCCGGCCGCCCTTCTTCACGAGCCGCGCGGCGCTCGCGAGGATCGACGCCTGCTTCGGCGTCAGCTCGTCGATCGCCGTGCGCGTCTGGCGCCACTTGAGGTCCGGATTGCGGCGCAGCGTGCCGAGGCCGCTGCACGGCGCGTCGACCAGCACGCGGTCGATCTTGCCCGCGAGGCGCTTGATCTTCGCGTCGTGCTCGCTGTCGATCAGCACCGGGTTCACGTTCGACAGCCCGCTGCGCGCGAGGCGCGGCTTCAGCTTCGCGAGGCGCTTCTCCGACACGTCGAACGCATAGAGGCGCCCGGTCGAGCGCATCATCGCGCCGAGCGCGAGCGTCTTGCCGCCCGCGCCCGCGCAGAAATCGACGACCATCTCGCCGCGCCGCGGCGCGACCAGCGAGCACAGCAGCTGGCTGCCTTCGTCCTGCACCTCGATCGCGCCTTCCTCGAACAGCTTCAGGCGCGTCAGCGCCGGCTTGCCGACCACGCGCACGCCGAGCGGCGCGAACGGCGTCGCGCCCGCATCGATGCCGCTCGCGCGCAGCGCATCGATCACCTGGTCGCGGGTCGCCTTCTGCGCATTGGCGCGCAGGTCGAGCGGCGCCGGGTAGTTCAACGCGGCGGCGAGCTGCGCGAGTTCTTCTGCATCGAAACGGGCCGACAGCGCCTGGTGAATCCAGTCGGGCAGGTTCGTGCGAATGCGCACCGGCAGGCTCGCCGGATCGATCTTCGACACGTGCTCGAGCCATGCGGACTCGGTGTCGGACAGGAACGGCTTGAGCGCATTGCGACCGACCGTCTGCATCAGGCCGAGCAGCGTGAGGCGCCGTGCGGGCGTGCCGGAGCCGCTCTCGGCCAGATGCGAAAATTCCATCTTCCGGCGCAGCACCGCGAACACGGCTTCGGCGATCACGCCGCGCTCGGCATGCCCGAGCTTCGGGTGCGCACGGAAGAACCGGCTCGTCGTCGCGTCGGCGGGGCCCGCGAATTTCAGCACCTCGGCCAGCAAAGTCTCGGTCTGGCCGATCAGGAATCCGTGCAGCTTCATACACCCTCACTCGTTTCGGTTTGCGGTTGATCCGCGAAAATCCAGCGCGCCTCTTCCGGCGCGACCACTGCGCGGCCGTCCTCGAGGCGCAGACGCCCGTCGACGAACCAGCGCACCGCGCGCGGATACAGCACGTGCTCGACCGCCAGCACGCGCCGCGCGAGCGCGGCCGCGTCGTCGCCGGCCCGCACGGGCACCGCGCCCTGCGCGACGATCGCCCCGCTGTCGAGCTCGGGAATGACGAAATGCACGCTCGCGCCATGCAGCGCGACGCCCGCATCGAGCGCCTGCTGGTGCGTGTGGATGCCCTTGAAGCTCGGCAGCAGCGACGGGTGGATGTTCAGCAACCGGCCCTCGTATCGTCTGACGAATGCGGGCGTGAGGATGCGCATGAAGCCGGCGAGCACGACGAGATCGGGCGCGAAACGGTCGATCTCGGCGGCGAGCGCCGCGTCGAAGCTGTCGCGGCCGTCGAACGACCGGTGGTCGACCACCGCCGTCGCCACCCCGTGCGACGCGGCAAAGGCCAGCCCGGCCGCATCGGGCCGGTTGGCGATCACGGCGGCAATCTCGGCCGGCCAGCGTTCCTGCGCGCACGCGCGGACGATGGCCTCCATGTTGCTGCCGCGACCGGAAATCAGGATCACGAGTTTTTTCATCCGCGAATTTTACCATTCGCCCCCGCGTTTCCCGCCTTCTCGGCCGTCGGCCCGCCCGAACGTTTATAATCTTCTGCTTTGCGGCATCCCACCGCCCATTCCCCCGACGCTGCATCCGCTATCGTGAAAGTCTTCCGCGGCCTGCCCAACGCCGAGAGCCGCGCGCCGTGCGCGCTGACGATCGGCAACTTCGACGGTGTCCATCGCGGCCACCAGGCCCTGCTCGCGCGCGTGCGCGCGGCAGCGGACGCGCGCGGCCTGCCCGTGTGCGTGATGACGTTCGAGCCGCACCCGCGCGAATTCTTCAATCCGGCCGGCGCACCGCCGCGCATCGCGATGCTGCGCGACAAGCTCGAGGCGCTGCGCGATCACGGCGTCGACCGCGTCGTCGTCGAGCATTTCAACCACACCTTCGCGAGCCAGTCGCCGCAGGCGTTCGTCGAGCGCACGCTGGTGAACGGGCTGCACACGCGCTGGATGATGGTCGGCGACGATTTCTGCTACGGCGCGAAGCGCGCGGGCACCTTCGACACGCTGAAGGCGGCCGGCGAGCAGTACGGCTTCGAGGTCGAGCAGATGGGCACGGTGGCCGGCAGCGACGGCACGCGCATTTCCAGCTCCGGCGTGCGCGCGTCGCTCGCTGCGGGCGATCTCGACGCGGCCGCGCAGGCGCTCGGCCACGGCTACGCGATCAGCGGCCACGTCGCGCACGGGCTGAAGCTCGGCCGCGACCTCGGCTTCCCGACGCTGAACCTGCCGATCGCGCACAAGCGGCCGGCGCTCGCGGGCATCTTCGTCGTGCAGGTGCACGGCCTCGGCCCCGAGCCGCTGCCGGGCGTCGCGAGCCTCGGGCTGCGCCCGACCGTCGACGATTCCGGCCGCGTGCTGCTCGAAGTCCACCTGCTCGACTGGCACGGCGACGCGTACGGCAAGCTGATCCGCGTCGAATTCCTGAAGAAGCTGCGCGACGAGGCGAAATTCGACGATCTCGAGGCGCTGTCGCGCGCGATCGCGCTCGACGTCGCGAATGCGCGCGCGTACTTCATCGAGCGCGATCGTGCGCCCGGCAGCCGCGCGACTGGCTTCGCGACGTCGGCCACCGACCGAATTAGCTGATCCGGACGGCGGCGCCCTCGCGCCGCACCCTCGCGCGCCTTCTCGCGCGCCTACCCGATTCACGACGCCCGAGCGTCCCCCGATTGAGATAGCGATCCCATCATGAGCAACAAGAAAGCCGATTCGAAACCGCAGGCCAAGTATCCGGTCAACCTGCTCGACACGCCGTTCCCGATGCGCGGCGACCTGCCCAAGCGCGAGCCGCAGTGGGTCAAGGAATGGGAAGAGCGCGGCATCTACGACAAGATCCGCGCGGCCAGCAAGGGCCGGCCGAAGTTCATCCTGCACGACGGCCCGCCGTATGCGAACGGCGACATCCACCTCGGCCACGCGGTCAACAAGATCCTGAAGGACATCGTCGTCAAGTCGCGCAACATGGCCGGCTTCGACGCGCCGTACGTGCCGGGCTGGGATTGCCACGGGATGCCGATCGAGATCCAGATCGAGAAGCAGTTCGGCAAGTCGCTGCCGGCCGCCGAAGTGATGAGCAAGGCGCGCGCGTACGCGACCGAGCAGATCGAGAAGCAGAAGGTCGGCTTCAAGCGCCTGGGCGTGCTCGGCGACTGGGCCAACCCGTACAAGACGATGAACTTCGTCAACGAGGCGGAAGAAATCCGCGCGCTCGGCAAGATCATCGAGAAGGGTTACGTGTACCGCGGGCTGAAGCCGGTGAACTGGTGCTTCGACTGCGGCTCGGCGCTGGCCGAGGCGGAGGTCGAGTACAAGGACCGCACCGATCCGACGATCGACGTGATGTTCGCGTTCGCGGAACCGGACAAGACCGCGCACGCGTTCGGCCTGCCGGCGCTGCCGCGCGCCGAAGGCGGCATCGTGATCTGGACCACCACGCCGTGGACGATTCCCGCCAACCAGGCGCTGAACCTCCATCCGGAAATCGTCTACGCGCTGGTCGACACCGAGCGCGGGCTGCTGATCATCGCGGAAGAACGCGTCGAAGCCTGCATGACGGACTTCAAGCTGACCGGCCGCGTCATCGCGACCGCGCCCGGCGTGAAGCTCGCGAACCTGCGCTTCCACCATCCGCTCGCGTCGGCCCACCCCGGCTACAAGCGCACCGCGCCCGTCTACCTCGGCGACTACGTGACGACCGACACCGGTACCGGCGTCGTGCACTCGTCGCCCGCGTACGGTATCGAGGACTTCCAGTCGTGCAAGGCGCACGGGATGACCGATTCCGACTTCATCAACCCGGTGATGGGCGACGGCCGCTACATCGAATCGCTGCCGCTGTTCGGCGGCCTGTCGATCTGGGACGCGAACCCGAAGATCGTCGACGCGCTGAACGCGGCCGGCTCGCTGCTGCGCAGCGAGAAGTACACGCACAGCTACATGCACTGCTGGCGCCACAAGACGCCGATCATCTACCGCGCGACGTCGCAGTGGTTCGCCGGCATGGACGTGACGCCGCAAGACGGCGGCAAGACGCTGCGCGAAACGGCACTCGAAGGCGTCGACGCAACCGCGTTCTACCCGTCGTGGGGCAAGCAGCGCCTGTTCAGCATGATCGCGAACCGTCCCGACTGGACGCTGTCGCGCCAGCGCCAGTGGGGCGTGCCGATGGCGTTCTTCGTGCACAAGGAAACCGGCGAGCTGCACCCGCGCACGCTCGAGCTGCTCGAGGAAGTCGCGAAGCGCGTCGAGCAGTCGGGCATCGAGGCGTGGCAGTCGCTCGACCCGCGCGAGCTGATCGGCGACGACGCGAACCTGTACGAAAAGAACCGCGACACGCTCGACGTGTGGTTCGACTCGGGCACGACGCACTGGCACGTGCTGCGCGGCTCGCACAAGGATCAGCTGCAATTCCCGGCCGACCTGTACCTCGAAGGCTCGGACCAGCATCGCGGCTGGTTCCACTCGTCGCTGCTGACGGCCTCGATGCTCGACGGCCGCGCGCCGTACAAGGGTCTGCTCACGCACGGCTTCACGGTCGACGGCGAAGGCCGCAAGATGAGCAAGTCGCTCGGCAACGGCATCGACCCGCATGAAGTCGCGAACCGTCTCGGCGCGGAAATCATCCGGCTGTGGATCGCGTCGACCGACTACTCGGGCGAGCTCGCGATCTCCGAGGAAATCCTGAAGCGCGTGACCGAAGGCTATCGCCGCATCCGCAACACGCTGCGCTTCCTGCTCGCGAACCTGTCGGATTTCGATTTCGCGCAGCACGCGGTGCCGGTCGACGAATGGCTCGAGATCGACCGCTACGCGGTCGCGTTCTCGCAGCAACTGCAGACGGAACTGCTCGGCCACTACGAGAAGTACGAATTCCACCCGGTCGTCGCGAAGCTGCAGACGTACTGCTCGGAAGATCTCGGCGGCTTCTACCTCGACGTGCTGAAGGATCGCCTGTACACGAGCGCCGCCGATTCGCGCGCGCGCCGCTCCGCGCAAACGGCGCTGTACCACCTGACGCAAGGCCTGCTGCGCGTGCTCGCGCCGTTCCTGTCGTTCACGGCGGAAGAAGCGTGGAAGGTGTTCCAGCCGGCGAGCGACACGATCTTCACGGAAACCTACTATGCGTATCCGGAAGTCGCCGGCTCGGCCGCGCTGATCGAGAAGTGGGCGCTGCTGCGCGACGTGCGCGGCAACGTGACGAAGGCGCTCGAGGAAGCACGCACCGCGAACCGGATCGGTTCGTCGCTGCAGGCCGAAGTCACCGTCCATGCGAGCGGCGCGCGCTACGACGCGCTCACGAGCCTCGGCGACGACCTCAAGTTCGTGCTGATCACGTCGGCCGCGACGGTCGTCAAGGTCGACGACGAAGCACAGGAAAGCGTCGACGTAGCCGCGTCGAAGTACCAGAAGTGCGAACGCTGCTGGCACTATCGCGAAGATGTCGGCGCGCACGCCGATCATCCGACGCTGTGCGGCCGCTGCTTCTCGAACCTGTTTGAAAACGGCGAAATCCGGAGCGCTGCGTAACCATGGCGAAGACCCTGTCGAAACCGGCCAGCGGCGCGCTCGCGCCCTGGCTCGGCATTTCGCTGATCGTGATCCTGTTCGACCAGTTGTCGAAGATCGCGATCCTCAAAACGTTCGCGTACGGCGCGCAGCATGCGCTGACGTCGTTCTTCAACCTCGTGCTGGTGTACAACCGCGGCGCCGCGTTCGGCTTCCTGTCGACCGCGAGCGGCTGGCAGCGCTGGGCGTTCACCGCGCTCGGCGTCGGCGCCACGCTCGTGATCTGCTTCCTGCTGAAGCGCCACGGCCACCAGCGGCTCTTCAGCGTGTCGCTCGCGCTGATCCTCGGCGGTGCGCTCGGCAACGTGATCGACCGGCTCGTCTACGGCCACGTGATCGACTTTCTCGATTTCCACCTCGGCGCGTGGCACTTCCCGGCGTTCAACCTCGCCGATTCCGCGATCACGATCGGCGCGGTGCTGCTGATCTACGACGAGTTACGGCGCGTGCGCGGCGCGCGCTGAGCGCGCATACTCGGCGTCGACGGCCGGCTTCGTGCCGGCCGTTCCGTTTGACCCCAGGAGGCCTGAGTTGGCACACGCAGAACTCGCAGGAAAACACCTCGTTCTCGGCCTGACGGGCGGCATCGCCTGCTACAAGATCGCCGAGCTCACGCGGCTGCTCGTGAAGGCCGGCGCGACCGTGCAGGTCGCGATGACCGAAGCGGCCACCCAGTTCATCACGCCCGTCACGATGCAGGCGCTGTCGGGCCGGCCCGTCTACACGAGCCAGTGGGACGCGCGCATCGACAACAACATGGCGCACATCGACCTGTCGCGCGAAGCCGACGCGATCGTGATCGCGCCGGCGTCGACGGATTTCCTCGCGAAGCTCGCGCACGGGTTCGCCGACGACCTGCTGTCGACGCTGTGCGTCGCGCGCGACTGTCCGCTGCTGGTCGTCCCCGCGATGAACCGCCAGATGTGGCAGAACCCGGCCACGCAACGCAACGCCGCGCAACTGCGCGCGGACGGCGTGTCGGTGCTCGGTCCGGATTCGGGCGCGCAGGCGTGCGGCGAAGTCGGCGACGGCCGCATGCTCGAGCCCGAGGCGATCTATGAAGCGATCGTCGCGCACTTCGCGCCGAAGGTGCTCGCGCACCGACGCGTGTTGATCACGGCCGGGCCGACGTTCGAGCCGCTCGACCCGGTGCGCGGCCTCACGAACCGCTCGAGCGGCAAGATGGGCTTCGCGCTCGCGCGCGCCGCGCAACAGGCCGGCGCCGACGTGCATCTCGTGGCCGGGCCGGTCGCGCTCGACACGCCGTGGGGCGTGTACCGCCAGGACGTGCAGACCGCGCAGCAGATGTGCGACGCGGTGATGCATGCGGTCGCCGATGCCGACATCTTCATCGCGGTGGCCGCGGTCGCCGACTGGCGCGTCGAGCAGCCGGCCGAGCACAAGATGAAGAAGACGGCCGACCGCAAGATGCCGGCGCTCGCATTCGTCGAGAACCCCGACATCCTTGCGTCGGTCGCGGCGCTGCCCGATCCGCCGTTCTGCGTCGGCTTCGCGGCCGAAAGCGGCGACCTCGACGTGCACGGCGACGAGAAGCGCAAGCGCAAGAACGTGCCGCTGCTCGTCGGCAACCTCGGCCCGCTGACGTTCGGGCGCGACGACAACGAAGTCGTGCTGTTCGAAGCGGCCGGCCTCACGCGCCTGCCGCGCGCGCCGAAGGATGAACTCGCGCACACGCTCGTCGCCGAAATCGCGAAGCGCCTGCCCGACAACCGCCTGATCTGATCCCATGCGGCGGCCGTTGGCGCCGCCGCCCCTTCCGACCGATTCGACGACCGCATGAAACTCGACCTGAAGATTCTCGACGCGCGCATGCGCGACTACCTGCCCGCCTACGCGACCACCGGCAGCGCGGGCCTCGACCTGCGCGCGTGCCTCGACGCACCGGTCACGCTGCAGCCGGGCGAAACCACGCTCGTGCCGACGGGCCTTGCGATCCACCTCGCCGATCCCGGCTATGCGGCGCTGATCCTGCCGCGCTCGGGCCTCGGGCACAAGCACGGGATCGTGCTCGGCAACCTCGTCGGCCTGATCGACTCCGACTATCAGGGCCAGTTGATGGTCTCGACGTGGAACCGCGGCCAGACCGAATTCGTGCTGAATCCGTTCGAACGTCTCGCGCAGCTCGTGATCGTGCCGGTCGTGCAGGCGCAGTTCAACATCGTCGACGAATTCACCGAAAGCGATCGCGGCGAAGGCGGCTTCGGCAGCACCGGCCGCCACTGAGCGACGCATGAAAAAAGGGCCGCGCTGAGTGCACCGCACCCCGAAAGTGGCGCACCGGGGTGCAGTTCAGCGTGGCCCTTTCTTGCTCACGCGCCGTCACTTGCCGACTGGTTGCGCGATCCGTGCCGGCGCCGGTTCGCGACGCCGCGCCTGAGCGATGCTCGCGTAGACGACCATCGCGACCAGCACGCCCAGCAGCACGGCCGACGAGCCGACCGTACCGAGCGCGAGGCCGCCCTTCGCGACCGGCTTCGTCAGCAGATCGCCGACCGTCGCGCCGAACGGCCGCGTCAGCACGAACGCCGCCCAGAACAGCAGCACGCCGGAGATGCGCGTGAAGTAGTGCGCGAGCACGATCGCCGCCAGCAGGCCGCCGATCAGCAGCGCGCCGCCGCCGAAGCCGAGCCCCGAGCTATCGGCGAGGAAGTCGCCGAGCGCGGTGCCGAGCGTGTTCGAGAACAGGATCGCGATCCAGTACAGCAACTCGACCTTGCGCGTGCGAATCAGGTCGACCGACAGCGATTCGCCGCTCAGGCGCCAGACCGCGAAGATCGCCAGCAGGATCGCGACCAGGATCGACGAGCCGGCCGCGTAGCCGAGACCGAGCGTGCGATCCATGAAATCGGACATCGTCGTGCCGGCCGTGCTCGTCGCGACGATCACGGCCCAGTAGACCGCCGGACGATAGCGCGTCGTCCGGAGCTGCGCGCCCAGCGTCACGAGAAAGAAACCGAACAGCAGGATCGAGCTCACCGCGTAGCCGACGTCCAGCGTCATCGACAGCAGGTCGCCGCCGGTTTCGCCGAGCGTCGTCGCACAGATCTTCATGATCCAGAACGCGAGCGTGATTTCGGGCAGTTTGTTCATTCGAACCCCTTTTTGCAGGAATTGACGCGCCGATGCGGACCGGCACGCCGTGCAGACAGGCTCGAATGTAGTCGCCGCTCGCTTAACGGAACCTTAGCGAATGTGAAATGCGAAGAACGGCGTGGGCGGCCACGCCGGCGCGGTCAGCGCGCGTGCTGGTGCCGGTAATGCAGCGCGTAGGCGAGCGTCAGCAGCACGACGAACACGACGCCGACCACCATCGTCATCCGGAATTCGCGCGTGAAAGCGGTCGTCAGCAGGATCGCCGCGACGAGCGCCGCGCCAAGCAGGCTGCCGAACGGGTGGCCCCACATCCGGAACGCGAGCGCGGGGCCGCGATACCGCGAACGGAACCGCAGATGCGTGACGAAGATCATCAGCCACGTGAACAGCGCGCCGAACATCGCGATCGCCATCATCACGGTAAACGCCGTATCAGGCGCGAGCGCAACCAGCACGGCCGCCACCGCGACGCCGCTCGTCGAAATCCACAGCGCCGCGCGCGGCACGCCGTTCGCGCCGAGCCGGCCGAACACCGCGGGCGCGAGGCGCGCGCGCGACAGGCTGAACATCATCCGCGTCGTCACGTAGAGCTGGCTGTTCATCGCCGACAGCGCCGCGATCAGCAGCACGAAGTTGATCACACCCGGCGCATACGGCACGTGCGTCGCGGCCATCACCTTCACGAACGGGCTTTCGTCGGTGCCGGCCTGCGTCCACGGCACGATCGCGAGCATCAGCGACAGCGTCAGCAGGTAGAACAGCACGAGCCGGAACACGGTCGAGCGGAATGCGCGCGTGACCGCGTGCTGCGGATCGCGCGCCTCGCCGGCCGCGATCGCGACCGCCTCGATGCTCATGTAGCTGAAGATCGCGACGATCACCGCCACCCACGTGCCCCACGGCCCCTTCGGCATGAAGCCGCCATGCGCGGTGTAGTTCGCGAAACCGATGCCGGAGGCGGCCGGCGCCGACCACACGAGATAGGCGCCGAGCACGATGAACACGACGATCGCCGCGATCTTCAGCAGCGAGAACGCGTATTCGACCGTCCCGTACAGCGTGACGCTCGCGAGGTTCACCGCGATCAGCAGCGCGGAGAAGCCGAGCACCCAGTACCAGCCGGGCACGGCCGGGAACCAGTACTTCATGAACACGGCGATCGCGCTGATCTCGGTGCCGATCGCGAACACGACCGCGAACCAGTACGCATAACGCACGAGGAAGCCCGCGAGCGGCCCGACGTAATGCTCGGCATAGGCACCGAACGAGCCGGCCGTCGGATGCGCGACGGTCATTTCCGCGAGCGCGCCCATCAGCAGCAACGCGATCAGCGCGCCGATCGCATAGGAAACCAGCACGCTCGGCCCGGCGAGCCCGATCGCGAACCCGCTGCCGAGGAACAGCCCCGTGCCGATCGCGCCGCCGATCGCGATCATCGCCATCTGCCCCGACGTCAGCGCATGGCGCAACCCTTGTTCGCGCGCGACGATGTTGTCGAACGACCGTTGTTGTTGTGTCACTGCGTTACCACTCCCCTGCCCCACCATCGCGCCGCCGGCGCCGGATAAAACGAAACGGCGCGGAGAACTTCCCGCGCCGTTCGCACGAACAACGAATTATCGCTTACTCGACTTCGACCGTCTCTTCGTTCGGCTTGTGCGGCGGATTCGCCAGCTTGTCGAACGACAACTGCACCTTGTCGCTTTCGTCGACGTCGACCGTCACATGGCCGCCGTTGACGAGCTTGCCGAACAGCAGCTCGTCGGCCAGCGCACGACGGATCGTGTCCTGGATCAGCCGCTGCATCGGCCGCGCGCCCATCAGCGGGTCGAAGCCGTGTTTCGCGAGATGCTTGCGCAACGCGTCCGTGAAGAGCGCGTCGACCTTCTTCTCGTGCAGCTGTTCCTCGAGCTGGATCAGGAACTTGTCGACCACGCGCATGATGATTTCCTCATCGAGCGAGCGGAAGCTGATGATCGCGTCCAGACGGTTGCGGAACTCCGGCGTGAACAGGCGCTTGATGTCGGTCATCTCGTCGCCCGTTTCGCGGCGCGTCGTGAAGCCGATCGTCGCCTTCTGCATCGACTCGGCGCCCGCGTTCGTCGTCATGATGATGATGACGTTGCGGAAATCCGCCTTGCGGCCGTTGTTGTCCGTCAGCGTGCCGTGGTCCATCACCTGCAGCAGCACGTTGAAGATGTCCGGATGCGCCTTCTCGATTTCGTCGAGCAGCAGCACGCAATGCGGCTTCTTCGTGACGGCTTCGGTCAAGAGGCCGCCCTGGTCGAACCCGACGTAGCCCGGCGGCGCGCCGATCAGCCGGCTCACCGCGTGACGCTCCATGTATTCCGACATGTCGAAGCGGATCAGCTCGATGCCGAGCGTGAACGCGAGCTGGCGCGCCACTTCGGTCTTGCCGACGCCCGTCGGGCCGGAGAACAGGAACGCGCCGATCGGCTTGTCCATCTTGCCGAGGCCCGCGCGCGCCATCTTGATCGAGGCCGCGAGCGCGTCGATCGCCGGATCCTGGCCGAACACGACGCTCTTCAGGTCGCGGTCGAGCGTCTGCAGCTTGCTGCGATCGTCCTGCGACACGCTTTGCGCCGGCACGCGCGCGATCTTCGAGATGATTTCCTCGATCTCGCCCTTGCCGATCGTCTTCTTCTGCTTCGACTTCGGCAGGATGCGCTGGGCGGCGCCCGCCTCGTCGATCACGTCGATCGCCTTGTCCGGCAGGTGACGGTCGGTGATGAAGCGCGCCGACAGCTCGGCCGCGGCCGACAAGGCGCCCGACGAATACTTGACGCCGTGATGCTCCTCGAAGCGCGACTTCAGCCCGCGCAGGATCGCGACCGTCTGCTCGACGCTCGGCTCCGTCACGTCGACCTTCTGGAAGCGCCGCGACAGCGCCGCGTCCTTCTCGAAGATGCCGCGATACTCGGTGAACGTGGTCGCGCCGATGCACTTGAGCGTGCCCGACGACAACGCCGGCTTCAGCAGGTTCGACGCATCGAGCGTGCCGCCCGACGCCGCACCCGCGCCGATCAGCGTATGGATTTCGTCGATGAACAGGATCGCGTGCGGGCGCTCCTTCAGTTCCTTCAGCACCGTCTTCAGACGCTGCTCGAAATCGCCGCGATACTTGGTGCCGGCGAGCAGCGCGCCCATGTCGAGCGAGTACACCTGCGCGTTCGCGAGGATGTCGGGCACCTCGCCGCGCGTGATCCGGTACGCGAGACCTTCCGCGATCGCGGTCTTGCCGACGCCGGCTTCCCCGACGAGCAGCGGGTTGTTCTTGCGACGGCGGCACAGCACCTGCACGACGCGCTCGACCTCGGGCTCGCGCCCGATCAGCGGATCGATGCGGCCGTCCTTCGCCATCTGGTTCAGGTTCTGCGTGAACTGCGCGAGCGGGGTTTCCTTCTGCGCGTTCGCGTCTTCGCTTTCCGCGTTCGCGTCGGTCGACTTCGCGGCTTCGCCGCTGTTCGTCTTCGCGATGCCGTGCGAAATGAAGTTCACCACGTCGAGGCGCGTGACGCCCTGCTGCTGCAGGTAGTACACGGCGTGCGAATCCTTTTCGCCGAAGATCGCGACCAGCACGTTCGCGCCGGTGACTTCCTTCTTGCCGTTCGACGTCGACTGGACGTGCATGATCGCGCGCTGGATCACACGCTGGAAACCGAGCGTCGGCTGGGTATCGACGTCGTCGGTGCCCGGGACGGTAGGTGTGTTGTCGTGGATGAAATTGCGCAGGTTCTGACGCAGGTCCTCGATGTTGGCCGCGCACGCGCGCAACACCTCGGCTGCCGTCGGATTATCCAGCAGGGCCAGCAGCAGATGCTCGACCGTAATGAACTCATGGCGCGCCTGGCGTGCTTCCATGAACGCCATGTGCAGGCTGACTTCCAATTCCTGGGCAATCATGCTTCCTCCATCACGCACTGCAGCGGATGCCCTGCCTGCCGCGCATGGGTAACGACTTGCTCAACCTTGGTCGACGCGATGTCCCGCGTATAGACCCCACAAACCCCTCGCCCTTCGCGATGGACCTTCAGCATGATCTGCGTGGCCGTCTCGCGATCCTTCTTGAAATACTCCTGGACCACCATCACGACGAACTCCATCGGCGTGAAGTCGTCGTTCAGCAGCACCACCTTGTACATCGAAGGCGGCTTGAGCTTCTGCTGCTTGCGTTCCAGGACGGTACTGTCCTGCTTGTCCGGGATAATCGCCATACACCCATTCTAAACAACTCGGACAGGCCCGCAATCCTGCCATTACCCGACCGACCGGCCGGCGCCCTCCCCGGTGACCCGGAACACGCGATCATCCTTCGCGCCATACGAAAGCCGGCTGCGGTGCCGGCTTTCACGCATGACGCGGAACACGAACCGTCAGGGGGAATCGCACCGGAACGTCGTGTCCGCATCCAGTATCCCACAAGCCGGGACGACTCGAACGCGTGTCACTCGAGCCTGGTATATGAGCCGATTATGCGGCTTTTCAAGCCCTCGCGCTTGGCCGCATGCTGCAAAGCAAAGCCGGAAAAACCCTGAAAATGGGTTCTTTACAACGACCCTCTAAACGTCTAAAAATTCCACTTGACACTCCAATAAAGAGCGCCAACAATCAAGCTGGCACTTTTTTCAATTCGCCGGTTGGCGAAACGAAAGAGGCCGAGGTGAGCTTGTGAGGGGGGAACGGCTGCGTTTTCCGGTCGTTTAGCTTTTCGAGCGTGCTCGTGGTAAGTAGCAGCGACTGTGTGACAGGGGAAGTAGGAAATGGCAACTGGTATCGTTAAGTGGTTCAACGACGCGAAGGGCTTCGGTTTCATCACTCCCGACGAGGGCGGTGAGGATCTGTTTGCGCACTTCTCGGCTATCACCATGAATGGCTTCAAGACGCTGAAGGAAGGCCAGAAGGTGAGCTTTGACGTCGTCCAAGGGCCGAAGGGCAAGCAAGCGTCGAACATCCAGGCCGTATAAGGCATCGGATATCAGACGAAGAAACCCGGCGCATTTGCGCCGGGTTTCTTTTTTTATGGCCGGCCGATCGATAATCGATTGGCCGGCCTTTTCGTTCAATCCCGATAATTGAACACGCATTGTCTTGTCACGCACGCAGATCGGGCATCGAATCCGCGCGTGAAACATATCTACGGCTTCGTTACACGACCTTCAGCGTACCCATCATGCCGAGATCCTCGTGCTCGAGAATGTGGCAATGAAACATGCGCTCGCCGGGCATGTCTTGCGTGACGAGAATCGACACGGTTTCGCCGCTGCGCACGTTTACGGTATCGCGCCACGCGCGGAACGGTTCGCTCGTGCGTGAACCGGCCGCCGCCCGCTCGATCACCTGGAACTGCGTGCCGTGCAGATGGAACGGGTGGTCCATGTCCGTCGTATTGCGGATGTCCCAGCGCTCCACGTCGCCGCGGCGGCTCGTCAGCGTCGCGCGGTGCGGCGCATAGGTGTCGCCGTTGATCGTGAAGCGCATGCCTGCCGGGCGGCCATGCGCCGCGCCCTTCATCATCGCGTCCATGTCCATTTCCTCGCCGAACGCGACCGTCTTGTGCGCCACCGGTTCGCCCAGCGGCGGCACCGCGCGTAGCGTCGCAGGCAGCGCGCGGGCCTCGGCGGGCGCGAACGCGACATCGGCCAGCGCCAGCGCCGGATCCGGCGGCAGGCTGCCGTGGCCGTCGTCGTGCGACATCGCCATCTTGCGGCGGTCGTACTCGGCCGCCTGTAGCACCGCGCGCGACGCACGATCGCCCGCGCGCACCAGCAGCTCCGCGCGCTCGCCCGGCGCGATCAGCAGCGACGTCGCGCGCCGCGGCGCGTCGAACAACCCGCCGTCGGTGCCGGCGTGCTCGAACACGCGGCCGTCGTCGAATGCGATGCGCAGGTAGCGCGCGCTGCACGCGTTCCAGACACGCCAGCGTTCGTCGCCCGCGACGTCGATGCGCGGCCGGCGCGCGCCGTTGACGAGCACGAACTGGCCTTCACGGCCGTTCATCCAGTCCATCATGTCGTTCGGCGCAATCGTGCCGTCGCGTGCAAGCTTCAGGTCCGACACGAACAGGTGGCGCTCGGGCCAACCGGCAAGCGGATCGTCCGCGGCGCGAACGACGAACGGGCCCGCCAGCCCGCGGAACACCTGTTCGGCCGTCATCATGTGCGGATGCGGGTGGTACCAGTAGGTGCCGGCGCTGCCCTTCGGCAGCGTGAAGCGATACACGCGCGTCGCGCCGGGCGCGACGGGATCGGACGGGTTGCCGTCCTGATCGGGTGGCACGGGCAGGCCGTGCCAGTGGATCGTCGACGGTTGCGGCAGCTTGTTCACGAACCGGATCTCGACCGTATCGCCCTCGCGCACGTCGATCAGCGGCCCGACGACGGGGCCTTGCGTGCCCGCGCCGAATTGCCAGAACGTGGTCGGCCGCGCGCCGCGCAGCAGCGGCCGCGCGACCGGTTGAGCGACCAGCGTGGCCCGGAACGTGCCGGGCTCGCGGCTTTCGTTGGCCAGCGTGCGCAACGTCGCGAGCGGCGCGCCGGCCGGCAGCGCATCGGCGGCCGCGAGCGCGGCCGGTGCGGGCTTGCCGTGCGGCGCGTGCGCCGACATTCCTGACATATCCGACATGCCCGGCATGTCGTCCATCGAATCCATGCCGGCCATGCCCGCGTGACCGGCGTGCTGCGCCCACGCGGTGCGCGCGAACAGTGAAGCGGCCGCGACGCCGATGGTGCGCGACAGGAAGGTTCTGCGTCTCATCAATCGATCCTCGTTGTTCATGCTGCGCCGCGCGACAGCCGCGACGGTCGCGTCATCATAACCGCAGGGCCCGATCGAAAAACGCCGCGGCCGGACGGGCGGCGATACGCCGCAGCACACATCGTTACCGCGCCAGGCACGGCTTCGCGATCGGCATCGCCGGACAATGCTTCGGCAACCACGGCGAGTCACCTCCCGTCCCTTTGCGCGCCCCGGCACATGCGCTTGGCGCCTTCTGCCCGGCCCTCGCGCGCCCGGCCGCTGCATCCGGATGCTCGAACCCGTCAATTTTTCACGATGCGGAACAAGTCACTGCGTTATAAAAATTCGTGGTGCAGGGCACAAATTCCCCGTTTCGCGATGCCGAAATACGTTCCGCAATACAAAACAATGAAAATAAACCACTGTTTTTGAAAGAGAATTTTTGTTTCGAGAAGCCGCTCTATGTGCACCATCCGATCGAGGCTCGGACGTAGACTTTGTTCCATGCACTGACGCTTCGCCACGAGGTTCGACACGGAATCCGGCGCAGACAGTCAGTCGGGCCGCAGCCGGCCGAGCCGGCAGACGGCACAACAGCATCGCTCGTGATCAGAAAGGGAGAACGGAAATGAAGGGATTTCGCTTTGGTTCAGCGCTCGGGTCGTTCTACATCCTGCCGGGTAACGGCGGCTGGGAAGCGACGTTCGGCAACGCCCTGCTCGGCGCATTCTCGTGCCCCGAAGTGGCCGCCGACCACATCTCTCGCGGCGACTGCGAACAACTGTCCGAACTCGACACCGCGACGCTCGAAGTGCCGCACGAAATCGCGGAATGGGAAGTCGTTCACGTCTGACTATGGCAAGCCTGCAACGACAAACGCCCCGGGGCAACCGGGGCGTTTTTCTTGAGTGCCGGGCGGCGGACGATCCGCCCCGCCGCACCGGCACGTGCATCGGCTCGCGCGATGGCGCGGCCGGTGTCAGGCGAGCGCGTCGACGATGCCGTTCAGCGTCGCGCTCGGGCGCATCGCCTGGCTCGTCAGGTCGACGTTCGGACGATAGTAGCCGCCGATCGCCTGCGGCTTGCCTTGCGCAGCAGCCAGCTCCTCCAGGATGCGCGCCTCGTTGTCGGACAGCGCCTTCGCCACGCCTTCGAACTGCGCCTTCAGCGCGGCGTCCTCGGTCTGCTCGGCCAGCGCCTGCGCCCAGTACAGGCACAGGTAGAAGTGGCTGCCGCGGTTGTCGAGGCCGCCGACCTTGCGCGCCGGCGACTTGTTCTCGTCCAGGAACTTGCCGGTCGCCTGGTCGAGCGTCTTCGCGAGCACGAGTGCCTTCGGGTTCCGGTATGCATTGCCGAGGTGTTCGAGCGACGCGGCCAGCGCGAGGAATTCGCCGAGCGAATCCCAGCGCAGGAAGCCTTCCTCGACGAACTGCTGCACGTGCTTCGGCGCGGAGCCGCCCGCACCCGTTTCGAACATCCCGCCGCCGGCCATCAGCGGCACGATCGACAGCATCTTCGCGCTGGTGCCGAGTTCCATGATCGGGAACAGGTCGGTCAGGTAGTCGCGCAGCACGTTGCCGGTGACCGAGATCGTGTCCTTGCCCGCGCGGATGCGCTCGAGCGAGAAGCGCGTGGCTTCGACCGGCGTCATGATGCGAATGTCGAGGCCATTCGTGTCGTGATCCTTCAGGTAGCGTTCGACCTTCGCGATGATCTGCGCGTCGTGCGCGCGCGCCGGATCGAGCCAGAACACGGCCGGCGCGCCGGTCGCGCGAGCGCGGTTCACCGCGAGCTTGACCCAGTCCTGCACCGGTGCGTCCTTCGTCTGGCACATGCGCCAGATGTCGCCCGACTCGACCGCGTGCTCGAGCAGCACGTTGCCGGCTTCGTCGGTGACGCGCACGACGCCGTCCGCCGGGATCTGGAACGTCTTGTCGTGCGAACCGTATTCTTCGGCCGCCTGCGCCATCAGGCCGACGTTCGGCACGCTGCCCATCGTGACCGGATCGAACGCGCCGTGCTGCTTGCAGTCCTCGATCACGGCCTGGTACACGCCTGCGTAGCAGCGATCCGGAATCACGGCCTTCGCGTCGTACAGTTGACCGTCCGGGCCCCACATGCCGCCCGAGTCGCGAATCATCGCCGGCATCGATGCGTCGACGATCACGTCGCTCGGCACGTGCAGGTTCGTGATGCCCTTGTCCGAGTTGACCATCGCGAGGCGCGGGCGCACCGCGTACTCGGCCTTGACGTCGGCTTCGATCGCCTCGCGCGTGTCGGCCGGCAGGTCCTTCAGGCGCGCGTACAGATCGCCGATCCCGTTGTTCGGGTTGAAGCCGGCCTTCGCCAGCACGTCCGCGTGCTTCGTGAGCGCGTCGCGGTAGAACACCGACACGAAGTGACCGAACAGGATCGGGTCCGAGACCTTCATCATGGTCGCCTTCAGGTGCACCGAGAACAGCACGTCCTGCGCCTTCGCATCGGCGATCTGCGCTTCGATGAAGCTGCGCAGCGCCTTGCGGCTCATCACCGATGCGTCGATGATTTCACCGGCCTTCACGGCCGTCTTTTCCTTCAGCACCTTCTTCGCGCCGTCGGTCGTCGTGAGTTCGATCTTCACGTTGCCGGCCTCGGCGATCAGCGCCGACTTCTCGCTGCCGTAGAAGTCGCCTTCGGTCATGTGCGCGACGTGGGCCTTCGACGTGGGCTTCCACGCGCCCATCTTGTGCGGATGCTTGCGTGCGTAGTTCTTGACCGACAGCGGCGCGCGGCGGTCGGAGTTGCCTTCGCGCAGCACCGGGTTGACCGCGCTGCCCTTGATCTTGTCGTAACGCGCCTTGACGGCCTTCTCTTCGTCCGTCGACGGATCTTCCGGATAGGCCGGCAGCGCGTAGCCCTGCGCCTGCAGTTCCGCGATCGCGGCCTTCAGTTGCGGCACCGATGCGCTGATGTTCGGCAGCTTGATGATGTTCGCTTCCGGCTTCAGCGTGAGCTGGCCCAGCTCGGCCAGATCGTCGGAACCCTTCTGCTCCGACGGCAGGACGTCTGCGAATGCCGCGATGATGCGGCCGGCGAGCGAGATGTCGCGCGTCTCGACGGCGACGCCGGACGAACGCGTGAAGGCCTTGACGATCGGCAGCAGCGAGTAGGTCGCGAGCGCCGGCGCTTCGTCGGTGAGGGTGTAGATGATCTTGGGCGAAGTGGACATGGTGGTCAAAGCATTGCTACGTGAGTGTGGGACTGAGGAGCGCCGGCGGTAACCGGCGGGGAGCGACCGGGTCGATCGCGAAAGGGGCGCGCCGGCTCAGCCGGGCGGTGGTGTTGCGAGGGCCGTCATGTTCTACCTTGCAGGGCTTGCGGGCCGCATCGCGGCGCCGCGGCCCGCATGCCGGGCCGCCCTGCCAACAAACCTGCCATCCACGAAACGCTCCGGCGCCGGCAGTCAGCGCCGGGGCGGCCGGCACCGTGCCGGCCCTCCCCGGAAGGGGTCTTACATGTTCTCGATCAGCACTTCGCCGAAGCCGGAGCACGACACCTGCGTCGCGCCTTCCATCAGGCGCGCGAAGTCGTACGTGACGCGCTTCTGCAGGATCGACTTCTCCATCGCGGCGATGATCGTGTCGGCTGCTTCCGTCCAGCCGAGGTGGCGCAGCATCATTTCCGCCGACAGGATCTCGGAACCCGGGTTCACGTAATCCTTGCCCGCGTACTTCGGCGCCGTGCCGTGCGTCGCCTCGAACATCGCGACCGAATCCGACAGGTTCGCGCCCGGCGCGATCCCGATGCCGCCGACCTGCGCGGCCAGCGCGTCGGAGATGTAGTCGCCGTTCAGGTTCAGCGTCGCGATCACGTCGTATTCCGCCGGGCGCAGCAGGATCTGCTGCAGGAACGCGTCGGCGATCGAATCCTTGATCACGATTTCGCTGCCCGTCTTCGGGTTCTTCACGCGCATCCACGGGCCGCCGTCGATCAGCTCGCCGCCGAATTCCTTCTGCGCGAGCGCATAGCCGGCATCACGGAACAGGCCTTCCGTGAACTTCATGATGTTGCCCTTGTGCACCAGCGTGACCGACTTGCGGTCGTTGTCGATCGCGTACTGGATCGCCTTGCGCACGAGACGCTCGGTGCCTTCGGTCGACACGGGCTTCACGCCGATCCCGGAGGTTTCCGGGAAGCGGATCTTCTTCACGCCCATCTCGTCCTGCAGGAACTTGATCACCTTCTTCGCCTGCTCGGAGCCCGCGGCCCATTCGATGCCCGCGTAGATGTCTTCCGAGTTCTCGCGGAAGATCACCATGTCGATCTTCTGCGGCTCGCGCACCGGCGACGGCACGCCCTTGAAGTACTGGACCGGGCGCAGGCACACGTAGAGATCGAGCTCCTGGCGCAGCGCGACGTTCAGCGAACGGATGCCGCCGCCGACCGGGGTCGTGAGCGGCCCCTTGATCGACACCACGTATTCCTTCAGCACCTGCAGCGTTTCGTCCGGCAGCCACACGTCCGGGCCGTACACCTTGGTCGCCTTCTCGCCCGCGAAGATCTCCATCCAGTGGATCTTGCGCTTGCCCTTGTACGCATGCGCGACCGCCGCGTCGACGACCTTGATCATGACCGGCGTGATATCGAAGCCCGTACCGTCGCCTTCGATATAGGGAATGATCGGCTGATCGGAAACGTTGAGCGAGAAGTCCTTGTTGACGGTGATCTTGTCACCGCCCTCCGGAACCTTGATGTGCTGATACGGCATGATCGACTCCAGTGACGTGGCTGAGCAGGTGATGCTGGTCGAAACTGCGCGCGCGGCGGGGGCGCGGCATGGCCACCCCGTGACGGCAACAGCGAGCCGCTATTCTAGCGCCCCAACCGGGCACTTCGGCGCGAACCGCGGCACTGCGCATCAAGACCTCACTTATGTCTTATATAAGACAGAGGACTTGCCGTTCCGTATTATGCATTAAGATTCCGCCATTTGCCATAGACCGCCCGCCCCGCCTCCCGCGGCACCGGGCGGGCGCCCTGCCATGAACCTGATCGCCCTCAACAAGCCGTTCGGCACGATTTGCCAGTTTTCCGCGCACGAGACGCGGCCGTCGCTCGGCGATTGGGTAAAAACGCCCGGCGTATATGCGGCCGGCCGGCTGGACGCGGACAGCGAGGGGCTGCTGCTGCTCACCGACGACGGCGCGCTGCAGGCGCGCATCGCGGAGCCGCGGCACAAGCTGGTGAAGCGCTACTGGGCGCAGGTCGAGGGCGCGCCGGGGCCGGCCGACCTGAAGGCGCTCGCGCGCGGTGTCGACCTCGGCGACTACGTGACGCGCCCGTGCCGCGCCGAGTTCATCGAGCCGCCCGACACGCTGTGGCCGCGCAATCCGCCGATCCGCTACCGCGCCGCGATCCCGACCACGTGGATCGAGCTGGCGATCACCGAGGGCAAGAACCGGCAGGTGCGCCGGATGACGGCGGCCGTCGGTTTCCCGACGTTGCGCCTGGTACGCGTCGGCATCGGCGCGCTCGATATATTTGCGCTCGGCATTGCACCGGGCGAAACGATCGCCCTGCCGCCGCGCGCGCCGTGGGATGGTTTTGCGCCCGCCGGATGACGAAGCCGGGGACGCGCGAATTTTTCGTCGCCTTTTTCGTCAACCGCCTGCGCGGACCGTGCGTTAAACGACGCAGATGCCAACCTTAGCTATCCGGCATTGGCAGCCGAACCCGTGTTTGCGTCACGAAAGCGACGTTTTATTCGAATACGATTCGGCGCCCGCAGCGCAAAGAGAAATTTCTCGAAGCGTCTGTCAACCGAAAGGTGGATGGCACCGTTAGACGACATGACTCCTATTGCCGGGTCATTTGGTTAATTAACTAAAGCTGAGGAACACAACATGAACAAACTGATCGCCGCTCTGGTCGCTGGTCTCTTCGCAACGGCTGCATTCGCACAAGCTTCGGCTCCGGAAGCTGCTCCGGCAGCAGCAGAAGCTGCTTCGGCACCGGCTAAGCACGCTGCCAAGAAGCACCACGCTGCCAAGAAGCACCACAAGGCATCGAAGAAGGCTGCAGCAAGCGACGCAGCAGCACCGGCAGCTGCTTCGAACTAAGTAAGCAAGCTGTAATAACGCAGTCAAGAACACGCAGTCTTGCCGTTCTTACGGCGTTGAAAGGCAGATCACCGCAAGGCGATCTGCCTTTTTCTTTTTTGTGCCCGCCGCCGCGCATCGCGTACCATGCGGGTCTCGTTTTCCAGACAGGAGCCATGCTGTGCCATTCTCCCTGCGCCCGTCGCTCGGCCGCCTTGCGCGCGCCGCCGTGTTTCCCGCCGCGCTCGCCGTCCTCGGGTTCGGCATGCAGGCCGCCAGCGCGCAAGTGCCGCCCGGCGCCAAGCAGCCGAGCGAGTTCCCGCGCGTGAAGCTGCGCGCCGGCATGTACGTGATCGACGCGGCCGTCGCCGCGAACGACGCCGACCGCGAACAGGGGCTGATGTACCGTTCGCAGCTCGCGCCGAACGAGGGCATGCTGTTCGTCTTCAACGAGAACGCGGTGCACTGCTTCTGGATGAAGAACACGCTGATTCCGCTGTCGATCGCGTTCATCCGCGCGGACGGCACGATCACCGACATCGACGAGATGAAGGCCGAGACGACCGACAACCACTGCCCGCGCAACAACGGCGTCTATGCGCTCGAAATGAGCAAGGGCTGGTTCGCCGCGAAGGGTATCAAGCCCGGCGTGAAGCTCGACGGCCTGCCGCGGGCCCAGTAACAGCCACGGCCCGCGCGGCGGCATCGCGCCGCGCACCGACCGGAAAACCGGCCGCCCGTCATTTCCTGTCGGGCGCCGGTTTTTTTTCGCCCGCCCGCGGCAGCCGCCTTGATTCGGCAGACGCTGCCCGCATCTGCAAAAGCCACGGACAAGCGCTATCCTTTAAATCTCGCTAGTTCCAGTCCGGGCCGGCCCCAGCCGGCCCGCTTACGATCCGAACCACCAGGAGGTTCACGTGCCCCGCAAAACCCCCATCGAGCGCTATCGCAACATCGGGATCAGTGCTCACATCGATGCCGGCAAGACCACGACGACCGAGCGCATCCTGTTTTACACCGGCGTGAGCCACAAGATCGGTGAAGTGCACGACGGCGCGGCCACGATGGACTGGATGGAGCAGGAGCAGGAACGCGGCATCACGATCACGTCGGCGGCGACCACGGCCTTCTGGAAAGGCATGGCCGGCAATTATCCGGAACACCGGATCAACATCATCGATACGCCCGGGCACGTCGACTTCACGATCGAGGTCGAGCGCTCGATGCGCGTGCTCGACGGCGCGTGCATGGTCTACGACTCGGTCGGCGGCGTGCAGCCGCAATCGGAAACCGTGTGGCGCCAGGCGAACAAGTACAAGGTGCCGCGCATCGCGTTCGTCAACAAGATGGACCGGATCGGCGCCGACTTCTTCCGCGTGCAGAAGCAGATCGGCGAGCGCCTGAAGGGCGTCGCCGTGCCGATCCAGATTCCGATCGGCGCGGAAGACCATTTCCAGGGCGTCGTCGATCTCGTGAAGATGAAGGCGATCGTGTGGGACGACGAAAGCCAGGGCGTGAAGTTCACGTACGAGGACATCCCCGCGAACCTCGTCGAGCTCGCGCACGAATGGCGCGAAAAGATGGTCGAGGCCGCGGCCGAAGCGAGCGAGGAACTGCTCGAGAAGTACCTGCACGACCATGAATCGCTGACCGAGGACGAGATCAAGACCGCGCTGCGCAAGCGCACGATCGCCAACGAGATCGTGCCGATGCTGTGCGGCAGCGCGTTCAAGAACAAGGGCGTGCAGGCGATGCTCGACGCGGTGATCGACTATCTGCCGTCGCCGGTCGACGTTCCCGCGATCCTCGGCCACGACTTCGCCGATCCGGAAAAGCCGGCGGAACGTCATCCGAGCGACGACGAGCCGTTCTCGTCGCTCGCGTTCAAGATCATGACCGACCCGTTCGTCGGCCAGTTGATCTTCTTCCGCGTGTACTCGGGCGTCGTCGAGTCGGGCGACACGGTGCTCAACGCGACGAAGGACAAGAAGGAACGGCTCGGCCGGATCCTGCAGATGCACGCGAACGAGCGCAAGGAAATCAAGGAAGTGCGCGCGGGCGACATCGCGGCGGCCGTCGGCCTGAAGGAAGCGACCACCGGCGACACGCTGTGCGATCCGGCCAAGCCGATCATCCTCGAGAAGATGGAATTCCCGGAGCCGGTGATCTCGCAGGCGGTCGAGCCGAAGACGAAGGCCGACCAGGAAAAGATGGGCCTCGCGCTGAACCGCCTCGCGCAGGAAGATCCGTCGTTCCGCGTGCAGACCGACGAAGAGTCCGGCCAGACGATCATTTCGGGGATGGGCGAGCTCCACCTCGAAATCCTGGTCGACCGGATGAAGCGCGAGTTCGGCGTCGAGGCGACGGTCGGCAAGCCGCAGGTCGCGTATCGCGAAACGGTGCGCACGACGGCGGCCGACGTCGAAGGCAAGTTCGTCAAGCAGTCGGGCGGCCGCGGCCAGTACGGCCATGCGGTGATCACGCTCGAGCCGAACCCGGGCAAGGGCTACGAGTTCCTCGACGAGATCAAGGGCGGCGTGATCCCGCGCGAATACATCCCGGCGGTCGACAAGGGTATCCAGGACACGCTGAAGTCGGGCGTGCTCGCGGGCTACCCGGTCGTCGACGTGAAGGTGCACCTGACGTTCGGCTCGTATCACGACGTCGACTCGAACGAAAACGCATTCCGGATGGCCGGCTCGATGGCGTTCAAGGAAGCGATGCGCAAGGCGAAGCCCGTGCTGCTCGAGCCGATGATGGCCGTCGAGGTCGAGACGCCCGAGGACTTCATGGGCAACGTGATGGGCGACCTGTCGAGCCGTCGCGGCATCGTGCAGGGGATGGAGGACATCGCGGGCGGTGGCGGCAAGCTCGTGCGCGCCGAAGTGCCGCTCGCGGAAATGTTCGGCTATTCGACGTCGCTGCGCTCGGCCACGCAGGGCCGCGCGACGTACACGATGGAGTTCAAGCACTACGCGGAAACGCCGGCGAACGTGTCGGAGGCCGTGATCAACGCGAAAGTGAAGTAAGCGCCGCGCGCTGGCGCATGCACGCCAAGCCCGTCCGGTGTCGGACGGGCTTTTTTTCGTCCGGCGCGCATCGCGTTCGCGGTTTTTGATCGGCGCGCCGGGCATTTTTTTCGCGTGCCACAATGGATGGCGATTCATCAGATGGAACCCGCCCGATGCCGCCCACCCCCGCCCTGCGCCGCCTGCTGACCCTCTACGCCGGCCTGATCGCCGCGAACGTCGCCGTCTGGCTGTGGGCGCTCGCGGTGCTGCGCGATCATCCGCTGCTGCTCGGCACCGCGGCGATCGCATACGGGCTCGGGCTGCGTCATGCGGTGGACGCGGACCACATCGCCGCGATCGACGTCGCGACGCGCAAGCTGATGCAGGACGGGCAACGTCCGGTGAGCGTCGGCCTGTTCTTCTCGCTCGGCCATTCGACGATCGTGATCGCCGCGACGCTCGGCATCGCGCTGACCGCGTTCGCGCTGCGCGACCGGTTCGACGCGTTCCGCGAGATCGGCGGCACGATCGGCACGGCGGTATCGGCCACCTTCCTGCTGGTGCTCGCGTGCGTGAACCTGATGATCCTGCGCGACGTGTGGCGACGCTATCGCGGCGCGTCGGGGCACACGCACGACGGCGCGCACGACCATCGTCCCGCCGGACTCGTATCGCGGTTGCTGCGCCCGCTGTTCCGGTTCGTGTCGAAGAGCTGGCACATGTATCCGGTCGGCGTGCTGTTCGGGCTCGGTTTCGATACTGCAACCGAAATCGGCCTGCTCGCGATCGCCGCCGCGCAGGCGAGCCAGGGGCTGCCGGTCTATACGGTCATGCTGTTTCCCGCGCTTTTCACCGCCGGCATGACGCTGATCGATTCGACCGACAACGTGCTGATGATCCAGGCATACGGTTGGGCGATGGACGATCCCCAGCGCAAGCTGCTCTACAACGCGAGCATCACGTTCGTGTCGGCGGCCGTCGCGCTGGCAATCGGCGGAATCGAGGCGGCCGGCCTGCTGGCCGACAAGCTGTCGCTGACGGGCCCCGTGCGCGACACGCTCGATGCGCTCGGCGAACGCTTCGGCTCGATCGGCTACGGCATCGTCGCGCTGTTCCTCGTCTGCTGGATCGCGTCGATCCTGTTCCACCGCTGGCAACGCGCGGCCGACGCGCCGGCGCGCTGAACGACACCCCACGTTTCATTCCGGAAACAAAACGCTCCCCCACGACGTTGCATGCGTGATCGCGCGACTGCGCGCGCCTTGCGCCACGGGCGCGAGCGGCCGATGGCACGAATCTCGCAGAGTGTGATTCGCACGGCGGGCCCGCGTGCCGATCCGCGTTCGCGGCTGGCGTCAAGCGTCGGCCCGAACGTCATCGGCTGACGATAGGACAACGAATCTTCCAAGGCCCCCTGCATCACACGTAGATCGTCGCGCGGCAACGAGGCATCGCGCGCATGGGGAGGCCATGATGCATAAGACGAAACAACCGTTCCGCGCGGCGGGACGGCGCCCTCGTGCAACCCTGCTGGCCGCGGCCGCGCTTGCGTGCTGCTGCTCGTATGCCGTCGCACAGAACACCACGCCTGACGCCGCGCGCGACGCGAACGCCAGCGCGGACACCATCATGACGCTGGTCGAGAACGCATCGCCGTGCGCCGCCAATCCGGCTGCGTGCGCGGTGCACGTTTATGCGGGCCGGGGCGTCGGGAACAGCGGTGCGGGCGCGAGCGGCAGTGGCAGCGGGAACGGCGGCGGCACCGGTAGTGGCGGCGGCAACGGGAACGGGAACGGTAGCGGCGGGAATAGCGGGAACGGTACCGTCGGACCTGCCGGTGTCGGTGGAACGACAGGCGGAACCTCAGGCAGTACGAGCGGCACGGGCCGCGGAGGCAATGCGTCGGGCAGCGGTGGTTCAGGTGGCGGTACTTCGGGTGGTGGTACCTCGGGTGGTGGTACTTCGGGTGGCGGCACTTCGGGTGGCGGTACTTCGGGTGGCGGTACTTCGGGTGGTGGTACTTCGGGTGGCGGTACTTCGGGTGGCGGCACTTCGGGTGGCGGCACTTCGGGTGGCGGCACTTCGGGTGGCGGTACTTCGGGTGGCGGTACTTCGGGTGGCGGTACTTCGGGTGGCGGTACTTCGGGTGGCGGTACTTCGGGTGGCGGTACTTCGGGTGGCGGTAGTTCGGGTGGCGGTACTTCGGGTGGCGGTACTTCGGGTGGCGGTACTTCGGGTGGCGGTACTTCGGGTGGCGGTACTTCGGGTGGCGGCGGCCACGGTGGTGGCGATGGTGACGGCGGCGGTCACGGTCATGGTGGCGGCCACGGTGACGGTGGCGGTCATGGCGACGGTGGTGGCGGTCACGGCGACGGCGGTGGTCACGGCGACGGCGGCGGTCATGGCAACGGTGGTGGCGGTCACGGCAACGGCAACGGTGGCGGCCATGGCGGTGGCGGCGGTGGCGGCGGCGGCGGTGGCGGTGGCGGTGGCGGTGGCGGCGGCGGCGGCGGCGGCGGCGGCGGCGGCGGCGGCGGCGGCGGCGGCGGCGGCGGCCATGGTAACGGCGGTGGCGGTCACGGTAATGGCGGCGGCAACGGTAACGGCAATGGCAGTGGCGGCGCCGGTAATGGCGGCGCCAACGGCGTCGGCAACGGCCGTGGCAATGGTGGCAATAGTGGCGGTACCGGCGGAGGCCACGGCAACGGCAACGGCGCCGGCGGCGCGGGTAACGGCGGCGGGAACGGCGGCGGCGCCAACGGCACCGGTGGCCACGGCAATGGCGGCGGCAACGGTAACGGCAATGGCAGTGGCGGCGCCGGCAACGGCGGAGCCAACGGAGTCGGCAACGGCCATGGCACCGGCAACGGCAATGGCGGCGGTCACGGCAACGGCGGATCGGCCGGCGGCAACCACTGACCCGGCGCGTTGCCCGGCCGCACCCGGTCAGAGCATCTCGAGCGCGCGCTTGCTGCGCGGCGGACGGAAATACGCATCAAGCTGCGCGCGCTCGTCGTCGCTCAACACGACGTCGAGCGCGGCGCGGTTGTCGCGCACGTGTTCGATCCGCGACGCCTTCGGAATCGCGAATACCCCCGGCTGCGCGAGCACCCATGCCAGTGCGACGCGCATCACCGACACGCCGCGCAGCCGCGCGATCTCGTCGAGCGGCGAGCGTTTCGGCAGCCGGCCGTGATCGACCGGGCTGTACGCCATCGCCGGGATCCGGTGGTCGGCCAGCCACGGCAGCAGGTCGAATTCCGGGCCGCGTCGCGCGATGTTGTAGAGGATCTGGTTGGTGGCGCACGCGCCGCCGCCCGCCTCGTCGACGAGTTCGGCCATGTCGGCCGTATCGAAGTTGCTCACGCCCCAGTGGCGGATCTTGCCCGCACGCTGCAACGCCTCGAAGCCCTCGACCGTTTCCGCGAGCGGCACCGAACCGCGCCAGTGCAGCAGGTACAGGTCGAGGCGATCGGTACGCAGCCGCTTGAGGCTCGCGTCGCACGCGGCGACGGCGCCGCGCCGGCTCGCATGGTGCGGATAGACCTTGCTGACGAGGAACACGTCGTCGCGCAAGCCCGCGAGCGCGTCGCCGACCAGTTCCTCGGTCGCGCCGTCGCCGTACATCTCCGCGGTATCGACGAGCGTCATGCCGAGCGCGATGCCTTCGCGCAGCGCGGCGATCTCGTCCGCACGCCGCGCCGGGCGCTCGCCCATTTCCCAGGTGCCCAGGCCCAGCTTCGGAATCGTCTCGCCGTCCGGCAAAACGACCGTGGCGATCGTGTCTGTCATGCGTTTCCTCGTGGCGGATTCGTGGCCGCACACCGCGGCCGAAGCATCGGATACGACGCATCAGTGTAGTCAATCGGCGCGCCTCCGGCCTGTTACACGGCAAAAACCGGCTATAACGGCGCGGCATGATGACTTAGAATGGCCGCAACCTGATCGATACCCATTGTATGAAGGCACCCACGGACGACCGCTGGCAGGACCTGCGCCCCGACCCCGACAACGATACGCCGCTCTACCTGCAGCTCGCCCGCAAGCTCGGCGACGCGATCCACGACAACCGCTGGACGGCCGGCGAAGCGCTGCCTTCCGAGCGTGTGTTGTCCGAAGCGCTCGGCGTGTCGCGCATCACCGCGCGCAAGGCGATCGCGCTGCTCGTCGAGCAAGGCCTGATCCGCCGCACCCAGGGCGCGGGCAACTTCATCCAGCCGCGCTACGAGGATCCGCTGTCGCGGCTGTCGAGCTTCAGCGAAATGCTCGAGCGCCGCGGCTTCAAGCCGAGCTCGCAGTGGCTCGCGCGCGAAATCCAGCCGGCCAACCGCGACGAAGTGATCCAGCTCGGACTGTCGCCGGCCGCATCGGTTACACGCCTGAAACGCCTGCGCCTCGCCGACGGCATCGTGATGGCCGTCGAGAACTCGACGTTCCCCGCCACGCTGATTCCGGATCCGCAGGCGATCGTCGGCTCGCTGTACAGCTATCTCGAAGCGCGCGGCACGCCGATCGTGCGCGCGCTGCAGCATTTCCGCGCGGTCAACGCGACCGACGAGATCGCCGAGCAGATGGGCATCGCCCCGCACGACGCACTGCTGCTGATCACGCGGATCGGCTATACGTCCGACCAGCGCGCGATCGAGCTGACCGATACCTACTGCCGCAACGATTACTACGATTTCGTCGTCGAACTGCGCAAGTAGCGCGGGCCGCGCCACCGGCCGTCACAGCCAGCGCGCGTCGTCGGTGCCGAGCGGCACGGGCGGCCGCGCGAACGACGGCGGCGTCGCCGACAACCGCTCCGCCGGCCGCACGGTGTCGAGTACACCGAACGGCGACGCGACGCGGTCGATCCGGTCGCGCACGTCGGCCGGCGCGAGATCGGGCGCCCGCAGCCCGTCCGGCACGGCGCCGAACGACTGCAGCCAGCGCCCCGTCTGCGCGAGCGACGTCCGCACGTGCCAGCTTCCCCCTTCGCGCGCCCGTCGCGCGAGCGCGATCATCGCGCCGAACGCCGCGAGATACCCCGTTGCATGATCGAGCGCCTGGCACGGCAGATGGCGCGGCCCGCTCGCCTGCGCGGCCTGCTGCTCCTGCCACGCGATGCCGCTCGCCGACTGCACGAGGCTGTCGAACCCGCGCCGCGTCGCCCACGGGCCCGCGTGGCCGTAAGCCGACACCGACACGTAGACGATGCCGGGCCGCCGCTCGGCCAGTGCCTGCGGCGTGAAGCCGCGCGCCGCGAGCGCGCCGGGCCGGTACGACTGCAGAAACACGTCGGCCTCGCGCGCCAGTACGTGCAGCGTATCGACGCCTGCCGCATCGCGCAGATCGATCCACGTCGAGCGCTTGCCGCGCCCGTTGTCGATCACGAGCGGCGCGATGTTCGGCAGGTGCGGACCGTTGACGAGCAACGTCTGCGCGCCATGCGACGCCAGCGTGCGGCCAGCGACCGGCCCCGCGATGATGCGCGTGAGATCGAGCACGCGCACGCCGGCCAGCGGCTGGCCGGCCTCGCCGCGGCCGATCGGCTCGGCCGGCGCATCGCCGATGCGCTCGATCTCGAACAGCGGCAGCGATGCGATCGCGCGCGCCTGCTCGTGCGCCGCCCATTCGTCAGGGGTTCTGATCAATGCCGCGCACAGGCCGGCCTCGGCCAGCGCGGTATCGAGCGCCGCGCCGTCCCACGTCCGGATCGCCGCGGCGACGTCGGCGGGCTGCGGACCGCAGCCGAGCACATCGAGGATGCCGCGCAGGTGATGCGGGAAATTCGCGTGCAACTGAATCCAGCGCCCGTCGCCCGTCTCGAAGAAACCGGTCACCGGATGGCGCAGCTCCGGCGGCGGCCCGTCGTCCACGCGCAGGTAGCGTTCGCTGCGAAACGCCACAAGCGCGTCGCGCACCGACACGTCGACCGATTGCGCGACGCCCGTTCGCAGCCGATGGCATTCGGCGGCCGCGAGCCCGGCGGCGGCGATCGTCGCGGCGGCAAGCGTGCCGACATGAAACGTCGACGGCAGCGCCGGGTCGTGCCCGGCCACGGTCGTGCGGGCCAGCGCGTCGCGCTCGCCGCGTGCGAGTTGCCAAAGATGCGCCAATGCGGATTCGGGTGTCATGGTGAAGGAGATGCCGTTGAGGAGACGGAATCGAGTCTAGAATTCGCGACAGGCGCGATCAATCTTGATTGCGCGAATCAATACATAACGAATCGTTCTAGCAGGCCCGCGCTTCATGCGCGGCGACAGGAGCCACCCGGCATGACATCCGTCAGTGCGCAGGAAGCCGCCGGCATGCTCGGCGTCAGCGTGAGCACCCTTTACGCGTACGTGAGCCGCGGCCTGCTGCGCTCGCTGCCCGACGGCACGACCAAGCGTCGCCGCTACGACGCCAACGAGGTACGCCTGCTCGCGCGCCGCCGCGCCGATGCGAAGCGCGCGGGCGGTGTCGCCGAACGCTCGCTCGACTGGGGCGTGCCGGTCCTGGAATCGCGGATCACGCAGATCGCCGACGCTCGCCTGCGCTACCGCGGCGCCGATGCGATCGCGCTGGCCGACGCAGCGACACTCGAAGAAACGGCCGCGCGGCTGTGGGACTGTCCGCCCGCGCGGCTGGCCGCCGCGTCGCTCGCATCGAGCGGCTTCGACGCCGCGCAGTGGGACGACTGGGCACGCCGCTGGGCGCATCTCGCGCCGCTCGAACGCACGCTGGTGCTGCTGCCGGCCGCGGCCGCATCGCTGCCGCGCCTGTGGGCGCAGGGGCGCGACGCCCAGCTCGACGCGGCGGCGCTGCTGCTGCGCGTCGCGACGGCCGCGCTCGCCGGCATCGCGCCGGGCGACGCGCCCGTGCACCGGCAGCTCGCGGCCGCGTGGCGCGTGCGCCGGCGCGACGAAGCCGACCTGCTGCGGCGCGCGCTCGTGCTGTGCGCGGATCACGAACTGAATCCGTCGACCTTCGCGGTGCGCTGCATCGCGTCGACCGGCACCCACCTGTTCGGCGCGATCTCGGGCGGACTCGCGGCACTGTCGGGGCCGCGTCACGGCGGCGAGACGTTCCGCGCCGGCACGCTGCTCGACGAAGCGGCCCGCGCGGCCGACCTGGATCGCTACCTCGCGCTGCGGCTCGCGCACGACGAACGCGCGGACGGCGGCCGCACGGCCCTGTCCGGCTTCGGGCATCCGCTGTACCCCGACGGCGACCCGCGCGCGCGGGCGCTGCTCGACGCGTTGCATGCGGCGGCGCCCGAGCGGCCGGCGCTGCGCGTGGCGCGCGCGCTCGCCGCGCGCATCGAGGCGGCGACGGGCCTGCGGCCGTCGATCGATTTCGCGCTCGCGGTGCTGGAGCGCACGCTCGCGCTGCCCGACGGCGCGGCGTTCACGGTGTTCGCGGCCGGCCGCACGGCCGGCTGGATCGCGCATGCGCTCGAACAATATGCGGACGGAAAGCTGATCCGGCCGCGGGCGCGCTACGTCGGCAGCGACGCGGCCGCGTGACGCCGGCCGTCGCGCCACGCGGCGAACGGGCGCCACCATGCAGACGCGGGCCGCCCGGCCGGCGCCGCGAGCGGCCCGAACGCGAACGTCGCGCCGCGCGGCCCGGCGCTGACCCACGCGCGCGTGCCGGGCAGCAAGGTCAGCGACGCGCCCGCACCCAGCCAGTGATCGTCGGGCTGGCCCTCTACGGTCACCCACACGTCGCCTTCGGCCACTTCGAGCAGCGTGCGATCGACGATCCGCCACCGTCCGGCCGGCTCGTCGCCGTCCATCACGTAAAGTCGCAGTTCGCGCATGGCAGCCTCCTGGTCGCACGGATTCGATGACGCCAGTATTTCGGACAACGGCGGCACACGGACAGATACGGCCGCGGACACTTTTGGCTGAACTGTACTGGCCGGCCGACGGGGACAGGCCTTCGCCGGGCGCACCGGGCCGGGCGCGCGCGGCCGGCCGGCCGGGGCCAATGACATACCGCCCCGAACCTGCACGGCACGGCGGCTTTCCCTACAATGTCGGCTGTCCCGCGCCACCGCCCCCGTCATGTTCCAACGCCCGCCTGCCGCCGCCCCCGGCGAAAAAAACCTCACCGTGATGCTCTGGCTCGTTGCGACGGGCTTCTTCATGCAGACGCTCGACGCGACGATCGTCAACACGGCGCTGCCGTCGATGGCCGCGAGCCTCGGCGAATCGCCGCTGCGGATGCAATCGGTCGTGATCGCGTACTCGCTGACGATGGCGGTGATGATCCCCGTGTCCGGCTGGCTCGCCGACACGTTCGGCACGCGGCGCGTGTTCTTCAGCGCGATCCTGGTGTTCTCGCTCGGCTCGCTGCTGTGCGCGAACGCCCATACGCTGACGCAGCTCGTGGCCTTTCGCGTCGTGCAGGGCGTCGGCGGCGCGATGCTGCTGCCGGTCGGGCGGCTCGCGGTGCTGCGCACCTTCCCGGCCGAGCGCTATCTGCCCGCGCTGTCGTTCGTCGCGATTCCGGGCCTGATCGGCCCGCTGATCGGGCCGACGCTCGGCGGCTGGCTCGTGAAGATCGCGTCGTGGCACTGGATCTTCCTGATCAACGTGCCGGTCGGCATCGCGGGCTGCATCGCGACCTTCTATTCGATGCCCGATGCACGAAACCCGGCAGCCGGCCGCTTCGACATCAAGGGCTATCTCCTGTTGACGATCGGCATGGTCGCGATCTCGCTGTCGCTCGACGGGCTCGCCGATCTCGGCATGCAGCACGCGGCCGTGCTGGTGCTGCTGATCCTGAGCCTCGCGTGCTTCGTCGCGTACGGGCTGTACGCGGTGCGCGCGCCGCAGCCGATCTTCTCGCTCGAGCTGTTCAAGATCCACACGTTCAGCGTCGGGCTGCTCGGCAACCTGTTCGCGCGGATCGGCAGCGGCGCGATGCCTTACCTGATCCCGCTGCTGCTGCAGGTGAGCCTCGGCTACTCGGCGTTCGAGGCCGGGCTGATGATGCTGCCGGTCGCCGCGGCCGGCATGTTCTCGAAGCGGATCATCACGCGCCTGATCACGCGGCACGGCTATCGCAAGGTGCTGCTCGCGAACACGATCATGGTCGGCGTGATGATGGCGAGCTTCGCGCTGATGCGCGACACGGTGCCCGTGTGGGTGAAGGTCGTGCATCTCGCGCTGTTCGGCGGGTTCAACTCGATGCAGTTCACCGCGATGAACACGCTGACGCTGAAGGATCTCGGCACCGGCGGCGCGAGCAGCGGCAACAGCCTGTTCTCGCTCGTGCAGATGCTGTCGATGAGCCTCGGCGTCACGGTCGCCGGCGCGCTGCTCGCGACGTTCACCGGCATGCTGCGCACCGTGACGCCGAGCAACACGCTGCCGGCGTTCCATGCGACGTTCATCTGCGTCGGGATCATCACGGCCGCGTCCGCGTGGATCTTCGCGCAGCTCGCGCCGGAGATCCGCAGCACCGCGCGCAAGACCGACCCGTCCGAGCGCGCGTGATGCGCGGCGCGCCGAATCGGGCCGGCACGCACCATCGCGGTGCAGCCGGGGCCGGCCGCGTGCACGTGCCGGCCGCGACGGGCAGCCGCACGCGGGGGCGTGCCGTGCATGCTTCTTGCTCGCCTATTCTGTAGGTAAACTGGCAGTCTTCCTTCGGCCGACATCATGAGCATGATCGAAATCGATCCCCCCGGCTTTCAGCCGCCCCGCCCCGTCGCCGGTGACGACGGGAACCGGCGCACCGTGCTGTACGGCGGCTACACCGTGTTCAGCGTGTTCCAGCCCGTTTTCTCGGTATCGCACCGGCGCGCGATCGGCTATCACGCGTCGCTGCGCGCGCACGACGAGGAAAGCCGCCAGGTGGCGTCGCACGAGGTGTTCACGCAGGCGGCGCGGCGCGGCGACCTGCTCGAGCTCGGCCGGCTCGCCGAATCGTTGCATCTCGGTAACTTCCACGCGTTCGACAGCCACGACGAATGGCTCTTCCTGAGCCTGCATCCGGCCGCGCTGATGGACACCGTCTACGGCGACGCGCTGCTCGCGAACCTGAAGGCGCTCGGGCTGCCGCCGCACCGCGTGGTGCTCGAGGTGCCCGAGCAGGCCGGCGGCGAGACGCCGCGCTATGCGGCGATCATCGACGGGCTGCGCAAGGCCGGCTTCCTGATCGCGCTCGTCGGGTTCGGCGCGAAGCATTCGAACATCGATCGCGTGTGGCATTTGCATCCCGACATCGTCACGCTCGATCGCGGCATCCTCGCGCAGGCGAGCGAGCACTCGCATCTCGAACGCGTGCTGCCGGGGCTCGTGTCGCTGCTGCACGAATCCGGCCAGCTCGTGCTGATGGGCGGGCTCGCGACCGAACGCGACGCGCTGATCGCGCTCGAATGCGACGTCGATTTCGTGCAGGGCCAGTACTTCGCCGGGCCGAGCGTCGATCCCGTGCAGCCGCAGGCCGCCGCGGGCTGCATGGATACGCTGTCGGCCGCGCTGCGGCTGCGCGTCGCGCAGCGCGAGCGCACGCAGGCGGAACGGCTCGCGCCGTACGTCGCCGCGCTCGAGGAAGCGAGCCGCAGGCTCGGCGCGGGCGAATCCCTCACCGATGCAGCCGCCGCCGTGCTCGGGCTACCCGAGACCGCGCGCTGCTTCCTGCTCGACGCATCGGGCCGCCAGATCGGCGACAACGTGCTGGCACGCGGCAGCGTGTCGCAACGTGCGAAGCGCTTCCGGCCGCTGCTGCATTCCGAAGGCGCGAGCTGGGAACGCCGTCCGTACTTCATCGACGCGATGCGCGCGCCGGGCGGTGTGCACCTGACACCCCCGTACCTGTCGATCAACGAGGCGCACCTGTGCGTGACCGCGTCGATCGCCGCACCGGCCGCGACGGGCATGCAGGTGCTCTGCGTCGACATCAACTGGGAAGCGGCGCTCAGCCGCGAGTAAGTGCGCCGGCGCGGCGCGCTCACGCGTCGCCGCCCGCCTTGCGCACGATCAGCCGGTGCACGCGCTTGCCGGACGATGCGCTGACGACTTCGTGTTCGTCGATCACGTGCACGCCGGCACCGAGCGCCGCATGCATCCGCGCCGCGTCGAGCGGCGTATAGAGGCGGCCGCGCTCGTCGCGCAACATACCGTTTCCCGCCACCCGCCAGCTCAGGTACAACGTGCCGCCCGGCATCAGCAGATCGGCCAGCCGTGCGGCGGCGGCCGCTGCGTCCGCCTGTTCGAGATGCATGACGACCGTTTCGCACAGCACGTTGCGAAACGCGCCGGACGGTACGCCGGCCAGCGCCGGCAGCGCGGCCCGTTCGAACCTCAGGCCCGGATGGTGCCGGCGCGCCTCGTCGAGCAGCGCGGCGCTCGCGTCGTAGCCGCGCACGTCGTAGCCGCGCGACGCGAGCCAGGCCGTGTCGCGCCCCGCGCCGCAGCCGACGTCGGCGGTCGGCCCCGGCGAGAAATGCTGTTCGAGCAGCGCGTACATGTCGTCGGGCGCGGCCTGGTCGAGCCAGTCCTGCGCATATTGCGCGGCATGGGCGTCGTACGCATCGAGGGTCGGGCGGTCCACCATGGCGATTGCTCCGCAAAGGCGTCGGATGACGCACTCCGCATCTTAGTCGTTGCGCACGGCCCGCGCCGCCGGCGGGGCATGCGACGCCGGCCTATACGATCGGCATGTGGCCGGCGCGCGGCGCCTCGCGCTCAGGTCGGCGCACAGCGCATCGCCGCGCCACGACGGACGTGCCGCCGCGCGTTCCGCGTCGTGGACGAGCCGCGCAAAGCCGCGCATTGACCGGCGCCCCGCGCTCCGAAGCGCCCGGCCAGCCGCACGATTTCACCGTCGATCCACTCGGTTCCGGTCGTGCGGCGCGCCGCGAGAGCCGCAGACCGGCCCGGCCGCTCCCTCAGACATGCGAATGCGCGCCGCCATGCACGGGGCCCGCACGCCGCTCGACTTCGCGGCGCACGTCGTCGCGCAGCCCCGCGAAGAACGCGACCTCGGCGACGACGAACAGCGGCCCGACGATCAGGCCGACCAGATCGTCGACGAACGCGGGCTTGCGGCCTTCGAACCAGTGCCCGACGAACTGCACGATCCAGCCCACGACGAACGCGCCGACACCGATCGCGAGCCATTGCGCGGTCGGCAGCCGCGCCAGCGACTGCGCGGCCCACAGGCCGAGCGCGAACAACGCGGCCATCGCGATCCCGAACCGCAGGTCGAGCCGCAGGTAGAACACCACGGAAACGACGGCGAGCAGCAGCGCCGGCGACAGCGCGATGCCGGCGAGCGCCCCGATCGCCGGCCGCGACAGCAGCACCTCGACCGCGAACACGATCATCGGGATGCCGACCAGATGCGTCGCGATGTTGCGCGCGTCGCGATGGTAGGCCGCATACTGCGAAAGATGGTCTTCGAGGGTCTTCATGGCGTCTCCTGATCGGTTGTTGAGCGCTATGATGCGCGTCACGCCCGAGAACCTCTGTCAGCTACCCGACATCGCGTGCCCATGCCTTCCTCGCTCGCCCCGTACCTGCCGCAGCTCGAAGCGAACCCGTGGTTCGCCGCGCTGCCGCCCGCGCTGCGCGCCGACCTGATCGCCCGCGCGACGCTGCGCCGCCTGCCGTCCGGTCACGCGCTGTTCCGGCGCGGCGACCCGCCGTGCGGGCTGTACGCGGTACTGGCCGGTTCATTGACGATAGGTTCGGTCGATCCGCACGGCAAGGAAGCGCTGCTGACGGTGGCCGAACCCGTCACGTGGTTCGGCGAGATCGCGTTGTTCGACGGCCAGCCGCGCACGCACGACGCCATCGCGCTCGACGACGCGCTGCTGCTGCACGTGCCGCAGGCCGCGCTGCTCGCGATCCTCGATGCGACGCCGCAATACTGGCGGCAGTTCGCGCTGCTGATGGCGCAAAAGCTGCGCCTGAGCTTCCTGACGGTCGAGTCGATGAGCGTGATGCCGGCCGCGCAGCGGCTCGCCGCGCGGCTGCTGATGATCGCCGAGGGCTACGGCGGCATCAGCGCCGGGCGCACGCATATCCGGCTGTCGCAGGAAACGCTCGCGTCGATGCTGTCGCTGACACGGCAGACCACCAACCAGTTGCTGAAGGCGCTGCAGGCCGACGGCGTCGTGCGGCTGCACGTCGGCGAGATCGAACTCGTCGACATCGACGCGCTGCGCCGCGCGAGCGGGCTCGCCGACGGCACGGACTGAGCGCCGCGCCACGGCCTCGGTCGGCGACTATCGGCCTCTATCGGCCGCCGCGCACTGCCCGCGGCCGCCGGGTTGCGCTATCGTGGCGGCTTCCCGTCCGCCACGCACGCTCCCTTGAACACGTCGACCCGCCCCGCCCCCGCCCGTCATCCGTGGCCCGTATTCATCGCGTTCCTGCGGCTCGGCCTCACGTCGTTCGGGGGGCCGGTCGCGCATCTCGGCTACTTTCGCGCGGAGTTCGTCACGCGGCGCGCCTGGCTCACCGAGCGCACCTATGCCGATCTCGTCGGGCTGTGCCAGTTCCTGCCGGGGCCGGCGAGCAGCCAGGTCGGGATGGCGATCGGCCTCGCGCGCGCCGGCTATGCCGGCATGTTCGCCGCGTGGCTCGGTTTCACGCTGCCGTCGGCGCTGCTGATGATGCTGCTCGCATTCGGCGTTCACGCGACGGGCGCGCCGATCGAAGCCGGCGCGCTGCACGGGCTGCGCATCGTGTCGGTCGCGGTGATCGCGCAAGCCGTGTGGGGCATGGCGCGCACGCTGTGCCCGGATGCGCGGCGCATCACGCTGATGGCCGCGGCCGCCTGCGTCGCGCTGCTCGCGCCGGCTGCGTGGACGCAGGTCGCGGTGATCGTCGTGGCCGGCGCCGCCGGGCTCGTGCTGCTGCCGCAACCGGCGCGCGATGCGCACGAACCGTTGCCGCTGCACGTGTCGCGCCGCGCGGGCGTGCTGTGGCTCGCGCTGTTCGCGGCGCTGCTCGTCGCGCTGCCGTTCGCGGCCCGCGCGCTGCGCTCCGATACGCTCGCCGTCGTCGACGCGTTCTTCCGCACGGGCGCGCTCGTGTTCGGCGGCGGCCATGTGGTGCTGCCGCTGCTGCAGGCGGCCGTGGTCGCACCCGGCCGGGTCGGCGATGCGACGTTTCTCGCTGGGTATGGCCTCGCGCAGGCCGTGCCGGGGCCGCTGTTCACGTTCTCGGCGTTCCTCGGCGCGTCGCTGCGCGATGCGCCGAACGGCTGGCTCGGCGGCACGATCGCGCTCGTGTCGATCTTCGCGCCGTCGTTCCTGCTGGTGGCCGGCACCGCGCCGTTCTGGGAGCGCCTGCGCCGCAGCGCGCAGATGCAGGCCGCGCTCGCCGGCGTGAATGCGGCGGTCGTCGGGCTGCTGCTCGCCGCGCTCTATCACCCGGTCTGGACCGACACGATCGTCGCGCCGCGCGACCTGGCCGCCGCGCTGGTCGCCTTCGTCGCGCTGGTGTTCTGGCGCGTGCCGCCGTGGGCCGTCGTGATCGCGAGCGCGGCGCTCGGCTGGGCGCTCGGCATGATCGGCTGATCCGGCCGGGGCGCACGTTCCGCGCGGGACGGAAAACAAAAAGCCCTCGAAACGAGGGCTTTTTTCGATGCCGCGCGCCGGGGCGGCGCGCAGGCGCCGGACTTACGCGAAGTTCTTCGCTGCGAAGTCCCAGTTCACGATGTTCCAGAACGCTTCGACGAACTTCGGACGGGCGTTGCGGTAGTCGATGTAGTACGCGTGTTCCCACACGTCGATCGTCAGCAGCGGCTTGTCGGCCGTCGTCAGCGGCGTGGCGGCGTTGCTCGTCGACACGATGTCGAGCGAACCGTCGGCCTTCTTCACGAGCCATGCCCAGCCCGAACCGAACGTGCCGACCGCGGCCTTCGTGAACGCTTCCTTGAATGCGTCGTACGAACCCCACTTCGCGTTGATCGCGTCGCCCAGCGCGCCCGTCGGTGCGCCGCCGCCGTTCGGCGACAGGCTGTTCCAGAAGAACGTGTGGTTCCAGATTTGCGCGGCGTTGTTGAAGATGCCGCCCGACGACTTCTTGATGATCTCTTCCAGCGGCAGGTTTTCGAATTCCGTGCCCGGGATCAGGTTGTTCAGGTTCGTCACATAAGCCTGGTGGTGCTTGCCGTAGTGGTACTCGATCGTCTCTTTCGAGATGGTCGGCGCGAGTGCGTCTTCAGCGTACGGGAGCGGCGGGAGCGTATGAGCCATGGCGATTCCTTCGTTGAGTATGTAGGGAGGCTGTGTTGAATGCTGCCGAGCGTCCGATTGTAGGCGAGGACGAATAACCCCGCAAACTCGCGGGCCATTTATCCGCGGTATGCGGAAAAGCGATGCTGGCGCAACGTCCGGCAGGCCGAACGGACGACGCGCAGCATTCGTGCCCGGCCGCGCTGCGCCCGTTGCGACGCGCGTCGCGTGTCGCCCGTGCCGGTTACGTCAGATCGTATCCGTCAGCCGCGGCTGCACGTCGGCGAGCGACACGTCGGCCGAGCCTTCGGCGAGATGCACGGTCAGGCGCCGTTGCGGCTTCAGCGCGTTCGGCGCGCGCACCGCGCGGCCCGTCTGCGCATCGATCAGCGCCGCATAGCCGCGCTCGAGCGTGCGCTGCGGGCTTAGTACCTCGAGCCGGGCCGCACAGGCCGACACCCGCGCCGTGTCGCGTTCGTGACGGCGCTGCAACGCGATCGCGAGGCGTTGCGACAGCCCCGCGAGCGCGTGGCGGGCCTGCGACGCATCGGGCCGCGCGCGCTGCCAGCGCAGTTGCGCGAGCGCGAAACGCGCGCGTGCATCGCGCACCGGCCGCGACGCCGCCGACGCGAGCCGCGCCGCGAGCTGCTCGACGTGCGTGCGCTGCCGCTGCAGCCGCTCGGCCGGGCTCACGAGCCGGCGCGCCAGCCAGTCGAGCTGCTGCGCGCGCTGTTCGAGCCGGCGCGCCATGCCGCGCGCGAGCGCACGCCGGCGCTCGTCGACCTCGCGCAGCAGCAGCGCGCGCTGCGGGCTCGCGAGTTCCGCGGCGCCGGTCGGCGTCGGCGCACGCAGGTCGGCCGCGAAGTCGGCGATCGTGAAATCGGTTTCGTGCCCGACGCCGCTGACGACCGGCAGCGCGCTCGCCGCGATCGCGCGCGCCAGCGCTTCGTCGTTGAACGACCACAGATCCTCGATCGAGCCGCCGCCGCGGCACACCAGCAGCACGTCGACCTCGCGCCGCGCATTCGCGGTCGCGACGGCCGCGACGAGCTTTTCGGCGGAACCGGCGCCCTGCACCGGCGCCGGATAGACGATCACCGGAATGTGCGGCGCGCGCCGGGCGAGCGTGGTGAGCAAGTCGCGCAGCGCGGCGGCCTGCAGCGACGTGACGATGCCGATCGCGCGCGGATGGGCCGGCAGCGGCCGCTTGCGCTCGGGGGCGAAGAGGCCCTCGCCTTCGAGCTGCGCCTTCAGCCTCAGGAACGCCTCGTACAGGCGCCCCTGCCCGGTGCGCCGCACGGCTTCGACGTTGAGCTGCACTTCGCCGCGCGGCTCGTACATCGTGACGACGGCACGCACCTCGATGCGGTCGCCCTCGCGCGGCGTGAATTCCGCGTATTGCGCGCGGCCGCGGAACATCACGCAGCGCATCTGCGCCTGCTGGTCCTTGATCGAGAAATACCAGTGGCCGCTCGCGGCGCGCGTGAAATTCGACACTTCGCCGGAAATCCACAGCAGCGGAAACGAGCGCTCGAGCATCGTCGAAATCGCACGATTGAGCGCCGAAACGGGAATCACTTCGTCGCCGCCGCGGGCGGCGCCCGGCGCGGAAAAAGCAGAGTCGGAAAGCATGGACGGTCGGATGAATGCTGGCGGCGTCACGATAGTCCGACATGCGCGTGGCGTCCAGCGCCGTCGCATGCGTCGGCGAACGCGGAAGGTGTCCACACTCTGGCATTCGTCCGCGTAAAACGCCCGGAAACCGCTAAAAAAACCAGACGATTCTTCGTAACACTTTGATTTTTATAATTTTTTAAACCTTTCAAAATAATTCGCAGCCGATTCGATGCCCGCCGGACGGGCGTTTGAGGCTATCGACCGGGGAGTTTTTCACAGAGTTATCCACAGGCCGCCGCCATCCGGCCCCGCGCGCTGCGGCGGGCGGTCGTGCTTGCCGCGCCGGCATGCGGCGCGCTAGAGTGCCGCCTTCCACGGACCCTGCGGCATGCGCCGCCAACGGAGAACCCGCCTTGACGAATCCGTCCCTCGCCGCGGCGCCCGACGCGCCGCGCCCGGCCCGATGAGCGCGCCCGGCGGCCTGCTCGCGCGGCTCGAAGCGCGCCTGACACGCGAATGGCAGCGGCGCGGCGCGCTCGCGTGGGCGCTCACGCCGTTCGCCTGCGTGTTCGGCCTGTGCGCGGCGCTGCGACGCACCGCTTACGCGCAAGGCTGGAAGCAGCCGGTCGACGTCGGCGTGCCCGTCGTCGTGGTCGGCAACGTGACCGTCGGCGGCACCGGCAAGACGCCGACCGTGATCGCGCTCGTCGACGCGCTGCGCGCGGCCGGCTTCACGCCCGGTGTCGTGTCGCGCGGCTATGGCGCGAACGTGAAGACGCCGACCGCCGTCACGCCGGCGTCGCGCGCAAGCGCGGCCGGCGACGAACCGCTGCTGATCGCGCGCCGCACCGGTGCGCCCGTGTGGGTGTGCCCGGACCGCGTCGCGGCCGCGCAGGCGCTGCGCGACGCGCATCCGGACGTCGACGTGATCGTCAGCGACGACGGCCTCCAGCACTACCGCCTCGCGCGCACCGTCGAGCTCGTCGTCTTCGACCACCGGCTCGGCGGCAACGGCTTCCTGCTGCCGGCCGGCCCGCTGCGCGAGCCGCTGTCGCGGCACCGCGACGCGACGCTCGTCAACGATCCGTACAGCGGTGCCCTGCCGCCGTGGCCCGACACCTATGCGCTCGCGCTGACGCCGGGTGCCGCGTGGCACCTCGACCAGCCCGCGCTGCGCCGCCCGCTGTCGCAATTCGCGAACGAACGCGTGCTCGCCGCGGCCGGCATCGGCGCGCCGGAGCGCTTCTTCGCGACGCTGCGCGCGGCCGGTCTCGCGCCGGCGACGCGCGCGCTGCCCGACCATTACGCGTTCGCCGACAATCCGTTCGTCGACGATGCCGTCGATGCGATCCTGATCACCGAGAAGGATGCAGTAAAATTGGGCGCTTCCTGGCGCGACGCCCGACTGTGGGTGGTCCCCGTCGAAGCCGCGCTCGACCCTCGCCTCATTGCCCTCGTTGTGGAGAAACTCCGTGGACGCTCGCCTGCTTGAAATCATTGTGTGCCCTATCTGCAAAGGCCCGCTCCACTACGACCGTGCCGCGCAGGAGCTGATCTGCAACGCGGACAAGCTCGCGTACCCGATCCGCGACGGCATCCCCGTGATGCTCGTCGACGAAGCGCGCCAGACCGTCGAAGGCACGCCGGTCGATCCGGCCGGCCGCTGAGCCGCCGCGCCGCTCGCCCGGCGCACCGATTCGACACCGACGGCCCGGCCCCGGCCGGGTCGCCGCACTCCGCCGGGCGACCGGCCTCCGGCGTCACCCGCCCCGTTCTTCTCAGCGCTCCCCGATGACTCACCCCCAACCCTTCATCGCCGTCATTCCCGCCCGGCTCGCGTCGACGCGGCTCCCGAACAAGCCGCTCGCCGATCTCGGCGGCAAGCCGATGGTCGTGCGCGTCGCCGAGCGCGCGCGCGAAGCGGGCGCGCAGCAGGTGCTCGTCGCGTCCGACGCGCAGAGCGTGCTCGACGCGGCGCGCGATCACGGCTTCGAAGCGGTGCTCACGCGCGCCGACCATCCGTCCGGCACCGACCGGCTCGCGGAAGTCGCGGCGGCCTTCGGCTGGCAGGACGACACCGTCGTCGTCAACGTGCAGGGCGACGAGCCGCTGATCGACCCCGTGCTCGTGCGCGACGTAGCGTCGCACCTGGCCGCGCATCCGGCATGCGCGATCGCGACCGCGGCGCACCCGATCCACGACGCGGCCGACGTGTTCAACCCGAACGTCGTGAAGGTCGCGCTCGACGCGCGGAGCGTCGCGCTGTACTTCTCGCGCGCGCCGATTCCGTGGAGCCGCGACGCCTACCAGCCGCACTGGCCCGACGTCGCGGCCATGCCGGCACCGGCTTTCCCGGTGTATCGGCACATCGGCCTCTATGCGTATCGCGCGCGTTTCCTGCGCACCTACCCGTCGCTCGCGCAGGCGCCGATCGAACAAGCCGAGCAGCTCGAACAGCTGCGCGCGCTGTGGCACGGCGAGCGCATCGCGGTGCTGATCACCGAGTCCGCCCCCGAAGCCGGCATCGACACGCCGGCCGATCTCGCGCGCGTGCAGGCCCTTTTTCGGCCGGGTTCAAAATAACCCGTGGCATAATCAGGCGATTGTGCGAGCCGTCCGCGACCCGCGCGTCCTCGCTTGACCCCGCCCGTGGCCCTGCCGGCAGCCGCGCGTCGCCCTGGCCGACGCGCCGCATCAGACCGGTCCGCTACGCGCCGGGCAAGCCCCGCGCCCACCGTCGCCGACGCCTTTGCGTCTCGCCACACGAATCTACATACTTGGAGATATCACCATGCGTTTGATCCTGTTGGGCGCCCCCGGCGCGGGAAAGGGCACCCAGGCAAACTTCATCAAGGAAAAATTCGGCATTCCGCAGATCTCGACCGGCGACATGCTGCGCGCCGCCGTGAAGGCCGGCACGCCGCTCGGCGTCGAGGCGAAGGGCTACATGGATGCCGGCAAGCTCGTGCCGGACGCGCTGATCATCGGCCTCGTCAAGGAGCGCCTGAAGGAATCCGACTGCGCGAACGGCTATCTGTTCGACGGCTTCCCGCGCACGATCGCGCAGGCTGACGCGATGAAGGAAGCCGGTGTCGCGATCGACTACGTGCTCGAGATCGACGTCCCGTTCTCGGAAATCATCGAGCGCATGAGCGGCCGCCGCACGCACCCGGCATCGGGCCGCACGTACCACGTCAAGTTCAACCCGCCGAAGGTCGAAGGTCACGACGACGTGACGGGCGAGCCGCTGATCCAGCGCGACGACGACAAGGAAGAAACGGTCAAGAAGCGTCTCGAAGTGTACGAAGCGCAGACCAAGCCGCTGATCACGTATTACGGCGACTGGGCACAGCGCGGCGAGGAAAACGGTCTGAAGGCGCCGCAGTATCGCAAGATCTCGGGCCTCGGCACCGTCGACGAAATCCGCGAGCGTGCATTCGATGCACTGAAGTAAGCCGCGCATCGCGCACCCGCAGGCCGCCCCGTTCCGGGCGGCTTTTTTTCGCCTGTCGCGTTCGCACGGCCGGGCGTGTGTCGCCGCCGCGAGAATCCGATGCTCATCGGCGAAGTAACGGCACGCGCGCAAAAAAACGCCCGCGATGCGGGCGTTTTTCCGTGTGTCTGCAGCATCGCGCTCGTGGCTCAGTCCTCGCCGTCGCGCTGCATCCGCTGCCGCAATTCGCTGACCTGCGACTCGACGACGGTCGCGTCTTCCGCCTCCGGCCGCTCGCCGAGATACTGCTCGAGATCCTCGAGCGCGGGACGCAGGTAATCGAGCCGCGCATACGCGAAGCCGCGGTCGCGCACCTCGTCGAGCTGCTCGGGCAGCAGGATCACGAGGCGCTGCTGCACCGCGAGCAGCCGCTGCCAGCGTTCCGTCTGCAGATAGATCGTCTTCAGGTTGCGCAGCATCCGCGCGATGATCTCGCGACTCGTCGCGGGCTGCAGCAGCGCGCGCAACGCGCTGTCGACCGCGCCGGCCGCACGCGCGACGTACGGCTCGAGCATCTCGACCATCTCGGCTTCGGACAGCGAATGACCGTTGGTCGGATCGATGATCAGGTCGCCGTCGGGCAGCGTCACGCGCAGCAGGAAATGGCCGGGAAACGACACGCCGCGCGCCGGCACGCCGATCTGCTCGGCGAGCTCCAGGTACAGCACCGACAGCGAGATCGGGATCCCGCGCCGCCGTTTCAGCACGGCGTTCAGGTGGCTGTTATCGGGGTCGTAGTAATCGTTGTGATTGCACGCGAAGCCGAGCTCGCGGAAGAAGAAGTCGTTCAGCGCGGCGACGCGGGCCTTCAGGTCCGTATCGTCGGCGAGCCGCCGGCGCAGGCGCGCCGCCAGCATGTCGAGTTCGGCCAGCGTGCCCTGCAGGTCGAGGTCGGGATACGCGTCCTGCGCCAGCGACAGCGCGGCTTCCGTGACGGGCAGACTGTCGTCGTCCGCCACGAGCGTGCTGAAGTAGTCGAGGACGCGGGTCATTGCGGTCGTCACTTGGCGCGCCTTCTGAAGTAAGCGTATTTGAAGCCCATCACCCACAACATACCGAAATATAGTGCAGCAAACAGCACGAGGCACGCGGCCATCAGCGCAATGCGGTCGAGCGGCTGCGCGCGCATCCCGGTCCAGTCGAAACTGATCGCGCACCAGTGCATCAGGCCCGCGAGCACGAGCGCCGCGCCGACGAGCTGCACGAAGAAGCGCAGCCAGCCCGGCGACGGCTGATAGATGCCGCGCTTGCGCAACCCAAGGAACAGCAGCAGCGAATTCAGGCACGCGCCGACGCCGATGCTCAGCGTCAGGCCCGCGTGGCCGATCAGCGGCACGAACACGTAGTTCGACAACTGCGTGACGATCAGCACGCCGATCGCGATCTTCACGGGCGTCTTGATGTCCTGCTTCGCATAGAAGCCCGGCGCGAGGATCTTGATCAGGATGATGCCGACGAGGCCGATCCCGTAGGTCGCGAGCGCGCGCGCGACCATCGTGACGGTGTGCGCGTCGAACTTGCCGTAGTTGAACAGCGTCGCGGTGAGCGGCGTCGCGAAGAAGAACAGCGCGAGCGCGCTCGGCGCCGCGAGCAGGAACGTCACGCGCAGCCCCCAGTCGAGCAGCGCCGAATATTCGTGCGAATCGGCGTCGACGTGCGCCTTCGACAGGCTCGGCAGCAGGATCGTGCCGAGCGCGACGCCGAGCAGCGCCGTCGGGAATTCCATCAGGCGGTCGGCGTAATTGATCCACGACACGGCGCCCTGCCCGAGCCGCGACGCGATATTGGTGTTGATGATCAGCGACAGTTGCGCGACGGACACCGCGAACGTCGCGGGCACCATCTTCGCGAGCACGCGCTTCACGCCCGGATGACGCAGCGCGCGCAGCGGGTTGAGGCCGATCAGCGGCACCATGTCGATCTTCTTCAGGCCCGGCAACTGCACGACGAACTGCAGCACGCCGCCGACGATGACGGCCCATGCGAGCGCGTAGACCGGCACCTTCAGGTGCGGCGCGACGAACACGGCCGCGGCGATGAACGCGACGTTCAGCAGCACCGGCGCGAACGCGGGCAGCGAGAAGCTCTTGTACGTGTTCAGCACGCCCGAGGCGAGCGTGGTCAGCGAAATGAACACGATGTACGGGAACATGATCCGCGTCATCGTGACCGCGAGCGGGAACGCCTGGCCGTCGCCGTGCAGGCCGGACGCGACCGCGAACACGACCCACGACGCGCCGGCGATGCCGGCGACCGACAGGACGGCCAGCGCCCAGGCGAGCACGGTGGACATCGCGTCGACGAGCGCCTTGGTCGCATCGTGCCCCTGCTGGTTCTTGAACTCGGCGAGGATCGGCACGAACGCCTGCGAGAACGCGCCTTCGGCGGACAGGCGGCGCAGCAGGTTCGGGATACGGAAGGCGACGTAGAACGCGTCGGTGTATTGACTGGCGCCGAACGCACGGGCGATCAGCGTCTCGCGGGCCAGTCCGGTCACGCGCGACAGCAGCGTGAAGCCGCTGACCGTCAGCAGGGCTCGGAATAGATTCATGGGGCGCTTATTATACGGACGTTGCGCGACCCGGCCACCGGCCGATGCCGAAAAGCGCGCCCGCCGCCGGCGCCCCGCCCGGCGGGCGTTACGTCGAACTTGCCACTCGCTTGATTTTGTTGCTATAATCGCCGGTTTCTGGGCTCGTACATGCACGGCAACTGCCGTTTTCATGTCCTAGCCTCGGTTAAAATCACCGTTTTTTTATGCGCCCCTGGGCAATCGTTCTCAGGGGACGGATCGAAAAGCAGCGCTTGGCCGTCAGGCTCCAAGCTCTGGAAACAGGACAGGATAAGGAACCGTCATGGCTAACTCCGCACAAGCACGCAAGCGCGCCCGCCAGGCCGCGAAGGCAAACTCGCACAACTCGGCGCTGCGCTCGAAATTCCGTACCGCGATCAAGTCGGTTCGCAAGGCTGTCGAAGCCGGCGACCAGGCAAAGGCTGCCGAGCTGTTCAAGGCTGCCGTGAAGACGATCGACACGATCGCCGACAAGAAGATCGTTCACAAGAACAAGGCCGCTCGCAGCAAGAGCCGCCTGGCCGCAGCCGTCAAGGGTCTGCAGGCAGCAGCGTAAATCCGGTGTGCCCGCTCGCGCGGGCGCTCCTGTTTCCTGCGATCGCAAAAAAGCCCGCCTAGGCGTAATGCCGTTCAGTTAAGAACTGAACGGCATTTTTGTTTTGGGTGTTGTAAACGATGATGGGGGCTGTTAACCTGCGTCGCCATGCTTGATGACACCCTGAATTTTCTCGCTGAAGAACAGGAGACGCCCGACTGGGCTCGCCTGGGCAAGCACTTGCCCTACGAGTGGATTGAGCAGGTGGTGGCTTACACGGGACGGGCGAGCATCCGGCAGCGCCGCTTGCCCGCTGAGCAGGTTGTTTGGCTGGTTATTGCGCTGGCCTTGTATCGGCATCAATCGATCAGCGAGGTTGTCGACGATCTCGATCTTGCGCTACCGGATATGCAGGCGCCGTTCGTCAGCAAGAGCGCTGTCGCTCAGGCCCGGCAGCGCCTGGGCGCGCAACCACTGAAGGCGCTGTTCGAATTGTCGGCCAAGGCGTGGGCTGAGCAGGACCGCAAACAATACCTGTTCAAGGGGTTGAGCCTGTTTGCGATGGATGGCACGACGCTGAGGACGGCGGACACCCCCGAACATCGGGCTCATTTCGGCGCCCAGGTTTATGCCGGCAACACCATCGCCAGTTATCCGCAGGTCCGTGGCGTGACGCTGACTGCCGTGCCCACGCACCTGATCCGCAGCGCGACGTTCGGTCCGTATGGCACGAACGAGATGCTATATGCCAAGGATCTGCTCGAGGCCATCCCCGACGATTCGCTGACGGTATTCGACAAGGGGTTTCTATCTGCAGAAATCCTGTGTGGCTTGAGCAGCGCGGGTTCGAACCGTCACTTCCTCATCCCGGCCAAGGCCAACACCAAATGGGAAGTAATCGAGGGAACGCCTGATGATGCCGTGGTAAGCATGCGCGTGTCGCCCCAGGCACGCAAGAAATGCCCGGACCTGCCGGAGGTGTGGCAGGCGCGAGCCGTCACCCTGGTCGACTCAAGTGCCCGCAAGCGCGTACTGCTGACGTCACTGTTCGACCGAAAACGCTACACGAGCGCCGATATCGTGGCCTGCTATGCGCGCCGCTGGCAAATTGAAACCAGCTATCGAGAACTCAAGCAGACAATGATGGGCATGGCGCCGATCCTGCGCAGCCGCAGCGTTGAGGGGGTGTATCAGGAAATCTGGGGCGCGCTGATTGCCTACAACCTCGTGCGATTGGAGATTGCCAAGGCCGCGCTTGCGGTGAAGTGTGAGCCGACCGAGCTTAGCTTCGTGCGCGCCTTCCACGTCATCCAGTACGAATTGCACTGGGCCGCGGTCACCCGTGCGCAGGGCAAACTCCCAGCCCTGCTGCAACGGCTGCGACTACGTCTGGTCGCGCTGCTCAAAGAAGAACGGCCCGCTCGAAAATTCGAGCGGGCCGTGAAGGCAGTGCCAAAACGCTATGCCGTCCGCGTCCTTAAAAAGAACCTTAACTGAACGGCATTA
>NZ_CADFEN010000008.1 GCF_902833145.1 Burkholderia sp. BCC0506 | reverse complement strand
GCCGCACGCTGCCGCGTGCGGCGCCTTATATATGCAAGTGACCGCCCCCGTCAGGAAGCCGTGCGCACCTGACGCGCGACGATCGCCATATAGTGATCGAGATCCGGTGTCACCTTGCCCGCCTCCTTCGCCGTGTCGTCCCAGCGGCGCAGGCGCAACGCGTCCTCCGCGAACGGGCGCTGGAGGAACACCGCCGCCTCCTCTTCACTGAAGACACCGCCCTGCAACGCCAGGCTGCGCACCGAGTCCGGCGACAGGCTATCGAAGTAGCCGGCGTCCGTGCGGCACAGGCAGCGCTTCGCGTCGACGTGCAGCCGGATCGGTTCCAGCACCGCGTCGGAAAACAGCGGCCGCAGAAACGGCAGCACGTAATACTGGTGCAGATCGTCGATCCCGCGCGCGCTCGGCGTCTCGCCCTGGCGATTCAGCAGATGGCCGAGGTCGTGCAGGAACGCCGCCGCGACCAGCGCTTCGTCCGCCCCGGACGCCTCCGCCAGCCATCCGCTCTGCAATGCATGCTCGAGCTGCGTGACCGGTTCGCCGCTATAGGCCACATGGCCATGCTCGCGATACAGCCCGTGGATCTCTTCCACCGTCAGCGCCATCCGTTTACTCCCAAGGCAGCGAAAACGTCTTCAGGTTCGTGAAGCTCTTCATCGCCTCCTGGACGCCTTCCTTGTACCCAAGCCCCGAATCCTTGATCCCGCCGAACGGCGACAGCTCGATCCGGTATCCGGGCACTTCCCACACGTTCACCGTGCCGACGTTCAGCTCATTCACGAACCGCACGACGGCCGCCGTGCTGTCCGTACAGACACCCGACGACAGCCCGAACGCCGTCCCGTTGCTGATCCGGATCGCGTCGTCGATCGTGTCGAACGCGATGACGGGCGACACCGGCCCGAAGGTTTCCTCACGCACGATCGTCATCGACGGATCGACGTTGTCGAGCACCGTCGGCGCATACAGCGCGCCGCGCCGCACATTGCCCGTCAGCCGGCGAGCGCCCTGCGCGACCGCCTCGTTCACACGCGCCTCGAACAGCCGCGCCGCCGCTTCGTCGATCACCGTGCCCATTTCATTCGCGGGATCGAACGGATCGCCGTATTTCCATGCGCGCGTCTTCTCGACGAGCAATTCGGTGAACGCAGGCGCGACCGAGCGCTGCACCAGCATCCGCTTGACGGCCGTACAGCGCTGGCCGGAATTCCGGTACGAGCCGAGCACCGCGAGCGATGCCGCGCGGTCGAGATCGGCATCGGCGAGGACGATCAGCGGATCGTTGCCGCCCAGCTCCAGCACGATGCGCCGGTAGCCGGCCCGCGCGGCAATCGCCTTGCCGATCGCGACGCCGCCCGTGAACGTGATCAGCGACGCATGCGGATGCGTGACGAGTTCGTCCGCGATCTCGGCAGGATCGCCGGTCAGCACCTGCAGCATCGGCTCGGGCAATCCGGCTTCATACAGCAGATCGGCCAGATAGAACGCCGACAGTGGCACCTTCTCCGACGGCTTCACGATCACGCGGTTGTTGGTGGCGATCGCCGGCGCGATCTTGTGCGCGACCTGGTTCATCGGATGATTGAACGGCGTGATCGCGACGATCACGCCATCGAGCGGCTGTCGCTGCGAGAACACGCGCCGCGCCTTGCCGTGAGGCGTCAGGTCGCACGAGAAACTCTGCGCGTCATCGCGCAGCGCCTCGACCGCCGCGAACTTCAGCACATCGGCCACACGGCCAATCTCGTAGCGCGAATCCTGTTTCGACAACCCCGACTCGAGCGTGATCAGGTCGGACGCTTCCTCGGTACGCTCGCGCAGCAGCGCGGCCGCCCGTTCGAGAATCTGCGAACGCGCGTAGCGCGTGAGCGTCGACCGGTAGGCCATCGCGTAATCGAATGCGGCGCGCACGTCGTCGACGCTGGCGAGCGGCGCGGTGCCGACGCGGGTGCCGGTGTACGGATCCGTGACGTCGAGCGTGCGCTCGCGCATCGCGCGCGTGCCGCACCAGCGCAACGCTTCGGCACGAAACGACGGATGATCCTGCCGCGGATGAGCCATCATGTCGCGATCCGGTTCAACACGAAATCGAACACGTCGAAGTTGCGCGGCCGACGGGCGGGATCGTCCCGCTCGATACGGCGATTGAACAGCAGCGGCACTTCCTGCTCGGACACCCCGCCATGCGAACGCAACGGCACCGTGAGGCCCGACAGGTCGTGTTCGCGCTCGCGCGTGCCGAGCGTCATGTCGCGGCGGCCGATCACGACGAGATCGCCGATCCGGTCGGCCGGCAGTTCGAAACGCGCGGCGGCTTCCGCGTTGTCGAGCACGAGTTCGACGCCGTCGAGGCCGCCGACGCGCCACATCGCGTCGGCCCGGTCGACGCCCGGCGCCAGGTAGATCGTCGCAAACGAACCGAGCGCGCCGTGATGCACGACGTACGGATCGGTAATCGGCAGGATCACGCGCGCAGCGTGCGTGCCGTACCAGCCGTCGAAGGCATCCTGCAGATAGACCACGTTCGGCCGGCCCGTCGCCGGATCGTGCTTCGCGTTCATCCCGTGGTCGGCCGTGAGCCCGATCGCCCAGCCGAGCGCGTCGAGCTGCGCGAGGTAGCCGTCCATCATCGCGTAGAACGCGTTCGCGCCGGCGCTGCCCGGCTCGCACTTGTGCTGCACGTAGTCGGTGGTCGACAGGTACATCAGGTCGACCTGCCGCGTCTGCGCGAGCCGCACGCCGGCCGCGAACACGAATTCGGACAACGCCGCGCTGTACACGTCCGGCGACGGCAGGCCGACCCAGTCGAGCACGTCGACGATCCCGTTTTCCGCGAGATTGGCCTGCGCGGCCTTCTCGGCCGAAAAGCAGATGCCGTTCAGCTGCCAGCCGAGCAGCCGGCGCAGCTTGTCCTTCGCGGTCACGACCGCCACCCGTGCGCCGGCATCGGACGCCGCCGCGAGCAGCGTGCCGGCGCGCAGGTAGGCCGGGTCGTTCATCATGACTTCGGCGCCTCGCCCGCCGTCGGCAGCCGGATCCCAGAAATAGTTGCCGCAGATGCCGTGAACCGACGGCGGCACGCCGCAGACGATCGACAGGTTGTTCGGGTTGGTGAAGGTCGGCACGACGCAATCGGCGCGCCACGCGGTACCTTCCGCGATCATCCGGGCGATGAACGGCGCGACGCCCGCTTCCACCGCGCGTTCGAGATAGTCGTATTCGCAGCCGTCGACACAGATGACGACGGTCGGCTCGACCGGCAGCCGGTAGCGCCGGCCGTTGACGTCGATCGAGCGTCCCGCGAGATCTGTCGATCCATTGCCGGCGGCCCGTTGCTCGCCGGGGAGCCGCAACGCGAACGCGGCGTTCATGATGCCGCCCGCTTGCCGCGCGGCACGCGCGCGGCGATCAGCAGCAGCGCCGCGAGCGACGCGCCGAGCATCAGCAGCGACAGCGCCGATGCCGGCAGGTAATAGCCTCGCTCCACCTGGCCGATCACGACGATCGGCACGGTCGCGAAGCCGGGCGGATACACCGTCAGCGTCGCGCCGAGCTCGCCGAGCGACAGCGCAAAGCCGAGCGCGAGGCTCGCGCGCAGCGCCGGCACGAGCTGCGGCAGCAGCACGCGGCGCAGCACCATCGCGGGCGGCGCGCCGAGACTCGCCGCGGCTTCGCGCAGCACGGTTAGCTCGGGGCGCAGCGCGGCGGCCGCGCAGCGATAGCAGAACGGCAGAATCAGCGCGAGCTGCACCAGCACGACGATCCCCGCCGAGCTCGACAGGTCGAGCGGCTTCTGGTGATACGCGATCAGCACCGCGAGCCCGAGCACGACGCTCGGTACGCCGTTCGGCACCATCACGAGCGCGTCGACGACCGCGCCGAGACCGCGGCGGTCGCGCCCTTCGAGCGCGAGCGCCAGCCACAGCCCGAGGATCGTGCCGAGCGCCGATACGCCGAAGCCGATTTCGAGGCTCGTCAGCAGCGCGTCGTATTCCTGCGACCCGAGCCGCTCGAACCAGCGCAGGCTGTAGCCGGCCGGCAGGATCGTGCCCGACCACTGCGTCGACACGCTCGACAGCGCGACGACGATCACCGGCAGCACGAACAACCAGAAGCACGCGAACGCAGCCAGCGCGAGCGCGGCGCGCGACGCATGCTTGAGCAGCGCGTCGGTCCAGCCGATCCGGTGGCGCGGCACGGTCTGCCCGATACGGAATTCAACGGACATCGTTTCCTCCCATCGCACGCCGGTTCACCCGGCGATAAACCGCGTACAGCGCCAGCGACAGCGACAACATCACGACCGCGCCGGCCGACGCGGTCGGCAGGTCGAGATCGACGGTCGCGCTGCTGTAGATCGCGACCGGCAGCGTGACGAGCCGCGCACTGCCGAGCACGAGCAGGATGCCGAACTCGTTCAGCGTCAGCAGGAAGCACAGCACGGTGCCGGCGGCAATGCCCGGCCACGCGATCGGCAGCACGACGCGGCGCGCGAGCATCCAGCCGGGCGCGCCGAGACTGCGCGCGGCTTCGATCAGCCGCAGGTCCAGCGTCGCGAACGACGCGAGCGTCGGCCGCACGACGAACGGCGTGTAGAACACGGTCTGCGCAAGAATCACGCCGCCGATGCCGAACAGGAAGTTCAGCGGCGGGCTCTCGAGATGGAACAGGTGCTGCAGCGCGATGCTGATCGAGCCTTGCGAGCCGTACAGGAAGATCAGCGTGAACGCGACGAGGAACGACGGAAACGCGACGTACAGCTCCAGGAAGCGCGTGACGAGCGATGCGCCCGGGAACGGCCTGAAGAACAGCAGCGCGGCCAGCAGCACGCCGAGCACCGACGCCGTGCCGGCGCTCGCGAACAGCACGCCGAGCGTCGTCAGCAGCACGTTGCGCGTGTCGGGATTGCCGAAGAAGGCGCGGTACGCAGCGAAACTCAGCCCGTGTTCGCCCGACACGCTCAGCAGCACGAGCCGCACCAGCGGATAGACGACGAGCGGGCCCAGCACGACGATCGCGAGCGCGGCGAGGTGCAGGTCGCCGATGCGCCTGCGGCGCCGCGCGGCGGCGGCATGCGCGGCGGCCGACGCGAGCACGTGCGGCGGCAGGCCGGCTTCAGGGCTCGATAAGGACGACATCGTCTGCCTCGCAATGCAGGGATACGCGCGCACCACGCTCGGGGGCCGCACCGCGGCCGCGTTGCATCGTGACGCGCACCGGCTCGTCGGGCGCCGCGTCGATCACGACCGCGATCGACAGGTCCGCGCCCTGCCATTCGACCGATGACACCGTGCCATGCAGGCCACCGGCTGCGGGCGGCATCACGGTCAGGCGCTCGGGGCGCACGCATGCGACCTTGTCGCGCACGTCGTGGCGCGGATCGCCGAGCGGGAAAATCACATGCGGCGGCAGCAGGTTCGCCGGGCCGAGATAGCGCGCGACGTAGCCGTCCTGCGGCGCGTCGTACAGCTGCTGCGGCGTGCCGAGTTGCGCGATGCGGCCGTCGCGCATCAGCAGCGCGCGGTCGGACAGCACGAGCGCGTCGTCGCGGTCGTGCGTCACGCACACGACGGTCAGGTTCGGCAGGCGCTCGTGCAGCGCCTTCAGTTCGCTGCGCACCGACGCGCGCAGGTTGGCGTCGAGCGCCGACAGCGGCTCGTCGAGCAGCAGTACGTCGGGCTCGATCACGAGTGCGCGGGCCAGCGCGACGCGCTGCTGCATCCCGCCCGACAGTTGCGCGGGCAGATGGTGACCCGCATCGCCGAGCTGGACGAGCTTCAGCGCATCGGCGACGCGGCGCGTCACTTCCGACGACGCCATGCCGCGCGCACGCAGCCCGAATGCGACGTTCTCGAACACCGACAGGTGCGGGAACAGCGCGTAATTCTGGAACAGCAGACCGAGGTTGCGCTTATGCGGCGGCGCATAGGTCAGGTCGCGTCCGGCGACCGTCAGCGTGCCGGTCAGGCCATCGGCCTTCACGAACCCGGCGATGAAGCGCAGCAGCGTGGTCTTGCCGCAGCCGCTCTTGCCGAGCACGGTCAGAAATTCTCCGGCGCCGATCGACAGCGACAGATCGTCCAGCACCGTGCGCGCGCCGTAGCGCACGCTCAAATGCTCGATCCGCACGCCGCCCGGCGCGCCGGACCGCAGCGTCGCGTGCGGTTCGGCGGCGCCGAATGCGCCGGGATGGGTCAGGGTGGTGTCCACCGGGTTCATCCTCTTGCTCGCGGATACAGGCGGCGTGTGCCGCTCACTTCGGCTTGACGACGTCGAGCTGCTTGCCCGAGCTGCCGATCACGTCCTTCTTCCAGCGCTCGATCCACACCGGCTTCTTCGCCATCACCTGGGTCCAGTCGACCGGAATCAGCTTCACGCCCGCGATCGCCTTCTTGACCGCTTCGCCGTTCTTGCCGGCCAGCGGCACGTCGGTGCGGCCCGGGATGCCGTACATATCCGGCACCTTCGACTGCACTTCCGTCGACATCAGGTAGTCGATCAGCTTCCTGCCGGCGTCCTGGTTCGGGCCGCTCTTGATCAGGCCGATGCCGTACGGGAGCTGGAACGTGGTCGGCTGGTCGCCGTCCTTCGCGGCCAGGAAGATCGGCTTGACGGCCAGCGCGCCATGTTCGGCGTCGTCGAGGTCCATCTGCAGGTCGCCGTTCGCGACGCTGATCTCGTTGCGCGACAGCAGCACGTTCAGGTAGCCCGTGCCCTTCGTGTGGAACTTCACGCTCTGCGACAGCTTCGCGAGATAGTCGAACGCCTTGTCCTCGCCCATCAGCGACGTCGTCAGGATCAGCACGGCCATCCCGTCGCCGGCCGTGGCCGGGTTCGAGTACGCGACCTTGCCGGCGTAGGCCGGCGCGAGCAGGTCGGCGAACGTCTTCGGCTGGTTCTTCACGACATCCGGGTTGATCGCGAACGAGAAGTAGTTGTTCACGAAGGTCGCCCACGTGCCGTCCTCGGCCTTCGCGATGGCCGGCACGTTCTTGTAGTTCACGCTCTGGTACGGCTGCAGCAGGCCCATCTGGCCCGCTTGCTGGATGAACGGCGGCAGCGTGACGATCACGTCGGCCTTCGGGGAATTCTTCTCGATGTTCGCGCGGTTCACCACCTCGCCGCTGCCTGCCGTCACGATGTTGACCTTCACGCCTTCCTTCTTCTCGAAAGCCGGCAGCACGTCGCGGTAAAGGTTCTCGAGGCCGTCCGCCGTGTACAGCACGACCGCGTTCGCCGCATGCGCCGGCATCGCGGCGCCTTGCAGCAGACCGGCGGCGCAGGCGGCCAGCGCAAGCTTGCGGAACGCGCCGGCAGCGGCGCGCGAGGGATTCTGCAGTGTCATCTCACTTCTCCGTAGGCGGAACACCAAACGGCCGGGGCACGATCCGGCTCTCCTGTTATCTCCGGGCAGGCCGCTGGACGGCCCGCCGCGCTACCGCGCCCAGGGTGGGTGTCGCGCGGCAATCGAAGGATCACAGCGTTCGATGACAAAGCCGTGACGAATGCCACAATTTCCAAAAAATGACACATTTTGCCACTATCATGCAAGTCACCCAGACATGCCGCCCGGTGTTTCGTCTGCCCTTCGCTGGAGATAAAAACCATGCCCGACCCGATCCTGCTCACGCCCGGCCCGCTCACCACGTCCGCCACAACACGCCACGCAATGCAACATGACTGGGGGTCGTGGGATACCGCTTTCAATCAGTTGACGGCCAGCGTCTGCGCCGACCTCGTCGCGATTGCGCGCGGCGGCGACGCGTACGTGTGCGTGCCGATGCAGGGCAGCGGCACGTTCTCGGTCGAAGCCGCGCTCGGCACGCTGGTGCCGCGCGACGGCGTCGTGCTGGTGCCCGACAACGGCGCCTATTGCGCGCGCATCCTGAAGATTCTCGGCCGGCTCGGCATCGACGCGATCGCGTTGCCGTTCGGCGAGGATGCGGCCGTCGATGCGGCGGCCGTCGAAGCCGCGTTCGCACGCGAGCCGCGCATCACGCACGTCGCGCTCGTGCACCTGGAAACGAGCGCCGGCATCCTGAATCCGCTCGATGCGATCGCGGCCGCGTGCCGGCGCCACGGCAAGCGGCTGATCGTCGATGCGATGAGTTCGTTCGGCGCGCTGCCGATCGCGCTGGCAGACAGCGGGATCGACGCGCTGATCTCGGCCAGCGGCAAATGCCTCGAAGGCGTGCCGGGAATGGGATTCGCGATCGTGCGGCGCGACGCGCTCGACGCGAGCGAAGGCAACTCGCCGTCGCTCGCGCTCGATCTTCACGATCAGTACGCGTATCTGCGCAAGACGGGCCAATGGCGCTTCACGCCGCCGACGCACGTGATTGCCGCGCTGCGCGCCGCGCTCGACCAGTACCTCGCCGAAGGCGGCCAGCCGGCGCGCGGCGCGCGCTATGCGGACAACTGCCGGACGCTGATCGAATCGATGCGCGCGCTCGGCTTCGTGCCGTTCCTCGACGCGAGCGTGCAGGCGCCGGTGATCGTCACGTTTCACGCACCGGACCATCCGGCCTACGATTTCCGTCGCTTCTACGACGCGGTGCGCGACGCGGGCTTCATCCTGTATCCGGGCAAGCTCACGCGGCTCGAAACGTTCCGCGTCGGCTGCATCGGCGCGATCGACGCGGACGATATCCGGCGCGCGGTCGCCGCCATCGCGGCCGCGGTCGAATCGCTCGGCATCGCGATGCAGCACGCATGAAGATGGGAGCATGCCGGCCCGCCCGCCGGCGCGCGCAAATAAAAAAGCCCGGCGGCCGATGGGCTGCCGGGCGAACGCACCGAGTGTGCGTGGAGTTCGCGCTTACAGCTCGATCCGCTTGATGTCGCCGACGACGAAGATGTACGACAGCGCGCCGATCAGCGCGATCACGCCGATGAACACGAGCGCGCCGACGAACGAGCCGGTCGATGCGACGATGAAGCCGACGACGAGCGGCGTGATGATGCCGGCGAGGTTCGCCGCGAAGTTGAAGATGCCGCCCGTCACGCCGAGCAGGCCGTCCGGTGCGATGTCGGACACGAGGGTCCAGCCGAGCGCGGCCATCCCTTGCGCGAAGAACGCCACCGACATGATCGCGATCACGGCTTCGTTGCTCTGCACGTAGTTCGCGAGAATGATCGTCGACGCGAGCAGCAGGCCCGCGATGATCGGCAGCTTGCGCGCGAGGTTCGCCGACTTGCCGCGACGCAGCAGCCAGTCGGAGAAGATCCCGCCGAACATCACGCCGACCGACGCGGCAATGAACGGCATCACCGCGAAGAAGCCGATCTTCAGCCAGCCCATGTGGCGCTCGGTCGCGAGATAGGTGGGGAACCAGGTCAGGAAGAACACGAGCGTCGAGTTGCCGGCGAACTGGCCGAGGCAGATGCCCGCGAGCTGGCGCTTCTTCACCAGTTGGCCGACCATCGACCAGCTGAACTTGGCCTGCGCCGGCTTGTCGCCCTTGTCACCGTTCTTGCGCGCACCGTGGACGAGACCACCGCCCGCTTCGATGTACGCGAGCTCCTCCGAGTTCGCGCCCGGATGGTTGCGCGGCTCGTGGTAGAACTTCCACCAGACGAGGCCGAACGCAATGCCGACCGCGCCCACGACCCAGAACAGCGAGCGCCAGCCGAACGCGCCCATCAGCGCGAACAGCACGGGGCTGAAGAACGCGAGGCCGATGTATTCGCCGACGGTATAGGTGCCGGTCGCCATCGCGCGCTCGTTCTGCGGGAACCACGTCGCGACGACGCGGCTGTTGGTCGGGAAGCACGGCGCTTCCGTCACGCCGAGACCGAGCCGGCACGCGAGCAGCGTCGCGACGCCCGGCACGAAGCCCTGCAGGAACGTGCACAGCGACCACAGCGTCATCGACCAGTAATAGGTGACCTTGCTGCCGAAACGGTCCAGAAACAGGCCGCCGGGCACCTGCATCGCCACGTACGTCCACGAAAACGCGGAGAACATGATGCCCATCACGGCCGCGTTGATGCCGAGCTCCTTGGTGAGCTGCGGCGCAGCCACACCCAGCACGGTGCGGTCGAGATAGTTGATCATCGTGCCGATCGCGAGCAGCGCGAGGATCTTGTAGCGCGCTGACGTGCGCCGGACCGTACCGGCCGCCTGCGCCGGCGCGGCGCTCGTGTGGGTGGTGTGCTGCATGGTCGTCTCCTGGTCTCTTTCTGTGTCTGTAAGGGGGTCAGCGCGCGACGAGCGACTGAAAATGACTGAACATTCGCTCGGCGTCCGGCGTGCGTCCGGTGAAGATCTCGAACGCGTCGACGGCCTGGTACACGGCCATCCCGCCGCCCGGCAGCGTCGCGCAGCCGGCCGCGCGCGCGGCGTGGATCAGTTCGGTTTCGAGCGGGAAATACACGATGTCGGCCACCCACATGCCCGCGTGGAGCAGGTCGGCCGGCAGCGGCAGGCCCGGATGCTTGACCATGCCGGTCGGCGTTGCGTGGATCAGGCCGGTCGCGGCGCGCATCGCGGCCGCGAGATCGCTGCCCGGCGTGACCCTGGCTGCGGGGAAGCGCTGCTGCAATTCGCCCGCCAGCGCGGTGGCACGCGTGCCGTCGACGTCGAAGATCGTCAGTTCGGCCGCGCCCATCTGCAGCGCCGCATGCGCGACGGCCGCGCCCGCGCCGCCCGCGCCGAGCTGGACGACGCGTTCGAGCGACGCGCCGGGCAGCCCGCGGCGGAACGATTTCGCGAAGCCCGACCAGTCGGTGTTGTGGCCGATCCGCTTGCCGTCCTTGAACAGCACGGTGTTTACCGCGCCGAGCGCGCGCGCGTCGTCCGACAGCGCGTCGAGGTGCTCGATCACGCGCTGCTTGCACGGGTGCGTGATGTTCAGCCCGTTGTAGCCCATCCGTTGCGCGGCCTCGAGCAGTTGCGGCAGCGCATCGACGTTCACGCCGAGCACGTCGAGATCGATGCGCCGGTATACGTAACCGAAGCCCTGGCGGAAGCCTTCTTCCTCGTGCATCGCGGGCGACAGCGAGCCGCCGATGCCCTGGCCGATCAGGCCGATCAGAAACGACGGGCGGCTCATCGTGCGGCTCCCTGCGCGAACAGCGTCGCCAGGCGCTGCAGCGCGAACACGTAGCCTTCGGTGCCGCAGCCGCAGATCACGGCTTCGGCGAGCGCCGACACATAGGAATGGTGGCGGAACGCCTCGCGGCGATGGACGTTCGAGATATGCACCTCGATCACCGGCTTCGCGATCGCGGAAAGCGCGTCGGCCAGCGCCACGGACGTATGCGTATAGGCGGCCGGGTTGATCACGATGCCGTGCGTGTCGTGACGCGCGGCATGCAGCCAGTCGATGAGCTGATGCTCGGCGTTCGACTGGCGAAAGTCGATTTCGAGCCCGAGCCCTTCCGCCGCCGTGCGGCAGCGCTGCTCGAGATCGGCGAGCGTTTCCGCGCCGTAGATATGGGGCTCGCGCGTGCCCAACAGATTCAGGTTCGGGCCGTTCAGCACCAGCACCTTGTGCTTGCTCATCGTGTTTCTGCTCCTGAAACAGGGGCGGACCACGATCGGCGCCGCCCCGAAGACATCGGAATGTGGCGCTAGTGTGCGCCCGTGCAAGCGGGCTGTCTTTTCGGGTTTTCGCTAATTTGTACCATCTAGTTAGTTTGTACAATATGCACTACTCGCCCAGTAAAATCGGGATATGGTGCGCGCGCCGAACTCAACGACTGGTTCATTCAGGGTCGGTTCGACCGGCGTCATGCCCCACTCATCCGCAGGAATCGCCCATGCAGCGCTCGATCGCCACCGTGTCCCTGTCCGGCACGCTCGCCGAGAAGCTCGTCGCCATCCAGGCCGCGGGCTTCGACGGCGTCGAAATCTTCGAAAACGATCTCGTCTACTTCGACGGATCGCCGGCCGACGTCCGGCGCATGGCCGCCGATCTCGGCCTCGACATCGTGCTGTTCCAGCCGTTTCGCGACTTCGAGGGCGTGAGCGCCGCCCAGCTCGCGCGCAATCTCGACCGGATCAAGCGCAAGTTCGACGTGATGCATGCGCTCGGCACCGATCGCATCCTCGTCTGCAGCAGCGTGGCGGCCGATACGATCGCCGACGACGGGCTGCTCGTCGACCAGCTCGGCGCGCTCGCCGAGGCCGCGCGGCAAGCCGGTGTGGTGGCCGCGTACGAGGCGCTCGCGTGGGGCCGCGTCGTGAAGCGGTACGGCCATGCGTGGAAGCTCGTGAATGCGGTGAACAGCCCGCACCTCGGCCTCGCGCTCGACAGCTTCCACACGCTGTCGCTCGACGATTCGCCGGACGGGATCGCCGACATCCCCGGCGACCGGATCGCTTTCGTGCAGATCGCCGACGCGCCGAAGCTCGTGATGGACGTGCTCGAGTGGAGTCGCCACTACCGCTCGTTCCCGGGCCAGGGCGACTTCGACCTGGCGCGCTTCACCGCGCGCGTGATCGAGTCGGGCTATACGGGGCCGCTGTCGCTCGAGATCTTCAACGACGGCTTCCGCGCGGCGCCGACCGCGCTCACGGCCGCCGACGGCCACCGCTCGCTGCTCTATCTGGAAGACCTGACGCGCGCGCGACTTGCACAGGACGGTCGCGCGCCGGCCGCCAGCCAGCCGCTGTTCGCCCCGCCCGCGCCACCCGCGCACGTCGGGTTCCAGTTCATCGAATTCGCGGTCGACGCGCAGGCGGCGGCGACCGTCGGCGAATGGCTCGGCCGGATGCGCTTCCGGCTCGCCGGCCGGCATCGCTCGAAGGACGTGACGCTGTTCCAGCACGGCGCCGCGTCGATCGTGCTGAACGCCGAGCGCGACTCGTTCGCCGATGCGTTCTTCCAGCAGCACGGGCTGTCGCTGTGCGCGTCCGCGTTCCGCGTCGACGACGCGAAAGTAGCGTTCGAACGCGCGGCCGGCTTCGGCTACGCACCGTTCTCCGGCCGGGTCGGGCCGAACGAGCGCGTGCTGCCGAGCGTGAAGGCGCCGGACGGCAGCCTCGAGTATTTCGTCGACGAAGCGCCGGATGCGCCGACGCTGTATGAATCGGATTTCGTGCTGACCGACATCGACGGCCCGACCGAAGTCGGCCCGCTGACGGGCATCGATCACGTGTGCCTCGCGCTGCCGGCCGACGCGCTCGACACGTGGATCCTGTTCTTCAAGACGGCGTTCGGCTTCGAGGCCGAGCGCAGCTGGCTCGTACCCGACCCGTACGGGCTGATGCGCAGTCGCGCGGTACGCAGCGCCGACGGCTCGGTGCGAATCGCGCTGAACGCGTCGGTCGACCGCCATACGGCCGTCGCCGAGTCGCTCGACCGCTACCACGGCACCGGGCTGAACCACGTCGCGTTCCGCACCGACGACATCGTGAAGACGGTCGCCGCGTTCGCAGCCGACGGCGTGCCGTTCCTGCGCATTCCAGCCAACTACTACGACGATCTCGCCGCGCGCTACGCGCTGCCGGACGAACTGATCGATACGCTCAGCGCGCACCACCTGCTGTACGACCGCGACGAGCACGGCGGCGAATTCCTGCATGCGTATACGGAACTGGTCGACAACCGCTTCTCGCTCGAGATCGTCGAGCGGCGCGGCGGATACGACGGCTATGGCGCGGCGAACGCGGCCGTGCGGCTCGCCGCGCAGGCGCAGCGCAGGAAATAAGGAAAGGACGCGGAGTTCGGGGCCGGGCCGCGCTCGCGATCCGGCGATCGATTGGCCGGGCTCCCTCGCCCGCACCATCTTGGTGAATCGGGCCGCGCCGCCCTAGCCCGCGCGGCCGGCTGCCCTCCTCCGCGCAGCCGCGCGCCGCATGGCGTTACATCCGGTAACCCGTGCCGCAGTGCAGCATCGCGGCGCCCGCCGCGGTTTTAAGAATCGCTTAAGTCTTCGACGGCACCATCCGCAACCAGTACCCGATGGTTATCTCGAAAAGGAGGAAAGCGATGAGCGCCGTAGAAGCACCCGCGGGCCGCCCGGCCGCGCCCCCTGCAAAGAAGACGATGCTGCGCCGCCTGCTCAGTCATCATGAAATCGCGACGCTGCTCGTGCTGCTGCATGCCCCGATCGGCGCGAATGCCAAACCCGAATTGCCCGCGCTGCAGGAAGCCGGCCTCGTCGAAATGGTCAAGCTCGACCCCGATACGGCCCCGAGCTTCCGGCTGACCGAAGACGGCACCGCCGTCCTGAAAGGGCTCGGCTACCGCTGAGCCGCCGCCTTCCCCTTTCTCCCGCTTCCCCGCCTTACCCCGCTTCCTGCGTCGCGCCGGCCACGCCGGCGAGTCGCGTCACCCCGCCCGCTCCTGCAGCATCAGCCGGTATTCCGTCGGCGTCACGCCGACCGTCGCCTTGAACTGGCGCGTGAACGCGCTGTGATCCGTGTAGCCGCACAGCGCGGCGACGTCGGTCACCTTGTCGTGCGTGACGAGCAGCGCGGTGGCCGCGTCGAGCCGCGTCTTCAGCAGCACCTGGCGCGGTGTCAGGTGGAACACCTTGTGGAAGTAGCGTTCGAGCTGCGCGACCGACATCCCGGCCATCTGCGCGAGCTGCTTCAGGTTCAGCGGCTGCACGTAGTGATCCTGGATGTGCTGGACCACGTCGGCGAGCCGGCTGTACGCCGGGTGCGAACCCTCGTGCGCCTTCAGGTCGCGCGAAATGCCCGCGAGGCCGACCACCCGGCCCGCGGCGTCGCGCAGCGGCTCCTTGCAGGTCAGGCACCAGCCCGGCTGACGGCCCGGGTACAGGTGCAGCTCGAGCTGGTCCATCAATTGCTGGCCCGCGTTGATCGTCGCCATGTCCTGTTCGAAATAGCTGCGGCCGAAGCGGCGCGGAAACACCTCGTCGGCCGTCTTGCCGAGCAGGTCGCGCTTGTCCTTGTAGCCGCAGCGCATCGCCAGCGTGCGATTGACGATCGCGTAGCGGCCGCTCGCGTCCTTCACGAAGAACGCGACGTCCGGCAGCGCATCGAGCACCGGTTCGAGCAGGCGGAAATGCGCGAGCATCGCGCCGAAATCGGCGTTGTCGGGCTGGTAGCGCAACGTGTCGGACAGGCTCATGGGCGGTACGGCAAGCAAGGTCGTCATCCCGGCAACCGCGAAGCGAGTGGCAGATGGCGTCGATTATAGAAGCGCCCCTTCGATCGCGTCGCGCCGGACGCGGGGCACGCAAGCGGGCGGCCGGTGACATCGTGCGCGCCGGCCCGTTACACCGGTCAGCGGAACAGGTTGCGCACGCAACCACTACGCAGCACGTGCGCGGCCGGCGCGGTGCATCGACACACCGGCGCCACGCACCCGAAGCCGTCATCCTAAAAATGCCCGCGCCTCGCGTCTTGGCGGGTTTGCGCATGCGTCATGACGATTTCGGCATATATCAGGGTAATCGACGATATGCCGATATCGTCGCCGGCCACGCATCGAACGCGCAAGACGCACGCATTTTCGCTACCTAGACTTCGTTTCACGGTCACGAGACGACCTCCCGGCGCTGCCGCAATCGGCATGCACGGCCCGCTTCATCCGCCGTCGCGCACGCCGATTACGGCACAGCGCGCACGGCGGGCGGCGTGCCGATCGAACCGTCTCGCCCGGTTTACCGGCGCCGGCCCGCATGCCGGCGGCGGCCCAACCACGCCATCAAGGGGAAGTGAAAGTGAAGCTGAAGGTATCGCACGTCGCGCTGGCCGCTGCCTGCGCACTGTCGGGCGCGCACGCCATCGCCGCCGACGTCGTCAAGATCGGTTTCGCCGCGCCGCTGACCGGCCCGCAGTCGAATTACGGCACGGACATGCAGAAGGGCGTGCAGCTCGCGATCGCCGATTTCAACGCGACGCATCCGACGATCGGCGGCAAGCCCGTCACGTTCCAGCTCGACTCGCAGGACGACCAGGCCGACCCGCGCACCGGCACGACCGTCGCGCAGCGGCTGATCGACGACAACGTCCGCGGAATCGTCGGCCACTTCAACTCCGGTACCAGCATTCCCGCGTCCGACCTGTACGATCGCGCGGGGCTGCCGCAGATCTCGATGGCGACGTCGCCGCAATACACGGCGCGCGGCTACAAGACGACCTACCGGCTGCTGACGAGCGACGCGCAGGCGGGCCGCATCGTCGGCACGTACGCGGTGAAGACGCTGCACTTCAAGCGCATCGCGATCATCGACGATCGCACGGCCTACGGCCAGGGCATCGCCGACGAATTCGCGAAGGCCGTGGAAGCGGCCGGCGGCACGATCGTCAAGCGCGACTTCACGAACGACAAGGCGCTCGATTTCTCGGCGATCCTGACCAACCTGAAGGGCGTGAATCCGGACGCGGTCTTCTACGGCGGCGGCGATGCGCAATCGTCGCCGATGATCCGCAAGATGCGCCAGCTCGGCATGAAGTCGGCCTTCGTGACGGGCGAGATGTCGCGCTCGCCGACGTTCCTGAAGGTCGGCGGCGACGCGGCCGAGGGCGCGATCGTCTACATGGGCGGGCTGCCGAAGGAAAAGATGCCGGGCTTCGCCGGCTACGCGGCACGCTACAAGGCGCGCTTCAACGAAGACGTGATCACGTACTCGCCGTACTCGTACGACGGCACGATCGCGCTGCTCACCGCGATGAAGGAAGCGAACTCGACCGATCCGAAGGTGTACACGCCGTATCTCGGCAAGGTGTCGATCAAGGGCGTCTCGGCGCCGAGCATCGCGTACGACGCGAAGGGCGACCTGAAGGATGCGCCGGTGACGATCTACAAGGTCGAGCGCGGTGCGTTCAAGCCGGTCGATACGATCGCCGGGAACTGATACACGCACGCCTGCCCCGCGCGGCGCGCCAGCGGCTCACCGGCCGCCCGCGCCGCGCGCTTCGGCTGCATGGTCCGAGGCCGTTTCCGGCGCGCCCGCGCGCAGGCATTTCGCGCTCCTGTAGAATCCCCCCACCCGCCTTGACGCTTCGTCTCCGCCATGCCCCATCCCGGTGCGGCGGCGCGTGTTTCGTGCCCCACCCGGTACGCGGCACGCTTCGACGACGCAAGCCGCGCCTTGTCAGTCCATGCCGAAAAGCGGGCCCTGGAGACGCAGCACCGACAACTACATTCGAAAACCGATCGTCCTGACCATGCAAGCTTCCGAATTGAGCGGCGTGCCTCGCGCCGCCGAACGCGCGCTCACGCGCAGCGACTACAAGACCCTTGGCCTTGCCGCACTCGGCGGCGCCCTCGAGTTCTACGACTTCATCATCTTCGTGTTCTTCGCGCCGGCGATTGGGCAGCTGTTCTTCCCGCACGACATTCCCGACTGGCTGCGCCAGTTGCAGACGTTCGGCATCTTCGCGGCCGGCTATCTCGCGCGCCCGCTCGGCGGCGTGATCATGGCGCACTTCGGCGACCTGTTCGGCCGCAAGCGGATGTTCACGCTGAGCGTGCTGATGATGTCGGTGCCGACGCTGCTGATGGGCCTGCTGCCGACCTACGACACGATCGGCATCCTCGCACCGGTGTTGCTGCTGCTGTTCCGCGTGCTGCAGGGCGCGGCGGTCGGCGGCGAAGTGCCGGGCGCATGGGTGTTCGTGTCCGAGCACGTGCCGTCGCGCCATATCGGCTATGCCTGCGGCACGCTGACCGCGGGCCTCACGGCCGGCATCCTGCTCGGCTCGCTCGTCGCGGCCGGCATCAACAGCCGCTACTCCGCGGCCGAAGTCGGCGCGTTCGCGTGGCGCATCCCGTTCCTGCTCGGCGGCGTGTTCGGGCTGTTCTCCGTGTACCTGCGCCGCTGGCTGCACGAAACGCCGGTGTTCGCCGAGATGAAGGCGAAGAAGGCGCTCGCGGCCGAGATTCCGCTGAAGGCGGTGCTGCGCGACCACGGCCGCGCGGTGATCGTGTCGATGCTGCTCACGTGGATGCTGTCGGCCGCGATCGTCGTCGTGATCCTGATGACGCCCGCGCTGCTGCAGAAGCAGTTCCACCTGACGCCCGCGACGACGCTGTTCGCGAACAGCATCGCGACGCTGTGCCTGACGGCCGGCTGCATCACCGCCGGCTCGCTCGCGGGCTGGATCGGCGCGAAGCGCGTGCTCGGCATCGGCGGCATCGGGCTGGCCGCGTGCTACTACCTGCTGTTCGCGCAGGTCGCGGCCGATGCGTCGACGCTGCCGCTCTACTACGGGATCGCGGGCTTCATGGTCGGCACGATCGGCGCGGTGCCGTTCGTGATGGTCAAGAGCTTCCCGGCGGTCGTGCGCTTCTCGGGCATCTCGTTCTCGTACAACGTCGCGTATGCGATCTTCGGCGGCCTCACGCCGGTGATCGTGTCGCTGATGATGAAGTCGAATCCGCTCGCGCCGGTCGTCTACGTCGCGGCGATCTGCGTACTCGGCGCGATCGCCGTGCAGTTCGCGAAGGATGCGAAGGATGTGAAGGACGTGAAGAGCGCACACTGAGCGCCAACCCGCCCGCTTCATGAACGAAGGGCCGGATCCCGCGGCGTGCGGGATCCGGCCCTTTCGTTTTGGCTCGGCGCCGTGGCGCGGCGTTCGCTCAGTTCAACGCAGCACGCCGTACGACGAGCTCGGCCGGCGCAGCGCGTCGATGCTCGCGCCGCCGGCACCGGTGACGAACAGCAGCAGGAAACCGCCGGCGATCGCGACGTTCTTCCAGAAGTGAATCACCATGTCGTGCTGGACGGCGGCATTCGTCGCGTCCCAGAAATTGTGCCCGACCATCGCGGTCGCGATCGTGTAGACCGCCATCAGCAACGCGAGCGGCCGTACCTTGTAGCCGACGATCAGCAGCAGGCCGCCGAGCCCCTCGATCGCGACGACGATCGGCGCGACGACCTGCTGATAGGGCACGTTCATCCCGTGCAGATACGCGACGAAGTCGCTGTAGCCGAGCAGCTTCATGATGCCGCCCCACAAGAACAACGCCGCCAGCGCCAGGCGTGCGAAAAAAATGACGCCGGAATCGACGGTACGCGTCATGCCTTTCTCCTCGTATGCAATTCGGCCGCCCGCGCCGGGCGCGCCCGTGCGGTTCGGGGCCGCGCGGCCCCGGAGGGCGCGCGGCAAATGGGCCAGCATAGAGGGTCTTTTCGCGGTGTCCAAGAAAAAGGTTGTAGCAAATCTTTACACCGCGGCGGCCGCGCCGGCGGCCCGGCGCGCCGAAAAACGCGTTTAGCCCGCGTCGCTCAACAGCACGCCTTTCTTGAAGATGAAGCAGCCGTAGCCGCGCGTCTCGCCGGTGACGATCACCGCATACGCCTGCTGCGCGCGCTCGTAGAACGCGAAACGTTCGACGCCGGTGAGCGGCACCGTGCGCCCTTCCGCGCGGTCGATCTCGGCCTGCACTTCGCGCTGCACGGGCGGCACCGCGGCCGCGTCGCCGACGACTTCCATCCGCCACGCGGGCGTGTCGACGAACGTATCGAGCGGCAGCACGGACAGCACCGCGCGCACGACGCGCGCCGAATCGGCGCCGTCGATGCGCAGCGCGCGGCCGACCACCGTGTGCTCCGCGACGGATTCCGCCGGGAAATTCGCGTCGCAGATCGCGATTTCGTCACCGTGGCCCATCGCGCGCAGCGTGTGCAGGATGTCGGCGTGCAGCAGCGGGTCGAGATTCTTCAGCATGTCGGTTGGTCTCCGGGGTGGGGAACGAATCGCATAACGTTACCCGATCCCGGCGACCGTTGCGCATGTGCCGTTCGGGTCACGACGCCGCGGCCGGCATTTCGTCGATGAAACCCGTGACCGACGCGAGGCGGCCCGACGCGTCGACGGTGCCGAAGTCCGAACCCTTCACGATCGCGGCGCCGTCGGGCGACACGAGCGACCACGAGAATCGCAGATGCTGGCCGAACGCATCGACGTCGGTCGTGCGGCGGAAGCGGTACGCGGGGAAGCGTTGCTGCACGGCGGCGATCATCGTGTCGATGCCCGCATGGCCGTCGCCGGCCATCAGCGGATCGCGATAGGCCGCGTCGCTCGCGTACGTCGCGTCGATCAGCGCGCGGCGGCGTGCGGCGTCGGGTTCGTTCCACGCGTCGAAGTAGCGGTCGATCAGGTTGGCGTGAACGGACGATGCGGATTGAGCGGTGTTCATGGCAAGGCTCCTTGAGTCGGTGACGGACGATGTCGCGAACGTTTCGTGTCCGCGTGCCGCTATCGTCGCCGGGCGCGCGCGGGCGGTCGATTACGTACGAGGTAAGGAAATCGCGCCCGCGCCGCTCCCGCGAAAACGGGCGCCCGAAGGCGCCCGCATCGTCTTGCCGCCACCACCGCACGCGTCAGGTCACCGGCGCCGGATTGAACAGCGTCAGCGCATTCGCGAGCTTCCATTGCTCGGCCCACGTGCGGCGCTTGCCGCTGGCGACGTCGAGCATCAGCCGGAACAGCTCCCAGCCCGTGTCCTCGATCGTCGCCGCGCCGGTCGCGATCCGCCCCGCGTCGAGATCCATCAGGTCGTGCCAGCGGCGCGCGAGATCGCTGCGCGTCGCGACCTTGATCACCGGCACCTGCGCGAGGCCGTACGGCGTGCCGCGCCCCGTCGTGAAAACGTGCAGGTTCATCCCCGCCGCGAGCTGCAGCGTGCCGCAGATGAAATCGCTCGCGGGCGTCGCCGCGTACAGCAGCCCCTTTTGCCGCGCACGGTCGCCGGGGCGCACGACGCCGGCGATCGGCGCGCTGCCCGACTTCACGATCGACCCCATCGCCTTCTCGACGATGTTCGACAGCCCGCCCTTCTTGTTGCCCGGCGTCGTGTTCGCGCTGCGGTCGACGCGGCCCCGTTGCAGGTAGCGGTCGTACCAATCCATCTCGCGGATGATCTCGCGGGCGACATCCTGGTTCGCCGCGCGCGACGTAAGCTGCGCGACGCCGTCGCGCACTTCGGTCACTTCCGAGAACATGATCGTCGCGCCGGCCCGCACCAGCAGGTCGGCCGCGAAGCCGACCGCCGGGTTCGCGGTGAGCCCGGAGAATGCGTCGCTGCCGCCGCACTGCACGCCGACGACGAGATCCGACGCGGGGCAGGTTTCGCGACGGCGGCGGTTGAGCCGCTCGAGATGCGCTTCGGCCATCTTCATGATCGAGTCGATCATCGAGTTGAAGCCGACGTGCGCGGCGTCCTGCAGGCAGACGACGCCGCCGTTGCCGGTCGCGCCGTCGGCGGCCACCGGAATCGCGCCCGGCGGCAGCAGGCGCTCGGGCTGCAGCTTCTCGCAGCCGAGGCTCACGGTCATCACCTCGCCGCCGAAGTTCGGATTCAGGCTGATGTTGCGCAGCGTGCGGATCGGGATGTCGGCGTCCGGCGCATCGATCGCGACGCCGCAGCCGTACGTATGTTCGAGCCCGACCACGTCGTCGACGTTCGGGTAGCGCGGCAGCAGTTCGTCCTTGATCCGCTTCACCGCATGCTCGACGACGCCCGACACGCACTGCACGGTCGTCGTGATCGCGAGGATGTTGCGCGTGCCGACCGAGCCGTCCGCATTGCGGAAACCCTCGAACGTGTAGCCTTCGAGCGGCTCGAGCGGCGGCGCGGCGCGCGTGGCGAGCGGCAGGTCGTCGAGGCCCGGCGGCTCGGGCATGCGCATCGTGCGCTCGTTGACCCAGCTGCCGCGGCGCAGGTCGGTCAGTGCATAGCCGATCACCACGTTGTAGCGAATGACCGGATCGCCGGCCGCGAGGTCGACGAGCGCGACCTTGTGCCCCTGCGGCACGCCTTCGCGCAGCGTCAGCCCGTCGGCGAACGTCGCGCCTTCGGGCAAACCGCCGTCGTTGACGACGATCGCGACGTTGTCGTCCGGATGCACGCGGATGTAGAGAGGGGAGGCTGTCATCGGAATTCCTGGAAGCGGTCTGCGATATCGTTAGTCATCATACGACATTCAACCTCAATCGACGATGCTGCGTAAACCCTTATCCGGAAAGACCCTACCCTTGACCCACCAGCAAACCGCTTGCGCCGCTCGTTCTTGCGTTGTACGATGACATACAACGACATCGCCAATTCGGCTCGTATGCCGTTCCCGACGAACCTGCACTCGCGCTAGACGGACGACCCCAACCATGACTTCACCGCAAGAACTCAAACAGATCATCTCCCACGGCCTGCTGTCGTTTCCGCTGACGGATTTCGACGCCGACGGCAGCTTCCGTCCGTCCACCTATGCCGAACGTCTCGAATGGCTGGCGCCGTATGGCGCGAGCGCGCTGTTCGCGGCCGGCGGCACCGGCGAATTCTTCTCGCTCACGCAGCGCGAGTATTCGGACGTGATCCGCGTCGCGACGGAAACCTGCAAGGGCAAGGTGCCGATCCTCGCCGGCGCGGGCGGCGCGACGCGCGTCGCGATCGAATATGCGCAGGAAGCCGAGCGCCTCGGCGCGAGCGGCGTGCTGCTGATGCCGCACTACCTGACCGAAGCGAGCCAGGAAGGGATCGCCGAGCACGTCGAGCAGGTGTGCCGCGCGCTGAAGATCGGCGTCGTGGTGTACAACCGCGCGAATTCGAAGCTGAATGCGGACATGCTCGAGCGCCTCGCCGACCGTTGCCCCAACCTGATCGGCTTCAAGGACGGTGTCGGCGAAATCGAGAGCATGGTGACGATCCGCCGCCGCCTCGGCGACCGCTTTGCGTACCTCGGCGGCCTGCCGACGGCCGAAGTCTATGCGGCCGCGTACAAGGCGCTCGGCGTGCCGGTGTACTCGTCGGCCGTGTTCAACTTCATCCCGAAGACGGCGATGGCATTCTACGAAGCGATCGCGAAGGACGACCACGCGACGGTCGGCCGCCTGATCGACGAGTTCTTCCTGCCGTACCTGAAGATCCGCAATCGCCGCGCAGGCTACGCGGTCAGCATCGTGAAGGCGGGCGCGAAGCTCGTCGGCCACGACGCGGGCCCGGTGCGCGCGCCGCTCGTCGATCTGACCGACGAAGAAGCGGCCGAGCTCGACGTGCTGATCAGGAAGATGGGCCCGCAGTAAGCGGGGTTGCCGGCGGCGCGGGCCTGCAGCATCGACACCGCGCGCCGGCCGCGCCCCGTATCGGTATCACCCGATGGCCGCGCGGCTCGACGAGCCGGCGCGGCCATTGCATTACATCTGCGCGATCGCGCCGATGATCCGCTGGCGCACACTGGTGAGCGTGCGCTGCGTCTCGTCGATCCCCTTGCGCGCCGCGATCGGCCGGCCGCGCGCCGGCGACTCGGCAGCCACGATCTGCTCCAGCACGTCGCGGTCGACGACCGCATCGAAGAATCGCCCGACCGTCAACATCGCGTACTGCTTCGCGGTCGCGAGATGCGTGTTGGCCTGCGTCAGTTCTCCGGCGCGCTGCGCACCGTTGGGTGCGTCGATGCTGCGGCGGTGCTTCAGCGCGAACACCACCGCCTCCATGTCGTGCTTGAAGCGCTCGACGGCCCTGCCGAAAATCAACGAATGCGGATCGGAGCCCGCGACGGGCCGCCCCTGGTTGATCGTCACGTCGAATTCGCTGCCGCCCAGCTCGCGCTGCAGCGCGAACAGCGCGTCGGCCAGCACGCGCCCCTCGCTGTATTCGCCGATCTGGGTACGGACCGATTTCGCGACGTCGCCGATCGCTTTCCACAACCCGGCCGCGAACAGGTGGTCGCCTCGCTTGCTGATATTCATCGGATGGTTCCTTGTTGGTCTTGTGCGTCTCTCAGGCTCGCCTGCGGGCCGGACGGCCCGAGGCTTCGCTACTGTAGGAGAAACGCCGGCAACAGGGAAGGCACCCTGAAAAAAAGCGGAGACGGCCATCGGCCGCCTCCGCTTTCGTCCATCCGGCGAGCAGCCCGGCGTTCGCCGCCGGGCCGCCGCCGCGTCACTCCGCCTTGCCGTCCCGCAGCCGCGGAATCGCGAGCGGATTGCCTTCCTGCAGCGCGTCGGGCAGCAGGTCGTCCGGGAAGTCCTGATAGCACACGGGCCGCAGGAAACGCTCGATCGCGGTCGCGCCGACCGACGTGACGGCCGGGTTCGACGTCGCGGGGAACGGCCCGCCGTGCACCATCGCGTCGCATACCTCGACGCCGGTCGGGTAACCGTTGACCAGCAGGCGGCCGGCCTTGCGTTCGAGGATCGGCAGCAGCCGGCGCGCGAGCGGCTTGTCGTCGGCGTCGATCTGCAGCGTGGCCGTCAACTGGCCTTCGAGCGCGTCGAGCACGCGCGCGACTTCGTCGAGATCGCGGCAGCGCACGATCAGCGACGCCGGCCCGAACACCTCGTGACTGAACGCCGGCTCGGCCAGGAACGCCTGCGCGCCCACTTCGTACAGCGCGCCGCCCGCCTGGCAGTCGGTCTGCGCGGCCTCGCCCGCGCCGATCTCGCGCACGCCCGGCAGTTCGGCCAGCTTGCCGCGGCCATTGCGGTATGCATCGGCAATGCCGGGCGTGAGCATCACGCCGGCCGGCTTCTTCGCGAGCGCCTGCGCGGCGACGGTCTCGAAGCGGTCGAGATCGGGGCCGTCGATCGCGAGCACGAGGCCCGGATTGGTACAGAACTGGCCGACGCCGAGCGTCAGCGAATCGACGAAGCCCGTCGCGATCGCGTCGCCGCGCGCGGCCAGCGCGGCCGGGAACAGCACGACCGGGTTGATGCTGCTCATTTCCGCATAGACGGGAATCGGCTGTTCACGCGCGTTCGCGAGCTGCACGAGCGCCATCCCGCCCTGTCGCGAACCGGTGAAACCGACCGCCTGGATCGCCGGATGGCTGACCAGCGCCGCGCCGGTCACGCGGCCGGGGCCGATCAGCAGCGAGAACACGCCGGCCGGCATGCCGGTTTTCGCGACGGCGGCGCGGATCGCGCGGCCGACCAGCTCGGACGTGCCGAGGTGCGCTTCATGCGCCTTCACGATCACCGGGCAGCCGGCTGCCAGCGCCGACGCGGTATCGCCGCCGGCCACCGAGAACGCGAGCGGGAAATTGCTCGCGCCGAACACGGCGACGGGCCCGAGCGCGACTTTCTGCAGCCGCAGGTCGGAGCGCGGCAGCGGCGTGCGTGCCGGCTGCGCGGGATCGATCGACGCGGCGAGGAAGCGCCCGTCGCGCACGACGCGCGCGAACAGCCGGAGCTGGCCGACGGTGCGGCCGCGCTCGCCCTGCAGCCGCGCGACGGGCAGACCCGTTTCGGCATGCGCGCGCTCGATCAGCGCCTCGCCGAGCGCGACGATTTCATCGGCGATCGCTTCGAGAAACGCCGCGCGGGCCGCGAGCGGCTGCGAGCGATACGCATCGAACGCGTCGCGGGCGAGTTCGCACGCGCGGTCGACGTCGGCCTGCGTCGCGACGCCGAACGCCGGAACGTCGATCGGCGCGCCCTTCGTCGGATCGAACGCGTGCAAGGTGCCGGCCGAGCCGGCCACCGCTTCGGCGCCGATCAGCATCTCTCCTGTCAGTTGCATGGGGTGTGCTCCGTGGTTCGGGTATGGATTGCTCATTGTAGCTCAACAGATACGATGTCTGCCGACAAGGTCGTATCATTCTCGCCGCCTGCGAAGGCGACGACGATACCTCCGAAAGCCTGTCCCGGCCAGAAAATCCCGACCTTCCCACACTGTGACGACGATCCAAAGGGAAAACCCGAAGTTTCTGAATCGGGCCATTATCAATAAACTTTCGCCCATGTCATACGACGACGTACGTTTAAAGTGAACAATCAGACCTCCCCTCGCGATCTTCCGCTCGACCTCGCGCGCACCGCGCGCCGAACCGCCGTGCGCTACTGGATCCTGGCGATGCTGTTCGTCGTCACGACGCTCAATTACGCGGACCGCGCCACGCTGTCGATTACCGGCACGCCGATCCGCAAGGCGTTCGGCATCGATCCGGTGACGATGGGCTACATCTTTTCGGCGTTCAGCTGGGCGTACGTGCTCGCGCAACTGCCGAGCGGCTGGCTGCTCGACCGCTTCGGCGCACGGCGCGTGTACGCGGCGAGCATCTTCCTGTGGTCGGCGTTCACGCTGCTGCAGAGCACGATCGGCCTCGGCGGCAGCGCCGCGTTCGCGGTCGCCGCGCTGTTCGCGATGCGCTTCGCGGTCGGCATCGCGGAAGCGCCCGCGTTTCCGGCGAACGCGAAGGTCGTCGCGAGCTGGTTCCCGACCGCCGAACGCGGCACCGCGTCGGCGATCTTCAATGCCGCGCAGTACTTCGCGGCCGTGGTGTTCTCGCCGCTGATGGCCTGGCTCACCCATGCGTACGGCTGGCATCAGGTGTACCTGTGGCTCGGCCTGGCCGGCATCGCGCTCGCGTTCCTGTGGCTGCGCGTCGTGAAGGACCCGGCCGACCATCCGGCCGTGAACCGGGCGGAACTCGACCATATCGAGCAGGGCGGCGGCCTCGTGCGGTCGACGGGCGGGCCGGCCGGCGCGCGCGGCAGCGGCGGCAGCGCTTCCGAAGGCAGCCGCGTGGCCGGCTGGTACTACGTGCGCCAGTTGCTGTCGAACCGGATGCTGATCGGCGTGTACCTCGGCCAGTACTGCGTGAACGTGCTCACGTACTTCTTCCTCACGTGGTTCCCGATCTACCTCGTGCAGGCGCGCGGGATGTCGCTGCTGAAGGCCGGCTTCATGACGTCGCTGCCGGCGATCTGCGGCTTCCTCGGCGGCGTGCTCGGCGGAATGCTGTCGGACGCGCTGATCCGCCGCGGCGTATCGCTGACGCTCGCGCGCAAGATCCCGATCGTCGGCGGGATGGCGCTGTCGATGGCGATCATCGGCTGCAACTACGTCGACAGCGAAGCGCTGGTCATCATGCTGATGGCCGTGTCGTTCTTCGGCAAGGGAATCGGCTCGCTCGGCTGGGCCGTCGTCGCGGATACCGCGCCGAAGGAAGCGATCGGCCTGTCGGGCAGCCTGTTCAACATGTTCGGCAACACGGCGGGCATCGTCGCGCCGATCGCGATCGGGTATCTCGTCGGCGCAAGCGGCTCGTTCAACGGCGCGCTCGTGTTCGTCGGGCTGAATGCGCTCGTCACCGTGTTCAGCTATCTCGTGATCGTGAAGGACATCAAGCGCGTCGAACTGCGTCATCGCGACGCGTAAGGTCCGACCTTTGAAACACGGCGGCCGCGTCGAAGCGGCCGCCGTGTTTTTGCATCCGGCCGCCGTCAGGTCGACGCATGCACGACGCGCAGCATGTCGTGCACGCCGGACGTCATCAGCGCGAGAAACGCGAGCAGGCCGACGTAGCAGAGCGCGTAGGTCGTCTTCGTCTCGATCGACGTCGCATAGTACACGCGGTTTCCCGGCGCGTCGGGATCGTAGCGCCACGCGCGCTTCAGTTGCGGAAGCGCGACGATCGCCATCACGATCAGCAGCGGGCTCGGCCGATACACGAACAGCGCGATCAGCACCGGCACGCCCGCGAACCCGATGCGCGGCGACAGCACCGCGGTGATCCGCCCGCCGTCGAACGGCGACAGCGGAATCATGTTGAACAGATTGAGGAAGAAACCCGTGTACGACAACGCAAGCAGCAGGTTGCTGTCGGCGTGCCGTGCGGCCGCGTAGCAGGCCAGCGCGCCGCTCCGGAATGCTTACCTCGCAGGTAATGCCCGGGGTGCGCGGGATTGCCTATCATCTCCCCCATGAACTCGACCGCCCCCCTCCATTCGCCTTCCCCGTCCGCCGGCCGCGCGTCCGGCGTCGGCCCGCTGCTGCGCACGTGGCGGCAACGCCGGCGCCTGAGCCAGATGGCGCTCGCGCTCGATGCGGAAGTGTCCGCGCGCCACCTGAGCTTCGTCGAATCGGGCCGCGCGCAGCCGAGCCGCGAGATGGTGCTGCATCTCGCCGAACGCCTCGACGTGCCGCTGCGCGAACGCAATGCGCTGCTCGTCGCGGCCGGCTTCGCGCCGCTGTTTCGTGAACGGCCGTTTTCGGACCCGCAACTGGATGCCGCGCGTCATGCGGTCGAAGCCGTGCTGCGCGGGCACGAGCCTTATCCGGCGCTCGCGGTGGATCGCCACTGGACGCTGCTCGCCGCGAACCGGATGCTCGGCGCGCTGGTCGCGCAGGCCGATCCGGCACTGCTGCAGCCGCCCGTCAACGTGCTGCGGCTGAGCCTGCATCCGGACGGTCTCGCGTCGCAGATCGTCAACTGGCACGAATGGCGCGCGCACATCCTGCATCGGCTGCAGCGGCAGATCGACGCGAGCGGTGATCGGACGCTGCATGCGCTGCGCGATGAGCTGGCCGCGTATCCGGCGCCGGCCGGGCAGCCCGACGATTCGCACGCACGCACCGATTTCGCGGATATCGCCGTGCCGCTGCGGCTACGCACGGCGAGCGGCGAGCTGACGTTCTTCAGTACGACGACGGTGTTCGGCACGCCGGTCGACGTGACGCTGTCGGAACTCGCGATCGAGGCGTTCTTTCCGGCGAACCCGGAAACGGGGGAGGCGATGCGGGCGCTGGCGGCTACATTGCCGGCAGAGTGAAGCCGGCCGGCATGCCGGCGCTGCGGTCGCGATCGGCGGCGCTCGAGCGTCGGATCGAAAAGCGCGACCTTCGGATTCGGCAGTCGGCAAGACCGCCGGGCCGATCGCCGATGGCATGCCGATCGCCCAGGCGCAGGCGGGCAAGGCCGATGCGCTCGTGCGGGATGCGGCTTACCGAGCGGACGCTGCAACGGGCCGCACACCGTTCCGGTCAAGCCGCCGCATCCAGAAATGTCACCGGCTCCCCGGTCGGCTGCCCGTGCAGCGCCCCATCCCGCACGACGACCTGCCCGCGCACGACCGTATGCACGGGCCACCCCGTGACCGCGCATCCGTCGTACGGCGTCCAGCCGCTCACGCTCGCGATCCATTCGTCGCGGATGACCCGCCGCGCGCGCAGGTCGACGATGCTGAAATCGGCGTCGTAGCCCGCCGCAATGCGCCCCTTCCCTTCGATGCCGAAAACGCGCGCCGGCCCGGCGCTCGTCAGGTCGACCAGCCGTTCGAGGCTCAGGCGGCCGGCCTGCACGTGGTCGAGCATCAGCGGCAGCAGCGTCTGCACGCCGGTCATCCCGCTCGGCGACTGCGGATACGGGCGGCGCTTCTCGTCGCGCGTGTGCGGCGCATGATCGCTGCCGATCACGTCGACCACGCCGTCGCGCACGGCCTGCCACAGCGCGTCGCGATGATGCCGTTCGCGCACGGGCGGATTCATCTGCGCGAACGTGCCGAGCCGCTCGTAGCAATCGGGCGCATGCAGGCTCAGGTGATGCGGCGTGACTTCGACGGTCACGCGCCGCCGGTGCCGTGCGAGAAACGCCATTTCATCCGCGGTGGACACGTGCAGCACATGCAGCCGGCGGCCCACTTCCGCTGCCAGCCCGACGATGCGCCGCGTCGCGGCCAGCGCGCTTTCCACGTCGCGCCAGCGCGGATGGTCGCGCACGTCGCCGCTCGCTTCCGCGATCGCCTTGCGTTCGCGCAGCCGCGCGTCGTCCTCCGCGTGCACGGCCATGCGTCGCCGGCCGTTGCGCAGGATCCGGCGCAGCACGGTTTCGTCGTCGGCCAGCAGATCGCCGAACGAGCTGCCCATGAAAACCTTCACGCCCGCGCAGCCGGGCAAGCATTCGAGCGCCGGCAGCCGTTCGGCATTCACGGCGGAGCCGCCGATGTAGAACGCGTAGTCGCACCATGCGCGGCCGTGCGCCAGGTCCCGCTTCGTCTGCAAGTCCCGCTCGCTCAGCGTCAGCGGATGCGTATTGGGCATCTCGAAGATCGTCGTGACGCCGCCGAGCACCGCGCCGCGCGTGCCGGCCTCGAGGGTCTCCTTGTGCGTGAGCCCCGGCTCGCGGAAATGCACCTGGCTGTCGACCACGCCCGGCAGCACGTGCAATCCGCGCGCATCGAGCTGCACGTCGGCGCTCCAGGTGCCGTGCAACGCACCCAGCGCGACGACGCGGCCATCCGCGCATGCGACGTCGATCCGCTCGGCGCCATTGGGCGTCATCACCGTGCCGCCGTGCACCAGCAGATCGGCGTGCCGTCGTTTCGCTCGGTCGTCCCCTTCGCGCCGCATCCGCTCGTCCATGACTCAGAACTCGTTCTGGATCCGCTTGTAACCGAGCACCAGCGCGTTGTTCGTGCGCGCGACGTCCTCGGAGAAATCGCTCGCGTCGGCCGTCACCTGCGGCAACGCGGCGAGATCGGTTTCCGGCCCGATGCGTTCGGTCGAGCGCACGTGGAAGCCCGGCGGCAAGTGGCAGCCGTCGACGACCGCGTTGTAGCGCACCACGCAGCCGTCGTCGATCGTGCAGTTGAACAGCACGCTGTTGAACCCGACGAACACGCCGTCGCCGACGGTGCACGGCCCGTGGACGATCGCGCGATGCGCGATCGACGTGTGCCGGCCGATCGTCACGCTCGCGCCCGATTTCGAATGGATCACGACGCCGTCCTGGATGTTCGAATGTGCACCGATCACGATCGGCGCGATCTCGCCGCGCGCATCGGTTTCGTCGGCACGGATCACCGCGTACGGGCCGATGAACACGTTCTCCTCGACGATCACGCACCCGCACAGGATGGCGGTCGGATCGACGAACGCGTCCGGATGAATCTGCGGCAGGTCGCCGCGCGGGTTCTTTCGGATCATGAGGATTCCTGCCGGGAAAGGACATGGCTTCGCTTGAGCCGCTCGAACAGGCCGGGATCGCGCCACTGCGCGACGATGGCCGGCGCGAACACGATCGCATCGAGGTCGATGCGGCCCATGCGCGGATTGAAGGCGTCGTCGCGGAAACACTGCGCGTAGCCGGTCTCGGTCTCGTGAACGATCACCGAATGCAGCCGCACGTCGGCTTCGCCGTTCGACATGCGCGTCCCGCGCAGCGCCGCGTCGACGAGGCGAAAGAACACGCGCGAGAACTGCTCGGCGCTCGGCGACACCGGCAGCAGCACCCAGCGCTCCGAATGCCGACGCATGCTTTCGACGTAGCACGGATCGTCGTCCGACCACAGCGTCACCGCATGGTCGAACGCATCGATCAGGTCGCGCACGTCGCCCTTGAGCAGCCCGAAGTCGTAGATCATCTGCCCGTGGTCCAGCGCATGCGCTTCGAGCAGCAGCTCCACGCGGTACGAATGGCCGTGGATCGAATGCGAGCAGCGCCGCGTGCTGCAGCCGCGCACGACGTGCGCATTCTCGAAGCGGAACAGCTTGCGGATCAGCATGCGTCGGCGCCTTCATCCAGCGGCGCAGCCCACGCCACCGCATCGTGCGGATGCAGGCTTTCGAGATGACGCACATGCACGCGCGGGCTCGCATGACGATCTTCCAGCGCGGCCTGCACGCGGCGCGCCGCGTCCTCGACGAACATCGGGTTCCCGCCGTTCAGCACCGCGAACGCCTGCTCGTCCGCGCGCTTGACGGCGGTCTGCACCGGCGTGCCGAGCGCATGCTCGACGCGATCGATCAGGTCGATCAGCCCCAACGTTGCGCGATCGGCCGGCAGCGCCACGCTGACGACGGCTTCGCTGCGCTGGCTGTGCGGCGTGGCGGCCGTCGCCTGCCGTTTCAGCCACGCGGCGACCGCCGCCGGCTCCACGCGAGCGTCGCCGCCGAACGTGCTCAGGAACGCCTGTTCGATCCAGTGCCGCGATAACGCGGCCGAGCACGGGCACGTCGACGAATAGATAACCGTCGCCTGCGCGCGCAGTTCGAACGCGTCGCCGGCGAGCGTCGCGTCGATCCGCACCGGATAGGCCTTCCAGCCGGCCAGCCCGTCGGTCACGAGCGCCGCGCGGCGAGCCAGCAGGTCGAAGCGCAACCGCGCGCGCGCGCGGCCCGTATCGCAATCGCGATGGCTGTCGACCATCGCGCGCAGCACGCGCCGCAGGCCGGCCGGCGACAACGCTTCGCCGTCGGCCAGCCCGTCGAGCAGCGCGTACAGCCGCGACATGTGGATGCCTTTCACCTGCGGCGCGGGCAGATCGACCTGTACGTCGACACGCGCATGCACGTCGCGCCGGCAGCCGGGCTCCGCCACGACGACGGGCAGGTCGATGCCCTGCATGCCGACCCATTCGAGCGGGCGACGGCCCGGCGCGGCATCGGTCAGGGAAATATCGGGAAGCGCTGCATTCATGCTTGAAATCCGGTGAAGCGCCTTCTCCATCCGGATCGATGCAGGAAGCGCGCGTTCAGGTCAGGGCCAGTCGCGAAACGGGCTGTCCCACGTGGTCCAGTGTTCGGGGCCGGCAGCCATCTCGGCATCGGTCAGCAGACACGCGTCGAAGCGCGCGCGCAGCGCCGGCTCGTCCATGTCCATGCCGATCAGCACGAGTTCCTGCCGGGCGTCGCCGACGTGCTCGTCCCAGCGCGCGCGGATCTGCGCGACGGCTTCCGCGTCCTGCGGCCAGCGCTCGGGCGGCACGGCCGCCCACCAGTGGCCGGCCGGCCCGTGCCGCGCGACCGCGCCGGCCTGCGACCACGAACCGGCGACGGTCGGATGCGTGGCGAGCCAGAAGAACCCCTTCGAGCGGACGACACCCGGCCATTCGCTTTCGACGAGATCGAAGAAGCGCCGCGGATGAAACGGCCGCCGCGCGCGATAGACGAAGCTGCGGATCCCGTATTCGTCGGTCTCCGGCGTGTGCGTGCCGCGCAGCTCCTGCAGCCAGCCCGGCGCGCGCGACGCCGCGTCGAAATCGAACAGGCCCGTGTCGAGCACACGCTCGAGCGGCACCTTGCCGAATTCGGCGATCTCGATCCGCGCGCGCCGGTTCAGCCCGCGCAGCAGCGCGACCAACCGCTCGCGCGCGCCGGCGTCGATCAGGTCGATCTTGTTGATCACGAGCACGTCGCAGAACTCGATCTGGTCGATCAGCAGATCGACGACCGTGCGCGCGTCGTCGTCGCCCATCGATTCGCCGCGCGCTTGCAGGCTGTCGCGCGACGCGTAATCGCGCAGGAAATTGAGCGCGTCGACCACCGTCACCATCGTGTCGAGCCGCGCGACTTCGCCGAGGCTGCGGCCGTCCTCGCCTTCGAACGTGAACGTCTCGGCCACCGGCAGCGGCTCCGAGATGCCGGTCGATTCGATTACCAACTGATCGAAGCGCCCTTCGCGCGCGAGCCGGTCGACCTCGATCAGCAGATCCTCGCGCAGCGTGCAGCAGATGCAGCCGTTGCTCATCTCGACCAGCTTCTCGTCGGTGCGCGACAGCCCCGCGCCGCCGTCGCGCACGAGCGCGGCGTCGATGTTGACCTCCGACATGTCGTTGACGATGACCGCGACGCGCCGGCCCTCGCGATTGTTGAGGATGTGGTTGAGCAGCGTCGTCTTGCCGGCGCCGAGAAAGCCGGACAGGACAGTCACGGGAAGCCGCGTGGACGGTTGAAGGGCGGGGTTCATCGGGCGATTCCGGAAGAGGACGTCGAGGATCAGATGATATATTGTATCGCTACGATATAACATATCATTTCGAACGTCCAGCTGTCCCGCTCATCGATGTGCTTGTGCTGACAGCGAGGGCAGTACGCGGCGCCGCGCCGGTACCGCCCCGCTGCGCATCACGTATAGAGCGACGCCGGCGGCAATTCCGCGCTCAGCGCGAACCGGCCCACGTCGCGCAGCCGGTAGTCGAGCGGGTCGTGCAGCGTATGCGTGCGCGCATTCCGCCAGAAGCGGTCGAGGCCGAGCGACGCGGCCGTCGCGCGTGCGCCGCACGCGTCGAACAGCGCCTCGCCGTTGTCGAGCGCCGCGCGCTGCGCGACGATCTTCGCTTCCGATACCGCGAGCGCGACCTCGGCGCGCTCGTCGGCCGTCAGCGCCTCCTGCCGCGCCCATGCGTGCTGCAGCGCGATGGCCGCGCGATCGGCCAGCGCCGCCGCGGCCACCGCGCGCACGCGCATGTCGCCGAAGCGCTGCAGCGTGTACGGATCGTCTTCGGCCCGCTCGACGTCCGAGTGAATCCACGGGCGGCCATGCTGGCGCACGTAGTCGCGCGCCTCGGCCAGCGCGCCTTCGGCCAGGCCGACGAACAGGTTCGTCAGCACGAGCTGCGACACGAGCGTGCGCAGCGTCGCGCGCGGCGTCGGCGGCGCTTCCGAGCGGTGCAGCACCTCGTCCGCCGCGAGCGTCACGCCGTCGAAGCGCACGCTGCCGCTGTCGGTCTGGCGCTGGCCGACCGGATCCCAGTCGTCGTTGACGGTGATCCCGGCACGATCGGTCGGCACCACGCCGAACACGGTGCGGCCGATGGCCGGATCGTGCGCGGATACCGTCATCCGCTGCGAGCCGCGCGTGCCGGAACAGAATCCCTTCACGCCGTCGAGCCGGTAGCCGCCGTCGGGCGTCGCCGTGGCCACGAGCCGCGTGTCGAGCGGATTGACCGCGTTGCCCCACCACCAGCGCCCGTCGACCGTGCCGCGCAGGTAGCGCTCGCGCTGCGCGGCATTGCCCCACACGTCGACGCTCACCACCTGCAGGCACTGGAAGCCGACGAGATGCGCAAGCGCGCTGTCGACCCGCGCGACCTGCCGGATCGCGTCGTAGATCGCGGGCCATGGCGCTTCCTGGCCGCCGAACGCGCGCGGCACCGCGAGCGTCAGCAGGCCTGCGTCGGCGAGCCACTGCTTTTCCTGCGCGGCATGGCCGCCCGCGCGGTCGCGCTCGGCGGCACTCACGCGCAGCGCGTCGATCGCGCGCGCCAGCGCTTCGCGGTCGACGGCCGGTGGTTCGGTATCCGGCGCCAGCGTCGCCGGGCCGCGTGGATCGTTCATGCGACAGCTTCCTGTTCAACGGTTTCGCCCGACAGCGGTACGAGCGCGCGAAGCTCGCGGCCGGTCAGCCGCGACAGGATCTCGCGCCGCCAGTCGTCGTAGATCGCACGATATTCGGCGATATCCGCGCCGAACACCAGTGCGGTATGCGCGTACTCGTCGTGCAGGTAGCCGTCGAGCCGCGCCTGGGTTTCCTCGTCGGCCGCGATCACGCGATCGATCAACGCGTCGCGCTCGGCCACCGGCAGCGCCTGCAGCGTGTCGAACCACCACTGGACGATCTGCACGCGATGCCATTCCTCGTCCGGCCGGATCCGGTTCTCGCCATGCTCGCGCATCGCGCCGTCGCCGATGCGGCCGGTCTTGCGCTGGATCCACAGCTTCGCGAGGATGTGCAGCTCGTAATGCCATTCGAACGCGAGAAAGCCGGCGACGTCGCGCACCGCGATGTCGCCGATACGCGCCCAGTGCGCGGCGACGAGCCGGTCGACTTCCGGCAGCGGATCGCGCCCGGTGAGTTCGGTCACGCGTTCGCGGCCGATCACCGCGTGCGCGCCGTCGTCACCGAGCTGGCGCGACAGGATCAATTGGAAATGCGGATCGTCGCGGAACAGCGTGTCGATCGCCTTCGCGACGACCTGCACGATGAACAGGTCGTGCGACGCCATCTTCGTGTAGTAGTCGGCGACGGCGGCCAGCTCGTCGTCGTTGCGCGGCTCGCGCGGCGGCGTCGCCACCTTGTCGGGGAAGTCCGGACGATGGCGTCGCGCCACGTCGAGAAACAGCGCTTCCTCGAATTGTCCGTTCCATTCGCGCGGCGCGCCGATGGGCAAAGTCATAGGTTTTCTCTCAGGATCAGGAATGAAGCGAGCGGACGCTTGTGGCGTCGCTCAGGTTCGCCGGGTCACGCGTCGGACCAGGCGGTCGCCCGTGATTTGCACGGCCGAGACGAGCGCGATCAGGATCACGATCACGGTCGCCATGACGGTGGTGTCGAAACGTTGATAGCCGTAGCGGATCGCGAGATCGCCGAGCCCGCCCGCGCCGACGGCGCCCGCCATCGCGGTCGAGCCGATCAGCGCGACGACGGTGATCGTGAAGCCGCCGAGCATGCCGGGCAGCGCTTCGGGCAGCAGCACGTGCCACACGATGTGGCGGCGCTTCGCGCCCATCGCGAGCGCGGCCTCGATCAGCCCGCGATCGACTTCGCGCAGGCTCACTTCGGCGATCCGCGCGAAGAACGGGATCGCGGCGATCGACAGCGGCACGACGGCCGCCCACACGCCGATCGTCGTGCCGATCAGCACACGCGTGAACGGCAGCAGCGCGACCAGCAGGATGATGAACGGCGTCGAACGGAACACGTTGACGAGCGCGCCGAGCACGGCGTTCACGCCGCGCCGCGCGTAGATGCCGCCGGGCGCGGTGGTCACGAGGATCACCGCGAGCGGGATGCCGATCAGCGCCGCGATCGCGGCCGACGCGGCGACCATCGACAGCGTGTCGCGGATCGCGTCGAGCAGTTCGGGCCACCAGAGCTCAAACATAGCCGAGCACCTCCGCATGATTCGCATGACGGCGCGCGCGTTCGAGTAGCGCGGCGACCGCGCCGCCGCGCGCCGCCGGCGAGCCGGCGTCATCCGCACGCGGCGTCGCGGCGATCACGAGCCGCCCCTGCGCGTGCCCCTGGATGCTTTCGATGCCGCCGTGCAGGAACCGCACGGAGCCGCCGAGCGCCGCCGCGAGCGCGCCGACGTCCGGTTCGCCGCCGCTCTCGCCCGTATAGCGGACGTCGAGCACGATCTGTGCGCCGTCGGGCAGCGCGGCGTGTTCCGGCAGCGGCCGCACGCGCGCGGCCAGCTCGGCCGGCAGGTCGTGCTGCAGCGTGCTTAGCAGCGCACGCGTCGCGCCGTGGCGCGGATCGCCGAACACGCGCCACACGGGGCCAGTTTCGACGACTTCGCCCTGTTCGATCACCGCGACCGTGTCGCACACCGCGCGGATCACTTCCATCTCGTGCGTGATCAGCACGATCGTGAGCCCGAGACGGCGGTTGATGTCGGCAAGCAGCGCGAGGATCGATTGCGTGGTTTCCGGATCGAGCGCCGACGTCGCTTCGTCGCACAGCAGCACCTCGGGATCGTGCACGAGCGAGCGCGCGATGCCGACACGCTGCTTCTGGCCGCCCGACAGGCTGGCCGGATACGCGTCGCGCTTCGCGGCGAGCCCGACGAGGTCGAGCAGCGCGTCGACCTTGCGCGCGCGCTCGGCCTTCGGCACGCCGGCGATCTTCAGCGGCAGCGCGACGTTCTCGAACACCGTCTTCGCGGACAGCAGGTTGAAATGCTGGAACACCATGCCGGTGCGGCGCCGCAACGCGACGAGGCCGTCCTCGTCGAGCGCGCCGACGTCGACGCCCTGCACGCGCACGCGGCCCGAGCTCGGCCGTTCGAGGCCGTTCAGGAGCCGCAGCAGCGTGCTCTTGCCCGCGCCACTGCGGCCGATGATCCCGAATACCTCGCCGCGCCGCACGTCGAGCGTCACGTCGCGCAGCGCGGCGGCCTGGCCGCGCGGGGTCGCGAACACCTTGCCGACGTGTTCCAGCGACACGGCCGCGCCGGCGGCGGGCGTCACGCCTTCCTCATGCGCCGCCGCACCGGCGCCGGCACGCACGGCCGACGCCTCGATGAACCCCAGCGTATCGAACAATTGCGTCATCGCTTCGCTCCGTCACGTTCAGGCATGCCCGGGATACGCGGGTTCGGCCACGGCCGCCGGCCGATGCTGCGCGCCCGTATGCCAGGCCGGCAGGCGCGGGCCTGCGCCGAACAGCTTCTCGCGCAGCGTCGGCGCGGGATCGTAGTCTTCCTTGTAGACGCCGCGGTTCTGCAGCTCGGGCACGACCCAGTCGACGAAATCCTCGAACGACTCGGGCATCACGGTGCGCGTCAGGTTGAAGCCGTCGATGCCGGTCTCGTCGATCCACGACTGCAGCTCGTCCGCGACCTGCGACGGCGAACCGACGATCGGCGCATAGCGGCCGCCGAGCGACATCTGTTCGAGCATGCGGCGCACGGTCCACGTGCCGGTCGTGCTCTTCTTCGAGATCGCGTCGACGGCCGACTGGATCGAATCGGTCTTCACGTACGAGATCGGCTCGTCGAGGCCGTACTTCGCGAAGTCGATGCCGGTCGAGCTCGCGAAATGCGCGAGGCCGGCTTCCGGGCTCGCGTAGCGCCGGTATTCGTCGAACTTTTCGCGCGCGAGCAATTCGGTCTCGGCCGTCACGACGCTCACGCCGGCAAAGATCCTGATCGACGCCGGGTCGCGGCCCTGCCGCGCGGCGGCCGCGCGGATGTCGAGCGCCGCCGCGCGCGCCGCGGCCTTGCTCTGTCCGTTCACGAACACGCATTCCGCGTGACGGCCCGCGAACTCGACGCCGCGCGCGGACGAGCCGGCCTGGTACAGCACCGGCGTGCGTTGCAGCGACGGTTCGCTCAGATGGATCGCATCGACCGAATAGAACGGCCCGTCGTGCTTCACGCGCCGCACCTTGTCCGGCTGCGCGAACACGCGCGCCTGCGCGTCGCGGATCACCGCGTCGTCGTCCCAGCTCTGTTCCCACAGCTTGTAGACGACGTCCATGTAGTCGTCGGCGCGCTCGTAGCGGTCGTCGTGGCCGATCTGCTGCGCGAGGCCCATCCCGCGCGCGGCGCTGTCGAGGTAGCCGGTGACGATGTTCCAGCCCACGCGCCCTTTCGTCAGATGATCGAGCGTCGACATGCGGCGCGCGAACAGGTACGGCGGCTCGTAGGTCAGGTTCGCGGTCACGCCGAAACCGAGATGCCGCGTGACCTGCGCCATCGCCGGCACGAGCAAGAGCGGATCGTTGACGGGCACCTGCACCGATTCGCGCAGCGCGACGTCCGGCCCGCCGCCGAACACGTCGTACACGCCGACGATGTCCGCGAGAAAGATCCCGTCGAACTTGCCGCGTTCGAGCGTTTTCGCGAGATCGGCCCAGTAGTCGAGATCGGTGTAGTGCGCGGAGCGGTCGCGCGGATGCGTCCACAGCCCGTGGTTGATGTGCCCGACGCAGTTCATGTTGAACGCGTTGAGCAGGATCTTCTTGCGGTTCGCCGTCGTCATGCCGCCTCCGTCACCACGCGATCGCGTACAGCGAGCCGAACGCGTTGTCGAGTGCCTTGCGCACCGCCGGCGAGTGCTGGTAGATCGCGATGAACTTGCGGATGCGCGGATCGTTCGCGCTCTCCGGCCGCACGACCCACTGGATCGCGAAGTTCTTGTTCTCGGTGCCGTCGAACAGCAGCGCGCTGTTCGGGTCGGTCGTGCCGGCGAGCTTGATGAAGCTCGGGTAACCCTGCGCGAGATCGACGTCGTCGAGCGAACGCGCGAGCTGCGACGCCTCGAGCGGGATGATCTTCAGGTGCTTCGGGTTCGCGACGATGTCGTGCGTGGTCGCGCGGTAGTCCGCGCCCGGCTTCAGCGTGATGAGCCCGGCGCGCTGCAGCAGCAACAGCCCGCGCCCGCCGTTGACCGGATCGTTCGCGATCGCGACGCGCGCGCCGTCCTTCAGCTCGGCGAAGCTTTTCACCTTCTTCGAATAGAGGCCGATCTTCATGATCGTGCCGGGCGCGATCGAGATGAAGTTGTAGCCGCCCTGCTTCTTCGCGTTCTCGAGAAACGGGATGTGCTGGAAGTAGTTGACGTCGATGTCCTTGTTCGCGAGCGCCGCGTTCGGCGTATTCCAGTCGGTGAATTCGACGATCTTCACGTCGAGCCCCTGCTCCTTCGCCTCCTTCGCGGCGATCTTCAGCGCCTCGATCTGCGGGCTGGTCGAGATGCCGACCTTCAGCGGCGCGGTGTCGGCGCGCGCGCCGTTCAGCAGCACGACGCCGAGCAGCGCGGCCGTCAACAGGCGGGCGAGGCGCCCGGCGGAAAAGCGGGCGGAAAACACGGGATGCAGCATGGGAACCACTCTCCTGTCCAAAGACGGTATCGACGGATGAGCGACGCCGCGGCGAACGCGCGGGCGTTCTCCGGACAGTCGTCGTCGCATCGGAAAAAGATCAGCCGATGATAGAGAGCGGCGGGAGGGCGGTCTACGAAGCGATTGTGCGAAGAAAATCGCGCGCGGCGATATGGCGGGCGACGGGCACGGCCGGGCGACCGGGCCGCCGTCAGGCCGAAATCTCGGCCCGGGCGCCGCGCCGATTCCGAAATCTCGGCCATCCCGCCTGGCAAACCCTTTCCTCAGACGAAACAAATTCCTTATGAATCAATGGATTAAAAATATCCCGGCCAACCGGAATACTGGCATGGGGGTTGCGTAATAGACGGCACACGATGCCGCGAAGCGATGCAGGCATTCCAAACATCAGGAGACACGTCTTGCAGACCTCTATCCATACCCCGTCCCATCCCGAGCCGATTGCCGCAGCCGGCCCCGCCACACGCGAACGCTTCTGGCCGCAAGGCTGGTGGAAGCTGATGGAAATCCGCATCGGCATCATCCCGCTGCCGGTCTACGTGATCCTGTTCGGGCTGATCGTCGGCTTCGCGGTGACGGGCAAGGTGCCCGGCGAGATCTCGATGGCGATCGCCGTGCTCGCGTTCTTCGGCTTCACGTGCGCCGAACTCGGCAAGCGCCTGCCGCTCCTGCGCAACATCGGCGCGGCCGCGATCTTCGCGACCTTCGTGCCGTCGGCGCTCACGTACTACCACGTGCTGCCGAAGCCGGTGCTGAACCTGACGGTCGAATTCACGAAGTCGACCAACTTCCTGTACCTGTTCATCGCGTCGATCATCGTCGGCAGCATCCTGAGCATGGACCGCCGCGTGCTGATCCAGGGCTTCGTGAAGATCTTCATTCCGCTCGCGGCCGGCTCGGTCGCCGCGGCGATCGTCGGCACGGCGGTCGGCACCGCGCTCGGCCTCGGCGCGCGCCACACGCTGCTGTACATCGTCGTGCCGATCATGGCGGGCGGCGTCGGCGAAGGCGCGATTCCGCTGTCGATCGGCTATTCGGAACTGATGCACCTGCCGCAGGGCGAGATGTTCGCGATGGTGCTGCCGCCGGTGATGCTCGGCAGCCTGACCGCGATCATCCTGTCGGGCGCGCTCGACATGCTCGGCAAGCGCCTGCCGCACCTGACCGGCAACGGCCGCCTGCAGGTCGGCGAAAGCGGCGACATGACGCCGGAAAGCGAGGAAATCCGCGGCCACGTCGACGTCACGCACATCGCGGGCGCCGGCATCACGGCGATCACGCTGTACCTCGTCGGCCTGATGGCGCACAAGCTGTTCGGCCTGCCCGCGCCGGTCGCGATGCTGTTCCTCGCGGTACTCGTGAAGCTGGCGCGCGCGGTGTCGCCGCCGCTGCAGGAAGGCGCGTTCGTCGTCTACAAGTTCTTCTCGACCGCCGTCACGTACCCGCTGCTGTTCGCGATCGGCGTCGCGATGACGCCGTGGGACAAGCTGACCGCCGCGTTCACGATCGTCAACGTGGTCACGATCGTGTCGACCGTCGCGACGCTGATGGGCACCGGTTTCGTGGTCGGCCGCCTGCTGAAGATGTACCCTATCGACACCGCAATCGTGAACGCCTGCCACAGCGGGCAAGGCGGCACCGGCGACGTCGCGATCCTGACCGCCGCGAACCGGATGCAGTTGATGCCGTTCGCGCAGATCGCCACGCGCATCGGCGGCGCGATCGTCGTCACGGTGACGCTGATCCTGGTCGCGCACTTCGGATGATGCGCGGCCGCGCGCGTCGTCGCGCCGGCTGCCTCTCACGCGCCGCCGCCGGCCCTGCCGGCGCGCGGCGCGCGTCGTTCGGGACGAGCCCCGTTCACGCGCGTTGCGGGCTTCGATGAGGACGAACGTGCAGAAGAGCTTCAAGGGAATCCCGTGGTGGGGCTGGGCCTCGGCCGCGGTGCTGTATGTCGGCGTGGCCGGCGCGGCCGTCGATTTCGCGTGGGAACGCGCGATCGACGCGCTCGAGGAAGCCGGCGCGCACCGGCTCGACCTGTATGCGTCGAGCCTGAAAAGCGAGCTCGGCCGCTTCGAGATCCTGCCCGGCCTGGTCGCGCGGCAGGACGGCGTGCGGGCCATGCTGAAAGCCGCGCCGAACGATGCGCCCGCGCTCGTGCATGCGGTGAACACCTATCTCGAGGCCGTGAACCGCGACGCGGGCAGCGGCGCGGTCGACGTGATCGACCTGCAAGGCGACGTGATCGCCGCCAGCAACTGGAACGAGACGATCAGCTTCGTCGGCACCAACGTGTCGTACCGGCCGTACTTCAAGGACGCGCTCGCGCGCGGCAGCGGCCGCTTCTTCGGCATCGGCACCAACACCGGCGTGCCGGGCGTCTACTTCGCCAGCGCGGTACGCAGCGACGGCGCGCCGATCGGCGTGGCCGCCGTGAAGATCAGCGTCGATCCGCTCGAATCGGCATGGCGTGCGCCGGGCGTCGCCGCGATGGTGGTCGACAGCAACGGCGTGGTCGTGATCTCGACCGAGCCCGCGTGGAAATTCACCGCGCTGCGCCCGATCACCGCACAGCAGCAGCGCGACATCCAGGCATCGCGCCAGTACGCGGGCCGCACCGTCGACGCGCTGCCCTATCGCCGCATCGGCGACCGCAGCTCGGCCGCGTGGTTCGGCACCTTCCCCGATCCGCACCACGCCGGCCGCACCACGCGCTATCTCGTGATGTCGCGCCCCGCGCCGCAGGCCGGCGATTCGCTGATGGTGCTGCTCGACATCGCGGGCGCGCGGCGCCAGCAGCAGACGGCGTTCGTGTTCGTCACCGGTGCGTTCCTGATCGTCGCGCTGCTGGTCGGCTATGCGATCCAGCGCCGCCGGGCGATCATCGCGCGGCTGAACGCGCAGGACGCGCTGCGCCGCGCGAACGACCGGCTCGAACTGACCGTCGCGCAGCGCACCGCCGCGCTGACGGCCGCGAACGAGCGGATGCAGCGCGAGATCGACGAGCGCGAACGCACCGAGCAGCGACTGCGCGCATCGCAGCAGGAAGTCGTGCACGCGGGCAAGCTCGCGGTGCTCGGGCAGATGGCCGCCGGCCTCACACACGAACTGAACCAGCCGCTCGTCGCGATCCGCACGCTGTGCGACAACGCGCGCACGTTCTTCGAGCGCGGCCAGCCGGCGCCGGCGCTCGCGAATCTCGAACGGGTCGGCAAGCTGGTCGACGGCATGGCCGTGCTCACCGGCGAATTGAAGACCTTCGCGCGCAAGCCCGACGTCGAGCGCGTCGCGGTATCGCTGAACGAGGCCGTCGCGCATGCGCGGCTCATCTACGATGCGCGGATTCGCGACGAGGGCGTGCGGCTCGACGTGAACATCGCGCCCGGCACGACGGTCTCGGCCGAATCGAGCCAGTTGCAGCAGGTGATCGTGAACCTGCTCGGCAACGCGCTCGACGCGGTGCACGACGCACCGGTGCGCCGCATCGTCATCGAGGCGACCGAGGCGACCGAGGCGGACGGCGTCGGCCGCGTGCGTTTCACGGTGGCCGACAGCGGCGCCGGCATCGCGCCCGACGTGCTGCCGCATCTGTTCGAGCCGTTCGTCACGACCAAGCCGCGCGGCCAGGGCCTCGGGCTCGGCCTCGCGATCACGTCGCGCATCGTCGAGGCCTTCGGCGCGAAGATCGTCGCGGCGAACCGCGACGAAGGCGGCGCGCAATTCACCATCGAATTCGCGGCGGCGACGCCGCAACAAAGGACAGAGCATGGAAGATGAGATTCGCGTGCTGGTCGTCGAGGACGATGAAAACGTCCGGATCGGCGTCGAGCAGGCCGTCGCGCTCGCCGGGTTCCCGGTCGACGCGTTCGCGTCGGCCGCCGACGCGCTCGCGCACGTCGCGCCCGGCGCGCCGGTGGTGATCGTGTCGGACGTGCGGATGCCGGGCATCGACGGGCTGCAGTTGCTCGACCGCGTGATGGCCATCGATGCGCAGATTCCGGTCGTGCTGATCAGCGGCCATGCGGACATCTCGACGGCCGTCGGCGCGATGCAGGTCGGCGCGTACGACTTCATCGAGAAGCCGTTTTCGTCGGACGTGATCGCCGGGCGCGTCGCGCGTGCGGTCGAGAAGCGCCGCCTGACGCTCGAGGTGAAGGGGCTGCGCGCGGCGCTGAACAACTGGCAGGGCATCGAGGCGTTCGTGCTCGGCAAGTCGCCCGCGATGGCCGACGTGCGCAAGAAGATCCTGCGCCTCGCCGACACGTCGGTATCGGTGCTGATCACCGGCGAGACGGGCACCGGCAAGGAGCTGATCGCGCGCAGCCTGCACGACTTCGGCAGCCGGCGCGACGCGCATTTCGTCGCGCTGAACTGCGGCGGCCTGCCCGAACAGGTGTTCGAGAGCGAGCTGTTCGGCCACGAGGCCGGCGCGTTCACCGGCGCGATCAAGAAGCGCATCGGCAAGATCGAATGGGCGGACGGCGGCACGCTGTTCCTCGACGAGATCGAGACGATGCCAATCGCGCTGCAGATCAAGATGCTGCGCGTGCTGCAGGAGCGCGTGGTCGAGCGGCTCGGCGCGAACGACCTGATTCCGGTCGACTGCCGCGTGGTGGCCGCGTCGAAGGCCGATCTCGCCGAACTCGCGGCCGACGGACGTTTTCGTGCGGATCTGCTGTATCGCCTCAACGTCGCGCAGATCGAGCTGCCGCCGCTGCGCGAGCGGCGCGAGGACGTGCCGCTGCTGTTCGAGCATTTCGTGCTCGCGGCCGCGCGGCGCTTCGGGCAGCCGGCGCCGGTCGTCACCGCCGCGCAGGTGTCCGAACTGATGACGCACGCATGGCCCGGCAACGTACGCGAGTTGCAGAACGTGGCCGACCGCTTCGTGCTCGGACTGACCGGCGACAGCCTGCTGTCGTCCGGCGGCACGCCGACGGCCGGCAGCACGCTCGCGGAGCAGCTCGCGTATTTCGAGCGGATGCTGATCGAGGACATGCTGCGGCGTCACAACGGCAACGTCGCGGACGCGAGCGAGGCGCTCGGCATGCCGAAGAAAACGCTCTATCACAAGCTGCGCAACCTGCGGATTCCCGCGCGCGGCGACGCGGCTGCCGACGGCGGCGAATGACGCGCACGAGGACACGCCCCCAGCATGGATCGTATCGACATCACCGAACGCGGCCGCGTCGACGGCCACCTGATCCGCGGCGTCACGCGCGCGCGGAAAACCTTCCGCCCGAGCGACTGGCCCGAGCGCCTCGCGGGCGTCATCACGCTGTTCGTCGGCGAACGGCGGCCCGGCTACCCGTGCGCGCTGTCGCGGCTCGCGATGCCGGTCGTCGACGGCGGCGTCAAATGCCTGTTCGTGTCCGACGAATTGCGCGCGGTGTGTGCGGATGCATTCGAATTCGCGATGCAATTCGCCGCCGACAACGATCTCCCCGTCGAGCTTCAGACCGCGCCCGCGTTCACGGTGCGCTGACACCCCCTTCGCTTTCCCAACGCAAAGGCGCGTGCGCGCAGGCCGTCGCACGCCCTTTCAGCGCCGCAATCAATCGTCAGATGATTGAAGGCTTCGACGCATGACCACGCTCCGACAGGAGTTTCCGCCGCAGCCATCAATAAAATTGATCGTCACGATGAAAATTATGCGTTTTCCTTGCAGGTCGCCGTGATGCATAGTTGCGTCGTGTTGACGCACCTTTAGTCTTTCAGCCATGAACATGCGAATCGAGCCGTCCGTGCTCGCGAACCCCGACCTGCAATTTGCGACGCTTTCGTCAGGCATCAGCCTGCCGTATGTCGAGCGCGGCAGCGGGGCGCCGATGCTGTTCGTGCACGGCTCGCTGTGCGACTACCGTTACTGGGATCCGCAGCTGGCGGCGCTGTCGGCGCACTACCGCTGCATCGCGCCGAGCCTGAGCCACTACTGGCCGGCCGTCGAAGCAGGCATCCAGGACGAATTCAGCTGGCAGAACCACGTCGACGAGCTCGCCGAATTCATCGACGCGCTCGATCTCGGCCCCGTGCACCTGGTCGGCCATTCGCGTGGCGGCAGCGTCGCGTTCAACGTCGCGCGCCAGCATCCGCACCTCGTCGAATCGCTGACGCTCGCCGATCCGGGCGGCCCGCTCCAGCAGCCGGGCGTGCGCGAAGCCGCGCTGCCGGCCGCCGCCCTCGCGCTGCGCACGCAGGCCGTGAACCTGATCGATCAAGGCGACGTCGAAGCCGGTCTCGAGATGTTCGTCGATTCCGTGAGCCTGCCCGGCGCATGGAAGAAGAGCACGTCGCGCTTCCGCACGATGGCGATCGACAACGCGAGCACGCTGCCGAAGCAGTTGCGCGACCCGCTGCCCGCGTATTCGCAGCACACGGCCGGCGATATCGCATGCCGCACGCTGCTGATCGACGGCCAGCGCAGCCCGAAGATGTTCCGCCACAACGTCGACACGCTGTCGCAGTGGATCGGCCATGCGCAACGGCAAACCGTCGCCGGTGCGTCGCACGGGATGAACGCGGCAAGCCCCGCGGTATTCAACCGTTACGTACACGAATTCGTCGCCGCGTAACGCGGGCGGCATGCGCGCCGCCCGGCTTTCCTCTCTGTTGCAGAATCTTGCACAAGCGAAACGGCGCGGCTGTCCGCATCGTTTCGCATCCCTCTGCATCACGCAGCCGACGCCGCCTTGCGCGTCACCGCATCCGGCAACCCGAACACGCTGTCGAACGCCCAGTTGTACGCGAACGTGAAGATCGGGAAGAACACGATCAGCACCGCGTCGTACAGGAACGCCTGCAACAGCGACACGTCGAGCCACCACGCGATCAGCGGAATCAGGAATGTCACCAGCGCGACCTGGAACCCGATCGCATGCACGACGCGCCGCCCGACGGTGCGCGTCGTTTCCGCACGCCGCCGCTCCCACGCCTCGAACCCGAGGTTGTACAGAAAATTGACGATGACGCCCGTCGTCGAGATCATCACGCCGAGCAGGCCGCTCGTCGCCGCGCTCGCGCCGCTCAGCATGCCGAGCACCGACGATGCGACGAGGATGCCGAGCACCTCGAACATCACGACGTAGACTATGCGTCTCTTCCATCCTTGCATGACCGACCGCCTTCATATCGAACAAGGTGGCGAGACTACCGCGGGCCCTTCGTCCGCCAAAGTCAGGTCCTTTCAATTTTTCTGACAGGAGGCGGCTGACCATGCTGACCAGCGATCACATCGACATGCTGCTGACCGTCATCGACAAAGGCTCGTTCTCGGCGGCCGCGCGCGCGCTCGGCCGCACGCCGTCGGCGGTCAGCATGGCGATCGCGAACCTCGAAGCCGAGCTCGACCTCGTGCTGTTCGATCGCGGCACGCGCGAGCCCACGCCGACCGCCGCGATGGCCGCGCTGCTTCCCGACGCGCGCGCGATCGCCGACCGGCTGCACGCGCTGCGTGCGCATGCGCAGCACCTGTCGGAAGGGGTCGAGGACACGCTGCGGCTCGGGCTCGCGGCCGAGATCGACGGCGCACCGGTTGCACGCGCGCTGACGGCCGTCGCGGTGAAGTATCCGGCGCTCGCGGTCGGCCTCGTCACCGCGCCGCAGGATGCGATCGTCGATGCGCTGCATCGCGGCGCCGTCGATCTTTGCGTCGCGTACGGCGGGCTCGACCTTCATCCGCAGGAACAGATTCACGCGCTGTGGACCGAGACGCTGATCGCGGTCGCCGCGCCCGGCCATCCGGCAATTGCCGATGTCGCGCATCCGGAGACGATCGAGCGGTTGTCGGGATTTCGGCAGATCGTGATCGCCGATCCGGAACGGCCGTTGACCGACGTGCGGCCGCTGATCGGCAACCGCACGTGGAAGGTGACCGACATGGCCACCGCGATCGCGCTCGTGAAGGCCGGTCATGGCTGGGCGAATTTGCCGGAATCGATCATCGGCCGGTACGTGGCCGATGGCGAACTCGCGCCGCTCGTGTTCGCGAACATCCGCAACGGGTTGCCGCTGCCCGTGTATTTGCGGCGGCTGAAACATACCGGGATCGGCAAGGCCGCCGGGGAACTCGTACGGGCGCTGCGCGCTGAAGACGGTCGGCATTGAGCGGTGCGGCGAGGGTATCGCCGCACCGTCGGTCAACGCGCTATGGCTTGACCGTTAGTTGCGATCACTGCACCGCCGCCGCGCTCTGGATGGCGTCGACCAGCGCCGCGTTGTCGTAACGTCGCCCGGCGATACCCCATCCGCCGTCGACCGCGTGAACGACGTTGACCCAGACCTGCGTGGGCGTGAGCCGGCCGCCCGCGCGGCGCAACACGATCTCGGTCGCCCGTTCGACGAATTGCCGCTGCTTGTCGGACGCCGCGAGCGCGACGGCCGGCAGCTTCAGCTCGACGAACGCCGCCGGTTCCGCGCGGCCCTGCACGAAGGTCCGGTCACGCGGCAACACGTTCAGCGTGCCGATCACGTTCGGCGCCAGGAACGCGTTCCCGGTCAATCCTTCGACTTCCAGCAGCGCATCGGTCAACTCGGCAAACACCGGCCCTTCGTCTTCCTGCGTGAAAACCCCTTCTGATACGGTCAGCGTAATCGGCATCGCACTTTCTCCAGGTCAGGTCATCGGGATCGTGACGTGATATAAATACCAGTCACTCTCTATACATTAGACACTGATCGCTCTCTATGCAAGCAATAAAGAGCGATCGCTCTGAAGCGAGCCCGTCATGCGTTATTCCGCCGAGCACAAGAACGAAACCCGCACCCGCATCCTCGAAGCCGCGAGCCGCCTGTTCCGCCAGGAAGGATATGGCGGCTCGGGCATCGGTCCGCTGACGAAAGCGGCGGGCGTCACCAATGGCGCGTTCTACGGGCATTTCAAGTCCAAGGGTGAAGCCTTCCGCCAGATCGTGCTGGACGGGCTCGATCAACTGCGGCAAGGCGTCGCGGCCTTCAAGGCCGAGCATGGCGCGCGCTGGCGACGCCCGTTCGTATCGTTCTACCTGGGGCCGCGACGCACCTGCTCGCTCGGCGAAAGCTGTGCGCTGCCGAGCCTGTCGCCCGAAGTGATGCGCGCCGACGACGACACGCGCGATGCGTATGAACAAGCGTTGCGGCAGATCGTCGACGAAGTATCGTCCGGGCTCGGCGAGACACCCGATGACGATCGCGCGATCGCGTTCCTCGCGCTGCTGTCGGGCGGCGTCACGCTCGCGCGTGCGGTGCGCGATCCCGAACTCGCGCAGCGCATCGCCGATGCGGTCGGCCGTTACGCGGTGGTGATCGCCGAGCGTACCGACGTACGGCCCGAGCAGCAGGCATGACGAACGTCGCCTTCCGCGCCGGAACGGTCACTTATCGACACGTTGCCCGGAAAGTCAGCGGATAAGCTGTCCGGAAACCCGGGCCCACACCGCCCTAAGGCGTCGCGCGCGGTCTTCCAAGAGATATGAGGCTGCAAGCGTCAAGAGACCTGAAATCGCACCCGTCACGATGTGCTCGACATAGGGGATACGGTAATGACTCGTGTGCGAGTAAGCGTCGCCCAACGTCGTCAGGACGCCAACGACCAGCGCATTGCCGTATCGATGCCCGTAGAGTTTCCCTACAGACGTGAAAGTCAAAAGTACGGCCAGGAGTCCGGTAAGCAGTCCGGTATGAAATGCGATAGTCCAGTGGGAAAGGCTCGTGATATTTCCCCAGCTGCCCGGCATGCACGTCATGCACGCACTGGTCGGCTGCCAGAAACGCTGGACAAACAGTCTGACGCGGTGCTTCCACTCGGTTGACATGATGCATTCCCATCGATGCCGTCGCCACGGCCGGCGCCACTACACGTATCGTTGAAGCGGGTTCCAAATGCTTTGACGAGCTTGTCGCTGTCGTCACGGACGGGGTCGGCTGTGCGCCGTAGGGGCCGGGCAATCTCCTGGACATGGGGGAATATTACTCCGCGATCAGACGGCCGCTGTGCTCTCGTCACTGCTCTTGACTTGAAGTTTGCTTGAACTTTTATCATGACGCTCATCCCTCCGATAGAGAGACGGCAATATGCGCCACGACTCCGACTCGGTTCGCCTCAAACTGAACGAGCTTCTCGATGCGAACGCACGCTTCGATCTTGCTGCCAAAGGTACGACGAACCACTGCCCGATGGCGCTCATTGCATTGGCCAATATGGGCGCCTCGTCAGCTCGCCTGCAGGAATTTTTCGATATGTGGGAGCGCAAATTCGCGTTACGTGCGCCACCAGTCGACACGACAATCTCTCGCGGCGACTGGACAAAACATTTAGGTAACCGGGCCGCGTTCGGCGCTCTGCGTCTTTGCTTTCAGGACTGGATGACAGATGCCGGCATCGTTCCAGTGATCGCGGCCGTGCTGCAAGCAGTCCCGTTCGCTCCCGCTAGCGGGGCCTTTCACGCCCTGATCCGACTGGCCTATGGCATTGAGGTCGGACATGTCGGCGAGATTGCTTCGGGCCTTGCATCGTTGATTTCGTCGCACCTGCCAATTGCCGGTATTCCGGACCAAAACCCCAGGGCGGACAGCATCGATGCCGGATTCGACCATGTCGCACAGGCATTGAGTGGTGTAACACTCCCGCGCGACTCGATCACGTCGCGCTTGCGTGCTGTTGCCGCCGATGTGCGGTTTGGCAACGCGGTCCTTGCGCCTCCGCTCAATGTCGCGTTGCTGGACGATCTGGCGCAGGCGACCATCGGCGCTTACTGGCGTATGCCGAACTTCACACTGCTCCATACCGTTACCTCAACCCGTGCCGCACGAATCGTCTTTGCCCAGCTTCACGAAGACCTGATCAAGCAGTTGCTGCCGAACCTCTGGATTGCGCTATGCGCCGCTTACGCAACGGTCGGGAGACTCCCCCTCGCAGAAGCAAATGTTCCAGATATCGACATTGACTGGAGCGACGTCTGCCGGATGGCCGTCACCTCGGACGACGATCACGTGATCAAGATGACATACACCTGTCTTTGCGAGGACCGACGCGATCCATCATCGCGTTACCTCGCTGCAGCGGCAAGGCTCATATCGTAGCCGGCTTACGTTTGCGTCCAAAACGGTCGACGATTTAGCTGCGCTCGTCGAGCGACCGTTCCTGGCCGATCGCCAACGTCTCGCGAAATTTGCGAGCAACCATAAAAACCCCGGCATGCAGACCTGCGCCTGCATGCCGGGCTTCTTCCCTTCACGGCCGGCGAGCGACGACCCGCCCACCGTTAGTGCTTACCGCGCAGCCACATCCGCCTTGACGGACGCCGCATCGCCGACCGCCGTCGGCGCCGTGCCCCACCCGCCGCCGAGCGCGCGAATCAGGTTGACCGTCGACACCGCCTGCGCACCCGTCAACTGGTTCTTCTGCAATTGCGACTGCAGCACCGAGCGCTCGCTGTCGATCACGTCGAGATACGCGACCTCCCCTTCCTGATACTGCGTGCGCGACAGCGTCGCCGCGCGACGCGACGCGTTGACGGCCGCATCCTGCGCGCGGATCTGATCATCGAGCAAACGCAGATCGGCGAGATTGTCCTCGACCTCGCGGAACGCGACGAGCACCTGCTGCCGGTAGTTCGCGACCTGCTCGTCGTACTGCGCGCGCGCCTGCTGCACGCCGGCCGCACGGCGTCCGCCGTCGAACAGCGGCAGCGTCAGCGCGGTACCGGCGAACGGCCCGAGCAGGAACGTGCGGCTCGACCACAGGAACAGGTTGCCGAGCGTCGACGCCTCATAGCCGAACGACCCGGTGATGTCGAGCTTCGGGAAGTACGCCGATTTCGCGAGCCCGATCCGCGCATTCGCGGCCGCCATCGCGCGCTCGGCCGCCGCCACGTCCGGGCGCCGTTCGAGCAGCGCGGACGGCAGGCCCGGCGGAATCCTCACCGCGACCGGCACGATCGGCGTTTCCTTGAACGCGAAATCCGCGGGCGCCTTGCCGAGCAGAATGGCCAGCGCATGCTCGGATGCCGCGCGCCGGCGCGCGACGCCGACCGCATCGGCCTGCGCGCTGGCCAGTTCGTTCTTCGCGCGCGACACGTCGAGCTCGCTGATGTCGCCTTCGTTGAAGCGCCGCTGCACGAGCTTGAGCGCTTCTTCACGCAGTTCGACCGTGCGGCGATACAGGTCCTGGTCCGAATCGAGCTGGCGCAGTTCGAAGTAGTTCTGCGCCACGTCGGCCTGCAGCGCGAGCTGCACCGAGCGGAACAGCGCTTCGCTTTGCGCCTGATCGGCGCGCGACGCCTCGACGTTGCGGCCGACGCGGCCGAACAGGTCGGCTTCGTACGACACCGTGCCCTGCGCGCGCCACAGCGTCGCGTTCGTCGGGCCCGTGCCCTGCGGCTGGAACTGCGACGCCGACGACAGCCCCTCGCGCGTCGGGCCGAAACCGGCGCCGATCTGCGGGAACCATTGCGAGCGCGCCGAACGCGTCGCTGCCCGCGCTTCCTCGACCCGCGCGGCCGCGGCCTTCAGGTTCTGGTTCGCGGCGAGCGCCTGCGTCTCGAGCGAATCGAGCACCGGGTCGCCGAACACCTTCCACCATTCGCCGCGATGTTCGCCATCCGACGGCTCGGCCGTCTTCCACGTGCCGGCCTGCTCGCCGGCAGCGAGGGTCGGCGCTTCCTTGAACGCCGCGGGCGCGGCCGCGTCCGGGCGCTTGTAGTCGGGGCCGACCGCGCACGCGGCGAGCAGCGTCGCGAGCAGGGTGCTGGCAGCCGCCACCTTCGCGAAGCGCATCAGGCCGTTCGTGTTGTTCAGATCGTTCATTGTGTTGTCCTCAAGCATCCGATGCCGGCACGCCCGGAGCCGGCACACCATAGCCTGCCGAGTCCTTGCCGGCGACGTGGATCTTGCCGCCCGCGAGCGTGCGCAGCACGACGTAGAACACCGGCGTCAGCATCAGCCCGAACAGCGTCACGCCGAGCATCCCGAAGAACACCGCGACACCCATCGCATGGCGCATTTCCGAACCGGCGCCGGTCGACGTGACGAGCGGCACCACGCCCATGATGAAGGCGATCGACGTCATCAGGATCGGACGCAGCCGCAGCCGGCTCGCCTCGATCGCGGCCTCGAGCGGCGTCCTGCCGTCGTGTTCGAGCTCGCGCGCGAATTCGACGATCAGGATCGCGTTCTTCGCCGACAGCCCCACCAGCACCATCAGGCCGATCTGCGTGAAGATGTTGTTGTCGCCCTGCGTGAGCCACACGCCCGTCAGCGCCGACAGGATGCTCATCGGCACGATCAGGATCACCGCCAACGGCAGCGTCAGGCTTTCATACAACGCGGCGAGCACGAGGAACACGAGCAGCACGCTGATCGGGAACACCCACATCGCCGAATCGCCCGCGAGGATCTGCTGGTACGTGAGGTCGGTCCATTCGAAGCGCACGCCGCGCGGCAGCGTCTCGTGCGCGATGCGCTCGACCGCGGCCTGCGCCTGCCCCGACGAGAAGCCGGGCGCCGGGCCGCCGTTGATGTCGGCTGCCGTGTAGCCGTTGTAGCGCACGACCATTTCGGGGCCGAACGTCGGCGTCACCGTCACCAGCGACGACAGCGGCACCATTTCGCCCTTGTCGTTGCGGGTCTTCAGTTGCAGGATGTCGTCCGCGCGCTGGCGGAACGGCGCATCGGCCTGCACGCGCACCTGGTACACGCGCCCGAAGCGGTTGAAGTCGTTCACGTACAGCGAGCCGAGATACACCTGCATCGTGTTGAACACGTCGGTCACCGGCACGCCGAGCTGCTTCGCCTTCACGCGGTCGAGATCGACGTTCAGCTGCGGCACGTTGATCTGGTAGCTGGTGAACAGCGGGCCGAGTTCCGGCGCCTGCTGCGCGCGCTTGATGAAGTCGTTGGTCGCATCCGACAGCTTCGCGTAGCCGACCGCGCCGCGATCCTCGATCTGCATCTTGAACCCGCCGAGCGTACCGAGGCCGAGCACCGGCGGCGGCGGGAACACCGCGACGAACGAATCCTTGATCGCGCCGTACTTCTGGTTCAGCGCACCGGCGATCGCACCGGCCGACAGCGCCTTGCCATGCCGCTCCGCGAACGGCTTGAGCGTGACGAACACGATGCCTGCGCTCGAGCTGTTCGTGAAGCCGTTCACCGACAGCCCCGGGAACGCGACGGCGCTCTCGACGCCCGGCTGCTTCAGCGCGATCGAACCCATGTCGCGAATCACCTTCTCGGTGCGGTCGAGCGATGCACCGTTGGGCAACTGCGCGAACGCGATCAGGTATTCCTTGTCCTGCGCGGGCACGAAGCCGCCCGGCACGATCTTCGACACGAGCACGGTCGCGCCGACCAGCACGAGGTACACGCCAAGCATCAGCGTCTTGCGCGACAGCACGCCGCGCACGCCGCGGCCGTAGTTCTCCGCACCGCGATGGAACACCTTGTTGAAGCCGCGGAAGAAACCGCCGAGTACGCGGTTCATCACGCGCGTGAGCCAGTCTTCCTTGTCGCCATGGCCCTTCAGCAGGATCGCGGACAGCGCCGGCGACAGCGTCAGCGAGTTGAACGCCGAGATCACCGTCGAGATCGCGATGGTCATCGCGAACTGCTTGTAGAACTGGCCGGTCAGGCCCGACATGAATGCGAGCGGCACGAACACGGCGACGAGCGTCAGCGCGATCGCGATGATCGGCCCGCTCACTTCCTGCATCGCCTTGTAGGTCGCCTGCCGTGCGTTCATCCCGTTCTCGATGTTGCGCTCGACGTTCTCGACGACGACGATCGCATCGTCGACCACGATCCCGATCGCGAGCACCATCCCGAACAGCGACAACGCGTTGATCGAATAGCCGAACGCCAGCAGCAGCGAGAACGTGCCGATGATCGACACCGGCACCGCGATCAGCGGAATCAGCGACGCGCGCCAGGTCTGCAGGAACACGATCACGACGATCACGACCAGCGCGATCGCTTCGAGCAGCGTGTGCACGACGGCCTTGATCGACGAGCGCACGAACTGCGTCGGGTCATAGACGATCCTGTAGTCGACGCCCGCCGGCATGTCCTGCTTCAGCTCGGCCATCGTCTTGCGCACTTCGTCCGAGATCTGCAGCGAGTTCGCACCCGGCGACTGGTTGATCGCCATCGCGACGGCCGGCTTGTTGTCGAGCAGCGAGCGCAGCCCGTATTCGGACGCGTCGAGTTCGATCCGCGCGATGTCGCGCAGGTGCGTGACGCCGCCGTCCGGCGTCGTCTTCACGACGATGTCGCCGAATTCGTCTTCCGTCTGCAGACGCCCGCGCGCGTTCACCGACAACTGCAGCGGCGTGCCCGGCAGCGACGGCGACGCGCCGATCACGCCGGCCGCGACCTGCACGTTCTGCTCGCGGATCGCCTGCACGACGTCCTCGGCCGACAGCCCGCGCTGCGCGACCTTCTGCGGATCGAGCCACACGCGCATCGCGTAGTCGCCCGAACCCCACAGCTGCACCTGGCCGACGCCCTGGATCCGCGACAGGCGGTCCTTCACGTTGATCAGCGCGTAGTTGCGCAGGTAGGTCATGTCGTAGCGGTTGTCCGGCGAGATCAGGTGGACCACCATCGTCAGCGTCGGCGAGCTCTTCACCGTGGTGATGCCGAGCCGCTGCACGTCTTCCGGCAAGCGCGGCAGCGCCTGGTTCACGCGGTTCTGCACGAGCTGCGTGGCCTTGTCCGGGTCGGTGCCGAGCTTGAACGTGACGGTGATCGTCATGTTGCCGTCGCTGTTCGCCTGCGACTGCATGTAGAGCATGTCCTCGACGCCGTTGATCTGCTCTTCCAGCGGCGACGCGACCGTCTCGGCGATCACTTTCGGGTTCGCGCCCGGGTACTGCGCCTTCACGATCACGGAAGGCGGCACGACTTCCGGATATTCCGAAATCGGCAGCAGGAACATCGCGATCACCCCACCGAGCAGGATGATCACCGATAGGACTCCTGCGAAGATCGGCCGGTCGATAAAGAATTTGGAAATGTTCATGGGTTGCTCTGTCTGGTTGAACGCGGATGCGAAGCGGCGCGCCGCTTACGAATCCGCCTTCGCCGGTGCGGCCGGCTTCGCGGTGCCCGCGAGCGGCGCGGACGGCTCGTCGCCGCCCGTCATCGGGACCATGTGCGGCTTCACCTGCTCGCCGGGGCGCACGCGCTGCGTGCCGTTCACGACCACGCGGTCGCCGGCCGACAGCCCGCTCACGATCACGCGCCGGTTGCCGTGCTGCATCCCCGGCTGCACTTCGCGGTACGACACGCGGCCCTGCTGATCGACGACGAACACGAACTTCTTGTCCTGGTCGGTGTTGATCGCCGCGTCGTCGACGAGCAGCGCCTCGTGCGGCGCGCTGCCGCCCACCTTCACCCGTGCGTACAGGCCCGGGACGAGCGTGCCGTCCGCGTTGTCGAAGCGTGCGCGCACGCGGATCGTGCCCGACGACGTGTCGAGCCGGTTGTCGACCGAGTCGATCTCGCCGCTGCGCGAGTAGCCGGTTTCGTTCGCGAGGCCGAGCTCGACCGGCACCTTGCGGCCGTTGCGCGCGCCGTTGATGTATTGCAGGTAGGTCTGCTCGTCCGCGTCGAACGACGCGTAGATCGGCGACACCGACACCAGCGTCGTCAGCGGCGCGGCCGATGCGCCGGCCGACACGACGTTGCCGAGCGTGATTTCCGCGCGTGACACGCGGCCCGACACCGGCGCCGTGATGCGCGTATAGCCGAGGTTGATGCGCGCCGTCTCCAGCGCGGCTTCGGCGGCCTTCAGGTTCGCGCTCGCTTCGCGTGCCGCGTTCTGCTTCTCGTCGTAGTCGCGCTTCGCGATCGCGTTGTCGCCGATCAGCCGCTGCGCGCGCTGCCAGTCGCTCTGCGCGTAGCCGTTGCGGGCCTGTGCGGCCGCGAGCTGCGCGGCCGCGCGGTCGACTTCCGCCTGGTACGGGCGCGGATCGATCACGAACAGCACGTCGCCCTTCTTCACGAGCGCGCCGTCCTTGAAGTTCACCGCGACGATCGTGCCCGACACCTGCGGGCGCACGTCGACTTTCTCGACCGCCTCGAGGCGGCCCGAATAGCTTTGCCAGTCGGTCACGGTCTGCGGCACGACGGTCGCGACATCGACTTCGGGCAGCGGCGCGGCCGCCTTCTCGGGCGCATTCGCGTTCACGCGCATCGCGCCGAACGTGCCGAGGCCGACGACGGCGAGCGTCACGATCGCCGCGGTCGCGATTCGGGAGCGGGAGGTGCGTAGGATGGCCATGTGGATCTCCAGTAAGCGTGGATTGGTTCTGGTTATTCGGGACGGTTCGGTTGGCGGGCCTGGAAGCGGCACTGGAAGAAGCGCACGGCTTCCTCGAACGCGGCTTCGTGCGTGGCGAGCGCGGCGTGCGTGATGTCCGGATAGCGGATCACCTGCGTGAGCACGCCCGACGAGATCAGGCAGCCCGCATAGTTTTCCGCTTCGACGTGCAGTACGTCGTTCTGCGCGGTGACGACGAGCGTCGGCGGCAGCCCCGCGAGGCGCACCGATTCGATCGGCGCCGCGTACGGGTGCATGCGCTGCGCCGCCTGCGGCAGGTACGCGCGATAGCAGGCCGCGCATTCGCGCGCGGTGATGTCGGACGCGAGGCGCTCGGCGTCGCCGATGCGCGTCATGCTCGGGTCGAGCATCGGCCCGAACAGCGCCTGCGCGGCGATCGACACTTCACCGCGGTCGCGTGCGATGAAGGCGAGGCAGTTCGCGAGCTGGCCGCCCGCGTCATGCCCCGCGACCCCGATCTTCTTCGGGTTGCCGCCGAACGCGCGGGCGCGCGTCGCGGCCCACACGGCGGCGCGATACGCATCCTCCGGCGCAGCCGGAAATGGAAAGGCCGGCGCGAGCGAATAATCGACCGACACTACGAGAGCTGGTAAGCGTTCTGCTAAAAAGCGCGCGGCGAAATCCGCGTCTTCGAGCGAACCGCGGACGAAGCCGCCGCCGTGGAAATAAAGCACTACTGGCAACCCGGTCTTGTCGGGGCGGCGGTAGAGACGCAGCACGATGTCCTGTGCGTAGCCGGGGATTTCCACTTCGGCAACCGTCAGCGCCGCGCCCGCTATGGCTTGCGCGGGCAGCGCGGCTTTCAGGAATTTGCTGAATTCAGAAGCGTCCATGACGATGCAGCATCCATTTCGAGATGGAACGAATTCTGAGTCCGGCAGACATTGGGATAAATGCCTATAATCCGGCAACACAATTCAACGCCCCCGAACAATCCGAGGCTGCGTTTACCCACGAGGTAGCGCAGCCTTCTTGTTCCGGCGGCAAATTAAATTGCGGAGGTTGTGATGGACCGGCTTCAGGCCATGCAGGTATTTACTCGCGTCGTCGATACAAGCAGCTTCACCAAGGCAGCAGAAACGCTCGGCTTGCCGCGAGCGTCCGTCACGACGATCATCCAGAATCTCGAAGCGTTCCTCGGCGTGCGGCTGATGCACCGGACCACGCGCCGGCTCTCGCTCACGCCGGACGGCGCCGCGTACTACGAACGATGCGTGCGAATCCTCGCGGACGTCGAGGAAACCGAAGCAAGCTTCCAGGCCAACAACCGGAAACCGCACGGAAAGTTGCGTATCGACATGCCGGGTTCGATCGGGCGGCTGCTCGTGATTCCGTCGCTGTGCGAATTCCATACGCGCTATCCGGACATCGACCTGCAGCTCGGCCTCTCGGACCGGCCGGTCGACCTGCTGCAGGAAGGCGTCGACTGCGTGATCCGCGTCGGTGCGCTGCAGGACTCGTCGCTCGTCGCACGCCGCGTCGGCCTGTTCGAATGCGTGACGGTCGCGTCGCCCGACTACCTCGAGCGCCATGGCGAGCCGCAGACGATCGACGACCTGAGCCAGCACAAGGCCGTCAACTACTTCTCGAGCCGCACGGGCCGCACGATCGACTGGACGTTCCTGATCGACGGCAAGGAAGTCGAGATGAAGATGGAGGGCATCGTGTCGGTGAACGACGCGGATGCGTACGTCACCTGCGGGATCGAAGGCTTCGGCCTGATCCAGCCGCCGCTGTTCATGGTGCTGCCGCACCTGCGCGAAGGCCGGCTCAAGGAAGTGCTGCCCGGCGTCAAGCCGCTGCCGATGCCGATCTCGGTCGTGTATCCGCACAGCCGCCATCTGTCGCCGAAGGTACGCGTGTTCGTCGACTGGATCGCCGAAGTGTTCGACCGTTGCCCGCTGCTGAGCGGCAAGGGCAGCCTCGACGCGACGTGCAGCAAGCGCACGTTCGAGGAAGCCGAGCGCGCACCGGCGCTCGATACGCCGGTCATCAACGAGTGGGTGGCGTAAGCGCAATCGTCTGACCTGCACGCGCGGGCCATGGCGCCCGCGCGTCATCCCCCTGGCGCCGTCTGGGCGCCGCCTCGCGCGACCTTCACGCGCAACACCCCATCCTTCCCGAATCCGCAGTAAACCTTTGCGCAGCCCGCTGCAATCGGCACGCGTGCGTCGTTGCGCATCGTCGCCGCGACGCCGCGACGCCCGTGCCACGGGGCTGCCGGCCATGTCGACATAACCCTGCCGACCGTGCGGATGGCGATTGTTCCACTGACACGACAATTCAATTCGCGTCTGCCGCATTTATCGCGACGGAACGGATACCTAGAGTAAACCCTGTCGCGCACCTCGTTGCGCATCGAACAGATCCCGCCTCGCGGGACCGGAGTCAGCGCTCAGGCGCCCGCTCCGACATCTCCAGGAGTCACGCCATGAACCGCCGCCATCTTCTCTCGGCCCTTGCTCTCGCACTTGCCGTGTCCGCACCGGCCTTCGCCGATTCGGGTACGCCGCACGCCGGCGACTACGGCAACACGTCGTGGTACGCGCAGCACAACGGCCCGCGTACACGCGCCGAAGTGCGCGCGGAAGTCGAGCAGGCACGCAAGGACGGCACGCTCGCGTACCTGCGCAAGGCGACGTCGTATCCGCAAGGGCTCGAACTCGCCCAAGGCCCGTATCGCCCGATGCCGGAAAGCAATCAGCTCGCCGGCGGAGGCCGGTAAACGCGCGACGCCGCGCAGCGGGGTTGCCCGGTGCGCGGCGTCGCGAACCACCTTGTCGAACGACTTGCTGAGTCAGTTAGTTGCAGGAGCACATGATGAACGATCAACTTCCTTCGCCGCTCGATCACTGGGACGACACGACGCCGGTCTGGACGCCGTTCCGCTCGGCGCCGCAATCGCATTGATGCGCCGGGCACCGTGTCGCCGATACCGTCCTGCGGTCATCAACGGCGCGGCACCCCGTCGCGCCATTCGCCCCAGTGCGTGACGATGTCCTGCACCAGCGGATTGCCCGCGCGGTACAGGTTTTCGGTCGCCGGGGCGAAGCCGCCCTGATCCGCGTAGTTCAGCAGGTTGTCGGCGCTCGTCTGCCCCGCGTACGGCCGGTCGAAATCGGACCCCGTACGCAGCACGGCCACGCGCGACAGGTCGACCCGCTTCACGCTCGCCGCGCGCTTGAGCGCTTCGTACGTCGCGTTGTCTTCCTGCGCGGTCATGCAGTAGGTGCCCTTGCCGTCCGTCAGGATCTTGGTCCACTGGCGCGCGCGCTCGCCGATCAGCGTGCCCGAGAACCACGTGTTGCCCGACGACGTATCGCACTGGATCACCGTCGGCGGCCGGTTCGCCGGCGCATACGTGAACTTCGCGCGCGCGGCCTGCGCCTGTGCGCTGTCGGCGAGCACGACGTTGCGCGACAGCGCGTAGGCGGCGTCGGTCAGCTGCGGGTTGAGCTGGAACACTTCGGTGCGATAGTCGAGCGGCGGCTTGTCGTTCGGGCTCTTCGTGTTGATGCCGAGATAGCCGGTGTTCCAGCCGGCCGGGATCTCGCGTGCATCGAGTTCCCACTGCAGGCTGAAATCGACGAGGTATTTCGACCATGCGGCCGATCCGACCGTGCCCTGTGCGGGGTCGACGCCGGCGATACCCGAGACCAGGAAATACGTGCGGCGCAGATCGAAGCGCGGCGAGAACGTGAGCGCCATGATCGTCGCCGACGCGTTCGCATAACCCATGCCGGTCGTGACCACGCACACGTCCTGCTTGTTGCAGTGGACGGCCGGATAGTCGGGCGACAGGCCCGGCACGGTGATGTCGCGCCACGGGCCGAGCCGGTCGAGCCACGCCTGGCCTTCCGGCCCGAACATCGTGATGATCATGACCTTGACCGGGCGGCCCTGTGCGCCGGTCTCGGCAAATGCAGCGTTGCCCGCGTTGTTGCCCTGGTTGTCCTGCGCGATCGACGGCGCGGTCGCGCAGGCTGCGAGCGAGAAAGCAGCAGCGGAAAGAATGGAGCGAGTCAGCATCGGCGTTCCTTGTTTCAGTGATGTTGGGTGAGAACGGCTCTCGGAGACTGCGCGACGAGTATAGAACGGGCGTGCGCGATGGGGAACCCGAGTACAAAAAAAGCGGGCGGTGCTTCGTGCGAACGGATGCGTGCCCCGTGACGGACGATCGCGCGTTCGTCGCGGCGTTGAAAACATCAGGAATACTATCGGGTTCGCCGACGCATGCGACGTCGGCCACGCCTCGCCGCGCTACATGCGCATCAGCCCCGCGACGCCGTAACCGAGCACGACGAGGGCGGCGACCGCATGGCTCGCGGCGAGCCACCCCGGCGACTTCACGAAGCGTCCGATCGCATTGCCGCCGAACGCGAACACGAGCTGCCCCGCGAGGCTGCCCGCGAACACGCACGCGGCGCCGAGCAGCCAGTGCCGGTGCGCACCGGCGGCAGCCGTTGCATAGCCGTAGAACAGCAGGATGGTCAGCGGGTTCGCGAGCGTGACGAAAAACATCGACATGAACGGGCGTTCGCCCGGCGGCGTCGGTACGTCGCCGTCGAGCGTGCGGCGCCGGTCACGCAGCGCCTGCCACAGCATCCGCGCGCCCATCGCGAGCAACACGAGTGCGCCGACCCTGCGGAACAGCGACAGATGCGACGCGAGCGTGCCCGCGAGCATCGCGCCGAGCGTGAACGCGACGACCGCATAGCAGCCGTCGGCGGCGGCCACCCCGATCGCCGCGCGCACGCCGGCCGCCGTGCCGGCGCGCATGCCGTAGTTCGCGATCATCAGCGCGACGGGCCCGACCGACAGCGCGATCATCAGCCCGAACAGGAAGTCGTTCATCGGTCGTCGATGGCATCGAAACCGTCGATGGAAAACATCGATTCCAGCGACGCCGACACGATCCGGTGGATGAATCCGGCGTCAGGCGACGTCGACGCGCGCGGGCCCGTCCACCATCTCGCCGATCACGGCCGCACGGTCGAAACCGTCGGCGCGGAAACACGCGAGCACGTCGTCGACCGCTTCCGGCGCGCACGCGACCAGCAGCCCGCCCGACGTCTGCGGATCGGTCAGCAGCGCCTGCGCGACGGGCGGCAACCCGTCGGCGAGCCGTACGTCGGTACCGTACGCGGCCCAGTTGCGGCCCGATGCGCCGGTGAACACGCCGTCGGCGACGAACGCCTCGACGCCCGCGAGCCACGGCAGCGACGCGTAATGAACGCGTGCGGTGAGGTTCGCGCCGCGCGCCAGTTCGAGCGTATGGCCGAGCAGCCCGAAGCCCGTGACGTCGGTCAGCGCATGCACGCCCGGCAGCGCGGCGAGCTCGGCGCCCGGCCGGTTCAGCTTGGTGGTCGTCGCGACCATCTGCGCGTAGCCGTCGGCATCGAGCTGGTTCTTCTTCAGCGCGGCCGACAGCACGCCGACGCCGAGCGGCTTGCCGAGCACGAGTACGTCGCCCGCACGCGCGGCCGCGTTGCGCTTCACGCGCGACGGATGCACGACGCCGATCGCCGCGAGCCCGTAGATCGGCTCGACCGAATCGATCGAATGACCGCCCGCGACCGGAATGCCGGCCTCCGCGCACACCGATTCGCCGCCGCGCAGCACGGCCGCGATCGTCTCGTGCGGCAGCACGTTGATCGGCATGCCGACCAGCGCGAGCGCGAGGATCGGCTTGCCGCCCATTGCGTAGACGTCGGACAGCGCGTTGGTGGCCGCGATGCGGCCGAAGTCGAACGGATCGTCGACGATCGGCATGAAGAAATCGGTGGTCGCGACGATCGCCTGCTCGTCGTTGAGCCGATAGACGGCCGCGTCGTCGGAGGTCTCGGTGCCGACCAGCAGATCGGGAAACAACGCAGGCGGCGTCGCGCGCTTCAGCAGTTCGGACAGCACGCCCGGCGCGATCTTGCAGCCGCAGCCGCCCCCGTGCGACAGGCTCGTGAGGCGCGGAACGGCAGGCTGGGCTTGGGTGGCTTCGGTCATCGTCGGCATCCGGTGAATAACAACGTTCTATTATCGACAATTCCGTGCGAGCGCGCGCGATACCCACATAATCGAGGGTGCCTGCCCTGCTCCCGCCGCCGCCCGTACCTTCCACCACGATGGATCACGTCTTCATCGCCCTCGTACTGTGCTCCGCACTGCTGCACGCGATCTGGAATGCATTCCTCCACGTCAGCGAGGATCGCCTCGTCCAGCTCGGCACGATGTCGCTGCCGTATCTCGCGGTCGGCATCGCCGGCGCCGTGCTGCTGCCCTTGCCTGCACCCGCCGCGTGGCCGTATGTCGCCGTGTCCGCCGCGCTCGAGGTCGCGTACTGCTTCACGCTGGCGCGCGCGTACCGCAGCGGCGAATTCGGACAGATCTATCCGATCGCGCGCGGGATCTCGCCGCTGCTCGTATCGGTGCTCGCGCTCGCGATGCTGCACGAACGGCCGACGCCGCTCGGCTTCGCGGGCATCGCGCTCGTGTCGTTCGGGATCATGTCGCTCGCGCTGCGGCGCGGCTTCCGGTTCTCCGGCGAAGGCGTGCCGTACGCGCTGCTCACCGGCGTGTTCATCGCGTCGTATTCGATCTGCGACGGAATCGGCTCGCGCGTGTCCGGCAGCGCGCTCGGCTATATCGCGTGGGTGTATTTGCTGTGGAGCGTGCCGCAGCTCGTGCTCGTCTGCACATGGCGCGGCGGCCCGCGTGCGGTGCTCGGTTCGCGCACCGCGCTCACGCAGGGCGCGATCGCCGGCACGATCTCGCTCGCCGCGTACGGGATCGTGATCCTCGCGTACCGGCACCTGCCGGTCGCAACCGTGTCGGCGCTGCGCGAAACGAGCTCGATCTTCGCGGTCGCGATCGGCTGGTTCGTGATGCGCGAGCGGCCCGGTGCGCAGCGGCTCGCCGCGTGTGCGCTGGTGGTCGCGGGCGCGGCGTTGATCCGGCTCTGAACAGCCAGCCAGCGGCCCTGGATGACGCTGCCGCGCACATCGAACCGGCTCGGCATGCATCCGCCGATCGACGCGCGCCTCGCGCGTCGCGGCACACGCATCGTGTCCGCACCGCGGAGAAACCGATCCGGCTCGGCCGCGGCGCGACTGCCCGTCCGCCTCACACCGCCGCAGCGACGTGGTCGAACGCCCGTTCGTCGATCGCCTCGGCGAGCGTCGCGAACGCCGCCCCGATCTCGTCTTCCGGCACGCACGCATAGCCGAGCAGCAACCCCGACGCGGCACGCTCACGATCCGCGTAATACCCGGACAGCGGCCGCACGACGATGTTGCGCGCCAGCGCGGCCTGCGCGACCGCGCGATCGTCGACGCCCTGCGGCAATTGCGTGACGAGGTGCAGCCCCGCGTCGCTGCCGAGCGCGTGCAGCGTATCGCCGTAGCGGCGCGCGACCGCGTCGAGCAGCACCTCGCGGCGTTGCCCGTACAGCGTGCGCATCTTGCGGATATGCGACACGAAATGCCCTTCCGCGATGAATTCGGCGAGCACGGCCTGCTGCAATAACTGCCCTTCGCGATACAGCTCGGCGCTCGCGGTCGCGAAGCTCTCCGCGAGCGGCTCCGGCGCGACCAGATAGCCGACCCGCAGCCCCGGGAACAGCGTCTTGCCGAAACTGCCGACATAGATCACCTGCCCGGCCGTGTCGAGACCCTGCAGCGACGCGAGCGGCCGGCTGCCGTAGCGGAATTCGCTGTCGTAGTCGTCCTCGATGATCCAGCAGCCGTGCTGGCGCGCGTATTCGAGCAGCATCCGCCGCCGCGCGAGGCTCATCACCATCCCGAGCGGATACTGGTGCGACGGCGTGACGAGCATCAGCTTCGGCGGCTCGGCCAGATCGGCGGCCGACGGCGCGATGCCTTCGTCGTCGACCGGAATCGGCCGCGTGGTCAGCCCCGACACGTTCAGCACGCTGCGCACGCCCCAATAGCACGGGTCCTCGGTCCAGATCGCGTCGCCCGGGTCGGTCAGCAAGCGCACCGCGAGGTCGATCGACTGGTGGATGCCGGTCGTGATCACGATCTGCTCCGGCGTGCAGCGCACCGAGCGCGACGTGCGCAGGTAGTCGGCCAGCGCCTCGCGCAGCAGCGCGAGCCCGCCGCCGGGCGCGTAGGTCAGCAGGTCCGGGCGCAGGCGCCGCCAGTACTTGTTGTGCAGCCGCGTCCACACGCGCGCCGGAAATCGCGACACATCGGGTACGCCCGGCATGAACGCGCCGCCCTGGCGCTTCGACACGCCGGCGCCTTCGACGAGCCGCGTGCCGCGCGCGGACAGCCGCCGGGCGGACGGCGTCACGACGGCCGGGCCGGCCGCCGCGTCGGGCGGTGCGCCGACGATCTCGTCCGGCGCGCTGTCGGCGACGAACGTGCCGCGGCCGGTGGCCGAGTTCACATAGCCTTCGAGCGCCAGCTGCTCGTACACCTGCGTGACCGTGTTGCGCGCGATCCCGAGCTCCGCGGCCAGCAGCCGCGACGACGGCACGCGCGTGCCGGCCGGCAGTTCGCGCGACAGGATCGCCTGTTGCAGCAGCCGGTGAAGCTGCCGGTAGATCGGCTGTTCGCCGCCGCGCACGAGGCGCTGCGCCAGCCAGTCCGACAACACGCTCGCGCGCATGATTGGCTCCTGAATATTTATTGAAATGGCTCTGATTGCCAGAGCCAAATGTGATTATAGTCGCCTCCATGGGCTGCCAAGGCGGCCGATTTTCACCCTACCGGACAGAACATCAAGGAGATGACCGTGAAGAATGCCGACCTGCAGGCCCGCAAGAACGCCGCCACCCCGCGCGGCGTCGGCGTGATGTGCGATTTCTACGCAGCCCGCGCCGAGAACGCGGAGCTGTGGGACGTCGAAGGCCGCCGCTTCATCGATTTCGCCGCCGGCATCGCGGTGCTGAACACGGGCCACCGCCACCCGAAGATCGTCAAGGCGATCGCCGACCAGCTGAACAACTTCACGCACACCGCTTACCAGATCGTCCCGTACGCGTCGTACGTCGAACTGGCAGAGAAAATCAACGCACGCGCGCCGGGCGACTTCCCGAAGAAGACCGCGTTCTTCACGACCGGCGCCGAAGCCGTCGAGAACGCGATCAAGATCGCGCGCGCGGCCACCGGCCGCCCGGGCGTGATCGCCTTCTCGGGCGGCTTCCACGGCCGCACGATGATGGGCATGGCGCTGACCGGCAAGGTCGCCCCGTACAAACTGAACTTCGGCCCGTTCCCGGGCGACGTGTTCCACGCGCCGTACCCGAACGCCGTGCACGGCGTGACGACGGCCGACTCGATCAAGGCGATCGAGATGCTGTTCAAGGCCGACATCGATCCGAAGCGCGTCGCCGCGATCATCTTCGAACCGGTCCAGGGCGAAGGCGGCTTCAACCCGGCGCCGGCCGAGTTCGTGCGCGCGCTGCGCAAGATCTGTAACGAACACGGCATCCTGCTGATCGCCGACGAAGTGCAGACGGGCTTCGCGCGCACCGGCAAGCTGTTCGCGATGCAGCACTACGACGTGCTGGCCGACCTGATCACGATGGCGAAGAGCCTCGCGGGCGGCATGCCGCTGTCGGGCGTCGTCGGCCGTGCGGACGTGATGGACGCTGCCGCGCCCGGCGGCCTCGGCGGCACCTACGCGGGCAACCCGCTGGCCGTCGCGTCGGCGCACGCGGTGCTCGAGATCATCGACGAAGAGAAACTGTGCGAGCGCGCAACGCAGCTCGGCGACGTGCTGAAGGCGAAGCTGAACGCGCTGCAGGCCGACGTGCCGCAGATCGCCGACGTGCGCGGCCCGGGCGCGATGATCGCGGTCGAATTCCTGAAGCCGGGTTCGGGCGAGCCGGATGCCGAATTCACGAAGCGCGTGCAGACGCGCGCGCTCGAGCGCGGCCTGCTGCTGCTCGTGTGCGGCGTGTACTCGAACGTCGTGCGCTTCCTGTTCCCGCTGACGATCCCGCAAGCCGTGTTCGACGAAGCGCTCGCGATCCTCGAGGACGTTCTGAAGGAAACGGTCGGCGTGCCGGCCTGAGTGCCCGTCCGCTTCAACTGAATGCGCCGCCGCCGTCGTGAAGACGGCGGCGGCCGTTTTCATCCGTCCTTTTCAAAGCAGGTGATTCACATGAGCACTGTTCAGGAAACCCTGGCACTGAACGATCCGTCGCTGTTCCGCCAGCACGCGTACGTCAACGGCGAATGGCAAGGCGCGACGAACGGCGAGACGTTCGAAGTCCGCAACCCGGCAACCGGTGGCCTGCTCGGCACCGTGCCTGCGATGGGCGCGGCGGAAACGCGTCACGCGATCGACGCCGCGAACGCCGCCTGGCCGGCGTGGCGCAAGAAGACCGCGAAGGAACGTGCGGTCATCCTGCGCAAGTGGCACGACCTGATGATGGAGAACGCCGACGACCTCGCGCTGATCCTGACGACCGAGCAGGGCAAGTCGCTGGCCGAGGCGAAGGGCGAGATCGGCTATGCGGCGTCGTTCCTCGAGTGGTTCGCGGAAGAAGGCAAGCGCGTGTACGGCGACACGATCCCGACGCCGGCGAGCGACAAGCGCATCGTCGTGACGAAGGAAGCGATCGGCGTGTGCGCGGCGATCACGCCGTGGAACTTCCCGGCGGCGATGATCACGCGCAAGGTCGGCCCGGCGCTCGCGGCAGGCTGCCCGATCGTCGTGAAGCCGGCCGAGGCGACGCCGTTCTCGGCGCTCGCGATGGCCGTGCTGGCCGAGCGCGCGGGCGTGCCGGCCGGCGTGTTCAGCGTCGTCACGGGCGACCCGAAGGCGATCGGCGGCGAGCTGACGTCGAACCCGATCGTGCGCAAGCTGTCGTTCACGGGCTCGACGCCGGTCGGCCGCCTGCTGATGGCGCAATGCGCGGCGACGGTCAAGAAGGTGTCGCTGGAGCTGGGCGGTAATGCGCCGTTCATCGTGTTCGACGACGCGGACCTCGACGCGGCCGTGCAGGGCGCGATCGCGTCGAAGTACCGCAACAGCGGCCAGACGTGCGTGTGCACGAACCGCTTCTACGTGCATGAAGCCGTGTACGACCAGTTCGCGCAGAAGCTCGCGGCGGCCGTCGGCCAGTTGAAGGTCGGCCGCGGCACGGAGCCGGGCGTCACGCAAGGCCCGCTGATCAACGAAGCCGCGGTGCTGAAGGTCGAGGCGCACATCGAGGACGCGCTCGCGAAGGGCGCGACCGTCGTGACGGGCGGCAAGCGCCATGCGCTCGGCCACGGCTTCTTCGAGCCGACCGTGCTGACGGGCGTGACGCCCGCGATGAAGGTCGCGAAGGAAGAGACGTTCGGGCCGCTCGCGCCGCTGTTCAAGTTCGGCAGCGACGAAGAAGTGATCCGCCTCGCGAACGACACCGAGTTCGGCCTCGCCGCGTACTTCTACAGCCGCGACATCGGCCGCGTGTGGAAGGTGGCCGAAGCGCTCGAATACGGGATGGTTGGCGTGAACACGGGCCTGATCTCGAACGAAGTCGCGCCGTTCGGCGGCGTCAAGCAGTCGGGCCTCGGCCGCGAAGGCTCGCACTACGGCATCGACGACTACGTCGTGATCAAGTACCTCTGCCTCGCCGTCTGACGGTTCGTGGCCTGCCGCTTCCCGGCGACAGGCCTTCGCCGCCCGGCCGGAACCGGGCGGCCCGACGCGGGCCGGCTCCCCTCTCCGTCGCGCCCGCGTCACCTTTCCTCGCCGCGATCAGCGGAACACGTTCACCGCATCCACGAGCCGCGTCGCCTGCTGCTTCAGGCTTTCCGACGCCGCCGTGCTCTGCTCGACCAACGCCGCGTTCTGCTGCGTGATGTTGTCCAGATGCACGACCGCCTGGTCGACCTGCGCGACGCCCGTACTTTGCTCGGCCGTCGACGAGCTGATCTCCGCGATCAGATCGGACACGCGCTTCACCTGCGTGACGATGTCCTCCATCGTCTTGCCCGCGCCATCGACGATCCGCGCGCCCGACTCGACCCGCTCGACGCTCGCGCCGATCAGCGTCTTGATCTCCTTCGCCGCGTTCGCGCTGCGCTGCGCGAGTGCGCGCACTTCACCCGCGACCACCGCGAAACCGCGCCCTTGTTCGCCTGCCCGTGCGGCCTCGACCGCCGCATTCAGCGCGAGGATATTGGTCTGGAACGCGATACCGTCGATCACGCCGATGATGTCGGCGATCTTGCGCGAGCTGTCGGTGATCTCGCTCATCGTCGTGACGACCTCGCTCACCGCGCGGCCGCCGCGCTCCGCCGCTTCGCTCGCCGACACCGACAGCTGATTCGCCTGCAGCGCCGTTTCCGCATTGCTCGACACGGTCGCCGTCATCTCGGCCATCGACGCGGCCGTCTGCTGCACGCTCGACGCGGCCTGTTCGGTGCGTGCGCTCAAGTCGTTGTTGCCCTGCGCGATCTCGTTGCTCGCACGCTGCACGTTGTGCACCTGCTCGCTGACGTCGTCGACGAGCCAGCGGAACATCAGCCCGAGCTGGTTGATCGTGCGCAGCGTCATGCCGATCTCGTCGACGCGGTTCATCCGCACGCCGCGCCGGCTCTCGCCGGTCGCGACGTTCAGCGCCTGCTCGTGCAGCCGCTTCAGCGGTTGCACGATCTGCGCGTCGAGCCACCAGCCGGCCGCTGCCGCCACGCCGGCCGTCACGCCGGCAAACGCCGCGAGCGCGCCGCCGGCCAGCCCGCAGGCCCAGCCCGCGCCGACGACCGCCGGCGCCAGCACGCACAGTGCCGAATGAACGCGTGCACGCACCGACATCGTCTGCGACAGCGAGGCGATGCGCAGCAGCCCGGTACGGACGACGAGCCCCTTGTGGAACCGGCGCCGGCCGGCCTTGCCTTCGCGAAACGCGCGATACAGCGCTTCCGCGGCCTGGGTCTCGTCGCGCGGCGCCTTCGTGCGCACCGACATGTAGCCTTGCGGCGCGCCGTTGCGCATCACCGGAATCGCGTTCGCGCGCACCCAGTAGTGGTCGCCGTTCTTGCGGCGGTTCTTCACGAGCGCGGTCCACGGCTCGCCGCGCCTGAGCGTCGCCCACATGTCGGCGAACGCCTCACGCGGCATGTCGGGGTGGCGCACGGCATTGTGCGGCTGGCCGACGAGTTCCTCGTTCGAAAAACCGCTCACCTGCGCGAACGTGGTGTTCGCGTAGGTGATGGTGCTGTCGGCGTCGGTCGTCGACATCAGCGTGACGTCGTCGGGAAAATCGAATTCCTGTTGGGTAACGGGCTGGTTGTTGCGCATGCAAGGCTCCGAAAGGCGGATCTGTCGTCCGCGCCGCGCTGAAATCGCGCTCAGTAGCCGAAAAACGGTTGATCGCTTTACGACACTCTCGTCTTTACTGTCGGCAATTCACCGGAAAACCTTAATTCCGTTTCGCATGGAATTGGCAATTCCGTCGTTACCATGATTTCAATCAAATAATCGGGCGATAATCGTCGCGCGCGTTTATTTGCCTGTCACGGAGCGCCACATGGCATTGACAATGCGGGCAGCCGTTGCGTGCGGCGAAACGATCGACCTATCCCACTCCATCCGTCTGCATTCGAATTCGATGAAAAAAGCATTGCATGAACTGAAGCGGTCGCCCTGGAATACGGCGACGGTCGCGCATGACATCCGCAAAAACGATCAAGCCGTGTTTTTCCGCCATGGCGGCACCATGCCGTTGCCGGAAGAACGCGGACCGGACAGCAACCGGATGGTGCCGCCCGAAGGCATGCCGCGCCCGCCGTTGATGGTCGCGATCGCCGCGCAGCGGGCGGCCGCATGACGCGCCGCACCGCCGCCGAACGCGACGCGCTGTCGGCCCGCCTGCTGCCGCGCGACGACGTGCCGCTCGTGTGGACCATCGACCGGCGCGAAATCATCGAACACCTGTACGTGCTGCGCGACGGCGCGCTGCATCGCGTGCCCGAGTTCTACGACGTGGCCGGCTGGCCCGACGGCGAAGCCGACCACTACACGCCGATCCTGCTCGACTGCCACGATCGCGGCGGCTGGTTTCTCGGCAGGTTCGACGGCTCACGGCTCGTCGCGGCCGTGGTCGTCGACAGCCGGCCGCTCGGCCCGCAACGCGACATGCTGCAGCTGAAGTTCCTGCACGTGAGCCACGACTGGCGCGGCTGCGGGCTCGGCGAACAGCTCTACCGCGCGGCCCGCGCGCAGGCGCGCGCGATGAGCGCCCGGCGTCTGTACGTGTCGGCCACGCCGTCGCAGCGCACGATCGACTTCTACCTGCGGCTCGGCTTCACGGTCAGCGCGGCGCCCGATCCCGCGCTTTACGCGCTCGAGCCCGAGGACATTCACCTCGAAGGGCCGACGGCGTAACGGCCGCGCTGCTGCGCGAGCATGGCATCGAGGTGTTCGCGGACACCGAGATCGACGCGCTCGACGCCCGCCTCAGGCAACTGTCGCAGGCCGGTTAACGACGATGGGCGGCACGAGAATTCTCGTGCCGCCCATCGTTGCGAAGCGGAACAACCGTGACGCGGCGCCAACCGGCCGCCTCACAACGTCACGCAGGTCAGACGCGTTCGATCGCGATCGCGATACCCTGGCCGACGCCGATGCACATCGTGCACAGCGCAAAGCGGCCGTTCGTGCGATGCAACTGGTACATCGCGGTCGTCACGAGGCGCGCACCCGATGCGCCGAGCGGGTGGCCGAGCGCGATCGCGCCGCCGTTCGGGTTCACGCGCGGATCGTCGTCGGCCACGCCGAGCATGCGCAGCACCGCGAGACCTTGCGACGCGAATGCTTCGTTCAGCTCGATCACGTCGAACTGGTCGATCGTCATCCCGAGCCGCGCGAGCAGCTTCTGCGTGGCCGGTGCGGGGCCGATGCCCATCACGCGCGGCGCGACGCCGGCCGTCGCGATGCCGAGCACGCGGGCGCGCGGCGTCAGGCCGAAGCGCTTCGCGGTGGCCTCGTTCGCGAGCAGCAGCGCGGCGGCGCCGTCGTTCACGCCCGACGCGTTGCCGGCCGTCACCGAGCCGTCCGGGCGCACGACGCCCTTGAGCTTCGCGAGCGCCTCGAGCGACGTTTCGCGCGGATGTTCGTCACGCGACACGACCACCGGATCGCCCTTCTTCTGCGCAATCGTGACCGCGACGATTTCTTCGGCAAGCGTGCCGTCCTGCTGCGCCCGCGCCGCCTTCTGCTGGCTGCGCAGCGCGAACAGGTCCTGATCCGCGCGGCTGATGTGGTAATCGACCGCGACGTTCTCGGCCGTTTCAGGCATCGAATCGACACCGTGCAGCTGTTTCATCAACGGATTGACGAAGCGCCAGCCGATCGTCGTGTCGTAGATGTCGGCCTGGCGCGCGAACGCGCTCGCGGCCTTGCCCATCACGAACGGCGCTCGCGTCATGCTCTCGACGCCGCCCGCGACCATCAGCGCGGCTTCGCCCGACTTGATCGCGCGCGCGGCCACGCCGACCGCATCCATGCCGGAACCGCACAGGCGGTTGATCGTCGAACCCGGCACGCCTTCCGGCAGACCCGCGAGCAGCGCGGACATGCGCGCGACGTTGCGGTTGTCCTCGCCGGCCTGGTTCGCGCAGCCGTAGATCACGTCGTCGATCGCCGTCCAGTCGACGTCGCGATTGCGCTCGACGAGCGCCTTGAGCGGCACCGCGCCCAGATCGTCGGCGCGCACGCCGGACAGTGCACCGCCGTAACGCCCGATCGGCGTACGGATCGCATCACACAGAAAAGCTTCGGTCATCAGTGTCTCCGGTCCCGTGAAAGGCTGGGAAATGAACAGGGCGCGCCCCTTGCATTGCCCGCCGGGATGCGCTTAAATGTTCTACATACGAACATAAGATCGTGTATCGAACGTTCAACGCATCATAGGGAGTGCAGGGACGACCTGTCAAGCGCGCGGTCCGCCGGGCGGTTGGCGTGTCGGGCCCCATGCGCTATCTTCTCGGCTGCACGACATTCCAGGCGCTCACGACAACCGAAGATACTCAGACGAAACCCGGCGACTCCTATGTGCAGTCGTTCGCGCGCGGCCTCGCGGTGATCCGCGCGTTCGACGCGCAACGCCCGGAGCAGACGCTCACCGAGGTCGCATCGGCCACCGGCCTCACGCGCGCCGGCGCGCGCCGGATCCTGCTCACGCTGCAGACACTCGGCTACGTCGAGGCCGACGGCCGGCTGTTCCGGCTCACGCCGAAGATCCTCGAGCTCGGCTTCGCGTATCTGACGTCGATGCCGTTCTGGAATCTCGCCGATCCGGTGATGGAGCAGTTGTCCGCGCAGATCCACGAAAGCTGCTCGGCCGCGGTGCTCGACCGCACCGAGATCGTATACGTGCTGCGCGTGCCGACGCACAAGATCATGACGATCAACCTGTCGATCGGCAGCCGGCTGCCCGCGTACTGCACGTCGATGGGCCGCGTGCTGCTGTCCGCGCTCGACGACGCGGCGCTCGACGAAACGCTCGCACAGAGCGCGATCCGCGCGCATACGCCGCGCACGATCACCGACATCGGCGAGCTGAAGGCGACGATCGCGCAGGTGCGCCAGCAGGGCTGGGCCGTGGTCGACCAGGAACTCGAAGTGGGTTTGATGTCGATCTCCGCGCCGATCCGCAACCGGCGCGGGCAGGTGATCGCCGCGATGAACATCAGCGGCAATGCGCAGCGGCATACCGCGAAGCAGATGGTGAAGGAGTTTCTCGGGCCACTGCAGCAGGCCGCGCAGACGGTATCGGAGCTCGTCGCTCGGCGCGGGTGAGCGGTTACTTCGCTCGCCGGATCGGCAACGCGATCGTTCGCGGAAAGCGCGAAACACGCGAAACACGCAGATGGCGCGGATAAAAAGACGGGCGGCATGGGCCGCCCGCTCAACTCTCTGACTCTGCTTGCAACGTCCTTCTCACGGAACACGGAGCACGCTCCGCATCGCCCAATTTAGGGGGACGGCACCGCCCGGTCAATTTGACGAGAACGAAATTGCGCGGCGCCGCTCGGACACGCCCCCGCCACCACTCACGCGCCCAACAACATCCCCGTGCGCACCGGCACCGTACCCGTCACGCGCCCGAGCGGCGCGCCGGCCGTCACGAAGCGGATCGCGCGGCGCATGTAGAACACGCCATCGGTCGCGCTCGAGATCGTCGTGACCGCATCCGTCAGCGGATCGACGATGTCGAACAGCGGATCGCCCGCACGAATCGTCGCGCCGATCGCCGCGCGGTGCACGAGGATCCCGCTCACCGGCGCGTAGAACTGCTCGCTGCCCGCGAGCGGCGTGGCCGGCGCGGCCAGCGGCGGCAGCGGCGCGCGTTCGCCGCGCACCGCGCCGCACCACATCAGATAGTCGACGAGCGCGCCGGCGTCGCGTTGCGCGTATTCGTAGGTCACGTCGCGCTGGCCGCGGCACTCGACCGTCGCGGCCACGGTGCCGGCCGCCATCGGCGTGCCGGCCGGCAACTGCGCGCGCAACCGCGACCACAGCAGATGATGCGCATCGTCGAATGCGTGCCCGCCCGAATCCTCGGCGAGCAGCGACACCTCCGCCCCGAGATACCGCGCGAGCGGCTCGACGTCCGGCCACGCGGTGTCGCTCGTATACACATGCATCACCGCTTCGAGCGAGCAATGCAGGTCGATCACGACATCGGCGTCGTGCGACAGCTTCAGCAGCGCAAGCTGAAGTGCATCGAATTCCGTGCGCGGCACGATGTCGTCGAGCGCCGCGCCGACGCATTCGCGCACGATCGCCCGATTGCGTGCGCCGTCGTCGCCCAGCCGGTCGCGCGCACGCGCGGCGATCTCCGCGAGCGGCAGGAAGCCGCGATTGAAGTTGCGACCGCTCGCGAGATCGAACCGGCCGATGAACTGCCCAAGCAGATGATGGTTGAGGCCGATCGGGTTCGACACCGGCACGAGCACGATTTCGGCCGCGAGCCGCCCTTCGGCGTCGAGCTGCGCGAGCCGCTGCTTGAGCACGACCGCCGCGAGCATCGCGGGCGTCTCGTCCGCGTGCAGCGCGGCCTGCAGGTAGATCTTGCGGCCGCTGTCGGCCGGCCCGAAATGAAAGCTCGTCAGCGTGCGCTGCGTGCCGATCGACGGCGACAGGAGCGGCGTGGTGCGAATCTGCATCGAGGATCTCGAACGGATGAAAGCGGGGAATCGGAAGAACCGGCCGGCACGGCGCTCAGTCGCCGTACGGGTTGAAATCGAAATACTGCTTCGCGATCCGGTCGTACGTGCCGTCCTTCAGCATCGACGCGATCGCGCCGTCGATCGACGCCTTGAGCGCCGTATCCGACTGCCGCATGCCGATGCCGACGCCGCGATCGCCCATGTCGAGCGGCGCGCCGACGAACGCGAAGCCCTTGCCGCGCGGCTGGCGCAGGAACCCGTAGTCGGCCTCCACGGTGCCGAGCAGCGCCGCGTCGACGCGGCCGTTCACGAGATCGGCGAACACCTCGTCCTGGCTCTTGTACGGCACCACGCCGACGCCGGCCGGCGCCCAGTGCGCAAGCGCCCACGACTCGAACTGCGTGCCCGACTGCACGCCGACGCGCTTGCCGGCCAGCGACGCCGCCGTGCCGTCGAGCCCGCTGCCGGGCCGCGCGACGAGCCGCGACTTGAAGCGGAACAGCTTCGACGAGAACAGGATCTGCTTCTCGCGCTTCGCGGTGATCGCCATCGACGACAGGATCGCGTCGATCTTGCGCGCCTGCAGCGCGGGGATCATCCCGGAGAATTCGAGTTCGACCCACTGGCAGCGCAGCTGCGCGCGGCGGCAGATCTCGTTGCCGAGATCGACGTCGAACCCCTTCAGGCTGCCGTCGGGCGCCTTCGCATCCATCGGCGGATAGGTCGGGTCGATGCCGAGCCGCACCACGTGCGCGTCGAGCGCGTACGCGGACGTGGCCGCCAGGCCAAGGCACAGGGAAGCGAGCGGGACGAGGAAACGTTTCATGGTCGACGACGGGCAGGAAGCGGGGGCAAACGGCATGAGCCGGACTGCCTGCGATCGTAGGCGGCGGCCACCGCCGCCGGAACCCGTGGCTGACTTATCATGATCGGTATTTCCGATCACCGGCCTCGCTGCTTCCCATGGCGTTCACGCTGTCCCAGCTCCGCATCTTCCAGGCCGTCGTCGAGCACGGCAGCCTGCGCGCGGCCGCCCGCGCGCTCGATCTCGCGCAAAGCGGCGTCACGCAGCAACTGCAGGGCCTCGAGGCGGCGCTCGGCGCGACGCTGTTCACGCGCACCAATCGCGGGATCGTGCCGACGGCCGTCGGCCAGCGGCTGCTCGCGCGCTCCGGTGCGATCCTCGGCGAATGCGAGCAGGTCGAGCGGGAAATCCGTCAGTTGAGCGGCGCCTACGAAGGCACGGTCACGCTCGGCCTCGTGACCGAGCCGCTGATCGACGCGTTCGCGCCCGTGCTGACCGCGTTCCGCGCGCGCTTCGACAAGGTGGACGTGCACCTGCGCACCGGCACGTCGCGGATGATGATCGGCTGGCTGCGCGAAAGCGCGGTCGATTTCGCGATCGCGCTGGTCGCGAAGCAGACCGACACGACCGATCTCGCGGTCACGCCGCTGCGCACGTCGGCGCCGGTGGTCGTCTGCCGCAACGGGCACCCGGCGATGCATGCACGATCGCTCGCCGAGCTGGCCGACCATGCATGGGTGTCCACGCGCTCGCCGAACCTGAGCGCCGACCCGGTCGTCAACCGGCTGCTCGCGTACTTCGATGCGCACGGCCAGCCGCCGCCGAAGATTCTCGCGACCGTCGAAGGGATGTTCGAGACGCTGCAGATCGTCACGCAGACCGATTGCCTCGCGCTCGAAACCGAAGCGATCACGCGGCACGGGCCGTTCGCCGGCGCGCTCGTGAAGGTGCCGGTGCGCGAGCGGGCCGACGCGCAGGACATCTGCCTGCTGCAGCGCGCGGCCGTGCCGCTGACGCCGGCCGCGCAGGAACTCGCGACGATGCTCGCGTCGTATCTCAGGGTGGTGCGCGGGCGGTAGGCGCATCGGGCCGCGGCGCGGCCCGCCTCGCGCAGCGCGCGTCAGTCCAGCGACTCGCGCGCCGTTTCGCGCAGCATCGCGACCGCGATCAGCGACAGCACCACGCACGCGGCCACGTAGCCGGCCGGCGCGAGCTTGCTGCCGGTCGTCTTCACGAGCCACGTCGCGATCAACTGCGCGGTGCCGCCGAAGATCGTCACCGCGAGCGCATACGCGATCGAGATGCCCGTCGCCCGCACATGGCGCGGCAGCGACTCGCACATCAGCGCCATTTCCGACGCCGAGCCGAGCGAATAGAACAGCAGCATCAGCGCGGTCAGCGGCAGGATCACCGACAGCGTCGGATGATGGTTCATCAGCCAGAACGCCGGGAACAGCAGCGCGACCAGCACGCCGCGGCCGACGAAGATCGGCAGGCGCCGGCTGCCGAGCCGGTCCGACAGCCAGCCGAACAGCGGGCACGTGACCAGCATCACGCAGCCCGACGCGACGCCGACGAACATCGACAGCTTCATCGGCAGGCCGAGCGTGTGGATCGCGTAGGTCGGCATGTAGAACGTCAGGATGTAGGTCGACACCGTGCCGCCCATCACCGTCAGCATCAGCAGCAGCACCGTGCGCGTGTGCTTCGAGAACAGTTCGTGCAGCACGCCGCGCTCGATCCCGTGATGGCGATCGCCGGGCGCATCGTCCGCGAGCCGCCGGCGCAGGTACATCCCGACCGGCGCGATCAGCACGCCGACGAGGAACGGCAGCCGCCAGCCCCAGCTTTCCAGCGCATCCTTCGTCATCGTGTTCGACAGCAGCGCCGCGAAGCCCGAGCCCATCAGCGCCGCGCCGCCCTGCGTCGCGAGCTGCCAGCTCGCGCGGAACGCGCGGCGCGACGTGCCGCCCTGTTCGAGCAGCGTCGACGTCGCCGCGCCGAATTCGCCGCCCTGCGAGAAGCCCTGCAGCAGCCGCGCGAACACGACGAGCAGCGGCGCGGCCACGCCGACCTGCGCATAGGTCGGCGCGATCGCGATCAGGCCGGTGCCGAGCGCCATCAGCATGATCGTCAGGTTCAGCGCGGCCTTGCGCCCCTTGCGGTCCGCGTAGACGCCGAGCACGACGCTGCCGAGCGGCCGCGTGAAGAAGCCGGCGGCGAACGTCGCGACCGACAGCAGCAGCGACGTGGTCGGGTCGCTCGACGGGAAAAACAGCTTGCCGATCAGCACCGCGAAGAAGCCGTACACGGTGAAATCGAAGAATTCCAGCCAGTTGCCGATCACGGCCGCGGTAATCGCGCCGTGGCGCGTGACGGCAGGCGAGCCGGACACGCCGGCTTCGGCGGCGCCCGTCGACGCGGGGTGCAGCGCGAGATGGTCCTTCTGCATCGCTATCCTCTCCTGTCAATGCGGCCGGAAGCGCCGGCCGCGCGCCGCCGCCGCGATCACCGCCCGAGGTAACGCTCGACGAGGCGCGTCCAGAACGCCGCGCCGATCGGCAGGTTGCGATCGTTGAAGTCGTATTTCGGGTTGTGCACCATGCAGCCGTCCTCGCCTTCGCCATTGCCGAGCCGCACGAACGAGCCCGGCCGCTGCTGCAGCATGAACGCGAAATCCTCGCTGCCCATCAGCAGGTCGGCCTGCTCGACCACGTGCGCATCGCCGACGAGTTCGCGCGCGACCTGCGCGGCGAAATCCGTTTCGGCATCCGTATTGACGACGACCGGATAGCCTTCGATGTACTCGACGTTCGCGCTCGCGCCGTAGCTCGCCGCCTGCGTTTGGGCCAGCTCGGTGATGCGGCGCTTGAGCAGCGCGCGCACGTCCGGGCTGAACGAACGCACGCTGAGTTCCAGGCGCGCGCCGTTCGGAATCACGTTGTTCGCGGTGCCCGCGTGCATCGAGCCGACCGTGACGACCGCCGGCTGCGACGGATCGACGTTGCGCGCGACGATCGTCTGCAGCGCCATCACGATGCTCGCCGCGACGACGACCGGGTCGACCGTCAGGTGCGGCCGCGCCGCGTGGCCGCCGACGCCCTCGATCGAGATGATCGCCTTGTCGCCGGCCGACATGAACGGGCCGCGCCGCGTGAGGAACACGCCGGGCGCCGCGCCCGGATGGTTGTGCATGCCGAACACGGCGTCGCACGGGAAGCGCTCGAACAGGCCGTCGTCGATCATCTTCTTCGCGCCGCTGTCGACGCCGTGCTCTTCCGCCGGCTGGAAATACAGGTGCACGGTGCCCGAGAAGTGGCGCGTCTTCGCGAGATGCTGCGCGGCGCCGAGCAGCATCGTCGTGTGGCCGTCGTGGCCGCATGCGTGCATCTTGCCGTGCGTGCCGCTCGCATACGGCAGGCCGGTCGCCTCGACGATCGGCAGCGCATCCATGTCCGCGCGAATGCCGATGCTGCGCGTGCCGTCGCCCACCCTCAGCGTGCCGACGACACCCGTCTTGCCGACGCCGCGCGTCACCTGCCAGCCCCATTGCTCGAGCTTGTCCGCGACCAGCGCGGCCGTGTCGTGCTCTTCGTACGCGAGTTCGGGATGGCGATGGATGTGGTGACGGATCTCGCGCAGCCCGCCGGCGGCGGGCAGCAGATCCTCGACTTCGGTGAATCGGGTATCGGTGGTCATCGAGAGGCTCCTGCCGTTTTGCGCACGCCGGTGGTGCGTGCGGGAAAGCGAGCCACTATATCCAGCCGATATCGGTTCAATAAGATGCGGAATTTTTCACCGCGATAAGTGTTTTTAATCAGGGTTAGTACGGAGCTTCGGTCCGGCTCTGTAGCTTTCGATTAGATATGGATACGACTTTCGATTAGATGCGGATACCGGCATCCGGTGCGGGCCCGGTACGCCCGTGGTACATGGCGTATCCGTATCTAATCGAAAACGGCTTTTTGCCTTGACCGAGAAGCCCCCGCGCATTTCTACGCGCAAGTCAATAGGCCATCCAATGGGAGATCGAACCGGCTCTTCCGGACGCCGCGTCGTCAGCGGTCCGCACGGCTGGCGGGAGAACGACACTGGAAATCGGCGTAACCGCTGTCGGGTCTCGCCGATGCGAGAACAAGGTGGCAAAGCCGATTTGCTCGACTTTGGGCAAATCATGCCGCTTCGGCGAACCTACACTCATTTGCAGGCAACGCGCGCCTGTGCGACCGCCGACCGGCGGGACTCGCAACGGCATCGACAACGTCCAACGAACATGATCGATTTTTCGGAAGAGCAGATAGCTGCCAGAGAGCTCCGAAACACCGCGTACCACGAAGCGGGCCACAAGATGCTTTACGAACGCTTCGGCGGCGCTGGCGACGCAGTTGTGTGGAAAAACGAGAGCGGCAATCCAGACGAGAGCTCATGGCTGGGCCAGTTTCGTCCTCGCACCTGTCCTGAGGTGATGCGCAAGGTGGCGCTGAACCATGGGTTTGCCGCTCCCGAGCTACCTGCGAACTGGAAGATGCTCGTCGGCATGGCCGGCATGTTGGCCGAGGAAATCCTGAGCGGCGAGACAGATGATACTGGCGCTATGGCAGATCCCCTGTTTTGCAGAATTTCCTTTGGAGAGGCATCGGCCTCCGACCTCGCGCTCATGGGCGGGCACTGCCCCGCTACATGCGACCGACGGACGGCGCAACCGCGTTCGAGTGGCTCTCTGCCGAGTTGACCAGGAAAGGAATGACGAAGGAACTCGAACTGGCGCGGCGAGACTGCAATGTCTGCGGCGACAGTACGCTCGATGTGTTGCACTGCCTTGAGGAAGGCACAGTCGAGCGGCATATCGAGAGGACCGGGACGCTCGTCGCTCGTGTGTATCGCGACGCCGTCATGAGGGAGCACGCGGTGCAGTGAGCGGTCAGGCGGAAAGCCCGACCACCGACCACTGCCGCGAGCAGGTCCGCTTAGAACAGGCCCGATACGGTCAGCAATGCCGCCGAAACTGTGCGTTATCTGTCCATCACTGGTCATGCCGCTTGCGCTCTTCTTCCGCTCTTCGCGCTCACACAACTAAAGTTGTGTTCGGGCCGCCAGGCGTAATCGTCCGGATCGAGCCAAATCTGGTGGCACCCACTCGCAGAGGCGCATGCAGCAAGGCTTCGCGCTCCGACGGCCTTCGTTCACGTTACGACGATGTAACCAATTGATTGATAAGCGCTTTCAAGATCAAATCGCCATTTTTGCACGATCCCGACGATTACCCCGCTAAGGGAATACACTGGAACAGCCAATTGAAGTAACGAAATAGAGCGATCCCGTTGGCTTTGCAACCGGCGCCTTCGGTCTGCGCCGGCCTTCCTGACGGTCGCCAATCGCACATCCGAGATGCGCGGTTTGGGCCTAGGTCGACTGCTTCTTCTGTCCGCGCGATGCTTTCTCGACTGACTCTCGCTTGCCTGACGGCGTCCCCGTCGTGGCGAGAAAACCCCGACACAAAAAGGCAATCACCTCCTTCTTCTGTTCGGCATCTGGAACGCCGTAGCCCGATATCCGGCCGAACTCGTCCGTTGAAGCGAAAAATGCAACTGCTCCGGCGATTAGCGCAAAGTAGGCGGCTGTCGGATCGATATCGACGAGGACGCCTTCGGACCTGAGGCCGTCGAATAATGGTTGTAACCGCAGGAACACCCGCTTCGCCATGGTGTCCACGACCCAGTCGTGGCGGGCCGAATTAATGGAGAACTCCTGCATCATCAATCGCGAGAGCTTCGGATTGTCGGCCATGAAGCCGAGGAGGCTGGGCAGCACGATAGCGGCACGTTCGGTTGCCGTCTTCGAATCGACCGCCGCTGCTAGCGCGGACTCCACGTGCTGCTCATAGTCGCGGGAGCACTCCGTCAGCACATCACGCCACAGGGCCTCCTTCGCAGGGTAGTAGTACGAGAGATGGCCTACGTCCATGCCTGCAGCGGCCGCAAGCTGGCGCATGCTCGTGGCGTCGAAGCCGTAAGTTGAAAAGACGTCGAGTGCCGTCCGCCGGATCGACTGCCGAAACGCCGCCCCATCACGTGGTGCGGGCTTTTTGATGTGAGTTGCCATTTTCGAATTTTAAGGCTGTCATCCGCTCTTCCATCGGTAGGGAAAATCCCAAGTGACGCGACCTTGACACCAAACGCCAAAACTTTGACGATTGTCAAAGTTCCGCGCGCACTTGATGCACTGCTTCGCACACTCAGCACAGGCTCCGGCTCCGCCTCATGTGACGGCCGTCCGACTGCCGCAGGTGGTAGGCCGATCGTGAACCGGCCGACGAAAAAGCGAACGGGCGACGACTTTGACGGTTGTTCGACAATGATTGCGACCGTCGGAGATACGCAACTGTTCGAACGCCTCTTGTGAGTCGCGCGAGCGACTCCGCCAAGTATGGCATCGGACGTATGACTTGTTAGATAACGGGTGTGGGCACCCTAATAATCGCTTTCAAACGTTTAGTATTACTTATGGAAACATTATGATCATATTTAAAAACGTCCGAATCTTTGATGGCACGGGATCACCGCCGTTCGCCGGCGAGGTGTCCGTCAAGGAGAACCGCATCGTTTCCGTCACGCCTGGCGGCTCGATGAACGGCGCAGGCAATCAGGCCGATGCGCATGTGATCGATGGCGAGGGCGCGACCCTGATGCCCGGGATGGTGGAAGCGCACGCTCACCTTACGTGGCCCAGCTCGGTCGAACGTCCTGTCAGGGAAATGGCGATGCCGCCCGAAGCGCTCGCGCTGACCGCTGCGCGCAACGCGCGGATACTGCTCGACCATGGCATTACTAGCGCCTATTCGGCCGGCGCGATGAGCCAGCGGCTCGAAATCTATCTTGCCGATCAAATTGAAAGCGGTGGCCTGCCCGGTCCGCGCTTCATTCCCTCGTCAATCGAAAAGGAACCACCCGCGGGGGAAGATAACACCTTCAATCCCGGCAAGTCCGAGCATCAACTTGGCGGCCCGGAAGAGGTACGGGCGTTCATCAAGGAGTGCGCGGAGTTCGGTGCCAAGTCCGTGAAGTTCCTGCTGTCGGGCGAAAGCCAGCTGCGCCCCGGTGCATCGTTCGAGTTGCAATATCGGGACGAGGAGCTTCAAGCCGCGCATGAGCAAGCGGTCGAATCTGGAATTTGGCTGAACGGACACGCGCATGCTGCCGAAGCCGTCAAGCTCGGCGCGCGCCACGGCTTCCGCGTTCTTTACCATTGCACCCACGCGGACGAAGAAGCGCTGGATCTGCTTGAGGAGCGCAAGGACGATATCTTCGTGGCACCGGCGATCGGCGTGCTTCAGGCCCTGCTGGACTTCACGCCACCGCCTGGGATGGATCTCACCGAGCAGAAGGCCGACGCACGGAACGTGATCGAGCGCCATCGGCAACTGATCCCCGAAATGCGCCGGCGCGGGATCCGAGTCCTGCCCTTCGGCGACTATGGCTTCCCCTTCAATCCGCACGGCTGGAACGCCCGCGATCTCGACATTTTTGTAAAGCAGATGGGTTTCACTCCCATTGAAGCGCTCGTCGCCGCAACGAAGTTGGGCGGCCAGTTGATGGACATGGGCGATGAGCTTGGAATGATTAAGCCGGGTTATCTCGCCGACATTGTGCTAGTGAAAGGCGATGTCACGCAGGATGTCACCCTGCTTCAGGATAAGAGCAACATTCTCGCGGTGATGAAGGACGGCAAGTTCCACAAGGAATTTCAGGCACAGCACTCCAGTGCTGATTCTACGGCGCGCTAGTTCGGGAGTTATTTCGTGGCATCTTACAAGCTCTTTCAATTTCTGCCCTCGTCTGGATCGCCGGAACTCGGAATCGTGGTTGCCGATCAGGCCTACCACCTGCCGGATTGCACCCTGGAAGCCTACCTGACCGACGTTGACGTGCAGCACGAACGAATGAAGGCACTGGCCCGCCGGATCGCGGACGGCGACGAAATGCCGGAGGCGATCGACCTCGGCGTGACGCGTCTTGTCGCGCCCACCCTGAACGCCGCTACAATTTACGCCTGCGGGGCGAATTATCGCGATCACGTCGAAGCGATGGCGAAAGTGATGAATATCACCGTGAATGATCCCCGCGCTAGCGGCGCTCCGCCGTTCTTCTTCATGATTCCGGGCCGCACCGGCTTGGCGGGACACGGCGAGTACGTCGATTATCCCGGTGGCGTGCAGAAGCTGGATTTCGAGGCGGAACTCGCAGTCATTATCGGTCGGCGCGCGCGTAACGTCCGCGAAGCGGACGCCCTTTCTTATGTCGCCGGCTACAGTTGCGCCAACGATCTGTCGGCACGCGATCGACTGATTCGGCGACAGGAGGACGTGAGCTCTCCATTTCGGGCCGACTGGATGGGCGCGAAGGTCTTCCCGAAATCTTGCCCTGTCGGCCCGTTCTTGACACCGGCGGAATATATCGCCGATCCCGAGGATCTTGCCATCAAGACCTGGGTCAACGACGAATTGCGGCAAGACTCGAACACGAAGAACCACATCTATTCTATCGCCGAGCAGATCGCGTTCCTCAGCAGCCTATTCGACCTCTTTCCTGGCGACGTCCTGATCACCGGAACTCCAGCGGGTGTGGGAGCCGAAAACGGCCGTTTCATATCAACGGGCGACAAAATCCGGATCGAGGTCGCCGGCCTTGGCACCCTCTTAACCCAGATCGCCTGACCGCAGCGAAATCACCGGTACGCCGACGCGCCGCACCTTCGCAAAGAAATGGAAGCAAGCGCGGCCGTCCGAAGCGACCAAGGTCAAAGACCGCTACATCCTGTTAAGAACTTTGGCTGCCGTCCTTGCCGTCGTCGAGGAGATCACCGCGATGATCGGCAGGCGGCTGAGTTCGGGATGCAGTTTCTCGACCGGCGCCGCCTTCGACGTGTCGAGCGGACGTGTGATGTACTGAAAACCCTAAGCCATCCGCGCCGGTGACTGCGCGAACCAGAAAGGCCCAGTTATGCTCGACCAGAATCTTGCCGCCATGCTTCAGAAATACCATGCTGGCCCCGCGCTCGAAGGCATGGACGCCAATGAGCAGCGGCAGTTCTTCCGTGCCCTCCGATCTGCTCCGACGCCGATCCCGGGAGTCGAATCTAGAGACTTTCGAATCGAAATCGGCGATACCAGGCTGGACGCCCGCTTGTTGTCACCAGCCCGCAGCGCGGCCGACACGGACGATCTGCCGTGCCTCGTCTACTTTCATGGCGGTGGCTGGATGGTCGGCGGGCTTGATACGCACGATCAGAGCGGACGACGTCTTGCATTGGGTGCGGGCATCAAGGTGTTGTTGGTCGCTTATCGCCTCGCTCCCGAGCATCGTTTCCCAGCGGCGCACGATGACGCGTTAGCCAGCACGTCTTGGCTCTTCGACCATGCTCGACAACTAGGCGTCGATCCCAAGCGGATCGCGGTCGGCGGCGAGTCTGCAGGTGCGAATATGGCGGCCTTCGTCGCTTCCGAATTGCGCGACGAGCCAAGCAAACAGTGTGCGCTGCAACTGCTGTTCTACCCGATGACCCAAGTCGACATCGATACCGCGTCAAGGAGCGAATTCGCCGAAGGCCACCTGATCACCATCGGGCTACACCGCAATTGCATGCAGAATTACCTCGAGTTGGACAGTCAGCGGACTGACCCACGTATCTCGATCCTCCTTCGTAAGGACCTCCGCCGCTCGCCACCCGCCTTCATTGCGGTGGGTGGCAATGACATGTTCCGTGACGAAGCCAGAATGTATGCCGATCGGCTGACCAACGCTGACGTCCCAGTTGAATATCACGAGTACGCCAGCTTAATTCACGGCTTTTGCGGCTTCTTCGATCTGGCAGCTGAAGTTCGAAAAGCATTCGACGACGCTAGCCAGGCGCTTCGACGCGCATGTCGTCGAGACTGACGATGTGCCCCGCCGCGGGGTGAACTACCTTTGCCGGTCCGACCACAATAATGACATTAGGAGACTTGAACATGGAACCGAAACGGCACATCGACTGCGACGTGCTTGTCGTGGGGTCCGGAGCTGGTGGCATGCTTGCCGCCATTCGCGCCCACGATCTCGGCCAAAGAAGCGTCGTGATGGAGAAAACGCATTATTTCGGCGGGACGTCGGCGCTGTCGGGAGGGCAAATCTGGGCGCCGAACCACCAGTTCCTGAACGGCGAAGACAGTGTCGAGAAGGCGAAGAAGTATCTTGTTGCCATTACAAATGGCAACGTTCGTGAAGATCGCATCGACGCCTTCCTTGCTGCGGCGCCGAACATGACACGGTATCTCGAGGAGATTGGTGTCGGAATCGTTGGGGATACGTTCCCCGACTATTTCATGGAAGTCGACGGCAGCATGTTCGGCCGCAGCGTTGCTCCGAAAAAGCTTGACGGCAAAGCACTCGGCCCGATGTTTTTCGAAATGCGCGAACCTTCCCACCTATGGAAGGCGGGACATCGGATCGCGCTTGACTGGCCCGACATGCACGCGCTTATCGAAAAGCCGTCCGGCTGGCAGTTTTCGATTCTCAAGCTGTTCGCGCGTTACTGGACAGATATTTCATGGCGCCGGATCACGCGGCGCGATCGTCGCGTCACAATGGGAGCAGCGCTTGTCTGCGCCCTGCGGATCGCGATGAAAAAACGCGGTATTCCGCTGATGCTGAATATGCGCATGACCGATCTGGTCGAAAGCGGCGGCCGCGTCAGCGGCGCGACGTTCGACAATGATGGACGGGAAATCTCGGTGCGTGCCGCCAAGGGTGTCATTATCGCAGCGGGTGGGTTCGAGCATAACCAGACCCTACGAGATACGCACGCGCTTCGCCCGACTAGTGCCGGCCACAGTATCGCGCCCGGCGTGAACACTGGCGACGGTCTGCTGGCGGCGCAGGACGTTGGTGCCGGCACCGAGATGATGGGACATTTCTGGTGGACGCCGGTCGCCGTGCTGCCGGATCCGCACGTCCCCAATTCAATGGTGCCGGGGCCGGTGTTCCGTTCTCCCGGGTGCATTCTCGTTCGCTCGGATGGTGAACGCTTTGTCAACGAATCATCGTCCTACGACCGCATCGGCAACAAGGTACTTGCCGAAGGATCGACCCGCCGCAGCTCCGATCCCTATTGGATGATCTTCGACTCCCGCTATCGCGCGAATTATCCCATCGGCAACCTCCTTCCGTCGTCGATGGCGTCGGACAAAACGATTCCGCGTGAATGGTGGAACCGCTTCATCTACAAAGCGGACACGGTCTCCGAATTGGCATCGCTGACAGGCTTGCCATCCGAGCAGCTCAACTCGGTCGTCACGCAGATGAACGAAGCGGCCAAGACGGGCAAGGACTCACAATTCGGCCGTGGTGATTCCCTGTTTGACCAGATGATGTCCGGCGAACGGTCGGCAAGCCCAAACCCCAGCCTGGTTTCGATCGACAAACCGCCGTTTTACGCCATCCGCATCTATATCGGCGACATCGGCAGCAAGGGTGGCATCCGCGTCAATGCCAACGCACAGGTGGAACAGGCCGATGGGACGCCCATCCCCGGCCTGTACGCGATCGGCAACAGTTCGGCGTCGCCATTCGGCGATTCCTATCCCGGCGCCGGCGCGACGTTGGGGGCGGCGATGACATTCGGCTATATCGCGGCGGCCCATCTCGCTGCGTGACACCGATCGGCGATTGACGCAATTCGTGGAACGAAATTCTGAGACAAAAGGAGAGGAGCGATGGCAGGAGACGACTTTGATGTGATCGTGATCGGTGGCGGCGGAGCGGGATTGTCTGCCGCCGTGATGGCGGCCGAGACCGGCGCACGCGTGTTGCTCGTGGAGGCGGGCGCGCGCTGCGGGGGCGCGACCGCCACTTCAGGTGGCGCCATCTATGCTGCCGGAACCAAGGTTCAGCGCGAGGCTGGGATCGTCGGCGACACGCCCGATGCGATGTTCACGTATGCGATGGCGCTGTCTCGCTACCGCATAGAACCATCGGTTATGCGGCGATTTTGCGATGCTGGTTCCGAGACGCTCGACTGGCTGATCGACTGCGGCGTCAGCATCGGCAATCTTTCGCAAGGCGACGTGTCAGATACCCCACGCAGCCACTGGCCGGTGGGTGGGGGCGCGCGCATTACCGAGATACTCGAAGGGCGCGCTCAGTCGGCTGGCGTAGAGATTGTCACCCACACTCGGGTGCAAAAGCTGGTGTCTGAGAACGGTGCAGTCGTGGGCATCGAGGTCGAAGGCGAAGTCATCAGAGCGAAGGCCGTTGTCGTGGCGAGCGGCGGCTTTGGCGCCAACGATGAACTCCTCGCGCGGCATTATCCGAGCTCTCAGGTGGAGGGGAGATGGTACGGAGGCCCCGCCACGGCGCAGGGAGACGCCCTCACCTTCGGGCCCGCGGTTGGCGCTGATCTCTACGGCGAGGACCGTGGCACGATGATGATGACGTCCGGTCTAAGCCGCGAATTGACGTTACCGCCCGGCTGGTTGATTTTCGTCAACCGCTTTGGGCGCCGCTTCATGGACGAAGGCGCCGCGTATTGCATCCAAAAGTCCATCATGGAAGCTCAGCCCGATCAGGTCGCCTTCGCAATCTTCGATCAAGCTTCCTTCGAAGATTCCCCCCTGGACTTTCGCTATGCACCGATGATCCGAGCGGGAGAATTGGCAAATGACTGGAAACGCGACACTCTCGAAGCCGGTCTGCGCGACGGCCGGCTTCTGCGTGGCGAAACGTTGACGGATCTCGCCGCGAAGGCAGGCATTCCCGCCGAGGCGCTCCTTGTGACCGTCGCACGCTACAACGCTGATGTAGCAGCTGGCAACGATACGCTTTTCTTCAAGAACGCCCTTCATCTCCGGCCTTTGGGAGACGGCCCCTATTACGCGGCGGTCCTGAAAATGCGGAGCCTGGGCTTGACGTCCTTCGGGCTACGGATCGACCGCGAGGCGCGCGTGCAGAACGCTTCGGGACAACCCATCCCGGGGCTGTACGCTGCAGGCGAGGCCTCGGGAGGCGCCATGGGCGAGGTCTATCTGGGCAGCGGTAATTCCGTTGCCAACGCCATCGTATTCGGTCGGATCGCGGGCAAGAATGCTGGCCATTTTTCGCTATCCAATACCTAGGTCCCGCGAGAGCGAGCGACGCCGCTGACGGCCTCCGATGGAGGAAAATAGAAAATTCCGCAATACATTCAGTAGTCCGTTGCATTTGCTTTCTGATCGTAACGCCGACGATTCACGCGACTGTTGGTCTACTGGGCGTTATGCACGAAGCGGACCAACAAGCATGCAGATTGATATAAATACGATCAAAAACGGAGACAATCAATGAAGCACCAATCCAACCGAGATCAGACGCGCCTATACGCTGGAATGCATGGCGCAGTGACCGCCTTTGGGCGGTTGGTCTCTCGCCAGACGCAGAGCAAATTGGCTGTTGCTCTAATGCTCGCCGGTTCCGCCTCGTTCGCTCGCGCTGATGACGCTTCTGCGACCACGGTCGCATATGCTTTGGACAGTGCGACTGTCGCTCTCGATTCGACGGGTAACTCACGCTCGAGCAGTGAAACGCCCCCCCTCATCGGAACTGTGCGCGATCAGGCAAGCGACCGGGACGCTGCACATCCGATTTTCTGGAAGGCAGGTCAGGCGCTGCAGAATGTCGGTATCACGCCGAGCCTTTCCTTGACTCAGTTCTATCTTGATAATCCGTCCGCCGGTCAGCAGACCGGCAATCATGAAGCGTTGACAGTCATTGCCGTGGGGGCGGACGTCAATCTTCAGAAGATGCTGGGCGTTCCTGGCGCGATCATCCATTTTCAACAACTGTTTGCGCCATCTGTTGTCAATACACTCTACGGCGGGCAGGTGGGCGACAGTATTGTCGGCCAGCCGTCGCCGTATGTGCCGCGAAAGGCGTACTTGACGCTCTTCACGTGGGAACAGAAGTTCCTGGAAGGACGGGGCACGGTGGAATTTGGAAAGAGCAACGCGGGAAATTACTTTGCCGTTCCGGTCTGCGAAATTCCCTTAGGCTGCTTCTCCCCGATCCTGCAGGACGCGGGACAGATCAACCCAATCGTCTCCGCGAACTGGGGAGTCCGGGCTGCCTATAAGTTCACAAACGAGATCACCGCGCAGGTAGGATTCTGGAAATCGGATGCAAACTACCCATTTAACAATGGCTGGACTTGGTCGGCAAAAGGCCCACAAAGCAATACTTACCTCACTAACGTGACTTACAGGACCAATCCTCAGCAGGACCGTTACGCGAAAAATTACGAACTACTCTTCTTCTACAACAGTGCCAGCCATAACGCGTTCAAAAGCCCGGGTCCGATAATGCCGGGGCCGTATAAAGGAAGCTCCGGGGTCTATTTTGGTGCCAAACAGGTGGTGTGGCATCCGGACGGCAACATTGCAGGCACACCGGGGGCCTTCTCGTTGAGCGTATTTGGCAATTTCACCAGCAGCTTCGACCAACACAACGCGTCTGGGCTTGAGAGCACCGGCACGCTCGGCCTAACCGCGAAGGGCCTTTTAAAGAGCCGGCCTTACGACACTGTTTCTGCGCGGGTCATCTATACGCGAAACACTGCATCGGAACAAAGCTTTATTGAACGGACCAATCTTGCTTTCGGAGGCACTGGCTACAACGTGGGTCGAAACGAGTACGCAGTACGGGTAGACGCCAATATCATCGTCACGCCCACTGTCATCGTGAGTCCGTACATCGTACGTACATTCAACACGAATAGCGAGTTTACGCCATTCACGACTGCGAAGCCGAACAACGGTATCGCATATGGAATCATCGCCACGTTCCTCTTCGACAAAATGCTGGGGCTGTCCGGGAGCTGAACGTGGCGTGGCAGAGGCATGAGGCTGAGGGGCGCTATACGCCCCTGGCTGAACTCTAATAGGCTCGCATCGCTAATCGTTCGGTCTCAGGCGGAAAAACGCGCCACGAACCATCACCGTGTCGGAAGAAAAACATTCCAACCGGGCCTGTCTGTCGCTGTACCTCGACACGCACATAGCGAGTCAGATTCGAGGGCGCTGTCGCAATTTTTTCTTCGTTCGTCGGTTGCCTTGGTGTACCGACGCATGCTGGAGCCTGCGATGTCCCAATCAAAGCGTCTGTGGTGGTCGATGCTCGTCGGTGTCGACGCAGCACACAAGAACCTCCGCGTCTTCTGCTCCGGTGCTGATATAGACATGCCCCTGCGCACTGTCGAAATACAGACTGTCGCCGCGCTCCAGCCGGAAGACAGACCCGTTCTCAAAATGAAGTTCCAGTTCCCCCTGCAAGAGGAAGACGAACTCTTCACCGCTGTGGCGGATGAAGTCAGGAAAGTCGTCGAGCGCTCGCGCACGGATGTGCGCCCGCATCGGCACCATGCGCTTTCCCACAAGGTCGTTGGCAATCATTCCGTACTCGTAATTCGGCGTGTCGTAAATCAGCTGCTTTCCGGACCGCGTGAGAGTGGGTTCAATCGGTCCCGATGCTCGGCCGGGCGCGCGCCCGAAGATTGTGTCGAAGTCGACGTTGAGCGCGCGGGCCAGCGCAACGAACTTGTCGTAGGTGAGCGCGATGTCGCCACGCTCCGCCTTGGAAATCGTCGAGACAGCAATGCCCGAAAGCTCGGACAACTGCATCAATGTCAAGTGGCGCGACTTGCGCGCCTGACGCAATTGTGCGCCGACCACCTTGTGGTCGATGTGAGGCGAGCTTCCGTCAGTCTCTGACGGGGGGTTCAGTTGCTCGCGTTGTGCTCCGGACTTTCGCATGAGGTCTCTTGAATTCGGGTTTTGTCGTATACGAGAATTAATTTTTTCTCGTATATGATAACTCACGTCAATGTCCATCACGCGAAGGAGCAGCATCGTGTCATCGCTTGCACTCGAAAAGGCTGGCTTATCAAAGACTCAGGTTGTTGCTGCGACTACCCTTGGAACAGCGCTTGAGTACTACGACTTCACCATCTATAGCTTCTTCGCCATCCAAATCGGGAAGCTTTTTTTTCCCTCATCGTCTCCGGTCAATCAATTTCTTCTTTCAATCGGGGTCTTCGGCGTTGGCTTCGTCGTTCGCCCCCTCGGTGGCGTCGTCATCGGTGCCTATGCTGACCGCGTCGGGCGAAAAAAGGCCATGGTGCTGACCATCATGTTGATGGCGCTGAGTTGCGCGCTCATCGCGTCTGCTCCGCCGTATGCAGTGGCAGGGGTCCTCGCGCCATTGGTTGTACTTGCGGCTCGTCTAATTCAAGGCTTTGCCGCAGGTGGCGAATTCGGCCCTGGTACGACCCTGCTTGTTGAATACGCGACGGACAACACGCGCGCATTCTTCGCAAGTTGGAACTTCGCAGCGACTGCGCTCGGTCTTGCACTCGGTGCAGTGGTCGCCACGCTGGTGAATGTCAGCTTCTCTAAAGAGGTCGTGGACGATTGGGGATGGCGCCTTCCGTTTCTCCTTGGCATCTTGGCTGCGCCGGTCGGGATGCTGATTCGACGCCGGCTCGAGGAAACGCTTAGCCACGCACCAGCTAATGACGGAAAGAAGGATGGTGCGCTGAAAGCTGCCCTCACGACCCACCTTAAGCTGACCATCCTGGGTACATTCACAGAACTTGGTGGCTCGGTGTCCGTGTACATCACGGCATTTTTCCTTCCGAATTACGCAGTTCGAACGTTGCACCTATCGCCGACCGCATCGGTCATCTCGGGCGTGGTCAGTTCAATGACGCTCTTTATCGCTGCTCCCATAGCAGGCAAGCTGGCAGACCGGTTCACGCGTAAACGAGTGCTCGTTACCTCGCGAGTCATCCTTCTTGCATCGGTTTATCCCGCGTTCTCGCTGCTGAGTGCACATCCTTCAATCCTCCTCCTGTGCATCGTCTCCGCATTTCTCGCTATTTTCGTCGCCGGCCAGATTGTTCCGGTTCTCGTGATGATTCCGGAGCTGTTTCCGCGCGAAGTTAGAGCGACTGGAATTGCACTGACATACGTCGTGAGTGCTTCGTTCTTTGGCGGATTTTCCCCGCTCATCGCAAGCTGGATTGTCGAGCGTACCGGTAATGCTTTGGCTCCGGCGTGGTATGTCGCGGCTGCTTGCGCGATCTCGTTGGTCCCGGTCATCTGGCTGCGTGACCGAACAGGCGAAGCCATCAACTAACGCTGAACTCAGGAATGACAATGACGCGCGCTCAAGAAGAATTGGTGACCAAGTCTGCAGAAGAGCTGCGCAGATTGATTGGCACCAAGCAGATTTCTCCGGTCGACTTGGTCGATGCTTGTATCGACCGCATCGAAGCACTCAATCCGGCGGTGAACGCTGTCACAGCGACCTGCTTCGACACCGCGCGAAGCGAGGCGAAGGTCGCCGAACAGCACGTAATGGACGGAAGGGAACTGGGGCTCCTTCACGGCCTGCCGATGGGCGTGAAAGACCTTGAAGACACAGCCGGCTTACTTACCACCTACGGTTCTCCGATGTCACGTGGCAATGTGCCGTCACGCGATGTCGTTCTGGTCGAGCGGTTGCGCAAACAGGGAGCAATCTTGCTCGCGAAGACAAACGTGCCGGAACTCGGTGCCGGCGCGAACACACGAAATCCAGTATGGGGCGCAACGGGCAACCCGTTCAACCCGGCGCTAAACGCAGGTGGAAGCTCAGGCGGTTCGGCCGCCGCGCTCGCATGCGACATGTTGCCGGTGTGCACAGGGTCTGATACCGGTGGTTCTTTACGCATTCCGGCGTCAAAATGTGGGGTGGTCGGGTTCCGCCCGTCACCAGGGCTTATACCCAATTCGCGCCGGCTACTGGGCTGGACCCCCATTTCAGTTGTCGGACCGATGGGGCGAACTGTCGCCGAGGCCGCTTTGCAACTCGCCGCAACTGCCGGCGAGTCGGCCGATGACCCATTGAGTTATTCAGTCGATGCCCTCGGGCTTGGCCGGATTGCCAACATCGACCTCTCGCGACTTCGCGTCGGCTACACAGAAGACTTTGGCTGTTGTGACGTAGACGAAACAATCCGAGAAACGTTCCGGTCGCGAGTCGCCTCCATTAAGGGCATCGTTCGTACGTGCGAGCCAGTTGACTTCCATCTCGGCGATGCGCATCGGTGCTTTGACGTCGTCCGCGCCGAAAGCTTCGTTGCCGGTCTGCACGCCGCATACGCACGCGACCCGAGCGCCTTGGGTCCGAACACTCGCGCGAACTACGAGATGGGCGCGAAGATGTCACTTGCGGATTCTGCGTGGGCGCAAGCCGAGCAGACACGAATCTTCCAGCGCTTTCAATTTGCCTTCTCCCGTTACGACGTTGTTATCTCACCCACGACGCCGGTGTCGCCGTTTCCGTGGACGGAACTCTACGCGTCTACCGTGGAAGGAAGAACACAGGAAAATTACTATCGGTGGCTGGCGCTCACCTATGTCGTTACCCTCACGACCCATCCGGCACTCTCCTTGCCGTGTGGCGTGGATGGGGCGGGCATGCCGTTCGGCTTGCAGATAGTCGGCCCGTTCCGTGGCGACTCGCAGACCCTTGCGATTTCTCACGCGTTTGAACAAGCCTTCGCCTGCTCGTCAACGCTGTGCCGTCCCCGCCCGAACATCTTGCTTCTACGCGAAGCAAATCCAGCACTGAAGTCTATCGTTACTTCACCTCCGATTTTTAACCCATCCGGACGGCGCGATGCATCCGGCTTATCAATGGTGTAAACATGAGTAATCAAATCGAACGCTTGCAGACCAACGCTCGCATGAGCCAGGTCGTGGTGGCAAACGGTATTGTTTATCTTTCGGGGCAGGTTCCCGAGACGGCTGGTGCCCCTATCGACGTGCAGGCGACAGAAATCCTCGCTCGCATCGACAAGCTGCTGGCCTCAGCCGGAATCGACAAGACTCGCTTACTGACCGCCAACGTGTGGTTGAGCGACCCGCAGCACTTTGACCAATTCAACGGTGTCTGGGACGCGTGGGTGCCCGAAGGGCACGCTCCAACGCGTGCATGCGTTACGTCGATTTTGATGAAACCGGGCCTGGACGTTGAGATTGGCGTTACGGCGCTCGCTTGACTGGCCTTCTCGCTAATCAAGCCTTCGCATCGTGCCTGATGAAAGGAATATCGAGATGAAGTTTGACGCAATGGTCCTCGGCGGTGGTATCGTCGGCACGTCAGTCGCTTTGCAACTGCAGCGCCGAGGCCTTAAAGTGGCGCTCATCGACCGCAAAGCGCCCGGTAATGAAACCTCGCTCGGAAATGCTGGGCTCATCCAGCGTGAAGGCGTGTATCCGTACGCATTCCCTCGCGACTTTGCGTCCCTTGTCCACTACGCGGGCAATCGCGCGACGGATGTTCGCTATCACCCGATGGCGATGCCAAGTTTGGCGCCGTTTCTGCTGAAGTATTGGCAGAACTCGCGCGCTGACCGTCACGCACAGATTGCGAGAGCCTATTCCACGCTGATCGAGCACTCCGTCTCGGAACACCGCGAGCTTATTGAAGCAGCTGGAGCACAGCCTCTACTCAGAAAGAACGGATGGGTAAAGGCTTTTCGTACAGGCAAAGCTTTCGAAGATGCCGTTGCGGAGGCGTCACGATGGAGAGAAGAATACGGAGTCGAGTTTGAAGCGCTGGACGCAGATGCTCTGCATCAGACCGAGCCGTCGTTGAGTTCTGTGCTGCGTGCCGCTGTACGCTACACGTCGTCTGATTCAGTCAGTGACCCGGCTGGTCTCGTCGCTGCGTACGCCAAGCTCCTTGAACGTCTCGGTGGCACCGTGCTTGTTGGCGACGCTTCCACCCTCGAAGGCGGCTGGCGCGTGCACACCGAATCAGGGCTAGCAGAGGCCGAGGCGACTGTCATTGCCATGGGTCCATGGTCTGGCGACCTGACCACAAGGCTTGGCTATTCACTGCCACTGGAAGTGAAGCGTGGCTATCACATGCATTACGCAAGCAGGCCCGGCGCGACGCTGAATCAGCCAGTCCTCGATGCCGAGATTGGCTACATGATTACGCCCATGGTTAGAGGAATTCGACTGACGACGGGCGTGGAACTTGGCTTTCGAGACTCCCCGAAAACACCCGTTCAACTGGACGCCGTGGAACCTGTCGCCCGCGAAGTTTTTCCCCTCGGAGAACGAGTCGACGCCGAGCCGTGGCTTGGCCGCCGCCCATGCACGCCGGACATGATGCCCGTCATTGGGCCCGCCCCGCGCCACAAAAACATCTGGTTCGCATTTGGACATGCTCACCACGGCTTGACGCTTGGGCCCATCACTGGGCGCTTGATAGCCGAGTCGATTACAGGCGTTCGCCCGGCGGTCGACCTCGCGCCGTTTCGAGCGGAACGCTTCTAAGCAGTCGGGTTCGCAATAAATTTTTCTCATTTGCGAGAATTTGTTTTTTGACTCAACTATGATGCTTTTTACGTAATACCCACTTTTTTTCGTGACTCGCCGGCACACTCAAGTCGACGGCATTCACGACGTATTAAATTAGGATATCAAACGATGTCAGAACGTGGCATTCACTGAGCGAATGAAGTCACCTTTTGGGAGAAACAGCATGTCTCACTACACTCAGATTCAAACTCCGCTTGCGGCTGCTTGTATCGCCGCCGTACTGGCATTTTCATCAACCGATTCAAACGCCGATGACTTGGTAGCGAAGATTGCTGTTGCAGGACCAACGACCGGTCAGCTGGCGAGTTTGGGCAAAGACGTGCAGAACAGCGGGGAACTGGCGATTGACGCGCTTAACGCAAAGAACATCATGTTGAACGGCAAGCGCGTCCGCTTCGAACTCGTTGCTGCAGACGACGGGGCGGACCCACGAGTTGGCACGATTGTCGCCCAACGATTGGTTGATGACCACGTCGTCGCCGTCGTGGGCCACATCAACTCGGGCGTTGCGATTCCAGCCTCACGCATTTACAGCCAGGCCGGGATGCCCTTCATATCGAGCGGCGCATCAAATCCCGCGCTTACGGCGCAAAGCCTAAAGAACACTTTCCGTGTCGTCGCTGACGACAACGCACAAGCGCGTGGAATGGTTCAATTCCTCCGCCGCCAGTTGAAGGCGAAGCGCATAGGATTGGTGGACGACAGGACCGCATATGGTCAGGGTTTGGGCGACCAGGTGGCGAAGGATGCCGGGGAGTCCGGAATTGCGGTGACGCGGGAGTTCACGAACGATAAAGCTGTAGACTTCCGGGCAATCCTTACCTCGCTAAAGTCAAGTCAACCGGACGCCATCGTGTTGGCCAGCACTGATGCCATCGCATCGCCTTTCGTGAAGCAGATGAAGACGCTCGGTATGACGCGCGTGCGATTCGTTGGCGGCGACGGGATTTGCACGGAGAACTGGGTTCGAGTCGCGGGCTCCGCCGCGGAGGGGGAATACTGTACTCAAACCGGCGCGCCTCTTGACCAGCTCCCGGGCTCCAAGGAGTTCGTTGAAAAGTACGAGGCGCGCTTCCACCAGCCGCCGCAGTACTTCGGGCCGTACACGTACGACAGCGTGATGGTGGTTGGTGAAGCCATACGGAAGGCTGGTTCCCTCGACCCGTTGAAGGTCATTGATGCGCTCCATTCGATTGACTACACCGGCGTTACCGGGAGGATTGAATTCGACAGCAAGGGCGATCAGAAGTACGCGGCGGTTTCGGTCTATCAGGTTAAGTCGCAGAAGATTACATCACTCGGCGTCATCGAAAAGATGTGATGCTTCGATAGCGCGTCGGTGTGAACCGCACCGGGAATCGTTGAGGCCTGTTGGTTTAAGTTAATGCAGTCACTTCAGCAGCATTTCTGCGTTTCCCAAAGTAGTTTGGTAAGCGGCCAGCCAACCCATCTTGACGAGCGAGTTTACGCGGCGACCGAGAGTGGCTGCCTGCGATGCGGCAGCAGCGCGTCGATGTCGTTGACCTTGTGGGTCGGCAAGCGCGTCAGCACGTCCTTCAGATAGGCGAGAGGTCCGAGCCCGTTCAGTTGTGCCGAGCGGATCATGCTCATGATGGCGGCCGCGCGCTGACCCGCACGCAGTGATCCGGCGATCCACCGGTACTATCAAGGATTGCGGCGCGGAAAGGCAGCCAGGTCCTGGACGCCAGAGGAAGTGTTCGACACCTTCTTGCCCTGGAAGGAAGTGCCTTGCATCAGGGGCCGTATCAAGTATGAGAGAGCTCAATACACTTCATCCGAGCTTATCGAAATTGCTTCAAACCATGCGAAGCTGCCAGTAAAGCGACAGTTAAAGGTCGAAATCAAGCGAACCGTCCAGGATTCTTGGACATTGCTTTGTCGAGGACCAGATAAGAATGTCTTCGAAATCGAGATGCTCGATGAGGACAAACGTCGGTTCGGCTCGGGCGGCTGGAAGAAATTGGAACTCGCCAACCGTGACGAAACGCTGCAAGAAAAGGCCAACCTCGAACCACGGCGCGCGCGGTTTGCAGGAAAAATTAAGGCGACGCAGCAAGAGCGAGTCGACTCGTACGAAAGAGGCCGGGGCAATAGCTACGCCGGCGTTGTTGGTGTAACAAGAACGCAGGCGAAACAGAACGGACGGGCATCTCGGGCCAGCGAATTCGCGGAGATCGAGCGCTCTATCTACCTCCCCTCCTCGGACAAACAGCCGGCTCCGGCAAATCAACCACAATGGGACGACGTGGAGGATATGGACGACCCGTTGGCGGCCGCTGCTCGGCGTATGGAAGAGGCCTATCTGAGCACGAAGTGACGGTTTCGATACGCAACCATTTGAGAGGCGAGGGGCTCATGAGCTGACATGGACGAGCCCCACGTTGCATCGCAATCTTGTCCATCGCCTAGTTCGCCAGGACTCTAGAAGAGGCGGCCTGAAGACCAGCGCTGCTCGCGCGCAATCTGGCAACTTCGGAATCCGCCTCTCAACGATCCTCTCGAACGGAATGGCGGATACCTCGTGCGCGTCCTGCGAAGGTGGTTCGGCCGGACTCTTTGGTCCCATATCTGCATCTAATCAAAAAATCCGTTCTCAACGTGCGCCAAGCATACCCATCGCTGCACAGTTGCGCTCCGTGCGCATTCCATCCCTCGCAAAGCCCCGTGAGCAAAGGGTTTCCGGGCTCATATCCAGATCTAATCGAAAATCATATCCGCATCTAATCGAAAGCAACACCGGCTCGTGTCGCTTTCGATGAGATGCGAATACAGGCTTCCGATGCAGCACCCGTCACGCCACGCCGAATCTCGCGTCGGCATCGCCGGCACTTCAAGCCTCGGATGCCGACGTGACCAACATGTCGATCAAGTTGCGGGACGCGGCCGACAGGCGGCGATGCGGCGCATAGACGACCGAAAACGGCCGTGTGCGCCCGCGCAGATGGGGCAACACTTCGACGAGATGTCCGGCCCGGATCCGGTCCTGAACGATGAAGTCGTAGGTCTGGCAAATCCCGGCGCCGCTCTGCGCCATCGACACGACACCGAGCACATCGTCGGACACCGCGACGTTCGAAGCCGGCAGCCAATCGATGTCCCGATCGCCGTCGCGGAATACCCAGGGCGCGATACGGCCGCTGCTGGGCAGCATGAACGGCAAACAAAGATGGTGCTCCAGATCGCCCACGCTTCCGGGCGTGCCGGCGTGCGCGACGTACTCGGGCGACGCGACCAGGCACAGTGCCGCATCCTCGAGCTTGCGCGCGACCAGGCCGCTGTCCGGCAATTCGCCCAGACGGATCGCCAGGTCGAAACCCTCGGCCACGAGATCCACGTTCCGGTTCGCGATGTTCAACTCCACGCGAACGTGCGGGTGCTCCCGCGTGAACCGCCGAAGCAGCGGCGGCAGACGATAGTGCCCGTACGTCGTGGGTACGCTCAGCCGGACATGGCCGGTCAAGGTACCGCCGTGCCCCTGAATGGCCCGCTCGGCGTCATCGATCAGCAGGAACGCCGCGCGCGATTGCTCCAGATAGAGCCGGCCGTGCTCGGTCAGGCTCAAGCGCCGCGTGGAGCGACGCAGCAACTGCGTGCCCAGCCGGGCTTCCAGGCGTGTGATGGCCCGGCTCAACACGGAAGGCGTGCTGCCCAATGCCACCGCGCCGGCAGTCATCGAGCCTTTTTCGACCACCGTCACGAATGCTTCCACGTCACCGAGATGGTCGAATTTGCGCGCCATCTTGTCCCCCAAAGAACAAAAGCTTTACTTTTCCGCCAGTTTATCTCCGCGAACGAGCCAAATAAAGTGCGTGCGTCGTGACTGCATCGTCGAGTCACCCATTGAAATCCAGGAGCACAGCATGAATGGCGACCATCGCGACCGGCAGGATCTGTCGGTTCTATTCGTACTCACGAGCCACGCGAAGAAAGGCTCGACCGGCGAGCCGACCGGTTTCTATCTCGGCGAAGTGACGCATCCGCTGGCCGAACTCGACGCGGCCGGCATTCCCGTCGAATTCGCATCGATTCAGGGCGGCGAACCGCCCGTCGACGGGCTCGATCTCGACGACGAAATCAACGCCCGGTATTGGAACGATGCCGCATTCCGCGACGCACTGCGCCACACGCAGCGGCTCGGCGACGTCGACGCGTCGAAATATGCGGCGGTCTTCTTTGCCGGCGGTCATGGCGCAATGTGGGATTTTCCCCGCAACGCCGACGTGGAGAAGGTGACGCGCACGATCCATGAAGCGGGTGGCGTGGTCGGTGCCGTATGTCACGGTCCGGCCGCACTGGTCGACGTGAAGCTCGGCGACGGTACCTATCTCGTCGCCGGCAAGAATCTGAGCGCATTCACGGACGAAGAAGAACGGGCGGTCCAGCTCGATCGCGTCGTCCCCTTCCTGCTCGCGAGTACGTTGGCGCAGCGTGGCGCACTTCACGATCCCGCGCCGAACTGGACCGCGAAGGTCGTCGTCGACGGACGGCTCGTGACCGGCCAGAACCCGCAGTCGGCTTCCGGCGTGGGCGCCGCGATGCGTCATCTGCTGCTCACCCGTTCACGACAAGCCTGAAACTTCCCGATGGAGAAAGCGATGTATTCGATGCGCAAGCTCGCCGTTGCGGCAATCCTCGGCATTACCGCATACGGCGCCCACGCTGCCAACGTGCTCGTGGTGTTGTCGGATTCCGACCACCTCGACCTGAAGGACGGCAAGGTCTTCGCGACGGGCTTCTACCTGAACGAGCTGATGCAGCCCGTGAAGGCGCTGCTCGATGCCGGCCACCAGGTGACCTTCGCGACGCCGGAGGGCAAGGCGCCGACGCTGGACGTCACGTCGACCGACAAGATGTACTTCAACGGCGACGAAAACGCGATGCGCGACTACCGCGCCTTGCTCGACCGGCTGCAAATCACGTCGCGCGCGCACTCTCCGGTGATCAGCCTGTCGCGGGTGGAGCAGATCGGTTACGCGCACTTCGATGCCGTCTATGTGCCCGGCGGCCATGCGCCGATGCAGGACCTGTTGACCAGTGCCGCCGTCGGCAGATTGCTGGCCGACTTTCACGCGCGCGGCAAGACCACGGCGCTCGTTTGCCACGGCCCGATTGCGCTGCTGTCGACCCTGCCCGATGCGCCGGGCTTCACGCGAAAGCTCGCGGCGGGAAACGCGGGCGACGGCGACACGAAATGGATCTACGCCGGTTACCGGATGACGGTGATCAGCAACGCGGAAGAAGAGCAAGCCAAAGGGCTGCTCGGCGGCGGCGCGATGAAGTTCTATCCGCAGACCGCATTGCAACGCGCGGGTGGCGTTTATAGCAGCAACGAGGTGCCGTTTACCGCGCACATGGTGACCGACCGCGAATTGATCACCGGACAGAATCCGGCGTCGGCGCTGGACGTCGCCGGCGAAATGCTGAAGCGGCTCAAGTAATGCCGTGCAACGGACCGGCCGTGCCGGCTCCTCGATGAGTAAAGCAAAGGAGAAGCAAACCGTGGATCTGCAACTTGAAGGAAAAACCGCGATCGTCACCGGCGCCACCGCCGGCATCGGGATGGCGATCGCGCGAACATTGGCATCGGAAGGCGTCGCGGTCACGATCACGGGGCGGCAACGAGACAAGCTCGACGCAGCCGTCGCCGAGCTCTGCGCTGCCGCGCCGCGCGGCAGCGTACGCGGCATCGTCGCCGACGTGAGCGGCGAGCGAGGCGTCGCGGCACTGATCGATGCCCAGCCGGACACGGATATTCTCGTGAACAATCTCGGCTACTACGAAGCGAAGCCGTTCGCGGAGATCACCGACGACGACTGGTTGCGAATGATCGACGTCAACGTGATGTCGGGTGTCAGGCTGTCACGGCATTACTTTCCCCGCATGCTTGCGAAGAACTGGGGGCGGGTGATCTTCATGTCCAGCGAAGTCGGTGCGTTCACGCCGCCGGACATGGTGCACTACGGTGTCAGCAAATCGGCCCAACTCGCGGTCTCGCGCGGCATGGCCGAACTGACGAAGGGAACCGGCGTGACCGTCAACAGCGTACTGCCGTCCGCCACGCGATCCGAAGGCATCGTCGCGTATCTTCGGCAAACCGCGCCTCGGCCGGATATGACCGACGCGGAAATCGAATCGCACTTCTTCGACACGTATCGTCCAAGCTCGCTGATCGCCCGCATGATCGAGGCCGACGAGATTGCCGCGATGGTGGCGCTGCTTGCCAGCCCTTTGGGCGCGGCATCCAATGGCGCCGCGGTGCGCGTCGAGGGCGGCACCTACCGGTCGATTCTCTGAGCCGCGGGCCGCTTGTGGGCGCACATGCCTGCGTCGCCGTCGACGCGCGCGTCCGGCCGGATAGCGCGCGACGCGGTCGGCGCTAGCCGCCGTCGAGCAGCCGCTGGCTCCATCCGCCTTCAAACGTATCCCCCGATTGGGGACGACATCGTTTCGTCGGCAGCTTCGGGTTTTCCGATACCTTCCCTGCGCTATGCAAATCGGTACAGCTTCGCAGGGTTGGTGACGAATATCCGCTGCTGCCAGTCCTGACGCCCGATCCAGCCGGCGATCACGTCCAGCATGCTTGCGTCGTCCGGCTTGTCCGTCTTCTGCGTCGGGTGCGGCCAGTCGGTGCCCCACAGCATGCGTTCCGGCGCCATGTCGATCAGCGCCTTCGCGACGGGTGCGACGTCGTCGTAGGCAGGCGCGCCCGTCTTGCTGTCGACGTACGGCCCCGATAACGTGATCCACGTACGGCCCTTTTCAACGAGGCGTTGCGCGGTACGAAACGCGGCCGACGACAGCCCGCCGGGCTGCGGCACATGCGCGATATGGTCGATGACGAGCGGACAAGGCAGCACCGCAAGATGTGGCTCCAGCTCCGGCAGCCGCGCGCCCTGAACCACCAGCTCGATATGCCATCCGAGGTTCGCGATGCGCGCGGCGAGCGGCGCCAGCATGTCGAGCGTCGTCGCGCCCGGGTAGCTCAGGTTGAACCGGATCGCACGAATACCGCCGCGATCGAGCGCCCGAAGTTCGTCGTCGCTCACGGTGCCGTCGACGACGGCCACGCCGCGCGCGTCGCCACCGAACTGCGCGAGCGCCGCCAGCGTGCAGCGATTGTCCGTCCCGTACGTCGACGGCGTCACGACCACGTTGCGCTTCACGCCGATACGCGTCTGCACGCTCCGGTATTGCGCGACGGTCGCGTTCGGCGGTCGCAGCGTCGTGCCCGGCGCGACCGGAAACCGGTCGTCGTAGATGTGCATGTGACAGTCGACCGCTCCTTCGGGTAGCCGGAACACCGGGCGCTCGATGCCGCTCGACCACGTTTCGCCGGCAGCGACCGGCCTCGGCAATGCAGCCGAAGCCAGCGTCGCACCGGCGATCCGCAGGAACCCGCGCCTTGCCATGTACGCCATGATCAGAGGGTCTCCGTCTTGGCGACCAGCCTGCCGCCCGTGTGATCGCGCGTGAGCAGCAGCAGCGTCGCGACGCTCGCAAGCGTGAGGATCGCGAGCGGCATCAATGCAAGTGCGTAGCTGCCCGTCGCCGCCTTCACCCACCCGTACACGTTCACCATCAGCCCGCCGCCGAGCAGGTTCGCGATCGCATTGACCGTCGCGAGCCCGGCCGCCACGGTACTGTTGGACAGCATGTCGGTCGCGAGCGCCCAGAACGGGCCCTTGAACGAATATGCGCCGACCAGCACCGCGCACAGCATGCAGACCGTCGGCAGCAGCGATCCGCTCAGCGACGTCGCGAACAGGCCCACGCCGATCAGCAGCATCGGCACGACCGTGTGCCAGCGGCGTTCGCCAAGGCGGTCCGAGCGCCGGCCCCAGTAAACCATCAGGACGGAAGCCACGGCGTACGGCACCGAATTCAGCAGGCCGGTTTCCATGACGGTCAAGCCGAACGACTTCAGCAGCTGCGGCTGCCACACGGACAGCGTGCTGCCTGCCGCGGAAGCACACGTGTCGACGAGCGCGAGGCACAGCACGTAGCGGTTGCGAAACAGCTGCGTGAGCGGCAGCGACGGCACCTTCTTGCGTGTCTCGTGGCCGGCAGCCAGCGCGCTCGAGAGCCATGCGCGCTCGTCGTCGGCGAGCCACGTCGCGTTCTGCGGCTGGTTCGGCAGCATGAACAGGCACGCGACGCCGAGCAGCACGGTCGGAATGCCCTCGAGGATGAACAGCCAGTGCCAGCCACGCAGGCCCCAGACGCCGTCCATCTGCAACAGCAGCGCGGAGATCGGCGAGCCGATGAAGCTCGCGGCCGGAATCGCGACCATGAACGTCGCGACGATCCGCGCTCGATACTGCGCGGGAATCCAGTACGACAAATACAGCAGCACGCCCGGGAAGAAGCCGGCCTCGGCCGCCCCCAGCAGGAAGCGCAGCACGTAGAACGTCGTCGCGTTGTGCACGAGCGCGGTCGCCGCCGACACGATGCCCCACGTGATCATGATCCGCGCGATCCAGATCCGCGCGCCGTATTTCTGCAGTGCGAGATTGCTCGGCACTTCGAAAAAGAAGTACGAGATGAAGAACAGGCTGCTGCCGAAACCGAAGACCTGCGCCGACATCCCGAGGTCATGGTTCATCTGCAGCGACGCCATCCCGACGTTGCCCCGGTCGATGAAAGCCAGCAGGTAGCAGACCATCAAAAAGGGAATGAGTCGCCAGACGACTTTTCGTATGGTCCGGCGCTCGATCGCGGACGCTTCCATGAAATCGGTTTGCATGCTGTCTCCGTTTATTGTGCGCCGGGGCGCGTTTCCGTGAATCGTTGCCACGCGATGACCGCGACGACGCCGCACGCGAGCACGGCGGCCATGGCGGCGAAGGTGTGCCGCACGCCGAGCGCCTCGGATGCGCTTCCGACGAGCAGGTAACCGAACGGCATCGTGCCGTTGTAGGCCATGCCGTACATCCCGACGAGTCCGCCGCGCACGTGTTCCGGACATTGGCGCTGAATGGTCGCGTTCGTCGACGTGGCCGCGAACGTGAGGCTGAAGCCGAGTGCATAGAACGCCGGAATCGATCCCGCCGCATCGGTCGTCGCGGCCAGCACGGCCAGCGCGCCGACCGCCGTCCACGGCGCATACGCGATCAACCGGTGCGACGCGCGCGGCCCGAACGCCGACGACAGCAGCACCGCCGCACTCAACGAGCCGGCGCCCGCGCATGCGAAGAACACGCCGGTAAAGCGCGCCGCGTCGTGAAAGCCCTGGTCGGCGAGCAGCGGCACGAGCGTCTGGTAGCTGCCGGCGAACAGGCCGATGCACGCGAGAATCGGCAGATAGCGCGCCGAGAACGCATCGGACAGCACGTAGCCGACCGCGTCACGCAGGCCGCTCTCCGCGCGCGATGGGCGGTCCGCCGACGCGGTCCGGATCGACCGCACGCACGTCGCCATGAAGCACAGCGCGAGTGCATAGATCGCAAACGACGTCCTCGGCCCCAACGTCGGATAGACGAACCCGGCGATGGTCGGGCCGACCATGCGCCCGACGTTGTAGACCATCGTGTTCATCGCGACCGCGTTGGACGTGTGCGTCGCATCCTGCAGGCTCGTCAGCAGCAGCACTTGCCGCGCGGGCGTTTCCACCGCGCTCGACACGCCGATCGCGAGCGCATGCGCGAGGATCAGCTTCACGCCGAGCAGGCCGAGCAGCGACCACGTGAAGAGGCTGCCCGTCAGCAGCAGCGACGTCGTCAGCACGCACAGCGTCACGCGGCGAGCATTGGCCGAGCCGATGCGGGCGCCCGCCACCGGCGCGACGATCAGCTGCGGCCCGTACAGCAGAAAATTGAGCAGCGCGAGGATCGCTCCCGAGCCGGACAGGTGATAGATCAACAGATTCAGCGTGACGTTCTGCGTCCAGCTGCCGAGCACCGACGCGACCTGCCCGCTCAGGTAGCGCCGCAACGATGCTTCCGACAGCGCGGGAAACAGCCTGTTCACCCACCCCGCTTGCGTCGCCACGTTCATGACAGCGCCCTTCCGCGCGTCTCGGGCGCGCACAGCACGACCGCGGCTGCGGCGACGAACGCGACGATCGTCGTCGCGAGCCCGAGCACGAAGCCGCCCGACGTCGACGCCAGCGAACCGATGACCAACGGCGCGATGAAGCCGCCGAGCCGGCCGCCGTTGTACGCGACGCCCATGAAGAATCCGCGCGACGCGGTGTTGCCGATGATCTCCGCGAGGAACGGGCCGGCGCCCGCGAAGATGCCGTTCACGCTGAAGCCGGTCAGAAAGATCGCGGTCATCAGCAGCAGCGGATTCGCCGACACGATGTACACGCCGACGGCCATCGCGCCGACCAGCAGATAGGCCAGGAACATCGGGCGCCGGCCGAGCCGGTCGACCCATGCCGAGAACAGCAGAAACCCGGTGATCGCGCCGAACTGCAGTGCCAGCACGAACTTCAGGCTATGCACGAAGTCGAGGTGCTTCACCGTGACGAGGAACGTCGGCGTCCACGTGAATACGCCCCAGTACAGGTACTGCAGAAAGAAGATGAAGCAGAACGCGGTGATCAGGCCGCGCACGTTCAGCTTCTCGTGACTGGCCGTGTCGAGCTTGCGGGCGTGGGATTTCGCGTGCCTGCGTTCGAGCCAGATCGCCGATTCGGGCGTCTTGCGCGCGACCCAGAACAGAATGAAGAACGGCGACGCGCCGATCAGGAACAGCAGACGCCAGCCGTCGCCGGCCAATCCGCCATGCGCGGCGCCGACGATGCCCGAGATCACGATCGCGAGAATCGCGCCGATCGGCAGGCCCATCTGCATCAGCGCGCCGCCCTTGCCGCGCCGGCTCGGGTGCCAGGTTTCCGCGACGAGCGCCGCGCCGGCGGTCCAGGTTCCGCCCATGCCGAGCGCGCCGAAAAAGCGCAGCGCGGCAAACGAGTGCGCGTCGGGCGCAAACGCGATCAGGCCGGAGAACAGCGAATAGATGCCGACGCAGAGCAGCGCGGTGCGCACGCGCCCGATCCGGTCGGACACGAAGCCGAACAGAATGCCGCCGGCGATCTGCCCGGCCGCCGTGACGCTCGTGAACACGCCGAGCTGCGCCTTGCTCAGCCCGAACTGCAGCGCGAGCGTCGGCAGCAACAGCGAAAGCAGGAACGAGTCGTAGCTCTCGAACGTCCAGCCGAGGCCGGCGAGCGACAGCGAACGCCACTCGATACCGGTCACGCGCGTCAGTCCTTTTTCCGCGGCGGCGGAATCGATGTCCTGCGTCGCCGCGGTTGCACTCGTCTTCATGGGTTGTCTCCGGGAATCGCGATGCGATACGTCGATGCGGCCGTCCGGCTGAACAGCGCCGCCTTTTCGTCCACCGACACCGCGGATGCGAGTCGCTTGAAGGCGTTCCACAGCACGCGATAGCCGAACATCCCCTTGTCGACGGGGAAGTTGCTTTCGAACATGCATCGATCGACGCCGAAGCGTTCGACGCAGGTGTCGAAATACGGCTGCCACGCCGCCGCCAGTTCCTGCGACGACGGCGGCAGGTCGCGCGCGGCGAAGTCGAAACCGAACACGGTCATGCCCGCACCGCCGAGCTTCATGCGCGTGTTCGGCAGTGCGGCGAGACGCGCGAGTTGCCGTTTCCATTCCGCATGGACTTCCGCACGCTGGCCGGCATGCGGCCCCACGCCGACCGGGCCGCCGAAATGGTCGATGACGACGACGACGTCCTCGCATGAGCGCGCAAGTTCGTACAGGTCGTCGAGCTGCGTGTGATAGACCCACGCGTCGAGCGACAACCCGTAGCGAGCGAGCGTCGTCACGCCCTGCCGGAAAGCCGGGTCCGACATCCGGTCGCGCGGCGGCGTCACCGGGCTCGATCGCACGTCGGGGCTCGCATGCCACGCGAGCGGATTGCGGATCCCGCGCAGCCGCCCGCCGGACACCTGCAGCATCGTGCCGAGCACCGCATCGAGCGCCGCGCCGAGCGACAGATCGGCGCCGCCGACGATGGCCTCGCAGCATCGCGCGGGGCCGTATGCGCCGCTTTCGAACATCGCGGCGACGCCGCTCGCGAATTGCACTTCGCCGACCGGCTTGAACGCATCCGGCCCGCTTGCGCGCAACATCGACCGACACTGCACGTAGACGGTCGACACGATCCGATGCCCGCTGCGCACGTCCGCGCCGAACTCGTCCGCCAGATAGCGCCCGGTCTGGCGATCCCACAGGTGATGATGGGCGTCGACGATGGCCAGCTCGGGTTCGAGCACCGGCTCGTCGCGCAATGCGAGCCACTCGGGCCTGACGGGAAGATGGGGCGCGTGAACGGTCTGCATCGCAGTCGCCTCAGAACTTCTGGCGCATGCCGATCACGACGCCCGTCTGGTTGTGATCGGGTGCGACCGTGCCGTAGCCGTTCACGCCGAGCGCGGAGCCGCCCTTGTTGCGCGCGAAACCGGCCGTCGCGTAGATATCGGTGCGCTTCGACAGCAGATAGTCCGCACAGAGCACCGCGAGCCACGGATCGGCACTGGTCGAGTGCACGTCCTGGTAATAGGCCGTTGCCGTAATCACGAACGCCGGCGAAACCGCGTATTGCGCGCCGGCCCAGTACAGGTTCGCCGCGCTGGCTTCGGAACCGTTCGCAATGCGGATCGGGTTAGCCGGCAGGAACGCGTTCGACGCATGCAGATAGCGATAGCCGGCGAATCCCTTCACCGGCCCGATCGCATACGACGCGGCCGCCGTGGCGCGCCGCTCGGTGCCCGTGTTCGTCGCAACGGTGTTGCTGTTGCGCTGCTCGTACAACACGCTCGCGGCGAACGGCCCTTGCGCGAAGATCAACGCCCCGCTGAAGAAGCGGCCGGTGAGTTGCGCGCCCGGCACCTCGGCGCCGTACCCGGTGTCGTAGCGCGTGCTGTACATCGCTTGCGCCGTCAGCGGACCGAACACGCCGGTGTACTTCACCGAATTGTCGATACGCGCGGCCGCCGCGTAATCGAGCGACAGCACCGAGTATCGCGACGACGCGCCCATCGGGTCGAACGCCACGGCCTGTTCGTAGAAAAGCGCGTTCTGGCGGCCGAACGTCAGCTGCTGCCCGCGGTACGACAGCCCGACCCACGCTTGCCGCCCGAAAATCCGCGACGTCGTGGCGGCGTTCGAACCGAGGCCCTTCGTCGACTGCGCGGTCGTGCCGTCATTGATGTTGAAGCCGTTTTCCAGCTGGAAAATGGCCTTCATGCCGCCGCCGAGCTCCTCGACGCCCTTCAGTCCCCAGCGCGAACCGGACAGATTGCCCGACGCTTCGCGCGTCTGCGCGCCGCCGGTACTCGTATTGTTGATGTGTTCGATGCCGACGTCGGCAATGCCGTACAGCGTGACGCTGCTTTGCGCATGCGCGGCGCCGCACCACAACGTCGCGCTCGCGACGGTGACGGCGCCGAACGCGAAACGGGGTTTCGGGCGGGCATTCTGGCGGGCCTGATTCGACAACATGGAGTCTCCAAACTGATTTTTGTGGGTGGGTCTGACGAAGAAAATTTCACGTCGTGCGGGCGGCAGGCGCTTCGCCGGCGCCCGAGCCCGGATCGCCGAGCCACGCGACGGTCAACGCGCCGAGCAGCAGCACACCTGACACGGCGATGAGCGGCGCGGTGAAGCCGCCGGAGTATTGCTTTATCGCACCGATCATCGACGGCCCGACGAAGCCACCGAGATTGCCGACCGACACGATCAGCGCGAGTCCGCCCGCGGCGGCCCGTCCGGTGAGGAATCCCGACGGGATGGCCCAGTACGTCGCCTGGAACGCGAGGATCCCGCTCACTGTGACGCACAGTGCGATCAGCTTGAAAGCCGGCGCATGAATGAAGGCGCTCGCGCACAGCGCCACGGCGGCGATGGCGAGTGCACCGGCGACGTACGGAATGCGGTTGACCGCGCGATTGGCGATGCGCGCCCACCAGAGCATCACGATGGCACCGATCGCATACGGAATGGCCGTCAGCCAGCCGATCACCGCGTGTTCGACGCCGAACTGCCTGATGATCTGCGGCATCCACAAACCGACGCCGAGCGAGCCAACGATCCCGCAGAAGTTGACGAACGCGAGCACGAACACGCGCCAGTTCGTCATCGCGTCGCGCAGCTTGCTGCCATGCTTTGCACCGATGTCGCGCTGCTCGAACGCGAGGCGCTTCGCGAGCGACGCCTTCTCTTCGTCACTGAGCCACGCCGCTTTCTCGGGACGGTCGGCCAGCACGAACAGGCACGCGATGCCGAGCATCACCGCAGGAATGCCTTCGATCAGCAGCAGCCACTGCCAGCTGCGCAGCCCATGCAGGCCGCCGAGTTGGAGCAGTGCACCGGAAACCGGCGAGCCGATCATGTTGGCGACCGGAATGCCGACGAGAAAGGCGGCTGTCACCTTCGCGCGCCACTTGCCGGGAAACCAGTGCGTGAAATACAGGTAGATGCCGGGCGTGAACCCTGCCTCGGCGAGACCGAGCAGAAAACGCGCGGCCGCAAAGCTCTTCGGTCCGACGACGAACGCAGTCGCCATCGAGAACAGGCCCCACGTGATCATGATTCTCGCGATCCACAGGCGCGCGCCGACCTTCTGCATGATCAGGTTGCTCGGAATCTCGAACAGGAAATAGCCGATGAAGAACAGGCCCGCGCCGACTCCGAACTGCTCGGCCGTGAGACCGAGATCCTTGTTCATCGTGAGCGCGGCAAAACCGACGTTGGTCCTGTCGAGATAGCTGATCACGTAGCAGACGAAGATGAACGGCAGAATGCGCCGGAACGCCTTGGCGAGCGTGCGCTCGCTGGCCGCGTAATCGTCGCTGGCAAGGCGCTCCGCGGACGGCGCGTCGGCGCGCGGTGCGTCGTCGCCGGCACGCAGCGCGTGCGAAATGGTCATGCTTGTCTCCTTCGTCGCGCGGCTGACGGCGCGATTTTTCTGCATGCGGGCGGGAAGCCCGCGAGCGGCGTCCCGGCTCGGCTCGTGGATCTCAGTCCTGCTTCGCTACCTGTTTCGGCAGCGGACCCGCAATGCTCATCTCCGCTTTCAGGACGGAACCGGACGTCGATTCGGTGATGAAAAGCGTCTTCATGTCCGGGCCGCCGAAGCACACGCTCGTGAGCGACGCCCCTTTCGGCCCGGTCAGGATCTCGACGGGCTCCGCGCAGTGGTTGAGCACCCACACGCGGCCGAGCCCCGGGTTCGCGACGAACAGGCGGCCTTCGAGATCGACGGCGAGGCCGTCGGGGCCGCTCGGTCCGTACGACGTGAAGAACTGGCTGACTTTGGTAACCGATCCGTCGGCCTGCAGCGGCATGCGCCACACGGCATTGCCGCGCGTCATCGCGACGAACAGCACCTTCTCGTCGCGCGACAGGACGAGCCCGTTCGGGCTCGGGCAGGTGCCGAGCAGCATGTCGAGCTTGCCGCCGGGCGACAGCCGATAGACGCGGCCCGTCGGATCGTGCAGCCCGGTCTGTCCCTGGTCGGTGAAATAGAGGTTGCCGGCCGAATCGAACGTCAGGTCGTTCACGCCCTTGAAGCGCTCGGTGTTGCGGCGCTCGAGATAAGGACGCACTTCACCGCGCTCGATATCGAGCAGCATCAGGCCGTTCCGGTAGTCGGTGATGATCAGGTGCGATGCGTCGAAGCGCTTCATCCCGTTGGGCTCGCCGTCGTATTCGACGACGAGTTCCCAGTCGCCCGACGGCGAAATACGGAAGATGCGTCCGTGCGGAATGTCGGTGACGAACAGATAGCCGTCCGGATCCCACACCGGCCCTTCGAGAAAGGAATCGGTGACCATGCCGCCGCGATTCGCGCGCGCCCATTCCGTGCGCACATCCGGCTTCCGGAACTTCTCCGGCATGCGCGTGAACACATCGGCTTCGCGCACGTCGGGACTCGTCAGATAAAACATGCGTACCTCGATGTTCTGGATTCAAGCCGCGCTGTGCGCGCGTTCGTCGAGCACCGCGAGAATGTTGGCGGCCGCGCCTTTCCCCATGTTCACGTACGCGGCATCGCTCACGCCGCCGACATGCGGAGACAGAATCACGTTGGGGATCTGCTGGAACGGGTGCGGCACCGTCATCGGCTCGACGTCGAAGCTGTCGAGCCCGGCCGCGCGCAACTGGCCGCTCGCCAGCGCGTCGACAAGTGCGGCTTCGTCGATCAAGCCGCCCCGGGCGGTATTGACGAGAATCGCGCCGCGCTTGAAACGCGCGAGCGCGGCACGGTCGAGCATCCGGCGGTTGTCGGCCGTCAACGGACAATGCAGCGACACGACGTCCGACTCCGCGTACAGCGTGTCGAGCGGCACCCGCTTCACGCCGGCGGGCGCGTCCTTCGCGAACGGATCGAACGCGACTACCTTCATGCCGAACGCCGTGCCGATCGCGGCCACGCGCCGGCCGATCGCGCCGAGGCCGACGAGGCCGAGCGTGCGCCCGTCGAGCTCGACGGATTTGTGCGTCGACTTGTCCCAATGGCCTTCGCGCATGCGGATATCGAGCTGCGGAACCGACTTCGCACAGGCGAGCAGCAGCGCCCATGCGTGCTCGGCGACGGCCGCCGCGTTCGCGCCTACCGCGGCGCGCACCGCGATGCCGCGTGCGGCGGCAGCATCCTGATCGATCACGTCGATGCCGCTGCCGTGCTTCGAAATCACCTGCAGGTTTTCGGCGGCGTCCATGATGCGGGCGTTGATCTTGCCGTACCGGACGACGATCGCGACCGGCTTGTGCCGGGTGCAAAGCGCGACGATGTCGTCTTCGGTCGGTTGCTTGCCGGCGAACACGACGTCGAACTGCGCAAGCATCTCGAGCGCTTGCGGCGCAAGGTCGGCGGCGGTCACGAGCACCACGGGCTTGTGCGAAGCGGTCTGCATCACAGCGCCTCGCCTTCGGCCAGCATGCCGGCTGCGCGCAACTCCTTCTCGATCCAGCCCGGACGAAGGTCACCCTTGTGGATCGCTGCGATACGCGCGGTTTCGACGTCGAGCTTTTTCTGCGCGAGATCGACGATGCGCGCGACGTCGGCGCGCGCAATGACGACGACGCCATCGGCGTCGCCGACCACCAGATCGCCCGGATTGACCGTCGTGCCGCCCAGCGAGATCGGCGCATTCACGCGCCCCGCGACGCTTTTGGTCGGGCCGCACGGATTGAGGCCGGCCGCGAAGATCGGATAGTCGCCGTTCGCCAGCTCGTGCGCATCGCGCACCGCGCCGTCGATGACGATGCCGGCGATGCCGCTCGCCTTCGCCTGCGCCGCCATGATTTCGCCGAGCAGCGCGCACGAGATGTCGCCCTTGCCGTCGACCACGACGACGTCGCCCGGCTGCGCGACGGCGAGCGCCGCATGGATCGCCAGGTTGTCGCCCGCACGGACTTCGACCGTGACCGCGGGTCCCGCGACCTTCATCTTCGGCGACAGCGGCCGCACGCGGCCATGCACCGTGCCGCGGCGGCCGGCGACATCGGCCAGAATCGCCGCCTGATAGCGCGCGGCGGCCCGAACGAGTTCGGGCGGCACGCGCTCGATGTCGCGATTGATCGGAGAAGTGCTGACGAATGGCTTGCTCATGACTCGACCTCGGGTTATGCGTTGTACTCTGTACAACATTGGTGTACGTAGTGAAATCACTATAACCAGAGAACGGGCACCATGGCACTGGCGTTTACCCTTTTACGTGGTAAACCGGCGTTTTACTCTGTACAATTCCCGTGGTGTACCGACGGGAGAGAACGAATGGGAAATGACGGCGTGGTCGCCGTGGAAAAGGCGCTTTCGTTGCTGGACTGCTTCAAGCCGGGCGCCGAATCGCAATCGCTCGCGATGCTGTCGCAGGCATCCGGCATGCACAAGACGACGGTCTATCGGCTGATGAATTCGCTCGAGCGAATGGGCTATGTCGTGCGCGCGCAATCCGGCAACTATTCGCTCGGACATCGCGTGCTGTACCTCGGCAAGCTGTACGAGCAGTCGTTCCACCTGTCCACGGTGGTCGAACCGGCGCTGCATGCGCTGGCCGCGCTGACGAAGGAAAGCGCATCGTACTACGTGCACGACAACGGGCAGCGGCTTTGCCTGTTTCGCGCCGAGCCGTCCGAAGGTCTCCGTGAAACGCGGCTCGCGGGGACGATGCTGCCCCTCGACGACACGGCCATCAGTCACGTGATCCGGTTCTGGGGGCTCGACGAACCGATCTACGACAAGCCGCCTGCGCTGCCCCTCTTCACCGCGGGTGCACGCGATGTGCACACGGCGGCGTTCGCGGTGCCGATCTTCGGCGCCGGCGACAAGTTCATGGCGGCGCTGACGCTGTCCGGTCCTGCGTCTCGCCTCAGCGTCGCGCACGAGACGGGCGAGCTGGATCGGCCGCAACTGGATGCAGCCGCCGATCTATCGCGCAAGCTGGGGGCGAGTGTCGCGCTCTGCGAGCACGTCTACGGCGCCTGATCGCCGCTTTGACGCAGGAGGCCCAGGTCGACGACCTGGGCGCCGAGAAACCGGGCGCCATCGGTCGTCAAGCCGTCCGGTCGACCTGAGCGGAACCGATCCACGGCCGCCGTTACTCGATCGCCTTCAACGCCTCCAGCCCGTCCGGCAGCTTCGCATCCGGAAACTGCGTCGAGAGTGTTGCGTCCCGCCACCGCGCCGCCTCTTCCGCACGCTGCCGCTCCGCCTGCTCGCAGACGAACAGCGCATCGCCGCCGAGCAGCAAGCGCATCGGCACGTCGTCGCGGCGCGACAGGTCGACGATCAGCGCCGCGATCCGTGCGGGGTCGCCGATCTCTTGGCCGCCATATGCACCGAGCAGCTCGAGGATCTTGCCGACCGACGGTTGATAGTCGGGCAGCAGGTCGTCGAGGCCGCGCTTCGCCTGCGCGGCCCAGTCGGTCCGCATCCCGCCCGGTTCGAGCGTGCACACGCGCACGCCGAACGGCGCGACTTCCTTCGCGAGCACGTCGCTGAATCCGCCGACCGCCCATTTCGCGGCCTGATACGCGGACAACCCGGGCGTCGCCGTGCGCCCGCCGACCGACGACACCTGGAAAATGTGCCCCGCGCGCTGCGCGCGCATCGTCGGCAATACGGCTCGCGTGAGGTTGATCACGCCGAACAGGTTCGTTTCGATCTGGTCGCGGAACACGTCGGCGCCCATCTGCTCGAACGGCGCCGTGTGGCCGTAGCCCGCGTTGTTCACCAGCACGTCGATGCGGCCGAACGCCGCGCGTGCCGCCGCGACGGCCTGTGCAGCCGCCGCTTCGTCGGTGACGTCGAGTTCGACCGGCAGCAGCCGGTCGCCGTACCGTTCGGCCAGATCGGCCAGTCGCGCCGGATCGCGCGCGCCGGCCACCAGCCGGTCGCCCGCGGCCAGCACCGCTTCCGAAATCGCTCGGCCCAGGCCGCGTGCGGCCCCCGTTACCAACCAGACTTTCGACATTTTCCACTCCTTGATCGTGGTGAAACGATTAAAATGAATGATTACTCACTCATTAATATGAACGATGCGTCGATCCTTCGTGACCGGCATCGCCCTGCCTGAAACGCCTTGCCTGTCGTGGCGGCACGCGCCGCCACGACGCCAATCCTTGACTCACACCGCGTGCAACACCGCCCACAACGCCCGAAACCCGGCTTCCCGGTACGCATCGGCCTGGGCCGGATCGCGTGCGATCGACTCCATCGCGGTTTCCGCGATCGACGTGAACAACGCCGAGCAGAACGCATGCGCTTCGTCGCGGTTCAGCGCGCCCGACGCGGCGACCTGCTCGCGCAACAGCGTGCCGATCCCGCCGAAGCCTTCGGCGCCGGCCGCGCGATGGGCGTCGTCGATGCGCCCGCTCACGCCGAGCTGCTGCAACGCGCGCCGCCCGTCCGGATTCGCGACGCCCCACGACACATAGCCGTTCCACGCATGCCGCACCGCCTGCTCGGCCGGCGCGTGCTCGGGAAATCCGGTCATCATCGCTTCGCGCAGCTCAGCCTTCAGGCTCAGGTACAGCGCGTTCAGCAACGCGTCCTTGGTCTCGAAGTACGTGAACACCGTGCCTTCCGCGACGCCCGCGAGCCGCGCGATGCGCGCGGTAGTCGCGCTCGCGCCGTCCTCGGCGAGCGCGCGCGCGGCCGCGGCGAGGATGGCTTCGTGCTTGTCGGGACTGCGCGGTCGGGCCACGTTCGATTCCTTTAATGAGTGAGCACTCAATCATAATCGAGCCGTCATCGGGAATGCAAGCCCTGTTACATCCGGGGAACGCATACGCAATCCATCAAAACGGTGCACTATTGCGTTTTGCCGTACCGGCGCCGGCCATCCGGCGCCCGATGCCCTCGACGTTCGTTCCACGTTCACCGTTTCAAACCGCGAACCTCCCATGACGAATCAGCCTTCCCAGACCGCGGCCGACCGGCCCGTCGACATGATCATTTTCGGCGGCGGTGGCGACCTGGCCGCCCGCAAGCTGTTGCCCGCGCTGTACATGGCGCACCTGCACCGCAATCTCCCTCCCGAGACGCGCATCATCGCCGTCGGCCGCCGCGACTGGGGCATCGACGGCTATCGCAAGTTCATGGACGAGCAGTCGCGCCCGTTCATCGACGAGAAGGCGTTCGACGCCGACGCATGGAGCCGCTTCCTCGACCTGTTCAAGTACGTGCTGATCGACGTGAACGCGCCGGACGACTACCGGCGGCTCGCCGAAGCGGCGCGCAGCGAGGCGATCCGCGTGTTCTACCTGTCGACGTCGCCGGAGCTGTTCACGACGATCTGCGACAACCTGGCGGCCGCGCACCTCGTCGACGCGCACTCGCGCGTCGTCCTCGAAAAGCCGCTGGGCCACGATCTCGCGTCCGCGAAGGCGATCAACGATGCGGTCGGCAAGCACTTCGAGGAATCGCAGATCTACCGGATCGACCACTATCTCGGCAAGGAAACCGTGCAGAACCTGATGGTGCTGCGCTTCGGCAACCCGATCTTCGGGCCGCTGTGGCAGGCGCCGAACATCCGCAGCGTGCAGATCACGGTGGCGGAAACGGTCGGCGTCGGCAGCCGCGCGGGCTTCTACGACCATACGGGCGCGCTGCGCGACATGGTGCAGAACCACCTGCTGCAACTGCTGTGCATCGTCGCGATGGAGCCGCCCGTGTCGCTCGACCCGGACGCGGTGCGCGACGAGAAGCTGAAGGTGCTGCGCTCGCTGCGGCCGATGTCGCTGTCGGACGTCGCGCGCGACACGGTGCGCGGCCAGTACACGGCCGGCGCGGTGGACGGCCAGCCGGTCAAGGGCTATCTCGAGGAAGACAACGTGCCGGCGGACAGCCGCGCGGAAACCTTCGTCGCGCTGCGTGCGTACATCAACAACTGGCGCTGGGCGAACGTGCCGTTCTTCCTGCGCACCGGCAAGCGGCTGCAGCGCCGCCAGTCGGAAATCGTGATCGAGTTCGCGGACATGCCGTTCTCGATCATCCCGACCGGCCCGCGCAATTACGGCAACCGCCTCGTGATCCAGCTCCAGCCGGAAGAGTCGATCCAGCTGCAGATGCTCGCGAAGGAGCCGGGCAGCGGGATGAACATGGTGCCCGTGAGCCTGAACCTCGACCTGCAGCAGGCGATTCCGGAACGGCGCGCGGAAGCGTACGAACGGCTGCTGATCGACGTGATCCGCGGCCGCCTCACGCACTTCATGCGCCGCGACGAGCTCGAAGCCGCCTGGTCGTGGGTCGAGCCGATCCTCGACGGCTGGAAGCAGCTCGGCGACCGGCCTCGCCTGTACACGTCCGGCACGTTCGGGCCCGCGGCTTCGTCGGCGCTGCTCGCGCGCGACGGCATGTCGTGGGCCGAAGAGGCGTAAGCGCAGCACGACGGCGTGCCGCCGCGCGGCACGCCCGCTCCCGACGGGCAGCGCCGCCCGCCCCGCGCCGCTACTGCGGCACCATCCACGCGGCCTTGCGCCGCGCCTGCGCGTCGCCGCCGCTGCCGCCGCCCAACACCTCGATCAGGTAGTCGACGAACGACGCGATCCGCGACGAGATCGCGGTGTTCCGGTAGTACACCGCGTGAATCGGCTGCTGGACGTCGAGCGTCTGGCGCGCGAGCACCTGCGCGAGCCGCCCGGCCTCGCGATCGCGCGCGGTCACGAAATCGGACAGGCAGACGACGCCCGTGCCCTCCAGTGCAAGCTGCCGCAGCGTTTCGCCGCTCGACGAATACACGTCCGGCTCGATGCGGCACGCTTCGCCGTCCGCGCCGAGGATCGGCCATACGTTCAACGATTCGGGCTGCGTGAAGCCGAGCAGCGTGTGCTTCGCGAGATCCTCGACCTTGCGCGGCTGGCCATGCGCTTCGATGTAGGCGGGGCTCGCGAGCATGCGCACGCGGCTGTTGCCGATCCGCCGGCTGTGCAGCGTCGAATCCTTCAGCCGGCCGATCCGGATCGCCACGTCGGTGCGCCGCTCCAGCAAGTCGGTGATGCCCTCGTTGCTGTTCAGTTCCAGCTCGACCTTCGGGAAGCGTTCGCGGTAGCCGCGCACGAGCGGCACGATCACGTGCAGCATGAACGGCGTCGCGGCGTCGACGCGCAGTCGCCCGGACGGCATCTCGCGCCGCGCGAGCATCTGCTCTTCCGCGCTCTCGACCGATTCGACGATCGCGCGCGCGTCCTGCAGGAAGGCGCGCCCTTCCTCGGTCAACTCGAGCCGGCGCGTGGTCCGGCGCAGCAGCGTGGTCTTCAGCTTTTCCTCGAGCCGCGCGAGCGTGCGGCTCGTCGCCGACACGGTGAGGTCGAGCTGCTGGGCGGCGGCGGTGATCGAACCGGTATCGACCACGGCGATAAAGGCCTGGAGTTCGTCTAGGGTGGTCTTCATTGTTGATCTGAAATCAAAACAATTTGGTTTATAGACGAGTTTTTCAGCAAAAGTAAAGGCGGCACACTGCGATCCATTCCTACTGAAACCCGGATCCCGTCATGCCACTCGCGTTGCTTGCGCTGACCATCAGCGCCTTTGCCATCGGCACCACCGAATTCGTGATCGTCGGGCTGATCCCGACGATCGGCGCCGACCTCGGCGTCAGCCTGCCGTCCGCCGGCCTGCTCGTCAGCCTGTATGCGCTGAGCGTCGCCATCGGCGCGCCGCTCCTCACCGCGCTCACCGGCCGCGTGCCGCGCAAGACGCTGCTCGCCGGGCTGATGGCGCTCTTCACCGTCGGCAACCTCGTCGCGTGGCAGGCGCCGGGCTACGAATCGCTGATCGTCGCGCGCATCCTCACCGGCCTCGCGCACGGCGTGTTCTTCTCGGTCGGCTCGATCATCGCGACCACGCTCGTGCCGAAGGACAAGGCCGCCAGCGCGATCGCGACGATGTTCAGCGGCATGACCGTCGCGTTCGTGGCCGGCATTCCGCTCGGCACCTTCATCGGCCAGCACTTCGGCTGGCGCGCGACGTTCCTGATCGTCGCGCTGTTCGGCCTCGTCGCGTTCCTCGGCGCGGTCGCCTTCGTGCCGCGCGGGCTGCCGCAGACGCCGCCGGCGCCGCTCGCCCGCCAGCTGCGCGTGCTGGCCCAGCCGCGCCTGCTGCTCGTCTACGCGATGACGGCGGTCGGTTACGGCGGCTCGCTGATCGCGTTCACGTACATGGCGCCGCTGCTCGAACAGATCGCCGGCTTCACGCCGTCGCAGGTCAGCCTCGTGCTCGTCGGCTACGGCGTATCGGTCGCGGTCGGCAACGTGTGGGGCGGCAAGCTCGCGGACGCCGTCGGCCCCGTGCAGGCGCTCAAGCGGATCTTCCTGCTGCTCGCGATCGTGCTGCTCGCGCTGACCTTCACGATCCACGTGAAATGGCTCGCGGTGCTGACGATGCTCGCGTGGGGCGCCGTGGCGTTCGGCAACGTGCCCGGGCTGCAGGTGTACGTCGTCAAGCAGGCGCGCCACTTCGCGCCGGACGCCACCGACGTCGCGTCGGGCTTCAACATCGCCGCCTTCAACCTCGGCGTGGCCGGCGGCTCGTCGCTCGGCGGGCTGATCGTCGCGAACGTCGGCCTCGGCCACACGCCGTGGATCGCCGCCGTCGTCACGCTCGGCGCATTCGCGCTCACCGCGCTGAGCGGCTGTCTCGACCGCCGCCACGGGCTGCCGGAACGTACGGCCGAACCCGTCGAACTCGCACATTGAACGTCACCTTTTTTACAGGAGCCACCAGCATGAACGCATCGACCCAACGTCCGCCGTTCGCCGGCAAGACTTTCGAAGTCCGTTACGACGGCCTCACCGCGCTCAACGCGTACGACGAGGACGGCCTTCACATGCGCTACGAGATCACCGAAGGCCCGTACGCGGGCGCGAAGGGCGAAGTCGAATACACGTGGCAGCGCGTCGCCGGCGAGACCTACGCGATCTCGTGGCAGGAAGCCGATCGCGCCACCGTCGTGCATATCGACGATTTCGCCGCCGGCACGTCGCGCACGTTCTTCACCGCGGCATCGCTCGATTTCTACAGGCTCGAAGGCAGCCTGCGCGCGGCCTGAACGGAGCCCGGCCATGTCCTCTTCACTCGACAGACTCGTCGACGGCGGCTTCAGCGTCGGCGTCGAACTGCCGCTCGACAACGACTGGACCGCGTCCGGCGATGCGAAGCGCCGGCGCGACGGCCGCCACGCCGGCGTGCCCGACCTGGAAATCCACGCGGAGCTCGCGCAACTGGCCGACACGCTCGGCTTTCGCGCGCTCTGGGTGCGCGACGTGCCGGTGTACGACCCGTCGTTCGGCGATGCCGCGCAGGTATTCGAGACGTTCTCGTATCTCGGCTACCTCGCGGGGATCACGCGCGACATCCTGCTCGGCACGGCCGCCGTCGTGCTGCCGCTGCGCGAACCGCTGCTGACGCTGAAATCGGCGGCGACGATCCAGGAACTGAGCGGCGGGCGCCTGCTGCTCGGCGTCGCGAGCGGCGACCGGCCGGTCGAATATCCGCTGTTCGGTCGCGACTTCGCATCGCGCGGCGCGAATTTCCGCGACCAGGTCGCGCTGCTGCGCGACGGCGCGCGCGGGCATCTGCCGCCCGGCCTGGACGTGCTGCCCGCCGCCCGCTCGCCGGTGCCGCTGCTCGTCGCGGGTCTCGCTCAGCAGACACCCGCGTGGATCGGCGAGCACATGGACGGCTGCCTGGCTTATCCGGGCACGCCGGCCGACCACGTGCAGCGCGCCGCGAACTGGCGTGCGGTGGCCGGCAACAAGCCGTACGTGAGCTTCATCCACCTCGACCTCGCGGAAGATCCGCACGAACCGCTGCAGCCGCACCGCTTCGGCGCCCGCGCGGGGCGCATCGCGCTGACCGAAGAACTCGCGGCGATGCGCGACGCCGGCGTGCAGCACATCGGCCTGCATTTCCGCCGCAACCGGCGGCCGCTCGACGAGACGATGGCCGAGATCGCGTCGGACGTGCTGCCCGCGTTCCATCCGAAAACGCATCCGCAGGCGCGCGTCGCATAAGGCCGGATACGGCCCGCACATGGCCGCGGCGCGCTCGATATTTGATTTCAAATCAAATATTTTTGTCATCTAAAGGCGTTTATTTCATCAGTATCAGGCGCCAGAATGACTTCCATACCGCAACCGTTCCACCTTTTTCAAGAGCACATGATGAGCAAGATTCCCGCATTCGGCCTCGGCACGTTCCGGCTGCAAGGCCAGGTCGTCATCGACTCGGTCCGCAACGGCCTCGAAGTCGGCTACCGCGCGATCGACACCGCGCAGATCTACGGCAACGAAGCCGAAGTCGGCGAAGCGATCGCCGCATCGGGCGTGCGCCGCGACGACCTGTTCCTCACGACGAAGATCTGGGTCGACAACTACGCGCCGGAAAAACTGGCGGCCAGCCTCGAGGAAAGTCTGCGCAAGCTGCGCACCGACTGTGTCGACCTGACGCTGATCCACTGGCCGGCCCCGGGCAACGGCGTGTCGATCGACGCGTTCATGACCGCGCTGGCCGATGCGAAGGCGAAGGGCCTCACGCGCCGGATCGGCATCTCGAACTTCAACATCGCACTGACGAAGGAAGCGATCGCGGCCGTCGGCAAGGACGCGATCGCGACGAACCAGATCGAACTGAGCCCGTACCTGCAGAACCGCAAGCTGGTCGAGTTCCTGAATGCCGAAGGCATCCACGTGACGTCGTACATGACGCTCGCGTACGGCAAGGTGCTCGGCGACCCCGTGATCGGCGCGATCGCGCAACGTCACGACGCGACGCCGGCGCAAGTCGCGCTCGCGTGGGCGCTGCAGCTCGGCTACTCGGTGATCCCGTCGTCGACCAAGCGCGAGAACCTCGCGAGCAACCTGCTCGCGCAGACGCTGCGCCTGACCGACGAAGACATGGCGCAGATCGCCGCGCTCGAACGCAACGGCCGCGAAGTCGATCCGGCCGGCCTCGCGCCGAAGTGGGACTGAGCGCGCCCCGCCCTGATCCGATATGACCCGCCCGCGGCCCGCCGGCCGCGGCACCGCAAGGACACCACCATGACCCAGGATCCGCTTTTCCAACCGCTGCGACTCGGCGCGCTGACGCTGCCGAACCGCATCGTGATGCCGCCGATGACGCGCTCGCGCGCGAGCCAGCCCGGCGACGAAGCCAACGAACTGATGGCCGCGTACTACGCGCAGCGCGCGAGCGCGGGCCTGATCGTCAGCGAAGGCACCTACATCGCGCCGCTCGGCAAGGGCTACGCGTGGACGCCCGGCATCCACACGCCGTCGCAGGTCGCCGGCTGGCGCAAGGTAACGGACGCCGTCCATGCCGCGCACGGCCGCATGTTCGCGCAGTTGTGGCACGTCGGCCGGCTGAGCCACACGAGCCTGCTCGGCGGTCAGCAACCGGTATCGTCGTCGCCGATCCAGGCGAAGGGCGTGAACGTGTTCGTCGCCGGCGAGGACGGCAGCACGCCGGGCTTCGTGCAGGCGTCCGAGCCGCGCGCGCTGTCCGTCGACGAGATCCGCGAGATCGTCGACCAGTACCGCGCCGCCGCCCGTCGTGCGATCGAAGCCGGCTTCGACGGCGTCGAGCTGCACGGCGCGAACGGCTACCTCGTGAACCAGTTCATCGACTCGAACGCGAACACGCGTACCGACGAATACGGCGGCTCGCTGGAGAACCGGCTGCGCTTCCTGCGCGAAGTGACGCAGGCGCTGATCGAAGGGACCGGCGACGCGTCGCGCGTCGGCATCCGTCTCGCGCCGCTGACCACGCTGAACGGCTGCGTCGACGACGATCCGGAGACGACCTACCTCGCCGCCGCGAAGCTGCTCGGCGAACTCGGCGTCGGCTACCTGCACATCGCGGAAGCCGACTGGGACGACGCGCCGCTGATGCCGGTCGCCTTCAAGCAACAGCTGCGCGCCGCGTTCCCGGGCGTGCTGATCTATGCCGGCGCGTACACCGCCGAACGCGCCCGCGAAGCGATCGCCGCCGGCTGGGCCGACCTCGTCGCCTTCGGCCGCCCGTTCGTCGCGAACCCCGACCTGCCCGAACGGCTGCGTACCGGCGCCGCGCTCGCGCCGCACGATCGCAACACGCTGTTTGGCGGCGGCGCTCGCGGCCTGACCGACTACCCGACGCTCGCGCAAGCCGCAGCGTAATCGAACCGAAGGAATCCGTAATGAAAGCAACGCTCGCCCGGCTCGCGCTCGCCGCGATCCTGCCGTTCGCGGCCGCGCAAGCGGCCCACGCGGCCCCGTCCGCCGCGGCAGCCGGCTGGTATCCGTCCGTCTACGGCGCCGATGACGAAATCGGCGCGGCCAACCTGCTGACGCCCGACGTCGTCAAGCAGGCGGTCGGCCTCGTGAAGGCCGGCAAGACCTACCCGCTGGCCGTGCCGGTGGACAAGAACCTGCCGGCGTTCCGCCATCGCAGCTTTCGGCTGTACAACGTGCAGGTCGGCCAGCAGGCCGGCAAGAGCCTCGGCCCGAACAAGTTCACGTTCAACGACGAACTCGTCAACGCGTGGACCGGCGTCGGCACGCAGTTGAACGGCATCGGCCACATCGGCATCGACAACGTGTACTACAACGGCAACCGGGCGGCCGATTTCGTGACCGTCGACGGCGTGAAGAAGCTCGGCGTCGAGAAGGTGCCGCCGATCGTCACGCGCGGCGTCGTGCTCGACATGACCGCCCACTACGGCAAGCCGATCGTGCCGGGCGGCACCGAGTTCACGGTCGCAGACATCCAGGCCGTGCTGAAGAAGCAGGGGCTGACGCTGCGCAAGGGCGACGTCGTGCTGTTCAACACCGGCTGGCTGGAGCTGATCGGCAAGGACGACAAGCAGTTCCTCGCAGTCGAGCCCGGCATCGGCATGGACGCGGCGAAGTGGCTGGCCAACCAGGGGATCGTTGCGTTCGGCGGCGACACGTGGGCGTCGGAGGTCTATCCGAATCCGCACACGCCGGACGAATTCCCGGTCAACCAGTACATGCTCGCGAAGCGCGGCATCTACAACCTGGAGCTGATCGACAGCCGCGCGCTGGTGCGCGACCACGCGTGGGAATTCCTGTTCGTGCTCGGCCAGCCGCTGTACGTCGGCTCCACGCAGGTCAACATCAACCCGGTCGCGATCCGCTGATCGCGGGCCCGCGCCTTCGACAATCGCGGCGACTATCGCCGCGATTGTCATTTCCGCATTGCAGCCTGGGCGATCGGCGTCTAACGTTGACGGGATCGATACGTACCACCGTCAGCCGACCTGAAAGGACGCCCCGACATGCCAAGCCGCTCCCCGACACGTAATATGCTGCTGGCCGTTGCGGCCGGTCTTTCCCTGGCGGCTTTGACCGCGCCCGCACACGCCGACGCGGCCGCCGGCCTCACGCCGCCGGCGCCGGCCACGCCGGTGCTGACGACCACCGCGACCGGCGTGCAGATCTATTCGTGCGAATACGATGCCGACCACCGGCTCGCGTGGGTCTTCGAGCGTCCGGAGGCGATGCTGTTCGACGGCGGCGGCACGCTCGTCGTCCGACACGGTGCGGGGCCGTCGTGGGAAGCGCTCGACGGCAGCCGCATTACCGGCAAGAAGCTCGCGGAAATGCCGAGTGCAAGCGCGGCCAGCGTTCCGCAGCTACTGCTCGCAGCGACGCCGGCCGCAACCGGCACGCTCGCCGGCGTGCGCTTCGTGCAGCGGCTCGATACCGCGGGCGGCATGCCGCCGGCGGCGACATGCGCGACCGAGCATGCGATCGGCCGTTTCCCGTACTTCGCGCGCTACGTGTTCCTGAAGTGACGCGCACGGCGTCGCAAGCGGCGGGCATCATCCTGTCGCCTTTCGCCACGCCTTCATTTACTAAGCTTTCCTATATTTGAAGCGGGAAATCGTGAAATCGCCGGCGCCCTCGTTCCGTCCGGTCAGCGTGTCCGCATCGACAATTCGACGTCGCCGCCGAACGGCACCGACAGATAGCCGTTTTCCGGCGCACGCACGTAGGCAAGATAGTCGGGGCTGTATTCGGCATTGTCGGCCACGACGAATGCCCCGCCCCTGAGCCGCGGCTCGACGAGCGCGAGAATCTCCGGATACAGCGCCTTCGCCCCGTCGAGCAGCAGCAGGTCGACCGAATCCGGGAGATCGCCGGCCAGCGTGCGCAGCGCATCGCCTTCGCGAATCTCCACGAGATCGTCCAACCCGGCCGCCGCCAGGTTCGCGTGCGCGCGCACGACCTTCGACGGCTCGAACTCGCTCGTGATCAGCCGCCCACCGCCGTTGTCGCGCAACGCGGCCGCGAGATGCAGCGTCGAAATGCCGAACGACGTGCCGAATTCGACGATGTTCGTCGCGCCGCCGCCGCGCGCGAGCATGTACAGCAGCGTGCCCGTCTCGCGCGATACGGGAAGCGGATAGTCCTTCAGGCGCGCATACAGATCGACGTAGTCCGTCTTGCTGCGCATCAGCCGCGCCTGCTCGTCGCGCGACACGTCGGCGAAGGCCGGGCTCGTCGCGGGAGACGACGCGTCGGCTTCGTCGAACAGGCGCGCCAGCAGCGAGGCCAGCGGGTCGAGCATCAGGGTAGTCATGCGAATCTCCGGTGTCAGGTTGAGTGCGTCGGTGCGCCCGACTAGAATATGACGAACTATTCAGGTTTTACTATTCGCATTGGCCAACCGCTCATGACCGACCGCCGAAACGCCCCGATCGCTACGCGCAAGCAGCCTCGGCAGGCGCGCTCGACCCGCCTCGTCGAGGACGTCCTGCAGGCGGCTGTTCAGGTTTTGGCGAGCGAAGGCGCGCAGCGCTTCACGATGGCGCGCGTCGCCGAGCGGGCCGGCGTGAGCGTCGGCTCGCTGTACCAGTACTTCCCGAACAAGGCGTCCGTGCTGTTCCGGCTCCAGCACGACGAGTGGCGGCAGACGCACGACATGCTGTGCGGGATGCTGCAGGACACGACGAAGACGCCGCCCGAGCGGCTGCGCAGCGCCGTCCACGCGTTCATCCGCTCGGAATGCGACGAGGCGCCGATGCGCATCGCGCTCGACGACGCCGCCCCGCTCTATCGCGACGCCCCCGAGGCGCAGGCGGTGAAGGCCGAGGGCAACCGGGTGTTCAGCGCGTTCATGCGCGAAGCGCTGCCCGGCGTGTCCGACGCCACGCACGCGCTCGCGTGCGAGCTGATCCTGACGACGCTCACGACGGGCGGCAAGGCGTTCTCCGAAACGGCGCGCACACCGGCGGAAATCGATGCCTACTCGGCCGCGATGGCCGACATGTTCTGCGCGTATCTCGCGCATCTCGCGCACGATTGAGGCCGGCGCCCGTACGGAAGCCGCCTGTGCGCGCCGGTCGTATCGTCCGGGTGCGGATTGCGCGCGATCGCGAACCGGGTCACCCGCTCCGGTTCGCGCCGGCCTTTCGGGCCACGCCGAAAGCACTTCGTAATATCCGGTGCGCCGCCCGCTTGCGCCCCGCCCGCCGATCCTGCATTCGAATAGTCGCCTTAACGGATTCGAACTAGGCGTATACACGCGTGTCGGCGCGACGGAGCCCCGTTGCACGCCGATATAAGCGCTGCGACATGCGCTGCATGCTCTTCTCCCGATGGGACGTGATGGGCGGCTCGCCTAACCTTCGCTACGGCAAAGCGCACGTGACGGGGTCGACCGCACCACGCGTCGTCCGACGCGACCACCCTCGCGACGTTTCGATTCGCACGTAACGACACGTATCGCGCGTCATGCGTCCCCACGACGTTGCCGAACAATCCCAACCAGATACGAGACACCCTGACGACGGTTCGCAACGGGCCGTTTCAGCATGCTGATAAAGGAGCAAGCTCATGAGTGATACCCCGGTGCAGCCGACGGTCGGCGTCGGCGCGGCAGAAACGGACTTCGGCACCCAGGGAGTCATCGACCGCTACTTCGGCATTTCGTCGCGCGGCAGCACGCAGCGCCGCGAGATCATTGCCGGCGTGACCACCTTCCTCGCGATGGTCTATTCCGTGTTCGTCGTGCCCGGCATGTTCGGCAAGGCCGGCTTCGACACGAGCGCCGTGTTCGTCGCGGTGTGCGTCACCACCGCGTTCGGCTCGCTGCTGATGGGCCTGTGGGCGAAGCTGCCGATCGCGATCGGCTGCGCGATCTCGCTGACCGCGTTCACCGCGTTCGGCCTCGTGCTCGGCAAGGGGCTGCCTCCGACCGTCGCACTCGGCGCCGTGTTCCTGATGGGCCTCGTGTTCACCGGCATCTCGATCACCGGCGTGCGTTCGTGGATCCTGCGCAACCTGCCCGCGGGCGTCGCGCACGGCACCGGGATCGGCATCGGTCTGTTCCTGCTGCTGATCGCGTCGAACGACGTCGGCCTCGTGATCAAGAACCCGGGCGCCGGCCTGCCGGTCTCGCTCGGCCAGATCACCGCGTTCCCGGTCATCATGTCGGTCGTCGGGCTCGCCGCGATCTTCGGCCTCGAGAAGCGTCGCGTGCCGGGCGGCATCCTGCTCGTCGTGATCGCGATCTCGTTGGTCGGCCTGATCTTCGATCCGGGCGTGAAGTACCGCGGCATCTTCGCGCTGCCGTCGCTGAGCGCACCGGGCCACGCGTCGCTGATCGGCGCGATGGACGTCAAGGGCGCGCTGTCGATGGCCGTGCTGCCGAGCGTGCTCGCGCTGGTGATGACCGCCGTGTTCGACGCGACCGGCACGATTCGCGCGGTCGCCGGACAGGCCGGCCAGCTCGACGCGAACGGCCGCATCATCAACGGCGGCCGCGCGCTGACCGCCGATTCGATCAGCTCGATCTTCTCCGGCTTCCTCGGCGGCGCGCCGGCGGCGGCCTATATCGAGTCGAGCGTCGGCGTGGCCGCCGGCGCGAAGACGGGCCTCGCGGCCGCCGTGGTCGGCCTGCTGTTCCTCGTCGTGATGTTCTTCTCGCCGCTGGCGGGCCTCGTGCCGTCGTACGCCACCGCGCCGGCGCTGATGTACGTCGGCCTGCTGATGCTCGGCAGCGTGAGCAAGCTGCACATGGACGACATGGTCGACGCGATGTCGGGCCTCGTGTGCGCGGTGTTCATCGTGCTGACCGCGAACATCGTGACGGGCATCATGCTCGGCTTCTCGACGCTCGTGATCGGCCGCATCGCCAGCGGCGAATTGCGCAAGCTCAACGTCGGCACCGTGCTGATCGCGGCCGTGCTCGTCACGTTCTATCTCGGCGGCTGGGCGATCTGAGCCAAGCCATCCGCGACGTCGCCTGCGGAAGGACGGCGCGCATCGGGACGAGATCGTCTCCTCCACCATCGTCGACGATGGTCTCCCGGCCTGGGAACGCGAGTTCCCAGGCTCTTTTTGTCGGTGCGGCGCCGCGCGACGCCGGGCGCGAAAACGGCGCGACACCCGTTCGCACCCGGTGCTACGATCGCGTTTTGCCTTCAGGCGTCGCGATGAACACACTTGGCATCGTCTCCGAATCGAGCACCCGGACCTCGGCGCGCAAGCCGCCGTTCATTCCGTCGTTCGGCTTCCACGAGGTCCACGAATCGCAGCCGATCGGCGCGCCGCCCGCGCGCATCATCGATGTCGTCGCGTCGCTCGACATGCGCGCCGATCCCGTGATCGACACGCTGCTGACGGTGCGCGAATTCCCGGCGGCCATCGCGGCCGCGCTGCGCAACGCGCCGGCCCGCCCCGAACGCGCGCGCTTCGGCTTCGACACGTTCACGCCGCTCCATCGCGACGACACGTCGCTGTCGCTCGGCCTGGTCGGCCGCTTCTGGCGCCCGACGCCCGACGTGCGCCCCCTCGCCGATGCCGACGCCTTCGTCCGGCACGACGACCCGCGCGATGCGAAGCTGGTGCTCCGGTTCGAGGTGGTCGGGCTCGCGTCGGGCGCGCACATCCTGCGGACCGAAACCTTCGTCCACTGCCCGAGCGCGCACACGCGCCGGCTGTTCACGCCGTACTGGCTCGCAATCCGGCTGGGCAGCGGCTGGATCCGGCGTCGTACGCTGGCGGCGGTGGAGATCGCGCTCGCCTGATTCGCCCCGCCGCAACGGCTCGAGCACGGCCCGCCCGGCGACGATCGCCGTCGCGACGATCACCGCGCCCGCCGGCCTGCCCGAGCGACGGCGCCGAACCCGTGCCCGCTCAATGCGCGCGCCGAGGCGTGATGTTCATCCGGATCGCCGCATGAACCTACCGCCCCCTTTCGCGCCAACCGGACCCGACCGATGACCCGCATCCGCAACCCCCTGAACATCGCGCAGCTCCAGGCGTTCGTCTCCGCCGCGCACCTGAAGAGCCTGCGCGCCGCCGCGCGCGAACTCGGCGTCACGCAGCCGGCGATCACGCACACGATCCGCGAGCTCGAAACGGCGCTCAACGCGGAGCTGCTCGCGCGCAGCGTACGCGGCGTCGAACTGACCGCCTGCGGCGAGGCGCTGCTGCCGCGCGCCGAGCAGTTGCTCGGCGACGTCCGCCGCACGGTCGAGGCCGTCGAGCAGGTGAAAGGCGAGATGTCGGGCCGTGTCGCGGTCGGCACGATGCCGTCGATCGCGCTGACCGCGTTGCCGCTCGCGGTGACGGCGTTCCGCGAATCGATGCCGAACGTCAGCCTGCATCTCGAGGAACTGACGGTGCCCGATGCGCTCGCGCGGTTGCGCAACGGCACGCTCGACATCGCTGCGATGCACCATGTGCCCGCGCTCGACCGCGATTTCACGCAATTGCCGCTGCTGTCGACCGAGTTCACGATCGTGATGCGCGACGGTCACCCGCTCGCGCACGCACGCCGGTTAGAGGAACTGCTCGACGCCGAATGGATCGTCACCGTCGGCGCCGAACAGTTTCCGCACAGCGTGATGGTCGGGATGTTCGAGGCGCACGGGCTGCCGCTGCCGAAACGCCTGCTGCGCTCGCCGATGTCGTTCGCGGTGACGCTCGGGCTCGTCGCACGCTCGGACGTGATCGGCTGCTTCACGCGCCCGCTCGCCGCGATGGTCGCGCCGCTCGGCATCCGCACGGCCGAACTCGACGAAAGCATGCCGCGCTTCGACCTGTCGATCATCGCGCGGCGCGACCTGCTGCCGACGCCGGCCGTGTCGCACTTCGTCACGTGCCTGCAGCGCGCGGTCAACGAAACGCTCGGCTGAATCGTTCCTGTGAGTGAAACGGCGGCGCACCGACGCGCCGCCGCCGGGCCCGGTATCGGGGCTTGTCCTAGGCGCCCTGCCGGTATTTTGTCTTGATAATCTTGCGCACGTCGCGCGCCCCCATCGGGCGGGCGAAACGGACAGTCCGACGCGAAGCCGCGGCGGGCCGAAGGTTTACGGCGCGGCACAACCGCGCACCCATCGAACAAAACGAGGAGTCACCGAGTGAAAAAGATTCTTGCGGCTGTGACCGTGGCCCTGCTCGCCGTATCGGCCGGCACGGCTTACGCGAAGGACTGGACGACCGTACGCTTCGGCGTCGACGCAAGCTACCCGCCTTTCGAATCGAAAGGCGCTGACGGCAAGGTCGTCGGTTTCGACGTCGATCTCGGCAACGAGATCTGCCGCCGCATCAACGCGAAGTGCGTGTGGATCGAAAACGACTTCGACGGGATGATCCCGGCGCTGAAGGCCCGCAAGTTCGACGGCGTGCTGTCGTCGATGTCGATGACGCCGGCGCGCGCTGAACAGATCGCGTTCTCGTCGAAGCTGTTCAACACGCCGACGCGCCTCGTCACGAAGAAGGGCGCCGGCCTGCAGCCGACGGCCGAATCGCTGAAGGGCAAGTCGGTCGGCGTCGAGCAGGGCACGATCCAGGAAACCTACGCGAAGACGTACTGGGCGTCGAAGGGCGTCACCGTCGTGCCTTACCAGAACCAGGACCAGGTCTACGCCGACCTGATCTCGGGCCGTCTGGACGGCGCGCTGCAGGACGCGGTGCAGGCCGAGATCGGCTTCCTGAAGACGCCGCGCGGCGCGAACTTCGATTTCGCCGGCAAGGACCTCGACGATCCGAAGACGCTCGGCGAAGGCGCCGGCATCGGCCTGCGCAAGGAAGACACCGACCTGAAGGCGAAGATCGACGGCGCGATCGCCGGCATGCGCAAGGACGGCACGTACCAGAAGATCGCGAAGAAGTACTTCGATTTCGACGTCTACGGCAAGTAATCCGGCCGACCGACGCGCGATCGAGCGCGACACCGACGGGCTCCGCAAGGAGCCCGTTTTTTTTGCGCGCGGCACGGCCGGCGTTATTTTTTTCGTGCCAACCCGATGATTCTCAACGGAAATCCGCACGATCTGGCGCCGGTTTGATGGGGGCGACGAAGGCAACGTACAATCGATCTTCCACGCACACGGATCATTCGCGGCTGCGCCGCACTCCCCTCATCATGCAAACGCAGACCCATCCGCTGATTTCCCCCGCCGTCGGCACCGAACGCCAGATCACCAGCTTCCACTACGGCCCGCGCGGCGGCAAGAAGGTCTACATCCAGTCGTCGCTGCACGCGGACGAGCTGCCCGGCATGCTGGTCGCCACGCTGCTGCGCCGCAAGATCGCCGCGCTCGAGACGGCCGGCAAGCTGCGCGGCGAAATCGTCATCGTGCCCGTGCCCAACCCGATCGGCCTGTCGCAACACGTGTTCGGCGATCACCTCGGCCGCTTCGAGCTCGGCTCGATGCAGAACTTCAACCGCAATTTCTACGATCTCGCGGCGCTCGTGCTGCCGCGCGTCGAAAGCCGCCTCACGAACGACGCGCAGCGCAACCTCGCCGTCGTGCGCGCCGCGATGCGCGAAGCGCTCGACGAACAGAAGCCGCGCACCGAACTCGACTCGCAGCGCCTCGCGCTGCAGAAACTGTCGTTCGACGCCGATATCGTGCTCGACCTGCACTGCGACAGCGATGCGGTGATGCACCTCTACACGAATCCCGACCTCTGGGAAGACGTCGAACCGCTGGCGCGCTATCTCGATGCAAAGGCATCGCTGCTCGCGCTGAATTCGGTCGGCAACCCGTTCGACGAAATCCACAGCTTCTGCTGGTCGGATCTGCGCAGCCGCTTCGGCGACCGCTTCCCGATCCCGAACGGCGCGATTTCCGTGACGGTGGAACTGCGCAGCGAACGCGACGTGTCGTACGAGTTCGCCGAACAGGATGCGCAGGCGATCGTCGAGTACCTGACCGAGCGCGGCATCGTCGACGGCACGCCGGCGCCGCTGCCGCCGCTCGCGCATCCGGCCACGCCGCTCGCGGGCACCGATCCGCTCGTCGCGCCCGTGTCGGGCGTGATCGTGTTCCGCACGCCGGTCGGCGTGATGATCGAGGCCGGCCAGGCCGTGGCCGACATCGTCGATCCGCTGACCGATCGCGTCGTCACGCTGAAGAGCAGCGTGTCGGGCGTGCTGTACGCGCGCCAGATCGTGCGCTTCGCGACGGCCGGCATGGAAGTCGCGCGCATCGCCGGCGCGACCGCGATCCGCACCGGTTCGCTGCTGTCGGCCTGAGCCCGAGCGCCCGGCCCGCGCGCCGGGTTACGGCGTGCAGCGCAGGCAAATCGCCTGCCCCAACGAAATCGCCCGCTTGCGCGGGCGATTAGCTTTTCGGCGCGCGCGTCGGCGGCCGATACCGCGCCGCCGGCCGCGACGCGCGAATGCCGTTCAGAACGCCGGCACGATCGCGCCGCCGAACTTCTGGTCGATGAACTTGCGCACGTCGTCCGATTCATAGGCCGCGACGAGCTTCTTCACCCACGGCTTGTCCTTGTCCTGCGCGCGCACCGCGATCAGGTTCGCGTACGGCCCGCGCAGGTCCTCGATCGCGATCGCATCCTTCACCGGCGTGAGCCCGGCCTTCACCGCGTAGTCGGTATTGATCGACGCGGCATCGAGATCGGGCAGCGCGCGCGGCAGTTGCGCGGCGTCGAGCTCGACGATCTTGATCTTCTTCGGGTTCTCGGCGACGTCGAGCGGCGTCGCGTTCACGCCGTTCGTGCCGACGCCGGCCTTCAGCTTGATCACCCCGTATTTCTGCAGCAGCAACAGCGCGCGGTTGCCGTTCGACGGATCGTTCTGGATCCCGACCTTCGCGCCGACCGGCAGGTCCTTCAGCGACTTGAGCTTCTTCGAATAGAAGCCCATCGGCGCGGTGTAGGTAAGCCCGACGTTGACGATCTTGTAGCCGCGCTGCTTGATCTGGCTGTCGAGGAACGGCTGGTGCTGGAAGCCGTTCGCATCGAGGTCGCCGGCATCGAGCGCCGCGTTCGGCTGCACGTAGTCGTTGAATTCGATGACCTTGATCGCGAGGCCTTCGCGCGCGGCGACCTTCGTCACCTCGGTCCAGATTTGCGCGTCGGGGCCGCTCATCGTGCCGATCTTCAGCGTTTGCGGGTCGGCGTGCGCGCCGGGCGCGGCGAATGCCAGCGCGGCGGCGAGTGCGCCGAGGCCGGTCAGGATCGAACGTCGCATGTGGTGTCCTCTTGTCCCATGTCGTTTGTTGGAGCACGGATCGTGGCACGGGGCGCGGACGCCGCAAACCAAGCTTATTTCATGTGCATATTCCCGATAGGGATCGAACGACAGGCGAATTCGGTATAACCACCGATATACAACCCGGGCAGAATTCAGTGTCGCATCGGCACCACACATTCTTCATATGACAGCAACTGTCATATTCATTACGTGGCCCGCCGATAAAGTTGCGCCGGTCCGTGAAAGCGCCCATAGAGAGCGCCGGAACCGCAACTGGACACGCCATTCATTCGCTCGGAGAATCCTTTGAACAAGAAACTGTTGACCATCGCCGCCCTGGCAGCAACGGCCGGCACGGCACACGCACAAAGCAGCGTGACCCTGTACGGCGTCATCGATGCCGGTATCAGCTATGTGAACCACAGCAAGACCGCCAACGGCGGCACGGGCAAGCTGTTCAAGTACGACGACGGCGTGGCCCAGGGCAGCCGTTGGGGCCTGCGCGGCACCGAAGACCTCGGTGGCGGCCTGAAGGCGATCTTCGTGCTCGAAAACGGCTTCAACAGCGGCAACGGCACGATCGGCCAGGGTGGCGCGATCTTCGGCCGCCAGGCTTACGTCGGCCTGAGCCAGTCGCAATACGGCACGGTCACGTTCGGCCGCCAGTACTCGTTCTCGACCGACATCCTCGGTTCGAACTACTCGACGGGCGGCAACACGGTCGCGGGTAACTACGCGTACCACGTGAACAACATCGACCAGCTCACGTCGAGCCGCATCAACAACGCCGTGAAGTTCCAGAGCGCGAACTACTCGGGCTTCACGTTCGGCGCGTTGTACGGCTTCTCGAACTCGACCGACTTCGCCGGCGCACCGGCCACGACGACGGGCACGACGACGACCGCCGGCTCGTCGCGCGCATACAGCTTCGGCCTGAACTACGCGAACGGCCCGGTCTCGGTCGGCGCGGCGTACACGGACATCCGTTTCCCGAGCCAGTCGACGCCGGCCTTCTCGACGACGATCGCGAACCTGAGCACCGGCAACGTCCGCGACCTGCGCACGTACGGCGTGGGCGGCCGCTACGTGTGGGGCCCGGCAACGGCATGGCTGCTGTGGACGCGTACGCAGTTCTCGACGGTGTCGGGCGCGGGCGGCACGTTCTACAACGCGTATGAAGCAGGCGCGAAGTACGCATTCACGCCGGCACTGTCGGGCGGCCTCGGCTACACGTACACGAACGCGACGCAGAACGGCAACTCGTGGCACTGGAACCAGGTCAACGGTATCGCCGACTACGCGCTCAGCAAGCGTACGGACGTGTACGGCCTGGTCGTGTACCAGCAGGCATCGGGCAAGGGTGTGCAAGCGCAGATCGGCTCGAGCACGAGCTACTTCAACACGTCGGGTACGGGTTCGAAGAACCAGATCGCCGCACGCATCGGTATCCGCCACAAGTTCTAAAGCGTTCGCTTAACTGTCCGCGTCACTCGCGGATACGACGGCAAGAAGCGCCCCGCTCCACGCGGGGCGCTTTTTTATGGGGCTTTTAAGTTTCGCTTAATTCTGGGCTGAGAGGATGCTCTCACCCCCCCTGTTGGCCGCCTGAGCATCGGCGGCTTTTTTTTTAAACGCCGACGGCGCCGCCATCGATTGCCCACAAGACCGGATCGGAGGCCATGATGATCGAAGATACCGTTTTCAGCCATCTGCACGCGATTCTGACGTGCCAACACTCGCTGCCGGTCCAGAGCTGCCGCGTCTCGGTTGAAATGCAGCGCCCCTGGGGCCGCCCGTATCGCCTCGTCGAATGGACGATGCATCTCGACGCGCCCGCGCGGCGCCAGATCGTGCCGGCCGAATCGACCGACGAGGAAATCGCCGAGGTCGTCGCGTCGCACGTGCCGGGTCGGCTCTACGGCGACGGCCGGTTGCAGTTCTGAACGCGTTTCCGCTCCACCCGCGTGCCGTGTTTCGGCCGCGCCGCACGCATCGTGCGGCAGTCGGTCTCGTTTGACGCGGCAACGAAACCTGCTACGCTGCGCGTTTTCGTCCACGCAACACACGATGGAAAACGCATTCAACGAACGTGGCGTGATGGTCACGCGCAACGGCCTGTCGGCCGCCGGGCAGATATTCGCGCTGCGTGACATTCGCCACGTCGACGTCGTCAAGATTCCGAAGAACCGTCTCGTGCCGTCGCTGATCTCGCTGATCGGCGCGGCCGTCGCCGTCGCAGGCGACATCGGCGCATCGAGCGCCGCGCTCGTGGTCGGCGTGATGCTCGTCGTCGTCGGCTATCTCGCGTGGACCACGCAGGACGTCACGTATCGCCTGATGGTCGAGATGCCCGACGGCAAGCGCGAAGCGCTGTCGAGCGTCGACGCCGAGTTCGTCGAACGCGTCGCGCAGGTCGTGCGCGATGCGCAGTCCGCCACCGCGGCCGGCTGATTTCCTTCGCATCCGTCACGCGCCCGTTCGCGCGGGCCGCACGCACCTCGCCTCCACCCGCAACGCCAACCGCCTAGTATGGAAAGAGCGGCTCGCCGCCGCATCGTCCGAGGAGGCCAGCATGAACGCTCAATCGCTGTCCGGCATGCTTCGCGCGCAGGAACTGCTGATCGTGTCGATGATCCGCGCGCTTCCCCCTGACACACGCCGCGCGCTCGTCGAGCTCTACACCGAGCAGATCGCGTTCGCCGAACAGGCCGGTATCGAAAGCCACAGCGATCGCGCCACGCACGACGCGTTCATCGCGCATGCGCGCAACCTGCTGATTCGCCTCGAAGCGCTGGCCTGAGCGCCGTCAGGACCGTCCGCCACGGCTCGCCCGAGCCGCGCAGGCGAGCGCTCACTCGCACGGCCCGCTTTGCGTCCTTGTATTGATAATAATTCTCATTTACACTGGTAAAGTTGTCAGTTGCCTTTCAAATCGCCGTTTGCCGCGCGTAGCGCACGCAACCGGGCCAGCCAGGTGAACGCGTCACCCAGCCAGCCTTCGGGCTTGTTATCGTCAATGGGAGACCACCTGTGCATTGCTATACGCTGGCGCGGCGGCCGATCCGGGCCGCGCTGTTCGGCGCGTTCGGCCTGTCCGCGGTCACGGCTCACGCCGATTCGTCGCCACAACGCGCCACCCCGCCTTCCGCCGTTCCGACTGCCGCCGCGTCCACGCGCGGCGATGCGGCGCTGCTCGACCCCGTCACCGTCACGGCCACCCGCACCGCCACCGCGGCGAGCCGCACGGCGGCGTCCGTGTCGGTGATCACCGACGAGGATCTCGACGAGCAGCAGGTCACCAACATCAAGGACGCATTGCGCTACGAGCCGGGCATCACGGTGCGCCGCACCGCGTACCGGCCGGGCACTGCCGCGCTCGGCGGCGGCCGCGACGGCGATTCGAGCATCAACATCCGCGGCCTCGAAGGCAATCGCGTGCTGCTGATGGAGGACGGCATCCGCCTGCCGTACGCATTCTCGTTCGGTCCGCTCGAAGCGGGCCGCGGCGACTACGCCGATCTCGACACGCTCAAGCGCATCGAGATCGTGCGCGGGCCGGCGTCGGCGCTCTACGGCAGCGACGGGCTGACCGGCGCGGTGAACTTCATCACGAAGGACCCGCGCGACCTGCTGTCGATCTACGGAAAGCCTTACTACTTCTCGTTCCGGCCGAGCTACGACTCGACCGACCGCAGCATCGGCGCGACCGTGTCGGCCGCGGGCGGCAACGATCGCATCCAGGGGATGATCGTCGCCGACGGCCGGCGCGGCCACGAGGTCGACACGCGCGGCGGCAACAACACGGCGAGCACGCTGCGCACGACGTCGAACCCGCAGGACGTCTACTCGGAATCGCTGCTCGGCAAGCTCGTGCTCACGCCCACCCCGCGCGACACGATCAAGTTCACCGCCGAAACGGTGCAGCGGCGCGTGAGCACCGACGTGCTGTCGGCGATCAATGCGCCGGCCACGCTCGGCCTCACGACCTACGACCGGCTCGAGCGCAACCGCTTCAGCGTCGACTACGACTTCCGCGGCGACGCATTCCGCTGGTTCCAGACCGCGCACGTGCAGTTCTACTATCAGGACGCGAAGCAGGACCAGCACGCGTTCGAGACGCGCGGCAGACTGCCCTCGCGTTCGCGCGACAACCAGTACAAGGAACGCACGTTCGGCGGCTCGGCGTTCGCCGAAAGCGGCTTCGCGACCGGCCCGCTCGCGCACAAGCTGCTCTACGGCGTGGACGGCAGCGTGTCGCGCGTGACGAACCTACGCGACGGCACGGTGCCGGGCGTCGGCGAAGCGTTCCCGAACAAGGCGTTCCCCGACACCGACTACACGTTGTTCGGCGCGTTCGTGCAGGACCAGATCGGCTACGGCCGCCTGCTCGTCACGCCGGGCCTGCGCTTCGACACGTACCGGCTGAGCCCGACCGAAAACGATCCGCTGTTCACCGGCCAGGCCGTGTCGACGAGCGCGAACGAACTGTCGCCGCGCGTCGCCGTGCTCTACGAGATCACGCCCGCCGTCATTCCGTACCTGCAGTACGCGCACGGTTTCCGCGCGCCGACGCCCGACCAGGTGAACAGCAGCTTCTCGAACCCGGTGTACGGCTACACGTCGATCGGCAATCCGAACCTGAAGCCCGAAACCAGCGACACGTTCGAAGCCGGCCTGCGCGGCAAGGCCGGCACCGGCTACGGCGTCGTGCGCTACAGCGCGGCCGCGTTCACGGGCCGCTACCGCAACTTCATCTCGCGCACGACGATCGCCGGCAGCGGCCGCCCGGCCGACCCGTTCGTGTTCCAGTACGTGAACTTCGCCGACGCGCGCATCCATGGCCTCGAAGGCCGCGCCGAGTGGGCGATGCCGAACGGCATCACGCTGAAGACGGCGATGGCGTTCACGAAGGGCTCGACGCAGAACGACGGCGCGGCCAGCCAGCCGCTGAACACCGTGAACCCGTTCTCGGCCGTGTTCGGCGTGCGGTACGAGCCGGGCGAACGCTGGTTCGTGCAGACCGACCTGCTGTTCCAGGCCGCCAAACGCGACAAGGACGTCGACAAGTCCGACTGCTCGAACAAGGCGTGCTTCACGCCGCCGTCGTCGTTCGTCGTCGACCTGCGCGGCGGCTACCGCTTCAACAAGCACGTGAGCGCGACGATCGGCATTCGCAACCTGTTCGACCGCAAGTACTGGAACTGGTCGGACGTGCGCGGTATCGCGGCCGATTCGCAGGTGCTCGACGCATATTCGTCGCCCGGCCGCACGGTCGCCGTCAGCATGAAAGTGGATTTCTGATGCGCGCTGCCCGCGCGTCCGCCCCAACCGTTACTCGAAGGAGTCCGACATGATGCAATCCGCCCTTCCCGGCCAATCGGTCACGCCGGCCCGCGCGGCCGCCGCGCTGCGCGACGCGTTCATCAAGCTCAAGACCGAGCGCCAGTTGCGCAACCGCGACGTCGCGCAAGCGCTCGGCGTCAGCGAAGGCGAGGCGCTCGCCGCGTTCGTCGGCGAGCACGTCGTGCGGCTCGACGCGCGCTTTCCGGCGATGTTCGAGGAAATGCCGCGCCTCGGCCGCGTGATGGCGCTCACGCGCAACGACACGGCGGTCCACGAGAAAGATGGCGAATATGCGCAGATGAGCCATGACGGCCCCGTCGGCCTCGCGCTCGGCGACATCGACCTGCGCATCTTCTATCGTCACTGGGCATCGGCGTTCGCGGTACGCGACGAGACCGCGCACGGTCCGCTGAAAAGCCTGCAGTTCTTCGACGCGCAAGGCCATGCGATCCACAAGGTCTACCTGCGCGCGCACAGCGATCACGCCGCGTACGACGCGTTCGTCGGACGCTGGCGCGCGCCGTCGCAGGAGCCGGGCCTCGAGGTCGCGCCCGCTTCGCCCAAAACGCCCGAGCGCGCCGATACCGAGATCGACATCGCGGGCTTTCGCGCCGCGTGGGACGCGATGACCGACACGCACCAGTTCTTCGGCATCACGCAGCGCTTCGGCGTGAGCCGCATGCAGGCGCTGCGCCTCGCCGATCCGCACTACGCATATCCGGTCGAAACCGCGCATGCGTTGCGCCACGTGCTCGAACGGGCCGCGAAAAGCGGCCAGCCGATCATGGTGTTCGTCGGCAACGCGGGGATGATCCAGATCCATACGGGCCCCGTCGCGAACGTGCGCGAGGTCGGCGCGTGGATCAACGTCCTCGATCCGGGCTTCAACCTGCATGTGCGCGAAGACCTGATCGCCGCCGCATGGGTCGTGAAGAAGCCGACGAGCGACGGCATCGTCACGTCGCTCGAGCTGTTCGACCGGCAGGGCGACCACGTCGCGCTACTGTTCGGCGAGCGCAAGCCCGGCAAGGTCGAGCGCGACGACTGGCGCTCGCTCGTCGCGACGCTGCCGGCGGCCGCACGCGGGGCCGCGCGGTGAGCGCGCGGCCGTTCGATCCGCGCCGCCGGACGCTGCTGGCCGGCGTGGCGGCCGGTGCGCTCGCGGGTGCGCTACCCGGTAGCGTGCTCGCCCAGGTCGCGCCGGCCGGCCCGAAGCGCGTGATCGTGATCGGCGGCGCGCTCGCCGAAACCGCATTCGCGCTCGGCGGTGCCGAGACGCCGCGTTACCGGCTCGTCGGCGCCGACACGACCTGCACGTATCCCGACGCCGCGAAGCGCCTGCCGAAGGTTGGCTACCAGCGCGCGCTGTCGGCCGAAGGGCTGCTGTCGCTGCGGCCCGATCTCGTGCTGGCCTCGGCGGAAGCCGGCCCGCCGACGGCGATCGCGCAGGTGAAAGGCGCCGGCGTCGCGGTGACGACGTTCGACGAGCGCCACGACGTCGAATCGGTGCGCGCGAAGATTACCGGCGTCGCGCGGGCGCTCGACGTGCGCGATGCAGGCGCCGCGCTGCTGCAGCGTTTCGATCGCGACTGGCAGGCCGCGCGCGACGCGGTCGCCGCACGCGTGCCCGGCGGCGCGCAGCCGCCGCGCGTGCTGTTCGTGCTGAACCATACCGGCGCCCAGGCGCTCGTCGCCGGCCAGCGCACGGCCGCCGACGCGATGATCCGCTACGCGGGCGCGCGCAACGCGATGCAGGGCTTCGATCACTACAAGCCGCTGACGACCGAGGCGCTCGCGGCGGCCGCACCCGACGTCGTGCTGATTTCCGACGAAGGGCTCGCGGCCGTCGGCGGTCAAGCCGCGCTGCTCGCGACGCCCGGTTTCGGCGCGACGCCGGCCGGCCGCGCGCGGCGCGTCGTGTCGCTCGACGCGCTGCTCCTGCTCGGCTTCGGCCCACGCCTGCCGCTCGCCGTCACGACCCTGCATCGACGCCTGTCCGATGCGCTCGCCTGATTCCGGACCGACTCGATGCCCGCTCATGCTTCGCCCTTCAATGCGCCGTCGCCCGCCTCGCGCGCCGGCGCCGCGCGCCTCGGCACGTCGCGCCGCTTCGCGCCGTTCGTCCTGGCCGCGCTCGCCGTTCTGGTGGTTGCGATGTCCGTCGTCGCGCTGTGCGTCGGCGCGTACCGCATTCCGCTGGCGGAAGCCTGGGCCGCGTTGAGCGGCGACGCCGCCGCGCGGCAGGCGCGCGCGGTGCTGCTCGACATCCGTGCGCCGCGCGTCGGGCTCGCGCTGCTGGTCGGCGGCGGCTTCGGCGCGGCCGGCGCCGCGATGCAGGCGCTGTTCCGCAACCCGCTCGCCGATCCGGGGCTCGTCGGCGTGTCGAGCGGCGCCGCGCTCGGCGCGACCACGCTGATCGTGCTCGGCCCCGCGCTCTTCGCTGCGCACGCGAGCGCGGCCGCGCTGCCGGCAGCCGCGTTCGCCGGCGGCCTCGCGGTCGCGGCGCTCGTCTACCGGCTGGCCGCGTCGCGCGGCCGGCTCGCGCTACCGCTGCTGTTGCTCGCCGGCATCGCGATCAATGCACTGGTCGGCGCGGCGATCGGACTGCTCACGTTCGTCGCCGACGACGCGCAACTGCGTTCGCTGACGTTCTGGAGCCTCGGCAGTCTCGGCGGCGCGCAATGGTCGACGCTGGCGGCCGTCGCGCCGTGCGTCGCGATCGGCTGCGCGCTGCTCGCGCGCGAACGCGACGCGCTGAACGCGCTGCAGCTCGGCGAAACCGAAGCGCTGCATCTCGGCGTGCCCGTGCAGCGACTGAAGCGGCGCGTGCTCGTCGCGGTCGCGCTCGCGGTCGGCGCGCTCGTGTCGTGCGCGGGCATCATCGGTTTCATCGGGCTCGTCGCGCCGCATTGCGTGCGGCTCGCGTGCGGCCCCGACCAGCGCGTCGTGCTGCCCGGCGCCGCGTTGCTCGGCGCCTTGCTGACGCTCTCGGCCGATCTTGCCGCGCGCACGCTCGCCGCGCCCGCCGACATTCCGCTCGGTGTGCTGACCGCGCTGCTCGGCGCGCCGTTCTTCCTCGCGCTGCTGTGGAAGAATCGCGGCGCGCTCGGCGGGTGATCCCTTCTTCACGATGACCATGCTGACCGCCCACCACCTCGACGTCGCCCGCCGGCATCACACGATCCTGCATGACCTGTCGCTGTCGATCGAACCCGGCCGCGTGACCGCGCTGCTCGGCCGCAACGGCGCCGGCAAGAGCACGCTGCTGAAAACCTTCGCCGGCGAGCTGACCGGCAGCGTCGCACCGAACGGCGTGCGCGTGACGGGCGACGTCACGCTGAACGGCGAACCGCTTGCGTGCATCGACGCGCCGCGGCTCGCATGCCTGCGCGCGGTGCTGCCGCAGGCCGCGCAACCGGCCTTCCCGTTCAGCGTCGACGAAATCGTGTTGCTCGGCCGCTATCCGCATGCGCGGCGCAGCGGAGCCCGCCACGTCATTGCGCACCGCGATCGCGACATCGCATGGCGCGCGCTCGAACGCGCGGGCGCCGACGCGCTCGTCGGCCGCGACGTCACGACGTTGTCGGGCGGCGAGCTCGCGCGCGTGCAGTTCGCCCGTGTCCTCGCGCAGCTTTGGCCGGACCACGACACGATGGAGACCGACCCGCGTTACCTGCTGCTCGACGAGCCGACCGCCGCGCTCGATCTCGCGCACCAGCACCGGCTGCTCGATACCGTGCGCGCCGTCGCGCGCGAATGGCGGCTCGGCGTGCTCGCGATCGTCCACGATCCGAATCTCGCCGCACGGCATGCGGATACGATCGCCATGCTCGCCGACGGCACGATCGTCGCGCATGGCGCACCGCGCGACGTAATGACGCCCGCCCATGTCGCGCGCTGCTATGGATTCGCGGTGAAGATGGTGGACACCGGCGACGGGACGCCGCCGGTGATGGTGCCTGCGTAACGCGGGCACGTCTTTCAGTTGATGCAGCCTGACTGAATGCGGGCGCTCAATGCTCGACGTCCGCCGCGCCGAAGGTCCGCATCTTCCAGCCGAGCCGCACGGCGAGCATCCGCATCGAGAAACCGGCCGCCAGCGCAACGAGCGTCGCGAATCCCGCGTCGATACCGAGATGCTGCATCCCGACATACAGCGCGCCCGTGACGAACGCGACGCTCGCATACAGTTCCTCGCGCAGGATCAACGGCATCTCGTTGCACAACAAGTCGCGCAGCATCCCGCCGCACACGCCCGTGATCGCGCCGGCCAGCACGACGATGATCGGCGCCGTGCCGGTCGACGCACCGATGTCGCAACCGATGATCGTGAACGCCGCGAGGCCGATCGCATCGGCGGTGACGAACAGCGCCTTCATCCGCGCGACATGCCGTGCCACCCACGACGCGACGGTCGCCGCGACGAGCGTGATCACCAGGTATTCGGGGTGCGCGATCCAGCCGAGCGGATAGTGGCCGAGCAGCACGTCGCGCACGGTGCCGCCGCCGAGTGCCGTCACCGCGCCAACGAGCGCGAGCCCGAAGCGGTCCATCCCGCGGCGCATGCCCATCAGCGCCCCCGACATCGCTTCCGCGACGATCGCAATCAGATAGAGCGTATGCATCGCGCGCGTCAGTCGTCGGTACGGAACAGGTCGAGCACGCGTTCGCGCTCGGCCGCATCGACGGCGGCGGGCATCGGTTCGTCGCGCTTGCCGCGGTCGGCCGGCGCACCGGGCGCATCCGGCGCATCGAGGGCCGCCGCGCCGCCGCATGCGAAACGGCTGCGGATATACGCCGGCACGTCGGCCGTGCACGCGCCGCGCGTGTATTCGGCGTAGACGAAATCGCCGTCGACGAGCGCGACGTCCTGCGGCGGCGCCGCATCGACCGGCGTGCGCCCGTCGACGGCCGTTTTCATGTAGTCGAGCCAGACCGGCAGCGCCAGCGTCGCGCCGGTCGCGCGCCCCATCGACCGCGGCGTGTCGTAGCCGAGCCACGCGACCGCGACGACGCCCGACGAATAGCCGGCGAACCACACGTCCTTCGACCCGTTCGACGTGCCCGTCTTGCCCGCCGCATCGTCACGCCGCAGCGCGAGCGCGCCGCGCGCGGTGCCGGCCCGCACGACGTCGCGCAGCATGCTGTCCATCACGAACGCATTGCGCGCCGACACGACCCGCTCGCCCGCCGGCACGGTCGCCTCGTACATCGCGCCGCCGTGACGCTGCTTCACCGACAGGATCAGGCGCGGCTCCATCCGCGTGCCGCCGTTCGCGAACACGCCGTAGGCGCTCGCGAGCTCCAGCGGCGTCACGGCGCCCGCGCCGAGCGCGAGCGGCAGCGACGCCGGGTTGCGCTGCGCGTCGAAGCCGAAACGCACCGCGTGCTGCTGCACGTAGCGCGCGTCGGTGGCCTGCATCAGGCTGACCGCGACCAGGTTCTTCGAGCGCACGAGCCCGCGCCGCACCGGGATGAAGCCTTCGTAGCGATTGCCGAAATTGCGCGGACGCCACGGCCGCGCGCCGGTTTCCGCGTGCGTGAGCGTGCGCTGCGTATCGTCGACGAGCACGCCGGGAAAGTAGCCCTTCTCCAGCGCCGCCGAATAGACGAACGGCTTGAAGCTCGACCCCGGCTGGCGATACGCCTGCAGCGCATGATCGAACACGTTGCGATTGAAATCCGCGCCGCCGACCAGCGCGAGCATGTCGCCGGTGGCCGCATCGAGCGACACGAGCGCGCCTTCGAGCCCGTTGCGCGTGTCGCGCTTCGCGCGCGACTGGCGGCTCAGCGTGCGTTCCAGCGCGGCTTCGGCCGCGCGCTGGTCGCGCATCGAGATCGTCGTCGCCACGTCGAGGCCGAGCGTGTACGCGTCGTCATGAAACCGCTCGACCATCATCCGGCGCGCCCGCTCCGCGACGTACGGCGCCGCGACGATGCCGGGCGGCGGCGTGGTCGCCAGTGCGATCGGCGCGTCAACAGCCGCGCGAAACGTCGCGTCGTCGAGCTGGCCGAGCGCATGCATCCGGCCGAGCACGTAGTTGCGCCGCGCGGTCGCGCGCGCCGGGTTGACGACCGGGTTGAACGCGGACGGCGCCTTCGGCAGCCCGGCGAGCACGGCCGCCTCGCCCGCGTTCAGCGCGTCGAGCGGCTTGCCGAAGTACACGTGCGCGGCGGCCGCGAAGCCGTACGCGCGCTCGCCCAGATAGATCTCGTTCATGTACAGCTCGAGCAGCTTGTCCTTGCTGTATGCGCGTTCGAGCTTGGCCGCCATCAGGATCTCGGCGAGCTTGCGGCTCAGCACCTTGTCGCGCGTCAGGTAGAAGTTGCGCGCGACCTGCATCGTGATCGTGCTGCCGCCCTGCCCCGGCTGCCCCGTCACCACGTTCGCGAACGTCGCGCGCGCGAGGCCGCCGATATCGACCGGGCCGTGCTCGTAGAACTTCGCATCCTCGGCCGCGAGCAGCGCGTGCCGCATCAGCGGCGGGATGCGTTCGAGCGGTACGAACTCGCGCCGCTCGACGCCGTATTCGGCCAGCAGGTCGCCGTCGCGCGAAAAGATCCGCAGCGGCAGCGCGGGACGATAGACGGCCAGATGTTCGACGGACGGCAACTGCGTCCAGATGCGATCGATCGTCCAGGCGCCGATGCCGGCGCACGCGAGCGTCAGGCCGAGCAGCGCGCCCGCGAGCGTGCGCCAGACGCGGCGGCGACGCGGCGGGGCGGATGGCGGCGCGGGCGGCGGCGGGTTGGCGGTAGGGTCGGTCATGTCGGGCTCCTTCTTCAGTGCCGCGACGGCCGGCGCGCGACAGGCACCGATCGGTCACGAAAGGCGCGCATTGTCGAAGGGATGGCGCGAAACCGGAACATTCTTTAGCCAAAGTTTGGTTGGCTAAATTTTATTTAGGAAATCGCTTCGGGGGCTGCTCGCGCCACGTACGAGGATCTGCGGCGTGTCGTCGCGGCCGGGCGCGCCGGGCACGCGAGCCGGTTCGCTTGTACCATCTTCGGATGTTCGATCGATACCTCGACCTGTGGGGCCTCGTTCCTGACGGCGGCCCAATCCTGACCGCGAGCGGCGGCCTGTTGCCGGTCGTCTGGCACGCGCGACCTGCGATGCTGAAAGTCGCCACATGCGACGAAGAGCGGCGCGGCAATGCGGTGATGGCCTGGTGGAACGGGCAAGGCGCCGCGCAGGTGTGGCAGCACGACGGCGACGCGATCCTGCTCGATCGCGCGCAGCCGGCGCCCACGCTCGCCGCGTTGTCGGCGGCGGGCCACGACGACGACACGATGCGCATCGCCTGCGACGTCGTCGCGCGGCTGCATGCGCATCGTGCGCCGCGGCTGCCACCGGTCGTGCCGCTGCACGACTGGTTCTACGCACTGCTGTCGAACGACGCTGACAACGACACGCTGCGCCGCTCGGCAACGATCGCCCGTCAGTTGTTGGGCGGCCCTTCGGTCGCCGAAGTGGTGCTGCACGGCGACATCCATCACGGCAACATCCTTCATTTCGGCGATCGAGGCTGGCGCGCGATCGACCCGAAAGGGCTGCGCGGCGAACGCACCTTCGACTACGCGAACCTGTTCTGCAATCCCGCACACGACATCGCGGTCGATCCCGTGCGCTTCGAGCGGCGCGTCGCGGTCGTGGCCGATGCCGCACAGCTCGATCGACGGCGATTGCTGCAGTGGATACTCGCGTGGGCTGGGCTGTCGGCCGTGTGGTTGATGGAAGACGAGCTGCCGGCGGATACGCGGCTGGAGGTTGCGATGCTTGCGGCGGGGGCGCTCGGGCTGTAGCGATACGCATGCCGATCAAACAGATTCATCCGGAGTTGCCGGGGAGTGCGGGGGCGATCGGCACCTTTCGGCCAAAAGCCGCCACTCGGTCGGTTTTACAACGAGTATCATCAACGGCCCCTTCTTTGGTATTCGCTCATGGGAACGTCTTATCGCTTTCTTTCAGACCCAGCCCAAAGTGAGGTTGTGTTGGCCTGGTTTCGTCAGCTAAAAGAGCCGCCTTGTGAAGTGGTGGGCGAGCGGCAAATCGTCTTGTATTTCGCGCACTTGGGGCCGCTGAACTATGAGGAAGACGGTAAGACGGTCGATGCTCTGGCATCTCCGATAGTAACGGTTGTGCCTCCTCGTACCACTCACGCATCGCTATGGACGGTAGGCGAAGTGCACTTTCTGACGAGCGGGCTTCGAAGAAGGTACCCCGAACTTCATCGCGTCTGTCTGGCTTTTGGCGATTGGCTAAATAGCCTCGAGTGTGTCTATTCGCTCGAGGACCGGGAGGGCAAATACAGTTACTACCTTGAGGGGTCGGTGAGAAACGAAGACTCTCCAGTGTTCGCGTTCCAGTCTGGATTGGACGCACTGCAGAACGAGCGCTATTTTGTCGGCTCCAGAGACAACGACGCTCGGCTGGACACGATTTGCCGAAAGCTCCGGTTACGAGGAGTCCCTTGCGGCTCTAGCTCGGCGGAATAGTCGATGGAATTGGGTGCACATGGTGTCGCATTCGAATGACTGCTGTCGGCCATGAAGAGACAGTCGACGACGGCGTCTACATCGTCGACAATCTGCGAGTCGTCAAAGTAACCTTCTCATGTAAAGGGCCCCGTGATGCCAGGCTCGACCCGCGAGCGTAGCGCGCAACTTTGGAAGCGTACGCTGTCCGACTGCCGCCATCCGCCTGTTGCGTTGTCGGCCAGTGTCCGCCACGTACAGCCTGGTGACGTACCGGCGCTCGGGCAGCTTTTCTTCGCGGCCTTTCATGGAACGATCGACGATGCCGGGCAGACCGAAACTCAGTATGTGTTAAAGGCAAAGGCGATCCTTGGTGGACGGTATGGAGAATGGATCTCCGACGCATCGTGGATAGTTGAGCAGACGGACGGTCTCCAGTCGGCTTGCCTTGTATGCGACTATCAGCCTTATGGATGCCCGGTAATAGCTGTCGTAGCCACAGTTCCCGCCAATCAAAAGTCAGGCACAGCCGGAACGTTGCTTGATGCCGCACTGGCTACATTATCGGCGCTCGATCATTCCGAATGCTGTGCGATGGTTACCCAGGGAAATGTGGCTTCGGAGCGTTTTTTCGGAAGGCGCGGATTTTTTGCCTCGCGTCGACGTCCGAGGTTCGTAAGGTGGTGTCCGCTTCATTTCGGCCAGTTTCTGTCATTCGACATCGGCACAAAAAGCGTCGACAATCAACGAAGGACCAGGCGGTTGACAATAGCGAGAGAGTCAAAAAATGCAGCTTCAGTCAAACTACGCCAAGACGTTCAGGTACGTTCGGCAGAACGAACGCCGCTTGCCCTATGACATTGGCTACCACATCAATCAGCGTGACGACGGTACGTTCATATACGGTTACGAGATCGTGCAGGAGCTGAGTGACGGTCGCATCGGTAGCGCCGCGAGCGCGCTCGATTTCCGCGGCTCGCCTGAAGAGGCAGAACGATACCTGATAAAGAAGCTGGAGGAGATGGTAGAGGGTTTGCCGGAATCGTGGGAATCAGACCGATACAGGAACCGCAAGGAAACGGACGAGAGCGCGGTCAAATATGCCTGGTTGATACGAAGTATCTTTGGCTACTGGCCTCAGTTTCACGATGCCGAGGTGCTTGCTGTGACGCTGCGTCGGGTCAACTCGAACGGAGCATGGCGTACTGATATGGAACTCACGATCCGTCACAGCGGACAGGATAATCCGGCATGGAACGGACAACAGGTGCCTTGTAGGATTACGTTCCTTCTCGAGGATGTAGAGGGAAGCGAGTTCACAACTGAAAACGTTTCTTACCCGTCGTGGATTTATGACCTCCGGTTTTCTCGCTGCGATGATGGCCTCACCCAGATCGACCTGTATCCGTCGACTGGCTTCTCCCTTCTGCTCTACTGCCGTGCTGCAACCGTGACACGTGTCGAACCGTGTTCGTCCGCGAATGAAAGCATTTAATGCCTCACGGCTGACTGGGTTAAGAATGAGCGGACGCGCGCCTACCCATCCAGACCGAGACAAATTCTCTCGCTGTGCCCCGGACTGACGCGCAGCCAATGACCGTATCGTGACGACGCGATTGTCTGCTTCGGGTCGGCACCCGACATTCGACGCCCCGCAGAACCAAAAAAAACCCGCCGGCAAACACCGGCGGGCTTTCATGTCCGACTTGCGCCGCGCTTCAGCGCGCCGGGTTCAGCGTCAGGTTCATGTGCCGGTTCACGTCCTTGTAAAGCAGATAACGGAACCGCCCAGGCCCGCCCGAATAGCAAGCCTGCGGGCAGAACGCGCGCAGCCACATGAAGTCGCCCGCTTCCACCTCGACCCAGTCCTGGTTCAGCCGATAGACGGCCTTGCCTTCCAGCACGTACAGGCCGTGCTCCATCACGTGCGTTTCGGCGAACGGAATCACGCCGCCCGGCTCGAACGTCACGATGTTCACGTGCATGTCGTGACGCATGTCGCTCATGTCGACGAAGCGCGTCGTCACCCATGCGCCGTTGGTGCCCGGCATCGGGATCGGCTCGACGTCCTGCTCGTTCGTCACGAACGCTTCCGGCAGCGGAATGCCGTCGACGGCCTGGTAGTGCTTGCGGATCCAGTGGAAACGCACGGCGGCATCGCTGACGTTGTGCAGCGTCCAGTCCGCGCCCGGCGGAATGAACGCATAGCCGCCCGGCTTCAACGTGTGCTTCTTGCCTTGCAGCGTCAGCTCGGCTTCACCTTCGACGACGAACAGCACGGCTTCGGCGTGCTTGTCCTGCTCGGGCTTGTCGCTGCCGCCGCCCGGATTCACTTCGACGATGTACTGCGAGAAGGTTTCCGCGAAACCCGACAGCGGGCGGGCGATCACCCACAGGCGCGTGTGGGTCCAGAACGGCAGCCAGCTCGTGACGATGTCGCGCATCACCCCCTTCGGGATCACCGCGTACGCCTCGGTGAACATCGCGCGATCGGTCAGCAGGTCCGTCTGCGGCGGGTGGCCGCCATGCGGCGCGTAATACGTTGTCTTAGACATATTGCATCCAGGCAATGGGTTGGTCCGGCCCCGGCGCAAACGGCATCGGGCGGTTCGCATGCGCGTGGGGCACGCGTGCGACGGCGGGACATCGTTACCGGGGTGGCTTGAAAGCGCATGCGCCTTCGGTCGGTCGGCCAGGCTTCGCGTCGGGCCCGTCCGGTGCAGCGGACGCGGCGGGCCGGCGGCCGGGCCGCGGCGCTCGCGATCAGGCAGCGACGCGCGGCGGCGGTACGGTTCGGCTCCGTACGCGAGCATCGCCGACGATAGCGAAGTCGATCGCGATCGACCAATTAAATGTTGCGATGGCATCCATTCGATTTCCCACTGCCCACCGGCACCGGTGGCGCGCGGTCCGGGGCCGGTGCGCGGCACGCTGACTATCAGGGAAATCCTGACGGCTGCAATGTTCGCGCGATGCGTCGGCGCACGGCAACGCGGGGGATACACGCGCGGGTCTCGATGCCTCGCGTTACGCGGGTCGAGCGGAAGAGGTCGATACGCACGCGGCAGGGGATCGCTGCGTCAAGGTCGCACGAGACAGTCCGGTCAGACTGGAAAGCGTCGACGTTTCGACGAAAGCAGATGGCATTCGCCGACCCTGTCCGGGCACACTCGGGCGCGGCAGGCGATGTCGTCGAAAAGCGGAGAAGCAGCGGGGGGAGGATTGCCGACCCGTCGATCGGGCCCATGGCATCGGCTGATGAAGCCGGAAGAGAATCGCCGGCCCGGCCGGCGAAGCGGCCCGGCAGCGTGCCGGGCAGAGACTCGCGTCGGGATGTCGACGCCGTCGGCGCGCCGGTGCGCGCGTCGCGCACCGTGCCGCGCCAGCGGCGATCAGTCCCAGTCGCGGTGGTGGCGATGCTTGCGGTGACGGTGGCCGCGGTCGCCGTAATCGCGATCGTACGAGTTGCGCGACATGTTGCCGCCAAGCGCGGCGCCGGCGCCGCCGCCGACCGCCGCGCCCAGCAGGCCGCCCGTGCGGCCGCCCATCGCGTTGCCGGCCGCGGTACCCGCGCCGCCGCCGAGGGCGCCGCCGATGATCGCGCCGGTGCGCTCGCGACGGTTCGACGTCACCGCGCCGCCGGCGCCGCCGCCGATCGCGCCGCCGATGACGGAGCCCGTGCTGCCGCCGACCGCACCGCCGACCGCTGCGCCGGCCACCCCGCCGAGCGCGCCGCCGAGCGCGTTGTTCAAGTCACCGGCCATTGCCGGCAGTGCAGTCGCGCCGGTCAACGCGGCGACGACGAGAGCGGGGGCGATTTTCTTCCACATTCCCGTATTCTTCCTTGTTCGCAATTCTGGTTATCGAGGTCCGCTCGGTACGGCGATCTGAATCGATCGACGTCGAGCCGGGCATTGTGCCGAACCGCGGACCAATTCATTTCAATGAGCTTGCGGCGAAGAATAGCACCGGTCCCGCGTCCTTGCCGTGGACATTCTGGTAACAAGTTGTTTACGAATAACAGACGTCGAATTTGCCTGCCGGATCCGGCTGAAACCCTTGCCGGCATTGGCTCCACCGAGGGCCCGGCCCGCCTTCCGGCAGAGCCGCGATGCGGACGATCCGCGCGTTCGAGACACACGTGGCAACACATCCGCACATAGCGCGAACGGGCACCGAACGGCGGTCTGGAAAAAGGTGACGGGGTCAGTACACACCGGGCAGCAATCGCCACGTCCGCGCGCAGTACGCGTCGTATTCGGCGCCGAACTGCGAACGCAGCAAGGCTTCCTCCGAGCGGATTCGCGCGACGAGCGGCACGAGCGTCAGCGCGACCAGCAGCACGCCCACACCGGAGCGGAACGCCAGCGCCCAGCCGAGCGAATTGACGAGCAGGCCGAGATAGCTCGGATTGCGGATACGGCTGTAGATGCCGCCGGTCACGAGCGTATGGCCCGGCTGGATCGCGACGAGCCCGCTGAAGCGCTTGCCGAGCACGAACACGGGCCAGATGCGCAGCACGCCGCCCACGAGGTACAGCACGACGCCGATCCAGCGGACCGTCTCGCCGCCGAAGGTCCAGACGTCGAGCCGATCGGTCAGCGCGGACAGGTACGCGAGCAGGAAACCGCTCACCGCGAACGCCGCGAGCACCCAGCGGTTGTCGCGACTCTCGCGCTCGCCGCTGCTCATGTTGCCTTCGGTGAACAATGCGACGACGGCCATCGCGAGTGTCGCGATCGCGACGACGGTCAACTGCGGATGCGAGAAGAATGCAGCGAACCCGCCGCTGCCGAGCACGGCGAGCCCGAGATAGACGAGCGTGGACAGGCTCGACAGAACGATGACCTTCGGGGTGACTGCCATGACGGCCTCGCGGGGATGCGCTTTCCTGTGAAGTATAGGAACCGCGCACACCGGGTGCCGGGCGCCGCCGTCATGCGGCGCGCAGACGCGCGCGCGTCACCGGGCCGAACGCGGCCGACCGGCCCGTACGGCCGAGGCCGGCGCGCTGCAACGGGTCAGCGGATGCGGAAGTGCCCGCCGATGCCGACGGTGACGGGCGGCGCGTAATACGCGGGCGCATAGCCGTAGCCGTAGTAGGCCGGCGCGGGCGCGTAGCCGTACGGCGGCGCGACGTAGCAGCCGGACAGGCCGCCGATCAGGGCAAGCGTGATGAGAAGTCTGGACATGGCTCGGTTCCCGGCGCGAAAGACGAATGGCACCTCGCGAGGGCCGCGCCGCCGCACCAGCGGGCGGCCGGCACGAAGAGGCGATCCGCCCTTCCCGTCGCTCGATGAAACAATGCGCGGAGTCTAGCGCCGGGCCTGGCCGGCCGAGTTTCCCGGGCGGTTACACGTGTTACCTCGCGTGACCGCTGAAACAGGCTCGGGCCGCGCAGCGGCCGGCCGGTGGGCAATCGCTGCGCCGAGAGTGAGTCGCGCTGTTACACGAAGCGGGCACGAATGCGCTGCGCGAGCGCTTCGAGCGTTGCCGCATCGGCGACATCCCGCGCATGCATCCGCAGTTCCGTACCTTCCCACCGCGGAATCACGTGGAAGTGCACGTGCGGGACGGTCTGGCCGGCCGCCGCGCCGTTGAACTGGCCGATGAACACGCCGTCCGGCTCGAGCGCCGCGCGCACCGCCGCCGCGACGCGCTGCGTCATGCGGATGCCGGCCGCGGCCGCATCGCCGGACAGCTCGAAGATCTGCGCGGCCGGCTCCTTCGGGATCACGAGCACGTGACCGTCGGCCTGCGGCATCAGATCCATGATCGCGAGCGTCGCGTCGTCTTCGGCGACCTTCACGCACGGCAGTTCGCCGCGCAGGATTTTCGCGAACGGGTTGTTGTCGTCGTAGGACATGGCGTTTTCCGGTCTCGGTTGGATAGAGGGATTGGGAGGGCGATGCCGGACGATTATCGGCCGATGGCCGGCCCGATATCAACTCGCCCGACGCGCGACGCCGGCCGACCTGCCGGGCGCGCTGCGGCGCAAACGCATGCGGCCGTCAGCATGCGTCACGCGGCAGCGATTGCAACGCATCGCCCGAACCTGCGACACTGCCGGATCGTTGCCGGCCGGCACGCCACCGAGGACGCTTCGCGCATGACGATCCCTCTCAAGAAGCTGATGCTGCGCGGTGTCGCGCTCGCGCTCGTCGCCGCGATCGGCTACACGGGCTACATGCTGTCCCGGCTCGCGCCGATCGCGACCGGCTATGCGGCCAAGGCGCTGTGTTCGGGCGTGTTCGTATCGGGCCGCCCGGCCGCGTCCGTGATCGACGTCGACATCATGGCCGGCGTCCATCCGCTGCTGAAACTGGTGCGGCCGTCGCTCGATCCCGACCATCATCGCGCGGTGGCGACCTTCGCCGGCTTCGCCGAACGCGAAGCCGACTTCCGGCCCGGGCTCGGCTGCACGCTCGCGCTCGGATCCGCGACCGGTGCGGCGGCGGCCACCCTGCCCGCCGCGTTGCCGCCCCTGCCCGATCCGCCTCCCGCGCAACCCGATCCGCCCGCGCCGGCCACGCCACCCGCCGGCGTCGACGCGCACAGACTGCAGACCGCACTCGACCGCGCGTTCGACGAACCCGATCCGGCGCGGCCGCGCCGCACGCGCGCGGTCGTCGTGATGTGGCGCGGCCAGGTGATCGCCGAACGCTATGCGCCCGGCTTCACGGCCGACACGCCGCTGCCCGGCTGGTCGATGACGAAGACCGTCACGGCCGCGCTGGTCGGCACGCTGGTCGCGCAGCACAAGCTGTCGCCGGACACCGCGGCGCTGCTGCCCGAATGGCGCGGCAGCGGCGATCCGCGCGCGGCCATCACGCTCGACGAGCTGCTGCGGATGACGAGCGGCCTGCAATTCAACGAGGACTACGACGATCCGCTGTCCGACGTCGCGGTGATGCTGTTCACGCAGCCCGATACCGCGCGGTTCGCGTCGGCGAAGCCGCTTGTCGCGACACCCGGCGCACGGTGGTCGTACTCGAGCGGCACGAGCGCGATCGTCGCACGCGTGATGCGAGAAGCGCTGGGCGGCAGCGACGGCGACTACCTCGCACTCCCCCGTCGCGCGCTGTTCGCGCCGCTCGGGATGCGCAGCGCGGTGTTCGAGCCCGATGCGTCGGGCACGCTCGTCAGCGCGTCGTACATGTACGCGAGCGCACGCGACTGGGCACGCTTCGGGCAGTTTCTGCTGCAGGCCGGCGTGTGGAACGGACAGCGGCTGCTGCCGGAAGGCTGGGTGCGTTATCTGACGCGCGCGACACCGCAATCGTCGCGGCAGGCATTCGGCGCGCAGCTGTGGGTCAAGGTGCCGGAGCCGTTCAACGATCCGGATCCGCACGCGCACACGTTGCCGGCCGACGCGTTTCATGCGGTCGGCCATGAAGGCCAGTTCGTGAGCGTGGTACCGAGCCGTCAACTGGTGGTCGTGCGGCTCGGGCTGTCGCGGCCGGAAGCCGCGTGGAATCACGAGGCGTTTCTCGCGCGCGTGCTCGATGCGGTGCCGGTGCCCGGTGCGTGACGGCGGGCGCTTGCCCGCCGCACGCGCTACGGCGGCGGCCGTGCCGATGCCGCCGCTTCACGCGCGATCCGCGCGGCATTACGGATTCGCGCTGCCTCCGTACTGCTTGAACCCTTCACGCGTGGCGAGACGTTCGATATAGCGCGACACCGCCGGCAGCTCCGGATGCTCGAACGGCGTGCCGAACCAGCGGTTCACCGACAGGCCGATCGGGATATCCGCGAGCGTGAAGGTGTTGCCGGCCACATATGCGCCGGTCTTTTCGAGCTGCGCATTCAACACGTGCATGTGCTTCGTCCAGCCGGCGATCGACTGCGCGATGCCGTCCGGATCCTGATGGTCGGGCGATTTGCGCACGAGGCCGAGGAATGCGCCGACCCACGAGCGATTCAGGTCCGAGCCCTGCCAGTCGATCCACTGGTCGACCCGCGCACGCGCCTGCGGCTCGGCCGGATACAGCGCATCGCCGCCGTAGCGGTTCGCGAGATAGCGGATGATCGTGTTCGATTCCCAGAGCACGAAGTCGTCATCCTTGATGACGGGCACGAGCGCGTTCGGATTCAGCGCGAGATACGCCGGATCATGGGTCGTGCGGAAACCCGCGCCCCAGTCTTCCTGTTCGAACGGCAGGTTCAGTTCGGTGCACAGCCACAGCACCTTGCGGACGTTGATGGACGGAATCTTGCCGAGGACGTGCAGCATGCAGTCTCCTTGTGAGGTCGGGTGCGGCGCGTTCGGCGCGCACGGCACGCTCCGAACGCGTTCACGTCGAATTTATACACGACCTCGCGGGAAACGGCAGGCGGCGGGCGCGAAATCGGCGTGCGGCCGATTCGTCAGGTCACGCAGCGCGTGCTCGGCCGTCGGAAAGCGGAACGTGAACCCGTCCTGATGCAGCCGTGCCGGCATCACGCGCTGCCCGTCCAGCAGCAGCTCGGCCATCTCGCCCATCGCGATGCGCAGCGGCGCGGCCGGCACGTGCAGCAACGCGGGGCGGCGCAGCACCTTCGTCACGACCTGCACGAACGCGCGCTGGGTCAGCGGCATCGGAGCGACCGCGTTGTAGACGCCCCGCATGCCGGCATGCGACATCGCGCGTGCGACGATCCGCAGCACGTCGTCGCGGTGGATCCAGCTCATCACCTGCGCGCCGTCGCCGAATCGGCCGCCGAGCCCGAAGTAGTGCGGCAGCAGCATCGGGCGCAACGCACCGCCCGGGCCGAACACGATGCCCAGCCGCAACACCACCGTGCGCACGCCGTGGCGTTCGAGCGGCTGTGCGGCCGCTTCCCACTGCCGGCACAGCGCCGACATGAAGCCGGTGCCCGCGCGGCTACGCTCGTCGAGCCGTTCGTCGCCTGACCGCACGCCGTAGTAGCCGATCGCCGACGCCTGGATCCACGTGCGCGGCTTGACCTCGGCGGTCTCGACCCAGCGGATCAGTGCCTGCGTGACGCCGACGCGGCTGGCGAGCAGCAGCGCCTGCCGGCGCTTGCTCCAGCGGGCGCCCAGCACCGGCGCACCGGCGAGATTGACGACCGTGTCGAAGCGCTCGTGCGGCTGCAACTGTTCAGCGGACGTCACGCTGCGCACGCGGCCTTGAAACAGGTAGGCCGCGCGCAGCGGATCGCGCGCCAGCAGCGTGACCGTATGGCCTGCATCGAGCAACTGGTTGACGAGCGTTTCGCCGATGAAGCCGGTCCCGCCGGTGACGAGCACGTTGCCCGGCGGCTGTCCCGCGAACGGGTTGGCGGCCGGCGTGCGTCGCGCGATACGGCACGCGGCGATCCCGTCGCGCACGCCCGACACCGTCACGCCGACGGCAAACAGGCTGAGCAGCCGGCCGCGCCAGCCGAGGTCGAGCGCGTGCAGTGCGGTCGGTTCGTGCGCCCACACGGCGAGCTGCATTGCGATCATCCCGAACAGCGCGCCGCCGTTGACGGCCAGCAGCGTATGCAGCACACGCTCGGTCGCCGGCAGCTTGCGGCTTTGGTCCTCGACGACGAAATCCCACAACGTCAGCCCTACTTCGACGAGCACGACCGCCGCAAGCGCCGCGACCCACGCGCCGTGAAACGCGACGTTCGCGATCGACGCGAACACGAGGCCGTACAGCACGGACCGCACCGCATGAATCGCCAGTTCGAGCCGCGCGCGCGGGCTGTGCGGCAGATCCTGCGTGAGTTCGTGGTGGTAAAGCGTATCGAATGCGCCCATCGCGCCCTGCACGATCAGCAGGTCGAGCGCCCAGTCGAAAGCCGGCAACGTGTTCATGCGGTATCCCTCCTCCACAGCCAGACCAGCGGCGGCACCATCGCGACAAGTGCAACGACGTCGATCGCCACGTGCCCCCACACCTGCGCCTGCCACGACAACAGCATGTCCTGCGGCGCCCAGATCGACAGGCCGGCCAGCAGCCAGCCCCACACTTCCCGGTTCCGCAACCGGTTGCCGAGATGGACGAGCGCGAGCATCCATACCGCGGCGCACTGCACCGTCGCGCCGAGCAGCGACACCCACCAGACCTGCTGGGCGCGCGCGGCTTCGGGCGCCGCTCCAGTCCAGAAATGCGATTCGATGCTCCGGTGATAGGCATCGAGCCAGGATGCGCCGGCAATCCACGGCATCACCACACCGACGAGCAGGTGCGCGATCGCGGCTGCGTACATACAGCGCACGACGATGCGGCGTGCGCTGTCGCGCGGCGGCCGATTCGCCGCCGCGTTTTCGGCGCTCCTGCCGATGCTGCACGCGCCGCCTTCGCAACCGGCTTCCGTGCGATATCCGAGCCAGCGCGATACCGCATACCGGTTGCGTGCGAGGCGGCGATACAGCGGCGCGGACACGGCACGCATCGCCGGCGAGCGAAGCAGCCGCGCGAACCAGCGACGCCCAATCAACGCATGGGCGGCCGCGATGCCGTCGATGCCGGTCAGCATGCGTCCGTCGGGCAGGCGCGCATGCAGTTCGCGATTCAGCGCGGGCAGGTCGACGCCCAGCGGCGTCGGGTCGAAACCCGGCTCGGCGATGTCGACGAACGCCAGCCGGTGCCGCGCGTCGCGCTCGCCGAGACGCCGGATTTCCGCGACGCATAACGGACATCGCCCGTCGAAGTAGAGAACCAGCTCACTCGCGTTCATGCTCTGCACTCCTTTTTTTTCGCAAGCGTCATGAATCGATCGACTGCTTTCCCGCGTATGCCGCCGCTCCCGCGCGACGGCGTCGGACCTACATCGGCTTGACCACCATCAGGAAATACACGATCAGCATCGCGAAGAACGCCGGATAACCGAGCAGTTCCCAGCGCTTCGCATAGCGCCAGTAGCGCGCCGGCAACGCGGCGTCGCCGTTCGCGTGCGCGCGCCGCGCCATCGCCGCAAGTTCGAGCTGCAGCCACACGACCGGCAACCAGCACGCGCCGGCAACCGCGTACAGCACGATCGACGCGAGCAGCCACGGCGTATGCCACGGCCAGCCAGCCGTGTGCGCGAGCCACAGCCCGGACGCCGGCTGGAAGATCACGGCCGGTGTCGTGAACCACCAGTCCGCGCGCACCACGAGCCGCGACACGGCCGCGATCGCGGGCACCGACCGCGTGCGGTTCGCGAAGAACAGGTAGAACGCGGTGCCGAACCCCGTGCCGACCAGCAGCACCGACGACAGGATGTGCAGCGCCTTGATGACGAGATAGGTATTCATGCGTGTTCTTCTTCTGAAAAGAGGATCAACAGGATCGCGAGAATCGGCACGTTCTTGAGCACGGGGCCGAACGGTTCGGCGAGCAGGCCCGGCATCGTGACCGCGATGACCGCCGAGTACGCGACGATCAGCGCCGCTTGCGCGGCCCACAGGCGCCGCGACGGCGCGACGACGGTCGCGATGCCGAACGCGAAGTCCAGCGCGCTGGCCGCGTACAGCGCGATCAGCGCGGGCAGCCCCGTCAGGTGCGCGGGCGCAAGCAGCGCGAGGCTCGCCTCCAGCGGATGGATGAATGCGCTGGCGATCGCCGTCCAGATCCACACGACCGCGAGCGCGCCCCGCAGCAACGGGCGCCGCCACATCGCGAGCGCGTCGCGGCGCAGCGCGGCGGCTTCCGCGCCGATGAAGCCGCCGATACCGCGCGGCGGCCGGCCCAGCACGGCCGCGGTGGCCGCCGGATCGCCGGTGTTGCCGCCGCGCAGCATCGTCCACGTGTCGCGCGTCAGCATCACCCCCGGCCATGCGCCGAGCAGCGCGGCCGCCGCGCCCACCAGCGGGCCCGGCAGCGTCACGCAGGCGGCCGGCGGAAATCCGAGCGCCGCGCGATAGCCGGCCAGCATCTCGCGGTATTCGACTTCGTCGTGGCCGACCACGTCGATCACGCGGCGGGTTGCCGCCGACGGCAAATCGCCCGCCTGGATGACGAGCCGCGCAACGACTTCGGCGAGATCGTCGACATGCACGGGGCGCAGCCGCTGATGGCCGCCTGCCGGCAACACCTGCACGGGCAGGCTCGCGAGCATCCGGAAAAACCGTGCTGACGTGCCGGCCGCTCCGTAGACGAGCGCGGGCCGCACGATACGGAAATCGATCGGCAGCGTCTGCAGAAAACGGTCGGCCGCACGCTTGCTCGCGAAGTACCGTGTGTCGCCGCGTTCGACGCCGAGCGCCGAGATCTGGATCACGCGCCGCACGCCCGCACGACAGCACGCGGTAAAGAGCGCGCACGGCGCGGCGCGATGCACGGTGTCGAGCGTCGCGCCGCGTCGATCGGCCAGCATGCCGACCGCATTGATCACCACGTCGACGCCCTTCAGCCGCGCCAGCCACGCTTGCGGGTCGATGTCCTGCGTGAAGTCGATCGCGACGTCGCGCGGGCCGGCCGCATGACGCACGCCGCGCAGCACGCGGTGCCCGCCGGCTTCGAGCTGCGCGCACAGCGCCCGCCCGATGAAGCCGTTCGCGCCGCAGACGAGCACGGTCATGCCGCGTGCGCCGGCGCGCTCGGGCTGACAGGTCGACGGCAAGACTGCGTTCATTTTCATCCTCAATTTACAGTTATTTCTGTACAGACAGAAATAAACACCCCAAAAAAAGCGGGCTGCCTGCCCGCTCCCCCGTTCCTGCTTACTTCGACGGCTTGCGCCTGACCGTCTGGCTGATCTTCGCGCCGATGCCGAGCGCCTTCATCAGCGTATCGGGCTTGAGCCGCAGCATCTCGTCCGACCAGGTCGTGAGCGTCTCGACGAACTGCAGCGTGTCGCGAATGCGCTGTTCGGTCTCGCGGCTCTCGTTCGCGATCTCCGGGCTCGTCAGGCAATCGCGCAGCACCGTGAGCGTCGGCTCGATCTCGCGCTGCCGCCGCCCTTCGACGATCAGCTTGAACAGCTCCCAGATGTCGGTCGACGTCTCGAAGTGGTCGCGGCGATCGCCCAGCACGTGCACGACCTTCGCGAGCCGCCACGCCTGCAGCTCCTTCAGGCTCGTGCTGACGTTGGAGCGCGCGACGTTGAGCGTCTCGGCGATTTCGTCGGCCGCCACCGGCCGGCCGGCCAAGTAGAGCAGCGCGTGAATCTGCGAGACGGTGCGGTTGACGCCCCACCGCGAGCCCATTTCGCCCCAGTGGAGAATGAATCGTTCGGCGATCGGTGTGAGTTCCATGTCGGGAAATTTATTCATTTCAGTTATTTCTGTCAAGAGAGAAATAACCGGGCGATCGGGCAGCTTCGGGCCGCGCCCGCCCGCGATCGGCCGCTTCCTTTACAATGCGCGGGATTTTTCCGATTTCAGGCCGTCCCCGCCTTTCCGATAGACAGAGGTTTCCATGATCATCAAACCGCGCGTGCGTGGCTTCATCTGCGTGACGACTCATCCCGTCGGCTGCGAAGCCAACGTCAAGGAACAGATCGACTACGTGACTTCGCACGGCCCGATCGCCAATGGCCCGAAAAAGGTGCTCGTGATCGGCGCGTCGACCGGCTACGGCCTCGCCGCCCGGATCTCGGCCGCATTCGGCTCGGGCGCGGACACGCTCGGCGTGTTCTTCGAGCGCGCCGGCAGCGAGACGAAGCCGGGCACGGCCGGCTGGTACAACAGCGCCGCGTTCGAGAAATTCGCCGCCGAAAAGGGGCTGTATGCGCGCAGCATCAACGGCGACGCATTCTCCGACAAGGTCAAGCAGATCACGATCGACACGATCAAGCAGGATCTCGGCAAGGTCGACCTGGTCGTCTACAGCCTCGCGGCGCCGCGCCGCACGCACCCGAAGACGGGCGAGACAATCAGCTCGACGCTCAAGCCGGTCGGCAAGTCGGTCACGTTCCGCGGCCTCGACACCGACAAGGAAGTGATCCGCGAAGTGGCGCTCGAACCGGCGACGCAGGAAGAGATCGACGGCACCGTCGCGGTGATGGGCGGCGAGGACTGGCAGATGTGGATCGACGCGCTCGCCGAAGCCGGCGTGCTGGCCGACGGCGCGAAGACCACCGCGTTCACGTATCTCGGCGAGCAGATCACGCACGACATCTACTGGAACGGCTCGATCGGCGAAGCGAAGAAGGATCTCGACAAGAAGGTGCTGTCGATCCGCGACAAGCTCGCCGCGCACGGCGGCGATGCGCGCGTGTCGGTGCTGAAGGCCGTCGTCACGCAGGCCAGCTCCGCGATCCCGATGATGCCGCTCTACCTGTCGCTGCTGTTCAAGGTGATGAAGGAGAAGGGCACGCACGAAGGCTGCATCGAGCAGGTGTACGGGCTCCTGAAGGACAGCCTGTACGGCCCGACGCCGCACGTCGACGAAGAAGGCCGCCTGCGCGCGGACTACAAGGAACTGGATCCGCAGGTGCAGGACAAGGTCGTCGCGATGTGGGACAAGGTCACGAACGACAACCTGTACGAGATGACGGACTTCGCGGGCTACAAGACCGAGTTCCTGCGTTTGTTCGGCTTCGAGATCGCCGGCGTCGACTACGACGCGGACGTGAACCCGGACGTGAAGATCCCCGGCATCATCGACACGACGGTCTGACGAGGCGGCCCGCCGCCGCGCTCATGGCGCGGGCGACGGGTTCGCACGACCGGCGGCGTCAACGCGGCGCCGGCTCGTCCAGATAGACCCCCGACGACAGCGCGGCCTTCACCTGCCGCGTGAACTCGTCGGTCGACACTTCCTCCGCCCCCGCTTCGACGGCGTCGTACGCCTGGCGCACGACGTCGGCCGGCGTGGCCTTCGGCACGTCGAGGCCGGCCGTCAGGTCGGTATCGATGAAGCCGGCATGCAGCCCGACGACCTGCGTACGCTGCTCGCGCAGCGAATGGCGCAGCCCGTTGGTCAGCGCCCATGCGGCCGATTTCGACACGCCGTAGCTCGACAGGATCGGCCGGTTCACCCAGCTCGCGACCGACAGGATATTGAGGATCGCGCCGCCGCCGTGGGCCGCGAGGGTTCCCGCAAACGCGCGCGACATCGCCAGCATCCCGAACACGTTGGTGTCGAAGTGCTCGCGCAGCGCGTCGGGCGCGCCGTCGTCCGTCAGGCTGCCGAGCCGCGCGATGCCGGCATTGTTGATCAGCAGCGTGACGTCGCGCGCCGCGTCGGCCGCCGCGGCGACCGCCGCCGGATCGGTCACGTCGAGCTTCACGGGCACGACGCCCGGCAGCGTCACGGTGGCCGGATCGCGCGCGCCCGCATAGACCTTGCGCGCGCCCCGGTCGAGCGCCTGCCTCGCGAACTCGAGGCCAAGCCCGCGGTTCGCGCCGGTGACGAAAACGACTGCACCTTCGATCTTCATGATCGTTCCTTTCGCATGATGAATCGCCTGCGCGCCGGCCTGCCGCGCGCATGGGATCCGGTGGGAAACGAGGTGGCCATCGCGTACCGGGCCATTGCGCCGCGAGCAGCGGACGGCAAGCCGTCCATTGCCGCTTGCCCGTTGCCCGCGACGTCAAAGACGTCGACCGATTGCCATTCCTGCCTCCGCCCGGGCTTTGCGTTGTCTGCCAGGTCGGCTACACTCGATGTCAATGTCGATCACCATTGTCTTTGCGCCGCATTGTGTTCGCGGCGACCGAGTATGTCAATGGTGACCACCATTGTGTTTTTCAATCGACGCGATGGGCAACAATCAGGGAGAGATCGATGGGCGTGTCCAGGCAGCAGGCTGCCGAGAACCGAAGCGCGATCGTCGCGGCCGCCGAACGGCTGTTCCGCGTGCGCGGCGTCGACGCGGTGGGGCTGACGGAACTGATGAAGGAGGCCGGCTTCACGCAAGGCGGCTTCTACAACCACTTCAAGTCGAAAGACGCGCTGGTCGCCGAAGTCATGGAGAAGGCGATGCACGACCGCGCGGATTCGCCAGGCGCCGGCAGTCTCGACGCGCAGGTCGCCGCATATCTGTCGCCCGCGCATCGCGACAACGTCGAGGCCGGGTGCCCGCTGTCCGGCTTCGCGGGCGATGCGCCGCGGCTGACCGATACGGCGCGCGCATGCTACGCGCACGGGCTCGCGGCCTATCTCGATCGGCTCGAACGGCTGGTGGCGGCCGACGGCGTCACGTCGGAGCAGACACGTCGCGATGCGCTTGCGATCGTCAGCCAGATGGTCGGTACGCTCGTACTGTCCCGCGCGATTGCCGGCAGCGATCCCGCGCTGGCCGACGAAATTCTCGACGCGGGGCGCGACGCGCTGACCGGCCGGGGCGGCGATTCGGTCGCATCGGCATGATGGCGTAACGGCGCGCCCTTCGACGCGGCGCCCGCGTCGTCGTCGCGTTATTCGATCGCCCGTGCGGCATCCCACAGCGGCTGCGCGCCGCGCGCCGCATTCCACGCGGCAAATTGCGCGCGCCACGCTTCGAACGGCTGCGCGAGCGGATGGCGCGGATCGTCGCTGAGTGCATACGCCATCCCTTCGATCAGCCAGCGCGGCTTCGTCACGACCGCCACGTTGCCGAGCACTTCCGCCTGGCGGTGATGGATCAGCTCGTGCGCAAGGAAGTAGGTCTGCCAGCCGCGCGGCGCGATCACCACGCCGAAATCGCCGAGCGTCAGCGCCGCGCGCGTGCCGAGGCCGAATGCATCGGCGCACGTGCGCGTCGAGCAGAACACGACGCGCGGTGCGGCGCGGAACGCGCCGACGGCCGCCGCCGCGCGCGCGTAGCCGTCGCGATAGAGCTGCCGTGCAACGCCGAGCTGCGCGGCATCGTCCGTGCAGATGTCGGCGCTCGGGCACGATACGCCGGGAATCAGCGCGGGCGCGACGACGCGCAGCGGCTTGACGAGCGCATACGCGGCAATCGGCAGCGCGACGAGCAGGCCCGTGAGGGCAAAAGCGACATGGGAGCGTTTCATCGAGGCGGCGGTTGCGTGGCGTGTTGTCGGCGTCCTGCTGCGAGAACGCGAATATATCGGACCGGAGCGGCCGCCGGTCCTGCTATTCCTGACGGTTGGCTGCCGGGCGAGATGCGGCTCCCGACACGCCCGGAACGATGCCGCGCATCATGGCGATTGCCGTTACGCGAGCTGCTTGTGGAAATACGTCGTCGCGCACAGCGCGCCGTCGGGCATCAGCGCATAGTTCGGCACGATGCCGACGCGCTGCCAGCCGGCCCGCTCGTACAGCCGCTCGGCGTCGCCGCCCGTGACCGTGTCGAGCACGAGCACGGTCTTGCCGGCGTCGCGCGCGGCCGCTTCGGCCGCCGCCATCAGCCGCGCGGCGATGCCCTGGCGGCGCGCGCACCGCGACACGAGCATTTTCGCGATGTCCGCGCGATGCGGCTGGTTCTCGGGCTGCGCGGTCACGACCTGCACGGTGCCGACGATCCGGCCGGACGTATCCTCGGCGACGAGCAGGATGCGCTCGTCGTTCGCCACGCCTTCGGCCACGCGCGTCCAGAACGCGACGGCGGTCGACCGCTCGATCGGCAGCATGAAGCTGACGGACGCACCGCCTTCGACGCAATCGATCAGCACGTCGGCCAGCGCATCGACACAGGCGCTCGCCTCGCTCGCGCCGACGCGGCGGACGGTAACAGGTTCGGTCATGCCTTCTCCGGTAGTCAGGTAGGCCGCACGCACGGGTTCGGCATGGGCCGGAATCGGAACGCACGCCGGCCGCGCGTCGAGGCTCGCTCGGCGGCGGCAGGCGCCGGTAACGCGGCGCCCGGTCGGCGTGCGTTACCGCCCCACTATCGTACGTGACGAAAATTTTTGCTGCAGCGGTTGCAACATCGCCTACACTTAGCCAAATGGATAACCTTCACCCTCGCATCAGCGACGTGTTCCATGCCCTGGCCGATCCGACGCGCTGCGCGATCGTCAGCGCGCTCGGCCAGGGCGAGCGGACCGTCTCCGCGCTGGCCGCGCCGTTCGACATGGCGCTGCCGTCGTTCATGAAGCACGTCGCCGTGCTCGAGCGCAGCGGCCTCGTGGAGACCCGGAAAACCGGCCGCTCGCGCACCTGCGCGCTGGTCGGCGGCCGGCTGACCGAAGCCGAGGCCTGGCTCGCCGCCCAGCGCGCGCAGTGGGAAGCGCGATCCGATCGTCTCGTCGAATTCGTCGAACGCCGTCACCAGGAGGAGCAAGATGTCAGCCAGCCACGTCGACCCCGCTGAAGCCCACGATCTCGTCATCACGCGCACGTTGCGCGCCCCGCGCCGGGCACTGTGGCGCGCCTGGACCGACCCCGAACTGCTGAAGGAATGGTGGTGCCCGAAGCCGTGGACCACCGAGGTGCGCGCGTTCGACCTGCGGCCGGGCGGCGCTTTCCATACGTTCATGCGCGGCCCCGACGGCGGCACGAGCGACAACCCCGGCTGCTTCCTCGAAATCGTGCCGGAATCGCGCATCGCGTTCACGTCGATGCTCGCGGGCGGCTGGCGGCCGCAGACGCCGTGGCTGGGCTTCACGGCGATCGTCACGATGGCCGACGACGACGCGGGCAGCCGCTACGAGGCGCGCGTGATGCATCCCGACGCGGCGACGCGCGAGCGCCACGAGGCGCTCGGCTTTTTCGAGGGCTGGAACACCTGCATCACGCAGCTCGACGCCTTCGCCGCCACCCTGGGCTGAACGCCCCCTCGCGTGCGGTCATTGCATGCCGCCGCGGCCGCGTCTAGGATTCCTGAAGGAAGCATGACGACACGCCGGGCGCCGGCGTGCACCGTCGCGCGCGCTTCGCGGGAGGCGACATGTTGCACACGCACACGCATTCGACCCGGGTCAGCCGGCACCTGAACGCCCCGCGCGGGCGCGTCTACCGCGCGCTGCTCGACCCGCACGCGGTCGAGCAATGGAAAGTGCCCGACGGCATGACCTGCCGCGTGCATGCGTACGATGCGCGCGAAGGCGGCGCGCTGCGCGTGTCGCTGAGCTACGACGCGCCGTCGGCCGGCGCGGGCAAGACCACCACGCGCACCGACACCTATCACGGCCGCTTCGTCACGCTGGTGCCGGACGAGCGGATCGTCGAGATCGATGTATTCGAAACCGACGACCCGATGCTGCGCGGCGCGATGACGATCACGATCACGCTGTCCGACGAAGCGGGCGGCACGCGCGTGGATGCCGTGCACGACGGCGTCCCGCCCGGCGTGCCGGCCGCCGACAACGAGACCGGCTGGCAGATGGCGCTGGCGAAGCTCGCGGCGCTGGTGGAAGCCGGATGACGCCGCGCAAGCGCGTCAACCGAGCCGGTACACCCGCGTGGCCGTGCCGCGGAACAGCGCGTCGCGCTCGTCCGCGCTGGCCTGCGCGGTCAGCCGCTTGAACGCGTTCCAGCCGTTCACGAACGAATACGACCCCTTGTCGACCGGGAAATTGCTCTCGAACATGCAGCGCCCGGGCCCGAATGCGTCGATGCAGGTCATCATCCAGGGCTTCCACGCGTCGGCGAGTTGCGCCGAAGACGGCGGCTTCGCGCCTTTCTCGAAATCGAAGCCGTTGATGCGCATCCCGAGGCCGCCGACCTTCACGTACACGTTCGGCAATTGCGCGAGCGTGCGCATCGACGCCGACCAGCGCGCGAACACCTCCTCCCGCTTGTCCGCGTAGCTGGCAATCCGCACGACGCCGCCGCAGTGGTTGACGATGATCCGCGTGTCGGGGTTCGCCTTCGCGAGATCGAACAATTCGGATAACTGCGGAAAGAACAGCCACGCGTCGTACGACAGCCCGAGCGGCGCAAGCTGCGCGACACCGGCCCGGTACGCGGGATCGAGCAGCAGCCCGCGCGGCACCGCCGACAGCGGATTGGCGAGCGTCGAATCGGCATCCCACGTGCTCAGGTGCCGAATGCCGCGAAACCGCCCGCGCCCGGCTTCGAGATGCGCTTCCAGCACGTCGCGCACACGTTCGCCGAGCCGCAGGTCGGCATGGCCGACGATGCCTTTCGCGACGGCCACGGGGCCATGCTGCAAGGGCTCGGTCACGCCCGCGACATAGGCGGTCTCGCCCACCGGCTTCAGTTCGACCGGGCCTGAATCGCGATAGCGCGTCTGCGCCTGCATGTAGACGGACGCCTGGATGTTGTGACCCGAGCGCGCATCCTGCAGATAGTCGTCGAGCATGTAGATCCAGCCCGGTCGCTCGTAGAAGTGATGATGCGCGTCGACGATCGGCAGGTCGGGTTCGAGCGCGGGCTCGAGCGCCGACGCGAGCCAGTCGGGGCGGACCGGGAGGTAGTTGCTTTGCGTCATGCGGGAAACTCCATCGTGGGCCGGCGTGTCGGCGAACGCGGGCAGCGCGAGCGATGCGGCGGCCGCCCCGATCAACCGGCGCCGTTTGATCGAAATGGTCATGTCATTCGCTCCGTTCGAACGCGTACAGCGACAGCGTGAGCAGTGTCGTGATCGCCAGGACGATCGCGAGGCCGAGCATCCCGGCGGTGAAGGTGCCGAAGCTGTCCTTCAGGTAACCGACGAGATAGGGGCCCGCGAATCCGCCGAGCGCGCCGATCGAATTGATCAGCGCCAGCCCGCCGGCCGCGGCCTGGCCGGACAGGAAGCGCGACGGCAGCGTGTAGAAGATCGTGCGGCCGGCAATCGTGCCGATCAGCGCCAGCGTGATGCCGACGAGCGCCGGCCCGAGCGTCAGGAAATGCGTCGACACGCCGAGCGCCACGGCGCCGATGAACAAGCCGATCGCCAGGTTCGCGACCGGGCGGCCGCGCCGGTCCACCCGCTTCGCCCACCACAGCAGCGCGACCGTTGCGAAGAAGTACGGCACCGCGGACAGCCAGCCGGTCTGCATCGTCGACATCCCGTGCGCCTTGAGCATCTGCGGCAACCAGATGCCGATCCCGTACGAGCCCATCGTGAAGCCGAACGAGATCAGCGCAAGCACGTACACGCGTACGTCGCGCAGCGCGACGCCGAAGCGCTTCTTGCGACCGGCGGCGCCCTCGCGCTCGAACGCGCGTTGCAGCGCGGCACGCTCGTCGGCCGACAGCCACGTCGCCTGTTCCGGCGAATCGGACAACAGCTTCAGCACGAGGAAACCGAGCGCGCACGCCGGCAGCCCTTCGACGATGAACATCCACTTCCAGCCGGCGAGCCCGAGCGCGCCGTCGAGCTGCAGCAGCCACGTCGACAGCGGGCCGCCGATCAGCGACGACAGCGGCGTCGACACGGTGAACCACGCCAGCACGCGCGTGCGGTAGCTCGCGGGAAACCACACGGCGAGGAAGAAGATCACGCCCGGAAAGAATCCGGCTTCCCCGATGCCGAGCAGCAGCCGGATCGCGTAGAAACTCGTCGGCCCGGTCGCGAGCGCGGTCGCGGCCGCCATCAGCCCCCACGTGATCATGATGCGGGCCAGCCAGCGGCGCGCGCCGAAGCGGTACAGCGCGAGATTGCTCGGCACTTCGAACATGCAATAGCCGGCGAACATGATCCCCGCGCCCCAGCCGAACTGCGTCGCGGTCAGCCCGAGATCGCGGTTCATCGTGAGCGCCGCGAATCCGACGCTCGTGCGATCCAGATAGTTGAAGAAATACGCGAGCGCGAGCAGCGGAATGAAGCGCCACGCGGCCTTGCGCACGGCCCGCTGCTCGATCGACGCGTCGGTCTCGCGATCGGCGGCGAGCGCCGGGGAAGCGGATGTCATGGTTGTCTCCGTGGATGCGGCGATCCTCCCCGCGCGGTGCGCGGCCGGGATGCCTTCGTTCGTTCGATGAATCGCGGTTGCGCTACGCGCTCGCCACTTCGTTCGCCGACGGCGCGCCGCCCGGCCCGTCGCCGTGCGCCGCGGCGTCCGCGCCGTACCGGCCCGCCACGACGCCGGCATCGATCAGCGCACGCGCATCGTCCGGCGTGTAGCCGAGTTCGCCGAGCAGCGCGCACGTGTCCTGGCCGAGCGCGGGCGGTGCCGAGCGCAGCCGCAGGCGCTCGCCGGCGAGCGTCAGCGGCAGCAGCGCGGTGCGCGTGTCGACCGGCCGCCCGGCGCTGCTCGCGTCGGCCGGCAGCGTCACGGCTTCGAGGCCGCCGGTGGCGAGCAGATGCGGATCGTCGAACAGGTCCTGCGGCTTCGTGATCGGTGCGTACGGCAGGCCGGTCGATTCGAAGATCGCGCCGATCTCTGCCGCCGAGTACGGCGCAAGCCGCGCACGCAGCTCGGGCAGCAGCCATTCGCGCGCCTGGACACGCAGGTTGTTGGTCGCGAGGCGTGCGTCCTCCTTCAGCGCGGTCAAGCCGAACGCGTCGCAGAAGAGCATCCACTGCGTGTCCGACACGACCGCGAGGAAGATCTGTTCGTCGTCCTTGACGGAGAACACGTCGTACACGGCCCACGCGGAAATCCGGCTCGGCATCGGCGACGCGGCCTGCCCCGTCACCGCGAACTGCATCATGTGCTGCGCGACGAGGAACACGTTGTTCTCGAACAGCGCGCTCTGCACCTGCTGGCCGCGCCCCGTGCGCTCGCGCTGCGCGAGCGCGGCCATCGCGCCGATCGCGCCGAACATGCCGCCCATGATGTCGTTCACGCTCGCGCCCGCACGCAGCGGCCGCCCTTCGGGGCCCGTCATGTACGCCAGGCCGCCCATCATCTGCACGACCTCGTCGAGCGCAGTGCGATGCTCGTACGGCCCCGGCAGGAAACCCTTGTGCGACACGTACACGAGGCGCGGATTCAGCGATTCCAGCGCCGGGTAGCCGAGGCCGAGCCGGTCCATCGTGCCGCTCTTGAAGTTCTCGCTGAAGACGTCCGCCGTCGCGACGAGCCGCAGCACGATTTCCAGCCCGCGCGGGTCCTTCACGTCGACCGCGAGGCTCTTCTTGTTGCGGTTGAACATCCCGAAGAACCCCGCGCCGGAGCCGCGCAGCGCCCGCGTGCTGTCGCCCGCGATCGGCTCGATCTTGATCACTTCCGCGCCGAGATCCGCGAGCAGCATGCCGCACGTCGGGCCCATCACCATGTGCGTCATCTCGATCACGCGCACGCCCGCATACGGCAGCGGGCAGGCCGGTTGGCGATCGTTCATTGCGCGACTCCCGCCACGCATCCTTCCGGTTGCGCGGCCGACGGGGCACGCCCGTCCGCATAGCGGAAACCCTTCGGCAAGCCCGCATCGGGCACGTGGCCGTACAGCGCCTCGGACGGCAGCGCCGCATGCAGGATCGCGCGCGCGGCAAGCAACGCGTCGACGTCGACGCCCGTGTCGTATCCCATCGCTTCGAGCAGGAACACGAGATCCTCGGTCACGACGTTGCCGGTCGCGCCCGGCGCATACGGGCAGCCGCCGAGGCCGCCCTGGCTCGCGTCGATCGTCGTCACGCCCGCGTCGAGCGCCGCGACGACGTTCGCGAGCCCCTGCCCGCGCGTGTTGTGGAAATGCGCGCCGCCGGCCTTGTCGCCCACTTCGCGCTGCAGGCGCGTGAACAACCGGCGCACCTGGGCGGGGTTCGCGTAGCCGCTGGTATCGGACAGGCCGATCTCGTCGACGCCGCATTCGGCCATCGTCACCGCCATCGCGATCGTCTCGTCATCGCTGACCGCGCCTGCAATCGTGCAACCGAACGCCACCGACACGCCCGCCTCGATCTGCACCGACGGAAACCGCGCGTCGCGCAGCGCGACGATCGCGCGCACCTCGTCGATCATCTGCGCGGGCGTCTTGCGAATGTTCGCCAGCGAATGCGCTTCCGTGACCGACACAGGCAGCGTCAGCTTGTGCACGCCCGCCTCGAATGCACCTTCGGCGCCGCGCAGGTTCGGCGCGAGCGCGGCGACGTGCAGCCCCGGAATCGCGAGCGCGTGCGTCACGACGTCACGCACGTCGGCCATCTGCGGCAGCAGCCTGGCCGGCACGAACGACCCGACCTCGATCTCGCGCAGGCCGGCCGCGGCCAGCGCGGTGATCCAGCGCAGCTTGCCGGCCGTCGGCATCACGGCCTTGATGCTCTGCAGCCCGTCGCGCGGCCCGACCTCGCTGACCAGCACTTTCGGATGTTCGGAAACCTTCATTCGACACTCCATCGTTCTATCTGAAAGAACATAGTTCTGTTTGATAGAACTTTAGGCACGTATCGAACGGGCGATAAGCGGGGTATACCCGTGAAATTGCGTTTTTTTGGAACTTGAGTTCTGTCAGATAGAACGATATAGTCGACCACCGTCATCTGAAGGAAGCAGGCAGTGCCCAGGAATCCAGCAAATCAGGCCGGCGACGCACCCGCTCCGGCGATCGAAGAAGCGTCCAGCGGCGTCGCCGTGCTCGACCGCGCGTTCGCGATCCTCCGCGCGTTCGGCCAGACCGACGACCGGCTGTCGCTCGCCGAATTGTCGCGCCGCACCGGGTTGTACAAGAGCACGATCCTGCGCCTGCTCGCCGCGCTCGAGCATGGCGGATTCATCCGCAAGCTCGACGACGGCCAGTACGCGATCGGGTACGAACCGTTGCGGCTCGCCGCGCTGTACCAGCGTTCGTTCCGCGTCGGGCCGGTGGTCGAGCCGCTCCTCGAGACGCTGAGCCGCGAACTCGGGGAAACGGCATCGTTCTACGTGCGCCAGGGCGACGTGCGCGCCGTGCTCTATCGCGTCGAGCCCGCGCGGGCGGTACGCGTGTCGATCCGCGTCGGCGAGGAGTTTCCGGTCGGACAGGGCGCATCGGGGAAGGTGCTGCTGGCCTTCACCGACACGCAGGACGCGCGCTGGAACGACGTGCGCGAACAGCTGTGGGCCGCGTCGTACGGCGAGCGCGACCCGGAGACGGCATCGGCGTCCGTGCCCGTGTTCGGCGCGGCCGGCGAATGCGTCGGTGCGTTGACGGTGTCGGGCCCGAAATCGCGGCTCGCCGCCGCGCCGGCGATGACGGCGGCGCTCGCGCTGCTGCTGTCGCTCGCGCAGAAGGCGACCGTCGCACTCGGCGGCGCGGGCGCGCGCTACGACGCGGCCGCCGTGCGCGACAGTCTCGCGCGGCTCGCGTCGTCACCGGACGACACCGCCCGGTCGTAGGGCGCCGGTTGCACCCGGCAGGCGACACGGCCCCGCGAAAGGCCGCCGCATGCGACACTGGCCGCCGATGCACGCAGCGCGCCGTTCGCAGGCGACGCCACGCGCGTGCAACCGCCAACCGGACCCGCACGAGGAGACACCCGCGATGAACGCCGCGCGCACCGCCACCTGGTATTTCGATTTCGTTTCGCCGTTCGCCTACCTGCAACAGGAACGGTTCGACCGGTTGCCGCCCGCCGCCGCGTTCGAGCCGCGGCCGATCGTGCTCGGCGCGCTGCTCACGCACTGGGGCCAGAAAGCGCCGGCGGAGATCGCGGCCAAGCGCGTGTTCACCTATCGGCATGCGCAATACCGCGCGGACAAGCTCGGCATTGCATTCCGGATGCCGCCCGCGCACCCGTTCAACCCGATCAAGCCGCTGCGCCTCGCGATCGCGATGGGCGGCTCACTCGACGCGATCCAGCGGATCTTCCGGCATATCTGGCGCGACGGTCACGACGTATCGACGCCGGAAGGCTTCGCCGCGCTGTGCGAAGCCGTCGGCTTTCCGGAGGGCGTGACGGCCGTCGACGCCCAGCCGGTCAAGGACGCGCTGCGCGCGAACACGGATCGCGCGATCGCCGACGGCGTGTTCGGCGTGCCGACTTTCGTGCTCGACGGCGACCTGTTCTGGGGCGAGGACGCGACCGACATGTTCGTCGACTGCGCGACGTCGCGCGCATGGCTCGACTCGCCCGAAGTGCGCCGCATCAGCGCGCTGCCCGAAGGCATCCGGCGCGGCTGACGGCGACTCGCCGCCCGGCGCCGCCCGCTTTAGCCGTCGCGCCCTTCGACGAGCGCCGGCACGGCCTCGCGCATCATCGCGGCAAACCGCACGAGCCGCGACGGATAGAACTGCGCATGCGGATAAGTCAGGTAGACGGGCAGCGGCGCGGCCTGCCACGCCGGCGCGAGGTGCACGAGATCGCCGCGCGCGAGATCGTCGGCCAGCATCCACGACGATCCGACACAGGCGCCGACGCCCAGCAGCGCCGCGCTGCGCAGCGCGTACAGGTTCGCGGTCGTGATGCGCGGGCGGATCGCGATGCGCCGCGTGTCGCCGGTGGCCGCATGCGTCAACGCGAGCTCGGTGCGGTAGTACGTGCGCAGCGCGAGCCACGGCAGCGCGGCAAGCGCGTCCGGATCGGCCGGCACGTCGGCGCCGTTCAGCACCGACGGCGCGGCGACCACGAAGCGCGGCACCTTCGTCAGCCGGATCGCTACCACGCCGGGATCGGTCGGCTCGCCCACCTGGATCGCGCAATCGATGCCGCTGCCGACGAAATCGCGCACCTCGTCCTGCAGCAGCCACTCGACCGACACGCGCGGATAGTCGCGCAGGAACTGCGCGAGCGGCGCGACGAAACGCTGCTGGCCGAACGCGTGCGGCACCGCGACGCGCAGCAGCCCGTCCGGCTCCTCCTGCGCGCCGCGCAAATCGGCCTCGAACGCCGCCCAGCTCGCCAGCAGCTCCTTCGCCCGCTTGAAGCACCGCTCGCCGTCGACGGTGAGCCGCATCGTGTGGGTCGTGCGTTGCAGCAACCGCATGCCGAGCGAACTTTCCAGCGCCTGCAGACGCCGGCTGACCGTCGGCTGCGTCGTATGCAACTGCACGGCCGCCGCCGACAGGCTGCCGGCCTCGACTATGCGCACGAAGGTTTCCATCAGCTCGAAACGATAGCCCGCGCCGTCCACCGGAACCGTCTGAATACGTCGAGACCCGCCAGCAGCGGGAGAGAGAGAAGATTTTTCGGTCATTCGTGGAGCGTATAACAAATCTGCGCGAGGCGGCACTACCGTTGCCGGCCGTGTGCCGCCACACTCGCGTCCATCCCATTCTTCAACCGAGGATGTACGCGATGTCCACCCCGACCCGTCTCGATGCCGCGCCCCGCGCGGCGCATGCTCCGGCCCGTCCGGCCGCGGCCGTTCATTCGATGCCCGACCGCCGGCTCGTGCTGCTGCTCGCGGCCGCCGCCGGCCTCGGCGTCGCGCCGCTCTACTACGCGCAGCCAATGCTCGGCGCGCTCGCCCCCGATCTCGGCGCGTCGGCGCGGGCGATCGGCTTCGTGCCGACGCTCACGCAGCTCGGCTACGCGCTCGGCATCCTGCTGCTCGCGCCGCTCGGCGACCGCTTCGACCGGCGCCGCGTGATCGTGACCAAGGCCGCCGCGCTGGTCGTCGCGCTGCTGCTCGCGTCGATCGCGCCGTCGCTCGGGCTGCTGCTCGCCGCGAGCTTCGCGATCGGCCTCGCCGCGACGATGGCGCAGGACGTCGTGCCGGCCGCCGCGACGCTCGCCCACGACACACATCGCGGCCGCATCGTCGGCACGGTGATGACGGGATTGCTGCTCGGCATCCTGCTGTCGCGCGTCGTGGCCGGATTCATCGCCGAGACGGCCGGCTGGCGCGCGATGTTCGCGCTTGCGGCAGTGAGCGTCGCCGCGATCGGCGCCGTGGCCGCACGCGGGTTGCCGCGCTTCGAGCCGACCACGCGGCTGCCGTACCGCGCGCTGATCGGCTCGCTCGGCGCGCTGTGGCGCGCGCATTCGGCCCTGCGCCGCGCCGCGCTCGCGCAGGGGCTGCTGGCCGTCGGTTTCAGCGCGTTCTGGTCGACGCTCGCGGTGATGCTGCACGGCGCGCCGTTCCATCTCGGCAGCGCGGCCGCCGGCGCGTTCGGCCTCGCGGGCGCCGCCGGCGCGCTGGCCGCGCCGATTGCCGGGCGTCTGGCCGATCATCACGGCCCGGAGCGCGTCACGCGCATCGGGATCGGCATCGCCGCGGTATCGTTCGCGTCGATGGCCGCCGCGCCGCTGATGTCGCCGCATGCGCAGCTCGTGCTGCTCGCGGTTGCGACGATCGGCTTCGATCTCGGCGTGCAGGCCACGCTGATCGCGCACCAGGCGATCGTCTACCGGATCGATCCCGCGTCGCGCAGCCGCCTCAACGCCGTGCTGTTCGTCGGCATGTTCATCGGGATGGCGGCCGGCGCCGCGGCGGGCAGTTTGTTGCTCGCGCAACTAGGCTGGAATGCGGTGACCGCGCTGGCCGTCGCGACGTCGCTGGCCGCGCTCGTCGTACGGGTGTGGCGCCACTGAAGTCCGGCATCGCGCAACGCTGGCGGGCAGGCCCACGAGGTCTGCCCGCTTTTTTTATTTTTTTGATCGGCACGCATGGCGCTGCGTCGCCCGGCAGATTCGCGCCGTTCCGGCACGGCAATCGTTCATCCGGCGCAAGGTCCGCACCGCCCTGCCGAATTATCCAGTTCACCAAAATATTTTTTCCGGCATCCGTGTACGGCCGCACGCAAACGTCGGACGATTCGGCCCTGCCGCACCGCACGGCGCCCTGCCATCCGGCCCCACCACACAGCTGCGGCTTATCAGGGGAATCCCGGTATTTTTTTGCATTTTCTTCGAAATAACGGGTGACATACTTGCCCCCCGTTGCGCTCCGCGCGAGCGCGCTTTCCGATCCAGCCGGCCGCCTGTCATGCGCTGCGCGTCCGCCCGGGTCGCACAGGACATGAACGATTTCGACACGACGATCCAGATCTTCCTCACCCACGTGACGTTCGGCCCGTTGATGAATCACGCGATCCGCGTGATCGCGGGCCTCTACACGTTCAAGGGCTTCGTGCTCATTCCCGTGCTCTGCTGGCTATGGTTCCAGCCGGGCCCCCATCGCGAGCAGCAACGCGAGCGCGTCATCGCCACCGTCGCGAGCGGGCTCGTCGCGCTCGCCGTCGGCCGCGTGCTGGCGCAGGTGCTGCCGTTCCGCGTGCGGCCGATCTACAACCCCGAGCTGCACCTGCACTTTCCGTCGGCCGGACTGCGCGCGGCGACGCTGCAGACATGGAGTTCGTTTCCGAGCGATCACGCGATGCTGTGGATGGCGATCGCGACCGGCATCTTCATCATCGCGCGCCGCGTCGGCATCGTCGCGTTGCTGTATTCGGTCGTGTTCATCTGCCTGCCGCGCGCGTATCTCGGCTTTCACTATCCGACCGACCTGATCGCGGGCGCCGCGATCGGCATCGCGATCGCGTGGGTGCTGACGCGCGACGCGATCCGCTCGCGCTTCGCGCCGCAGGTGCTGGAGATGATCCGGCGCTTTCCCGCGCCGGCCTATACGCTCGCGTTCCTGCTGTGCTTCGAGTTGATCACGCAGTTCGACGAACTGCTGACGCTCGCGCAGTCGGCCACGCGCACGATGTGACGGGCACCCGCGCGATGCTGCCGCTGCTGCTGTCGTTCCGTCGCCCCGGCGCGCGGTGCCGGCCATGCGCGGCGGCGGCGCGCGGAGCGACGGCCGCGTCCGTCAGTCGCGATCGGGCGCGCCGAGCGGAAAGAACGAGCGATACGGCCGCGCCTCGTCGACCGCGCGCGCAAACGAGGGCCGCGCGAGCAGACGCTTGCGGTACGCGATCACGTTCGCGAACGCCGGATCGATCCGGTGCGTCCAGTCCGCGTAGAACAGGAACGGCGCCGCGCCGCAATCGGCGAGGCTGAACCGGTCGCCGGCCGCCCATTCGCGATCGGCCATCGTCTTGTCCAGCCACGCATACGACGTTTCCAGCATCGCGCGCGCATCGGCCACCCCGCGCGCATCGCGCTCGGCTTCCGGCCGCAGCGCGTCGAACACGACCTTCTGCTGCGGCGTCGCCACGTAGTTGTCGAAGAAACGGTCCATCGTCCGCACCTCGAGCGCGGCGCGCGGATCGTCGGGCAGCAGGCGCACGGGGCCCGGACGGGTCAGGCCGAGATACTCGATGATGATCGACGCCTCGATCACCGTGCGGCCCGCATCGACCAGCACGGGGAAGCGCTTCAGCGGCCACAGCGCGGCCAGTTCCTGCATCGGCTTCGGATCGTCGTGCGCGAGCACGCGATACTCGAACGGCGTGCCGTTCTCGTACAGCGCGGTCAGCACCTTCTGGCAGTAAGACGAAAAAGGATGGGCGTACAGCATCGGCATCATCGTGGGGGCTCCCGGGTTTTCGGCGCCGCGTCATGCGGCGCCACATGATCGGATACCTGGACGACGAACGGCGCCCGGCCGTTTCGACATCGGTCCGGAATTTTTTTCGAGCCTGCGCTGGCCGCTACGACCGGCCATCCATCACGACGCGCCCTTCGGCGCGCCAGCGCAGCATCCCGCCGCCGAGATTCGCGACCGCGTCGAAGCCGGCCTTCTTCAGGATCACGGTCGCCTGCGCGGAGCGCCCGCCGGCCCGGCACACGGTCACGACCGGCCGGTCGTGCGCGATCTCGCCGATGCGCGCGGCCAGTTCGCCGAGCGGGATCGGCGTCGCGCCGGGCAGATGGCCGAGCGGCCCGGTGAATTCGTCCGGCTCGCGCACGTCGACGACCTGCACGGCCGGCAGATGATCCTCGAGCCATTGCGGATCGATTTCCCAGAAGCCGGCGAACGTATAGACGAGCGGCGCCCAGTCGGGGGCCGCCTGCGCATCGGGCGCGTTCGCCGCGACACCGCACTGCAGGTTCGCCGGCACCGCGACGTCGATCTGGCGTGGATGCGCGAGGCCGAGGTTGCGCATGTAACCCGCGAAATCGTCTTCGCTGAGATCGCCGCCGAGGCGCGGGTTGAAGCGCCGCTCCTCGCCGACGCTCGTCACCGTGAGCCCGCGGTAGTCGTGGGCCGGATACAGCAGGCACGCGGCCGGCAGCGTGAACAGCCGCCCGTGCACCGCGCGGTACAGCGCGCGCGGGTCGCCCTGCTGGAAGTCGGTGCGGCCGGTGCCGCGGATCAGCAGGCAATCGCCGGTGAACGCCATCGATTCGTCGTCGAGCACGAGGCTGATGCAGCCGCTCGTGTGGCCGGGCGTCGCGCGCACGCTGAGGTAGCGCGAGCCGAATGCGCAGCGCTCGCCGTCGTTCAGGTAACGGTCGGCGCCCTGCGCGCCGCTCGCGGCCGAGATCGCGATCGCGCTGCCCGTGCGCTGCTTCAGCAGCCACGCGCCCGTCACGTGATCGGCATGCACGTGCGTGTCGACGGTCGCGACGAGCCGCAGCCCGAGTTCGTCGAGCAGCGCCGCGTCGCGGCGCACCTGCTCGAACACGGGATCGATCAGCAGCGCTTCGCGCGATGTGCTATCGGCGAGCAGATACGTGTACGTCGACGATTGCGGATCGAAAAGTTGCCGGAAGATCATGGCTCGGTTGCTCCGTCGCTTGTTCTTCAGTGGAGTGTAGCCGGGCTCGTGTGCCGTCTGTGGTCGTCGGGCACCGGCATCGGCATCGGCATGACGACATCGCCGCCGCTCGGGCGGCATCGCGCCGCCGCGTTTCGCGCATGCATACAGCGTAGATCAAAACGCCCGCGCCGCCGCGCCGCCCATTCGCGGCAACCGATTCCGACGACGAATCCCACGGCGGGACGATCCGCCGCGCCGGGACGGCAGGGCACGCTGCCTTACACTACGGCCTGTTTTCGTCTCCGCCCACAGGAATGCCCCCGACATGTCGATGACGATCGATCCGAAGCAGGCCGCCGCGCTGCTGGCCGTCGCCGATACCGGCAGCTTCGAGCAGGCGGCCGTGCGCCTGCACGTGACCGCGTCGGCCGTCACGCAGCGGGTGCGCGCGCTGGAAGCGAGCCTCGGCACGCCGCTCGTGCTGCGCACGCGGCCGTGCCGCCCGACGGTGGCCGGGCAGCGCGTGCTGCAGCACCTGCGCCGCGTCGCGCTGCTGCAGGCCGACCTGCAGAGCACGCTCGCGGCCGAGCGCGAATCGCCGATCTCCGTGACGATCGCGCTGAACGCCGACAGCCTCGGTACGTGGTTCCTGCCCGCGCTGACGTCCGTGCTCGCCGGCGAGCGGATCCTGTTCGAGCTGATCGTCGAGGATCAGGACCACACGTTCGCGCTGCTCGAAAGCGGGATGGCGGTCGGCTGCGTGACGACCGAGCCGAAGCCGATGCGCGGCTGCATCGCGACGCCGCTCGGCACGATGCGCTACCGGCTGCTCGCGGCCGCCGCGTTCGCGGTGCGCTGGTTTCCGCGCGGGCTGAACCGCACGAGCGCGCGCCACGCGCCCGTCGTCGCGTATTCGCGGCGCGACACGCTGCAGTCGTCGTTCCTGAAGGAGAAGTTCGGCCTGCCGGACGGCGCGTACCCGTGCCACTACGTGCCGGGCACCCATTCGCACTTCGCGGCGGTGCGGCACGGGCTCGGCTACGCGATGGTGCCGGAGCCGCTGATCGGCCCCACGCCGCTCGACGTGCAGGGGCTCGTCGATCTGGCGCCCGCGCATCCGACCGACGTCACGCTGTACTGGCACGCGTGGGCCGTGCAGTCGCCGACGATGGCATCGCTGTCGGAGCGCGTGGTCGAAGCGGCGCGCCGCTTGCTCGCCCCGTTGCCGTGACGCGCTGGCAGCCGCGACGGTGATCGACACGGCCGGCCGGCGCGGCAAGCACTGCGACGAGAAACTCGGCCGCGCCGCCTATACTTTTTCCACCGGCCTCGCAAACGCGCCGCGCGGCCGCTCATCCCGGTCCGGCCGTTCCCTTTCCTGTGAGGAGAACATCATGTCCCGCCGCTATATCGATTGCCGCGAGTTTCCCAGCGCGACGCATTGCTCGGTCGCCATTGCCGCCGACTCCGACACCGAACTGCTGGAAGCCGCCGTGCAACACGCGGTCTCGGTGCACCAGCACACCGACAGCGCCGAACTGCGCACGCAGTTGAAATCGCTGTTCCACGACGGCACGCCGCCCGTCGACACGCCGCCGCAAGCGTAATCCGCCGGCACGGCAAGGATCGACCGCGAACGCGCCGCGCCCCTTCCGTGTCTTGCGTCATGCCGCGTCGCGCCGGCCCGCCGCCGGCCGGCGCACTCCGCGTTACGCGCGACGCTGCGCGAAATACGCGCCGACCGCGTCGATGAAGGTATCGATGTCCGCGCGCGACACGTCGCAATGCGTGACGAAGCGCGACGCGTACAGCATCTGCGTGAGGATCCCGCGCGCCTTGAGCCACGCCTCGAGCGGCGCGCAATCGGCTTCGGGGAATTGCGCGAACACCATGTTCGTCGCCTGCGACAGCACCTTCACCGGATCGATGCGCGCGAGCCCTTCCGCGAGGTGCGCGGCATTCGCGTGATCGTCCGCGAGCCGCTCGACGTTGTGATCCAGCGCATACAGGCACGCCGCCGCAAGAATGCCCGACTGCCGCATCCCGCCGCCCAGCACCTTGCGCCAGCGCTGCGCGCGCTCGATCAGCGCACGGCTGCCGACCAGCACGGAGCCGACCGGCGCACCGAGCCCCTTCGAGAAGCAGATCGACACGGTGTCGAACGGCGCGCACAGCGCCGCGATCGGACGACCCGACGCGACGGCCGCATTGCATACGCGCGCGCCGTCGAGGTGCGTGGACAGCCCGCGGCTGCGCGCGAGCGCGACGGCTTCCTGCACATAGCCTTCCGGCAAGACCTGGCCGCCGATCGTGTTTTCGAGCGCGAGCAGGCGCGTGCGGGCGAAGTGGTTGTCGAGCGGCTTGATCGCCGCGGCGATCTTCGCGAGCGGCAGCGTGCCGTCCGGCGCGTTCTCGATCGGTTGCGGCTGGATGCTGCCGAGCACGGCCGCGCCGCCGCCTTCGTACTTGTAGGTGTGCGCGAGCTGGCCGACGATGTACTCGTCGCCGCGCTCGCAATGCGACATCAGCGCGGCCAGGTTGCTCTGCGTGCCGCTCGGAAAGAACAGGCCGGCTTCCTTGCCGGCCAGCTCGGCCGTCGCCGCCTGCAGGCGCAGGACGGTCGGGTCGTCGCCCCAGACGTCGTCGCCGGTTTCGGCGACGGTCATGGCGGCCAGCATCGCCTGGCTCGGACGTGTCACGGTATCGCTGCGTAAATCGATCATCGCTGTGCCCTGAGTAAACGCGAGCCGGCATCCCAGCGTCCGGCCCTGCCGAAAACGAGACTCAGAGTGTACGCAATTCACGCCGCGCGTGCCGATGGAGGCGCGCGATCGTGCGGATCAATATCGCGGCGGCGGCGGCTGGATGCCGGCCGGCGGCATCGGCGGCGCCGCGCGCGGCGCACCGCCGTATCCGCCACCGCCATACGCGCCACCGCCGCCGCTCATCCCGCCCGGCACCGGCACACGGTTGCCGGTCGCATACATGCACTGCAGATACGCGTAGTCGTAGCGGCGCTGGACGTCGTACGCCGAGCCCTGCGCGGCCCCCGCGCCGACGACGCTGCCCGCGAGCAGCCCCGCGCCCGCGCCGACCGCCGCGCCGGCGCCGCCGTTGAACGCGGCGCCGGCCGCCGCGCCGAGCGCGGTGCCGACGGCCGCGCTGCCGACCGCGCTCGCGGTCGACGCCTGCCCGGCGCTCACGCCGCCCGATTGCTCGAACGCGTACTGACGGCAACTGCCGTCGTCCGCGCGGAACTGGTCGAACGACTTGCCGGTGCCCGGCAGCGCCATCACGCTCGGCCCGGTCGGCATGTACGCGCATGCCCCGAGCAGCCCGGCCAGCGCCAGCGCGGCCGGCACGCGCAGCGGTCGAAATACGGTCTTCATCGTCGTGCCTCCGTCACTGCGGCCGCGCCGGCACCGGTCGCCAGCCCGACGCACAGGTCTTCACATGCGGGTAGTAATGCTTCGACGCGTCGCAGTAGTACCAGAGGTTCGCGTCGCCGTTGTCCTGTGGCTGCCCCTTCTCGACATACTCGGGCGGCGGCGGCGGAGCGACCGGCACCGCGACGACGGGCGGCGGGTAGTAGTACGGCACAGGGACGACAGGGGCGTAATACGGGTAACCGGGGCCGACATAGACCCCGACCCGGGCGGCATGCGCCACGCCGCCCGTCGCGACCGCCACCGCGGTGGCCGCGCCCAGCGCGAGCTTCAATCCATTCACGTCACGTTCTCCGGCAGGCCGGTTCGTCGATGCGAACCCGACATCCGGAACGCTACGCCGCGCGCGGTCTGGCTTCCATTACGGGCGAACGCGCGAATGTTGCGCGACGTTACCCGTGTGACAGACGGCCCGCCGACGGCTCGCGCGGTCCGGACGATCGCGTTACGCGTTTAACGCACCGAAACGAATCGCCTCCCTGCCCGCTGCCTGGCTCCTGCGCAAAACCGTTCCGATGACGCGACGCGCCATATTGACGCACGTGCGTCAGACCGCCACGCCGCGGCGATGCGTACCGCGAACGCCCTTCTTGATACGAATCAACGATTTATCCGGAAAGGGCGCGCGACGGTCTGGACATCTGCGACGAGTTGGCGCATTTCGCGGTGCAACATCGCGGCCCATACTCCAGCCAACCCCGACGCCTGTCCGCCGGGGTCCGCCGGCACCCGCCGGCGGGTATCGTCAGCCTCGGTCATCTGGTATGGACACCGCACTTTCGGCCCTCGATCTGGCCCGCCTGCAATTCGCGTTCACCGTCTCCTTTCACATCGTCTTTCCGGCGCTGAGCATCGGCCTCGCCAGCTTCATCGCCGTGCTCGAATACCGCTGGCTCAAGACCGGCAAGCAGTACTACAAAACGCTCTGCCTGTTCTGGTCGAAGATTTTCGCGGTCGCGTTCGGGATGGGCGTCGTGTCCGGCGTCGTGATGAGCTACCAGTTCGGCACCAATTGGTCGGGCTTCTCGAGCTTCGCCGGCGCCGTCACCGGCCCGCTGCTGATGTACGAGGTCATGACCGCGTTCTTCCTCGAGGCCGGCTTCCTCGGCATCATGCTGTTCGGCTGGAACCGCGTGAGCCCGCGCGCGCACTTCGGCGCGACGCTGATGGTCGCGATCGGCACGCTGATCTCGACGTTCTGGATCCTCGCGTCGAACAGCTGGATGCAGACGCCGCAGGGCTTCGAGATCGTCGACGGCCGCGTCGTGCCGACCGACTGGTTCGCGATCGTCTTCAACCCGTCGTTCCCGTACCGCCTGTTCCACATGGCGATCGCCGCGTTCATCGTCGCCGCGCTGGTGGTGGCCGCGACGGGCGCGTGGCACCTGCTCAAGGGCCGCCGCGACAAGGGCGTGAAGAAGATGTTCTCGATGGCGCTGTGGCTGCTGCTCGTGCTCGCGCCGCTGCAGGCCGTGATCGGCGACCAGCACGGCATCAACACGCTGAAGCACCAGCCCGCGAAGATCGCCGCGATCGAAGGGCTGTGGGAAACCGAAAAGGGCGGCACCGCGCTGAACCTGTTCGGCATCCCGGACATGAAGGCGGAAACGACCCGCTACGCGGTGAAAGTGCCGCACCTCGGCAGCCTGATCCTCACGCACAGCTGGGACGGCGAGATCCGCGGGCTGAAGGACTTCCCGCCCGAAGACCGCCCGAACTCGACGGTCGTGTTCTGGAGCTTCCGGATCATGGTCGGCCTCGGCTTCGCGATGATCGGCCTGGCCGCGCTCGCCTGGCTGCTGCGCCGCCGCGGCCGCCTGTATGAATCGAAGGGGTTCCAGCGCTTCGCGCTCGCGATGGGCCCGACCGGCTTCGTGTCGCTGCTCGCGGGCTGGGTGACGACCGAAGCCGGCCGCCAGCCGTGGGTCGTGTATGGCGTGATGCGCACCGCGCAGGCCGTGTCGCCGCTGTCGGTGCAGCAGGTCAGCCTGTCGATGATGACGTTCGTGATCGTGTACTTCCTGGTGTTCGGTACCGGCGTGTACTACATGCTGAAGCTGATGAAGGCCGGCCCCGCGCTGCCCGACGTCGCACATGACGAGAAGCCGGACACGCGCCCCGATCACACCGCGCGCCGCCCGATGTCGGCCGTCGACGAGCTGATCGAGACCGTCTGAGCCCCCTCCCTTCGCATACGAGAAAACCTATGGACGTCACCGTAATCTGGGCCGCGATCATCGCATTGGGGCTCTTCATGTACGTCGTGCTCGACGGCTTCGACCTCGGCATCGGCATCGTCTTCCCGTTCTTCCCGGACGAGAAGGAACGCGACCTGATGATGAACACGGTCGCGCCCGTGTGGGACGGCAACGAGACGTGGCTCGTGCTCGGCGGCGCCGGGCTGTTCGCGGTGTTCCCGGTCGTCTATTCGACCGTGCTGTCGGCGCTGTACCTGCCGCTGATCTTCATGCTGGTGTGCCTGATCTTCCGCGGCGTGTCGTTCGAGATTCGCGCGAAGGCGCGGCGCACGAAGCAGCTGTGGGATCTCGCGTTCATCGGCGGCTCGGCCGGCGCGACGCTGTTCCAGGGCATCGCGCTCGGCGCATTCCTGCAAGGCATCGACGTGAAGGACGGCGTATACGCCGGCGGCGCATTCGACTGGCTCACGCCGTTCAGCCTGCTGACCGGCCTCGGCCTGATCGTCACGTACGCGCTGCTCGGCTGCTGCTGGCTCGTCGCGAAGACCGAAGGCGACCTGCAGCGCCGCCTGCATCGCGTCGTGTGGCCGCTGACCGTCGTGCTGCTCGGCTTCATCGCGGTCGTCAGCCTGTGGACGCCGCTGCAGGATCCGGCCATCGCGCAGCGCTGGTTCGATTCGGGGCTGTTCTGGCGCCTGCTGCCGGTGCCGTTCCTGGTGGCCGCGTGCGCGGTGTGGATGCGCCGCGCGGTGCGCGACCGGCACGACATGACGCCGTTCGTGCTCGCGCTGGCGCTGGTGCTGCTCGGCTACGTCGGCCTGCTCGTCACGCTGTTCCCGTATGCGATTCCGCAGACGATGACGATCTGGGAAGCGGCGGCGCCGCGTTCGAGCCAGACCTTCACGCTGGTCGGCGCAGCGGTTATCCTCCCGATCATCATCGCCTACACGACGATGGGTTACTGGGTATTCCGAGGCAAGGTGCGCCATGAAGACCAGCATTACTACCACCACTGATTCCTCTGCCGGCCAGCCCGGCGCGCCGCGGCCGCGAATGCGCGGCTGGATGTGGTTCGTCGTCTTGTGGGCGGGTGGCGTGGTCGGCGCCGTCACGCTCGGCTATGCGTTCAAGATCTTCATGAACCTGACGCTGTTTGCGGTGAAGTAGGCGAAGCGGCCGCTGCGATCGAACGACGATCGCAGCGGCTGTTTTCATATCGCCGGCCGATTCGCCAGGTTCTACCGTTCGATGCGCCCCGGTCATGCCGCAGGCGCACTGCCCTTCCCCACGCTCAACGCCCGATACCGAGCCCCGGCAACACGTGCGTGTTCTCGGCCACGACCGCCTGCAGCAGGCGCGGGTCGGCGCCGAGCAGCGCGAGGATCGTCGGCGCGACCTGCTTCGTGCCGACGAGATCGTTCACCGTGCGCGCACGATGAATGCCCGGATACGACACGAGCAGGCCCAGGTGGCTGTCGTCCGGCGCGTTGCCGCCGTGCTCCTCGTCCTTCTTCGTGCTCGACGTGTAGATCACGCCCGGATTCGGCTGGACGACGATGTCCGGCGTGCGGCCGTTGGCCGGATCGCCGAAGCGATCGGCGAGCGCCGCGCCGTACAGCACGTACGCCTGCGGGCCGTCCGCGCAGATTCCCGGCGCGTTGCAGCCGAGGTTCGCCTTCAGCGTCTGCACCACCGCCGTGCGCTGGCTGCGGTCGCGCAGCCAGATCAGCCCGACGTCGTCGGTCTGCACGAAGCCCGTGCCGACCAGGCCCGAACCGTCGTTCAGGTTGCCCGTCGCCGTATTGTTCTGGCCGAAGTTGCCGTTCGGGTCGAGGAAGTTGTTCGCTTCGAGCAGCTTCGTCAGCGTGTCGCCGTTCTTCACGAGCTTCGTGCGATCGCTCGGCGACTGGCCGTGCTTGGCCGTGACGATCACGGCCGTCGACGTATACAGGTTCGCCTGCTTCAGCGCCGCGACGACGCGGCCGATCGCGTCGTCGACATACGTGATCGCGTTCGCGACCTGCCCGTTCGGCGTGAAGTCGGCGTCGAGATAGCCGCCGCCCTTCGCGACCGGCGCCTTCTGCGCGACGCTCAGCGTCTGGAAATTCGCGCCGAACAGCGTCGGCACCGGCGCGCTCTTCGTGCCGGTCGAATCGCGGCCGCCGATCTGGTTGATCAGCGCCTGCACGTGCAGGTTGTCGAAGCGCGCGGTGTGCGAGTAGACGTCGGTGTAGGCCGTGTTGGTCGCCGGGTCGATCGAGTTGATCTCGGTGCGCATCAGGTCGTCGACGCCCGTGCCCGACGGGCCGTTCAGCCAGTCGTAGCCCCACGCGTGCTTGTCGGCCCACGCGGTGCGCGCGTTCGGCACGCCGGCCTTCACGGCCTCGAACACCGTGTTGGTCTTCACGTAGTTGTGCGGGTAGACCGGCACGCACTGGCCGTTGACCTTCGCATGCGGGATCGCCTGCGGATTGAACGCGCCGCCGCCGTCGAGGTGCACGAGCGCGCCGCCGTTGAGCGCATCGATGCCGGTCGTCTCGTCGAACACGACGTTCCAGCCCTGCTTGCCCGAGCAGGTCGTGTCGCTCGGCGCGTACAGGTTGCGGTCGTACGACACGTCGTAGAACAGGCCGGCCGTCTTCGGCGAACCGCCCGTCACGAGTGCGGCGAGGCCCGGGAACGAATCCGACAGGCCCGGCGTATACGCATTCGCGTACGTCACGCCGCTCTTCGCGAGCACCGCGATGTTCGGGCACGTATTTGCGCCGATGCAGCGCGCGAGATCCTGCTCGTGCAGGCCATCGATGCTCAGCAGCAGCACGTGCTTCACGACGCGGCTCGCCCGCCCGTTGCCCTCGCCCTGAGCGTTGCCGTCCTGTTGCGCCGCATGCACGCCCGCGCCGGCGAGCGCCAGCGCGCCCGCCACCATCACCGCCATTTTCCGTTGCTTGACGAACCTGGAAATCATCACCCCACCTCACCGATTGATGTTGAACTGCGTGACCTGCCATCAGGCGCACAAAATATCGCCGGATCGTGCGGCGCTCGGATGAAGCGGGGCTTTCTGTTCTCTGTCAAACGTAACCAATCGCAAATGACACGAAGCGGTCGCAATCGGCGGTCATCGCGTGCGCCCGCCGTGCAGCGGGATTTTTTTTCGGCTTGGCCCGCGACTATTGGTGTGTGATAAAGGGTTTTCCCTGACCCGGAGCACGAGTATGTCGACCCTGGAAGCCCTCCGGTTCGTGCTGGACGATGCACGTACCCCCGAAATCATCCGCCATCACGTCGTCGACGCGCTGCAGTACGCACTGCGCAACTACGGACAGGTGTTCACCGCGAAGGAAGTCGAGTGGCTGACGCAGTGGGACGACGCGCGTCTGCCGCTGGCCGCGAGGAAGGAGCTGGACAAGCGCGAACCGGCGATCGCCGGGCGCTGAAGGACGCTGAAAAAACCGCCGCGCCCGGCGGGTGCGGGCGCGGCGTCGGATGACGGAAGGCGGTCGCGCTTACTGCAGCCCGAAATCGACGCGGGTCGTCGCGCCCTTGTCCGAAATGCCCTTCGCGTCGAGCTTCGGCGCGACGACGAACATGCGGCTCGCATCGATCTTGCCGTCGAGGTACTGGCGCACGACCTGCGCGCGCTGCTGCGCGAGCGCACGCAGCGCGTTGTCGTCGGCCGGCGCGTGATCGGCGAGCGCCTGCTTCATGTCCGCATCGGGCAGCGTCTTCTGCAGGCCGACGAGGTTGCGCGGCTTCTTGAAGTCGGCGGCCTTGTACGCGCGCGTCAGGTACTTCGAGTATTCGGCCTTGTCGACCTTCACCGACATCGGGTCGATGCTCTCGCCCTGGCCGACCACGTCCTTCAGCTTCTGCTGGCGCACCAGCCGCTCGACGTACGCGTCGCGCAGCCCCGGCGTGTCCTGCGCCGGATCGACCCGGCCGATCAGGTCGAGGCGGATCGACGGTTTCTCGGTCAGCATCTTCACGACGGTGTCGAGCTTCTTCTGCTGCGCGTCGGTCAGTTCGGACGAGCCCGGCGCGAACTCGACGTAGCCGAGATCCTCGCCGCCGCCTCCGCCGAACGCATTCGCGAGCAGCGTGAACGGCGACGTGACGGCCTTCGCGATCAGGTTCAGCACGGCGTGCCAGATCAGCCCGCCGACGCTGAACTCCGGATTCGACAGCGAGCCCGACACCGGCAGGTTCACGTCGATCTGGCCGCGCGTGTTCTTCAAGAGCGAGATCGCCAGCTTCACCGGCAGCTTCGTCGCCGTGTCGTTCTCGATGCGATCGCCGAACGTGAGCTGGTCGATGAAGATGTGGTTGTTCGCCGACAGCTGGTCGTTCGCGAGCTGGTAGTGCAGGTCGACGTTGAGCTTGCCCTTCGTGATCGGGTAGCCCGCGTACTTCGCCGAATACGGCGTCAGGTTGGTCAGCTCGATATCGTGCGCGACCGCCGTGAGGTCGAGCGCCGGTTTCTCGATCAGCGGATTCACCGAGCCCTTGATCGAGATCGGCCCGTTGCCCGCGAGGTTCGCGGCGACGTCGACCGGCGCGGACGTCGTCGAATCCGTGCCGAACGCACCGACCGTGCCCTTGATCGCGACGAGGTTCGCGGTGTAGTTCGGCTTGATGAAGTTGTCCGTGTACGTGACGCGGCCGTTCTGCAGCACCAGTTCGCCGAAGTGCATCCGCACCGGGTTCTGCGGCTGCGGCGCGGCCTTCACGACCACCGTCGCCGACGCGGCGGCCGGTACGGACGCCTGCTGCGCGGCCGCGGCCGATGCGGCCTGCGCGGCGGCCGGCGGCGTCACGCCCGGCGACAGCGGCACCGGCTCGCCCTTGCTCGCGTCGCGCGTGAGCGACTGCGCGGGGCCCGTCTCCTTCGCGACCACGTCCTTCAGGTTCAGCCGCCCCTGCGCGTCGAGCAGCACGCGGCCGTAGAAGTTCGAGAACGTCACGCGCGCCGCGTCGACGTCGGTGCCCTTCTCGTCGTAGTTCGCCTTCAGGTTGGACAGCGCGAGCGAGCGCCAGCCGGCGAACGGGTCGGAGGTCGCCTTGTCGAGCATCCGCACGTCGACCAGCGCGACGTCGCCGCGGTAGGTCGCGCGGGGCGTGTCCTTCACCTGCGCGAACGTCAGGTTGCCCTGCGCGTTGAGCAGCGCGCTCGCGATCGTCGCGTTCAGCGCGCTGCCGAAGTACGGCTCGAACGCGGCCGCGTCGAGGCGGTTGCCGTTGATCTTCAGGCCGAGCTTCAGCGGCTGCGCGGTCACGTCGCCCGTCACGTTCAGCGAGCCCTTGCGGTTCAGCGTCGCCTTCAGTTGCACGGGCAGCGGCTTCGTCAGGTCGTCGCTCACCTTCTGCACCGACAGCTCCAGCGGCTTGATCGCCAGCTTCACCGGGCGCGGCGTCGACAGGTCGGTGAAGTTCGCGGCCCCGTCCTTCACGTTCAGCGCGTCGATCCGGTAGTGCCACGTCGGCGCGGCGGCCTGGGCCTTGCGCGCGACCGTGCGCGCCGGCACCGCCGCCTGAGCGGGTTCGGCCAGCGCCGCGAGGTCGATCTTGCCGTCCTTCAGCCGCTTCACGTCGAGCGCGAGGCCCGTCGCGTCGACGCTCGCGATCTCCGCGGTGCGCGCGGCGACGTCGACCTTCGTGATCTTCGCATTCGCGTCGGGCAGCGCGATCGCGGGCGCCTTGTTGTCCGGCGCGGCGATCTTCAGCGACTTCAGGCTGACCGTGCTGTCGGCGACTTCCGCGGCGAGCGGCGTCTTGCCCCAGTCGGTCTTCGCGTTGACGGTCGCGCCGAGCGTGCCGTCGAGCACGCGCGCACGCGTCGCCTCGCCGAGGTACGGCTGCAGCGCCGGCAGCGCGAGCGCGGCGACCGTCAGCTTCGTGTCGGCCTGCTTCGCGGCGAGGTTGAACGCGCCTTCGGCCTTCACGTCGCCGCCGCGCGACAACGACGTCGACAGCGTGTACTTCGCCGGCGTCTTGCCCTGCAGCGAGAAGCCGTCGAGCGTCGCGGCGAGCTTCGTCAGCGACATCGCGGTCGGCGTCGCGGGCACGCGGTCGTCGATGTTGATCGTGCCGCCGTCGATCGCGACGTGGCGGATCGTCAGGTCGAGCGGCGGTGCTACCTTCGCGGCGGCGCTGCCTTCGGCCTTCGCGCCGCTGGCGGCGGCGACGGCGGTACGGGACGCGGCGGACGCACCGGAAACGGCGGCGGCCGACGCGACCGGCTGGCCGGCCGCGGCCTTCGGCGCGGCGGCCGGTTGCGCGACGAGCTTCTCGACGTTCAGCACGCCCTGCTTGTCGCGCGACAGATCGACCACCGGCTGGTCGAGCCGGATCTCGTCGAAGTGCATCGCGTTGCGCAACGGCTCGAGGCCGGCCGCCGCGACGTGCACGCCGCGCGCGGCGAACAGCGGCGCCGACGCGCGGTCGGTCACCTTCGCGTCGTTCAGGTCGACGGTGCCCGACACACGCAGCGCGGGCGTCTCGCCGCTCATCACGAAATTGACCGTGAGGTTGCTGCTGAGCAGGCCGCTCGTCACGGCCACCGGCAGCTTCGCCGGCACGTACGAAATCAGCTTCGGCACGTCGATACGGTCGAACTTCAGCGCGATCTCCGATTCGCGCGACTGCGCGAACGGCTTGGTCTTGCCGTCGATCGAGATCGGGCTGCCGTCGAAGCGTGCGCGCAGCGTCGGCTCGACGAAGATGTCGGTCTTCGAGGCCAGCGTCGCGATGTACGGAATGCCGAGCGTCCAGTTGTCGACCACGTGCTTTTCGTTCAGCAGGCGGTCGTCGAAGTCGATCCGGCCGTCGTTGACCTGGATGTTCGATACCGAGAACGGCGTCGGCTTGCTGTCCGGCTTCGGCGACGGCGACGAGAACTTCTCGATCAGGTCGGTGAAGTTGAAGCGCTGCGCGTCGTAGCGGATGACGTGAAAGCGCGGCGAATCGAGGCGGATTTCGTTGACGATCGGCGCGCCGCGGAACAGCGACGACCACGACGGCCTCACGACGAGCTTGCCGATGTCGACGAAATCGCCCTGGCCGCCGCGCTCGCCGAGATGAATGCCGTCGGCTTCGAGGTTCAGCGTGTACGGGTTCAGCGCGATGCGCTGGATCGTGGCCGGCCGGTCGAGCTGCTTGCTCAACTGCTGTTCGGCGACATGGCGGATCAGCGGCGGCGCCGCGAAGAAGCCGAGCAGTCCGAATAAAACGACGAAGATCAGCACGCCGATGCCGATACGCCGGGTCCGGCGGGAGCGTGCAACGCCGCCGAGGGCATGGAGGGTCGAGGTTACGGTTTCTTTGTCTGCGCTTGCCATGCTTGAATGCCTCGGGAATGGATGCCGGGCCGCGCCGGTCAACCGGTGCGGCCGCGCACGCTATCCCGAAAGTATAGGCTCAGGAGGGGACGGAACGGAGATCGGGCGCCGCCGCCGCGCCCGCCGGTCGGACAACGGCGGCGGTCAACCGTTCATTTCCGGACGACGACGGGCGGCATCCACGACCCGTCGCTCGCCTGCGGCTTCGGCGCGTACAGGCGCAACGCGAGCGCGAAATCGGTTCGCGGCGCCGGCAGCCAGTTGGCCGCATGCGTGCCGCCCGGCGATGCCGACACGACGACGTCGATCGAGCCGTCGCGATTGCGGCGCAGCCGGTCGCGATCGCCGAGCGAGCGGCGCGCCGACCCGACGTCGGGCAGCGCGCCGTTGGTCGTGTACGGCGTGAGCGTCCAGAACGCGCGCACCGGCGGCAGCGCGCCCGGCGCGAAATGCAGCACGTAGCGGTTCGCGCCGTTCAGCGGATGGCCGTCGCTGTCGACGCGGGTGATCGCGAGCGTTTCGTCGTCGCGCGTCGCGGCGCCGAACTGCGTGTAAGCCGCGTATGCGCGCAGTGCGTAGTCCTGGCCGTACTTGCCGGCCGTATCGCCGATCCAGGTCCAGCCGTTCGCGTTCAGCAGGTTCGACGGCGGCGTCGCGAGCCGTGCGCGCGCCTCGGCGACGCCGGCCGTCGCGGCCGTCAGACGGTCGCCCGTCCACAGCACCGGGTAGCCGGCCGTCACGCCGATGTCGGCGAGCGATTCCTGCGCGTGCGCGTCGTCGGCCGGCGGCGGATTGTCCTGCAGCGCCTGCGCGAAGCGCGTGAAGAACGCCTTCGGGTCGAGCGCGGCCACCTGCTCGGCCGGCGTGCCGCCGCCCACCGCTTCGGACGGCGCGCTGCCCGCATGGACCGCGACCGATGCGCCACGCTCGGCACCCGTGTAGACCGACAGCGGCACCACGCGGATCGCGCGCTGCAGCTTCTTCACGTTCGTCAGGTCGCGCCCGCCGCTCGTCTGCAGCCGCACCTCGAGCCATGCATTGGCGGACGGCACGTCGACGCGCAGCGCGCCCTTCGGCAGCGTGCCCTGCCAGTCCTTCGCGGCGAAGGCAATCGTTTGCGACCGGCCGACGCCACGAGCGCCGCGTGCCGCGACGCTCGACGACGACCACAGCACGTTCGTCCACATGTCGAGCGCGCGCGCATCCCAGTAGCGGCCGCGCGTGTCGGGCAGCGTGACGATCACGGGTTCGGCGGCGACGTCGAGCCAGCCGGTCGAGTCGAGCGTGTCGACGCCCGGCAGCGGCGGATTGACCGCGCCGACGGGCGGCAGCGCCTGCGCGTGGCGCAGCGTGTTGAGCGGCGCCTGCCCCGGCTGCGCGCCATCGCCGCCCGTGGCCGCTTCCTTCGCGACGTCCATCAGCACGAGCGGATACGCATAGATATAGGAGTCGGCGACTTCCGCCCGCATCCAGCCGGTTTTCCGCTGGATCGCGTCCGGTTGCGACGCGCAGCCCGCAAGCAGCGCCGCCATGGCCAGCGACGCGCATGCGCGCCGCAGAGAAACTGATTCTCGCTGGTTTTCAATCATCGATTACTGGCCGAATATCATTCTTTTCAGTCAACGCCCTGTTCGTCTCGCGAACGGCGAAAACAAGGCACCCCAGCGTACCCGGATGACCGTTTCGCAACGTTTCGTAACGGTGGGCGCTGATGTCAGGCCGGTATCATAGCGCCTAAGGGCATCCCCCAATATGCCGAATAGCGGGTAGAACGCTAGCCGAACCATCAAAAAATCCGAAATATTCAGCGAGATTGGCCAAAAATCGGGAACTGTGCCGGCGCGCCGGAATGGTGGGGAGTCGAGGCGTGTCGATGAGCCCGGCGCCTGAGCGCACACTTTCCCACCCCGGCACGATCGCCCGGCTGTCCGTCCGGAAGCCGGGCGATCGCTTTTTCCGTGTTGTGACACCCTGTGCGCATCGACCTGCGTCGCATCGTCGCCGACGCTTGACCTTACCATCATGGGAATGTTGATACTGGAACCATTCGCGGCACGAACCGCGCTTTTGGGAAATCCGACATGACTGAACCACTTGCCTCCGCGGCGCTGCAAACGATCGAGCTGGCCGTCGACGGCATGCATTGCGGCGGCTGTACCGGCCGCGTGCAGCGCGCGCTGGCCGCCGTGCCGGGCGTCGTCGATGCGGCGGTCGATCTCGATGCGCATGCGGCAACGGTCACCGCGCAGGAGACGGTCGAGCCCGGCCGGCTCGTCGACGCGATCCGTGAGGCCGGCTATCACGCAGCGGTGCGCGAAGCGGCGGTCGAAGCCGTCGCGGCCCCGCATTCGGCGCACCCGCCAACCGCGGCAGCACCGCCTGCGCCGGCTGCCGCCGCGACGATCGAACTCGACATCGACGGAATGACGTGCGCGTCCTGTGTGTCGCGCGTCGAAAAAGCGCTCGCCAAGGTGCCGGGCGTCACGCGCGCGTCGGTCAATCTCGCGACCGAGCGCGCGACGGTCGACATCACGGCCGACGTATCCGCCGCCCAGCTCGTCGACGCGGTGACACAGGCCGGCTACGGCGCGACGCCGGCTGCCGTCGCCACGCCTGCCGCCCCCGCCTCGGCCACCGACGTCGAACTCGACATCGGCGGCATGACCTGCGCGTCCTGCGCCGGCCGCGTCGAAAGGGCGCTCGCCGCCGTACCGGGCGTCGCGCGCGCGACGGTCAATCTCGCGACCGAGCGCGCGTCGGTGCACGGCGCCGGCGCACTCGACGCCGCCACGCTGATCGCGGCAGTCGCCACAGCCGGCTACCGCGCATCGCTTCCCGCCGCCCCGTCCGCCGGCGCAACGGCCGGCGCGGGCGCGCCACCGACCAGCCGCGCAGAGGACCCCGACGCACGCAAGCGCCGCGACGCCATTCGCGAGCGCAACCTCGTGATCGGGGCCGCCGTGCTGAGCGCACCGCTCGTCGCGCCGATGCTCGCCGCGCCGTTCGGCATCGACCTGATGCTGCCCGGCTGGCTCCAGCTCGTGCTCGCGTCGATCGTGCAGTTCGGCTTCGGCGCGCGCTTCTACCGCGCCGCCTGGCATGCGGTGAAGGCGCGCACCGGCAACATGGACCTGCTCGTCGCGCTCGGCACGTCGGCCGCATACGGGCTGAGCCTGTGGATGATGCTGCGCGATCCCGCGCATCCGGGCCATCTGTATTTCGAGGCGTCGGCCGTCATCGTCACGCTCGTGCGCTTCGGCAAGTGGCTCGAATCGCGCGCGAAGCGCCAGACCACCGAGGCGATCCGCGCACTGAACGCGCTGCGCCCCGACCGTGCGCGCATCGTCGAGCACGGCGTCGAACGCGACGTGCCGCTCGCGCAGGTGCGCGTCGGCACGCGCGTGAGCATCCGGCCCGGCGAGCGCGTGCCCGTCGACGGCCGGATCGTGTCGGGCCGCTCGCACATCGACGAATCGCTGATCACCGGCGAAAGCCTGCCCGTGCCGAAGGACGACGGCGACACCGTCACGGCCGGCTCGATCAACGGCGAAGGCGCGCTCGTCGTCGAAACCACCGCGATCGGCGCGGAGACGACGCTCGCGCGCATCATCCGCCTCGTCGAATCCGCACAGGCCGAGAAGGCGCCGATCCAGCGGCTCGTCGATCGCGTCAGCGAGGTGTTCGTGCCGGCGATCCTCGGCATCGCCGTGCTGACGCTCATCGGCTGGCTGATCGCCGGCGCCGGGATGGAAACCGCGATCCTCAACGCGGTCGCGGTGCTCGTGATCGCGTGCCCGTGCGCGCTCGGCCTCGCGACGCCCGCCGCGATCATGGCCGGCACGGGCGTCGCGGCCCGGCACGGCGTGCTGATCAAGGACGCGCAGGCGCTCGAGCTCGCGCAGCGCACGACCGTGATCGCATTCGACAAGACCGGCACGCTGACCGAAGGCAAACCGTCCGTGACCGCGTTCGACGCCGTCGACGTGCCGCGCGGCGAAGCACTCGCGCTCGCGGCGGCCGTGCAGCGGCAGAGCGACCATCCGCTCGCCCGCGCGGTGGTCGCCGCGCATGAGTCCGACGTGGCAACACATCGGGGCACGGCCGAGCCGGTGGCCGCGATCGATGCACGCGCGGTGGCCGGGCGCGGCGTGCAAGCGCAGGTCGGCGGGCAGCGACTCGCGCTCGGCAGCACGCGCTGGCGCGACGAGCTCGGCATCGCGGTGCCGCCGGCGCTCGACGCCCGCGCGGCGGAGCTCGAGCGCGCCGGCAACACGATCTCGTGGCTGATGCGTGCCGATGCGCCGCGGGCGGTGCTCGCGCTGATCGCATTCGGCGATACCGTGAAGCCGGGCGCCCGCGACGCGATCGCGGCGCTGTCGGCGCGTGGCGTCGCCAGCGCCCTGGTGACGGGCGACAACCGCGGCAGCGCGGCAGCCGTCGCGGCGACGCTCGGCATCGGCGAAGTACACGCGCAGGTGCTGCCCGACGACAAGGCGCGCGTCGTCGCCGAGCTGAAGCGCACGCACGGCGGAGTCGTCGCGATGGTCGGCGACGGGATCAACGATGCACCGGCGCTCGCCGCGGCGGATGTCGGCATCGCGATGGCGACCGGCACCGACGTCGCGATGCACACGGCCGGCATCACGCTGATGCGCGGCGACCCGGCGCTCGTCGCCGACGCGATCGACATCTCCAAGCGCACGTACCGCAAGATCCAGCAGAACCTGTTCTGGGCGTTCGTGTACAACCTGGTCGGCGTGCCGCTCGCGGCGCTCGGCTTGCTGAACCCGGTGATCGCGGGCGCGGCGATGGCGTTTTCCAGCGTGAGCGTCGTGACCAACGCGTTGCTGCTGCGCAGATGGAAAGGCCGCGCGCGTTGACGCGGCAGGCGGCGAATGCCGGATGGCCGGACGGGCCGTTCGGCGTTCGAACGTCCGGCCGACAGGAAGGATCGGGAAGCGTGCCTGCGTGGGCCGCCGAAGCGGTGCGCCGAACCGCCGGCATGTGACGACGCCTCGCCGGCCGGCGACTCAGTTCGACACGACCGGTTTGATCAACGTCGTGGTGATCGGCGCGAAGCCGCACGCACGGTACAGCGCACGCGCCGCCGCATTGTGATTGAACACCGACAGCCCGATTTCGGTGATGCCGTACCGGCGCGCCTCGGCGTCGAGTGCGTCGAGCGTGCGCGTGGCCCAGCCCTGGCGACGCCGGGACGGGACGATGTCGAGGTCGTAGATGAACAGCGTGCGGTTCGGCCCTTCGGGGACGATCGCGTACCAGAGGTCGCCCACCGTGTCGCCGCTGGCGCCGTCGATGAGCGTGACGAGAGTCTGACCGGCGGTCAGCAGGCCGTCCGGCAGCAGCGTGTCGAAACAGGCACGCGCACGATCGGCCGCGTTTTCGGCAGCATTCTGCCCGGAGGAAACGAGATCGCGCGCGTAGCCGTCGATGGCTCGCGTGCGGTACGCGTGGAATTCGCCGGCCGTCATCGGCCGCATCTGCAGCATGGCCCGGTCGCCGTGAACGGAATCGGACTCCCAGTGTAGCGGGACAGTCGCACCGGCGCGCGATGCGGCGGTGGAAAACGGGCGGGCAGGTGCGGCGGACGCCGCGCCGAATCAGCGAATCAGCGAATCAGCGAATCAGCGAATCAGCGAATCAGCGAATCAGCGAATCAGCGACGGTACAGGACGATCGGCACGAGGTGCGCACGGCGTACGCGCTCGGCTTCGGCGCGACGCGCGGCGTACGAGTATTCGGCGTCGAGCGGCAGGTGCGGGGACACGAACAGGTCGTCGATTTTTTGCAGCAGGGCGAAGATGAAGCTCATGTGAGACTCCTGACAGATGTGGCTAGGGTTTTCCCTTAGATGACCTCCATTCTAAGGGTTTTCCCTGAACTCTGCCAGCGACTGCATCGGTTTGCCGCACGCGCGCGGCAGCCGATCGCCGGTGCGGAACCGCGATCCTTGCCGCGTCGGCCTTCCAGGATAGGGTCGAAACGATTAACGCGTGCGACGAACCCGCTTCGCGACGGCCGCCTCGCGGTTTGCGTTGCGCTGCAGCCGGTCGACTTGCGACAGGAGCGCTTCGTGGTGCTCCTCGAGCGTCATCAGCGTGGCTTGCTGCGTCGACAGATCGGCGGCGAGGCGATCGATCCGTTGCTGCTTGGCGGCCACGTCCTGCTTCAGGTGCGCGATTTGCCGCGTTTGCAGCACCAGCGCGACGAGCCCCGCCAGCACGACGACGGCCAGTGCGAGCAGCAAGCGGTTGACGCGACGCATCTCGCGATCGGCCGAGCGCGTCAGGCCGTCCACGTCGGACTGCAGCGCGGCGATCCGGTCGGTCAGCGGGCGCAGGTGCGTGTCCGGATCGAAGGCCGGCGCGGCCGGTTGCGGACGCTCCGACGACGGCTTGGTCACGAACGATGCGGCGGATGCCACCGGCTGTGCAGCCCGCGACGGCGCGGCGTCGGGTTGCCGGACCGTGTCGCGCGGCTTCGCGGCATGCGCGGTGCTTGCCGGTTCGGGCGACTGCGTCGACTGTGTCGGCCGTGCCGGCATCTGCGGCTCGACCGGCGCGGCGGCGACCGATGACGGGCTCGATTCAACCGCATCCGGCTTCGAGTCGACGCCCGGCGCGACCGGCACGGCTTGCGTTGCCGTCGCCTCGTTTGCACCGGCAGCCGCCCTGCGCCTGCCGCCCGACGACGAGCGGCGTTCCTTCGCGGCATCACCGGAAAATTTCCCTTCGCGGGATTTCACGGCCGCCCCCTCGACCGCAGGCTTCACCCCTTCGGCGTCCGCCGCTTGCGATTCGGCCGCCCGCGCCGCGGCGCCATCCGACGCTCGCGGCTTCGTCGCCGCCTTCGCGGCACCGTCGGTCACGGGCACATCGATCTGCGTGACGACGCCGTCGCCCGCGGGCAAATCGGCTGCCTTCGTTGCAAGACCCTCCGCAGATGCGCAGTCGACGTTCGCGGCCATGTCGCCTTCAGGCGTCGAAACGGCCTCGTTCTCCACATCCGTCGTCGCCGTACCTTCAGCTTCCGCATGCCTTGCCGCAGCCGCATCCGCCGGCGGGCTAAACCCGTCCAGCGTAGCCTGGCGCCCGTCGTCGGCACCGGCCGCCGCATCGGCTTCCACGATCGTGTCGTCGTGCGCCGCGACCGGCAGGCGCTCGCCGGGCTCCAGCACCGGATCGCCGAACAGGTCGAGCGTCCGTTCGTCCCGCGGCGCATCGCCGGCCGGCGCGCTGCCGGATCGTGCCGTCGCCCTGGCGGACGTGCTGCCTGCGGCAGCGGCCGAGCGCGGGCGCGAACGGGCCGACGAACGGGTGGATCGGGAGCGGGAACGAGGCGTGGAAACGGATTCGGTCATGGAAATCGGATAGCGGGGCCCGCGGGCACGGACCCGGATGTCGAACGGAATCGGTGGCCAGCCATTGTCGCACGCCCCGCAACCGACTCACGCTATTCGTCGCCACCCAGCCCGTTCCCGCCGTCGAAGCGCGTGACGCCCGGCAGCGCGCGCAGCTTGTCGCAGATCGCCTTGTATTCGAGCTCCGACACCCGCGCGAGCGCGATGCGCACCTCGTCCTGCTCGCCCGTATCGTCGGCGCGCTGCACGATGAACTGCTTCACGCGCGCACTGTCGGGGCCGAGCGCCGCGTGCAGCGAATCGAACGTCAGCGTGCCGCTCGCGACCGTCAACGCGAGCTGGCGCCGCTGGCGCACCGTGAAATAGCGCCGCTCCAGCGGCTTGATGCCGGCGAGGATGATCAGGATGATGATCGTCGCCGAAATCGACGCGACATAGAGCCCGCCGCCCACCGCGAGGCCGATCGCGGCGACCGACCACAGGCTCGCGGCCGTCGTCAGCCCGCGCACGATCTCGCCGCGCAGCAGGATCGAGCCCGCGCCGAGGAAGCCGATGCCCGACACGACCTGCGCGGCGATCCGCGACGGATCGAGCACGACGTGGTCGCTGGTGCCGAGCACGTCGGCGAAACCGAACGCCGACACGATCATGATCAGCGTCGAGCCGACGCACACCAGCATGTGCGTGCGCAGGCCGGCGGCCCACGACAGGCGCTCGCGCTCGAAGCCGATGACGCTGCCGAGCGCCGCCGCGAGAACGAGCCGCATCACGAGTTCCAGGTTGCTGAGCATCCGATTTATCTCCTTTTTTTGGTGCCGGCCGCGCGGAATGTTTTATCCTTGGCCCCGGCCGCGCCGATTCTCCGGGCCGCGCCGACACGTTTCGATCCAAGCGCTCAACCCCGTCATGCCCGTTTCCGACTCCGCTTCCGCCCAGGCCGCCCAGCTGCGCCACCATTTCGCGCACGTCGTCTTGCCGATCTGGCGGGGTTCAGGGTTCGACCCAGCATTGCAACTGCCGTTCGAGGCCGTCGATCCGGCCACCCACGCGCCGCTGCCCGCGACCCGTTATCGCGCAATGGCGTGCGCGAGGCAACTGTTCGTGTTCGCGCAGGCCGGCGACACCGCGCACGCGGCCCTGCTGTTCGATGCACTGTGCCGGCATTTTCGCGACGCACGCCACGGCGGCTGGATCTACAGCGTCGACACGCAGGGCGCGCCGCTCGATACGACCAAGGATCTCTATACGCACGCGTTCATCGTGTTCGCGTGCGCTGCGTGGCATGCGGCGTCGGGCGACGCCGCCGCGCGCACGACGGCGGAAGAAACCGCCGCGCTGATCCAGGCGCGCTTCGCGCCGCGCCACGGCGACGCATTGCTCGATGCCGCGCGCCACGCCGATTTCTCGTCGTCCGGCAGCGGTGCGCTGCAGAATCCGCTGATGCATCTGACCGAAGCGTGGCTCGCGGCTGCCGATGCGTTCGGCGATACGGCGTTCGACGATGCGCTCGCGCGCACCGCGCAGGCCGTCGAGCACACGTTCGTCGACGCGGCGACCGGCTGCGTGGCCGAGCTGCCGCTCGGGGCGGCCGACAACCGTTTCGAGCCCGGCCATCAGTTCGAGTGGTTCTATCTGGTCGATGCGGCCGGTGCGCGGCTTGCGCAGACCGGGCTCCCCGCCGCGCTGTCGCGGGCGTTCGCGTTCGCCGAGCAATACGGCGTCGATCCGCGGACGGGCGGCGTGTGCGCAGCGCTCGACGCGCAAGGCGCGTGCATCGACGGCACGCAGCGGATCTGGGCGCAGACCGAATACCTGCGCGCGCTCGCGACGCACGGCGGCACGCCGGCCTCCGCGCCGCTCGCGCGCCAGATCGAGCGGTTCGCCGCGCGCTTCCTGCAACCGCGCGGCTGGTTCGAGTGCAAGACGGCGGATGGCCAGGTGTCGCGCGCCGACATGCCGTCGACGACGCCCTACCACCTCGCGACCGCCTACGCGGCGCTGCCGGCCGGTTCGTAACCCGCCGCGGCGAACGACGGCGCAGCGCGCCCGCCCTGTGCGGCGCGCCCGTCGCCCAGTTCGAACACCGATACCGCCTGCATCAGGTGCGCGGTCTGGTCGTTCAGCGACGCGGCGGCCGCCGCGACTTCCTCGACCAGCGCCGCGTTCTGCTGCGTGAGCTGATCCATCTGCGTGACGGCCTGGTTCACCTGCTCGATCCCGACGCTCTGCTCGACCGATGCCGCGGTGATCTCGGACATCGTCTGCACGACCCGCGTGATCGATGCCGACACCGTGCGCATCGCATCGCCGGCGCGCTCGACGAGCTCCGCGCCGCCGTTGATCTGCGCGACCGAATCCTCGATCAGCGCCTTGATCTCCTTCGCCGATTGCGCGCTGCGCTGCGCGAGCGAGCGCACTTCGCCCGCCACCACCGCGAAGCCGCGCCCCTGTTCGCCGGCCCGCGCGGCCTCGACCGCCGCGTTCAGCGCGAGGATGTTGGTCTGGAACGCGATGCCGTCGATCACCGAGATGATCTCCGCGATGCGCCCCGAGCTCTGCGCGATGCCGCGCATCCGGTCGATCACGCTGTCGACCACGCCGCCGCCGTGGCTCGTCGCTTCGAGCGCCGCGTCGGCCAGCGCGCTCGCCGCGCGGGCGCTGTCGGTGTTCTGCCGGACGGTCGCGGTCAATTCCTCCATGCTCGCGGCGGTTTCCTCGAGCGAGGCGGCCTGCGTGCCGGTACGCGCCGACAGATCGGCGTTGCCGCCCGCGATCTCGCCCGCGCCGAGGTGGATCGCGTCGGATGCCTGGCGCACCGTGCGCACGGTGCCCGCGATGCTCGTCTGCATCGCGGCGAGGCCGCGCAGCATCCGGTCGATCTCGAATACGCCGCCCGCCTGCACGGCTTCGTCGAGCCGGCCTTGCGCGATCCGCTCGAAATGGCGGCCGGCCTGCTCCAGCGGCGCGACGACCGCGCGCCGCGCGGCCGCGTAGATCGCCGCGCTCGCCGTGAGCATCGCCACCAGCAGCACGATGCCGACCGACTTGAACCACAGCATGCCGCCGTCGATCGTGTCGAGCGCCGCGCGGCTCGACGTGCCGCCATAGTCGGTGAAGCGATGCAGCTCGGCGATGTACGCGTCCTGGAAGCCCTGGGTCGGCTGGTCGAGGAACGCCTGGATGTTGTCGGCGTCGAGGAACTGCACGAGTTCGCCCAGCGCGCCGCGCAGCGCGCGATAGCGCTCGGCGAGCGCCGCGACGCGCGCGCGGTTGGTGTCCTCGACCGCCTGCGCGGCCGTCAGCACGGCGAACGCCTTGTCCGCTTCCGCGAGCGACGCGCCCGCATGGCGAATGATGTCTTCGGGCTTCGGCCCGCCGCGCACCATCCGCGTGCCGGCACGCGACAGGTTGATGCGCGCGTCGAGCAGTTGCTCGGTCGCCCGGCTGGCCGCATCGACCTGCGCGATCGCGACGTTCGACAGATCGTCGACGCCGCTGCGCGTCGACGTGAGCGCCCAGAAGCCGAGCGCCTCGATCGCAAACAGGAAGAGACAGAACACGGTCAACACGCCGAGCAGACCCGACGCGAGCTTGATTTTTCCGAACATGGGGGATTCCTGGAGAGCGGACGATGAGGCAATGCCCCGGCATTAGCGGCATTTCTTCGTCGGACTTTAGGCGGAATCGCCGGCCACGCAGGTCAATCGCGCGCTTCGCTCGCGCATTCGCGTCGAATCGCCCGCGAACGCGGAGATCTTGCGCATTCGACGCAATAATCGGGTCGCCTCGCACCGGGATTTGCACGAAACACGGACGAATTTCCTTGCTTATCCGCCCCCCCCTTCCTAGAGTTCAGCGCAAGCGGGCACTCATTTCGAAGGAAGTTCGTTGACGTCCTCCCTCGTCCTGAAGGACGGGGTTTCTCGGAGCGACTGATGACCGACATCACGGACCACGCGCGCGGCGCATTGCGTGCGCAGCCGTTCAGCATGCTGCTGGGCACGGAGCTGATGCATATCGGCGACAACGAAGTGTCGCTGTGTCTGCCGGTGCGCGACGAACTGCGGCAGCAGCACGGTTTCGTGCACGGCGGCGTCATCAGCTATCTCGCGGACAACGCGCTGACGTTCGCCGGCGCGCTCGTGCTCGGCCCGCGCGTGATCACCGCCGAATACAAGATCAACTACCTGCGCCCGGCCGTGAACGGCACGCTCGTCGCCCGCGCGAAGCTCGTCTACGCGGGCCGGCACCAGGCGACCTGCCAATGTCATGTGTTCGTCATCGACGGCGACCACGAGCGGCTCGTCGCGATCGCGCAAGGCACGATCAACCGCGTCGGCGACGGCAAGATGCCGGATGCGCGGGAGGAAACGGCGTGAGCGTCCGAGGCCGGGCGTTGATGCCTCGACGCGTGCCGCGCTGGCGTTTCATTGCAAATTGACACGCTGATGCACTCGGCACTCGACCGTCGACGAACGGAAGCACCCTCCTGAAAGACAGCCCTAACCGGCGTCATCCCCTGCCAACGGCAAAAACCGCGGCGCCACCCGCGCCCTCACGTTCCCGTGCTCGTCCGTCCGATAGATCCCGCGCGCCGCGTTGTGCGGATGCACGGCCGCATCGGCCACGCTCAGCACCGGCGCGAAACACGCGTCGGTGCCTTCGAGCAGCGCGCGCCAGTGCGCGGACGGCTGCTGCGCGAACACCGCCGCGAAGCGCGCCTTCAGCGCCGGCCAGCGCGCCGGGTCGTACTGCGACGCGGGATCGACGTCGGTCAGCCCGAGCCGTTCGACCAGCAGCGCATAGAACGGCGGTTCGAGCGCGCCGATCGTCACGCATTCGCCGTCCGCGCAGCGGTACACGTCGTAGAACGGCGCGTCGTGGAACAGGCTCGGCTGCGCGCCGTCGAGCTGCCCGTTCGCGCGGGCCCACAGCGCGAGCGAGCCGAGCATCGACACGATGTCGACGATCGCGCCGTCGACCACGCGCCCCGGCCCGCCGCCGCGCACGTCGAGCAATGCGCAGACGATGCCGAACGCGAGCCCCAGCGCGCCGCCCGCATCGCCGACGACGGTCGGCGGCACGCCCGGTCGGCCGTCGCGCGGCGCGGCCAGCGACAGCAGGCCGGTCAGCGCGACGTAGTTCAGGTCGTGTCCGGCCGCGGCCGCGAGCGGGCCGTGCTGGCCCCAACCCGTCATGCGCCCGTATACGAGCTTCGGGTTACGGCGCGCGCAAGCGTCGGGCCCGAGGCCGAGCCGCTCCATCACGCCGGGCCGCAAGCCCTCGATCAGCGCGTCGGCCTGTGCGATCAGGCCGAGCGCGGCGTCGCGGCCGGCCGGTGCCTTCAGGTCGAGTTCGACGATCGTCTTGCCTTCGCGCAGCAGATCGCCGTCGCGGGCCCGCAGCGCGTCCGGCGCACTGGTGCGGCCGGACGGGCGCGCGACCAGCGTGATGCGCGCGCCCATGCCGGCGAGCATCCAGCCGGCGAGCGGGCCGGGGCCGAGACCTTCGAATTCGACGATGTGGATGCCGGAAAGCGGCGCCGCAAGTGACATGCGGTTCTCCTGTCGACCAGCGTTAGCGCTTTAGCGCTTACGCTGGTCCCATGCTTCGCGGTCGACCAGCGTCAGCGCTTTAGCGCTTGCGCTGGTCCCATGCTTCGCGGTCGGTCAGCGTTGGCGCTTTGGCGCTTGCGCGGATCCCATACAGCGCGGTCGGCCGCCGTCCGCGCTTCGTGACGAACTCCGGCCGGCATCTTGCAAACCGAATTGCCGCCGTCACGCATACGCCAAACAAAAAATCCCCGCGCAGCACGTCGGCTACGCAGGGATCGCTCAAGGACCGACGGCGCCGGGCTGCACGCGCCAACCGCCGGGCATCAGAACGCATCCCCCGGCACCCGCACCCAGCCTTCCATCAGCACGCGCGCGCTGCGGCTCATGATCGCCTTCGTGACGGTCCACTCGCCGTGCTCGCGCCGCGCTTCGGCGCCGACGCGCAGCGTGCCCGACGGATGCCCGAAACGCACCGCATTGCGTTCGCCGCCGCCCGCCGCGAGATTGACGAGCGTGCCGGGGATCGCCGCGGCCGTGCCGATCGCGACCGCCGCCGTGCCCATCATCGCGTGATGCAGCTTGCCCATCGACATCGCGCGCACCAGCAGGTCGACGTCGCCCGCTTTCACGCGCTTGCCGCTCGACGCGACGTAATCGGCCGGCTTCGCGACGAACGCGATCTTCGGCGTGTGCTGGCGCGTCGCGATTTCGTCGAGCGTGTCGATCAGGCCCATGCGCAGCGCGCCGTGCGCGCGGATCGTCTCGAACTTCTCGAGCGCCTTCGCATCGCCGTTGATCGCGTCCTGCAGCTCGGTGCCCGTATAGCCGATCGCTTCCGCGTCGACGAAGATCGTCGGGATGCCCGCGTTGATCATCGTCGCCTTCAGCGTGCCGATGCCCGGCACGGCCAGATCGTCGACGAGGTTGCCGGTCGGGAACATCGCGCCGCCCGCGCCTTCTTCCTCGGCGGCCGGGTCCATGAATTCGAGCTGCACTTCGGCAGCCGGGAACGTGACGCCGTCCAGCTCGAAGTCGCCCGTCTCCTGCACCGCGCCGTTCACGATCGGCACATGGGCGACGATCGTCTTGCCGATGTTCGCCTGCCAGATCCGCACGGTCGCGATGCCGTCGCGCGGCACGCGCGACGCATCGACGAGGCCGCCGCCGATCGCGAACGGGCCGACCGCCGCCGACAGGTTCCCGCAGTTGCCGGTCCAGTCGACGAATGCACGGTCGATCGCGACCTGGCCGAACAGGTAATCGACGTCGTGCCCCGGCCGCGTGCTCTTCGACACGATCACCGTCTTGCTCGTGGACGACGTCGCGCCGCCCATCCCGTCGATCTGCTTGCCGTACGGATCGGGGCTGCCGATCACACGCAAGAGCAGCGCGTCGCGCGCGGCGCCCGGCGCCTGCGCGGCGTCGGGCAGGTCCTGCAGCCGGAAGAACACGCCCTTGCTGGTGCCGCCGCGCATGTAGGTCGCGGGAATCCTGATTTGAGGAATGTGAGCCATGTTGTGTGTTGTCCCTGTATGACCGGGTCAGGCCGCCTGCGACGATTCGAGGAAATCCTGCGCGAACCGCTGCAGCACGCCGCCCGCTTCGTAGATCGACACTTCCTCGGCCGTATCGAGCCGGCACGTCATCGGCACCTCGACACGCTCGCCGTTCCTGCGGTGGATCACGAGCGTCAGCTCGGCGCGCGGCGTGCGCGCGCCGACCACATCGAAGGTCTCGGTGCCGTCGATGCCGAGCGTCGTCCGGTTCGTGCCCGGCTTGAACTCGAGCGGCAGCACGCCCATCCCGATCAGGTTCGTGCGATGGATCCGCTCGAAGCCTTCGGCGGCGATCGCCTCGACGCCCGCGAGCCGCACGCCCTTCGCGGCCCAGTCGCGCGACGAACCCTGGCCGTAGTCGGCGCCGGCGATCACGATCAGCGGCTGCTTGCGATTCATGTACGTCTCGATCGCTTCCCACATCCGCACGACCTTGCCTTCGGGCTCGACGCGCGCGAGCGAGCCCTTCTTCACCGCGCCGTCGACGACCGCCATCTCGTTGACGAGCGTGGGGTTCGCGAAGGTCGCGCGCTGCGCGGTCAGGTGGTCGCCGCGGTGCGTCGCGTACGAGTTGAAGTCTTCTTCCGGCAGGCCCATCTTCGCGAGGTACTCGCCGGCCGCGCTGTCCGGCAGGATCGCGTTCGACGGCGACAGGTGGTCGGTCGTGATGTTGTCGCCGAGCACCGCGAGCGGACGCATGCCCTGCAACGTGCGCTCGCCGGCCAGCGCGCCTTCCCAGTACGGCGGACGGCGGATATACGTGCTCTGCGGGCGCCAGTCGTACAGCGGCGCCGCGCGCTCGCCCGCATCGGCCGTGCGCGCGAACATCGGCTCGTAGACCTTGCGGAACTGCTCGGGCTTCACGCTCGACGCGACGATCGCATCGATTTCCTCGTCGGTCGGCCAGATGTCCTTCAGCGTGACGGGCTGGCCGTCCTGGTCGTGGCCGAGCACGTCCTTCTCGATGTCGAAGCGGATCGTGCCGGCGATCGCATACGCGACCACGAGCGGCGGCGACGCGAGGAACGCCTGCTTCGCATACGGGTGAATGCGCCCGTCGAAGTTGCGGTTGCCGGACAGCACGGCCGTCGCGTACAGGTCGCGATCGACGATCTCCTGCTGGATCTTCGGGTCGAGCGCGCCCGACATCCCGTTGCAGGTCGTGCACGCGAACGCGACGATGCCGAAGCCGAGCTTCTCGAGTTCCGGCAGCAGGTTCGCTTCCTGCAGATACAGCTCGACCGCCTTCGAGCCGGGCGCGAGCGAGCTCTTCACCCACGGCTTGCGCGTGAGGCCCTTCGCATTCGCGTTGCGCGCGAGCAAGGCAGCCGCGATCACGTTGCGCGGGTTGCTGGTGTTCGTGCAGCTCGTGATCGCGGCGATGATCACCGCGCCGTCGGGCATCTCGCCCGGCTTCTCGTCCCACCGACCGGCGATCCCGCGCGCGGCGAGATCGGACGTCGGCAGCCGCTTGTGCGGGTTCGACGGGCCGGCCATGTTGCGCACCACGCTCGACAGGTCGAACGTCAGCGTGCGCTCGTACTGCGCGCGCTTCAGCGTGTCGGCCCACAGGCCCGCCGTCTTCGCATAGGTCTCGACCAGCTTCACCTGCTCGTCGCTGCGGCCGGTCAGGCGCAGGTAGTCGATCGTCTGGCCGTCGATGAAGAACATCGCGGCCGTCGCGCCGTATTCGGGCGCCATGTTCGAGATCGTCGCGCGATCGCCGAGCGTGAGGCTCGCCGCACCTTCGCCGCGAAATTCGAGGTACGCGCCGACCACCTTTTCCTTGCGCAGGAACTCGGTCAGCGCGAGCACCACGTCGGTCGCGGTGATGCCGGGCTGGCGCTTGCCGGTCAGCTCGACGCCGACGATGTCGGGCAGGCGCATCCACGACGCGCGGCCGAGCATCACGTTCTCGGCTTCCAGCCCGCCGACGCCGATCGCGATCACGCCGAGCGCATCGACGTGCGGCGTGTGGCTGTCGGTGCCGACGCAGGTGTCCGGGTACGCGACGCCGTCCTGCGCCTGGATCACCGGCGACATCTTCTCGAGGTTGATCTGGTGCATGATGCCGTTGCCCGGCGGGATGACGTCGACGTTCTCGAACGCCTTCTTCGTCCACTCGATGAAGTGGAAGCGATCCTCGTTGCGGCGATCCTCGATCGCGCGGTTCTTCGCGAACGCGTCCGGATCGAAGCCGCCGCATTCGACGGCGAGCGAGTGGTCGACGATCAATTGCACCGGCACGACCGGGTTCACCTTCGCCGGGTCGCCGCCGCCGTCCGCGATCGCGTCGCGCAGGCCGGCGAGATCGACGAGCGCCGTCTGCCCGAGGATGTCGTGGCACACCACGCGCGCCGGGAACCACGGGAAATCGCGTTCGCGCTTGCGCTCGACGATCTGCTTCAGCGAATCGGCGAGGATCGCCGGATCGCAGCGGCGCACGAGGTTTTCGGCGAGCACGCGCGACGTATACGGCAGCGTGTCGTAGGCGCCGGGCGCGATCGCATCGACCGCGGCACGCGCGTCGAAATAGTCCAGCGACGTGCCGGGCAGGGGTTTGCGGTAGGCGGTATTCATGATGTGGGGCGGAATTCGGGGTGAGACATGCCGCACGCGCCGGCGGCGGCCCGCGTCGCGGGCGCCGGCGCGCGCGGCGCAGCGATCAGCGCTTCTCGATCGGCACGAACTGCAGGTCTTCCGGGCCCGTGTAGTTCGCGCTCGGGCGGATGATCTTGTTGTCGATGCGCTGCTCGATGATGTGCGCGCTCCAGCCCGACGTGCGCGAGATCACGAACAGCGGCGTGAACATCGCGGTCGGCACGCCCATCATGTGATACGACACCGCACTGAACCAGTCGAGGTTCGGGAACATCTTCTTCGCGTCCCACATCACCGATTCGAGACGCTCGGCGATGTCGTACAGCTTCAGGTCGCCGGCTTCCTTCGACAGCTTGTGCGCGACGCCCTTGATCACCTTGTTGCGCGGATCGGAGATCGTGTAGACCGGATGGCCGAAGCCGATCACGACTTCCTTGTTCTCGACGCGGCGGCGGATGTCGGCTTCGGCGTCGTCCGGCGAGCTGTAGCGGCTCTGGATTTCATACGCGACTTCGTTCGCGCCGCCGTGCTTCGGCCCGCGCAGCGCGCCGATCGCGCCGGTGATCGCCGAATAGATGTCCGAGCCCGTGCCCGCGATCACGCGGCCGGTGAACGTCGACGCGTTGAATTCGTGTTCCGCGTACAGGATCAGCGACGTGTGCATCGCCTCGACCCACGACTTCGACGGCGTCTTGCCGTGCAGCAGGTGCAGGAAGTGGCCTCCGATCGAGTCGTCGTCGGTTTCCGTCTCGATGCGCTTGCCGTTGTGCGAGAAGTGATACCAGTACAGCAGCATCGAGCCGAGCGACGCCATCAGGCGGTCGGCGATGTCACGCGCGCCCGGCAGATTGTGGTCGTCCTTCTCCGGCAGCACGGTGCCGAGCACCGACACGCCGGTGCGCATCACGTCCATCGGATGCGCGGACGCCGGGATCTGCTCGAGCGCCGCCTTCAGCGCGCTCGGCAGGCCGCGCAGCGCGCGCAGCTTGGCCTTGTACGCAGCCAGTTCGGTCAGGTTCGGCAGCGTGCCGTGCACCAGCAGGTGCGCGATTTCCTCGAATTCGCACGATTCGGCGACGTCGAGAATGTCGTAGCCGCGGTAGTGCAGGTCGTTGCCGGTCTTGCCGACCGTGCACAAGGCGGTGTTGCCGGCCGTCACGCCCGACAGCGCCACCGACTTCTTCGGCTTGAATGCGCCTGCGGCGGCCGGTGCTGCTGCGTCTTTCGTCTCGCTCATGTTTTCCTTCTCCAATGGGTATCGGGGGCCGGGCCGCGTTACTTCTTGCCCTGCGCGAACAGTTCGTCGAGCTTGCGCTCGTATTCGTGATAGCCGAGGAACTCGTACAGCTCGGCGCGCGTCTGCATCGTCGGCACGGCCGCCTTCTGCGTGCCGTCGCGGCGCAGCGTTTCGTAGAAGTTCAGCGCGGCCTTGTTCATCGCGCGATACGCGCCGCAGCAGTACAGCGCGATGTCGACGTTCGCCTCGCGCAGCTCGTCGAGCGTGAACAGCGGCGTCGAGCCGAACTCGGTCAGGTTCGCGAGGATCGGCACCTTCACGGCCGCCTTGAAACGGCGGTAGTCGTCGAGCGTCTTCATCGCTTCCGGGAAGATCATGTCCGCGCCGGCTTCGACGTACGCGACCGCGCGCTCGATCGCCGAGTCGATCCCTTCGGCGGCGGCCGCATCGGTGCGCGCCATGATCACGAACTGGTCGTCGGTACGCGCATCGACCGCGGCCTTCACGCGATCGACCATTTCTTCGGTCGGCACGACTTCCTTGCCCGGACGGTGGCCGCAGCGCTTCTGGCCGACCTGGTCCTCGAGGTGCACGGCCGCGACGCCGGCGTTGATGAACGAGCGGATCGTGCGCGCGATGTTGAATGCGCCGCCCCAGCCCGTGTCGATGTCGACCAGCAGCGGCAGGTCGGTCGCGTTGGTGATGCGGGTCGCGTCGATCAGCACGTCTTCCATCGTGCTGATGCCGAGGTCGGGGATGCCGAGCGAGTTCGCGGCGACGCCGCCGCCCGACAGGTACACGGCCTTGAAGCCGACGGCCTGCGCCATCTTGGCCGCGTACGCGGTGATCGCGCCGACCACCTGCAGCGGCTGCTCGGCCGCGACTGCCGCGCGGAATTTCGCGCCGGCGCTCTGAAGATGCGTGTTGCTCATGAACGGCCTCCTGATGGAATGCCCGATAACAGCAAGGACCGGGCCAGCTTGCGACACGTCGCTAACCCACTGATTATTAAGCGACCGGCCCGGCCGGAGCATCGCCGTTCGATTTCAATTCGGCAATTTCATGTTTCAAAAATGAAATCGCGCGCGCATAATCGGCCGTCATGGACCTCTCTTCGACCAAGCCCGTCGGCCCGGCCGACCGCACGGTGCGCCCGCGCATCTGGGCGATGGGCATCAGCCGGCTGCGCGACCTGTTTCGCGAGATCGCCGGCGAATTCGACGAACGCGCCGACGTGCGCATCGTCACGCGCGCCTATGAAGATGCGCTCGGCGCGATCGCCGAGGCCGGCACCGCGCGGCCCGACGTGATCGTCGCGGCCGGCTCGAACGGCGGCTTCCTGAAAACGCGGGCGCCGGTACCGGTGGTGGTCGTGTCGCCGACCGGCTTCGACGTGATGCAGGCGCTCGCCCGCGCGCGGCGCGACGCCGCGCGGATCGCGCTCGTGAGCGCCGGCGAGACGCCGCCCGAAGTGCGCCGCTTCGTCGCCGCGTATGGCCTCGACGTGCAGTTTGCGTCATATCAGTCCGCGCAGGAAGCGGAAGCCTGCGTGCACGACCTGCGCGATCGCGGTATCGAAACGATCGTCGGCCCGGGCCTCGTCACCGACCTCGCGGCCAGCGCCGGCATGGGTGCGGTGTTCCTGTATTCGCATGCGTCGGTGCGCAAGGCCGTCGAGACGGCGCTCGAAGTCGCGTATGCGACGCACGCCGAGGCGTTCCGCCGCCAGCGGCTCGACACGCTGCTGCAGCATCTGCGCGACGGCGTGGTCGCGCTCGACGCGCACGGCCGCATCGAGGCGATCAACGAGCGGCTCGCGTCGGCGCTCGGGGTCGAGCCCGCGGCGGCCGTCGGCCGCGCGCTCGTCGACCTGCGGCCCGAACTGCGCACGCTGCGCGGCGAGGACGGCGACGCGCTCGCCACCGTGCGCGGCGTGCGCTACGTCGTGCATCGCGGGCCGCTCGTCGATCGCGGCGTCACATCGGGCAGCGTGCTGACGTTCCAGGAGTCGCGCGCGGTCGAACGGCTCGATCGCGCGTTGCGTTCGCAGCCGACCACGCAGCAGTTCGCCGCCCGCTATGCGCTCGACGACGTGGTCGGCGCGTCGGCGCCGATGACGCGCGTGCGCGAGCTCGTGCGCCGCTACGCGAAATCCGACGCGACCGTGCTCGTGCTCGGCGAAAGCGGCACCGGCAAGGAAATGATCGCGCAGAGCCTGCATGCGCTGTCCGCGCGGCGCGGCTACCCGTTCGTCGCCGTCAACTGCGGCGCGTTTCCGGAGGCGCTGCTCGAGAGCGAGCTGTTCGGCTATGAAGAAGGCGCGTTTACCGGCGCGCGGCGCGGCGGCAAGACCGGCCTGTTCGAGGCCGCGCACCGCGGCACGCTGTTTCTCGACGAAATCGGCGAGATGCCGCCGTCGCTGCAGAGCCGGCTGCTGCGCGTGCTGCAGGAACGCGAGGTGATTCGTCTCGGCTCGACCGAGCCGATCCGCATCGACGTGCGCGTGATCGCCGCGACGCACCGGCCGCTGCTCGCGGCCGTCGAGGCCGGCACGTTCCGCGCGGATCTCTATTACCGGCTCAACATCCTGAACATCGGGCTGCCGCCGCTGCGCGAGCGCGCGGCCGACATTCCCGCGCTCGCGGCGACGCTGCTCGTGCAGGCCGCGCGGCGCGAGCCGCGGCTCGCCGAACGCGTGCGCGACACCGCCGATGCGCTGCGCGTGCTCGACGCAACGCAAGCGACGCTCGCGCGCTACCGCTGGCCCGGCAACGTGCGCGAACTGCAGAACGTGGTCGAGCGGATCGCGGTGGAACTGGCCGAGGAAGTCGACGAGCGCGATCCGGCCGCCGCGTGCGCGGCGCTCGATCCCGGCGCGCTGCACGTGATCGCGCCCGAGCTGTTCGCGGCGCCGCCCGACGCGGCCGACGCCGACGACGCGCAAACCCTGCAGGCACGCCGCCGTCGCGCCGAAGCCGACGAGATCCGCGCGGTGCTCGACGCGTGCGGCGGCGACCGCGATCGCGCATGCGCGATGCTGGGCATCAGCAAGACGACGCTGTGGCGGAAGTTGTCGGCGAAATAGGCTCGGGCCGCCCCGTCATTCGGCCTTGTGATAGTGGCGATACGCTTTCGCGCGATTGCCGCACGACGACATCGAGCACCAGCGGCGGCTGCCGTTCTTGCTGTCGTCGATGAACAGCCACTGGCATGCGTCATTCGCGCAGCGCTTGACCTTCGCGAGCCGCGCGCCACCGAGCAGGTCGATCGCCGACCACAGCACCGGGCTCAACAGCCGCGCGAGCGTCGCACCCGACGCATCGATGCGCCACGCATAGCGGCCGTCGACGCGCGCCAGCGCAATGCGCGGCGACGCTTCCGCCAGGAAGCCGCCGAGCAGCGCGAGATCGGCATCCTGCGGCTCGCGCTGCTCCGCCTGCGCATGAAACAGCCGATACAGCGCCTCGCGCAACGCGAGCGCCCGAGCGAGCGTCGCCGGCTCGTCGCCCTTCTCTTGCTCCTTGTCGGGCACGCGACATGCGTCGGTCAGGCTGGCCGGCACGCCGGCCTGTTCGCGGCACCACGCCAGCAGGTCGTCCAGGGTGCCGAAGGTTTCCGTCGGCGGATCGCTGCCGCGCCAGTACAGCGTGTTCGCGAAATCGACGCTCAGCGTATCGGGCGGCGCCGGAATCAGGCAGTCCGTCGTGACGGAAGGTTGCATTTTGCTCATGACGCGATCGTATCTAACCACCATGCCGGTTGACAAGCGCCGGAGCGATTTCTAACATAACCAGCATGGTGGTTAAAAACAGGTTGATTGCACTGACGCCCCCTTCAATTCAAGGAGACACAGATGTTCGATCGTTTTTCGTTCGGCGTTATCCACACCGCCACCGGCCGCGGGTACGGCGACATCGCGCTCGGCGCGCTGCGCTACAAACGGCTGGCATGGTGCCTGTAACAGGTTTGCCGCACTGACTGACGTCCCCCTTCAGTTCAAAGGAGCCACAGATGATCGATCACCTTTCGTTCGGCGTTGCCCACATCGACCGCAGCCGCACCTTCTACGACAGCGCGCTCGGCGCACTCGGCTACAAGCGCCTGTATAGCGACGACAGTGCCATCGGGTACGGCACGACCGAGCCCGAGCTGTGGTTGCAGCATGCGGCTCGCCCCGTCGTCGCCGATCCGGAGTCGGGGATGCACCTGTCGTTCAAGGCCGCGTCGCCGGTCGAGGTCGACGCGTTCTACCGCGCCGCGCTCGAGCACGGCGGCAAGGACAACGGCGGGCCCGGCAAGCGCGAGCACTACGGCCCGGGCTACTACGCGGCGTTCGTCGTCGACCCCGACGGATATCGGCTCGAAGCGCACTGCGAACTCGACAACGTCGTGTGATTCGCCTCGTACGGATGCCGACAAGCGGCACGGGCCCGATTCCGCATCGCGCGGAATCGGGCCCGTGGTTTTGGCTACATCGTCGTTCGGTGCACGCCGGTCACCGGCGGCGGTCATGCCGGCGTGTCGGGCAGCCTGGCCGGCGCGCGCGTGGCGACATCCTCCAGCGGGCCCGCGCCGCGCACCCGCTTATTGCGCGTTGCGCGTGCGCTGCAACTGCTCGCCGAGCCCGTCGATCCCGAGGCGCACCGTCTGGCCGGCCTTCAGGAAGACCGGCGACGGCTTGATCCCCATGCCGACGCCCGGCGGCGTACCGGTCGTGATCACGTCGCCCGGCTGCAGCGTCATGCAGGTCGACAGATACGCGATCAGTTGCGCGACGGTGAACACCATCGTGCGCGTGTTGCCGTTCTGATAACGGTGGCCGTCGACTTCGAGCCACAGGTCGAGACGCTGCGGATCGGGGACTTCGTCGCGCGTAACGAGCCACGGGCCGATCGGGCCGAACGTGTCGAAACCCTTGCCCTTGTCCCACTGGCCGCCGCGCTCGATCTGCCATTCGCGCTCGGACACGTCGTTGACGACGCAGTAGCCCGCGACGTAATCGAGCGCGCGCGCTTCGTCGACGTCCTTGCACTTCGCGCCGATCACGACGCCCAGCTCGACTTCCCAGTCGGTCTTCACCGAGCCCTTCGGGATGTCGATGCCGTCGTTCGGGCCGCAGATGGAGCTCGTCCACTTGCCGAACACGACCGGCTCCTTCGGCACCGGCATGCCGGCTTCGGCTGCGTGGTCGGCATAGTTCAGGCCGATGCCGATGAACTTGCCGACTTGACCGACGCACGCGCCGATGCGCGGCTCGCCGGACACGAGCGGCAGCGTGGCCGGATCGATGGCGCGCAGCCGCGCGAGACCCGCGTCGGACAGCACATCGCCGGCAAGATCCGGCACATGCGCGGACAAGTCGCGAATCCGGCCGGCCGCGTCGAGGATGCCGGGCTTTTCCTGGCCGGACGGGCCATAGCGAAGCAGTTTCATCGTGCTTAACCTCTGTTGTCGAATGGGACAGAATACCGGCCGCCGCGGCCTTTCGCAGCCGCGCGCCGGCCTGATCGTCGATCGTCGATTGCACGCGTCGGCGCCGCACGCGGCATGCCGTCGACGCGCGCGGGTCGCGCGGGCGCAGCGATCGCGGCGCCGTACGACGGTACGGCGCGCATCGAACGGGCGGCCGCCGGTCTGCGCATCGGCAACGACGGCCCGGCATCCGCGCGCGTACCGGCCCCTGCCGACCGGCTCCACGCGCGGCCGCACCGTCGCTGGCCCGCCAGCCTTTGTACCATCGGCCGCGCGCCATGAAATGACGCGCGGCGGATACCGACTATTGGTGCGCCTGCCGACGCTGCGGCGCAGCATGCGCTGCATCGGCGTCGGGCGATCGGCCGGCGTTCGCGGCAGCGCCTGCCATCGGTGCATGAATACTGGCTATTCGGGGTGCCTCTGTCATCGAAAACGTTTGCCAATCCGTTCTTGACCGGTAATGATCGGTAAAAAGACGCTGCATTGCACACTGTATGTTTATTGCTAAGCTCATGCGGTTGGCTTTCATTGCCATACGCGGGGCCGCCCTCTACGCGTGCAGAACCGGCCAGCGTGCGTCGCCGACCGATCGACGGTAATCCCCCAACCTCACATCGACAATGCAGACAAACAACGACCCGCTTCCCGGCTGCGACGCACGGGAATCGATGGCCGCTACCGACCGCTATCGCGCACCCGCGCTCGACAAGGGCCTCGACATTCTCGAACTCCTGTCCGAGCAGAAGGAAGGACTCACCCGCACCGAAATCACGAAGGAGCTCGGCCGTAACGCGAGCGAAATCTACCGGATGCTCGAACGCCTCGTCGCGCGCCGCTACGTGATGCGTTCGACCGGCGGCGACCGCTACACGCTCAGCCTCAAGCTGTTCGCGCTGGCACACCGGCATCCGCCGATGAATCGGCTGATCGCCGAAGCGCTGCCGCCGATGCAGCGCTTCGCGGATGCCGCCGAACAGTCGTGCCACCTGTCCGTCTACGATCGCGGCAACCTGCTCGTGATCGCGCAGGTGGACGGGCCCGGCCCGTGGGGCGTGTCGGTCCGGCTCGGCTCGCGCGTCGGGCTCGCCGATACGGCATCGGGGCGCATGATGCTGGCGTTCCAGGGCCCCGAGCAACGCGCGCACATGCTGGCCGAGCACCGCAAGGTCAAGGGCGAGGCGCCGCTGAACGAGCAGGAGCTCGCGAATGCGTGCCAGTCGATCCGGCAGTCCGGCTACCTGCGCCAGGACAGCCGCCAGGCGTACGGCGTGACCGACCTGACCGTGCCGATCCTCGGGCCGGCCGGCCACGCGATCGCGGTGCTGACGTGCCCGTACATGCGCCGGATCGATGCACACATGGCACCGTCCGTCGACGTGGTCGTCGGCGCACTGCGCGACACGGCCACCCATCTGTCGATGTGCCGCACCGAGACCTGCTGACGTGCCGCTTCCGGGCACGGCGGACCGGGCACGGCACGGCGCGCCGGCTCCGGTTGCGCGCGACGCCCGTGCGGTACCCGATGCGCGACGTCGCATCGGGTACCCGCGGCGCTACGCTAGAATAGCGGCCCTCTCAAAAACTACGGCGGCCGGTTGTCGCGGCCGTCGTGTCCGATGGATGTCATGGCCAAACTTCTGAACGATCAAGAATTCCAGCGTTTCTCCGAACTTCAGCAGAAGCAGGCAAGCTTCACGATCACGCCCGAGGAAGCGGACGAGCTGCGCGATATCGTCGCGCGCGCGCAGAAGAAGCGCGACGACCGGGCCGCCGCGATGCAGGCGATCGAGAACTACATCGAGCAGTTCGACATCACGCCTGACGAACTCTTCTCGCCGGAGCAGATCGGCGACGCGGCCCGCACCTACGGGCTCATCACGGCGACCAAGAAGGAACGCACGCTGCCGCCGTCGATCACGTTCAACGGCAAGCCGTACCAGTGGACCAAGACGCTTCCGGACGACGTGCGCGGCGCACTGTTCGACGCGTTCACGTCCGGCGAATCGGTCAAGCGCTTCATCGCGATGCCGAAAGACACCGCGCGCTGTGCGCTGACGATCGCGCGCCTCGAGCGCGAAACCGGTGCGGTCTATGCCGATCCGCACCTCGAGGAACTCGCGATTTCGCGCGAGCAGGTAAACGACGCGGCGTCGAAACTCGCTGCGTAAGTGTCGTCACGGGCACGGTTCGTGCGTGTCCGTACCGGTGCGTCACGCCGGCGTTGGCCGGCGCGGCGCCGATGGGAGCCGTGCGTTCACATGCTCCCGAAAAAGCTCACCCGAGCATCCCGCAAGCCCTCACCGTGACCTCCCGTAAAGTCTCACCCAAGGCTCCCGGAGACGCTCACTGACGCCTCCCGAACCTCCTCACCGATCGCTCCCGCAAGTGCTCACCGAGGCGTCCCGGAAAGGCTCACCAGCCTCTCCCGCAGGTACTCACCCGCTGTTCCCGGGAAGGCTCACCGAACGCTCCCGTATCGGCTCACCATGCCGCCCCGGAAAAGTTCACCCTCTGCTCCCGAAAAGTCTCACCTTGGTGCTGGACTCGAATGTACGAGGTCCGAATACGGCCACGAATGCGTGCAAGCACCTCGCGTGAAACGACCGCGCAGGATGAATATCGCCGCATGCCGGCGTGACTCTCCGGACGTCATGCGTGCGTCGCGATATCGCCACGATCGGCGGGCCCGACACGCTGGCAAGCGCTGCATCGGGGAGGCTGTTTTCAACTTATTTGGATTCCTGATGGAAATGGCGCCATGGCGAGACATTGCAGCATCGCCGCCACGCGCCACCCCGGCGTCAAACCATGGGCCGACGCCTACGGCTGCAACTTCATCCTGAAACCCACGACGCCGGGCTCCTCCGTCGTCGACACCTCGAAACCGCACGATTTCGCGAGCGAGATCATCGCCGAATTCTCGCGCAGCGCCTCGCCGACCATCCACGCGGTGCCGCGCGAGCGCGTGTAGTCGATGATGCGGTTCATCATCAGCCGGCCAAGCCCCTTGCCCTTTTGGTCGGGCCGTACCGCGATCGCGAACTCCGCCGTCTCGTTGTCGGGATCGGCGACCGCACGCGCCACCGCGAGCGTGTGGTCGCGCCCCGACACATCGGTAAACGACACGATGAAGGCCATTTCACGGTCGTAGTCGATCTGCGTCATGCGCGCCACCTGCGAATGATCGAAGCTGCGCACCGCGCCGAAGAAACGCATCCGCAGATCTTCCGGCGTCATCGCGCCGAGCAGTTCGTTGTGCGCGGCCTCGTCCTCCGGACGGATCGGCCGGATCGTCACCGTCTCGCCACGCCACTCGAGCGTCTGCTCGAGATGCCGCGGATACGGCATGATCGCGAGCCGGCTGCGCCCCGAGGCCAATGTGATGCGCGGCGCGACCACCCGTGCGCGGTCGGACAGCACGCGCAGCGTGACCGACATCGCAACGACTTCGCGCACGTCGCAGACGACCTGCGACAGTGCCGTCAGCGCATCGAGCGTCGGCTCGACGGGCGTGCCGCGCGCATACGGCGAGCGCTCCATCACCGCGCGGGCGAGCACGGTGTTCAGCGGCGGCAGGCCGTAGACGACGAACGGCGCCGATACGCCATCCGCCGGCGGCACGGCATAGCGAAACACCGGACCGAAGTTCGAATCGTCGTACATGTCGACCGTGATATCGACGACCTGCTTGCCCGCAGGCTCGTTGGGCTGCTCGCCCTGCAGACCGAAATGGGACAGCCAGCGCAGCGCGGCTTCGTCGGTCAGTTCATGCCGACCGGCTTCGACCATGCGGTGCGCGTCGGCCTGGGCGGACGCCACGCACTCGGCCGGCTGCGGCGGCGTGCCCTCCGGCGTCTGCATCAGCAGTTGACGCCCGAGGTTGTAGTCGACGAGACGCGCATACGCGCGTGCGAGCCGCTGCGGCGTCGTGTGCACCGGGATGCCGTTCGCGTGCAGCGCGTCGCGCGTCGCCGCGTCGACCGCGCCGAAGAAGCACGCGAGGATGCCGCGCTGCGCGTACTGCCGCGAGTCGATCAGCGTGCGTGCGACCGCATCGGCCGGCGCACTGTGCGAAGTGGAATGAACGACGAACAGCGTGCCCGTCTGCGGAAACGGCGCGAGCGCCTTGATCGCCGCGGCAAAGTGCTCGGGGCGCGCATCGTCGCCCAGCGTGAGCGGATTGCCGGGCGCCGCGAGATGCGGCAGCGCGGCCGCGACGGCCGACGTTGCCGCGGGCGACCAGTCGGTCAGCACGTCGCGCACCTCGGCCACCGCATCGACCGCGAGTTTCGCCACGCCCGCGTCGCTCGTCACGAGCGTCGCCGCCCCCCGTGCGGTGACGCGGCCGACGCCGAGCGTCTCGATTTCGTCGAGCAGATCGTCGAGCGCATCGACGCGCACCATGCCCGCGCGCTGGAACGCCGCCGTGTAGAGTGCGTCGCCGGGATCGGCTCGGCCGGTACGCAGCGCGAGCACCGGCTTGTTGCGTGCGGCCGCGCGCGCCGCCGACATGAACTTGCGCGCGGCGCGCACGGTATCGAGCTCGAGCAGAATCGCGCGTGTGCCGGGATCGCTCGCCAGGTAGTCGAGTACGTCGCCCGCATCGACGTCGGATTCGCTGCCGAGCGCGACGACATGCGAAAAGCCGAGGCCGCGTGCGTCGGCCCAGCCGAGCACCGCATTCGTCAACGCATTCGATTGCGACACCCACGCGACGCCGCCCGATCGCGCCGTATACGCCGGCGCGCCGAAATGCGCGTGCCGCGCCGGCGACAGCACGCCCAGGCTGCCGGGCCCGACGATACGGAGCACGAACGGCTTCGCCGCCTTCAGCGTGCGATCGACCGCGGCGCGATCGGCATCGGTGCGCGCCTCGCCGACGATCACCGCGACACGCGTGCCGAGCTCACCGAGCTTGCGCACGATGCCGGCCCAGGTCGCGGGCGGCGTGCAGATCACGGCAACCGACGGCGGCGCGGGCAACCGGTCGACATCGGAGACGACCTTATGACCGTCCAGCTCTCGATATTTCGGATTGACCGGCCACACGGGCCCCTGGAACGCGCCGTCGAGCACGCGCGACCATACCATCGCGCCGATACTGCCTGCGCGCGACGAAGCGCCGACGATCGCAACGGACCTGGGCTGGAACAACGCATCGAGATGGCGAACGGTCACATCGACTCCCTGCGATGACGAAAGACGACTCGATCGGCATGCGGCCGGGCGGGCCGGGCGCCGATCGACGCGAACTCCAAGCATAGGTGAAGCGCCTGCGGCTGCCTATATGCCGAACGGCCGACTATTCGACGGACGTCAATACTCGCACCATGGGCATGCAACACATGCGGCCCGGCATCGAAGCGTCGCTCGCACGAGGCACACAACGCGGCTCGACCGCAGCCGCGCTCTCAAAGGTGAGGATTTACAGGAGCCATGGTGAGTATCTTCGGGAATCGCACGACACACTGCGGCAATGCGCGAACGGTGATGAAAATCCGCGTCACGCATGCACCGCGAAAAACACGAATGCCCATATGCATGCATGGCGCGATTACGCCGCTGTTTACGGAAATTCCCCGCAATATGCGGCCGGATCGCGGCGAATTCGCAAAACAGGATCCGTTAATTGCGCGGCATTGCACTTCAATTCGCCGGGGAAAATCGCAGGGCGATCGCATGAAAACAAAACGGTGCGAAGGCCGCATGGCCGTTCGCACCGTCAGTCGACATACGAAAGGTGAGGATTTTCGGGAGTCAGTCCTTGATCAGGAAACGTCCGCGATTCTTGCCGAGCCACGCCGGCGCCCGTCCGCGGCCGCTCCAGGTTTCGCCCGTCTTCGGGTTCAGGTATTTGGGCGGCAAGGTCCGCTTGGGCTTCGCGGCGGCAGCGGCGGAGGCCGATCCTGCCGGGCGAAAACCGAGCTCTTCCGGCGTAATGTCGTATTCGTCGATTTTCGCGCGGATAGTCGCAATCGCGTCGGCAATCGCCTTTTCACGTTCCTTGTCGATCTTTTGCTGAAGCCGTTCGAGCTGCGCGGTCAGTTGCCTGTAGGTCGCCATATGGATGGGACTCCATGAGTGTTATTCGTGAAAAAACAAGTGACTCAAAGCAAGCGGAAAAGCGCTTCTCCCGATCGTGGTCTCCTCAGCCGGTCATTTCGGGATCAATAACCGCTCTTCTTCTTGCATGCGAAGAGAAGATTTCGCACGGCGTCATCCGTCGATTGCTGGATCACGTCGAAATCCCCGTTGCACATGGCCCGGGCATTGTCCGTGCAATTGCTCCAGTCGCTGCCGGTGCATTGCACCTGAGTGGTCGGACGCCCGTCCGAAGTGAACAGCGGGGCACCGCCACCGCATCCGCCGAGCCCTGCAACCAGAGCCAACATCACGGCCGCCCGAGGCCACCGACAGACCGACGCAAGCATGTGTTTCATTGTTCTTCCCGTCAACCTTTTTTTGAATGCAGCGAGTATGCCACGGGCCGCCCTTCGGCCGTCAGTCCGGCGTGCGATCGGGTTGCCCGCGCGCCTTGTATGGCAAGCGCTTGCGCGGATCGTCGGTGATGCGAATGAAAACCTGCTCGACGTCCGGAAGCGCCTCGAATTCGCGTTGCAGCGCCTGGCGATCGAACGCCCTGTCCGCGCATCCTTCGACGTAGATGAACCGTCGCTGCACGGTGATCCACAGGCTCGTGCCGCGCAAGCGATCGGAGGCCGCGAAGTGCGCCTTCGCCGCATCGGCGATCGACGCGTCATACATATACGAGTTCGGCTTCGTGCAGCGATGGGCGAGCCAGCAGGTCGTCCCGCGTTCGGCGCGGTAGTGCGCATCGTCCGTCATCTCGGCGCGCGTCATCCACGGGCCGAGCGGCAACGGGCATTCGGCCACGTCCTGCGACAGCGCGACGAACGGATCGTTGTACCAGTTGCGTCGCGCGTCGGGTGCGTCGGTATCGCCGGCCCGCGCGAGCGCGGCGCTCGCCAGCAACATGGTCAGCCACCCTGCCATGCCGATCCGCTTCATCGCAGTCTCCTGTTCGATGCATTACATCGAGCCGCATCGGCATCGCCGGTCGGCCTACCGGTCGATACCGAGCGCCGCCAGCTTCTTGTACAGCGTCGCGCGGCCGATGCCGATACGCGCAGCCGTTTCGACCACCTTTCCATTGCAAGCCGCCAGCGCATCGGTCAGGAACTGGCGCTCCCACGCCGCCAGTGCATCGGCATACGAAGCGGCCGGTGCACCGGATGCCGTCACTGCGTCGCCCGCGCGCTGCTCGGCCGGCACCGCGCCCGCTCGCTGCGCGGGTGCCGCGGTGTCCGGCGAGACACGCACCGGCCCGAGAAACGGCGCGAGCGCGCGCGCGTCGATCACCGAACGATCCGACAGCATCAGCGCGCGTTCGAGCGTATTGCGCAACTCGCGCACGTTGCCGGGCCATGGATACGCGCACAGCATCCGCAACGCATCGTCGGTCAGCTCGCAGTGCGCGGCGCGCCCGTGCTGGGCGGCCAGCTCCTCGAGCGTCGCGTAGACGAGCGCCGCGATGTCGGACGCGCGTTCGCGCAACGGCGGCGCGTGGATCGTCAGCACGTTCAGCCGGTAATAGAGATCCGCGCGAAAACGCCCGGCCGCCACGAGCGCCGGCAGGTCGGCCGACGTGGCGGCGATGATGCGCACGTCCGCGCGCACGATCCGGTTCGAGCCGACCGGCTCGAACTCCTTGTCCTGCAGCACGCGCAGCAGCTTGCCCTGCAACGGCAGCGGCATGTCGCCGATCTCGTCGAGAAACAGCGTGCCGCGATCGGCCAGCTCGAACTTGCCGACGCGTCCCTTGCGATCGGCACCGGTATACGCACCGGGCGCCGCGCCGAAGAATTCGGTTTCGAGCAGCGTGTCGGGAATCGCGGCGACGTTGACGGTCACGAGCGGCTGGAGCGCACGCGCCGACGCCGCGTGAATCGCATGGGCGAGCAGTTCCTTGCCGGTGCCCGTCTCGCCGAGCAGCAGCACCGGCGAATCGACTTGCGCCGCGCGGCGCGCCTGGCGCTTGGTCTCGAGGCTCGCGGCACTGGTGCCGACGAAGCTCGCGAACGTGTATTTCGCGCGGCGCGCCTGCGCGAGCGAGCGCTGCGTCGCGATCAGCTGCTGCTGAAGCTGCGCGTAGCGGGAAAAAATCGGCGTGAGCGTCTTCAACTGGTCGAACAGTGCGAAGCCGATCGCGCCGACCGTCTCGCCCGCCTCGTTCTTCAACGGCAGGCGTGTGACGACAAGCGGTTCGCGGCCCGTCTCCATGATGTCGAGCAGGATCGGCTGCCCGGTCGACACGACCTCCCGCATCAGGCTGTTCGGGATCACGGCCTCGCAATCGAGGCCGACGGCCTGCTGCGGGTCGGCGAAACCGAAGCGTGCCGCGTAACGCTCGTTCATCCACACGACGCGCGCGTCGCGATCGACGACCACCGTGCCCGCGCTCGAATCCTCGAAGGTCCGGAACAGCGACTCGGCCGCGCGCCGCAGCACGTCGCCGTAGTTGACGGGCAGGCGGGCCCAGTCGTTCATCATCGTGTCTTCGTCTCCATGTATCGTCGGCCGGATGTCTCCGGAACGAGACGGATTATCTCACTCCGGAGACACGCCGCAATGCGATGTCCGGGAAAGCCCTGCACGATTTCGAGGGTCGACCGGATGGCCGAAACGTCTCCGGATGGAGACGTTTTATGTAGAATCGTCAGACCTGCACCGGCGCGGGCCCGCCGGCCGTCGGCGGGCCCATGTCCGGCGGCGCAATCCGGCCGATGGCACGAAACCTGCACGAACCTGAGCCGGTCCGCGGCGCGTCGCGCGATCGAACAACAACCAAAGCCATTAGGAGACTCCCTTGTCTTTCGTGATCGTCCTCGCCGCGCTGGCGTTCCTGATGTTCGCCGCGTATCGCGGCTACAGCGTGATCCTGTTCGCGCCGATCGCCGCGCTCGGCGCGGTGCTGCTGACCGAACCCGCCGCCGTCGCGCCGGTCTTCTCCGGCATCTTCATGGAGAAGATGGTCGGCTTCGTCAAACTGTATTTCCCGGTCTTCATGCTCGGCGCCGTGTTCGGCAAGGTGATCGAACTGTCCGGGTTCTCCGAGTCGATCGTCCATGCGGCGATCCGCTACATCGGCCGCTCGCGCGCGAATGCGGTGATCGTCGCGGTGTGTGCGCTGCTCACCTATGGCGGCGTGTCGCTGTTCGTCGTGGTGTTCGCGGTCTACCCGTTCGCGGCCGAACTCTATCGCCAGAGCAACATCCCGAAACGGCTGATGCCGGGCGCGATCGCACTCGGCGCGTTCTCGTTCACGATGGATTCGCTGCCCGGCACGCCGCAGATCCAGAACATCATCCCGACCACGTTCTTCAAGACGACCGCCTGGGCCGCGCCCGCGCTCGGCACGATCGGCTCGCTGTTCATCATCGCCGTCGGCCTCGCGTATCTCGAATGGCGCCGCCGTTCGGCGATGGCGAAGGGCGAAGGCTACGGCACGTCGCTCGTCAACGAGCCGGAACGCGTCGAGGCGAAGGCGCTGCCGCATCCCGCGCTGGCGATCCTGCCGCTGATCCTCGTCGGCGTGTCGAACTTCGCGTTCACGAAGCTGATTCCGCAGTGGTACGGCGCCGCGTCGTACACGGTCGCGCCGGAAGTGCTGCCGGGCGTGCACGCGCCGGTCACGACGTCGATCAAGACCGTCGTCGCGATCTGGTCGGTCGAGGCCGCGCTGCTGCTCGGTATCGTGCTGGTCGTGCTGACGGCATTCAAGCGTGTCAGCGACCGCTTCGCGACCGGCTCCAAGGCCGCTGTCGCCGGCGCGCTGCTCGCCGCGATGAACACCGCGTCGGAATACGGCTTCGGCGGCGTGATCGCCGCGCTGCCGGGCTTCCTCGTCGTCAGCGATGCGCTGAAGAGCATCCCGAACCCGCTCGTCAACGCGGCCGTGTCGGTCAGCTCGCTCGCCGGCATCACGGGCTCGGCGTCGGGCGGCATGAGCATCGCGCTCGCCGCGATGTCGGATCTGTTCATCAAGGGCGCACAGGCAGCCAACATCCCGATGGACGTGCTGCACCGGGTCGTCGCGATGGCAAGCGGCGGCATGGACACGCTGCCGCACAACGGCGCGGTCATCACGCTGCTCGCGGTCACGGGCCTCACGCACCGCGAGTCGTATCGCGACATCTTCGCGGTGACCGTCATCAAGACGCTCGCGGTGTTCTTCGTGATCGCCGTCTACTACGCGACGGGGCTCGTGTAAGCCTCGGCATCGAGGCGGCGCTTCATGCGCCGCCTGCCTCGCCTTTCGAAAAATCGGACCGCATGCGCGCCGGAACGGATTCCGGCATGCGCATCCGGTCCGATTTCATTTCCCCGCCCGCCGAATCAGGCCAGATCCATGCCGCCGCGCTTGCACGCGCGTGGGCGGCGGCCGCCTTGGGCCCCGGGTCCACCCGGGCCATTACGCGGCGTCGGCCCGTGCGCCCCCATTGTTACCGGCAGCAAAACACTGCGTTGGGCGCGATCGCATTTTTCGCGCGTCCGCCGCGGCCTACACTGATTTCAGCGTCTCGCGGCGCTTCGACGAACGAAGCGCCGCGATTCACCAAAATCGTGGAGTCCCGATCATGAAGCGCCTGATCCAAGCCGTTGCCATCGCCCTGGCCGTCTCGGCCCCGTTCGCCGCACAGGCCCAGTCGAACCCGCCGCTCACGCGCGCGCAGGTCCACGCCGAAGTCAAGGCGCTCAAGCAGGCCGGCTTCCAGCCGAGCGACTGGTTCTATCCGGCCAGCATCGTGTCCGCCGAAGCGAAGATCGCCCGCCAGCACGACGCCGGATACGGCAGCGACCGCGGTGCATCGTCGGAATCGGGCCGGTAACGGCTCGCCCCGCCCGCTCTGCGATGCCTCCGCGTATCGCTACGCCTTCACGGGCTGGATCAGCTTCGCGCAAGCCGCTGCCTGCGGATCGCCGGCAGGCAGCTTCCCGCACACGCCGTCGAACTGCTTGACGACCGCCTTGACCGACGCTTCGTGCGCGCCGCTGCTGCGCCAGCGGTTCAGTTGCGTGACGACCTTGGTGAGCGCGCGCAGGTTCGCGCCGTAGAACGCGTCGCGGGTCTTGTCGGCCTGCGCGAGCACACGGGCGGCAATCCCTTCGATGCGCGCCGCATCGTCCGGCGCCAGTTCAACCGCATTCGCGAAGTAGGTCGCGCCCCAGCGCAGCTTGGTCGCCGGCCCGCTCGCCGCATCGTACGCCTTGCGATACCAGTCGAGCGCCGCCGCCTTGTCGCCGCGCGCTTTCGCGTTCGCGGCCAGCCCGGACATGAAGTAATACGGCGTGGACGAACGCGGCAGCTCGGCCTTCAGCAACGCATCGGATTCGTCGTACAGTCCGGCGTCGGTCAGCGTGTCCGCGGCTTCGCTGACGAGCGCCTGCCGCTCGTACGCGTTCGCCGCGCCCTGCACCGACGCGGCGATCTGCCTGCGCGCGGTGTCGGCCAGCGCCGGTGCGGCGGGCGCGGTGCCCTTGCGCGCGTCGCCGCGCGCGAGCAGCACGCGGCCGTGCAGCGCCATCAGCCGGTCGATCGACGACAGCGTGGTGTCGGTCGACAGGCGCGCCAGCGCCGTGTCGTACGCGCCGCGCAACCGCGTGCGCTGGGCATCGTCGCCGCCAAGATACGCGACCACGCGCGCGGGCGCCGCGACCAGCACGTCCGAATCGGCCCGCGACAGCGCGGGATCGTGCAGCACCGTGCGCAGCGAATCGGCCAGCGCGGCCTTGTCGAGCGCACCGGCCTGCGTCGGGTCGTCCGACGCGGCGACCACCGCCGACTTCAACGCGAAGCGCGCCGCTTCGGGTTTCGCACCGGCCGCCCGCGCGCGTTGCGCGAGCGACTGCAGCGTCTCGGCAACGCGATCGGCCGGCACCGGCAACGCGCCGTCGGTATCCCACGAATAGTCGGCCAGCAGGCGCCATTCGTCCGGTGTCAGCGACGCGCCGTTCTTCAGCGCCGTCGCGAGCGTCTGCCGCACCGGATGCGCGGCCGTCATCCCGAGCGACAGCGCCTGCATGTAGCGATCGAGATCGGCTTCGCCCGGCAGCCGCGTCACTTCGGTGCCGTCGGGGCGGAACAGGATCATCGTCGGATAGCCGTGCACCTTGAAGCGCTCGCCGAGCTTCTGCGCGCTCTCGGTATCGCCGTCGAGATACACGGGCACGAAGAACGACGAGCGCGTCTTGAATGCCTGCTGGCTGAAGATGGTCGACTTCACCTGGTTGCACGACGGGCACCATACCGCGCCCCAGTACAGCAGCAGCGGCTTGCCCTCGCGCTTCGCGAGCGCGAATGCGGCATCGACGTCGCCGTGTTGCCACGCGATGCCGGGCGGCAGACGCGCGCCGTCGGACGATGCGCTCGCCACCGGCGCGCCCGCGGGCGCGGCAGCGGCAAGCGCCGCACCGGCGGCGGCGAACAGGCAGGCGGCGGCGAGATTGCGGAGAACGGTTTTCATCGAAGCGGGTTCCGTTGAAAAAGACGGTTTCAGGGCGATGCCGCGCACGCAACGAAGGCCGTGAAGCGATAACGACGAGGCCGGCCGACATGTCGCGCCGCGCATGCATCGATACGGAAAAGCGAAGCCGGCCGCAACGACCGGCAAATCGTTCGACGATACGACGGGTACCGCCGAAGGAAAACGAACGAATTCTCGATTGGATATGACGTGCGGCGCCGCGGCCGCGCGTGCCGTCACGTCCGTGACGGCCGGCCCTTCATTGCCGCGTCTTGATCCGCGCCATGTGATACACGGACACATGCACGCCGTCGCGCAACGCGTAATCCGGCGCTTCTCCCTCGATACGAAAACCGTGTTTCTCGTAGAGCGCGATCGCCGCACGGTTGTCGGTGAACACGGTCAGCTCGAGACGCGAGATGTTCAGCCAGTTCTCCGCGAGATCGATCGCGGCCGCGAGCAGCCGGCCGCCGATGCCGTGCCCGTGGCGCGCGGCGTCGACCATCATGCCGAGCGCCGCCGCGTGGCGCCGGCGGGGGTTCGGCTCGGGATGCAGGCCGAGATGGCCGACCACCGTGCCGTCGATTTCGGCGACGAGGCTCACGCCGTGCTCGCGCACGTGGTCGAGCCGCTTCTGCCATTTTTCGAGCGACGGAAACGGATGCTGCAACGTATTCGTGTACACCGCGGGATGCGCGGCGATCTGCCGGATCGCGTCGACGTCGTGCGTCTCGCTGTGCCGGATCGTGATATCGGTCATGGGTGGGCCGGTTCCGAAAAGTCGCGCCGGGGCGCGAACCGCGCGGGCGCGCGGCAACGCATCGAGCTTAGCCGATTTCACGCATTTGAAACACGGGTGTCACGCCGGTTGACGTCAGGTTGCATCCGCAACGAAACGCGCTCGCGCCGCCTCTGAAAATCCGGAAAATTCCGACCGGTCACGCCTGCGCCGATCGGTAATTTCTTACCGCCTTCAACCTCGCATCCGCACGTGAACGAATCGTTGCGCACACAACGTCACGTGCGCGACATGCGATGTCATTGCTTCATCACGCCACCGTCATGTCGCGCCCCTAGACTGGGCGCCGCCCCGGCCCGGCATGCGCCGGCCGGTGTGTGCCGACACCTGCCCCGCGCGTCACGAGCGCGCGGCGCGTGGATCGCGACGACGAGGCCGCAGCATCCGCGCGACGTCGTGCGTCGGGCGCGATACGCGCACCGCCCGCGACACGCGGCCGATGCCCCGCACGCGCACGCATCGCGGATCGTCCCGAGACGGGACGGCGCCCCGGGCACCGCCAGACGAACGCACGAACGCTCCCACCCTCACAGGATCCGACCGCCATGACGTCACGCCGCAAATTCCTTCAGCAGACCGCCGGTTCCGGCCTCGCCGCCGCCGCGCTGTCCGCGTTTCCGCCGAGCATCCGCCGCGCGCTGGCCATTCCCGCCTTCCACGAGGCGGGGACCATCCAGGACGTCAAGCACGTCGTGCTGCTGATGATGGAGAACCGCGCGTTCGACAGCTACTTCGGCACGTTCAAGGGCGTGCGCGGTTACGGCGACCGCTTCGCGGTGCCGTCGCCGAACGGCCGCGACGTGTTCTACCAGACGTACACGAAGGCGACGCCCGCCGCGACCGTGACGCCGTATCACCTCGACGCGCGTCAGGGCAACGCGCAGCGCGCGGGCGGCACGCCGCACACGTGGGCCGACGCGCAGGCCGCGTGGGACCACGGCCGGATGAACCGCTGGCCCGACGCGAAGACGCCGCTGTCGATGGGCTATTACGACGCGGCCGAAGTGCCGTTCCAGCGCGCGCTCGCCGATGCGTTCACGCTGTGCGACCACTACCACTGCGGGATGCACACGGGCACGATCGCGAACCGCCTGTTCTACTGGAGCGGCACCAACGGGCCGAACGGCATCAGCCCGGCCGACGGCAATCGCGTGAAGATCGCCGCGCTGAACAACCAGTTCAACGGCGGCAACGACATCGGCCCGTCGAGCCAGGGCTGGACCTGGACGACCTATGCCGACCGGCTGCAACAGGCCGGCGTGAGCTGGAAGGTCTATCAGAGCCTGATCGACAACTTCGGCTGCAACGAGATGATGAGCTTCCGCCACTGGCGCGCGGCCATCGAGCAGATGCCGGCCGCGCGCCGGCCCGCGTACGTCGCGTCGACCGACATCACGCAGCCGGTGACGGCGGCCGGCGCGTTCTACGACCCGGCGATCGACGACCCGCTGAGCCCGCTCGCGAAAGGCTTCGGCAACACGATGCCGTACGGCTTTCTCGAAACGTTGCGCGACGACATCCGCAACGGCAAGCTGCCGGAAGTGTCGTGGATCATCCCGCCGTCCGCGTACAGCGAACACCCGGGCCCGTCGAGCCCCGCGCAGGGCGGCTGGTACGTGCAGGCCGTGCTCGACGCGCTGACCGCGAACCCGGAGGTCTGGAGCAAGACCGTGCTGCTGGTCAACTACGACGAGAACGACGGCTTCTTCGACCACATGCCGTCGCCGGCCGCGCCGTCGCGCAACGCCGACGGCACGCTCGCGGGCGGCCATACGCTGTCGGCCGCCGACGTCGCGGTCGAGTACCACGACTTCACGCCGGCCACGTCGAGCCAGCCGGCCATCGACGGCCGTCCGTACGGCCCGGGCCCGCGCGTGCCGATGTGGATCGTGTCGCCGTGGAGCCGCGGCGGCTGGGTCAATTCGCAAGTGTTCGACCATACGTCGACGCTGCGCTTCCTCGAGCAGCGCTTCGGCGTCGCGGAGCCGCAGATCGGCGCGTACCGCCGCGCGGTGTGCGGCGACCTGACGAGCGCGTTCAATTTCCGCACGCCGAACGACGAGCCGCTGCCGACGCTCGCGGGCCGGACGACGAAAAGCCAGGTCGACGCGCTGAGCGCCGCGCAGCAAGCCGCGCCGAAGATCGTGCCGCCCGCCACGCCCGCGCTGCCGACGCAGGCGGCCGGCGTGCGCCCGTCGCGCGCGTTGCCGTACGAACTGCACGCGAGCGCGCGCACCGATGCCGGCGCGGGCACGGTCACGCTGAAGTTCGCGAACACGGGTCGCGCCGCCGCCGTGTTTCACGTCTACGACAAGCTGCATCTCGACCGGCTGCCGCGGCGCTACGTCGTCGAGCCGAGCAAGACGCTGCACGGCGACTGGGCCGCGCGCGCCGACGACGGCGGTAAATATGACCTGTGGGTGCTCGGCCCGAACGGCTATCACCGCCGCTTCACCGGCGACCTGAGCCGCGTGGCCGGGGCGGGCGCGCCGCATCCGGAAGTACGCGTCGGCTATGCGGGCGCGAGCGGCAACCTCCACCTGCGGCTGCGCAACGACGGCGGCGGCACGGTGCGCTTCACGGTGAAGTCGAACCAGGTGTACGGGCCGCTGTCCGCGCGCGGCGGGAACGACGATCACGGTCATGGCCACGAAAACGGTCACGGCACCGGCGCCGGCACCACGTGGAGCGTCACGGTACGCGCCGGCGACCAGTCCGAACTGCACTGGAAGCTCGATTCGACCGGCCATTGGTATGACTTCATCGTCACCGCCGACAGCGACGCGAGCTTTTCGCGCCGCGTGGCCGGCCGCGTGGAAACCGGCCGCCACTCGGTCAGCGACCCGGCGATGGGGCTCGCCGACCGCTTCTGACGCCGCGGCGACGCGCGGCGCAACGTGTGCGGCCGCCCGCGCCGGCGTGGCCCCGAACGCCGCTCGGGCACCGGTTTCGGCCGGTGCCCGAGCGGGCGGAGACGCCCGCCCGGCGCGGCTCAAACATCAGAAGGATCGGTGGTGCAGCCCTCATTTCGCACCGACGAAAATGCTCCGTGTCGCGGCCCGTTCGCGTTAAACTGCATCAAGCTGTATTCAACAAAGACATCTTTGCCGCTCCGGCATCCACGACACGATACGAGGATAGGTTCGATGCGCACTACCGGCTCATCCGGGGCAATGACCCTGCTCACCGAACACGACGCGGCCGACGGCCGCGAACTGCGCTCGCTCCGGCTGGAAGCGACCGGCGACGGCAAGAGCGTGCTGCTGATCGAAATTGACGAACGCAAGCCCGGCATCCACCGCGAGGTCCGCTACGAGATCACCCCGGCCGAACTGATCGCGGCGATCCGCTCGCACGGCGCCGAGCTGCCCGGCGAAAACCACGGCGCCGCCTCGCTCGCCCGCACGCCCTCCTGATGTCGAACGGTGAGCCGCGTGCAACGCGCCGGCTCACCTGTATCCCCCTGCCGCCGTCAGGCGCTTCGCGTCATTCCCGCCGCTGTCTTGAAAAAGGCCGATAATCGGCCCATCTGCTTTCCCTGCCCACGCGTTTCCTTTTCGGCCAGCCGTCATGCTCCGTGACCTCGTCGCCCAATACGGGCCGCTTCTCGTGTTCGCCAACGTGCTCGCCGCGGCCATCGGCCTGCCGGTGCCGGCGATGCCGACGCTCGTGCTGTTCGGCGCGATGTCCGCGATGCATCCGGCGATGATCGGCTCGCAGCTCGTGACGGTGGTGGCGCTGTCGGTGCTCGGCGCGCTGATCGGCGACACGGTCTGGTACGTCGCCGGGCGGCGTTACGGCGGCACGACGCTGAAGACGATCTGCCGGCTGTCGCTGTCGCGCGATACCTGCGTGAAAAAGACCGAGCGCTTCTTCGGCCGCTACGGCGTGCGCGTGCTCGCGGTCGCGCGTTTCATTCCGGGGTTGTCGCTGGTGTCGGTGCCGATGGCCGGCGCGCTCGGCACGCGCTATCGCACGTTCGCCGGCTACGACGCGCTCGGCGCCGCGCTGTGGACGATCGTCGGGCTCTTGGCCGGCCTCGTGTTCTACCGGCAGATCGACTGGCTGTTCGCCGGCGCGAGCCGCCTCGGCCGCGCGGTGCTGCTGGTCATCGTCGCGCTGCTCGCGATCTATGCGGCCGTGCGGTGGATGCGCCGCCGCGCGCTGATCCGCCAGCTCGCGAACGCGCGGATCGGCGTCGACGAACTCGACGTGATGCTGCGCGACGCCGCCGCCCCGGTGGTGCTGGACGTCCGCTCGCCCGAACATCGCAAGCTCGACCCGTTCACGATTCCCGGTGCGCAGTTCGCCGACGAGCGCCAGATCGGCGACATCGTCGCGCGTTATCCGCTCACGCAGAAGTTCGTCGTGTATTGTTCGTGCCCGAACGAAGTGACGGCCGCGCTGATGGCGAAGCGCCTGCTCGATGCAGGCTTCACCGATGCGCTCGCATTGCGCGGCGGCCTCGACGCATGGCGCGATACGGGCCGCCAGCTCACGTCGCTCGTGGAAGAACCACCCGCGGCGAACGATCCGGTCGCGGGATGGCACAAGCCAGCCTGATCGCACCGATCGCAGGCCGGCCGTGCGCGACAGGGGGCCTTGCGCCCCCTTCCGTCAGAACGCGTGCAGCGGCAGGTTCACGACCAGACGGTACTCGGTGTTCGACGCGTCCGAGTAGTGTGCCGAGCCGTTGTGCCACATCGCGATGAACGTGACCTTCGTGTTCTTCAGCTTGCCGCTCTGGAACGTGTACGACGGGATGAAGCCGAACTCGTGGTGACGGCCCTGCACCGGCGCGCCGTTGCTCCAGTAGATGCTCGACTTGCTCGGGTCGTTCGCCGCGCCCGCGCTGCCGTCCGCGCCCCAGCCGGTCACGCCCCACACCATCGCCTTGAAGCCCGGCAGGCCCGCTTCCTTGCCGTAGAACGTGTAACGCAGCTGCAGCGATTTTTCGTGCGGCGCGTTGTAGTCGACGTCCATCGAGTTGGTCAGGAAGATGCCGTTCGTTTCGTTCAGGTAGTCGAAGAACTGGTCGCCGAGCACCTGCTGGAAGCCGAGCAGCAGCTCGTGCGGGCCGTGCTGCGCGGCCAGCGACAGGCTGTACGCGTTGTTGTTGATCTTGCCCTGCAGTGCATCGCCCGTGTCGTGCGTCGAGTAGACGTTGCCGAAGCCCGTCCACTTGATCGTCTGCGGGCTGCCGATGCTGTGCTTCACCGACGCGTAGTACTGGTGCCACACGTCGTCGGCCTGGTTCGCGTACAGCGCGACTTCGCCGTTCGGCGAGTAGTCCCACGTGCCGCCGACATACGACAGGCGATTGATGCGCGTGCCGCCGTATTGCGTCGTCAGGTTGGTGAGCGTCGTATGGCCGCGCGCGTCGGTCTTCGTGAAGCTGCCGGCCTCGAGCATCACGTTCTTGAATTCATTGCTGACGAGCGTCGCGCCGAGGAACGTCGGCGGCAGCGCACGGTTGTCGTGCTGCTCCATGAACGGGTTGTCGACGGCCTGCAGACCGTACTTGACCACCGTGTTCGAGATGCGCGCCTTGACGTCGTAGATGCCCGGATAGGCCCACGCAAGCTGGTTGCCGCCGCCGCCGCCCTTCGCGATGTGCACCATGCTGCCGGCGCCCTGGCCGCCGTCGAGCTTCAGCGCCGCATACAACGACGCGTCGAAGCCGATCCCGATCAGGCCGGTCGTGTAGCCCGACTCGAAGTTCGCCATCGCGCCCTGGACCCACGCGTGGCGATGCGGCCCGCCCTTGGCGTCGAGCACGTCCGCATAGTTGCGGAACAGGAAGTCGAGATGGCTGTCGGCGATGAAGCCGTTCGACTTCGACTGGGCCGACGGTTCGTCCGGCGGCGTGACGGCCTGGGTCGCTTCCGCGTTGATAATGGCGTTCGGGGTCGTTGCCTGCGCAACCGTCGTGCCGGTCGAAGCCGGTGCGGCCTGCGCGACCGTCAGCGGCGCGGGGGCCGCGTCGTCGGCGTGCGCGACGCCCGTCAGCGATACACCGGCGAGCGCCGGCAGTCCCCAGGCAAGCAGCATCTTCGATGCCGGCCCGATCTTTTTCTGCTTTTTCATCGTAATTCTCGTCTTGTGTTGATATCGTCCACACCGGTTGCGATCCGCTCCCGGCCCCCCGGCGAGCCCCGCTAAGGACGCGCCTGTACCCGCGGCGCGAAGATCGTTCGCGCCGCACCTACCCCTGTTGACCTGCCTTGGTTATATTTGCTGTGTCACTTCAGCACGCCGCGCCCGCGCGGATGCATGCGACGCGCGCAGCCGACCCCTGCCGCACTTCCGGCAGCGGCACGTCCTGCGCGCACGCGTCGATCGCGACCGGGCAGCGCGTGCGGAACGCGCAGCCGGACGGCGGGTTCAGCGGCGAGGGCATCTCGCCCGCCAGCAGCATCGGACGGCGAGCACGCTCGCGCGCCGGCTCCGGCGTCGGCGCCGCATCGAGCAGCGCCTTCGTGTACGGGTGCTGCGGCACGCCGTACACGTCATGCCGCGTGCCGAACTCCATCACGCGGCCGAGATACATCACGAGCACGCGCTGGCTGATGGCCTTCACCACCGCCAGGTCGTGCGCGACGAACAGATAGGACAACGACAGTTCGCGTTGCAGATCGCGCAACAGGTTGACGATCTGCGCCTGGATCGACACGTCGAGCGCCGATACGGGTTCGTCGCAGATCACGAGCTTCGGCTCGCTGATGAGCGCACGCGCGATGCCGACGCGCTGGCACTGCCCGCCGGAAAATTCATGCGGATAACGCAGCAGGTGATGCGCGTTCAGGCCCACGCGTTCGAGCATCGTCACCACGCGGCGGCGCACTTCGGCGCGGCCGAGGCCGGCCTGGTGCGTGACGAGCGGCTCGGCGACGACCTGCTCGATCGTCATGCGCGGATCGAGCGACGCGAGCGGATCCTGGAAGATCATCTGCACTTCGCGCCGCATCGCGGTACCGCGCAGGTGATCGGGCGCCACGGCCTGGCCGCGCCATTTCACGGTGCCGTCCGTCATCGGCACGAGGCCGATCAATGCGCGCGCGAGCGTCGACTTCCCGCAGCCCGATTCGCCGACGAGCCCGACCGTCTCGCCGCGCTTCACGTCGAACGACACGCCGTCGACGGCGCGCAACGTGCCCTTCGGCGACCATGGATAGCCGCCGAGCGGCACGCGGAAATGCACCTTCAGATTCTCGACGGACAGCAGCGTGTCGTCCGTCCCGCCGGCTTCGCGGCGTTCATCGACGCTCATCGCAGGCCTCCCGTCAGATCGGCCACGGGGCGGTGGCATGCGCGCACCGCGCCCGCGGCGCCATAGGTTTCGAGCGCCGGGCGCGCGGCGCCGCAGCGTTCTTCCGCATACGTGCAGCGCTTCGCGAACGCGCAGCCGGCCGGCGCGGTGCCGGGCATCGGCGGGTTGCCGGGAATCGCGACGAGCGGCGCATCGTCCGCGTCGGTCAGGCGCGGCAGCGCGTTGAGCAGGCCGATCGTGTACGGATGCGACGGCGCCGCGAAGATCGAGTCGGCCGGCGCGTATTCCACGGTGCGGCCCGCGTACATGACCATCACGTCGTCCGCGAGGCCGGCGACCACGCCCATGTCGTGCGTGATCAGCACGATCGCGGTGCCGCGCTCGCGGTTCAGTTCGCGCAGCAGGTCGATGATCTGCGCCTGCACGGTCACGTCGAGCGCGGTGGTCGGCTCGTCGGCGATCAGGATTTCCGGCTCGGAGAGCAGCGCCATCGCGATCATCACGCGCTGCCGCATGCCGCCCGAGAACTCGTGCGGATACATGCGGATGCGGCGCGCCGCGTCGGGAATGCGCACCGATTCGAGCGCCTCGATCGCGCGCTTGATCGCTTCCTTGCGCGACAGCTTGCGATGCAGCTGCAGCGTCTCGGTCATCTGCCGCTCGATCGTCAGGAACGGATTGAGCGACGTCATCGGATCCTGGAAGATCATCGCGATCCGGTCGCCGCGCACCGCGTTCAATGCGCGCGTATCCATGTCGAGCAGGTTGTCGCCGCGGTAGCGCGCGGTGCCCGTCGTCGTGCCGTTGCCGGCCAGGAGGCCGAGCAGCGCCATCACGGTCTGGCTCTTGCCCGAGCCCGATTCGCCGACGATGCCGAGCGTCTTGCCGGCTTCGAGCGAGAACGACACGCCGTTGACGGCGTCGATCGGCGGCGCATCCTTGCGCGTGAAGCGCACGCCGAGGTTTTCCACTTCCAGCAAAGCAGCCATTTCAGCGATCCTTCGGGTCGAGCGCGTCACGCAGGCCGTCGCCGACGAAGTTCACGCAGTAGAGCGTCACGCACAGCATGACGGCCGGAGCCAGCAGCAGCCACGGCATCGATTCCAGTTTCTGCGCGCCGTCCTGGATCAGCACGCCCCAGCTCGTCATCGGTTCCTGCACGCCGAGGCCGAGGAACGACAGCACCGATTCGGTCAGCACGATGTTCGGCACCGAGACCGTCGCGTACACGACGACCACGCCGAGCAGGTTCGGCACGACGTGGCGCAGCACGATCGACGCCGGCGACACGCCGATCGCGCGTGCCGCATCGACGAACTCGCGGTTGCGCAGCGACAGCGTCTGGCCGCGCACGACGCGCGCCATGTCGATCCACGAGAACGCGCTGATGGTCAGCACGACCAGCATGAACGAGCGGCCGAACAGGGTCATCATCAGGATCGCGATCAGCAGGTACGGGATCGCGTACATCATGTCGACGATGCGCATCATCACGGAGTCGACGCGGCCGCCCGCGAAGCCCGCGGTCGCGCCCCACGCGACGCCGAACAGGCCCGACACGAGCGTGCCGAGCAGGCCGACCTCGATCGATACGCGGCCGCCGATCAGCGTGCGCACGAGCAGGTCGCGGCCGAGCTCGTCGGTGCCGAACCAGTGCTGGTTCGCCCAGGTCGGCGGCAGGCTGATCGCGCCCCAGTCGCTCGCGGCGGGATCGGCCGCGAGCAGCCACGGGCCGACGAAGCACGCGAGCGTGATCAGCGCGAGCAGCACGAGGCTGAACAGCGCCGCGCGGTTGTGAAGGAAGCGCGCGAACGCGAGCTCGAGCGGCGAGCGCGAACGCGGCGGCGAATCGGTCTGCACGGGCAGGCCGACGACGGGAGTGGTCGGAGTCATCGCTGTGCCTCGCTCAATAACGGATGCGCGGATCGAGCCACGCGTACGCGAGGTCGACCAGCAGGTTGAACAGCACCGCGCAGACGGTCGTCAGCACGACGAGGCCGAGCACCAGCGTGTAGTCGCGGTTGATGGCGCCGTTCACGACGAGTTGCCCGAGGCCCGGCAGCGCGAACACCGATTCGGTGACGACGGCCGCCGTGATCGACGTGATGCAGACCGTGCCGAACAGCGACACGACGGGCATCAGCGCGGGCTTCAGCGCGTGGCGCAGCACGATGGTGGAGCCCGGCAGGCCCTTCGCGCGTGCGGTGCGGATGTAGTTGCTCGACAGCGTCTCGATCATCGAGCCGCGCATCACGCGGGCGAGCAGCGACACGTTGATGAGGGTCAGCAGCGCGATCGGCAGCAGCCGGTACCGCCACCCGCCGTCGCCCCAGCCGCCGGCCGGCAGCCAGCCGTTGCCTTCCGACGTCTTCAGCAGGATCGCGAAGATCCACACCATGACGGGACCGAGCACGAACGGCGGCACGACGTTGCCGAAGTTGCCGATCAGCATCACGAAGCGGTCGATCACGCTGTCGCGGCGCACGGCCGCGACGGTGCCGAGCAGCACGCCGAGCACGATCGAGATCGGGATCGACACGCCGCCCACGCCGAGGCTCACGGGCAGCGCCTTCTTCACGAGATCGTTCACCGACCAGTCGACGTAACGGAACGACGGGCCGAGATCGCCGTGCAGCAGCGAGCCGAGATACAGCAGGTACTGCTTCCACAGCGGCTCGTCGAGGTGGTACTTCGCGTTCAGGTTCGCGAGCGTCGCGGCGGACAACTGCTTCTCCGTATCGAACGGGCCGCCGGGCGTGAAATGCAGCAGCAGGTAGCAGACGGTGATGACCGCGAGGATCGTCGGCACCGCCCACAACGTGCGCCTCAGTGCGTAGGCCAGCATGATCGCTCCGCTCAGTGCTTGATCAGGTACATGTCCTGCGAAGCACGCATGTCGATCACGTTCTTCAGCGAATAGCCGCCCACGTAGGACTTCACGAGACGATCGGCCGAATACTGGAACAGCGGCACCATCGGCGTGTCCTTCATCGCCGTGTCGTGCGCCTGCGTGAGCAGCGCGGCGCGCGCGCCGTCGTCGAGCTTCTGGTTGCCTTCCTCGACGAGCGCGTCGACCTGCTTGTTGCAGTAGCCGACGGTGTTCTGCGAGCTGCCGCAGCGGATCAGGTCGAAGAAGGTCATCGCGTCGTTGTAGTCGGCGAACCAGCCGTCGCGCGCGATCTGCACCTTGCCGTCATGCCGCTCTTTCATCAGCACCTTGAACTCGACGTTCTCGAGCTTCGTGGTGACGCCGAGCTTGGTGCGCCATTCCGATGCGGTGAACAGCGCGACCTTCTTGTGCAGGTCGTTGGTGTTGTACGTGAGCGTGAACGACAGCGGCTTCGCGTCCGAATAGCCGGCCTGCTTCAGCAGGTCCTTCGCGGTCGCGATGCGCTTGGCCATCGGCCACGACGCCCATTCCGGCGTGAACGGCTGCACGCCCTTCGTGCCGTTCGGCATCAGCCCGTACATCGGCTTCTCGCCGGCCTGCGTGAGCTTCGACGTCAGCACGTCGCGATCGATCACCATCGACAGCGCCTGGCGCACGCGCTTGTCCTTCAGCGCCGCGTCGCTGTTGTTCAGGTAGTAGTAGTAGGTCGCGAGCTGCAGGCCCGGGCGCAGCTCGGCGCCGAACTGCTTGCTGACCTGCTGGAAGATGCCCGACGGGATCGAGTAGCTGTAGTCGATCTGGCCGGCCTGGTACATGCGCATCGCCGTTTCGTCGCTTTCGATCGGCAGGTACGTGACCTTGTTGATCACGACCTTCGGCGCATTCCAGTACTTCGCATCCTTCGAGATCACGATGCGGTTGTTCGGCTGCCAGTCGACGAGCTGGTATGCGCCGTTGCTGACGAGGTTGCCCGGGCGCGTCCACGCATCGCCGAACTTCGTCACCACGTCCTTGTTCACCGGCACGAGCGGCGCCATCGCGGTCAGTTCGGGGAAGAACGCGACGGGCACGTCGGTCGTCACTTCCAGCGTGTACGGGTCGACGGCGCGCACGCCGAGCGTCGTCGGCGCGGCCTTGCCCGCGATGATGTCCTTCGAGTTCTTGATGAACTCGACGAGGATCGTGTACTTCGAGCCCGTCTTCGGATCGACGAGGCGCTGCCACGAATAGACGAAATCGGCGGCCGTCACCGGCTGGCCGTTGCTCCACTTCGCGTCGTGGCGAAGCTTGAAGATCCACGTCTGCGGCGTCTTGCGCTCCCACGACAGCGCGACGCCCGGCACGACCTGGCCGGCCGCGTCGATGCGCGCGAGCCCTTCGAACAGATCGAGGCCGATCGTGTTGCCGGTCCACGATTCGATGTGCGCGGGGTCGAGCGACTCGACTTCGGCGGGCACCTGTCGCGTCAGGTCCTGTTGGGGGGCGAGCGCGACGTTCGACGGAACGGTCACGGCGTGGGCGGCGGGCGCCGTCAGGGCGAGCGCGGCCAGCACGGCCGACATGGCATGCAAGGATTTCATCGTGGCAGTCTTGAGAAGGTTGTTCGGTGAGCGTCGCGCGGCGGATGCCGCGGATTACGCGTGAGACGCTGACGGGTACAGCGATCGAGGAGGCCCGTGGTTCTCGTATTGCATATTAGTATTCCTTACATTTCTTTCGACGGGCATCCCCGTCGAAGAAACGAAGGAATACCCGTGCGTTAGAACAGTCGCGGCGTACCGACCCAGACCACCACCGACTCGATCTTCGCGGTGTTGACCCAGCTGTGCGGGACCGTCGACTGATAGTGCGAACTGTCGCCGGCCTGCAGGACGAACGTCTTGCCTTCCAGCGTCAGCGACACTTCCCCTTCAATCACGTACAGGAACTCCTCTCCTGCATGTGTCGTCACCTCCGACCGCTTCTGCCCCGGCGGCATCCTCACGAGAATCGCCTCCAGCTGGCGCCCTTCGGACACGTTCGTCAGTCGCGCGAACAGGTTCGCCGAATCGGCAAACCCGAAGAAGCGCAGCTGATCGCCTCGGCACACCGAGCGTTCCTCGCTCGGCGTATCCACGAAGTACTGCACCGTCACACCGAGCGCGTGGGCGATACCGGCCAGCGACGTCAACGACGGCGACGCGAGCCCGCGCTCGACTTGAGACAGAAACGGCTTCGAAATCCCCGCGGCGGTAGCGGTGTCGTCGAGCGTGCGCTTCAGACGTTGGCGCAACGCGCGAATCTTGCTGCCCAGTGCGACAGCGTCTGCCGATCGCGAGTTTTCAGTGGGGGGAACCATAGCAGGCCGAAAAGTGGTCGTCAAAAAATGTTTGATGGAAAGTAACTAAGTTAATTGGAGATAGCTTAATCTTCGGGTTCGCACACGCCTTCGGCGTTGAGCCCGGTGCACTAAACAGGGCCCGAAGCGAGCGAAACGACGCGCTATCTTGCCAGACTCGCCGTCTTCACAGGCAAGCTGCAAGCGGCTCTCCGGGAATTTTCGGAGAACGGGCGCGAAGCTTACAACGAGATGATGAGACAAATATTCCTGAAAGCTGCTGCCATATCGGGAGTTTCCCTAAGTGGCGCGGACCTGACGCACCGGACCGGCAAACGTTACCATTCGCGCGCCGGTCGGGGCCGCGCTCCGCCTTTTCGGGCGGAGTCCGATCCCGGCCCGGGCTAACCGCCCGACTGCTCCATCGCCGACGCCAAGCCTACCCGGCCACCGTGCTCCGGCGCCAGTTCGACCCTCAAGGCGACGCGCGATCCGCGCCGTCCGTTTCAAACGAGATTGATGATGCACGCACCTGTTTCACAGACCCGATCGTTTACGACGGTCTTCCTCATCGAAATGTGGGAGCGCTTCGGCTACTACGGCATGGCCGCGCTCCTGGTCCTCTTCATGGTCGACCGGCTCGGCTTCACCGACAGCCACGCGAACCTGACCTGGGGAGCCTTCACCGCACTCGTCTACGCCGCGCCGTCGATCGGCGGCTGGATCGGCGACAAGGTGCTCGGCGCCCGCCGCACGATGATCATCGGCGCGTCCGTGCTGTGCGCCGGCTACCTGATGCTCGCGGTGCCGAACGACCACCTGGCGTACATGTATGCGTCGCTCGGCGTGATCGTCGTCGGCAACGGCCTGTTCAAGGCCAACGCGGCGAACCTCGTGCGCCGGATCTACGAAGGCGACGACGCGCGCATCGACAGCGCGTTCACGATCTACTACATGGCGGTCAACATCGGCTCGACGGTGTCGATGCTCGCGACGCCGTGGATCAAGGATCACTGGGGCTGGCACACCGCGTTCGCGGTCTGCTGCGGCGGCATGCTGCTCGCGATCCTCAACTTCGCGCTGATGCACCGCACGCTCGCGCACGTCGGCTCGCAGCCGGACGACGAGCCGATCCGCTGGAAGCGCCTCGGTGCGGTCGCGGCGGGCGGCGTCGCGCTCGCGCTGATCACGCTGTACGTGCTGCAGCACAAGCAGCTCGCGGTCGCCAGCGTGTGGACGGCGGCGTTCGCGATCCTCGCGATCTTCGCGTACATGATCGCGAAGTCGGAGCGTTCGGAGCGCGCGGGCCTGATCGCGGCGCTCGTGCTGATCGGCCAGGTGATCCTGTTCTTCATCTTCTACGTGCAGATGTCGACGTCGCTGACGCTGTTCGCGCTGCGCAACGTCGATCCGCGCTTCATGCTGTTCGGCACGACGCTGTTCACGTGGAGCGCCGCGCAGTTCCAGGCGCTGAACCCGATCTGGATCATGCTGCTGAGCCCGGTGCTCGTGTGGGTCTACAACGCCGTCGCGAAGGGCGGGCGCGATCTGCCGGTCGCCGCGAAGTACGCGCTCGGTTTCGGCGCGGTCGCCGCGGGCTACCTGGTGTTCACGATCAGCGGGCGCTACGCGGTCGACGGCCGCGTGTCGTCGTGGTTCATGGTGTGGGGCTACGGCCTGTACTCGCTCGGCGAGCTGCTGGTGAGCGGCCTCGGCCTCGCGATGATCGCCCGCTACGTGCCGGCGCGCATGAGCGGCTTCATGATGGGCGCGTATTTCGTCGCGACGGGCGTGTCGCAGTATCTGGGCAGCGTCGTCGCGAATTTCGCGCAGATGCCGTCGCACGAACTGCCGGCCACCGAATCGCTGCCGCTCTACCTGTCGCTGTTCGAGAAGCTCGGCTGGCTCGCCGCGATCGGCATGCTGCTCGCGCTGCTGCTGCTGCCGCTGATGAACCGGCTGTCGCGCCAGCATCAGCGCTGCGCGGAAGAGCGACGCGAAGAAGCGCTGCAGGCGCAGGGCGTCGCCGCCGCACAGTAAGGACTATCCCTCGGCGTGCGGCTTGCACGCCACATTCTCCCGCCAGATACGCGAACGCGTCCTACACTGGTTGCAGGCACCGCATCCGCTTCGCGAGATGCGCACTGGCGGGAGAACACGATGAAAAGCAAGACGACGCGGCTTTTGAGAATCCTGTCCGACATCCGGCACGCGCAGCGCTGCACCGCGATGCGCGCCGCCCGGGCCGCGGCCGAAGCCGATGCGGTCCTCGCGGAGCGCGACGAGCCGGCGCAGGACGAACGCGACGACGCCGAATCCGACGACGCCGCCACCCCGCCCCGCTCCCGTATCGGCTCACCTCACTGACGCCGGGCGGCGCCCGCCGCGCCGCACCCCCTCCTGCGCGCGCCTACGCCGTCGCGCCGCGCCATCGCGCGATCCACGTTCCCGAACCGGCCACCGCCATCATCAGCCCGAGCGCGCACGCGTCGGCCACGAGGCCCACGCCGACATGCCGCAGATCGGCGCCGCGCACGACCGGATGCAGCAGCGAATCGATCACGAGCGAAATCGCCGCGCCGGCGACGAAGCAGATCAGCCCGCGCTGGCCGACCGCCACGACGGGCCGCACGCCCTGCGCGATCCGCGCGATCCAGCCGAAGCGCACGCAATCGGCCATCAGCCACGCGACGGCCGCGAAGCTGACGACGCGCGGCAGCGCGAGATCGCGCTTGAGCACGCCTTCGGGCAGCGGCAGCCCCGAGAACAGCTTGTAGCTCGCGCAGCCGAGCACGATCGCGCACGCGAGCCCGGTCGCCGCGGCGCCCCAGCGGCCGAGCGCGACGCGCCGGTAGAACGGCTGGCAGCGCGCGAGCACGCCGGCGACGAACATCAGCTGCCACGCGAACGGGTTGAAGCTCCAGCGGAAGCCGTCGGTGTCGAGCAGTTCCGGGCCGAGCCAGCCCGCCGCGAGCCACGACGCGGCGCTGAGCACGACCAGCAGCCATGGATGGCGCCGCGCGAACGGCACCAGCACCGGCGACGCGAGCGCGAACAGCACGTACATCGGCAGCACCGACGCGAGATACGGCTGGCGCTGGAACGTCAACAGTTCGGCAAGCCCCGTGAGCGGCGACGCGAGCATCACGCTGACGTCGTCGAGCGCGAGGTTCGGCGCGTCGATGCCGAAGTGGTCGAGCACGGCCGACACGACGAGCATCAGCGTCGACGTCGCGAGAAACGCGCGGTAGATCTGCATCGCGCGCCGCACGAACCGCTGCTGCGCGGCCCGCGCGCCGTGCCGCTCGGCGATCGCGCCGTACGCGCTCGCGGTCGCAAAGCCGCCGAGGAACACGAACACCTCGGCCGCGTCGCACAGCGCGAACGCGTGCAGCGTCACGCGCGACAGCACGCTCGCGCCGATGTGATCGACGACGATCATCAACAGCACGAGCCCGCGGAAGAAGTCGATTTCGATCAGGCGGCCGCTGCGCGACGGCTGCACCACGGCGGAACGCGGCGGGCTCAACGACATGAGCGCACCTGCACGACGGCGGTGCGGCACGCACCGGGGAAAGGATCGGGAAAGAGAAGACGCGCGCGGTCGGCGGCGATACGCGTATGCCCGCATCGCGCCAACCCGGCTCGCCACGCACGGAGATGACCGTTCATTGAGAAGCTGCATACGAAGGGAAGTCGGTCAGGTCAGTCTAATGGCCGATCAGGGGAGACCCTAAGTAACAAAGTGCAACCGAATCTTCTCTTCGATTACAGGCGCGAGCGTCGCGCGGCGAAGCAGGCAGCCGCGCCAGATTCGCGTCAGCGCGGCGCCAGTCGGCGGTCAGCATCGAGGCGTTCGGCAGTGGAACGCGCGGTGTCCGACGCTCGGATGAAGCGCGATGCGCGCCACGTTCCGCACGGCCGGCCCATCGCGATGAGCGGTCATCCGCGCACGGGCAGGCGCCGCATCAGCATCGCGCTGTGCCACGCGGTGAGCGCGACGGCGACCCAGATCGGCCCGTACGTCGCGAGCTGCCCGACGCTCAGCGTTTCGCCGAGCAGCAGCAGCGACACCACGACGAGCAGCACGGGCTCGACGTAGCCGAGAATTCCGAACAGCGCCATCGGCAGCATCCGGCTCGCCTTCAGGTAGCTCGCGAGCGCGAGCGTACTGAGGATGCCGAGCCCCGGCAGCAGCGCGGCCCACAGCAGCGGAAGGCCCGCGACGCGCGTCGCGCTCGTCGCGACCATCGCCAACGCGATCGGGCACAGCAGCGTGATTTCGATCGCGAAGGCGGCCAGCGAATCGGCGTTGATCCGCCGGCGCAGCACGAAATACGGCGGATAGCCGAGCGCGACGACCAGCGTCGGCCACGCGAACGCGCGCGTCGCCCACACCTCGTGCGCGACGCCGATCGCCGCACAGGCGACCGCCGCCCATTGCAGCGGGTCGAGCCGTTCGTGATAGTAGAAGCGGCCGACGAGCACCATCGTCAGCGGCAGCAGGAAATAGCCGAGCGACACTTCGAGCATGCGGCCGTGCAGCGGCGCCCACAGGAACAGCCACAGCTGCAGGCCGAGCAGCGCGGCGCTCGCCGGCAGCGCGATCAGCAGGCGCCAGTCGCGCGCACCGCGCCGCGCGAGTTCGACGAGCGCCGGCCAGCGGCCGCGCAGCGCGATCAACGCGAGCGCGCCCGGCGCGGTCCACACCACGCGCCACGCGAAGATGTCGAGCCCCGTGAGCGGCGCGAGCAGCTTCGCGTAAGCCGACATCAGCGCGAACAGCGTCGACGCCGTCACCGACAGCATGAGGCCGCGCCCCGCCTCCGGATACCCCGTCATGATCGTTGTGTGCCTCTTACTGCTGCTGGAAACGTTCGAAGCGCTTCTCGGTCGGGCGTTCCTCGAACGTCACCTCGGTCACGCGCGCGGCGGGCGGCCCGTGACGCAGCCACGCGAGCATCCGGTCGATCTGTGCGCCGGGCCCCTGGATCATCGCCTCGACGGTGCCGTCCTCGAGATTCGCGACCCAGCCGCGCAGTTTCAGCGCATGCGCTTCGCGCACCGTCGCATGACGAAAGCCGACGCCCTGCACGACGCCGCGCACCCGCACGTAGTAGGTCTCGATCCGTTCGTCCAGTTCATTGCGGCTCATCGCGTCGCCCTCCGGTTGCATTCAAGCCCGGCATTGTAGTCGCGTCGGCCGCTTCGCACACGCGCTGCCCGGGCGTCGCCGCGCACGCCGACCACGTACAATCTCGCCGATGCCCAACCGCCGCGCCGCCCGCGCGGCCCTGAAGGAAACGCATGACTGATACTTCCCGCGATCTCGTTCTCGTCACCGGTGCGTCCGGTTTCGTCGGCTCGGCCGTCGCGCGCATCGCGCAGCAGAAAGGCTATGCGGTGCGCGTGCTGGTGCGCCCGACCAGCCCGCGCACGAACGTCGCGGATCTCGATGCCGAGATCGTCACCGGCGACATGCGCGACGAGGCGTCGATGCGCGCCGCGCTGCGCGGCGTGCGCTACCTGCTGCACGTGGCGGCCGACTACCGGCTGTGGGCGCCCGATCCCGACGAGATCGAGCGCGCGAACCTCGAAGGCGCGGTCGCGACGATGCGCGCGGCCCGCGCGGAAGGCGTCGAGCGGATCGTCTACACGAGCAGCGTCGCGACGCTGAAGGTGACGAGCGCAGGCGACCCGTCCGACGAGAACCGGCCGCTCACGGCCGAGCAGGCGATCGGCGTCTACAAGCGCAGCAAGGTGCTTGCGGAGCGCGCGGTCGAACGGATGATCGCCGACGACGGGCTGCCGGCCGTGATCGTCAATCCGTCGACGCCGATCGGCCCGCGCGACGTGAAGCCGACGCCGACGGGCCGCATCATCGTCGAGGCCGCGCTCGGCAAGATTCCCGCGTTCGTCGACACGGGGCTGAACCTCGTGCACGTCGACGACGTCGCGCACGGCCACTTCCTCGCGCTCGAGCGCGGCCGGATCGGCGAGCGCTACATCCTCGGCGGCGAGAACCTGCCGCTGCAGCAGATGCTCGCGGACATCGCGCAGATGACCGGCCGCAAGGCGCCGACGATCGCGCTGCCGCGCTGGCCGCTGTATCCGCTCGCGGTCGGCGCCGAAGCGGTCGCGAAGTTCACGAAGAAGGAGCCGTTCGTCACCGTCGACGGGCTGCGGATGTCGAAGAACAAGATGTATTTCACGTCCGCGAAGGCCGAGCGCGAGCTCGGCTACCGTGCGCGCCCGTATCGCGAAGGGCTGCGCGACGCGCTCGACTGGTTCGGCTCGGCGGGCTACCTGAAGTAACACAAAGCGGCGCGCGTCGCGCCGCTTTGCGCACTTTGTTACACGTCGCGCGCGGACCGGCATCGGCGCAGCGGTTAAAATCGCGGGTCTTACGCAGAGAAGACACGCATGAACCTGAACGATCAGATCGCTTCGCTCGCCACGGGCGTCGATCAGCTCCTCCACGATCACCACGCCGCCCAGCAGGCGGCTCGCAGCGCGGAAGCCTTCGCGCGCGCCGCGGCGGCGGAAGCACGGGCCGCGGCCGAGCGTCATGCGGCGGCGGAAGCCGAAGCGCAGGCCGCCGCGCAGCGCCACACGGCCGCTGCAGCCGACGCCGAAGCCGCGCAGCGGCGCCACGCCGATGCCACTGCCATCGCCGAAGCGGCCGCCCAACGTCATACGGATGCCGCCGCGCAAGCCGAAGCCGCTTCCCAGCGCCATGCGGAAGCCACCGCGCTGACCGAAGCGCTCGCGCAACGTCACGCGGATGCCGAAGCCGCGTCGCAGCGTCACGCGGCGGCGATCGCCGAGGCCGAGGCCGCCGCGCAGCGTCATCACGCCGCCGCGACCGAAGCCGAAGCGGCCGCGCAACGTCATGCCGCGGCGACCGCCGAAGCCGAAGCCGCCGCGAAGCGCCACGCGGAAGCGACCGCCGAAGCCGAGGCCGCCGCGCAGCGCCACATGGCCGCGATCGCCGAGGCCGAGGCGCTCGCCCAGCGTCACACGCAGGCGCTCGCCGACACGCAGGCCGCCGCCCGGCGTCACGCCGAAGCGACCGCCGAGGCCGAAGCCATCACGCAACGTCACGCCGAAGCGATCGCCCGGGCCGAAGCCGCCGCGCAACGCCACGCCGAAGCAACCGCCGAGGCCGAAGCCATCACGCAACGCCACACCGAGGCGATCGCCCACGCGGAAGCGGCCGCGCAGCATCACGCGAAGGCCATCGCCGACGCGGAAGCGCTGGTCGAGGCCGTCGTCAAGGAAGCCGCGACGAGCGCGGTTGCCGCCTCCGCCGTGACGGCCGACGTCGTCGAGCCGGCACCGGCCGATGCGCCGGCCGCGCACGCAGTCGCACCGGTGGCGGCCGAAGCAGCCGAGGTGTCGACCACGGCCGCCGACGCCGAAACCGCGATCGTCCCGGCGGCGCAAGCCGATTCCACGGTTGAAGCCGAAACCGCCGCCGCGCCGGCCGACAAGGCAACGCTGCACGTCTCGCGCCCTTCCCAGAACGAACTCACGCTGACCATCGGCGGTCAGTCGGTCACGCTGCATCCGGAGCAACTGGGCCTGCTGATCGAGGAACTCGCGCACGCGCGCGCGTCGATGCAGCCGGAGCCGCCGCCCGGCATTCCGGCCGGCTGGCGTTTCGTGACGACGAAGAACCCGATGATGGCCGTGCAGAAGCAGTCCAACGGCGATCGCCTGCTGGTCGCCCGCCACACGGGCTACGGCTGGGTGCCGTTCACGTTCTCGCCGGACGTCGTGGTCCAGATGTACATGATGCTGACGCAGCGGTAAAACGCCGGCATCGGCGCACGACACCGCCGAAAACGAAACAGCCCGACCGGTTCGCACCGATCGGGCTGTTTGCTTTCCGGCTGCCGGGAGGCACGCCTCCCGGAATACGCTCAGCGCTCCACCGGCGCCTGCACGCGCGCCTTCCACTGGCCGCCCTTGCCGCGCCAGTAACGCCACGCGGACGCGAATGTCGCGCCGACGTAGAACAGCGCGACGAGCGGCAGCGCGGGCGCCCACAGCGGCGAGCGCCGGTAGTAGCGCAGCATCGGCGCATACGCGGCGCACATCGACGCCCACGCGAGCCACGCGGGCCATGCGCGCGCGCCGTAGGCAAGCGCGACGACGGGCGGCACCAGATAGATGATCGTCATCCCGAGCAGCGTGCCGGCCAGCAGCAGCGGCGAATAGCGCAGCTGCGTGAACGCGGTGCGCGCGATCATGTTCCAGATGTCGCGCCAGCTGTCGTACGGGCGCAGCGACACGCTGCGATCGGCGAGATCGAGCCGGATCGGATGGCGACCGCCGCCGCGATGCTTGATCTGCGCGGCGAGGCTGCAGTCGTCGATCAGCGCGCCGCGAATCGATTCGATGCCGCCCGCTTCCTCGAGCGCCGAACGCTTCACGAGCATGCAGCCGCCGGCGGCGCCGGCCGTCCGGTTGCGCGGATTGTTGATCCACGAGAACGGGTACAGCTTCGCGAAGAAGAACACGAACGCCGGGATCAGCGCCTTTTCCCAGAACGAGTCGCAGCGCAGCCGCACCATCAGCGACACGAGATCGCGCTGCTCGGCCTGCGCGCGCGTGACGAGCTGCGCGACGGCGTCGGGCGGATGGCCGATGTCGGCATCCGTCAGCAGCAGGTAGTCGGCCGGCAGGCCGAGCGTGCGCACGGCGGCGATCCCCTGCGATTGCGCCCACACCTTGCCCGACCAGCCGGCCGGCAGCGGCTTCGCGCTCAGCACCGTCAGCCGGTCGGCGCGGTTGATCGCGAGCGCGGCCGCGCGGGCGGCGTCGGCGGTGCCGTCGTCGCTGTGGTCGTCGACGATGATCAGATGAAATTCGCCCGGATAGTCCTGCTCGAGCAGCGAAGTCGCCGCGCGGGCGATCACGTCGGCTTCGTTGCGCGCCGGCACGACCGCCACGACGGCCGGCCAGCCGGCCTCGGCCGCCGGGCCGCGCGCGTCGGGCGGCAGCGGCCGCGCGGGCTGCGCGCGCCAGAAGCCGCCGCGCGCGACGAGCAGCACGATCCAGATCACCAGCGACAGGCCGGACACCAGGAAAGCGATCGCCAGCATCATCGGCCTGCCTCCTGCCGGGCGCCGGCCCGTCGGGCATGAATGGGGGTCGGGAACAAAACACCCGACACCGCACGGACGGACGGGCAATACGCGTAAGAATCGACGGTCATCGAATGGCCTTGAAATGAGCGCGATGGCGGGCAGCCGGAGCGGCCGCCCGCGAAACCGCGCAGTTTACCGGGTTCCGCGCGCGCCAGCGCCGACGCGGCTATCCCGCAATTGCAACAGGGCCGACACGGCACCGAAGCAAGGACGGCCCGATAGGGTTAAAATGCGCGATTAATTCGGGGTTCCGGGGCCTGGCCGGCCGGTTCGTTCCTGCCTTAATAACATCAAGCCGGGGCGAGCAAGCGTGTGCCAGCGCCTCGAACCCCGGCGTCTGTCGTCGGAGTTCGCTCACCTATGCGAGTCATCCTTGCCCAGCCCCGCGGCTTTTGTGCGGGGGTTGTCCGTGCGATCGAGATCGTCGATCGCGCGCTGCAACAGCACGGTGCGCCGGTCTATGTGCGTCACGAGATCGTGCACAACCGGCATGTCGTCGAAAATCTGCGTAATAAAGGGGCACGATTCGTTGAGGAGCTCGACGAGGTGCCGCACGGCGCTGTCGCGATCTTCAGCGCGCACGGTGTCGCCCAGACGGTCGAGCGCGACGCGCAAACGCGCGGGCTCGACGTGCTCGACGCGACCTGCCCGCTCGTCACGAAAGTGCACGTGCAGGGCCGCCAGTACGTCGCGGCGGGCCGCCGGCTGATCCTGATCGGCCACGCGGGCCATCCGGAAGTCGAGGGCACGATCGGCCAGATTCCGGCCGAGGTGATCCTCGTGCAGAGCGAGGCCGAAGTCGCTACGCTGACGCTGCCGGTCGATACGCCGGTCGCGTACATCACGCAGACCACGCTGTCGGTGGACGACACGCGCGGCATCATCGAAGCGCTGCAGCGCCGGTTCACCGACCTCGTCGGCCCGGACACGCGCGACATCTGCTATGCCACGCAGAATCGCCAGGCCGCCGTGCGCGAGCTGAGCGAACAGGTTGACGTGCTGCTCGTCGTCGGTGCGACGAACAGCTCGAACTCGAACCGCCTGCGCGAGATCGGCACCGAAAGCGGTGTGCCGAGCTATCTCGTCGCCGACGGCTCGGAAGTGAAGGCCGAATGGTTCGCGGGCGTGCAGACGGTCGGCCTGACCGCCGGCGCGTCGGCGCCCGAGGAAATGGTCGAGGATGTAATCGGCGCGCTGCGCGCGCTGGGGCCCGTCGAGGTCGCGACGATGGCGGGCCGTGAAGAAAAAGTCGAATTCAAGTTGCCGGCGAAGCTCACGCAAGCTGTCGCCCGCGAAGTTTAAGGAGGACATCCCTTGTCTATTCCGCTGCTCCAGCAAGTCCGTGTCGGCGCCTACATCGTGCGCCAGCACCTGTCCGGCAACAAACGCTATCCGCTCGCGCTGATGCTCGAGCCGCTGTTCCGCTGCAACCTCGCGTGCAACGGCTGCGGCAAGATCGATTATCCGGATCCGATCCTGAACCAGCGCCTGTCCGTCGAGGAATGCCTGCAGGCCGTCGACGAGTGCGGCGCGCCGGTCGTGTCGATCGCCGGCGGCGAGCCGCTGCTCCACAAGGAGATGCCGGAAATCGTCAAGGGCATCATGAAGCGCAAGAAGTTCGTGTACCTGTGCACGAACGCGCTCCTGATGGAAAAGAAGATGGACGACTACCAGCCGAGCCCGTATTTCGTCTGGTCGGTCCACCTCGACGGCGACAAGGACATGCACGACCATTCCGTGTCGCAGGAAGGCGTGTACGACAAGGCGGTCGCGGCGATCAAGGAAGCGAAGCGCCGCGGCTTCCGCGTGAACATCAACTGCACGCTGTTCAACGATGCGATCCCCGAGCGCGTCGCGAAGTTCTTCGACACGCTGGGCCCGATCGGCGTCGACGGTATCACCGTGTCGCCGGGCTACGCGTACGAGCGCGCGCCGGATCAGCAGCACTTCCTGAACCGCGACAAGACGAAGAACCTGTTCCGCGAGATTCTGAAGCGCGGCGAAGGCGGCAAGCGCTGGTCGTTCAGCCAGTCGTCGCTGTTCCTCGACTTCCTGGCCGGCAACCAGACGTACAAGTGCACGCCGTGGGGCAACCCGGCGCGTACGGTGTTCGGCTGGCAGAAGCCGTGCTACCTGGTCGGCGAAGGTTACGTGAAGACCTTCAAGGAACTGATGGAAACGACGGAGTGGGACAACTACGGCGTCGGCAACTACGAGAAGTGCGCGGACTGCATGGTCCACTGCGGCTTCGAGGCGACGGCCGTGATGGACACGATCTCGAACCCGCTGAAGGCGCTGCGCGTGAGCCGCAAGGGCATCAAGACCGACGGCCCGTTCGCACCGGACATCTCGATCGCGAAGCAGCGTCCGGCCGAGTACGTGTTCTCGCGCCACGTCGAGATCAAGCTCGAGGAAATCCAGCGCGCCGGCAAGGGCAAGCTGCAGAAGCCGGCGAAGTCGGCAACGGCGGCCTGACGATCGGCCCGCGGCGACGCGGGCCATCCCGCGCCGCACCGCACGAGGGCGCTCCGGAACGATCCGGAGCGCCCTCGTGCTTTTTGCGTTTCGTCCATCCGTCTGTCAGTGCAGGACTGCCCTGATGTCCGGCACTTCGCGCGGCTCCGGCGCCCGTGCGCCTCCGCTCGCCCGCGTGATCGTGATGCGAAGCGCGAGCCGCCTGCCGCACACGGCATCCGCCGGCACCGGCAGCGTATAGGTACCCGCCGCGCGGCCGGACTTCACGCCGTACGGCGAGATCGTCCCGAGCCGCTCACCGGACGACGTTTGCACGTCGATCTCCTGTCCCGCCCCGATCGCGCCGACGTCGACTTCGACGAACACCGTATCGCCCGCGCGCGGCGCGCGCGGCAGCACCAGCGTGACGTCGCGCCCGCCGGCCGCCGCGCACATGGCCGCCAGCGCGAGCAGCGCCGGCGCCATGGGTGTGCGCCTAGAACGCATGCACCGACAGCGCGCGCAGCGGCACCGCGCGCGGCGCGACGCCCACGTCCGACGGCACCACGCGGACGTTCAGCGTCACATTCTCGCCGGTGACGTTCGCGAACGCGCCGAGCGTTCGCGGCAACGGCAACGAGAACGCCGCGTCGTGGGACATCGCCATCCCGTGCATCGCCGGACCGAAGAACGCAATCGTCCCCGCGTAGTACGGGCTGTTCGCGTCGACCCGCGTCACGTCGGCGGGCGCGTTCACCAATATATCGAACTCGCGCGCGGTCGACAGTCCCTGCGGACGCGGCACCGTGACGCTCGCGACCAGGGCCGGCCGCGACTCGTCCTCCAGAAGCGCGTGGATCAGCCGGGCCGGCACTACGACCGATGCGCCGGCCGCGCTCGCCGCGCCCTTGATGCTGAGCGTCTCGCGCATCGCCCCGTCGTGCGGCTGCTGCGCCGGCAGCGCGTCGGTGGCGAACGGGCGCTGATAGTCGTAGTCGAACGTGGCCATGTTCACGTAGTTGCCCGCCGTGCCCGACACGTACTGGCCGCTTCCGCTGACGTAGAAACGGAACGGTTCCGACGCGAATGCCGTCCAGTCCGCGCCCGTCGGCAGAGACGGCAGGCCCAGCGCGATCTGCTTGCGCGTCCACTCGTCCCACAGCCGGTCCATGTTGGCGTGGTGCAGGAAGAAAATCGGATCGATCGGCGACAGGAAGTTCGTCATGTTGCCGAACGGGCCGGGTGAGACCGGTCCGACACCGCCGATGTAGTTGTGCACCTTGTTGTGCGGCAAGCCTTCGAGGATCGAGAACTGGGTCGCCTTGTTCGGCTGGGTCACGTGCGACTGCGTGCGCGAGCTGGTAAAGCTCAACGTGATGTCGGGGCTGTTGTAGAGCCTCGGCTGCAAACCGGCGCGAATGACCGGTGCCGACACATCGTAGGCCGTCTTCGGATCGAGCTTCGGATTGTCGCGCGACAGATAGCGTGAGCCGCACGTGATCGCGTAGGCCATGTTGCCCGAGATACCGGCGTCCTGGCTCGGATCGTAGCCGGTCACGTCGTTCCACAACTGATCGAACGTCGAGTAGCCGCGCAGCTTCAGCTGCTCGCGCTGCGGGCTGCTCAGCGTATTCCAGTACGCTTGCAGTGCTGGTTGGATGAACGCCGTGAACCGCGCGAGATTACCGGTATACGGCTGATACGCGGCATCGGTTGGCGTGAGCACGCCTTCGAACATGTCCTGCGGAATTTCCGGCAATTGCGTCCAGTCCCAATAAGGCAACGCGAATTGCGGATCGTTGCTCAAGGCCCGGATGGTCTGCTCGAAATAGCCGATATAGCCGCGATGCCACACGTAAAACCACCAGTTTCCGTGCGGACAATCCATCATGTGAATAAACGCGTTGCGAAACCAGTTCTGCGGGTGATTCGCCGGCAACCGCAGCATCGCGCTGACGCCGCGTGCATAGCTGCGCAACATTTGCCGCCCTTCTGGGCTCGTCACGTTATAGCGTCGGTAACGTGCCGCCGTGCTCGCGGCGTCTTCCGCGAACACGCGCTTGCCGTCCAGCGCAAGCATCGAAGCACCGACGGCAGCCGCGGCCGTCGTCAGGAAATTCCGCCGTGTATAGCCTGACATGTGGTCATCCTCCTGGTTTTTTCATGAGAGCCGCAGCCGCGACCGCAGCTGCTGCCTATGCGCCCTTTCGGAATCCGGCGCACTCCGTGCCACAGCACTTCTGAAACGCCAACGCATGCATGATTCGAACCTTTCGGATTCGTTTTCGTACCCGGCTTATCCGACGACTATCCCGATCGACGAAATACGATTTTTTCGATAGTAATTTTGAGATTTACAAAAATCAATATCGCCACGACCTGATTAATGAAAATCAGGCTCAACGCATTTATCGATGAATCATTAAATCAACGCTCGCCATTATCGTTCGACGTATCGAAACAATGAAATAATCGAAAGCGTATCGCTCGATGCGCGCGCGAGCACCGTTCGCCTAGTGCCGCGATTCCGCCGCCGCAATCAGTTGCCACCCGGTCGGCCGCGGGCCGAGCAGCGGGTCGGACGGCGCATCGAAATCGTGCCGATGCGCGTCCTCGGACGGCAGCGTCTGGCACTTCGCAATGCCGATCTCGTCGCCGCATACGATGCATCGATAGATACCCGCGACCGTCACTTCGCTGCCGGGCGGCAGCGTCTCGCTGAAGGCGCGGCCACTTCCGCACGTAAAGTAGCCGCCGATCTTGTATAGCGCCATCGCTCCTCCTGACCAAAACGAATGCGTTCGCGCCGACACGCACGATCGTCGTCGACCGAACCCGTCCGGCTCCTGTGATGATATTGGCCGTCCGGAGTCCGGCCCGGGAATTGGACACGTATGAAACGCGGCCCGCGGCCGGTCGTACTGCAACGGTTCAGTGCAGCCGGCCCGGCTCCCGCATCTTCGCCGCGGCCTGCGCGACCAGCCCCGGCTGTTCGGCGGAAGCAAACGTGCAGACATGGCGCCACAGCTCGGCCAGCCGATGCCGCGTGAGCGTCGCGACGCACGCGTCGTTCGCGGCCAGTATGCGTTCGAGCACCGCGCATTCGTCGTCATGCAGCGTCCATGCGCCGCTTTCCGCCGCGCGTGCCATGCTCGCGTCGAGCACGCGCTCCGCGTCGACGCACAGGTCGATGGTCGCGTCGGGAGCGACCGCATCGTCGAGCGCGAGGAAGACCAGATACACGCTCGTGCGCAGCCGCATCAGCAGCGTTTCGCTGCCGTGCTCGCCGCGCAGCGCGACCAGCGCCATGTGGCATTTCAGCGAGATGTCGCGTGCATGCGCCGGCGGCAGCGGCAGCAGCCATTCGCGCGTCAAAGGCGGATGACGCGGGCCTTTTCGGGCCGCTTTCACGATTCGCCCTCGCTCGCAGGCGCGTCGTCCTCCGCCGACCCCGGCCACGCGCCGCGGCACACGACGGCGCTGCGGCCCGCGTCGCGCAGGGCGTGCGTCCGGCGCCGCATGCCGTGCAAATCGGCGCGCCGTCGCATCGCGCCCGCTTCCGGCAGCCTGCGTATCGCCGACGCACGCCACGCGCCGGCCGATCGGTTGGGGCATGCCATGTTCGCCTCCTGCCTCAAAACGTGTTCTCGCCCTTCAGGTAGTACGCGGTTTTCACGAAGAACGCCTTCACCGGATGCCCGCTCTGCGCGTCGCGGGCTGCCCGCGCTTCCATCGCGGCCTTCTCTTCGGGCCATCGGTTGGGCACCGGGTTGTACACGCGCTCGAGCGCACGCTGCATCGCGAGCGGATAGTTCTGGTTGCCGGCCGTCGTCGCCCGATAACCGGCACGCGTCATCTGCATCAGTTGCGCGTCGGTTTCGGCACGCGCCGCCGACCAGGTCAACGGCGTGGCATTCGGGGTGTCGCCAGCGCCGATCGATTGCGCGAAGCTGACGGCGGGCAGCGCAACGAGTGCGCAGGAAAGAACGGCAACGGGAACGAGGGATCGCATAATGGCCTCCAGATGGTTGTCCCCGCATCGATCCAGCATCGATGCGTTGAAATCATCGTATGTCGGGCCGCATCCCGCTTGAATAGCCGAATCCGCAATTGTTATTTTCAGCCGTGCATTCGGCGTACGAGCCGCGTCATTCGCGCATCCCTTCGAAACGGAATTTCTTTATTTCATTCAACGATATGATCGGATTTTTACCGGCGATCCGATGGGGCGCGCCTGCGCTCTTTCAATTTCCGAAATGACGTGTTGCCGGCGCGATTGCGGCCCGCGCGCCTGCCGGCAAGGCTTTCGTCGTGATATCGCGCACGCGGACAGCGCCGAAACGGTTTCATCGGATCATCAGATCTTCCGATGCCGGACAAATCATCCGCATCGGCTTGCCGAATTGCGACACGACGCAAGCGACAAGGACGCGCGATAATCACGCATCGGCCGTTTCGCACGGCATCTCATGCGTTTTCATTTTTAACCGAGCCTCTCCATGGTCGCCCTCGACAATACCGCCATCGACAGCTGGCACGCGCACGTCTACTTCGATGCGGCGAGCCGCGACGCGGCCTGGGCATTTCGCCAGGTCGTCGATGCGCGCTTCGGCGCGGTCATCGAACTCGGCCGCTTTCACGAACGCCTCGTCGGCCCGCACCCGGCCTGGTCGTACCAGATCGCGTTCGACGCCGCGCGATTCGACGAGATCGTGCCGTGGCTCGTGCTGAACCACGGCGGGCTCGACATCTTCCTGCATCCGAATACGCACGACGAACTGCGCGACCATCGCGATTGCGCGGTATGGATCGGCAAGTCATATGTGTTGAATCTCGACGCGCTGACCGGCTAAGGGCCGACGGCCGACCGCCTCCACCGCGGTGGTGCATCCACGTTTCGGGTCGACGTGAAACGTCTCGCGGCGGCGCGCTCCTACAGTGGTTTCCGTGATCGATTTCCGGAAACCCGCCATGACAGCCGCAGACACCAACGCCGACGCCCGGCGCATCCATGAAGACTGGCACGCAGCCGTCGTCGCCCGCGACCTCGACGCACTGATGTCGCTGTATGCCGACGACGCGGTGCTCGAAACCCCGCTCGTCGTCGCCACGCTGCCCGCGCACGGCTCGGGCGTGCTGCACGGCAAGGCCGCGATCGGCGCGTTCTTCGCGGCCGGCCTGCGCAATCCGGACAACAAGCTCGGACGCTGGTACCGGACCGGGCTGTTCTTCTCGAACGGTCGCCAGCTCGTCTGGGAATACCCGCGCGCAACGCCGAACGGCGACCAGGTGGATCTCGTCGAGGTGATGGACCTGCGCGACGGGTTGATCGCGCATCATCGCGTTTACTGGGGGTGGATCGGGTTCAGCGCGCTGCGGGCCGTCGCGCGTCAGTAGCGCATTCTCCGGCCGACTCGCCACGCGCGGAGCATGACAGGCTCATCGCCCCACGCCGCTCACGCGACATACATCGCGACACTGACGAACTGGCACAGGCTGCCGGCCAGCACGAAAAGATGCCAGATGCCGTGCCCGTGGCGAATGCGTTCGTCGTTGACGAAGAAGTAGATCCCCGCGCTGTAGATCACGCCGCCGGCCACGAGCCACGCGGTGCCGATTGGCGGCAGCGCATGGAGCAGCGGCCGCACGGCGACGAGCGCGAGCCAGCCCATCAGCACGTACAGGATCATCGACAGCAGGCGCGTGCGGCGCCCGAGCGTGAGCTCCTGCACGATACCGAACACCGCGAGCCCCCAACTGACGCCGAACAGCGACCAGCCCCACGGGCCGCGTAACGTGACCAGCGTGAACGGCGTATAGCTGCCGGCGATCAGCAGGTAGATCGCCGAATGGTCGCATTTCTGCAGGATCGCCTTCAGGCGCGGGTTGCGCACGCTGTGATATGCGGTCGAGATCGCGTAGAGCAGGATCAGCATCGCGCCATACACGCTGAAGCTCACCACCTTGTACGGGTCGCCTTCGAGCGCGCCCATCGTCACGAGCGCGACGAGGCCGGCCACCGACAGCACCGCGCCGACGAGATGGGAAATACTGTTGAAACGCTCACCGACATGCACGACGTGTTCTCCTGCGGTCCATCGGAAAAAGAGGGAGCTCCATGATACCGGCGGCCGGATATCGCCGTGCTGCGCCCGGGCAAACGGCGCCCAGCCGCCGTGCGAGGTGTGCCGCCGGCGCCACCAAAGAAAAAGCGCCGCGACATCCGTCGCGGCGCTTCCCGTTCGATAACCGAACCGATTCGTCAGGTCATTGAAACGGCCCGGTTCAGCAACACTTCCCGGCGCCCGACCCGTACCGCGCATTCTGACGCTCGCGGAAAAATTCCTCGTACGTCATCGGCTCGCGGTCCGGATGGGTGTCGCGCATGTGCGCGACGTAGGTATCGTAGTCGGGCAGGCCGACCATCAGCCGCAACGCCTGCCCGAGGTAACGCCCCGCACTGCGCAAGTCGCTACCGAGATCGGTGAACATCGCGGCCTCCCGTTAGCGTCCGCTGCCGAGCGCCTGCGCGGCCGGCATCGCTTCGTACGGCGTCTCGCGCACGGTCGGCTTCGACTCGCGGCGCGCGCGCAGCACGGCGAGCAGGCCGTACACCGCGATGCTCACGACGACGAAGATGAACAACCCGGCCAGCGCCGCATCGATGTAGTCGTTGAAGATGATCCGCTTCATCTGCGCGATCGACTTCGCCGGCGCGAGCACCTTGCCCTCGTCCACCGCGGCCTGCAGCTTCGCGGCGTGCGCGAGGAAGCTGACCTTCGGGTTCGCGTCGAAAATCTTCTGCCAGCCGGCCGTCAGCGTGCAGATCAAGAGCCACGCGGTCGGCACGATCGTCACCCACGCATAGCGCTCGCGTTTCATCTTGAACAGCACGACGGTGCCGAGAACCAGCGCGATCGCCGCGAGCATCTGGTTCGAGATGCCGAACAGCGGCCACAGCGTGTTGATGCCGCCGAGCGGATCGACCACGCCCTGGTACAGGAAGTAGCCCCATGCGGCCACGCACAGCGCGGTGGCGACGAGGTTCGCGGGCAGCGACTCGGTGCGCTTGAGCGCCGGGTGGAACGTGCCGAGCAGGTCCTGCAGCATGAAGCGGCCCGCACGCGTGCCCGCGTCGACGGCCGTCAGGATGAACAGCGCCTCGAACAGGATCGCGAAGTGATACCAGAACGCCATCATCGCTTCGCCGCCGATCACCTGGTGCAGGATGTGCGCCATGCCGACGGCCAGCGTCGGCGCGCCGCCCGCACGCGCGATGATCGTCGTTTCGCCGACGGCCTTGGCCGTCTGCGTCAGCATGTCGGGCGTCAGCACGAAGCCCCATTGCGTGACGGTGTTCGCGACCGCTTCCGGCGTCGAGCCGAGGACGGCGGCCGGCGCGTTCATCGCGAAGTAGATGCCCGGCTCGATCACGCACGCGGCGACCAGCGCCATGATCGCGACGAACGATTCCATCAGCATCGCGCCGTAACCGATGAAGCGCGCGTTGGTTTCGTTGTCGATCAGCTTCGGCGTCGTGCCCGACGAGATCAGCGCGTGGAAGCCCGACACCGCGCCGCACGCGATCGTGATGAACAGGAACGGGAACAGGTTGCCCGACCACACCGGGCCCGTGCCGTCGACGAACTTCGTCAGCGCGGGCATCTTCAGTTCCGGCGCGACGACCAGGATGCCGATCGCGAGGCCGAGGATCGTGCCGATCTTCAGGAACGTCGACAGGTAGTCGCGCGGCGCGAGCAGCAGCCACACCGGCAGCACCGACGCGACGAAGCCGTAGCCGATCAGGATCCACGTGAGCTGCGTGCCGCTGAACGTGAACCACGCGGCGAGCGCGGGCGAATCGTGCACGGTCTGGCCGAACGCGATCGACGCCATCAGCAGCACGAAGCCGATGATCGACACTTCGCCGATGCGGCCCGGGCGGATGTAGCGCGTATAGACGCCCATGAACAGCGCGATCGGAATCGTCGCGGCGACGGTGAACGTGCCCCACGGCGAATTGGTCAGCGCCTTCACGACGATCAGCGCGAGCACCGCGAGGATGATCACCATGATCAGGAACGCGCCGAACAGCGCGATCACGCCGGGCACCGTACCGAGCTCCATCTTGACGAGATCGCCGAGCGAGCGGCCGTCGCGGCGCGTCGAGATGAACAGCACGATGAAGTCCTGCACCGCGCCGGCGAACACGACGCCGGCGAGGATCCACAGCATGCCCGGCGTGTAGCCCATCTGCGCGGCGAGCACGGGGCCGACGAGCGGACCAGCGCCGGCGATCGCGGCGAAGTGATGGCCGAACAGCACGTACTTGTTGGTCGGCACGTAGTCGAGGCCGTCGTTGTACTTGACCGCCGGCGTCATCCGCAGCCCGTCGAGCTGCATGACCTTGCTGGCGATGAAACGGCTGTAGAAGCGATACGCGATCAGATACACGCAGACTGCGGCGATCACGATCCAGAGGGCACTGACGCGCTCGCCGTGCGCGAGTGCGATCGTGCCGAATGCGAACGCGCCGAGCAGCGCGACCGCGATCCAGAGCAGGGTACTGGAAGCCCGATTCATGGCGTCTCCTGGTCTCCAATGTGTTTTTGAGTGGATGCGGCGAGGGGCCGAACCCGCGTGACGTCGATGCGTCGTGCCGCGGCCTCGCAGAAGCCGCGACGATGGGCCGTAGTATTCCGCGCGACGGGGGCCGCTTACAAGCGGATAACTACGTATGAGGATCTACGTAGAATTACGTAGATCGTTGGCGCGCGCGCCTCGTCGGGCGACGATTGCCCGCGACCGGCGAGCCACGTACAGTATTCGCCTGCCCCCACTCCGGAACCGCCATGCCGCTCGCATTTCAGAAGATGAACGCGAATGGCGATGACTTCGTCATCGTCGACCTGCGCGGGCAGGGACACGATCCCGCGCAGCGCATCGATCGCGACCTCGCGCGGCGCATGGGCGATCGGCATCGCGGCATCGGCTTCAACCAGCTCGCGGTGATCTCGGACTGCGACGACGCGGCGGCCCGCGTCGCATTCCGGAACCCGGACGGCTCGGCGCTCGATACCTGCGGCAGCGCGACACGCGGCGTCGCGTGGAAGCTGATGCGGGAAACCGGCGCGGCGTCGGTCGTGCTGCGCACGAATCGCGGGCGCCTGCACTGTGCGCAGGAGGCAGACGGGCTGATCCAGGTCGAAATGGGCGCGCCGCGGCTCGACTGGCAGGACGTGCCGGTCTCGGAAGCCGTCGATACGCTCGCGCTGCCGCTGCCCGGCGCGCCGGCCGCGTGCAGCATGGGCAATCCACATTGCACGTTCTTCGTCGACGATGCCGAGGCGGTCGACCTCGAAGCGCTCGGTCCGTCGACCGAAACGCATCCGCTGTTTCCGCTGAAAACCAACGTGCATGTCGTTCAGGTGATCGATCGCACGCACATTCGTCTGCGTATCTGGGAACGCGGCGGCGGCGTGCCGCTCGGCTCCGGCTCGTGTTCGTGCGCCGCGGTGGTCAACGGCATCCGGCGCGGGCTGCTCGACGAGACCGTGCGCGTGACATGCGACGGCGGCGACGTCGTCGTTCGATGGCATGGCGCCGGCAGCGTGTTCCTGAGCGGGCCCGTGACGTTCGGGTTCAGCGGGGTGTGGCTGTCATGACCGACGACGCACAAATCTTCCACGCGCTGCGTCCGCGCCTGCAGAAGATCGCGTACCGGATGCTCGGCTCCGTCGCGGATGCCGAGGACATCGTGCAGGACGTATGGCTGCGCTGGCACGACGCGGCGCACGACGGTATCGAGAACGCGGAGGCGTGGCTCGTCTCGGTCACGACGCGGACGTCGATCGATCGCCTGCGCGCGGCGAAGCTCCGGCGCGAGCACTATACGGGTATGTGGCTGCCCGAACCGGAGCTTGGCGAATCGCCCGCGACGCCCGAGGAAATGATGGAGCGCGCGAACGACGTATCGGTCGCGTACCTGCTGTTGCTCGAACGGCTGACGCCGGAAGCGCGCGCGGCGTTCCTGCTGCATGAAATCTTCGAATTCGACTACGACCGGATCGCCGACGCGATCGGCAAGACCGAAGCCGCGTGCCGTCAGCTCGTCAGCCGGGCCCGCGCGCGGCTGCGCGACGATACCCAGCCGCGGCACGCGGTGCCGCACGAAACGCATCGCCGGCTGCTGCAGACGTTCACGCATGCACTCGCGCAAGGCGACTTCCCGTCGATCCAGGCGCTGCTCGCCGAAGACGCGATGCTGATCGGCGACGGCGGCGGTCACGTCCAGAGCTTCCCGAAACCGATGGTCGGCGGCCGGCGGATCGCTCAACTGTTCTATGCGACCTGGTTGCGCTGCGGCAGCGGTGTCGAGATGCGGCCGGTCGTGCTGAACGGCCAGTGGGCGCTGCTGCGTTTCATCGACGGGCAACTCGAAGCGGCGATGTCGTTCGACACCGACGGCACGCGCATCGGCCGGATTCTCGTGCAGCGCAACCCGGAGAAGCTCGCCCGGATCGCGAGCGCCTGCGCCGCCGGCTGACTCGCGCATCGCCGCGCGCCGGCGCTGGCCGCGCTCGCCGTCGAGCCCGGATTGGTGCAGCGCGCGCAACACGATGCGTCCCTGTGCGTGGCTACCGCGCCCCGGTGCACACTCCTAAGATGATTTCGCGCGGCGCCCTGCCGCCCACGACACCCGCGCCACGCGGGCCAGCCTCTTCGTCGCCAGGAGAAATCATGACGCAGCGTCTCAACTACATTCAACAGTCGCCCGAGCTGTTCCGGAAATTCCTCGAACTGAGCAACCTGCTGCGCAACAGCGCGATCGAGGAATCGATCCGCGATCTCGTGTCCGTCCGGGCCTCGCAGATCAACGGCTGTGCGTTCTGCGTCGACATGCACGTGAAGGAGGCGCGCATCCACGGCGAGCGCGAGCTGCGCCTGCATCATCTGGCGACGTGGCGCGAATCGACGCTCTTCTCGCCGCGCGAACGGGCCGCGCTCGCGTGGACCGAGGTGCTGACGACCCTGCCCGCGCACGGCGTGCCGGACGACCTCTACGACCGCGTGCGCGGCCAGTTCTCCGAGCAGGAATTGTCGGACCTGACGTTCGAAGTGGTGGCGATCAACGGCTGGAACCGCGCCAATGTCGCGTTCCGGACCGTGCCAGGCTCGTCCGACAAGGCGTTCGGCCTCGACAAGGCCAATCTCGCCTGACGGGCGCGCCCGACGGCAGGCCACGCCCCTCCCTCGCTGCCGGCCGTCGGCCGGCGGCCCACCGGAAGCCACCACCATGATTCGCATGAAACAGCTGATCGCGTCCGCGCTCGTCATCGCGGGCGCCGCGACCGGCGCCGTTCGCGCGGCGCCCTCGGCCATCGTCACGCCGTTGATGACGAAGCCGCTCGACGCGTACCCGGGCAAGGAAGCGACGATGATCTCGGTCGAGTATCCGCCCGGCGCGGTCGACCCGGTCCACCGTCACCACGCCGACGCGTTCGTCTATGTGGTCGAAGGGTCGATCGTGATGCAGGTGAAGGGCGGCGCGCCCGTCACGCTGAAACCGGGCCAGACCTTCTACGAGGGCCCGAACGACCTGCACACGGTCGGACGCAACGCGAGCCGGACGCGGCCCGCGAAGTTCATCGTGCTGCTGTTGAAGGACAAGGGCGCGCCCGTGCTCGTGCCGGAAAAATAACCGGCTCGCACGCCGCCACGCCCTTTTTTTGAAGAAATGCGGCGGGCGGTGTCACAGGCGGCAGCGCTGAAACGTCTAGTCGCATACGGACACCACGATTCCAGCGCCTCCATGTCTGATACCTCCATCCGCCGCCCCGACGCCGACGACCCGTTCGCGCGCAGCTTCTCGACCTGCTATGCCGGCGTGGTCACGTTCCTCGCCGTCGTCACCGAGGGCAGCTTCGCGCGCGCCGCCGATCGTCTCGGCGTCGGGCGCTCGTCGGTCAGCCGCCACGTGCAACGGCTCGAGGACCGGCTCGACGCACGCCTGTTCCAGCGCACCACACGCAGCATGTCGCTGACGCGCGAAGGCGAGCTCTTCTACGAGAACTGCCGGCCCGGCATCGAGCATCTGGCGCAGGCGCTCGAGGACATGCGCGAGCTGCGCAGCGGGCCGCCCAGCGGACACCTGCGCATCGGTTCGACGCCGGGCTTCGGCCGCAAGGTCGTCGCGCCGCTGCTGCGCGATTTCCATGCGCGGTATCCGGACATCACGCTCGACCTGCTGTTGAACGACCGCCCGGCCGACTTCTCCGCCGACTGCATCGACGTCGCGTTTCGCGACGGCCGCATGGAGGACAGCGCAATCGTCGCGCGCCGGCTGATTCCGATGCAGATGATCGTCTGCGCATCGCCGTCGTACGCGCACCGGCACGGCTTGCCGCGCCACGTCGACGACCTCATGCAGCATCGCTGCATCAACCTGTGCACCGCATCGGGCCGCGTGACGGAATGGGAATTCAGGATCGACGGGGTGACGCAACAGCGCCAGCTCGCCGCGCATCACACGTTCAACGACATCGACCTCGTCGTGCGCGCGGCGCTCGACGGGCTCGGCATCGCGCAACTGCCCGCGTACCAGGTGTGCGACCTGCTCGCCGACGGCCGGCTGGTGAGCTGTCTCGGCCAGCACGCGCCGGACGATGGCGGCCACTATCTCTGTTACCTGAGCCGCAAGCACTTGCCCACGCGCATTCGCGTGTTCATCGACTACATGATCGAGCAGACGCGTGCGCGCGACCTGCAGTGCCTGACGACGATGACGACGATGGCGCCGCTGGAGACCGTCGATTGATGCATGCACGGCAACACGGTGAGGGCCTGCCGGACCCTACCGGACCGGGCGGCGCATACCTACGATGCGGGCTGTTCGACGGGCACGCGCATATGGCGCTGCGCCGTTCGACAAGGCCGTGGCCCGATCGCGCGAACGCGATGGGCGCCGGCTTCGGCAGATTCAAGCGGCGCGCATGTCGCGCGCCCGTTCAAGGAGAGCAATCGTGAAAATCGTCGTGATTGGTGGTACCGGCCTGATCGGCAGCAAGGTCGTCAGAAATCTGATCGCACGCGGCCACGACGCGGTGGCGGCAGCGCCGTCGACGGGCGTCGATACGATCACGGGGGCGGGACTGGACGACGCGCTCGCCGGCGCGCAGGTCGTGGTCGATCTCGCGAATTCGCCGTCGTTCGAGGAAGCGGCCGTGAAGGCGTTCTTCGAGGCGTCGGGGCGCAACCTGTTCGCCGCGGAGCACGCGGCCGGCGTGCGCCATCACGTCGCGTTGTCGGTGGTCGGTACCGACCGGCTGCAGCAGAGCGCGTATTTCCGCGGCAAGATCATTCAGGAAAACCTGATCCGTGACGCAGGCGTGCCGTACACGATCGTGCGCTCGACGCAGTTCTTCGAATTCGTCGGGGCCATCGCGCAGGCCGGCGCGCAAGGCGATACGGTCCGGTTGAGCACCGCGCACTTCCAGCCGATCGCCTCGGACGACGTCGCGGCCGCGGTGACCGACTTCGCGCTCGACGCGCCGCGCAACGGCATCGCCGAAATCGGCGGCCCGGAACGCGTGCGGATCGCCGATCTGGTCGAGAGTTTCCTGTCGGCGACGCACGACGCGCGCACGGTGACGCGCGACGCCAGCGCCGACTACTTCGGCGCCGTGCTGCAGGACGACACGCTCGTGCCCGCGCCCGGCGCGCGCCTCGGCGCGACGACCTTCGACGCGTGGTTCCGGCAGCACGCGCTCGCGCGCTGAACCCCGCCACCGGATCACGCACGCCATGACGCCGCTGCGCCCGCCGCCGCTGTCGCTGCTCGACCGGTATCGCGGACGAGAACCGCAGACGCTGTACTCGACGACGGTGACCGTCACGGGCGGCGCGGCTGAGCACGGCCGCGCATCGGGCGTCGCGCGTTCCGACGACGGGCGCCTGAATGTCGAGCTGCGCCTGCCGCCGGCACTCGGCGGGCCCGGCGACGGACCGAACCCGGAGCAACTGTTCGCCGCGAGCTATGCGGCGTGTTTTCACGGTGCGCTGAGCCTGCTGGCTGCACGGGCCGGCGTGCCGATCGCCGATGCATCGGTGTCCGCGTCGATCGACTTCTGCCGCGATCCGATGGACGGCCTGTTCATGCTGAGCGCAAATATCCGCGTGCGGCTTCCGGGCATCGAACGCGCGGTGGCGGAAGAACTCGTCCGCAACACCGAGCGTTTCAGTCCGTATACGAAGATGGCGCACGAAGGGATCAGCCACGTGGTGACGCTGGCGCCGACTGACGATGCGCACGAACGCTAAACGGCACGCACGTTCAACCCATCATCTTCACGGGAAAATCATGCAGTCATTCGACAACAAGGTGGTCCTCATTACCGGCGGCGGTGCCGGCATCGGGCTGGCAGCGGCCGTCGCGTTCGCACGCGAGGGTGCGCGCGTCGTCATCACGGGCCGCCGCGAAGACGCGCTGTCCGCCGCCGCGCGCAGCGCGCCGGGCATCGACTACGTGGTCGCGGATGCCGGCGATCCGGCCGACGCCGCGCGCACGATCGACGAAGCGGTCGCACTGGCGGGGCAGCTCGATGTGCTGGTCAACAATGCGGGCGCAGGTGCAATCCTGCCGCTCGGGTCGGCTACCTTCGAAGCGATCAGCGCGATCTTTTCAGTCAATACGCTCGGACCGTCGATGCTCGCGGCCGCCGCGTTGCCGCATCTGAAAGCAGCCCGCGGCAGCATCGTCAACGTGTCGAGCACGTTCGGACACAAGGCCGCGGCGCTGTTGTCGCACTATGCGGCGAGCAAGGCCGCGCTCGAGCATCTGACGCGCTGCTGGGCGCTCGAGCTCGCATCGGCGGGCGTACGCGTGAACGCCGTCGCGGCGGGCCCGACGGAAACGGACTTCCTGTCGGAACGGATGAAGCTGTCAGCACCCGACATCGAAGCAATCAAGGCGCAGGAGCGCACGCGCATTCCGCTTGGCCGGCGCGGCGAGCCCGCGGACGTCGCGAACTGGATCGTGTCGCTCGCGTCGCCGCAGGCGGCATGGATGACGGGGCAGGTGATCACGGTCGACGGCGGACTCGACGCAACCTGACCGTCGCAAGGACGCGCGGCACGCGACGCACGACGCGTGCCGCGCGATACGGCAAATCAGTGCTTTTCGTCGAGCTTCTTCGGCTTCGGCGGCGACGGCACCTTCGCATACTGGAACGCCGGCGTGGCCTTCAGCGCCTCCTTCGTCGCGCCCGGCAGGTAGATGTTGCCGTTGCGCACGTCGAGCGACGCGATCGGCACCGCGACGTCGTGCGCGGCCACGCCGAGGAAGCCGCCGGCCGACACGATCGCGGCCGACACCGAGCCGTCCGGCGCGACGATCAGGTCGCGCACCTTGCCGACTTTCTGGTTCTCGTCGTTGTACACGGTCTTGCCGAGCACGCTCTTCTTCACGCTCCAGCCTTCGAGCAGCGCCTGCGATTGCTCGACGGTCACGCTGATCGGCTGCGCGCCCGCGATCTGCGCGTGTGCGCTGACGCTCGACGCGAGGACAGTTGCTGCGATGAGGGTCTTGTAGAACTTCATATGCGTTGCACTCCGGTTCGGTTGTTGTGGATTCCGGGGGCGAAGCGACGCGGGTGCAATGCCTGATCGCTGCGCACCCCGCGGATGGCCGCCCCGCGGATGGCCGCCCCGCGCTTCGTCGGGCGCGTGGCGGCCGGCCGCGCCGCCACTGCGTGTGTGCGTGGCGGACCGGCATGGCCGGGCCGCGGCGTGCAACACAGAGTTCATGGTAGCGGCAATCACCGGATCGTGCGTTCAGCGTGCAACGTGGCAGACGAGGCAAGCCGGATCAGGATCAATGATTGCGCACACAGACGGGGCGTGCGGCACGGAAAAACGGCGCCGCGGCCTGTCGATCAGGACAACCGCACGCTGGTGCATCCGATCTTCGCGGCGCATCGAACAACGCGGCGGGTGCCGCGCCTCCACGTGGCATCACGCATTCCGCGAATACACCCTGCGATGCCGCACCGCCTCCGCCAGCACGTCGAGCACCGGCTCCGTCTGCGCCCAGCTCAGGCACGCATCGGTGATCGACACGCCGTACTTCAGCGGCACGCCCGGCTTCAGGTCCTGCCGCCCGGCTTCGAGATGGCTTTCCACCATCACGCCGACGATCCGGTGCTCGCCCTGCCCCAACTGCCGCGCGAGATCCTGCGCCACCTCGATCTGCCGCTCGTGCGACTTGTTCGAGTTCGCATGCGAGCAGTCGACCATCACCTGCTCGCGCAAGCCGGCCTTGCGCAGCACCGCGCAACTCGCTTCGACGTGCTCGGCGTCGTAGTTCGGGCCGTTCTTGCCGCCGCGCAGGATCACGTGCGCATCGTCGTTGCCGCGCGTCTCGAAGATCGCGGCCATCCCCATCTTCGTCATCCCCATGAACGCATGGCTCGCCGCCGCGGCGACGATCGCGTCCGACGCGACCTGCACGCCGCCGTCGGTGCCGTTCTTGAAGCCGATCGGGCAACTGAGCCCCGACGCGAGCTGGCGATGGCTCTGGCTCTCGGTCGTGCGCGCGCCGATCGCGCCCCACGCGATCAGGTCGGCGATGTACTGCGGACTCAGCAGGTCGAGGAATTCGGTCGATGCGGGCAGGCCGAGCGCGTTGATGTCGAGCAGCAGTTGCCGCGCGGCGCGCAGCCCTTCGTTGATGCGGAAGCTGCCGTCCAGGCGCGGATCGTTGATGTAACCCTTCCAGCCGACCGTCGTGCGCGGCTTCTCGAAATACACGCGCATCGTGATCAGCAGGTCGTCCTTCAGCGCGTCGGCGGCGGCCTTCAGGCGACGCGCGTAATCGAGCGCCTGGTCGTGATCGTGGATCGAGCACGGGCCGACCACGAGCAGCAGCCGGTCGTCGCGGCCGTGCAGGATGTCGCCGATCGCGCGGCGCGTATCCTCGACGAGCGTCTGCGTGGCCGCAGGCACCGGCAGCTCGTCGAGCAGCAGCGCGGGCGAAATCAGCGGACGCACGGCGCCGATGCGGACATCGTCGATGCGCGTGGTGTCCTGCGTCGCGTCGGCGCTGCCTACCTCGCGATCGTGAGAAGGATTGTCGAGGTTCTGCATGGTGATTCTCCGGGGGACGTCTGTCTGGAATGATGGGCAGGCTCGATTATGGCACCCGCGCGGAACGGTAGCGGGTGGCGACGGGGAAGGCGATCGGCATCGACATCATGGTCGCAACGTTACGGCGATCGGGTCCGCCAGCCAATTCGGCCATTCGGCCGAGTGGTCGCGTGTCACCGCAGTGCCGTACGATCGTGATTGTCTGCTGCCGATGCGCCTCCTCGTTCGACGCAGGCTGCACGATGCACTGCCTGCGATCGATCGTTCACCTTTTGCCCGACACGCCACGATGACCGTCTCCGAATTGCTCCGCGCCATCCGCCAACCCTATGCCGACCTGCTCGCGAAAGCGGCCACGCAACCGGCGGTCGTTGTCGAGCCGGCCTATCGGCGGGCCGACGGCACGCTGGCCACCGAAGGCCCGCTCGCGTTGCCGTGCCGCGCCGATACCATCGCCGCCGACGACGAATCGGCCGGCCAGCCCGCGATGGTCGACTCGGCCACGCAGCTGGATTTCGAGCCGTTCGCGTTCGAGCTCGAAACAGTGGCCGTATCGATCCGCCCGTTCGTATGGGACTGGGCCGCGGTCGAGGCCGACGGTCTCGACGAAAGCACGGCCAACGACACCTTCAAGACGTGGTTCCTCGCGTGGTTCGACGGGGACGACGAGAACACGCCGGCCGAAGACGGGTTGCACGGTATCGTTCACTATCTGTCGGAACCGGTCCGCACGGAACAGGGCTGGCGCGTCCAAGCGGATCTCGGTTCCGCGCCGGAGACCGCCGTCGAGGATCTGCTGTTCCGGCTCGTCGATGCGGGCGCGACGCGGATCAGTATCGGTTGATATGTCTCTTCATCGTTCACGCACCTTCATGAAAACCATCCTGTTGTCGCCTTTGATGCGCCCGTTGATCCAAAGCGCGTGCGTGCTGATTGCGGCGCACGCGGGCTGCGCGGATGCTGCGCCACGCACCGTCTATGAAGGAACGCTGCAAGGCGCCGGCACCGTGGTGATGGAACTCGACGATCGCCCGGCCGCCGACGGCATGATCTCGGGCCGCTATTTCTACGCACAGTTCGGCGTCGATATTCCGCTGCGAGGCAAACCTGCACAACTCGTCGAGCCGCTCGTGCGCACGCAATTGCCGGATGATGCGCGTAACGCGTCGGAATACAGTGGGAAGCCGGATTTCGATCATGGGGCGGCCACCTGGCAGGGCACGCGGGACAAGGACGGCTATCGCGGCCGGACCGATGCGCGCTCGGGCAAGACGCGCCCCTTCGCGTTGCGCCGCGTGGCTGCATACGATCCCGACGGGGTTGCACCCGGCTCCGTCGAAGCGATCACCGCGCTCGCGGCGGGCGGTGTCGGCAGCGGCATCGCGCGCGGCGCGGACATCGACATGCAGCACGCACCTTATGCCGCGTTGAAGCTCGCCGGGCATGCGCAGCCGGTCGGCCCCGAGGTTGGCGACGGCACGGTTGCGTACCGGATGTGGCGCGATCCGCGCACGGTGCTCGCGTATCCGCGCCTGAGCCGCCATCCCGACCCGGCCGTGATCGCGCGGGTCAACCATCTGCTCGAACAACGGCACTGGCAAATGAGTCTCGCGGCGCTCGAATGCGCGTCGACGCGCTATACCGACGACGGGCCGGCCGCCGGAACGCTCGGCGACTATGACGACGAGCGCGTGACGGTCACGTGGCTGTCGCGTGCGGTACTGGGCATCGTGGAATCCGGCAGCACGTTCTGCGGCGGCGCGCACCCGAACAATCACTACGATCCGGTCACGTTCGACCTGCTGCGCGGCGCGTACCTCGACTGGAATCGCGTGATCGCTGCGGCCGCGCCGGCCGACGACCGTGAATCGGCAACGAGCGCCGCGATGGTGAAGTTCATTGCGCGGCTGCGCGACGAAGCCGCACCGGGCAACCAGCCGACGGACGGCGACGGCAATTCGCTGTCGTGCGCCGACGTGTTCCCGCAGTATCTGGCATTCGAACTCGATGCACCGGGCAAGCTGTCGTTCGTCGTATCCGGCATCGGTCACGCAATGGGCGCCTGTCTCGGCCCGCAGCTCGACGCGCCGTTTGCCGCGCTCGAGCCGATCCTGAGACCGGGCGGCGCGCGCTACCTCGTCCCCGGCGTCAAGCTGAAGTGACGCGGCGGTGCGCGCGCACCGCCGGCATTGCATCAGGAAGCGATCAGGACGCGCCGCCCGGCGTGTCGACGTCGATGCCGAGTTCGCTCGCCATCCGCTGAACCAGCGCATTCAGGCGCGCCACTTCGTCCGCGAGGCGTTTCTGTTCGGCCTTCAGCGCTTCGAATTCGGAAGGCGGCACCGAATCCGCGCCGCCGCCGGCATCCGCGCTCGCGAAGTCGGCCATGTTCACTTCGCCGCACATCAGGTGCATCCAGCGGTTCTCGCGCGCGCCCGGTGCGCGCGGCAGCCGGACGACGAGCGGCTGCGCGCGCGCCGCGAGTTCGTCGAGGAACGCCTCGACCGACGAGATATCCGCGAAGCCGTGCAGGCGCGCGCTGTTCAGGCGCAACTCGGCGGCCGTCTGCGGGCCGCGCAGCAACAGGATCGTCAGCAGCGCGATCGCCTGGCTCGGGATGCCGAGCACGCGGTTCATGTTGTGCTCGAAACGCGGCACGCGGCTGCTGCTGCCCTCCATCACGAGGCTCAGGTGCTTCAGCCCGTCGAGCGCGGTCGTCACTTCGTCCTCGCTCACGTTCATCACCGGCGCGCGCGCGGTTTTCTGGTTGCAGCCGGCGGTCAGCGCGTTCAGCGACAGCGGGTAGGTATCCGGCACCGTGTGCTGTTTCTCGACGAGCACGCCGAGAATGCGGGCCTCGAGGGGCGTGAGTTCGCGAAGGGCGCGGGGCGTGGGCGTATCCGGCGTGGTGTTCATGAGTGGCAGCGTGCAGCAGGTGAAGGGGAAACGATCGCGGCCCGCACGGCATCGCGCACGGGCGAGCCATATGATAGCTCGCGACGCCGGGCCTAGCGCCACTCGCCGCGCCCGCGTGCGCACTTGCCGCAGCGGGCTTTCGTCCGACGTAGCAGCGCGCCCGACACCGCGCGGCGCGACACGACGATGCCTGCGTGCATGCGCCGCAGATTCATCCCTCACCTTCATCGCGGCCGCTCGTTTGCGCGATACGCATGCCGGCGCTACGATATACGCTTATCCCGATATCAGCGGCGCCGCACGCCGATATTCCGCATCATCCGCGTTGAATCCGCCGCCGCCGAACCTGCGCGCCGCTCGTCAAACCCGTTCACCCCCTCACCGGTTCACCACCATGACTGCATCTTCTTCCGCACCCGTGCGCGCCATCGTCACCGGACACACGCGCGGCCTCGGCGCGTCGCTCGCCGCACAACTGTTGCTGGAAGGCGTCTCCGTGCTGGGCGTGTCGCGCAGCCGTCATCCGTCGCTCGCGTCGCAGGCCGGCGAACGCTTCGCGGAAGTCGAACTCGACCTGTCGGACGCCACGGCCGTCGCCGCCTGGCTGGCCGGCGACACGCTGCGCCGCTTCGTCGACGGCGCATCCCTCGTGCTGCTGTTCAACAACGCCGGCATCGTCGATCCGATCGGCCCGCTCGCCGTGCAGGACCCGACGATCGTCGCCCGCGCGGTCGGCCTGAACGTCGCCGCGCCGCTGATGCTGTCGGCCGCGCTCGCGCAGGCCGCATCGGCCGCGACCGAATGCCGGATCGTGCACCTGTCGAGCGGCGCGGCCCGCAACGCGTATGCGGGCTGGAGCGTCTACTGCGCGACCAAGGCCGCGCTCGATCACCATGCGCGCGCGGTCGCGCTCGACGCGAACGGCGCGCTGCGGATCTGCAGCGTCGCGCCGGGCGTCGTCGATACGGGCATGCAGGCCACGATCCGCGCGACCGACGAAAACAACTTCCCGATGCGCGAGAAATTCGACCAGTTGAAGTCGAGCGGCGCGCTCGCCACGCCCGAGGCAACTGCCCGACAACTGATCGGCTACGTACTGAGCGACGCGTTCGGCACCGAGCCGACGGCCGACCTGCGCAACCTGCCGACGAAGTAAGCGTCGGACGCGGCCCGTCATCCTTCGAGCCGCTTCGTCCAGTCTTCGACCTGCCGTTCGGTCCGGCGCTTCTCGAGCAACGTGCGCCAGCCGGGCGGCAGCAGCGGCACGTCGCACAGCGCATCGAGCGCGGCCATGTCGAGCGTGCGCCGATACAGCACGTCGAGCACCGCAGACAGCGGCCATTGCGGGTAGCGGCGCGCATGCAGCGCCAGCACGTCGCCCGCCTCCACCCAGCCTTCCTGCAGCACGCGGTAGTACCAGCCGGTCCGGCCGCTTTGCTGCACGAGCGCCGCCATGCGCGGATGATCGAAGCGCGCGTTGAGCTTCCAGCACGGCTGCCGCGACTGCGAGACCTGAAGCACCGCGCCGCCCAGCGTGAATACGTCGCCGAGACACACGTCGCGCTCGGTGACGCCGCGCGTCGACAGGTTCTCGCCGAACGCACCCGGCCGGGCAAGCACGTCGCGCGCACCGATGTGCCCGATCCACCACGCATAGTGATCGTGCGCATAGTGGTGAACGGCCTTGTCGGGGCCGCCATGATGCCGCGCATCGGCCTGCTCGTCGCCGGCAAAGCCGAGCGCGCCCAGCCACAGGCGCGCGTCCGCCGGCTGCTTGTCGATCGCGCTCGCATGCGGCGTGCCGGCGAGCGGCCGACGCGTGCCGATCCGCACCGCGCCGATGGCGGCCGAGATCGCCGGCCGGGCGTCGTCGCTCATGCCGCCACACCGTCCGGCAGCGCCGCGAGCAGGCGCTCCAGTTCGCGCGTACGTGCCTCGCCGAGCGGTTGCAGCGGCCGCCGCGGTTCGCCGGCGTCGAAGCCGCGCAGCCTCAGCCCGGCCTTCACGGTCACCGGCAACCCGCCGTTGACGATGAACTGGAGCAACGGCAACTGCGCGTGAAAAACCGCTCGGGCGCGCGGGAGGTCACCCGCGCGCATCGCATCGAACAGCGCGAGCGGCAACGCGGCATTCAGGTTCGGCGCGGCCGTGCACCATCCGGCCGCGCCCGCGGCCAGCGCGGCGAGCGCCATCGGATTGCTGCCGTTGTAGAACGGAATCGTCCCGTCGCTCAATTGCGCGAGCCGGTGCATCCGGCCGATGTCGCCGGTGCTTTCCTTGACCATCGTCACGTTGTCGACGGCGCGGCAGATCGTCGCGATCAGGTCGGGCGACATGTCGACGCCGCTCGTCGCCGGGTTGTTGTACAGCATGATCGGGATGCCAATGGCGTCGCCGATCGCACGGTAGTGCGCGACGATCTCGTCGTGGCCGAGCTTCCAGTACGACACCGGCAACACCATCACCGCATCGGCGCCGGCCTGTTCGGCGATGCGGGCACGACGCACCGCACCCGCCGTGGTGAGATCGGAAATCCCGACGACGGTCGGCACGCGCCGGCGCACCGCGCGAATCGATGCCGTGGCGACGGCCTCCCATTCGGCGTCGGACAGGTAGGCGCTTTCGCCGGTACTGCCCAGCGGCGCGATCGCGTGAACGCCGTCGGCGATCAGGCGTTCGATCAGCGCGTCGAGCGCTTTCAGGTCGACGTCACCGTTGGCGGAGAACGGCGTGACGGGGTAGGCGATGATGCCTTTCAGCAGGATGGACACGATTTGTATTCCTCAATGATTGTCTGACGATGGGGAAATGACACGCCGATTCACGCGACGCAATCCCGATGCGCACGCAACGCGCGGCGCGCGTAGTAGTCGAACGTCACCGCATCGCGCTTCGGCTTCGAGATCCAGTCGTGCGCTTCGCGCGCCAGTGCCGGCGGCACCGGCTTGATCTCGCCGGCCGACATCGCGAGCAGTTGCAGCTTCGCGGCGCGCTCGATCAGCAGCGCGAGGATGCACGCCTCCTCGATCGTCTTGCCGACCACGAGCTGGCCGTGATGCGACAGCAGGATCGCGCGCTTGTTGCCGAGCGCCTTCGAGATGATCTCGCCCTCCTCGTTGCCGACCGGCACGCCCGGCCAGTCCTTCAGAAACGCGCAATCGTCGTACAGCGGGCAGGTGTCCATGTGCGACACGACGAGCGGCTGCTCGAGCATCGACAGCGCCGCGACATGCGCCGGATGCGTATGGATGATGCAGTTCACGTCCGGGCGCTCGCGATAGATCCACGTATGGAACCGGTTGGCCGGGTTCGGAATGCCTTCGCCGTCGACGACGTCGAGATCCTCGTCGACGCGCAGCAGGTTCGCGGCCGAGATCTCGTCGAAGCCGAGCCCGAGCCGCTGCGTGTAGTACGTGCCCGGCTCGTCCGCGCGGCAGGTAATCTGCCCGGCCAGGCCCGAGTCGTGGCCGGCGTCGAACAGGATCCGGCACGTCAACGCGAGCTTTTGGCGCGCGGACCAGCCGCTGTCGCCCACTTCGTTTTCAAGACGCCGCTCCGCCAGCGCGACCAGCGCTTCCTTCGTCAAATTCAGCGTTTCCGCCATGTTCGCCTCCTGAATGAACCGGGTCCGCCGCGCCGTTCGCGACCGTTTCCCCGTGCACACGTGACACACAATACACTGAATGACACTTTGTGTCATGCGTTACAATCGGTTTTTCGAAGGACACCTGGCGCCCCATGACGATTCGCCTGAAGCTGCTCAGAAAACAGAAGGGCTGGACGCTCGACGTGCTGGCCGACGAGACCGGCCTCACCAAGAGCTACCTGTCGAAGGTCGAGCGCGGCCTGAGCGTGCCGTCGATCGCGGTCGCGCTGAAGCTGTCGAAGGCGCTGAACGTCGACGTCGAGCAACTGTTCTCGGAAAGCCGCAACCGCGAGCTGATCACGGTCACGCGCGCCGGCGAGCGCACCGCGATGGGCGCGGCGGCCGACAGCCACGCGCACCGCTTCGAGAGCATCGCGGCCGGCGTCGCGCCGAAGAAGATGCTGCCGTTCGTCGTGCATCCACCGTACGAATTCGTCGCGTCGACGTTCCGCGAGCACGAAGGCGAGGAATTCCTGTTCGTGCACAAGGGGCGCGTCGAAATCGAATTTCCGAACGAGACGGTGCAACTCAGGGCCGGCGATTCAGTCTATTTCAACGCACTCATCCCGCACCGCACGCGCAGCCTCGGCACCGCGCAGGCGGAGATCGTGGTCATCGTCAGTCACGACGACTAGCCTCGTCACTTCTCGTCACTTTTTCGCGCAAGGATCTTCCGATGGTCACGAAGGCCACCGCACCGTTCCAGCAGATCAAGACGCTCGTTCGCCAGAACGTCGAGTCGGGCGAGTGGCGCCCCGGCGACCGCATTCCGTCCGAGCTCGATCTCGCCGCGCAGTTCGGCGTCGCGCGCATGACGGTCAACCGCGCGCTGCGCGAGCTGACCGAGGAAGGCGTGCTGAAGCGCATCGCGGGCGTCGGCACCTTCGTCGCCGAGGTGAAACCGCAGTCGAACCTGTTGATGATCGCGCACATCCGCGACGAAATCCGCGCGCGCGGGCACGAATATCGCTGCCGCGTGCTGAGCCGCTCGAGCGAACCCGCGTCGTTCGACGTCGCGGCCGCGTTCGGCCTGCCGGTCAACACACCGGTCTTTCACGTGGTGTGCGTGCACGAGGAAAACGGCCGCCCGATCCAGCTCGAGGATCGCTACGTGAACCCGGCCGCCGCACCCGGCTTCATCGATCAGGATTTCCAGACGGAGCCGCCGTCCGAGTACCTGTACAACAACGTGTCGCACGACGAACTGGAGATCGAGCACGTCGTCGATGCGTCGCTGCCCACCGGCGAGCAGGCGCGGCTGCTCGACATGCGCACCGACGAGCCGTGCCTCACGCTCACGCGCCGCACGTGGACGAACGGGCTGCCCGTCACGTTCGTGCATTTCCTGCATCCGGGCAATCGCTACCGGCTCGGTTCACGCTTCAAACCCGGCGGCGGGCGGCACCCGACCTGATCCGTCGGCGCACGCATGCGCCAAACGCACGGCGGCCGTTTCGTGATGAAACGGCCGCCGTGTTCGTTACGTCGGATCAGATCGCGTCAACCTGCCCCGCGTCGCGCGACCACACGACCGGAAACAACGGATGATCGAGCGGCGCGCCGTCGGCCAGTTGCGCCGCGAGCCCGGGGAAATCCGGCGACGTCTTCCAGCGCCGCGGCGCGTGACGGATATCGTCGCCGACGAAGCGGATCGAGAACGCGCGCCGGCGGTTCCGCGTGCCGCCCGACGCGTGCAGCGTCAGCATCCGGAAGCACACCATGTCGCCCGGTTCGAGCGCCCAGTGGCGGATCGGGAACGCCGCGCGATCGGCTTCGATATCGGGCAGGTCGGCGAGGCTGCCTTCCGGAAACCACTTCGCTTCCTTGTCCATGAACGTGCGCGGCATCAGCCACGGCCCACGGTGCGAGCCCGCGACGAATTCCAGCGTCGATTCGAGCGGCACCGGATCGACCGGAATCCACATGCTGACGTTGTCGTCGCCTTCGATGTCGTAGTACGGCTGATCCTGGTGCCACGGCGTGCGCTGCCGCGTGCCGGGCTCCTTCACGAGCAGGTGGTCGTGATGCAGCCGCACCGTCTGCGTGCCCATCAGCGCGGCGGCGACCGACGGCGCCGGCGAGCGCACGATGAAGTCGCGATACGCGTCGTTGTGCCGCCAGTTGCAGAAATCCTCGAAGAACCAGCCCGGATCGTCGGGGCGGCTCGCGACTTTCGCGCGTTCGCTCGGCTGCGCGAGGTTCGCGTCGATGCCGGCCCGCAGCGCGGCCACTTCGTCAGGCGAAAAGATGCCCTTGATGCAGACCGCGCCGTCCTCGCGGAACGCGGCGATCAGTTCGGGCGTCACGGCTTGCGCGACGCGATCCCGGATACTCGTCATGGTATGCCTGTCGATCGAATGAGTGACGGGGTCACGGCGCCGAAGTCAGCTGCTGCTTCGCGCCGTAGATATCGAAGTCGAAGTATTTCGCGGCGATCTTCTGGTACGTGCCGTTCGCGCGAATCGCGACGATCGCGTCGTTCAGCCGCTTCTTCATGTCGGCGTCGCCCTTGCGTATGCCCATCGCGACGCCGTAGCCGGTGATCCGCGCGTCGGTCACGTCCGGCCCGGCGAACGCGTAGCCCTTGCCGCGCGGCGTCTTCAGGAACGAGTAGCCGGCCTGCGTCTTGTCCTGGAAGGTTGCGTCGAGGCGGCCGTTGACGAGATCCTGGTACACCTGGTCCTGGTTCTGGTACGAGACGATCGTCACGCCCTTGGTCGCCCATTCGGCCTTCGCGTACGCCTCCTGCGTCGTGCCCTGGTCGATCCCGACTCGCTTGCCGGCGAGCGACGCGGCGGTCGGCAGCAGCTTCGAGCCGACCGGCGCGACGAGTGCGCCAGGCGACGCATACAGCTTGTTCGAGAAGTCGATCTGCTTGAGCCGTTCGTCGGTGGCCGTCATCGCGGACATGATCACGTCGAACTTGCGCGCGCGCAGCGCCGGGATCATCCCGTCGAAGCCCTGTTCGACCCACACGCACTTCGCATGCAACTGCTCGCAGATCGCATTGCGCAGGTCGATGTCGAAACCGGCCAGCGAGCCGTCGGGCTGCTTCGCCTCGAACGGCGGATACGTGGGGTCGATACCCCAGCGGATCGTCGACGTGTCCTGCGCGAACGACACGAGCGGCGCGAACGCCAGCGCGGTGACGAGGAGCTTTGCGGTGCGGTGCATGGCATGTCCTTGAAAGTCTCGACGCGGCGGGCGACGCCGGCGTCCGGGGGAGGCGCCGCGACGGGAGGCCGGCGCGGGGCGCGAAAGACGGGGACTTCGATGAAACTGCGATGCAGTCTAGACCGCTCAATTTCCGAGCGCAAGCGGGGGAAACGCCGGAGGGCGCCGGATTGATGGAAGATCGAAACCGAGGAGGCGGGGTGATGCTCCATTGCAGGCTTTTCCGGGAATTTTCGGGTGTTTACCCTGCGCGATCCACACCTGACCCGGAATGCGTTTTCCGGATGTCAGCGAGAGGAAGGGATCTACACCGGCCACCGCGGCGACGTGTTTCCGACAATTCCAGAGAACCTGCCGGCAACGCGACCTATACTGCGACGGAATTTTTCAACACCGGTCTCGCGTCTCAAGATGTAAGATATAGCTTACATTCAAGAGCACCCCACCTTCGTCGGGAGGTCGCCATGCAACTCTATGAAATCGGACAGGCCGTCGCGAAACGGCGGGCCGAACTCGACCTCACGCAGGCGCAACTTGCCAAGCTCGCCGGGTTGTCTCGCCTTACCGTCAACCAGCTCGAAGCCGGCAAGGTGAAGGATCTCGGTATCAACAAGCTCATCCCGTTGCTCAGTGTGCTCGGCATTGAACTTCTGGCACTTCCGCGACAGGCTCAAAACGGTCTTTACAAAGCCGTCGTGAGCGCGAACGTCAGCTACAAGGGTGAACTGACCGAACGACTGCTGGCCGATGCGTTGACCACCGGACGAATTCCGGAGGGATACGAATCACAGTTCTCCGTCATCCTGGACGAGGTGCCACTGCCTGTCGTGGTGAAGGCGGCCGAGGAAGCCGCCGAACGCTCGGGCACCCCGCTTCGGACCATCTGGAAAAATCTTGCCGCTTGGTCGAAGGAGCTTCATCTGTATCGGGAGGTATGGGCATGACCGCATCATCCACGTTGCCCGGCGGCCCGTGGCAGGGTCTTTTTCACCATGCACTGACACTGATCGACGAGATACGGAAGCATGGCACGTCGCATCCGTTCTGGACATTTGGCGGCGGCACCGTCCTCATGCTGCGCCACGGCCATCGCGTCAGCAAAGACGTCGACATCTTCGTACCCGATCCGCAGTATCTCGGGTACGTGAATCCCCGCATCAGCGATGCCGCGTCCGATATCACGTCGAATTATGAGGAACACGCCGGGTTCGTGAAGCTGATGCTGCCCGACGGCGAAATCGACTTCGTGGTCTCCCGGAATCTGACGTCTCCCGGCTACGACGAATGGACGCTGATGGATCGTGTCGTCAAGGTCGAGACTTCCGCGGAAATCGTGGCCAAGAAAATGTGGCACCGCGGCGATCGTCCGACTGCGCGGGACCTGTTCGATCTGTGCCTGGTCATCGAGCGAGAGCCGGAAAGCCTGATGGAAGCCGGTGCGTTCCTCGTTCGGCATCGCGACACGTTTCTGCGTCTGCTCAACGAGCATCGCGCCTTCGTACGACCGCGGTTCGACGACCTCCGGACACTCGGCTACACGCCGTCGTTCGACTATTGTGTTGAACTCGCCGACGCATTCCTGCGAAAACTCCCCGGCGGCACGCCCGAACCAAAATCGCGCCGCCGCTAAACCCACTGCGCCCGCCGCCAACAGCACCCGCTCGATCGCCCCGTACTCGCGCCGCCGCGTGCCGCGGTGGCGTCAGCCGTTCAACTGGCACGTCCCGTTCGCTGCCGTCGCCGAACGCGATCGCCTCCGGCAGGGCGGTCCAGCTGAGTCGGTTCACTTGGTCGACGTTCACGCCCGCATCGATCAGCGTGCGCACCGTATCGACATGACCGCATTCGGCCGCCGGCATCAACGGGTGCCGCGACACCGGTTCGCGCTGCTCAGGTCGACGCTTGCGAGCGCTTCATCCGCCTCAAAAACCACGCAAAACGCCGCCCCCAGTCCGGCGAAACCGCGATTGCCCACGGCGCCCGGCCATGTTAAAAGTCGTCGCACGCATTCGAAAATGAAATGCCCGATTCCCGAGAAGTGCATAAATGAATAGACCCCTGTTCGACATCGACCTGCTGCGTGCGCTAGTGATGGTCGCCGACTGCGGCAGCTTCACGACGGCTTCCGCACGCCTGCATTCGACGCAGTCGACGGTCAGCCAGAAAGTGCGCCGGCTCGAGGAAATCGCCGGCCATCGCCTGCTCGACCGCGGCGCGCGCGACGTGCGGCCGACCGATGCGGGCGTGACGGTGCTCAGCTACGCGCGGCGCATGCTCGCGCTGAACGACGAGATGCTGGAGGCGCTGTCGGGCGCGACGGTCGCGCTGACGATTCGGCTCGGCGTGCCCGACGATTTCGCGGCGGGCCGCACGACGCACGTGCTCGCGGCATTCAAGCGCGAGCATCCGCAGGTGAAGCTCGAAGTGACGTGCGGGCTGAGCCGCGACATCAGCGCCGCGTACGATCGCGGCGAACTCGACCTCGTGCTGATCAAGCAGCGGCGCGACAGCCGCGAGGCGGTCGTGCGCTGGCCGGAGAAACTGCGCTGGATCGACAGCGCGACGCATCCGTCGATCGATCTCGATCCGCTGCCGATCGTCGTGTTCCCGCCGCGCGGGCTCTATCGCGACGACATGATCAAGGCGATCGAGGAGCGCGGCCGCCGCTGGCGGATCAGCTTCACGACGTCGAGCCTGAGCGGCATCCAGGCGGCCGTCGCGGACGGGCTCGGCATCAGCGTGCTGCCCGCGCGCGTGGTGACGGACGAACATGTGGTGCTGACCGCGAAGCAGGGCTTCGCGCCGATCGAGAACATGGACATCGCGATCCTGCACCGGCCGACGGCCGACCCGATGGTCGGCGAGCTGACGAAAACGCTCGCGGCAATGCTGGAACGCGAAGGGCGGTAAGCGAAGGGGACTTCGAACGAGCGCGGCACACGGGGGGCTGCGCCCATCCAGTCAGAACATCGTATTGCCGTTCGCCGCCTGCTCGGGCACCGGCTGGTTGACGTCCCAGTGTTCGACGATCTTGCCGTGCTCGAGCCGGAAAATGTCCATGATCGCACTGCCGCGCGTGCCCGGTTCGCGCACCGCGTGCACATGCAGGATCACGTAGTCGCCGTCGACGAACGAGCGCTTGATCTCGCTGTGCGACTGCGGATATTTGTCGCGCAGGAACGCGACGAACTGGCGGAACCCTTCGCGGCCGTCGGCCGCGTTCGGGTTGTGCTGCACGTAGCGATCGCCGACATATGCGAGCGCCGCGTCCGCATCCTTCTCGTTCAACCCCTTCTCGTAGAACGCGAGCACCGTGCGCCGGTTGGCTTCCTGTTGCGCATCGGCCGGCCCGCCCGCCACCGCATGCGCGGCGGTCGCGGCGAACAGGGCCGCCGCCATCCATCGTGCGGCCCGTGCCGCGGTCGTGCGTCGCATCGTCGTCTCCCCGGACATCCGGCTCAAAACCCGATCATACCGGCGCGACGCGGCGCTCAGACCAGCGCGCCGTCGCGCGCGACGATCTTCCCGGACGACACGACGAGACGCCGCACCGGCCGCGCGACGACGGCCTCGGCGAACGTCTGCGCATCGACGAGCACGACGTCCGCACGATTGCCGGGCTGCAGCCCGTAATCCGCGAAGCCGCAACCGCGCGCCGCGCCGTGCGTCACGCAGTCGAGCGCGACCTCGAGCGCATCGTCGCGGCGGAAATCGTTGCGCATGCCGATCAGCATCGCGCGTTCGAGCATGTCGGGCGAACCGTACGGCGTCCACGTGTCGCGCACGCCGTCGTTGCCGCCGATCACGGTCACGCCGGCCGCGCGGCACGCGGCCACCGGCGGCACCGGCACCGCTGCCGGCGCGGTCGTGACGATCGCCACGCCGAGCCCGGCCATCCGCGCGAGCAGCGCATCGCGCTCGGCGATGTCGCCGAGACAGAACCCATGGCTGATCGTGACCTTCCCCTGCATCCCGTGCGCGGCCGTGCGCTGCAGGATCAGGTCGAGCGAGTACGCGCCCATCGATCCGCGCTCGTGCAGATGGATATCGAGCCCGCGGCCGTGACGCTCGGCGATCGCGAACAGCCCGTCCACCGCCTCGACCGGGTCGCCTTCGATCGCGCACGGATCGAGCCCGCCGAGCAGGTCGGCACCGGCGTCGAGCGCATCGGACAACAGCGCATCCGTGCCCGGCCGCTTGAGCACGCCCGACTGCGGAAACGCGACGATCTGGATCTCGACCTGCCCGCGCAGCGTCTCGCGCGTCGCGAGCACGCCGTGCAGATGGCGCAGCCCGGCTTCGGTATCGACGTCGACGTGCGTGCGGATGCGCGTCGTGCCGGCCGCGAGGAACGCGCGCGCCAGCGCGAGCGACGCGGCGCCCGCATCGTGGCCGCTCGTCGCGCGATAGCGGCGTTCGTTCTCGATGCGATCGACGAGGCGCGGCCCGACCGCGTTGCGATACCACGGCATCCCCCAGTGGGTCTTGTCGAGGTGCGTGTGGCCTTCGACGAGGCCGGGCAGCGCCAACGCAAGCGCGCCGTCCTCGACCGCGCAGCCGGCCGGCGCGTCGAGCGACGGGCCGACGCGCGCGATGCGATCGCCTTCGATCAGGATATCGAGCGCAGCGTCGGCGCTCGTGCGGACATTGCGGATCAGGAGGTTCGTCATGTCGGCTCCGATGGGGTCGATCAGTGCAACGCGGGCACGGCGCGCCGTGCCGTCGGTCGGGTGGATCAGCGCGTGAAGCGCAGCGGCGGCGCGAACGGCGCATCCGTATCGCTTTCGCCGCGGCGGAATACCCAGCGTTCGGCCGGCACGCCCGCGACGGCCGCCGCCGCATTCGGCGCGCGCACCGCGACGAAGCTCGCATCGCAGCCGACCGCGATTCCGTAGTGCGCGTTGCCGAGCGCGCGTGCGCCGGCGTGCGTCGCCATGTCGAGTGCGATGCCGAGCGCTTCGTCGGTGTAGAAGCCCGACCGGTAGCCGACCATCATCGCGCGCTGCAGCATGTCGCCGTTGCCGTACGGCCACCACGCGTCGCGAATGTTGTCGTTGCCCGCGAACACGTGCACGCCCGCGTCGCGCAGCCGTTGCACCGGCGGGAACGCGCAGTCGCCCGGCGCATTCGTCAGGATCGACACGCCGGCTTCGGCCAGCGCCACGGCAGTGCGCTGCACGTCGTCGTCGCTCACCTGGCCGAGCGCGTACGCATGACTCACGTTCACGCGCCCGCCGAGCCCGGCCGCGCGCGTGCGCGCCGCGATCCGCAGCAGTTGCGCGATGCCCGTTTCGCCCGGCTCGTGCAGGTGAATGTCGATTTTCGCGCCGCGCTTCTCGGCGATGCCGAACACGATGTCGAGCTGGCCGTCCGCGTCGCCGTCGAGCGTCGTCGGATCGATGCCGCCGACCACGTCCGCACCTTCGCGCACGGCGGCGTCGAGGATTTCGGCGGTGCCCGGGCACGTGATCACGCCGGCCTGCGGGAACGCGACCAGTTCGATGTCGACGATGCCGCGCCATTGTTCGCGCGCGGCCATCACGGCCTGCAGGTTCGACAGGCCCGTCGTCGCATCGACGTCGACGTGGCTGCGCATCGCGATCGTGCCGAACGCGGCGGCCTGCGCGATCAGCGCGTTCGCGCGCGCGACGATCGGCGGCGCGGCCGCGAGCTGGCGCTTCTCGACCGCGAGCCGCTCGCGCAGCGAGCCGGCCGGTTCGTGCGGCACCCAGCGATCGCCGACGAAGCTCTTGTCCAGATGGATGTGGCCGTCGACGAAACCGGGCAGCACGACGCGACCGTCGAGGTCGATCGTCCGCGCGCCGGGCGCGGCGGTGCAATGGGCGCCGATCGCGGCGAAGCGGCCGTCGCGGACGACGAGATTGACGGGCTGGCCGCCGGCGTCGCGGGCGTTGATGAAGAGTCGTTCGGTCATGGCTTGGAATGTGGGGCGGTCGCGGCGCGATACCGGCGCGGACAGGGGAAGGAACCGCGACCGGCACGGCGCGACCGTTGGCAGGGAACCCGGCCACGATATCGGACGCCGCCGCGCGAAGCCAATTAAATGTCGCGATGCCGCGCATTCGATTTCGCGATGTGCGGCGCGCGGGCCCGCCCGAGCGGCGATTTACGCGGCAACAGACTTTACACGTTGTTACCCGGCCGCACCGGACGCGCATCCGGCCATTCCTTATACTCACGCCGAGTTCGCCACCCCGTGACGGGATTCCATCGGCGAACACGTAGCCGATGCAGGAAACATCATGATGCGCATGCCTTCCACGAAGACCGTTCTGTTCGCCTCGCTCGTCGCCGTGGCGGCGCTGCCGCTCACCGCCTGCGTCGCGCCGGGCTACTACGGCGCGCAGCCGGGCTATCCGCAGCAGCAATACGCGACGCCCGGCTATGCGCAGCCCGCGTATTCGCAGCCGGGCTACGTGCAGCAGCAACCGTACGATCAATACGGCTCGCAGCCGTATGACCCGTACGGCAACCCGCAACAGCAGCAATACGCGAACCCGTACGGCGCGCAATACGGCACCGTCACGAACATCCAGCCGGTCAACAGCTCGGTCGCCCCGTCGGGCGTGGCCGGCACCGTCGTCGGCGCGCTGGTCGGCGGCCTGGTGGGCAACCAGTTCGGCCGCGGTCACGGCCGCGATGCGGCGACCGTGATCGGCGCGCTCGGCGGTGCGGTGGCGGGCAACCAGATCGGCCAGCAAATGGGCGCCGCGCAAGGCCCGAGCAGCTACCGGATCGACGTGCAGGTCAGCGACGGCTCGATGCGCTCGTTCGACGTGCAGTCGCCGGGCAACCTGCGTCCGGGCGACCGCGTGCAGATCAACGGCAATCAGCTGTCTCGCTATTGATGCCGCCGGCGTGCGCGTGCGTCGATCCCGCGCGCACGTCGCCCGTTTCGCGTCGTGCGCCGGACCGGCGCGACGGCACGCGCTTTAACGCGCACCCTTCCCTTATGCCGGCGCAACGCGCCACGATCGCCGCCCGCCGCTCACGATCGCACCGGTAGCGCGCGACGCACCGACCCTCGCGACAAGCCGTCCGGTTTCCCATTAGGATAGACGCGATGCATCCCGCGCCCGAAGCGGCGCGCCGGCATGCACGCCCCTCAACCGGAATGCTCCCGATGACGATCACGATCCGCCTGCTCGACGCCGCCGACGCGGCGCAGTTTCAGACCGTCCGCCTGCGTGCGGTCGACACCGCGCCCACGTCCTTCCTGCCGACGCTCGACGAAGAGTCGCAGGTGCCGGTCGACGAATTCGCGAAGCGCCTCACGCCGACGCAGGCACAGGCCGTGTTCGGCGCGTTCGACGGCGCCACGCTCGTCGGCATCACCGGCGTGCGTCGCGATGCGCGCACGAAGATCGCGCACAAGGCGACGATCTGGGGCGTCTTCGTCGACACCGCGTATCGCGGGCAACGCATCGCGCAGGCACTGCTCGACAGCGCGACCGCGCATGCGGCCCAGGCGTGGGGATGCAGGCAACTGATGCTGTGCGTGAACGAGGTCAACGATGCCGCGGAGCGGCTGTATGCGTCGCAGGGGTTCGTCCGGTTCGGCACGGAGCCGCGCTCGCTGTTCGTCGATGGCCGCTTCTACGACGAGCACTACATGATCAAGACGCTCGCGTAACGCATCCGGGTTCGCGTGCGGGCCTCGACCGGGCCGCACGCGAACGTCGTGGCCCGTGATCTCGTCTCACCGCCTGTCGGTGATCGTCGTGTTGACGACCTGCCCGGCGATCGTCACGTTCGTCAGCGTCATCGCGCTCACGTTGAACGCATAGACCGGCCCCGGCGACGTGACCGTCGGCGTGCCCGACGCGACCGGCGTGCCGAAGTCGCAGTTGCGGATCGTCACGCCGGAGATCGGCTGCACGGCCGGCGCGGGCGGCGTACCGTTGTAGTCGAACGCGACCGGCCCCTGCGCGACGATCGCCTGGAAGCACGACGCGGTCACGCCGTTCAGCGTCACGTTGCTCGCCTTCACGTCGGAGATCGTCACGTTCTGCACGACCGGCGCGCGCGTGCGCACCGCATCGTTCGCAGGCTGGTAGTCGCAGTCGAACGTGACGATGCCGCCCTGCGCCGCCGACGGGTTCCCTGCCGACGGCGTGACGACGCCGAGCGGCACGCTCGCATTGACCGGACTGCCGGCGAGCAGCGCGCTGCCGTAGCCGCCGCCCTTCAGCGTCACGCCGTTCGGCAGCGTGACGCCCTTCACGTGGAAATCCTTCACGTAGCCGCCGCGGTTCATGTTGGTCTTCACGCGAATCGCGATGTTCAGCGGATTGGTCTGCCAGTTCGCGTTCAGCATCGACAGATTCGTCGCATAGATCTGCTCGACGCCGCCGCCCATCTCGCTGCCGAGCGTGATGCCGCCGTGCCCGCTGTTCATCGTGCAGTTGCGGATCAGGTGCCGCTTCGCGGGCCCGTATTCGGTGTCGCGATCCTTGCCCGACTTGATCGCGATGCAGTCGTCGCCGGTGTTGAACGTGCAGTCCTCGCACAGCACGTCGGTGCACGCGTCCGGATCGAAACCGTCGTTGTTCGGGCCGATGCTGTTGGTCGTCACGCCACGGATCACGACGTTGCGGCTCGCGGTCGGATGGTGCTGCCAGAACGGCGTGTTCTGCGTCTGGTAGTTCGCCATCAGCACGTTGGTGCAGCCAATGAATTCGACCATGCACGGCCGCAGGTAATGGCCGAGACCGAAGATGCGCTTCTCCACCGGCACGCCGGCCTCGGACAGCGCGGGCAGGTAGTTCTGGTCCTGCTGCCACGGCGTGACGGGCGACGTGAGCAGCGCGTAGAGCGCGTCCGGTATCGACGGCGCGACGAGCCGCAGGTCGACGTTGTTCGGGTTCGCGGTGTTCTGGGCCGGCACCGTCGCGCCTGCGCCGTACGCGCCCGACGAACCCTTGTAGGTCCACCAGCAGACGCTATTCGCGCCGCTGCCGGCAAACGGCGTCATCGCCTGCCCGTTGAGCACCGATGTCGGGCCTTCGCCGGTCAGCGCGATGTTCGTCGCGTTGCGTGCGTAGACGGGCGCGCCGTAGTTCAGGCAATCGTTCGCCTGCCAGCGGCTGTAGTACAGCCGGCCGTTCGCGCCGCAATCGACCGGGCCGTCCTTCGCGTAGTCGGCCGGATTCGGGCTGAAGTAGATCGTGCAGTTCGCGCTCAGGTGAAACGTGACGTTGCTCTGCAGCACGATCGGCCCCGCGCAATACCAGGCGCCGGACGGCACGACGACGCGGCCGCCGCCTTCGCGCCGGCATGCGTCGATCGCCGCGAGAAAGGCCGGGCGCGAATCGAATGCGCCGGGTGCGGTCGTCAGTTCGGAACCGGGGCTGACCGGCGATTTCGCCGCGGGGTACGGCGACGTCTGCGCGACCGTCGCGCACGGGCGCGCGCCGTAGTGCGTCACATCGAAGTCGCGGCCGTGCCGCGCGAGCCGCGACACGTGCGCGAGAGACGCGGCGATGCGTGCCGCCGCGCCGTGCTCGCCCCACACGAGATCGACCGCCGATGCCTGGGGCGTCGCCCCTGCCGCCAGCGCCCGGGTGGCCGCCAACGGTCCGCCGAGCATCGCGCCGCCGGCAAGTGCGCCGGACCAGCCGATGAAGGCGCGGCGGGATACCCGCTTCGATGCGGGCGATCGGACGGACGAAGACGAACGGCGGCGGTGGGCAGCCATGGGCACTCCTGCAGGGTAAGGGGTATCGATACGCCGGGCGGCGCATCTCTATTTATACGTCGTCGTACTACATAGCCGAGTCTAGACGCGATTGAGACAGCGCGTGTATCTGTCGTTTACCCTGTTTTTACTGCTTTTACATGTGTATGTGTGCGCACACTCACTTCTTAAAACGCTCGTCAAGAGATAGGTTGTCGTATGTTTATGCGCAAAAACTCGAGCTCAATCTCCGCGGCTAACGCTATCCACCGACACGGTTCCCTCGCCGTCCACCGCCGCTCCGCCTCGGTCGTTCCACCCCTGTTCAACTCCCCGCTGCCCGCGCTATCGTTTCCTCCATCCCCACAGCCCAGGAGCTGCCTTTGCCTACCCGCCACGGAGTCGACCTCATCCGCGCCCGCGCGCTGTTCGATCGCGAGCGCCACGCGTTCACCGAAGCCATGCCGGTCTCCCGCGCACTCTCCGCGGAAGCGTCCGAGCACTTGCTGTTCGGCGTGCCGTTGCACTGGATGCAGGACTGGTCGACGCCGTTCTCGCTCTACGTGAAGGAAGCCCGCGGCGCGACATTCACCGACGTCGACGGCCATCGCTACGTCGATTTCTGCCTCGGCGATACAGGCGCGATGTTCGGCCATGCGCCGGAACCCGTCGCCCGCGCGCTCGTCGAGCAGGCCACGCGCGGCTACACGACGATGCTGCCGAGCGAGGACGCCGCGTGGGTGTCGCGCGAGCTCGCGCGCCGCTTCAAGCTGCCGGTCTGGCAATTCGCGCTGAGCGCGAGCGACGCGAACCGCTTCGTGCTGCGCTGGGCACGCGCGGCCACCGGCCGCCACACGATCGTCGTGTTCAACGGCTGCTATCACGGCACGGTCGACGACGTGTTCGTCGATCTCGTCGACGGTCGCCCGGTGCAGCGCGACAGTCTGCTCGGCCAGTCGTACGACCTGCTCGCGAACACGCGCGTCGTCGAATTCAACGATCTGGCCGCGCTCGAAGCGGCGCTGAAGGAGGGCGACGTCGCATGCGTGCTCGCCGAGCCCGCGATGACGAACATCGGGATGGTGCTGCCCGCCCCCGGCTTCTGGGAGGCCGCGCGCGAACTGACGCGCCGCCACGGCACGCTGCTCGTGATCGACGAGACGCACACGATCAGCAGCGGCCCCGGCGGCTACGCGGTCGCGCACGGTCTCGAACCGGACATGTTGGTGGTCGGCAAGCCGATCGCGGGCGGCGTACCGTGCGCGGTGTACGGGTTCAGCGCGGAATTCGCGGAACGCGCGAAGCAGGCGAAGCTGAACGCGCCGCCCGGCCACTCGGGAATCGGCACGACGCTCACCGCGAACATGCTCGCGATGCATGCGATGCGCGCGACGCTCGCCGAAGTCGCGACCGACGCCGCGTACGCGCACATGTTCGCCCTCGCCGCGCGGCTCGCGACGGGCCTCGAACACGCGATCGCGAAACACGGGCTGCCGTGGTGCGTGACGCGCATCGGCGCGCGCACCGAGTTCCAGTTCGCGCCCGTGCCGCCGCGCAACGGCACGATCGCAGGCGCACAGCTCGACAGCGAACTCGAGCACATCGTGCATCTGTACCTGCTGAATCGCGGCGTGCTGATCACGCCGTTCCACAACATGATGCTCGTGTGCCCGCAAACGACGGCCGACGATGTCGATACGCTCGTCGCGCGGTTCGATGCGTGCTTACGGGAACTGGTTTGACGCGATGAGATGAGATGCACCGCGCGTCCGGCTCGCCTCCATCGGCCGGCCCGGACACGCGCCCGGCGCTACTTCGGCACATCCGTCGGATCGACCTGCGTGCCGGGCACGCCTGCGAAGCGCGCGCTCACTTCGAGTTCGTCGCGCAGCGCGGCACGCGTGTCGCCCTCGTCGGAGCCGCGCGCCGACGCAGCGCGCCCATCGAGCGCCGGCAGGACATAGCCGTTCACCATCCGCCGGAACAACTTCACGTTCTCCGCATCGCGCAGCCCGCCGTCCACCGGCAACACGCCGGTCATCACGATCACCGTATTGCGCTTCGGCAGCACCGTGATGAATTGCCCCTTGAAGCCCATCGCATCGAATTCGGGCTCGCTGTCGACGATGTTGTTGATCCACCAGTAGTAACCGAAATGCGGCGATACGCGCGGCGTCGTCATCTGCGCGATCCATGTTTGCGGCACGACCTGCCGCCCCTGCCAGCGCCCGCCGTCGAGCACGAGCATGCCGATCTTCGCCATGTCGACCGCACGCAGCCGCAGCCCCCAGCCCGCCGACACGAGCCCGGTGCGGTCCGCGCGCTCCCATGCGGCGCGCTTCATGTCCAGCGGGCCGAACAGATGCGTCTGCGCATAGCGCTCGACCGGTTCGCCGGCCGCCGCGCTCAACATCGCCGACGCGAGAATCGGGTTCACGTCCGTGTAGTCGAACGCGGTGCCGGGTGCGACCTGCGGCGCGGCCGATGCGGCTAGCTTCAGCCGGTCCGGCGCGGTGTAGTAGATCGGATCGTCCTTCGGGCTGAAGTCGTAGTGCAGTCCGCTCGACATCGACAGCACGTGCTTCAACTCAATGCCGCGCTTGTCCGCAAGCGTGCCGCCGAGATCGGGACGCCACGCGGCGAGCCGCGCGGCCACCGGCTCGTCGAGACGCACGGCGCCCCGATCGACCAGGATGCCCGCGACGAGCGACGTCACGGCCTTCGTCACCGAGTAGAGTTCGTAGGTCGAATCGCGCGACGCGTTTGCACCGTAGCGCTCGAAAATCAGCTTGCCGTCCTTCACGACGAGCAGGCTGTACACGTCGAGCTTCTGCGTGCGGATCCAGCGCGACAACTCGACGAGCTTGCGCGGATCGACGCCGACGTCTTCGGGTGCGGCGGCGGCGAGGCCGGTTTCATGCAACGGCGGCAACGCGTCGGCGGCTTGCGCCGCGGACCACGCGGGTACAGGCGCCGACGCCAGCGCACCGCCGCCGATCAGCAACGCCGCAAACCGTGCAAGCAGCCGGCGCATGAAAGGCGCCGCGGCGCGGCGCGCATCGGTGAACCATGCTGGCGAATGGCCCAGGTCGTTTGTCATCCTCATCAAATCTCCGGTGCATCGTTGAACGCGGCGGCCGTACCGGGCACGCCCTTCGTCTGCCGGCTGCGCGCGAGTTCGTCGCGCAGCGCCCGCGTCGCTTCCGCGCGCTCGACCGGCGGCCGCGCAGGGGTGAGCGCCGGCAGGATGTAGTCGCCGACCATCCGCCGATACAGGTTCAGGTAGGTCGCATCGCGCAACCCGCCATCGGTCGGCAGCAGGCTCGTCATCACGACGACCGCGTGCTGGGCCGGCAGCACCGTGATGAACTGCCCCTTGAAGCCCATCGCACCGAATTCCGGTGTGCCGTGTTCGACGACGTGGCCGATCCAGCAGTAATAGCCGTAATCGGCCGCGGCCGGCGACGGCGTCGTCATCTGCCGCACCCAGGCGGCCGGCACGATCTGCTGGCCGTTCCAGCGGCCCTGATCGAGCAGCAGCATGCCGATCTTCGCCATGTCGACCGCGCGCAGCCGCAGGCCCCAGCCGCCCGCCACCGCGCCCGTGCCGTCCGCGCCGCTCCAGCGGTAGTGCGCGAAGCCGAGCGGTTCGAACAGCCGCCTGCGCGCGAAGTCGTCCTCGCGCTCGCCCGCGGCGATCGACACCGCCGTGCCGACCAGCACCGGGTTCACGTCGATATAGTCGAAATGCGTGCCGGGCGGCTGCGCGGCGCGGCTCGTGACCGCGACGCGCAACCGGTCGGGCGCGTCGTAGTACAGCGGATCGGTGCCTTCGCGCGTCGTGTAGCGCAGCCCGCTCGACATCGACATCAGGTGCCGCAGCGCGATGTCCTGCTTGTCCGCGAGTTCGCTCGCGAGGTCGGGCCGCGCGGCCGCGATCAGCGGCGCGACCTTCGTCGACGGGCCGAGCTTGCCCTCGCCGTCGAGGATGCCTGCGAGCAGCGCGGTGACGGTCTTCGTCACCGAATACAGCTCATAGTTGTTGTCGCGCGCGAGGCCGTCGCCGTAGCGCTCGAACACGATCTTGCCGTCCTTCACGACGACGAGGCTGCGTACGTCCATCCGGTCGCGGCGCAGCCATTCGGACAGCCGCACGAGCGGCGCCGAATCGACGCCGACCGATTCGGGCACGACGCTCGGCAGCTCCTGCGGCGCGGCGCCTGCGGCCAACGCCGGACCGCCGCACGAACCGACGACGATCGCTACGGCCGCGAGGCCGCGCATTGCGTGGGAAATGCTCATCCTTGCTCCCGTGGAAACGGCGTCTGCTGCTGCAGGCGCGCCGCTCGCATCCGATCAATGAAATCAGTCAAGGCACGGCCTGCCGGCCGGCAGGAACTGCCCGCGCCCCGGCTCGGCCGCGAGCAGCCGGCCGTCCTCGACGAGCAGCTCGCCGCGCGACAGGCAATGACGCGGCCAGCCCGTCACCTCGGTCCCTTCGTAAGGCGTGTAGTCGACCGCGTGATGCAGCGACGCGTTCGCGATCCGCACGCGTTTGTCCGGATCCCACACGACGATGTCCGCATCGGCACCCACAGCAATCGTTCCCTTGCGCGGATACAGCCCGTACAGCTTCGCGGGCCGCAGCGACGTCAGCTCGACGAACTGGTGCAGCGACAGGCGGCCCTTGCGCACGCCGTCGAACAACAGCGGCAGGCGCGTCTCGAGGCCGGGGATCCCGTTCGGAATATGGTCGAACGACACCGCATGGCCGCCCGGGTGCTTGCCGCACGGATCGTCGTAGTTGAACGGCGCGTGATCGGACGAGAATACCGAGAACACGCCCTGTTTCAGCGCCTTCCACACGGCCTGCTGGTTGGCCGGATCGCGCGGCGGCGGGCTGCAAACGCATTTCGCGCCTTCGTAGCCGTCGTGACCGAGATCGGCGGCCGTGAGATACAGGTACTGAGGACAGGTTTCGGCGAGGATCGGCAACCCGCGCGACTGCCCCCAGCGGATCTGCTCGATCGCCTCGGCGCCCGACACGTGCACGATCAGGATCGGCACGTCGACGAGTTCCGCGAACGCGATCGCGCGATGCGTCGCCTCGCGCTCGACCACGGCCGGCCGCGCATGCGCATGGAAATGCGGCGCGGTGTGGCCATCGCCGAGCAGCCGCTCGGTGAGCCAGCCGATGCAGTCCGAGTTTTCCGCATGCACCATCACGAGCGCGCCGTGCTCGCGCGCGACCGACAGCACGTCGAGCATCTGCCGGTCGTTCAGCTTCAGGTCGTCGTAGGTCATGTACACCTTGAACGACGTGTAGCCGTTCGCGATCAGCCGCGGCAATTCGTCGGCCAGCACGTGCGGCGTCGGATCGGCGACGATCAGGTGAAAGCCGTAATCGATCAGCGCGCGCCCTTGCGCGCGGCGGTGATAGTCGTCGACGGCGGCCTGCAGCGACTGCCCCTTCGCCTGCGCGGCGAACGGGATCACGGTCGTCGTGCCGCCGCACAGCGCGGAGCGCGTGCCGGACAGGAAGTCGTCGGCCATCTTCAGCCCGTCGGGCATCGGCTGGTCGAGATGGCAGTGCGCATCGACGCCGCCCGGCATCACGAGCATCCCCGTCGCATCGAGCTCGCGCGGCGCGCGCGGCAGCCCGTGACCGAGCATCGCCACGCGTCCCGCGCGGATGCCGATGTCGCACGAGAACCGGTCCGACGCCGTCACGACGTCCGCGTGACGGATCACGAAATCGAGATCGTTCGACATGACGCGCCTCAGATCACGTCGCTGAAGAGACGCCCCCAGCCCTTCACCTGCCGCGTGTCGTAATCGGCGAGCTGCAGCGACTTCCACACGACGGTCGAGATCGTGTCGTAGATCGGGATGCCCGTCTCTTCCTCGAGCGCCGGCACGAGATGCGCCGCGTTCAGGTTGGTGCAGAAGATCGAGATCGCGCGCGGGCCGGCCTTCGCGACTTCACGCACCATCGCGCCGATTTGATCGCCCGTCACTTCGGAGAACGAGAAATTGACCTTCAGATTCAGGTGCCGCTCGGCGATGCAGTTCAGCCCCGAGCGGCGATAGTTGTCGACGATCTTCGTCTGCACGTCGTCGAGATACGGCGTGACGAGGCCGAACTCGTGCGCGTGGGTTTTCTTCAGGATCTCGTTGAGCGCGAGCACCGACGTCGTGGCCGGAATGCCGGTCGCGTCGGTGATGCGCCGGCACAGCCGCTCGTCGGCCTCGAAGCCGAGCCAGCCGGACGACGTGCCGTTCCACGCGATCACGTCGACCTTCGCGTCGGCAAGCAGCATCGCGGCCTGGATGATCTTGTCGTCGTCGAACTGGCCGAGCGCGTGGCCCGTCAGCGAGATCTCGGTGACGGGGAAGCGTGCGAAGTGCGCGGACACGCCCGGCAGGCCGGCCACCATCGCGCTCGTCAGCGGTTCGAGCGACGTGTTGGACGACGGGGTGAGCATGCCGAGCAGGATACGTTTCTTCATGATGGTTTTCTCTTTACGAGTGAATGCAGTCGATGCAGTGAAGGAAGTCGGTCAGACCGGGAGCTTGTTTTCGTAGTCGATCGCGCTGGAGCACACGAGCAGGCCGACGCCGGCTGCCGCGAACACCATCAGCGCGAGGAAGTACGAGCCGGTGAACTGCACGATCGCGCCGACGAGGATCGGCACGGTGATGCCGCCGATGTTGCCGCCGAGGTTCATGAAGCCGCCGAGGAAGCCGATCTTGTTGCGCGTGCCGAGCGACGACGGAATGCACCAGTACAGCCCGCACCAGCGCAGGAAGAACAGCGTCGACGACAGCAGCGCGACGCACACGGCCGGGCTCTTCACATACGCGACGGAAAAGATCGACACGGTCGCGATCACCGCGGCGATGCCGAACAGCGTGCGCATCACGACGTTCGGGCGGCCGCCCGCGGCTTTCCACTTGTCGGCGATCCAGCCGCCGAGCAGTTCGCCGACGAAGCCGCAGAAAAAGATGACGAAGGTCGAGCCGCCCATCTGCTTGATGTCGAAGCCGTGCACCTTGTGCAGGTAGTTCGGCATCCACGTGAGCAGCCCGTAGAACACGCTGTTGAAGCACATCCAGCCGAAGAACATGCACCACACCGAGCGGTACTTGAAGAAGTCGCGCGAACGGCCCGACGCACCGGCCGGCTCGGCCGCGAGATCGCTCGCGTGCGACGCCTCGATGTAGTCGGCTTCGAGATCGTTGACACCCGGGTGCTCGCGCGGCGTGTTGCGGATGTAGTACCACGCGAGGAAGCCGGCGAGCACGGTGCCGATGCCGGCCACCGCGAACGCGAGCCGCCACGAGCCGAGCAGCGCGATCAGCCCGGCAATCAGCACCGCGCCCAACGCCGCGCCGAGCGGCGCGCCGCCGTCGAGCAGCGTGGCGCCGCGACCGCGCTCGGTTTGCGTCATCCAGATCGCGTTGAGCTTGCCGCCGGCCGGATAGATCGGCGCTTCGGATGCGCCGAGGCCGAGGCGGGTGAGGAGCAGCGACGGCGCGTTCGTGCACAACGCGGCGATCGCCTGGAAGAAGCCCCAGAACACGGTCGCCGTCGCGATCACGATGCGCGGCTTGAAGCGGTCGGCCAGAATCCCGCCGGGGATCTGCATCACCGCATAGGTCCAGAAGAACGAACTCAGGATCAGACCCTCCATCGCCGGGCCGATGTTGAACTCCTGCGAGATGTAAGGCATGGCGACGGACAGCGACGCGCGATCGACGTAGTTGATCGCGATCAGGCTCAGCATGACGACGAATATCTTCCAGCGGACGGCGGACTTGCCGACCGTCAGGCCGGCGACACCGGAGGTTGAAGACATGGACGGGCTCCGCAGATGAACGAGGATGGTCGGGACGTCGCGCAACGTTGAGCCGAGTATAGGATTAGAAATTTATAATTACCGTTATCGTAAACACTTGGTTTCATTGAATTTGTTTAATCACCATGATGGTGCAGGGTAAGCCCCGATATCGTGATAAGCTTGCCCCATCATGACCCAGACACCCCGCAATCCCCTGCTTCTGCGCACGCGCGGCATGGCCGCGGAGATCGCCGCGCGCCTGCGCGTGATGATCGACGAGGGCGAACTGCCACCGGGCGCGCGGATCGACGAAAAGGAACTGAGCCTCGCGTTCGACGTGTCGAAGACGCCGCTGCGCGAAGCGCTGAAGGTGCTCGTCGCGGAAGGGGCCGTCACGCATCGCCAGTACATCGGCTATCGCGTCGCGTCGATCGACATCGACGATCTCGTGTCGACGTTCGAGCTCCTGCACGGGCTGGAGGCGATGGCGGGCGAGTTGCTGCGCAAGCGGCTCGGCGCGTCGGCGCTCGCCGCGCTGCAGGCGAAGCACCGGAAGATGGTCGAATGCCATGAAGCCGGCAAGCGCGTCGACTATTTCCGGCTGAACCAGCAGATTCACCAGATGATCGTCGACGCGGCCGGCAATCCGGTGCTGTCGGGCATCTATGCGTCGCTGATGTCGAAGGTGCATCGCGCGCGCGGCGCCGCGAACGCGGACACGCTGCGCTGGGCCGAATCGCTGCACGAGCACGAGGAAATCATGGCCGCGCTTGCCGACCCCGGCCACGCGCGGCTGCCGCAGGTGCTGCGCAGCCATTCGGAGAACACCGCCCGCGAAGTGCTGGCGATCCTCGAGCGCACGAGCACGGCCGACGCGCCGGGCAAGCGGGCAGCCGAAGCGTAACGCTGCCGGACGCGGTGCGCCCGCTACGCGGCCCGCAACGCGCGCCGCGCCACTTCCGCGAAATACCGCGCGCCGACCGGCAAGATCTCGTCGTTGAAGTCGTACGTCGCATTGTGTAGCGGCACGCCGCCCTGCCCGGCCGCCTCGCCGTTGCCGATGAACACGAAATTGCCGGGCACCGCCTGCAGGAACGCGCCGAAATCCTCCGAGATCATCATCGGCTGCACGTCGGCGTTCACCGCGTCGGCGCCCGCGACATGCGCGGCGGCCTGCACGGCCGTATCGACCCATTCCGGGGAATTCACCGTCGGCGCGAACTCGTGCGTGTACTCGAACGTGCAGGCCGCGCCGTGCGTGCGGCAGATCCCTTCGCTGATCTCGCGCATCCGCGTTTCCAGCAGCGCCTGCACGTCGCGCGAATAGCTGCGCGTGTCGCCCTTGATCGTCACCGTCGACGGCAGCACGTTGCGCAGCCCGTCGGTGATGAACTCCGTGCACGAGATCACCGCTTGCTGCCCCGGGTCGAGATTGCGCGACACGATCGTCTGCAGCGCGAGCACGATTTGCGAGCCGATCACGATCGGATCGATGCCCATGTGCGGACGCGCCGCATGCGTGCCGCGCCCGTCGATCCGGATCACGAAATTGTCCTCGCTCGCCATGATGCCGCCCGCACGCGTCGAGAACGTGCCCGCGCGCAGGCCCGGCATGTTGTGCGCACCGAAGATCGCGTCCACCGGAAAACGCTCGAACAGCCCGTCGGCCATCATCGCCTTCGCGCCGCGGCCGTGCTCTTCCGCCGGCTGGAAGATGAAGCGCACCGTGCCGTCGAAGTCCTTGCGTTCGGCCAGCAGCCGCGCGGCGCCGAGCACCATCGACATGTGGCCGTCGTGACCGCACGCGTGCATCTTGCCCGGCGTGCGCGACACATGCTCGCGGCCCGGGGCATGCTCGGCGATGTTCAGCGCGTCCATGTCCGCGCGAATGCCGATCGCGCGCCGGCCGGTGCCGGCCGTCAGGTTCGCGACGAGCCCCGTGCCGCCGATGCCGCGATGCACGTCGAGGCCGAGCGTCGTCAGGATGCGCGCGACGTAGTCCGACGTGTTCACCTCTTCGAAACCCGTCTCCGGATACTGGTGCAGATGGCGGCGCCAGCTCTTCAGTTGCCCGTGCAGCGTGCTTGCTTCAATTGCGTCGATTGCATCCATTACGTTCACCTCGTCGGTCGTCATGTCGATCGTCACGTCGTTCAGGCCGCCACCGCCGCGCGGCTCAGCCAGTCGCGCTGCCGCGCCAGCACCGCGTCGGCCGTCTCGCCGACGCAGTTCCGGTACACGGACGGCGCGGTCGCCCCTTCCGTGTTGATCGCCAGCACGCGCGCGTTCGCGTCGAGCCCCACCTGCCTCGCGAGTGCCGGGTCGCGCATCAGCACGTGCAGCCCCGCCACGCCGGCCGCGCCCGATTCGCCGGCGACGAGCGGCACGTCGCGCTCGCTGCCGGCCGCGAGGCCGCGCATCGCCTGCACCGCGTCGTCGTCGTCGATCAGCATGAAGTGGTCGATGCACATTTCGAGGAAATCCCATGCGAGCGGCGACGCCTCGCCGCACGCGAGCCCGGCCATCACCGAATCGACGCTGCCGGTCGCCTTCGCCGCGCGGCCGGCCAGCGCGCTCTGGTACAGGCAATCGGCCTGGCGCGGCTCGACGACGATGAAGCGCGGCCGCTGCACGCCGTCGCGCTCCCACAGGTAACTCGCGACGCCCGCGGCGAGGCCGCCCACGCCGCCTTGCAGGAATACGTGCGTAAACGGCCGCCCGTCGTCCTCCGCCGCCTGCGCGGCCGCTTCGGCGGCGATCACGCCGTAGCCCTGCATCACGTCGCGCGGGATCGCCTCGTAGCCGTCGTACGACGTATCCGATACGACGTACCAGCCGTTCGCCTGCGCGAGCTGCGCCGCGCAGACCACCGACTCGTCGTAGTTCCCCGCGATACGCACGATCCGCGCGCCGTAGGCCGAGATCGCGCGTTCGCGCTCGGCGTCGACGTTCGCGTGCAGCACGATCACGCAGCCGCAGCCGACCGCGCGCGCGGCCGCGGCCAGCGCGCGGCCGTGATTGCCGTCGGTCGCGCTGATCACCGTCAGGTCGGCGAGCTCGGACGCGTAGCGGCCGGTGACGAGCCCCTGCGGATCGAGTGCCTGCGTGCGCCGCAGCCGCTTCACGAGCCGCACCAGCGCGATCGGCGCGCCGAGCGCCTTGAAGCTGCCGAGCGGCGAGCGGCACGACTCGTCCTTCACGCTGACGCTCGCGACGCCGAGCCGCGCGGCCAGGTCGGGCAGCGCGCGCAGCGGCGTGCGCGCGTGGCCGACGAGCGGCCAGTGCGCGAGCCAGGCGCCGCTTTCCTCGGCCGACGCGATGTTCATCACGCGGCGCAGTGCGTGGGGATAGGCGGTGCGCGACGCGCGCGGGTTGGCGATCAGCATGGGGAAGGCTCCGGATCGGGACCGCGGCGGTCCGTCGGGTGAGTCGGGTCGGGCGGGCACCGGTTGCGCTCGCCGTCGGTTGGAAAAATAATATTGCGCACGCCGGTCAACAAAATCGCCAAATCGACCGCCCCGACGCAAAAATTTCTCATTCTTTCGAGGTTTCACGCGCCATCATGACGACCCCTCTGGATGCGTTCGATCGCAAGCTGCTGATGGAAGTCCAGCGCGACGCGCAGACGCCGCAGGCCGAGCTCGGCGCGCGCGTCAACCTGTCGACCGCCGCCGTGAACCGGCGGCTGCGGCGCCTCGCGCAAGACGGCGTGATCGAGCGCTACACGGCCGTCGTCGCGCCGGACAAGGTCGATCATCCGCTGACGATCGTCGTGAACGTCGAGGTCGAAAGCGAGCAGATCGACCAGCTCGACGCGATGAAACGCGCGTTCGAGCGGTGCCCGCAGATTCAGCAGTGCTACTACGTGACCGGGGAATGGGATTTCGTGCTGATCCTCGCGGTGCGCAACATGGATCAGTACAACGCGCTCACGCGCGAGCTGTTCTTTGCGAACAACAACGTGAAGCGGTTCAAGACGCTCGTGAGCATGAGCCGCGTGAAGGTCGGGCTCGACGTGCCGGTCGATGCCGGCGAGTGAATGCGGCGATGAACCGGCCGGCGCGCGATCGCGTGCGCCGGCCGGTTCCCATCGACGGCTACGTCAGCGACAACTGAAGCTCGCCGCCGAATTCAGGTCGCCCGAGCCGTTGTAGCGCGCGACCTGCGGATACGGGCACAGCGGCCGCGTGCGCCCCGCGCCCCACGAGGCGGGCACGTCCGCGTTCGGCACCGCGTTCGTCTTGTCGCGCGCGGCGGCCACGATCGTCGCAGGCGCCTGCCCCTGCTCGACCCACGCAACCAGCGGCGTCAGCATGTCGAACTGGTCGGCGGCCGGCCCGCCCGAACAGTGGTTCATCCCCGGCACCGGATAGAAGCGCGCAAAGCCCGACGCATCGCCACCGTTCGCCTGCGCGACCTGCGCGTACCAGTCGCGCGTGTCGTTGAACGAGAACACCGGGTCGCCCGTGCCGTGATAGACGATCAGCTTCGCGCCGCGCGACTTCAGCGCGGACAGGTTCGTCTCGTCGGGCGGCGTCATGAACGACCATGACGATTGCGTGTAGGTGCCGTTCGTCGCGAAGATCGCCGGCGCGTCGTTGTCCATGTCGAAGCCGAGCGCGAAGCCGGCGAGATTCGCGAGCACCGCGGCGGTCTTCGGCGGCGTCATGAACGTGAACGCCATCGCGGCCGGATCGAGCATGATCGAGTTCGACTGCTTCCAGGCGGCCCAGCCAGGGCCCGACACGCCCGGATCGTACGGAAAGCTCGCGTACAGCGCCGCGCCCGCGCTGTTGCGCGCACCGGTGAACACGTTCTCCAGCGCGGTTTTCTGCGCCGGCGTCAGGCACGATCCGGTACGCGTGCCGTTCGCGCAGGTCGGGATATCGGCATCGACGCTGAAGTGCGCCTGGCACGCGGCGACGTCCTGCACCATCCCGTCGGCCGCGCCGTCGAGCGCATCGCATTTTTCGAGGATCTTCGCGCCGACGAACTGGCGCTCCGCATCGTTGAAACCGCTGCGGATGTCCGGCAACCCGTTCGTTCCTGTGGCCGACGCGATCTTCGCGAACTGCTGCGCGCCGTACATCTCGCCGATCGCCGCCTTCGGCAAGTGGAAGCCCGGGTCGCCCGCGATGATGCCGTCGTAGTCGGCCGGGTTGCGTACCGCCGTGACCATCGCGTGACGGCCGCCGTTCGAGCAGCCGCCGAAATAGCTGCGATCGGGTGCCTTGCCGTATGCGAGCCGGATCACCTGCTTGGCCATTGGCGTCAGCGCGTCGACGGCACCGTAGCCGTAGTCGATGCGCGCCTGCGGATCGAGGCCGAACAGCGGATTCTGCGCGGCGCTGTGCCCGGAGTCCGAGCTGATCACCGCGAACCCCTGGTTCAGCGCGTTGGTCAGCGGTCCGCCGCCGCCGATCTCGCCGGTCGCCGTCACGACGTTGCCGTCGAGCCCGCCGTTCGCCTGGTAGAAGAAGCGGCCGTTCCACGCCTTCGGCAAGCGCATCTCGAAGCCGATCGCATAGGTCTTGCCGTCCACCGCGCTCACGCGCTCGTTCATCTTCCCTTCGATCACGCAGTGTTCGGCGACCGGCTTGCCGGCCACCGTCAGCGCGCCGGCGGCCGCGGTCGTCACCGACGTGAACGACGTGTTCGCATACGCGAGCTTCGCGGCGAGCGCGTCGCAGGTCTGCGCCATCGCGGCCGGCGTCGCGGCGCTCAGGTGCGTGGGCGCGGCGCCGATCGAATCGTCGCCGCCGCAACCGGCGAGCAGGGCGGCGGCGGACAACGGCGCCATACAGAGGAATGCAGATTTCCTGTTCAAGATAACTCCCGTTGGGTTCGTCACGCCGGTGAATCAGAACATGTGCCGCACGCCGACCATCGCGCCGAGCTGCCCCATCCCCGCGCCGGGTGTCGTGCCGGGGCCGCCGCCGCTGACCGAGTAGCGCGCGTGCGCGCTGTTCCACAGATACGACGACTGCGCGTAGACGGCCGTGCGCTTGGTCAGCAGATAGGTCGCGCGCAGCGTGGCCATCGTCGCGCGCGTGTCGTGCGCGCTGTTGACGATCCGGTAGCCTTCGCCGTCGACGATGAAATCGGGCTTCACCGCATACGACGCGCCGACGAAGAACAGGTCCGAATGCGCGCCCGCCGCGACCGGCGAACCGGTCGACACGCGCCGCCCGATCCAGCCCGCGCCGATCTTCGCGCCGGCCGCCTGCGCATACGCGCTCACGTGCGTGCGCGCATCCTTGCCACCGCTGCTCGTGAAGGGAACGGGCGCCACGCCGTCGAAGAAGTTCGCGGCCGCGCCGGTGCCGCCGCGCTGTTCCTCGTACGACGCCGCCGCCCCGAAATACGCGCTGTCGTACTTGAGCATCACCGACCAGTTGCGGCACTGCACCGCATCGCCCGGCACCTGCCCCGCGCACGTGCCCTGCCCCGGCGAGTTGCCGGTGCCCGCACCGTCGCGGCCGAACGAATACGCGGCGCCGAGCGTCACGCCGCGATACGTGCCGAGGTACGTCACCGCGTTGTCGGCGCGGCCGTTCGGCACGTACGCGTCGAACGAGCCGAGCCCGTAGATGTCGGGGCCGATGATGTCCGCGCCCTGCAGCGCGAGGTAGGTCATCGTGTACTGGCGGCCGAACGCGAGCGTGCCGAAGCCGCTCTTCAGGCCGACGAACGCCTGGCGCCCGAACAACCGGCCGCCCTGGCCGAGGTCGCCGCCGCGCACGTTGAAGCCGCTTTCGAGCGTGAACACCGCCTGGTAGCCGCCGCCGAGATCCTCGGTGCCGCGCAGCCCCCAGCGCGACGGCAGCTCGCCGGTCACGCCCGGCATCCGCACCACGTGGTCGCCCGCCGCGTTCGCGTGCGACACGAATTCGACGCCCGTATCGATGATCCCGTACAGCGTCACGCTCGACTGCGCGTGCGCGCCCGGCGCGGCGAGCGCGCAGCACGCGCCGGCGGCCAGCAGGCCGTTCCTTGTCTTCGTCTTCATTTCGTTGCGTCTCCAGACCGTGTTGAATCGCGCGCTCTGACGGCGCGCATTGAAAAAAACGAAACGTCAGTCGCCGGCTTGCGGACGGCGAATCAGCACGAATGCAGCGAAGGCCGCGACGAGCGTGACGGGAATACTGGCGCCGATCACGACGGGCGCGCTGCGGCCCGCGGCGAGCAGCGTCGCGGCCGCGAGCGGCCCGACGACGGAGCCGAGCCGGCCGACGGCCACCGCCGCGCCGACGCCGGTGCCGCGCATCGCGGTCGGGTAGTAGATCGCGGCGAGCGCATACAGCACCGACTGCCCGCCGACGACGAACATCCCGGCCGCGAACGCGGCCGTCGCGAGCGACGCGAAGCCGGGCGCGGCCGCGAGCGCGGCGAGCGACAGCACGATCCCGACGTACATGCCGCCGACCACGCGCGACGCGCGCATCCGGTCGAGCGCCGCGCCGATGCCGAGCGCGCCGAGCCCGGCGCCGACGTTGAACGCGATCTGCACGAGGCCGACGTGCGCGCGATCGAGCCCGCGCGATGCCATCAGCGACGGCAGCCAGTTCAGCAGGAAGTACAGGACGATCAGCGTGCAGAAGTAGCTGACCCACAGCGCGACCGTCGACGTCGTGCGACCGTCGCCGAACAGCGTGCGAGCGACGCTGGCGCGCGCGGCCTGCGTGCCGGCGACGTCGAGGTACGCGCGCGATTCCGGCAGGAACCACACCAGCAGCGGCACGAGCAGCAGCGGCCCCACGCCGCCGACGTAGAAGATGTGCCGCCATTCGGTGTCGCCGGCGAGCAGCACGCCGATCAGCGACGCGATCACGCCGCCGAACGGGATCCCGCAGTACATCGTCGCGACCGCGCTGCTGCGCGAGCGCGGCTCGACCGCTTCGGACGACAGCGCGATCAGGTTCGGCATCGCGCCGCCCAGACCGATGCCGGTCAGCACGCGCACGACGACGAGCATCGCGAACGTCGAGACCTGCGCGGTCGCGATCGACAGCAGCCCGAACAGCACGACCGATGCGATCAGCACGCGCTTGCGGCCGATCCGGTCGGCGAGCCGCCCGCCGAGCATCGCGCCCGGCAGCAGCCCGAACGTGCCCGCGCTGAACGCGATGCCCATCTGCGATACGGACAGCCCGAATTCGCGCGCCATCCGCGGCGCGGCGACGCCGACCGACTGCAGGTCGAGCCCTTCGAGGAGGGCGATCGCGAAACACAGCGCGAGCGTGGTCGCGACCGTGGATTTTTCGGCAACGTAAGTGTTCATGTCTCCAGTCCCATGTCTTGTAGTCGGTCGGCCCAGCAACGGCCGCCGCGCGCCGCCGCCGGCCAGTGGCGGTTCGGCGCGCGAGGTGTCGCATGAATCGCCGCCTTTATCAGGCAACCTGATTCACTGGCCGCAAGAATGCCCGCCGGTGTCGTGGCCGGCCGGTCGTTGTGCCTGCTTTGTGCTGCGTGATGCGTGCTGCGTGATGCTTGCTGCTTGGTGCTGCCTGCCGCCGGTTGCTACTTCGACGCGCCGTCCGCGTAAATCACGTCGGGATCGCGCCGCGCCGGGTCGTACAGCGCATCGATCGTCGCCGCGCGATGCTTCTGAACGGCCGCCTGGTTCAGCGAACCCTTGTCGGTCACTTCGCCGAGATCGAGCGACGGCGGCGTGTCGATCAGCCGGATCCGCGCGACGAACGTCGAACCGCCGCTCGCGTTCCGGTTCAGCGCGGCCAGCCACGCCGCGAACGCCGCGCGCACGGCCGGCGCGCGCAGCACGTCGGTCACCGATGCATCGGCGGCGAGCCCCGCCAGCGTACGGCATGCGTCGACACGCGGAAACACCAGCAAGCCGATGTCGTCGCGATCGATGCCGGTGACGACCACGTCCTGCACGTACGGCGCGCCCGTCGACACCGCGTTCGCGCGCAACGGCCCGACGCTGACGAACGTGCCGCTGCTCAGCTTGAAATCCTCGGTCAACCGCCCGTCGAACATCAGCCCGAGCTCCGGCCGCTCCGGATCGGCAAACACGCCGGCGTCGCCGCTGCGGTAATAGCCCTCTTCGTCGAACACGTCGCGCGGATCGACGTCCGCGTGCCAGTAGCCGCGCATCACGTTCGGCCCCTTGAAGCGCAGTTCGTGCTTGCCGCCGCACGGCACGAGCTTCGCGTCGCAGCCCGGCGCGGGCAGCCCAATGTAGCCGGCGCGCATCAGCGGCCCCGTCGTGAACAGGCACGACGGCGACGCCTCCGTCATCCCGAGGCCGGCCATGATCCGGATGCGCTCGCCGCAATGCGCTTCGGTCACGCGGTCGAGCCGGTCCCATGCGGCCTGCGACAGCCCCGCGCCGCCGAAGAAATACAGCTTCACGCGCGAGAAGAACGTGTCGCGCAGTTCGGCGTCGCGCTCGAGCGCGGCGGTCAGCTCTTCCCAGCCCTTCGGCACGTTGAAGTAGATCGTCGGCGCGATCTCGCGCAGGTTGCGCACCGTTTCGTCGAAGCGGCCGGGCATCGGGCGGCCGTCGTCGATGTACAGCGTGCCGCCGTTGTACAGCGCGATGCCGAGGTTGTGACTGCCGCCGAACGTGTGATTCCACGGCAGCCAGTCGACCAGCACCGGCGGCTCGCGCGTGAGCTCCGGCATCGTCTGGCGCAGCATCTGCTGATTGCTGCACAGCATCCGGTGCGTGGTCGGCACGGCCTTCGGCAGCTTCGTCGAACCGGACGTGAACAGGATCTTCGCGAGATGATCGGGGCCGACCGCGTCGTGGATCGCGTCGATCGTGCGCGGGACGGTGGCGACGAGGCGCGACAGCGGCACCGCGCGGCCCGCGGCATCGACGTCCGCATCGCGAGCGACGATCAGCGCCGCATCGGCCGGCAGCGTCGCGTCGAGCGCACGCGCGAACGGCGCGCGTTCCGCGACGAACACCGCGCCCGGCCGCAGCACGCCGAGCGTATGACGCAGCTTGCCGTAGTCGGTCGACACCAGCGAATACGCGGGCGAGATCGGCGAGTACGGCACGCCGGCCAGCATCGCCGCGAACATCATCTGCAGATGCTCGAGATCGTTGCCGGACAGCACCGCGAGCGGGCGCTCGGCCGACAGCCCGAGATCGACGAGCCCCTGGCCGAGCGCGCGGGCGCGTTCGAGCATCTGCGCGTAGGTGATCTCGATCCAGCGGCCGTCGGCGCCGCGCCGCGCGGCCAGCACGCGGTCCGGATGCACTTGCGCGCCGCGCACCAGGCAGTCGGTGATGCGTGTCGGGTAATCGCCGAGCGGTTCGCGCGAGCGCAGATACCAGGTGCCGTCGTCCGTGCGGCGAATCTCGGCCGCGCCGACCGCGACGGCGGCCGCGCGATAGCGCACGCCGCGCGTGTCGTTCACCGGGCTGCTGGCGGGCGTCGCTACATTCATCGTCGGCTCGCTCATATCGGGTAGTGACGCGGCGTGGTCTGCACGGTGATCCAGCGCAGCTCGGTGAATTCGGCGATCGACGCGCGGCTGCCGAAGCGGCCGTAGCCGCTCGCCTTCGTGCCGCCGAACGGCATCTGCGCTTCGTCGTGCACGGTCGGCCCGTTGATGTGACAGATGCCCGATTCGATCCGCCGCGCGAGCGCCATCGCGCGTGCGACGTCGCGGCTGAACACGCTCGCCGACAGCCCGAACTCGCTGTCGTTCGCGAGCGCGACCGCTTCGTCGTCGCTGTCCGCGCGCAGGATCGCGACGACCGGCGCGAACGATTCCTCGCGATAGAGCCGCATGTCGCGCGTGACGCCGTCGACGATCGCGGGCTGCATCGTCGCGCCTTCCACACGGCAACCGAGCGGCAGTTGCGCACCATGCGCACGCGCATCCTCGACGAGCGACGCCGCGCGCGCGGCGGCGGCCGCATCGACCATCGTGCCGAGCGCGTGACCGGCCTGCGGATCGCCGGCGATCAGCGTGCGCGCCTTCGCCGTCAGCCGTTCGACAAGCGCATCGGCAATCGGCCGCGCGGCGATCACGCGTTCGGTCGACATGCAGATCTGCCCCTGGTTGAAGAATGCGCCGAACGCGATCGCGTCGACGGCCGCGTCGACATCGGCGTCGTCGAGCACCAGCACCGGCGCCTTGCCGCCGAGTTCGAGCAGCACGGGTTTCAGATGCGCGGCCGCGTGGCGCGCGATGATGCGGCCGACGTGCGTCGACCCGGTGAAGTTGATCCGCTTCACGTGCGGATGCGCGATCATTCGCTCGACGAGTTCCGGCGCATCGGCCGCCGCGTGCGTGATCACGTTCACCACGCCCGCGCCGAGCCCGGCTTCGTCCAGCACCGCGCCGATCAGCGCGTGCACGCCCGGGCACGCCTCGGATGCCTTCAGCACGACCGTGTTGCCGCACGCGAGCGGCATCGCGAGCGCACGCGTGCCGAGGATCACCGGCGCGTTCCACGGCGCGATGCCGAGCACCACGCCGCACGGCACGCGCATCGCGAGCGCGAGATTGCCCGGCACATCGGACGGGATCACGTCGCCGTCGATCTGCGTCGTCATCGCCGCGGCCTCGCGCAGCATGTTCGCCGCGAGCGTCACGTTGAAGCCGAGCCAGCCGGGCGTCGCGCCGGTTTCGGCCACGCCGGTTTCGATGAACGCGTCGATGCGTGCGTCCATCAGGTCGGCCGCCTTCAGCAGCCGGCGGCGCCGCTCGGTCGGCGCGAGCGCCGCCCAGGCGGGGAATGCGCGGTGCGCGGCCTCGATCGCCGCGTCGGCGTCGGCGGTACCGGCCGCCGGCGCGCGCGACGCGAGCGCGCCCGTCGCGGGGTTGATGCGGTCGAAGGTGCGGCTGTCGCGGGCGGTGCACCACTCGCCGCCGATCAGCATCCGTCTGTCGGTCATGTCGTCTCCTGCCTTGCCTGTCTCTTGCGATTACGCCGGCGGTCGCGCCGGCGGCTGCGTCGGCGCTTGTATCAGCGCTTGTATGCCTGCAAGCCCGGCTTGATCGTCTTGTCGTCGAGGAACTGCTTCAGCCCCTGCTCGCGGCCGCGCTCCGGGTCGCGCAGCTGCGCCTGGTCGAGCTTCGCATACAGGTAATCCTCGCACTGCTCCCACGTGAGCTCGCGCGAGCGCTTGAAGCCGTGCTTCGCCGCGCGCAGCACGACCGGGTTCTTGTCCATCAGCCGCGCGGCGAGCGCGATCGTCGCGTCGCGCAGCCCGGCGAGCGGCACGCTGCTGTTCACGAGGCCCATCTCCGCCGCCTCGACGCCGGTGAACGTGTCGCCGGTCATGATGTAGTGCAGCGCGCGGCGGTGCCCGACGGTATCCGCCATCGCCTTGCTGACGAGGTTGCCCGGCGGGATGCCCCAGTTGATCTCCGACAGCCCGAACACCGCTTCGTCCGCCGCGATCGCGAGATCGCACGCGACGAGCGGCGAGAACCCGCCGCCGAAGCACCAGCCGTTCACCATCGCGATGGTCGGCTTGTTGTACATCCGCAGGCGGCGCCACTGCCATTCCGATGCGTCGCGGCGCACCTTTTCCTGCAGCGCGTCGGAGCCGCCGTCGATCTCGCGGAAATATTCCTTCAGATCCATGCCGGCCGTCCACGCGGCGCCCGCGCCGGTCAGCACCAGCACCTTCGCCTCGTCGTCGAACTCGACCGCGTCGAGCACCTGCAGCATCTCCTGGTTCAGCGTCGGGCTCATCGCATTGCGCTTCTCGGGGCGGTTCAGCGTGACCCACGCGATGCCGGCCTCCACTTTCACTTCAACGGTCTGCCAGCGGTTGTCGTACTTGCTCATGTCTGTTCCTGTCGTTCGTTTCCAGTGCGATTCGGTGCGCAGCATGCGTGCTGCGGACGACTTCATTTAATATCAGGCTACCTGATATTGCAAGCGGCACGAGCGCCGGTGTAAACCCGAAGCGGAACGCGATGGAGGCGACGAAATCAGGGAACGGTCAGGCGATCGGCGACGGCGCGTGCACGGCGAACGCGGGCCGCGGGGCCCGCGTCGTGCAGGTTCGGGAAGGGGTCAGCCGCGCAGGTTGCGCGAGAACAGTTCGAGCGCGCGCTGCACGTGCGCGGCGTCGTCGGCGGAGATGTCGCCGAGCATGCGGGCCTCGAGCGGACGCAGCACGGCTTCGCATTCGCGCAGCATCGCCGCGCCCGCGTCGGTCAGCGTCAGCAGGATGATGCGGCCGTGCGACGGGTCGGCTTCGCGCGTGACGAAACCGCGGGCGGCCATCACGCTCATCACCTCGTTCGCCGATTGCGGCGTGATCCACGAGCGTTCGGCCAACTGCGCGTTCGACGATGCGCCGCGCGCCTCGAGCACCGACAGCGCCGTGTATTGCGCGAGCGTGATGCCGAGCGGCGCGAGCGCGTCGGTCATGTGACGGCGCAGCAGCCGGTCGAGGCCGCCGATCACGTAGGTCAGGCGCTGTTGCACGCGCGCTTTCGGCTTGTCGCCTGGTGCGCGGGTGGCTTTCGCGGAGGTCTTCGCGGGGTGCTTCGGGCTCGCGGGCTTGGTCGGGGTGGAACTCATGGCGCGTGCTGGATGGAATTGCGGGCCATCTTACCAGCAGGTGGGGAGAGAAGCCGCGTGTTCGACAAGAGCGTCGGCCGCCGCGCGCTCGCGCATGCGCGGCGGATCGCGGACCCGACCGCGAAACCCGCCGCGTCAGCGCGATCCCATGGACGGGAACCCGGATGCGACCGCGCGATCAGCCGCGCGGTGTCCCCGCGAACCGCGCGGTCGGCAGCCCCGCGTAACGCGTCTGCGCGACGAACACACCGCCTGCGTGCGCGTCGCTCGCCAATGCATCGTCGCTCAGGTCAACACGCGCACTGGTCACATACACCCGCCCCTCACCATCGAGCGCGACGCAACTCGGCTGCGCGGTCGGCACTTCGACGCGATCCGTCTCGACCCCGTCCAGCCCATAACGCACCACCCGCCGGCCGCCCCACTGCGCATTCCACAGCCCGCCGTCGCGATCGACGATCGAACCGTCCGGGTCGCCGTCCGCATCCGTCAGCCGCGCAAACGGCCGTACGTTGGCCACGCTGCCGCCCGCACGGTAATCGCACACGAAAATCTCGCGCACCAGCGAATCGCAGAAGTACATCTTCGTGCCGTCCGGCGAGAACCCGATGCTGTTCGCGATCGCAGCCGCCGGCAACGCAAGCCGTTCGAGCGTGAGATCGGGGTTGAGCCGGTAGAAGCCGCCGATCGCGCGCGGCGGCTCGCCGCCTTCGTCCTTCATCCCGAACACGAACGCGCCGGCCCCGTCGCAGCGCCCGTCGTTCAGCCGCGTCGGCAGCTCGGGCTCGACGTCGACGATCCGCGTGAACGCGCCGCTACGCAGGTCGAAAAACGCGAGATGGGTCGCGAGCCCGACGAGCAGCACGTCCGGATCGTCGGTCAGCGCGAAGCATGCGAGCCGTTCGGGCATCGCCCACTGCGTGAGGTCCGAACCGTCCGCGCGGCAGCGCCACAGCCGCGCGCCTTCGATGTCCACCCAGTACAGCGCGTGCGTCCTGTCGCACCACGTCGCGCCTTCGCCGAGCGTGTTGCGGCTGTCGACCAGCAGCGCAGCCGTCGTGCCCGGATGAGTCTGTTGCATGCCGTCTCCCGATATTCGTCGTCTATGCAGTCGGCCGCGCGAGGTCGAAATCAGATCTTCATCGCGCGCCGCTGGTTGCGACGATACTGGTCGAACAGCACCGCGAGCAACAGAATTCCGCCGCGTATCAGATATTGGTAAAAGGTCGGCACGTTCAGCAGGCTCATCGCGTCCTGCACGGAACCCATGATCAGTACGCCGACCAGCACGCCGGAGATCGTCGCGACGCCGCCCGTCAGCGACACGCCGCCGAGCACGCACGCGGAGATCACGCCGAGTTCGAGGCCGACCGACGTCTTCGGATCGCCGAGGCTCATCCGCGACGCGAGCATCACGCCGGCAAAGCCGGTCACGAGCCCCTGCAGCACGAACACCGCGATCTTGATGCGCATCACCGGCAGCCCCGCGAGCAGCGCGGCCTCGCCGTTGCCGCCGACGGCCAGCACGTTCTTGCCGAACACCGTCTTGCGCAGCAGGAAGCCGAACACGACGAAGCCGACGATGTTGCTCCAGATCGGATACGAGATGCCGAGGAACGACCCGCCGCCGAGATCGAAGAAGCGCTCCTCGGAGATCATCACCGCGTCGCCGTTCGACGTGATGAACGCGAGCCCGCGCACGACTTCCATCATCGCGAGCGTGACGATCAGCGAGTTGATCCGCCAGCGCGCGATCAGCACGCCGTTCACGAGGCCGACCGCGCCGCCCGCGAGCACGCCGGCCGCGATCCCAAGCACGACGCTGTGCGTCGCGGTGATCAGCGTCGATGCAACGACGCCCGAGAACGCGACGATCGACGCGACCGACAGGTCGACTTCGCCGAGCGCGAGCACGAACATCATCGTCACCGCGATCGAGCCGATCAGCGTGACCGACAGCAGCAGGCCCTGGATGTTGCGCGGCGTGAGGAAGTCCGGCACGGTCAGCGACAGCACCGCGAACAGCACGAGAAACACCATCACGATGCCGGAGCGGTTGATCAGCTGCCACACGCCGCCGCGCGGTCGCGCGGGCGTGGCCGCGGCGGCGGCATCCGGGGATGGGGAGGTACGTTGGGGTTGCATTGCCTGGCTCATATCAGTTGCTTTCCGGTTGACTGCTCGCCGCTAGCGCGGCAGCGCGAGCTTGATCAGCGCATCGGGCGTCGCGTGCGCCTTCGCGACCTCGCCCGCGATCCGTCCTTCCTTCATCACGACGATGCGATCCGACACGCCGATCACCTCGGCCAGATCGCTCGACACGAGGATCACCGTGCGGCCCGCTTCCGCGAGTTCGTAGAACAGGTTGTAGATTTCGGCGCGCGCGCCGACGTCGATGCCGCGCGTCGGCTCGTCCATCAGGAACACGTCGATGCGCTCGGCCAGCCAGCGCGCGAGCACGACCTTCTGCTGGTTGCCGCCCGACAGCGCGCCGATCGGCGTGTCGCCGTCGCGGGTCTTGATCGCGAGCCGCTCGATGTAGCTTTGTGCGAGCTCGCGCTCGCGCCGCCCGTCGAGCAGCACGCGCGCCGGGCTGAAATGGCGGCGCGCGCTGATGTTCAGGTTGTCGGCCACCGACGCGATCGCGACGATGCCTTCCTGCTTGCGGTCTTCCGGGCACAGCGCGATGCCGGCGCGCACCGCGTCGCGCGGGCTGCCGAACGCCACCCGCTTGCCGTTCAGCTCGACGTGCCCGGCGCTCGGGCGCACCGCGCCGTACAGCAGCTTCATCAGCTCCGAGCGGCCTGCGCCGACCAGCCCGAAGAAGCCGACGATCTCGCCGCGCCGCGCGGTAAACGACACGGGTTCGGCCAGGCCGGGCCCCGCGAGCCCCTTCGCCTCGATCAGCACGTCGCCGGCCGCGCGCGGCCGGTAGCCGTACACGTCCTCGATCGAGCGGCCGACCATGCAGCCGATCAGCCGGTCGCGGTCGAGATCGGCGACGGAATCGAACGTGTCGATGCGGCGGCCGTCGCGAAACACCGTCACGCGGTCGCACAGTTCGTAGACTTCCTCCATCCGGTGCGTGACGTAGATGATCGCGCGGCCTTCCGCGCGCAGCGCGCGGATGATCCGGAACAGTTGCGTGGTTTCGCGCGCGGACAGCGAACTCGTCGGCTCGTCGAACGCGATCACGCGCGCGTCGCGCATCAGCGCCTTGCCGATCTCGATCATCTGGCGCTGACCGATCGACAGATACTTCACCGGGATGCCCGGATCGATGTGCTCGCCGAGCCGCTCCAGCGCATCGAGCGCGCGCGCGGCAAGCGTGCGCTCGTCGACCACGCCGAGCCGGCTCGGCAATTGCCCGAGCATCAGGTTTTCCGCGACCGTCAGCTCGGGCACCAGATGCAGCTCCTGGTAGATGATCGCGATGCCGGCCTCGAGCGCCGCGCGCGTCGACGCGAAGCGCTGCACCGTGCCGTTCAGCGTGAGCGTGCCGGCCTGCGGCTGGTTCACGCCGGACAGCACCTTCAGCAGCGTCGATTTCCCCGCGCCGTTCTCGCCCATCAGCCCGTGCACTTCGCCCGCGCGCACCGACAGCGACACCGCGTCGAGCGCGCGCACGCCCGGAAACGTCACGGTGATGCCGTCGAGCGCGAGCAGCGCGCCGTCCGGCGGCGTGAGCGCTTCGGTGTCGCGGCCGGGCGCGGCCGTCATCGTCTGCATCGTCATCGCGTTCTTGCCTCGCCCCGCTCAGATACCGAGTTCGGCACGCACGGCCTGCCAGTTCGCGCGCGTCATCAGCTTGCCGCTCGTCTGCGTGTCGGCCGGTGGCACCTTGCCGCTGCGGATCCAGTCGACAAGGTTCTGCGTGCTGTCCTTGCCGTGGTTCGTCGAGCTGACCGCGATCGTCCCGTAGAAGCCGGTCGGCTCCTTCTTCTGGAATTCGGCGAACGCCTCGCCCGCGCCGTTGATCCCGACGCCGATCACGTCGGCCGCCGGGATATGCAGCTGTTCGGTCGCGCGCACCGCGCCGAGCACGGTTTCCTCGTTCAGCGCGTAGATCACCCATTTCTTCACGTTCGGATGGCGCGCGAGCACCGGCGCGGCCGCGCTGAAGCCGCCTTCGTCGTCGGTCGTCTTCTGCGGCGCGTCGAAGATGTTCTCCTTGCGGAAGCCGTTCGCGAGCAGCGCCTGCGTCGCACCGTCGGTGCGCAGCTTCGCGGTCGGCAGCTCGTAGTTCGTGATCCGCAGCGCGCCGACTTCCTCGGGCTTCCAGCCGCGCCGCTTCATTTCGTCGGAGATCGCCTGGCCGACCTGGTTGCCGATCTTGGTCGCCGACATCCCGAGGTGCGGCACGTTCGGCAGCGGCTTGCCGCTCGAATCGACGAGCTGGTCGTCGACGGTCACGAACTTCATGTTGTAGCGCTTCGCGCGCGAGGCGATCGCCGGTCCGAGGCGCACGTCCGGCGCGCAGATCACGAAGCCCTGCGCGCCCTGCGAGCCGAGGTTGTCGATCGCGGCCAGCACCTTCTCGCCGTCCGGCGTGCCGATCTTCACGACCGAGAAATTCTCCTTCTGGCCGAGCGCGGCGGCGGCGTTCTGCTCGTTGATGAACCACGCCTGCTCGGGCATCTTCACGAGGAAGCCGATCTTCAGCGGCGCGTCGGCGTGCGCGGCGCCCTGCATGCCGAGCGGTGCGATGCAAAGCGCGGCGAGCAGCGCGCGCAGGGTATGTCGACGAATCGTGCGGTTCATGTGGTGTCTCCTTTGTGTCGGCTGATGCCGTGATGTGTGCCGTAATCAATCATTCGTCGCGCGCGCCGTGCCGACGCGCGCGCAAGTTCAGCGGCCGAACGCGTCGGTCCGCACGCGCCGGCCGAACAGGAAGGCGTCGGCGACGAGCCGCAGCGGCCGCACGTCGACGTCGCTTTCGCCACGCGCGATCAGCGCATGGAAGTGCGCATACAACGCCGGATACTCGCGTTCGGGGCCGATCTCGACCGGCTCGCCGGCGATCGACAATTGCGCGCCGCCGCGGCTGATCGCGAGCACGCCGTCGGACGTGTCGACCGCGATCTCCCATTGCTCGACGGGGCCATGCCGCCAGTCGAATTCCGCGTGCACCGGCACGCCGTCGGTATCCGCGCAATCGAGTTCGGCCGCGATCGGCGTCTGTACGTCGCTCGGCACGATGAGCGTCGCCTCGCGCAGCACGAGCTCGCGCGGCAGGATCCGCGTGACGATCGACAGCGCGTTGATGCCCGGATCGAACACGCCGAGGCCGCCCGGCTCCCAGATCCACTGCTGTCCCGGATGCCAGCGCCGCACGTCTTCCTTCCAGCGCACCTGCACCGCGCGGATCGTGCGTTGCGCGAGCCACGCGCGCGCCGGCTCGACCGCGCTCGCACAGCGCGAATGCCAGGTCGCGAACAGCGTGAGGCCGCGCTCGCGCGCGAGCGCGTCCAGCGCGGCCACTTCGCCGAGCGTCGCGCCCGGCGGCTTCTCGAGCATCACGTGCTTGCCGGCTTCGAGCGCGGCGCGCGCCTGCGCGTAGCGCACCTGCGGCGGCGCGCACAGCGACACGGCATCGAGTTCGGGCTCGGCGGCCAGCAATGCGCGCAGATCCGGATAATTGCGCACGCCGTTGACTTCCGCGTGACGGCTCGCGCACGCGGTCAGCGCAAAGCCCGGTTCGGCGGCGATCGCCGGCAGGTGCTGGTCGCGCGCGATCTTGCCGATCCCGACGACACCCAGCGAAATCGGTTCACTCATCGTGCATTTCTCCTTCGCGAATCGCTCAGCGCGCCCAGCGCAGCACGAGCGGATCGAGCCGGCGCGCGATCGCGAGCAATTCCGCGCGCGTGTCCGGGTGCAGTTCCGGCATCGGATGCCGCGGCCGCTCGCACGCGATCACGCCGCCGGCGCGCATCAGCGCCTTCGCGGTGAGGATCCCGGACTGGCGGTTCTCGTGATTGATCAGCGGCAGCCACGTCTGGTAATGCGCGAACGCGTCGTCGTGCCGGCCGTCGCGGAACGCTTCGAGGATCGGCCGGATGCCGTCCGGGAAGCCGCCGCCCGTCATCGCGCCGGTCGCGCCCGCATGCAGGTCGGCGAGCAGCGTGATCGCTTCCTCGCCGTCCCACGGCCCCTCGATCGCGTCGCCGCCGAGCCGGATCAGCTCGCGCAGCTTGTTCGCGGCGCCCGGCGTCTCGATCTTGAAGTACGCGACCTGCTCGATCTCGCGCGCCATCCGGGCGAGGAACGGCGCGGACAACGCGGTGCCGCTCGCGGGCGCATCCTGGATCATGATCGGAATGTCGATCGCATCCGACACGCGCGCATAGAAGTCGAAGATCTGCGCCTCCGGCACGCGGAACGTCGCGCCGTGATACGGCGGCATCGCCATCACCATCGCGGCGCCGAGCTGCTGCGCGCGCAGGCTGCGCGCCGCGCACACCTGCGTGCTGTAGTGCGACGTCGTGACGATCACCGGCACGCGGCCGGCCACGTGTTCGAGGATCGTGCGCGTGAGCACGTCGCGTTCGTCGTCGGTGATCGCGAACTGCTCGGAGAAGTTCGCGAGGATGCACAGGCCGTCCGAGCCCGCGTCGATCATGAAATCGACCGCGCGCTGCTGGCTCGCGAGGTCGAGTTCGCCGGTATCGGTAAACGTCGTCGGAACGACGGGAAAAATGCCGCGATAGCGCGGCGTGCTGCTCGATGTCATGGTTCGCGTCCTGCTTCGGCCCGGCGGTTACCGGCCGTCATGCGTTCACGGTTTCATGAAGCGCGGACCGGGAAGGCCCGCAACCGGCGGCGGCGCACGTCGCGCCGCCCGCCTGCTCAATGCGAATGGCTCGGCACGTCCGCGCCGCGCGTGCCGACCAGGAAGTCGAGGTCGCACCCCTCGTCCGCCTGCAGCACGTGATCGATATACAGCCGCGCATAGCCGCCCTTGCCGAGCTGACCGGCCACGCCCGGCGCCGCGGTCGGATCGACGTCCGACAGGCGGCGCTGCAGCTCTTCATCCGTGATGTCCAGATGCAGCGTGCCGGCCTCGCAGTCGAGTTCGATCCAGTCGCCGTTGCGCACCGCGGCGAGCGGCCCGCCGGCGGCCGCTTCCGGCGCGACGTGCAGCACGACCGTGCCGTACGCGGTGCCGCTCATCCGCGCGTCGGAGATCCGCACCATGTCCTTCACGCCCTGGCGCAGCAGCTTCGGCGGCAGCCCCATGTTGCCGACCTCGGCCATGCCCGGATAGCCGCGCGGCCCGCAGTTCTTCAGCACCATCACCGAGCTCGCGTCGATGTCGAGCGCTTCGTCGTTGATCGTCGCCTTGTAGTGATCGAGGTTCTCGAACACCACCGCGCGACCGCGATGCTTGAGCAGCTCGGGGCTCGCCGCCGACGGTTTCAGCACCGCGCCGCGCGGCGCCAGATTGCCGCGCAGGATGCAGATGCCGCCGTCCGCGATCAGCGGCCGGTCGAGGGGACGGATCACTTCGTCGTCGTAGTTCGGCGCTTCGCGCACGTTGTCCCACAGCGACTTGCCGTTGACCGTCAGCGCGTCCGGGTGCGGCAGCAGGCCGCCTTCGCCGAGCCGGCGCAGCACGGCCGGCAGCCCGCCCGCGTAATAGAACTCCTCCATCAGGAAGCGCCCCGACGGCATCAGGTCGACGATCGTCGGCGTGTCGCGGCCGATGCGCATCCAGTCTTCCAGCTCGAGCGGCACGCCGATGCGGCCGGCGATCGCCTTCAGGTGGATCACCGCGTTGGTCGAACCGCCGATCGCCGCGTTCGTGCGGATCGCGTTCTCGAACGCCGCGCGCGTCAGGATCTTCGACAGCACGAGCCCTTCGAGCGCCATCTCGACGATGCGGATGCCCGACATGTGCGCGAGCACGTAGCGGCGCGAATCGACGGCCGGAATCGCCGCGTTGTGCGGCAGCGCGACGCCGAGTGCCTCGGCCATGCACGCCATCGTCGACGCGGTGCCCATCGTGTTGCAGGTGCCGGCCGAGCGCGACATCCCGGCTTCGGCCGACAGGAAGTGATGCACGTCGATCTCGCCGGCCTTCAGCGCTTCGTGCAGCTGCCACACGGCCGTGCCCGAACCGATGTTCTTGCCCTCGAGCTTGCCGTTCAGCATCGGGCCGCCCGACACGACGATCGCCGGCACGTCGCAGCTCGCCGCGCCCATCAGCAGCGCGGGCGTCGTCTTGTCGCAGCCGGCGAGCAGCACGACCGCGTCGATCGGGTTGCCGCGGATCGCTTCCTCGACGTCCATCGACGCGAGGTTGCGCGTGAGCATCGCCGACGGCCGCAGGTTCGATTCGCCGTTCGAGAACACCGGGAACTCGACCGGGAAGCCGCCCGCTTCCGAGATCCCGCGCTTCACGTGCTCGGCGAGCTTGCGGAAGTGCGCGTTACATGGCGTCAGTTCGGACCACGTGTTGCAGATGCCGATGATCGGCCGGCCGTCGAATTCGTGATCGGGAATGCCCTGGTTCTTCATCCAGCTCCGGTACATGAAGCCGTTCTTGTCGTTCGTGCCGAACCATTGAGCGGAGCGCAGCCTGGGTTTTGTTGCCGACATCGTCAGTCCTGTGGTGACGGGATACCGGCGCAGTCTAGGCAGAATTTTGATAACTGGCTAATGACGATTTAGGCGATTACGATATCGATTCCGATATCGATATAAACCCGTACGATGACCGACGCCAGCCCGTGGGGAAACCGCGCCCGCCTGAAGACGCGCCAGTTGCTGCTGCTCGTCGCGCTCGCCGACGAAGGCAGCATCCACCGTGCGGCGGCCGCGTTGAACATGACGCAGCCGGCCGCGTCGAAGCTGCTGCGCGAGCTCGAGGAATCGATCGGCGCGGTGCTGTTCGAGCGCCTGCCGCGCGGGATGCGGCCGACGCTGTACGGCGACGTGCTGATCCGCCACGCGCGCGCGGCGCTCGGCAGCCTCGACCAGGCGCGCGAGGAGCTGGCCGCGCTGAAGGCCGGTCATCTCGGCCACGTGGCGGTCGGCGCGATCACGTCGCCGGGCCTGCGGCTCGTGCCGCCGGCCGTCGCCGCGGTGAAGGGTACGCATGCGGGCCTGCACGTGTCGGTCGAGATCGATACCAGCAACGTGCTGCTCGAACACCTCGCGCAGGAAAAGATCGACATCGTGCTCGGCCGGCTGTCGGCCGAACACGACAAGCTGCGCCTGCGCTACGAGCCGCTGACCGGCGAGTCGGTGGCCGCCGTCGTGCGGCCCGGCCACCCGCTGCTCGCGCACGCGCCGCTGGCGCTCGCGGACGTGCAGCGCGCCGCGTGGGTCGTGCCGCCGGCCGGCAGCGTGCTGCGCCACCGCTTCGAGCTCGTGTTCCAGCGCGCGAGCCTCGCGCCGCCGGCGAACCTCGTCGAAACGTCGGCGCTGCTGTTCATCACGCAGCTGCTCGAACAAAGCGACATGATCGCGGTGCTCGCCGAGGACGTCGCGCGCTATTACGCGCGGCACGGGATCGTCACGATGCTGCCGCTGGAGATGGATTGCCGGATGGACGATTTCGGGATCATCACGCGCACCGACCGGCTGCATTCGCCGGCGGTGACGGTGATGGTCGACGCGATTCGGGCGGCGGCGAGGGGGGTTTACGGCGTCGTGCTGTGACGACGCGGCGGCGGTTTCTTACTCCGCGGCAAACTCAACTACCGGCTCGCAGCGAATCGGAAAATTGACCGAGTTCGCGATATAGCAGTTCGCATGCGCATCGTGATGCAGTTGCGCCGCCCGTTCACGATCGTCGCCGGCGCGGATCGTCACCTGCGGGCGCAACACGATTTCGGTAAAGCGCCCCGCGCCGACGCTGTCGACCATCGTGCCTTCCGCGTGATCGATGTAGGCCAGCACACGGATGCCGGCCTCCGCGCACAGATGCAGATACCAGAGCTTGTGGCACGCCGATGCCGACGCGAGGAGCAGGTCTTCAGGATTCCATCGCGCCGCGTCGCCGCGGAACGCCGGGTCCGACGAACCGGGGATATCCGGCTTGGAGCCCGAGCGGATCACGTGATCGCGACCGTACTCGCGATACCCCGACGTGCCGGTGCCACGATTGCCCGTCCACTCCACCGCGACGCGATACTGGTGTTCGCCCGATGCCATCTCGCTCTCCATTCATGTCGGTTGTCTCGACCGGCCCCGAACGCCGTTGCGCGAAGCCGCCGATGGTCGCCATTGTGGCACCGGATTGCCGTTTGGTATACCATTATTCCAAAATCAACGAACAGGAACGCATGGAAGCCAAACTCGACTCCACGGCGGACGCGGTCGCCGCGTCGCTGCGCGACATGATCGTCAATGGCGAGCTCGCGGCCGGCGAGCGGCTCGTCGAGCGCGACCTGGCCGAGCGGTTCGGCATCAGCCGGATTCCGATGCGCGAGGCGATCCAGCGGCTGGAGCGCGAGGGCTTGCTCGATATCTTCCGGAATCGCGGCGCGATCGTGCGCATGCTGAGCGCGTCGGACGTGCAGGAAATCTACGATCTGCGCGTGCTGCTCGAGGGCGATGCGATCTACCGCAGCGTGAAGCGACTCGACGACGAAACGCTCGCGCGCGCCGAACTCGTGCATCGGCTGCTCGGCAACGCCACCGTGCCGCGCCGGCAAGGCGAGCTGAACCGCGAATTCCACGCGTTGCTGTATTCACATTGCGGCAATGCACGGCAGTTGAAATCGATCGCCGAACTGCGCAGCCAGGTCGAGCGCTACGAGCGCCTGCAGGCCACGCTGCTCGCCGATACGCCGTCGTTCCAGGTCGAGCACGACGACATCCTGCAGGCATGCCGCGAACGCAACGCACGCGGCGCCCGCGCGATGACCGTCGCGCATCTCGAATCGGCCCGGCGCATCGTGTTGCGGCTCGTCGAAGGCGGCTGAGGCCGGCGCACGGCCGCCCGCCCTTCTTCGCTACGCCGCGCGCGGTACCGGCCCGGTCGTGCCGCGCACCGTCAACGTCGGCAGCGACGCGACCCGCACGCGCGATGCGTCGTCGCCCTGCCCGCCCGTCTCGCGCAGCGTATTGAGCAACTCGACGGCAAGGCCGGCCGCTTCGGCGGTCGGGATCGCGACGGTCGTCAGCGTGGGCCGCGTATCGCGGGCAAGATGGATGTCGGTGATGCCGACGATCGACAGATCGTCGGGTACGCGCCTGCCGCGATCGGCCGCCGCATGCATCGCGCCGATCGCCGGCAGGTCGTTGGTCGCGACCAGCGCGGTCAACTGCGGGTGCGCATCGAGCAGTTGGCCCGCCGCACGCAGGCCGCCTTCGATCGAATCGCGCTCGGCCGCGACGATCGACGCGTCGAGCCCCGCGGCGCGCATCACGTCGACGAAGCCGTCATAGCGCGCCGCCTGCACGCCGCTCGCCGCACCGCCGACGATCACGCCGATTTTCTCGTGGCCGAGTTCGAGCAGATGCCGCGTCGCGATCCGCCCCGCCTCGCGGAAATCGATCGCCACGCACGGCAGCCCGTCGGGCGGCGCCTCGGGCCGCTCCCACAGGCACAGCACGACCGGCACGCCGCGCCGCGCGACGTCGAGCAGATCCGGCAGATGCAGGTTCGCATTGGTCACGAGAATCCCCTCGGAGATCGTGCCGGCGATCTGGTCGAGATACGCGCGCCCCTGCAACGGATCCTCGTTCGTATTGCAGACGACCAGGAACTGCCCGTTGCGGCGCACCGCGCGCTCGACCGCCAGCGCGAACTCCGGATAGAACGGGTTCGCGATGCTCGACACCATCAGCGCGACCGTCGGCGCGCGCCCTTCCGCCAGCGCCCGCGCGGCAAGGTGCGGCCGGTACCCGAGCGCGTCGACCGCTTCGAGCACGCGCGCCCGCGTCGCGTCGCCGACCCGGCCGCGGCCGCGCAGCACGTTCGATACGGTCGCGGCCGTCACGCCGGCGCGGCGCGCCACTTCATCCAGTGTTGCCATCGTTTGCCCACTATATGAGACGTCGATCCAGTATTTGCTTCGCTCGCCGAAGCGGCGCACTATCGCCCCACACCTTGCCGCCCGATCGACGGGCGTGACTCGGCCGCGATCGCATCGCCCCTTTTTTTGATCGCGATGATTAAGCGCTTAATCAAGTAGTCAGGCGCATTAGAACATGGAGCGGAGACAATGGCGAGCATCTCGATGCGGCGCGTGCAGAAAGCCTATGGCGAGCATGCGCCGGTCATTCGCGACGTCGATCTGGAGATCGGCGCGCACGAGTTCTGCGTGTTTCTCGGGCCGTCCGGATGCGGGAAATCGACGCTGCTGCGCATGATCGCGGGGCTCGAGGATCTGAGCGCGGGCGAGCTGTCGATCGACGGCCGCCGCGTCGACGACGTGCCGGCCGCCGAGCGCGGCGTCGCGATGGTGTTCCAGAGCTACGCGCTGTTTCCGCACATGACGGTCTACGAGAACATGGCGTTCGGGCTGAAGCTCGCGCGCGTGCCGAAGGCCGAGATCGACCGGAAGGTGCGCGACGCCGCGCGCATCCTGCAGCTCGACACGCTGCTCGAGCGCAAGCCGAAAGCGCTGTCGGGCGGCCAGCGGCAGCGCGTCGCGATCGGCCGCGCGATCGTGCGCGAGCCCGGCGTATTCCTGTTCGACGAACCGCTGTCGAACCTCGACGCGGCGCTGCGCGGCCAGACCCGCGTCGAAATCGCGAAACTGCACCGGCAGTTCGAGCGCGCGAGCGTCGTCTACGTGACGCACGACCAGACCGAAGCGATGACGCTCGCCGACAAGATCGTGCTGCTGCACGCCGGTGCCGACACCGCGCAGCACGGCAGCATCGCGCAGGTGGGCGCGCCGCTCGACCTCTACCACCATCCTGCCAGCCGCTTCGTCGCGGGCTTCATCGGCTCGCCGCGCATGAACTTCCTGCCGGCCGTCGTAACCGCCTGCGACGCGCATCGCACGACCGTCACGCTCGTGCCGTCGGGCGAAACCTTCGTGCTGCCGCGCGACGGCTCGGCGCTGGGCGCCGGCGCCGCCGTGACGCTCGGCATCCGCCCCGAACACCTGACGCTCGGCGCCGCGTTCGACGCGACGACGCTCGCACGCGACGTCGTGCTCGTCGAACGCCTCGGCGAGCAAACCTACGTGCATCTCGACCAGCCCGGCCTGGCCGACCGGCCCAACGCGACGCCGCTGATCGCGAAAGTGCCGGGCGACGCGCAGGTGCGCACCGGCGAACGCGTGCAGGTGCACGCGCCGGCCGCGGCCTGCCACCTGTTCACCGAAGACGGCCGCGCGGTGCCCGCGTGCGCCGACGTCCACGTTCACCACTACGCATAAGGATCGGCATGCGCCTCGGAGTTTGCTACTACCCGGAACACTGGCCGGAATCGATGTGGGCGGACGACGCCCGCCGAATGAAAGCGCTCGGCATCGAGCAGGTGCGGATCGCCGAATTCGCGTGGAGCCGCATGGAGCCGTCGCCCGGCGAATACGACTGGGGCTGGCTCGACCGCGCGGTCGACGTGCTCGGCGCGGCCGGCCTCGAGATCGTGATGTGCACGCCGACCGCCACGCCGCCGAAGTGGCTGGTCGACCGCCATCCCGACATCCTCGCGATCGGCGCCGACGGCCAGCCGCGCAAGTTCGGCTCGCGCCGCCACTACGATTTCTCGTCGCCGACCTATCTCGAAGCATCGCGCCAGATCTGCACGGCGGTCGCCGAACGCTACGGCCGCCATCCGGCCGTGCGCTACTGGCAGACCGACAACGAGCTCGGCTGCCATCAAACGGTCGTCAGCTACTCGCCGGCCGCGCTCGTACGCTTCCGCGAATGGCTGAAGGCGCGCTACGGCACGATCGACGCGCTGAACCGCGCGTGGGGCACCGTGTTCTGGAGCATGGAGTATCGCCATTTCGACGAAGTCGACGCCCCCGTCGGCACCGTGACCGAAGCCCATCCGACGCATCGTCTCGACTACCGGCGCTTCGCGTCCGACGAGCTCGCACGCTATCACCGGATGCAGGTCGACGTGATCCGCGCGCACTCGCCGGGCCGGCCGGTCGCGCACAACTTCATGCAGCTCTTCACCGAGTTCGATCATTACGAAGTCGCGCGCGACCTTGACGTCGCGACGTGGGACAGCTATCCGCTCGGCGCGCTCGAGGAGCTGTGGTTCGCACCCGACGTGAAGGCGCGCTGGCTGCGTACCGGCCACCCGGATTTCGCGTCGTTCAATCACGATCTGTATCGCGGCATGTCGAAGCTGCCGTTCTGGGTGATGGAGCAGCAGCCCGGCCCCGTGAACTGGGCGCACTGGAACCCCGCGCCGCTGCCGGGCATGGTGCGGCTGTGGAGCTGGGAAGCGTTCGCGCACGGCGCCGGCTGCGTGTCGTACTTCCGCTGGCGGCAGGCGCCGTTCGCGCAGGAGCAGATGCATGCGGGCCTGAATACACCCGACAACCAGCTCGACGAAGGCGGCCGCGAAGCGCAGCGTGTCGCGCAGGAAATCGTCGCCGTGCTCAATGCGGGCGCCGATGCGGACGCGGACGGCGCGGTACGCGCACCGGTCGCGCTGGTCTTCGACTACGAGGCGAAGTGGCTGTTCGAAGTGCAGCCGCAGGGCGCCGATTTCCACTACCCGCGTTTCGCGTTCGAGTACTACTCGGCGCTGCGCTCGCTCGGCCTCGACGTCGACATCGTGTCGCCGCACGCGCCGCTCGACGGCTACCGTCTCGTCGTCGTGCCGCCGCTGCCGATCGTGCCGGACGATTTCGCGTCGCGGCTCGCCGCGTCGGGCGCCCATGCGGTGTTCGGGCCGCGCACCGGCTCGAAAACCGTCGACCTGCAGATTCCGCCGGCGCTGCCGCCCGGCCCGCTCGCGTCGATCCTGCCGGTGCGCGTGTGGCGCGTCGAGTCGCTGCGGCCGAACGTGACCGCGCGGATCGACGGCACGCTGCGCGACGGCTCGCCGCTCGCGGGCGACGCGCGTCACTGGCGCGATCTCGTCCAGCTCAACGACGACGACGCACGCGGCGTGGTGCATGCGCGCTTCGCCGACGGTCATCCGGCCTGCATATCGCACGGCCCGCTGCACTACTGGGCCGCGCTGTTCGACGATGCGACCACGGTGCGCCTGTTCGCCGATGTCGCGGCCGAAGCCGGCCTGGCCCCGACGCCGCTCGGCGACGCCGTACGCGTGAGCCGGCGCGGCGGCCTGACTTACGTGTTCAACTACGCCGGCACACCGCACACGATCGACGCGGTGCCGCCGTCCGCGTTCGTGGTCGGCGCCGCGCAGGTCGAGCCGCAAGGCGTCGCCGTGTATCGAAGCCGTTCGTAGCAACCGCCCCCGGCGCCCGATGAAGCGCCGGCCACGCACAACGACACACAGGAATGGAGACACACATGACACATCGCCCCCTTCGCGTCGCCGCCCGGCTGGCGAGCGCCGCCGCCATCGCGTTCGCTTCGTTCGGCGCCGCAGCGCCGGCCGACGCGGGCACGCTGACGATCAACATCGCGTTCAAGGGCGCGAGCCAGCGCGCGGTCTGGCAATCGACGATCGAAGCGTTCCACAAGGCCCACCCGGACATCGACGTGAAGCCGACCTTCGTCGACGAGGAAGCGTACAAGGTGCAGCTCCCCGCGTGGCTCACCACCGTCGCGCCGGACGTCGTGAACTGGCATGCCGGCGAACGCATGGCGTACTACGCGAAGCGCGGGCTGTTCGAGGACCTGAGCGGCGACTGGACGAAGAACGGCTGGGACGCGATGTATGCGTCGACGCGCAGCGCCTCGTCGTACAACGGCAAGCAGTACGCGGCGCCGACCGTCTACTACTCGTGGGGGCTGTTCTACCGCAAGGACCTGTTTCGCAAGGTCGGCATCGCCGACGAGCCGAAGACCTGGGACCAGTTTCTCGACGCATGCAAGAAGCTGAAGGCGGCGGGCATCACGCCGATCGCGATCGGCGGCCGCGACGCATGGACGCTCGCCGGCTGGTTCGACTATCTCGACCTGCGCCTGAACGGCAATGCGTTCCACCAGCAACTGATGGCCGGCGACGTGCCGTACACCGACCCGCGCGTGAAGAAGGTCTACACGACGTGGAAATCGCTGATCGATGCCGGCTACTTCATCGACAACGCGCTGTCCTACGATCTCGACGGCGCGCAGCCGTTCCTGTTCCAGGGCAAGGCCGCGATGATGCTGATGGGCACGTTCATCGCGGCGGGTTTCCCGCCGAACGTGAAGCCTGAAATGGGCTATTACCGCTTCCCGATCATCGACCCGAAGGTGCCGACCGCCGAGGACGGCCCGGTCGAATCGCTGCACATCCCGACCAAGGCGAAGAACAAGGCCGACGCGCATACGTTCCTCGCATTCGTCGAAACGCCGGAGATGGGCGCGAAGCTCGCCGAAGGGCTCGGCTCGCTGTCGGCCAACAGCAAGTCGCCCGAGCCGGCCGATCCGATCTCGCGCATCGGCTTCCGGATCCTCGCCGACACGAAGGGCGGCGTCGCGCAGTTCTACGACCGCGACATGACCAAGGAAATGGCCGACGAGGGGATGAAGGGGATGCAGCAGTTCCTCGCGAATCCCGCGCAGCTCGATACGGTGCTCGCGCAACTCGAACAGACCCGCAAGCGGATCTACAAGAAGTGATCGCGTGACCCAACCGGCGGCCGCGCGCCGCCGTGTCCGTTCAGGAGGCTTGCCGTGTCCAGTCCGACCACGTCCCCCCCGCCCGCCGGCACCGCGCCGCCGCGCGGCCCGTCCGCCGCCGCGTGGCCCGCCCGCCGCCCGTCGCCCGCCGTGCGGCGGCAACGGCGCGCCGCCTGGCTCTTTCTCGCGCCGGCCTGCGCGATGGTTTCCGTCTATGTGATCTGGCCGATCCTGTCGACGCTGTGGCTGAGCCTGTACAACTGGGACGGGATGACCGAGCGCACCTTCGTCGGTCTCGCGAACTACGCGGAGCTGCTGCATGCGCCGACGTTCTACACCGCGCTGCGCAACAACGTGATCTGGCTCGTGCTGTTCATGCTCGCGCCGCCGCTCGGCCTCGCGCTCGCGCTGTACCTGAACCAGGCGGTCGGCGGCATCCGGCTCGTGAAGTCGCTGTTCTTCGCGCCGTTCGTGCTGTCGGGCGTGGTCGTCGGGCTGATCTTCTCGTGGTTCTACGATCCGACCTTCGGGCTGCTCGCGCTCATCGCCGGGCACGGCATCCCGGTGCTCGGCGATGCGCGCTACGCGACGTTCGGCATCGTGTTCGCCGCGCTGTGGCCGCAAACGGCGTACTGCATGATCCTGTACCTGACCGGCCTCACGTCGGTCAATCCGGAACAGATCGAAGCCGCGCGGATGGAAGGCGCGCGCGGCTTCGCGCTGCTGTGGCACGTCGTGCTGCCGCAACTGCGGCCGACCACCTTCATGGCGATCGTCGTCACGGTGATCGGCGCGCTGCGCAGCTTCGATTTGATCTCGGTGATGACGGGCGGCGGCCCGTTCGAAAGCTCGACCGTGCTCGCGTATTACATGTACGACCAGGCGATCAAGTACTACCGGCTCGGCTATTCCGCGTCGATCGCGGTCGTGCTGTTCGCGATCATGCTCGTCTACATCGCCTTCCAGTTGCGCCGCATGCTGCGCAACGAACAGTGACCTTTCGGGAGTTCATTCACCATGTTTCCGACGCCCGTTGCCCACTGGAAGCCGGTATCGCGCCGGCTGTACAAGCTGTCGCTGCCGGTCGCGCTCGTGATCTGGCTGCTGCCGATGATCGCGGTGTTCGTCACGTCGGTGCGCTCGACCGAGGAACTCGTCGAAGGCCACTACTGGGGCTGGCCACGGCATTTCTCGATGATCGAGAACTATCGCGATGCGCTGACGACGTCGCCGATGCTGCATTACTTCTGGAACAGCGTGCAGATCACGGTGCCGTCGGTCATCGGCTCGATCGCGCTCGCGGCGATGGCCGGCTTCGCGCTCGCGACCTACCGGTTTCGCGGCAACACCGCGCTGTTCGGCACGTTCGTCGCCGGCAACTTCGTGCCGGTGCAGGTGCTGATGATTCCGGTGCGCGACCTGTCGCTCAGGCTCGGCGTGTTCAATACCGTCGAAGCGCTGATCCTGTTTCACGTCGCGTTTCAGACCGGGTTCTGCACGCTGTTCCTGCGCAACTTCATCAAGCAACTGCCGTTCGAGCTGATCGAGGCGGCGCGCATCGAGGGCGCGGGCGAATGGACGGTGTTCTGGCGCATCGTGCTGCCGCTGATCCGGCCGGCGCTCGCCGCGCTCGCGATTCTCGTGTTCACGTTCGTGTGGAACGATTACTTCTGGGCGCTGTGCCTCACGCAGGGCGACGAGGCCGCGCCGATCACGGCGGGCGTCGCGGCGTTGAAGGGGCAATGGACGACTTCGTGGAATCTCGTGTCGGCCGGGTCGATTCTCGCCGCGCTGCCGTCGGTCGCGATGTTCTTCGCGATGCAGAAGCACTTCGTCGCGGGGCTCACGTTCGGCGCGACAAAAGGCTGAACGCGCGCCGCTCGCGCTTTCGCATCTCCCCCTCCGCATCGTGAGGTTGCCCGCTTCGGCGGGCTTTTTTCGTTGCGGATTCGGGTAGGGGTCGCTCGACGGACCTCGCCCGTCATCCAGGCTTCCACGCCGTCAACCGATCAAACTCGCAGCGTGCCGCGGTTTCGACGCGCCTGAACGGTCGAGCGCGACTTTGATCGACATCGATTCGGCTACGCGTACTTGTCGCCGACCGTATTGCGAATCGGATGGGTGTCGTAGACGATGATCATCCGTTCGATGCGCCCCGCGCTGTCGAATTCGAACACGTCGACGCACTCGAAGCGCGCCACCGAACCGTCTTTCAGGCCCCAATCGTAGATGAAGTAACCTGTCGCACGTCGAGCCCCGCTCGTGCTGACGCAGATGTCGATCGGTGTAATCCTGCTTGCTCCCGACGCGGCCGCGACCTTCGAAAAGAACGGCTCGGGGTGCATCCAGCCGAGAAATGGCGAGAAAATCCGCGCGTCCGGCGTAAAGAGCGCACAGATGGCACCGACATCGCCGCGCTCCAGTTCCCGAAGGTAGGCGCGAACCTGTTCCGTGTAGAGTGATTCCGACGTTGAGCCCAAAATTATCCTCCGATCATTCGTCGACACCCCCGTTCATTCGCAAGAACAGGGCATCCGGTAGACGCACGATAGCGATGCACCGATGACCGAACAATCGAAAAATTCGCAACCCGGGTATGCGCCGCATGCATATCCGCTGGCTGACCTGACGCGGCCGCTCCCGCCGTTGGCGGCGATTCAGTCATTCGTCGCAGCGGCGCAGCTCGGCAGCGTCAGCAAGGCCGCGGATCACCTCTGCCGCACGCAAGGCGCGGTGAGCCGCCAGATACAGCAGTTGGAAACGCATTATCGATGCGCACTCTTTGTGCGGCATGTGTCGGGCCTGTCGTTGACCGCAGAAGGAAATGCACTGCTGACGGTCGCGGTCAACGTGCTCACGCAATTGGTTCAGCACGCGGATTCCCGCGCACGGGCGACCTCGGTGCTCACGCTGAAGTTGCCGTCCACGTTCGCCGTTCGCTGGTTGCTCCCGCGTCTGCCGGACATCCATCGCGCCATGAGCGGGACGGAGCTTCGTATTTCGACATCCGCGGACGATACGCCGGATTTCGCGACGTCCGACGTCGACGCCATCGTCGTGCGCGGCACGGGACAGTGGACCGGCATGGAGGCGGTCCCGCTGTTTCCCGAGACGCTCACGCCGATGTGCGCGCCCGCGTTGGCGACCTCACTGCGATCCGTTGCCGACCTGGCGCACGTCGATTTGCTCCATCCCGGGCCCAGCCGCGCGGAGTGGCGATGCTGGCTCGATCATGTCGGGGCCCGCCAGATCGATGCGGGACGCGGACTGGTATTCGATACCCTCGAATTGACGCTCGCGGCAGCGATGGAAGGACATGGCATTGCAATCGGCGACCCGCGGATGGCGAGAGACCGACTCCGTGCCGGATCGCTGGTGACACCGTTCGAGGAGGTGGCTGAAGACGGCCTTTCCTACTTCCTCGTCTATCCGCCCCAGCGTGCGCCACAACCGAAAATTCGGGCCCTCGCCGATATCTTGCTGCGGCTTGCGCGAGAAGATTGATTGACCGGCGAGTGCCGGAGCACGACGGTCACCCGCGATCAGAGATCTCCGCGTACTTCACCGGTTCCCAGCGCGTTGCGCTGCCGGTTGACCTCCGCCCACAGTTCATCGCTGTCGTCCTCGCGCAGCACGACCATGCAGTCCAGTTGATCGTCGGTCACCCCGAAGTACTCGAGAATTTCCCGCCGGACCGCGTCGACGAACTGCGCGTATTCCGGCGTGGCCTGGGCCCGCGCGTGCAACGCGTCGTATTCCGCATCGTCGGCGCCGCCGCCGTGCTCGTCGATATAGCGCGAGATCCACTGGTCTCGTTCGCGGTCGTAATCGGCCTCGGCACGCATCGCTTGCACGGCCGTGTAGAAATCCAGTTGCGCAAACGCGGCGATCGCCGCCGTTGTCGCCTCGTCGAATGTCGTCGTCATGCCTTCTCTCACTTCAGTCATCGCACATCATCGGTGATGCCGGAAAGGCTTCAGGCTACCGGGACGGTTTGCCAGGCTTGCCGCGACCACCGGCAGGTTTGCCAGCCGGCTTCCCCGCCCCCGCAGCCGGCTTGCCGGCCGGTTTGCCGCGCGGCTTGTGCACGCTGAACGGGCTACCGATGGTGTAGTCCGTTCCCGTGCCGACGGCTGGCTTCGCATGCTGCGCCGCAGGCTTGCGCTTGCCTTCGTTGCCCGGCGTGTGCGGCTTCTTGCCGGGCGCCTGCCTGGCGACCGGCGCGGTTTGCGGCACCTTCGGCTTCTTCGGCTTTTTGGGCTTCTTGATGATCTGCCCCGTCGCGCTGGTTTCCGGCACGCGGTGTTCGGCTTCGAAACCCGGCTCTTCCTCCCGCCGCAGCGTCTGCCGGATCAGCGCTTCGATCGCGGCCAGTTGCGGCGCTTCGTCGGCGCACACGAGGGACACCGCCACCCCGCTCGCACCCGCGCGGCCGGTGCGGCCGATACGATGCACGTAGTCTTGCGCGACGATCGGCAGATCGACGTTGATCACCAGCGGCAGATCGTCGATATCCAGCCCGCGCGCCGCCACATCGGTGGCGACCAGCATCTGCACGTCGCCCGCCTTGAAACGTTCCAGCGCGCGCAAACGCGCGGGTTGCGGCTTGTCGCCGTGGATCGTGTCGACCGCATAGCCCGCTTTCTCCAGCATCAGCGCCAGATAATCGACGCCATTGCGGGTCTTGACGAACACCAGCGCGTGCTCCCACTTGTTTTGCGCCACCAGGTGCATGAACAGGTCGGGCTTGTTCCGCTTGTCGACCGGTACCACCCATTGCTTGATCTTGCTGGCCGTGGCGTTGGGCGGGCTGACGCTGATATCGACGGGGCTGTGCAGAATGCCCGCCGCCATCTTGCGGATCTCGTCCGAAAACGTCGCGGAAAACAGCAGCGTCTGGCGCTTGGCGGGCAACGCGGCAAAGACCGCGTCGAGTTCGCGCGCGAAGCCGAGATCGAGCATGCGGTCGGCTTCGTCGAGCACCAGCGTCTGCACCTGATCGAACTGCACGGCGTTCTGGCGATTGAGGTCGAGCAAGCGGCCCGGCGTCGCCACGAGCACGTCGACGCCCTTGCGCAGCTTCATCATCTGAGGATTGATGCTCACGCCGCCGTACGCGGCCAGGAACCGCAGATCGAGGCCCTTGCCGTATTCGACGAAGCTTTGCAGCACCTGCTCGGCCAGTTCGCGCGTGGGCACCAGCACCAGCACGCGCGCGCGGTTGCTGGACACCGCCGGGCCATGTTGCACCAGCCGTTGCAGCAGCGGCAGCGCGAAACCGGCCGTCTTGCCGGTGCCGGTCTGCGCCGCGGCCATGACGTCCTTGCCGCCGAGCACGGCGGGAATCGCCTTGGCCTGCACCGGCGTGGGTGTCTGGTAATTGAGGCCTTGCAGATTACGCAGCAACGGCTCGATCAGGCCAAGCGAGGCAAAAGACATGGACGTGTTCCGGGCTAAAACTGCAATTCTAGCGGGTACGGCGCGGGCCGAGCCCCCGCCCGTGCCGCCGCGCGACCGTTCATCCACCGCGCCGATGGTCTTCTCGTGCGCAACCGGTATCGGCGACGGCGCGCGACCTGCCGCGCTCCGACCCCGTCTATGCGCGATAAGCGCGTCGCCTCCACCGCCCGTGCACGCTGCGGCACGCGCAGTGCCTCGGCGGTGCGGTCGAAAGCACCTGGCACGGCCCGGCTTCGATCTGACGAATGTCGCCGGCGGCCATCCGTGCCGCGGCTCGGCCGACACGTATTCGCCGACGCAACCCGAACTCGCGACGACACTACGCGACAACAGGCTCGACGCGCCGGACGCCGCGCAGCCGAACTTGATTGTCACGGCCGACGTCGGATGCCAGACTCAGCGGAACGGCGCGGGCCGCACGCTGGTGCGCCACTGGATCGAGCTCGTCGACAACCGGCTGGTCAACTGACCGCCCATTCCGGAGGAAAGCCATGCAAACGAAACCCGAACTCGAACTGGCCGATGCCGAGCGCATGCTCGCCGCGGCCCGCGCGGAAGCGGAACGCCACGGCTGGGCCGTGTCGATCGCGGTCGTCGACGACGGCGGCCACCTGCTCGCGTTCGCGCGGCTGAACGGCGCGTCGCCGGCCAGCAGCACCATCGCGCAGGACAAGGCGCGCGCGGCGGCGCTCGGCCGTCGCGAGACGAAGGCGTATGAGGATATGATCAACGGTGGCCGCACCGCGTTTCTGAGCGCGCCGCTGACGGGGTTGCTCGAAGGCGGCGTGCCGGTCACGGTCGGCGGCCGGATCGCAGGCGCGATCGGCGTGTCTGGCGTAAAGTCCGAACAGGACGCGCAGATCGCGCGCGCCGGCACACAGAGCGTCGCGGAATAACCAGCCAAGCCGCGCACGCGCATTTTCCCCGGGAGGATTCACGATGATCGACCAAGCAGGACTGCAAGTCGCGCCAGCGCTGAGCCAGTTCATTGAAAACGAAGCGCTGCCGGGCACCGGCATCGACAAGGCCGCGTTCTGGAGCGGTTTCTCGGCCCTGGTGCACGACCTCGCGCCGCGCAACCGCGCGCTGCTCGCGGAACGCGACCGTCTGCAGCAGGAACTCGACGCGTGGCATCGCGCGCACCCCGGCCCGGTACGCGACCATGCCGCGTATCGCGCGTTCCTCGAAAAAATCGGCTACCTCGTGCCGGTCCCGTCGAACGTCGCGGCAGCCACCGCGAACGTCGACAGCGAGATCGCGACGCAGGCCGGCCCGCAGCTCGTCGTGCCGCTGTCGAACGCACGCTATGCGCTGAACGCCGCGAACGCGCGCTGGGGCAGCCTGTACGACGCGCTGTACGGCACCGACGCGCTGCCGGAAGACGGCGGCGCCGAACGCACCACGGCCTACAACCCGACGCGCGGCCAGCGCGTGATCGACTACGCGCGCAACGTGCTCGACAACGCCGCGCCGCTCGCGAGCGGCTCGCACCGCGACGCGCTGCGCTATCGCGTGCAGGGCGGCCAGCTCGCCGTCGAAACCGCGAAGGGCGTCGTGCACCTCGCGCAGCCCGCGCAGTTCGTCGGCTACCAGGGCGCGGCCGATGCGCCGTCCGCGATCCTGCTCAAGCACAACGGCCTGCACGTCGAGATCCAGATCGATGCGTCGACGCCGATCGGCCGCGCCGATCTCGCGAACGTGAAGGACGTCGTGCTCGAAGCCGCGGTCAGCACGATCATCGACTGCGAGGATTCGGTCGCGGCCGTCGACGCCGACGACAAGGTCCAGCTCTACCGCAACTGGCTCGGCCTGATGCAGGGCACGCTGGTCGAGGAAGTCGCGAAGGGCGGCAAGACCTTCACGCGCCGCCTGAACGCCGATCGCGAGTACACGACGCCCGACGGCGGCACGCTGTCGCTGCACGGCCGCTCGCTGCTGTTCGTGCGCAACGTCGGCCATCTGATGACCAACGGCGCGGTGCTCGATCGCGATGGCAACGAGATTCCGGAGGGCATCCTCGACGGCGTCGTCACGACGCTGTGCGCGCTGCACGACCTGAAGGCGAAGCGCAATTCGCGCACGGGTTCGATCTACATCGTGAAGCCGAAGATGCACGGCCCGGCCGAAGTCGCGTTCGCCGACACGCTGTTCGCGCGCATCGAGGATCTGTACAACCTGCCGCGCAACACGCTGAAGATGGGCATCATGGACGAGGAGCGCCGCACCAGCGTGAACCTCGCCGCGTGTATCGCCGCGGCGGCCGCGCGCGTCGCGTTCATCAACACCGGCTTCCTCGACCGCACCGGCGACGAGATGCACACCGCGATGGAAGCAGGCCCGATGATCCGCAAGGGCGACATGAAGTCGTCGGCGTGGATCCAGTCGTACGAGCGCAACAACGTGCTCGCGGGCCTGTCGGCCGGCCTGCGCGGGCGCGCGCAGATCGGCAAGGGCATGTGGGCGATGCCGGACCTGATGCACGCGATGCTCGAACAGAAGATCGCGCATCCGCGCGCCGGCGCGAACACCGCATGGGTGCCGTCGCCGACCGCCGCGACGCTGCACGCGCTGCACTACCACCTCGTCGACGTGCAGGCCGTCCAGCAGGAGCTCGAGAAAGCGCCGTACGCAAGCGAGCGCGACGCGCTGCTCGAAGGGCTGCTGACCGTGCCGGTCGTCGAGCGCGCCGCGTGGAGCGAGGCGGAAATCCTGAGCGAGGTCGAGAACAACGCGCAGGGCATCCTCGGCTACGTCGTGCGCTGGGTCGAACAGGGCGTCGGCTGCTCGAAGGTGCCGGACATCCACGACGTCGGCCTGATGGAAGATCGCGCGACGCTGCGCATCTCGAGCCAGCACATCGCGAACTGGCTGCGCCACGGCGTGATCACCGAGGCGTTCGTGCTCGACGTGTTCAAGCGGATGGCCCGCGTCGTCGACCAGCAGAACGCCGGCGATCCGAACTATCGCCCGATGGCGCCCGACTATGAGCAGTCGACCGCGTTCAAGGCCGCGTGCGCGCTCGCGCTGCAAGGCACGTCGCAGCCGAGCGGCTATACCGAGCCGCTGCTGCATCGGTTCCGGCTCGCGTTCAAGGCGCAGCAGCACGGCGCATGAACCTGCGCATGCGGGCTTGTCCCGCATGCCGGGTGCCGGTTCTACACCGGCGTTGCAAAACGGGCAGCCCGCGCGGCTGCCCGTTTTCATATTCGCGTTCACCCGATCGTTGAAACCGATAATCGGCACCCGTTGCCGGCTTTCGTGTACGACGTCCGCGCGTCGTTAATCAACCGGTATCCGCAGCGGTATGCCGCGCGCGCCGTTCCCCCGCGCCGCAAAGCCTTGCTCAGCAACGTTTCGCCCGATTATTGGCAAGCCCGCGATTACGCCGTAATTTGACCCTGATCAACGGGCCGCAACATTTTCCGCGCACGCAAACACGCGCGTTATACTCCGTGGAATTCGCGTCGCGCGATTCGTCAGACCGTCGAATTGCGGCAGATGTTACCTGTGAATACCGGGTTTATCGGTTTATCCGGCCGCGATAGTCGATAATCGATGCCCGTTTTCTCCGCTGAACGGAAGGCATGCACGGGAAGGGCCGCGCACCGGGTCGCCACCGGTAGTCATACGAACAATCGCATCGGCCCGCCGCCCGGCGACGATGCCCCCGATCCACGGACCATGGCAGAAACCGACTACGCAATGCCCAGCGAATCCGGCCGGACGAGCCGCGTCGCCGCACGTCTGCGCCGGTTCCTGTTGCCGCACCTGATCTTCTATACGGGGCTGGCGATCGCGCTCGTCCTGCTGCTCCTGTGCGCAATCGTGCTGTACGAAGGCCGCATCGACGCGCGCGACCGCTCGCGCAGCATGCAGCAGAACCTCGCGCTGATGGCGTCGTGGGACATCGAACGCAACATCGAGATCTATTCGCTGTCGCTGCAGGCGGTCGTCGAAGGCGCGAACGACCCGGAGGTCACCCGGCTGCCGATGCCGCTGCGCCGCCAGGTGCTGTTCGACCGCGCGACGACGGCCAAGTACCTCGGCGGCATCTACGTGCTCGACGCGAAGGGCGACATCGCGGTCGACGGCAAGAGCGACGTGCCGCGCAAGGCCAACTTCGCCAACGAGCCGTACTTCACCGTGCACCGCGACCACCCCGACGTCGGCCTGTACATCAGCGATCCGTATCATTCGCGGCTGCGCGGCGGCTCGCCGAGCATCGCGCTCAGCCGGCGGATCACGCGGCCCGACGGGTCGTTCGGCGGCGTCGCGGTGATGTCGATCCGGCTCGAATATTTTCAGAACCTGTTCTCGCGGCTGTCGCTCGGCGATCGCGGTTCGGTCGCGCTGATCAACACGGACGGCAGGATGGTCGCGCGCGAGCCGTACGACCCCAGGATCGTCGGCCGCGACATCAGCCGCGCCAGCACGTTCCGGCACTTCATGACCGCGAGCGAAGGCAGCTTCGCCGACACCGCATCGATCGACGGCGTGCGGCGCCTGTACGTCTTCCGGCACCTCGACCACCTGCCGCTCATCGTCATGGTCGCGCGCTCGGAAGCCGACACCTACGCCGCGTGGTACGACCGGGCGATCCCGATCGGCTCCGCGATGGTCGTGCTCGCGATCGGCTTCGTCGGCCTGTCGCTGCTGCTCGACGTGCAGTTGCGCAAGCGCCATCGCGCGGAAACCGAGCTGCAGGCGCTCGCGCGCACCGACGGCCTGACGGGCCTCGACAACCGCCGGATGCTCGACGTCACGCTCGCGCGCGAATGGCGCCGCGCCGCACGCTCGCAACACGCGCTGTCGCTGCTGTTCATCGACGTCGATTACTTCAAGCGCTACAACGACACGCAGGGCCACCAGGCCGGCGACGACGCGCTTGCCGCGGTCGGCCGCTGCATCGCCGGCTGCCTGCGCCGCCCGGCCGACTATGCGGCGCGCTACGGCGGCGAGGAATTCGTGGTGGTGCTGCCGAACGTCGACACCGAAGGCGCGGTGACGATCGCCGAAACGATCCGCAAGGGCGTCCTCGATCTCGGCATCCGGCACGACGCCGACACGGTCGGCCGCCTGACGGTGAGCATCGGCGTGACGACCAGCTATCCCGAATGCGACGACAACATCCAGGCCGCGCTGAAGCAGGCCGACGATGCGCTGTACCGGGCGAAGGAAAGCGGGCGCAACCGCATCGTCGTGCAGGCGGCCACGCCGCCGGACGAACTCGAATCGCGGCGGGCCTGAGCGCACGGGCAGCGGCGGGGCGGCCGCCGGGCTGCCGCCGCCCGCATGCAAAATCACCGACAATAGCGGCTCGATACGCTGTCGCGCGCCGAAGCGCCCGGCCGGCCCGCGCCTCGCCAGGCGTACCTCGCCGGCCGCACCGGTCCGCGGCCGCTTCGCACCACCATGAGACTCAAGGCAAAGATCTTCCTTCTGGCCATCGTGCCGTTCCTGCTCGCGATCGCCGGCATCGGCTTCGGCGTGCGCCAGCAGGCGACGTCGCTCGCGCGCACCCAGCACGCGACGATCCAGGCTGCGTACCTGTCGAGCAAGGAAGTCGAGCTGAAACACTACGTCGAGCTCGCGACGAGCGCGATCATGCCGCTCTACGACGCGAGCGGCCGCAATGCGCGCGACGACGCGCTGCTGCGCACGCAGGCGCTCGCGATGCTGCAGAAGATGGATTTCGGCCCCGACGGCTATTTCTTCGTCTACGACCTGCACGGCAATTCGCTGATGCACCCGCGCGAGCCCGAGCGCGTCGGCCACAACTTCTGGTCGATGCGCGACCCGCAAGGCGCGCTGACGATCCAGAAGCTGATCGGGGCGGCGTCGCAGGGCGGCGGCTACGTGCGCTACGCCTGGCAGCGGCCGTCGACGGGCCGCGTCGCGCCGAAGCTCGGCTACGTCGTCGCGCTCGAGCGCTGGGGCTGGATGGTCGGCACCGGCATCTATCTCGACGACGTCGACACCGCGCTGCAGCGCATCGACGCGCGCGCGTCCGCGAACATCGAACGCACGATGAGCTGGCTCACCGCGATCGCGCTCACCGGCGCGGCGGCGATCGCCGTGTGCGCGCTGGTGCTGAACGTCAGCGAGTCGCGCAGCGCGGACGCGAAACTCAAGCAGCTCGCGCAGCGCGTCGTCGAATCGCAGGAACAGGAGCGCGCGCGGCTGTCGCGCGAACTGCACGACGGGATCAGCCAGATGATGGTGTCCGCGAAGCTGATGCTCGAATCCGCGCTCGCGCGCTTCGAGCGCGGCACGTCGCGCGTGCCCGAGGCCGAGCAGGCGCTCGCGTCCGGCGTCGCGCGGCTCGGCGACACGCTGCGCGAAGTCCGGCGCATCTCGCATGCGCTGCGGCCGTCGATGCTCGACGATCTCGGCCTCGCGGCCGCGCTCGAGCAACTCGTCCGCGAGCTCGGCGCCGAAAGCGGCATCGACATCGGCTATACGCAGGTCGCGCACAGCGGCTCGCGGCCGCTGCCCGAAGCCGTCAATACCGCGCTGTTCCGGATCGCGCAGGAAGCGCTGAGCAACATCGTGCATCATGCGCGGGCGTCGCGCGCGGCCGTCACGCTCGACGTCGGCGCGCAATCCGTCACGCTGACCATCGCCGACAACGGCTGCGGCTTCGACGCCGAACGCTCGCAGGCCGACGCACGCCGCGGCATCGGCCTGCGCAACATGCGCGAACGCCTCGACGCGCTCGGCGGCACGCTGACGATCACGTCGCAGGTCGGCCACACCGTCGTGGCCGCGCGCGTGCCGCTGCGGCGCGCCGCCGCCTGAGCACGCGCACCCTAACCGGAGACCTTTGCCAATGAGCGCCCCCGATACCGCCCGGCCCGCCGCCCGACTGCTGCTCGTCGACGATCACCCGCTCGTGCGCGACGGCTTGCGGATGCGGCTCGAAGCGGCCGACCTGTCGGTGGTCGGCGAGGCCGGCAACGCGGACGAGGCGCTCGCGCTCGCCGCCTCGCTCGAACCCGATCTCGCGCTGATGGACGTCGGCATGAACGGAATGAACGGCATCACGCTCGCCGGCGTGTTCCACGAGCGTTTTCCGGGCATTCGCGTGCTGATGCTGTCGATGCACGACAACATCGAGTACGTGACGCAGGCGGTGCGCGCCGGCGCGAGCGGCTACCTGCTGAAGGATTCGCCGGCGAGCGAGATCGTCCGCGCGATCGGTGCGGTGCTGGCCGGGCAGACGTTCTTCAGCGAAGGGCTCGCCGCGCGGATGATCCAGGCCAGCGCGACCGCGTCGCCGCTCGACCGGTTGACGCCGCGCGAGCGCGACATCCTCGACGCGCTCGCCGAAGGGCTGTCGAGCAAGCAGATCGCGCAACAGACGGGGCTGTCGGTGCGCACGGTCGAGACGCACCGGCTCAACCTGAAACGCAAGCTGGAGATCGAAGGGCAGGCCGAGCTGATCAAGTTCGCGGTCGAGCATCGGCGGCGATAGGGCGAGCGCACGGCATTGCGCAGTGGCCACCCGCTGTACCGCTCGACCGGCCCACCAATGGAAAAGGCGCCCGAAGGCGCCTTCCATGCATGCCGAACGACGCGCAACGGCCGTCAGTTCGTCCGCGAATTGTGTTTCTGCAGATACGCGATCAGGCCGTCGATCCCGCCCGTCGCGAGCTGGCTCTTGAACTGCCCCTGGTAGACCTGGATCAGCCACGCGCCCGACATGTCGATGTCGTAGATCTTCCAGTCGTTGCCGACCTTGCCGAGGCGATAGCCGACCGACTGGCTGTCGCCCGGCGTCGTCACCGTCGACTGCACGAGCGCATCGGCGCCCGACGCGCCGCCGGCCTTGAACGAGAATTTCGCGTCCTGGTTGCCGAGCTGCGCGAGCGATGCGGCATAGGTGCGCGTCATCAGCAACCGGAACTGCTTGTACAGCTCCTGCTGCTGTTGCGGCGTGGCCTGCTTCCACGCGTCGCCGACCGCGATGCGGGTCGTGCGCTCGAAGTTGGTCACGGGCAGGAAGCGCTGCTCGACGACCTGCGTGATCTTCGCCATGTCACCGCCGCGCGCGGCCGGATCGGCCTTCATCGCATTGACGGTACCCTCGACCGCGGTGCGGACGACATCGACCGGCGCGCTCTGCGCGAAAGCGGAAACCGACACGGCGGCCGCCGCGACGAAAGCAAACAGATGACGTTTCATACGAATTTCGCACTCGATGGGAAAAAACGGCCGGCTCCTTGCATCGGCCGGTGGAGCAAAGTATACCGGGCCTGACGCCCCGTTGCCGCCCGGTGACCGACTGTTACCTTTCAGCGCCGTTTGTCACAGGCGCGCAGCGGCGTGCCGACGCATCGACGCGCCGATTATGTAAGTATCTCCATACAAATGGCCCGGCCGCGCGGCCCGATTCGAACGCCGCGAGCAAATATCCTTCCCGCCCCGAATCTCCCCAACGTCACGACCGTCGCCGCGCCGCGCCGGTATACTTGGCTACTTTGCCCTAGCCAGCCGCTCCCCACCGCCACATGGTGACTTCTCTCATCGTCCGACTCGTTGCGTGGTCGGTGCGCCGCCCCGTCTGGGTCGTCGTCCTGTCGCTCGTCATCGCCGCCTTCAGCGGCGTCTACGTCGCGCAGCATTTCAAGATCAACACCGACATCAGCAAGCTCGTCGATGCGGAGCCGCAATGGGCCGCGCTCAGCCGGGCCGTCGACAAGGCGTTCCCGCAACGCAACGGCACGATCCTCGCGGTCGTCGAGGCGCCCGCGCCCGAATTCGCGACCGCCGCCGCGCACGCGCTGACCGAAGCGCTGCAGAAGGATGCCGATGCCGGGCGCATCGGCCAGGTCGCCGAACCGGGCGGCGGGCCGTTCTTCGAGCACAACGGGCTGCTGTTCCTGTCGCCGCAGGAGGTCGCCGATACGACCGCGCAGCTCGCGAGCGCGCGCCCGCTCGTCAACGAATTCGCGAAGAACCCGAGCCTCACCGGGCTCGCCACCACGCTGTCCACCACGCTCGGCCAGCCGCTCCTGACCGGCCAGGTGAAGCTGCCGGCGATGGCGAAGCTGCTCGCGCGCAGCGCCGCGACGGTCGACGACGTGCTGGCCGGCAAGCCGGCCGCGTTCTCGTGGCGCGCGCTGGTCGACAACGACGCCGCTCGGCAGCCCGCGCGCGCGTTCGTCACCGTGCAGCCGGTGGTCAACTACGGCGCGCTGAAGGCCGGTGCGGCAACGAGCCAGGTGATCCGCGACGCGGCCCGGTCGCTCGATCTCGAAAAGCGCTACGGCGCGGCCGTGCGCCTGACCGGCGAACAGCCGCTCGCCGACGACGAATTCGCATCGGTGGAAGACGGCGCCGCGCTCAACGGCGCGCTCACGCTGCTCGCCGTGCTCGTCATCCTGTGGCTCGCGCTGCGCTCGAAGCGGATGATCGGCTCGGTGCTCGTCACGCTGTTCGTCGGCCTCGTCGTGACGGCCGCGCTCGGCCTCGCGATGGTCGGCTCGCTGAACATGATCTCGGTCGCGTTCATGGTGCTGTTCGTCGGCCTCGGCGTCGACTTCTCGATCCAGTACGGCGTGAAGTACCGCGAGGAACGCTTCCGCGATCCGCGCATCGATCACGCGCTGATCGGCGCCGCGCACTCGATGGGCATGCCGCTCGCGCTGGCCACCGCGGCCGTCGCGGCAAGCTTCTTCTCGTTCATCCCCACCGCGTATCGCGGCGTGTCCGAGCTCGGCCTGATCGCGGGCGTCGGGATGTTCGTCGCGCTGCTGACCACGCTCACGCTGCTGCCCGCGCTGCTGCGCCTGTTCGCGCCGCCGGGCGAATCGAAGACGCCGGGCTTCCCGTGGCTCGCGCCGGTCGACGATTACCTCGATCGCCATCGCAAGCCGATCCTGATCGGCACGCTCGCGGTCGTGATCGGCGCGCTGCCGCTGCTCGCGTTCCTGCATTTCGACTTCAACCCGCTGCACCTGAAGGACCCGAACAGCGAATCGATGGCGACGCTGCTCGCACTGAAGGATTCGCCGCAAGCCGCCGTCAACGACGTCACGCTGCTCGCGCCGTCGCTCGCCGAAGCCGACGCCGCCGCGAAGCGCCTCGACGCGCTGCCCGAAGTCGGCCGCACGACCACGCTGTCGACCTTCATCCCCGCCGACCAGCCGGCCAAGCGCGTCGCGATCGCCGCGGCCGCGAGCGAGCTGCTGCCCGCGCTGACGCAACCCGCCGCACCGCCCGCGACCGACGCGCAACGCGTGGCCGCGCTCAAGCGCGTGTCCGACCTGCTCGGCTATGCGGCCGAAGATCATCCGGGCCCGGGCGCCGCGGCCGCGCAGCACCTGTCCGCGTCGCTCGCGAAACTCGCCGCCGCCGACAGCGCGACGCGCGACCGCGCCGAACGTGCGTTCTCCGATACGCTGCGCATCGCGCTCAACCAGCTCGCCGCGCTGCTGCAGCCGCAGGACATCACGCGCGAATCGCTGCCGCCGCAGGTCGTGCGCGACTGGGTCGCGCCGGACGGCCACGCGCTCGTGCAGATCTCGCCGAAGGTACCGAAGGGCGTCGACCCGAACGACGACACGATGCTGCGCCGTTTCGCCAAGGCCGTGAAGGCCGCGGAACCGGGTGCGACCGGCGGGCCGATCTCGATCCTGCATTCGGCCGACACGATCATCAACGCGTTCCTGCACGCGGCGCTATGGTCGATTCTCTCGATCACGATCCTGCTGTGGGTCACGCTGCGCCGCTTCGGCGACGTGCTGCGTACGCTGGTGCCGCTGCTCGTGTCGGGTATCGTGACGCTCGAGATGTGCGTCGTGCTCGGCATGTCGCTCAACTTCGCGAACATCATCGCGCTGCCGCTGATGCTCGGCGTCGGCGTCGCGTTCAAGGTGTATTTCGTGATGGCGTGGCGCGCGGGGCAGACGGGGCTGCTGCATTCGAGTCTCACGCACGCCGTGCTGTTCAGCGCCGCGACGACGGCGACCGCCTTCGGCAGCCTGTGGCTGTCGCACCATCCGGGCACGTCGAGCATGGGCAAGCTGCTCGCGCTGGCCCTGACCTGTACGCTGATCGGCGCCGTGGTGTTCCAGCCCGTCCTGATGGGCAAACCGCGCGTCAAACGCGCCAAGAACCAATCGCAAGGAATCAATGAATAAGGTGCGAATCATTGCGGCGACCGTCGCCGCCAGCGCGATGCTGACCGGCTGCGCGACGGGGCCGAACCGCAATCCCAACGACCCGCTCGAGCCGATGAACCGGGCGATGTACAAGTTCAACGACACGGTCGACTCGAACATCGCGGTGCCGATCGCGAAGGGCTACCAGAAGATCACGCCGACGCCGGTGCGCACCGCGATCAGCAACTTCTTCTCGAACCTCGGCGATCTCGGCAACATGGCCAACAACCTGCTGCAGTTGCGCATCACCGATGCGACGCAGGATCTGATGCGCGTGGCGATGAACTCGCTGTTCGGCGTCGCCGGCCTGATCGACATCGCGACGCCGGCCGGGCTGCCGAAGCATCACCAGGATTTCGGGCTGACGATGGCGCGCTGGGGCATGCCGTCGGGCCCGTATCTCGTGCTGCCGGTGTTCGGGCCGAGCACGATCCGCGACGGCGTCGGCCGCGCGGTGGACGTGCGCTTCAACCTGCTGAACTACATCGAGCCGGCCGCGCGCAATCCGATGTACATCGCGCAATTCATCAGCGCGCGCTCGGACCTGCTCGGCGCGACCGACCTGCTGAAGCAGGCCGCGCTCGATCCGTATTCGTTCGTGCGCGATGCGTACCTGCAGCAGCGCAAGTCGCTCACGTATCACGGCCAGTCGGCATCGGCCGCGGCGCCGAACTACAACGAACCGGGCGAATCGGGCGCCGTGCCGGCCGCGACGCCGGCCGTGCCGGGGCTGCCGAACTACGAGGATCCGGGCGAGTCGGGCGGCGCATCGGGCGCCACGCAGAACAATGCGCCGGCCGCGCCGGGATTGCCCCAGTACGACGATCCGGGTGCGGACAATGCGATGCCGGCGAGTGCGCCTGCTGCCGCATCGTCGGCCGCCACGACGGCGCCGGCCGCCAACGGCGCGCCGATCGCGCCGGCGATGCCGACGCTGCCCGCGAGCAGCCCGGCCGCGCAGTAACGCCGCAACGGCGGCCGCGCCAAAACAAAGAGCGCTGCACGATGCAGCGCTCTTTTTTTATCCGCGCGAAACGACGAAACAGCGAACCGAAAAGCGGGGAAGAGGGCAGCGGCGCGTGCCGCTCAAACGATCCGCATCGCGCCCGCCCGCTCGAACGCGTGGCGCGCCTGGATCAGGGTCGTGCGCGCCGCGCGCGCGTCGCCGGCGACCTGCAGCAGCGGCCCGAGCTGCGACGGCTGCTTCAGCAGCTCGCGCAGGATCGGCAGGATCGCCGTGCTGCCGTCGTCGCGCAGGCCCGCCGTCGCCGCACTCGGCAACGTGCGCCACGCCGGATCGACGATCGCGCGGCACACCGCGAACGGCACGCCGCGCGCGGCGGCGAAAGCCGCCGCGATGTGCGACTCCATGTCGACGGCCAGCGCGCCCTTCGCGCGATGCAGCGACGCCTTGTCCTGTTCGCTGACGACCGGCGCGCCGACGGCCGCGATCGTGCCGCGCGTGACGCGCGCCCACACCGGCGTGTCGTGCAGTGCGGCGACGAGCCGCGTGCTCCAGCCCACGTCGGTCTGCACGCGGCCGAACGGCCCGTCGATCGCATTCGCGATCACGAGCGCACCGGGCACGAGATCCGGCGCGAGCCCACCTGCCGTGCCGAAGCTGACGATGCCCGCGCACCCGCGCGCGGTCGCTTCGGTCAGTGCGCGCTCGAGCCGGTCGGCCCGCGCGGCGAACACGGCTTCGACGCCGTCGCCGCGCGCGATGCGCGCCTCGAACGCCATCCCCGTGACGGCGATGACGGGCAACGCGCCGTTGTGCTGCGTCGTCGCCACGCGTTACATCCCGACCGTCACGCGCGTCGCATTCGCGCGCTTCAGGTTGCGGTAGCGCGCCAGCGCCCACAGCGGGAAGAACTTGCGATAGCCGTGATAGCGCAGGTAGAACACGCGCGGGAAGCCCGTCGCCGTGAAGCGCGTCTCGTCCCACAGGCCCTCTTCGTTCTGCCGGGCGACCAGGTACTCGACGCCGCGCGCGACGGCCGGGTTGTTCACTTCGCCGGCCGCCATCAGGCCGAGCAGCGCCCAGGCCGTCTGCGATGCCGTGCTCGGCGCCTGCTCGTAGCCGCGGTAGTTCAGCTTGTAGCTGTCGCCGTCCTCGCCCCAGCCGCCGTCCTTGTTCTGGATCGACAGCAGCCACTGCGCCCCGCGCTTCATGCGCGGGTCGTCCGGCGTCAGGCCGGCCGCGTTCAGCGAGCACAGCGCGGTCCACGTGCCGTACACGTAGTTCATCCCCCAGCGGCCATACCAGCTGCCGTCCGGCTCCTGTTCCTTCAGCATGTAGTCGAGCGCGCGGCGGGCCGGCTCGCTGTTCAGCGGCGTTTCGCCGAGCTGAGACAGCATCGACAGGCAGCGGCCCGACACGTCGGCCGTCGGCGGATCGAGCAGCGCGCCGTGATCCGAGAACGGGATGTTGTTCAGGTAGTACTGCGTGTTTTCCGGTTCGAACGCGCCCCAGCCGCCGTCGCTGCTCTGCATGCCGACGACCCATTCGCGCGCGCGCGCCATCGAATCGCGATACGTGTCCGACTGCGTGAGCTTCTGCGCGCGATCCATCGCCATCACGACCACGGCCGTATCGTCGACGTCCGGGTAGTGCGCGTTCGCGTACTGGAACGCCCAGCCGCCGGGCCGCACGTTCGGGCGGCGCGAGATCCAGTCGCCGCGCACGTCGAGGATCTGCAGCGGGCGCAGCCATTCGAGGCCGCGCAACACGGCTTCCTGCGCACGCGCATCGCCGGTTTCGAGCAGCGCATGCGCGACGAGCGACGTATCCCACACGGGAGACAGGCAGGGCTGGCAATACGCTTCGTCGTCGTGCACGACGAGCAGCTTCTCGACCGACTTGCGTGCGAGTGCCCGATTCGGATGATCTTCCGCGTAGCCGAGCACGTCGTACATCATCACCGCGTTGGCCATCGCCGGATAGATCGCGCCGAGGCCGTCCTCGCCGTTCAGGCGCTCGTCGACGAACGACACGGCCTGACGGATCGCGCGTTCACGCGTATAGCTCGGGAACAGGCCGTCGACCGCGCGCAGCGCATGGTCGACCACGCGGAAGAACGCGAACCAGCCGGGGCTCTGATGCCCCTGGCGCGGCAGCAGCCCGGCGTTGACGGGCGGATCGATGAACAGCTCGTCGATGCGCACGCCGCGCGGGTTCTTCGCGAGCGGGCGCTTCGCGTTCAGCACGAGCAGCGGCACGATCACGGTGCGCGCCCAGTACGACACCTTCGACAGGTGGAACGGGAACCATTGCGGCAGCAGCATGATCTCGACCGGCATCATCGGCACCGCGCGCCACGGAATCGCACCGTACAGCGCGAGCTGGATGCGCGTGAACACGTTCGACATCTCGGCGCCGCCCATCGCGTGGATCGCGCGGCGCGCGCGCTGCATGTGCTCGGCATTCTCGTCGTCGCCGATCACCTTCAGCGCGAAATACGCCTTCACGCTCGCGCTGATGTTCGGCGCGCCGTCGGTAAACAGCGGCCAGCCGCCGTCGGCCTGCTGGATGCGGCGCAGATACTTGCCGATCTTCTGTTCGAGCTCGAGGTTCGGCGTCTCGCCAAGATAGTGGACGAGCAGCACGTATTCGGCGGGAATCGTCGAATCCGCCTCGAGTTCGTAGACCCAGTGTCCGTCCGGTTGCTGCGCGGCCAGCAGCGCGTCGGTCGCCCGCGCGACGGCGGCGTCGACGCCGGCCGGCACGGCGCCGGCGGACAAGGTAGCCATTTCGGTGAGATCGTTCATCGGTCCCTCTCGTTATTGCGTCTGGAGCACGTCCGCGGCCAGCTGGCCGGAACGGATCGCGCCCTCGATCGTGGCGGGCAAGCCGGTGGCAACCCAGTCGCCCGCGAGTACAAGATTGGTCCAGCGCGTACGCACGGCCGGACGTTTCATTTCCTGCGACGGCACCGCCGCAAAGCCCGCGCGCGGCTCGACGACGAGCTGCCACGCGGGGGTGGTTTCCGGGTTTGCGCCGGTCACGCGCGCGACGTCTTCCCAGATGCGCCGCGCGAGCGTGTCGCGCGGCATGTCGAGCCAGCGGCCCGCATCGCGGATCGTCGCGGCGAGCGGGCCGTCGCCCGTTCGCACCGCGTCGACGACGCCGTTGACGACGGTCGTCTGCAGCGGAGTGCCGGCCGACGCTTCGGCCGCGAAATACGCGGTCACGACCGCGCTGAACGTGTCGGGCGCGGCGAGTTCGGGCACGAGCGGCTGCGCGACCTCGGGCGGCACGGCCAGCACGACCGCGTCGCCCGGCGCGAGGTCGATGCGCTCGCCGCCGATCGACACCGCATCGACCGCATTGCCGTGCGCGCCGAATTCGAACGCGTCGAGCCGCGAATTCAGCCGGATCTGCGCGCCGCCGTACTGCAGCATCCGCAGCGCCGGTTCGACGAACGCGCTGCCGAGCCCGCGGCGCGCGACGAGCGGACGGCAGCCGGGGCCGCCCGCGGCAAACGTGCCGCACAGCGCGGCGCGCGCAAGCTCGGCGCTCGCGTGGCGCGGCTCGATATTCAGCACCCCGAGGAAAAACGGCCGCAGCCAGCGGTCCCACAGCACGCCGTCGCATCGCATCGTCTGCGCAAGCGAGCGGCCCGTGCGGGCGAACGCGAGCGGGGCAAGCGCGAGGTAGTCGAGCGGCGTCGTGCCCGGTGCGCGCGACGCGGCATCGAACAGCCACGACGGCCAGCGGCCGTTGCCGAAGCGCAGCGTCCAGCGCTGCTGCGACGCGATGTCCATGACCGGAAATTCGGCCAGCGCGGGCCCGGCGAGCTGATCGGCCGCGCCGATCGCGCGCAGGTAGCGCTGCGTCGCGGGCTGTCCCGCGAACACCGTGTGCAGCCCGCTGTCGAGCGTCGTGTTCAGCGTCCCGTCGAACCACGAACGGCAGCGGCCGCCCGCGTGCGCGTGCGCGTCGTGCAGCACGATGCGCCGCCCGCGGCGTTGCAGCTCGACCGCGGCCGACAGGCCCGCGAGTCCTGCGCCGATCACGTGGACGGTTCTGGGCATCGCGTCGGTCGACTCAGAACAGCGCGTAGCGCGCGGCGATCATCAGCATGCGCGCCTTCGGCTTGCGCAGCGGCGCGCGCGGCGCGGCAAAGCCGCGTGCGATCGCGGCGTCGAGAATGCAGCGATACGCGCCCGACATGATGCGCGGCGCCTTCACCTGCGCACGCGGGCAGGTATCCATCACCGCGTCGGCCTGGCGGAAGTGCTCGAGCGCGCGCTCGACGAGCGTCGCGCACACGCGCGGCAGCGCCGGATCGCGCACGATCGTCGCCGGATCGGTGATCGCGATGCCTTCGCGCGCGAGCAGCTCGCGCGGCAGGTAGCACCGGTTGATCGCCGCGTCGTCGTCGATGTCGCGCAGGATGTTCGTCAATTGCAGCGCGCGGCCGAGGTGGTGCGACAGCGTGATCCCTTCGGCTTCCGGCATCCCGAAAATCCTCACCGACAGCCGGCCCGCGGCGCTCGCCACGCGGTCGCAGAAGAGGTCGAGCGTCGGCTCGTCGGGCGCGCAGATGTCTTCCGCCGCGTCCATCGCCATCCCGTCGATCATCGCGTGGAAATCGTCGCGCTGCAGATTGAACGCGCGGATCTCGCGATCGAGCGCGGCCAGGTGGCGCGGCGGGCGGCCGGCGAAGCACGCGTCGATGTCCGCGCGCCAGCGATCGAGGCCCGCGTTGCGCTCGGCGCGCGGCAGGTCGCTGTCGGCGATGTCGTCGACCGCGCGGCAAAACGCGTAGACCTGGAACATCGCATCGCGCTGCACGGCTGGCAGGATGCGCATCGCCAGATAGAAGGAACTGCCCGATGTGACGGCAGCGGCGTCGGTTTCTTGTTCGTCCACGACGGAAGGGGAAACGGCCAAGACGAGCTCCACGGAGACACCCACGCGGGGCGATTGAAGAAGCCATGCCCGGCTGGGATGGTCAGGGCGTCGATGCGTGCGAGATATGCGAACGATCGACGCAGACAGGCACAAATTACCGGCCGGAAGCCGGAATTGGGCGAAAGTATAGCAATCTTTGAAGTTCGATGGCGGACACGCGCCACGTCTGGCGGGGCGTCGCGCGCCGTCGAGAGGCCGGTGCGGCCGGCCCGGGCGGATGGACGCCGCGCCGCGCGTCAGCCGTAGACGATGTCGCGCTGCAGATCGAGTGCAATGAGCCCCATTTCGCGCGTGAGCTGCAGCATCGAGCGGCGCTCGAGGCGCGAGCCCATGAAGCTCGTCACGCGGCCGTCGGGCTCGGCGGTGAACTGGAAAACCGCGCCGCCCGTACCGAACCACGCGCCCGGCACGTCGGGCGATTCCTGCCAGTCGATCTGCTCGAACACGCGCGCGATGCCTGCGCGCACCTGGTCGCCCGGGCCGATCGGCGGCGCGATGTCGCCCAGGTCGTCGAGCGAATAGGGGCCCGGTTTGTTCGGCTTCCGGTAGAAGAGATAGTCGACGTTCATGGGGCGCAATCGCAGGTAAAGCAACAAATTAGCGCGCTTCGGCCCAAATTCAAATCGGATCCGAACGAAATGTGGCCTGCGCGACACAAAGGGACGAATCGTTGCCGGCCACGAAACGCGCCTTTCGATCGCGCGTCTGGAGGCCGGCCGGTTCGTCTAAGATGACACCTTTCTCGAAAAAACACGGACACCATGGAGACGAACGACACCGCCACCCCGCAGTCCGACCATCCCGTCTTCGTGCTCGTGCACGGCGCGTGGCATGGCGCGTGGTGCTACGCCCACGTGGCGGCCGCGCTGGCCGCGCGCGGCTATCTGTCGATCGCGCGCGACCTGCCCGCGCACGGCATCCATGCGCGCTTTCCCGCGTCGTATCTCGCACGGCCGCTCGACAAGGACGCATTCGGCGCCGAGCCGTCGCCGGTCGCGAACACGACGCTCGACGACTACGCGACGCAGGTGATGCAGGCCGTCGACGACGCGTACGCGCTCGGCCGCGGCCAGGTCGTGCTGGTCGGCCACAGCATGGGCGGCCTCGCGATCACGGCGGCGGCCGAACGTGCACCGGAGAAGATCGCGAAGATCGTCTATCTCGCGGCCTTCATGCCCGCATCGGGCGTGCCGGGCCTCGACTACGTGCGCGCGCCGGAAAACAAGGGCGAGCTGCTCGCCCCGCTGATGCTCGCGAGCCCGCGCGTGGCCGGCGCGCTGCGCGTCGATCCGCACAGCGGCGACGCCGCGTATCGCGAACTGATGAAGCGCGCGCTGTACGAAGACGTGCCGCAGGCCGACTTCGACGCGGTCGCGAACCTGATGAGCTGCGACGTGCCGGCCGCGCCGTTCGCGACCGCGATTCCGACGACCGCCGCACGCTGGGGTGCGATCGACCGTCACTACATCAAGTGCCTGCAGGACCGCGTGATCCTGCCCGCGCTGCAGCAGCGCTTCATCGACGAAGCCGACGCGTTCGCGCCCGGCAACCCCACCCGCGTGCACCAGCTCGACAGCAGCCACTCGCCGTTCGTGTCGCAGCCGGCGGTGCTCGCCGGCGTGCTCGTCGACATCGCGAAAAGCTGAGCGGCGCAGGCGCGCTCGGTCAGGCGTACGCGACCGACCGATCGCGCCCGAGCCGCTTCGCACGATAGAGCGCGGCGTCGGCCTCGTTGACGAGTACGTCGCAGGTCGGCGCGCCGGCTTTCGCGCACGCGGCGCCGACGCTCGCCGTGACCGGCACGCTCACGCCTTCGGCATCGACCGGCATGCCGCCGATCGCGTCGCGCACCTTGTCGGCCACCCGCATCGCCTCCTCGAGATTCGTGCACGGCAGCAGCAGCGCGAATTCCTCGCCGCCGAACCGGCCGAACGTATCCTGCGCACGCACGATCGACGCGACGCGGCGCGCCGTCTCGCGCAGCACGGCGTCACCCGCCGCATGCCCGAAGCGATCGTTGATCGTCTTGAAGTGGTCGAGGTCGAACAGCAGCACCGACAGGTCGCCGCCGTAGCGCTGCCAGCGCGCGAATTCGTCGCCGAGCCGCGCCTCGAAGAAGCGCCGGTTCGCGATGCCGGTCAGCCCGTCGCGATTCGCGTGTTCGCGCAGCTTCGCGACCGCTTCCTCGCGCTCTCTTTGCATCACGCTCACATGCGTGACGTCCGAGATCGTCACGCACACGGCCTCGACGTCGCGACCGCGCGTGAGCGGCATGAACGTGCAGTCCTGCTGCATGTAATCGACGCCGCCCGTGATCGGCCGGTCGTGCTCGAAGCGGAACAGGTAGGGCCGCTGCTCCCACGAGCTGAACGCGAAGCTGCCGAGCTGGAACACGCTTTCGAGCTTGCGCGACAGCCACGCGCGCGGCAGGTCGGGAAAGCGGTCGAACAGGTTGCGGCCGATCACGTCGGCGGCGGGGATGCCGCTGTGGTCCTGCATGAAGCGATTCCACATCAGTACGGTCATCGAACGATCGAGCACGAACAGGCCGAAGCCGACCCGCTCGATCACGAGGTCGCTCAGCGACGGGGCGGCGGCCGTCATAGCGCGGACAGCAACGCGTCGAGCGCGTCGCCCATCAGCCGGATCGAATCCTCGGCCATCAGCATCACGAAATGCGCGCGAAACGTGTGGTCCTCGAGCCCGAAGTTCACCTCGAGCAGCAGCGCGACGCTCCACGCGAGCTCGTTCGGCTGGAAGACGTCGTCGAACGACACGTTCGCGCCGAGCAGCCCCGGCGGGAAGAACACGGGCTTGCGGCCGAGTTCGTCGAGGATCGACGAGACGCAGGCGCCCATCAGCACGTTCGCGACGTCGAACACGAGCTCGTCCGGCGTCGCCATCCCGCCGTACACGCCGTCGCCGAAGGTGCGGTCGACGACCGACATGAGCCGCGCGACGCCCGCCGTGCGGCACAGCACGATCGCCTCGCCCTTGATGTCGGAACGGAAGCCCTGGCGCACGGCGGTCACGTTGTCGTGGATGCCCGTCATCTCGCGCAGCGCGTCGCCCGCGTCGGCCGCTTTCACGACGCGCACGCGCGGCACCGACAGCTCGATGAAATGCCCGAGCAGCAACGCCAGCCGCGCGGCGGCGCGGCCCATTGCAAGGTTGGCGATCTCCTGCAACGCGTCGCGTTGCTCCGCCGTGAACACCGAGTCAGGCATACAACCCATACTCCTTGAGAATGGGCAGCAATGCCTCCGACGTCACGGGCTTGGCAACGAATGCGATCGCGCCCAATTCACGCACGCGTGCTTGCGCCTGCGGCTGGATATCGGCGGATACCACGATCACGAACGTGTTCAGGTCTTCGTGGCGCAGTGTTTCAAGGACCTGATATCCGCTCATGTCGGGCATCGTCAGGTCCAGAAACATCACGGAAGCTTTGCCGTCACGATAGAGCGCCAAGGCCTCGCGACCATTCGCTGCATACGCGACGTCAACGTCCCAGTCTCCCGGCAGCGCCTTTGTCAGAAGTTTGCGAGCGAGCAGCGAATCGTCGGCAATTACAATCGGCAAAGGCATGGGGAGATGCGGTATACGGAATGGTCTCTCTCGCGTTAACGACCGCGCGGCGCACTTCTTTAGGTGCCATGCGTTTCGGGCGCGGGCAGCCGCCTTGCGGCCGCGCACGGGCATCGCGACGCAGGTGCGCGCGACGCACCGCGCGGCATTGCCGGCGGGCGCATATATCTGTCATAGGGAAAGCAAGGCGCGATTCTCGGAGTAAACCGGAGGCGATGCAACTCGCCAATTTCACCATTTCGAACAAAATCGATTCGATCGCACGCCATTCCGAAAACAGCCGCGACCATTTTCAAGATAAGCACGCAAAATTTTTCCTTGTGTACGTTTGCGCTGCCGGATTCGTCGCGTTTTCAATTCGACGGTTTATCTCTGTCATGGACGACAGGATTGCGCTCGTGCGGCGCCGCACGGCGGGCTGACGCAACTCGTTTATGATGGCAGGCACCTCTGCCTCACCCGCTTTCCTCGATGACGTCCGAACGGCCTGCCGACTCCCGCGCCTCCGCCCCCCTTCCCGCCGACGACTGGCAGGACGACGGCAATTACGCGGCCGGCGCCCCCGAACACGATTTCGCGGTGCGCCGCGTGACGCTGATCGTGCTGCTCGTCGCGGCGATCGTGCTGCCGTGCATCTACGTGACGGTGATGGCGTACAACGACCTGAAGGCGCGCGAGGCCGCCGCGAGCGACGTGACGATGCGCACGGTGCGCGTCGCCGAGGAGCACGCGCTCAAGGTGTTCGACCTGAGCGAAACGCTCGACGCGCGCATCGTCGATCTCGTGCAGGACATGGATGACGCGGCCGTGCGCAGCCGGGAATCCGACATCCACGAAGCGCTGAACACGATCGGCGGCGGCTATCCGCAGGTGGCCGCCGTGTCGATCTTCGGCGCGAGCGGGATGCTGCTCGCCAACAGCCTCTACTATCCGGCGCCGTACGCATCGATCGCGAACCGCGACGACTTCGCCGGCATCCGCGACGGCAAGGTCATCGAACACATCTCGCGGCTGATGATGGGGCCGCTCAAGCTCGAGAACATTCCCGTCTTCAACACGGGCGTCGCGCGACGCCACAGCGACGGTTCGTTCGCCGGCATGGTGTCGATCGCGCTGAAGTCGTCGTATTTCAACGCGTTCTATCGCGACCTGCTCGGCGGCGCGAACACGCCGATGACGATGGCGCTCGCGCGTTCGGACGGCGCGGTGATCGCGTCGTATCCGCCGCCGCCGGCGCTGGCGCACACCGATCGCTCCGACACGTTCGGCAATGCGCGCAACGATCCGCGCGCGGGCGTCGTACGCGTGCGCCACGACGGCGGAAGCAGCGAGATCGTCGCGTATCGCCAGGTCGGCAGCTACCCCGTCTACGTGACGTGCGCATACCGCACGTCGGCGATCTGGCATGAATGGTACGAACACCTGAGCGTGTTGTTCATCTCGATGTTCGCACCGTCGGTCGCGCTGTGGTCCGTGATCTGGCTGTCGCTGAAGCGGCTGAAGGCGGAAGAGGAGGCGTGGGACCGCTGGCAGGCCGAAGCGTCGATGCGGCGCTCGATCGAATCGGCGTACCGGCAGTCGCGCAAGATGCAGGCGCTCGGCAATCTCGTCGGCAGCGTCGCGCACGACTTCAACAACCTGCTGATGATCATCTCGAGCAACGTGCAGATCGCGCGGCGGCGCGGCGTCCAGCATCTCGACAAGGAACTCGGCGCGATCGAACGCGCGCTGAAGAACGGGCAGTCGCTCACGCGCCAGTTGCTCGGCGTCGCGCGCAAGCAGCCGCTGCACAACGAGACGATCGACGTCGGGCAATGGGTCGGCACGTGCCGCGAGCTGCTGAAGACGTCGCTCGGGTCGAAGTCGTCGCTGGTCGTCGCGATCGAGCCGGGCGTCTGGCCGATCCGCGTCGATGTCGCGGAGCTCGAGCTCGCGGTGATCAACCTCGCGGTCAACGCGCGCGACGCGATGTCGACCGGCGGACGCTTCACGGTCGGCGCACGCAACGTCACGCTGCGCCGCGAGGACGGCTTCCCGCTGACGGGCGACTTCGTGCAGATCTCGCTCGACGACACCGGCTCGGGCATGGCGCCCGAGGTACTCGCGCGCGCCTTCGAACCGCTGTTCACGACGAAGGCGCAGGGGATGGGGACGGGGCTCGGCCTGCCGCAGGTATTCGCGTTCTGCGAACGCTCGGGCGGCCTCGCGACGATCGACAGCGCGGTCGGCGCCGGTACGTCGGTGCGCCTGTACTTGCCGCGCGCGCGTGCCGAGGACGTCGTCGCGCGGCCGGCGGCCGGCACGCACGATGCGGGCAGCGGCGCGGCCGCCGGCCTGCACGTGCTGCTCGTCGAGGACAACGGCGAAGTCGCGGCCGGCACGGAAGCGTTGCTGTCGCTGCTCGGTCATCGCGTGACCTATGCGCCCACCGCCGACGACGCGTTGCGCCTGATCGAAGGCGCCGCCGCGAACGACGCATTCGACCTCGTCATTTCGGACATCCACATGCCGGGCCGCCTGAACGGCATCGACCTGGCCGAAGCGATCGAGCAGCGGCCGGAAAGGCTGCCCGTGATTCTCGTCACGGGTTATGCGGAGGAGCTCGACCGCACGCGCACCGTCAACGTCCGCGTGCTGTCGAAGCCGTTCGATATCGCGCTGCTCGACGAGATCCTACTGCGCATCCGCGAAGCGCGCGACGCACGACACGCCGGCGCGTGACCCGCCGCGTGCGGGCCGGCACCGGCGGCGGCGCCGAGAACGGGCGTGACGATCAGGCCGACGCCATCACGCCGATTTCAGCAGGCGCACCCAGCTCGCGTAGCGATCGACGAAGCCCTGCAGGAACTTGCGGGTGTCCTCGCTGACGATCTGCCCCTGATCGTCGATGCGCGCCGGATCGTGCTTGATGAACATCTCGGGCTGGCCGAGCGTCTTCACGTCGAGGTACGCGAGCACGTTGCGCAGGTGCTGCTGCGCGAGCGCGGTACCCACCGCGCCCGGCGACGTGCCGAGCACCGCGCCCGGCTTGCCCGACCACGAGTTGGAACCCCACGGGCGCGAACCCCAGTCGAGCGCGTTCTTCAGCACGCCGGGAATCGACCGGTTGTATTCGGGCGTGACGAACAGCAGCGCGTCGGCGGCTTCGATGGACTGCTTGAAGCGTTTCGCGACTTCCGGGAAATCCGCGTCGTAGTCCTGGCTGTACAGCGGCAGTTCGCCGATCTCGACGAACTCGAACGAAAAATCGGCGGGGGCGAGCGAGATCACGGCGTGCGCGAGCGCACGGTTCGTCGAAGCACGACGCAGGCTGCCGACGATGACCGCAATACGATAGGACATGGCATTCTCCTTCCGGTGAGTGAGGAATCGGATCGATTGCTTCCGAACGGGCGACAAAGGTCTGTTTATAGGCAAGCCAGCCCGCGAGCCGTCCCACGGGGCCGTCCGGCCGACTTTCCACAAGGTTTTCCACAGAAATTGTGGATAACTCGACCGTTATGTTCCGACGTTACAGATTACCCGCCGCGCAGCGTCGTCGCCGCGCGAGACAGGGTTCGGCAAGGATAGCGCAGCGCGAAGGCCGGTTCCGTGAATTCGTGACGGAACATTGCATTGCAGGCGGGCATCGCACCCAGTAAACTGCTCGCACCGCGATGCGTCCGCTCCGTGACGCACACGCGCGACCGCTTCGACACACTGCCATCCAGACATGCCATCCGCATACGACGACCCCGCCTATCTCGCACGACTGCGGCACGACCTGCTGCGCTTCGCGCGACTCCAGCTCCGCGATGCCGACGCGGCCGAAGACGCCGTGCAGGAAGCGCTGGCGGCCGCGTGGTCGCATGCCGGCGAGTTCGCCGGGCTGTCGGCCCACAAGACCTGGGTGTTCGGCATCCTGCGCAACAAGCTGATCGACGTGCTGCGCGCACGGCAGCGGATGGTGAGCCTGAGCGCGCTCGATGCGGAGCTCGACGGCGAATCCGTGCTCGATCGCGAACTGTTCAAGGACAACGGGCACTGGGCCGCGCATGCGAAACCGCGGCCGTGGCCGAAGCCTGAAACGCTGTTGCAGCAGCAGCAGTTCTGGATGTTGTTCCAGGCGTGCCTCGATCATCTGCCGGAGCAGATCGGACGCGTGTTCATGATGCGCGAATTCCTGGATGTCGAGATTGCGGATATCTGCAGCGAATTGACGCTGACGACCAACCATTGCAGCGTGCTGCTGTACCGGGCGCGCACGCGCCTGCGCACCTGCCTGAGCGAAAAAGGACTGACGACCGAAGATGCTGCCGGGGAAATGTACTGACGTGACACGACTGCTGTCGGATGCGCTCGATCGGCCTCTGACGCTGCACGAGCGCCTGCAGGTGCACGTGCATTTGCCGACCTGCAGCGGATGCCGCGCCTATCGCGGACAGATCGCGCTGCTGCGGACGGCCGCGAAAGCGGCGGCGGGGCGCGCCCCGGCGACCGCGTCGGTCTGGATTGCCGTTGCGCGCATCGGGCTGGGCCGGGCGGCGTGCGTCGATGAAATAAAAAAATACGACGGGCAAGAATTATTCGAACAAGGCCTTCACCGACTCGGGCGGGCGACCGATCGCCGCCTTGCCGCGATACACGACGATGGGACGTTGCAGCAGGATCGGATGAGCGACGATCGCGGCGTAGGCTTCGGCGTCGGTCAGATTCGCGCGGGCTAGGTTCAATGTCTGGTACGGCTCCTCGCCATCGCGCAGCATGTCGCGGACCGGACGGCCGAGCTGCTTATGCAGCGTTTCCAGTTCCTCGATTGTCGGCGGCGCCTTCAGGTACTCGACGACGTTCAGCGGTGCGCCGGCGGTATTCAGCGACTCGACCAACGCAAGCGTCTCGCGGGACTTCGAGCATCGGGGGTTGTGGTAGATCGTGATCATCATTCAAGCGTGGATGGTGGAGCCCTGTATTGTAGCCAGTCTGCATCGAGGAGCTTGGTGGGGCGGTTCGACGGGGATCGGGTGGAGTTCGTTGCGGCAGGTCGCTGAGACAGTTCGGTTTAGCGGGCGCGTCGGCATCGCGAGAGGGGTGTTGTGGCGTCTGCGGTCACGCGTTAAAGAGTGGTTGTTTATGCGCATAAAGTCGGGGCACCAGCTTCGCAGGACGAGGAACAGCCGTCGGCCTCACCGATGTCTCGTGAGGAGGTGCCTTGTGAAGGTTGTCTCGCGTGGCGAAAGGTCGCGTGATCGCGGGAGCACGTCGGGCAGGTTTATGCGCATAAAGCCTGCGATTGTCGGGTGAGGCATGGCGCAAATCGTGGCGTGGATGTGTGGCCGTGCTCGACGGTACAGGCCGGTGCCCGTATCGATAGGCCATTGTCCCGGCACGGCTTCATCGTGCGCGTGACGCAGGCGAGGTCTTTGCCGGCCGCCCTTCACCGAGGGCCGGCGTTGCGTCTGGTTTATGCGCATAAACGCTGCAGGCGACAGGGCCGGACGTCGACACGCGCCGGTTCAACGACGCGCCTCGGGAGCACCGCATGTGACTTCGGCCCGCAGACCGCACACCTTTCGCTCACAAATGCCCGGCGCTCTACAGACGCGGTCAATCGACTCGGCCTCCGCGGACTTTATGCGCACAAACTCCTCGCTCGCAGTCAACGCAGCCCGTTCAGCGGAAGGGCCGAGGCGCCGAGACATTGCTGCGACGAACAGCCGTCGGACTATGTAGCCCGTAAAGACCCACCCATCGAGCAACGCATCGTCCTCGTCCTCGGCACCTTCACCACATCCCCCAACCGATCGCAGCCGCGTCGTTTATGCGCATAAACCGATAGTCCGAATGGCTAGCGCGTAGTTGTCAAACGACAATTTCATTGAAATTCAAATATCGTCCTGTAGAATTCCAACGACCAAAACAGGAGTGAAAATTGGCCGCGGAAATCATTGCAGTCACTCAACAAAAAGGTGGCGTCGGCAAAAGCACGATTGCCATGCATCTCGGCGCCGCGTTCCATGAAAAAGGGAAGCGCGTCCTCGTCATCGACGCAGACCGTCAAAACACGCTGGTTCACTGGTCGAGCGCGTCCGGCGACAGCGACAACGGCATCCCGTTTCCGGTCGTCAACCTTGCCGAAGCCGACGGCCAGATCCATCGCGAGATCAAGAAGTTCATCAACGACTACGACATCATCGTCGTGGATTGCCCGCCGTCGATCACCGAGAAAGTTTCCGGCGTCGTCCTGCTGGCCGCATCGATTGCCGTGATCCCGACATCGTCGTCACCGGCCGATTACTGGTCGAGCGTCGGGCTGGTCAAACTGATTCAGCAGGCGCAGGTGATGAACGAAGATCTGCGCGCGGTGTTCCTGCTGAACAAGACCGAAGAGAAGCGCATGCTGACCCGCGAGCTCAAGCGTGCGCTCGAGGAACTCGGCTTCCCGCTGCTGAAGACGCAGATTCCGACTCGGGAAGCGTACAAGCAAGCGATGGCGCTCGGTCAGACCGTGCTGCAGATGAACGACCGGGGCGGCAAGCTGGCCGCCGCCGAAATTCGCGCATGTGCCGACGAAATCGTCGCCATGCTGCCCTGACTTTATGCGCATAAAGGAGTCACATGAAACCCTCCCAATTCGCCAAAGGATTCCAAGCGCGCCCGGATATCACGACGAGCGAAAAGCGCACGGCGCTTGATCGGCTCAATGCGATCGATGGCATCGTCAAGTCCGAGACACCTACCCCGGTGTCGACCAAATCCGCGAAGAAGGACATCGCCCCGCCGCCAGCGCCGGAATTCACGATCGATCCGTCGGTCGACGAATCGCCGCAATATCGCGCGTGGCGTCTCGAGAATCGCTATGCGCCCGGGCAAGTGATCGAGCTGCCGCTGAAGGCGATCAAGCACAGCCCGTTCAACCCGCGGCACTTCTATCTGAAATCGTCGATTGCCGAACTCGCGGTCAACCTGGCGAAGCAGGGGCAACAGCAGGCGATCCACGTAATTCCGGATTACGACAACCCGGGCACGTATTTCGTCAGCGATGGTGGCCGCCGCGTGCGGGCGCTGAAGGAGGCGAACAAGGAGTCGGTCAAGGCGATCGTGATCGACGTGCCCATCGGCATCCAGAGCTACAAGCTCGGCTACGATCTCAACGTTCAGCGCGATTCGCAGACGGTATTCGACAACGCCGTCGTATGGCGCCGCTTCCTCGACGAGAAGCATTTCCAGAGCCAGAAAGAACTCTCCGAGCATCTCGGCCTCGATGAGTCGACGGTGGCCGTCGCGCTGTCGATCGGCAAGCTGCCGGAAGCGATCATGCAGGAAATGGTGGCGCGCCCCGATCGCTTCGGATCGAACATGGCGTATCAGGTCGGCCGTTATCACAATGCGCGCGGCACCGAGGCGACGCTGCGATTGATCAACAAGATCGTGTCGGACGATCTCAGCACGCGCCAGGTGTCGGACATCGTCAAGGGCCGCGTCGCGGCGCAGGAGACGCCGAAGGCGGCGGGCCGTCAGCGCTATGCGCAGCGTCTCGAGATCAAGCTCGGCGGCAAGTCGGTCGGCGACCTGAAGTCGTATGGCGAAGACCGCATCGAACTGCGCCTGCGCGGCCTCCCGAAGGACAAGCGCGACGCGATCCTCGAGCAGCTCGAGCGCATGCTGTTGTCGGAGTGAGGGAAACGGCCGGCAGAGCCTGTTGAAGGCGCCGGCCCCACCCGACCGAGGGGTGGGAGCCGGCGGCGGCCCGTCAGCGGGCCTGAGCGGGCCTCACGCGGCCCGCGACTGGTTCAGCGTGAACGACAGCAGATCGCCGTCTGTCGGCTCGCCCCAGGTCTTCTGGGCCAACCAGTCGAAAAAGGCCGTCTCGGCCAGCTTGGAATCGAGGCCGCGCTTGCGCCAGTCGTCACGCAGATGCGAGCCCATCGTCGGCAGCGCCTCGGACTCGAACGACTCGCGCGCCACTTCGCGCTCCGCGTCGCCCTGCTCTTCGTACAGTACCTTCGCTTCCTTGCGGCGGAACGCGGCGAACTCGCTCAGCAGGCGGGCCTTCAGATCGTCCGGCTGCGCGGCCGTGACCTTCGCGGACGGCGTGCCGGCAGGCAGCGCGTCGACCGATTCCACCGGCGGCGCATACCCCTTCTTCAGCGCATCCTTGAACAGTGCCGGCGCGCTGCGCACCGGCGGCAGCGTCGTGCTGCGCATCCGCTGTTCGGTCATCTGCAGCGCCGCGCGAATCCGGTTTTCCTCGCTGTCCGCATAGAGCGTCTGCGCTTCCTTCAGCGGGATCCCGAGCTTCACCATCCGGTCGACCAGCGTGCTGTCGAATACGTTCGGATGTTCGTCGAGCGCGAGCATCGGCTGCTTGCGCTCGGTCACGCGAAACTGGATCTCGGCCACCCGACGCCCTTCGCGATGCTCGATCAGCTCGACGAAGATGTTGGTGACCGCGTTGACTTCCGCGATCGCGGGGCGCAGGTAGTCTCGCTTGAAGTACTTGTACTCGCGCTTCGCTTCGTCGCCGGCTTCCGTGTCGGGCGTGCCCGACAGGATCGGCCGCCACCACTCCCACGGCTCGCGCATCGTCAGGTGGCTCGGATTCGTCAGATAGCGCACGCAGATCTCGTACAGCGCGAGACCGGCGCTGCTGCGCAGCTGGCTCTGGAACTGCAGGCTCAGGCGCGCATACTGGACCGGGTCGAGCAGCTTCTTCTTGATCTTCGGTGCAAACGAGAACTCGACCCACACGCGGCGGGTGGTCGGATCCTCGAGAATTTCCGCATCCGCGATCAGCGTCGAGATCCCCCACTTGCGGCCCGGCTTCTGGCTCGACGTCCCCGTGCTCCATTCGACCTGCACCGACACCATGCGGCGCAGGTGTTCCTTCACCAGCGCGGTGTCGTTCGAATCGAAAGCGGAGTTGGCGACGATGTCCGACAGGAGCGCGCGATACGTATCGCCCGAGTCGTCGGCCTGCTGCGCGACGGCCAGCAGGACATTGAACAGCTTGCGAGTGAGGAGCGTGATCTTGCCGCTCTTCGGCTGAATGGCGATCGCCTCGACGGCCTTTCGCAATTCGGCTGAACTGGCACTCACCACATCCACATCGGTTTTCTTGGCGCGCTTCGTCGTGGCCATACGTCGGGTCGGAGGAGAAGTTTCCCGGAAGGATAGCGCCTGCGGTGATGTGCGTCCAGAACGACATGCTCACCATAGCCGGTGAAGCGCGCCGGCAAAACGGCACTCACCCGAACCGCTCCCGAAAACGCTCACCGGTCCGCCACTCCGGCGTTCCGGACTCTTCCAGACGTGCCGCGGCATGCGCCGATTCACAGAATTTCGCCTGTGCACGACACGTGCGGGATTGGCTCCCGTATCGGCTCACCTTTCGATTTGTCGTAATTTTGCGACTGCGCAGCCGTGAGTTCGACACAGGGTCGCGACTGCACCTCACCGTACCCGCCCGGCTGCCGCACGTTGGCCTGTATGCATGTACAGGCGAGGCTTCCCGGTGCGATCGATTCGGTTTCGATACGTCGAAAAGCGCCGTCGAAACCGGTATGCGCCGCCGATCGAGGCCTGTTTGGCCAGCCCGGGCGCGCATTGTACAGCGCGCAAATCGTATCCGGTCCCGAAAATACTCACCTCAGGCACGGCATGTCGATTCGTCCGGATGCCGACGGACGCCCGACACACGCGGGACCGACTGCCAACGACTCCCGAAGATGCTCACCTTACCGAAAAAATGCGGCATGGCAGCGGGTACGGAATTCGCTCCCGAAAAACCTCACCGTAACCGGCACGGTATCAAAAATCCCAATCGCATCCGATACTTATGCGCCGCAGGCATTTGGCTGTGCATCGGCCTGGGTCCCCGAAAAGGCTCACCTTTCGGCGGAAATCCTTCATACGACAACCGTACGTCAGCCCCCGAAAACGCTCACCTGTGCCAAAAAGTGGCACAGTAAAAATGAGATTTCTTCCAGTCCTGGCGGGCTTTTCGGGGCATTCGGCCAGTCACTGGTCCCGAAAAGCCTCACCTTTGCCCATTTTTTCAGCAAATATGCCTCCCGGAAAATCTCACCTTTAAGCCAGCATACAGTCTGTGATCCATGCCCCGAAAAAGCTCACCTGAAGAAGGACGGCGCTCGAAAACCCGGATTTCCCTCCCGAAAAGCCTCACCTTTGGGGCATCACAGGCGCCGGAACGCACGTTTGCTGTGCAAAATGGCGGTCGGTTCCCGGAAATCCTCACAGCAAATTCCCTTGGAGTCCCGTGAAACCTCACCTTTCGCCAAATCTGCCCAAAAGATGGGCAGAATCGGGCCACGAACGAGGTCCTGCAAATTCTCACCTATGTCTGTACAGGCAGAAAACTGTGCCGTCAGGCACAGCGCGGGTTCCATGGCTGTGTGGCCCCGAAAATCCTCACCTTTGGAAAAACTCGTGTTTCACTGTGATCCCGAATCCGCTCACGACCTTTCCTGCAACGGCTCACGCAGCTCCCTGAACCCCATCACGTCAGCTCCCGCAGAAGATCACCTTGGCTCCCGTAAAACTTCACCTCATCGGCCGGAAAGCCTTGCTGCGTAAGGCTGTGCCGTGGCGTTAACGTTTTTAACTAAGGGTTCAAGGGTGTTTACTTCTAATACTCTCAAGACATCGGCTGACGAGTTTTCCACAGACACCCCGACCCCTGAACACCCACCGGCAACCGGATCCGTGGTCATGTGAAACAAATGACGAAATTCGGGGTCCGCTAAAAAATGCTTGCGAGACAAGGACTTGGCTGACTTTCTTCGCTTTGTTTCACGGAATTCCAGCTCAGCTTCGACAGGACTGTGCGCACGGAGCCGTTTCTGTGCAAAACGACGTAAATTCACAACGGACCCTCGAAAGAAGTATCAATGAATACGTATTTCGTTATGATCGACACATTTCATTGTCTGTGAGTGTGGTCATGACCCTGGACGAAATGCGTCAAGTCATTCGGGAAGAACTGGAATCGCTGCGCGCCAGCGGTGCACGGCGCCAGGAATTGTCGCTGCATGCGTGCAAGCGTTTGTTCTTCGATCTCGGCATCCGGCCGTCGGCCGCCAACGTCCGCGATCTCACCCAGACCGGCAGCGCCAGCGACATCCCGAAAGATATCGACCATTTCTGGGAGCGCATCCGTTCAGCCTCCAAGATCCGGCTCGACGGCGCGGCGATCCCGAAAGCCGTCGAGGAAAAGGCCGGCGCATTGCTCGGCGCGCTGTATGAAGAGGCATTGAAAGCGGCGCGCGATAGCCTCGATGGCGATCGCGAGCAGGTTCGCGCCGACGTGGCCGCCGCCGAACAACGGTTGCGTGACGCCGCCGTTCGCCAGGAAACGCTTGAAGGCGCGCTCGCGCGCGGCGAAGCGAGAAACGAGCAATTGCAGGCGCGGATAACCGAACTCGAGGTTCAGCTCGCGTCGCAATCGACGCACGGTTCGGCAAGCGAAGCAACGTTGCTCACCACAGTCGCCCGACTGGAAAAGGAGCTGGCCGCGGCCGCCGGCCGCATCGATGCCGAGCAGGCACATAACGCCGCGCTGCGCGATCGCATCGATGCGCTGCAAGCCGAATTGCAGCAACGCACCGAGCACTACGCACAGCAAATCAAGGATGCAGTGGCCGAAGCCGAACGCCGCGTCAAGCCGATGCTGGTCGAACTGGACTCGTTGCGCAGCATGGCGTCGACCTACCAGAGCGGGTTGCGCGACGTCCAGCGCAAGGAATTCGATTTCCTGCAGCAATTGAGTTCGGCCAAGGCGCGCGCCGACCGGCTCGAAGAGCAGTTGCGTGCCCAGAGCGACGAACTGGACCGCGCCACGCGCGACGTGAATACGTTGCGCGCGAACCGCGGGATGAATCCGGACATCGCCGCGCTGCTCCGGCGCCTGGCCGAGGCGGGACAGCTCGATGCTGACGCGTATACCGCGATCGGTACCTCGCTGGATCACGAGACGCCGGCGCCGACCCGGTGCCCGCATTGCGATGGCGAACCGGAACTGTCACATGGCGACGAGGGGTTCGAGGTCGCGTGCCCCGAGTGCGAGCATGCTTCCGGCGCGTGGCCGTCCCGCTTTGAAGCCGTCGCGCGTTTTGCGCATACCTGACCCGGAGGTCGGCCGCGCCGCACAGGTGAGATGATCCGGGAAGCTTGAGGTGAGGTTTTTCGGGATCTGTGAAACGGTGAGGGTGCGCCACACAAGGCTGCTCACGGGTCGCTTCGCGTGAGCAGCCGTTTTCCGATCAGTGAGTTTCGTCGCGGTCGTGCGCGTCACCGTTGCTGTCGGCCAGCCCGTCGCGCCAGTTTTTCCATGCGCGATGCAGGCGATTCGACGAGATCGGCCGCATGAAGCCCAGCCATTTGCCGACCCGCTCGGGCGGCACGTCGTGCTCGAACAGCTCGGCCGCGTAGGTATTGCGCAATGTCTGCGGGCTTGCGCGCGCGGTACGCGACGACGTGAGCCCGGCCGATTCGACGATCGCGTCGATCGCGCGCAGCATCGTCGCCTTGTGCATCGGCCGCCCGGCATGCGATGCGGGGAAAACCAGCTCGCCCGGAATCTCCTGGCGCTTGCGTTCGGTCAGCCACGCCTCGAGCAATGCGATCGCGAACGAGGCCAGATGGGTTTCGCGCGAATAATCCGGATGCGTCGATTCGATCAGCAGTGACGTGTTGCTGGTATTGATGCAACTAATCGTAAGTGTGCGGGCTTCGCCGGTTTTGATGCCGGCACCGAGAAACGCCGCGACGAGCGCGCGGTCGCGGCGCTCCTTCCAGTACGCGGCACCCGATACGCCGATCGGCGAAAACAGATAGGCGAGCAACGTCGCGCGTTCCGCCGGCGTGAGGAAACCGGTCGGTTCGTTGTCGCGGGCCTTGCGCCAGTTCGCTTCGCCATCCTGAGCAATGAAGCGGGCCGGATTGGTCGACGCGTACTCGGTCCGCCGGATGTGGTCGAGCACACGTTCGATCAGCCGGAGATAGCGCATTCTTTGCGTTTTCTTGATCGGCAACTCGCCGACGAAGTTCGCGATGGTCGGCGTGTCGACCGTCGCCAGATTCTTTTGATGCGCGCGCATCCACGCGAGAAACGCACCCCATTGCGCGCGATAGACGTCGGCCGACGAGCGGCGATAGTCCTGCATGGCGAGCCACGCGTCGAACGCGGCTTCGGGCGATGCGACCCAGTCGGACGCATCGCGGTCGAACAGATCCTTTTCTTCCGGAGGTGCGGCGGTATCGGGAGCGGCGGGAAGGGACATGGTGTTAATTCCGTTAGTTGCGTATATGGTAGCCCTTTCCGCAACGTATCGGGCAGCAAGCGGGTGAACCGGCCGCTGTGCGTCGCGGCCGGGGCTGGGCCATCAGTCGCCCCACGCCTTGGACTGGCGGTGAGCGCGCGCAGGACGCGCGGCGTCGTGCGCCGTTGCCGCGGCTTCGTACGCGAGAACGGCGAACGAAAAGACCGCGGGCAGCGCATTCGAGCGCCCGAAGTCGATCGGATCGTCGGTCTCGGGAAACGTCATGTCCGACGGCCGTTCGAACAGTTGACGCATGCCGGCGTCGTGCCGGCTCGCAAAGCCGAGATCGGCGAGCGCTTCGGCCTCGATCGCGTGCAGCAGGCGCCACGTCAGCGGCACGCGCTGACGGATATAGCGCCCGGCGATATGGCGAACGATCAATTCGAGGTCATGCGCGGCAGCCTTGAAGCTGAGCGCGGCCAAATCTTGTTCTTCTGTCATTGCAGGCTCCTGTCGACCGGAGCGGGCGCCTCGGTGCGCCGGCTCCGGCCCGTGCATGGCGGAATGTCCGTATACTGTACAAACATACAGTATTTTCCGCAACAGGCCTGCGCTTGACCTTTTGGCCGACTATCCGCGCCGTCAGCGGTGGATCACGATCAGCAAGGCGCGGGCTTCGGCCTTGCCGGGATTGCGGATCGCGTGCGGCTCGTCGGCCGGGTAGCGCGCGGTGTCGCCCGTCTTCAGGCGTCGGCTGGCCGCGGCGGCTTCGATTTCCATCGCGCCCTGCAGCACGGTCAGGTGCTCGCGCGTGCCCGGCTCATGCGCGTTCGACACCAGTGCGCCGCCGCCCGGCAGCGTCAGCTCGTACCACTCGAACTTGCCGGCAAGGTCGATGGGGCCCCATACGCGCAGCTGGTACCGACCGTCGTGGCCGGCGAGCGTCGGAATGTCGTGCGGGCCGTCCACGCGGATCGTCTCGGGCGCCTTCGGCTGCGAGAACAGTTCGTCGAGCGTGATGCCCAGCGCGTTCGTCAGCCGCCACGCGACGGCGATCGTCGGGTTGGCCTTGTCGCGTTCGATTTCGGAGAGCATCGATTTCGATACGCCGGCTGCGCGCGACAGGTCGTCGAGCGTCAGCTTGCGCTCGTTGCGCAGCCGCTGGATCTGCTCGCCCACGCGCGGCGGGGTCGCGGCCGGCGGCTGCGGGGCGGCGTCGGCACGCGTGCGCCGCGATCCGGAGGAACTTGCCATTTGGATTCCGTTCGCTTAGAGTTGTTCGGTATTTCGAATTCTAGTTCGGAATATCGGATAAATGCGGTCAACCGAACGACCGACTATAACAGTAGCAGGCCGTTGCGCCGCCACGAGCGGTGCGCTGCGGAATGCGAATCCCTGTCAGGAGCTTTGCGATGCGTGATGCCTTTCTCGCCCAGGTGCGCGGGACGCTCGACCAGATCCGCGCGGACGGTTTTTACAAGACCGAGCGCGAGATCGCGAGTCCCCAGGCGGCAGCCGTGCGGCTCGCCGGCGGTGCCGGCGTGCTCAATTTCTGCGCGAACAACTATCTGGGCCTGGCGAACGATCCGCGCCTGATCGACGCGGCGAAGGCCGGCCTCGACCAGGACGGCTTCGGCATGGCGTCGGTGCGCTTCATCTGCGGCACGCAAACCGTCCACAAGCAACTGGAAAGCGCACTGGCCGCGTTTCTCGGCACCGAGGACAGCATCCTCTATTCGAGCTGCTTCGACGCGAACGGCGGGTTGTTCGAGACGCTGCTCGACGAGAACGACGCGGTGATCAGCGACGAGCTGAACCACGCGAGCATCATCGACGGCATTCGCCTCTGCAAGGCGAAGCGTTTCCGCTACAAGAACAACGATCTTGCCGACCTCGAGGCGAAGCTCAAGGAAGCCGACGCCGCGGGCGCGCGCCACAAGCTGATCGCGACCGACGGCGTGTTCTCGATGGACGGCATCATCGCCGATCTCAAGGGCATCTGCGATCTCGCCGATCGCTACGGCGCGCTCGTGATGGTCGACGATTCGCATGCGGTTGGCTTCATCGGCACGCATGGCCGCGGCACGCCCGAACACTGCGGCGTCGAAGGCCGCGTCGACATCATCACGGGCACGCTGGGCAAGGCGCTCGGCGGCGCATCGGGCGGCTATGTCGCCGCGCGCCGCGAGGTGATCGAGCTGCTGCGTCAGCGCTCGCGTCCGTACCTGTTCTCGAACACGCTCACGCCGAGCATCGCCGCGGCGTCGCTGAAAGTGCTGGCGCTGCTCGGCAGCGACGAAGGCGCGAAGCTGCGCGAACGCGTGCGCGAGAACGGCGCGCGATTCCGCAAGCAGATGACCGAAGCCGGCTTCACGCTCGTGCCCGGTGCGCATCCGATCATCCCGGTGATGCTCGGCGACGCGCAGCTCGCGACGAACATGGCGGACAAGCTGCTCGGCGAAGGCGTCTACGTGATCGGCTTCTCGTTCCCCGTCGTGCCGCGCGGGCGTGCGCGCATCCGCACGCAGATGAGCGCCGCGCATACGCCCGAACAGATCGATCAGGCGGTCGCCGCGTTCGTGCGCGTCGGCAAGTCGCTCGGCATCGTCTGACGGAGGCGCGACCATGAAAGCACTGGCAAAGCTCGAACGCGGCCCCGGCCTCACGCTCACGCGCGTGAAGCGTCCCGAAGTCGGCCACAACGACGTGCTGATCAAGATCCGCCGCACGGCGATCTGCGGCACCGACATCCATATCTGGAAGTGGGACGACTGGGCGCAGAAGACGATTCCGGTGCCGATGCACGTCGGCCACGAATACGTCGGCGAGATCGTCGAGATGGGGCAGGAAGTGCGCGGCTTCGCGATCGGCGATCGCGTGTCCGGCGAAGGCCACATCACGTGCGGTTTCTGCCGCAACTGTCGCGCCGGGCGCCGGCATCTGTGCCGCAACACGGTGGGCGTCGGCGTGAACCGCGAAGGCGCGTTCGCCGAATACCTCGCGATTCCGGCGTTCAACGCGTTCAAGATTCCGCCGGAGATTTCCGACGATCTCGCGTCGATCTTCGATCCGTTCGGCAACGCGACGCACACCGCACTGTCGTTCAACCTCGTCGGCGAAGACGTGCTGATCACTGGCGCCGGCCCGATCGGCATCATGGCCGTCGCGATCGCGAAGCACGTCGGCGCGCGCAACGTCGTCATCACCGACATCAACGACTATCGGCTGGAACTCGCACGCAAGATGGGTGCGACGCGCGCGGTCAACGTCGCACGCGAGTCGCTGCGCGACGTGATGGCCGACCTGCACATGACCGAAGGCTTCGACGTCGGTCTCGAGATGTCCGGCGTGCCGAGTGCGTTCACGAGCCTGCTCGAGGCGATGAATCACGGCGGCAAGGTCGCGCTGCTCGGCATCCCGCCCGCGCAGACGGCGATCGACTGGAACCAGGTGATCTTCAAGGGGCTCGAGATCAAGGGCATCTACGGCCGCGAGATGTTCGAGACCTGGTACAAGATGGTCGCGATGTTGCAGAGCGGCCTCGACCTGTCGCCGATCATCACGCATCGCTTCGCGGCCGACGATTACGAGAAAGGGTTCGCCGCGATGCTGTCCGGCGAAAGCGGCAAGGTGATTCTCGATTGGACGGTCTGAGTCGAGCGCATGTCGAGACGGGGCAGCGCGGCACGTTCGCCGCCTGCCCCGTTTTCGTTTGCGCGCGCACCGTCGCGCGTGGGAGAACGCGCGATGCAGTGCTTGAGGTGAGATTATTCGGGAGCTGTGTCGGGGCGCCGAGTCGCCACACGATCCCGCATCGGTGACCTGCAAATGCACGTTCACTTCACCTGTCGGCAGCCGCTTCGCTTCTCTCCGTCGCGCCGGTTGGCGCCCGTTTCGCCTCTTCCACGCACTTCCCTGCTTCGCCCGGCGGGCGAGCGCTCGCACGCCACCGTATGCGAGATCGCGCCGAACCGGATCATCAACCGTGAGCCGCAACGCGGCGTGCGACTCACTGATATGCGATGCAATCGACATCGACCGGCCTGGATCGGTGCGCATCCCGTTACTTGACCCGTTCACCATTCAATCCGCGCGAATCGAGCTGAAGGCTCGGCAGGACGACGCCGCGCGTCGGGCACGATTCAGCCTTCCCGCCGGCAGGGCCTTTTCATCCGGGTATTGACGGTGGAGAACGATCGTTCTACCGTAAACCCATGAACACACCTCTCGACTCCTCCGGCGAACCGGGCGTTCGCGACCGGCTGCTCGACGCCGCCGAAGCGCTGATCTATTCGGGCGGTATACATGCGACCGGCGTCGATGCGATCGTCAAGCGATCCGGCGCGGCGCGCAAGAGCTTTTATTCGCATTTCGAATCGAAAGAAGCGCTGGTGGTCGCCGCGCTCGAACGGCGCGACGCGCGCTGGATGCGCTGGTTCGTCGACGGCACGCTGGCGCGCGGCAAGTCACCGCGTGCGCACCTGCTCGGCATGTTCGACGTGCTGCGCGACTGGTTCGGGCAGCCCGACTTTCACGGCTGCGCGTTCCTGAATGCGTCGGGCGAGATACCCGACGCCGACGATCCCGTGCGCGTCGTCGCCCGCATGCACAAGGCACGCCTGCTGGCTTTCGTGCGCGAGCGCTTCGACGCCCATGCCGACGAAACGGGCATCGAGCGCCGCGGGCTTGCACGCATCGCGCGCCAGTGGCTCGTGTTGATCGACGGCGCGATCGGCGTGGCGCTCGTCAGCGGCGATGCAAACGCCGCGCGCGATGCGCGCGCGACGGCTGAACTGCTGCTCGATACCGTATCGCGGTAGCCGACGCAGCGAAACCGAACCGGCCGCGTGCGTTCGCGGCCAGAACCCTGAACAGGAGCAACCCATGTCCGCTTCCCCCGAAGTTCGTCCGCCCGTGCCGCCCTTCACGCTCGACACCGCGCGCCAGAAAGTGCGCGCCGCCGAGGACGCGTGGAACACGCGCGACCCGCAGCGTGTGTCGCTCGCCTATACGCCGCAAAGCCGCTGGCGCAATCGCGCGGAATTCGTGACGGGCCGCGACGAGATCGTCGGCCTGCTGCAGCGGAAGTGGACGCGCGAACTCAACTACCGGCTGATCAAGGAGCTGTGGGCGTTCGGCGGCAATCGCATCGCGGTGCGCTTTGCGTACGAGTGGCATGACGATGCGGGCAACTGGTTCCGTTCGTACGGCAACGAGAACTGGGAGTTCGACGAAAACGGCCTGATGGCGCATCGTCACGCGAGCATCAACGATCTGCCGATTCGCGAGGCGGACCGTCTTTATCACTGGCCGCTCGGGCGCCGTCCGGACGATCATCCGGGGCTGTCCGACCTCGGGCTGTAATGCGCGAGCGTTCAACGGACCGGCGAACGCATCGTCGGGATGCAACGGTGAGGAAATTCGGGAGCCGTTCGCTGAAGGTGAGATTTTTCGGGACCAGGTGAAATGTCGCGTCGAACTGTGTGCTGCGAACGGTTCGACGCGGCATGGCGTCCGGTGGAGCAGCGCATCTCTGGACATGCAGCGGTGTGTTTCGCCGCGTAATGCATCTCACCGATTGCGTCGAAGCGACCGTGCATTGATCTTCGGTGTGTGCGAGCGTGACGTGCCACTCACCGATCGCATCGATTTCGCGTTCTACGAAAACCTCGCGAACAGTGCGCGTGGCGATGTGTCGTTGCTCACCGCTCGACTTCACCGCCAATGCATCGCTCGAGCCTGCACGAGTGCGCAACCGCATCGCGTGCCGCTCACCGCCGACTCACGACGCGCGGCCCGGCGCGCGCGCCGGGCACGACTGTCAACGCTCAGCCTGCAATCCGCGCGGCGATCGCCTCGCCCACTTCCTGCGTGCCGGCGTGGCCGCCGAGATCGCGCGTACGCGGCCCCGTGCGCAGCACGTCCTCGATCGCGGCGACGATCGCATCGTGCGCGTCGCGTTCGCAGCCCGTGCCGTTGCCGAGGAAGTCGAGCATCATCGCCGCCGACCAGATCATCGCGACCGGATTCGCGATGTATTGCCCCGCGATATCGGGCGCCGAACCATGCACGGGTTCGAACAGCGACGGGAACGTGCGGTCGGGGTTCAGGTTCGCCGACGGCGCGATGCCGATCGTGCCCGTACAGGCTGGCCCGAGATCCGACAGGATGTCGCCGAACAGGTTCGACGCGACGACGACGTCGAAGCGGTCCGGCTGCAGCACGAAGCGCGCGCACAGGATGTCGATGTGCTGCTTGTCGACCGCGATCTCCGGATAGCGTTCGGCCATTTCGGCCGCGCGTGCATCCCACCACGGCATGCTGATCGCGATGCCGTTGCTTTTGGTCGCGACGGTGACGCGCTTCGCGCGCCGCTGCGCGAGCTCGAACGCGAATTTCAGCACGCGCTCGGTGCCGTGCCGCGTGAAGATCGCCTGCTGCATCACGACTTCGCGCTCGGTGCCTTCAAACATCGTGCCGCCGACCGACGAATATTCGCCCTCGGTGTTCTCGCGCACGATCATGAAATCGATGTCGCCCGCGCGGCGGCCGGCGAGCGGCGACGGCACGCCGTCGAACAGGCGTGCGGGCCGCAGGTTGATGTACTGGTCGAATTCGCGGCGGAATTTCAGCAGCGAGCCCCACAGCGAAATGTGATCGGGCACCGTCGCCGGCCAGCCGACCGCGCCGAACAGGATCGCGTCCACGCCCGACAGTTGCGCCTTCCAGTCGTCCGGCATCATCTTGCCGTGCTGCGCGTAGTAGTCGCAGCTCGCCCAGTCGATCTCGACGAAGTCGAAGCGCACGCCGAAGCGCGCGGTCACGGCGGCGAGCACGCGCAGGCCCTCGGGCATCACTTCGCGGCCGATGCCGTCGCCGGGGATCACGGCAATCCTGTAAGTCCTGTCGGTCATGCAAATCTCCTTGGCTGGTCGGCCGGTTGCCGGGAAGGCAGCGGCCCGTCACGTCATTCTATTTATTTCCATCCGGATTAAAATCACGCAAAAGTTAATCGACTTTCCACGAATCGTGAACAAATCGCCGAACCTCGACGACCTGCGCGTGTTCAGCCTGGTCGTCCGCCTCGCGAGCTTCAGCGCGGCCGCCGAGCAGCTTGCGGTGTCGCCCGCGTATGTCAGCAAGCGCATCGCGATGCTGGAAGCGCAGCTCGGTACGCGCCTGCTGCATCGCTCGACCCGCCGCATGACGGTCACCGAGGCCGGCGAACGCGTGCTCGCGCGCGCCGAGAAGATTCTCGACGACGTCGATCATCTCGTCGAGGACGTGTCGACCACGCGCACGGTGCCGCGCGGCACGCTGCGCATGTCGAGCAGCTTCGGCTTCGGCCGGCACGTCATCGCGCCGGCGCTGCTCGACTTCAGCGCGCGCTATCCGCAGCTGAACGTGCGGCTCGATCTGTTCGACCGGCTCGTCGACGTGGCCGGCGAAGGCTACGACCTCGACGTGCGCATCGGCGACGAGATCGCCGATCACCTGATCGCACGCCGCCTCGCCGCGAACCATCGTGTGCTGTGCGCGTCGCCCGACTATCTCGCGCGCCGCGGCACGCCGCGCTCGCTCGCGGATCTGGCCTCACACGACTGTCTCGCGATCAAGGAGCGCGATCATCCGTTCGGCGTATGGCGGCTGAACGTGCGCGGCGAAACGGTCACGGTGAAGGTCGGCGGCGCGCTGTCGACGAACCACGGCGAGGTGGCCGTGCAATGGGCGCTGGCCGGACGCGGGATCGTGCTGCGCTCGATCTGGGAAGCCGGGCCGCTGATCGAGCGCGGCGCGTTGTGCCGCGTGCTGCCGGACGCGATCCAGCCCGCGAACATCTGGGCCGTGTATCCGGAACGCGTCGCGGCGTCGGCGAAGGTGCGCGTATGTGTGGATTTTCTGGTGGAGACGCTCGCCGGCCTGAACGCCGCGGCCGGTGACGATACGGGCTGAAACCGGCTAAAGGTGAGCTTTTACGGGAGGTGTGCGCGGGCACCGTCGACGGTGCCCGCGGGAGCGTCATGCCGCGCTCGACGCGCCGAGCATCAAGTCGAGATTCTGCACGGCGGCGCCGGATGCGCCTTTACCGAGATTGTCGAACACGGCGGACAGCAGCACCTGGCCGCGATCTTCGTTGACGAACACGCCGAGCCGCAGGTCGTTGGTACCGTTCAGCGCTTGCGGATCGAGCTGCGTTGCCGCGCGTGCGTCCGCGAGCGACATCACGTCGACGTGGCGCGCGTCCGCGTAGTGATGCGCGAGACACGCATGCAGCCGCTCGCCCGTCACGCCGGCCGGAAGCAGGCGCAGCTCGATCGGGATGGTGAGCACGATGCCTTGCCGATAGGCACCGTAGGCCGGCACGAAGAACGGACGGTGCGCGAGCCCCGCATGCTGCCGGATCTCGGGCACGTGCTTGTGCTCGAGCGCGAGGCCGTAGATCTGCAGCGGCAATGCGCGCGCGGCGGCATCGCCCGATTCGAATGCGTCGACGGCTGCCTTTCCACCGCCCGAATAACCGGACACCGCGTGGATGCTCACCGGGTAGTCGCGCGGCAGCAGCCCGGCCTGCAGCAACGGGCGAAGCAGGCCGATCGCGCCCGTCGGATAGCAGCCCGGATTGGTCACGCGCGACGCATGCGCAATGTTGTGCGCGTGTCCGTCGGCCATCTCGGGAAAGCCGTAGACCCAGTCGGGCTGCGTGCGATGGGCCGAACTCGCGTCGATCACACGCACCGCCGGATTCCGGATGAAGCCGACAGCTTCGCGCGCGGCCGCGTCGGGCAGGCACAGGATGGCGATATCGCATGCATTGAGTGCGTCGGCGCGCCGTGCCGCGTCCTTGCGTTCGGCGGCGGGCAGCGTGAGGAGCTGCACGTCGGTGCGGTCGCGCAGACGCGCGTGAATCTGCAACCCGGTCGTGCCCTGGTCGCCGTCGATGAAGACAGTGGGGAAGCTCATGGTGGTCGTGTGCGTCGCGTTCGGTTGTCGGGAAGCCGTATCGTCCACCGAACGCCTAGAATAGGAAAAGTTGAATTTGCTGATCGTCCGATTCAGCTTTCCTGAACGAGAGGTGCGTGATGCGCGAGATCAGTCTGGACCGCCTGCGTACGCTGGTCGCGATCGCGGACCAGGGATCCTTCGTGGCGGCGGCGCAATGGCTTCATCTTGCGCCGCCGACCGTCAGTCTGCATGTCGCCGAGCTGGAAAGCCGCGTCGGCGCGCCGCTGCTGTCGCGCACGCGCGGCAACGTGCGCCCGTCGGCGATTGGCGAAGTGCTGGTGGAGCGGGCGCGGCGTCTGCTGGCGGAGGTCGAATCGACGCTGGACGACGTGCAGCGCCAGGTGCAGGGGTTGACCGGGCGCGTACGCCTCGGCGCATCGACCGGCGCGATCGCGCATCTGCTGCCGCAGGCGGTGGCCGGATTGCGCGTGCAGCATCCGGATATCGACGTGCAGATCGCGGTGCTCACGTCGCAGGACACGCTGGCGCGCATTGCGCAAGGCACGCTCGACGTCGGGCTGGTGGCGCTGCCGCAAGCGCCGGTCGCGGGGCTGTCGATCCGGCCGTGGCGTCGAGACCCGGTGATGGCTTTCCTGCCCGCGGACTGGCCGCTTCCGGCCCGCGTGACGCCGGCGTATCTGGCCGCGCGGCCGCTGATTCTCAACGATGCGACGACGCGGCTGTCGCGGCTCACGACCGAATGGTTCGCGCTCGGCGGCCACCGGCCCGAGCCGCGGATCGAACTCAACTACAACGATGCGATCAAGAGCCTGGTCGCCGCCGGGTACGGCGCGACGCTGCTGCCGCACGAGGCGGGCGCCCCGTTGCCGGATGCGCGCATCGTAATGCGGCCGCTACGCCCGGCGTTGTGGCGCGAGCTCGGGATTGCCCATCGGGCCGGCCCGGTCGAACGGGCGACGCAGCACGTGCTCGATGCGCTGCAGGCGCTCGGCGCGCGATAGCGGGCCAAGCGGCCCGAACGCGCGTTCAGAGCCGGTTGTCCTTCGCCAGCATGAGCACGCGCGCCCAGCGCTGCGCATCGCGCTTGTCCATCATCGGCAGCTTCCACTCGCCGCGCACGGCGTCGCGCACGCGCACGACGAGATGCCAGCGGCCGTCGATCGGCGCGGCCTCGCAGCCGTCGAGCTGCGACAGCGTATAGCGGCCGTCCGCACCGTCATGCGACAGCCACAGCAACCCTTGCGTCGCGGACACGCGCAACTCGCCCCACGCGCGATGCACGATATGCGTCCAGCCTGCTTCCTTCGTGTTCGGTGCGATGTCGCGACGGCGCTGGATCCACCACGCGATCAGCGCGATCAGGATCGCGGCGGCCAGCACGGCGGCCGCGATCGCGACCGGCTGGCCGAACTGCGCGGCGATGACGTGAAACAAGTGAACGGCGCCCCATCCCAGGGCGATGAGCGCGAATAGCGCAATGAAAATCGGCATGACGAATCGGAAAGGAGGACGGACCGGCGCACGCAGTGCACCGGCCCGTTGCACACGGCGTTACCGGCGGCGGTGAATGTCGTGCGTGACGAAGCCCGCGTCGTTGACGGGCAGCGCGAGGCCGTCCTTCACCGCGAGCGTCTTGCGGATGTCGTCGAGACCCGCGGACCAGTGGTCGCGCATCGTCGACAGACCGAACTGATAGTCCTTGTAGTGATGCTCGTACGCTTTCTGCTGATAGATCAGGTGCTGGATGTTGTACTTCTTCCCGCTCGACATCGCTTCGGCCTCGATGCACCACGGGTCGTTCTTGCGCTGTTCTTCCGGCACCTGTTCGAGCACGTGGCGCAGCACGTTGCGGTAGCGCTGTTCGCGCTGCAGCGTGTCGGTGACGAAACGCGTGCGGCTCGAATACTGCACGTCCTTCGTGCGCTCGGCGACGTCGGCCATCGTGCGCGGCAGCGGCCCGCGCGCGCTCCACAGATCGACCTGGAACGCGAGCGTGTCGCGGCGCGGATGCGCGCGGAGCACTTCCATCAGCGGCGTGTTCGACACGACACCGCCGTCCCAGTAATACTCGCCGTCGATCTCGACGGGCGGGAACGCGGGCGGCAACGCACCGGACGCCATGAAATGCTCGGGCGCGAGACGGATGCGCGAGTTGTCGAAGTACACGAAGTTGCCGGTGCCGACGTTGACCGCGCCGACCGACACGCGCGTCTCGCCCGAATTGATCCGGTCGAAATCGCACAGCTTCAGCAGCGTCGTGCGCAGTGCCGACGTGTCGTACCAGCTGATCTTTTGTGGGTGATCGGCCACGCCCGGCAGCGGCGGCGGAAAGCGCGGCACGAAGAAGCCCTGCTGGCCCTGCATCATCGCGCTGGCTGCCTGCGACGCGGTGAAGAACGTGCGGACCTGGTCGATGCTGTTGAACAGCGCGAACTCGAACGCGGCCGGAATCGCGGGAAAGAACGCCGGCTGGCAGATCGTTTCCCAGAATTCACGCAGGCGCTCGACACGATGCTCGGGCGCATTGCCGGCGATCAGCGCGGTGTTGAGCGCGCCGATCGAGATGCCCGCGATCCAGTCGAGCGGAATGCCCGCCTCGTGCAGCCCTTCGAACACGCCGGCCTGATACGCGCCGAGCGCGCCGCCGCCCTGCAGGACGAGCGCGACCGTTTCGTACGGCAGCGACCGCGCAGCAGCCGGCGCGCCGGCTTCGTGATGCAGGTCCGCCGCATCGACGGCCTGCTTTTCGGTGCGGGCGTGCGGCTTCATTGCATGAACCAGCCGTGGCTGACGACCACCGACTGGCCGGTGAGCGCGGCGCTCGGGAATGCCGACAGGAACAGCACCGTCTGCGCGACATCCTGCACCGTCGTGAACAC
>NZ_CADFEN010000007.1:265455-393384 GCF_902833145.1 Burkholderia sp. BCC0506 | reverse complement strand
TAATGCCGTTCAGTTAAGAACTGAACGGCATTTTTGTTTTTAGGGTTGGAGTTGTAAACAAAGCGGCAAGCTGTTAACTTGGTCAGCGATGCTGAACGACCACCTGACCTTTCTGCTGGATGCAGCACCTGCCGACCTGAGTCGGCTCGGCGAGCATCTGCCACATAACTGGATCGAACAGGCCATCGAAGCGACGGGCACGGCCAGCATTCGCCGGCGGCGCTTACCAGCCGAGCAGGTGGTATGGCTGGTCATCGCGCTGGCAATCTACCGACACTGGTCGATCAGCGAGGTAGTCGATAGCCTCGATCTGGTCTTGCCCAACGAGGCCTCATTTGTCAGCAAGAGCGCCGTCGCTCAAGCGCGACAGAGGCTCGGCGATGCGCCCATGGCCTGGCTATTTGAACGCACCGCTCAAGCCTGGTGCCAGCAAGATGGTGCGCGCCATGCCTTCAAAGGGTTGAGCTTGTGGGCTATGGATGGCACCACGCTGCGCACCCCGGACAGCCCCGCCAATCGTGAGCACTTCGGCGCTCAGGGCTATGCCAGCGGTAAGGTGGCTAGCTACCCGCAGGTGCGGGCCGTGACGCTGACCTCGATTCCGACCCATCTCGTCGCCAACATCGCGTTCGGCCGTTACGACACGAATGAGATGCTCTATGCCAAGCAACTGCTGGAGCAGATCCCGGATCACTCGTTGACGGTATTCGACAAGGGCTTTCTGTCCGCCGAAATTCTGTGCGGCCTGAGCTCGGGTGAGCGCAATCGCCACTTCCTGATTCCGGCCAAGTCCAATACACGGTGGGAGGTGATATCGGGCAAGCCTGACGATGCTTTGGTGCGCATGCGCGTGTCACCACAAGCACGGAAGAAGTGCCCTGAATTGCCCGAATGGTGGACGGCCCGCGCGATTCGCGTACTGGATGCGGCAGGCCGCGAGCGGGTGCTGCTGACTTCACTGACTGACCGCCGCCGCTTCAAAATGGCCGATCTGGACGCCTGCTATGAGCGCCGCTGGCAGGTTGAAACCAGCTACCGCGAGCTCAAGCAATCGATGCTCGGGCGCGAGCTGACGCTGCGCAGCCGAACGGTTGAAGGCATTTACCAGGAAATCTGGGGGGCATTGATCGCCTACAACCTGATTCGTCGCGAGATGGCCGGCGCGGCCTTTGAGGCCAAGTGCGAACCGACCGAACTGAGCTTCATTCGGTCGTTCCATCTCATCCAGCACGAGATGATGTGGGCCGCACGCACACCTGCCTTTGCCAAGCTGCCCGCCGTTCTCAAGCGACTTCGCGAGCACCTCAAGCTACTCATCAATGTAAAACGGCCCGATCGCAAATGCGATCGGGCCGTCAAGTCCCGTCCTGCTCGCTATTCCGTTCGATATCTTCGGAAAAACCTTAACTGAACGGCATTAGCTATCGGGCCCTCATTTTTTCGGATCCTGTTTTCATGACGAACCCTACCCTTGCTCCTTGCGCGCCGGCCGGCGCGACTGCCGCGGCGACGCCGCGCAGCCACCACGGCTGGGCGCTCGTGGTCCTGCTGGTCGGCGCCATTCTGCCGCCGCTCGACTACTTCATCGTGAATCTCGCGCTCCCGGCCATTCGCGACGGCATCGGCGCGCGCCAGGCCGAACTGCAGCTCGTCGTGTCGGCGTATGCGTGCGCGAACGCGGTCGTCCAGATCACCGGCGGGCGCCTCGGCGACCTGTACGGACGCAAACGCATGTTCATGATCGGCATGGCCGGCTTCGTGCTCGCATCGACGCTGTGCGGGCTCGCCGGCAACGGCACGGTGCTCGTCGGCGGGCGCGTGCTGCAGGGCCTGTTCGCCGCGATCCTCGCGCCGCAGGTGCTCGCGACGATCCGCAGCGTGTTCAGCCCGCAGGAACAGGTGCGCGTGATGGGCTTCTACGGGTTCGCGTTCGGTCTCGCGGCCGTGATCGGCCAGCTCGGCGGCGGCGCGCTGATCAGCCTGCATCCGTTCGGGCTCGGCTGGCGCGCGATCTTCCTCGTCAATCTGCCGATCGGCATCCTCGCGCTGATCGGCAGCTGGCGCTTCATCCCGGAAAACCGCCCGCCGCGCGGCCAGCGGATCGACGTGCCGGGCACGGTGCTGATGTCGCTGTTCCTGCTGATGCTCGTGTACCCGCTCACGCATGGCCGAGAAGCCGGCTGGCCGCTGTGGATGATCGCGTGCGGCGTCGGTGCGCTGCCGATGCTCGGCGCGCTGCTGACCGTCGAAGCACGCCGGCTCGCGCGCGGCCACGATCCGCTGCTCGACGTGCGCCTGTTCCGCAACCCGGTCGTCGCACTCGGGCTCCTGCTCGCGTTCCTGTTCTACATGCTGAGCGCGTTCTTCCTGAGCTATGGCATCTATCTGCAGGGCTGCCTGAACTGGTCACCGCTCGCGTCCGGGTTCGCGATCCTGCCGCTCGGGCTCGGCTTCCTCGCGAGCCCGCTGCTGATGCCGCGCCTCGTCGCCCGGTTCGGCGCGTATCGCGTGCTCACGCTCGGCTTCGCGATGCTCGCGGCCGGCGTCACGGTCGCCGCCGCGCTCGCCCGCGACGGTGCGCCGGGCGCGGGTTTCTACGCGGGCATCGCGGCGATCGGCATCGGGCAAGGGCTCGTGCTGCCGTCGGTCGTGCGGATCGTGCTCGCGGAAGTCGACGCGGCCCGCGCGGGGGTCGCGTCCGGGATGGTCAGCGCGATGCTGCAGATCGGCGCGGCCGTCGGCGCCGCGACGATCGGCGGCGTGTTCTTCGCGCGGCTCGGCGTGCATCCGGCCGCGCTCGACTACGTGCAGGGGTTCAGGGTGTCGATGTTCACGCTGGCGGCCGTGTTGGTGGGCTGCATCGCGCTGTCGACCGCGCTCGGGCCGCTGCATCGACGGCTGCATGCGGATGCATGAGCGCTGACACGCGACCGAATCCATCCCTTCGGTCGAGCCCCGTAATACAGGCGCGGCGCATGCGCGGCGTGGCGACGCGCCGGCCGCCGGTTCATCGGTGAGGCTCGCGCTGCGCCTGTCGCGCCTCCCATTCGGCCAGCTCGACGCGATAGCGCGCGAGCGCCTCGTCGTACAGGTCGAAGACGCACGGCGAGCAGCCGCTGTTGCAGCAGTCTTCCAGTTCGGGTTGGACAGGCGGGGTCGGACGGGGATCGTCGACGGACGGATCTTGTGAAGCTTGGTTCGGCACGGCGTGGTCCGGTAATGTGGAACGGTCAGTATAGGGCGATCCGGGCCGCCGCCGCTTTCGGCCGGCCGGGCGGATCGACGATGAACGCGCCATCATGGCGCGATCGCGAGGGCGTGGCACGCCTCGTTCCGATTCCACAGGAGCTGCGCGATGGCCGAAACCGTCAATCCACCGGAAGTCTGGGCGCCGTTCGGCGCGTTTTCAATGGCCGTGATCCAGGGCGACGGCCGCATCGTGCGTCTGAAGGGGCAGGTCGCGCTCGACCGCGACGGACAGGTGGTCGGCGCCGGCGACATGCGTGCTCAGGTCCGCCAGACACTCGACAACATCCGCGACGTGCTGGCCGCCCTGGGCGGACAGATGCGCGACGTGATCTCGCTCGTCCATTACGCCACCGACATCGAGGCATTCATGCAGGCCGGCGACATCCGCAACACGTACTTCGCGGAACCCTATCCGGTGACGACGACCGTCCAGGTCGAGCGTCTTTACCGTCCCGACCTGCTGATCGAAATCGCGGCCGTCGCCGAGATTCCGCCGGCGCGGTTTCGTCGTCCGCCGACGCCTGCTTGAAACGCGTCGGTCACGCACGAAAACGCGCGCCGGCCGCTGTATTCCCGACCGGCGCGCGCATGCTCGTCACCCGCTCCCTTACTTCGCCGGCGCACCCGGCTTCACCGCCCCCGGCTTGTCGGCCAGCGGCTGCCACGCGGCGCCGAGCGAATACCAGTCGACGCGGCGCGTGAGCGTCATGATGCCGGCGAGAATCGCGAACAGCAGCAGCGAACCGAGCATCAGCGCATTGTCCTCCGACAGCAGCAGCCCGTAGAGCGCCGCGTACAGCACCGCGAGCAGCGCCGCGAACACCGCACCGCGCTTCACGCTGTGCAGCACGAACGACAGATAGAACGCGAGCAACCCGATGCATGCGCCGCTCGCCGCGAGATACGCATGGCCGAACGCGATGTGCTCGGACAGGCTCAGCAGCAGCAGGAAGAACAGCGCGAGCGACAGGCCGACCAGCGTGTACTGGATCGGGTGAATGCGCAGCCGCTTCACGAGCTCGTACATGAAGAAGCTCGCGAACGTGAGCATCACGAACAGCGCGCCGTATTTCGTCGCGCGTTCGGCCTGCAGGTACACGTTCACGGGTTCGATCACCGACACCGACGCCGTTTCGATCTCGCCCCCGCCGTTGCCGGACGCCACTTGTTCGCGCGCCTTCGTGTTGAACGACGTCACATGCCAGTTGCCGACGAAGCCGCGCGCATCGACCGTGCGCTCGGCCGGCAGGAACTCGCCGTCGAAGCTCGGATGCGGCCACGTCGATTTCAGCGAGAAGTCGTTCTGGTCGCCCACCGGCGCGAACGCGACCGATTCCGCGCCAACCAGCGGCAAGCCGATGCTGAACGGCACGACCGTCGCGCCCGCGTTTGCCTCCGCCAGCGCCGCGAGATCGACGTTCGCATGCACGCCCTGGCGCAGGCTGTCGAGCCGCGTGCCCTGCTCCACGTCGATTCGCTTGCCGCCGATGCGCAGGTCGGGCTGCGCCTTCAGCCCGCGCAGGTCGCCGATGCCGAGCGCGACGTATGTGCCGTCGATCTTGAAGCTCACGTGGCCATCCGCCTGCGGCAGCTTCTTCAGGTCCGGCAGCGGCAGCGTGCCCGTCATCCGGCTGTCGAGGCCGTACACGAGCGCCTTGTGAATGCCGCGATAGCGCACGCCGACCGACAGCGTGCCGTCGACGTTCAGCGTCTTCGGGAACACGAGCAGCCGTTTCGTCTCGCTCTTCAGGCTGGTTTTCGCCTTGCCGCCGGCCCGCACGTCGTCGCTCACGCGCGTGACTTCCGTGTAGCGAACGACGAGCACCGGCCCCGTCACCGTCTGCGGCCCCGCGTAGCTCGCCCAGATGCTCTGCAGCGCGCTCTGCCGATAGTCGGCGCGGTCCCGCACGATGCCCTGGACCATCTGCAGCGGGATCAGGATCGCCAGCGCGAGAAACGCGGTAATCATGGACTTGAACAACAGGACTCGATTCATTGCTGGCAGGTACCGGGAGTGGAAGGTACGGTCAGCATGAGCGTCCCCGGTGAAGGGCGATTGAAGCCGGTGTGAAGCGAACGTGTGGCGAGCGTGAAGTGCGCGGTCAACCGGCCGACGGCAGCGTGAGCGTCGCGCACGCGCCGCCTTCCGCGCGGTTCGCGAGCGCGATCTGGCCACGGTGCAGCATCGCGACTTCGCGGACGAAACACAGCCCGAGGCCCGTGCTGCGATCCTGCCCGTCGGGCCGCGGCAGCGAATAGAAACGTTCGAACACGCGCGACAGTGCATAGTCGGGCACGCCGGGGCCGTCGTCCGCGACGCGCACGACCGCGACGTGCGCCCTGCCCGCCGGCTGCCGCTCGAGCGCGATCCGGATCGTGCTGCCGTGCGGCGCGAAATCCAGCGCATTGTCGAGCAGGTTGCCGAGCGCCTGCCGTAGCAGGAACGGATCGCCGTCGACGATCGCCGCACCGCCCTCATCGGCCGCATCGTTCGCGTCGATCCGCAGGCTCACGCCGCGCTGCCGCGCGCGCGGCTCGATATCGTCGACGAGCTGTTCGAGCACCGGCCGCAGCGCGACCGGCTCGTGCACCGACAGCCGCTGCTTCTGCTCGACCTCGGCCAGCGCGAGCAGCTTGCGGATCATCTGTTCGAGGCGGCCGGCCTGGCGGCGGATGTTCTCGGCGAAGCGCCGGCGATTCGCGACCGGCATGTCTTCCTGCAACAGCTCGGCCGCGCCGCTGATCGCGGCCAGCGGGCTCTTCATCTCGTGCGTGAGCGTGTGGATGTAGGTTTCGACGTATTGCCGGTCTTCCAGCCGCTGATGCATGCTTTCCACCGCGCGCCCGAGCTCGGCCAGCTCGTTCGCGCCCTGCAGCGGCATCGACGCGCGCTCGCCGGCCGCGATCGCGCGTGCATAGCGCTGCAGGCGCCGCAGCCCGAGCACCAGCCACCACGTGCACGCGGCGCCGATCAGGATCGCGCCGCCCATCAGCAATGCCCCGTACAGCATGATCTTGCGCTGGCTGCGCGCGATGAACGGCGCGACCGTCTGGTTCGGTTTCGCGATCGTCAACACGCCGATGATCTCGTTGCCGCGCCGGATCGGCGCCGCGACGTGCATCACGGTGCTGCTGTCGTCGTTCGGGTCGCTGCGCGTGCTGCGCGCGCCGTATTCGCCGCGCAGCGTCCGGTACACGTCGTTCCAGCGCGAATAGTCCTGCCCGAGCGCGCGGCCGGCCGAGTCGTAGCGCACGATCCCGTGCGCATCGGTGATGTAGAGGCGGTAGCCGATCGCGTTCTTCTGGATGCCCCACACGTTCGCGCTGACCGGGCGCTCGTGCAGTTTCCCGAGCTGCCGTGCGAATGTGCCGTCGGCGATATGCCCGTTCGCCATGTCGTCGGCGGCCAGCGTCGCCAGCACCTGTGCAGTATCGACGAGCGTGTCCTCCATCGCTTCGCGCACGCCGGGCTTCACCTCCTGCACGAACACGCGCAGCGTGATCAGCGCGGCCAGGCCGACGATCAGGAAAAAGCCGAAAAAGATGCGCAGGCCGATATGCATGGGCGGTGCCGCTCGTTACGGTTGCAGCGAATAACCCATCCCGCGATGCGTGCGGATCGGGTCCCGCTCGGGATCGATCGCGCGCAGCTTGGCGCGCAGCGTCTTGACGTGCGTGTCGACCGTGCGGTCGGCCGAATCGAGCGCCTCGTGCCAGACGAGGTCCATCAACTGTTCGCGCGAGTAGATGCGCCCCGGATGCCGGACCAGCAGCGCGAGCAGCCCGAATTCGTAGCGCGTGAGGTCCAGCGCGTGGCCGAGCCACGACACGCGCGCGCCGTCGGTGTCGAGCGTGAAGCCGGCAGCGACCGGCGCACGCGCATCGGCCGGCGCGGGTGCGGGCGCCGGCTCCGAGGCGGCCGCCCGATGAAAGCGGCGCAGGATCACGCGCACCCGCGCGGCCAGCTCGCGCGGCGAAAACGGCTTGACCACGTAATCGTCGGCGCCGATCTCGAGCCCGACGATCCGGTCGATCTCGTCGTGCCGCGCGGTCAGGAAGATCACCGGAATATCGGTGAACGTGCGCAGCCGCCGGCATACCTCGAAGCCGCTGAAGTCCGGCAGGCCGACGTCGAGCACCACGAGATCGACATGCGTGTCGCGCAGGCGGTCGAGCGCCGCCTGCCCGAGCGTGCAGTGGATGGTCTGCATGCCGTCGGTGCCGAGGGCATAGACGATCGTGTCCGCGATCGCCTGCTCATCTTCGACGATCAGGATGGTGGGCGGCGTCATGGTCTGTGGTTCGGGTCTCGGGTTCGGGTCGCGCAATCCGGTGCGACATTGTACGCACGGATGGCCCCGGCGAACCCTTCCCCGGCGCACTACGCCACGCGGCCGCTCACCGGAATCGACGCACCGGTGATCGCCTGCGCGTCGGCCGACAGCAGGAATCCGATCGTCGCCGCGAGCTGTTCGGGCCGGACCCAGCGCGAGAAGTCGGCGTCGGGCATGTCCCGGCGGTTCGGCGGCGTATCGATGATGCTCGGCAGCAGCGCGTTCACGGTCACGCCGCGATCGAGCAGTTCCGCCGCCAACGCCTCGGTGAGCCGCGCGACGCCCGCCTTCGCGGCCGCATACGCGCCCATCCCCGCGCCGGCCTTGAACGCCGCACCCGCGCCGATGTTGACGATGCGCCCGGCCTGACTCGCCACCAGGTACGGCAGCGCGGCTTTCGACGCGTTCAGCGCCGTCTTCACGTTCAGTTCGTACATGCGGTCCCACGTGGCGGCATCGCCGTCGGCGATCGTCTGCCACACGAATGCGCCCGCGATGTTGAGCAGCGCGTCGACGCGGCCGAATTCGCGATCGACCGTTTCGAGCGCCTGTGCGGCGGCCTGCGGATCGACGAGATCGATGCCGCCGATGCGCAGCGCTTCGGCCGGCACGCCGGGCAGCGCCTGCGCCGCGGGAGCTGCGCCGCGGCCGATCAGCGCGATGCGCGCGCCGCGCTGGCCCAGCCACGCGGCCGTCGCGACGCCCAGATGACCGAAGCCGCCGGTGATCGCGACTGCCTTGCCTTTCAGGTCGTGTTCCATCGATGTGTTCTCCTGGATCGAGGGTGATGGGATGAAATGCCGACAGCGTAGCGCCGTTCACGCGTTCATGCGAACCGGGATGACAGTGCGGCAGCGCAGCGCCCTGTCGTTTCGCGGTGGCTGGCAGCGTCGCGAGACGCCTCGCGATTCACGCATCACGGGCGTCGCGACGTTGCGCGCGCTGCTCGACGAGCGCGCAATCGAACGGCCGGGCATAATGCACGAGCCTCGCCAGGCGTGGCGCGCGGCACGACGACCGGGCCAGCCTGCGCGACGCCCGCGCCACCGCCGGCTCGCATCCCCCACTTCAACCCGTCAATCCCATGCAAGTACTCGTCATCGGAACCGGCAAGCTCGCCAACGAGTTGCTCGGTTCGCACCAGCTCGATCCGGCCGCCTGTCGCGTGATGCCATGGTTGGACAGCACGCGAACCGACGCCCGGTCGATCGTCATCCATGCCGGTTCCGGCCGCGAACTCGCCGCGGCGATCGCGTTCTGCGAGGCCACCGCGTCGCCGCTCGTCGAGTTGTCGACCGGCTCCGAGCTCGAAACCGGGACGTACGGCTTTCCGGTCGTGCTGTGCCCGAATACGAACATCCTGATGCTCAAGTTCATGAGCATGCTGGACACCAACGGCCACCTGTTCCGCGACTGCGAGATCAGCGTGACGGAGTCGCATCAGGCCGGCAAGACGTCCGTGCCCGGCACGGCCGTCGGCATCGCCCGGTCGCTCGGCGCGCGGCCGGAAGACATCCGCTCCGTGCGCGACCCGGCCGTACAGCGCAGCGAATTCGGCATCCCCGACGATCAGCTCGGCCGCCATGCGATTCACCGGATACGCATCGACGATGGCGCATGCAGCCTGCAGTTCGAATCGCGCGTAGCCGGCGATACACCCTATGCGGATGGCGTATCGCGCATCGTCGAGGCGGTCCGGCAGCACCATCTCGAACAGCGTCGGTATTCGGTCGTCGAATTCATCCGCAACGGCTGGCTGTAGTCGCGGCCCGGCGTGCGGCACGGCCCCATGGCGCGGGCCGCGCGCCAAGGCCGGCACGGCCTCGCCGCGGCCGCCGCCCTCGCGCGACTCACCGCTACCCGTCCCCCAGCACCGCTCCGCTTTCCGGCAAGGTCGCCCCGCCGTCGACGACGATCGTCTGCCCGGTGATGTACGCCGCGTCGGCCGATGCGAGAAACAGCATCGCGTTCGCGATGTCCTCCGGCTCGCCCATTCTCGCCAGCGGAATGTCGCGCGCGATCTGCGCGGCGACCGACGCGCCACCGAGATTGCCGGCCGCCGGCGTGCGGATCATCCCCGGTTCGACGCCGTTGACCGTCACGTTGCGACGCGCCAGCTCCAGCGCCGCCGCCCGAATGAAGCCGTTCACGCCGGCCTTCGACGCCGCGTAATGCGCAAGCCCCGGATAGACGACCCGCGGCCCCGTCACCGACGACGTGACGAGCAGCCGCCCGGCCCCCGCGCGCTCGAATGCCGGCAACGCGGCCTGCGCGAGCCAGAACAGCGCCGACAGGTTGACCGACAGCGTCCGGTCGAGCGTCGGCTCGTCGATCTGCATGAACGGCGTCAGCGGAAAATACGCGGCATTGTGGACGACGACATCGAGCCGGCCACCGTCGCGCTCGACTGTCGCCACGAGCGCATCCAGTTCGCCACGGTTCGCGGCGTCGACCCGATACGCGCGCGCGTCGCCGCCCGCGCGCGCGAGCGCCTCGGCTTGCGCGGCAGCCGCGTCGCCGTTCAGGTCCGCCACGGCGACGAACGCGTCGGATTCCGCGAAACGGCGCGCGATCGCCGCGCCGATCCCTTGCGCGGCGCCCGTGACGAGCACGACGCGCCCGCTGAAATCCGCACGCAGACTGCCGCTGCCCGGCACGGCAGTCATCGCCGCGCCTCGCCGCCGAACGGGTGCACGGTTTCGTTCAGCACCTGCGCGTAAGCGCCCATCTGGAAATTCGACAGCGTGCCGAAATCGCCGCCCTGATAGCCGAAGATCTTGCCGTCGGTCTTGCATTGCGCGAGGTCGATCAGCACGACACCGAGCGTCGGCACCACCTTTTCGCGCCACACGAACAGATACAGCGCGTCTGCAATCTTGAAGTAATGGCAGCGGTCGACATCGGCCAGCCCGCCTTCGACGCCCTGCAGGCACTGCCACGCGTAGAAATTGTCGTTCAGGTAGATGTGCTCGTAGCATTCGGTCGGGCTGTAGCGGTACATCGTCCGCTTGCCGATCAGCTCGCGCGTGGGCGCATGCAGCGGCCCCGGCCCGGCATGGCCGCCGAGCGTGCCGTGCCGGAACTGCGCATCGACGGCCGTCAGCGGCAGCCCGCGCGCGACGCGCGTGAACGCATCGATGCGCGTGTCGGCTTCGGTCGGCAGCGTACCGACGACCGACGTCCACACGCCGTTGTCGACATCGATCACAAGGCTGACCGACGTCGCCCGAGCGGCGGCATCGATGTAGTCGACGAAGTACAGGCCGTCGCGCAACTGCGTCACGCGGCACGACGCGCGACCGCCCGTGTCGGCCGCCGCGTCGCGCCATCGCAGCGCGCCCGGCTCGAACGTATAGACGCGCCATGCGCCCGATGCGTCGTCGAGCGCGAGTGTCCGCCCGACGAGCGCGTCGACGGGTGCGAGGATGTTCGCCTCCGGCGCGAAGCCGTCCGCGAGCGCGCCCACCTGAATGAATACCGGATCGTGTCGTTCCACCTGCCGTCTCCCGCGCAGCTTCAGGCCCGGCGGGCCGTGTACGCTGCCGATGTGCCCATGGTGACGGCTGCGCGCGCCGTGCGGTATCGGCCAAAAGGATGAAGGGCGCGCGGCGACGGAACGCGCTAAAGTGCACGTGATCCGCGCCGCGACCGGCGCGAGGAGCGCACATGCACCGTGTCACCCACTACCGACGCACCGGCGAAGGCATCGAGGCGATCAGCCTCGAATCCGACCGCGCGTTTCCGCGCCACGCGCACGACGAATTCGGGGTCGGCGTGATCGTCAGCGGCGCGCACCGGTCGTGGAGCGGCCGCGGGCAGGTCGACGCGCTGGCCGGCGACGCGATCATGGTCAATCCGGGCGAGATGCACGACGGCGCGCCGCTCGAGGCCGGCACCGGCCGCCACTGGCGGATGCTGTACCTCGCCCCCGCGCTGATCGCGGGCGTCGCGCAGGAGGAAGGCCTCGGCGGCGTCGAGCTTGCGCATCCGGCCGTGCGCGACGCACGGCTCGCCGCGGCCGTCGGCCGGCTGCATGCACGCATCGTCGCAGGCGACACCCGGCCGCTGGCCCGCGACGAAGCGCTCGTGATGCTCGTCGCCGGGTTGCTCGCCCGGCACGCGAACCGCACGCTGCCGGCGGCCGGCGTCGCGCCGGCAATCCGAATCGCCCGCGAGCGGCTCGATGCGGCGCCGGGCGCGCCCGTGTCGCTCGCCGAACTGGCCGGCCTGAGCGGCGTCAGCCGCTTCCAGTTGCTGCGCGGCTTCGCGCGCGAGCTCGGCATCACGCCGCATGCCTATCTGGTTCAGTCGCGCACGCGGCTCGCGCGCGCGTTGCTGGCCCGTGGCCTGCCGATCGCCGTTGCGGCGGCCGAAGCCGGTTTCGCCGATCAGAGCCACCTGACCCGCGCGTTCGCGCGCCAGTTCGGGATCACGCCGGGGCGGTTCACGCAGGCGGGTCAATAACGCTGTCGCCTGCACCGTGTGGGGCCGCCGGGGAGCGCCTCCGTCGAAGACGGTCGCCACCTCGACGGCAGCCGCGAGACCTGTTGCATCGAAGCATGTCGACGGCGTACCGCATTCAGCACCGCCGTCGGTTGCAATTTCGTTCAAGACACCCCTGCCGCCGTACGCGACGATGCGGCGCATGAAGACACGACTGATCGGCTATCTCTATCTCGCCGCCGCGATGGCGGGCGTCGGCAGCACCGTCATCGCGAGCCGTCTCGCGGCCGGCGGCCTGCCGCCGTTCGCGGCCACCGCGCTGCGCTTCCTGATCGCGACCCCGCTGCTGTTCGCGCTGATGCGCGCGCAGCGCATGTGCTGGCCACGCATTTGCGCACGCGATGCCGTGCTGCTCGTCATCCAGGCTGCGGCGGGCGGCGTCGGCTATACGGTGCTGCTGATCAGCGGCACGACACTGTCGTCGCCGCTCGATGCGGGCGTGATGCTCGGCACGCTGCCGGCCATGTCGACCCTGATCGCGGCCGTCGTGCTGCGCGAGCGGCAGACGCCGCGCGACTGGCTGGCCGCCGCACTCGCCACGGCCGGCGTGCTGTTCGTCACGTTCGCGCCGGGCCACGCGCTGCCGTCGCTGCAGACGCTTGCGGGCGACGCGCTGGTGCTGGCGGCCGTCGCATGCGAAGCGGTCTTCATCCTGCTCAACCGGCGGCTTGCCGCGCCGTTGCCGCCGCTTGCGCTTTCCACCGCGATGTCGGGCCTCGGCTTCGTGCTCGCACTCGTGCCGGCCGCGTTCGAATGGCGTGCGGTGGCGAGCGGCTGGACCGTCGGCGCCGTGTCGGCCGTCGCCTACTACGCATTGGTACCGACCGTGCTCGGCTATCTGTGCTGGTATGCGGGCTCGGCGCGCACGAGCGGCACCGAAGCGGCGCTGTTCACGGCGGTCGCGCCGGTTTCGGCCGTGCTGTTCGCGGTTGCGCTGTTCGGCGAGACGCTGACCGGCACGCGTGTCGCCGGCATCGCGCTCGTCGTCGGCGGCATGCTCGTCGGCGCGACGCGGCGGCGCGAACCGCCCGTCGAGCCGGGCGCTACGCTCGCGGCGCGGACGGCCAGCGACTGACTCGCGTGCTCGTTGCCTCGCGGCGGAAACAGCAACGGCGCCGTCCCACCACATCGCCCGTCGATCCCCGCCCTCCGACAACACGGCCGGCGACTGTAGGAATGTGTCCGCGCACCGCAAAACCGTTGCGCACGACTGCGCAAGATGCAATATTCGCGTGGCCGGACCCTTTGACAACCATCGAACAACAATCCGCCACGCAATGAACAGGAAGGAAGCCAAAACAAGAATCGCGGTGCTGCTGTCCGCGGGAACGAGGAAAGCCGACGCACTGGCCGAACTGTCCGGACAGGGGCTCAAGGATCGCGTACTTGCGCACCTGATCGCGTCGCGCCCCGACCCCGAACGCTGCCGCAAGAACAAGCTGCACATCCGGGTCCTGATCGCGCTCGGCGTCGCGCAGCTGGTCATCAGCCTGATGCTTGCGTACTACTTCTTCGCGTCAGGCGCCGGCGGCGTCCTCGTCACCGTTTTCCTTGCGTTGACCGTACCGCTGTCGCTGCTGTTCGTCTGGGGCTTCGCGACCCATCGCGTCGGCGCGTATCACGCGTTCATCCTGCTGTCGCTGCTGCAGGTGCCGAAGACCGTCGCCGATCTCGGCCGCGATCCGTCGGCCGCGCTGCCGAGCCTCGCGGTCACGGTCGTGCTGGTCGGTTATGTCTGGTTCGTCCGTAACCGGTTGTTCCCCGACTACGGCTGGTTCACGCCGCGCAAGGTCGAGGGCCGCTACGCGTTCGTGGAACGCGCGTGACGCCGGCAGCGTCGACCCGGGCGTAAAAAAGGCGCCGGGCCGCCCCGCCATCGCGGGAAGGCCCGGCGCCTTCTGCATGCCGGAACCGGTCGGCTTATTTGGCCTTTTCAGCCGAATCGCTGATCGCCTGGCCGCCCTTCGAAATGTCCTGGCCCATGCCGGCGACCGTATTGCAACCGGCGAGCGCGGCGGTCACCACCAGCAGCATTGCAGCAATCGTACGCGTCATTCTCATTCTCCTTCGAATCAACAAGCCCGACCGGGCGAATCGTGTGGGCTGGCGCCCGGCACGCTGCCGGACACGGGGCCTGACCTGATTATACGGAGACGCACGCGGCGCGCCAGTACGGCCCCGCCGAGTGTCATGCGCGCCACACCACGCGGGCACACAGATTTCTCTTGACTTCATGGCGCGAGAAACTAATATACGCATCGCGTATATTTTTCGCCCAGGAGCCGCCGATGACCGTTCCCCAGCAAGCCTTCCTCCGCGACGCGATGCGCCGCCTCAACATGACCCGCGAGGCATTCGCGAATCGCATCGGCGTCAGCCGGCGCGCGCTGGATACCTGGCTGCTTCCGGACGATTCGCAGGAATCGCGCGGAATGCCCGAGATCGTCGAGCGCTTCGTATCGGAAATCGTCGACCGCTCGGCGCCGGACGGCGAAAACTATACGCAAAGCGTAGACAAACAAGGGCTCGCGAAGCAATTCCTGTTCGAAGGCAAGCCGCAGCTGATCTCGGTCGACCAGTTCTCGCGGGATTCGGTCGAGGCGCTGTTCCGCGTGGCCGACGTCATGCAGCCGATCGCGCGACGCCACAAGATTTCGCGCGTGCTCGAAGGCGCCGTGCTCGGCAACCTGTTCTTCGAGGCCAGCACGCGCACGCGCGTGTCGTTCGGTGCGGCCTTCTGCCGGCTCGGCGGCTCGGTGTGCGACACCACCGGCTTCACGTTCTCGTCGATGGCCAAGGGCGAATCGATCTACGACACGAGCCGCGTGATGGCCGGCTACGTCGACGCGCTCGTGATCCGCCATCCGGAGAAAGGCTCGGTGGCCGAATTCGCGCGCGCGACCAACCTGCCGGTGATCAACGGCGGCGATGGCCCCGGCGAGCATCCGAGCCAGGCGCTGCTCGACCTCTATACGATTCAGCGCGAATTTTCGCGGCTCGGCAAGATCGTCGACGGCGCGCACATCGCGCTGGTCGGCGACCTGAAGTACGGCCGCACCGTGCACTCGCTCGTCAAGCTGCTCGCGCTGTACCGCGGCCTGAAGTTCACGCTCGTGTCGCCGCCGACGCTCGAGATGCCGGCGTACATCGTCGACCAGATCGCGACGAACGGCCATGTGGTCGAGCAGACGAACGATCTCGCGGCGGGCTTGCGCGGCGCGGATGTCGTCTACGCGACGCGCATCCAGAAAGAACGCTTCACCGACGAGTCGTTCGAAGGGTACACACCGGATTTCCAGATCAACCAGGCGCTCGTCGACTCGGTGTGCAAGCCCGACACGCTGATCATGCACCCGCTGCCGCGCGACAGCCGGCCCGGCGCGAACGACCTGTCGGTCGACCTGAACCGCGACCCGCGTCTCGCGATTTTCCGGCAGACCGACAACGGCATTCCGGTGCGCATGGCGATCTTCGCGGTGCTGCTCGGTGTCGAGAATCTCGTCCAGCATTCGATGCGCGACGCGACGTGGCGCCCGCCGGCGTACCTCGGGCCGGAGGATGCGGTGTTTCACGGGATCGACTGACCCGCGGCCGGTGTCGCGCGCGTTGAACGGGAAATTGCTCCAATTCAAGGGCCGCGCGCAGACGTCACGCATGCAACGCGCCGACTTGCACGGCGCGTTTTTCATTTTCGATGCAGGCGCAGCCAACCCCGCGTTAGTTGGCCCACGGATCGATCACGCGCAGGCCCGCTGCTTCGAATGGCGCGATGTCGCGCGTGGCCACGATCAGGCCGTTCGCAGCGGCGATTGCAGCGATGAAGCCATCGGCCGACGTCATCGCGTTGCTCGTACCACGCGCCTTCGCGCGAAGGCTCGCATACGCCTTGCTGGCCGCATCGTCGAACGGCAGGATCCGGCCGCGAAACAACGGCACGACCCGCTGCTCGATGCTTTGCTCGAGCCAGTCCCGCCTGCGCCCCACCGGCAACATGGCCACGCCGAATCGAATCTCCGCCAGACTGATTGCGGCTAGAAACAACGTCTCGACGTTCTGCGCGTCGAGCCATTCGATCACGGTTGCGCTCGGCTCGCGCCGCAGCGGCTCGGAAATGACGTTGGTATCGACCAGGATCATTCGAAGCTCATCGGATCGGTTCGCGTCTTGTCACGCCGAACTTCGAAATCGATGCCGCCAGCCTCTCGCCCGATTTCAGCGAGCAACGTTCCCAGTCTCGGCCGCCCTCCCGGCCGAACGGCTTGCTCGAGGATGTCTCGCACCTCGGCCTCGGTACTGCGGCCATGTTGTGCAGCCCGAATTCGAAGCGCGCGATGCACCTCGTCGGGCAGATTTCGAACCGTGATCACGGGCATGATGCACCTTGTCGCATTTGCTTTCAATGCTGTCATATTAGTATCTTGCTGTCATTTGTGTCGAATGAAGATTCGATCACTGTAAGCCACGCGCCACGCCTCTCCCAGTCGGCCGTTCGGCCATCCTCCCGCCCCGCCAGCCCCCACAACCACCCCGCAACATTCGTCAACAATTCCCTTACAAACGCGAACAAGAACGCTTCTCATTTAAGAAAAAATTACATAGAATGCCACCTGAAAACAAATCGTAATAATTCCCGACGGCGTGCACATTTCCGCAATGCATTGCCCCGGGGCCACACCGCGAGGTCGAAGCGCACCATGAAATCCCGTCCGGACGAGCTGAAGCTCGGTAAATTCACCACCCTGTGCAGCGTGCTCGCCGCGAGTCCCGCTTTCGCCGACGGCACGCCGCCCGCGGCGCCCGCCAGCACCGAAGGCCATCTCGCGCCGATCGAGATCCAGGGCAAGACCGAGCACAGCTACAAGGCCGACTTTTCCGCTTCCGCGAAATTCACCGCGCCGCTCGTCGACACGCCGAAATCCGTCACCGTGATCCCGCAGGAACTGATCCAGAGCAGCGGCGCGGCAACGCTGACCGAAGCGCTGCGCACCGTGCCCGGCATCACGTTCGGCGCCGGCGAAGGCGGCAACCCGCTCGGCGACCGTCCGTTCATCCGCGGCTACGACACGCAGGGCAGCATGTTCGTCGACGGCATGCGCGACACGGGCGCCACCACGCGCGAGATTTTCAACACCGAGCGCGTCGAGATCACCAAGGGTTCCGACGGCGCGTACGGCGGCCGCGGCGGCGCCGGCGGCAGCATCAACCTGATCACGAAGGCCCCGCATCTGGGCACCACGGCCGCCGCGAGCGCGGGCCTCGGCACCGACCGCTATCGGCGCTTCACCGCCGACGGCAACTGGCAGTTCGCCGATCACGCCGCGTTCCGCCTGAACCTGATGAGCCACAACAACGACGTCGCCGGCCGCGACGCCGTCAACAACGAACGCTGGGGCGTCGCGCCGTCGATCGCGTTCGGCCTCGGCACGCCGACGCGCGTGACCGCGAGCTACTACCACCTGCAGACGGACGACATGCCCGACGGCGGCATCCCGTACTTCTACACGACGTCGAACAAGCCCGCGAACGTCGGCACGATCTATCCGGCGCCCGTCGATCGCCACAACTTCTACGGCCTGATCGATCGCGATTTCCGCAAGACCACGTCGGACATCAGCACGATCAAGATCGAGCACGACATCACGCCGAACCTCACGGTGCGCAACACCACGCGCTACACGGAATCGACGCAGGACTACATCTGGACGCAGCCCGACGACAGCGCGGGCAACGTCATCAACGGCAAGGTCTGGCGCCGCAACAACAACCGCAACAGCTCGATCAACAGCCTCGCGAACCTGACCGAGCTGTTCGGCGAATTCCGCACGGGGCCGTTCAAGCACAGCTTCACGACCGGCATCGAGCTGTCCCGAGAATGGGGCAAGCGCGATTCGTATACGGTCGCGGCCGACACCGGCAAGATCTGCCAGAAGGGCATCGGCGCGGCGTCGGGCTACAACTGCACGAGCCTGTGGTCGCCGAACCCGAACGATCCGTGGGCCGGCTCGATCAAGCGCAACAACGACTATGCGCATGCGCGCACCACGACGAAGTCGATCTACGGCTTCGACACGATCGAGATCACGCCGCGCTGGCAGGTCAACGCCGGCGTGCGCGTCGACGACTACTCGACCCGCTTCACCGACACCAAGGCGAATGGCGGCAAGACGTATACGCGCGACGACACGCTCTTCAACTGGCAGGCCGGCCTCGTATTCAAGCCCGCGCAGAACGGCAGCATCTACGCGTCGTATGCGACGTCGTCGACGCCGGCCGGCATGCTGCTCGGCGAAGGCAGCGAGACGCAGTCGCTCACGCCGGGCCGCGGCGGCGTCGGCCCGAACGCCGATCAGCTTTCGCCGGAAAAGAACCGCAGCATCGAGCTCGGCACGAAGTGGAACGTGCTGAACGACAAGCTGTCGCTGACGGCCGCGCTGTTTCAGATCGACACGACGAACGCACGCGTGACGCTGCCGAACAACCAGTACGCGATGGTCGGCAACAAGCGCGTGCAGGGTCTCGAGCTCGGCCTCGCCGGCCAGATCACGAAGCAGTGGCAGGTATTCGGCGGCTACACGTACATGAAGAGCCAACTGCGCGACAACGGCAAGGACACCGCGAACAACGGCAACCGCTTCCCGAACACGCCGAAGCACAGCCTCACGATGTGGTCGAACTACGACGTGACGCCGAAGTTCACGGTCGGCGGCGGCGCGTTCTACATGTCGGAAGTGTTCGGCGATCCCGCGAACCTGCGCGCCGTGCCGTCGTACTGGCGCTTCGACGCGATGGCGCAGTACCGGATCAACAAGAAGCTCGACCTGCAGCTGAACGTGAACAACCTGTTCAACCGCACGTACTTCGATCAGGCGTATCCCGCGCACTATGCGTCGATCGCGCCGGGCCGCTCGGCGTTCGTCACGCTGAACGCGCGCTACTGATCGATGGAGGCCGTGTCGCTGAAGGCGCTCGCGTCGGTATCGCCGCGCGAATTCGCCGACATCCTGGCCGGGCCGCCCGAGCGCGCCGCCGCGTGGGTCGCGGCGGCGGCCGGCAACGGCATCGTCGACGCGCAGGCCGTCTACGGGCAATACCTGCTCGACGGACACGGCGTCGCACGCGATCCGGCCGCCGCGTTCAACTGGTTCCGGCACGCGGCGCGGGCCGGCCACGCGATGGCGATGAACATGCTCGGGCGCTGCTACGAGTTCGGCTGGGGCACGGCCGCGTGCGCACCGGTCGCCGTGTACTGGTACCGGCTCGCCGCGCAGGCAGGCCTCGACTGGGGCATGTACAACTACGCGACTGCCCTTGCCCTCGGCCACGGCGTCGACGAGAACCGTGCCGACGCGCTCGACTGGTTCCGCCGCGCGGCCGCGCTCGGCCACGCGAAATCGATCAACCTGATCGGCGGCTTCTACGAGGACGGCTGGGTCGTATCGGTCGACACCGACGCCGCGTTCGACCACTATCGCCGCGCAGCCGAGGCCGGCGATTTTCGCGGCCAGTTCAACTATGCAAGGCTGCTTGCCGAGCGCGGACGCGTCGACGAAGCGCTCGTCTGGCTCGCCCGCGTGCCGGCCACCGCGACACCCGCGTTCATCGCGAAGATGCGCGCGTATCTCGCGTCGTCGCCGCTCGACGCGTTTCGTGCGGCGGCCATGCAACTGGCGCCGCACGTAACGGAATCCGCATCATGATGCTTCATATCCCCGGCGTACTGACCCAGGCGCAGGTCGCGCAATGCCGCGAGCTGCTCGATGCCGCGGAATGGGTCGACGGCAACGCAACGTCCGGCGCGCAATCGGCGCTCGCGAAACGCAATCGGCAATTGCCGGAAGGTTCGCCAGCCGCGCGCGCGGTGGGAGACGCGATCCAGGATGCGCTCGCCCGCCATCCGCTGTTCTTTTCGGCGGCACTGCCGCTGAAGGTGTTTCCGCCGCTGTTCAATCGCTATGCAGGCGGCGAGACGTTCGGCACGCACGTCGACAATGCGATCCGGCTGCTGCGCGGCACGGATTTCCGCGTGCGCAGCGACCTGTCGGCGACGCTGTTCCTCGAGGAACCCGAAGCGTACGACGGTGGCGAACTATGCGTCGAGGATACGTACGGCGTGCATCGCGCGAAGCTGCCGGCGGGCGATCTCGTGCTGTATCCGGCATCGAGCCTGCATCACGTGACGCCGGTGACGCGCGGCGAGCGCGTGGCGTCGTTCTTCTGGATTCAGAGCATGGTGCGCGACGATGGCGATCGCACGCTGCTGTTTCAGCTCGATACGCAGATTCAGGCGTTGTCGGCGGAGAAAGGCGCGAAGGATCCGATGGTCATTGCGCTCACCGGGATTTATCACAACCTGTTGAGGAAGTGGGCGGATGCGTAGCGTGCGTCGGTCATGCCCCGGCGCTTGCGCCGTGTCGAAAGACGAGTCTAAAATGACCAGCGTCAAATGACCATGCTCATATCATGATGCCGCACGCTCCCGTATCGAAATCCGAATTCAAGGCTCGCGCACTCGAATACTTCCGGCTCGTCGAGGCGTCGGGCGAAAGCCTGATCGTCACCGACCACGGCAAGCCGACGCTCGAGATCCGGCCCTATCGCTCGCGCGAAGCTCAGCCGTTGGACATATTGCGCGGGTCGGTCATGCGCTACGACAATCCTCTCGATCCGATTGCGGAAGATGATTGGGAGGCGTCGCGGTGATCGTGCTGGATACGCATGCATTGGTGTGGTGGGTAGCGGGCGACCCTGCGCTCAGCAAGAAGGCGCGAAGCGCGATCGAGCGCGCACGGAGCGAAGGCGCGCTCGCCGCCTCCGCGATTTCCGCGTGGGAAATCGCGATGCTGGTGCGCAACGACCGCCTCGCCCTGACGATGGATGTCGACGCGTGGCTCGCCACCGTCGCGCAGATCGACGGCATGCGTTTCGTTCCTGTCGATGCCGACATCGCCGCGAAGTCCACCGACCTGCCCGGCGCGTTCCACAAGGATCCGGCCGACCGCATGATCGTCGCGACCGCGCGGCGGCTCGGCGCGCCGCTCGTCACGCGCGACGAAAAAATCCGCGCGTACGCGCACGTCAAGACGCTCTGGTAAGCGTGGCCCGCCCGTCGGATCGAACCGCGGCGCACCTTCCCCGGACTCCGGCAGATTGGCGATTCGTCTGACCAAAGCGACCGCCCCGTTCTACATTGGCCAGCGGCCCGCAAGGTTCGGCGATCGCTATGGGGCCGTCATGCAGAACGAATCGCATGCAATTTACGGTCCCGTCGAGGAAAGCCTGCTCGACGTAGCGTCGCGATGACGGATTTCCCGATCGCGCACGCGTGACCCGGTAACATCCTCACTTGCCGATCCCCGCGGGCTCCCGCACAATCGCAGCACCTGCCTCACTCCCCTGCGCGCCGATGTCCTATGCGTCACTCGCCACCGGCGTCCTGCTCGCCGGCGGCCTTGGTCAACGCTTCGACCCGAGCGGCCTGCACAGCAAGCTGCTCGCCCGGCTTCCCGACGGCACGCCGGTGGCGGTCGCCGCCGCCCGCCGTCTCGCGGCAGCCACCGCCGACGTGATCGCCGTCGTGCGTCCCGGCGCCGAAAAACTTGCGATTCTGCTGAACGAAGCCGGCTGTCAGGTCGTCTATGCGCCCGATGCGTTGCGCGGCATGGGCGCGAGCCTCGCGGCCGGCGTGCGCACCACGCCCGACGCGAGCGGCTGGCTCGTCGCGCTCGGCGACATGCCGTGGATCGCCGCTTCCACGTACGAAACGGTCGCACGCGCGCTCGAAGCGGAGAACGCATCGATCGTCGCGCCCGCGTATCGCGGCGGGCGCGGCCATCCGGTCGGTTTCGCCGCGCACCACTTCGATGCACTCGCCGCGCTCGACGGCGACACAGGCGCCCGCGCGCTGTTCGCCCGCGCGCCGGTCACCCTGCTCGACGTCGACGATCCCGGCATCCTGCGCGACGTCGATACGCCGGCGGACTTGCGCTGACGTCGACTGCGCGGCCCGCGAGATCGCGCGCGAACATCGCCAATGGACGAATTTCGCCGACGATCGGCAACCCTGCCGCAAGAATCCGGCTGCAAACGCGCGCCCGATTGGCTATAACGGAGACGAGGCGCGTTCGCCGCGCCACCGCCGTCACGCACCGCGCGAGTTCTCCATGAGCGACCATACGATCCCGACGCCCGAGCCACCAGCCGATCCGAACCGCGATCCGGAAGACGATCCGTTCTCGTCGCCGCCCGGTCATCACGACAACCCGCAGCAGCCGGACGGACCGCCGAGCAAGGATCCGGTCTAGCCGCGCGCCGGCCGCTGCGCGAATTCGACCCGCTACTTCCGCGATGGCGGTCTAGCGCGCCGTGTATCCCCCGTCGATCGGCAACGACACGCCGCTGATCATCGACGCCGCATCGCTGAGCAGAAACAGGATCGGCTCGACGACTTCGTCCGGCTGCGCGAATCGGCCGAGCGGGATCGCAGCGAGCATCGGCTCGCGCTTCTCCGGTTCGCTCCACGCGAACTGCGCCATCGGCGTCAACGTGACGGTCGGGTTCACGCTGTTCACACGAATGCCGTACGGCCCGAGTTCGATGCACAGCACGCGCGTGATCGCGTCCATCGCCGCCTTCGACGCGCAATAGCTCAGATGCGCGGGCAGGCCGACGAGCGCGGCCTGACTCGACACGTTGACGATGCTGCCCCGTGCGTGCACGGCACCGCGCCCGTCGCGATCGATCATCTTGCGCGCCACGGCCCGCGCGACGAGCGCCGCGCCGCGTGCATTGACGGCCATCACGCGATCGAACTGCGCGGCGCCGACATCGAGCGCCGGTTCGAGCGACGCGATCCCCGCGCAATTGACGAGGCCGTCGAACGCATCGTAGGCGGCGAGCGCGGCATCGATCGCGTGTTCGTCGCCGCCGACGTCCATGCGCACCGTATCGCACGCGATCTCGCCGGCGAGCGCATCGAGCGCGACCCCGTCGCGCGCTGCCGCGACGACGCGCGCCCCCGCCTGCGCCAGCGCGACCGCGCACGCGCGGCCGATTCCGCTCGACGCGCCCGTGACGAGCACCGTTGCTCCGCCGAAATCGAATCGTGTGTTCATGATGATGATCCGAGCCTGTGCATGATCGGTTTGAGTGCCGGGTACAGCGCCGTGTAGAGCGAGAAGCGCGCGTCGTAGGTTTTCGCGCGATCGGCATCGGGCCGTGCGCGCTCGGCGAGCGTAACCCAGCCGCCCTGCGCGTCGTCGCGCGACACGAGCCCTGCGCCGACACCGGCGAGCAGCGCGGCACCCATCGCCGCTTCGACATCCTGCTCGATCGTCCACACCGGAAAACCCGTCACGTCCGCGATGATCTGCATCCACAGCGCCGAATGCGCGGCGCCGCCGACGACGATCAGCCGGTCGTCCAGCGCCACCGCGCCGCGGCGGCCGGCCTCGATGTTGTGGCGCAACGCGAACGCGACGCCTTCGAGCACCGCACGATATAGATGCGCACGCGTATGCGCGAGACTCAGCCCGACGAACGCGCCGCTCGCCTTCGCATCCCACACGGGGCTGCGCTCGCCCATCAGATACGGCAGGAACAACACGCCGTCGGCACCGGCCGGCACGCGCTCGGCCGCCTCCTCGAGCAGCACGTGCGGATCGCCGTGCGGCAGCAGGCGGGCCGCATCGGTTTCCGCGTGACAGAACTGGTCGCGAAACCACGCGACCGATGCGCCGGCCGTGATCGCACCGCCGAACACGTACAGGTCGCGTTGGCCGTCGAACACGTGCGGCATGCTGACGAGGGCGTGGCGCGCATCGACGTGCCGGTTCACGTAACCCCAGCACATGCTGGTGCCGATCATCGCGACATGCTGCCCGGCCCGCGTCGCGCCGGCCGCGAAGGTCGCCACCGCCGCATCGACGCCGCCCGCGACGACGGGCGTGCCGGCCGGCAGCCCGAGCGGAGCGGTCCATTGCGACAGCAGGCCGCCGACGATATCCGTCGAATCGACGAGGCGCTCGGGCATCATCGTCGCCGGAATGCCGAGCATGTCGAGCGCGGCGTCGGACCACTCGCGGCGCGCCACGTCGTACACGCCGCCGATATTGCCGGCCGAACTGTGATCGACCGCGACTTCGCCGGTCAGCAGGTAGATCACGTACGCGTTCGGCGGCAGGAAATAGCGCACGTTCGCCCACACGTCCGGCCGCTGGTCGCGCAGCCACAGCATCTTGGTGAAGCCGTAGTAGCTGTCGACGCCGTTGCCGGTGATCACGCGCAGCCGCTCGACGTTCACGTGTTCGTTGACCCAGTCGACTTCGGCGGTCGCGCGCCGGTCCATCCAGATCAGGCACGGATGCAGCGGCCGCATGTCGATGTCGACCGGGATGCCCGAGCCGCCGTACAGGCTGCTCACGCACACCGCACGGATCGCATCGGCCGGCACGCCCTGCGCGCGCGCATCGCTCACGCAGCCCGCGATGCAGTCGAGCACCGCATCGAACCACACCTGCGGCCACTGCTCGGCCCACAGCGGGCGCGGCGTATCGGGCTGGTAGCCGGCCGAGCGCCGCGCGACGATCGTGCCGTGCCGGTCGACCAGCAGCGCCTTGGTGCTCTGCGTGCCGATGTCGACGCCTATGACGTATTCCATGATGTCTCCGGTGAGGCGCACGCCGGCCGTCAGCGGGCCGGCTTCAGCAGCACCTTGATCGATTCGGCCGACTTCGCGACGCGGATCGCGTCGTCCCAGTCCTCGAGCGCGAAGCCGTGCGTGACGATGCCCTTCGACGTGACGAGCCCGCGCGCGAGCAGGTCGATCGCGACCGGATAGCAGTACGGCCCGAGGTGCGCGCCGCGTACGTCGAGCTCCTTGCGGTCGCCGATGATCGACCAGTCGACGGTCGCATCCTCGCCGAACACGCTGAATTCGACGAAGCGGCCGAGCTTGCGGATCAGGTCGAGCCCCTGGTTCACGCCGACCGGCGCGCCGGTCGTCTCGATGTACACGTCGCAGCCGTAGCCGTCGGTGAGCGCGCGGACGATTCCGCGCGCGTCGTCGCGTTTCGGGTTGATCGTCACGTCGGCGCCGTACTGCCGCGCGAGTTCGAGCCGTTCGTCGATCAGGTCGATCACGACGAGCTGCTTCGGCGTCTTGAGATGCGCGACCTGCGTCATCATCAGCCCGAGCGGGCCCGCGCCTGCGATCACGACGACGTCGTCGAGCTGGATGTCGCCGCGGTTCACCGTATGGATCGCGCACGACAGCGGCTCGATGATCGCGGCATCCTCGAGCGATACGCCAAGCGGAATCTTGTGGACGATCGCGGTCGGCGGAATGCGCATGTACTCGGCCATCCCACCGTCGGCAACCTCGCGCTGGAAGCCGAAGATGTTGTGCACTTCGCACATCCAGTACTGGCCCGACTTGCAATAGCGGCACTTGCCGCACGGCACGATCTGCTCGGCGATCACGCGGTCGCCCATCGCCACGCCGAAATGCTCGGCCGCGCCGTCGCCGAGCGCCTCGACGTAGCCGAAGAATTCGTGGCCGGGAATTACCGGCGCCTTCACCCACGGGCTCGGTCCGCCCCAGAACATCTTGGCGCCGGTGTAACACTTGCAGTCGCTCGCGCAGATCCCGCACGCGGCGATCTGGATCACGAGCTCGTTCGGACCGGCGAGCGGCTTCGCGACCTGTTCGACGCGATAGTCCTCCGGGCCGTGGCAGACGACCGCGGTCATGTGCGGCCGGTTTTCGGGTGTCGTCATGAGTTGTCTCTTTCCTGATTAATCTGGATCACTGATGAATAGACCGTTACCGCGATCGCTCGCGGCTGATGTAGATCGCGAGCAGGATGATTCCGCCCTTGATCACGTTCTGCACGTACGGGTTCACGCCGATCATGTTGAGCCCGTTGTTGAGCACGCCGAGCAGCAGCGCGCCGACCAGCGTGCCGAGGATCGCGCCGCGCCCGCCGGAGATCGACGTGCCGCCCATCACGACGGCCGCGATCGCGTCGAGCTCGAAGCCCACGCCCGCGTTCGGCTGCCCGCTCATCAGGCGCCCGGTCAGCACGATCGCCGCGAGCGCCGACGTGAGCCCGGCCAGCGTGTAGACGATCAGCTTCACGCGCGCGACGCGCACGCCGGTGAGCCGCGTCGCCTGCTCGTTGCCGCCGATCGCGTACACGTAGCGGCCGAACGGCATCCGGTCGAGCAGCAGCCACGCGATCGCATAGACCGCCAGCATGATCAGCACCGGCGCCTGGATGCCGAGCACCTTGCCGCTGCCGAAGAACGCGACCCAGTCGGGCAGCCCGTCGATCGGATAGCCGCCCGTGTAGATCAGCGCCAGGCCGCGCGCGATGCCCATCGTCGCGAGCGTGACGATGATCGGCGGCATCCCGGCGAACGCGACAAACACGCCGTTCAGGAAGCCGAACCCGACGCCGACCGCGATGCCGATCGCCAGCGCGGCGACCGCATTGACGCCCGCGACCATCAGCCCGGCCGCGAGCGTGCCCGACAGCGCCATCACCGAGCCGACCGACAGGTCGATCCCGCCGGTCAGGATCACGCAGGTCATGCCGACCGCGATGATCGCGTTGATCGAGACCTGGCGCAGCACGTTCTCGAGGTTCGCGGCGGACAGGAAGCTCGGGCTCGCGATCATCATCGCGATGCACACGACGACGAGGCCGACGAGCGGATAGAACAGCGTCGAGCGGCGCAACTGCGCCCACATCGCGCGCGGCGGCGGCGCGTCGCCGGCCGTGGCCGCGAGCGTCGTGGAAGGCGTGGAAGAAGAATCAGGCAGGTTCATGGGTCGCTCCTCGCGTGCCGGCCGTGGCGTAAGTCATGACCGTGTCGGGATCGATCTCGTCGCCGGCGAGCGTCGCCTCGATGCGGCCCTGCCGGAACACGGCGACGCGATCGCACATGCCGACGATTTCCGGCAATTCGGAAGAGATCATGATGATGGCGTAGCCGCGCGCGGTGAGTTCGCGCATCAGCCCGTAGATTTCGGCTTTCGCGCCGACGTCGATGCCGCGCGTCGGCTCGTCGAAGATCAGCACCGACGTGTGATGGTTCAGCCAGCGCGCGATCACGACCTTCTGCTGGTTGCCGCCGGACAGCGTCGCGACCTCGGTGTGGATCGACGGCGCCTTCACACCGACGCGCCGCATCACGTCGAGCGTGGTGCGCGCCTCGCCGCGCCGGTCGATCAGCCAGCGCATCGACCGGTACTTGCCGAGGTTGTTCAGCGAGATGTTGTCGCGGATCGAAAACGACGTGACAAGCCCTTCCGTCTTGCGGCTTTCCGGCAGGATGCCGATGCCCGCGCGCAGCGCGTCGGCCGGATCGGCCAGCTTCGCCGCCGTGCCGCGCACGCGCAGTTCCTTGCGGTGCGCCCGCGTCGCGCCGATCACCGCGAGCGCGGTCTCGGTGCGGCCCGAACCGACCAGGCCGGCGAAGCCGAGAATCTCGCCTTCATGCAACGCGAAGCGGTTCACCGGGCCGTCGCGCTCGATCTGCAGCGCATCGACCTCGAGCACGGCCGGCGCATCGGCCGCACGCGCCGGCTTCGGCGGAAAGCTGCTTTCGATCCGGCGGCCGACCATCATGCGCACCAGTTGCTCGACGTCGGTGCGCGCGACATCGGTCGTCGCGACGTACTGGCCGTCGCGCAGCACCGTGATGCGGTCGCACACCGCGAAGATCTCGTCGAGGTGATGCGAGATGAAGATCATCGCGACGCCCTGCCGCTTCAGCTCGCGCATGATCGCGAACAGGTGCTCGGCCTCGGCCGGCGTGAGCGTGGCGGTCGGCTCGTCGAGGATCAGGATGCGCGCGTCGAGCGACAGCGCCTTGCCGATCTCGACGAACTGCTGCTGCGCGACCGACAGCGTGCGGATCGGCGCATCGAGATCGATCGCCACGCCGAGCCGCGCGAAGATGGCGGCCGCCGCGGCGCGCATTCGCGTGCGGTCGCGCGCGCCCCAGCGGTTGCGCAGCTCGCGGCCGAGGAACAGATTGTCGACGGCATCGAGGTGCGGAATCAGGCTGAACTCCTGGAACACGATGCCGACGCCCGCCGCGACCGCGTCGTGATAGTCCGCGAAACGGCGTGCGGTGCCGTCGATCTCGATCGTGCCGGCATCCGGCTGGTGGATGCCGCACAGGATCTTCATCAGCGTCGACTTGCCGGCGCCGTTCTCGCCGAGCAGTGCATGGATCTCGCCGCGCGCGATCTCCAGATCGATGTCGGACAACGCCTTCACGCCGGGAAAGCTTTTCGTGATGTGGCTGAGCCTGAGTATCGTGTCCATCGGCTTCTCCGTGCGAAGGGCATCGGTCGCGCCGCCGCCCTTCGCGTCGCGTCGCACGTCGTTCACCAGCTGAAACCCTTCGCGTTACCGCGATCGACGACCTTCACGTCGACGGGAATCGCCTTCGGCACCGTCGCGCCCCACTTGCGCGCGATCGCGATGCCGAGCGCGATGCGCACCTGGTCGGCCGGGAACTGCGCGGTCGTCTCGATGAACTTCGAGTTCGGCTTCTGGATCGCGGCGATCGCCTCCGGTGCGCCGTCGACGCTCGTCAGCTTGATATCCTTGCCGGAACCCTCGATCGCGGCGAGCGCGCCCATCGAGCCGCCGTCGTTCACGCTGAAGAGACCCTTCAGGTTCGGATGCGCGGAGATCATGTTCTCGGTGACCGACAGCGCGGTCGCGCGCTCCTGCTTGCCGTTCTGCGTATCGACGAGCTTCACGTTCGGGAATTTCGCGAGGCCGGCCTTGCAGCCGCGCACGCGTTCGAGAATCGGCACGACCGGAATGCCGTCGAGGATCGCGACCTCGCCGCTGCCGCCGATCGCCTTCGCGAGGTATTCGCACGACATCACGCCCGCGTCGTAGTTCTTCGAGCCGACGAACGAATCGACCGGGCCGTTCGCGTTCGCGTCGACCGCGACGACCACCGCGCCGGCCTTCTTCGCCTGCGTGATCGCGGACTGGATGCCGGTCGAATCGGTCGGGTTCACGAGCAGGATGTCGATCTTCTTCTGCAGCATGTCCTCCACGTCGCTCACCTGCTTGCTGACGTCGTGATGCGCGTCGGTGACGACGACCTGCGCGCCGATCGATGCGGCCGCGTCGTTCAGCGCCTTCTGCATCGTCACGAAGTACGGGTTGTTCAGTTCCTGGAACGTCATGCCGATCCGCAGCGGCGCGGCGTGCGCGGCAGCGGGCAGCAGGGCCGCGACGGCGAGCGCGGCAACGGCCGCCAGGCGGGCGGCGCGACGGGGGGATGAAGCGGGCGATGCGTGCGTCATGACGGTGTCTCCGGAATTGTGTGCGGCTTTTTCGTGGGTGAATGCGCCCCTCGCGACGTAAACGACGCGATCGGCTGGGTAAAACGGTTGGAAAAACTCAGGCGGGCAACGGCCCGGCGGTCATCCGGGCTGCGGTGCGAGCTCGGGCGCCCCGGGCGTCAGCACGCGCGGCGGCAGCGGATTGCCGGTAGGCGCCGCATGCAGCGCCAGCTCGCGGCTGCGTGCGTTCAGGCGCTGCAGCGCGCGGAATTCGGACGGCGCCATCCCCTTCACCGCGCGGAACTGGCGGTTGAAGTTCGACACGTTGTTGAAGCCGGCCTGGAAGCAGATGTCGGTGATGCTCGCGTCGTCGGCGAGCAGCATCTGGCAGGCGGACTCGATCCGCAGACGATTCACGTACTGCACGAACGGCATGCCCGTATGGCGATGGAATGCGCGCGAGAACGCGCTCACGCTCTGCCCGGTCAGTTGCGCGAGATCGGATTCGCGCAGCTCTGACGCGAGGTTCTTGCCGATATACGACAGCGCGTGGCTGAGCCGCGTCGGCGTGACGTCGGCCTGGTCGTACGCGGGGCTCGCGAGCAGCGTGCGTTCGGCCGCGCCGCACAGCCGCTCGAGGATCGTCATGAACAGCGCGATGCGGCGCATCCCCCGCGCGGTCAGCAGTTCGTCGAACAGCGGCGCGATCGCGGCGCTCGTCGCGGCATCGAAGCCGACCCCGCGCCGCGCATCGTCGAGCAGCGCCTGCGCATCGCGGCATTCGGGAAACGCGTCCATGCAGCGGCGCACGAACGACGGATCGAACTGGATCACGAGATTGCGGCGCTCGACGGTTTCGCCTTCGGCCATGTCGCTGACCCAGTTGTGCGGCAGGTTCGGGCCGAGCAGCACGAGATGGCCGGGGCCGAACGAGCCGATGTGATCGCCGACGAAATACTTGCCGTGCGTCGCCACGATCAGGTGCAATTCGAATTCGGGATGGAAATGCCAGCGGATCGTGCGATACGGGTAGCCGTGCGACCAGACCTTGAACGACTCGTCGCGTCGCACGTCGACCACTTCGAGATCGGGGTGCATCATGTTGGCGTCTCCATTCCCATGGTTCTCTTGCGGCCTGTTCGGCTGTGCGCGCGTGCGCCGCATATTTCGCGCGGCACCGCGACCGGTCGCATGGGAAGCAATGTAGGTCGATCGAGCGCGCGGCTCCACCAACTTTACGCCTGATTTTCGATACTTTTTTGCCGCCCGTGGGCCGAAATGGCGCCGGATGGCAAATTTGTTGCAGCGCGGAACGGGCGCGGGGGCCGCCCGCGCCGGTCGCCCGTGCCGGCTTACGCCACCGCGTGCTCGCGCGCCGTGCGCACCTCGTACGTCTTCAGGTGGTTGTACGCGATCCGCAGCAGCGACAGCGTATCGGCCGCCTGCGGGTCGCGTCGCGCGAGCAGGTCGCCGATCACGTGATCGGCTTCGACGCGCGCGTGGTTTTCGACGTCGCGCAGCATCGACGCGGTCAGCGGCGACGGCGTCAGCACCATCCGCTGCATCCGCTCGCTGGCCGCCGCGTCGGGCCGGTGGCCGTTGTATTCGGCGATCGCGCTGCATTCGGCGAGCATCGTTTCGAGCAGGCGGCGGCCGTCCGGCGCGGCGAGAATGTCGCCGATCGACCCGCGAAACAGCGACGTGCTCGCGGCGAGCGTCGCGAGGAACACCCACTTGTCCCACATCCGCGCGGCGATGTCGTCGCTGAGCGTCGCGTCGAAACCCGCGCCGCCGAGCACGTCGGCCACCGCGCGCACGCGCGGCGATTCGCCGCCGGCCAGCTCGCCGAACGACACGCCGTGCGTGTCGTTCAGGTGCACGATGCGTTGCTCGCGATCGAGCGTCGCCGCGATCACGCACAACCCGCCGAGCACCTGCGCGGCGCCGAAGCGCTCGCGCAGCACGTCGAGGTGGCGCATCCCGTTGAGCATCGGCAGGATCAGCGTCCGCGGCCTGACGAACGGCGCGAATGACAGAATCGCATCGTCGAGGCTGTACGCCTTGCAGCTCAGCAGCACGAGATCGAACGGCGCGGCGCCGGCGCCCGCGTCGGCCGCGCGCACGGTCTGCACGTTCGCGAGCGTCAGGTCGCCGCGCGGGCTGCGGATCAGCAGCCCGTCGCGCGCGAGCGCGGCGGCGCGGCCGTCGCGCACCAGGAACGTCACGTCGCGCCCCGCCGCGGCCAGCCGGCCGCCGAAGTATCCGCCGACCGCGCCGGCCCCTACCACCAGAATCCGCATCGTTGCCTCCTTTCGGTTTCGTTCGGTGCTCGCGCTGCCGCCCGTGCGGGCGCGACGCCGACCATCGCCCGACAGTATAGCGGCCGCTGTTATGCATATGCATAGATGGCCGTGCCCGTGTCGCGGGCATAGGGACCTGGCGGCTTCTAAGGGATTTCCCGTCTACGGCGCCGCGCATGGCGCGCCGTCAAGACACATATCCCGTCACGCCGTCCCGGCAAGCTTTCTCGACTGACCGATCTCATACCATGCGCAATCTTTCCCTGAATCAGAAACTCGCCTCGATGATCGTCATCCTGTGGCTCGGCCTGCTCGTGATCGCCGGGCTCGGCGCATGGCAGACCCGCGCGTCGATGATCGCGGACCGCCGCGACCAGCTCGCGTCGCTGGTCGCGCAGGCCGCGAGCGTGACCGACCACTACTACAAGCTGTCGCAGCAGAACGTGATGCCTGAAGCCGATGCGAAGCAGAAGGCAATCGAGGCGATCGCCGCGATGCGCCACGGTGCCGACGGCTACATCTCGATCAACGATTCGAAGCCGGTGATCGTGATGCATCCGATCAAATCCGACCTCAACGGCAAGGACGTGTCGAATTTCACCGACCCGGACGGCAAGCACCTGTTCATCGAGATCGTGAAGGCCGGCAACGCGGAAGGCGGCAAGGGTTTCGTCGAATATTTGTGGCCGAAGCCGGGCGCGGACAAGCCGCAGGAAAAAACCAGCGCGGTGCAGCGCTTCGCGCCGTGGGACTGGTATCTCGTGACCGGCATGTACATGAACGACGTGCGCTCGGCGGTGCTCGCGAGCGTCGGCCGCTGGCTGGCGATGACGGCCGTGCTCGGCGCGCTCGCGACCGCCGTGATGGTGCTGGTGCTGAAAAGCGTGCGCGCGAACCTCGGCGGCGAGCTCGAAGTGGCGCTCGACGCCGCGCAACGCATCGCGCAGGGCGACCTGACCGCGCGCGTGGTCGTGAAGCACGACGATCGCGGCAGCCTGCTGCATGCGCTGCACACGATGCAGAGCGGGTTGATCGACATGGTGTCGCGTGTCCGGACCGGCACCGAGAACATCAACGTCGGCGCGAGCGAGATCGCGTCCGGCAACACGGATCTGTCGCAGCGCACCGAGGAACAGGCGGCCGCGCTCGTGCAGACCGCGTCGAGCATGGACCAGATGACCGCGAACGTGAAGCAGAACGCGGACAGCGCCGCGCAGGCCGCGTCGCTCGCCGATCAAGCCGCGCAAGTCGCGACGCGCGGCAGCGCGGTGGTCGACGACGTCGTGCGCACGATGAATGAAATCACCGACCGTTCGCACAAGATCGGCGACATCATCGGCGTGATCGACGGAATCGCGTTCCAGACCAACATCCTCGCGCTGAACGCGGCCGTCGAGGCGGCCCGCGCGGGCGAACAGGGCCGCGGCTTCGCGGTCGTCGCGGCCGAAGTGCGCTCGCTCGCGCAACGCTCGGCGACAGCGGCCAAGGAGATCAAGTCGCTGATCGTGTCGTCGAACGAGACGGTCCAGCACGGCGCGACGCTCGTCACGCATGCGGGCGAGACGATGGCCGAAATCGTGCAGTCGGTGCGGCGCGTGAACGAGATCCTCGACGAAATCAGCCACGCATCGCGCGAGCAGAGCGCCGGAATCGAGCAGGTCAACCGCGCGGTAGGCGAGATGGATCAGGTCACGCAGCAAAACGCGGCGCTCGTCGAACAGGCCGCGGCGGCCGCGCATTCGCTGCGCGATCAGGCCGAGGCGCTGCGCGACGCGGTGACGCGATTCGCATTGCCGGCCTGACGCCGCCCCGCCTGTCCCGCACTCACGCCGCGCCGCCCGCCCGCAGCGCGGCCTCGCCGCTGCCGAGCCCCAGCCCCGCCGCCCGGTGAATCAGCTCGACGTCGTTGCTCGCGCCGAGCTTCTTCATCGCACTGATCTTCTGCGCGCTGACCGTCTGCTTGCCCTTGCTCAGGCGCTGCGCGATGGTCTTGATCGGCACGCCCGACAGATACAGGCGAATCACCTCGATCTCGCGCGCCGACAGCTTCACGGGCGCGTCGCCGCGCGAGCCGAGTGCATCGACCGCGCGCCGGACGGACGGCGACAGGTAGGTCCCGCCGCTGTAGCTCGAATGGATCGCGGTGACGATATGGCCGACCTCGTCGTACTTGCTGACGACGCTCACGCCGCCGCTCGCAAGGATCGACCGGAAGATCAGCGGGTTTTCGTTCGCGACCAGCGCGACGATCCCGACGTTCGGCCGCGTGCGGCGCAGCCAGTCGAACAGCGCGAGGCCGTCCATCTGCTCGTCGCCGCGAATCGCATAGTCGACCAGCACGATGTCGCAGTCGACGCCGCCGAGCGACGCAACCAGTTCGGCCGCGCTCCGGTAGACCGCGACGAGCTCGATCGCGCAGCGGCTGCCGGCGATCTGCTCGATACCGGCCAGCGTCAGCGGCCAGTCGTATGCGAAGACGATGCGAACATTGAATTTCCTCATGCGCGGTTCCTGGTGGTTCACCGGCCATCCTGCGAAATGGGGCGGCCGGTTGGGCGTTGAAAGGATGCTCAGGCTATTTTTAGCCTGAATATCGATTCTATGAACGTCTGTGCGAGCGCGATATCGGACAGCGTACGAATTGGCTGCCGGAGCCGTAATACGGGTTTGATATTTGCACCGGTTCGACGTCCGGCGGCCGGCGCTCGAGTGCAGCGGCATCGGCCGGACGGCCAGCGTGGCGCGCCGCGCGGCCGGCCAGCAGGTAAAATTGCGCCTTTGCATGCCATCCCGGCCCGCCGGCGGCGAGCGACGCGCCGCTGCCGGCCGCGCGCCCCGCCCTTCGCCGGCTTGCCCGTACTGCCCGCTTTCCTCATGACCGATTCCGACCTGCAATCCGACGACACCTCCATCCACGAAGACGGCCTCTGGCGCGACAACGGCTGGACGGCCCGCATCATCAAGAACGAAGACGACGACGGCTGGGCCGTCGAGATGGTCAAGGACGGCGAGTCCGAGCCCGCGCTCGTCGGGCCGTGGACCATGGGCCGCGACAAGAAGAACCCGAAGCCGATGGACGCGAACGCGTTCCGCACGCTCGTGAAAACCGCGACCGAAGTGCTGATGCGGCACGAGCAGCAGCGGCGCGCGATGCTGCACAAGGAAGTGACGGTGCAGGACGAAGCCGGGCAGGATGTGTCGGTGACGCTCGACATCGTGCCGGACGAGTTCGAGCCGTATGCGCAGCTCAAGGCATGCGATCCGTATGGCGAGCTGCTGGCCGAAGCGAAGGTGTCGGCCGGCTTCAAGCTCAACAAGGCCAGCGCCGAGCGCTGGGTCGCATCGGGCTTCGAACGGCCGGCTTAACGGCCGCGTCAGGCGCCGGCGCCCCGCTGCGCGCGTGCGAGCCGGCGGGCGGCCAGTTTGCGCCGCACGAGTTCCTCGAACTGCCGCGTCGCGACCTCCGGGTCGCGCGCGGCCAGGCCCAGCAGATTGCGCGCGAGCTGGATCGGCGTCAGCACGATGCCCCACGGCAGCCCCCACCAGCCGAGCGTGGCCGACGCGAGCAGCGCGAGCGCCTGCTTCCTGCGGCCGCACCGGCGGCAGCACACGTGGCGCCGCGTCGCCCAGCGCGTGACGAACACGAGCGACACGATGCGATGCGACGCATGGACGTCGACCGGCTGCCCTTCGCGCAAGCAGATCGGACAGGGCCCGTAGCGCCAGTCGTCGACGTACTGCCGCACCTTCGCGTCAGGCATCCGTTCCGCCTCGACGACGACCGGATGCGCCTCTGCGCACACCGGGCTGCAATAGCGGCGGCCGTCGATCGACTGCCCGCCGACCAGGAACGTCCTGCCGCACTGACTGCACTCTGCCACGATGACCTCGATTAGCGTGATGCGCCGCGTGCCGGTTGCGCGCGCATCGATCGCGCGTTCCGGCCGGGCCTTTGCGTGCTTTAACGGCAGCCGCCGCGCGGTCTTGAGCGGGCGCGCGCCGCGGCGCGTCAGCCGTGCAGTCCGTGCGCGATCATCAGACGGTACAGCGTCGCCCGCGAAATACCGAGCTCCGCCGCGACGTCCGCATGCTGGTGGCGGTGACGCAGCAGCGTTTCCTCGATCGCGTGCCGCTCGGCCTGCCGGCGCGCCTGCGCGAGCGTCGGCGGCCGCAGCGACGTGTACGGATGCAATTCGAGATCGGCGGCCGAGATCAGCGGGCCGTTCGTCATCACGACCGCGAAGCGGATCCGGTTGATCAGCTCGCGCACGTTGCCGGGCCACGGATAGTTGTGGATCGCCTCGATCGCGCACGGCGTGAAGCCGCGAATCCGGTACGAGCCGTCGCCGCGATAGCGCCGCAGCACGTCATCGGCGAGCAGCATGATGTCGCGGCCGCGCATGCGCAGCGGCGGCTCGTCGATCCGCAGCACGCACAGGCGGTAGTACAGGTCGGCGCGAAATCGCCCGGCCTGCATCGCGGCCTCGAGATCGACGTGGGTCGCCGACACGATCCGCACGTCGACCGGAACCGACGCATGTCCGCCGAGCCGCTCGATCTTGCCTTCCTGCAGGAACCGCAGCAGGCTCGCCTGGCTTTCGAACGGCATGTCGCCGATTTCGTCGAGAAACAGCGTGCCGCCGTGCGCGGCCTCGATGCGGCCGATCTTGCGCTGGTGCGCGCCCGTGAACGCGCCGCGCTCGTGGCCGAACAGCTCGGCCTGCAGCAGCGTCGTCGGGATGGCCGCGCAGTTCACCGCGACGAACGGTGCGTCGGCACGCGACGACTGCCGGTGAATCGCCGCCGCCGTCAGCTCCTTGCCGGTGCCGGATTCGCCGGCGATGAACACGGCCGCCTCGGTGTTCGCGACCTTGCGGATCGTCGCGAACAGCCGGCGCATCGCGTCGCACGCGCCGATCATCGCGCCGCCGGGCGGCGCAGCATCCGCGGCCGGGTCGTCGTCCGCGAGCTCGAGCATCCCGTAGGCATGGCCGACGAGATAGCCGATCGTCGTGTAGGCCGTCGCGTTGCGCACGTAGTCGAAGCAGCAATGGCGGATCAGGCGCGCGATCGTGATATTGCGCAGCCGCTCGCCGTCGGCGAGCGCGACCCAGCCGACGCGCGGGTCACGCAGCAGCGCCTCGAACGACGCGACGTCCGGCGACGCGAAGCTGCCGAAATCGACGATGCCCGCATGCGGACGGTTCACCTTGACGAGATTCAGCGCGTCCGCGACGGTTTTCGCACGCCAAACCTCCCAGCCGCGCGACGCGAGCACATCGACGAGCGCGGCATCGTGCTGCTGCGACAGATAGACGAGCGGCCGCGACGGTGCGACATGATTGCGCCGGACCGCGAGGAGCGGCAGCGCGCTCATCTCCCGTTCCACATCCTGCGGGCCCGACATGCCGAGCTGACAGCAATGGTTCACGTTCGCCTCGCCGCATAAGGTTGTCCATCGGAGCGGCCGTTGTCCGGTCGCGCGTGGCGGGGCCCGTGGCCGCGCGGCACGCCGCCGCTCCGTCCTCGAATCGATGCTGCGTCATCGGCAGAACACGACGCGCTGCGTGTAGATCTGCGGCTCGACGACGGGCTGCGCCGATCCGTTGAGATCGTCGCGATAGGCGCGGTAGGTCTTGCCGTTCACCGTCACGTCGGACGCGCGGGCCGTCTCGATCCTGTCGAGCCCGGCGTGCCGCCATTCGTTCACCCGGTCCGACGCCGCGATGCTCGACTCGCCGGCGATCTTCTGCGTGATCGCGCTGCCGTCGCTCCACGGCTGCGTCCGCATGTCCTCGGTGTGCTGCATCGCGCCGACCGTCTTGCCGGTCGGCTTCGGCCCGCTCTGCGCGTCGAACGGCGCACCGCGGCCGTACGCCGGCGATTGCCACGACGGCGCGTGTCCCGCTTCCGGCATCATGTAGACCATCTGCGGGTCGCCGATCATCATCATCGGCGCGCACGCGGTGTTGTCGGGACGGCCGAGCGTCGACAGCGCCTGCTGCACGCTCGCGGCGTTCGCGAGCGTCTGCTCGTTCAGGATGACGAAGACCGCGGGATTCTGGAAAACCGACTGCGCGGCGGCTTGCACGCCGACCAGCAGCAAAGCGACCAAAAAGATCCTCATGATTGAGGCCTCCTTGCATCCTCGTCACGCAAAAAGAGGTGTTGACCTCGGGGATGGGAGCAACACCCGTCAAACAGGAAAAGACTGTCGGGCATCGGGCCGACCGCCTGCCGTTCGACCGGCGCGCCGGTCGCACGGCAGACCGGTCCGCATGCCTACGACGAGGTACTCGTCGAGATGACGGTAGGCGCCGGCGCGACCGGTGCGGCCGGGGCGGCCTGCTGGTCGACCGTGGCCGGCGGCAATGCTTGCGCCGGATCGGTCAACGCCGGCATGTCGGCGGGCGGCGCAGCGGCCGCGGCCGCGGGCTCGACCGCGTCGGGCACTTTCGCCTCGGCTGCCGGCACGTCGGCCGGCGCCGCGGCAACGGCAGGCTGCGCGGCTTCCGGTGCGGGCGCTACGGCCGTTGCCTGCGGCGCCGGCTCGGTTGCCTTCGCGTCGGCTACCGGTGCCGATGCCGGTGCCGCGACGACGGCCGCCGCCGGCATCGGTTCGGCAACCGGCTCGCCGGCGGCCTGCGCGGTGTCGGTCGCGGCCGGCATCGGCTCCGGTGCCTTGTCGGCAACGGGCTGGACAGGCTCGGGCGCCTTGTCGGCAACGGCAGGCGCGGGCTCGGGCGCCTTGTCGGCGACCGGCTGAGCGGGCTCCGGCGCCTTCGTATCGGCGATCGGTGAGGCAGGCGCCGGCGATGCCTTGTCCGCCACGGCCGGCGCGGCGATGACCGCTGCCGCCGGCACGGCAGCCATCGCGGCGGCCGGTGCGACCGACGCCGCAGGTGCCGCGGCGGCCGGGACGGCGGCGGCAGCGGCCGGCGCCGCGACAGCCGGTGCGGCCGCGGCAACGGTCGGCGTCGCGACTGCCGGCGCGACGGCGACCGGCGCGGGCGCCGGAACCGGAACGGGCACCGGCACCGAAACGGGCGCGGCACGCATCGACGCCGTCTCGATCGGGCGCGTCGGGGCGGATACCGGCGCCGCCGAGCCGAGCGGCGGCAGGCCCATCCGGTCGCGCACGATCGGATCGCGATACTTGATGTCGTCCGCGACGGTCGCTTCGACGCTGGGCGCCACGTTCGAACGCGCGAGCGGCGCGGTCGTGCCCGGGCACAGGTGCCCGGTCGCTTCGACCGCGCGCCGGTTCGCGTCGCTCTGGCACAGCAGCGCGAGCGCCACGTCGGTCAGCCCCATCGCCCGGAATTCGCGCGCATCGAGACGCCGCACGCAGGCCTGGTCGACCAGCGTCGTGCCGCCCGTCGCGCCGAACCCCGGGAACGACACGCCGACGCTCACCGAGCCCATGCAGGTATCGGACAGCGTGGTCGTGAGGCCCGGCGCCTGGATCGACGGATTCGTCTTGATCGTTTGCGTGCCCGAGTAGTTGACGTTTTCCGAAATCTGGGTGTTGTACGGATTGGTGCCGGGCGCACCGGCGGACTGCAGCGAGTTCACGCTCTGCGGCGTCACGTTGCCGCCGGCCGTGCCGGACGGCATCGTCACGTTGACATTCACGCTCGAATTGCCGCTGCCGCGCACGCCGCTGCTGCTGGTGGCATTGCCGCCGCGCGAGCTCGTGGTGTTCGTGTTCATGCTCGAGCCGCCGCCCTGGCTGATCGCCGTCGACGAAGTCGACGACTGCGCGCTCGACGTCGAATCGGCGGTTTGCGCCTGGGCACCGATCGTGGTCATCGCGAACATCGCCGCACATGCCACCTTGATCCTGTTGCTGTTCATTTCACTCTCCGGACGAGGTTTGACCTCCCACCCAGGCAACCGTACTAATTCCCCTGAATGCCTTCAGTTTTCGCTGCTTCCCCGAACTGCTTCCAGCCGCTGCCCAGCTGGGACCACGAGCCGGCCGACATGCCCTGCCACTGCTGGGCGTCCGGTCCGCCGATGGCACTGCCCGACGAAAGCGTGTGTTGTTCTGACGGTTTGGTTGTCTGGTCAGGGTTGTTTGACGTCTGCATAGTCGATTGCCCACCATCGGCGGCACGGTCGGCGCCATACGCCGTCAGAGACGCGAGCATCAGAGCGGCGGCAATCAGGTTCTGCTTCATGCCAACTCCTTACGTGACAACAATGCGGAAAAGAGACCAGCGTCGCTGGGATACTGGTCCCCCCACACCTGACTAATGACTGCTCCCGGTCGCGCTCGAGTCGGCCTGGCTTCCGCCCGATGCGGACGGCGAACCGGCCGGACCGGTACTCCACACGGTCGACGCGTTGTAGTGATTCGAGCCCGCGATCGCGCCCGACCCGCCACTGCCCGTCAGTCCCACGGCACCCGCGTTGGCATTGCCGTTGTCGTTCGCACCCGTGGCGGTGTAGTGGTTCGCGCCGAGTACGATCGTGGCAGTCACCCCTCCCGACAGCGCATTCGCGTTCTCGTTCGTCTTGCTGTTGCCGGCGAACGAGCCTGCGGCGCCGATACCGCCGCCTGCCGCGAACGCGCCTCCGTTCGTGCCCGAACCGCTGGCCGTCGAAGTCGAGTTGTGATACGCGGACGCCGTGCCGGCGGAGCCGGCGGGTGTCACGGTACTGCCTGCATTCGCGCCGGCCGTCGAGGTCGAATTGCTGGTATAGCTGCCCGAGCCGACCAGCACCGAACCGGAAACACCCGCCGCAACGGATTGCGTCTGGTTGGTCGTGGACGAACCGGCCGCCAACGCAGCGGACGAAATGACGGTGAGCGCTGTCGCTAAAATGACTTTGGCTTTCATAGCAATTCCTTGCTGTGAGGAAGTTCGACGGCGGCGGAGCCGGGCCTGCCCGCACGGGGCAAGGCCCGGCATCCGCACCGCCAGCCAATGACGAACGCTACGCGTCGCGGCTTAGTGGTGATACGTCCAGCCGATCGAGCCGGCGTTCGCACCGCTGCTGCCGCCCGCTTGTGCGCCGCCGAAGCCGAAGCCGCCGACCGTCGACGTTTGAGTGTGGTTCGTGTACGAGATCGAACCGCTGCTGCCGCCACCGGCCGTTGCGCCGGCTGCGCCGAGTGCCGAGCCCGAATCGGTCGCGGAGAAGTGGCCGAACCCGACGACCCCGGCCATCGTCTGGCCACCGCTCGACGAGTTGCTGCTCGACACCGTGCCGCTGCCGGCAAACGCTGCACCCGAAACCGCCAGAACTGCTGCTGCAATCAGAAGCTTCTTCATGGTCGACTCCAAAACGGCGTGGACAGAATGAGCATGGAAGACCGCACGCCATCGATCTTCCTGCCTCGAGCAATCCTTAAAAATAAGGATCACTATCAAATAGAGAAATTATTTCCGGATCTAGAACTGTCGCTTCTGCTTTTGGCCAGCCGAAGTCTAGTTTTATGTTTTTAAGTTGTCCAAAATTTATTGGTAGGTGTTTTCTATTATTTTTATGAACATTGAGCCAATTTAAAAACACCCAAATAAAATCAACCGAAATGCTGCATGCAGCCTTCCATTTCGCGATTTTCAATACCCCTTCTAAAACGGGCGCCGGCACCGGCGTCCATTTCCGGAATCGAAAATTCGCGAATGGTTTCGTTACCGCAAAATGCAGCGGCCGTTCGTCACGCGCCCGTCAGCCGGGCGATAACTGGCGTGCATTGCAGCCAGACGGCATGTCTGCTCCCTGAGCGATCGAAGAAAGGCCTTCCGGATAATCCGGCCGATGCGCGTTCGATCTAATCCGGCCGGCGCCGGCACTGGTCCGGCGCGATCGAAACGGCTCTGCACGGTTGAAGCGGAATCGGCGCCACGCTGTCCAGCACGAACAACCTAGCCCTTCCGCGCACGCTGAACGCAGTCGAGCACCGCTGTCGACCGGTCGTCGCGCGAAATGACAGTCGCTCCAGCACGCGGCGCGCGCGGAGGGCGGGAAATGGGCAAGGCGCAACCGGCGACGCTGGCACTGCGCCGCAAGCCACACCCCGATCGTGCCGACTACCCCTATGGTGCGCAAGAAACGCGCGGATCAAGCCACTGCTTATAGTGTTCATCGCCGCTTCCCCGACTGGCTCATGACGAACTGGCCGCCCCCACATCGTTGTTGCATCGTGTCGACCGCTCGCCGGTGCGTCCAATGTCGCAAACCACATGCCATGCGATATTCCACCGGACGCTGCGCGCGGCATGCGCCCGCGTGGCCTGATCATTTCGCCTGGAACGACATTTTTTGTTTCAGGAATGTATCGCGATAACGAGGGGCACTTCGGGGCGATCATTGAACATTGCGACGCAATCCCGTGATTTGACGGACGAATCCGGCCCGCCGAAGCCCGCCGGACGCCCGTGCGAACCGGTGTTTCAAACTTGAGAAGCGTTCCTCGTCGCATGGCCCGCGGTTCGCGCGTTTCCGCTGACAAACAGCGGGTTACCGCATGCCGGCATGCCGTCCATTCCCCCGGCGAACGAGGTTCCTGGCGTCCGTTGCCCCACGTCGCACGGCTGCCGACAAGGCCGGAACACCGATTCACCCCAAAACTCGAAACGAATTTGATTCATCCGTGAAAATACCGACACGATCACGCGGTAAAAAGCCTTGTCATCCGGCGCTCTGCGGACGTAATAATTAAAACAAATGTAAACGCGATCCTGTCGCAAGCGAGCGCATCGTTTCTTTTCGTTTTCACTCGATTCACGCCTCATCCATGAGCCACGGACGATCAATTCATTGAAGAGACATGTTCGATCCTTTACCTGCCCAATTCTCATCACTGAAACATGCCGATTAAAAACGGTTTTTACACCTTCAATCCTGTAAAAGCCTGATTTATCGCGCATTTCGTCGTATCGAACCGTATCGATCCCGCGCTCGCCACGGGCGCTTCCCTGTCCCCACGATTCACGCGTGAAACACAAATGCGCGGGCCGAACGGCCATTGCACGGCCACGCCCGCATGCAGCGGGACTGCGTCGGTCATGGCATGCCGATTGCCTGATGTCCGGCTCTCACCGAGCGGCACGCCCAGGCACACGAAAACCAAGCGGCGGCCGCTCGTCAATCAGCGTGTCGGGGAAAAGGCGATGAAGATCACCACCGATCGATCGACGCTTGCGTCGTTCAAGCATCAACGGGGTTGTCAGCGAAACCGGAGCGCCTGTCGCGGCGCTTCGTCGACATCGGCACAGGCGGACCGGCGCCTGCCGACGCGATACCCGTGCAGCGGGATGGCACGCGTGCGCGACGCCGTCGAGCCAATCGACGTGTGGTTCCTGCAGATGCTCGACGAAGGAGAAAGCCATGAATGACCGGGTCGCGATCGACGCGCGCGCCGGCCGGCACGCACTGGTCACGGGCGGCGCGGGCTTTCTCGGCAGCTACGTGTGCGAGCGCCTCGTGATGGAAGGCGCGTTCGTCACCTGCGTCGACAGCCTGCTGACCGGACGCAAGCTCAACGTCGCCGATCTGAAGGCGTCCGGCCGTTTCGAATTCGTGAACGGCGACGTGTCGCTCGGCCTGCCGCAACTGCAGGTGGACGAAATCTGGAATCTCGCGTGCGCGGCGTCGCCGCCCACCTACCAGATCGATCCCGTCCACACGATGATGACGAACGTGCTCGGCATGAACCATTGTCTCGCGCTCGCGCGCAAGACCGGTGCGCGCGTGTTCCAGGCGTCGACCAGCGAGATCTACGGCGACCCGGGCGTCCATCCGCAGATGGAAACCTATCGCGGCAACGTCAACACGATCGGCCCGCGCGCGTGCTACGACGAGGGCAAGCGTGCGGCCGAGGCGCTGTGCTACGACTACTACCGTTTGCACGGTGTCGACGTGCGCGTCGCGCGCATCTTCAATACCTATGGCCCGCGCATGTCGCCGCGCGACGGCCGCGTCGTGTCGAACTTCATCGTCGCCGCGCTCAACGGCGCCGCGCTCGAGATCTACGGCGACGGCCGGCAGACGCGTTCGTTCTGCTTCGTCAGCGACCTGATCGACGGCTTCTTCAGCCTGATGGATGCCCCGCGCAACGTCGGCACGCCGGTCAATCTCGGCAATCCCGGCGAATTCACGATGATCGAGCTGGCGGAGCAAGTCCTCGCGCTGACCGGCTCGACGTCGGAGATCGTGTTCCGGCCGCTGCCGATCGACGATCCGCACCAGCGCAAACCCGACATCTCGGTCGCCGCGACGGAGCTCGGCTGGCGGCCCGCGATCGATCTCGACGAAGGCCTGCGCCGCACGGTCGACCATTTCAGCCGCGAACTGTGGCTCGCGCCGGTGCTGCACGGGACCGGAGCGATCGCATGAAGGTGCTCGTGACAGGGGGCGCGGGCTACATCGGCAGCCATACGTGCAAGGCGCTCGCGCAAGCGGGACACGAGCCGGTCGCGTACGACAACCTGTCGACCGGCCATCGCGACGCGGTCCGCTGGGGGCCGCTCGTCGCGGCCGACATCCTCGACCGCACCGCGCTGTCGAAAGCGCTCGCCGTGCACCGGCCCGACGTCGTGATCCATTTCGCCGCGCTCGCGTACGTCGGCGAATCGGTGCTCGCGCCCGAGCGCTACTACACGGTCAACCTGACAGGCACCTGCACGCTGCTGAGCGCGATGCACGCGGCCGGCGTCGGTCGGATCGTGATGTCGTCGTCGTGCGCGACGTACGGCATTCCCGATGCGCTGCCGATCTCGGAGCGCACGCCGCAGCGGCCGATCAATCCGTATGGCTTCACGAAATACGCGATGGAACGGATGGCCGCCGATTTCGACCGCGCCTACGGATTGAAATGGGTCGCCCTGCGCTACTTCAACGCGGCGGGCGCGGACCCGGACGGCGAGATCGGCGAATGTCACGCGCCGGAAACGCATGCGCTGCCGCTGGCGATCCGCGCGGCGCTGCGCACCGGCGACGCGTTCCGCGTGATGGGCACCGACTACCCGACGCCCGACGGCTCCGCGATTCGCGACTACGTGCACGTGAGCGATCTCGCCGACGCCCACCTGAAGGCGACCGCCTATCTGTGCGGCGGCGGCCCGAGCGTCGCGCTGAATCTCGGCACCGGCAACGGGACGTCGGTGCTCGCCGCGCTGCGCGCGGTCGAGGCCGTGACGGGCCGTCGCGTGCCGACGGTGCTGGCCGCGCGCCGCCCGGGCGATCCACCGGCCCTGTATGCCGACGCGACGATGGCCGCGCGGGTGCTCGGCTGGCGACCGCGCTTCACCGCGATCGAGCCGATGGTCGAACACGCGGCGGCGTGGTTTCAGCAGGCGCGGCAACTCGAATCAAGCAGGTAACGACACAAGCGTCATCGCAAGCCACCCAGGGGAACAACCATGAATGTGCGGATCGCCATCGTCGGTACGGGCTACGTCGGCCTGGTCAGCGGCGCATGCTTTGCCGATCTCGGGCATGACGTCGTCTGCATCGACAACAATCGCGGCAAGATCGACGCGCTGAACGAAGGCCGCATGCCGATCTACGAACCGGGCCTCGACGCCGTCGTCGCCCGCAACGTCGAACGCGGCGCGCTGCGCTTCAGCAGCGACCTGGCCGCCAGCGTGCGCGACCGCGACGCGGTGTTCATCGCGGTCGGCACGCCGACGCTGCCGGGCACCGATCGCGCGGACCTGCAATACGTCGAGGCGGCCGCGCGGGAAATCGCGGCGAACCTGGCCGGCTTCGCGGTGATCGTCACCAAGTCGACGGTGCCGGTCGGCACCAACCGGATCGTCGCGCGGATCGTCGAGCGCTGCGCGCCGGACGGCATCGAAGCGGCGATCGCGTCGAATCCGGAATTCCTGCGCGAAGGCTCGGCGATCGACGATTTCATGCATCCGGATCGCATCGTGTTCGGCGCCGAGCATCCGCGTGCGATCGCGATCATGAAGGCGATCTACGCGCCGCTGGAAGCGGCCGGCCATCTCGTGCTCGCGACCGAGATCGAGACGGCCGAACTCGTCAAATACGCGGCGAACGCGTTCCTCGCGGTGAAGATCAGCTACATCAACGAGATCTCCGACCTGTGCGAAGCGGTCGGCGCCGATGTCGAGCTGGTCGCGAACGGAATGGGCCTCGACCGGCGCATCGGCGCGTCGTTCCTGAAGGCCGGCCCCGGCTGGGGCGGCTCATGCTTCCCGAAGGACACGCGCGCGCTGAAGGCGACGGCTTCCGAGCATGCGGTGCCGCTGCGCATCGTCAGCGCGGCGATCGAATCGAACGCGCTGCGCAAGGAACGGATCCTCCGACGCATCGAGCACGCGTGCGGCGGCTCGATCAAGGGCAAGCGCATCGCGGTGCTCGGCCTCACCTTCAAAGGCCAGACCGACGACGTGCGCGAAAGCCCGAGCATCGACGTGATCCAGTTGCTCGTCGGCGCGGGCGCGCATATCCGTGCGTACGACCCCGCGCGTCCGCACGAGGCGTCGCGGCTGCTGCCGCAGGTCTTCATGGAAGGCTCCGCGGTCGACGCGGTGCGCAGCGCGGACGCCGTCGTCGTGATGACCGAATGGAAGGCGTTCGAGACGCTCGATCTCGCCGACCTCGCCGATCACATGGCCGACCCCGTGATGCTCGACATGCGCAACCTGTTCAGCGAACGGCTGGCCGCCGACAGCGGCTTTCGCCGTTACGAACGCGTGGGCCGCTCGTGCGGCGAACGCGCGCCGGCAGAGCCGCCGACGACACCGCCGGACGCGAGCGAGGACACCCCGCTGCTCCGCGGCCTGCTTCAGAACTGACGGTCCGACCTCGACGGGAGAGCACCATGGAGAAGCTGGTTGCATCGCTTGCCGGCGCGCACGCGCCGGCTACCGCCGACACCGCGGACGCCGAAGCCGATCGCAGCGATGCGCGGCAAGCGGCGATTCCGTTCGTCGTCCCGCTGATGGACAGCGGCACGCGGATCGTCTTCCAGATCCTCGCGCTGGGCTGGTTCGTCGCGCTCGGCATCTTCTGGCGCTGGTGGCTGCGCGACGAGCACTATGTCGACGCGTTCCGCTTCGGCGTCAACGGCTTCGTGCTGTTCTGGACCACCTTCATCCCCGGCTATTTCATCTTCATCATCCGCTCGGCGGTGGTGCCGAACCCCGCCCTGCCCGTGCCGCGCGACTGGCGCGTCGCGATGGTCGTCACCAAGGCGCCGTCCGAGCCGTTCGACATCGTGCGCACGACGCTGCTCGCAATGCTCGACCAGACCTATCCGCACGACACGTGGCTCGCCGATGAAGACCCGTCGCCCGCCACGCTCGACTGGTGCCGCGCGCACGGCGTGTTCGTGTCGACGCGGCGCGGCATTGCCGCGTATCACCGCGCGAGCTGGCCGCGCCGGACCCGTTGCAAGGAAGGCAACCTCGCGTACTTCTACGACACGGTCGGCTACGACCACTACGATTTCGTGTCGCAGCTCGACGCCGACCATGTGCCGACCCGCACCTATCTCGAGGAGATGCTGCGGCCGTTCGTCGATCCGGGCATCGGCTACGTGTCGGCCCCGAGCATCTGCGACAGCAACGCGGCCGGGAGCTGGAGCGCGCGCGGCCGCGTGAACGTCGAGGGGCCGCTGCACGGCACGATGCAGGCCGGCTACGCGGGCGGCCTCGCGCCGCTCTGCATCGGCTCGCACTACGCGGTGCGCTGCCGCGCGCTGCGCGAGATCGGCGGGCTCGGGCCGGAACTCGCCGAGGATCACTCGACCACGATGATCTTCAACGCGAAAGGCTGGCGCGGCATGCACGCGCTGAACGCGATCGCGAACGGCGAAGGGCCGCGCACGTTCGGCGACCTCGCCACGCAGGAATTCCAGTGGTCCAGGAGCGTGATGATCATCATGCTGCGCTACACGCGCCGCTATTTCATGGGCTTGCCGCCGAAGCTCAAGGCGCAGTTCCTGTTCTGCCAGCTGTGGTACCCGCTGTGCGCGCTCGCGATGGCCGGCAGCGTCGCGATTCCGGTCGTCGCGTTGCTGACCGGCCGCGTGTGGGCGCACGTCGACTACCTCACGTACCTCACCTACGCGTTGCCGCTCTCCGTGCTGATCCTCTGCGTCGTGACCTGGGCCACGCAGGCGACGCAGTCGTGCCGGCCGCTGAACACGAAGCTGCTGTCGTGGGAAGGGCTCACGTTCGTGTTCGCGCGCTGGCCGTGGGTCGTGCTCGGCTGCGTGTCGGCGCTGCTCGATTGCGTGCGCGGCCGGGAATTTCCGTTCAAGGTCACGCCGAAGGGCGGCACGGTCGAGCTGGACGCGCCGCTGCGCGTCGTCGCGCCTTACCTGCTGATCTCGCTGTTCTGCAGCCTGCCGGTGGTCGCGATCGACAACCCGCGCAACGCGGCCGGCTTCTATCTGTTCTCGACGCTCACGAGCATCCTGTATCTGGTGATCGCAGCCGTCATCGCCGTGCAGCACGGCAAGGAGCAAGGGCTCGGCGCGTCGACGTTCAGGCAGATGTTCGCGAGCCGCCTGCCCGTGCGCAACGCGCTGTTCGTCTTCGCGCTGGCGATGCTGCTGACGGGCATCGGGCTGCGCGCGCCGAAAGGCTGGCAGGCGATGGTGTGGCGCTCGGGCGTGCCGGCCGTCGCGGTGGCCGAACCCGCGCCGGGCGCGGCGGTGAAGCAGCCCGCGCTCGGCGCGTACGATCCCGGCAAGGTGTTCACGGCCATGCCGGGCATCGCGTTCGACCACGTGTTCGTGTCGTGGAACGCACCCGATATCGACGCGGAAATCGGCGACGCGTACCGTGCCTCGCAAGCGCACAACCGCTCGCTGCTGCTGACCGTCGAGCCGTGGGCGGCGGACGGCACGCGCCCGGGCGCGCTGCTCGACGATATCGCGCACGGGCGCTACGACGCGCGAATCGCCGCGACCTGTTCAGCGCTCGCCGCGTTGAAAGGGCCCGTGTTCGTGCGATGGGGCCACGAGATGGAGACGGACACCGGACGCTATCCGTGGGCCGTCGGCGACGCGTCGGCTTACGTCGCCGCGTACCGGCGCGTCGTCACCGCGTGCCGCGCGATGACCGACCGGATCCGCTTCGTGTGGTCGCCGGCCGGCAACCGGAATCTCGACGACTATTTCCCGGGGCGCGGCTATGTGGACGAAGTGGGCCTGTCGGTGTTCGACTGTCCGCGCTGCGCGATCTGGCCGCTCGGCGGCCCGTTCTCGGCCGCGAACATCCTGCGCGCCAAATACGAACGGGTAGCCGACTACGGATTGCCGGTGATGGTCGCGGAGCTCGGCGTCGACGGCTCGAATGCGCGCAAGCGTGCGGAACTCGACGAATTCCAGCGCTCGCTGTGGCGCTATCCGCTGCTGAACGCGGTGGTCTATTTCAACGCCGTCGATACGCCCGGCGCGTGGCCCGCGCACTATGTGCCGGACTGGCGGATCGCGCCCGCGTTCCTGCAGACGACGGTCGTCGCGAAATGATGCGCGGCCGGCGGCCGGCCGCCCGTCAGCCGAGCAGTTCCTTCTTGCGCAGATGCACGACGTCGCGCATCGGCGGCGCGCCGAACAGCCGGCTGTATTCGCGGCTGAATTGCGACGCGCTTTCGTAGCCGACGACGGCCGCCACCGACCCGACGTCGCCGCCCTGCCGCAGCAACAGCCGCCGCGCCTCGTGCAGCCGCAGCTGCTTCTGGTACTGCAACGGGCTCAGCGTCGTCACGTGCTTGAAATGATGGTGCAGCGACGACACGCTCATGTTGACCGCCTGCGCGAGCGACTCGACGCGCATCGGCTCCGCGAAATGATCGCGGATCCATTCGATCGCGCGCGCGATCCGGTGCGTCTGGCTGCCGGCGATCGCCATGTGCCGCAGCCGCGTGCCCTGCCCGCTCGTCATCAGCCGGTACAGCACCTCCTTCTCGATCAGCGGCGCGACGACCGCGATGTCGGCCGGCGTATCGAGCAGGCGCAGCAGGCGCAACGCCGCATCGAGCAGCGGCGGCGTCAGCTCGGCGAGCGCGATCCCCTCGCCTTCCGGGCCCGCGTCGGGCTCGGGCAGCCGCATCTCGGCCGCCAGCTCGACGATGCGCTGCGGGTCGAGCGTCAGCGACAGGCACAGGTACGGCTCGTCCGCCGACGCGCGCGTCACGCGAGAGAGGATCGGCAAGTCGATCGACGTAATCAGGCAATTGTGGGCGTCGTATTCGTAAGCGTGGCCGGCCACGATCACGCGCTTCGCGCCCTGCGCGGCGATCACCAGCGCGGCGCGCGATACCGCGCAGCCGAGATCGACCGGCCGCGTGTGCCGATGCAGCATCAGGCCCGGCACGGCCGTCGAATGCGAGCCGTCCGTCGGCGCGAAACGGCCGATCAGCGACGCCAGCTCGCGCCGCCCGGATTCGCGCGACGCGACGATATCGGTCATGTCCATGACGCATCCTCGAATGATTTCCCGTGTCGCGCGAGCATAGCGAAACGGCTTGCCGCGTGCGGGGAATTTGCAGGATTGTTCAATAAATTTGCAGGATTGGGTAGACGCAAAAACCGGCGGCTCGCGCACACTCCCGGCTAACCTGCCCGTGTGGCGGGTTTTCCCCACGGAGACAACCAACATGCCTACCTCGTTTGTCCTGAACGGCAAGAACGTCACGCTCGACGCCGATCCGTCGATGCCCGTCCTCTGGGCGATTCGCGAACACGCGGGACTGACCGGCACGAAATTCGGCTGCGGCATGGCGCAGTGCGGCGCGTGCACGGTGCATCTCGAAGGCCAGGCCGTCCGCTCGTGCGTGCTGCCGCTCGCCGGCATCGCGGGCAAGCACGTCACGACGATCGAAGGCCTACGGAGCAAGCCCGCGCAGGCCGTGCAGGCCGCGTGGGTCAAGCTGCAGGTGCCGCAATGCGGCTATTGCCAGTCCGGCCAGATCATGTCGGCCACGGCCTTGCTCGAACAGAACCCGAAGCCGACCGACGCGGACATCGACGCCGCGATGAACGGCAACCTGTGCCGCTGTGCGACCTACGCCCGCATCCGGGCCGCGATCCACGACGCGGCCGCGACGCTGGGAGCCTGACCATGACGATCGAACTCGACAACACGGTGCGCCCGTCGCGCCGCACGTTCCTGAAAGCCGCGGGGGCCGCGGCCGCCGTCAGCCTGACCATCGGCTTCGACTGGGCCGGCCTCGGCCGCCGCGCGCTCGCCGCGACCGCGCCGGCCGGCGATTTCGCGCCGAACGCATTCCTGCGCATCACGCCCGACGGCGCCGTCACGGTCATCGCGAAGCACGTCGAAATGGGCCAGGGCGCGTATACGGGCATCGCGACGATCGTCGCCGAGGAGCTCGACGCCGACTGGTCGAGCGTGCGCGTCGAAAGCGCGCCGGCCGATGCGAAACGCTATGCGAACCTCGCGTTCGGCACGATGCAGGGCACGGGCGGCAGCTCGGCCATGTCGAACTCGTGGCAGCAACTGCGCGAAGCGGGCGGCAAGGCGCGCGCGATGCTCGTGTCGGCCGCGGCGGCCCGCTGGAAGGTGCCGGCCGGCGAGCTGACCACCGCCGACGGCGTCGTCTCGCATGCGAAGAGCGGCAGGACGGCCGCATACGGCACGCTCGTCGCCGATGCGTCGAAGCTGCCCGTGCCCGACAAGGTCACGCTGAAGCAGCCGGCCGATTTCAAGCTGATCGGGCACCGGATTCCTCGCGTCGACGCGTCGTCGAAATCGGACGGCACCGCGCATTTCACGCTGGACACGACCTTCCCCGGCATGCGCGTCGCGCTGCTGCAGCGGCCGCCGCGCTTCGGCGCGACGGTGAAATCGTTCGACGCGACGGCCGCGAAGGCCGTGCCGGGCGTCGTCTCGGTCGTGCAGGTGCCGGGCGGCGTCGCGGTCGTCGCGACGGGCTTCTGGGCCGCGAAACAGGGCCGCGACGCGCTGAAGGTCGACTGGGACGAAACGCAGGCGGAAAAGCGCGGCTCGGCCGAACTGATGCGCGAATACCGGCAGCTCGCCGAGAAGCCGGGCGCATCCGCGCGCAAGGACGGCGACGCCGATGCGGCGATCGCCGGCGCGGCGCGCAAGATCAGCGCGACGTACGAATTCCCGTATCTCGCGCATGCGCCGATGGAGCCGCTCGACGCGGTCGTCAAGCTGACCGCGGACAGCTGCGAGATCTGGGCCGGCGACCAGTTCCAGACGGTCGACCAGGGCAACGCGGCCAGGACGGCCGGGCTGAAGCCGGAACAGGTGAAGATCCATACGCTGTACGCAGGCGGCAGCTTCGGCCGGCGCGCGAACGCGTGGTCGGACTACGTGGTCGAGGCCGTGTCGATCGCGAAGGCGCTCGGCGCGGACGGCACGCCCGTCAAGCTGCAATGGACCCGCGAGGACGACATCCAGGGCGGCTTCTACCGGCCGATGTACTTCCACAAGCTCGACGCGGGCCTGAGCGCGGACGGCCGGCTCGTGGGCTGGCGCCACCGGATCGTCGGTCAGTCGATCCTCGCCGGCACGCCGTTCGAGGCGTTCATGGTCAAGAACGGCATCGACGCGACGTCGGTCGAGGGCGCGGCGAATCTGCCGTACGCGGTACCGAACGTGTCGGTCGAACTCACGACGACCAAGGTCGGCCTGCCGGTGCTGTGGTGGCGCGTGGTCGGCAGCTCGCACACGGCCTACGCGGTCGAGGCGTTCATCGACGAAGCTGCGCACGCGGCCGGCAAGGACCCGTACGCGTTCCGCCGCGACCTGCTCGCGAAGGAGCCGCGCATGCGCGCGGTACTGGATCTGGCCGCGCAGAAGGCCGGCTGGGATCCGGCCAAGCCGCTGCCGAAGGGCCGCGGGCGCGGGATCGCGGTGGCCGAGGCGTTCAAGAGCTATGTCGCGCAGGTGGCCGAGGTCTCGGTCGATGCGGACGGCAAGGTGAAGGTCGAGCGCGTGGTGTGCGCGGTCGACTGCGGGATCGCGATCAATCCCGACATCGTCGCCGCGCAGATGGAGGGCGGCATCGGCTTCGGGCTCGGCGCGGCGATGCACAGCGCGATCACGCTGAAGGGCGGGCAGGTCGAGCAGCGCAACTTCGACGGCTACCACGTGCTGCGGATGGCCGAGATGCCGAAGGTCGAGGTGCATATCGTGCCGTCGGCCGAAGCGCCGACCGGCGTCGGCGAGCCGGGCGTCGCGCCGGTCGGGCCGGCCGTCGCGAACGCGATCTTCGCGGCGACGGGCAAGCGGCATTACGTGCTGCCGTTCGATTCGGCGGATAGCGCGAAGGCTTGATGCGGCGGGACGCCGGCTGCGGGGCGACGGGTACCCGGCGGCCGGCGTTAACGAGATGGTCAGCCCGATCCCCTCTTAGCGGACTACGCTGAGTGGGGATTGTTCTTTTTGGGGACCATCATGAGCACGGTTTCGTTGATCGGCCTCGCCCCGCCTCGCGTAACACTGCTCACGCTCGCGCGCCAACCCTCGAAGCGGCGACCAGAGACCGTGGGTCGGATCGGCAGCGCGCAACCCGAGGTTCGAAGGCAGTGACGGTCGTCATGCTTCGTTGTACGGTTCCATGTAGCGTTTCCACCGCCCGCCGGCAGTCCGGGGCGAGCGCTGTTACCGGCGCCTTGCCTCACGTTACGTCGGACGTAACGTCCCGTAACGTCGCCATTCGATGCTACGTAACAATCCTTCAATATTGGTCGGGCCCTTTCATCGATCGTCCGGCGGTTCCCATTAAAAATTCTTTTGAATTCAAGGCTGTCACGCCGTCCGCCCCCCCTACCGCCCGCTATTGCTACCTGACAACCGCCCCCTTGGCCCGGAAGTTGCAGCACAGGGCCCGCAACCAATCCTTTACGGACATGCGAGGGCCACCATGGATTGCAAATACCTGTACATCGACAACATAAAAATCAACTTCGTGCGCCGCACGATCGAAATCGACAACAAGGTCGTCGACGTTACGCCGCGCGAATTCGACGTGGTCGAATTCCTGCTCGACAACATGAACAAGATCGTGACACGGCAGGCCATCCAGGAAGCCGTGTGGGGCCGCGAGCTCGGCGTGTCGTCGCGCACGCTCGACACCCATATCTCGCGGATCCGCTCGAAGCTGCAGCTCGAACACGACAAGAACCTGCGAATCATCCCGATCTACGCGGTCGGCTATCGGCTGGTCCTGTTCGGCGCCGCGATGACGCACGTCGAGCGCCACGACGCGGCGCCGATGCCGCGCACGGCGCCGCACGCCGCGGTGGCCGCCGACTACGCGTAACGCTGCGCCGGCGCGCCGCCCGTTCGCGGCACGCCGGCCACGCGCCCCCTCGCCGCGCTGCGCGGATTCGCAGCCCCTCGCGACCTGCCAGCCGGATGCGGCCTGCACACCGCCCGGCCCGCCAGTCAGTCGCGCTCCAACCGCCGCCTCCGGGCGGCGGTTGCTTTTGACCGCCGGGCGTCGCGTCGCGCCCGCCGCCGCTGCGCCGCACTGCGGCACGCTTCGTAGCGCCCCGCTTCCGCCGCCTCCGGGCGGTGGCCGCGACTACGGATTCCGGCGCGGCACGCGGCCATCGCCGTCCCTACAATCGACGCAGCAGCCGCGCGCCCCTCGGCGCCGCCGGCCCCGGAACAACCCGTCGAACCAACGCCGAATCCGCCCCGATCCCGCCGTGCCTGCGCTGTTCCTGACGAATGCCGACGCCGGCGACGCCGCGAACCGGGCCATGCCCGCCGCTTCCGAACCGCCCGCCGCCGCGCCGGCCGCGGTCGCGCTCGACGCGTCGCCCTACCTGCCGCGCCTGTCCGCCGCCGCCGCGCGCGGGCTGTCGCATGCGTACGGCGCGACGGCCGCCGTCCCGATCACGCTCGGCGAACACGCGTACGAGGTGCGCTGGCGCGTCGACGCCGAACCGGCCGCCGATGCGCACGCGTACCGCTTCGTCGTCGGCCCGGCCGCCGGCACGCTGTGGATCGACCCGGTCGCGGAAACCGAATGGCTCGGCGACGCGGCCGACCCGGCGGTTCCGGCCGTGATCCGCGCGGCGCTGCTCGCCGATCTGTGCGCGCCGCTCGCGGCCGTGCTGCGGGCGGCGACGCGGCAGCGCGTGGAACTGCTGCCGCCCCCCGACGGCGCACGCGCCTGGCACGCATCGCCGGCCGCGCTGCGCTTCGAGCTGCGGCGCGCCGACGCCGCATGGCGCTGCCACGGCGCGCTGCTGTTCGACGCGCCGGATGCGCTGGCCGTGTTCTTCGCGGCCGCACCGCCCGCACTCGCCGACGCGCGCGCGGCCTACGCGAGCCTGCCCGTGCCGCTCGTGTTCGAGATCGGCCGCACCGAGCTGACGACAGCCGAGCTGGCCGACGTCGTCGCCGGCGACATCATCGCGATCGAGCGCTGGCAGGCGCACGAGCAGAACCTGCTGTGCGTCGCGCGGCTGCCGGCCGCGCCGGCGTGGGAGATCACCGGACGGCCGTCGGGCAACCGGCTGACCGTCGAACGAATCAGGGAGATGCCTTTGGAACCGACCCGCACCGACTCCGCCCCGCCGACGACGCACGACGCGCCGGCCGCCGACGCACCGCGCTCGCTCGACGGCCTCGCGGTCGACCTGCGCTTCGAGCTGCCGCCCACGTCGATGCCGTTGGGCGAGCTGAGCGCGCTGCAGCCGGGCGCCGTGATCGAGCTGCAGCAGGGGATCAACCAGAGCGTGATCCATCTCGTCGCGAACGGGATGCTGATCGGCACCGGCCACCTGATCGCGGTCGGCCAGAAGCTCGGCGTGCGCGTCGTCACGCTGACGCAGCCCGCGCCGCGCGAGCGCTGAACGATGGGCAACCTGCCGAATCCGGTCGCGCTGATCGCGGTGATCGCCGCGCTCGGCATCGCGCCGTTCGCGGCGCTGATGGTGACGAGCTACACGAAGCTGGTGGTCGTGCTCGGCCTGCTGCGCTCCGCGCTCGGGATCCAGCAGGTGCCGCCGAACCTCGTGCTGAACGGCATCGCGCTGATCCTGTCGCTGTTCATCATGGCGCCCGTCGGGATGTCGATCCGCGACGCGCTGCAGGCGCGCCACTTCGATGCGTCGGGGCAATTGTCGACCTCGGACATCGGCGCGCTCGCCGATGCCGCGCTGCCGCCGATCAAGGATTTCCTCGTGTCGCATACGCGCCAGCGCGACCGCGAGTTCTTCGTGCGCACCGCGACGTCGGTGTGGCCGAAGAACCGCGCGGACGGCATCAAGGACGACGACCTGCTCGTGCTGGTGCCGAGCTTCACGCTCGCCGAGTTGACGAAGGCGTTCCAGATCGGCTTCGTGATCTACATCGTGTTCATCGTCGTCGACCTGCTGGTCGCGAACATCCTGCTGGCGCTCGGCATGCAGATGATCTCGCCGACGACGATCTCGGTGCCGTTCAAGCTGCTCCTGTTCGTCGCGCTCGACGGCTGGTCGCTGCTCGTGCACGGGCTCGTGCTGTCGTACCGCGTGGCGGGTGCGGGATGAACGCGCGCCGCCTGCGAACACTCGCCGCGTGCCTGGGCGCACTGGCCCTGCTCGCGCTCGCGTGCCTGCCGCCGCGCGTCGCGCTGGCGGCCGGCGGCGGCGCCGCTTTCGCGCAACTGGCGCGCGCCTGCGCGCCGAACGTCGACCCGGCGACGCTCGCCGCGCTCGTGCGCACCGAGTCGGGCTTCAATCCGTATGCGATCGGCGTGGTCGGGGGGCACCTGGCGCGCCAGCCCGCGTCGCTCGACGAAGCACGCGCGACCGCGCGCGAGCTGGCGTCGCGCGGTTTCAGCTACAGCGTCGGCCTCGCGCAGGTGAACGAACGCAATTTCGCGAAATACGGGCTCGACGATGCGACGATGTTCGAGCCGTGCCGCAACCTGCGGGCCGGCGGCGCGATCCTGACCGAATGCTTCGCGCGCTCGTCGGGCACCGGCCGCGCGACGCAGGCCGCGTTGCGCGCGGCGCTGTCGTGCTACTACAGCGGCAACTTCACGACCGGCTTTTCGAGCGGCTACGTGAGCCGCGTCGTCGCGAGCGCGCAGCGCAACGCGCGCGAAGGCGGCATCGAGCCGATTCCCGTCGTGACCGACACGCCGCCGCAGGCGCGCGAGCGGCGCATGGCCGCGGCCGCCACGACGCCGCCCGAACGCGCGCGCCGCCTGCCGTTGCCCGCCGCGTCCGCGGATGCGCCGTCGTGCCATGCGCGGCCGGTCGTGATGATGTGCCGCGGGCTGCCGGCGAACCAGGCGAAGCGGCTGTGCGTGCGGTGTCTCGATCAGTGACGTGACGACGTGCACGGGCCGCGGCGCGCCGCTCGAACGCGCGGCCGCTCACGCCTCGTAGCACGCGTCGCGCGCGCGTCCTCGCCGCGCCGCCACGCTACGAAACAGCGGCATGCCAGCCGCGATGCGCCTCCTTACACTTGAAAGCTCGCGGCGCGGCATCCCGTGCGCCGGGTGCCCCGCGCGTCGCGCGGCTCAACGGAGACGAGCATGCTGTTGATCGACGGAATGGGACTGGGCGTCAACTGGCAGCGCTTCCTGTCGGAAACGCTCAATCCCGTCGTCGCGCCGCCGCCCCCTCCGCCTCCGCCGCCGAAACAGGACGATCCGGCAGCCGGCCCCGCGAACCCGGTCGTCGCCCCGCCGATTCCCGTCAACGCGTCGTCGTTCACCGATCCGTCGAAGCCGACCAACGCGGAGATCGCCGACGCGACGTCGCTGATGCAGCGCATGGCCGCGCAATACACGGCGCCGCCGCCCGACATCACCGTCGAAAACAAGACGACACAGGCCGTGCGGCAGGCCATCCAGGACGCGCAGACGAAATACGACGACGCGTCGAAATCGCTGCAGGGCGCGCAGAACGTGCTGCACGTGGTCAACCGCGATCCCGAATCGACGCCGGAGGCCCGCCAGGCCGCGCAGGCCGATTACGCGAAGGCGCGCACGGCGGCCGACACGGCCCAGCGCGAGCTGAACGTGACGACCGACGCCGGCTACACGATCCTGTACGGCGAACAGGCCGACGCCGACAAGCCGTCAGGCATCCAGATCGACGCCGACGGCAAGGTGACGAATCCGGGCGACGCGCAGAACGCGGCCAACGACAAGCTCAAGACGCTGCAGGCCGCGTTTCCCGACCACGCGAACGATCCGACGTGGATACCGAAGCCGGGCGACTGCAAGACCGCGGCGCAATCGAAGCTTTACGACGAGTGGCGAAGCGCCGACGCGCACGCGGCCGCCGGTACCGCGAAATACTTTTCGGATCTGTCGAATGCGTACCTGGCCCGTACGCAGCTCCAGTCATACCTCGTCGATCCAGACTACAAGGCGGCGCTCGACGCGGGCATCGGCCGGCTGAACGACGCGTTGGCAGAGCAGGATCTGCAGGTGAACCTGCCGGAGGCGCCCGACTCGCCGGACGCCGCGCAAAAGGCCGTCACGGCCGCGGCGAAAGCGGCGAACACCACGAACGCGGCGCTCGCCGCGGCCAACGATGCCATCGCGCTCGCGCAGGCGCAGCAGAAATTCGACGTGGTCGCCGGCAGGCAGGGAACGGTGATCGTCGCGCCGAATTCGGTGTCGGACGCGAACGCCGCGCTCAAGCGCGCGCAGACGGCCGCCAACACGAGCGGCGGCTATCTGCAGATGCTGGCCGCGCAGCAACAGGTCGACCAGGCGCAGGCCGACTGCACGGCCGCCCAGCAGGCGTCCGACAAGTGGCACCGGGAGAATCCGCGGCCGCCGCACCTGCCGCCCGTCGACGCGCAGGTCGATCTCGATCTCGCCGCCGCGTACGGGAAGCTCTCCAACGCGAAGCAGCAGGCGAGCATCGCGCACGACGGCTTCGTCGCCGCGTACGGTGCGACGCTCGCGCAACAGTACGACGATCAGGCGGCGAAGATCAGCGCGCAGGTGAAGGCGCGGCAGCCGCTGCTGAAGCCGTTTTTCCAGCCACCGCCGCAATCGACGTGGAACGCCGCGCAGCCGGCCCCGTCATCGTCGCTGTCGACGGCCGCCGGCGCCGCGCCGGGCACGAGCCCGTCGCTGCCCTCGGCGTTCGCGGCCCCTCTACCGGCCGGCCAGCCTGCCGCGTCGTCGCCGCCGATCTTCCCGCTGACCGCCCCGTCGCGCTCGACGTTGCCGCTGCCCGCCGCGCCGAGCGGCCCCACGCAACTCGACGCCACGCGCCTGCAGGTGGTCGCCGGCGCGCTGCGGATGGCCAGCAACCGGCTGGCGGACGACGTCAATTCGCGCGCAGCCGGCGTCGCACTGAGCAACGCGCAGGAAGACGTCGATCACGCCAGGAGCGCGCTCGCCGCCAAACAGCAGCAGTACGACGCATGGGCCGCCGCCAATCCGCCGCCGGTACGGCTGCGCACGTTGCCGGACGGCGACGTGATACCGGCGCCGTCGTATCGCGCGAACCCGTACCAATCCGAGCTGAACGACGCGCGGGCCGCCGTCACGAAGGCGGAGAACGCCGTGCCGCAACTGCAGCTGCTGCGCGACACGTCGCGCCAGCAGGTCCTGCTCGACCAGTTCGACGCGAGCCTCGACGAGCGGCTGCGCTATGTCGACGAGAAGTCCAACGCGGCGGACGACTACAAGAAGGCGATGCACGACTTCTACGAAGCGCATCGCACCGAAATGTCGAACTCGATGCTCGACGCGGCGAGCCTGAGTACGCAGAACGGCGGCACGATCGCGTTCGGCTCGCTCAACGAGAACCAGCAGCGCAACCTGATCGGCATCGCGCTCGGGCAACAGCCGGACGTGCCGGCCGATCCCTCGTCGCCCGCCCTGTCGGCCGCCGACGATTCGACCGCGCGCTTCGTCGACAAGGACAAGCTGTCGGCGATCGACAGCGTGCGCGACAAGCTGCTGTCGGTCGGCGGCGGCAAGGACACGAAGATCAGCGTGCTGCCGATGGTGTATGCCGCGAAGGAAACCGGGACGATGACGAGCGCGCTGTTCAAGGTCACGGACCAGGACGGCAAAACGCACTACATCGACGAATCGGCCGGCAACTACGACAGCATCGACGATTATCTCGACAGCAACCAGCTGTCGTCGGACGGCACCGTCGACATCCTGACCGGCCACAACGCGGACGGCTCGCCGCAGCTCGTGCAGAAGGCCGCGCACCACGACAGCGCAGCCGACTCCGTGCTGAATTTCTTCACGGGCACCGGCGTCAACGTGGGGATGCTGCTCGGCGGGATGGCGCTCGAGGTGATCGGCACGGCGCTCGACGGCACGGTGATCGGCGCGGCGATCGGCGTGCCGCTGAACATTCTCGGCGCGGGCATGACGTATACGGCGATCGGTTCCGCGATGACGAAGGCCGGCCTCGATCTCGCCAACCGCGTCGAGCACGACCAGAGCATCAGTCCGTTCGACGCCGGCGCCCGCGCCGACTACATCAACCTCGTGCCGATGGCGGCCGGCGGCGCCGCAAAACTCGCCGGCACGAAGCTGTTCGAGCGCGCGGTCACGACCCGGGTCGCGTCGGTCGTCGCCAAGGGTGCGCAACGCACGGCGTTCGTGACCGGGGTCGCCGGCGCCGGCGAGGCATTCGTCGAATCCGGTGTCGACCTGTTGCAAGGCAATACGAAGGCGGCCGGCGAAGCGTTCGAGTCCGGCGTCATCAATACCGCGCTGATGGGCGCGGGCGTCGCGAAGCAACGCGCGGTCACGGGCATCCGCACCCGCACCGGACGGCCGATCGCCGCGCATACGACGGACGGCAACGTCGTCAAGGTCGACGACCGGACGATCGGGCAAATCCTGAACAGGGACGGCGCCGCGTCGCTGTCGGCCGACCGCACGCGCGCGACGCTCGACGGCGAGGCCGTGAAGGTCGCGCCCGACGGGACCCTGATGGTCGGCGACAAGGTGCTGACCTACGAAGACCAGCCGATCCGCGTGCTCGACAAGGTATCGGCCAGGCAAATGCCGCCCGGCAAGTCGGTGGTGCTGGGCCAGGACGGCACGCTGTCCGTCGTGTCGGCCTCACCGAAGGCCTGGACCCACGGCACGCGGATCGACAGCGTGACGGACACCGGCGAGCGCATGACGTTCGGCCCCGACGGCGCCATCGGCACGACGTCGAACATCGTCGCGAAATCGCGGCTCGACCGGCTGGACGAGGTCATCGACCAGGGCAAGGACCTGCACCGCCAGTTGCGCGACACCGCCGCGAGGGAGGCGCGCCGCGTCCAGCGGGCCGCCGCCGAAGGCGAAGGCGCGAATGCGGCCCACGATGCCCGCAGCACGCAGCGCACGAGCGAGGCGCGCGCGCAGGCCGACCGGCAGCACGACGACATCGACGCGGACCGCACGACGGCCACCCGCGGCGCCGCGGCACGCGTCGCCGATATCGACGAACCGGCCGGCGCCGGCACGCGCAAGCAGCCGGACGGCACGCCGCCGCGCGTCAATGTGCGCGTCGTCGACCTGACGAACGAAGCGCCCGCGACGCGGCCCGCGACATCCGCCCCGGCCGGCATCGCGGTACCGCGCGGGCCGGGTATCGAGCCGATGCAGGTCGGCGAGCGCACGGTCTATCTCGTGCGCAACGGCGCGCACCGCGATCCGGCCGCGCCTGCGCCGCGTCCGCAGGATCTCGACGAGCCCGTGATCGTCGTCGCCGGCGAGCACGACGCGGCACTCGCGCCCGAGCTGGCGAACCGCTGGCGGAAACCCGTCTACGCGGCCACGCCCGACGCATTCGGCGCCGATGGACAGTTGCGCGCCGATGCGCGGGTGCTGCGCTTCGATCCGGCGCCGGAAACGGCGGCGGCGGAACGCGGCCCTGCCGCCGCCGCGGCCGAAGCAGCACCACCGGCCTCGTCGCGCCCCGCTGCGCCCGACGAAACGGTGGTCATACTCGCCGGCAAGCGCGGCCCGAACGAGCCGGCGATGCCGCGCGCGGTCGCGACGCCCGAACCCGTCACCGCGCACGACGGCATCTTCAGCGCGCCGAACCGCGTGCTCGTGGTGGTCAAGCCCGACCACCCCGCCATTGCCGAGGCAGCGGGCGAATCCGCAGCCGATCGCGGGTCGGCCGCATCCACTCCACGCGACGAGACGCCTGCCGAAGCCACCGGCGACAAGACCGTCCGCACGCATGCCGGGGACGAGCGCCCGCTGGTGACGACCGACGATCCGGCGCCCGCGGAAGCGCCCGGCACCGCGCCGCCCGATTACGCCGCCCCGCATCCCGGCTGGATCACGCGGATGCAGATGCGTCTGGGCGGCGCGTCGCTGCCGGAAGCCGTACAGGCGCTCGCGCTGCAGTCGGGCACGCTCGCGACGCAGTTGCGCATGCTGCAGGACGCCGGCTGGCGCGTGACGATCGGCAAACGCGGCCGCGGCAGCCACGTCGATACGCGCAAGCGCCGCGTGACGATCGACGGCGGCCTGCGCGATGCCGGCAGCATCACGTACGCGCTCGCGCGCGAATCGCGCAAGGCCGTCGAGGCGATGGCCGGCGTGCTGGATCACGACTACGGGCCGCGCGGCGGCTTCACGCGCAAGGCGCTCGAGGCCGAGGCACGCGCGCAGATCAGCGCGTTCGAGGCCCGCTACGAAATCAAGCTGGCAACCGGCATCGACATTGCCGCGCACCTCGTTCATCCGGACGCAATCGCGCGCGAAGGCGCGAACTGGCGTGGCCGGTCGCACGACTACGCAGGCACGGTCGACCGGCTGGCGAGCACGCTGGGCAGCGTGCCGACGTCGGGCGCGGACGGCCCGACCTATCGCGCGTTCTACAACGACGCGTGGTCGCGCCAGAAGGGGCGCGGCGGCATGCCGCGCCGGATGCCCGCGCCGCGGATGGACGAAACCGCTGCCGCGCCGCGCGGCGTCGCCCGCTTCGATGCGCGCGTCGCCTGGAGTCGCGCGCATGCCGAGATTGCGTCGCCGTACCGCGCCGGCGAGCGCCCCGATGCCGCCGAGCTGGCCGCCGCGCGCACGCGTCATTTCACGATCGACCCGGTGCGCCGCGTGGTCGTGCTGCACGCCGACACGCGCGCGGACGGCACCCTGCTCGTCGACGGCCAGCCGGTCGGCGCGCACGAATACCTGCTCGAGATGGCGCCGCCGTTCGTCGTGCAGGAAGGCTATGCGATCGTGCTCGCCGCGCGGCACGACGGCGCCGCGCATGCGGCGCGGCTCGCGAACCTGTGGCAACGGCCCGTGTATGCCGCGCCCGCGGAGGCGGTCGGCGAACACGGCGCGTTGCTCGATACCGGCACGTTTCAGCGTCTCGATCCCGCGCCCGCCGCGCCGCACGATCTCGGCCCGCTGCATGCGGACCCGCTCGGCGTCTATGCGCGCGGCGACCGCAACGCGCGTGTCGACGTCGCGCGCGAAGCCGGCGAGCTGCTCGGCGCCGGCGGCGAAAAGACCGTCTTCGCGCTCGGCGACGACGCCGCGCTCGGCCTCTACGATCGCCATGCGCAGTCGGCAGACGGTCACGTACGCGCGGCCGTCGACGAACGGCTCGCGCTCGACGACCTGCGTTCGTATGGATTGCAGACGGTCACGATGAGCGGCCCGTTTTCGGCGCTCGGCCGCGTCGGCGTCCTGTACCGCCCGCTCGGCGTCCTGCATACGCACACGATGGTCGAGACCGGCACGCTGCCGCGCGTCGTCACGCGGGCCGCGCTGGAGCACATCCGCACGATTCGCGCGGTCGTCGAACGCGAAGGCCTCGCATTCGACCTGCAGGGGATCTTCACGCGCAAGGGCGACTTCCTGCTGAGCGATCCCGGCCCGGTCTCGCGCGACCCGGTCGAACACCTGAGCACGCTCGACAAGCTCGCCGAACTCGAACGGCTGCTCGCGCACGGCCTCGAACAGGGCGACATCGCCGTCGCGCGCCCGCTCATCGCCGACACGCTGCCGCCCGACGCGTTCGTGCAGAAACCGTCCGTCATCACGCAGATACGGATGTGGTTCGGCGGCGCGCCGCTGTCGAAGGAAGCGCTCGCGCTGGTGGACCGCTCGACGCTGCTGAGCGGCCAACTGGCGCACGCGCAGGCCGCCGGCTGGACCGTCGTGGTCGTTCGGCCCGGGCGCGGCAGCCGGATCGACACGGACAAGCAGCGCATCGTGCTCGACGGCCGCATGCGTCACACCGGTACGCTCGTGTATGCGCTCGCGCACGAAGCGCAGCACGCGGTGGACGCGATCGCCGGACGCCTGCTGCTCGACGGCGCGCCCGGCGATACGCTGGTCGACCGCGCGCTGACGGCCGAAGCGCGTGCGCAGGCGAACGCGTTCGCGGTGCGCCGCGAGCTGATCGACGACACGGGCATCGACATCTCGAAGGATGTGCGCCTGCCCGACGCGATCGCGCGCGAAGCCGATCGCGTGATGCCCGGCGACGAAGCCGGCCTGCGCCGGCTCGCGGATGCGTTCGGCGACGCCGAGCCGTCGGTGCCCGGCTACGCGACCTATCGCGACTACTACGCGAGCCGGATCGCGCGCATGCAGGCCGGCGGCGTACCGCGCGAAATGGCCGCGCCGGCTGCCCCCGCGCCGCGGCCCGCGCGCGGGCTCGCCGCGCGCCGGGCCGCCAAGCGCGAACAGCGCGCGCTCGACCTGCTCGCGTCGCACGGCAAGCGCGACCTGCTGCGCGTCGACGGCGACCAGCTCGACAGCATCGACGCGATGAAGGCGGCGTTCGGCCCCGACGCGCACGTGCTGATCGCGCTGCGCACCGACCGCCCCGCCGACCGGCGCGACGCGATCCACCCGCAGCCCGAATTCATCGCGAGCTTCCGGACCAACGCGCAGGGCAAGTTCGTCGACAAGACGGGGGCATCGGACGACGTCGATCCGCACCTGTTGCAGGACGCGTTTCTCGCGCTGAAGGACAAAGGCGCCGCGAGCCGCGCGAAGTACGACTACTACGTGTCGCCCGTCGCGCTCGCCGAGTTGCGCAAGTTCGGCGGCGCCGCGCGCATCGACGCGTATTTCGGCGAACGCCGCGCGTGGGACGTCGAGCCGTCGGATGCGGGTGTCGACGCGCAGGTCGTCGACAACGTGCACCAGCTCGACAGCGCGCCGCGCTTCTACCGACCGAAGCCGGCGGCGCGACACGATCCCGATGCGGGAACGACGGTCTATGCGGTCGAATGCGAGACCGGCACCGTGCTCGGCTACGCGACACGCGACGCCGCGGGGAAATGGACCTACGTCGAAACGACGTCGCTCGGCGACGCCACGATCGAATCGCGCGAGCTCGCCGCCGCGTTCCGGCGCCGCTTCCGGGCGCTGCCCGGCGGGCGGCGCGGCGTGAAGTTCTTCGTCACGAGGGTCGCGCACGACGTCGTCGAAAGCTACGGCGGCTTCGCGCCCGCGAAGATGCGCCGCCCGATCGGCAAGCCGAAGGCACCGCTGTCGAAGCCGGACGCGTACGTGCAGCGCTGGCTCGGGAGCCTGCATCCGTCGCTGCGGCGCCAGAACCGCGCGGCAGCCGAGGCCGACCTGCCCGACATCCTCCCGACGACGGCGGACAGCGCGCTCGACTTCAACGCGCACCACGCGGACGAGCTGAAACGCGCGCTCGAGATGGGCAAGATTCCCGACGGGCACTACGTGTACGTGTACGACCACGAAGGCACGGTCACCGATGTGCTGACCGGGTCGCTGACCGGCCTCATCGCGGTGGAGAACGGCACGGTGCGCTGGTACGACGACGTCGGCCAGTTTCGCGACCCGGACAACGCCGGCCTGCCGCTGGAGCGGGCGACGATCGGCCGCGGGCCGTATGGCGGCAATCAGCATTTCCTGCTGTCGAGGCTCGCCCCCGACGTATTCGAGCCGCGCGCGGCCGCGCTCAAGGCGGCCGCGCTGCAAGCCGCGCAGCCGGCAGCGGCGGCGTCCCCGCCCGCCGCGCCCCCAAGCGGCGCCGGCCCGCAAGCGGGCAAAGGCGGCAAGGCTGGCCGAAAAGGTCGCAAAGGCAGGCAGGCCGCGCGCGGCACCCAGCGAACGCAGCCGGCCGCCGGCGCACCGGCCAGGGCCGCCGCCGCGCCTGCCGCGCCGCCGCCCAAACCGATCGCACTCGCGCCGTACCAGCCCGCGTACGTGTCGGGCTCGATCGTCGAAGCGGTCACGCGCTACGGCAACGCGAAGATCGCCGATTTCGCGTCGACGCTCGAGCGCCTCACCGAATGGGGCAAGCGCGACGTCGGGCGCAAGGAAGGCAACGGCCTCACGTTCACCGATCCGCCGAAGGCCATCCTCGCCGATGCGGTGCTGGCCAAGAAGATCTTCGGGACGCTGCACATGTGGCGCGAAGCATCGAGCCTGCACCCGCACGGCGCGTTCACCCGGGTCCCCGCCCGCCACAACCTGTTCATGCGGGGCGCGCAGTGGATCGGCGCGGCGCGCAGCACGGACAGAAAGCTGATCAGGCAATACGTGAAGCTGGCCGCGCATGCCGCGCTGACCGACCTCTCCGACCGCTTCGTCCCGATGTCGCGCTCGTTCTCGCTGCGCGACGATCCCGAGCAGATGAAGCGCTACATCAAGCGGTACGGCGGCGCGCTGCCGGCGGTCGCGCTGCAGGTCGATCCGTATTCGCTCGCCGCCGCGATGGGCGCGCTGCAGGATCCGGGGTTCATCCAGCGCGCCAAGCGCTTCGGCGATCCGGCCGGCGCGCGCTACGACGACGAGACGGCGACGCTCACGCGCACGGCCGCCGACGGCACGCAGCACACGCTCGAACTCGACGATCTCGCCCACTTGCACAAGTGGCTCACGGCGGCCTCCGAATACGGCTTCCTGCTGCGCATCGAAGCGGCGCCGTCGCGGCCGCGCGTGTCGCTGGAAGACGGGCATGCGATGGCCGGCACGAACAACGGCTACGCGGAAATGCGGCGCATCGGCGAGGCGCTCGAACAGTGGGCGGAGCACAACGGCGGCAAACCGTCACCGCTCGTGCTGCTGACCTTCCACGGGTCGGACGCCGTGCTCGAGCCGGTGCCGGGCGAAGGCCACGCCGCGTTGCTCGACGCGATCCTGAGCCGCGAGCAGCTCGACTGGGTGCATGTCGGCCTGTCGTGGGGCACGCACGGCGACGACTTCATCGCGAATGCGGACCTGACGCGCGCATTGGCGGCGAAGATCGCCGACTACAGGAAAAACGCCCCTGAAAAATTCGCGAGACTGCACGGCGGCGATGCGCTGACACGTGTGTTCGAACCGGTCGGCGCGCAGGATTTCGCGAACCAGCAGCGCTTCCTGTTCTCGGAAATCGAGCGCATCGCGAAACAGGCGCACCGGATGTCCGACGCCGAGATCGCGGAATTGCGCGACGCGCTGTACGAAGGCAACACGTCGACGCTGCTGAATCTGGCACGCCGGGCGACGAACGAGGCGTCGCAAACGCACTGGAACGACAAGGCGCCCCACAACCGGCTCGCCGAGCGCGCGCACGAAGCCGGCCGGCAATGGCTCGACCGCTATCGCGACAGCGTTCCCGAACGACCGCCGCTTGCATCGGTGTCGGCGGCCGACAGTCACGAATACTGGGCATCCGTCACCGGCCGGAAAGCGTTGCAGTACGACGCGTCGCTGCCGATCGGCGCCGCCCGCAAGGCCATCGCGCAGCCCGATACGCCGAGCGCCACGATGGACGAGGCCAGCGCACGGGTCAACGCGCTGCGCGTGCACCGGCTGTCGAAAGACCCGGCCGACCTGCGCAAGGCGAAGATCGCGGGCGGGATCGTCCTGGGCGCATCCGGCGCGATCGGGCTGGGCGCCTGGGTGCATCGGCTGGATACGACCGCACTGGGCAACACATCGGCGTCGTTCCTGCTCGCGTCGCGCCTCGGACGCGTGTTCCAGGTGATGCACCAGGGCGCCATCCGCAGCCTGCAGTCGGGCGACCCGAGGGCCGCGGTGGCCGCCCTCACGAGCCTCGGCACGACGCTCGCGCGCCAGTTCAACTCCACGACGCACGACTACGGCGCGCATCGGCTCGCCCAGCTGGAGGCCGCGGTACGCCATGCGCAGGCGAAGGCGACGCAATACGTCGAGCAATACCGGCAGGGAACGATGAGCTTCGACGACGCGAAGACGAACATCACCGCGCTCGCCGAGGACGTGCTCACGCAAATGCAGGGGTTCGTCGGCGGCACGTCGCTGCAGCAACTGCATGCCGGCAATCCGCGCAGCAGGCTGGGCATCACGGCGCGCGCAGGCATGACCGTCGCGTCGGTGGCGACCGTCGCGAGCGGCGTCCTCAAGACCTTCTATCCGACCCACCCGCTCACGGCACTCGACGTCGCGACGGGCTGGACGGCCATCGCCAGCGGCGTGATCGGCACCGCCTACGCCGGTACGTCGCTCCTGATGGTGTCGCGACGCGTGAACGCGGACAAGCGCAGTCGCGTCGTGCGCCTGCTCGATTCGACGGGCGACTTGGCGTCGGTCGCGCTCGGCGGGCTCTCCGCGGTGTCCCAGTGGCGACAAGGCGACTACGATCTCGCGATCGCGACCGGCACCATGACCTCGCTGCTGCTCGCCGGCCGGCTCAATACGCACTTCCCGAACGCGACGTCGTTCGTCAAGAAGATTCCGACCGCGGTCGTCATGATTCCGGTCGCCGCCTACGGCTACAAGTTCGCCATCGGCATCGCGCCGGTGGTCGGCGGTTTCTTCAACTGGCTTTTCGGCGGTGGATCGTCGCAGTCGAACGTCGCGCCGGGTGCGTCGCCGAATGCTTCGCCGAGTGCGTCGCCGAGCGCCCCGCCATCGCCTTCGGCGAGCGCGTCGCCGTCGCAGCCGCAGCCGTCGCCAGGCATGCCGTCGAACCCGCCGTCACCGTCGAACACCCCGCAGCCCTACATCGTCGTCGACGGCGATTCGCTGTGGGTGATCGCGGACCAGCATCGCCAGTCGCTGCTCGACGCCGCGCACGTATCGCGTGCGGACCAGCAGGCGATGACGCGCGGCGAACAGGATGCGCGTGCGCTGAAGGAGATCGTGCAGCTCAATCCGTCGGTCGCGCGCGATCCCGGCAACCTGACGATCGGCACCCCGCTGATCGTCGGGTGATGCGCCGGCACGCCGCGCGCCGCCGGCGTCACGCCGTCCGCTGATGTTCCAGCCACGCCTGGAACATCAGCACCGTCCACAGCTGGTGCTGCCAGTTCATCCGGCCCGTCTGGTGCTGGCGCCACAGCCGCTCGACCGCCGCCGCGTCGAAGAAGCCCTCCTCGCGCAAGCGCGACGGCCGCAGCAACGCGTCGGCCCAGTCGCGCAGCGCGCCGCGCAGCCAGTGGTCGACGGGCGCGCAGAAACCCTGCTTCGGCCGGTCGATCAGCGCGGACGGCACGTACCGGTCGAGCAGCCGGCGCAGCAGCGCCTTCGACTGCCCTTCCGGCAAGCGCACCGCCGCCGGCACGCGCCACGCGAATTCGACGACGTGATGATCGAGGAACGGCATGCGCGTCTCGAGGCTCACGGCCATCGCCGCGCGATCGACCTTCGCGAGGATGTCGGTCGGCAGGTACGTGAGCGTGTCGATCGCCATCGCCTGCTCGGCGAAGCTCAGATTCGCGGGCCACGCGGACACCGTGTCGAGCGGCGTCGGCGGCTCCTGCCCCGACAGCGCGATGCGCTCCGGATGATGGACCGACGACATCAGCAGCCGGTACAGCCCGATGCGGCTCTCGGCCGTCATCACATGGCCGAGCTTGTGCAGGCGATCGCCGATGCGCGTCGTGGATTCGCGTGCCTCCACGCCGCCGAACGCCCCCTGCGCGACGGCCGCGAGCTGGTCGGCGTGATCGGGCCGCAACGCATGCAACGCGGCCGCGATCCGCGCGCGCACCGCCGCCGGCACGCGATGCAGCTTGCGCCACAGGCGCGGCGTGAGGAAGTAGCGCGTGTAGCCGCCGAACAGCTCGTCGCCGCCGTCGCCGGACAGGCTCACCTTCACGTGCCGGCGCGTCAGTTCGGCGACGAGAAAGGTCGGGATCTGCGACGCATCGGAGAACGGCTCGTCGTAGATCGTCGGCAGCTTCGGCACGACGCCGAGCGCATGGTCGGCCGTCACGTAAAGCTCGGTATGACGCGTGCCGAGATGACGCGCGACGGCCTTCGCGTAACCGGCTTCGTCGTAGCCGGCCTCGTGGAAGCCGATCGTGAACGTGTCGACCGGCGTCGCCGATTGCGCCTGCATCAGCGCGACGATCGTCGACGAATCGATGCCGCCCGACAGGAACGCGCCGAGCGGCACGTCGGCCTCCATCTGCCGCGCGACGGCCTGGCGCAGGATCGCGTCGAGCTGGCCGACGGCTTCGTCGGGGCTGCCCTCGAACGGCTGCGCGCGGCCCGCCTCGATCGCCTGCTCGAGCGTCCAGTAGGCCCGCACGCGCGGCGTGTCGCGCGCATGTTCGAACTGGATGTACGTGCCGGGCGGCAGCTTGCGGATGCCGCGGTAGATCGTGTAAGGCGCGGGCACGCTCGACTGGCGCAGGTACAGGCACAGCGCGTCGCGGTCGATCGTGCCGTCGAAGCCCGGATAGCCGCGCAGCGCCTTCAGCTCGGACGCGAACACGAGCGCGTCGCCGATCCGGCCGTAGTAGAGCGGCTTCTCGCCGATCCGGTCGCGTGCGAGCGTCAGTACCCGCGACGCGCGGTTCCACAGCGCGAACGCGAACATGCCGGTCGCGCGGCGCAAGGTGGCCTCGACGCCCCACGCGACGATCGCCGCGACCAGCACCTCGCTGTCGGAGTGGCCGCGCCACGCCGGTGCGCGCCCCGCGCGCTCGAGCTCCGCGCGCAGTTCGCGATGGTTGTAGATTTCGCCATTGAAGACGAGGACGTAGCGTCCGCACGCGGAAGCCATCGGCTGCCGGCCGTGCACCGACAGGTCGACGATCGCGAGCCGCCGATGGCCGAGCGCGATGCCGGCTTCCGGGTCGACCCAGATGCCCTGCCCGTCCGGCCCGCGATGCGCGAGGCTCGCCGTCATTCGCGCGAGGGTGCCGCGCGCTGTCTCCTCATCGAAGGCGACGCTATTCAGAAAGCCGTCGATTCCGCACATTGATTTGTCCGCCCTGTTGACCTGTTCCGTCACGCACCGCGCCACCTCGCGGCCGCCGTCGGGCGTGACGGTCGAGCCATATTACGAAGAAATAAATCAGCAATAATTCACCAGTGAATGTTGGCGAGGGCCGGAAAAAATTGAACGTCAAGCGCCGCGTGCACATGGCCGTGTCACGGGGCCATATCGAATCCGGCTCGATGGCCGGCCAGCAGGGCGAACAAAAAAGGGCCGCATGCCGGCGCGACGCCGCCGCACCACGCGTCATCGAGCGGTGCCGGTCGCCCATTTCAGCAACTGCGCGACCTCGCGGAAATGCTGCGGCTGGATCGTGCCATTCTCGGGCGTCGTCTCGTACAGCGCCTGCGCGAGCCCGACGTTCGCGAGTGTCGGGCGCAGCGCGTCGCGGGCGAGCCGCACGATCCGCTCGGCCGCGTCGCCCTCGCCGCGCGCGAGCACCCACGGCAGCGAGCCCATCCCGCCGTAGTAGAGCGCGACCGCGACGCGCGGCGAATAGACGACCACCGATGCATAGCCGATCCGGTCGGGCAGCGACGCGAACTGCACTTCGCGCGCGAGCTGGCGGCGCTTCGCCTGGATGTGCGGATCGCCTTCGTCCTCCTTGTGCTCGCGCCGCACTTCGTCGATCGACATCTTCATCTTCTGGTTGAACGTGTGCCGCTGGTGCACGATGTCGATCAGCGCCATCACGATGTAGATCAGCGCGGCCCAGCCGAACAGCAGCATCAGCAGCTTCACGATCAGCGCGAGGATCGAGACCGGCCGCGTGAAGCCGGACTGCACGGACGGATCGAGCGACTCGACGATCAGCCAGCCGAGCGTCGCGACGAGCAGCACCGTCTTCAGCAGCATCTTCGCGAGGTTGACGAGGTTGTGCAGCGACCACAGGTTCTTCAGCCCCTCGGCGGGGTTGAGCCGCGACAACTGCGGCACGAGGCGGCTCCAGGCCATCACGCCGCCCACCTGCACGAAGCCCGCGAGCAGCCCCGCCAGCAACCCGGCCGCGACGATCTGCGCGGACACCGTCGCCCAGTCGCGAGCGGCGCCGTCGATCAGCACCGCGAGCCGCGCGGACGGATCGGCCGCGCCGACCGCGTCGAACACGAGCCGGAACAGCGCCTGCAATCGCGCGAACAGCGAACCGATGCCCACCGCGAGCGCCACGCACACGCCGACGAAGAACGCCGACGACACCGTTTCCGCGCTCTTCGGCACCTCGCCTTTCTCGCGCGCCTCGCGCAGGCGCTTCGCGGTCGGCTTCTGGTCCTTTTCGGCCATCGCGGCTCCGGCGCGCTCAGCCGCCGCCGTGCGCGGCGAACAGCGCGCGCAGCAGCGCCATCAGTCCGCTGTCGGGGCTCAGCAGCGCATGCAGCGACGCGTACACCACCGGCAGGAACAAAATCATCATCAGCATCGCGAGCGCGCTCTTCAGCGGCTGCGAGAACACGAAGATGTTGAGCTGCGGCACCGCGCGGCCGACCAGGCCGATGCCGAGCTCGACCAGCACCAGCACGATCGTGACCGGCGCGGCGAGCTTCACCATCCATTCGAAGATCGTGTCGGTCTGCCGCACGATGAAGGTCTGCAGCATCGACGAGAAATCGGGGCCGAGCGAGCCGATCGGCCACCACGCATACGACTGCGCGAACAGTTGCACGAGCACCTGCAAGCCGCCCGCGGTGACGAACAGCGCGATCGCGACGAAATTCAGGAATCCCGAAGTCGGGCCGCCCTCGTGCCCGCCCATCGGATCGAAGAACGCGGCGCTGCCGCTGCCGGTCTGGAAGTCGATCAGGTAGCCGACGCCCTGGATCGCGAACAGCACCGCGCTGAATGCCCCCGCGAGCAGCATGCCGACCATCGCCTCCTTCGCGACGAGCAGGCACCACATCAGGAACGGCAGCGCGGCGACCTGCGCGGCATCGATCGTCGGCGCGACGAACGCGGCGATCACGACCGCGATCCCGTTGCGCACGAGGCCCGTGACGATCTGCTCGTTGAACACCGGCACGACGAACATGACCGGCAACAGGCGCGGCATCACGTAGAGCAGCGGCCGCAGCATGCCCGCGACGTCGTTGAAACCCGCGGCCTGGTCTAGCATCGGCGCTCCGCGGCGGCAGGCGGGACGGGATCGTCCGGCACGTCGGACGGAGCGGTGTCATCGGCGATGTCGGCGCCCGTTTCCGCTTCGGCCATGGCCGCATCGAACACGGCGGCGGCCTCCGGCGGCGCGGGCGCATGCCCCGACGCGTCGCCGGCTCCGGCCACCCAGGTGCCGCCCGTCGCGAAGCGCCGCACCGCGTAGCCGTCCGCGACGTCGTCGGCATCGCGCTCGACCCGCGCGGTGCGTGCGTGCAGCGCCTTCTCGCCGGCCTTCTCCAGCTTGTCCTCCGCGGCCTTCGCCTTGCGCGCGGCGCGCTGCAGGTCGGCGAGCGTCGCTTCGTGGCCGCGGTGCACGTGCGCGGCCTCGCTCACCGACGCATGCGCGGTGCCGATATGCCGGTCGAACGTGCGCGTGTCGGCCGCCGCATTCTGCAATGCACGCGCTTCGCGCACGTCGTCGGCGAGGCGCGCCTGGATCGCCGCCTTCGCGGCGACCTGCTGCGCGAGCTGCGCCTGCGCGGCCGCGAGCGCGCGCCGGCTCTGCGCGGCGATGCCCTGCTGGCGCGCGGCCGCGACGCGCGCGATCTGGCTGCGCATCTCGCGCACGCGCTTCAGGCGGGCAAGCGTCGCGAGCACGAGACGGTCGTCGGCTTCAGACATGATCGTTCGCCAGTTTCGTCAGCTTCGCGAGCAGCGCGTCGAAGCGCACGTCCTCGTCCGCCCCCTGCGCGCAGAACGCGCCGATCGCGTCGCGCGCGCGCAGCGCGAGATCGCCGAGCCGGTCGCTGCCTTCGCGATACTCGCCGATCTGCACGAGCAGCTCGATCTCCTGGTACTTCGCGATCAGCTCGCGCACGCGCGCGGCCGCATGCTGGTGCGCGCGCCCCGCGACGAGCGGCATCACGCGCGACAGGCTCGCGAGCACGTCGATCGCCGGATAGCGGTTCGCGAGCGCGATCTTGCGCGACAGCACGATATGGCCGTCGAGGATCGAGCGCACTTCCTCGGCGATCGGATCCGATTCCTCGTCGCCTTCGACAAGCACCGTGTACAGCGCGGTGATCGAGCCGGTCGCGCCCTGCCCCGCGCGTTCGAGCAGGCGCGGCAGCACCGCGAACGTCGACGGCGGAAAGCTGCGCCGCGTCGGCGGCTCGCCGCTCGCGAGGCCGACCTCGCGCTGCGCGCGGGCGAACCGCGTCAGCGAATCGACCAGCAGCAGCACGCGCTTGCCCGCATCGCGGAAGTGCTCGGCGATCGCGGTCGCGACCAGCGCGGATTTCACGCGCTCCATCGCGGGGCGATCGGACGTCGACACGACGACGATCGAACGCGCGCGCACCTCGGGCGACAGGCTGTGCTCGATGAACTCGCGCACCTCGCGACCGCGTTCGCCGACCAGCGCGATCACGTTCACGTCGGCCTGCGCGCCGCGCGCGATCATCCCGAGCAGCGTGCTCTTGCCGACGCCCGACGGCGCGAAGATGCCGACGCGCTGCCCGACGCCGAGCGTCATCAGGCCGTCGATCACGCGCACGCCGGTCGGAAACGGCGTGTCGATCATCCTGCGCGCGAGCGGGTTCGGCGGGTCCTGCTGCGTCGACACCCACGCGGCGCCCGCGACCGGCCCGCGATCGTCGAGCGGCCGGCCGAGCCCGTCGAGCACGCGGCCGAACAGCCCCTCGCCGACCGGGAACACGTGCTCGCGCCCGGACGGCACGACGGTCGTCTCCGGCGACAACCCGGCCACGTCGCCGAGCGGCGTGAGCAGCGTCGTCTGCCGCGAGAAGCCGACCACTTCGGCGAGCAGCGTCGGCTGGTTCGGCGTGCGCAGCTCGCAGATCTCGCCGAGCCGCGCGCGGATGCCCGTCGCATTCAGGATCTGCCCGACCGCGTGATTGACGCGGCCCTGCACCGATACCGGCGAGAAGAATGCGAGCCCCGCGTCGAGCTCGCCGACGAGGCGGCCGCGGTCGAACGGCGCGCCGTCGTCGTCGCCGAACGGTGGCGGATCGTCGAGCGGCGCGTTCATCGCGCGGCGCCCTTCAGCGCGTCGCGGCGGATCGCCTGGCGCAACGCGTCGATCTGCAGGTCGAGGCTCGCGTCGATGCGCCCGGACGGTGTCTCGACCGTGCACGCGTGGCGTTCGAGCTGCGCGTCCTCGACGATGCGGATCTTCTGCCGGTTCGACTGCCCCGCGAACGCGCCGTCGAGCGCGTCGCGCATCTCGTCCTTGCGGCCGGGCGCGACCCGCACGATCAGGAACGCCTCGTCGCGCACGAGCGGCGCGATCCGCGCGAGCGCGGCCTCGTACAGCTTCTGCGTGCTCATCTCGCCGACGATCGCGCGCACGGCCTTCACGACGATATCGGCCATCGCGTCCTTCATCGTCTCCATCGTGCGCGTGGCCGCGAGCGCCTGCGTGTAGGCCTGCGCGGCCTGCTCGCGCTGCGCGCGGCGCATGCCTTCGTCGTAGCCGGCCGCCTGGCGCTTGTCGAATTCGCGCTGCGCGTCGGCGACGATGCGCGCCGCTTCCTCGTGCGCGGTCGCGATCACATCGGACGCGTCGAGCAGCGCCGCGTATTCGCGCTCCTTGAGCACCTTGCGCTCCGACAGCAGCTGCAGGTTGTCGCTCGTGATCAGAAAAGCCAGTCCCATGACGCAAGCCTCTCGGGAATCAGAAACAGGAACATCAGTTCGCCGAACTGATCGCGTTGCGCGCGGTTCAGCCAGTACGGCGCCTCGTCGTCGATCGCGCGGTTGAATTTCAGGCGCACGCGCCGCGCGACCGCGTCGCCGGCCACGCCGATGAAATCCGCGAGCAGCCGGCCGCCGCGCGCGCGGATCACGACCGGCAGCGCGGCCGGATCGGCGCGCCACGGTTCGAGCGTCTCGGCCAGCGCGCCGAATTCCGGCGCGCGTTCGAGCGCGAGTTCGAGCGCATCGCCGCCCAGTCGCGCCGCGACTTCCGCGCGGATGCGCCGCCCGGCCAGCGCGTCGCGCAGCCAGGCGCGATGCAGCAGCAGCCCCGCATACGCGGCCAGTTGCTCGAGCGCCGCGCCCGGCAGCAGCGCGAGCCGCGCGCACGGGTTCGCCGCGTCGAAATCGTGCCGGTCGGCCACGCCGTTCACGGCGAGCAGGTGCCGCGCGAGCAGCTTGCGGCCGGCCGCGCCGAATGCGTCCGGCGAACGGTAGCGCGCGGGCCACTCCGCCGGCACGCGCGTCACGTGCAGATAGCGGTCGGGCCGCAGGTTGAAGTCGCAGACGAGCGCATGGAACGCCGCAGCCCGCGCGGCGGGCGGCGGCGCCAGCGGCTGCAGCCACGGCAGCAGCACCGCGTCGGATGCGGCGGCGCCATCGTAAGGCTCGCCCGGCGGCAGCGCGTGCGGATCGCTCATGCGCCGTCGCGCGCGCCGTCCGGCGCACGCAGCCCGCCGCCCGCCTGCTGTGCGGCCGTGCCGCCGTTCGCGCCGCGCGGTGCACCGAGCAGGCCCGCGAGCCGCGCGCCGAACATCCCGCGCCGGGCCGCCGACAGCGCGATCACCGCGCAGGTCAGCAGGATCAGCGCGAACACGAGCCAACCGAGCGGCGAGCGCAGCCGCAGGACGTCCGACACCGCGCTGCCGATGCCGTCCACGCGCGCCGGGCTCGCGGCGGCCGGCTGCAGGAACAGCGACACGTTGTCGTACTGCAGCCCTTCGATGCTGTGCGCGACGAGATCCTTGACCATCGGCGCCATCGCGCGCAGGTCGACGCCCGGCCGGTAGCGGATGTACACCGCCGCCGACGACGGCTTGATCTTGTCCGCGAGCGGATCGTTCTCCGGAATCACGACCTGCACGCGCGCGACCACCACGCCTTCGATGTCCTGCAGCGTGCGCGACAGATCCTGCGACACGCCGTACAGGTAGCGCACGCGCTCCTCGGCCGGCGTCGACACGAGGCCCTGCTTCTGGAACAGCTCGCCGAGGCTCGCATAGCTCGGCTTCGGCAGCCCGTTCGCGTGCAGCACCGTGAGTGCCGCCTGCATGTCGCCGTCCGCGACGCTCACGAGCCACGCGTTGCGGTCCGACGTGTCGCGCGCATCGTTGTCCTTCGACGCGCTGATGCCCGCGTCGCCGAGCACCGCGATCATCTGGTTCGCGTCGCGCTCCGACAGCCCCGAGTACAGCTCCTTCTGGCACCCGGCCAACAGCACGAGCAGCCCCGCGAGCAGCGCGCGCGCCGCCCGGCTGCGCCACGCATGCGTGCGCGGCGTCGAATCGATCGTCGTCATCGTTTGTCCGCTTCAGGGCGCGCGGCCGTTGCAGGCACACGCACCGGCTTTCGTCACTCCTGCGTCTTCAGCACCGTGTGCGTGAAGCCGTTCGCCGCCTGCGCAACCGACAGGCTCAACTGGTATTCCGAAATCGTGGTGGTTGCCGTCCACTGGAAATCCATCGCCTTCACCATCGTCATCAGCGGATCGCTGCGGCTGTCCGCCATCGACGTCAGCATCTCGCTGCGATGCTTGTCGATGTTCGCGTACCGCGCGTCGAGATCGTTGCCGTAGGTGCGCAACCGCTCGACGAGCGACGACTGGTTCGCCTGCGCGGGCGTCATCTGCACGGCCGGCGCCGCATCCGCCGGCGCGCGCGACATCGCGACACCCGACGCGGACGGCCCGGCGGCCGGCGACGCGCCCGGCTGCATCAGCGCATCGAACTGGCGCACCTGCGCCGGATCGGACGTCGCGCCCGTTTGCTGCGCGGCACTCGCGAGCGCGGCCGCGCCCGGCGGCGCCGCGCCTACGCCTGTTACCGACATGATCGTGTCCTCCTTGTCCGGCAGGGCCGGGAACGGGCCGGCCGGCACGCACACACGCCACGCCGGGCGCCCGTCACGGGCGGCCCCGGCACGCGGCGTCGCGCGGCACGGCCGGCGACCGGCGTCACGCGCGGCCGGCGGAACTCAGGTGTTGCGCGACCTGGGCGTTCGCCGTCCCCTCCTGCGCGGTCACTGCGTTGCTGGTTTCGAACGTCGCAGTCGATTGCTGAACCTGGAAGTTGATCTTCGTCAGTTCGAGCTGCGTCTTGGTCAGGTCGTCCGCCTGCTGCTGGACTTGCTTCGTGTCGGTTGCGCTACCGGTGGGGGCAGTCATGTTTCGCTCCTTTACGTGACGTTCACTTGCGTTGCCGGCGGCGGCCCCATGCCCCGCCGATGACGTGACGCGCCGCCTGCCGGCGGCGTGTCGCGTGATGCGCGCATCGCGAGTCGCGCTGCGCCTGATTCGTCGCGACGCTAATGCGCCGCCTCCTTCGTCGATACACCGGCCGCCGGCTCGCCCGGCAACAGCGTCGGCCCCGGCACCGGCTGCGCGACGCCCGCCGCCGCGCCGCTCGCGAGCGGCGCCACGGGCGGCGCCGGCGCCTGCTCGGGCGCATGCGCCGGCGGGCCGCCGAGCGGCATCGTGATGCGCTGGCCGTTGCGCTCGAACACCACTTCGTCCGGGCCGATCGACACGACGGTCGCGCCCTCCTTCAACCGCGCGCCCTCGAAATAGCGGCTGCCGTCGGCGGTCTCGATGTAGCGCTGGTCGCCGTCGCCGGCGAACACGGTCGTGATCTCCGGAATGCCCGCCGTGCCGCCGAGCGTCGTCGCCGTGCGCGGCGTGCCCGCATCGGCATCGCGCACGTGATCGACCACCTCGAGCGCCGGGCGCGCGTCCTTCATGTAGTTGCGAATGCGCGGCTCGATCTGCGCGCGCGCGGCGGCGCCCGTCAGCTCGATGCGGCCGCGGCCGAGATACGTGACCGTCAGCGCCGTGTCGCTGAAATAAGTCTGCGCGGTCGCGACCAGATCGCTGACCACGTAGAGGTTGCCGAGCGCCGCGTTGTCGACGCCCGCGACGATCTGCGCGACGCGTTCGCGCGCGGCCGGGTCGCTCACGTAGCCGGACACGATCACGCCGTCGTCGCGCGGCGCGACCGCCAGCTCCGGATACGCGTGCAGCAACTGCTGCAGCCGGTGCGTGCGCGCGAGCACCGATTCGTGCTGCCACGGCAGCCGCCCCGACCACGCGACGAAGCCGTAGCCGAGCGCGCCGAGCAGCACGCCGACCCACAGCGCGACCAGCGCGATCACGAGCCGCCGGCTGCCGAGGCGGCGCAGGCCGCCCGTGAGCCAGCCGAGCCACGCGGCCTCGCGCGCGGCGTCCGGCGCACCGGTTTCGTCGGGCACCGCGACGCTCGCCTGCGCATGCCGCGCGATGCCGAACCGGATCGAGCCGACCGTCACGACGTCGTTCGGCGTCAGCGAGCGGCGGCCGGTACCGAGCGGCTCGTCGTTGAACAGCACCGGCGCGCCGGCGTCGCCGCCGTGGTTCTGCACCGTCACCGCGAGCGCGCCGACCTGCAGGCACACCTGTTTCGCGCCGATCTCGCGATCGGGCAGGATCACTTCGCAGTCGGCCGCCGTGCCGACCCAGTTCGCGCCGCGCGCGAGCGACATCGTGCGGCCGTACATCGGCCCGCTCAGGAAGCACAGGTTCCACGGCGACGCGAGCGCGGCCGAGCCGGCCCCCGCGCCTGCCGCGCCGCCGGGCAATGCGCCGTCGCCGTGCGGATCAATGATGCTCGTCGACATGCGTGACCACTCCTGCGGTCGTCGCCGCCGGCTGCGACGCCGCGCCCACGGGCGGCGGCAACGCGGGTGGACCGAACTTCGTGCCGGGCAGCGGCTTCGGCGTCAGCGGCACCGTGACGTCGTTGTCCGGCGGCCGATACATCGACATCCCCTCCTGGTTCGCCGGGCCGTCGACGCCCGGGTTCACGGGCGAGCCGTCCGGCGCATACATCGACGCGTTCGTCACGACGCGCGGCGTCAGCAGGTAGAACCGCTCCATGTGGTTGCCCGACTTGTCGGTGTACTTGAACAGGTTGCCGATCAGCGGAATGTCGGACAGCCAGGGCACGCCGCTCTTGTTCAGCCGCACCTCGTCGTCGTTGAAACCGGCGATCAGCAGGCTCTTGCCTTCGTCGATCATCGTCTTGGTGACGATGTTGCGCTGCTGGATCACCGGCACGTTCGACACGGCCTGCCCGGGCACGATGTTGCCGTCCTGGATGTCGATCGACATCATCACGCTCTGTGGGTTGCGAACGGCTACCGCGGACACGGCCGCCGCGTTGCGGATCGCCTCGTCGACGATCATCGGCGTCACCTTGATGCTGGTGCCGGTCGTCACGCTGTACAGCGACGAATCCTGATAGCCCGGCACCTGCACGTAGAACTGCGTGAGGTTCTCGAGGATCGCCTCGGTGTTGTCGAGCGCGAGCACCTTCGGCTTCGATCGCAGTTGCGCCTGCCCCTTCTGCGCGAGCGCGTTCACGCGCGTGAGCAGGTAGTTGCGCAGCGACCCGCCGATCGACGCGGTCAGCGCGATGCCGGTCGGCATGAAGGTGCCCGTCTGCCCGGTTTCCGACGTGCCGATGCCGAACGTCAGCGGCGGGTTGCCGACGCCGTTGTACTGCGTGTTGCCGTTCAGCGGGTTCTGGCCGTTGCCGATCTGCACGTCGCCGTGCGTCGTGTGCAGGCGCCAGTCGATCCCGAGGCTGTCGAGCGAATCCTCGTTGATGTCGATGATCGTCACGTTGATCTCGATGATGCGCGGCCGCTCGTCGAGCTGGTTGATCAGCGACTGGTAGCGGTACATGTTCTCCGGCAGGTCGCGCACGATCACCGCGTTGATCGCCGGATCGGCGACGATCTGCGGCAGCGTGTCGCCGCCGCCCGCGTTCGAGAACGGCGAGAAACCGCCGCCCGTGCCGCCGTCCGCACCGCCATAGCCGCCCTGCCGCGGGCCGCCCGAGATATCGGGGAAGTCGAGCCGCGGCACCGCGATCGTCAGCCCCGAGCCGAGCTTCACCTGGCGCGCGGCCTGCCCGAGCGGCGTGCTCGACGGCGCGGCGGCCGTGTCGCCGGTCTTGCCGAACAGCCGGCGCAGGATCGTCGCGACGCCCGGCACCGTCACTTCCTTGCCCGAGCGGTTGATCGTGAAGTCCGACGCCCAGCCGTATTTGAGCCGGAACGCGCGGATGTCCGCATGCGCGCCGTTCGCCGCGGGATCGCCGACCGAGCCGACCGCCTGCCGCACGAGTTCGACGTAGCGGCGCGGGCCGGCCACGTACACGCTGTTCGCGCGATCGTTGATCACCAGCGTGTAGCGCTTGTCCGGAATCTGCATCGCCTGCAGCGCGCGGCCGATTTCGCCCGATGCATTCGGCGGGATCGGGATCATCTGCGTCTGCGACTGGTCGGCCGGATCGACGTACAGGAACGAGCCGTCGTAGTACCACGTGAGCCCGTAGGTCGAGCAGATCGTGTCGAGCGTCTGCTGCGGCGTGCCGGAGAAGCGGCCGCTGATCACGCCGTCGACCTTCGGGTCGACCACCGCCGTCACGCCCTGCGACGACGCGAGCTCGCGGATGAAGTCGCCGATCTTCTTGCCGTTCGCGACGATCGTGAACGGCTTGTTGCGCCAGCGCAGGTCCGCGGCGCGCGCGGGCTGCGCGGGCGCCATGCACAGCGACGCCGTGAGCAGCGCGGTGGCGCACACGGCAAGCGCGGCCCGTTGCAGGCTGCGCGGTTGAAACCGGATCGAGGCGACGCGTCGACGCATCAAAGGACTCCTGTGGAAGAAACGAACATGCGTTCCAGCGCCTGCTGCGCGAAGCGCAGCACTTCGCCGCCGAGCCAGCCCGACAGCAATACGAGCGCGACCATCACGGCGATCAAGCGCACCGCGATGCCGATGTTGGCGTCCTGCACCTGCGTGACGGCCTGCAGGATCGCGACGACGAGGCCCGTCACGGTCGCGATCAGCACGATCGGCAGCGACAGCAGCAGCACGAGCATCAGCGCCTGGCGCGTCAGGTCGAGGATCGTCGAGCTCGTCATTGCATCGCTCCCGGCGCGCGCACCTCGGCGCCCGCGCCGACCGTGCCGTCGTCCGGCGGGTTCTTTACCCAGCCGACCGTATGCAACTGCACGTCCTCCTCGACTTCCTGGTACGACAGCACCGCGAGGTCGGGCAGCACCGGCTGCAGGATCGTCTTCACGTAGCGGCGCGCGCCGAGCGCGACCATCACCGCGAGCCGCGCGGCGCCGGGCGCATTGCCGTGGCCGCCGGAGCCGGCCGCCTGCGCGGCCTGCACGATCGCGCGCACCTGTTCGCCGATGTCCTGCTTGACCGCGCTCGACAGCGCGAGGAAATTGCCCTGCTTCGTGCGCATCACCGCGCTCTCGATCCGCTCCTGCAGGTTCTGCTCGAACAGCACGACGCGCAGCTGGCGCGCCGTGCCCGCGTGGCGGTCGGTGATCATCCGCCGCAAGTCGACGCGCACGAGCTCGACCAGCGCGATCACGTCGTCGGGCTCGTTCGGCGCCCATGTGATCAGGCTCTCGAAGATCACGCGCAAGTTGCGGATCGGCACCTGTTCGGCGAGCAGCCGGCGCAGCACTTCGGTCACGCGCTGCAGCGGCACGAGCCGCGTCAGTTCGCCGACGAGCTCCGGGTGATCGCGGCGCACCAGATGCACGAGCGCCTGCGTCTCCTGGATGCCGAGCAATTCGTCCGCATGCTGGCGCACGATCTGCTCGACGTGCGCGGCGAGCGCGCTCTCGCTCGACAGCCACTTGCCGTCCGGCGCCGCGCCGTCGGGCTTGATCCACAGCGCGGTCGCGAACGGGCCGAACGGCTCGGCCGGCTGGCGCTCCGCGCGCTCGGGCAGCGGCGCGACGCCGTCCCACAGCAGCCAGCCCGGCTTCAGCGCGCCCTGCGCGGCGAGCACATCCTGCAGATAGATCCGGTACGTGCCGGCCGGCGCGCCCTCGTCGTCGTTCAGCGTGATGCGCGGAAACACCGTGCCGATGTCCGCGTCGACGCGCGCCTTCGCGCTCGACAGCGCCGCCTGCAGTTGCGCGAGATTCAGGCTCGTGCGCAGGTCGTCGGACAGCGACACCGCGATCAGCGACGTGACGCCCGCCGCATGCGACACCTTCGCGGGCTGGCCGTCGTCGGCCGCGCCGACGCGCCCCGCGACATGAATCAGGTTGAAGCTCGGCGCGGACGTCTTGCGCTTCAACTGCGAGAACGCAAAGGCGCCGAGGCCGAGCGCGATCAGCGCGAACGACCATTTCGGAAAGCCGGGCACGACGAGAAAACCGGTCAGCACGAACGCCGCGATCAGCAGCGCGCGCGGGTGCGCGCCCAGTTGCTCGCCGAGCTGTTCGCCGAGCTGGCGTTGCCGCGCATCGCGCGTCGCGACGCGCGTCGTCACGATGCCGGCCGCGATCGACACGAGCAGCGACGGAATCTGCGACGCCATCCCGTCGCCGACCGTCAGGATCGCGTAACGCTGCAGCGCTTCGCCGATGTCCATCCCGTGCATCAGCGTGCCCACCGCGATCCCGGCGACGATGTTGATGAACGCGATCACGAGGCCCGCGATCGCGTCGCCCTTCACGAACTTCATCGCGCCGTCCATCGCGCCGTGCATCTGCGATTCCTGCTCGAGCTTCTCGCGCCGCTCGCGCGCCTCGTCGGCGCTGATGATGCCCGCACGCAGGTCCGCGTCGATGCTCATCTGCTTGCCCGGCATCGCGTCGAGCGAAAAGCGCGCGCCGACTTCGGCCACCCGCTCCGACCCTTTCGCGATCACGATGAACTGCACGACCGCGATCACGAGGAACACCACGCCGCCCACCACCACGTTGTTGCCGACCACCAGCCGCCCGAACGCGTCGATCACGTGGCCGGCGTTCGCATGCAGCAGGATCAGCTTGCACGACGCGATGTTCAGCGCGAGCCGGAACAGCGTCGTAAACAGCAGCAGCGCGGGGAACGACGAGAAGCTGACCGCCGACGGCACGTAGGTCGACACCGTCAGCAGCACGACGCTCGCCGCGAGATTCAGCGAGATCATCCCGTCCAGCGCCGCCTGCGGCAGCGGCAGGATGAACAACGCGACGACCGCGACGATGAAGGTCGCGAGAAACAGGTCGGCGCGCGGCGACGCGCCCCCGAGGCGCCGTCCGGACACGCCGCGGCCGGCGGTAAACAACCGCTGCCAGTCGCGGGGGAGCGCCTTCGGTTCAGCCATCGTGCCGTCGTCCTGTCGTTATCGCCGGCTCGCACGGGCAACCCTTCCCCGTGCTGCGCGGACCGTTGAATGCGACGAGTGTAGCGACGGGGAACCGCGGAAAAAGAAGCGCGCCTCGTAGCGTGAAAGCGCGTTTTCCTCAGACGATCGAATCGGACTACGAAACCCGGCGGCCCGCTTGGGCACGCATCGCCGGAACCGCTTCCATCGCGCGCCGGGCCGCCGGCGCGCGCCTGCAGCAGGCGTCGGATCAGGACGGCAGCCGCCGTGCGGCGAGGTACGCGAGCTGCGCGCGGTTCTGCACGTTGAAGAGCTTTTCGAGCGAGCGGATGTGGTGCCCGACCTTGTGCAGCGACGTGCGCAGCGCGCTCGCGATCTCCTGGTCGGACAGTCCGTGCACGAGCCGGTCGAGCACCTGCTGCTGCTCGTCGCCGAGCGCGAAGCCGCGCATGCGCGCGACACGCGCCTCGAGGAACGGCAGCGCGACGCGATGCACGGCAAGACTGACCGACAGCGCGCCGCCGATCACGCGATCGTCGATCCAGTCGGTGCCGTGCGTTTCCGACGTCAGGTTCACCGCGACGCGCAGGTCGAGGCGCGGCGCCGACAGGCTGAAGATCACGCCGCTGTTCATCGCATGCGCGCGCAGATGGCCGGCGAGCGCCAGCACCTTGCGGTCGCCGCTGCCGTGCGCGGCCGCCTCGATCTCGTCGAGCCGCCACGCGACCGGGAAGCCGCTCTGCCGTACCTGCGCGAAGCGCGGGTCGCTTTCGTACAGCATCCCTTCGATGAACGGCTGCATGAACGTCGCCGGCGCGAGATCGCGCAGCAGATGCGCGCGCAGGATGCGCCGCCCGATCATTTCGTAGGCGCCGTAACCGAGCGTACTGAATCCGATTTGCCGCAATCGCGCATGGCATTGCGCGAAATCGAATGACGCGAGGTCGGTTTTACCGGGCGCCATTTGAATACCGGTAAAAACGTCACGCTCGATTGCGTGATATTCGTTCGAATAAGCGGCCGCGGCCGCTATATCGGCTTGTGAGAACCATTCGACGCGTGGTGCGCCGTCAGCATATGTCATGAGGAGCCCGCCCTTTCCCAATATGTGAAACTGCGCCCCGTCACGATCTGGTCTTTTCTTTACGATTTTCTGGTCGTCGTTATATGCGCGCGAACATGAACCTTTCGCCGCCATTAGTATTACGGCATATTACCCACACACCGGCATTTTTGTACAATGCCCCCGCGTTTCGTCAGGGATGACGATCGGCGCATATCACAACGATGCTCGGTCGCACCGCCGCGAATGCCGTACACGATACGGCCGCCGCCAGGCGATGCGCGTCGATTCCGAGGGATGGCTCATGTCCGATATTGCATTGCATGAAGAAGCGGTCGCCCCAACCACCTTGCCGCGCGCGTCGCGCGGATTGAACACCTGCGCGGACGCGCTGCGCGAGCGCCCCGTGCAGGTCGTCTGGTGCGACGACGTGAAACGCGGCGACGTCGCGCAGCCGCACGCACCGAAGCTCGGCGTCGCCGATACGCTCGCGCACGCGCAGAGCACGGCCGAGCGCAACCGGATCGTCACGAGCCTGCTGCACCTGACGGGCTTCTCGACGTTCGCCTACTTCGCACTCGAATTCGCACGCGAGCGCGTCGAAAGCCTCTACCTGCACGAAGCGTTCACGCCGCCCACCTATCGCGGCGACTACGTGCGGCACAACCATCACGACGTCGATCCGCGCACGCTCGGCGCGCGCGTGTGCAACATGCCGATCGTGTGGGACCTGCAGCAATTGCGCCGCGAACACCGCGAGCGCGACGACGTGCCGCCCGTGAGCCCGGCCGCGCTCGACGGCTTCCTGCAGACGATGCAGGACGACGGGATGTGCAGCGGCATCATGTATTCGATGGCCGTGCCCGGCACGCGGCTGCACGCGTTCATGAGCTTCACCGCGCCGCGCCGTACGCGCGAATGGATCACGCCGGCGACGATCGAGCAGGCGCTGTCGATCGGGCTGTCGGTACACAAGTTCGCGTCGCCGCAACTGATCTCGACGTCGCGCGAACGCGCGGTCAACGGGCTCACGCCGTTCGAGCAGGAACTGCTGCTCGGCATCGCCGAAGGCGCGTCCGACAAGGAAATCGGCCGGCGTCTCGACACCAGCGCGCACAACGTCGACTATCACCTGCGCAAGCTGCGCAAGCGCTTCGGCGTCGCGAACCGGATTCAGCTCACGTACCTGACGTCGAAGCTCGAGCTGATCTGACGGCGGCGGCACGGCGCCGTTACGTGCGAACGACCGCGTCAACGCACATGCCGGCCTCGCGGGCCGGCATGTGCGGGTTGCGGCGCGAGCGCCGCTTCCGGCAGGCGCGCGCCGTTACTTCAGCAGCGTCATCTGCACGACCTTCACGATCACGAGGCCGACCGCGATCACCAGATAGCCGCGCAGCACGGCCATCCAGATCCGCGTCGCGAGCGTCATGTTCTGCGGCGCGAGCGTGTCGAGCGGCGGCATGCGCCACGTGTCGCGCAGCGAGCGATCGATGCCCGGCTCGACGACGCGCTTGTTGCGACGGATCAATACCGTCGCCAGATAGCCGACGATCGCGAGCACGGTGCCGCCCACCAGCACGTCGACGATCGCCTCGCCGCTGATATCCGGATACATCACCGACGCGGTCAGGATGATCGACAGCAGCACGAGCACCCAGATCACCGCGCCCGTGAACACGTTGAGCTTCGTCGAATTGACCCAGGGCCCCAGCACCTGGCGGTCGTTGCACAGCACGAGCAGGAACACCGTCGCGCTCGGCAGCAGCACGCCGGCGAGCGTCTGCACGGCTTCGGTCAACAGGCCGAGCGGGCTGCCGGGAATCAGCACGAGCGTGGCCGCGGCCGCGACGATGCCGAAATAGACGAGATAGAAGCCCTTCGCGTCGGTCACGCCGCGGTGCAGCGAGTGACGGATCTTGAACACGTCGCCGATCGCGTACGCGGTCGACAGCGACACGGCCGCCGCGCCGATGATGCACGCGTCGAGCAGCGCGACCGCGAACAGCGTCGCGCTCGTGCGGCCCGCATACTTCTCGAGGCCGGCGATGACACCGCCCGCGTCGGTGAAGTTGCCGGCTTCCGGATGGCCGCCGAACAACGCCGAGCTGAAGCCGATCATCGCGACCGCGCCGACCAGCACGAACGCGATGCCGATCCACAGGTCGGCCTTTTCATACTTCATGAAGCGGGGCGTGATGCGCTTGTCGATCACGTAGCTCTGCTGGAAGAACAACTGCCACGGTGCGACCGTCGTGCCGACGATGCCGATCACGAGCAGCATCACGTCGGACAGCTTCGCGTGCGCGGGCCAGTTCGGCACGAAGAAATCGCGCGTCATCTGCGCGACGGGCGGATGGATCGACACGAGCACCGGCACGAGCAGCAGGCTCAGCACGCACAGCCCGATCGCGAACCGCTCGAAGCGCCGGAAATCGCCGGTACTCACCGCGGCCATCGTCAGCGCGGCGGCCACGCACACGCCGGCCACCTTCGGCAATCCGAAGAAATCCAGCACGAACGTGATACCGATGAACTCGGTGACGATGGTCAGCGCGTTGAGCAGGAACAGGTCGATCACGCTGAACGCGCCCCAGAACTTGCCGAAGCGTTCGAAGATCAGGCGTGCATGGCCGACGCCCGTGACCGCGCCGAGGCGCAGCACCATTTCCTGGTTCACGTACAGCACGGGCACGAGCAGCAACAGCGTCCACAGCAGCGTCGTGCCGTAGTTCTGGCCGGCCTGCGTATAGGTGCCGAATGCGCCGGCGTCGTTGTCGCCGACCATCACGATCAGGCCGGGGCCGATGATCGCGAGCAGCGTGCGCAGGCGCGCCCACCAGCTGCCGCGCGCGCCGGTGTCGTGGTGCGAGATCGTGCCGAGCGCACCGCGGATGTCGCCCAGGTGGGCTTCGTCGAGCACGGCGCTGCGCTCGACGGCGATCGGTGGAGAAACGTTGGAGGGCGTGGACATGATGTGTTCCGTACGGCTAAGCGTGATTCGATTCGATGAGCGTGTGACCTTGGCATGCGCACGCGGCGCTTGCCCGCAGGCAGCCGCGCGTGCGCATGCCGAGGCGCGCTCGGCGTGTCTTCTCAGTGGATCAACGATTTCAGCTGATTCAGCAGGCGGGAGAACACCCGCGGACGGGCGTCGAGCGTCAGCATCGCGTCGTAGTGGTGGCGCGATTCCGTGACGTGCGGAAAGTTCGACAGCAGAAGGCCGAAGTTCATGGTCTGGCTCCGTGCGGCGACGGCAGGCGTGCCGGCCGCGTGGTGGGCGCGGGGCCAGTCCGGAGCCTGAACGACGTGTCAGGCTAGTCGGCCGGATTGTCCCCGCGACCCGGGTTCAAAAGGGTCTGCGTATGCAACGGGCATAAGGGACAACTGTCACTGTCGTTCATGGCGGCTCCTGTGCGGTGTTCCGGGGAACACGGTTGACCGCCGGCCGGCGTGCGGGCCGGCATTCGCACGCCCGGAGAACGGATGCGCGAACGCGGCCGCCTGCCAGGCGGCGGTGAAACCGGGCAACGCATGCGAAAACGCATCACGCTAACCGGCGCGAATCAGGGTGCACGTAGGGAGTTGCTGCGGATAACTGCTGCGCGCACCGTTTGCCCGGGAGACAAACGGCGGCTTCGATGAGGCGCGGACGTCGGTCGCTCAGGCGGAAATTTCGTTCGAAGATCGACTACTGCAGGCGTCCAAGGCGGCGGCCCCAAGAGTGAAGATGGCGGATTCTATGGACGCCCCGAAAGTGAAGTCAACCCCTCGAAACCGCATTTTTCGAAATAAATTTTCCGCCCGGCGGGACTGAAAGATTTGCCCTTGAAATAACGTTCCGAAACCTTTCAGCGCCGTCATGAGGCGACCCCGGCCGATGCGTGCGAGCAACGGCGCGGCGCCCGCGCGCGCACCCTTTCCGCCGTTGCCGGGCGGCCACGTGACGGCCCCGCTCCGCTGCGACGCACATGCCACGCAGCGCATCTTTCGTGCGTTTTTTACTTGCGCCGCAGCAAAAGTCGCGACTACAATCCGCCCCAATTCATCAAGGGAGTCCCTCCGTGGACACATGCTCCAGTTGCAGTTCGATGCCGGTCCAGGCCGGCCAAGCCATCGCGAGATAGCTGCCAGACGCATGTCTTTCGCCGCTAGCTCGCATTCGTCGGGTTAGCGCGCCTCCTCCCGGGCCGGCCATCGCCGGTTCGTCAGTCGCACGCTTCCGTTATGTTCCACCCTCCGATCGCAGGCCGCGTCACGCACCCGCGCTCGATCACGTCGTCCGGCGTCCGCCGGACGGGACGGAGGCAACGTCATGTTCTTTCCATCGTTCGCAGCCAGACTCAAGCGCATCGTGCACGTCGCGTGCGACCGCTCGTTCGTTTCCGGTCTTTCGCCGCTCGCCCATGCATTCAGCAACTGGCGCGGCTTCGCGCTCGCCCACCTGCCGGCGGCGCCCCGCCTGCTCGATTGCGTGCTCCTTGCCGCGACGGCGGCCGCGATCGCGCTCGCCGCGCTGCTGTGCTCGTTCGCGCCACGCGTCGGCTTCGCGCAGGTGTGGCGCGTCGGCGGCTGGCTGCCGTAAGCCCTTCTCCGTGCGGGCCGTCTCGCCATGTGCCCCGCATGACGTTCTCGTTTCTTCGGCTTAACCAATCAAACTGCCAACGGAAATCACATGAAGAACCCGCTCCAGTCCGTCCCGCGCAAGCTTCGCGTCGATGCGCTCGCCACGCTGCTGCTGTCGCTCGCGGCCGCCTCCGCATTCGCGCAGGCATCGTCTCCCGCCGCTGCCGAACCGGCCGCCGGTGCGAGCGATGCCGCCGCCCCTGCGCAACAACAGGCCGCCGATGCTGCCCCGCCCGCGCCCACCGGCTTGTGGGAGCGTTCGAACCTGCTCGGCAACATGGGCGGCCTGCGTGACGTGCTCGACGAGCACGGCGTCACGCTGAGCCTGCAGGAGACCAGCGAGTACCTGTACAACACGTCCGGCGGCACGGGCCGCGGCGGCGCATACCAGGGGCTCACGCAATTCGGCTTCAACGTCGACACCGGCAAGGCGGTCGGCCTGCCGGGCGGCACGTTCAACGTGTCGGCGCTGCAGATCCACGGCACCAACCTCACGCAGCGCTACCTGCAGACGCTGCAGACCGCGACCGGCATCGAGGCCAATTCGACCACGCGCCTGTGGGAGCTCTGGTACCAGCAGTCGCTGCTCGACGGCAAGGTCGACGTGAAAGTCGGCCAGCAGAGCGTCGACCAGGAATTCATGGTGAGCCAGAACGCGGCGACGTTCATGAACGCGACGTTCGGCTGGCCCGTGCTGCCGTCCACCGACCTGCCGTCCGGCGGCCCCGCGTATCCGCTGTCGTCGCTCGGCGTGCGGCTGCGCGTGAAGCCGGCCGACGCGTGGACCGCGATGGTCGGCGTGTTCGACGGCAACCCGGCCGGCCGCAGCGACGGCGACGCGCAGGTGCTGAACGCGCACGGCACCAACTTCAACCTGCGCAGCGGCGCATTCGTGATCGGCGAGGTGCAGTACGCGCTGAACGCGCCGCCTGCCGACCCGAAGGCCCCGCAGCCGGCCGGCCTGCCCGGTACGTACAAGCTCGGCTTCTGGTATCACTCGCAGCACGCGGACGATCCGCGCTACGGCACCGACGGGCTGTCGCTCGCCGATCCGGCGAGCAACGGCACGCCCGCCACGCATCGCGGCAACTACGGGTTCTATGCGGTCGCGGACCAGATGGTGTGGCGGCCGTCCGCCGACAGCCCGCGCTCGGTCGGCGTGTTCGCGCGCGTGATGGGTTCGCCGGGCGACCGCAACGTCGTCGATTTCGCGGCCAACGCCGGCGTGACGCTGAAGGCGCCGTTCGCCGGACGCGACAACGACGTCGCCGGCATCGCGATCGGCTACGCGAAGATCGGCTCGCATGCGCGCGGCCTCGACGGCGATACCGGCGTGTACACGACGCCCGGCTATCCGGTGCGCCGCGCGGAAACCGTCATCGAAGCGACCTACCAGTACCAGGTCGCGCCGTGGTGGCAGGTGCAGGCCGACCTGCAGCACTTCTTCCGCCCGGGCGGCGGCATCCCGAACCCGAACGCGGCCGGCGCGCGCATCGGCGACGAGACGGTGGTCGGCGTGCGCACGACGATCACGTTCTGACGCGCGCCGCATAAAACGCGGGCCGGACGGCCGCTTGCGCGACGGTCCGGCCCGTGCGTTCGGTTGCAATGCGAGCACGCGGCCCGCGCCGTGCATTACTCGCCGTACAGCCCCAGCAGTTTCAGCGTGACGCCGTTGGTCCAGCCGAAGCCGTCCTGCAACGGATATTCGCCGCCCCCGCCGCCGCCCGTGCCGGTGCCCTCGACCACGTACTTCTCGACGAGCTTGCCTTCGGTCGCGTACACGTGCTTCACGTCGGACAGGAAACGCGTGCCGATGTCCTTCGCGAGCGCCGGTTCGCCGTAACGGCGCAGCCCGTCGATCGCGATCCACTGCAGCGGCGCCCACCCGTTCGGCGCATCCCACTGCTGGCCCGTGTTCTCGGTCGTCGTCACGAGGCCGCCCGGTTGCAGCAGCGTCTTGCGCACTTCGCGCGCGGTCGCCTTCGCGCGCTCCGGCCACGCGACGCCCGCGAACAGCGGATACAGCGCGGCCGCCGTCACGCCGTCGCGCGGCTTGCGCAACTGCCAGTCGTAGTCACCGTAATAGCCGCGACGGTTCCACAGGTAGTGATTGATCGCGGCCGCGCGCCGTCCGGCCCGCGCCGAGAAATCGGCCACGCACGCGATGTCGCGCGTGATCGCGCAGCCCTTCACGATCGTCGTCTCGAGATGGAACATCAGGCTGTTCAGGTCGACCGGCACGATCGACGTCGTGCGGATCGTCGCGAGCGTCTTGCCGTCGCCGAACCAGCGCGAGCTGTAATCCCAGCCGCTTTCGGCGCCCGCGCGCAGGTCGCGGTACACCTCGTTCGCCGGCCGGGACGGCACCGACTTCGCGGTCGTCACGTCCTCGAGATACGACTCGTCGCGCGGCGTGTCGCTCGCATCCCAGTAGCGGTTCAGCACGGCGCCGTCGGGCATCGCGACCACGTGGCGCGCGGCCTGCCCGCGCGGCGTCGTGGTTTCGCCCTGCATCCAGTACGCGTGCTCCTTGCGCAATGCCGGCAGGTATTTCTGGTAGACCTTGTCGCCCTCGACCTGCGCGGCGAGCGTGACCATGTACGCGAAGAACGGCGGCTGCGAGCGGCTCGCGTAGTACGTGCGATTGCCGTTCGGGATGTGCCCGACCGTATCGATCAGGTACGCGAAGTTGTCGAGCATGTCGTCGACGAGATCCTCGCGCCCCGACACCTGCAGCCCGAGCATCGTGAAATAGGTATCCCAGTAGTAGCCTTCGCGGAAGCGGCCGCCCGGCACGACGTACGGCTTCGGCATCGCGATCAGCGAACCGTACTGGGGCACCGTGACGCTCGTGCGCGTGAGCTGCGGCCACAGCCAGTCGATGTGCTCGCGCAGCGTCTGGTTCGGCGGCGGCGTCACGCCGCCTGTCGGGGGCGGCGTGAAATGCTGGTCGACGAACGTCTTCAGCGAGAAGCCCGGCTGCGATTTCTGTTGCTGATACAACTGCACGATCGTCGCGGGATCGGTGTCGGGCGTGGCGTCGACGAAGGTTTTCTGGTCGGGATAGAGCTGCGCGGTCTGCACCGCGACGAACAGGTCACCGTAAAGCTGGCTCGGCGGCGGCAGCAGCGTGCCCGACGCGGGCGCGGCTGCGGTGGTGGCCGGCATCGCGGCCTGGCTGGCCGCTTGCGCGGCGGCCTGGTGCGCATTGTCGGCCTGTGCGGCGCAGCCGGCGACGGCGAGATACGCGATGGCCAGTGCGGCGGCCCAGCGCAAACGCGGCGCGGGCGGTGACTGGCGCGACGAGAAGCGAGATGCAAGCGGTGCGGCACGACGTGACGTCATGGCGTGTCCCCTCCTTTCGGTGTTGAGTGGATCGGCACGAGGTCTCGTTCGCGCGCGCGTTCGTCTCGATGGCCTTCGATCGATACGCGTCATCTTGTGCTGCGAGTGGCTCCGACTGTCGCACAAAACATGCATGTCAAGCAAGTTTCGGTTCGCGCGACTCCCGGAGATAACCGCGTACCGCCCGCCACGCACGTGCTTCGAGCGCCTGCCCATCGGTCTCGCCGCGCGCGCCCGCCGCGTCGACGATGCCCTTCACGATCGCGAGCAGATCGTGCGCGACCGCGTCGGGCGCGGCGACGCGCGGCGCATCGCGCAGCGCGAGCGCATGCAGCAAGGTCGCGTGGATGCGGTCCGCGACGCGCGCGGTGCGCGCCCCGAGCGGCAGCCGCGCCTCCTCGAAATCGATCAGCCGCGCGAGCGCCGGCCGGCGCATCTGGTGCGCGACGGCGCCGCGCACCAGCGTACGCAGCACATCGTCGCAGGACGACAGCGCGGCCGCCCGGTCGACGTCGTCGAGCAGATGCGCGCTCTCGCGCTCGACGAGCGCGGCCGTCAGCGCATCGCGGTTCGGAAAGTACTGATAGAGCGAGCCGATGCTCACGCCGGCCAGCGCGGCCACTGCATTCGTCGTGTAACCGTCGAAGCCGTCGCGCTCCAGAACGCGAGCGGCAGCCTCGACGATCGCATCGACGGTGGCCACCGAGCGACGCTGGCGCGGCGCCTTGCGCGGCGAAAGCGGAATGCGCGACGACGATTCGGACATGGCGGGAAGTCGAATTTACAATATGAGCGATCGCTCACATTTTAGGAACGCACTGCCGCCCCGTCAAAAGAAACCGACATGAGCGAGCCGGCTTCCGCTCCGCTCGCCATGGGTCATGCTCGCCCTCCTGCGGCAACGCCGCGCCGCTCGTCATCCACGTCGATGCGGCATGCACAGGCAGCCGGTCGACCGCAGGTTCGCAGTCGTCCTGTGCGCGCCATCCGCGCAAAAGGACGACTGTTGCAACATGCGGAACAACTGTTGTCGCAGGTGACGCATCGGTCACATTGTGGGCATAATGACGCCTTTACCGCGCGCCCAGCCCATGTCGCCCGTCTTTCTAGCACCGCTCATCGTTGCCTGTGCGTTGTTCATGGAAAGCGTCGACGCGAACATCATCGTCACCGCACTGCCCGCGATGGCGAGGGACTTCGGGCACAACCCCGTCACATTGAACATCGCGATCACGGCCTACGTGGTCGGCCTCGGCGTGTTCATCCCGATCTGCGGCTGGCTCGCCGACCGCTTCAGCGCGCGCGCCGTGTTCCGCACCGCGATCGGCATCTTCGTCGTCGGCTCGCTGATGTGCGCGGCATCCAACTCCCTCGGCGTGCTCACGTTCGCGCGCTTCATACAAGGCGTCGGCGGCGCGATGATGGTCCCGGTCGGCCGCATCATCATCTTCCGCGCGGTGCCGCGCGCCGATCTCGTGCGCGCGATGAACTACCTCGCGATTCCCGCGCTGTTCGGGCCCACGGTCGGGCCGCTCGTCGGCGGCTTCATCACGACCTACCTGCACTGGCGGATGATCTTCTTCATCAACGTGCCGATCGGCATCTACGGGATCTATCTCGCGAGCAAGCACATCGCGAACACGCACGAGCCCGATCCGGGCCCGCTCGACTGGTTCGGCTTCCTGCTGTCGGCCAGCGGCGCCGCGCTGCTGCTGATGGGCCTCACGCTGATCGACGGTGCGCTCACGTCGCGCTCGAACGCGCTCCTCATGTGCGCGGCCGGCGCCGCGATGCTCGCGTTGTACGTGCCGTACGCGCGCCGCAAGGAGCGCCCGGTGCTCGACCTCAGTTTCCTGAAGATCCCGACGTACCACGCGAGCGTCGTCGGCGGATCGCTGTTCCGCATCGGCCTCGGCGCGGTGCCGTTCCTGCTGCCGCTCGCGCTGCAGGAAGGGCTCGGCATGAGCGCGTTCCACTCGGGGCTCATCACGTGCGCGTCCGCGCTCGGCGGCGCGGTCAGCCGCTCGACGGCCACGCATACGCTGCGCCGCTTCGGCTTTCGTACGGTGCTGATCTACAACGCGGCATTCGCGGGCCTCGCGATCGCCGCGTACGGGGTGTTCCATCCCGGCATGGCGACCTGGGCGATCTGGCTGATCGTGCTCGTCGGCGGCATCTTCCCCGCGCTGCAGTTCACGAGCCTGAATTCGATGATCTACGCGGACATCTCGCCGCGCGACGCGGGCCGCGCGACGAGCCTCGGCAGCGTCGTGCAGCAGATGTCGCTCGGCCTCGGCGTGACGGTGGCCGGCCTCGTGCTGCACGTGTCGCACTGGCTCCAGGGCCATCAGGCGATGGTGTGGTCGGATTTCTGGCCCGCGTTCCTCGTGGTCGGGCTGTGCTCGTTCGCGTCGATTCCGATCACGCGGCGGCTGCCGCCCGGCGCCGGCGATGAAGTCGCGCGCGGCAAGCGGCAGTAAGCAGCCGACACGGCGACGGCCGAAAGACCGGAAAAACAAAAAAAAATCAGCGGACATCCACACGGGGCCGGTGCACAGCCGCATGGATGTCCGCTCAGGGCTCCGGGGTTCCCGATGGGGGTTGAGAATCCCGGATTCGCTTCCTGCGTGCCATGGACATATGTGCGTCGGAAGCGGAATCGTTGCGCGCACTTGTCGTCGCGCCATGAACTGCACTATAGGGAAACTTGCGCCACGCATCTGTCAACCATTGTCAGACGCGTGGCGGCCGCGCGTCGCACGCGCGCGCCGCTTTCGCGCTAAAGTGGTTCCCGATCGCCACCCTCGACCGTCCTGCCGATGCTCACGCTTTCGTCCCCCGCCGCCCGCGCGCTGCATCTCGCCGCACAGGGCCTGCTCACGCCACCCCGCCGCAAGGCGACCAAGTCCGATGTGCTCGACACGATCCGCCGGATGGCGCAGTTGCAGATCGACACCATCCACGTCATCGCGCGCAGCCCGTATCTCGTGCTGTTCAGCCGTCTCGGCGATTTCTCGCCGCACTGGCTCGACGAACATCTCGCCGAGGCGCGCCTGTTCGAATACTGGTCGCACGAAGCGTGTTTCCTGCCGATCGAGCAGTTCGGGCTGATGCGCTACAAGATGCTCGATCCGTCCGGGATGGGCTGGAAATATGCGGCCGAATGGCACGAGCAGAATCGTCCCGAGATCGAGCGCCTGCTTGCGCGGATTCGCGAAGAAGGCCCGGTGCGGTCGGCCGATTTCGCACGCGAGGACGGCGTGAAGGGCAACGGCTGGTGGGATCGCAAGCCCGAAAAGCGTCACCTGGAAGTGTTGTTCACGACGGGCGACCTGATGGTGTCGGAACGCCGCAATTTCCAGCGTGTGTACGACGTGCGCGAACGCGTGCTGCCCGGCTGGGACGATACGCGCGACCTGCCGCCGCGCGAGGCCGTGCTGCCCACGCTGCTCGACTACACGTGCCGCGCGCTCGGCGTCGTGCGCGCGGACTGGGTGGCCGACTACTATCGGCTGCCGCGCCGGTCGTACCGCGCGGAGCTGGAGCGGCTCGCGGAGGCGGGCGACCTGATTCCGGTGCAGGTCGACGACTGGAAGGAGCCGACCTACGTACACCGTTCACTCGATGCGTTGCTGCCGGCCGCCGCGGCCGACACGCTGCGCTCGACGGTCACGACGCTGCTGTCGCCGTTCGATCCGGTCGTGTGGGATCGCCGGCGCGCGTCGACGCTGTTCGGTTTCGATTACACGATCGAGTGCTATACGCCCGCGCACAAGCGACGCTACGGCTATTTCTGCCTGCCCGTGCTGCATCGCGGCCGGCTGGTGGGCCGCGTCGATGCGAAAGCGCATCGCACGCTCGGCACGTTCGAATTGAAGGCCGTGCATGTCGAGCCGGGCGTGCGCTTCGGCACCGGGCTCGCGGCCGACGTTGCGAAGGCCGTGAAGAAACTCGCGGCGTGGCACGGCACGCCGCAGGTGACGGTGAGGCATGCACCGCCGGAACTGGTGAACGCGCTGGCCGGCGCGTAGCGCATACCGGCTCGCGCATGCGTTCGCGCAGCGCGCCCGCGCGGGCGGCGCATGCGCCGCGAGCCGCGGATCAGTCGCGCAGCTTGCGAAAGCGCGGCGTGCCGTCTTCGAGCGTGCCGTTGAACATCGCTTCCGGCCGCACCCACAGCCCGCGCGCATGCGGCCACAGGTGCTCGTAGACGACCACCGATTCCTCGGTTTCGGAATGGCGGGCAACGCCGATGTAGCGGTACAGACCGCCCTTGTAGTGGCGGTGCGTCGCGAGCTGTTCGGCTTCCTGTTCGGTCATGGTGTGCTTCTCTGGGCAAAAACGGAAAGCGCGTATTGTATGCGCTGCGCCGCGCGTCAGCGTTTCGTGTAGATGTCGGGGCGGCGGATCTCCATCAGCCGCTCGGGGTTCGCGGGCGGACCGAAACCGACCGGCCGGTACAGTTCGTGTGCGTCGGTCGTCACGAGCATGATGCGGCGCAGCCGCTGCACCCACTCCTGCGCGAATATATGGTCGATCAGTGCGCGGCCGTAGCCGTTGCCGCGTTCGGCCGGCAGTACGAACACGTCGCACAGGTACGCGAACGTCGCATGATCGGTGACGAGCCGCGCGAACCCGACGAGCCGGTCGCCGACATACGCGCCGAAGCACAGCGAGCCCTCGATCGCCCGCTCCACCACGTCGCGCGGAATGCCCTGCGACCAGTACGCGTCGCGATGCAGGAAATCGAAGATCGCGTCGATGTCGAGTTCGCGCTTGTCGGTGGAAAATCTCAGCATGGCGGGGGTGGCAGCGGGCACGTCTGTTCTCCGGTTCGAGGGGCGGAAAGCGGAGCATCGACGATACCGCGCCGCGGGGTGCGGGACAAGGGCACGGCCGGGCCGCTGCGGGCGAACGGATGCGCGTCGGCCTCGTGTCCTGCCGCTACCACTACGAACAGCACCGCGTATCGATGCGCGCGGAAACCGCACGCACCGTCCCGGCCACCCGCCATCCCGTCGCGCGGCATGTTCCGGCTCGCCGCCGCAGTGCTCGCATCCGCCGCACGCCCCCTCGATTCGGCGACAATAACGTCCGCCCGATCCACCCGCGACGCTGGTTCATGACCTACCGCCTCATCGCCTTCGACTTCGACGGCACGCTCGCCGATTCGCTCGACAGTTTTCTCGCCGCGCTATCGGACGCAGCGCGCCTGCACGGTTTTCGCGACGCCACGCCCGAGCTGCGCCCGGCGCTGCGCGGGATGTCGGCGCGCGACATCATCCGCGCGCTCGACGTGCCGATGTGGAAAGTGCCACGCGTGACGATCGACATGCGCCGCCTGATGCGGCCGCGCGTCGCAAACGTGCGGCTCTTTCCCGGTGTCGACGAAACGTTCGATGCGCTCGCCGCGCGCGGCATCCGCATCGCGATCGCCACGTCGAATACGGAAGAGATCGTGCGTGACCGGCTCGGCCCGCGCGCCGGCGCACGCGTCGACCATTTCGCGTGCGGCATTCCGCTGTTCGGCAAGGCGCGCCGCCTGCGCGCGCTCGTTCGCGAGGCCGGCGTGCGCGCCGACGAAGTGCTGTACGTCGGCGACGAAATCCGCGACGCCGACGCGGCACGACGCGCGCGTATCGCGTTCCAGGGCGTCGCGTGGGGCTACACGGCGCCCGACGCATTGCAGGCGCATTGCGCGACGCCGTTGCTGCCGCGCCTCAATGCGCTGCTCGATCGCGTGTAACGCTTTCGCGCACGTCGCGCACTCACACCGCCCACTCGCCCGGCACCGCCACGGCAATCTGCCGCGACGGCATCACGCCGATGAAATGCAGATGGCACGCACGTGCATCTCATGCATTGCATGCGCCACGCGCGCGCAAAAATTGCCGTCGCCGCATGCGCGTCCGGTACGCAATACCGGCCCGCGCGCATGCTCATCGATTCGTCTTACCAACCGTTACACAAACCACAGCACGGTTGCACCTGCTACCCGACCGCTCTCCTAGAATCAGTCGGGCCGGAAAACACTTCGAACGCCGCCGCGGCAGAGCGGCGGTCGAATCCGGCCCGGGCGCGCCCGGTCTCTCGCACAGCGACGGATCACGCGATCCGTTTTTCAACCAGAGCCCCGATCGAAAGGAGGTCCCATGAACCGCTTTCCCCCCATTTCGCGCCTTGCGTTGTCTGCCGCTGGCCTGCTTTTCGTCGCCGTGACGGCGACCGCGCAAACCGCGCAACCGGCACCCGCCGCGTCCGCCGCGCCGGCTGCCACCGCGACGCGCATCCACGAAGCCGACCAGGCCTTCATCACGGACGGCACGAAGACCGTGTCGACCCAGCACGACGCCGCGCGCATCGCCGATTCGCGCACGTCGGACAGCCAGGTCAAGGCGTTCGCGCAACGCGTGTCGACCGACGACGCGAAGATCATCCAGGCGATGCGCGCGGCGAGCCCGCGCGGCGTCGACGTGCCGGCCAACGATCCGGACACGGCCGTGCTGAACAGCATCAAGAGCCTGCGCGGCGCCGAGTTCGACAAGGCGTACATCGAACAGGTCGCGCTCGCCGGCCAGCAGAAGGCGATCTCGGCATTCCAGGCCGAAATCGCATCGGGCCGCGACACCAAGCTGAAGGAAGTCGCCCGCCAGGCGTTGCCGATCCTGCAGGCGCACTACGCGGACGCGCAGAAGCTCGCGCAGCGTCATCACCTCGCATCGGCGCAGTAATTCATCGATGCAGCGCCGCGCCTCGTGCGCGGCGCACCGTTTCCCCCGCCGTCGCGCTGCCGCCTTCCCTGCCGGCGGCGCGACGCGCGTCCAACATCAAGCGTCCCGCGTCGCGCGGGACGTCGCCAGCTTCGCCTCGAGCCGTGCGCGCACCTCCGGCCATTCGTCGTCGATGATGCTGAAGCGCACCGAGTTGCGCTTGCGGCCATCCGGCATGATCCGTTCGTGACGCACGATGCCTTCCTGTTTTGCCCCGAGCCGCAGGATCGCCGCGCGCGATCGCTCGTTCAGCTCGTCCGTCGTGAACTGCACGCGCACGCAGTGCAGCGTGTCGAACGCATAGGTCAGCAGCAACCACTTCGCTTCCGTATTCGCGCGCGTGCGCTGCGCCGATTCGCTCAGCCACGTATGGCCGATCTCGAGCTTGCGATTCTTGCGGTCGATCTTCCAGAAGCGCGTGCTGCCGATCGCGCGGCCCGATGCGCGATCGACGATCACGAACGGCATCACGGTGCCGGCCGCCCGCCCCTGCAACGCCGTGTCGATGTAGGCGTCGACCGTCTGCGCGCCGGGCACGACCGTGACCTTCAGGTTCCACAACTCGCCGTCGGCCGCGGCGTCCAGCAGCGCCTGCCGATCGGATGCGTCGAGCGGGCGCAGGACGACGCGTTCGCCTGCGAGGGTCGGTTGTTCGAGGAAAGACGATGCGTCGGTCATGGCGGGATTCCGGAAAACGCGGGCATGGGCGGCGAAACGCCCATCATACGGCGGCGCCGCTAGCCGAGATGGGCGGCGAGCCGGCGGCGGATCGCCTTCGCTTCGCCGCGCAACGCATCGGCGAACGCGTCGACGAGCAGGTTCTTCGGCCGGTGTTCGGGCACGATCACGCTGACCCGGTAGGGAAACGATCGCGTGAGCGGCCGCACATGCAGGTCGCGGCCGACGAAATCGAGCGCCGTGAGCGGGTTGACGATCGCGGCCCCGAGCCCTTGCCGCACGAACGCACACACCGACACGGCCGACGGCGTGTCGACCACCGAGCGCGGCGCGACGCCGAGTTGCGCGAATGCCTCGTCGATCAGGATGCGATACGGATCGTTCAGCGACAGGCTCACGAACGGACGGTCGGCGAGATCCAGCAGGTCGATCGCGTCCTGCGCGAGCAGCGGATGGCCGTCGGGCAGCACGCACACCTCGTCGACTTCGAGCAGCGGCGTGAGCACGGTGCCGGCCGGCGCGACGTCGTGCTCGGTCAGCCCGAGGTCGTATCGCTGGGCCGTGAGCCACTCCTCGAGCACCGGCGACTCCTGCGTCGCGACCGACACGCTGACGCCCGCATGCGCGTCGTGAAAGCGCCGGCACGCACCGGGCAGGATCGCGTGCGAGAACGCCGGCAGCGCGATCACCGACAGTTGCCCGTCGCGAAACTCGCGCAGGCGCGCGGCCGTCGCCGCGACGCGCTCGAGCCCCACATAGGCGAGCCGCACGTCGTCGAACAGCGTGAGCGCGGCCATCGTCGGCCGCAGCCGGCCGTGCGTACGCTCGAACAGCGCGAAGCCGACGACCTGCTCCATCCGCGCCAGCTCGCGGCTGATCGTCGGCTGCGACGTGTAGAGCATCTCGGCCGCGCGCGTCGTGCTGCCGGTGACCATCAGCGCCCGAAAAACCTCGATATGACGATGCGTCAGCATGAATTTGTATATCAAAAATGAATTGAGTATCGATATCCAGGCATTTTACTGTATAGCCAATCAGGCGCATCATCCCGCTATCCGTTCATTCGATCCGGTTCATCCGCCATGTCCCTCGATTCCCGCCAGCTCGCGACGCTCGCGCAGCAATACGGCACCCCGCTGTGGGTGTACGACGCCGACGTCATCCGCGACCGCATCGCCCAACTGCGCCAGTTCGACGTGATCCGCTATGCGCAGAAGGCGAACTCGAACATCCATATCCTGAAGCTGATGCGCGAGGAAGGCGCGTGCGTCGACGCCGTATCGCTCGGCGAGATCGAGCGCAGCCTCGCGGCGGGGTTCAGTCCCGCCGGCGAGCCGGAAGGCGTCGTGTTCACGGCCGACCTGATCGACCGTCCGACGCTCGCGGCGGTGCTCGAGCACGGCGTGACTGTGAACGCCGGTTCTCTCGACATGCTCGCGCGCGTCGGCGAGCACGCGCCCGGCCACCGCGTGTGGCTGCGCGTCAACCCCGGGTTCGGCCACGGCCACAGCAACAAGACCAACACCGGCGGCCCGCAGAGCAAGCACGGCATCTGGATCGACGACGTACCGCGCGCGATCGAGATCGTGCGCCAGTACGGGCTGAAGCTGGTCGGCATCCACATGCACATCGGCTCGGGCGTCGACTACGGGCACCTGTCGCAGGTGTGCGACGCGATGGTCGATCTCGTCACGTCGCTCGGCCACGACATCGACGCGATCTCGGCCGGCGGCGGCCTGTCGATCCCGTATCGCGACGGCGAGCCGCGCGTCGACGTCGGTCACTACTTCAGCCAGTGGGACGCCGCGCGCAAGCGGATCGAACGGCATCTCGGCCACCCGGTGCGCATCGAGATCGAACCGGGCCGGTTTCTCGTCGCCGAAGCCGGCACGCTCGTCACCGAAGTGCAAGCCGTCAACCGCCGGCCGAAGCACGATTTCGTGCTGATCGACGCCGGTTTCAACGACCTGATGCGCCCGTCGATGTACGGCAGCTATCACGCGGTGTCGGTGCACGCGCACGATGGCGCGCTGCCCGCCGGCCGGCCGCTCGTCGACCTCGCGATCGCGGGGCCGCTGTGCGAATCGGGCGACGTGTTCACGCAGGATGCTGGCGGCGTGGTCACGAACCGCAAGCTCGCGCAGCCGCGGATCGGCGATCTGCTGTTCCTGCACGACGCGGGCGCGTACGGCGCGTCGATGTCGTCGAACTACAACAGCCGGCCGCTCGCGCCGGAAGTGCTCGTCGATCGCGGCACGCCGCGACTGATCCGTCGCCGGCAGACGATCGGCGAATTGCTCGCGCTGGAGACGTTCGAGTAACCCGCTCGGCGTGACGAACGCCAACGGCCGGGCTTGCCGCTATCGGCAGCCTGGCCGTTTTGCCCTGGGGTCCCGTCGTCGAGCGCACGTCGCGATCCGGCGCATCGGCGCCCGCTCCACGGCGGGCGACGGCGGCCCGATGCGCGGCACGCCGCTGCGCCTGCATCACCCCGCACGCTGCACGGGCGCCATCTTCGAGAAATACTTCGCGCCCGCCACGCAGCCGACCACCACCACCGTCACGACGACCATCGACGGCGGCACCGTCTCGTGCAGCAGTCCGGCCGCGAGCAGGAAGCCGAAGAACGGCTGCAGCAGTTGCAACTGCCCGACGCCCGCGATCCCGCCGAGCGCGAGCCCGCGATACCAGAACACGAAGCCGATCAGCATGCTGAACAGCGACACGTACGCGAGCCCCCACAGCGCGGCGGCATCGACGCCGTCGAACGTCGCGGGCCACGTGAACCACGTGAGCGGCAGCATCAGCGGCAGCGACAACACCAGCGCCCACGAGATCACCTGCCAGCCGCCGAGCTGGCGCGACAGGCGCGCGCCTTCCGCATAGCCGAGCCCGCACGCGACGATCGCGGCCAGCATCAGCGCATCGCCGACCACCGACGCCTGCCCGCCGTTGCGCAGCGCGAACGCGGCCACCGCGCCGCTGCCGACGATCGAGAAGATCCAGAACGGCAGCCGCGGCCGTTCGCCACCGCGCCATACGCCGAACAGCGCGGTCGCGAGCGGCAGCAGCCCGACGAACACGATCGCATGCGCCGACGTCACGTGCTTCAGTGCGAGCGCCGTCAGCAACGGGAAACCGACCACGACACCGAGCGCGACGACGGCCAGCGACGCGGCCTCGGCGCGCGACGGCCGCTTCTGCTTCAGCACGACGAGCAGCAACAGGCCGAGCACGCCGGCGATCGTCGCACGGGCGAACGTGAGGAACAGCGGGTCGAGCCCCTGCACCGCGACCCGCGTCGCGGGCAGCGAGCCACTGAAGATGATCACGCCCAGCAAGCCGCTGAGCCATCCGTCGGTCGTCTTTTGCACGGTCGATCCTGAATGGAGAGTGGATGACCGATGATCCGCCGCCGGCGAAAACGGCGTAAGCTACAGCCCAATACAATTCAGACAAACTGTACTGGACAACCGGCCGTACAGTTCATCGTTCGCCATGCGCCATTCCGCCCCGATTCCCGCTCCGCCCGCGCCGTCGCGCACGCGCGTGGAAACCGTCATGGACACCCTGCGCGCACGGATCGCGAGCCGCGCATTGATGCCCGGCGCGCGTGTGCCGTCGATCCGGATGATGGCCGACGCGCTCGGCGTGTCGAAATCGACCGTCGTCGATGCGTACGAGCGGCTCGCGAGCGAAGGCGTGCTCGTCGCACGGCGCGGCTCGGGCTTCTACGTGTCGGGCCACGCGCCGCCGCTCGCACTCGCCGAACTCGGCCCGCGCCTCGATCGCGAACTCGATCCGCTGTGGCTGTCGCGCCAGTCGCTCGAAGCGGCGCCGACGTCGGTGAAGCCCGGCTGCGGATGGTTGCCGTCGTCGTGGCTGCCCGACGAAAGCCTGCGTCGCGCGCTGCGCGCCGTGTCGCGCGACGAAGCCGACGCGCTGACCGACTACGCGACGCCGCTCGGCCTGCCCGCGCTGCGCCAGCAGCTCGCATGGCGGCTCGCGCAGCATGGCGTCCACGCGGAACCCGCGCAGATCATGCTGACCGACGGCGGCACGCACGCGCTCGACCTCGTGTGCCGCCTGCTGCTCGAGCCCGGCGATACGGTCGTGCTCGACGACCCGTGCTACTTCAACTTCCAGGCGCTGCTGCGCGCGCACCGTGCACGAATCGTCAGCGTGCCGTTCACGCCGAACGGCCCCGATCTCGTGCGCTTCGAACAGGTGCTCGCCGAGCACCGGCCGCGCCTGTACATCACCAACGCCGCGCTGCACAACCCGACCGGCGCGACGCTCGCGCCGCCCGTCGCGCACCGGCTGCTGACGCTCGCGGCCGAGCACGGGCTGCTGATCGTCGAGGACGACATCTTCGCGGATTTCGAGAGCACGCCCGCGCCGCGCCTCGCGGCGTTCGACGGGCTGTCGCGCGTCGTGTCGATCGGCAGCTTCTCGAAGACGCTGTCGGCCGCGATCCGCTGCGGCTATGTCGCCGCGCGCCCGGAATGGATCGACGCACTCGTCGACCTGAAGCTCGCGACGTCGTTCGGCAATGCGCAGATCGGCGCGAACCTCGTGCACCGGCTGCTGATCGACGGCACGTACCGGCGCCATCTCGACAGCCTGCGCGCGCGCCTCGCGGATGCAACGGGCGAAACGGTCCGGCGCCTCACGCGGGCCGGGCTCGCGATCTGGACCGAGCCGCGCGGCGGGTTGTTCGTGTGGGCGCAATTGCCCGACGGGCTCGACGCCGCACGCGTCGCACGCCACGCGCTGGACCACGACGTGGTGCTCGCTCCCGGCGACGTGTTCAGCGCGTCGCGCAGCGCGACGTCGTACATGCGCTTCAACGTGTCGCGCTGCAAGGGGCCCGTGGTATTCGACGCGCTTGCGCGGGCGATGGAGGCGGTGCGTGGGGCGGAGCGCGGCGGCACGCCGGCGGATGCCGGCAGCCGGATGCTGACCGGCAAGTGACGCGAGCCGGCCGCACCGTGGCGAGACGCCGCGCCGCCCGCGTCACACTTCTCCCGCGTGCGCCCTCGCCCTGATCTCGGCGAACGACGTATCGACGAGCAAACGCCCCGTATCGAACACCGTCTCGAGCGCCTCGTCCCATTCGCCTTCCAGCGCACGGTCGTCCCACGCAACCGGCAGCGTCACCGTCCGATACTCGCCGGTGCGGCGATTGCGCAGCAGCGTGAGCCGTCCCTGCTTCGAACGCTTGCCCTGATCGGTGACCGGATCCTTGCGGACGCCGTGCCACACTTCGCCGCGCCGGATCGCCGAACATTTCATCGCGAAGCGCTGCGTATCGCGGTTCACGCGCTGCAACAACGCACCGCCCATGCCGAATACGACGTTGCCGGCCGCGTAGCCCGCCTCGTCGAGCGCGACGAGGATCGCTTCGATCGACTGTTCGTCGACCCCGTCGCCCTGGATCACGCGCACGCGGTTCAGCACGCGCCGCCCCTTGCCGTTCACGGTCGAGCCGAACGACGCGTCGAGCGCGCGCACCGTTTGCAGCACGATCGTCACCGGGTCGCCGGAATCGGGGCGCACGACGAGCGTCGCACCCGAATCGATCACCGCCTGCCGAAGCTCGCCGCCCCACAGATCGAGCGCGGCGAACAGATCGTAGGAGTCCGACACGACCGACACGATCGCGCCCGGCACACCGAAGCGGCGAATCATGTTGCGGTACGCATCGGCCTCGCCGTCGCGCCCCCACGACGTGATCGTGCCGTGCTCGGCCGCCGGCACCGAGTAGGCGGCCATCGGCTCGCGATAGAAGCGGTTCGCGGCCAGCACGCCGAGCACCGTGTCCGAGCCCATGAAACTCACGAGGTGCGCGGCGCCGCCGATCGCGGCCGATTCCGCGCTCGACACGCCGCGCGCGCCGAAGTCGTGCAGCTTGAACGGCAGTTGCGCGAGATCGTCGTCGGTCTTGTCGAGAAAACGGCGAATCGTCTGCCGCAGGTGCCAGCTGCGAGTCGCCACCGTCACCGGATACCAGATGCGCAACAGCATCGTCTCGAGATACGACGCGAGCCAGAACACCTGCGGATCGTCGCATTCGACCGTCATCAGCACGTTGTGCACCGGCACGATCGAACCCTCCGGCACCGCGCGGATCCTCACCGGCAGGTAGCCGTCGTAGTGCTCGACGATATGGCGCCATCCTGCTTCGTTGAACGGCTCGCCGTGCACCGTGAAGAAATCGCGCGCCTCGTCGATCATCGCGTGCGTGACCGGCTTGCACAGGTGCTGCTTCAGCAGCATCTGCAGGCCGAAGAACAGCGTGCGGTCGTAACGGCCGCCGCGCGATTCGACGTACGAGAACATCGCCGATGCATCCGGCGGATATTGCAGGAAGTGGGAAGCCTTGTACGAATCCGTGTCGAGAATCGGATTGGCGAGAAACGCGGCAAAGCCGCCGGGATCGTTCTGCATGGCTAGAGCTCCTCTAGGCCGTTGAAGTGCCGCCGCGTCTGTCGCGGCGGACCGAATGCGGGGAATCAGCGCGTCACAGCTTCCCCAGGAAGTGATACGCGATGTCGAAGTGATCCTCGAACATCACGTTGCGCATCTGCGCGAATTCGTTGAGCGGCACCCAGCGCGCCTTGTCGGCGTCGTCGCTGCCCTTCACGCGCGGCAGCTCGCCGGTCGGGAAGTTGAACAGGCACGCATGCGTGATCGTGCGGCCGCGCAGCGAACGCGTCGGGTGATCGAACACCTGGCGATCCTTGATCGAGCCGCGCAACACGGGCTCCGGCAGCTTGAGGCCGGTTTCCTCGCGCAATTCGCGGATGCAGGCCGCATCGAGCCGCTCGTCCTGGTTCACGAAGCCGCCCGGCAGCGCCCACAGGCCGCGGCCCGGTTCGCTGCGGCGACGCACGAGCAGGATATGGCCCGAGTGCACGACCACCGCGTCGACCGTCACGAACGTGACCGGATACGGCGCGGCCGCCCACGCCTTGCGATACGCGGCGATGAATTCGGCTTCCGACTTCAGTTGCGCGAATTGCGGCTGCGTGCGGAAACGCTCGAGCCAGCCGAATACGGGGTCCGGCACGGCCCATTGCACGAAGCTGTTGGTCCGTTCGGCGAAATACTGGTCGCGGATTTCGGTGGCGGAAATGTCTTCCGTCGCGTCGACGTCGACGAGTTCCCATTGCGGGAACATCCGCAGGTAATACGACGTGGCATCCTTCTCGTGGCCGATCAGCCCGACCTTGCGCTGCGCGATATCGCCGAGCGCGGACGCGACGGCCTCCTGCACCCAGCGCACCCAGTCGCCGTCGTTGTAGGTCGAATCCTGCAGCGGCGCGACCGTCACGCGGTCGCGCTCGGACGCGTCGAGCAGCGAAGCCAGCATCTGGCGGCGCTCGTCGAACGAGAACGGATCCTTGATGGTGCGGGGCTTGTCGGTCGACCCGATCAGCACGCACACGCGCTCGGCCCGGCTCAGTGCCGACTTCAGCACGTTCAGGTGACCACGATGCGGAGGCTGGAAACGACCAATGAAAACGAGCGCGTCGAAGCGCCGGTTCTGTTGCGTACTCATGAGGCTCCCTCAAGAGATTGAAACGCTCCGGGTCTGTCCCGAAGGGTTGAAATGAATCCTAGGGGAAATCCCGAAATACGTCAATCGAGCCTGGTCGAGCGCGCGCTCGACTTGACGAAGTCTGACGAAACACAGGTTATTGGCGAGTTACACTCGATTTCATCCCAATCCGCGCCCCGGCGCCCGCCCTCATGAGGATCTCAGTCAGCCGGACCGTCGGCGTCGATCGCAGGCGCCTGTTCACGTGGTCGCAGGATTACGGACGGCGGCTCGTGTGGGACAGCTTCCTCACCGACGCCTATCTGCTCGACGGCACGACCGCCGACGTCGGCGTCGACGCGTTCTGCCGCAGCCAGTCGGGCGCGACGATGGTGTCGCGCTACATCTCGTACCGTCCGCCGCAGGTCGCCGCCGTCGAAATGGTCGAAGGGCCGAAGGTGCTCGAACGCTTCAGCGGCAGCTGGAATTTCACCGAGCGCACGGCCGGGTCGACCGAGGTGAAGTTCACGTACCACTTCCGCGCGCAGCCGTCGTGGCTGCGCTGGCTGCTCGAACCGCTGATCGGCGCGTTCTATCTCGTGCAGACACGCCGGCGTCTCGATTCGTTCAAGCGCTGGGCCGAAGCCGAGGCGCTGCCGCGCTGACCGGCGCTCGCCACCGGCCGCACGCCGCGCGCGTGCCCCGAGACATGCGCGCGGCGCCACCCGTCACGCCACGATCATGGCCCGGCGCCGCTGGCCCGACGCTCGGCTTCGGATCGGTGCGATGGCCGCCGTTTCGTCATTGCGGCGTCGCCGCCACCCGCTATAATCGCGCGACATTCCGACTGCATTGAGCAGGCCGACGATGGCGCGCCGTTCGACGCGCCGCACGCCCTTCTCGACAACAACAATGACGAACCGAACCCTCCGACGCCTTCGCCGGCTCGGGCGCGCCGCCGCGCGCGTGCTCGCGTGCGCCCCGCTGCTCGGCGCACCGCCGGCGCTGCACGCGGCCGACACCGCCGGCACCGAGCCCGCGTCCGCGCGCTACATCGTCGTCGACACCGGCCATACACCCGCGCATCCGGGCTCCACCGGGGCCAGCGGCCGCGTCGAATACCTGTACAACCTCGACCTGTCCGGCGCGATCGCCGACAAACTCGCCGCCCATGGCGACCGCGTGCTGCGCACGTCGGCCGACGGTCGCGAAATCAAGCTCGATCAACGCTCGACGCAGGCGCCCGACGCGAACCTGTTCGTGTCGATCCACCACGACTCGATGCAGCAGCAGTTCATCGACGCGGGCCGGCAGCGCGAATTCCGCGGCTTCTCGGTGTTCGTGTCGGAGCGCAATCCGCACTATGCGGAAAGCCTGCGGTGCGCGAAGGCGATCGCCGAGCGGCTGGTCGCGGCCGGCGAACGACCGTCGCTGTATCACGCGCAGCCGATCCGCGGCGAGAATCGCCCGCTGATCGACCCGTCGCTCGGCATCCACCGCTTCGACGACCTCGTCGTGCTGCGCACCGCGCCGATTCCGGCCGTGCTCGTCGAAGCCGGCGTGATCGTCAATCCGGACGAAGAAGCGCGGCTCGCGCGGCGCGAGACGATCCAGCGCCTGTCCGCCGCGATCGCGGGCGGCATCGACGCGTGTACGACGCCCCGATAAACGACGGTCTCGCCCGTCGGGTTCAACGGTTTTCACCCAGTCAGGAGCCTCACCATGAAGAAGAATCTGCTCGCATCCTGCGCCGTGCTCGCGCTCGCCGTTCCGTTCGCCGCGCACGCGGCCGGCTGCGCAAAGCCGCGTAGCGCGTTCGACCAGGTGTATTGCACGAGCACGCAGTTCTCGCAGTCCGACCGCGATCTCAACGACGAATACGGCCGGTTGCGCAAGCAACTGAGCGGCGATCAGCAGGCGGCGCTGAAGGCCGGCCAGCTCGCGTGGCTGAAACAACGCGATGCCCAATGCAGCGAGACGCGCGGCAGCAGCTACCTCGTCGATATCCAGTGCGCGAACGACATGACGCAGTCGCGGCTGTCGTTCCTGCGCGAGCGTGAGCGCGAGTGCTCGAGTACCGGGTGCGTGACGTCGAAGCTCGGCGAATAAGGCCGCGGAGCGCGCCATGCCGCGAAGCCGCTTCGCGGCATGGCGCGCCTGAAAGAAACAGCAACGCGGTATGCGGCAACCGATCACACGAGGGACGCATGGCACCGAACACGACGACGATCGACATCCGCGCGGCCGCCTCCGCCGATGCAGCGACCATTGCCGACATCCACGTCGCGTCGTGGCAAGCAACCTACACGGATATCATGCCGGCCCCGTTCCTCGCCGGCCTGTCGGTCGACAAGCGTACGGCCGCGTGGCGCGACGCGCTCGACGCGGGACGGCCACGCGTCGCACTCGCGTTCGCGAACCACGCACCGGCCGGATGGATCGCCTACGGCCCGACGCGCGACACCGACAAGGATCCTTCGTGGGGCGAAATCGAAGCGATCTATCTGCATCCGTCGCATTGCGGGCAAGGCATCGGTGCGCGGCTCGTCGATCACGCATGCCGATCGCTGCATGACGCGGGCCATGCGTGGGTGTCGCTGTGGGTACTGGTCAAGAACCGTCGGGCAAGGGCGTTCTACGAACGCGAAGGTTTCGTTGCCGAAGGCGACATCAAGACGTTCGAGATCGACGGTACGCCGATCGAGGAAGTGCGCTACTGGCGCGCACTTCCCTGACCGGGTTCCTCGGCGCGCGCGTCAATCACAGAAACCACCGATACTCCCGCGCGCCGATCTCGTTGCGGAAATCCAGCTCCTCCTGCCGCTTGTTCTCGCAATACACCATCACGAACTCGCTGCCGAGCCCTTCGCGCACGGCCGGATGATCCTGCATCGCGGCCACCGCCGACAGCATCTCCTTCGGGAAATCGATCCCGCTGCCGCGATCCTCGTTGAGCGGCGCGATCGGTGCGAGCCGCGCATCGAGCCCGTGCTCCATCCCGCTGAGGATCGCTGCAAGCACGAGGTACGGATTCGCATCCGCGCTCGCGAGCCGGTGCTCGATCCGCAGGTTGCATGCATCCGACTCCGGAATCCGGATGCACGCGTCGCGATCCTCGAAGCCCCAGCTCGCGCGGCTCGCCGCGTTCACCATCGCCCCGTAGCGGCGGAACGCATTGTGATTCGGCGCGAACACGGGCATGCAGTGCGGCAGCAGCGCGAGGCAGCCGGCCACCGCGTGCCGCAGCGGCCGCTGCCCGTCCGCCGCGAGCAGGTTGAGCCCCGCGTCGTCATACAGGCTGACGTGCACGTGCATTCCGCTGCCCGGCGCATGCAGATACGGCTTGCCCATGAAGCTCGCGCGATAGCCGTGCCGCAACGCGACGCCGCGCGTGCTGCGGCAGAACATCGCGGACCAGTCGGCCGCGCGCAGCGCGTCATCGCAATGGCCGAAGTTGATCTCGAACTGGCCGGGCCCGAGCTCGGCTGTGATCACCGTCGCATCGACGCCCTGCTCGCACGCGACGTCGACCATCTCGTGCAGCACGTCGGAAAAGCGCGATAGCCGCTCGATATGCATGTTCGGCTGATCGTCGCGATCGTCGGACAGGCGGTCGCGCGGATACTTCGGCATCCCGTCCTCGAGCTGCGCATCGAACAGGTAGAACTCGAGCTCGAACGCGACGACCGGCCGGATGCCGCGCGCCGCGAACCGCCGCAGCACGCGCGCGAGCACCTCGCGCGGCTCGAATTCGACCGGCGAATCGGTGCCGTCGGTCGTGATCAGCATCTGGCCGAGCGGCTGCTTCTCCCAGGTCACCGGCTTCAGCGTGCCGGGGATCAGCCGGCGCACGGCGTCCGGGTCGCCGTCGTTGAAACAGTAGTCGCCGATCTTGTAGAGCCCGCCTTGCGTGCCGAGCAGGATGCAGTTCTGCGGCAGCTTCAGCAGCGAACCCGCCGCGACCTTTTCGAGCGCATCGATCGGGTAGCGCTTGCCGTAGAAATGCCCGGGCAGGTCGAGGCAGATCAGGTCGACATAACGAATCGCGGGGTGCGCCTGCCGGAACGCGCGGACTTCACTGACCAGCGCGGGAACGACGTCAGCCATGTCTCATCCTTTCCATGTCTCGTAGGGCGGCGCCGCGGCGCGGCGAACCGGATTCATGCGACACCCGGCGCAACGCACGCCGCATGTCGATCAGTACTGCAAACATCATGCGCGGCACGGCGGCATGCAGCACCGCCCGCCCCGCCGGCCACTCAGGTGAACACCCAGATCACGCGCGTCGGCGCGTCGGTCAGGTTCGCGTAGCGGAAGCGCTTGTGCGCCGGAAGCTGGAATGCATCGTTCGGGCCGAGCGTGACGGGCGTGTCGTCACCATCGAGCCAGATCGTCAGTTCTCCTTCGAGCACGAAGCCGCCCTGCTCGTCACTGTCGTCGACCGGCCGCTCGCCGCTGCTCGCGCCGGGCGCGAGATGGCTTTCGAGGATCGAGAAGCGCGAGCGCATGTTCGGCGACACGAGGATGTCGGTAATGCCGGCCGCGTAATACACGGTGCGACGTTCGTCGGGCCGCGTGACCCACGGCACGCCGCGCGGCTTGCTCAGGCTGTAGAAATACGTGGTCGGCACGCCGAGCGCCTCGCCGATCGCGGTGAGATCCGCGACCGTCGGGCGCGACAGCCCGCGTTCGACCTGCGACAGAAAGCCGACCGAGCGGCCGATCCGCTCGGCCAGATCGTTGAGCGTGACCTTGCGATGCTTGCGCAGGTCGCGGATCAGGATCGCCAGACTTTCTATCTCTTCCTGTTCGTTCATGACGTGATGGATTCCGGTGCAATCAAACGGTATCGCGCAGACGGTACCAGGCCTTGCCGATCGCCTCCAGCGGCGCGGCCAGCCGGTCACCGCCGGGAAAGCGCGGGTTGCGAATGCGCTGGTACTGCGCGAGCAGGCGTTCGTCGCCGAGCACGGCGTCGGCCACCGCGCGCGCGCCGGCGAGCGTCGGCAGCACGCCGTGCCCCGAAAATCCCTGCAGCCAGAAGCGCTGCCCGTGGCGGCCGATGTCCGGCGTGCGACGCATGCTGATGTCGATGTGACCGCCCCACGCGTAGTCGAGCGGTACGCCGGCCAGCTGCGGGAACACGCGTTCGAGATGCGGGCGCGTCGCCGCCGCGATATCGGCCGGGATGCCGCCGAGATACGTGCAGCCGCCGCCGAACAGCAGCCGGTCGTCGGGACTCAGGCGGAAGTAGTCGGGCACGAACTGGTTGTCGATCACGCAACTGTTTCGCGGCAGCAGCGCACGCGCGACGTCGGGCGCGAGCGGCGCGGTCGCGACCTGATACGTGCCCACCGGCAGCAGCCGGCGCGCGAGGTCGCGGTCGAGCCGGTCGACGTACGCATTGCAGGCCAGCACCAGCACGTCCGCCCGTACCTCGCCGCGCGCGGTGCGGGCGACGTGGCCGCCGGCCGTCTCGCGGCAGTCAAGCACACGGCTCTGTTCGAAGATGCGGCCGCCCGCGCGCTCGATCGTCTGCGCGAGGCCGAGCGCGAGTTTCAGCGGGTTCAGGTGGCCGGCCTCCGGGTCGTGGAGCGCCGCGAGATAGCGCGTGCTGCCGACCCATTCGGGCATCTCGTCGCGCCCGATCACGCGCAGCCGGTCGTAGCCCCAGCGCTCGGCCGCCTCGTCGCGCGCCTGCGCCAGCATCGCGACGCGCCGCGGCCGCACCGCGGCCCACAGGCTGCCGGGCCGGTAGTCGATGTCGAAACCGTGCCGCGCCGGCAGTTCGCGCACTTCGGCCGCCGCCCAGCGCATGCTGTCCCACAGCAGGCGCGCGCCGTCGCGGCCGAGCGCATCCTCGAGTGGCTGCATGTCGCACGACCAGCCGAGCAGCGCCTGTCCGCCGTTGCGACCCGATGCGGCCCACGCGACGCGGCTCGCTTCGAGCATCACGACGCGCTTGCCGGCAAGCGCGAGCCGCAGTGCCGTATGCAGCCCGCTGAAGCCCGCGCCGACAACCAGCACGTCGGCGTCGACGCGTTCGTCCAGCGCGGGCCGATGCGGGATCGGTGCCGGGTAGGTGCCGGCGTAGTAGCTGGCGACGTGACGGTCGGATTGCACGAACATGCGGGCTTCCGTGAAAATTACGCCGAGAAATTTCATGAAAAACTAGCATGACAATTTCACGCGGGCAAGCGGGGGATCGACACCCACGTCGTCATGAAAATGAAAGGCATGCCGATTGCGCAGGCGGCAAGGCCCTGCCGTTCGCACGTCTGTATCTTTTGCCGTGTGGGGTGGCGGCCGATACTGAATTCATGCACGTTCCCCCTCGCGGCCCCCGGCGCGCGCCGCCAAGGCCACGAGGGCCGACCGCCCCGGCATCGACACAAGGAGGCACCGCGGCATGACCACACCATTCAAGCTGGGCGACCACGTCCGCTGGCATTCCGAGGCCGGCTACGTGACCGGCACGATCATCGCGATCCACACCGCCGACTTCGACTACAAGGGCCATCGCCATCGCGCATCGCCCGACGATCCGCAGTACGAGATCAAGAGCGACCGGACCGATCACGTCGCCGCGCATCGCGGCCGCGTGCTCGAACGCATCGCCGACCAGGACGACGCATGACGCTCCCGTTCTACACGATCGGTCATTCGAACCGCACGCTCGACGAATTCATCGACCTCCTCGACGCGGTCGAGATCACGCTGCTCGCGGATATCCGCAAGATGACGCGTTCGCGCACCAACCCGCAATTCAACGAAGCGACGCTGCCGGATGTGCTTGCCGCCGCCGACATCGCGTACGAACACATCGCCGAACTCGGCGGCCTGCGCGGCAAGTCGCACGGCGTAGCCGACGACGTCAACGATTTCTGGACGAATCGCAGCTTTCACCGCTACGCGGACTACGCGCTGTCGCCCGAATTTCACGCGGGCCTCGACCGGCTGATCGCGCAGGGGCACGAGCAGCGCTGCGCGATCATGTGTTCGGAAGCCGTGTGGTGGCGCTGCCACCGGCGCATCGTGTCCGACTACCTGATCGCGCGCGGCGAAACGGTGCTGCACATCATGGGCCGCAACCGCGTGGAGCCCGCGCGCCTCACGGCCGGCGCCGTGATCCGGGACGACGGCACGATCGTGTATCCGGGCGCCGAACGCGGCGCTCCGGCGCCGCGCACATGACCGTGCCGTACCGGCGCGCTAGCGTTCGCGCAACGCCTCGGCCGCGCGGTTCAACGGCTTGACGAGATAGTCGAACACGGTGCGGCGCCCGGTGCGAATCTCCGCGGTGGCGACCATGCCCGGCAGGATCGGATGCCGTTTGCCGTCGCGGGTTTCCAGATACGCGTGCTGCGTGAGCACGTAGACGCGGTAGTAATACACGCGCCGGTCGACCTGGTCCTCGATCGTGTCGGGAGAGATCCGCTCGACCTTCGCCGGCAGCGATCCGTAGATCGACGACTCGAACGCCGTGATCTTCACGGTCGCTTCCTGCCCCGGATGAATGAACGCGATGTCGCGCGGGCTGAGGCGCGCCTCGATCAGCAACTGGTCGTCGAGCGGCACGATCTCCATCAGCATGCCGCCCGGCGCAATCACGCCGCCGACCGTCGACACGCGGATATCCTTCACGATGCCGCGCGCCGGCGACCGAATCACGGTGCGGCGCAGCTGATCGGCCCGCCCTTCGCGAACCTTCAGCAGCGGTTCGAGATCGGCCATCGTCTTCGAATAGTCGGCTTTCAGCGCGACGTAGTACTCGCTCTGCGCCGACGCGAGCTTCGTCGAGAATTCGGCGGCCTTCTGACGCAGCCGGAGCACCTCGACCTCGTTGGTCGCGCCGGTTTTCAGCAGCGGCAACGCGATCCGGAGCTCGTCCTCGGCGAGGCGCAACTGTTCGCGCAGGTTCGCGACGTTTTCGCGAAACGCGCGACGGTTCGCGACGAACAGCTGACGCTCGCGCGCGGTCACGGCCTTCTCGTTCGCCAGTTCCGCCGGGAAGTCGATGCCGGGCAGGTCGTTCATCTCCGCATACAGCCGCGCGGCGCGCCCCTGCAACGCGGTGATCCGCTCGAGCGTTTCCTCCATCGACGAGCGTGCAAGCACCGGATCGAGCGTCGCGAGCCGCTGGCCCGCATCCACGACGTCGCCTTCGCGCACCGCGAGCTCCGACAGGATGCCGCCTTCGAGGCTCTGGATCACCTGCCCTTTGGAGGCAGGTGTAACCTTGCCCTCGCCGACCGCGACTTCGTCGAGATTCGCGAACACCGACCACACCAGGAAAATCGCCAGCGCGGCGACGATCAGCCACAGTATCCGCCGGGCGGGCGCAGCCTCGCGCGCGCCGCTTGCCGACCACGGAAAATCGCTCATCGTGCCTCCCCCGCCATCTGCGTCGCCAACGCGCCCGGGCCGCCGGCCGGCGCGCGCGAAGCGGCCGCGCGCTCCGGCGTGCCGGATCCCCGCAACGCGGCCAGCACCTCGTCCTTGGGACCGTCGCGCACCACGCGTCCGCCATCGAGCACGATGATGCGATCGACGATCGACAGCACCGGATAACGATGCGTCGCGACGATCAACGTGCGATGGCCGAGCCACTGCTGCAGGCGCTCGACGATCGCGCGCTCGGTCGCCTCGTCGAGCGACGCGGTCGGCTCGTCGAGCAGCAACACGTTGGGCGAGCGCAGAATCACGCGGGCCAGCAGCAGCGCCTGCTTCTGGCCGCCGGACAGCCCAAGACCGCTTTCGCGCAGCTTCAGGTCGAGGCCATGCGGCTGCCGCAGCAGCAATTGATCCGCGCAGGCGACCTTCATCGCGGCGAGCATCGCTTCGTCGGTCGCGAGCGGATTCGCGATCAGCAGGTTCTCGCGCAGCGTGCCGTAGAACAAGCTCGATTCCTGCAGCAGCATTCCGACATCGCGGCGGACGTCGGCGACATCGATCAGCGGCATCGGCGTGTCGTTGAACAGGATACGGCCCTGAACCGGCGTCGCGAGCCCGCCGAACAAGCGCAGCAGCGTCGATTTGCCCGCGCCGACCCGGCCGAGAATCGCGACGCGCTCACCCGGTTCGATCGACAGATTCGGAATACTGAGCACCGGCTTTTCCAGGGGATCGAAGCTGTATCCGACCTGCTCGAAGCGATATCGGCCGACGAGTGCCGGCTTGTGATAGGCATCGACCGCCGGATCGTGATCGACCGGCAGCGCGAGCAGGTTGTCGAGGCCCTTCTTGCCTGCACGTACGTTCTGGATGCGCGACAGCACGGCCGGAATCTGGCCGAGCGGCGCGATCGTACGGCTGGTCAGGATCGAACACGCCAGCACCGCGCCGAACGACAGGCTGGAGTCCAGGATGCCGTATACGCCCGCGATCAGCACGCCGGCGTAGGCCAACTGCTGCACCGTCTGCGCGAGATTGACCAGCAGGCCGGCCAGCCGGCGTTGCCGCAGGCCGATGTCGGCATTCACGCGGTTCGTATGCGCCCACAACTGCCGGAAGCGCGGCTCCGCCTGCAGCGCCTTGATGTCCTCGGCGCGATAGATCGACTCCATCAGGATCGCGCTGCGCAGCGCCGATTCCTCGAGCCCCTGGTTCGACAGCTTCGCCAGCGGGATTTGCGCAAGCACGCCCGGCAGGATCAGCAGCGGGATCGCCGCGAGCGGCACGAACGCGAGCGGCCCGCCGAGCAGCCAGATGATGAAGAGAAATGTGACGACGAACGGGATGTCGATCAGCACGCCCATCGTGCTCGACGTCAGCAGTTCGCGCAGCTGTTCGAGGTCGCGAAGCTGGGCGACCAGCGTGCCCGGCGAGCGCGGCCGCGCGTCGTTGCGGATGTCGAGCACGCGCGCGAAGAACATCGCGGACAGCTTGAGATCCGCCTGCTTGCCGAAATGATCGGCGATCGACACGCGCGCGGTACGCAGCAACAACTCCAGCGCGAGCGCGAGCACGACGCCCGAAGCCAGCACCCACAGCGTATGCGTCGCCCGCGCCGGCACCACCCGGTCCCACACCTGCATCGCGAACAGCGACGTGGCGATCGCGAGCAGGTTGCCGAACAGCGAGCCGGCGCCGAGATCGAGCAACACCTTCCACTGCGCCGCGAACAGATCGTGCAGCCACGTATCCGGTTTGGCGGACAGGTAGTCGTCGATCCGTTCGTCGCGCCGCGCGACGCGCTCGTGAACGATCAGCATGCGGGCCGGCCACGACGGCACCGGCGCGTCGAGATCGATCGCGCGTTCGAGCGGCTTGCCGTCGAAGACGAACTGGACGACCGCACGCCCCGCCGCGACCGACACGATCACGCCGACATGCGCATCGTCGAACACGGCAAGCGCCGGCAGCATCGCCGGCGTGAGCCGCGCCGGCGGCAAGGCGACGAACTGCGCGGCGAGCCCCGCGGACGCGGCGACTTCGATGACGGCGGCCTCCGGCTCCGCGACGCTCGCCCACGACGCCGCGCCGCGCACCTGCTCGGGCGAAACGGCCAGGCCGAGATGCCGTGCGGCGAAAATCAGCGGGTCGGCCCAGCGCGCGATATCGGCGCCGGCATCGCGCCCGGCGCGAAACGCATCATTCATGACGATTCCCCTCGTGTTCGCGCAGCAATTCGACGAACTTGCCGACCGCCACGTATGCCTTGATGCGTGCAATCGCGCCGTCGGCCAGTGCGTTGATCCCCTCGACTTCCGATTCGAAGATGTCACGCTCCGGATTCACGACGTCGGTCAACGTGCGTTTGTTCAGGATGTATTCCTGCCAGTACAGGTCGCGCGACGCCCGCGACAGCGCGATCAACTTCTCGTAGCTGTTCAGGCGCGCCGCGGCGCCCGACGCCTCGATCTCCGCCGACTTGAGCGCGCTGCGCGTCACGAGCCGCCGGTTCTCGAGGCTTTCCCGGTTCGCGCGCAATTCGGCTTCGGCCGCCGCGATCTGGTGTCTCGCCAGCCCGCCCAGCGAGTAATTACCGCTCACTGCGAAACCGATCCACGTGTCGTTGGTCGCGTTCGGGCGGCCGCTCGATATCGAACGGCTCGCACCGATGCCGATCGACGGGAAGCGTTCCGCCTGCGCGACCCGCACGCGCGCATCGGCGGCGTCGACGGCCGCCGCCGCGGCGAGCACCGACGGCGTGCGTTCGACGTCACTGCCCGCATTCCCCAGCGCGCCGACGAAATCGACCGTGCCGCCGAGATTCGCGACACGCCGCGGGCGGGCGCCGATCAGTTCGGTGAGCTTGGCGGCGGCGACGTCGAAGCGCGTGTTGGCCTTGAGCACTTCCGCCTGCGCGTGGAGGATCGCCACCTCGACGAGATTGCGGTCGGACGAAACCGACAGCCCGGCACGCACGCGGTCGAGGATCTTCGTGCGCGTGTCGCTCAGCGCGGCGACCTGGCGCCGCGCGGCGGCGATGACGTCCTGGCTGGCGGCCAGTTCGACGAACGTCGACGCCGTCTGGTACGCGACCGTCTCGATCGTGTCGGCCAACTGGTATTGCTTCTGGTTGCGCGTCGAATCGGCAGCGGAAATCCGGCCCGACGTGCGGCCGAAGTCGTACAGCAACTGCGATACGCCGATCGATGCGCGCGTGCCGGTGCGGTTGCCGTTGCTGCCGAAGCTGCCGCCGTAGCCGGGACGCACGCCGTAGTCGATCTTCGGGTACCAGGCCGCCTTCGCGACCTCGACCTCCGACGTGCTTTGCGCCACTTCCGCATGGGCACGGCCGATGTCCGGATGGCGCGCGATCGCGACACCGACCGCGTCGCGCAGCGTCAGGCGGTCGAGCGCGATGCGCAGCGTTTCGTCCGATGCGCCGTCGGCATCCTCTGCTTGCGCGGCAGCGGGCGTATCGAAGGCGTCCGGCAGATCCGGCGTGATCGTCGTCACCCCGTCGTGCGACGGCGGCATCGGCGATGGCATGTCGCCCGGCGCCATCGCGCGAGACAGGTTCGCGAGGACGATGCGCCGCGCCGGGTCCGCGGGCGGCAGGGGCGGCGCCAGGTGCCGGCGGGTTGCGCCAGCGGGCATACCGGCCGGCAGCGGCACGAACGACGACGCCGTCGTCGCGGTGCGAATCGCCGGCGCGGCCGCCCGCGCAGAGGCGGGCGGCGACGAACGCGCGGGCGATACCGCGGCAGCCTGCACCGCGGGAGCCGGCGCGCGCGCCGCGACCTCGAACGAATCGGTCAGTCGACCGCTCGGCAGCAGCGATGACGGCGATGCGAACGCCACCGGTGCGGTGTCGAACAGCGCGATCGCGAACAACACATGGCCTGGATGGAAAACGGTCATCGCCGCACGAGCGGCGCGATGCAAGGTGAATCTGGAACGATCGGTTGTCTTGAGCATCATCAGGACGCCGGCGGCGTGCCGTCCGGCAAAGCAAGCAAGCCCCCGTCGACGCGGGGACGGATATGCGTCGGGCAAGCCCGCGTCGCGATGCGAACGGGCTTGCCGTGTCGGGGAGGCAGGCCGTCCTCCCCGTGCCATTGCGGTCAGACGATGATCTGATGGTTCGCGAGCAGGGTCTCCAGGTTGGTCGTCACGTTGTTCAGCGTGACGAGGGTTTCCGAACTGAACGCCGTTCCGGCGCCGTCGCGGTCGATGCTGATCACCGTGTCGGCGCCGACGTTCGTCACCGACAGGAACTGCCCGATCGTGTCGCCCGCGTCGATCGTCGGCACGCCGTTCACGTAGTGGGCAGGCCCATCCGCGTCCGACGTGTAGCCGACCAGCAGCTTCGACAGGTCGATCTTGTCGCTGCTCGTATCGGCCGGGCCGCTCGCCAACTGGAAGTCGGTGATGACGTCCTGGCCGTTGCCGCCGGTGTTGTCCGCGCCGACGACTTCCCAGAGGAACACGTCGGTGCCGGCGCCGCCCGTCAGCGTGTCGTTGCCGGCGCCGCCGATCAGGATGTCGTTGCCGTTGCCGCCGTTGAGCGTGTCGTTGCCGGCGCCACCACGCAGCAGGTCGTTGCCGTCGCCGGCATTCAGCACGTCGTCACCGCCATAGCCATACAGGCGATCGTTGCCGGACGTGCCGGTGACGGTGTCGCCGCCCGGCGTGCCCTCGATGATCGACGCCGACTGCGTCGAGCCGAGCAGGTTCGCATTCAGCAACTGGCCGGCCGTCGCCGATGCGGACAACCCCGTCTTGTCGGTCGCGGAGATCGTCACGCTGTCGAGCGCGCTGACGCTGATCAGCCCGCCGTTCAGCGTGACCGAACCGAGAAACTCGTTGAGCTTCAGGTTGTCGATCGCGCCGCCGTCGGTCGCCGTGATCGCCAGGTCGGACGACGGCCCGATCACGCCGAGGATGCCGTTGTTGTTGACGACGTTGAAATGCAGCCCCAGTTCGTTCGCCAGCGCCTGGTTCGCGTTGAATTGCAGCGCCCCGAGACCGAGCAGCCCGCCGTAGTGCAGCGTCACGTGATCGATGTTGTTGTTGTAATCCGATGCCGAGAACGCCTGCTGGGTGCTGAAATCGATCAGGTTGAGCAGGTTCGCGCCGACGATCCCGAGCAGGTTCCCCGACGACTGTGCCGATACGACCGGCGCGACGTTCGGATCGATCGTGAACAGATGCGAGGTCGTCGGGCCGAGATTGCCCGCGGCATCGACGACACGGACCGTCGCCGTGTAGTCGGCCGCGGACAGCACGCCCGGCGCGTACCAGGTCCAGTTCGTGCCGCTGACGGTCGCGTCGGTCCAGTGTGCGCCGCCGTCGATACTGACCTGCACGACCTCGCCCGCCCCGAGCGCCGCGTTCAGTGTGCCGCCAAGGATCGGCGTCGTGTCGCCGGTGATCCAGTCGTTCGGCGCGCCGGTGTTGTCGGTCAGGGTCGTGAGCGTGGCCGTCGCGGTCGGGGCGGTCGTGTCGACCGTGATCGCGAACGATGCGCTCGGTACGCTCACGTTGCCTGCCGCATCCGTGGCGGTGACGGTCAGGCTGTGTGCGCCTTCACCCAAACCGGTGCTCGGCGTGAAGGTCCAGTTTCCGGACACGTCTGCCGTCGCCGTGCCGAGCAGCGTCGTGCCGTCGAACACGCTGATCGTGCTGCCTGCTTCTGCCGTACCGGTCAGCGTCGGTGTCGTGTCGTCCGTGCTCGCGCCGGTCGTCAACTGGCCGAGGATCGAGCCGACGTCGTCCGTCACGCTGACGATGATCGGGGCCGCAGGCGCCGTCAGATCCACGACCGTCGCGGATGCGGATGGGCCCGTATTGCCTGCCGCATCGGTCGCCGTCACGCCGATTACCGTACCGATCGGCAGCGGGGTCGTCGGTGTGTACGTCCAGGCGCCGCTCGGATCGGCCACGACCGTTGCATCCGGCGTGCCGTCGCCGTTCGTGTCGATGTTGATCGTCGCGCCAGCTTCGGCGGTGCCGGACAGCGACGTGCCGTCCGTCGCGTTTACCGTCGGGATTGCCGGGGCCGTCGTGTCGACCGTCAGGCCGAAGGCCGTGCTCGGTGCGCTCACGTTGCCTGCCGCATCCGTTGCGGTGACAGTCAGGCTGTGTGCACCCTCACCCAGTGCCGTGCCCGGCGTGAACGTCCAGTTCCCGGATGCATCCGCCGTCGCCGTACCGAGCAGCGTCGTGCCGTCATACACGCTGATCGTGCTGCCTGCTTCTGCCGTACCGGTCAGGGTCGGCGTCGTGTCGTCCGTGCTCGCGCCCGTCGTCAACTGACCGAGGATCGAGCCCACGTCGTCGGTCACGCTGACGAGGATCGGGGCCGCAGGTGCCGTCGTGTCGCCCGTCACCGTCACCGACGCAGACGGACCCGTGTTGCCGGCCGCGTCGGTCGCCGTCACGCCGATTACCGTGCCAACCGGCAGCGGGGTCGTCGGCGTATACGTCCATGCGCCACTCGGATCAGCCACAACCGTTGCATCCGGCGTGCCGTCGCCGTTCGTGTCGATGTTCACCGTCGCACCGGCTTCGGCCGTGCCCGACAGCGACGTGCCGTCCGTCGCATTTACCGTCGGGATTGCCGGCGCCGTCGTGTCGATCGTCAGGTTGAAGGCCGTGCTCGGGGTGCTTACGTTGCCGGCCGTATCCGTCGCAGTTACGGTGATGGCGTGTGCTCCTTCGCCCAAGCCGGTGCTCGGCGTGAACGTCCAGTTGCCGGACGCATCTGCCGTCGCCGTGCCCAGCAGCGTCGTGCCGTCGTACACGCTGACCGTGCTGCCCGCTTCTGCCGTACCGGTCAGCGTCGGTGTCGTGTCGTCCGTCGTGCCGCCCGACACGATCGCACCAACAACGGAACCGACGTCGTCTGCCACGCTGACGAGGATCGGGGCCGCAGGTGCCGTCGTGTCGCCCGTCACTGTCACCGAGGCTGACGGACCCGTGTTGCCGGCCGCGTCGGTGGCCGTCACGCCGATTACCGTGCCAACCGGCAGCGGGGTCGTCGGCGTGTACGTCCATGCGCCACTTGGATCAGCCACGACCGTTGCATCCGGCGTGCCGTCGCCGTTCGTGTCGATGTTGACCGTCGCACCGGCTTCGGCCGTGCCCGACAACGACGTGCCGTCCGTCGCGTTCACCGTCGGGATTCCCGGCGCGGTGGTATCGATCGTCAGGTTGAACGCCGCGCTCGGGGTGCTTACGTTGCCGGCCGTATCCGTCGCAGTTACGGTGATGGCGTGTGCTCCTTCGCCCAAGCCGGTGCTCGGCGTGAACGTCCAGTTGCCGGACGCATCTGCCGTCGCCGTGCCCAGCAGCGTCGTGCCGTCGTACACGCTGACCGTGCTGCCCGCTTCTGCCGTACCGGTCAGCGTCGGTGTCGTGTCGTCCGTCGTGCCGCCCGACACGATCGCACCAACAACGGAACCGACGTCGTCTGCCACGCTGACGAGGATCGGGGCCGCAGGTGCCGTCGTGTCGCCCGTCACTGTCACCGAGGCTGACGGACCCGTGTTGCCGGCCGCGTCGGTGGCCGTCACGCCGATTACCGTGCCAACCGGCAGCGGGGTCGTCGGCGTATACGTCCATGCACCACTTGGATCGGCCACGACCGTTGCATCCGGTGTGCCGTCGCCGTTCGTGTCGATGTTGACCGTCGCCCCAGCTTCGGCCGTGCCCGACAGCGATGTGCCATCCGTAGCATTTACCGTCGGGATTGCCGGAACCGTCGTGTCGATCGTCAGGTTGAACGCCGCGGTCGGGGTGCTCACGTTGCCGGCGGCATCCGTTGCGGTGACGGTCAGGCTGTGCGCTCCTTCACCCAGCGCCGTGCCCGGCGTGAACGTCCAGTTGCCAGACACGTCTGCCGTCGCCGTACCCAGCAGCGTCGTGCCGTCGTACACGCTGATCGTGCTGCCTGCTTCTGCCGTGCCGCTCAGTGTCGGTGTCGTGTCGTCAGTGCTCGCGCCCGTCGTCAACTGACCGAGGATCGAGCCCACGTCGTCGGTCACGCTGACGATGATCGGGGCCGCAGGGGCCGTTACATCACCCGTGACCGTCACCGAGGCTGACGGACCCGTGTTGCCTGCCGCATCGGTCGCCGTCACGCCGATTACCGTGCCAACCGGCAGCGGGGTCGATGGCGTGTACGTCCAGGCGCCGCTCGGATCGGCCACGACCGTTGCATCCGGCGTGCCATCGCCGTTCGTGTCGATGTTGACCGTCGCACCGGCTTCGGCCGTGCCCGACAACGACGTGCCGTCCGTCGCGTTCACCGTCGGAATTGCCGGCGCGGTGGTATCGATCGTCAGGTTGAACGCCGCGCTCGGGGTGCTTACGTTGCCGGCGGCATCCGTTGCGGTGACGGTCAGGCTGTGCGCTCCTTCACCCAGCGCAGTGCTCGGCGTGAACGTCCAGTTCCCGGACACGTCTGCCGTCGCCGTGCCCAAGAGCGTCGTGCCGTCGTACACGCTGATCGTGCTGCCTGCTTCTGCCGTGCCGGTCAGCGTCGGCGTCGTGTCGTCGGTGCTCGCGCCCGTCGTCAACTGACCGAGGATCGAGCCCACGTCGTCCGTCACGCTGACGAGGATCGGAGCCGCAGGTGCCGTCACATCGCCTGTGACGGTCACCGATGCTGACGGGCCCGTATTGCCGGCCGCGTCGGTCGCCGTCACGCCGATCACCGTACCGATTGGCAGCGGGGTCGATGGCGTGTAGGTCCAGACGCCGCTCGGGTCCGCGGTCACGGTAGCATCCGGCGTGCCGTCGCCGTTCGTGTCGATGTTGACCGTTGCGCCCGCTTCCGCCGTGCCCGACAGCGACGTGCCGTCCGTCGCGTTCACCGTCGGGATTGCCGGCGCCGTCGTATCGATCGTCAGGTTGAAGGCCGCGCTCGGTGCGCTCACGTTGCCGGCCGTGTCCGTCGCAGTCACGGTGATGGCGTGTGCGCCTTCACCCAAGCCGGTGCTCGGCGTGAACGTCCAGTTCCCAGACGCATCTGCCGTCGTCGTGCCCAGCAGCGTCGTCCCGTCGTACACGCTCACCGTGCTACCTGCTTCCGCTGTGCCAGCGAGCGTCGGAATTGTGTCGTCAGTCGTGCCGCCTGAAGCGATCGCGCCAACAACGGAACCCACATCATCCGTCACAGTACCGATGATCGGAGCCGCAGGCGCCGTCACATCGCCCGTGACCGTCACCGAGGCTGACGGACCCGTATTGCCTGCCGCATCGGTGGCCGTCACGCCGATCACCGTACCGATTGGCAGCGGGGTCGATGGCGTGTACGTCCAGACGCCGCTCGGGTCCGCGGTCACGGTAGCATCCGGCGTGCCGTCGCCATTCGTGTCGATATTGACCGTCGCCCCGGCTTCAGCCGTGCCCGACAGCGACGTGCCGTCCGTCGCGTTCACCGTCGGGATTGCCGGCGCCGTCGTATCGACCGTCAGGTTGAAGGCCGCGCTCGGTGCGCTCACGTTGCCGGCCGTGTCCGTCGCAGTCACGGTGATGGCGTGTGCGCCTTCACCCAAGCCGGTGCTCGGCGTGAACGTCCAGTTCCCAGACGCATCTGCCGTCGTCGTGCCCAGCAGCGTCGTGCCGTCGTACACGCTGATCGTGCTGCCTGCTTCTGCCGTGCCGGTCAGGGTCGGCGTCGTGTCGTCCGTGCTTCCTCCGGAAACGATTGCGCCTACGATCGAACCAACGTCATCCGTAACACCACTGATCGTCGGTGCCACAGGTGCCGTCACATCACCTGTGACCGTCACCGAGGCTGACGGACCCGTATTGCCTGCCGCATCGGTAACCGTCACGCCAATCACCGTCCCCACCGGCAGCGGGGTCGTCGGCGTATACGTCCATGCACCACTCGGATCAGCCACGACCGTTGCATCCGGTGCGCCATCGCCGTTCGTGTCGATGTTGACCGTCGCGCCCGCTTCCGCTGTGCCCGACAGCGACGTACCATCGGTCGCATTTACCGTCGGGATTCCCGGCGCCGTCGTATCGACCGTCAGGTTGAATGCCGCACTCGGGGTGCTCACGTTGCCGGCCGTGTCCGTTGCTGTCACGGTGATGGCGTGTGCGCCTTCACCCAGCGCCGTGCCCGGCGTGAACGTCCAGTTGCCGGACGCATCTGCTGTAGCCGTACCGAGCAGCGTCGTGCCGTCGTACACGCTGATCGTGCTGCCCGCTTCTGCCGTACCGGTCAGCGTCGGCGTCGTGTCGTCCGTGCTCCCTCCGGAAACGATTGCGCCTACGATCGAACCAACGTCATCCGTAACACCACTGATCGTCGGTGCCGCAGGTGCCGTCACATCACCCGTGACCGTCACCGAGGCTGACGGACCCGTGTTGCCTGCCGCATCGGTCGCCGTCACGCCGATCACCGTACCAACCGGCAGCGGTGTCGTCGGCGTGTACGTCCATGCGCCACTTGGATCGGCCACAACCGTTGCATCCGGCGTGCCATCGCCGTTCGTGTCGATGTTGACCGTCGCGCCAGCTTCCGCCGTGCCGGACAACGACGTGCCGTCCGTTGCGTTCACAGTCGGGATTGCCGGCGCCGTCGTGTCGATCGTCAGGTTGAAGGCCGCGCTCGGGGTGCTTACGTTGCCAGCCGCATCGGTTGCAGTCACCGTGATCGCATGCGGCCCCTCTCCAAGCGCCGTACCCGGCGTGAACGTCCAGTTTCCGGACACGTCTGCCGTCGCCGTGCCCAAGAGCGTCGTGCCGTCGTACACGCTGATCGTGCTGCCTGCTTCTGCCGTGCCGGTCAGGGTCGGCGTCGTGTCGTCCGTGCTCCCTCCGGAAACGATTGCGCCAACGATCGAACCAACGTCATCCGTAACACCACTGATCGTCGGTGCCGCAGGTGCCGTCACATCACCCGTGACCGTCACCGAGGCTGACGGACCCGTGTTGCCTGCCGCATCGGTCGCCGTCACGCCGATCACCGTACCAACCGGCAGCGGTGTCGTCGGCGTGTACGTCCATGCGCCACTTGGATCGGCCACAACCGTTGCATCCGGCGTGCCATCGCCGTTCGTGTCGATGTTGACCGTCGCGCCAGCTTCCGCCGTGCCGGACAACGACGTGCCGTCCGTTGCGTTCACAGTCGGGATTGCCGGCGCCGTCGTGTCGATCGTCAGGTTGAAGGCCGCGCTCGGGGTGCTTACGTTGCCAGCCGCATCGGTTGCAGTCACCGTGATCGCATGCGGCCCCTCTCCAAGCGCCGTACCCGGCGTGAACGTCCAGTTTCCGGACACGTCTGCCGTCGCCGTGCCCAAGAGCGTCGTGCCGTCGTACACGCTGACCGTGCTGCCCGCTTCTGCCGTACCGGTCAGCGTCGGCGTCGTGTCGTCCGTGCTCCCTCCGGAAACGATTGCGCCTACGATCGAACCAACGTCATCCGTAACACCACTGATCGTCGGTGCCGCAGGTGCCGTCACA
>NZ_CADFEN010000007.1:0-265285 GCF_902833145.1 Burkholderia sp. BCC0506 | reverse complement strand
TCACGCCGATCACCGTACCAACCGGCAGCGGTGTCGTCGGCGTGTACGTCCATGCGCCACTCGGATCAGCCACAACCGTTGCATCCGGCGTGCCATCGCCGTTCGTGTCGATGTTGACCGTCGCGCCAGCTTCCGCCGTGCCGGACAACGACGTGCCGTCCGTCGCGTTCACCGTCGGGATTGCCGGCGCCGTCGTGTCGATCGTCAGGTTGAATGCCGCGCTCGGGGTGCTTACGTTGCCGGCCGTATCCGTCGCAGTCACGGTGATGGCGTGTGCGCCTTCACCCAAACCGGTGCTCGGCGTGAACGTCCAGTTGCCGGACGCATCTGCCGTCGCCGTGCCCAGCAGCGTCGTGCCGTCGTACACGCTGATCGTGCTGCCCGCCTCTGCCGTACCGGTCAGTGTCGGTGTCGTGTCGTCCGTGCTCCCTCCGGAAACGATTGCGCCAACGATCGAACCAACGTCATCCGTAACACCACTGATCGTCGGTGCCGCAGGCGCCGTTACATCACCCGTGACCGTCACCGATGCTGACGGGCCCGTATTGCCGGCCGCATCGGTAACCGTCACGCCAATCACCGTCCCCACCGGCAGCGGGGTCGTCGGCGTATACGTCCATGCGCCACTCGGATCAGCCACAACCGTTGCATCCGGCGTGCCGTCGCCGTTCGTGTCGATGTTCACCGTTGCACCGGCTTCGGCGGTGCCCGACAACGACGTACCATCCGTCGCATTTACCGTCGGGATTGCCGGCGCCGTCGTATCGACCGTCAGGCCGAATGCCGCGCTCGGTGCGCTCACGTTGCCGGCGGCATCGGTTGCAGTCACCGTGATCGCATGCGCCCCCTCTCCCAGCGCCGTGCCCGGTGTAAACGTCCAGTGCCCGGACGCATCCGCCGTCGTCCGGCCCAGCAGCGTCGCGCCGTCATACACATTGATCGTGCTGCCCGCTTCCGCCGTGCCGCTCAACGTCGGCGTCGTATCGTTCGTCGCACCACTGTTTGCAACCGGATGCTGCGCATCATCCCTGACGTCCGTAATCGTCGGGGTTGCCGGCAGGATCGTATCCACGACGACTCCCACAGCACTGGGCTCGCTCGTCTTGCCGTTGCCGTCGGTCTGCGTCACCGTGATCTGATGCACACCGTCCGGCAACGTGCCGGGCGTGTACGACCAATGCCCGTTAGCGTCTGCGGTCACCGTACCGATCGGCTGGCCGTCGACCAGGATCGTCACCGTCGCATTCGGCAGCGCCCCGGACCCGACGATCGTCGGCGTCGCGCGCCCCGTGACGATATTGCCGCTGCCGCCAATCGATTGACCGTCAACCGACTCGATCGTCAGTCGTGCAGGCGCGGGAGTTCCGCCTCCGCCGCCGCTGCCGCCGCCATCCCCGCCGCCGCCGCTCGCCGCTGCGGCGGCAATACCGCCTGCCGCCGCAACACCACCGAGTATTCCCAGCAGCGCGCCAGTGGACAATCCATCGCCGATCGGTGCATAGGTAAGCGCCGATTCAACGATTCCGTCCCCGGTCGCTTGCAGGCCGGAACCGAACTGCACGAGAAATCGTCCGTCATCCTGAACGAACACCAGATTGTGATAATCCGCGCCGTTTTCAAAAAACGACTGAACACGCAACGTTCGACCATCCTTGAATTCGACGATCAGGTCGTTCCCGGAACGCGCGTAATTGGCAACGTCCTCCTTGTGGGCCGACAACAGGAAATTGGCCGGACCGCCTGGTGACGCTGCAACCTGCGAACCCTTGGCGACCGAAACATCGACGTGATTGCTCAAGACCGACGAGGAAACCATTGCCGAACTCCTTTAATTGGTGTGGCAAAACCCTGACCCGTCGATGACGGGCGAACCTGCAACCGAACGGCCGCCGCGGATCGCGGCACGGTTTCGCGCCGCCGAAAAACCGGGTATCACGCTCGCGCAGGACGCAACGAACCGATAGCCCGCCCGATGCGGTCCATGACGTAAAAGAAAGGAAAAGGAGCCGGGTACGGCTATGGAATCAGAGACGAATCCAGTCGGCCGGAAAAACCATGGGCCCTGCGCGCCAGCAAATGGCTAAATACGACGCGACGCCGCAGCGGACACGCGTGTTTGACGGCCCTTGTGCCGCGGATTTTCTCCGTCCGGCGATTTATTTTTTGATATCGAATCTGCATTTTTACCGCCCTCGCCATAATAGTTTTTCGTTTATCGCGAATCATCAACAATCCGCTTGATTGGAGCGAATTGCCGCGGTGCACCACGCTTCTTTCTCGTGCCTTTCGTGCCTGCATTCAGATTACACCGGTCTTTCACGCACATGATTGCACTCCCTTGCACCTTTTACAAATATTTTCAGTCTTTCTTACTTATGTTTTTCCCTGAGAATGAAACCAGCAACAATTTGCAAGATTGAATCGCGGCAATCGCTGTCGCGGCAAATATTTGTCGCGTCGCGTGTAGCCCGATGGATCGGCCTCCGATGAGTCGAGGGGTCCTGTACCGGCAAGTACCCGGGCGCGCAATTTGTAATGACAATGAAATCCGGTCGCGGCACGAAATTGCATTGAAGTCTGACGTCACGATGCATCGCATTCGATCTATAGCCCGCTCATCGTCAACACTTTCGTTCACAATCCTTCATTTTTCGATCCCGACTCGGGCTCCGGGAAACAATCCTCGGCGTTTCCGCATCTCGCCATTCGATTCATATCGGGATACAGGGGAATTCAATCCAGTTTCGGCTGCACACACCGCCCTCGTCGAAACGCATCTTCGCAAACCAGATCAGACCAATCTCAAAAAGATATAAATAATCCGGTTTTTACGGAATTGAATCGTGGCGACAAATTATCGCCACGCCGAGCCTTCGGCCGCCGCGATCTGTCGCCGATATCCGGATCGCGCGTGCGCGCACGACCGTCCTGAATTACCATCGTGCATCCCCGCGCGCAGCTGGACTGCCGGCGGTTCAAGATAGGACATCCCGGATCGATATCGATCGTGCTCGCTCTCATCATCTTCGCCGGCCTGTGGGCCGGCCTGCAGAATGCGCTCGCAGGCGGCGGCTCGTTCGTCACGCTGCCCGCGCTAATTGTGTCGGGGATGTCGCCACTCGCGGCAAATATCACATCGACGGTCGCCCTGTTCCCCGGCCAGGTCACGACCGGCTGGGCCAGCCGACACATGGTGCGCGGCGCGGGCAAGCTGCCGTTTCGCGCGCTGTTCGCGATCAGCGTGGTCGGCGGCGCACTCGGCGGCCTGCTGCTGCTGAAAACCCCGTCGTCGATCTTCTCGCGCCTCGTGCCGTGGCTCGTGCTGTTCGCGACGGTCGTGTTCGCGTGGGGCAGCTTCTTTCGCAAAACCGGCGAAGAGACCCGGCATCTCGGCCCCGTCACGGCCGCGATCGCGCAGTTCCTGATCGCGATCTACGGCGGCTACTTCGGCGGCGGCATCGGGTTCCTGATGATGGCCGCGCTGACGATGGCCGGCCTCGCGCCGCGTCACGCGACGTCGACCAAGAACGCGCTCGCAGGCGTGATGAATGCGTCGGCGGTCGTGCTGTTCGTGACCTCCCCGCATCTGCACTGGCGTGAGGCCATCGCACTCGGCGGCGGTGCGATCGTCGGCGGCCTGCTCGGCGCGTGGGCGTTGCACCGCGTGAACGAACGCGTGCTGCGGGTCGCGATCGTCTGCATCGGTGCCGCGCTGACCGTCGGGCTGTTCATCAAGCCGATCTGACGCACACGCGCGACAGGAACGCGAGCATGCTCCGGTCCCGGCCTTTCAGCGACGCCCGGTCAAGCGAGTTTGTGTCGCGATAACGTAGCCGGCGACACCGTCGCCGGCTACGTGCCTTCGCATATTGCTCACAACGTGCTTTGACCGTACCGGAGTGAATCCCGAGTCCGTTGCCGTCGCCGGTCGACAGCACGTTCGGGCCGAAGCCGTCGGCCATTTCTTGCTGAGCTCGAGTGAATGCTGCTGCGTGTCGCGACCGCGCTCGGGACGTCGTTCGCCGCACGGCACGGCGTGTCAAGCGGTCCGTCAAGCGAGTCCCGTCCGGTCGCGAACAGACGCGGCTCATGGCGATCATTCCGGCGTCGGCATGCCATCTGCCGACCGGGGCACACGAGCACGGCACGTCCTGCACCGCGAGCCGGTGCAGCTCGGCAACCCGGCCGGCGCGAAACGCCTCCGTCGCGCCGCCCGCCGTTCAACCGAACGGCCGCACGCCGATCAGCGGGCCATGCAGGAACAACGCGAATATCGCCCACACGGCGAGGCCGGCCACGACGGCGATGACATCGCCCGACAAGCGGCCGGCCGGATAGCGCACGCCGTCTCGGCGATCCCGCGCACGCGACACGACGAAATCGACGATCGACCACACGAAGAACGCGCCGAACAGCACGACCGCGTGCACGGTGCCGTTCACGAGGAGGTGCGCAACCGCCCAGACCATCACGCCGGCCAGCATCGGGTGTCCGACGAGTGTCTTGATCCGGTTGCGCGGCACATACGACGCGGCGATCAGCACGAACGCGACCGCGGTCAGCATGCCCGTCAGGTGGCGCACGCCGACCGGCGACACCCACAGCAGCGTCGCGCCCGCACGGGCGATCCCGTACCCCCAGACGATCAGTACGAAGCCGACGATCGATGCGAGCGCGTAACCGCCCTTCCAGCCCTTCTCGCCGATCCGTTCGATCGTCGCGGACCGCCAGCCGTCGGCGACGATCCGGATCGAGTGCACACCGAGGAAGATCGCTAAACCGAGAATCAGGACGAGCATCGGCTGTCTCCGTCTGGAATGATGGGTGGGGAAGCATTGCGCGCGGCGTACGGTGCGCCGTTCGCGGGGCCGGCGGCGAGGCCGGCGCGGGTCGCGCGGCACGGGCGCAACCCGCGCCGATCATAAACGCCGGGGCCGCCGTTGTGAAGCATGCGGGATGTGCGGTGCGTCAAGCCCGATGTTGGGGCGCCGGATCGTGCGGGCAAGCCGCCCGCGTAGCGCGTCGACCGGCCGCGGCAGGCAAGTCTGAAAGAAAGAAAGAAAGGAAGGAAAGCGAAGCATGCGAGGCGGCCGCGCCGCGCGGTCGGCACTACGTCTGCTTGCGCTTCGTCGCTGGATTCGGTGCCGGCACGGGCGATGATTTCGATGCCGGTTCCGCTTTCCGCACCGACGCCGGTTTCGTTGCGGATTTCGCCGCTGGCCGGGACACCTTGTTCGGCTCCGGTTTCGCTGCCGGCTTCGATGCGGCCTTCGCAGCAGCTTTCGGCGAGGTTTTCGGCCCCGCCTTCGATACCGTCTTCGGCGCGGCCCGCGCCTTGCGCTTCGGCGGCCCGGCCAGCAGCGCCGCGCGATACGCGCCGCGGCACCAGTCGAACAGCGCGCCCGCGTCCTCGAGCACGTCGGCCGGCGTTTCGTAATAGCCCTCGAGCGAGACGGTGCGCGTGGGCCGCGCATACGAGAACGGCCCCATCCCCGCCGCGACGAACGCCGGGCGGTTCACGTCGTCGACACGCAGGAACAGCGACCCGCGCGACAGGAAGCCGAACATCACGCCGTCGAGCCGCAACGCCGCACCGCTGAAGAACCGTGCGACGGCGACCGTACCGAGCGGCGCAAGCCGGTACGCGATTTCCTCGCCGTGCGCCTTCTCCGCCTGCCAGCTCATGCGGATCCCTCGCAGCGCTGCGTCCATGCGTCGAGCTCGGCCGCGTCGAAACCGACGGCCGCCGCGCTCTCGCGAATCTGCCGCCACGTCGCACGGTCGACCGGAATGCCGACCCTGCCGCGTGCGGCGCGACTCGCCTCTTCCGGCTCGCCGGGCACCTGCACCGGCGCATCGCCGGCCTGCGGCGACGCCTTCGCCCACGCGACGAACGCATCGGCTTCGCGTTCGGCATCGGCCGCGTCGAATGCTTTAGGGTCGATCAGCACCGACAGCATCCCGTTGACGATCGCACTCGTCTTCTGCAGCGTATCGCCGTAGGTCGTCTGCCCGCCCACCAGCGCGCCGCCGAAGATCTCGCACATCGCCGCGAGCGCATACCCCTTGTGGAGCCCGAACGGCAGCAGCGCGCCGAACGGCTGCTCGTGCATCACGGCCGGATCGTCGGTCGGCTGGCCGCGATGGTCGATCAGCGACCCGGCCGGCACACGCTTGCCCTGGTTATAGGCGACCCGTGTCTTGCCGTATGCGATCGCGCTCGTCGCGAAATCGAGCAGCAGCGGCGGCTTGCCCGTCCGCGGATACGCGGCGCAGAACGGATTCGTGCCGAAACGCGGATCGGTGCCGTGCAGCGGCGCGACCAGCAGGTCGCCCGGCACGTTGACGAAATGGAACGACACGAGCCCCGCGTGCGCGCATTGCTCGGCCCAATGCCCGATGCGGCCGAGATGATGAACGTCGCGCAGCCCGATCGCGCAGATGCCCATGCGCCGCGCACGCTCGATCCCTTCGACCATCGCCTCGAACGCGATCACCTGGCCGAACCCGCGCCCGCCGTCGATCGTCAGCACCGCGCCGCCGTCGCGGACGATCGACGCGCGCCCGTTCAACTGCAACTGCCCTTCCCGCCACGACGCGACGTAATTCGGGATCATCCCGATTCCGTGCGAATCGTGGCCCGCGAGATTCGCGGCGACCAGGTGATCGGCAACGAGCGTCGCCTCGCGCGGGTGGCTGCCGGCCCGTTCCCAGAGTGCCGCGACGAATGCATGCAGCGGTTCGGCGCGCATGCGCAGCGGTTCGGTATCGGGCGTCGGCAGTGCGGTCATCGGCAACACTCCATCGAGGTGGGTCGGGTCGGGCAATCGGTGCGTCGAACGTCGCGGCGGTCAGCGCGCGGTCGCGATCACGTCGGCAACGGCCGCCGTGAGCTTCTTCGCGTACGGCACGTGCAGGAACTCGTTCGGGCCATGCGCGTTCGACTTCGGCCCGAGCACGCCGCACACCATGAATTGCGCTGACGGGAAGCCTTCCTGCAACACGTTCATCAGCGGGATCGTGCCGCCGAGCCCCATGTACGCGCAGTCGGCGCCGAAGTGGCGACGCGACGCGGCGTCGAGCGACGACGCGAGCCACGGCGCGAGATCCGGCGCGCTCCAGCCCGTCGCGGCGCCCGCGTCCGGCTTGAACGTGACCTTCGCGTTGTACGGCGGATCGAGTTCGAGCAATGCCTTCAACTGCTGCACGGCCTGCGCGGCGTCGACGAGCGGCGGCAGCCGCAGCGACAGCTTGAACGCGGTACGCGGACGCAGCACGTTGCCCGCATCGGCGAGCGCCGGCATGCCGGCCGCCCCCGTCACCGACAGCGACGGACGCCACGTCGAGTTCAGCAGCGCCTCGCGCGGGTCGGTCGTGGTCGGCAGCACGGGTTTGCCGTCCTGGCCGCACGCCCACGGCAGCCCCTTCCACACCGTATCGCCGAGGATCGCGGCGGCCGCTTCGGCTTCGCGCACGCGGCTCGCCGGAATCTCGCAATGGAACGCACCCGGCAGCAGGTTGCCGTTCTTCGCGTCTTCGAGGCGCTCGAACAACTGGCGCATCACGCGGAAGCTCGACGGTGCGATGCCGCCGTAGACGCCCGAGTGAACGCCTTCTTCCAGCACCTCGACCTGCAGGTCGCCGGACACGAGGCCGCGCAGCGACGTGGTGAGCCACATCTGGTCGTAGTTGCCGGCGCCCGAATCGAGGCACACGACGAGCGACACCTGGCCGAGCCGGTCGCGCAACGCGTCGACGTACGGCAGCAGGTCGTAGCTGCCCGACTCTTCGCAGGTCTCGATCAGGCCGACGCAACGCGGCCGCTCGATGCCCTGCTCGTCGAGCGCGCCGAGCGCCGCGAGGCTCGCGTAGATCGCATAGCCGTCGTCCGCGCCGCCGCGGCCGTACAGCTTGCCGTTCTCGAACTTCGGCGTCCACGGGCCGAGATCGGCGCGCCAGCCGTCGAATTCGGGCTGCTTGTCGAGGTGGCCGTACAGCAGGATCGTGTCGGTGCTGCCCGAACGCGTGGCCGGCGACTCGAAGAAGATCACCGGCGTACGGCCCGGCAGGCGCACGATTTCGAGCTTCAGGCCTTTGACGGGCTGCCGTTCGGCCCACTGCGCGGCGTCGGTGACGACGCGCTCGAGATAACCGCGCTTCGCCCAGTCGGGGTCGAATGCGGGGCTCTTGGCCGGAATCGCGATGTAGTCGGTCAGCGCGTGGAGGATTTCATCGTTCCACTTGCGCTCGATGAAGGTAACGAGCTTGTCATGGTCGAGGACGGGGGTAGTGTCGACGGAAGTCATGGTGGGGGTGCCTGGATCGGGCTGACGAAAACCCAGATCATACGCCGATGCGCCCCCGCCGGCGCCCCTTCCCGGACGTTCAGACCGCCTTCGGAAACGCGTCGCGCAACCCGGCCGCGCGGGCACGCGCATCGCGCCGCGGGCGCGGCCTTTCATCGTCGTGCGAGCGCGCCTGCGCGGCGCCTGCTACGTGCCGCCGCGCGCCATCCCGCGCCGGTACGCGGCCGGGCTCGTCGCCGCGACGCGCCGGAAATGCCGGCGCAACGATTCCTCGGAACCGAACCCGGCACGCGCCGCGACCTGCGCGAGCGACAACGCGGGCTGCGCTTCGAGCATGTCCTTCGCGACGTTCACGCGTTCGCGGATCAGCCACGCGAGCGGTGACATCCCCGTCGCATCCGCGAACTGACGCTGCAGCGTGCGCGTGCTCATCGCGGCCTGCGCGGCGAGCGACGCGAGCGTGTGCGGCTCGGCCGCATGCGCGCGCATCCAGTCGATCAGCTTCGCGAGCCGATCGGTGCCACCGGGTGCGACCGGACGCGGCACGAACTGCGCCTGCCCGCCGTCGCGATGCGGCGGCAGCACGAGGCGTTGCGCGACGCGGTTCGCGATCGCGCCGCCGTGATCGCGGCGCACCAGATGCAGCAGCATGTCGAGCCCCGCCGCCGAGCCGGCCGACGTGACGATCCGCCCTTCGTCGACGTACAGCGCATCGGGGTTCACGCGCAGCGCCGGATAACGCGCCTGCAGGCGTTCCGCATACCGCCAGTGGGTCGTCACGGTGAGGCCGTCGAGCACGCCGGCCGCCGCCAGCACGAACACGCCCGAACAGATCGAGCAGAGCCGCGCGCCGCGCCGATGCGCGGCACGCAGCTTCTTCAGCAACGGCTCGGGCGGCAGCTCGTCCGGATCGCGCCAGCCGGGAATCACGATGGTGTCCGCGCGATCGAGCGTCGCGAGCCGGTAGGGCGCGGCAACGGTAATGCCGCCCGCCGCGCGCACGGGCCCCGGTTCGCTCGCGCATACCGCGAAGCGATACCAGTCGACGCCGAGTTCGGGGCGTTCGAGCGCGAACAGTTCGACCACGCAGCCGAATTCGAACGTGCAGAGGCGATCGTAGGCGAGCGCGACGACGAGATGATTGTGCATGGCGCGATGTTACCGGAACTTGTCGATCGCGCCACTGCCGCGACGCGCACCGAACCGCGATACTGCCCTTCATTGCGGCGCGTTTCGCGCCCGTTCAACCGGAGAGCCCGACCATGTCCTACGTCACCGACGTCCCCGCCGCCGACAGCCGCACCGCCCTCGCTCATTTCGAGGCATCGCTGCGCTTCGAGACCGATTGCTGGGACGTGCACGACGCACTCGCGTCCGGCACGCCCGATTTCGTGCTGCTCGACGTGCGCGGCCCCGACCAGTTCGCCGCCGGCCACGTGCCGGGCGCGCGCAGCCTGCCGCGGCGCAAGATCGTCGAAAGCAAGCTCGCCGCCTATCCGGCCGACACGCTGTTCGTCGTCTACTGCGCGGGGCCGCACTGCAACGGCGCCGCGCGCGCGGCGATCCAGCTCGCGCGCCTCGGCCGCCCGGTCAAGCTGATGATCGGCGGCGTGACGGGCTGGCTCGACGAAGGTTTCGCGCTGAGCAACGAAGTGCAGCCCGCGAACGCCGAAGCCGCCTGATCGTCACTGAAAGCGCAACAATCAATTGCCGGCACATAAACGGAAAAAGCGCGACAATCGGCCTCATTGCAGTTTGGACGGAGCAGCACCATGCATGATGCAGTCCTGATTCAAGTGGCCGGTTCGGTCGCCGCGATCGCGCTCTATTTCCTGCCGGCCGTCATTGCCGACCGGCGCGGCCGGCACGACAAGCTGACGATCGCGATGTTCAACGCACTGTTCGCGTGGACGGGCATCGGCTGGCTGATGACGCTGTACTGGGCGTGCCAGCCGAACCCGCGCACCGACGTCGCGCAGACGATCCTCGCGAAGCGTCGCGGCGTCAGCATGCGGACCTTCTCGACGGGCCTCGTCGAACGCGTGCAACGCCGCGTCGCCGCCCAGGAGCAATGGGCGGAAAAGCAAGGCTGCCGTTAAGCCCCTTTTCTCCCTTCACCGACTCGCGTCGAACTTCGGCATCCTGACGTTGGTCGACGCGCGGTAATCCCACTTCAGCATCTCACGCGGCGGCCAGCCGCCCGCGCGCAACCGCGCCGCGAACGCGCCCGCCGTCACCGCCCGGGCGATCCGCTCGCCCGGACACCCGTGCGGCCCCGTGCCGAAGCCGAAATTCGGCCCTGCCGCGCGGCCGGGCATCAGCCGGTGCGGGTCGCGATGTACGGCCGGATCGCGGTTCGCCGCCGCAAGCACGACGAGGATCGCGTCGCCGGCGTCGACGCTCACGCCTTCGATTGTCGTGCGTGCCGCGACGAAGCGGCGCGTGTTCTGCACCGGTGAATCGAAACGCCCGACCTCGGCGACGAATGCATCGAGCGCGGCGGCGTCCGGCACCATGCCCGCTTCGCCGTTCCACGCGACGAGGGCATTGCCGAGCCATGCGGCGGTCGCCTCGCACGTCTGCGACAGCAACCCGACGAGATTCGCGACGAGCGCACCGCTCGCGTGCCACCCCGACTCACGGGCCGCCCGCTGCACGGCAGCGACCAGCGTGCCGTCGTGTGAACGCGACTGCGCGACACGCGCCGTCATCCGGTCGAGCAGTTGCCGCGCCGCATCGCTCGCGCGCGCCAGCGCCGCGGCATCCGACAGCGGCGACAGCGCGGCGACGAACTCGACGACCCGCGCCGCGATGTCGTCGAGCTGCGTTTCGTCGAAGCCGAGCAGATCGGCCACCGCGCACACGGGCACCGTCATGCACCATGCGTTCAGCGCGTCGGCATCGCCGGGCGCCGGCAGTCGCCGCGCGGCAAGCCCCTCGGCGCGATCGCGCAGCGCAGCCGTGTCGATCGGCGCGAACGCCGCGCGCAACGCCTGCTTCGGCACGTCGTGTCGCGACGCGCCATCGTTCATGCGCACCAGCTCGCCGAACAGCGCGCCGGCCGTCGTGCCGCGCAACGCGGGCGGCACCGGCGCGTCGAGCGGGCGCACGCGACAGGCCGGATGGCCGAGCACGGCCGTCACGGCCGCCGCGCGGCTCGCGACCCACAGGCCGAGCGTGGCGTCGAACGCGAGCGGCGGCCCGTCGACGAGCGCGGCGTAATAGGGATAAGGATCGCGGTGCGTGACCGCGGCAAGGGGATCGGTCGGGTTCATGCGTTCAGTATCGGCGTAGCGCGCCGCCGCATGTTTCGGGGTTGCGTGAAATGTCGCTGCACGGACGCCGGGCACCCGGCGCCGCGGCATCGCAACGGCAGGCCGGGTCAGGCCGCCGACCGGAAGCGGTGCGACTGCATGCGCAGCCGGACCCGCCCGGCCGAAATCGCACGCGGCTCGAGTACCACCGTGTCGTGATGGAACATTTCCTGCCGGAACTCGCCGCTTTCGTCGAACCACTGGCAGATCAGCCAGTCGCCGTCGTCGAACACGACCGGCCCCGCATACGTGACGGTCATGCGCGGCCCGCCCGTTTTCAGCGTCACGACATCGCCCACGCGAAACCCGACGCGGTGATTTTCTCGGATCGTCATCGCTCTCTCAGCTTTTTATATATTGAATATATTGATATTCCCGGCCGCCCACTCACCGGTCATTGGAACGTGCCGAAGATTATCAATCAAAAAATCATCCGGCAACTCCCGCGCACGGAAACGCGCTGAACGGGAACCTGCAACAATGCGCGATATCGTCACGCATGGCGGCTCGCCGGGCGTCCGGCCCGTCGCGGCCGGCGCGCCAACTGTGGTCGAACGGGCGAAATGCGGAGAATGGACGATGATTTTCGCGCCGTCGTCGACGATTAACTCGGCGCGAAACCGGTTGATTATCGTCAATCAATGTTTCGGTGGAAACGATTCCGGCTTTTATTGGGGCTCATTCGTCTAACAAAATCGGCGAATTATCCGGCGCCGCAAACCAGCGGTTGATATCGCGCCCCGGCACGGCCGCCCGGGCAAAGGTGAACGTGCCGTCGCGTCTCATCTCCGTCGCGGCGCGCAGGAACGCGCCCAACGCGGCCCGCGCCAGCGCGCCGCCGACGCTGACGCGCTTCACGCCGAGCGTCGCCAGCTCGTCGAGGCTCAGCAAGCCGCCCTGCAGACCCATGACGACATTGACGGGCGCGCCGACCGCCCGGGTCACGGCCGCGATTTCGTCCGCGTCGGTGATGCCGGGCGCATACAGCACGTCGGCACCGGCGTCGCGATAGGCGACGAGCCGCGCGATCGTGTCGTCGAGGTCGCGACGGCCGTGCAGGTAGTTTTCGCAGCGCGCCGTCAGCGTGAACGGAAACGGCAGTGCGCGCGCCGCGTCGACGGCCGCCGCGATACGCTCGACGGCCACGTCGTGCGCATGGATCGGCGTGTCGGCGCGGCCGGTCGCATCCTCGATCGAGCCGCCGACCGCCCCCGCCTCGGCCGCCAGCCGGATCGTTTCGGCCACCGTGTCGGGCGCGTCGCCGAAGCCGTTCTCGAGATCGGCGCTCACGGGCAGGCCGCCCGCGGCGACGAGATCGGCGATGTGATCGAGCATCGCGTCGCGGTCGATCGCGTTGTCGGGCTGCCCTTTCGAAAACGCGTAGCCGGCGCTCGTCGTGGCGAGCGCCTCGAAGCCGGCCATCGCGAGCAGGCGCGCGGTGCCGGCATCCCACGGGTTCGGGATGATGAACGCGCCGGCGCGCGTATGCAGCGCACGGAAAGCTTCGGCGTGGCGGACTTGCAGGTCGGAACGGGTCATTGCGAACTCCGGGAAGGGGTTGACGGTCGAGCTTACGCCGGTCTTGCGCGCGACGTTTCAGCGTTCGCCGAAATGTCGTCGCGCAACAGGAACAACTCGCCCGTGCCGCATGCAGGCCGCCGCGCACGGCCGCCCGCGTCGGTTTACGTCGATGCGAATGGCGCGCCGTCGATGCCGAGCAACACGTCGGTGACGGCCTCGGAAAACCGCATCGCGCGGCCGTCGATCAGCACGCCGTCCGGATTCGACGGATCGCGCATCGCTGGCGGCACGCCGTGCGCGAGCAGCACGCGCGCACACGCTTCCCAGTCGGGATCGCCGACGCCCTCCGGCTCGTTGACGGACGCCCACGACAACGTACCGAGCGCGTCGCTGCCGAACCCGTGCTCCTCGCGCCAGCTTGCGCCGTGCGCGAGCAGGAACGCCAGCAGTTCGGCATCGCCGCGGAACACCGCGTGATTCAGCGCGCTCGCGTCCCAGTCGCCACCGCGCGCGGCGATCGGCCAGCCCAGCTCGACCATCGCCTTCACCGCATCGCGCGAACCCCACGCGGCGGCGTCGGGCAGCAACCGCAGCCGGTCGTCGGACAGCGCGCCGGGCAGCTCGGGATGCCTGGCCTGAACGCGCCGGGCCTCGTCGCCATCGGCACGCGCGCAGGCGGCCACGAACGCGTCGTGCGCATCGAGCGCCTCCTCCGCGCCGGCCGCGCGCAACAGCGCCGCGACGTCGGACAAGCCGGTCTGCATCGCGAGCCGGTACGCACTGACGCCCGCGGCGGTCCGCGCGCCGGGATCCGCGCCGGCCGCCAGCAGCGCGGCGACGTGGCGCGCCGGGCAACGCACGGCGATCGCGCGCAGCAACGGCGCGCCCCACGTCTTCGTCGGCCCTTCGCCGGCCGGCTCGTTCGGGTCGCCGCCATGCGCGAGCAGCAGCTCGAGCGCGGTCGCGTCAGGCACATCGAGGGCGCGCCGCAACGCGTTCGTCCCGCCCACCCGTGCGCCGTGCTCGAGCAGCAGACGCGTGCATGCCGGGTTCTCCACCGAGTGATACAGCGATTCGCCGTCGTTTGGATCGGCACCGGCTTCCAGCAGCATCGCGGTGAGCGCCGGATCGCGATTGACGCCGGCGGCGCCGTACAGCGCCGACATCGGTTCCGACTCGTCGGGCTCGGCGAGCGAGGCCGGCGGATACCGGTTGCCGATCCGCTGGTTCGGATCGGCGCCCGCATCGAGCAGATGCCGGGCACACGCACGCAACCCGACCGCGAATTCGGGAAGCTGCCCGAGCCGCGAATGCGTGACGGCGACGAGCGGCGGCAACTTCAGCGCACCGCCGGCGCGCGCGATCCAGCCGGGATCGGCGGCCAGCGCCGCCTTCACCGCGTCGAGGTCGCCCGCCGCGCATGCGACGAGCGGATCCGCCGACACGAGATCGGGATGATCGCGCAGCAGTTGCACGGCGACGCGCGGCCGGGCCGCGTCGAAGCCGCCGGTCACGTCCGCGCCGTACGCGAGGTCGAGCCAGCGGCGGATCAACCGCGCGCGCGGTTGCCGCGTGAGCGCATGCGTTTCGACGAACACGCCGAGATCGGCCCATGAAGCAAAGCCGTACTCGCGTGCGATGCAGGACTGTGCGTCGTGCAGGCGAAGCCCGAGGGCGAGCGTTTCGTCATGTGTGCGATTCGCCGCGGCGGGCAACGATGCGACGAAGCGTGCGACGGCACCGGCGTCGCCCTGCCGGTACAGGCGCAACAATGCCTTGGCCTGCTTTTTCAGGTGATCGGGATGGGCGTGGGGAGGCAGCTTTTTCATGCGGATCCTCGTGCGTGGATGGCAGAAGGTCCGCAATACCGCCAGCACAAAGGACAGGGGAAAGACTGGATTTGCCGCAACAGGTGGGTTGAACCCTTTCCGCGGACCCGGAAGCGACCTGCATCGCTGCCCGGTATCGTAGGCGACGGCCGCCGGCATCGTCAATCATGCCGGGCAGCGCCGCTCAGCCCGCGAGTTTCTTCGTCAGGAAGATGCGCGTGTGCCCGACCGGATAATCCGGCAGCTCGCCGAAGCGCACATAGCCGCGCTTCTCGTAGAACGGCCGGGCCTGGAAGTCGAACGTGTCGAGCCACGCGCTGTGGCAGCCGCGCGCGACGGCCTCTCGTTCGGCCAGATCCATGATGCGCGTGCCGGCGCCCTGGCCGCGCGCGGACTCGGGCACCACGAGCAGGTCGACGTGCAGCCAGCCGAACGCCGTGCCGCCCCACAGGCCGCCGACCACCGCGCCGGCCGCGTCGGTCGCGATCACGGCCAGCGGCCGGAAGTCGGCGGGGCCGGCCCGGCTTTCGTTGAAGCGGACGAGCGGCGCGACGATCTGCTTGCGCACTTGCGCATCGCCCGCATCGGTCACGGCGTAGGTCAACGTCATCGGTTGCATCGGATCGTCAATGAAAGTGGGCCCGACAGGCCGCCCGTACCGCGCCCGTCAAACGACGTACGCGCCCTTCGCGTGCAGTTCCGCTTCAGTCCGCTCCAGCGCCGCGACCGCATCGCTGCCTTCGAGCGCCAGCAACTGCGCGACCAGCGCCTCGGCCATCGCATGCGCGGCCACCAGCGACGGAAAGAACGACGGGCTGTCGTGCGTGAAGATCAGTTGCGCGTCCGCGTGCAGCGCGATCGGCGACACGGCGCTGTCGGTGATCGCGACGATCCGGCTGCCCTGCGCCTTCGCGGCCTGCGCGACGCGCGTCGCCTCGGCCGAATACGGCGCGAAGCTGACGATCACGGTCACGCTCTGCTTCGCGATCGTCCGCAGCTCCATTTCGAGCGAACCGGCCACGCCGTTGAGCAGCGATACGCTCGGACGGAACAGCCGGTAGCCGTAGACGAAGCCGAACGCGACCGGATAGCACGAGCGAAACCCCGCCACGTGCACGTGCGATGCCTTGCGGATCAGCTTCGCCGCATCCGCGAGCGCGTGCTCGTTCTGCGCGGCGGTGGCCGACAGGTTGTGCTGCTGCGCGGCAAGCAGATCGTGCGCGAGCGACGCCTTCGCGTCGGGCCGCACGAGCGAGCGCGCGCGCTGCGTGAGCGGCTCGGGACGCGTGCGTACGCGCGCGACGCACAGGTCGCGCAGCTCGTTCCAGCCGGGAAAGCCGAATTGCTGCGCGAGCCGCACGAGCGATGCGGGCTGCACCTGCGCACGCTGCGCGACCTTGCGCATCGACGACGTGGCGACTTCGTCGGGATGATCGAGCAGGAAGGCCGCGCCCGCCTGGAATTGCGGGCTCAGCTCGGAAAATTGCGCCCGGATCCGGGACGCGAGTTCGTCGAAATTGGCGGCCATCTTGGTGGTAACGGGAACCGGTCGCCCATGGTATCACCGGCCCCGCGCCCACCGGTCAGCGCAGCACTTCGACGTGATCGGCGTCGACCTTCACGCGGCCCGACCATTTGCGCTCGAATTCGCCGGTCAGCTTCACTTCGTTGCGATCGCTGACGGGCTGACCGGCCGCCCACAGCTTGCGGTCGATCTCGACCCGGATCGTGCCGGTGGCGTCGGCGAACTCGTAATCCTCGCCGCCGACGTGCTTGACGATGCGCCCCTGCAACTGCACGTGCTGATCGTCCTTGCCGTTGGCGAGCAGCTCCTTCACGGTCGTCGTGGTCAGCGCGGACGGCCCCGTGTATTGCGCGTAGACGGCGGCAGGCAGCGCGACGAGCGCGACCGCCAGGATTCTGGCCAGGTGGTTCATGATCTCGGTCCTCTTCTTCGATGTGGCGCCGCGCTCCGTTGAACGCGACGGCGCCAGATTACGGACCGTAAGATTAAGCAAACCTGAAGGGCATGCCGAAGCGACACGGTGCCGCATTGGACAAGTACGAAAGCCTGGTTGCGTGGATCCCGTGCGTTTAAGCTCGGCCTAAGACGCGTGCGCTTATCATGAGAACCCCGGGCGCCGCGACGCCCCCGTTGGAGAGACACGAATCCATGCGCGTACTGCTCGTCGAGGACGATCCGCTGATCGGCAGCGGGCTCGAACAGGGCCTCAAACAGGAAGGCTTCGCGGTCGACTGGGTGAAGGACGGCGACGCCGCGTCGCTCGCGCTGCGCGCGACCGGCTACGGGCTGCTGCTGCTCGATCTCGGGCTGCCGAACCGCGACGGCCTGTCGGTGCTCGCCGCGCTGCGCCGCCGCGACGAAACCCTGCCCGCGATCATCATCACCGCGCGCGACGGCGTGCCGGACCGCATCGCGGGCCTCGACAGCGGCGCGGACGACTACCTCGTCAAGCCGTTCGAGCTCGACGAGCTGCTCGCCCGCATCCGCGCGGTCAACCGCCGCCATGCGGGCCGTGCGCAGACGACGCTCGCGATCGGCCCGCTACGGCTCGACCCCGTCAAGCACCTCGTCTGGCTCGACGACGACGAAGTGCCGCTGTCGCCGAAGGAGTTCGTGCTGCTGCACGAGCTGATGCGCGAACCGGGCGCGGTGATCTCGCGCGAACAGTTCGAGGAGCGGTTGTACAGCTGGGGCGAGGAAATCGAGAGCAACGCGGTGCAGGTGCATATCCACAACCTGCGCAAGAAGCTCGGCCACGACATGATCCGCACGGTACGCGGCGTCGGCTACCGGATCGGTGACGGCACGTGACGCGCATGCAACGGGCGGTCGCGCGCTGGCGCAACGTGTCGCTGCGGAGGCGCCTGCTCACGTGGCTGCTGCCGGCCGCGTGCGTGATCGGCCTGGTCGCGAGCGCCGGGACCTACTGGGGCGCGCTGCGCGAACTCGACGACCTGCTCGACGACCAGATGCGCAGCATGTCGAAACAGATCGTCGTCGGCCCGAACGGCGAGCTGTCGTTCAGCAACCACGCCAAAGGCAAGCACGGCTTCGAAGCGAGCGACCCCGATGCGGTGCTGCTGCAGGTGTGGCGCAACGGCGCGCTCGTGTATTCGACCGATCGCGATTCCAGGCTGCCGCCGCCCACGCGGCAGGGCATCGCGAGCGTCGACGTCGACGGCCAACCGTGGCGCACCTATGTGACCGAGCGCGGCGGCACGACGATCCGGCTCGCGCAGGCGCGGCATGCGCGCTGGGAAGCGATCGCGGGCATCGCCGTGCATCTGCTGTGGCCCGTGTTCTCGATGCTGCCGCTGCTCGCGCTCGGCCTGTGGTTCGGCATCGGCGCGGGGCTGCGGCCGCTGCGGGCGATCGCGTCCGGCCTGAAACGCAGGAATGCGAACAACCTCGAGCCGGTCGACGTCGCGTCGATGCCGAACGAGGTGCGCCCGCTCGCCGAAGCGATCAACGACCTGCTCGCGCGCCTCGACCGCTCGTTCACGCTGCAGCGGCACTTCATCGCCGACGCCGCGCACGAGCTGCGCACGCCGATCATGGGGCTGTCGATCCAGTCGCAACTGCTGCGGCGCGCGGCGACGGCCGAGGAACGCGAGCGCATCCTCGCGCAAATCCAGGCGGGCACGACGCGCCTCGGCCACCTCGCCGAACAGTTGCTGACGCTCGCGCGCCTCGAACCCGACGCGCAGGCGGCCGCCACCGCGTCGGCGCCCGTCGATCTCGCCGCACTGTGCCGCTCGGTGGTGTCGGACCGCGCGCGCGTCGCCGACGCGCACCGGGTCGATCTCGGCGCGATCGTCGGCCCGCCCGTGATGGCGGTGGGCAATGCCGACACGCTGCGCGTGCTGCTGAACAATCTCGTCGACAACGCGATCCGCTATGCGGGCGACGGGGCGCGCGTCGACGTGTCGGCGCGCCTCGACGGCACGACGCCCGTGCTCGAGGTCGCGGACGACGGCCCCGGCATTCCGGAAGCCGAACGCGCCAACGTGTGGGAACGCTTCTATCGCGGCGAAGGCGCGCAGGCCGCCACGTCGTCGGGCAGCGGGCTCGGCTTGTCGATCGTCAAGCGGATCGCCGAACAGCATCGCGCGAGCGTCGCGCTCGACACCACGCGCGGCGGGCGCGGGCTGACCGTCACGGTCCGCTTCCCGCTGCCGGCCTGATGCGCGGGCGGCGGGCGGCTTGTCCACAGATTGTGTTGGCAAGCTTGTGGACAACCCTCCATTAACGGCACCAAGCCCTTGATCGGAAAGGCATTGCCGTGCGTGCGCGGCAAATGCGCCGGACCGGGACGAGCCAGCGCGCGTCGGTTGCCGTAGAGGATCCGCTGGACCCGAAGGCCGGTTTGACTTTCGACGGTTCGCGTGCGTCTCCACACTGCACGACAGCGTGTCGCGGTTGGCACCGGCCGGCATGGCCGATATCCGCACCGTGCAGGCCCGCGTGCGAAGCGTGGCAGCGCGTGGCATCGGCCGCATCGCGAACGCGGACTTCTCCACAGAAAATGTTGGCAAGCTTGTGGATATCCTGCGCACCACGGCGCTAAACCCTTGATCCGACGGACTTTGGCACGCGTGATGCAGACGCGGCGCGCGTCATGGCTATCGCGCACACCGCTTCGCCGCAGTTCGCATCACGACGCCACGGCGACATATGTCGTCCGATCCACGCGATCGCCGCCGCACGCGGGCCGGCGTCGCGCTGCGCCACTTACCCACAGATTGTGTTGGCAAGCTTGTGGATATCCTGCGCACGCCTGCGCTAACCCGTTGATCGGCCTGCGGTTCGTGCCGCGCGTCACCGTTTCGGCAACGCGCAGCACCGGCATGCGCGAACACGGACGATCCGGCGCGGTGGCAGCGGCCCGGCCGATGCCTTGACGCCCGCGCCCGTCACGCCTCAAGATCACCCCAGCCGCACGCGGCGGCCGCGCATCGCCGGCCAGGTGCGTCGGCACCACGGCGCCGGCCGTTCCGCTCGCGCCGCATGACAACATTTCAATCCGAGGAAGACCATGGAACACTTCACCGCGTGGCAATTGCTCGTCTCGCTCGTACTCGTCGCCATCGTCGTCTATCCGTACGTCCGCATCGTCCGGCGCACCGGGCATTCGGGCTGGTGGATCCTGACGATGTTCGTCCCGGTGCTGAACTTCGTCATGTTGTGGGTGTTCGCGTTCGCGCGCTGGCCCGCCGTCGGCGATCGGCAGCCCTGAGCATCGCGGTCGCGGCGGCGCGCGGGCTTGTCCACAATTTTTGTTGGCAAGCATGTGGATAGCCTGCGCATACCGCGATCAAGCCCTTGATCCGAAAGACTTTGTCCGCCCCGCCTCAAAAACGGCACCGGCCGGTCGATCGCCGGTCGCGTGCCGCGTCGACACGTGACGCACCGCCTGCCACCCCGACTGTCGCGCTTGTCCACAGATTTTGTTGGCAAGCGTGTGGATAGCCTGCGCATACCGCGGCCAAGCGCTTGATCCGAAAGATTTTGTCCGCGTCGACTCAAACGCGGCACCACGGCGCGCGTCGCACCGGGCGCCGCTGCGCACGGCCTTTTCCACAATTTTTGTTGGCAAGCATGTGGATATCCTGAGCATGCGCGACCTAAGTCGTTGATCGCACAACGTTTGATCGCGCGGGTCACGACTGCGGCACGGCGCGCCTGCCAAGCGCGTCACGGCCGCCGCACCGCGCTGTTCAACCGAACGTCCGCGCGACGATGCGCGCGACCGACGCGATCACGTCGTCCTTCGCCCGTGCATCGGCGCGCGCCTGCGTGTAGTACACGGCCAGCACGATCGGCGCGCGCGACGCCGGCCAGATGACGCCCGCGTCGTTCGTCGTCCCGTAGCCGCCGGTACCGGTCTTGTCGCCGACCGTCCACCCGGCCGGCACGCCCGCACGAATCCGCTTGTCGCCGACCTTGTTGCCGCGCAACCATGTGACGAGTTGCGCGCGCTGCGCGGCCGGCAGTGCGTCGCCGAGCGTCAGCACGCGCATGCTGGCGGCCATCGCGGCGGGCGTCGTCGTATCGCGCGGGTCGCCCGGCAGCGCGGTATTCAGTTCGGTCTCCCATCGATCGAGCCGGAACGCGTCGTCGCCGATCGAGCGCGCGTAGGCGGTCACCGCCGACGGTCCGCCGATCAGCTTCATCAGCAGGTTCGCGGCCGAGTTGTCGCTGTACTGGATCGTGGCCTCGCACAGCGCGGCGACCGTCATGCCCGCGCCGACGTGCTTCTCCGACACCGGCGAATAGTTGACGAGGTCGGCCTTCGTATACGTCACGCGTTGTTGCAGCAAGCCGGGCCGCTCGACGCTCCGCGCGAGCACCGCCGCGCTCAGCATCGCCTTGAACGTGCTGCAGAACGGAAAGCGCTCGCCCGCACGATGCTCGATGACGCGGCCGCTCGCCGTGTCGATCGCGCACACGCCGAGACGGCCGCCCGCGTCGCGTTCGAGATCGGCAAGCGCCGTCGCGGCAGCAGCGGGCGCAATGACGTCCGCGGCAGCCGTCGCTGCCGCCGTGGCTTCGTCCGGCGCGGCTGCCTGCCGCGACGCGCACGCGGTGACGGTGAGAACGAGCGGCGCCGTCGCGGCAGCCAGCAACAGGGTTCGACGTTTCGATGAGTAGGTCATGTCGGTTGTCTCGTGGTGGAATGGCGGCGAAACGGTGTCGAGGTGTTGAAGCGGCCGGCCGCCGAGACAGCACTATCGAGACTTTACGGTTGCCTGACAAGCAACGATAATTGAGCGCTGACAAAAGAAATTCTTATGACGAAGCTCCGCCCTCATCTTCCGCTCAATGCGTTGCGCGCGTTCGAATCGTCGGCGCGCCACCTGAATTTCACGCGCGCCGGCCTCGAGCTGAGCGTGACCCAGGCCGCCGTCAGCCAGCAGGTGCGCTCGCTCGAGGAGCGGCTCGGCTGCACGCTGTTCACGCGACTGCCGCGCGGTCTCGGGCTGACCGACGAGGGGCGCGCGCTGCTGCCGGTGCTGAGCGACGCGTTCAGCCGCATCGAGACGGTGCTCAAGCAGTTCGACGGCGGGCGTTTCCACGAGGTGCTGACGCTCGGCGTCGTCGGCACCTTTGCCCTAGGCTGGCTAATGCCGCGGCTGAAGCAGTTCGGCGACACGCACCCGTTCGTCGAACTGCGGCTGCGGACCAACAACAACGTCGTCGATCTCGCCGCCGAGGGCCTCGATTTCGCGATCCGTTTCGGCGAAGGCAACTGGCCGGCGACGCGCAACGAGCGGCTGCTCGATGCGCCGCTCACCGCGCTGTGCACGCCGGACATCGCGCGGCGCCTCGCGCAGCCGGCCGATCTCGCGAACGAAACGCTGCTGCGCTCGTACCGCACCGACGAATGGCTCGGCTGGTTCGACGCCGCGCAGCTCGAACCGTGGGCCGTCAACGGGCCCGTGTTCGATTCGTCCCGGCTGATGGTCGAGGCGGCGATGCAGGGTGCGGGCGTCGCGCTCGCGCCCGCGTGCATGTTCGCGCGCGAACTGCAGCTCGGCCAGCTCGCGCGGCCGTTCGACATCGACGTGCGCGCGGGCGGCTACTGGCTCACGTCGCTGAAGTCGAAACCGCTGACGCCGGCGATGACGCTCTTTCGCGACTGGATCGTGGCCGAGGCGGCCGGCGCCGCGTCCAGCGCGTAACGCGGCCGCGCTTGTCCACAGAAAGTGTTGGCAAGGATGTGGATATCCTGGGTACCCGGCGCCTAAGCCCTTGATCGGGCACGCATTCGCGTGCCGATGCACGGAGCGGGCAGCCTTTGCGCGCGGGCTGCGCGCAGCCGTCGCCTTCCGGCCCGATCCTCAACGCCTGCGACGCAATCGATTGCGAGTTGTCCACAGATTTTGTTGGCAAGCCTGTGGATATCCGTCAGATCTGACGCGTAACATCTTGATACACAAGGGGATTCGATCCACGGACCTTGACCGGTCATTGGTGTGGCACCGGAACGGTCGTCGAACCGCACGCGGCACACGCGCGGCGCACCCGGCCGAAGGCCGGGCGGTTCTCCACAGTTTGTGTTGGCAAGCTTGTGGATATCCTGCGTATCGGGCACCTAACTGATTGAGCGCACGGGGTTTTGTGCTGCGTCCGCCGAATCGGGCAGCGCCTGCGCCGCCCGCACCTCAATGGCGGTCGAGCCCGCCGCGCAGTTCGCGCGCCTTGTCGCGCAACGCTTCGTAGCCCGAACGCGCATGCTCGGGCAAGTCGGGATCGCCGATCAGCGCGCCGAGCGTTTCGATCAGGCTGAACAGGATGCCCTTCGCCGCGCCGACCGCGATGCTCTGCGATTCGATCGACTTGTGCAGGTGGTCGACCGCCGCTTCCAGATGCTCGAGCTTGTGCTCGCCGTCGTCGGGCCGGTTCTCGGTCGTCATCGTCTACCTCCGCCATCGTTCAGGGGTCATGTCACGATTCTATGCCGCCGCGCGCGAACGTGGCGCGACATCGCGCAACGTTCGCGCAGCACCGCGCTACAGCACCGCGACCACCTTCACGCGGCCCGGCTGCTCCGCCGCCGCGACGACCTGCCCGTCGACGCGGCGGAACGTCAGCGACACGGTTTCGTCGCCGACGCGCAGCGCATCGATCCGCAGCCAGTCGACGCCTTCCGGCAAGGCCGGCCGCTCGACGCGCACCTCGTGGCGCGACGCGTCGATGCTTACGCCGAGGCACGCCTGCAGCATCATGAACGGCGCGCCGGCCGCCCACGCCTGCGGCAGGCAGGCGACCGGATACGCGGTCGGCGGCTCGCCGCGCCGGCGCGGAAACCCGCAGAAGAGTTCCGGCAGGCGCATCTCGAAGCTCACCGCCGCCTCGAACAGCGCACGCAGCAGATTCACCGCGGCCGTCTTGTCGCCGTAGCGCGCCAGGCCGCGCGCGATGAGCGCATTGTCGTGCGGCCACACCGAGCCGTTGTGATAGGCCATCGGGTTGAAACGCGGCTGGCCGGCCGCGAGCGTGCGGATGCCCCAGCCCGTCTGGAACAGCGCCGAGCCCAGCACGCCGGCGACCGCCGCGCCGCGCTCGGCGTCGGGCAGCCCGAACGCGAGCAGATGCCCCGCGTTCGACGCGAACACGCGGCACAGCTCGCCATGCCCGTCGAGCGCGATCCCGTAGAAATCGCCTTCCGGCATCCAGAACAGCGCGTCGACCTGGTCGCGCAGCGTCTTCGCGCGCAACGCGTAGCGCGTCGCGTCGGCCGCATGGCCGCGCCGGTGCGAGCATGCCGACATCGCGTCGAGCGCCGCGCACGCGTAGGCCTGCACCTCGACGAGCGCGATCGGCCCGTCCGGGAAGCGGCCGTCCGCGTGGAACACCGAATCGTGGCTGTCCTTCCAGCCCTGGTTCGCGAGGCCGCGCTCCGACGTGCGCTGGTAGTCGAGCAGTCCGTACGGATTGCGGTCGCACTTGTCGATCACCCATTGCGCGGCGCGCTCGAGCGCGGGCCACAGCTCGTCGATCAGCGCATCGTCGCCGGTGCGTTCGACATAGGCGCCCGCGAGGACGATGAACAGCGGAGTCGTGTCGACGCCGCCGTAGTACAGCGCGAACGGGACCTCGCCCGTCGCGGCCATCTCGCTGCGGCGGAACTCGTGCATGATCTTGCCGGGCTCGGCATCGCGGAACGCGGAGGTCTCGCGCGCCTGATGCTCGGCGAGAAAACGCAGCACGCCGCGCGCGAGCGACGGCTGCAGCCACAGCATCTGCAGCGACGTGATGATCGCATCGCGGCCGAACGGCGTCGAGAACCACGGAATGCCCGCATACGGGTACGGCCCCGTGTCGAGCTGCGTCGTGAGCAGCCCGAGATCCGCGAGCGAACGGTCGAGCCAGGCGTCGAACAGCGGATTGCCGGTGTTCACGCGCGCCATCGACTCGCGCCGCGCCCGCATCTCGCGATGCACGCCGACGAGCGCCGTGCGCAGCGCGACGCGGCCGCATCCGGGCCCTTCGCCGTGCGCGGGCCCGAGCGTCGCATCGACGGTCAGGTAGATCGACACGCACGCCTGCGCGGCGATCGTCAGCGTGTAGTCGGCACGATCGACCGACAGCGCGTCGGGCGCCGGCGAGAAATGCACGGTCACGTTGCGCTCCACGCCGTCGAGGCCGTCGTAGCGCAGCCGCACCGCGCCCGCGTCGACGCGCGGCGCGCCCACCGTGCCGCGCTTCGGCCGCTGCGTGCCGCGCACTTCGAACATGTCCTTGAAATCGGCCGCGAACGACAGGGACAGCGGCACCTCGGCTTCGCTCGCGCCGTAGTTCGTCAGCGTCAGCGCTTCGTACAGCACGTCGCCCGCGAGCACGCGCATGCGCTCGATGTGGATCACGCCCTCGGGCGTCTCGTGGCCGCCGAGCGGCGGCAGCGGGCGGTTCGTCAGATGCGCGGTGAACGACGCGTTGTCGGCGCTCGTCGCGCCCGACAGCAGCGACGGCGCGCGGCCGCCGAACGTCAGGCGCCATTTCGACAGCACGCGCATGTCGTCGACGAACAGGCCGTCGTCATGCCCGCCGATGTCGCCGAGCGCGTCGCTGACCACGAACGCGTCGCCGGATTTCAGCACGTACTGGTTGTTGCGCGCGAGGACCTGCGGATCGGCTTCGGGCGCGATGAAAGCGGGACCCGACGCGGTGGTCGGGGGAACCGGCGCGACTTGCGGCGCCTGCGTCGTCGTGGCTTCGGCGTGATTCGGCATCGATGCTCCTGTGTCGAGGCGCAACGCGCGAGGCGCGCGTCGCGTGTTTCGCACAGGATAGGCCAGAACGGCGAACGTGCGCAGCGCCGAAACGGCCGCGGCGCCGCGTACGGGCGCATCAGCTGCCGGTCAGAATTTCCACGGGATGTTGCCGAGGATCGCGTCGCCGCGCACGCCGCTGCCGTCCTGCCCCGCTGTACGTGAGGCCGCGCGTCAGGCGCTTCGCGAGATTCGCGTCGATGCCGGCTTCGGGCACCGCGCCGTCGCGCGCAATCGGCACGCCCGACACCGGGAACGACGTGCCGCCGTTCGCGAACGTGAACGCCGACGACGGCCGCACGTTGCCGACCGCATGCCGCCAGCCGACCGTGCCGCGCGCGGTGAAGGGGCCGCTCGCGATCGAGCCGCACTGCGACGTCGAGCGCAAGCCGGCGCGGCGCGTGCGCCCGTCGATGCGCCGCACGCTGACACCCGACCTGCCCCGCCCCGGCTCAATCGGCCGGGCACATCGCGAGCCGCCCCATCGCCTCGCCGGCGCCGCGCACCGCGCACGTGGCCGGCTCGTCGGCGATCCGTGCGACCAGCCCGGTCTCGTCGTACAGCAGGCGTTCGAGACCGGCGAGCAGCGCGCCGCCGCCGGTGAGCACCACGCCGCGGTTCGCGATGTCGGTCACGAGTTCGGCCGGCGCGTTTTCCAGCACCGACTTCACCGCGCCGATCACCTGCTTGAGCGGCGCGGCCAACGCGTCCGCGACGTCGTGATTCGACAGCTCCACCGAGCGCGGCAGGCCGTCGCCGATGCCGCGGCCGACGGCGCGGGTCGACGTGCGCGGCACCGCGCTGGTGGCCGCGCCGATCGTCTGCTTGACGTGCTCCGCCGTCTGTTCGCCGAGCAGCACGCCGTACAGGTTGCGGACATGGTTGACGATCGCCGCGTCGAACTGGCTGCCGCCGACGCGGATCGCCTCTCGATACACGATGCCGCCGAGCGCGATGACCGCGACTTCGGTCGTCCCGCCGCCGATGTCGATCACCATCGAGCCGACCGGCTCGGTCACCGGCAAACCCGCCCCGAGCCCGGCCGCCAGCGATTCCTCGATCAGTTCGACCTCCGACACGCCGGCCGCGAACGCGGCGTCGCGGATCGCGCGGCGCTCGACGGCCGTCGCGTCGGACGGCACGCACAACGTGACCTCGACGCGGCGGCCGAAGCGCGAGCGCGTGCGCGACATGTCGATGAAGCTGCGGATCATCTGCTCGGCCGCGTGCGCGTCCGCGATCACGCCGTGGCGCATGGGGCGCACGGCTTCGAGATGCCCCGGTTCGCGGCCGAGCAGCGCCTTCGCGAGCTCGCCGACGGCCTCGAGCGTCGGCCGCGCGTCGCTCGCACCGCCCTTGCGGAAGCAGACGACCGACGGCTGGTTCAGCACCACGCCGCGCTCGTGCGTGTAAATCCGCGTACTCGCCGTTCCCGGGTCGATCGCAACGGGTTGCGCAAACAACTTTCCGAACAGCGGTGTCGACATATCAAACCTTTGTGAGGGAACGGGCCGGGACGGCCGCGCCGCACGTTTTGCCGCGCGTCCATGCCGCCCCATCACGAGCTTAGCGGCAATTCGTTCCGATACTTTAGGCAATTCTCATGATTTTTTCGCGACGAAATTGCCGAAAACGGCGTTTCGGGCGCGTCCGGCTACGCACCGGCCTCTCGCGTCGGGCCTGTAAAACACGGTAATCTCTCGGTCTTGCCTGCACCCGGCAGGCCTCAGACGCACGATCACGCCAGGTATTTTCACCATGACAGCGACCGTTTCCTTCCGCTGGGCACCGGTGCGCCCGCTCTGCACGGCGCTCGTTGCCTTCTGGTGCTGCACGGTCGCCGCGCAACCGGTGCCGGCCGCCGAACCGGCCGCGGCCCAGACCGTCGCGGCCGCAGCCAACGCGCCGGCTGCCGCCGCACCCGCCATGCCGACGCACACCTGCACGGCCGACGGCGGCCCGGCCGGCCGCGCGTCGATCGGCCTCGTGCTGTCCGGCGGCGGCGCGCGCGGCTATGCACACCTCGGCGTCCTGAAAGTGCTGGAGGACAACCGGATCCCGATCGACTGCATCGCGGGCACCAGCATGGGCGCCGTGGTCGGCGGCCTGTATGCGAGCGGGATGGCGGCCGACGAGATGCAGAAGCGGCTGTCGGAGGTCAACCTGGCGGATATCGCGTTCGACGTGACGGACCGCGCGGACCTGCCGCAAACCAGCCGGGAGGACGAGCGCCTGTACATCAACGGGCTGACGCTCGGCTTCGGCAAGAAAGGCGTCAAGGCGCCGGTCGGCCTCGTTCAGGGCAACCGGCTGCAGGCGCTGCTCGCGAACTGGACGGCCGCCGTGCCGACCAACCAGCCGTTCGACCGCCTGCCGATTCCGTATCGCGCGGTCGCGACCGACCTGCAGACCGGCCAGATGGTCGTGCTCGACCACGGCTCGCTGCCGCTCGCGATTCGCGCGAGCATGGCGATGCCGGGCCTGTTCGCGCCGGCCGAGATCAACGATCGCGCGCTCGTGGACGGCGGGCTCGTCAGCAACCTGCCCGTCGATACCGCGCGGCAGATGGGCGCGAACGTCGTGATCGCCGTGGACATCGGCTCGCAACTGCGCCCGCTCGACGCGCTCGCGTCGCCCGCGGACGTGATGCAGCAGATGGTCGGCATCCTGATCCGCCAGAACGTGACCGCGCAGCGCAAGCAGCTCGATGCGCAGGACGTGCTGCTCACGCCGGACCTCGGCTCGCTCGCCTTCACCGATTTCCAGAACGCGAAGCAGGCGATCGCCGCCGGCGCGGCCGCCGCGACCGCGGCGCTGCCGAGGCTGCGGCGTTTCGCGCTCACGCCGGAACAGTACGCGGCCTACCGGTCCGCGCACGCGCAGCCGCTGCCGCCGCCGATCCGGATCACGCGCATCGACATCAAGACCAGCGGCGGCGTGCCGAAGCGCGTCGTCAGCAATGCGCTGCACGTGAAGCCCGGCGACATCTACGATCCGAAGACGGTCAGTCAGGATCTGCTCGGGCTCACGACGGGCGGCAACTTCGAGAGCGTCACGCAGCAGATCGTGAGCCGCGGCGACGACAACGTGCTGGAGATCAACGCGCGCGAGAAGTACTGGGGGCCCAACTTCCTGCTGTTCGGGCTCGGCATGTCGAGCAGTTCGACCGACGAAGGCGGCTTCCGCCTGCACGTCGGCTACCGGCGGCCGTGGCTCACGGAATCGGGGCTCGAATTCCGCGCGGACACGACGATCGGCAGCGACCTGCAGTCGGCACGCGTCGAATTGCGCCAGCCGCTGTCGACCGCGTACGGCGTCTACCTGTCGCCGTACGCGGAATACCAGCGCCGCTATGCGAACCTGTACGACGACTCCGGCAACGTGAAGATCACGCAGTACCTGATGCAGACGGCGCGCGCGGGGATCGATTTCGGCCTGCCGATCGCGCGGCTCGGCGATTTCCGGATCGGTCTCGGCTACGTGACCGGGCACGGCTCGCCGACCTACAACGTGCCGTTCGACGACGGCAGCGGCCAGACGCTGCTGTGGCCGAGCTTCACGTCCCAGGCGCTGACCGCGCGGGCGCGGCTCGTGATCGATCAGCTCGACGACCCGATGTTCCCGCGCAAGGGGTATTTCGGCGAACTGCGGGTCGAACGCTCGCTGGTATCGCGCAACGGCGGCTCGGCGCGGGAATTCGCCGACGGGATCAACAACTCGCCTTATACCGAGATCTACGGCAAGGCGATGATTGCGCAGCAGTTCGGCCGGCACAGCGTCAGCGCGACGATCGAAGGCGGCAAGAGCATCGGCGGCACCAACCTGATCAATGCGTTCAACTTCACGCTCGGCGGCTTCCAGCATCTGTCCGCCTATGCGGCCGACCAACTGAACGGCAACGAACTCGCGTACGGGCAGATCACGTACATGAACCAGTTGATGACGTTCAACGCATCGCCGGTCAAGGCGTTGTCGGTGGGCGCCAGCGCGGAAGTCGGCAACGTCTGGTCGAGCGGCCAGCAGATCGGCGGCGGCGCGCTCAAGCAGAGCTACACGTTCTTCACGAGCCTGTCGACCGCGTTCGGGCCCGTCTACATCGGCGTGGCGCTCGCCCCCGGCGGCCGCCGCAACTTCTACCTGCAGCTCGGCCGTACTTACTGAGCCTGCGCGGATGCCGCTTCGGCGGCATTCGTCGCGCCGGTGCGCTCGCCAGCGGCCGTCGTCTTCACGATGGCCGCGGGTCGGCCCTCGCGAGACGGAGCGCGGGCCCGTTCACGCCAATGACGGGCCTGCGCCCGCCCTAGACCGGCCAGCTGATCTCGAACCGCGCGCCGCCGAGCTCGACCGGATCGACCACCGCGATCCGTCCGTTGTGCGCATGGAGCACCTGCCGCGTGATCGACAGGCCGAGCCCGTAGCCGCCGGTACGGCGATCCAGGCGCACGAACGCGTCGAAGATCCGTTCGCGCTCGGCCTCGGGCACGCCGGGACCGTCGTCCTCGACGAAGATCCCGATATTGCCGTGCACGAGCGAGATCCCGACGACGATCCGCGATTTCGCGTACTTGCTCGCGTTGCGCAACAGGTTGCGCATCGCATACGACATCAACCGCCGGTCCATCTTCACGCGCACGTCCGACGTGATCTCGACGCGCGACTCGATCGCGCGGTCCGGATACAGCAGTTGCGCGTCGTTCACCTGGTGCTCGAACCATGCGACGGGCGCGGTCAGCTCGAGGTTCGATTGCAGCGAGCTGTATTCGAGCCGGGCGTACGTGAGGCTCATGTCGATCAGCTCCTCGAGCTCGGTCACGTCCTGCGCGATGCTGTCGAGCGCGCCCTGGTATTCGACCGCCGAACCCGGTTCGCGCAGCATTTCGAGCGCGAAGCGCACGCGCGCGAGCGGCGTGCGCAGTTCGTGCGAGATGCCGTTCGTCAGGTCGCGCTGCGCGGCGATCAGCCGCTCCATGCGCATCGCGAGCGCATTCAGCGTGCGCGCGAGCGGGCCGATGATCACGCTGTGCGATTCGCGCGCGCGCGTGTTGAAGCGTCCGCCGGTGAAGTCGATCGCCCGCTCGCGCACCATCACGAGATCCGACCAGACCGGCCGCATCCACCGGTACGCGGCGAGCGCCGGCGCGGTAAACACGAACGCGAGCACGATCCAGATGTCGCCGGGCAGCGAGTCGAATGCATGCCACACGACCTGCGGCGACAACTCGACGCACAGCGCGAGCGCGGGCACCAGCGCGGTCAGCAGGACGAGCCCGAGCAGATGCAGGTAGGTGCGCACGTACAGCCGCGACCAGCTCGGAATGCGGTCGGCGCGCGTGTCGGTCCACGCGCGACGGAAATGCAGCCAGCGCCATTTGACGTAGCGCAGCGCCGTCAGCGGCGGGGCATCGGGGTGCGAACGGGTTCGTCGAATCATCGCGGCTCCCGGCCGGCGGGCGGAATGCCCGCGCGGGACGTGACGGCGTCGCGCGCCGTCATTCCCATGCGTGCTTGCTGAATTGATAACCCTTGCTGCGGATCGTCTTGATCCGCTGCGGGTTGCTCGCGTCGTCGCGCAGCTTGCGGCGCAGCTTCGAGATGCGCCCGTCGATCGTGCGGTCGAGACCGTCGAATTCGACGCCGCGCAACTGCAGCATCAGGTCGTCGCGGCTGACGACTTCGCCCGCATGACACACGAGCGCCCACAGCAGGTCGAATTCGGCCGACGTCAGATCCGGCGTGCTGCCGTCGGGCAGCATGACGGTGCGGTCGGTGCGGTCGATCGAGAACTTGCCGAACGCGTAGCGCTCCGGCTGCGGCGCGGTGCTCTCGGCCGCGCGCGCGGGCGCGCGGCGCAGTTGCGCCTTGATCCGCGCGAGCAGGATGCGCGGCTCGACCGGCTTGTGCACGTAGTCGTCCGCGCCGAATTCGAGGCCGAGCAGCTCGTCGAACGGCTCGTCGCGCGCCGTCACCATGATGATCACGCCGTCGTACTGCTTGCGCGCCTCGCGGCAGATTTCGAAGCCGTCCTTGCCCGGCAGGTTCACGTCGAGGATCACGAGATCGGGACGAATGGACAGGATCGCCGGCACCGCGGCGTCACCATGCAGCACGGTGTCGACTTCATAGTCGTTCTTGCGCAGGTAGCCGGCGATCAGCGTGGACAGACGGGTGTCGTCTTCGACGAGCAGGATGCGAAAAGACATGGGTAGCGGTCGGATCATCGGAAAAGCCGAGGGACGGCGCCGGCCGGTGCCGGACGCCGGCCCGCGGCCGAAACGTACCGCATGATACTGCGCCCGCCGCTTGCCTGTTTGCCGGTTCTGAAAATAAGGGCGGGATTCCGACTCCGCTTGACGAATCGGCGCCGGGACGGTTCCATACGGGCTCGCCGGAATCCCGGCTGCGCCTCTACCCTGCCTGACGTGATGAATTACCAATCGATTCTCGAACGCATCCACACCGAGCTCGCCCCCTGGATCGGCCAGGGACGGGTGGCCGACTACATTCCCGAGCTCGCGAAAGTGCCCGCCGACAAGTTCGGGATGGCCGTCGTGACGCTCGACGGAAACGTTTACACGGTCGGCGATGCGCGCGAACGCTTCTCGATCCAGAGCATCTCGAAGCTGTTCGCGTGCACGCTCGCGTTCCAGTTGCTGGGCGACGAGCTGTGGGAGCGGGTCGGCCGCGAGCCGTCCGGCACCGCGTTCAATTCGCTGGTCCAGCTCGAAAGCGAGCGCGGCAAGCCGCGCAACCCGTTCATCAACGCGGGCGCGCTGGTCGTCACCGACGTGCTGTGCCGCCGCTTCGTGAAGGCCGAGACGGCGCTCGTCGAATTCGTGCGGCGGCTGATCGGCGCGAACGATATCGACTACGACTCGCGCGTCGCGCTGTCGGAGTTGCAGCACGCGGAGCGCAACCGCGCGATGGCGCATTTCATGGCGAGTTTCGGCAACATGCAGATGCCGCCCGATACGGTGATCGACGCGTATTGCCGCCAGTGCGCGATCGAGATGAACTGCGTCGAACTGGCCACCGCCGCGCTGTTCCTCGCGAACGGCGGCGTCGCGCCGGCGACCGGCGAGCGGATCGTCGATTCGAGTTCGGCGAAGCGGCTGTCGGCGCTGATGCTGACCTGCGGCACGTACGATGCGGCCGGCGATTTCGTGTATCGGGTCGGGCTGCCGGCGAAGAGCGGCGTCGGCGGCGGGATCGTCGCGGTGCTGCCGGGGGAGATGGCGGTGTGCGTGTGGGCGCCGGGGCTGGATGCGAACGGGAATTCGTTGGCGGGGACGTTGGCGCTGGAGTGGTTGACGACTTATACGGGGCGATCGATTTTTTGAAGCGTCGAAGTCAAGCGTGCCTCATCTGGCGCGACGGCGGCAGATTCCTGTCGGCGCGCGCCAGAGCGCTCAATGGGAAATTCGGCCATCGGCAGCAATCGACTGCGGAATCATTCCCGATTCAATCGCTTCTCCCGCAGCGTGCCGTTGGAACCTTCAACGGAGTCGTTCTGCCAAGGGCGGCAAGAACGGACACAGCGTGTACGATCTGGTCTTCAAGAAAACCATCCAAGGAGAGCGCAATGAATCCGGAACAGGCCCGAGCCGAAGAAACCCAGGCGATGGAGCGCATGGTGGCCGCCACGCTGCGCGTGCAGAGTACGTTCGCCTCGATGCAGAAGCAATTTCCGCCGCAAGGCAGCGGCGAGCCTTCGCCGTTCGCGCTGCAAACCTTTGATGCCGCCCTGCAGGAACTTGAAGACGCACAGGCCGCGTTCGATGCGCTGCTGAACGATCTGATCGACGGTAACCGCTAAAGGCTACGCCCTTATCCGCACCGATTGTCGACGATCTAAAAAGCTGTGTCGAACGGCCGTTCGTGGCTGCGGATTCAACCCGTCGAAGGCAGCACGGCACTCGCCCATCCGGTCGGTACCGATGGAATCACATGCGAGTTTATATTCGTAGCGCCGGGTCGCTGGCGCTGGAGCGGTTGACGACTTATACGGGGCGGTCGATTTTCTGAGGGACACAAATCAAGCACGGCTCATTCTGTGCAATGGCAGCACGCGCCAGCTTCAATACACCGGCTGAGCGATTTCATCGACTCGTTGCATCCACGAGTTGAATCCGCGAAGTACAGCGGTCACTCGCCGGGTATCGTCGCTGACAGGTGATCGGCCGACGCGCTTTTCCGCGTAAGCGTCAGTCCGGCATCCCGTCATGGTCCCCGAGCGGCCTGGCAGGCCAGTCTACCCATCGGTCCGCGCGGGTCAGTTCGTACGCTTCGTTGAGCGGGTAACGAATGCGGTTGTCGTCGCGAGGGCGCTCGCCGATCACCATCAACCTGACTTCGTCCTTCGTATTGTTGATGAAGGTGTGGCAAATTCCGGTGCCTGCCGGGAACGCGACGGAATCGCCCTCGGCAAGGGGGTGAAGCACGCCGTCGATCCATACGTCGGGCTTGCCTTCGAGCACGTACACGAACTCCTGCTCGGTACTTTCGGCGTGGGGATAGGACGTCCGCCGTCCGGGCAGCAGCCTGACGTGATGGATGCCAATGCGGGTAATGCCGAGTGCGGCCGAAAGCGGCGCGTCGAGCGCCATGGGCTCGGTATCGCCACGATAGCAATGCGCATCCGGTTCTTCGAGTTCAGTCCAGTGTTTGATGAAATCCGGCCGGCTCATCGGGTTTTCTCCTTCAAGAGGAACGTCCATGATAGCGGCTGACAGAAAGGACAAAATGCGCTCGCAGGGTCCGTTCTGAACGAATCGCATCCGGGTATATATCCGGGTATATATTTCCACGGATACGGAAAGGTTGATTTTCCGAGATCCGCAGCGGTCACTGGAGAACGTCACGCATGAATCGAGACAACGCATCGGAAGTTGCAACGACAATCCTTACAAACGTCAACACCAGCACATCCGCGCCGATTCCCCCCATCGCGCCATCGAAAACCGCCCTGCTCGTCATGCATTACCAGACGGACATCCTCGGCCTCTTCCCGTCGGTCGCGCCCGAACTGCTCGCCAATACGCGCACGCTATGCGACGCGGCGCGAAGTGCCGGCGTCGGCGTCTGGTTCGCGAATCTGCGATTCAGCCCCGGCTATCCGGAAGTCAGCCCGCTCAACAAGAATGGCCAGGGTATCAAGCAGCTCGGCCTGTTCCTCGACGACGGCCCGTGTCCCGAACTGGCCAGGCAGCCCGACGAACCGCTGATCCTCGCGCATCGCGCGAGCGTGTTCTTCGGCACCGATCTGCAGGCGCGGCTCGTCGCGCAAGGCGTCGATACGCTGATCATGGTCGGCATCGCGTCGACCGGCGTGATGCTGTCGTCGATCGCCCACGCGAGCGATGCCGATTTCCGCCTCTACACGGTCAAGGATTGCTGCTACGACCCGGACCCGGTGGTCCACGCGCATCTGTTCGCCACCGCGTTCGAATCGCGCACGACGGTGCTGTCGCTCGCGCAGGCGCTGCGGCTGCTGGCGTAACGACGGCCGAGCCGCAGCGTCCGCGTTACTTCGCGATGAACACGCCCGACGTCGGGCACGTGCCCTGCGTGTTGCCGTCCGTCACGAGCGACGCGGCGCTCGGAAACTGCGCGGTCGCGTTCGTCTTCACCGCGATCCACGCTTCGGTGAAATAGCTCACGCCGTTCGTCTTCGTGCACTTCAGCGACACCGCGCTGCGCGTGTTGCTGCCGAACGCGCCTTCGAACGCCGACAGCAACTGGTTACGCGTGACCGTCTTGCCCGCATTCGCCTGCAGGAACGCGTTGAACGACGTGTTGCCGAGCCGGCTGATCATGCCCGACGCCTGGTTCCAGTACGCATCGGGCGTCGCGGAATTCGAACAGGTCCCGTGCTTGAACCACTCGTGCTTGTCGAGACACGAAGCCACGCCCGGCATGTACGTCGACAGCGTGTTGCGCGTCGCGCTGCTGATCGGGTACGCGTCCATGCTGCACCACTGGTGCGCGTTGTCGAGATCGATGTCGTTCTGCGGCACGCCGCAGTAGAACGGCTGGTTGCCGTCATAACGGTTCGGCCAGAGCCCGTGCAGCGACAGGCTCGTCGCCGCGTACGACCCGGCGAGGTTCGTGCATTCCGGTGTGTCGTGCGACGCGCAGAAGCCGGGCTCCCACGATGCGGCGAGCAACAGGTAGTCGTAGCTGGTCTGCGCGGCGGCGTGCAGTGAAACGGAAGCGACGGCGAGTGCGGCAGCGGCGCGGGCGAGCGTCTTGAGCATGGCGTGTTTCCTCGGAAAAGGCTTGCGGTCGCGGGATGCGCCGCAAGGTTGTCGAATGTCTGCCCCGCGATTGTTGCCGCCGCAACGTGGCACGAATGTGAAGGTGCACGAAAGAATGCGCGATCGTTCAGGTGCCGAGCTGCGTACACGCACGCGCCGACGCTTCGGGGCCCTCGAGCGCGAGTATCTGCCACACGCCGATGCTCACGCGCCGGCGCGCCGCGGTCGACGCATCGGCCAGCAACGCCTCGACACGCGGCGCGACGTCGGGCGCCTTCTGCTGCAGCGCCGCGTGGTGTCGCGCACGCGACGCCGGCTCCGGCTCGTACACGTCGCAGAGACGCACCATGCCGGCGAGGCCGGCCAGATCGTCGTCCTTGTCGATCGCACCGGGCTCGACGGGCGCAAGGCCCTTGCGCTCTTCCGGCGGCAGCTTGTTGCGCGCGGCTTCGTCGATCGCCGTGGCGGAGGCCGGCGGCAGGCCGCCGATCGCCGCGACGATCCGGCTGCCCGCGGCGATCATGTCGCCCTGGCACGCGATCTTCTCGGCGCTCGCGACGTTCGAGCAGAACGACACCGACATCCGGTACACGTCGTTGCTCATGCGCGGCACTTCGTCCGTGTCCGCCTGCGCGAGGCCGGCGCTCGCCAGCGCCATCGTCAACGCAGCCGGAATCAGGATGCGGAACGCTCTCGTCTTGTTCATTGTCGTCGTCGGTGGGTTTTATAGCGGGCGATATCCCGGGCCGCACGGTGGCGCCCCTTGTGATGCCGGGCCCGCGTCCGGCGCCACGCGTTTCACTTCATCGACGCCGCCTCCGAACCGCCCGGAGACAGCGCCGCGCTGTCCTGCTCGCGCCACGCGCGGCGCGACGCCATGATCGCGCTCACCGCCGAGCGCGCGACCTTCCACCATGCGAACGGACGCGGATCGGCGAGCATGCTGAGCGCGCGCGCATAGTCGAGCGTGAGCCCGGGCGTCCACGCCATCGTCACCGCGCGCTTGCGGATCTGCGCGGCCACCCACAGCTCGGGCGTGAGCAGCAGCCGCCCGAACGCGCCCCACCCGGCCCGCGCGCCCTTGAGCCGCCACACCGCGCCGTCGAGCGCGGCCTCGAGCGCATTCGACACGGTGCTCGAGCAGTTGCGGTGGGTGAGGTTGTACGTCGTGTTCTGCCGGTACGACGACCAGAACGCCTCGAGCTTGGCCGGATCGTAGTTGCGGATGCGCACGCGCACCGTCGACGGGCACCATGCTGTCGACTCGGTCGCATAGTCTGGTTGGAACAGGCCGGGCACGTCGTTCTCGCGCGTCGCGCGCAGGATGCGCGCGAATTCGTCCGGAGAACGATCGATCTCGACAGCCGGATACAGGCTGATGTAGATGCCCTCCGGCGATTCCAGCGCCGCATGGCCGGTCGAGATCACGCCGTTGACATCCACCGCCGCGATATAGCGGTCGATCACCGGATAGCGCTGCGCTTCGGCCTTCGACGTACCGGTCGGCGTCCATACATGCACGGTGAGCGCCCGCTCGCCGTCGGCCGGCGGGCCGTCCCATTCGGATTGCGCGAACTGCGGCAGGTGCTGCGCATCGTCGAGATCCGGGGCAAGCGCCGGCGCGGGCGACGTCGCGAACGCCGGGTTGCGCGTCAGCCGCCGCACGCGCGCCGCGAGGCTCAGCATGTGCATCCCGCCGAACATCAGCAGCAAGCCGAGGCAGTACGGCACGGTGCCGACGTAGTGCGTCGGGTACGGCTGGAAGAAGAAAATCGCGAGCAGGATCTCGACGACGCCCCACGCGAATGCGACGTTCCAGCGGCGATAGCGCACCATCCACGCGGACGTGCACTGCAGCAGCCCGTCGACGAGAAACAGCGTGCCGAAGATCATCGACAGCAGGAAATGGCCGTGATGATGGCCGGCAAACACGAGCCCCGCGGCCACCACGACCGCGATGCCCTTCACATAGCGCAGGATGCGCTGCCCGCCGACACCGCTGCCGGCCACCGCGAGCGTCGCGAGCCCCTCGATCAGGAACAGCCACGCGAACAGCTCGATCGGAAAATGCAGCGCGCCGTCGAGTGCGTCGATGAAAATGCCGACGCCCGCGGCCACCCATAACCAGCCGAGCACGGTCAGCCCGCGCCAGCGGGTTCGCAGATATTCGATGCCCAGCAGCAGCAACACCAGTCGTACCATCGCGCCCTCGTATCTTTTTCGGGATACGCGCGGCCTCGCGCTCCCTGTCGTTTCGACCGCGCGTCGGGCGACGTGCCGGCCGGCAGGCGGTCAAAGTTGCCGGCGCGTCATGCCGTCGACATGACCGATCACGGCCGGCACGCGCCGCTCTGGCCGAATAATAAGATATGGTGGGGCCGGTTGAAAGCGTCGCGAAAACGTTGTCGGCGGGGCGCGGACGGGCAAGGCTGCCCCGCTGCCACGGCAGATTTCCGGTTCGACAACGCGCGGCGGATACGCGAGAATCCGGCTTCCGAGGGCGAAAGCCACAGAACTGAACCGAACCGCACAGACGGGACAACAAGAAATGAGCACATCCATCACGCGCCGGCGCCTGCTGGTCGCTGGCATCGCCGCGAGTAGCCTTGCGCTGTCGGGCTGTTTGACGCCGAAGCTGTACAAGAACGACGCCTACACCGAATACGTATCCGCATTCATGATGACCGAAGACGGCAAGAAACTGGTCGTCCTCGGCGCGCGCTACCATTACATCTTCGATCTGCCAGCTCAACTGCGGCCGGTACTGCTGTCCGGCTACCGGAAATCGGTACGCACGACATTCGAGGGCTTTCATGCGAGCGGCGGCAGCGTCACCGGGCATTACCGGATCGTGCTGCCGAAGAACGCTTCGGACGACGATCGACGAGCCGCCTCCGCCGACGGCTTCGTCAGCGAGCCGGCCGGCCTCGTGCTCGAAGGCGACATCGACGGCAAGCGCTACTCGACCGAAGGCTTCGTCGAGAAGGACAAGGCGGCCGCGCAACCGTTCAACCGCCCGTACTCGGTTTACATCGTGGAATCGCCGTCCGTCGTCGGCATGGGTCTGCGGATTCTCGCCACGCCGATCACGGTGGCCGCCGATGGCGTACTCGTGCTGGGCGGCATCGTGCTCGTGCCGTTCGCGGCCATCGCGATCCAGGCAAACGGCGGCATCCGGATCATGTAACGGCGCTGTAACGGCGCGCACGGTACGGTCCCAACGGGAGCATCGCCATGACCGCCTCACCGCTTCATACGCCGTCGCTCGGCCCCCAACTCAAGCGCTGGCGCGCGCTGCACCGCGTGAAGCAAAGTCACGCGGCCGAACTGTTCGGCGTCGCGCAGTCGACGATCTCGCGCTGGGAGGCCGGCCTTCAGCAAATGTCGCCCGACGAGCGCGCGACGGCAGAACGGCTGCTCGCCGCGCGCCTCGATTCGGCGGGCGACCACGCACTCGCGCGGCTGATCGCCTGCAGCGCGGGCCGCATGCATCTCGTGTGCGACCTCACGCACCGTCTGCTCGCCAGTTCGCCGGCGCGCGCGGCCGAGTTCTCGCAGCCGCTTTCGACGCTGCTCGGCACGTCGCTGTGGCGCTACGCGACGCCGGAGATCGTCCGCATGGAAGCCGCGCTCGACCCGCTCGGCTGGCACGATCGCGCGGGGCCGCCGAGCGTCGAGTTCGACACCGGCGCGAATGCGTCGCGCGTCGTGCCGATTCGCGGCGGCCGGTGCCGGTGGACGCGGATGACGCTGTCGGACGGCTCGGCCGTGCGGCTCGTGGAAACGCTCGACACCCACTGACGCGCCGCGCATATTTCATGCGTGGACGCAGCGCGGCCGGCCGGCGTACGCTTGACGGCTCATCGCAAGGACAGATCTTGAATCCCGATACGATCCACGCGCGGCTCGCTTTCCTGCGCGAAGCCGAACGCCTGAAGGACGTGCTGCGCAGCGGCTATACGTCGGCCGGACGCGCGGAAAGCACGGCCGAGCACAGCTGGCGGCTGTGCCTGATGGCGCTGGTGTTCGCCGACGCGCTGCCGGGCGTCGACCCGCTGAAGCTGATGAAACTGTGCGTCGTCCACGACCTCGGCGAGGCGCTGCACGGCGACATCCCCGCGATCGAGCAGGCCGCGCACCCCGACAAGCGCGCGCACGAACGCGACGACCTGCTGACGCTGACCGCGCCGCTCGACCGCGCGGTGCGCGACGAGATCGTCGCGCTGTGGGACGAATACGACGCGGCCGCGTCGCCGGAAGCCCGCGCGGCGAAGGCGCTCGACAAGCTCGAAACGATCCTGCAGCACAACCAGGGCAGCAATCCGCCCGATTTCGACTATGCGTTCAATCTCGGCTACGGCCGGCGCTACACCGATGCCGCACCAGTGCTCCGCGCGATCCGCCAGATCATCGACGCCGACACGCAGCGCAGGATCGACGCGGGCGGACGCCGCGCGTAAGCGCGGCACGGCTGTAGCACGAGGCACGCTGTTGTCGTACCCGTCGCCGACTGTTCGGTACATCCGTAGTCACTAGCGGCGCGCGAACCTCTCCACCCGGAAGCCATGTTCGACTGACACGACTGGCAAAGCCGCCGCGCGTCGCATTCGGCACCAGCACGGACGGGCTACATATCCGGCCGCCTTCCATGCCCGCCAAGCGAACGCCATCTGCTCGATGCCTTCGCCTCCATCCGGGCAGTCCCCCGCTGCTTTTGCCGGACCGGACACAACATCCACGCCACTCCCCAACGGCACTCCAGTTTCCTGCCCGGATAAGCGAAACCTCTTGACCCTGCCGCTCGCGAGGATTCCGAATCAACTCATGTCGCAATTGGGAAACACCAACCAATCCGATTTGACAAATTTAACAAAAATGACAATCAGCAACAATTGAATTATCTCAAAAAAATAAATGCTTGAAAAAACACTTCTCAGAAAATTAATCTACCAAACACAGGAATACTAAATTGAAATCAGCAATTAAATCTCAAAAACATACCCATTGCATCAAGAAATCATTGTCTTTCCTCAACCCGTCACAACGGAGGTTTCGATGCATTCCAAGCAAAGCTTCTTCACTCGAAAGGCCACCAGATCGGCTGCAGTCACCTTTGGCATCGTCATTGCCTTGCTTCATCCTGGCAGTGCTGCTGCCGACGGGCTTGCGAGCAAGATCCTCGAAGGTCCGAACACTTCCAATCAACGAGCATTCACAAGTTGCTCTGTTTTCTACACAATGTGCATTCAGCGATATGGCAGCAGACCCGGCAGCACGGCTGGCATGACACGATGCGCAGATTGCTTGAATAACTGCAATCGCTCGAATGGATGGTGGCCGATGATCAGCGGTTGCGCTGTATAACGACAGTGATGTGCTTCGTCGCGAGTAGTTATGTCGATGGCGCTCACCCGAACAAAAATCCGTCGTTCGCTCGCGACGAGGTTGAAATTTCTACCCAATATCAAGGCACACCAATGCTCCAAAACAAAGATCACCAAAATTTGATCCAGGCATCATTCTCGGACATCACGTCCAATGTCATCGCATCTGCAATTTCAGACGGGCGGTTGATGGGATCACACGTTCTTATTGGCGGAAACTGGCACCTCGGTCCTCTCAAAGAACGCAACATCTCGACACTGTCAGCGTGGTTTTCCGATAATTTTGGGTACATCCCAAACGACTTGACCATCGACACCCCTATCATCCCCACCAACGATTCGATCAAAATATGTGCATGGGTAAATCCATTATCATCAATAGAATATGCGAATTTCATACACTGGGTAAGTCACGATACTCCACGCGATTTCCTGTTGATTTCGATCCCGGAAGAACTGGCCCATCCGTCTGCGGATAATTTCTTCGATCTTGCCGAACTTCTCGACAACGCGGTTGAAAGAAAATCGACCGACGCTAACCTCTACATTACAGAATGGGGCTCCCTGGTTGAGGAAAATGCCGATTTTAGAATGATCAACAAAATTGGAAAAATTCAATCATTCCGATCATCGGATTTCGATGAATACATCATCAATTCCATGACTCGGAAGTGGGAGTCCACGCCGATAGTAGTATTGCGCATAATGAAAAAAATCCGCTCGGAAAGACGTGATTTTCCGGGAGACATTTTTCTCTATCATCGACTCGAGAAATTCTTCTTGAACGGCATCATCGAGAAGCAAGCTGAAGTCAGCATCACGCAAACACAGATACGAATTGCGAGTACCTGACATCTCCATTCCTCAGCCATGCAAATTTCAGCTTCCACACGCCATGCCGAATAATCTAAAGTTACTCCTGACATCACTCTTTACAATCGCGCTCGCCACGGCGCACACCGAGACAGCCGCCGCTAATGTAGAAGCGAACTTGCAACGAGAATTGCAAGCCAAACTCCCCGAACTGAAGATAGAGAATGTTATGCCGTCAAAAATCGACGGATTATATGAGGTCACTGCAAATTCACAAATTTTCTACAGCAATTCATCGGCATCACACATTATTATCGGCAACCTGTTCGATACCAACAGCCAGGAAAACATAACAGAAACACAACTCAATAAAATTAACAGCATAAACATCAATGACCTTCCATTCCAATACGCCATCAAACAGAAAAATGGAACCGGAGAGCGCGTGATCGCTACATTCTTCGATCCGAACTGCTCGTTTTGCAAGAAAATGAGTCCCGAGCTAGGCAAGGTTCCCAACGCAACCGTATACATTTTTCTGTATCCAGTTCTTTCTACCGACTCCGCCATCAAATCCGAAATCATCCTGTGCGCCGACAACCGACTCCAAGCATGGAAGCAATGGGTCGAAAGAGGGAAAACCACCGTCCCCCGCAAGCGTTGCCAGTCCACCATCACCAAAGAACTCCTTTCACTCGGAAAGAAGCTCAACATCAGGGGAACACCCACCACGTTCCTGCCTTCCGGAGAAAGAGTCGCGGGGTTTATTTCCGGGAAAGATTTGGTTGACAAGATTGATCGCAATAACCACGTGGAACTTAGAACCCCATCCAGCCCTTGAAGTTGGAAGGGTCATTCCGCGATCACGGTAGCGCGGATCGAATCCGGGTGACGATCCTCTCCGCCCCTTGTATTAACCTGCCATTCCATGAATTGAAACACCGACAATGCTCGGCAGCCACGCCGCAGAACTGTCGGCACAATTCAGCACAATTCCTACACGAATTCACGAAATTACCTCGATTATCATGGCCGCCTGACCCGAACCCGCACCGCCGCGCGGTCATCCGACTCCTGTATCGATCTGCACTGCATGCCGCGATTGCAGGACCACCCTGATTGGCCGTCCACGCCGCCGACGCCCGACTCATCCATGTCGTATTCTCATGAATAAGAAGATCCGCCGCCGGCTCACCGTGCTGGCCATCAGCGGTGCCGCCATTGCCACCGCTGTTGTAGCAATAACGATAGCCACACCGAACAAGCATCCGCAATACCTGTCCGCGCCCGTCACGCGCGGCGATCTCGAGAACGCGGTGCTCGCGACCGGCTCGCTGCAGGCATTCAAGCAGGTGGATGTCGGCGCGCAGGTGTCGGGGCAGTTGAAAACGCTGAAGGTCAAGCTCGGCGACAAGGTCACGAAGGGCCAGTGGCTCGCCGAGATCGATCCCGTGATCTCGGAAAACGCGCTGCGCCAGGCGCGCGCCAGCGAAGAAAGCCTGCGCGCGCAGCAGCAATCGGCCGCCGCGCAACTGACGCAGGCGGAACTCGCGTTCCGCCGCCAGCAGGCGATGCTGCCGGACGACGCGACGTCGCGCGAGTCGTTCGAGGCCGCGAAGGCGACGCTCGACGTGCAGCGCGCGACCCTCGCGTCGCTCGCCGCGCAGATCCGTTCGGCCCGCATCCAGATCGAGACCGCGCAGGCGAACCTCGGCTACACGCGCATCGTCGCGCCGATCGACGGCGAGGTCGTCGCGATCGTCACGCAGGAAGGCCAGACCGTGATCGCGCAGCAGCAGGCGCCGGTGATCCTGAAGCTCGCGAATCTCGACACGATGACGGTGAAGGCGCAAGTGTCGGAGGCCGACGTGATCCGCGTGAGCGCCGGTCAGACCGCCTATTTCACGAGCCTCGGCGAACCGGACAAGCGGCACTACGGCAAGCTGCGCGCGATCGAACCGGCGCCGCAGAACTACGCCGACGCGCAAAGCCCGCTCGGCGGCGGCTCGAAGCCGAACGCCGCGGTGTTCTACAACGCGCTGTTCGACGTGCCGAATCCCGAGCACCGGCTGCGCATCGCGATGACCGCGCAAGTCAACATCGTGCTCGGCAACGCGCGCAACGCGCTGAGCATCCCGGCCGCCGCGCTTGGCGAGAAGCGCAAGGACGGCACCGTCGCGGTACGCGTGCTGCGCGCCGACGGCAGCACGGAAACGCGGCATGCGCGCATCGGCATCAACAACAACGTGCGCGTCGAAGTGCTGGCCGGCCTCAAGGACGGCGAGCGCGTCGTGATCGGCGAAGCGTCGGCGGACGAGCACGTCCCGCTGTCGGACGCGGTGTGACCATGCGCCAGCCCCTGCTGAAACTCGCCGCCGTCACGCGACGCTTTCCGGCCGGCGAGAAGGACGTCGTCGTCCTGAACAACGTCAACCTGTCGATCGACGCGGGCGAGATCGTCGCGATCGTCGGCGCGTCGGGCTCCGGCAAGTCGACGCTGATGAACATCCTCGGCTGTCTCGACCACCCGAGCGAAGGCACGTACACGGTCGGCGGACGCGACACGCAGATGCTCGACAGCGACGAGCTCGCGCAACTGCGCCGCGAGCACTTCGGCTTCGTGTTCCAGCGCTATCACCTGCTGCCGCACGTCGACGCGGTCGCGAACCTCGAAATGCCGGCGATCTACGCGGGCACCCGTCGGGCGGAACGGCACGCACGCGCACGCGAGCTGCTCGCGCGCCTCGGGCTCGCCGATCGCGCGCATCATCGGCCCGGCCAACTGTCCGGCGGCCAGCAGCAGCGCGTGAGCATCGCACGCGCGCTGATGAACGGCGGCCAGGTGATTCTCGCGGACGAGCCGACCGGCGCGCTCGACACGAAAAGCGGCCAGGACGTGATCCGCATCCTGCACGAGCTGAACGCGCTCGGCCATACGATCGTGATCGTCACGCACGACAAGGCCGTGGCGCGCCATGCGCGGCGCATCATCGAGATCAGCGACGGCGCGATCGTCGCCGACCGGCCGAATCGTCACTACGCGGACGCGCTGGCGGAAGCCGGCGTCGGCGCGGCGGCAACGGCAGCAACGATCGAACCGGCAACCGACACGGCCTCCGCCCCGGCTTCCGAAAATGCACCGCCGCCCGCCGACACCGATCCCGGCCCGCACGCCCGACGCTTCGCGGCCGGCACCGGCCGCTTCGCCGAGGCGTGCCGAATGGCGTGGATCGCGCTCGTATCGCACCGGCTGCGCACGCTGCTGACGATGCTCGGCATCATCATCGGCATCACGTCGGTCGTGTCGATCGTCGCGGTCGGCGAAGGTGCGAAGCGCTACATGCTCGAAGAGATCGGCAGCATCGGCACCAATACGATCAGCCTCTATCCGGGCACCGACTGGGGCGACAGCCGCGCGGACACGATCCAGACGCTCGTGCCCGCCGACGTCGCCGCGCTCGCCGAGCAGCCGTACATCGACAGCGCGACGCCCGAAACGTCGCGCACGCTGCTGCTGCGCTACCGCAACATCAACGTGAACGCGCTCGTGAGCGGCGTCGGCGAACGCTACTTCCAGGCGCGCGGAATGCGCTTCGCGCTCGGCGTCGCGTTCGACGACGACGCGGTGCGCCGCCAGGCGCAGGTGGCCGTGATCGACCAGAACACGCGCCGCAAGCTGTTCGGCGCGACGCGCAATCCGGTCGGCGAAGCGATCCTGGTCGACAACGTGCCGTGCGTCGTGATCGGCGTGACCGCCGACAAGAAAAGCGCATTCGGCAGCGTGAAGAGCCTGAACGTGTGGGTGCCGTACACGACCGCGAGCGGGCGCCTGTTCGGCCAGCACCATCTCGACAGCATCACCGTGCGCGTGCGCGACGGGCAGCCGAGCGCCGCCGCCGAGAAAAGCCTCGAGAAGCTGATGATCCAGCGCCACGGCCGCAAGGATTTCTTCACGTACAACATGGACAGCGTGGTCAAGACGGTCGAGAAAACCGGCCAGTCGCTGACACTGCTGCTGTCGCTGATCGCGGTGATCTCGCTCGTCGTCGGCGGGATCGGCGTGATGAACATCATGCTGGTGTCGGTGACCGAACGCACGCGCGAGATCGGCATCCGGATGGCGGTCGGCGCGCGCCAGTCCGACATCCTGCAGCAGTTCCTCGTCGAGGCCGTGCTCGTGTGCCTGCTCGGCGGCACGATCGGCATCGCGCTGTCGTTCGGGCTCGGCGCGCTGTTCTCGATGTTCGTCACGCAATGGAAGATGGTGTTCTCGGCCGGCGCGATCGTGACCGCGTTCGTGTGCTCGACGCTCACCGGTGTGATTTTCGGGTTCATGCCCGCGCGCAATGCGTCGCGGCTCGATCCGATCGATGCGCTCGCGCGCGACTGACGCAAAAAACCGCCATGACGCATTTCTCCCCGCTTCACCGCCTCGGCGCATTCGCATGCGCGGCCGCGCTGCTCGCCGGCTGCGCGGGTGCGCGCCACGATCCGCTGCCGGCCGTCGCGATGCCCGCGAACTGGGCCGCGCCGGTCGCGACCGACGCGCCGGCCGCCACGCGCGACTGGTGGCGCAGCTTCGGCGATCCGCAACTCGACGCGCTGATCGACGACGCGCTGCGCGCCAACAACGACCTCGCGATCGCGGCGATCCGCGTGTATCGCGCGCAGTTGCAGGCCGGGCTCGTCGATACGAACCTGACGCCGAACGTCACGCTCGGCGCGAACGGCGCCGTGTCGCGCACGCTCGATACGCACCGGACGAGCCAGTCGAGCGGCCTCAACGGTTCGCTCAGCTACGAAATCGACCTGTGGGGCCGGCTGGCCGCGCTGCGCGATGCCGCGCACTGGGAAGCCGACGCGACGGCCGCCGATCTGGAAGCCGCGCGGCTGTCGCTGATCGGCACGACCGCGGCGCTGTACTGGCAGATCGGCTATCTGAACCGGCAGATCGCGCTGGGCGACGCGAACATCGCGTATGCGGAGCGCACGCTCGCGCTCGTCCGGTCTCGGCACGCGGCCGGCGCCGTGTCCGGGCTCGATCTCGCGCAGGCCGAGCAGAGCCTCGCCGCGCAGCGCGCGGCGCAGACGCAACTGATCCAGCAGCGCACCGAAAACCGCCATGCGCTCGCGATCCTGTTCGACCGGCCGCCGCAGCAGCTTGCGGCCGAACCGCCGGCACTGCCGGCTGCCGCGCCGCCCGAGGTAGCGGCCGGCCTGCCGGCCAGCCTGCTCGGCCGGCGCCCCGACCTGCGTGCGGCGGAATTCCGGCTGCGCGAGTCGCTCGCGCAAGTCGACGCGACGCGCACGAGCTTCTACCCGACCTTCACGCTGACCGGCAGCGCCGGCACGACGAGCACGAGCCTGGAGCGCGTGCTGACGAATCCGGTCGGCACGCTCGGGCTCGGCCTCGCGCTGCCGTTCATCCAGTGGAACACGATGCAGTTGCAGATCAAGGTGTCGAAGTCGCAGTACGAAGAGGCGGTGGTCGGGTTCCGCCAGCGGCTCTACACGGCGCTCGCCGAAGTCGAGAACGCGTTGTCGGCACGCGTGCAGCTCGAACGCGAAGCCGAACAACGCGCGCTGTCGCTCGCGCAGGCGCAGCGTGCGGAACGGCTGGCCGCCGCGCGCTTCGCGGCCGGCGCGACCGCCGTGCAGCCGTGGCTCGACCAGCAACAGGTGCTGAGGAGCGCGCAAAGCGCCGACGAACTGACGCGCCTGAACCGGCTCAACAACCAGATGAAGCTCTACCGCGCGCTCGGCGGCGGGACCTCCTGACCGGCCGTCACACGCCACCGGCCGCACGCCGGCCGCGTCATTCGCACACGGCCGCCCCGCGCCGCGCCGGCGCGAACGCCACCGCGCTCGCAGTCGCGAGCACGGCCACGCCCGTCGCGCCGTACACCATCACCCAGCCGAAGCCGTGCACGAGCGCCGCGTGCAGCGCCGCGCCGGTCGGGTCGGCCTGCGCGAGCGCCGGCGCGAGCGCCTGCAGCCCGTCGGTGCGGCCCGCCGCGATTTCCTGCGCGAGCCTGCGCAGCGCCGCGTCGCCGATCGCGCCGGCCGGCCCGCCCTTCAGGCTCGCGACGATCCCCGCCACCAGCACGAAACCCATCGTCGCGATGTTCAGCGCGAGCGAGATCATCCGCGCGCTCATGTCGATGCCCGACGCCATCCCGGCCCGCGCGCTCGGCACCGCGCCCGTCGTCGTGTTGGTGACGGGCGTGTTGGTCAGCCCGAGCCCGATGCCGGCGATCGCGCAGCCCGGCAGCATCGTCAGCCAGTTCGCATGATCGGCCGCGCTGCCGAGCCGCATCAGCACGAAACCGGCCGCGATCGTGAACAAGCCGCCCGGAATCACGACGCCCGGCCCGTAGCTCAGTGCGAGCCGTTCGCCGACCGGCGGCACGATCAGCGTCGGTAACGTGTAAGCGAGCAACGCGAGGCCGGCCGTCACGCTGTCGTAGCCGAGCGCGACCTGGAACCAGATCGGCAGGTAGATCATGAACGGCCAGAAGCTGAAGTTCATGCCCATCGAGCCGAAGATCGCACCGGTGAACGCGCGGATCCGGAACACCGAGAAGTCGAACATCGGCCGCGCGCTGGCGCGCTCCGCGATGAAGAAACCGAGCACCGCGACCACGGTCGCGCCAAGCACGCCGACGCCGGCCGCGCTCGTCAGCCCGAGTTCGGCGCTTTGCGTGATGTAGAACGCGAGGCCGAGCACCGCGAGCGACAGCGTGACGATGCCCGCGACGTCGAGCGAGCCCGCATGCGGATCGCGCGATTCCTGCACGGCGCCGCCGATCAGCACGAGCGCGACGGCCGCGAGCGGCGCATGGACGAGGAACACCCACGGCCAGCTCGCCAGCGCGACGATCGCCCCGCCGACGATCGGCCCGAACCCGAGGCCGATCCCGAACACGATTCCCCAGATCCCGAACGCGCGGCCGCGCTCGCGCCCTTCGCGGAACTGGTGCGACAGCACGGCGATCTGGCAGATCAGCATCGCGCCGCCGCTCGCGCCTTGCAGCAGCCGCCCGGCGACGAGCACCGGCACGTTCGGCGCGAGCCCGCACAGCAGCGATGTCGCGCCGAACAGCACGGTGCCGGTCACGTACACGCGCTTGCGGCCGAACCGGTCCGCGAGCGTGCCGGCCGCCATCAGCACCGTCGTGCACGCGATCGTGTACGCGTTCATGATCCACTGCATGCCGTTGAAATCGCCATGCAGCACGTGTTCGAGCGTCGGCAGGATCACCGGCACGCTCGAGATTTCGAGGCCGAACATCAGCGACGTGAGACAGACGGCCGCGAGCGCGACCGCATTCCTGCGGGAGTCGGATAGCGTCATGCGTATTGCGCGGCGGCCCGACGACGGGCCGCGCGCCTCCAGGTGAATAGGGATTCGCCGCGTGCGGCCGGCGACGCACGCTGGACGGGAATCGGTACTATAGTGAGAATTTGCCTCCCCATTGACGCGTGCATTTCCACGCACTGGGGAATTCCAGGACCCAATCGACGCAACCCAACGCAACCCACGATGACCGACAGACTCGACGGCGTAACGACCTTCGTCCAGGTAGTGGAATCGGGCAGTTTCGCGCTCGCCGCGGAACGGCTCGAGATGACGCGTTCGGCGGTCGGCAAGGCGATCGCGCGGCTCGAGAAGCGGCTCGGCGCGCGGCTGCTGCAGCGCACGACGCGCAGCCAGAGCCTGACCGACGACGGCCAGGCGTACTACGACCGCTGCGTGCGCGCGCTGGCCGAGCTGGAAGCGGCGGAAGCCGATCTCGACTGCGGCCGCAACGAGGCGCGCGGCAAGCTGCGGCTGAGCGTGCCGCTCGCGTTCGGGCATCACTGCGTGACGCCGATCGTGCTCGACCTTGCGCGCACCTACCCGCACCTGCGGATCGACGTGTCGATCACCGACCGCTTCGTCGATCTCGTTGAGGAAGGGATCGACCTCGCGGTGCGGATCGGCCCACTCGCCGACAGCACGAGCCTCGCGGTGCGGCGGCTCGGCACGCAATACGGCAGCCTCGGCGCTGCGCCGTCGTATCTCGCGCGCCACGGGATGCCGCGATCGCTCGACGATCTGAAAAACCACCGCACGGTCGCGTATTCACGCTCGGGCGTCGTGCAGCCGTGGTACCTGCGTGCGCCGGACGGCTCGACCGTCCACATCGACATGCCGCATCAGCTCAGTTTCGACGACGTGCAGGCGATCGCGGCGGCCGGTGCATCGGGGTTCGGCATTGCATGGCTGCCGAGCTGGCTGCTCGATCAATACGTGCAGCGCGGCGAGATGGTGGTCGTGCTGGATCGCTGCTTCGTCTGCGAAGGCGACATTCACGCGATCTGGCCGAAGACGCGCTACCTGCCGCGCAAGACGCGCTGCGTGATCGATGCGCTCATGCAGGCGGTGCCGCCGATGATCGAACGCCCGGCGCCCGCGAACGACAAGAAGGCGGGCTGAAGCGGACGCGCCGCACGGGCGCGTCGGGCCATGACGGGGCCGTCAGGCGGCGATCACGCCGCGCCGAGATCGGCGAGCGGATGCGCGAACAGCTTCCACGGCGACGTCAGGAAATGCCGCACGCGTTCGGCGCGCAGCTCGACGAGCGACGCGGGCGCCCAGCGCGGCTTGCGGTCCTTGTCGACGAGATGCGCGCGCACGCCTTCGCAGAAGTCGCCTTCCTCGATCGCGCGCGCCACGATGCCGAGCTCCATGCGGAACGATTCGGCGAGCGTCATTTGCCGGCCGCGCAGCAACGCCTCGCGTGTCACGGCGAGCATCGTCGGCGAATGGCTTGCGAGCGCATCGAGCGTCGCCTGCAGCCATTGGCGGTGCTCGCGCGCCAGTTCGTCGCGCGCCAGATCCTGCGTGAGCGTCGCGACGATCCGCTCGACGGTCGAGCGCTTGTCGAAGTGGCGGACGATCCACGGCATCTGGCCGTCGAGCGCCGCATGCGGCACCACGTTGCACGGCGGCTCGAACACCTTGCGCAGCAACGGCAGCGCATCGCCGTCCCACTTCACGCTTTCGATGCGCGTCTCGAACGTGTCGAGCCACGCGGACGGCACGCACAGATCCGCGAGCTTCGCGGTGAGTGCATCGGCGCCCGACAACATCGCGCCGGTCAGCCCCACGTACAGTTCGAGTTCGGCCGGCATGCCCGACAGGAAATGCGTCGCGCCGACGTCGGGCACGAGGCCGATGCGCGTTTCCGGCATCGCGATCTTGCTGCGCTCGGTCGCGACGCGCAGCGCCGCGCCCTGCGCGAGGCCCATGCCGCCGCCCATCGTCACGCCATCCATCAGCGCGACCACCGGCTTCGGGAACGTGTGGATCGCGTAGTCGAGCCGGTATTCGTCGACGAAGAACGGCAGCCAGGCTTCGCGCTGCGCGACCATCCGGTACAGCGCGCGCACGTCGCCGCCCGCGCAGAAGCCCTTCTCGCCCGCGCCGCGCAGCACGACCGCGACGATCTGCTCGTCGCGCCGGCAGCGCTCGAACAGTGCGGCCAGCTCGCCGATCATCGCGTACGACAGCGCATTGAGCGCAGCCGGCCGATTCAGCGTGATCAACGCCACGCGGTTCACCACGCGAAACAGCACCTCGGGCGCATGCTCCGCGAGTGCATCGTGATTCGTCACCGGCGTGCTCATCGTTGCGGCTCTCCGTCGGTGCGCCACTGGGGCGCGCGCTTGCCCAGGAACGCCGCCACGCCTTCGCGCGGATCGGCGGTGTCGAACAGGTCGACGAAGCGTTCGCGCTCGACCGCGAGCGCCGCGCCGCGCGGCACGCCGCGGCGCGCGAGGCCGATCAGCTCCTTGCTGTAGACGACCGCGTGCGGGCTTTGCCGCGCGACGTTGCGCGCCAGCGCGAGTGCCGCATCGCGCGCGGCGCCGCTTTCCACCACGTCCTCGACGAGACCGATCCGCAGCGCGGTGGCCGCATCGACGCGCGCGCCGGTCAGGATGATCTTCTTCGCCCAGCCTTCGCCGACGAGCCAGGGCAGCGTCTGCGTGCCGAGCCCGCACGGCAGCAGGCCGACCGACGGCTCGGGCAGCGCCATCTGCGCATGCGTTTCGGCGATTCGCAGGTCGCATGCAAGCGCGCATTCGAGACCGCCGCCCATCGCGTAGCCGTTGATCGCCGCGATCGTCACCACGCGCGCGTCGTGCAGCGCCTCGAACGCCGCGCCGAAACGCGACGCCATCGCACGCGCGACCGCGCGATCGCCGTCGGCGAACGTGTTCAGGTCGGCGCCCGCGCTGAAGAATTTCGGGCCGTCGCCGGTGATCACCAGCGCGCGCACGCGCGGGTTCGCATTCAGTTCGGCGACGGTGGCCTGCAGTTGCTGCAGCCCGTCGGCGGTAAAGGCGTTCGCGGGCGGACGCTTGAGCGTCGCGCACGCGATCGCGCCGTCGTCGACGTAGTCGAGTTCGATCATGAGGCGTCCTTCTTCGTAGCCGGTTGATACAGGCGGATCACCGCCGAGAAATCGAGCTGGCCGTCGCCGCGGCTGCTCATCGTCTGGTACAGCTGCTGCGCGAGCGCGCCGAGATAGACGGGCTGGCGCGCCTGCTTCGCCGCATCGTTCGCGAGGCCGAGATCCTTCAGCATCAGGTCGGTGCCGAAGCCGCCCGAGTAGCCGCGCGACGACGGCGCCGTGTCGATCACGCCGGGATACGGGTTGTAGGTGTCCGAGCTCCAGCAGCGGCCGGTCGACGTGTTGACGATGCCGGCCAGCACCTTCGGGTCGATGCCGAGCGCGACGCCGAGCGACATCGCCTCCGACACCGCCGCCATCGAGATGCCGAGCACGAGGTTGTTGCACACCTTCGCGACCTGCCCCATGCCCGTCGCGCCGCAGTGGACGATGTTCTTGCCCATGCCGGCGAGCACCGGTTTCACGCGCTCGAAATCCGCGTCGCTGCCGCCGACCATGAAGGTCAGCGTGCCGGCCGCCGCGCCGCCGGTGCCGCCCGACACCGGCGCATCGACGAACGCGCCGCCGTGCTCGCGCACCAGCGCGCCGAACGCCTGCGCGCTCGCGGGGTCGATCGTGCTCGAATCGATCACCGTCGCGCCCGCGCCGAGGCCGGCCAGCACACCGTTCTCACCGGCGAGCACCGAGCGCACGTGCGGCGCGGCCGGCAGCATCGTGATCACGAACGCGGCACCCGTCGCCGCGTCGCGCGGCGACGTGGCCACCTGCGCGCCGGCGTCCTGCAGTGCGCGCAATGCGTCGGCGCTCAGGTCGAATGCATGCACGTCATGGCCGGCTTTCAGCAGGTTCAGCGCCATCGGGGCGCCCATGTGGCCGAGGCCGATAAATCCGATTTTCATGTTCGTTTCCTCCGCCGCTCAATGCAGCCGGATCGTCGTATTCACCGGGCCGGCCGTCGTGTCGTCGTCGAACCAGCGCGCGGTGACCGTCTTGGTCTGCGTGTAGAACTGCACGACCTGCTTGCCGTACGGGCCGAGATCGCCGAGCTTCGAGCCGCGCGAGCCGGTGAAGCTGAAGAACGGCACGGGCACCGGAATCGGAATGTTGATGCCGACCTGGCCGACGTCGATCTCGCTCTGGAACTTGCGCGCCGCCGCGCCGCTCTGCGTGAAGATGCCCACGCCGTTGCCCATCGGGTTCGCGTTGACGAGCGCGATCGCGTCGTCGAGCGTGTCGACTTCCATCACGACCAGCACCGGCCCGAAGATTTCATGCGTGTAGATCGTCATGTCGGTCGTCACGCCCGAGAAGATCGTCGGCCCGATGAAGTTGCCGTCCTCGAAGCCGGGCACCTTCACGTCGCGGCCGTCGAGCTCGAGCTTCGCGCCTTCCTTGATGCCCGCGTCGATCAGCGCCAGGATGCGCGCCTTCGCGCCGCGCGACACGACCGGCCCGACGTCGGTGCCCGCCTCCGAGCCCGCGTTGACCTTCAGCGTCTTCGCCTTTTCGACGAGATCGGGCAGCCATTCGCGCGCCTTGCCGACCAGCACCGCGACCGACGTCGCCATGCAGCGCTGGCCGGCCGCGCCGAAGCCCGCGCCGACGAGCGCGTTGATCGCCTGCTCGCGGTTCGCGTCGGGCAGCACGATCGCGTGGTTCTTCGCGCCCATCATCGACTGCACGCGCTTGCCGTGCTGGCTGCCGAGGTTGTACACGTGCGTGCCGACGGCCGTCGAACCGACGAACGAGATCGCCTTCACGAGCGGATGCGTGCAGATCGCGTCGACGACTTCCTTGCCGCCGTGCACGACGTTCAGCACGCCCTTCGGTACGCCGGCCTCGAGCGCGAGCTCGACGAGCTCCATCGTCGACATCGGGTCCTGCTCGGACGGCTTCAGCACGAACGTGTTGCCGCACACGATCGCCATCGGAAACATCCACAGCGGAATCATCGCGGGGAAGTTGAACGGCGTGATGCCCGCGCACACGCCGAGCGGCTGACGCAGCGTGTAGGTGTCGACGCCGCCCGCGACGTTCTCCGCGAATTCGCCGAGCTGCAGCGTGCCGATCGAGCACGCGTGCTCGACCACCTCGAGGCCGCGGAAGATGTCGCCCTCGGCATCGGGGATCGTCTTGCCCTGCTCGGCCGTCAGCGTCTTCGCGATGCGCTGCTGGTTCGCGCGCACCAGATCCTGGAATTTCAGCATGATGCGCATGCGCGCGGCGATCGGCGTGTTCTTCCACGTCGCATACGCGGCGTGCGCGGCCTGCACGGCCGCGTCGACTTCCGCGACGGTCGCGAACGGCACGCGCGCGAGCACCTGCTGCGTCGCCGGGTTGACGATGTCGCGCCACTCTTGCGTGGCGGACTCGACGAAGGCGCCGTCGATCAGCAGCTTGACCGTCGGCACGTCTTGCCCCGTACGGGGCGTCGGATTCGCGTTCATCAGCGTTCTCTCCTTGCAGTGGGCCGCGTGACGTCGTGCGACGCGCGGCCGGTTCGGTTCAGCGAGGCGGCGGGCGGCGCGCCGAAAAAAGCGGCGCGCGTGGCCCGCGGCCGGTCATTTCAGTTCGTTGGCGAAATCTTCTTCCCAGTATTCGCCGGGCATGCGCGCGGTCGCGTCGTCGCCGCGCTCGATCTCGCGGCGGCGCAGCTCGACGCGGCGGATCTTTCCGGAGATCGTCTTCGGCAGTTCCGCGAACTGCAGGCGGCGGATGCGCTTGTACGGCGCGAGCTTCTCGCGCGAGAAGCGGAAGATCTCCAGCGCGAGCGCGGCGCTTTCCTCGTAGCCCTGGCGCAGCGTGATGAAGGTCTTCGGCACCGACAGCCGCACGGGGTCCGGGCTCGGCACGACGGCCGCCTCCGCGATCGCCGGATGCTCGATCAGCACGCTTTCCAGTTCGAACGGGCTCAGCCGGTAGTCGGACGACTTGAACACGTCGTCCGCGCGGCCGATGTACACGTAATAGCCGTCGTCGCGGCGCATCGCGATGTCGGACGTACGGTAGTGGCCGTCGCGCATCGCATGGGCCGTCGCGTCGGGATTGTTCGCGTAGCCCGTCATCAACCCGACCGGGCGCGGCGCGCCGGCGCCGATCGGCAGCGCGACCTCGCCTTCGGTCACCGGCGCGCCGTCCGGGTCGAGCAGCGCGATCCGGTAGCCGGGCAGCGGCCGGCCCATCGAGCCCGCGACGACCGGCTGGCCCGGCGAGTTGCCGATCAGGCAGGTCGTCTCGGTCTGGCCGTAGCCGTCTCGGATCGAGATGTTCCATGCCTTCTTCACGCGCTCGATGATCTCGGGATTCAGCGGCTCGCCCGCGCCGACGATCTCGCGCAGCTTCACGTCGAACGACGCGAGCGGCTGCTGCACGAGCATGCGCCACACGGTCGGCGGCGCGCACAGCGTCGTCACGCGGTATTTGACGAGCGCATCGAGCACGACTTTCGGCTCGAAGCGCGCGTAGTTGAACGCGAACACGCAGGCCTGCGCATTCCACGGCGCGAAGAAGCAGCTCCATGCGTGCTTCGCCCAGCCCGGCGAGCTGATGTTCCAGTGGATGTCGCCCGGCTGCAGGCCGACCCAGTACATCGTCGACAGGTGCCCGACCGGATAGGTGCGGTGCGTATGCTCGACGAGCTTCGGCCTGGACGTCGTGCCGGACGTGAAGTACAGCAGCATCGGGTCGTTCGCGTGCGTGACGGCGTCCGGCTCGAACGCGGCGCTCGCCGCATAGCCGTCGTTCATCGCGAGCCAGCCCGCGCGCGGCGCGCCGGCGACGATCTTCCGCGCGAGGCCGAGATCGGGCTGCTCGAACTTCGCGGCTTCATGCTCGTCGACGATCGCGTATTTCGCGCCGCCGATCTGCACGCGGTCGCGCACGTCGTCGGGCGACAGTTGCGTGGTGGCGGGCAGCACGATCGCGCCGAGCTTCATCGCGGCGAGCATCGCGTCCCACAGCTCGACACGGTTCGGCAGCATCAGCAGGATGCGGTCGCCGCGCACGACGCCGATGCCGCGCAGCCAGTTCGCGATCCGCGACGAACGCTCGGACATCTGCGCGAACGAATACGGATCGCCCGTGCCGGTCGCGGCGTCGACGATCCACAGCGCGGGCTGGTCGTTGCCGCGCGCCATCGGGTCGAAGTAGTCGAGCGCCCAGTTGAACGCATCGAGCTCCGGCCATTCGAAATCGCGGTATGCGGTTTCGTAGTCGGTGCGATGGCGCAGCAGAAAGTCGCGTGCGACCAGGAATGCCTGTACCGTCATCGTTGCCTCCAGTCTCCATGTCTCGCGGTCGACCGGTGCACGCGCTGCAGCACGTGCCCGGTTTCCTCCTGTGCGGCGCACGGTCACGTCGTTGCGTGCCGCGTTCACCGCGCTGCCCTCGTACCCTGCGTGATGTCCGGACCGGTGCGATCGTCGCGGCTCAAAGCTGCCGCGCGATCACCATCCGCTGCACTTCGCTGGTGCCTTCGTAAATCTGCGTGATGCGCGCGTCGCGATAGTGACGCTCGACTTCGTAATCGACCAGGTAGCCGTAGCCGCCGTGAATCTGGATCGCGTCCGAACACACGCGCTCGGCCATCTCGGACGCGAACAGCTTCGCCTGCGACGCTTCCGACAGGCACGGCAGTCCGGCCGTGCGCAGCTTCGCCGCGTGATGCACGAGCAGGCGCGCGGCATTGATCTGCACGGCCATGTCGGCGAGCTTCTGCTGGATCGCCTGATGCTCGGCGATCGGCTTGCCGAACTGCACGCGCTCGCCCGCATAGCGGCGCGCCTTGTCGAACGCGGCGCGCGCGATGCCGAGCGCCTGCGCGGCGATGCCGATGCGTCCGCCTTCGAGGTTCGACAACGCGATCTTCAGCCCTTCGCCGCGATTGCCGAGCAGGTTCTCCTCCGGAATCGCGCAGTTCTCGAACGTGATCGGGCAGGTATCCGACGCGCGGATGCCCATCTTCTTCTCGGGCTTGCCGACGATGAAACCCGGCGTGTCGGTCGGCACCAGGAACGCGGAAATGCCGCGCTTGCCGGCTTCCGGGTCCGTCATGGCAAAAACGATCGCGACACCCGCGCGCTGGCCGTTGGTCACGAACTGCTTCGCGCCGTTCAGCACCCATTGGCCGTCGCGCAGTTCGGCCCGCGTGCGCAGGTTGTTCGCCTCGGACCCGGCATGCGGCTCGGTCAGGCAGAATGCGCCGATCACGCGGCCGGCCGCCATGTCGGCCAGCCAGCGCTCCTTCTGCGCGGGCGTGCCGAAGCCGAGGATCGGCCCGCAGCCGACGGAGTTGTGCACGCTCATCATCGTCGCGCATGCGGCGTCGCCGGCCGCCACTTCCTCCATCGCCAGCGCATAGGCCACGTAGTCCGTATACGAGCCGCCCAGTTCCTGCGGCACGATCATCCCGAGCAAGCCGAGTTCGCCGAGCTGCGCGACGATCGCGTCGGGCAGGTGCGCGTCGTGGTCCCACTGCGCCGCGTTCGGCGCCAGCATCTCGGTGGCAAAGGCGCGCGCGGCGTCGCGGATCATCCGCTGGTCTTCGGTGTAAAGCTCGTCCATGTGCTGCTGTCTCCCGCGGCCGCCCGGCGCGACCGTCCTTGCGTTTCGATGCAACAAGTGTAGGCAAGCGCGCGCGACTGTTCGATGCTCGCGTCGCTCATTTACACTGAGCGTTTTTGCCACACCGGCGACACCGATGAAGCAGGAAGACAAGGGAACCGTCGCGATCAGCCTCGTCGCGTACAGCGTCGCGCTCGCCACGCGGCGCGGCGTCGCGGCCGAGCCGCTGCTCGCGCAGGCCGGCATCGCGCCCGCGCTGCTCGGGCAGCCGCGCGCACGCGTGTCCGCGCAGCAATACGGCGCGCTGTGGAACGCGATCGCGCGCACGCTCGACGACGAGTTTTTCGGGCAGGACAGCCATCCGATGCGCAGCGGCAGCTTCATCGCGATGAGCCAGGCCGCGCTGTCCGCCCGCGACGGGCTGCACGCGATGGCGCGCGCGGTGAACTTCATGCACTGCGTGCTCGACGATCTCCATGCGGAACTCGACGCGAACCCGCAGCGCGTGCGGCTGCGTTTCGTGCACCGCAACAACGGCGCGACGCCCGCGATGTTCACGTACGCGACCTATTTCATCATCGTGTACGGGCTCACCTGCTGGCTGATCGGCCGGCGCATTCCGCTGCTGCATGCGAGCTTTCGCTGCGACACGCCGCCGGCCGACCACGAATATCCGTCGATGTTCTGCGACGACATGCGTTTCAACGAGCCCGATTCGTATGTCGATTTCGATCCCGAATTCGCGACGCTGCCGGTCGTGCAGAACGCGAAGACGCTGAAAACGTTTCTGCGCAACGCGCCGGCCAGCTTCATCGTCAAGTACCGCAACCCGAACGCGCTCGCGCAGCGCGTGCGCGCGGTGCTGCGCGGGATGCCGCCCGCCGCGTGGCCGGGCGCGGGCGGGATGGCCGCGCGGCTGCACGTGGCCGAAGCGACGCTGCGCCGCAAGCTGCACCAGGAAGGCCACGCGTACCAGTCGATCAAGGACACGCTGCGGCGCGATCTCGCGTTCGAGGCGCTGGCCGACCCCGCCCGCACGATCGCCGACGTCGCGGCCGCGACCGGTTTCGCGGAGCCGAGCGCGTTCTACCGCGCGTTCCGCAAATGGAGCGGCCGCAGCCCGGCCGACTATCGCGACGAAGTGCTCGCGCGCGGCGGCGGCGCAAGCTGACGCCGGCCGGTGCGGTCGCCCCTTCGCGCTTTCGGCTGAAACCGCCTAATCTTCAAGTATCGGGCTCACGCCCTTTCCGCAAGCCGGACGGCACGCGGCCGTGTGCCGCCCGGACGTCCCGATGCGTTTTCATCGTCATGGGCCGCCGCCGGCGCCTGTCGCGCCCGGCGGCCGCCCCCGTCACCCGCTGTCCGCGCGGGTCGCGCGCGCCGCGCTGTTCGCGGCGCTGCTCGTCGTATGCGCCGCGCTCGCCGCGCCGCCATCGGCCGATGCGCCCGCCGCGCATCCGGTCGTCGTGATTCCCGTCACCGGCGCGATCGGCCCGGCCAGCGCCGATTTCATCGTGCGTTCGCTCGACCGCGCGGCCCGCGAGCGCGCGCCGCTCGCGATCCTGCAGCTCGACACGCCGGGCGGCCTCGATACGTCGATGCGGCAGATCATCAAGGCCATCCTCGGCTCGCCGGGGCCGGTCGCCGCGTTCGTCGCGCCGGGCGGCGCGCGGGCCGCGAGCGCGGGCACCTACATCGTCTATGCGAGCCACTTCGCGGCGATGGCGCCCGGCACCAACCTCGGCGCGGCGTCGCCCGTGCAGTTCGGCATCGGCGGCGCCGCGCCGCCGGGCGCGAACCCCGCTGCGCCGCGGCCGACCGGGGCATCGGGGTCATCAGACGCGTCGGGCGCGTCCGCCGCGGCTGCCGCGCTGCCGACCGATACGCAGTCGACCGAGATCCGCAAGGCGATGCAGGACGCTTCCGCGTACATCCGCGGCCTTGCGCAATTGCGCGGGCGCAATGCCGAATGGGCCGAGCGCGCGGTGCGCGAGGCCGTGAGCCTGTCGGCGAACGAGGCGCGCGCGCAGCACGTGGTCGACCTGATCGCGCAGGACCCGGCCGATCTCGCGCGCCAGCTCGACGGCCGCGCGGTGACGACGACCGCCGGCACGCTGCACCTCGCGACCGCGCGCGCACCGCTCGTCGTGCTCGCGCCCGACTGGCGCAGCCGGTTCCTCGCGATCATCGCCGATCCGAACGTCGCGCTGATCCTGCTGACGATCGGCATCTACGGCCTTTTCTTCGAATTCGCGAATCCCGGTTTCGTGCTGCCGGGCGTCGCCGGCACGATCTGCCTGCTGGTCGGGCTGTTCGCGATGCAGTTGCTGCCGATCAGCTATGCGGGCCTCGGCCTCGTGCTGCTGGGGCTCGGCTGCCTCGTCGCCGAGGCGTTCCTGCCGACTTTCGGCGTGCTCGGGTTCGGCGGGATCGTCGCGTTCACGATCGGCGCGCTGATGCTGATCGACACCGACGTGCCCGGCTACGGGATTCCGTGGCCCGTGATCGCGAGCCTCGCGCTCGGCGGCGGGCTGCTCGTCGCGGGCGTGTCGAGCGTCGCGCTGCGCGCGCGGCGCCGCCCCGTCGTGACCGGCGCCGAGGCGATGCTCGGCAGCATCGGCGAAGTGCTCGACGACGGCCTGCATCCGGATCAGCCGCCAGGCGCGGCCGGCCCCGCGCCGTCGGCCGCCGGCTGGGCGCGCGTGCACGGCGAGCGCTGGCGCGTGGCGAGCAGCATGCCGCTGGCCGCCGGCTGCCGCGTGCGCGTGACCGGCCGCCACGGGCTGACGCTGACGGTCGCGCCGCTCTACGACGTGCCCGCCGCCCATCCGCAGGGAGAACCTTCATGATCGGTTACACGTTCGGCTTCAGCAGCGTCCTCGTCGTCTTCGTCGTGGTGCTCGTCGCGTCGTCGATCCGCATCTTTCGCGAGTACGAGCGCGGTGTCGTGTTCATGCTCGGCCGGTTCTGGAAAGTGAAGGGGCCGGGGCTCGTGCTGATCATCCCGATCGTCCAGCAGGTCGTGCGGATCGACCTGCGCACCGTCGTGTTCGACGTGCCGGCGCAGGACGTGATCACGCGCGACAACGTGTCGGTGAAGGTCAACGCGGTCGTGTATTTCCGCGTCGTCGATCCGGAGAAGGCCGTGATCCAGGTCGCGCGCTTCTTCGAGGCGACGAGCCAGCTCGCGCAGACGACGCTGCGCGCGGTGCTCGGCAAGCACGAACTCGACGCGCTGCTCGCCGAGCGCGAACAACTGAACGCGGACATCCAGAAGACGCTCGACGCGCAGACCGATGCGTGGGGGATCAAGGTGTCGACGGTCGAGATCAAGCACGTCGACCTGAACGAGACGATGATCCGCGCGATCGCGCGGCAGGCCGAAGCCGAACGCGAGCGACGCGCGAAGGTGATACACGCCGAAGGCGAACTGCAGGCGTCGGAGAAGCTGCTGCAGGCCGCGCAGCGGCTCGCGCAGCAGCCGCAGGCGATGCAGTTGCGCTACCTGCAGACGCTGACGACGATCGCGGCGGACAAGAATTCGACGATCGTGTTTCCGTTGCCGGTCGACCTGCTGGGCGCGTTGCTGGATCGGTTGGGGCCGAAGCGCGAGCATTGAGACGCGCGTGGGCCCACCCGCCGTCAGGCCAGCAGCTTGCGCTCGGTCTTGCCGTACTTGATCGACTTCTCGTCCGGGATCATCAGCCCCGTGTGCTCGTCGCGGCCCTGCAGCAGGAAGCGCGCGTCCGGGTTGCCGATCTGCTCGGCCGCGAGCTTGCTGTCCGCGCCGATCTCGCCCTTCTTCATCCGGTTGACGATCACGCCGGCCGCGGTGTCCTTGAAGTCGCGCAGCATCCACGCGTCGCCGTCGCTGTCGCCGAACACCAGCAGCGGGCCGTAGCCCTTCTTCGACGCGAGGACGTTGCGGATGCCCACCGTCTTGCCGGGCCCCCAGTTGAAATGCCAGCCGGCCGGATAGGTGCTCGTATACTTGCCGTCCTGCATGTCCAGACGCAGGCCGATCACGTTCTCGGGCGGCACGCCGTAGCCATAGTTCGGATTGCCGGCGAACACGCGCACGACGTCGTCGAGCGACGCGGTGCTCACGTACACGTCGATGCCGTTCGCACGCAGCGTATGCATCACCGCGCGGATTTCCTCGTGAATGCGGATGCCGTGGAAATGCGTGTCGGCCACCACGCCGGCCTTGCCCGGCAGCGCCTTCGGGCTTTCGTAGCGAACCTTGCGCAGCGCGTCGCCGATCCCGTAGTTGTTCGACGCTTGCGCCATCGCCTGCAGCTCGGCGGTCGTCATGTTCTTGTAGAAGTAGATGATCCACTTGTAGCCGACTTCGAGCGGATGCGTGTCGCAGATCGCGTCGTACATGAAGTACAGCTTCGCGCGGAAATCCTTGAACTGGTCGGTCTCGCGAATCTCGTCGAGGCTCTTGTCGCCGCCGAAGCCCTGGTAGTTCGCATGAAGCCAGCGGTAGTCGGACTCGACGTCGGCGGCGAGATCCTCCATCGTCACCGGCTTGCCGTCGACGGTCGTGTAGTCCTTCATGAACGCGCCCTTGGGCACGTCCTTCCACATCACGGCGACGAACTCGTCCGGCGTCAGCTTGTACTGCAGATGGTTGATCTGGTACATCAGCAACGCCTCTTCGCAGTCGTTCATGATGCACGTGTTGTCCCAGTCGAACACCGCATACGGACGGCGCTTTGCGTCGTAGCGCGCGCTCGCGACGCCATGCCGGTCGAGCACCGCCTGCAGGCGCGCGGCGTTGAACGGCGACCAGCGGCCCGGGTCCAGCGCGTCCGGCGCGGCGGCGCCCTTCGCGTCGGCCATGCCGGCCTTGAGCATCAGCGGCGTCGCAGCGGTCGCCGCGGCAAGGGTATTCATGAACTGGCGGCGTTGCATGGTCTCTCCGTTGAAATGCCGAATCGGCTTCGGTCGCTGCCCCGCGCGACGCGCGGCACACCGGCCCGCGAAGCCGAAAAGGCTTCGAATCGGGGGCGGATGATGTGACGAAATTATTTCGGCAATTTGACGCCGTCGCGCCGCGACACGACGGAGAGTTGATCCGGCGCGACATCCCGGGGCCGCGCCGCAACGTCGCGCAAGCCCCGCCCAGCCGGCTCCCCCGCTCGACGCGCGTGCACGGCGACGGCCATCCGGCCCCGACCGCCGCAAACCTAGAGCTTCCCCTCCATTTCGGGCCCGTCATTAGGAGAAGTCCTCATCTGCGGGGGCTGGCGCGCGACGTCGAACCGGCTATGATTGTTACATCAATCAATGGCACATTAAATGCTGACCGAATAATCCGCATCGCGATCGCCGGCGGATGCGTTCCGGATCGGCACCTGCCTTGCACAGGACCCGCGTCGCGCCGAGGCGCCAACGCGGGCCGACACATGGAGACGCATCATGACCGCCCACCATCCGCTGCCGGAAGTCCACCTCGACGAGCTGCCGCAATTCCGCGCGGTCCAGCAGCTGGCGTACCGCTGCGTCGAAACCGTCGGCGCGATGCTCTACCCCGGCATCACCGAGAAGGAAGCCGCGCGCCTGCTGACCGAATGGCTGCAGGACAACGGCGTGCACGACTGGCTGCACAAGCCGTTCGCGTGGTTCGGCGACCGCACCGCGTTCGAGGGCTTCTCGGGCCTCAAGCACATGGGCGGCTTCAATCTCGCGTTCTTCCCGAGCAACCGGCAGCTCGAAACCGACATGCCGGTGATCCTCGACGTCGCGCCGGTGCTCGACGGCATCGTCGCGGACGTCGGCTACGCGCACTGCCTCGGCCGCAACCCGATCCTCGAGCAGTTGCAGGACGACCTGATGGACCATCGCGACATGATCGTGCGGCTCGTGAAGGCGCGCCGGCCGATGGCGGAAGTCGCGCAGGAAGTCGACGCGCTGTGCCGCCGCCAGGGCGTCGAGCCGCGCCACAAGGCCTACCCGTTCAAGGTGCTCGCGCATCGCGTCGCGAAGATCCACAAGCTGTCGAAGCCGCGCTTCGTCGCGCGTTTCGGGCTGAACGCGACGCGCAACCTGCTGCTCGACCAGGGCCGCGCGGCGAAGCACCAAGGCTGGTCGCCGCTGTGGTCGATCGATCGCCGCTCCGAGCATGCGCCCGTGCCGGGCCTGTGGGCCGTCGAGCCGCATCTCGGCTTCGCCGGCGTCGGCGCGAAATTCGAGGAGCTGCTCGTGATCACCGACGACGACGCGTACTGGCTCGACGACGACCTGCCGCACGTGCGCCGCTGGCAGCGCCGCCAGGCCGAGCGCGCGCAGGCCGCGGCGAACGTGCCGGCCGCCGCGTGACGCGCCGGCCTCCTTCCGACTCCCTGAACGACGGACTCACGATGCAGCCTCTTTCCGACGAAGCGCCGCTGGCCCTGTTCGAATCGGTTCACAGCGAAACGGCGGTCGCCTCCGGCGACCTGACGCTCGCGGTCCGGACCTGGGGCGACCCGGCCCGCTCGCCGGTCGTGCTCGTGCACGGCTATCCCGACGACAGCAGCGTCTGGCAGCACGTCGCGCCGCTGCTCGCGCGCCAGCACTACGTGATCGCGTACGACGTGCGCGGCGCGGGCCTGTCCGGCGTGCCGACGCGCACGGCCGACTACCATCTCGCGAAGCTGACCGACGATTTCGTCGCGGTGATCGACGCGCTCTGCCCGGGGCGCGCCGTGCACCTCGTCGCGCACGACTGGGGGTCGATCCAGGGCTGGGAATTCGTCACCGATCCGCGTCTCGCCGGCCGCATCGCGTCGTATACGTCGTGCTCGGGGCCGTGCCTCGATCACGTCGGCTACTGGCTGCGCGAACGCGTGCTCCACCCGACGCCCGCGTCGCTGGCCAAGCTCGGCGGCCAGCTCGTGCGCTCGTGGTACGTGTATTTGTTCCACCTGCCTTTCCTTCCCGAGCTCGGCTGGCGGCTGTGGCTCGGCCGCGCGTGGCCGGGCCTGCTGCGCCGGCTCGAGAAAACGCCCGCCGCGCCGCGCCCGACGCAGGCCGACGACGGCGCGCGCGGCGTACGCCTCTATCGCGCGAACTTCATCCGCTGCCTGTTCGCGCCGCGCGAGCGCTACGCGCACGCACCGGTGCAGACGATCGTGCCGCTCGGCGACAAGTACGTGAGCCCCGCGCTGTCCGAGAACCTGTCGCGCTGGGTGCCGCAGTACTACCGCCGCGAAATCGCGGCCGGCCACTGGCTGCCGCTCGCCGATCCCGCGCGCTTCGCGGAACTCGCCGGGCAATTGATCGACGCGGTCGAATCCGGCAACGAACCGCCCGCGCTCGCGAACGCGCGCCGCCGCGCCACCAGCGGGCGCTTCAGCGGCAAGGTCGCGGTCGTCACCGGCGCGGGCAGCGGCATCGGCCGCTGCGCGGCGCTGGCCTTCGCACGCGAAGGGGCGACGGTCGTCGCGTGCGACATCGATCTCGCGAGCGCCGAACGCACCGCGCTGCTGCTCGGGCTCATCGGTGCGCAAGCCCACGCGAAACGCGTCGACGTCGGCTCCGCCGACGAGATGGAGGCGCTCGCGGCATGGGTCGGCAGCGAGCTCGGCGGCGCGGACGTCGTGATCAACAACGCGGGCATCGGCATGGCCGGCGGCATCCTCGACACGAGCGCGCAGCACTGGGAGCGCATCCTGCACGTGAACCTGTGGGGCGTGATCCACGGCTCGCGGCTGTTCGCGCGACAGATGGCCGCGCGCGGCAGCGGCGGGCACATCGTCAACACCGCGTCGGCCGCCGCGTTCGGGCCGTCGCGCGACCTGCCCGCGTATGCGACGACGAAGGCCGCGGTGCTGATGCTCAGCGAATGCATGCGCGCGGAACTCGCGGAGCAAGGCATCGGCGTGACGGCCGTGTGCCCGGGCTTCGCCGAAACCGGAATCATGGCGTCGACGCACTACGCGGGCGCCAGCGCCCAGGACGAAGCGCGGCTGCGCAAGCGCGCGACCCGGCTGTACCAGATGCGCGGCCTGAAACCCGAAACCGTCGCGCGGGCGATGGTCGACGGCGTGCTGCGCAACCGCCCCGTCGTCGCGGTCGGTGGCGAAGCGCACGCGATGCGCTTCGTCGGCCGCTTCATGCCGTGGCTCGGCCGGATGATCGCCCGCGTCAGCATGGCATCGCATTGACGGCGCACGACGCCGCACAGGGAGACAACATGACCGATACCGCCGACTACCACCAGATCAAGGCCCGGCACGTGAAGTTCGACTTCAGCGACACGCCGATCACCTGGGTGCCGAACGATCCGGGCAGCACGCACATCATCAACACGCTGAACCTGCTGTTCCCGGAAGGCGAGCTGTGGTTCTGCCGCGTGTACAACAAGGCGCTGCCGCTGATCGCCGATGCGCGCCTGCGCGACGAAGCCGAAGGCTTCCTGCGACAGGAAGCCGTGCATTCGCGCTCGCACGGCGGCGTGCTGAAGCACTACTACGACCGCCACGGCATCGACACGAAGCCGTTCACGCAGAAGCTCAACCGGCTGTTCACGCGCGTGCTCGGCGAGCAGCCGTTCGGGCTGAAGATCGGCCATACGCGCTTCTGGCTGCGGCAGCAACTGGCCGTGATCGCGTCGCTCGAGCATTTCTTCGGCTATCTCGGCAACTGGGTGCTCAACGCGCACGGTCTCGACGAAGGCCGTGCGGACCCGACGATGGTCGACCTGCTGCGCTGGCACGGCGCCGAGGAGGTCGAGCACCGCACCGTCGCGTTCGACATCTACCGGCACATGGGCGGCACCTATCCGGAGCGCTGCGTGCACATGGCGTTCGTGATCCTGCTGCTGCTCTACTACATCACGACCGGCGCGAAGTTCATGTACCGGCGCGACCCGGACGCCGGCCGCTACCCGGGCTTCGTGCTCGCGTGGTGGCAGGGTTCGCGGCGCGGGCACCTGCCGTCGTTCTGGAAGGTGATCGGCGCGGCGCTGCGCTATTTCAAGCCGGGCTATACGCCGCACCACGAAGGCTCGACCGAACAGGCGCTCGCCTACCTCGCCCGCTCGCCCGCCGCGCAGGCGGCCGCGCACGGCGGCAACTGGGGCACGACGAAAGGCGCGTGAGCGGCTTGCCGGCCGGCTCGGCGGGCGGCGCCCGCCGAAATGCGTACAATCGCGGCTTCAATTTCCCGGAGGTGCCGCGATGGCCATGAAGAAAACCGATCTCGAAAAGAACAAGGCGCTCAAGCTGACGCACGCGATGAAGCAGTCGAGCTCCGCGCGTTTCGGCAAGGGCGCCGAAGAAGCGGCCAAGCTGGACCGCCGCGCGCAGCGCAAGCTCGACCAGGAGCAGGGCCTCGTGCCGTTCGCGTGCAAGCTCAACGCCGAACTCGTCGAGCAACTGAAGGCACGCGCGGCCACGCACCCGGCAGGGATGACGGGCCTGCTGTCCGAACTGCTCGTGAACGGCCTCGCGCAACGCGACGCGTAACCGCCACGTATCTCGAAATTTCCGTTGACAGCGCTGCGCTGCGACGACACACTCGTTCGCATGCCTACGTTCAAGCTCGTCGCCATCGCGATTCATTGCCCGGTGAACATTCGAAAGAATGGATCACGGGAGGCGCTTGTGCGTTAGCAATCGAGCAGTACCGCATGTCACACAAGGCCTCGCCGGAAACGGATGAGGCCTTTTTGTTCTGGTGCGCGTCATCCGTCCGGCTCACTGAATGGAGCAGACGATGGACCAGGCAAGCCCGCTGTTTGAACGCCGCGGTCGGCGCCCCGCCGGCACGATCGCGTTACCGACCGTCGTGATCCGTTTCGCGGTCGCACCGCGCACGACGATGACCTGGCGCGCGCCGCGGGACGCGGAGATCCGCGCGCACGGCGCGGCGCTGTGGATCACGCGCCCGCCGAGCGTCGACGATTACTGGGTGCGGCCCGGCGACGTGCTGCGCATCGCACGCGGCGAACGCATCTGGATCGGCACCGATGCCGACCAGTCGGCCGAAGCGACGATCACGACCGCGTACGTGCGGCGCGGCGAACGCATCCGGCGCATGTTCGCGCAAGTGCAGCGTTTGCTCGTCGGGATAGGGAGAAGAAGCGGATGAGCGGCGCGCCGTTTCGCACGCGTCAAGCACGCGAGACGCGGAACGGCCGCGCCCGTAAACGGACGCACCCGCGGCGCGACGCGCCGCAGGTGCGCAGCGGAGGACGCGGCACGCGCGTGCGTGCCGCGAGCGATTGCGCGTCGCGCGCGGCGACAGGATGCAGCCCGTGCATCAGGTGCTGGCGGCGAGACGCGGGCCCGTGCTTCGGGGCGTGGCATCGAGGTCGGGACGTTGCGCGGCCTGCGAGGTCACCCACGGATCGATGCCCTGCTTCTGCACCTCTTCGAGGAATGACACACGTGTGCGCCAGTAATCCGCCTGTAATTTCGCATCGATGACGCGCTGTTCGGCTGCGAACAGTTCCATGCGCGCCGTCACGAGCATCGACGCAGCGGTTTTTTCCGGCGTGGGGGCGTGTCGCATCGCCCAGCGGCTGATCCAGTTCAACATGCTGACCTCCGTGATTACGGACGAACCCGCATCGGGCAATCGCAACCGGCCGTGCCTGCCCGAACGCGCAGCGGCCTTGACCCGCCCTTCACCGCCTGGCCTGCACGGACTGCGACTTCCCCGCGTCGGCAATGACCGGCCGGCGTGTGCATGAGCGGTGTATCTATCCTAGAAAGACTTGCCGGTTTACGCGATGGGGTCTTGCAATCTTTTACACAGAAACCACAGTCGCCCCCGCATCGCGAAATGACAGTTGCGGACGGGACGGCTTCGGCGCAGGATAGCCCGATACCTGCAACCGCCTGGACTGACGAATGGCCGCTGCACGCCGCTGCCGCGCATCCATACCGGCCGCGCACGTGCGGATGCAGCACGCACCGTCTGCACCGCGTTCGTGCAGCATGCGGGCGCCCCGTTTCAGTCGCATGTCGTCGTGCATCGGCCGGGCGCGACGCAGCCGGCGTGCCGTTGCGCACGCATCGGCCGGTTTCCCCGCCTGCGCCGCTTCCCGTCGCCTCCCCGTTCCGCCCCGTTTCAGCCATTTCTGCCGGCCCGCGCCGCGCGAACCGGTAAAATGCGCGCCTTCGTCGCGCGAGCAGGCTGCCCGACCGTTCGCGCGCAAGCAACCGATCGTGCCCCCAACTATATCGTCCGAGCTATCCACGCTATTACAATCCGCCGATAGCCGGACAATAGTGGCTGGTTACAGTTAGCCGCCGCGCTGCCTTTACAACAATTCGGCACAACAATCAACACGACAATCCGACCGGAGAAACGCCTTCATGGAATCCATCAAGCGGTATTTCGGCTTCGCTGAAGCCGGCACCGACTTCCGCACCGAAATACTCGCGGGCGTCACCACGTTCCTGACGATGGCCTACATCATCTTCGTCAACCCCGCGATCCTCGGCGATGCCGGCATGCCGAAGGAATCCGTGTTCGTCGCGACCTGCCTCGTCGCGGCGCTGGCGTCGATCATCATGGGCCTGTACGCGAACTACCCGATCGCCTGCGCGCCCGGCATGGGCCTGAACGCGTATTTCGCGTACACGGTCGTCAAGGGAATGGGCTTCACGTGGCAGGCCGCGCTCGGCGCGGTGTTCATCTCCGGCTGCCTGTTCCTGCTCGTCACGCTGTTCCGCGTGCGCGAGGCGATCGTCAACGGCATTCCGAAATCGCTGCGCATCTCGATCACCGCCGGCATCGGCCTGTTCCTCGGCATCATCTCGCTGAAGACGTCGGGCGTGATCGTCGGCAGCCCGGCCACGCTCGTCACGCTCGGCGACCTGCACAAGCCCACGACGATCCTCGCGATCGTCGGCTTCTTCACGATCGTCACGCTCGACCACCTGCGCGTGCGCGGCGCGATCCTGATCGGCATCATCGGTGTGACGATCCTGTCGTTCTTCTTCGGCGGCAACCAGTTTCACGGCGTGTTCTCGGCGCCGCCGTCGATCGACGCGACGCTGTTCAAGCTCGACATCGGCGCCGCGCTGTCGACCGGCATCATCAACGTGATCCTCGTGTTCTTCCTCGTCGAGCTGTTCGACGCGACGGGCACGCTGATGGGTGTCGCGAACCGCGCGGGCCTGCTCGTCGAAGGCAAGATGCACCGCCTGAACAAGGCGCTGCTCGCCGACAGCACGGCGATCGTCGCGGGTTCGGTGCTCGGCACGTCGTCGACCACCGCGTACATCGAAAGCGCGTCGGGCGTGCAGGCCGGCGGCCGCACCGGCGTGACGGCGATCACCGTCGCCGTGCTGTTCCTCGCGTGCCTGTTCATCGCGCCGCTCGCCGGCGTCGTGCCGGGCTATGCGACGGCGCCCGCGCTGCTGTACGTGTCGTGCCTGATGCTGCGCGAGATGGTCGAGGTGCCGTGGGACGATGCGACGGAAGCCGTGCCGGCCGCGCTGACCGCGCTGCTGATGCCGTTCACGTACTCGATCGCGAACGGCGTCGCATTCGGCTTCATCGCGTACGGCGGCCTCAAGCTGCTGACGGGCCAGGCCCGCACGGTCAAGCCGATCGTGTGGATCATCGCGGCCGTGTTCCTGTTCCGCTTCTTCTATCTCGGCAGCGAGTAAGCGAAACGCATCGCTGCGCCGCACGACGACATGAAAAAAACGCCACCTTCGGGTGGCGTTCTTGTTTTCGCACGATCCTTCCGCGATCCTCGGGAATCGACGCGCACGACCTGGCCGAAGCGCGGTCAACCCCGCTCGGGCCCGCATACGAAAATGCCGCCCGGCCCCACCGAACGGCATTGCGTGAAAGGCAACGTCTTGGCGGCGCCGCTCGCGTGCGCGCGCCGCCCGACGAGCGTCGTGTCGTCAGCGCCAGTTGGCCTCGTAGAAGCGCACGTAGCCGCTGCGCAGCGTCACGCATTGCGCACGCGTTTCCGACAGCAGGCGGCGGGCCGCCGCCTCGATGCGCTCGCGGTGCTGGTCGAATGCGCCGACCATATCCTCGAAGCGCGGCGATGCCGCGCCGAAGTGGTCTTCCAGCGCCTCGGCGGTGATCTGACATTGGACGCGCTCGCCATTGACCAGTGCCGTGAACCCCAGCATCAGGTCACGCCCCGAATACTCAGGCTTCTCGTTCGTGAAATGGATCTGCATGGGAGCCGCCTCGACCGGTAGAAAACGAATGACCGCGTCCGTCGTCCGCTACCGGCCGGACGAAATGTACGCGGGCTCGCCGGCGGAGGCCCCGGCCGCGGAGTGTGGCGCGGTCGATGCATGCCGGTTGAATTCCACTTTAGACGGTTTCGCGCGGGAGACAAAAATTTCGGTGTGCGTCGTTCCGACGCGCATTTCGTCTGATCTGCGCGGCATCCGGCACCGTTTCGCGAACGGCGTCAGTGCGGATCGGTCGGCCAGATGTTGAGGGCGATCGCGGCAGTCGTGACGCCCACCGCAATCGCGGCCGCCCCGTATCTCACCGCATCGCCCAGATCGAACAGCAAACCGTGGATCGCCACGGCAATGCCGCCCAGCATGATGAAAGTGGCGATGGCCGCCAGCACGACTCTCAGTTCCGTCCGAACCATGATGCGTCTCCCGAACGGATGCATGTCGCGTCGCATGCATGTTGCAGTGCGGAACACGGCGCGTGCGTGCTCCATTTCCATGATTGCAGGCGGGTGCTTAAAAGCAAGGGGATTTTGCTCCCCGGTCGCGCATCGCACGTGGCGCTTGTATGATGATGCGTGCCCGGACGGTCGGCTGTCGCGCCGAATGGTGCACCGCGAGCGGAGCCGCACTGCGCCGCCGATTCCGATCCGGTCGGCCCCGACGGCCCCGGGGAACAGGAGACACATCATGCCGCAATCCTTCGTGCTGCCCGCCGCCGCGGGGCGTACCGACCTGCTCGCGCAGGCGCATGCGCGTTCGACCGCGGTCGGCCTGCGCGCGCACGAACGCCCCGATTTCTCGCCGCTGTCGCGCGTCGCGCTGCGCGAGCTGCTCGACACGAACCACACGCTGTTCTCGCACGCCCGCCCGGTGATGGAGGACCTCCACGCGCAGATCGCCGATACGCAAAGCCTCGTGCTGCTGACCGACGCCGACGGCGTGATCCTGCACAGCATCGGCGACGCGGACTTCATCGAGAAAGCCAACCGCGTCGCGCTGTGCAACGGCGTGTCGTGGGCCGAAGGCGCACGCGGCACCAATGCGATCGGCACCGCGCTCGCGTCGGGCCAGGCCGTGGTCGTGCACGGTGCCGAACATTTCCTGCGCGCGAACCACATCCTCACCTGCGCGTGCGCGCCGATCGTCGATCCGTTCGGCCGCACGCTGGGCACGCTCGACGTGAGCGGCGACCCGCGCGGCTCCAGCCCGCATACGCTCGCGCTCGTGCGCATGTCCGCGCAACTGATCGAGAACCACCTGTTCGCGAACCAGTGCGGCGAAGCGTTGCGGCTGCGCTTTCACGCACACGAGGATTGCGTCGATTCGCTGTTCGCCGGGCTCGTCGCCTTCGGCCCCGACGGCGGGCTGATCGCCGCGAACCGCAGCGCGCAATTCCAGCTCGGCGCGTCGTTCGACGCACTGCAGCATCAGGCGAGCGACGCGTTGTTCGGCATGCGCTTCGGCCAGCTCGCGCAGCAGGCCGCCCGCGCGCCGGGCGCCACGTTCCGCCTCACGCTGTCGACCGGCGTGCGCGTGCTCGCCCGCTGCGAGTTCCCCGAAACGCAGAAAACCGCCGTCGCGGTCACGCCGCCCGCACCGGCCGCACGCGTGCGTGCGCCGGACCCCGACGCGATCACGTTCGCGACGCTCGACACCGGCGACGCGCGCATGGCCGCCGTGCTCGAACGCGTCGCGAAGATCCGCGGGCGCGACCTGCCGCTGCTGATCCTCGGCCAGACCGGCACCGGCAAGGAGTGGCTCGCCCGCGCGCTGCACCAGGCGTCGCCGCGCGCGGACGGCCCGTTCGTCGCGGTCAACTGCGCGGCGCTGCCCGATTCGCTGATCGAGGCCGAACTGTTCGGCTATGAAGACGGCGCGTTCACGGGCGCCCGCAAGCGCGGCAGCCCGGGCAAGATCGCGCAGGCCGACGGCGGCACGCTGTTTCTCGACGAAATCGGCGACATGCCGCTCGCGCAGCAGGTGCGGCTGATGCGCGTGCTGCAGGAGCGCGCGGTGATGCCGCTCGGCGGCGCACGCGCGGTGCCGGTCGACGTGCGCGTGGTCTGCGCGACCCACCGCGATCTGCGCGCGATGATCGCGGAAGGCACGTTCCGCGAAGACCTGTTCTACCGGATCAACGGGCTCGCGGTCACGCTGCCGGCGCTCGCCACGCGCACCGACCTGCCCGCGCTCGTCGAGCGGATCCTCGCAAGGCTCGCGCGCAGCGAGCCGATGCCGCGCCGCCTCGCGGCGGACGTGCTCGACGCATTCGCGCGCCACCGCTGGCCCGGCAACCTGCGACAGCTGACCAACGTGCTGCGCACGGCCGGCATGCTCGCCGAAGACGAAGCCGAGATCACGCTCGCGCATTTGCCCGACGATTTCTGGCTCGATTGCGACGATGCGCCGGCCACGCCGGCCGCCGTATCGTCCCCCTCGGTCGGCAGGCGCGAAGGCACGACGCTGCAAAGCCACCAGGCCGCGATGATCGACGCGGTGCTCGCACGGCACGGCGGCAACGTATCGGCGGCCGCGCGCGAGCTCGGCCTCGCCCGCAATACCGTGTACCGGTATCTGCGGCGGCACTGACGCCCACGGTAGGCGGCCGTCGGCCGCCGGCGCGTTCGGGTATGCTTGGCGCGTTGCCGCCGACCCGCCGCCCGCTTCAGTCATGACCGACCCAGAACAACCGCCCCTCGTGCGCATCGAACCGCTCGGCGCGACCTTCGACGCGCCCGGTTCGCTGACCGTGCTCGAAGCCGCCGCGTTCGCGCGCGTATCGCTGCCGCGCTCGTGCCGCAACGGCACGTGCCGAAGCTGCCTCTGCCGGATCGTCAGCGGCAGCGTACGCTACACGATCGAATGGCCGGGGCTCTCCCGCGAGGAAAAGGCCGACGGCTATACGCTGCCGTGCGTGGCCGTCGCGACGTCGGATCTCGTGCTCGACGTGCCCGAGGCGGTCATGCTCGACTAGGGCCTGCATGGAGAACGTGATGGTCCAGCAAACCGATCGCATCGAAAAACAGACGCTGCTCGCCGCGTCGCCCGACCGCGTCTGGGCAGCCGTGAGCCATTCCGGCGAATTCGGCCAGTGGTTCGGCGTCTCGTTCGACGGGCCGTTCGAAGCGGGCCAGCCGCTGTTCGGCCGCATCACGCCGACCCGCGTCGACGACGACGTCGCGAAGGCGCAGGAGCCCTATGCGGGCACCGTGTTCGAAATCGTCGTCGACCGCATCGAGCCCAGGCAACTGCTCTCGTTTCGCTGGCATCCGTTCGCGATCGATCCGGATTTCGATTACGCGTCCGAGCCGATGACGCTCGTCACGTTCACGCTCGCGGCGCAAGCCGGCGGCACGCTGCTCACGGTCACCGAAACGGGTTTCGACGCGTTGATCGAAGCGCGTCGCGCAACGGCGCGCGACATGAACGACCAGGGCTGGGCCGCGCAGATGACGCTGATCGCGAAGTATCTGGCGAAGCACGCATAGCGCGCCGCGATGCCGCACGTTCGCGCCGACCGGCGGCCCGACGTGCGTGGCATAATCGCCCGCATCGTCGTCCACCCGCCGCCGCGCATCGCATGCTGAGTCGTCGTCTCCGGAAGATCGGCAGTCTGATCGGGATGCTCGCCATCCTGATGACGGCGCTCGCGCCGACGATCTCGCAGGCGCTGACCGCGCAAGGGCGCGTCGACGCACTGCTGGCCGGCTACTGTTCGGCCGCGCCGGCCGCCGGCGACCACGCCGCCGATTCGTCGACGAAAAGCCTGCAGGCCCATCTCCAGGCATGCGGCTACTGCAGCCTGCTCGCCCATACCCCCGCGCTGCCCGCCCCCGAGCTGACGTTCGCGGCCCACGTGCACGCGACCGAGCATCGCGCGGCAACCCGCTTCGACAGCCTGCGCCGCGCGCTGCCGCTCACGGCCGCGCAACCGCGCGCCCCGCCGTTCACGTCCTGATCCGTCGTCATCGCACGCGATGCCGTCGTGCATCGCGTCGTCCGCGCACGCTGCCCGCGTGCGCGACATGTCACGTTTCGAAGGACGATCATGTCTCACCCTGCTGCGCGCGGCGTCATGCCGGGCGCACGGTTGGCCGCCACCGATCCGGATTGCCGTGCCTGCACTCGCCCGCATGCGAATGCCTGCCCTCGCACGTCCGCGCCGTACGCTGCCGGACATCGATGCCGCTCGCGCAGCCGTCCGTCGAATCCGTCTTTTTCCATCCGATTCGTCACTCGCTCAACCGCCATGAGAACCCTCACTTTCGTTCGCGGCGCACTCGCCGCATTCGGCTTCGTCGTCATCCAGGCCGCCCATGCGCATGCGCTCCCGAAAACGCAGGACCCGGCTCCCGACGCCACGCTCTCGGCCGCGCCGCACGCGGTCACGATCGATTTCGGCGAGGCGCTCGAACCGGCATTCAGCTCGATCGCCGTGACCGACAGCCACGGGCAGTCGGTCGTCGACGGGAAGTCGGCCGTCGACGCCGGCAACCGGAAGCGCATGCACGTCGCCCTGGCGAGCCTGAAGCCGGGCACCTACACGGTCGCGTGGATCGCGGTGGCCAGCGACGGCCACCGCACGCACGGCCGCTACGCATTCACGGTCAAGTAACGCGCACGGTGCGCATCGGCGCGCCGCGCCGATCGCATTCGCATCGATGCCTCCGGCATCGCACACGACAAGGAAAACACACGATGAAACGCTCGATTCCGACCGGCCTGCTCGTGGCGCTGGCGCTGCACGCGTCCGCCACGTTCGCGGCGCCCGCCGTGCAGGCCGATGCATGCTGGATCCGCACGATGCCGGCGACGGTGCCGTCCTCCGGCTACCTCACGCTGAAGAACGACGGCGACGCGCCCGCGACGCTCACCGGTATCGACACGCCCGCGTACGGGATGGCGATGGTGCACGAAACGCAGACGAGCGGCAGCACCGCGAAAATGGTTCACGTCGACTCGGTCGTCGTGCCCGCACACGGCACGCTGACGTTCAAGCCGAAGCGCTATCACGTGATGCTGGAGGAACCGCGCCGGGCCGTCGCGCCCGGCGCGAAGGTGCCGTTCAAGCTGCATTTCGCGGACGGCTCGACCGTGTCCGTGACCTGCGACGCGAAGGCGCCGACCTACGCCGGCCAGTAACGCCGCCGGCCTCTCGATCGAAGGAGACGCACATGAAAGACCGCCTGCCGCTGGCCGACCTGATCGTCCGCTACCGGACGCCGCTGAACCTCGCGGTGCTGATCGTCTGCGGGATATGGGCCGCCTGGATCGCATGGATGACGCGGCCTGCCGCGATCGACACGCCGCCGTCGATTCCCGCGTACTGCATGCGCGACGCGCACTGACGCATCGCGACCGCACGGTTCCGGCGGCGGCCCGCGCCATTATTGGCGTGGCACCATCGCTTCATCCCGACCGCCGGAACCGCCTTTCGGAGCGCCGCATGCCCATTCAGACCTGGCTGCTGTTTGCCGCAGCCTATCTCGCCACGACGCTGTCGCCGGGGCCCAACGTGCTGCTCGTGATTCGCAACACGGTGCGCTACGGCGCGCATGGCACCGCCGCGACAATCGCCGGCAATCTCGTCGCGCAGGGCGCGGTCGTGCTGCTGGTCGCGCTCGGCGTCGGCGCGGTGCTGGCCGCGATGCCGCCGCTGTTCGTCGCGATGAAGGTGGTCGGCGCCGCGTACCTGATCTTTCTGGGTGTCCGGCAGCTGCGCGGCGACCGCAAGGCGGCCGCACCGAGCGGCGCCGCGGAGCTCGCCGTGCCCGATCGCCGGAAGCTGTTTCGCGAAGCGCTGTTCGTGTCGGGCAGCAATCCGAAAACGATGATCTTCCTGTCGGCGTTCATGCCGCAGTTCATCGTGCACGACCGCCCGCTCGCGCTGCAGTTCGTCGTGATGTACGCGACGATCGCGTGCACGGTCGTGGTCGTTCACTGCATCTATTCGGCCGGCGTGCGCCGCCTACATCGCGGCTTCGGCATGAGCCGCGCGGTGCGCGCGCTCAAGCGCGCGAGCGGGCTGCTGTTCGTCGGGCTCGGCATCAAGCTGCTGACCGCGCGGCAGGCATGAACCGGCCCCATCCCGTCAGCGCAGGCGAGCGGCCAGCGCGGTCGTGATCTCGTCGAACGACGGCCGCGCATCGACGTCCTCGTTCACGCACGCCGCCGCCAGCGCGTCGAGCGCCCCGGTGTGCGGTTCGCAGCGCGCGAGCAATTCGCCGAGCAGATAGCCGAACGCGCGCACTTCGAGCCGCTCGAACCGGGCGCCGTGGGTGCGCTCGTTCAGGTCGTACGGCGACGCCGCCCCGAAATCCCCGAGCAACGCGCCGCCCGCGCCGTCGTGCAGGATGTTGTGCGCATACAGGTCGCCATGCATGATGCCGCGCGCGTGCAGATGGCCGGCGGCCGACGCGATGCCGTGCGCGATCCGCAGCGCGTGCGCCGGATCGAAGGTCGCATCGGCGGCATAGACGTCGCGCGTGCAGGACGCGAAGCTCGGCGGCCCCGCGAGATTCGTCAGCGCGGGATCGACGAGTTCCATCACGAGGCCGTGCGTGCCGCCCGGATGCCCGCGCACCTTGCCGATCACCGGAATCAGGTTCGGGTGACGGCCGGCATGCAGGCACGCGGCCATTTCGCAATCGGGCAGGCCGTCGCTCGTCACGGCGCCCTTGAACAGCTTGACCGCGACCGTCCGCGGCGGCTGGCTTTCCGCCTGCCACTGCGCGCGGTAAATGACACCCGACGCACCCTCGCCCAGCTTCTCTTCGCATGACAGCGCGGCCCAGTCGATCTCCGCGACGTCCGCTCCGCCGGACGCCGCCGCCTCCGGCCCCGCGCCGAGCGGATTGCCGGCCACGGCAAGCCATGCGAGACGCGGCAGGCGCGGCAGCCAGTCGGGCAACGCCTCCAGCCGGTTCGCCGACAGGCGCACCAGCTCCAGCGCGCGGCACGCGGCCATTTCCGCGGGCAGCGCGCGCAGCCGGTTGCCGGCCAGCATGAGCTTCTGCAACCGCGCACAGTCGCCGATGTCGGCCGGCAGTGCATCGATCGCGTTGTCGGTCAGGATCAGCCAGCGCAGCGCACGCGGCAGCGCGCCGCGCGGCACCGTGCGGATCCGGTTCGCCTTGAAGCCGATCATCTCGAGTCGTTCGCACGCGCCGAGCCCGGCGGGGAAAGCGGTGAAGCGGTTGCCCGATGCGAACAGGATGCGCAACCGATGCAGCCGCGGCAGGTCGTCCGGCAGCGCGGACAGCGCATTGCCGGTCAGGTCGAGCACTTCGAGCGTGTCGGCCAGATCGAAGATCTCGCGCGGAAATTCGGTCAGTCCGCACGCGAGCTTGAGTTGCCGCGCGCCCGACAGTTGGCCGGCCTGCAGTTGTTCGAGGGTGTGGGTCACGGAAGAAAACGGGTGGCGGTTGCGGGGACCCGTCGGGTCGATCGGACGATTCTACCGGGATCGATCGCGTGCCCGTACCCGACTTTGTCATCCCCCCTTCACAAACGCGAAATGTGACGTTAGAATTGCGCCCCTTGCAGTGCCGACGTGGTGAAATTGGTAGACACGCTATCTTGAGGGGGTAGTGGCGAAAGCTGTGCGAGTTCGAGTCTCGCCGTCGGCACCAGATGCGTTTTCCTCGCATTCCAGCATTTCCGAAACCCGCGACAGCAGATGGCTTCGCGGGTTTTTTGTTGTCCGCTACGCGAGCAGCAGAAAATTCCGCACCACCGCGGACGGCTCGTCGCAGCGCGACGCAATGGCGAGCCTCGCGCGAAACGCGTTACCCACGAACGGCCGGTATACGACCCCGGGCACCTGCACCTGCGTGATCGCCTTCGGCACGACCGACACGCCGAGCCCGGCCGCCACCAGCGTCACCGCGGACGCGATCTGCGGCGCCGGCTGCCCCATGCGCGGCTCGAACCCGGCGGCCTTGCAGGCAGCGACGATGTCGTCGAACAGCGCGGCGCCCGCCGCGCGCGGCACCTGCACGAACGATTCGTCGGCCAGCTCCGCCAGATCGATGCGCCGCCGCTGCGCGAGCCGGTGCGCGACGGGCAGCGCGACGAACATCGGCTCCTCGTCCCAGTCGGCTACCCGCAGCGTCGCGGCGACGCGGCGCTCGGGCCGCACGATGGCGACGTCGAGGCGCCCGCTTTCCAGCGCCTCCAGCAGCACGCCCGACGTCGCTTCCTGCAACGTCAGCTCGGCATCCGGAAATGCCTCCCGAAAGCGGTGAAGCAGATCCGACACTTTCGGATTGAACGCGGCCGTCCCGGTGAAGCCCACCCGCAGATGGCCGGTTTCCCCGCGCGCTGCGCGCCTGGCCGCCCGTGCCGCGCGCTCGGCATCGTCGAGCACGCGGCGCGCCTCTTCCGCGAAGACCTCGCCCGCCAGCGTCAGCTCCGCGCCGCGCGCGGTCCGCTTGAACAGCTCCACGCCGAGCTCGTTCTCGAGCGCCTTGATCTGCTGGCTCAACGGCGGCTGGCCGATGCCGAGCGCTTCGGCGGCCTTCGTGAAATTCGACGCGGCCGCGACGGCCAGAAAGTAGCGCAGATGCCGGAGTTCCATTCGTGATGCGACCTCGCGATGAGTCGGATTGGCCAGTCAGTCAGCCAGTGTCAAAACATATTGCTACGGTTCATTTCATATATTGGACATATACATGACCGTGCGCAAGAATTCGTGTATTCCGTCGCACATCGAGTGCCCTCATGTCCTCCGCTTCGATTTCCCGCTCCCTGCCCGGCACGCAGAACACCGCGCCCGATGCGCTGCCGGCCGGCGTGTCCCCGCGCTCGGCCGCGTACAAGCGCATCGCGCTCGCGCTGTTCCTCGCCGGCTTTGCCACCTTCTCGCTGCTGTACTGCGTGCAGCCGCTGCTTCCCGCGTTCGCACGCGAGTTCGACGTCGGCGCGGCGTCGAGTTCGCTGTCGCTGTCGCTGTCGACCGGGATGCTCGCCGTGTCGATCCTGTGCGCCGGCGCGCTGTCCGAACGGGTCGGACGGCGCGGACTGATGTTCGTGTCGATGACGCTGGCCGCGCTGTTCAACCTGCTCGCCGCGCTGTCGCCGAACTGGCACCTGCTGCTGGTCTGGCGCGCGCTCGAAGGCTTCGCGCTGGGCGGCGTGCCGGCCGTGGCGATGGCCTATCTCGCGGAAGAAATCGCCGCCGACGGGCTCGGCTTCTCGATGGGGCTCTATGTGGGCGGCACCGCGTTCGGCGGCATGATCGGACGGATCGGGATGAGCGCGCTCGAAGAGCACTTCTCGTGGCGCACGGCGATGCTGTCGATCGGCGTCGTCGATCTGCTCGCGGCGATCGCGTTCGTGATGCTGCTGCCGGCGTCGCGACGCTTCGTGAAGCGCACCGACCTGACGCTGCGTCACCACCTGCGGCTGTGGCACGCGCAACTGCGTCACGCGCGCCTGCCGTTCGTGTTCGCGATCGGCTTCCTGGTGATGGGCGCGTTCGTGACGATCTACAACTACGCCGGGTTCCGGCTGATGGCGGCGCCGTTCAACCTGAGCCCGACTGCCTGCGGGTTGATCTTCGGCGCGTACCTGTTCGGGATGGTGTCGTCATCGAGCGCCGGCGCGCTCGCCGATCGTCTCGGGCGGGCGCCGGTCCTGGTCAGCGGCATCGTCGTGTTCGCGGCGGGCCTCGCGCTGACGCTGTCGCATTCGCTCGTCGCGAGCGTCGTCGGCATCGTGCTCGTGACGATCGGCTTCTTCGTCGCCCATTCGGTCGCGAGCGGCTGGGTCGGCGCGCTCGCGGGCGCCGCGAAGGGGCATGCGGCTTCGCTGTACCTGCTCGCCTACTATGTCGGGTCGAGCGTGCTCGGCTCGGTGGGCGGCGCGTTCTGGCAACGCGGTGCGTGGGTGAGCGTCGCCGCGTATGTCGCGGTGCTGCTCGCCATCGCGTTGCTCGCGGCGCGGCGGTTGAACCGAGCGTGATGCGACGCCAGCCGACGATCGCGCGCTCGGCGCCGGTCGCTGGCAGCGCGTGCCGGCTGTTCGCGGGCTGCGGCAGCATGGCCGATTCCTAGCCGGCCAGCCAATATTAGGAAAACGAACTGAAGCTGTCGGGCATGCAGGCGGCGATCCGCCTGCGCGATGCGGCAACGCAGACGCCCGGCCCCGCGCAGGTGTCGGCGTCGTCGATCGTCGACTGATTCGCGTCGACCGTCACAGCAACGGCAGCGTTTGCCGGATATGGTCGGCGAATGCTGCCGTCAGGTGCGACGGCCGCTTCCGGTCGAACCGCAGCGTGATGCCCACGGCCGGCAACGGCGGCAAGCGCGGATCGCCGTTGACGATCGCGAGATCGGCCGGCACGGCCGTCTGCGTCATCACCGCGAACGCCTGCCCCGAGCGCACCAGCGCGATCAGCCCGGCGAGGCTGCTGCTCGCATACGCGACGCGATAGTCGCGACCCGCGCGGTTCAACGCGTCGCAGGCCGCGAGGTGATCGAGCGTATCGCGATCGGACAGCGCGAGCGGCAGTGGGTCGAAATGCGCGGGCTCGAGCCCCGGATAGCCGATCCAGACCAGTTGCTCGCGGCGCATGACGTCGTCGGTCGCGCCGTCGTCCGGCACGGAAATCATCGCCAGATCGACCGCGCGCTTCTCCAGGTGTTCGACGAGCCGCGGCGTCGGCCCGCAGACGATTTCGACGATCGCCTGCGGATGCTGACTCGAAAACTGCCGCAGCAGCGCCGGCAGCCACACGTGCGCGTAATCGTCCGGGCACCCGAACCGGATCGTCCCCGACAGCCCCGTGCCGCACAGGTCGGCCATCGCCTCGTCGTGCAGCCGCAGGATGCGCTGCGCATGCACGAACAGCCGCTCGCCCGGCTGCGTGAGCACCACGCCGCGGCCGGTGCGCTGGAACAGCGGCTGGTCGACAACTTCCTCGAGCCGCTTCATCTGCTGGCTGAGCGCGGATTGCGTGCGGCCGACGCGCGCGGCCGCGCGGCTCAGCGCGCGCACCTCGGCGATCACGACGAACGAGCGCAGCAGGTCGATTTCGAGCGAAAGCGCCAAGGTATTAGCCCCTTTTCTACCTTGCATTAAAACTATTCGTTTCCATCAAACCAGACGCGCGCCTAGACTGCAAGCGACCCCTGACCTTCTGCCCGGAGCCGCCCGATGTCCCTGAACGACGACGCAACCTTCTGGCGCAACGCCAGACAGCACCTGGTCCGCTACGGCGGCACGTTCGAGCCGATGATCATCGAGCGCGCGCAAGGCAGCTTCGTCTACGACGCCGACGGCCGTGCGATCCTCGACTTCACGTCGGGCCAGATGAGCGCGGTGCTCGGCCACAGCCATCCGGAGATCGTGTCCGTGATCGGCGAATACGCGGGCAGGCTCGACCACCTGTTCAGCGGGATGCTGTCGCGGCCGGTCGTCGATCTCGCGACGCGCCTGGCCGACATCACGCCCGCCGGGCTTGACCACGCGCTGCTGCTCAGCACCGGCGCGGAATCGAACGAGGCGGCGATCCGGATGGCGAAGCTCGTCACCGGCAAGTACGAGATCGTCGGCTTCGCGCAGTCGTGGCACGGGATGACGGGCGCGGCCGCATCGGCCACGTACAGCGCGGGCCGCAAGGGCGTCGGCCCCGCGTCGGTCGGCTCGTTCGCGATTCCGGCGCCGTTCGCGTACCGGCCGCGCTTCGAGCGCAACGGCGCGTACGACCCGCTCGCCGAACTCGATTACGCGTTCGACCTGATCGACCGCCAGTCGAGCGGCAACCTCGCCGCGTTCATCGCGGAGCCGATCCTCAGTTCGGGCGGGATCATCGAGTTGCCGGAAGGCTACATGGCCGCGCTCAAGCGCAAGTGCGAGCAACGCGGCATGCTGCTGATCCTCGACGAGGCGCAGACGGGCGTCGGCCGCACCGGCACGATGTTCGCGTGCCAGCGCGACGGCGTGACGCCCGACATCCTGACGCTGTCGAAGACGCTCGGCGCCGGGTTGCCGCTCGCGGCGATGGTTACGTCCGCCGCCATCGAGGAACGCGCGCACGAACTCGGCTACCTGTTCTACACGACGCACGTGTCCGACCCGCTGCCGGCCGCCGTCGGCCTGCGCGTGCTCGACGTCGTGCAGCGCGACGGCCTCGTCGCGCGCGCGAACACGATGGGCGAGCGGCTGCGGCGCGGCCTGCTCGACCTGATGGAGCGCTTCGACTGCATCGGCGACGTGCGCGGGCGCGGGCTGCTGCTCGGCGTGGAAATCGTCAAGGATCGCCGCACCAAGGAGCCGGCGGACGGGCTCGGCGCGAAGATCACGCGCGAATGCATGAAGCTCGGGCTCAGCATGAACATCGTGCAGTTGCCCGGCATGGGCGGCGTGTTCCGGATCGCGCCGCCGCTGACCGTCAGCGACGACGAGATCGATCTCGGCCTGTCGCTGCTGGAGCAGGCGATGACCCGCGCGCTTTGACGTAACGCCGTCTCTACCTCACGCGATCCGTCGCCCCGGCTCAACCGGCCGGCGCGGCGGATTTCCGCTCGATCAGAGCCTGTTCACGCCTCCGCCGCCCACGCTTGCGCATCGGCGCCGGCCGGAATGCGCAGCGGGCTCGACGGATCGGTCGCCGCGCGCCACACGGCTTCGGCAACGTCCTGCGCATGGGTGATCGGCCCCGACGCGTCGAGCATCCGCGCGACGGCCTTGCCGACGAAGTCCGCATACGCTTCGTGTTCGAAGCCATGCATGTTGGCCCGTGCGTTGTCCGCGAAGCGCGTGCCAGGCGCACGCCCCGGCAGCACGAGATGCGTGCGCACGCCGAACGGCTCGAGTTCGACCGCCATCGATTCGGTAAACGCATTCACCGCCGCCTTGCTCGCGCGGTACGCACTGACCAGCGGCAAGGCCTTCAGCGTGACGCTCGACGTGACGTTCACGATCACGCCGGCGCCACGCGCGCGAAACTGCGGCAGCACCGCCTGCGTCACGGCGATCGTGCCGATCGTGTTGGTGTCGAACAGCGCGCGCACGGTGTCGAGCGGCGTGAGTTCGGCCGGTGCGGCCGCGCCGAAGCCCGCGTTGTTGACGAGCACGTCGATCGGGCCGGCGGCGTCGATCGCGGCGCGAATGCTGTCCGCGTTCGTCACGTCCAGCGGCAGCACGCGCAGGCGCTCCGACGGCGGTAGCACGTCGTCGCTCGGCTGACGCATGGTCGCGACGACCTGCCAGTCTCGCGCCAGAAAATGGCGCGCGATTTCGACGCCGAAGCCGGAGGAACAGCCGGTAATCAGTACGGTCTTCATGCAAACTCCTGGGATGTGTTGGGCACGTGTCCGTACGATAGATGGCCGGATCCGTATTCGCTACAATCGACAATCCGCTTTTCTTTTGCGAGAGTCCGGCAATGATCGACCCGTTGACCGAAGTCGTGACGCTGCTGCAACCGGGCGCGCGATACGCGAAGTACGTGCGCGGCGCGAGCCCGTGGGCGATCAACCGCACGGTCGCCGGCGAGCCGTTCTATTGCGCGATCCTCGACGGCGGGTGCCGGATCGCGATCGACGGGCACGCGCCGATCGAGTTGCTGCCCGGCGACTTCATGCTGATTCCGGCGGCCTACGGCGTCGCGATGTCGAGCCTCGAACCGCCGCCGCCGGGCGTCGAGACCGCACCGCCGGTCATGCTCGATCACGGCGAATACCGGATCGGCGATCCCGCGAACCCGGTCGACACGCGCATGATGGCCGGCAACTGCAGCTTCGGTTCGCCCGATGCGGCGCTGCTGGTGTCGCTGCTGCCCCGCTTCGTGCACGTGCGCGGAGAGCCGCGGCTGACCACGCTCGTGCAACTGGTGCGCGACGAGTCGCGCGCGCAGCGGCCTGCCCGCGAGATCGTGCTGGCGCGCTTGCTGGAAGTGCTGCTGATCGAAGCGCTGCGGTTCACGACCGGCACGCACGCGTCGCCCGGCCTCGTGCGCGGGCTCGCCGACACCCGCCTCGCGGCCGCGCTCCGCCGGATGCACGAACGCCCCGCGCACCCGTGGACGATCGTCGAGCTCGCGAAGGAAGCCGCGCTGTCGCGCTCGACGTTCTTCGAACGGTTCAGCCGCGCGGTCGGCGTCGCGCCGATGGAATACCTGCTCACCTGGCGCATGGCGCTCGCGAAGGATCTGCTCCGCCGCAACGAAGGCCGCATCGCCGAGATCGCGGCGCGCGTCGGCTACAGCTCGGCTAGCACCTTCAGCGTCGCGTTCACGCGGCATGTCGGCCGGCCGCCCGCGCAATACGCGCGCGACGAACAGGCGGCGGTGAGCGAAGCATGAACCGTACGCGCCACCCCTGCTCCGTCGCCTGCCTGCACGTTCCATCACGCAGCGACGACGTGCGAGGTACCCGATGACGACCGACGCAAAGGCGGCCGACACGGTCGACCACTGGCTCGTCGCGCGCCGCGACGCGGACACCGGCATCGAAAGCCTGCACGCGCATTTCAACGGCCACGCCTACGATGCGCACGATCACGACGACATGCTGGTCGGCTTCACCGAACAGGGCGTGCAACGCTTCCAGTGCCACCGCTCGCTGCATACGAGCGTGCCGGGCCGCGCGATCCTGATCGAGCCGGGCGCGATGCACGACGGCCACGCGCCCGAAGCCGGCGGCTTCACGTACGGGATGCTGTACCTGCCGCAGGCGTGGGTCGAGCGCGCCGCGCGCCGGCTCGACCTGCCGGGCCTCGGCAGCGTCGAAGCCACGTTCGGCCACACGCTCGTCGACGATCGCGGCCTCGTCGACGCGATCCGGAACGCCTTCTTCGCGATCCACGGCAACGAAGGCAGGCTTGCGCGCGACCAGACGCTCGACCGCCTGCTGATGCGACTCGGTAGCCAACTGGGCAGCTCGCCCGCGCTGGAAAGCGGCGTCGTGCCGCCCGCGATCGCACGCGTGCGCGACCTGCTGCACGAACGCATGGGCGACAACATCGGCCTCGACGAACTCGCGAGCGTCGCCGGCATCGACCGGTTCCGGCTGACGCGGATGTTCCAGCGCGCGTTCGGCACGTCGCCGCACGCGTACCTCGTGCGTTTGCGGCTGCGCGCCGCGCGCAAGCTGCTGGCCGCCGGCCGCACGCCCGCGCAGGCGGCGGCGGACGTCGGCTTCGCAGACCAGAGCCACCTCGGCCGCTGGTTCCGGCGCGCGTACCGGATCACGCCGGCCGCGTACCGGCAACTCTGCACAAACGTTCCAGACTGATCGCGCACGACGTCCGATCATGGGCGCTCCAACCAGGAGCAAGCATGTTCGATACCAAGGTAGCGCTGATCGTGCGCGACGATCTCGCCGCGTGGCAGAAACTCAACGTGGTCGCGTTTCTCGCGACGGGTGTCGCGGCCGGCGCGCCCGACGCACTCGGCGAGCCTTACGAGGATGCGGCCGGGCGCCGCTATGGCCGTATTCTCGGCCAGCCGATGCTGGTGTTCGCGGCCGATCTGAACGGATTGCAGGCCGCGCACCGGCAGGCGCTGTCGCGCGAATTGACGATCGTGCCGTACGTGCGCGCGATGTTTTCGACCGGGCACGATGCGGCCAACCGCGAAGCGTTTCGCGCCGAGGATGCGGACAATCCCGATCTGGTCGGTTTGGCGCTGCACGGGCCGAAGAAGGCCGTCGACAAGGCGGTGAAGGGGCTGGCGCTGCATGCGTGAACGCCGGTCTGCCCGCCGCGCCGGCGCCGCTCAGCGATGCGCGAGCACGTTGACGAGTTTGCCGAACGGGTCGCGCACGTAGAACCGCCGCACGCCCCACGGTTCGTCGGCCGGGCCGTATTCGACGGAAATGCCGGCCGCCCGGACGCGCTCGAGCGCTTCATCGACATCGTCGACCTCGATCGACAGATCGGGCGTCGGCGTACCCGACCCGCCGTGCGATGCAAAGCTGATCTGCACGCTCATCTGCTCGGCATTGCCATAGGTTGCGATCCAGCCGTGATCCATCAGCAGGTCCAGACCGAAGATCCGTTGGTAGAAGCGCTTCGCGTCGTCGATCGAGCGAGTATCGACGTTGGCGACGATCCGTTTGACTTTCATCGGGCTCCTTCACGAGGCGGGCAGTCTCGCGAAGCTACACCGGAATCGCACGCACCACCAGTGCGTCAACGGCCGGCCGTCTCCATGTCCGCGCAGCGCGGCCGCGCGGGCCGCGCGCCGTGCTTGCCGGCCAGCCAGACGCCGATGGCAACCACGACGATGCCGACGTAGGTCGTCACCTCGATCCGGTCGCCGAACGTCCACGCGGCCCACATCAGCGTCACCGGCGGTTCGAGATAGACGAGCGTCGCCACGCGCGTCGCCGGCATCCGCTTGAGCAGCGCCCACAGCGACAGGTAAGCGATGAAGGTCGAAAACACCGTCAGCCACACGACCGACACCCACACGTTCGGCTGCGTCGGCACGTGCAGGTCGCCGGTGACGAGCCCGCACGCCGCGAACAGCACGAGGCTCACGCAGCCCTGCACGAACAGCGGCAGGAACAGCCCGTCCTCGTTGCTGCGCGCGGCCGTCAGCGCGCGCCGCCGCTGATAGATCGTCGCGATCGACAGCCCGAACGCGGACACCAGCGGCAGCAGGTACATGACGATCCCGACCGACCCGGCCGGCAGCGCGTATTGCCCGCCGATCACGATGCCCACGCCGACGAATCCGACGACGAGCCCGGCCCACTGGCGCGCCCCGCTGCGCTCGCTGCCGCCGAACGACGTCATCGCCGCCGTGATGAGCGGCTGCAACGCCGCGACGATCGCGGCGATACCCGGCGGCAGGCCGTGCTGGATCGCGACATACACGCAGGTCAGATAGAGAAACTGCGACAGGAAACCGATCACCGCGTGATAGCGGATTTTTTCGAGCGTCAGGCGCCCGAGCTGCCGGTTGAGGACGATCGCGAGGCACAGCGTGACGAGCAGGAAGCGCCAGAACAGCAGGTTGAACGCGCCGGCCGTTTCCGCGCCGAGCTTGGCGCCGATGAACCCGGAACTCCACGACAGGACGAAAACGAGTTGAAGCAGGAAAAGCTGCATGGCGCGACGGCTCTCAGAGAGGGGCCGCGGACAGGCGCTGCTCGCCCAGGTCTTCCGGCCGGATCGGTTCGAGCCCCAGGCGGCGGTACTGCAGTTCGGCGTCGTCCCGGAGCGCGCGCCGCAGCGCCAGCCAGTTCACGACGGTGCGCGCAATGCCGTCGTCCGACGCGAGATGCCAGAACCCGTTGTCGTCCTCGCGCGTGTACGGACAATGAAACGACAGCACCAGCGACATGCGGCGCCCGGCCTCGACCGGTTCGACGCCGTGAAACAGCTTGCTGCCGTAGATCAGCAGCGCATCGCCCGCGTAGTCCAGATTCGCGGTCTTCACATGCCGGCGTTCGCGATCGTGGCGATCGAACGTTTCCGCCGTCGATTCGTAGAACAGAAAGTTGCCGCCTTCGTACTCGGCGCGATCCGACAGCACGATGTTCAGCACGAAACTGGTGCCGTCGGTGTGCCACATGCCGAGTTGCGTCTTGCCGTCGCGCTGGCCCGTCGGATAGTAGTAGTTGAACTGCGAGCGCGCGTTGGCCATCGGATACGGGATCAACGGCACACCGGCGAGACGCGACACCCTCAGCAGGAACGCGCGATCGTGCATCATGTCGTCGATGAAGCGCGAGCGGTTCGTCACAGCACGCACGCGCTTCGAGATGATCCAGTTGCTGCTCGACGCGCTGTGTTCGAGCGCGCGGCCGATCTGGCGCAACGCGCCGACCGCTTCGTCGGAAAACAACCCGCGCAGATGACACACCGCGTTCAGCGCATCCGAGCGCGTGCCGCGCATCGGCACGTCGCGATAACCGAGATCGTCGAGGTTGCGGCGGTAGCGCACCTCGTAGCCGTCGCGCAGGCACGCGCCGCTCCAGCGCATCGGCTCCGTCGACGCATCGAGCGTGCCGCCGACGTTCGCGTCGACGGACAGCGACGTCTGCAACGCCAGCCTCACCCGGCCCAACCCGCGCGCAAATACCGGCAATGCATGTCCCTTGTTCATCGCGTGCCTCGCTGTCGACCTCGCCATTCAGCCCTTGAACTGCGCAATCTGGTACACGACGCTGCCGTCCCCGCTGCGCAATTCGTCGATCACGCGGCAATTGCCGTGGCTCAGGCGAACGTGGCGGAATTGCTCCGGTGTGTATTTCAGGCAGACGTTGGTGATCAGATGGCCGTCGGCCCCCGCCTTCGACACCGGCTGCAGCGTGACCGCGACATGGAACTGGTCGCCGAGCAGATTGAGCCGCACGATCGACACATGATGCGCGCCATGCGGCTCGAAGCCCTGCTGCCGGCTGACGATTTCGGAGAACCGCACCATGTTCTCGTTCTGGTAGAAGTTGTAGATGGGCTCTTCGCGCCCCTCCACGAGCAACTGCATCTCCGACACGACATAGGTCGACTTGCCGCCGAGAGTGCGAATCAGCCGGCCGATCGTCACCGGCAACTCGTTGCCTTCCTGGAACCCGAGCATCGTGATGAACGTCACGTCCTGGCCCAGGTCGACATGGCTCCACTGCACGTTCCGGTAATCGTCGGCGATGTAGTTGAAACAGCCGGGCGTTTTCAGGAACGGCATGATCGCGTGCCGCATCGCGTCTTCCGACGACTCGTTGATGTCGACGGCCGTGTAACGCAGATGGTCCGGCCCGCCGCCGCTGACCGCCTTCATCAGCTCGGTGGTCTTGACCGGCTCGGGACCGAGCTCGATGTAATGGACATCGCGGCCGCGCGACAAGGTGGCCAGCCGCTCGCTCAACGCACCGATCGCTTCGCGCAACGAACCGTTGCCGTCGCGGTCCGCGCACAGTGCCGGGCTGCGCACGCCCAGCTCGTTCAGGTTGCGCATCAGCGAAAAGACTTCGCGCCCCGCTGCCCGTCGCCGCGCGTCATCGTCAGTGCGATGCAACGTCGAATATTTTTCGTGATTCTCGACCGTCCATACCGACTCCGCCTTCAGCTTCCTGTCCCGCACCAATGCATCTACGACAAAATCATTGATCGACATGAATCGTTCCCCGGATGCGTGCAACGCCCGACCGGCTGCCTGCCGTTGTCTGCCTGTTGACCCGAGGATAGGGATGCCCAATAATTCCGTCAATCGACATTACCTGAATCACTGATTCGGAAAAACCAAATCATGCCGCGCACCCTGGACGTCGACCTGCTGCGTACCTTCCATGCCGTCGCGAAGCTCGGCCGCTTCAAGGATGCGGCCGTTCACGTGAACCGCAGCCCGTCGTCGGTCACCGCGCAGATCCAGAAGCTGGAAGAAATGGTCGCGCAGCGGCTGTTTACGCGAAACAACCAGGCGGTCGAACTCACGCAGTTCGGCCACAAGCTGCTGAGCGACACCACCGAGTTCCTGCTGAGCCACGACCGGCTCGTCGAATCGCTGTCGCCGCAGATGCTGACCGGCAAGCTGCGGCTCGGCATCCCCGATTCCTACGCCGCGCATTTCATGGCGGAATTCCTGCCGCGCTTCGCCGCCGACCGGCCATTGCTCGAATTGACCGTCGAAGCGCGCTCCAGCGAAGAGTTGCAGTTGCTGTTCGCGCGCGGCCAGCTCGACATCACGATCGCCGTCGTACCGAAGGCGCTGCCGCACGCCGAGCTCCTCAGCAAGACCCATCCGGTGTGGGTCGCCGCGCGCACGTTCAAGTTCAATCCCGATGCGCCGCTGCCGATCGCGGTGCAACTGCAGGGCTGCCCGTATCGCGACACCGCGCTGAATGCACTCAAGAAGGCGAAGATCGCGCACCGGATGCTGCTCGAAAGCGCCAGCTCGCCGGCGGTGGAAGCGTGTATCGCGAACGGCCTCGCGGTCGGCCTGATCGAGCACGATCGCGTGTCGGGCAACCTGACGAGCCACGTTGCCGGCATCGTGCTGCCCGATCTGCCGCCGCACTTGATCACGGTGCTGACGGACGACAGCAATCGCGCCGCGCTGCATCTGCGCGACGTACTGAAAAGCACGTTCAGGATCGGATAGGGAAGACAAGGCCGCGAACCGGCCTTGCATGCAGAAACGTCGAAAAGCAACACGCCGCCGGCCCGTTGCAGGCCGGCGGCTTTCTCTCGTCAACCGCCGAGATACGCCTGCTTGATGCGATCGTTCGCGAGCAGGTTCGCGCCCGTGTCGGCCAGCACCACGCGCCCCGTTTCGAGCACGTAGCCGCGATCGGCCACGCCCAGCGCCTTGTTCGCGTTCTGTTCGACGAGAAACACCGTGACGCCTTCGTCGCGGATCGTGCGGATGATGTCGAAGATCTGCGCGATCACGAGCGGCGCGAGGCCGAGCGTCGGCTCGTCGAGCAGCAGCAAACGCGGCTTGCTCATCAACGCACGGCCGATCGCCAGCATCTGCTGCTCGCCGCCCGACATCGTGCCGGCCCGCTGCGTCGCGCGCTCCTTCAGGCGCGGAAACAGCTTGAACACGTGCTCGATGCCGTCGTCGATCTCGTGACGGCTCGCGAAGAAGCCGCCCATCTTCAGGTTCTCGAGCACCGTCAGGCTCGGGAACACGCGCCGCCCTTCCGGCGAGATCGCCATTCCCTGCCGCATGATCTGGTGCGTCGACATCGCGGTGATGTCGTTGCCCTCGAACAACACGCGGCCCGACGACGCGCGCGGCGTACCGCACACGGTCATCATCAGCGTCGTCTTGCCGGCGCCGTTGCTGCCGATCAGCGTGACGATCTCGCCCTTGTTCACCTCGATCGACACGCCCGCGAGCGCTTCGACCGCGCCGTAGTGCGTATGGACCTGTTCCAGCTTCAGCATCACTCTTCCCCCAGATACGCCTTGATCACGCGCGGGTCGTTGCGGACCGCTTCCGGCGTGCCGATCACGATCGGCCGGCCGTGCTCCATCACGAGGATGCGGTCCGACACGCCCATCACGAGGCTCATGTCGTGTTCGATCAGCAGCACCGATACGCCGAACTCGCGGCGCAGCTTGTCGATCAGGTGCTGCAGCTCGATCTTTTCCTGCGGGTTGAGGCCGGCCGCCGGCTCGTCGAGCATCAAGAGGCGCGGCTCGGTGATCATGCAGCGCGCGATCTCGAGGCGCCGCTGGTGCCCGTACGACAGCGTGCCGGCCGGCCGGTTGGCGACCGACGTCAGCCCCATCCGGTCGAGCCACACGGCCGCGCGTTCGAGCGCTTCCTTCTCCGCATGACGATACGCGGGCGTCGCGAACAGGCCGTGCAGCAGCCCGGCCTTCACCTTGCGGTGCTGCGCGACGAGCAGGTTCTCGACCACCGTCAGCGACTTGAACAGCCGGATGTTCTGGAACGTCCGCACCAGGCCCTTCAACGCGATCTTGTGGCTCGGCAGCCCGGCGATCGCATGGCCGTCGAGCACCACGTCGCCGCCGGTCGGCTTGTAGAAGCCGCCGACGCAGTTGAACACCGTGGTCTTGCCCGCGCCGTTCGGCCCGATGATCGCGAACACCTCGTCGCGGCGCACGTCGAAATCGATGCCGTCCACCGCGAGCAACCCGCCGAAGCGCATCTGCAGCCCGGCGACCTTCAACAGTTCTGCATTCGCGCTCATTGCGGCAGCTCCACGTGGGGACGGCTCGCGGGCAACAGGCCCTGCGGACGCCACATCATCATCAACACCATCACCAGACCGAAGATCAGCATCCGGTACTCGGCGAACCCGCGCGCGACTTCCGGCAGCACGGTCAGCAGGATCGCCGCGAGGATCACGCCGAGCTGCGAGCCCATCCCGCCGAGCACGACGATCGCGAGGATCAGCGCCGATTCGATGAAGGTGAACGATTCGGGATTCACGAGGCCCTGACGCGCCGCGAAGAACGCGCCGCCGATCCCCGCGAACGCCGCGCCGAGCGTGAACGCCGACAGCTTGATGCGCGTCGGGTTCAGACCGAGCGAACGGCACGCGATCTCGTCGTCGCGCAGCGCTTCCCACGCGCGGCCCATCGGCATGCGGATCAGGCGGCTCGTCACGAACAGCGTGAAGCCCACCAGCACCAATGCGATCAGGTACAGGAAGATCACCATGTGTTCGCCGCTGTATTCCAGCCCGATCAGTTCATGGAACGTCTTCGCGCCTTCGACGCTCGCCGAGCGCGCCATCTCGAAGCCGAACACCGTCGGCTTCGGAATGCTCGATATGCCGTCCGGGCCGCCGGTGAGGCTCGTCAGGTTGTTCGCGAGCAGGCGGATGATTTCCCCGAAGCCGAGCGTGACGATCGCGAGATAGTCGCCGCGCAGGCGCAGCACCGGGAAGCCGAGCAGGAAGCCGAACGTTGCCGCGGCCACCGCCGCGATCGGCAGGCATTCCCAGAACGACAGCCCGAAATACTGGTTCAGCATCGCATACGTATAGCCGCCGACCGCGTAGAACCCGACATAGCCGAGATCCAGCAGCCCCGCGAAACCGACCACGATGTTCAGCCCGAGGCCGAGGATCACGTAGATCAGCGCGAGCGTCGCGACGTCCACGGCGCCGCGCGAGCCGAAGAACGGCCACACGAGGCCGACGGCGAGCAGCACCCAGATGATCGCGTGCTGCTGCCGCGCGCCCATCGCGGGCATCGCCGGCAGCTTCACCGCCGATTTCGCGCGCACGAGCCACGGCTTGAACAACTGGAACAGGAACACGGCCGCAACCGCGATCCACACCGGCCGCCAGTGCGGCGTCAGCACCACCTGATAGCCGTCGAGCTTCAGTTGCAGCCCGAGCACCGGAATCGTGAGGATCGCCGTCAGGATCGCGGCGGCCACGGCATTCTTCAGCGCCTGGCCGATCGATGCGTCGGCGGCCGGGCGGCGAACGGAAATGACTTGACTCATCTGCGTCTCCCTCAAACCTTTTCGATGTCCGACTTGCCGAGCAGGCCGGTCGGGCGGAAGAGCAGGATCAGCACGAGCAGGCCGAACGCGACCACGTCCTTGTACTCGGCCGGCATGTAGCCCGCGGCGAAGGTTTCGGCCAGGCCCAGCAGCACGCCGCCGAGCATCGCGCCCGGGATGCTGCCGATCCCGCCGAGCACCGCGGCGGTGAACGCCTTGATGCCCGCGACGAAACCGATGTACGGATTCAGCTTGCCGATCGTCAGCCCGATCAGCACGCCGCCGACGGCCGCCAGCATCGCGCCGAGCACGAACGTGAACGAGATCACGCGGTTCGTGTCGATGCCGAGCAGGTTCGCCATCTTCATGTCCTCGGCGCACGCGCGGCACGCTCGGCCCATCCGCGAATGCGAGATGAACAGCGTGAGCGCGATCATCAGCACGATCGTCACGCAGACGATCAGCAGACGCGCATACGGAACCGTCACGTCGTAGTCGCCGCCGAGATGGATGTCGAATGCGCCGGAGATCAGCACGGGCACCGACACGTCGCGCGCGCCCTGGCCGATCTGCACGTAGTTCTGCAGGAAGATCGACATGCCGATCGCGGAGATCAGCGGCACGAGGCGCGGGCCGCCGCGCAGCGGGCGATACGCGACGCGCTCGACCGCGAAGCCGTACAGGCCGGTGACGATCACCGACACGATCAACGCGGCGCCGAGCACGAGCGGCAGCGGGTAGCCGGCGGAGATGCCGATGGCCGTCAGGGTCACGAGGCCCACGTACGCGCCGATCATGTAGATCTCGCCGTGGGCGAAGTTGATCATGCCGATGATGCCGTAGACCATCGAATAGCCGATGGCGATCAACGCATAGATCGCACCCAGCGTCAGGCCGTTGACCAGCTGCTGGGCGAATTGAGGAAAGAAGTCAGTCATGTGCGGGAAGCTCCCGTTGGCATTGGGTCGCATGCCGTCGCCGGATCACGGCGGTCGGCCGCGCGCAACGCACGGTGTCGTCTCGGGCCGCCCTCGTTGGCCGCGCACGGGGAATGCGCGGCCAAATGCGCACGCGCCCCGTCCGGGTCTCGGACAGGGCGGGTGCGCGGGCGGGTACTCCGTCTTACTTGGCGGCGGTCTTCGTCGCGTCCTTGTGCCACGTGTAGACGACGAACTTGAACGCCTTCAGGTCGCCCTGTGCGTCATACGCGACCTTGCCGATCGGCGTGTCGAACGTCGTCTTGTGCATGTACGCGGCGACCTTCGTCGGGTCGGTCGTCTTCGCGCCCGCGATCGAGTCGGCGATGATCTTCACCGCCGCGTACGACGGCATCTGGAACGGGCCGTTCGGGTCGCGCTTCTTGTCCGCGAACGCCTTCACGAGCGCAGCGTTGGCCGGGTCGGCCGAGAAGTCGGCCGGCAGCGTCACGAGCATGCCTTCCGAAGCCGGGCCGGCGATCGCCGTCACGTCCTTGTTGCCCACGCCTTCAGGGCCCATGAACGTCGCCTTCACGCCCTGCTCGCGCGCCTGGCGCATCAGCAGGCCCATTTCCGGGTGGTAGCCGCCGAAGTAGACGAAATCGACGCCTTGCGACTTCAGCTTCGTGATGATCGCCGAGTAGTCCGAATCGCCGGCGTTGATGCCTTCGAACAGCACGACCGGGATCTTCGCCGCTTCGAGGTCCTTCTTCACCGACGACGCGATGCCCTGGCCGTACGACTGCTTGTCGTGCAGGACCGCGACCTTCTTCGGCTTCACGCTGTTGATGATGTAGTGCGCGGCGGCCGGGCCTTGCTGGTCGTCGCGGCCGATCGTGCGGAAGATGAAGTGGCGCTTCTTGCCTTCGGTCAGCTGCGGCGCGGTGGCCGACGGCGTGACCATCACGATGCCTTCGTTCTCGTAGATGTCCGACGCGGGAATCGTCGAACCCGAGCACACGTGACCGATCACATACTTGATCTTCTGGCTGACGATCTTGTTGGCGACGGCGACGGCCTGCTTCGGTTCGCACGCGTCGTCCATCATCACCACTTCGAACTTGTTGCCGCCCGCACCGCCTGCCGCGTTGATCTGTTCGATCGCGGTCAGCGCGCCGGCCTTCACCATGTCGCCGTATTGGGCGACCGAGCCGCTCATCGGACCAGCGATGGCGATCTTCACGGTTTCCGCTTGCGCGGCGGCGGCGCCGGCGGCGAACAGCACGGCGGCGACGGAAATGGACGTAAGACGGGACAGCGTCATCTGGGAGCTCCTCGATGTTGTTTAGTCATACGGGCAAAGGCGGCATGACTTGCGCAATCGAACAGCACCCGGGGCGAGGACATGGGACACGCCCGAGACACATAGAAGACGGAACTCCAGCGGAATGTTGCGTAGCGGGGCCCGGCTCTTGCAGTCCCCGAAGGGGACGTCTGGTTCGGAAAGACATCGTGATGCGTCTTGCATTGCGCAAGCGTTTCGCCTGCCCCGCTTGCCAAATCGCTCGTTCGGAGGGATGGTCCGACAGCCATTGGCAAGGCAGCCGAAATTATATGGGCGTTTTTCAATCGTCTGTCAAAAATGCCTGTCGATTGAGGGAAAACACGTAGGTTTTTGAGGCGGGTGGGTGGCGATGGGGGCGCAACCTAGGTAGGGCGGGAACGTTTGCTTTGGGTGCAATCGGGTTGCTATTTGGCAGGGAGATTGAGGGGGAGTCCCTTGCTGGGCGTGGCTTTCGGCGAAGGATGGTTCCCCGAGGGGCGCTTTTTGGGCCGCTGGGGAATCGGTCGGCGGAAATCAATCGACTGATCATTGTGTGGGCGCGCACCAGGACGGGGCGTCTGAGAAGGCGGCAAATCTTTCCGTTTACCTATGAAACTAAACATTTTGAAAGCTTTTTGAGATATTCATGAAATAATTCGAACTCGCCTTCTGCAATCCAGCCAGCCTCCCTGCAAGTCGCGCCCGCCGCGCCGCGCAGTCGCTTCAGGGCCGCTTCGACGCCCCCTCGTCGCTCAGCCGCCAGCCAGTGATCTGCCGTTTTTGTTCAATGCACATCACCTGCTTCGAATCGCCCATGAATTGCCCAGTCCGCCTCTCTTCCGCCGCCGCGATCGCTTGCGCGCTTTCTGTTTCTGCTTCCCATGCTTCAGGACGCGATGCGCTGACCGATCGGTCGGCCGGTGCCAATGTATTTCGCTCGGAGCGGCGTGCGGCTGCTCGGGATGACGGGCGCGCGGTGAGGATGAGCCGCCCACGCGGACAGTTCGCCGCGCCTGCCGAACGTAGTCCGTTCGATACGCCGGATACGCGGCCGTTGCGGGTGACAAGCGATGCGCTGGTGGCATCGCCGCCTCCTTTTAAACCCGAACCCGATTTTGCCTTGGCCCCGAACCGCGTCGCGCTTGGCGCGGGCGGGAGCGATAGCTTGGGTCGCGTAGTGCCCGGGCATGAGCAGCGCGAGCAGAACAGGAACGAATACCTGCGCGCGAACGGCTCTCGGTCAGTTGGAAGTGGCAATGCGTATGCACCCCAGCGGCCGTACGATGCTCCGCGCGGTCCGCACGGAGCACCGAATCCGTTCGATCCGTCGGTACCGCAGCCAGAGACGCGGACGTTCTACGACAACGAATCGGGGACGAAGTGCACGGCTACCGGTGGTGCGGGGACGTCGCGCTCGTCTTGCGATATCGCTTGGTGATGCGGGGTTTCGGGCGGCTGCCGCTTGCGGCTGCTCCACCCTGTCCGGCGCGCTGCGCGACGTCGCGCAGCGCGGCCGCATCCTGCGGCGTTGCGCTTACAGCTGCGTGATGATCAGCCTCCCCGGCTCAATCTCGATCCGCGCCTTGCGGCCCGGAACAAAACACGCATCGTTGATCAAAGTGATGCATCACTCGCGAGCACCATCGTTCGCCAATAAATTTCCAAATAACTCTATTCCATGAGCCGTCCTCCATCCTCTCTGGCTCAACGAATACTCAAATTGAACGGCACCGAGCACAGGAATAGTACATTGCGGAACCCGTCGCCTTTTCAGACGACATCGGTATCTCCTAATTGGGGTTCAGCTTCCATCGTAGTGATAGAGCCAAATACCGCACTCCTGCGTCACGACCTTTACAAGCAAGCGGCCGCGGCGGCGCCCGGCACGGCCCCCGCGATCGATACGCACTGGATCTGGCAGGAAGGCGATCGGCGGCGCACGCGCGAGCCGCTCGAGATCGTCAGCCGGCAGGCGGCCGTACTGAAGCGACCTGGGCTTGAACCCGGGCTCGGGATCGAGCGCGACATGGCGCACTACGCATGCGCCGTATCGGGAAGTCGGCCGCGCGGCGCACGATGATGCAGTCGCGATGCTCTATCTGGTCGATGCCGGGGTGGACGTACGATCCGAAGCGGCCGAATTTCGGGCGGGGTGATGGTGGTTGCCGCCGGCCTCACGCGAAAACGGCACCGACTGGCACGGAGCGATTCTTTTTGGTGCGCGCTCCGGCCAGTTCGACAGTCGAGACGATGGTGAAACACTTCGTGCCGAACCGCTCAGCGCTATCGGTATTCGCCGATTTCGACAATGCCGCCGATCGATTCGATGAACTTGCGAGTCACTTACGATATCGAATTCGGCCCTATTAAGATGGCGTCCCGCGGTTTGCCCCAAGCTTGATAATCAGACTATCGTCCGCAAGACGATTTCTGCACTTATTCGCAAAATCATTGGCCAGCACCTTGTTTTCGGAAAATTCCTTCGCCTGAGACTCGGTTATTTCATAATACTCCTCGTAATCCACCATGCCATTGCTGACAGGAATCGACAAGTAGTACCTGCCCGAGTCCAGCTCACCCCCTACCGAATACCTATCTTCCTTCGAAGAAAAAATATCCTTGAATTTCATGCCCAAACCTTAATTTATATCAACTGGATTTACTATATATTGCAACGAAGATATGTTGCCCGCATCTATCACTGCATCCAAGTTGCCGGTCGACAGTTTGCCGCCGGGAATCCAAAACTCGTTGGCACCGGCCTCGTTTCCGGACGGCATGCGGAGATTTAACTCCCTCGGGTTAGGCATGTCGATTCGATACAATTAATCAGAGGAAAGGAAATCTGGAGATAGCCCCAATGCCTTTTCCATTGCCCCAGCATCTCCATTTGCCGATTTGATCAATTGATCAGCCTCCGCTTTTGTCATTACAAATGATGTGCCGCCGCGTTGACCAATACCATATTTTTCGAAATCCCCGATGGATGCTCGCCTTCTAGAAAAACCTAGGCGGCTTCTTATTTATGGCTCGCCCCCAATAATATGAGCCCGCAGTTCAGCGCGATTTCTCATATTGACATGAGCCGTTGTTTAAGAGCACCATCACTCATCGATCCAATTCTAAATAACTCTATTCCATAAACCGTTTTCCGCCCTCTCCGGCTCCACAAATACCCAAATCGAATGACACCGAGTGCAGCGATAGTACATTGCAGATCCTGCCGACCCACTCCCTTCGGAGTCGAAAGGAGGAGGAGCAATTTCCGCGAGGACCCCACTGACAACGGCAGCGTCACGACGTTGCGAATATTGCTGATATTCCAAGCGTGATACGAACTGTTTTGGCAAGCCGACCCGGAGACAGTACGTGCATGCCGGAAGCAACTGCGCGATCACCCCATTGCTCTGCGCTTCGCTTCCTCGTTTCAACTTCAGCAATTGACCTCTTGGAATTTGCGCCTCGACACGAGCGCTTTCGTTGCCTAACCACACGCGCAGTTGCTGCAAATCAATGTCTCGATCGCGATAGCGACGAAGCATCCTCTGAATATCTTGATCCATGGTATTCACACTCATTTTTCGACCAGAATAATCCAGTCGTCAGACCACGATTTGGTTGTTCCCATGAACTGATTCTGTCCACCGGATCCAGCTGCCGGGTAGAACGATGTCTCGGGTTCCCATCCGACGGGTAGCTTTCCACCGAGTGGCCTCGGAACGGTTGCGGAAGACAGCTCCGATGTCGGAATCTTCAACAAAACGTCCGGCGGTCCCCAATGCTGGAAAACTTGACCGCGGTCCATCAGCACGCCTTGATTCGTCCCGACATAGTCCGTCGACATGTACGTTCCCGCACCCTTATAGCCACTGATACTGCCTTGCTTGCGGTAATTTTCGACAGCTCTCCAAGTGGTCGCGCGATAAACATAGTCCTGAGACGCAATTTTCTGATCCAAAGCGGCCTGTAGCGCATCACCCTGATTTCGATTGCGCATCAACTCACGGTATTGCTCCTTCGTCAGCGAACGTTCACCGGGTCCAGGGCGCACACCACGCTCGCTCAAACCCTTGTCGATTTGAGGTTCGTTAGTGTTACAAGTAGCGAGGCCAAGAGGATCGAACTCGACGAAAGGATCGGTGACGTAACCTTGCGTCCGCAGGCCGCCCTCCAGTCCAATTGGATCAGGGCTGAGGTACTGCCCCGAATCCGGGTCGTAGTAGCGATTCAGGTTATAGTTGAGCCCCGTTTCGTCGTCCGCCCACTGGCCGGGGAAGCGCAGCGTCGTGTCGATCGGCACGGTGGGCGCGTCATTCTCCGCACGCTTTGCCGGAAGCAATCTCCCCCACAGCGAGTATGCGGGCTTCCATACTGGCTTGCCATGTTCGTCGAACACCGCCTTCGGCAAACCTACCTGGTCTGTCAGAACCGGATACAGCCCGTCGTCGGTCTCCTGCGCCAGCGGCGAGAAGCTGCCCGGCTCGATATGCCATGTCACCGCCTGCCCGGTCGTGCCGTCCCTCTGCTCGACCCATCGCTCCGCCAGCGTCGTACCGTCCCACAGAAATTTCACGGTTTCGCGGCCGCCGAGCTGGAGCTTCTCGACTCGCCGATTGAAAGCGTCGTATCGATATGCCCAAACGCCGTGCTCCGGCGTCACGACCTTTACTAGCCGATTGAGCCCATCCCACGTGTATTGCCACGTCTTTGGCCTGAACCCGGGCTGTTCGACCGTCTTCTCGATCGTGCGGCCACGTGCGTCATACCGATAGCGCGCATGGCCGATCCGTTCCGGCAGGCCGCCTCGGTGGTAATGGTGAGCGTCCACGGGAGCCTGACGCCCGTGCGCGGCAATGTTCATTGCCGCGTCGTAGCGGAAGTGCTCAGTCGGCTGCAGCAGACTTTCTGCGGTGACGATCTGGCCACGTGCATCGCGCCGATACGTAAGCGTATCTATGTCGGTGTCGACTCGCTCCAGTTGTCCGGCTGCGTCGTAGTGATAGACCTGCCGCGTCAATTGCTCGAGCGCACGAGCCGGATCGGCTTGCAAAGCATCGAAGGCTACGGCAGGCCCTGCAATCTGCCGGCGTATCCGGCCGAGCGCATCGTACTGTTGCTGCGCGACGAAATCTCCCGCCTCACGGCCGATCTGGCGCCCTAACCCATCACGCCGGATCGTCAGTTCCCCGACTTGCGTCAAAGCCCCGGATACATCGTACGCATAGGCGGTCTCGCGCCTAGGTGTCATCCGCAGACGGCGTTGTCCATCGGCGTCGTAGACGTGCCGCAACAGTTCGCCATGCTGATCTTCTCCGATCAAGCGGCCATTCCTGTCGTAGGCAAAGCGCGTCACATGAGCGTACTCACCCTGGACCTCCGCCGATGCCAATCGTCCGCTCGCATCGTAGCAATAGGCAAGCTTCACGTCGCCGGCATCGATCTCGATGAGCCGGTCGGATGCATCGTATGTATAACGCCACTGGCCACCGTCGGGCAGTGTCTTCGTCAGCAGGCGACCAACAGCATCGCGCTCGTATTCGGTCGCGCGGCCTCCCCAGTCAATTTCGGCCGCGAGACGCCCGGCCGCGTCGTAGCGGTACGTGTAAGTCTCTCCCAGCGCATTGATAACCTTCGTCAGCCGGGTCGCATGGTCGTACTCAAAACGCGTTGCATGTCCGGCCGCGTCGATCGACGCAGTAAGCAGGTCGAATGGACCGTAGGTTCGCTGGATCGTACGTCCTAGCGGATCGATCCACTCGACGGGCAGGCTCTCGCTGTTATAGCGTGCCCTCGATACCGAGCCATCGGGGCGCGTAACCGCGCTCAGCAGACCGCGCGGATTTGCCGGGCCGTCAGCATAGTCGTAACGCGTCACATTCCCGTCGGGCGACGTTTCCTCCAGCAGCCGGCCCAGCGCGTCTATCTTGCGCCTAAAGCGCGCACCCGTTGGCAATTCGATGTCGGTCAGCCGCAGCCGGTCATCGTAGTCCAGGCGTGTCTCGCGATCACCTTGAACCACTCGCAGCAGTTCGCCACGGGGCCCATAGCGATAGGTCGTTTTGTTGCCGTCCGGCTCGGTCCGTGCAATCAACCGATACAGATGGTCGTACTCGAGCTTGATCGTGCCGCCGTTCGGCAAGCGCGCGCCGGTTAGGCGCTGCTCATCGTCATAATCGAAATCAACCGTCCTCCCCGAGCTTTCGACGACCGAAGTCAGTTGGCCTCGCTCGTCGTATCGATAGTCCGTCCGTCGGCCAAGCGGATCAATCCGGGCCATCAAACGACCAAGCTCCCATTCGGAGTAAGTGCAATGACCGAGCGGATCAGTTTCGGCCGTTACAAGGCCTTCGTCGTTATAGGCGTAGGTCCATTCGCCATCGACGTCAATCACGCGTGTGCAGCCGGCTTCGTAGATGAATCGGCCCGTGTGATAGCCCTGCCGTGTACCTGTTTCGACTACACGACCAGCGGTGTCGTACCGATATCGAACATCGGTCTGGTCTGTATCCCGCCATTGGGTCATCCAGCCGTATTCGTCGTACGCGTAATAGAACTGGCCAAACTGGAAGCTCGCCACGTGGGTAAGCATGCCATGCTGGTAGTCGTAGTCCACAAGCGTTCTGGAACCACCGTCCGCATCATGGAGAACGATCCGTTGCAACTGACGGTCGCGGCCAGGATAGGCAATCTCGAGCCGATAGCCATCGCTATGGACCATGCCGCTCAAACGGCCAGCAGTATCGTAGGAAAGAACGATCGCGTTGCCGTCGAGGTCCTCGATCCGTTCGAGGCGAGACGAGCGCCCGTCGACGAGCGGTGCGAAAATACGGAGTTGCCGCGTGTCACGATCGAAGATGCGCGGTTCGAGTCGGCTTCCGAACAGCCGATAACGCGGCTCACGCAGGTTGATGCCGTTGAGCGCCATATCCGGCGCGTCAAAGCCGATCACCAGGCCAGCGCCGTCGTGGAATCTCACGAAGCGGCCACCATCGAACGTCAATCGCTGCGACCAATTGTCCGACCAGCGGTGACCGAGCAATCCATGATCGTCCGATCGAGTCCGATAGCGTCGTTTGAACTCAAGAGGCAGGATTCCGGGGATGGCGAGATCGGTACGGATCTCCAGCATTTCTCCGGATACCGGATCAACCGGATCCTTGCACTTCGGTCGATTCTCGTCCTTGATACCCCTCTGTTCCGCAGATCGGGTAGGCTCGGGCCGGAATTTCTCGCGCAACCCCCGCAGCCCTTTGCCGCCCACTTTTCCTACTCCGCCGCCTACAATCCCGCCGAGCAAACCCGCCAGGAATTCCTGAGTCGCAGACAACTCCGGATTCTTCGGGCCATAATTACCGGTCGTCTTGTCGATCCAGATACTGTTGCGCCCCGAATTGACCTTGCCGCTACAGTGAGTCTCGTGGCCGATCCGCACCAGCGGCAGTCCGTTGACGAACACGGTTTTGCTGCCGTCGACGAGTGCCTGCGGCGCGCCGGAATGGTGATCGCATTTCACCAGGTCCGTGACACGCGCCACCTTTTTGCCTTCAAAATATACGTTGCTCGAACCGGTGACGATCTCGCCACAGTTGCTGCCCATACTTTGGCTGGCCGACGCGAGCGCACCACCAAGCGTCAGGCCGCCGGCCATGCACGCGCCAACGATCAGCGCCCCGGCGAGTCCACCTGTTGCCACAGTCGCCGCCACTGCCACGCCAATCGCAACCCCCACGGCAATGCCGGCGAGAATCCCCATAAAACCTGACGAGTGCGCGATCCGATCGCCAATGCATGCGGGGTGTGGATCGCCTCGGCCGATGGTGAGGCCCAGTGCGTCGCCAACCTGTGTGAACTCCTTCGACAGCCAGCCGGTCACGCCAACCTTGTCGAGCGCCCAAGCTCCCCCGACTGCAATCGCCAGCGGAAGCATGACAGTGCCCGCCGCAACCGCGCCCGCACCCAGTGCCGCCCCGCCGGTCGCACCACCCGCCAGCGCTGTACCGGCCGCACTCAGCCCGGCGGCCGTCCCCTCAATGGCGGTCAGGCCCGCGTCGGCGCCGAGCATCCCATAGTTCAGGTGCTCGTAAAACGGCTGCTCGGCCGCTTTCGCGGCTTCACCGTCCTCCAGCTTGGCGATCTGATCGAGACGTTCCTGTGCGTTGCCGCTCGGCTCGTTGTAATTCGGCGTGTCCGACATTGCAGCCTCAGATCGGATCGCGCAACTGAAGGCTCTGAATCACCGCCCGAATTTGTTCGCGCTGTGTGTCACTCAGCGTACCGGGCGCAGTGAAGGTGAGCATCAGGACAACCTGCCCGTATTCAACCATCGTCAGCCGCTGGTGAATGGGCGCCTGGTTGTTCGTCCAAGTAAACTCGTGTACGTGCGCGGCGCGCCCCGATACCGTGGCGTCTTCATTTGCCACCTCGGCGTAATCCGGGACCTGCTTCGCCACCTTCCGGATTTCGCTTGTCACATATTCGGCGAACTTCATGCCCCAAGGCAGCCGCTCGCGCGTGATCACGAAACTCACCCCCTCCGTGCCAGTCGCTGCCGACACAAATACGTTCATCGTTTTGTCCTGCCACTCCACGGGCAGTGCCAACGTGCCTTCCTGCATCTGGTACATGCTTTGTTATCCTTATTGGGGGTTATCCGTTTTTCGGGTTGATGTCGGTTCGAGCTGCCTGGATATTAATGTTGCTGTCATCCAGATGGATCACCGAATCGCCCTTATAGATGTCGATCGAGTCAGCTGTCATATGGATCCGCGTGCCGCCATCGCCGCCGATCTTGATCCAGAGTTCCTTGGCTTCCAAGGTGTGCACACCCTGCGGAGTCTGATGCAGCGTATTGCCCTGTACGACAACGTCCGACAGGTTGCCAACCGCGACAGCCGTCGTATGGTTTCCCTTGCCGACCTCGACGGTCCGGTCGCCTTTGAGAACTTGAGTCCATTGCGCGTCCTCGACAACGGTATGCATGTCTTTCTGCGCATGCATGTAGAACATCTGTGCGCCATTGACGTCGCTCATCAGCAACTCGTTCGACCCCTGCCCCTTGTGCGTCTGGCTCTTGATCCCCATCGTCTGACCGGCCGCGCCGTGATACGGGTTGCCCTGCTCGCCGTTGAACACGCGGCCGACGATCACCGGGTTATCCGGATCGCCCTGATTGAACGCCACCAGTACTTCCTGCTTGATCCGCGGAATCGCGGCCGCGCCCCAGCCGTCGCCCGCCCACGGCTGCGACACGCGCACCCACATCGAATCGGAGCCGTCCTTCTTGCCGCGCCGGTCCCACGGGAAATGCACTTTCACCGCGCTGCCGTTCGTATAGATTTCCTCGCCCTTCGGCCCGACGACGATCGCCGACTGCGTGCCGTGAATCACCGGCTTCGGCGTCGCGCGCGGCGCACGGTACGGAATCTTCTTCGGCAGCAACGAGAAGCTGTTGCGGTACGGCAGCTTCGCGCTGTGCTGCGTATAGTCGTTCACGGCCTCGTGACGCACGTGCAGGATCACGTATTCCTGGTTGTTTTCGAGGACGGGGTGATTCGCGACGGTCACGGTGCCGGCCGTCGTCATGCGCCACGCGTAACCGCCGCCGGTATAGCGATGGGCTTGGGCCTCCTCGGCCTCCATCGCGTAACGGGCGTAGCGGTGGCCGTCGTCGCCGTGGTCGTACAGCGACTGGTGCTCGAAGCGCTCGGTCGCATCGAGCCGCGCGTGCTTGAGGTTCTGCGGCCCGGCCTCCACCAGCATCAGCGGCGACGACGGATTCTGGTAGTTGAAGTCGCGGAACGTCACCTTGCCGACGCCGAAGCGCCGGCCTTCGTGCAACTGGTCGATGCCGCTGTCCTCGCTGGCCTCGGTCGCGGCGAACGGCACGGTGGCGAGGCCGTCGATCGGGCGGAACAGCAGGTTCGTGTCGCCGATCACGAGAAAGTGCTTGTCCTTCTCGTAGCGGTGCGTCCAGACGAGTCCCTCCTGCTCCATCAGCCGCGCGCAGAAGTTGTAGTAGCTCTCCTGGTACATCACGACGTACTCGAGCGGCTTCTGGCCGGTCCGGATGTCGAACACGAAATCGGAAAAACCGTGTTCCTGGAAGATCTCGGTGAGGATGTCCTGCGCGGTCTTGTTCTGGAAGATCCGGCAGTCGGTCGAGCGCGTGAGGAACCAGAACCACGGCACGGCCGTCAGGTGGTATTGCGTGACGTTGCCGGGGTTGCCGGCGCGGTCGAACGACGCGACGTAGCCGTCGAAGTAGCGGTCGTTGTCGCCGGTGCCCGACGCCACGACGCGCTCGAGCGTCGACAGGCGCGCCTGCTGGTCGAAGCGGATCTTGACCTGCTGGCCGATCAGGTCCTCCGGGCGCAGGTCGTGGCGGTGCGACAGCAGGTCGAGGTGGATCTCCGGCAACCGATTCACGTGCTCGTCGATGACGGCCGCGCTGACCAGCAGCACATCGGGGCCGAGCGGCGTATCGAGCGTGACGTAACGATTGAGCTGGGTCAGGCGCGCGGGGTTGGCGGCGCTGTTGATCGCTTCGGCGATCGCGCCGGGCGTCTTCTGCATCAGCGAAAAACCGGTCTGCGCGAGCTGCATCGCGCGCTGGAGGGTGTCGACGTGCCCGGCCAGGCCCGCGAGCGGCCCGACGCTGCCGGCCACGCCCGACGCCACCGGGCCGGCGAGGCCCCCGAGCGCGCTCAACGAGCCGAGCGCACCACCGCCCAATCCACTGGGAATACCCCCGTTCGGAGCGAAACTCATTCTTTTTCCTTGCGTGTGATCTCAGGTTCCATGAGCCGGCTCGCCGGCCCGAAGCCCCGATAATGTAGGGTAAAACCCGACGGCTTGAAAGATGCCGCAAACGTTTTCGTTCGGTCCCTGAAAATCGGGACCTAGACCAGCGGCTGGGTGCCGGGACGCGGCGCCCCGCGCCGGAGCGGCGCGCCGGTAGCGGCCGAAAACAGCACGACCTGCACGAAGCTGGTGACCGGCACGTAGGGCGCGAAAAACCGGTCCATCACCTGCGCGAATCCGCTCAGGCTGAACGCGGCGAAACGCTGCTCGTCCACGACCAGCCGCACCTCCAGCCCGTGCACGAAAGCCGATGCCGGCTTGCCGGGCAGCCAGCACCGCACGCGCGCCGTCGACAACGACACGAGCGCATCGAAACGCCGGCCGGCGTCGACGGCGTCCTCCGCCCAGCGCGCGCAAAGCCGCCTGAGCTGGGTCAGGCCGCCCTTGTCCAGCCGGATCGCCTGCGGCACGAGGAGCGACAGCAGATCCCACAGCTCCCCGTAGCGGAAAGCGGGCGGCCGGCTCGACGTCGGCCGGTTCAGCAGCATGACCGTTCCTGCCGGATCGCCGGTGGGCAATGCCAGTTCGCGCTCCTGCATCCCGGACAGATCGCCCTGCGTGCAGGACAGCCGGATCTCCAGCTTGCGATGGCCCGGATCGGCCGGTCGTCCGTCCACGTCGACCAGTTCCAGTTCGACGCCGCGGAGCGCCTCCGCAGCGTCGGCCGGAGCCGGCGGCGAGGTCTCCTTGGTCCGGGGATCGACAGGTTCCCGCGGTGCCCGCCTTGCCTCGTCGCGCAACACCGTCCAGAACAACCCGGGGCGAACGTCCGTGCCATGCCGTAGCGACTGAAACGGCGCCAGTGTCGATGTGCCCGAGTCGGATACCTGACGCACGGTGTCGATCGACCAGATAGCCGTGCGCGACGCTCCGGCCTGCGCGAGTGCACTTACCGTGTAATGGGCGCAACCGGCGCGCGTCTCGATCGGCTGGGCGTCGTCCGGAAACAGGTTGACGACCGGCGTACAAGACAACCGGACGTGGTCGGCCGTGGCGGCAGCCAGGCGCTGCGCGCGGTGCGAATCCGGATGCACACCCGCGATCGCGAGGTGGAGCGCGACGCGATGGCTGCCACCGGCGATTCGCTTGACCGCCCGCATGTCCAGGTCGACAAAGTCGAAACGCTCCGGCACCGCGCAATACGCCATCAGCAGGTGGAATGGCCAGAGGGCGTCGTCCGGCTGCACGTCGAGCAGCGCATCGGCCGGATCGAAGCCGACGGCCGTAAACGTCGCGTCCGGCAGGCGCTTCCAGCGCGTCGAATCGCCTGCTTCGGCGAAACTTCGGCCGGCAAGGAGCAACGCGGCATCGGTGAGTGCCGCGACGACTTCCCTCGCGCCGGTGAAATGCAGGCGCACGCTGTCCGGCACGATGGCGAACGTCGCCTGCGGTGCCGTGAGCTCGAACGTGAAGGTCAGCAAACCGGTCGCTTCCGGGGGCAACGCGACGTCGCGCGGCGCGATCGACGATGTTGTGTAACGCACCGACGACACGGTCAGCGGCACGATCGCGACGTCGTCCGCGATGCGGAATACTTCCTTGCCGACAGGCGCGATCAGCCGATCGCCGCGCGGCACGACGCGTGGCGCAAAGAGTTCGCTGCTGCGGTCGCCATGAAATTGCGCAATCGCGCACGATGGAAACGGGCGCAGGAAAGCGCCGTGCAGCGTGTCGAGAAAGCCGTGCGTAAACGCAGGCACGTCATCTTCGAGACGAATGTCGTGACACGCCGCCATCAACGCGAATGACTGCAACAGGCGTTCGACGTGCGGATCGTCCGAATGCTCGCCGGTGATCGCCAGGCGAGCGGCTATTTTGGGAAAGCGTTGAGCAAACGCCTGCACCGAACGGCGCAGCAGCGTCATCTCGCGTTCGAAGTGCGGCAACAGATCCTTGGGTTCGATGGCCATCCTCGTTCCGTCCGTCGCTGCATGTGCGTATGACGATGCAGCGTTCAAAAAAGGCGAAACGATTTTATTGGGATGACGGATTGTTTCATTCTCACTGAATCGAAAATCGCGAGGTTGGCGACGACGAACTCAATCGACGCCCCTCCGAAATGCCGCCAACATCAAGGCTCACCGCTTGCAAACGGCCGTTCGAACGTTTTCTCGACAATGATGGCGAACCGTTACGACAGACGGTACAGCGTGCGTGTCGGCACGACGACCGACACGCAACGCACCCGCTCACCTCGGCGACACCACGATCGCCGCCCGCCGATTCTGCGCCCGCCCGCCTGGCGTCCTGTTATCCCCCACCGGATCGAGCTTCCCTTTTCCGGCGACTGCGATCTGCTTCGCGTCGAGCCCGACGTCGACCAGCTCGATCGCCACGACCTCCGCCCGCCGCCGCGACAACTCGACGTCGTATTTCTCCGTCCCCTCGTCGTCGGAGTATCCATAAACGCGCACCCCGTTGATCCCCGCCGACCGCAACGTCCGCCCGATGCGTTCGACGATCCGCCGAACGTCCGGCTTCAGGTTGTAACGGTCGAAATCGAACAGGATCGGCCCGGTCGACCCGAACTCGAATCCCTCTCCAGTCTCCTGGAACCCGGCCGACTTCAGCGCCGTCACCTGCGTCTGCGTCAGCCCCCGATGAAGCGGCGGCGTCTTGCAGCCCCCCAGCAGCATGCACAGCAGCAGCGCACTCCCGACGCACATCCGCCCCATGCTCACAGGAAACGAGTGGTTCATGTCGCATCCCCTTCCATCGCGCCCGCTCTGCAAGCGCTTCTTTTAACTGCCGCCGCGGCCTCGCCCGCGGCGCGAGTCGATCGCCATCAAACCGGCCCCGCAACGCTCTGCGCCAGTTGCCACGATCCCGGCCGTGCGCGCTTGGCGCGATACATCGCGATATCGGCCGCGCGCAGCAAGCCGCTCGCGTCCGACGCGTGATCGGGATACAGCGCAACGCCGGCACTCATCATGGTGGCCACCACGCGGCCGTCGGACAGCTCGATCGACGGCGCCATGCCGGACAAAATCTCGTCGGCGATCCGGCACACGCTGCCCGCTTCAGGCACCGGCGCCAGCATCACCGCAAATTCGTCGCCGCCCAGGCGGGCGACGAGATCGGTCTCGCGCACCTGCGTGCGCAGCCGCGATGCGATGCCGATCAGCACCGCGTCCCCGGCGTCGTGGCCGAGACCGTCGTTGATCTCCTTGAAGCGGTCGCAGTCGAGATACAGCACGGCGACCCGCTGCCCCGTCAACGTGGCGTCGCAAAGCGCCAGCGCGAGGCGCGATTCGAACTGCACGCGGTTGGGCAACCCCGTGAGCGCATCGTGCGTCGCCTTGTGCTCGAGCGACGCGTTCTCGTCGCGCAGCGTGTTCTGCCAGTCTTCGAATTCGTCGAGCAACGCGTTGAAGTCGTCGCCGAGCTGGTTCAGTTCGGCGATCGCCGCCGGCTCGACGCGCCGCGCGAACGCGCGCTCGCGCCGCACCGCGTGCGCGACACCGGCCAGCGCGCGCAGCGGGGAAACGATGTCGCGCAGCAGGCGCTTCGAGCTGACGTACGCGCCGAACACGCTGACGGCCAGGCAACCGAGAATGCCGCCGACGCCGCCGAGCAGGAAGCCGAAGAATTGATGCCCGCGCCCGCGCACGACGACGTGGCCGACGATGATGCCGTCGTGCATCACCGGGACGGTCACCGGCCCCGGCAGCGCCATGTCGGCAACGGCGCGCTCGAGCCGCGCAATCCCGTTTCCGGCCGGCAATTGCCACGTCGCGAACAGTTGTCCGTTGCTGTCGGTGACGACCACCTGCGCGACGTCCTCGTCGCCGGCGATCATCCCGATCGCCTCGTTCGCCGCGACGCGGTCGCCGAACACGAGCGCCGCCTCGACCGTATAACCGAGCGAGCGCGCCAGCAGGTTCAGGTTGTTGCCGGCATACGCGCGCAGCGCGATCACGGCGACGACGATCAACGACACGGCGGCCATCGTCACGGCGACGAACGCGAGGCGCAGGTGCGCGCGACGCAACACGCTTTGCAGCGTCGGGCGCGACATGTGCGCAGACGAAACGGGAAGCGGGAACCGGCTCATGGCGTCACCGGTCGTCGTGCGAGATTGAGGACATTCGGATGCACGCGCACGCCGCTGCGCGCAACCGCGTCGAGATTGATCTCGAACGACACGCGATCGCCGTCGACATCGAGGCAGAACATGCCGCCCGCGGTGCAGGACGGGTCGTGTTCCGCGATCGTCAGCACCGGATGGCCGGCCAATGCCGCTCGCACCCGCGCGCGCTCGTCGTTGCTCAACGCGCCGAGATAGACGACGTCGCACGCGATGCCGAGCGACGGATCGTCGAAGCGCACGCGCTGGACGTCGAGCAACGTCGAGCCGGCCTGCAGCGTGTCGGTCAGGCCGCGTGCGTAGTCGGGCCGCCCGGCGATGCACAGATGCAGGCGCACGGGTGTCGTCGGCCAGCGCGTGAAGCTGATGATGCCGAGCACGACCTGACGCACGGCCGCATCGTGTGACGAAACGACGGGATCGGCGGGGGGCGCCGCGGCTGCGGCGAGGAGCACGTCGTCAGCCGGGCCGTCCGTATCGGCGGGCGCCCCGGCGAGCACGGCGGGGGCGGCACACAGAACGCAAACGATTGCGAGCAACGCGTGGCGCACGGAAGCGATCCGGCCGGGCCGGCTCGTCGTCCGTGCGGCGATCTCCGCCGCGCCCGTTGGCGTCGTTGCCGTCGCAAGACAGGCAGCCGCCGCGCATACTTTCGCTTCCATGATGGCAACATCCGCTGGCATCGCTCCGGCGCTGCCTCCTGCCTCCCTCCATGCGCATGCAAGCACCGAATGACGCGCACGATTTCTTCATCTTAGGTAAAAATTCGGACGACCAAGCAGTGGGAAACACCCGCGAAAAGGTCGGAACGTATGCGGATTCCGTGTTGCTGCCCGACGAAGCGGGTGCATGGGTCTAGCGACGTCGCTTCAATGTCGACGTCGGCGGATTGATCAGCGGATTGGGTACTCGTACGACGCAAACTTCATACGTTCTCGCGCGCGACGCAGCCGTCGACGTACATCGCGCGTTGCACCCGCGCGTTCGACGAGCCGCTCGCGACCACGATTGCGCCTGCAACGACACCGTGCCGACCATCGTGTGGAACACGTCGACGATCACGGGCTCGATAGGTACATGCGTGCTCGCGGGACGAACGACGCGGTTCCCGATGCGTTGATACGCACGAGCGCGGCTCGCTCGTCGACGTTCTCGACGGCTATCCCGAGCCGTGCGCTCGTCACGCCTCGCGCGTTCGGCTGTTCGTACGTGCCGGCCGCCCCGCCTTCCCGTATCTTCGTCGTCGGCGGCAATCGTCGCACGCGGGCCATCTGGCACGTGCCGGCCGCCCACCGCCCTCTTGGTACCCGGCGCCGCCGCGAGTATGCTTGCAGCTCGCACCTTCTCCAACCCGGGCGCGCGCACCGTACCGCGGGCAGGCGCCCCGCCAACCGTCACTCACCATCGATGGATTTCGACGTCATCGTTCTCGGCGCCGGCATCGTCGGCGTCTCCGCCGCGCTGCACCTGCAGGATCGCGGCCGCAAGGTCGCCCTCGTCGATCGCGGCGCGCCCGGCGAAGGCACGAGCTTCGGCAATGCCGGGCTGATCGAGCGTTCGTCGGTCGAGCCGTACCCGTTCCCGCGCAGCCCGTTCACGCTGATGCGCTATGCGCTGAACCGCTCGACCGATCTCTACTGGCACAGCGCGTCATTGCCCGCGTTCGCGCCGTGGCTCGCGCGGTTCTGGTGGGAATCGGCGCCGCTGCGCCACGCGGCGGCCTCGCGCGACATGCTGCCGCTGATCGAGCGCTGCATCGTCGAACACGACGCGCTGATCGCGCGGGCCGGCGCCGGCGAACTGGTCCGCGCCAGCGGCTGGCTGGAGGCGTTCCGCACACCGGCCGCATTCGAACGCGGCGTGGCCGAGGCCGGCCTCACCGCGCGCCGCCACGGGCTCGGCATCACGCCGCTCGATGCGGCCGCGCTGCTCGCGCACGAGCCGAGCCTCGCACCGGGCTTCTGCGGCGCGCTGCACTGGCTCGACCCGAAAAGCGTCGTCGATCCTGCCGCGCTCGTCAAAGCGTATGCGCAACTGTTCGTGCAGGGCGGCGGCACGCTGCTGACGGGCGACGCCGCGAGCCTCGACGCGCTGTCGCCCGGCTGGCAGGTGAGGACCGACGACGGCCCGGCGGCCGCGCCGGCCGTCGTCGTCGCGCTCGGCCCGTGGTCCGACACGGTGTTCGGCAAGTTCGGCTACAAGATCCCGCTGCGCGAGAAGCGCGGCTATCACATGCACTACGCGCCGTCCGCACGCGGCGTACCGTCGGCGCCGATCGTCGATCGCGAATACGGCTACGTGATCGCGCCGATGCGGCGCGGGCTGCGGCTGACGACCGGCGTCGAGATCGCGCGGCGCGGGCTTCCGCCAACGGGCGTGCAGCTCGAACGCGCGGAACGCGTCGCGCGGCCGGTGTTCGGTTTCGGCGAGCGGCTCGATCCGCATCCGTGGCTCGGCTTCCGGCCGTGCACGCCCGACATGCGCCCGGTGATCGGCCCCGCGCCCGCGCATCGCGGGCTGTGGTTCGCGTTCGGGCACAACCATCACGGGCTGACGCTCGGCCCCGTCACCGGCCGCCTGCTGGCCGAGATGATGACCGGCGAGGCGCCGTTCACCGATCCGGCGCCGTATCGCGCGGATCGCTTCTGAGCGCGCGATATCGGCCGGCACGCCGGCCTGACGGCGGCGCACCCGCCGCCGTCAGCGAAAGCGAAGCTGGTCTCGCCCGAGCTGCGAAACGGACGCGCAGCCCATCAGCCGCATGTCCCGGTCGATCTCCGTGCGCATCAGCTGCAACGCACGCTCGACGCCGGGCTGCCCGGCGGCGGCGAGCGGAAACAGGTAATAACGCCCGAGCCCGACGGCCTTCGCACCCAGCGCCAGCGCCTTCAGGACGTGCGAACCACGCTGCACGCCGCCGTCCATCATCACGTCGATCCGGTCGCCCACCGCATCGACGATCTCGGCAAGCTGGTCGAACGCGGCGCGCGAACCGTCCAGTTGCCGTCCGCCGTGGTTCGACAACACGATGCCGGTGCAGCCGATGTCCACCGCCCTGCGAGCGTCGTCGACCGACATCACGCCTTTCAGGCAAAACTGGCCGTTCCACTCCCGCACCATCGCGGCGACATCGTCCCATGACATCGACGGATCGAGCATGTCCGTGAAGTAGCGGCTGATCGACATCGCGCCGCGGCCCATGTCGACGTGCTTGTCGAGTTGCGGCAAACGGAACCGCTCGTGGGTCAGATAGTTGAACGCCCAGGCCGGCTTCAACGCGAACTCGGTCAGCCCCGCGAGCGTCAACCGGAACGGGATCGAGAAACCGGTGCGCTTGTCGCGCTCGCGATTGCCGCCGGTGATGCTGTCCACCGTCAGCATCATCACGTTCACGCCGGCCTGCCTCGAACGGTTCATCATCTCGCGGTTGAGGCCGCGATCCTTGTGAAAATAGAACTGGTACACCTGCGGCCCCGGGCTGATCGCACGCGCTTCTTCCAGACTCACGGTGCCGAGCGACGACACGCCGAACATCGTGTCGAATTTCGCGGCCGCGGCGGCGACCGCGCGCTCGCCATCATGATGAAACAGGCGTTGCAGCGCGGTCGGCGAACAATACACCGGCATGCCGAGCTTTTGCCCCATGACCGTCACCGACAGATCGACATCGCGCACGCCACGCAACACGTTCGGCACCAGGTCGCAGCGCTCGAACGCGCTCGTGTTGCGTCGATACGTGACTTCATCGTCGGCCGCACCGTCGATGTAGTTGAAGATCGGTCCCGGCAACCGCCGCCGGGCCAGCTCGCGGAAGTCGTGGAAATTGTGGCAATCGTTCACGCGCATTCGTCACACTCCATTCGGCGCACGCACTCAGTCGAGCGCGCGGCCGAAGATGCGGATCACTTCGTCGAGATGCTCGGCCATCGCCCGGCGCGCGGCGTCGGGGTCGCGCGCGCGAATCGCGTCGAGGATCGCGCGATGCTCGAGCTCCGAGCGATGCGGCATGTCGTTCGGCATGTACAGCGACTGCAGCCGCTGGAACATCGGGTCGTACTTGTGCGCGAGCAGTTGCTTGATCATCAGCGCATACGCGGCGTTATCGCTCGCCTCCGCGATACGGATATGGAACAGCCGGTCGCCCGGGTGCGTGAGCGAGCCGCTGCGGTTGTCGTCCTGGTTGCGCAGGAACGCTTCGTGGATCCCTTCGATCTGCGCGTCCGAGCCGTGCTTGGCGGCCAGCGACGCGGCTTCCGGCTCGATCAGCCGGCGCGCCTGCAACAGCGCGAACGGCGGGATTTCGGTGTCGAGATCGAGCGCGATGCCGAGCTCGGGATCGATCTCGACGATCGAGAACGGCGCGACCTTCGCGTCGGGCACCCGCGCGGGCTCGGGCGCGGCAGCCGTTTCGGGATGGCGCACCTTCACGCCGTCGCCGACACGCACGCTGACGAGCCCGTTCACTTCGAGCGCGATCAGCGCCTCGCGCACCGACGTGCGCGACACGCCGAACCGTTCGGCGAGTTCGCGCTCGGGCGGCAGATAGCTGCCCGGCGGGAAATCGCCGGACTCGATCATCGCACTGAGCGTGTCGGCGATCTGCTGGTAGAGGCGGCGGTTCTGAATCGGCTGGATGGACATACGTTGACGCTGGTAATCGGTTTCGTTGCGGGCGGCCGACGAATCGCACGGACCGCTCGCGCCTATTTTATATGCCGCGCTCCGCCTCGCCCGGCACCGCGTAGCAACGCGCGGCCGTGCCGCCCCACAACGCGCCGCGCTCGGCGGCCGACAGCCGCGATTCGGCCCAGCGCTCGACGAGCGACGCCACCTCGTCATACGACGCCGCGAGCAGGCACACGGGCCAGTCCGATCCGAACATCAGCCGCTGCGGGCCGAATGCGTCGAGCGCCGCGTCGAGGCACTGCTCGACATGCCGGATGTCCTGCGCGCGCAGCCCGCGCCGCCAGTCGGCCTCGGTCACGAGCCCCGACAGCTTGCACACGACGTGCGGCAGCGCGCCGAGCTCGCGCAGCGACGCTCGCCAGCGCGGAAACGCCGTGTCGTCGCGCTCGAACTCGGCGAGCGCCGGCTTGCCGCAATGATCGAGCACGAGCCAGTGCGCATCGTGCCGCATGCAGAACGCGCGCACGTCCGGCAACTGGCGCTCGAACACGAGCACGTCGTACACATAGCCGTGCGCCTGCAGCCACGCGATGCCGCGATTGAAGCCGGGATCCGCGACGAACGCGCCGACGTCGGCTTCGTCCTGCACCTGATGACGAAAACCGCGCAGCTTCGGGCTGCGCCACTCGGCGATACGGTCGGCCAGCGCCGGCGCCCCGAGATCCTCCCAGCCGACCACCGCCGCGATGCGTGCGTCGTCGCGCGCGAGATCCAGCAGGAACGCCGTCTCGTCGCGCCCGGCGCGCGCCTGCACCGCGATCGATGCGCCGAGCGCCTGCGCATGCAGCTGCGGCCACAGCGCGTCGGGCAGGTAGTCGCGCGCGAGCACGCCCATGCCGGGGCCGATCCACGGATAGTCGGCCGCGCGATAACGCCAGAAGTGCTGATGCGAATCGATACGCACTGCGCCCATGATGCCCTCGTGTTCGGTCAGGTCGTCGGCGGCGGCACGGATCGCCGCGATCGCCGCCGGCACGCCACGTTCAGTCGTACAGCACCGCCGCGATCTTCGGATCGTCGATATTGGTCTTGTCGTACCAGTAGAACCCGGTATCGATGACCTTCGGCAGCTTCTCGCCCTTGATCGCCTTCACGGCCGCCTCGACCGTCTTGTAGCCGATCCCGATCGGGTTCTGCGTGATCGCGCCGGCCATCAGCCCGCTGCGGATCGCGTCCTTCTGCTGCTTGCCGGAGTCGTAGCCGACGATCACCACCTTGCGCTTCATCTCGCGCACGCCGTTGACCACGCCGATCGCCGAACCCTCGTTGGTGCCGAACAGCCCCTTGAGCTTCGGATACGCCTGCAGGATCGACTTCGTCACTTCGGTCGATTTCAGCTGGTCGCCCTCGCCGTACTGCACGGTCACGACCTGCACCTTCGGGTGCGCGGATTTCATCCGGTCGAGGAAGCCGTCGCGGCGATCGATGCCGGTCCGGCTCGTCTGGTCGTGCGCGACCACCGCCACCTGGCCTTCGTCGCCGATCAGCGCGGCGAGCTTGTCGGCGGCGAGCGCGGCGGCCGCCTTGTTGTTGGTCGCGGCCGTCGTCACCGGAATGTCGCTGTCCACGCCCGAGTCGAACGCGATCACCGGGATCTTCTCGGCCTGCGCCTTCTTCAGGAGCGGCAGCGCGGCCTTGCTGTCGAGCGCCGCGAAGCCGAGCGCGGCCGGCTTCTTCGCGATCGCGGCCGACAGCATGTCGATCTGCTTGTCGACCATCGCCTCGGTTTCGGGCCCTTCGAACGTCACCTTCACCTTGTAGTCCTTCGCGGCCTGCGCCGCGCCCGATTTCACGGCCTGCCAGAACTGATGCTGGAAGCCTTTCGAGATCAGCGGAATGTATGTCTCCTGCGCCTGCGCGCCGGCCGTGACGCCGGCGGCGAACGTCAGCCCGACGATCGCGTTCAACACCTTGCTCCTGATCACTTCGCGTCTCCTTGGTTGGTATCGACTGAAATGCCGGCCCGGCCGGCGGTGAAGCCCATGCCCTGGTGCGTCGGCGTCAGCGGCGACGTCGGCGCAGGATGTCCACGTAGACGGCGAGGATGATGATCACGCCCGTCACGACCGTCTGCCATTCCTGCGCGACCGACATGATGCGCAGGCCGTTGGTCAGCACGCTCATGATGAACGCGCCGATGATGGTGCCGACGATGCTGCCCGCGCCGCCCGACAGCGACGTGCCGCCGATCACGACGGCCGCGATCGCATCGAGCTCGTAGCCCTGGCCGAGCGCCGGCTGCGCGGAGTTCAGCCGCGACGCGATCAGCAGCCCGGCGATCCCGCACACCGCGCCGCTGAACGTGTAGACGGCGATCTTCCACGCATCGACGTTCACGCCGGACAGCCGCAGCGCTTCCTCGTTGCTGCCGAGCGCGAACGTGTAGCGGCCGAAGATCGTGCGGTTGAGCACGATCGACGCGCCGATCGCGACGAGGAACAGGATCAGCACCGCGTTCGGAATCGGCAGCGCGGGGATCAGGCTGCCGATCAGCGAATCCTGCGCGATCGACGTGAAGCCCGGCGTGTCGTTGAAGTAGATCGGCCGCGTGCCCGAGATCACGAGCGACAGCCCCTTGAGCAGCATCATCATGCCGAGCGTCGCGATGAACGGCGGCACCTTCATCTTCGCGATCACGAAGCCCGACACGCAGCCGGAAAGCGCGCCGAAGCACAGCGCGGCGAGGATCCCGAGCGGCAGCGGCATCCCCCATTTCGTCAGCACGACGCCGGCCATCACCGCGCAGAACGTCATCAGCGTGCCGACCGACAGGTCGATGCCGGACGTGATGATCACGTACGTACAGGCGACGGCCAACACGCCGTTCACGGCGGTGGCCTGCAGGATCGACACGAGGTTGTCGACTTCGAGGAAGTTCGACGACGCGAAACTGAAGAACACGATCAGCAGCACGAGGCTCGCGAACGCGAGCAGCTTCTGCCGCGCGGCCGGGTTGAAGAAGCGCGCCTTCAGGCGCGATGCGGCCGCCGGCGTGTCGCCGGTGGCCAGGGGCGGAACGGGATGCGTATCGTTGGACATGATCGGGTAGGCGTCTGGGCGTCTGATTCAGGACAATACGGTCGACTCGCGCTGCGTCGCGAGCTGCATGATCTTTTCCTGCGTGGCGTCGGCCGCGCGCAATTCGCCGGTCACGCGGCCTTCGCACATCACGAGAATCCGGTGGCTCATGCGCAGCACCTCGGGCAACTCCGACGAGATCATCACGATCGCCTTGCCGTCGGCGGCGAGCGCGTCGAGCAGCTTGTAGATCTCGCTTTTCGCGCCGACGTCGATGCCGCGCGTCGGTTCGTCGAAGAACAGGATGTCGCAGTCGCGCAGCAGCCACTTCGCGATCACGATCTTCTGCTGGTTGCCGCCCGACAGGAGCCGCGCGGGCTGCGCGACCGACGGCGTGCGGATCGCGAGCTGCCGCACGTACGACTGCGCGGCCTCGCGCATCGCGCGCGCATCGAGGAACAGGCCGCGGCGCACGAAGCGGCGCATGCTCGACAGCGCGATGTTGTTCTGCACGTCCATCCCGACCGCGAGCCCGAAATGCTTGCGATCCTCGGACAGGTAGCCGATGCCATATTTCACCGCGTCGGCCGGCGTGCGGATCGTCACGGCCCGGCCGTTCACGCGGATCTCGCCCGCATCGACCGGGTCCGCGCCGAACACCGCGCGCGCGACCTCGGTGCGGCCCGCGCCCATCAGCCCGGCGAAGCCGAGGATCTCGCCGCGTCGCAGCGTGAAGCCGACGTCGCGGATCGCGCGACCGCGCGACAGCCCGCGCACTTCGAGCGCAATCTCGTTCGCGGACGTATCGGGCGGCGTGCGGGCGTCCGTATCGAGCTGGCGGCCGACCATCATCGAGATGATCGATTCCATCGACGTGCCGGCCATCGGCACGGTCGCGACGTACTTGCCGTCGCGCATCACGGTCACGCGATCGGCGATCTGGCGCAGCTCGTCCATCTTGTGCGAGATGTAGACGATGCCGACGCCGTGCGCACGCAGGTCGCGGATGATGCGAAACAGCTCCGCTATCTCCGCGTTGTTCAGCGCGGCGGTCGGCTCGTCCATGATCAGCACGCGCGAATCGAACGACAGCGCCTTCGCGATCTCGACCATCTGCTGCTTCGCGACCGTCAGCCGGCCGACCGGCGTGCGCGGATCGAGATCGAGCCGCATGCGCCGGAAGATCGCGGCGGCTTCCCGGTTCAGCCGGTCTTCGTCGACGAACACGCCGAAACGGCCGCGCGGCTCGCGGCCGATGAAGATGTTCTGCGCGACGCTCAGGTGATTCATCAGGTTCAGTTCCTGATGGATGATGCCGATGCCGAGCGCCTGCGCGGCGCGCGGGTCGGCGATCTCCACCGGGCGGCCGTCCATCCGGATCTCGCCCGCGTCGCGCGGATAGACGCCCGCGAGAATCTTCATCAGCGTCGACTTGCCGGCGCCGTTCTCGCCCATCAGCGCATGCACTTCGCCCGCGCGCAGGTCGAAGCGGCAATCGTCGAGCGCCTGGACGCCCGGAAAGCGCTTGCCGATGCCGGTCAGCGCGATCAGCGGCGGCGCGGCGTTCGGGTTCAGGTCGGATTGCATGGAACGCGGCCCTCAGCTGATCGCTCGATCGAGATGCGTATAGCCGCCGTCGACGAACAGCCACTGGCCCGTCGTGTGCGACGCGCGCTCCGACAGCAGGAACACGGTCGTGTCGGCGATCTCGTCGGCCGTCGTGAAGCGCCGGCCGAGCGGCACCTTGCCCGCGATTTCCGCGACCTTCGCTTGCGGGTCGTCGAAGCCGGCGATCCAGTTCCGGTAGAGCGGCGTCATCACTTCGGCCGGGATCACCGCGTTCACGCGCACGCCGTCGTCGCGCAATGCGACCGCCCATTCGCGCGTCAGCGCGAGCTGCGCGCCCTTCGACGCGCAATAGCCACTCGTGTTGCCCTGGCCGGTCACGGCCGTCTTCGACGAGATGTTGACGATCGCGCCGCGTGCCGCCTTCAGGTGCGGCACGCAGTAGTGCGCCATCACGTAGTAGTGGACCAGGTTGCGTTCGAGCGATGCGACGAACGCGTCGCGGCCGGCGTCGAGCCCGATGCTGTCGTTGATGCCCGCGTTGTTGACGAGGCCGTCGATGCGACCGAAGCGCGCGAGAGTTTGGGCGACGCCGTCGCGGCACTGCGCGTCGTCCTGCAGTTCGACCGTGACGCACGCGGCGCGCGGCTGTTTCCGCGTGAGTTCGCGCCAGAAGCCGTCGTCGGGTGCGTGGCGCGCGAACACCACCGGGATCGCGCCTTCGCCGGCCAGCCGCATCGAGATCGCGGCGCCGATGCCCGACGCGCCGCCGGTCACGATCACGACCTTGTGTTGCAGATTCAAATCCACTTCGCGTCTCCGTCGTTCATGTTGTCGCCGCGCACGGCATGCACGACGCGCGCGGCGCGCCGTCGTGCGTCGCCCTGCGTCAGCCGCGAAACCGGTATTGCTCCAGCGATTCGGGCTTCATCTCGATCGAGAAGCCGGGCGCCGTCGGCGGCATGTATGCCGCATTGCGCACCACGCACGGCTCGACGAAATGCTCGTGCAGGTGATCGACGTACTCGGTCACACGCCCTTCCTTCGTGCCCGACATGCACACGTAATCGATCATCGACAGGTGCTGCACGTACTCGCACAGCCCGACGCCGCCCGCATGCGGACACACCGGCAGCCCGTACTTCGCGGCCATCAGCATCACCGCGAGAATCTCGTTCACGCCGCCGAGCCGGCACGCGTCGATCTGCACGACGTCGATCGCGCCGCGCGCGATGAACTGCTTGAACAGCACGCGGTTCTGGCACATCTCGCCGGTCGCGACCTGCACCGGCGCGATCGCCTCGCGGATCTTGCGATGCCCTTCGACGTCGTCGGGGCTCGTCGGCTCCTCGATGAACCACGGCCGCGCGAACGCGAGCTCGCGCACCCAGTCGATCGCCTCGTCGACTTCCCACACCTGGTTCGCGTCGATCATCAGCTTGCGGTCGGGGCCGATCACCTCGCGCGCGATCGTCACGCGGCGGATGTCGTCCTCGAGGTTCGCGCCGACCTTCAGCTTCACGTAGTCGAAGCCTTCTTCCACCGCCTCGCGGCACAGCCGGCGCAGCTTGTCGTCGCTGTAACCGAGCCAGCCGGCCGACGTCGTGTAGCACGGGTAGCCGTCGCGCTCCAGCGCGGCGATCCGCGCGGCCTTGCCGGGCGCCTGCCGGCGCAGCAGCTCGAGCGCCTCGTCCGGGCTCAGGCAGTCGGTCAGGTAGCGGAAGTCGATCGCCCGCACCAGTTCCTCCGGGCTCATGTCGGCGACGAGCCGCCACAGCGGCTTGCCGACGGCCTTCGCCCACAAATCCCACACCGCATTGACGACGGCGCCCGTCGCCAGGTGGATCGCGCCCTTGTCGGGGCCGATCCAGCGCAACTGGCTGTCCGACGTGACGTGCCGCCAGAAGCGGCCCATGTCCTCGCGGATCCAGTCGAGGTCGAGGCCGACGACGAGGTGACGCATCGCGTCGATCGCCGCGCAGCAGATTTCGTTGCCGCGCCCGATGGTGAACGTGAGCCCGTGACCTTCGAGCCCGTCGCGGTCGGTTTCGAGCACGACGTAGGCCGCCGAATAATCGGGGTCCGGATTCATCGCGTCGGAGCCGTCGAGCTGGCGCGAGGTCGGAAAGCGCACGTCGAGGACGCGCATCGATCGAATGATAGGCATGACGAACCGTCCGTTGAAGGAAATCAGGCCTGCACGGTGCGCTGACGTTGCTCGCCGAGCCCGTCGATGCCGAGCGTGATCACCTGGCCGGCGCGCAGGTAGACGGGCGGCTTCTGCCCGAGGCCGACGCCCGGCGGCGTGCCGGTCGAGATCACGTCGCCCGGCTGCAGGCTCATGAAGCGGCTCAGGTAGCTGATCAGGTGCGGCACGCGGAACACCATCGTCGCGGTCGTGCCGTTCTGGTAGCGATGGCCGTCCACTTCCAGCCACAGCCGCAGCGCGTGCGGATCGGGCACTTCGTCGGCCGTGACGAGCCACGGGCCGATCGGGCCGAACGTGTCGTTGCCCTTGCCCTTGTCCCACGTGCCGCCGCGCTCGAGCTGGTATTCGCGCTCCGACACGTCGTTCACGACGCAGTAGCCGGCGACGTGCGACAGCGCATCGGCTTCGTCGATATAGCGGCCGCCCTGGCCGATCACCACGCCGAGCTCGACTTCCCAGTCGGTCTTCTCCGAGCCGCGCGGAATCTCGACGTCGTCGTTCGGGCCCGAGATCGCGCTCGTCCACTTGCCGAACACGACGGGCTCCTTCGGCACCTCCATCCCCGATTCGGCCGCGTGATCCGAATAGTTGAGCCCGATGCAGATGAACTTGCCGACGCGGCCGACGCACGCGCCGAGCCGCGGCGTGCCTTCGACGAGCGGCAGCGACGACGGCGGGATGTCGCGCAGCCGCGCGAGCGACGCGGGGGTCAGTGCGTCGCCGGCGATGTCGTCGATCACGCCGGACAGGTCGCGAATCTGGCCGTGCGCATCCAGCAGGCCCGGTTTTTCATGGTGTTTGTCGCCAAATCTCAGCAGTTTCATGGAGTTATCCGAATGGAAACGAAAAGTGAATGGGAAGGCGCGGCCGGCCAGACACGGTCAGTTTGACCAGCCGCCGTCGATCAGGTGAATCGTGCCGGTGGTGAACGATGCTTCGTCGGACGCCAGGTACAGCGCGAGCGCGGCCACCTCATCCGCGGTGCCGATGCGGCCGATCGGCTGGCGCGCGACGAACGCCTGGCGCACCTCGTCGGCGGACACGTGGCGCGTGCGCGCCTGGTCGGCGATCCGCTGCTCCAGCGACGGCGATTCGATCGTGCCCGGGCAGATCGCGTTGCAGCGGATGCCGCGCTCGACGAAATCGGCGGCCACCGCCTTGGTCAGCCCGATCACGGCCGCCTTGGTGGTCCCGTACACGAAGCGGTTCGGCACGCCCTTCACGCTCGACGCGGCCGACGCCATGTTGACGATCGACGCGCCGCCGGCTTCGAGCATCGCGGGCAGCAGCGCGCGGATCAGCCGGTACATCGACGTGACGTTCAGGTTCAGCGAGAACGCCCATGCGTCTTCGTCGCACTCGAGGATCGAGCCGTGGTGCACGTAGCCCGCGCAGTTGAACAGCACGTCGAACGCGCGTTCGCTCGCGGCCAGCGCGGCAATGTCGTGCGCGTCGGTGACGTCGAGCCGCCGCGTGACCAGCCGGCCGCCTGCGCGCTCGGCATCGGCTTCGAGCCGCACCAGTGCGGCTTCGTTGATATCGGTCGCCAGCACGTCGGCGCCCTCGCTCGCGAACCGCAGCGCGGTCGCGCGGCCGATGCCCTGCCCGGCCGCCGTCACCAGCGCGCGTTTGCCCTGCAATCTCATGAGCTCTCTCCGAAAAGCCGGCCGCCCGTCGGCCGATTGGCACAAAGGACCAAAGGTCCAACCAATCATAGAAACGGATCGGGCGTTTGTCACGAAATTGGGATTCAGTATTTACCCGGGCAGGGAAATGGGGCGCACAAGGAAAAATCCGGCCGCGGACGGGTATTGGAAATTTCTTGGGGTGATCGCATAAACCCAGTACGGACGGGCCCTTCGGCCGTTTCCTCGTGGCGATCCCACGCAGCGGCCGCGTCAAACTGACAAAAAAGTCATGTTCGCGTCAGGGTGCCAACGGGTGGCGCACGCCATCATGGTGTTGCCGGACCGCGCTTCCGGTCCATCGCCTCCCCTGCCCGCGCCGGATCTCGGCGGGCACCTCCGTCCCCCGGCGATGTATCCCGTGACTGGGCGAGCAGTCACGGCGCGCGGGCCGATTTTCCGCCCCGGACGTCCGCGTCCGGGGCTTTTTGTCCTTGGTTTTTCAAGAAAATAAGCGTGGATTGTTTCTAAATCGGCAAAAGGTAATTTGAGCCAGACAGGATGTTTTTTCCGGTCACAGACGCTTACATTTAGCGCACCACTCATGGAAACCGCTACGGATTCGCCATCGGGTAGTGACATCCACTGCCACGGCCGAAACCGCACGAGCTTTAGGAAACGGCAAAATGAAGGCCTCCAAATCCCTGCCTGCGCTCGATCCCGCCGACGTCCACGTCGAAATCCTCGAACGTTCCGATACGCTGCTCGTCGTCCGCTGGGTCGAGCCCGGCCGCTGTCACTACGGCGAGCAACGCTGGCGCCGCCGCTTCGCGCAGCGCACCGGCACCTGTGCGTTGTCGCGCCAGGTGATCCACCGCGGCGACGAAGTGTTCCGCCCGGCCGAGCGCCCGGCCCCCGCGAACGCCGCCGCCATGATCTCCGCCGCCGAGGTGCTCGCGCTGGCCGGCAGCCGGTAACGCCCGCCGGCCGTGCGCGCGGCTGACGGTGCCGCACCATCCGCCTGCCCTAGAAGCGCCGGTCTAATTCCCCCGCTTGTCTGCTCCGTCCGCCCGCACTATCGTTACACCACTCAATGTAACGATTACGTGCGGCGGCCGACCGCCGCGCCGATGGAGGCAGACATGCATGCATGGAGCGCGCGCCACGTGCCGGCGCAAGGCGGCAAGGTCGCGGTCGTGACCGGCGCCAACAGCGGCCTCGGCTGGCAGATCGCGGAAACGCTGGCCGCGAAAGGCGCGACGGTCGTGATGGGCTGCCGCGACGCCGCACGCGGCGCGCAGGCCGCCGACGCGATCCGCCGGCTTCATCCTCATGCACGCGTCGAAGTCGATCCGCTCGACCTCGCCGATCTCGCGTCGATCGCACGCTTCGCGGCCGACGTGGCCGAACGCCACGGCCGCGTCGACATCCTCTGCAACAACGCCGGCGTGATGTTCCTGCCGCTGCGGCACACGCGCGACGGCTTCGAGATGCAGTTCGGCACCAACCACCTCGGCCATTTCGCGCTGACCGGCCATCTGCTGCCGGCGCTGCGCGCCGCCAGACGCGCGCGCGTCGTCACGATGTCGAGCGGCTTCAATCGCGGCGGCCGGATTCGGGTCGACGACCTGCGCGCCGCGCATCGCTACAACCGCTATCTCGCCTATTGCGACAGCAAGCTCGCGAACCTCGTGTTCGCGATCGAGCTGCAGCGCCGCTTCGAGCGCGCGGCGTTCGCCGGCATCAGCGTCGCCGCCCACCCCGGCTACGCGGCGACCAACCTGCAGTTCGCGGGCCCGGCGATGGACAGTTCGCCCGCCCGCGCCGCGCTGATGCGTGCCGCGAACCGTTATCTCGCGCAGCCGGCCGACCAAGGCGCGCTGCCCGCGATTCACGCGGCCACGTCGCCCGATCTGGCCGGCGGCGCGTACATCGGCCCGTCGGGCTGGTTCGAATCGCGCGGGCTGCCCGCGCCGGCCAGCGTGCCGCGCGCGGCGCGCGACGTGGCGTCGGCGGCGTTGCTGTGGGAAGCCTCGGAAGCCGCGACGGGCGTGCGCCTCCTCAGTTCCGGGGCGCCGGCCGGCCGCGCGCCGGGCCGGCCGTTCGATGCGGCGGCCGAAGCACGTTGAACCGCGCGCCGCCAGGGCCGCGAATTCTTCATACTTATTACATCAACCGAAAAGAAAGCCCGCTGAAAGACTGTTTCGACGCCGCACTGTTACCAGCCAGGAAACAATTTATCGTCAAAATCAGCGTTTACCCTGAACACACCGGTGACTAAGATTTGATCAACCGCTCAAGACATGGTGTCGAGAGCGAACTCAATAAAACACCGGAGGTCACCATGAAATCGCTCGTTTCCGCAGTCGTTGCCGCTGCCGCCCTGTCCGCTTCGTTCGGCGCATTCGCTCAAAGCACCGTGACGCGCGCCCAAGTGCGCAACGAACTGGTCCAGCTCGAACAAGCCGGCTACAAGCCGGGCCTGTCGAGCCCGTACTACCCGAACGACATCCAGAGCGCCGAAGCGCGCGTCCATGGCGCCGACACCAGCGGCTACGGCGCACAACCGGCGCCGCTCGTCCACTCGGGCGCGCCGGCTGCCGCTTCGTCGAACGCACGCGACTCGATCTTCTTCGGCCAGTAAGCCGATGCGCCCCCGGGGGGCGCCGCGCACCGCGCGATGATTACGCAGTCCGGACGAGCCCCCTTCGCGGGGCTCGTTTTTTTGTGAAACGCATACCTCCGCCGCCCCGCAGCGGGTGGCTTCGCCCGGGCGCCTCGCGTCCGGGTGCTTTTTCCCGAAGAGGTATGCGTGGAGCCGCCGTGCGCGCCGGTCAGCGCGCCGCTTCTGCCGGCGCCGAGCGCGACAGCACGCGCCACCGCGACAGCAGCTCGTCGCGATCGACGTAACAGCCTTGCAAGTGCCGGCGGCCCGTCGACGGGTCGAACTCGGTGCGCGCATGCAGCACGCGCCGGTTGTCGAACGCCCACATGTCGCCCGCCCGCAGCCGGCGCTGCACGCGAAACCGCGGCTCGCGCGCCAGCGCGAGGAACCGCCGGTACGCGCGATAGACGGCCGCCACCGCGCCGGCCGGCGCATCGAGCGGCCCGCGCAGGAAGTTCGCGACGCGCACTTCCGTCACGTTGCCGCGCGCATCGAGCCCGATCACCGGCGCCGAACAGCGGTAATCGCTCGTCGCGCTCTTGTTCCAGAACTCGAACGGCGTCGATGCGAGCTGCTCGAAATCGTCCGGATGTTCGCGTCGCAGCGCATCCGCGAGCGCGAAACCGTCGAGGAAGATGCTGTCGCCGCCCGTCGCGTCGTTCGCGAGGCAATGCAGGAACTGCACGCCCGGCTGCAATTCGCGCGTCGGCAGGTCGGTATGCGGCGGGAGATTCAGCGACGTATACGCATTGCTGTCCGGACGCGGCTTCGATTCGACGTCGAACAGCACACCGAAATTGCTTTCGCGAATCAGGCCGACCCGGCGCGCGACCTCGTCGACGCGGCCGCGCTCGGCCGGCACGCCCTCGACGAGCGTGAGCCCCGTGCGCTGCAACGCACCGAGCCATGCCAGCAACGCACGGTCGTCCTCCATCACGTCGCGCCACGCGAACACGCCGATCGCCGTCGCATCGTCGCCGGTCCATACGTGGCGCCCTTGCGCTGCCAGGCGCTCCGCGCGCGACGCATCGTCGTACGCATGCGCACGCAGCCAGCCCGGCGACCACGCGCTGCGGTGCCCGTCGTTCCATTCCACGTGCAGTGCGCCGTCGGCTTCGACATGCACGGTGAGCGCCGACAAATCCTCGCGTGCATCGGCGATCTCGAATACCTGTTCGCGCGTGACCGCATGCACGCATGCGGCGCACGTGCAGTTGTCGCGCAGCCAGTCGAAATGAAACGGCGATCGTCGCGCGTCGCTCCACTCGACGATCACCGCGCCATCGCCGATCGTCGCCGCCGCGATGGCCGCGTCGGCCGAAAACGTCCGCCAGTCCTCGATACGGTGTTGCGCTGCTGCCTGCATCGTTGCCTCCCGGAAAACGCCCGCTACGCGTGTGGTGCGAGCAAGAACCCGCCGACCATCCGGTGCATGCGTGCGGCCTGCGGGCTCGTCCCGAGCGCGCGCCAGCAGCCGTGCACCAGTCCCTCTCCCATCCAGTAGCGCGCGACCCCGCCGGCCGCGCGAATCCGTTCGACGTACGTGCGCGCATCGTCGCGCAGCGGATCGTGTTCCGCGCCGATCGCGAGCACCGGCGGCAGGCCGTCGAAGCGCCCGGCTTCGAGCGGCACCGATGCGCGCAACAGCGGGTTATCGTTCAGCAGCACGTCGGACACGTCGCGATCCCAGTACAGCGCGCGATAGCGATGCACGTCGTCGAGCGTCAGCATCGGCGCGTGCGCTTCCGTTTCGCGCGCGGGCGATTGCGGCTCGAAACCGAGCATCGGATAAACGAGCGCGATGCCGTCCACGCCGCCTTCGCCCGCATCGCGCAACGCGGTCGCCACCGCCGCCGCGAGCATCCCGCCCGCGCTGTCGCCCGCGAGCGTCAGCGGATGCGCGCACGGCCCGAACGGCCAGCGCGCATCGCGTGCGGCGCGCGTGACGGCCAGGCAATCGTCGAGCGCGGCCGGCGCGCGGTGTTCGGGCGCCAGCCGATAGTCGACGGCGATCACGTCGAGGCCCGTATCGGCCGCCAGCCGCGCGGTGATCAGCGCATGACTGTCGAGCGAGCCGACGACGAAGCCGCCGCCATGAAAAAACAGCACCGTGCCGCGCGGCGTGCCGGGTGCGCACGTATAGCGCCGCAGCGCGATCGCGCGGCCGTCCGGTGCATGCCACACGGCATCCTGCTGCACGACGCCGGCCGGCAGCGCGGCCGGCGTCCATTCGGCCGCGAAGCGGTCGTACAGGCGACGCTGCTCGTGCGGCGAGCGCGCCGCCGCATCGGCCGGATACCACGCGTCGACGGCCGCGACGAACGCCGCGATTTCCGGTTCGAGCATCGTGTGCGCTCCGCGGTCGAAGATCGAAAATAGAAGATCGTGAAGTGAAGCGCGCCGCTAGCGGCGCGGCGGCAGCCCGATCACGCGGCCCGCGTAAGCAGGCGCCGCGCAATCGCGCTGCAACGCATGCAGCTCGGCCACGCGCGCGGCCACGTCGTCGTCGAACGGCGCCGATTTCGCGCCGTCGCGCGTATCGACGTGCAGCAGCATCTGCTCGCTCGCCGATACCGCGTCGTCGTGACCGTCGGCGAACAGTTCGAGATACAGGTGCAGCCGCTTCGCATCGTGCGCGAGCACGCGCGCATCGACACGCACCGCCGTGCCTTCCTTGATCTCGTGCAGGTAGTTCACGTGCGCTTCGAGCGTGTAGACCGAGCGGCCCCGCTCGCGACGCGCGGCGTCGTCGAGGCCGATGCGGTCGAGCAACGCATCGGTCGCGAAGCTGAAGATCAGCAGGTAGAACGCATCGCGCAGGTGGCCGTTGTAGTCGACCCATTCGGGCCGCACCACGTCGCGGTAAATCGTCAGCGGGGTATCGCCCGTCATGGCCTGTCCTTTAGTCCTCGAATCGCATCCCGTGCCGCGCCTTCACCGCGGCGATCGCTTTCAGCACCTCGGTGATGCACTCGTCGCGATAGCGTTCGAGTGCCTTGATGCTGCGCGTGCCCTGCTGTTCGGCCGTGCCTTCGACGACGCGGTCGATCAGTTCGTCGGTCAACGTCGGCGCGACCAGCTTCGTCCACGGCAGTTCGAGCGCCGGGCCGAATTGCTGCATGAAGTGTCGCATGCCCGCGTCGCCGCCGGCCAGCGTGTAGGTCAGGAACGTGCCCATGAACGACCAGCGGATACCCGCGCCGAAGCGGATCGCATCGTCGATCTCGCCGGTCGTCGCGACGCCTTCGTTGACGAGATGCAGCGCCTCGCGCCACAACGCTTCGAGCAGGCGGTCCGCGATGAAGCCCGGCACTTCCTTGCGCACGTGCAGCGGCCGCATGCCGAGCTTGCGATAGATCTCCATCGCGCCTTCGACCGCTTCCGGCGACGTGCGCGCGCCGCCGAGCACCTCGACGAGCGGCAGCAGGTAGACAGGATTGAACGGGTGGCCGACCACGCAGCGCTCCGGATGCGTCGCCCGCGCATAGAAATCGGTCGGCAGCAGCCCCGACGTCGACGACGCGATGATCGCGTCGGGCTTCGCCGCGCGGCTGATCTGCTCGTGCAGTTCGAGCTTCAGCGCCTCGCGCTCGGGCGCGCTTTCCTGGATGAAATCGGCGTCGGCCACGCATGCCTCGATCGTCGACACGAACCGCAGCCGCGCGGGATCGGCGCCCGGCGCGAGGCCGACACGTTCGAGCGCGGGCCACGCATTCGCGACGTTCGCGCGCAGCCGCGCCTCGGCGCCCGGCGCCGGGTCCCACACGACCACGTCGAGGCCGTGCGCGAGCGCGCGGCAGATCCATCCGCTGCCGATCACGCCGGTGCCGATCGCGGCGAACGTCTTGATGTCGGTCTTCACAGCCATGTCAACGCATCCTTCGAATCAGGGGAAATCGGTGGGCGGCCGGCCGCGCGCGGGCACGGGCCGCCCTGTCATGTCGGTCAATGAAAAAGCTCACGCGAATTCGGCGATCGCGCGACGCTCCAGCGGGCGTTCGCCGCGCGCCGGCAGGCCGAGCTTGCAGCGGCCCTCGGCCGGCGTCAGCACGCGGCCGCCGAGGCGTTCGACGATCTCGCGGGCGCGCTCGACGAGCGTGCCGTTGGTCGCATGCACGCCGCGGTCGAGCCAGATGTTGTCTTCGAGGCCGACGCGCACGTGGCCGCCGAGCAGCATCGCCTGCGCGACCATCGGCATCTGCATGCGGCCGATGCCGAAGCCGGCCCAGTGCGCGCCCGGCGGCAGGTTGTCGACCATCGCCTTCATCGTGCCCGTATCGGCCGGTGCGCCCCACGGAATGCCGAGGCACAGCTGGAACAGCGGCGGATCGTCGAGCAGCCCTTCCTTCAGCAACTGCTTCGCGAACCACAGATGGCCCGTATCGAAGATCTCCAGCTCCGGCTTCACGCCGAGTTCCTGGATGCGCTTCGCGCCGGCGCGCAACTGCGCGGGCGTCGACACGTAGATGTAGTCGCCGTCGCCGAAATTCAGCGTGCCGCAGTCGAGCGTGCAGATCTCGGGCAGCAGCTCCTCGACGTGCACGAGGCGCGTGAGCCCGCCGACGAGATCGGTACCCTTGCCGAAGCGCATCGGGTCCTCGCCGGGGCCGATCTCGAGATCGCCGCCCATGCCGGCCGTCAGGTTGATGATCACGTCGACGTCGGCCGAGCGGATCCGGTCGACCACTTCGCGATACAGGTTCGGATCGCGGCTGCCGCGGCCCGTGTGCGGATCGCGCACGTGGCAGTGAGCGACAGTCGCGCCGGCCTTCGCGGCTTCGATCGCGGCGGCCGCGATCTCCTTCGGCGTGACCGGAATCGCCGGATGCTTGCCGACGGTATCGCCCGCGCCCGTGACCGCGCAGGTGATGATGACTTCGTGGTTCATGCTGGATGCCTCGCTTGATTCGGGTTGTGTCGCATTGCAGGTCGCGCGTGGGCGTGGGCCCTTACAGGCCGAGATACGCCTTCACGGCAGGCAGGCCGTCCTTGCCGTCGAACGTCTTGACGCCCGCGAGCCACGGATCGAGCACCTGCGGGTTCTTCTTCAGGTAAGCCTTCGCGGCCTCGGCCGGCTTGGTCTTGTTCATCACCGACTGCATCAGCTGGTTCTCGAGCTGCGTCGAGAAGCGCAGGTTCGTCACCAGCTTGCCCGCGTTCGGGCAGCGCGCGATGAAGTCGGGCGCGGTGAGCGTGTACACGCGCGCTTCGCCGTAGTTCGGCCCGAACGCCGCGTCGCCGCCGGACAGGTAGTTCATGCTGAGCTGGATGTTCATCGGATGCGGCTCCCAGCCGAGGAACACGACCCACTTCTTCTCGCGGATCGCGCGCTCGACCGTCACCAGCATCCCCGCTTCGCTCGATTCGACGAGCTTGAAGCCGCCGAGCCCGTACTGGTTCGTGTCGATCATCTTCTGGATCGTCGCGTTCGCGCTGCTGCCCGGCTCGATCCCGTAGATCTTGCCGTCGAGTTCCGCGCGGTGCTTCGCGATGTCGTCGAAGCTCTTCAGGCCGGCCTGGTATTCGTAGCTCGGCACCGCGAGCGTCGCCTTCGCGCCGGACAGGTTCGGCGGCTCGACGACGTTGATCGACTTGCTGTCGAGGAACGGTTGCAGCTGCTTCTGCTGCACGGGCCACCAGTAGCCGAGCGACACGTCGAGCTGCTTGCTCTTGAGGCCGGCGAACGAGATCGGCACCGACGCGATCGTCGTGGTCGGCTTGTAGCCGAGCGCCTCGAACACGGTCGACGCGAGCGCCGTGGTCGACGTGATGTCGGTCCAGCCGATATCCGCGAAACGCACGGTGCGGCAGGTGGCGGCCTCCGTCTCGGCCAGCGCCGCGTTCGTGAACGCGCCGGTCGCCAGCACGGCCGCGACAAGCGCGGCGATCTTCGTCGACTTCATGGTTCGATTCCTCCCGGTTGGTCTCGCGGCAGCCGGTGCGCGGAGTGTGCGCCGGCCTGCATCGTGGGAGTAAAAGTAACGAGCCATATTCGCCGCGAGAAGACCGGCGGCGACCTATTCTTGCCCGTTTGCGACTATGAGTGGAAACCACTACCTTTCGCGTCAGGCTTGACGGGCGGGGGTTTGGGGTTTTTCTGGAGGCCGCCGAGATTGCCCGGATGCGGCGAAAGCCTTTCGATTCCGTCATGGCCCTGCTGACGGCATCGCGCGGCATCCGGCGAACCCGATCCGCGGTGCCGGCGCCGCACGCCCGATGCTCGGGGTGGTGCCGCTCCGTGCATGACGGCGCGGCAGGCAGCGCGTGCGGGCCGACATGCCGGCCGCGCATTCGCCGCACCACTCACGCGTAGTTCATCATCACCGACTTGCTTTCCGTGTACTGGTCGATCACCGCGCGGCCGAGTTCGCGGCCGAAACCCGACTGCTTCATCCCGCCGAACGGCAGCGCGTTGTCGAGCAGCGAGTGGCAGTTCACCCACACGGTGCCCGCCGCGATACGCGGGACCAGCTTGTGGATCGCCGACAGATCGTTCGACCAGATGCTCGCGCCGAGGCCATACGGCGTGTCGTTCGCGAGCTGCACGGCCGTATCGACGTCGTCGAACGGCATCGCGACGAGCACCGGCCCGAAGATCTCCTCGCGCACCACGCGCATCGCGTGCGTCGTATCGACCAGCACCGTCGGCTCGACGAAGAAGCCGGGACCGTCGATCGCGCGGCCGCCCGCCGCCGCGCGCGCCCCCTCGCCGAACCCCGAGTCGATGTACCCGCACACGCGCTCGCGCTGTTTCGCCGACACGAGCGGGCCGATCTGCGTCGCCGGGTCCATCCCGGGGCCGATCTTCAGGCTCGCGGCGATCTTCGCGACGCGCTCGATCACGCCGTCGAACACCTTCGCATGGATATAGGCGCGCGAACCGGCCGTGCACACCTGCCCCTGGTTGAAGAAGATCGCGTTCGCGACACCCAGCGCGGCCTTGTCGACATCGACGTCGGGCAGCACGATCACCGGCGACTTGCCGCCGAGTTCCAGCGACATCCGCGTCATGTTGTCGAGCGCCGCATGGCCGATCGTCTTGCCCGTCTGCGTCGATCCGGTGAACGCGATCTTGTCGACGCGCGGGTCGCGCGACAGCGCCGCGCCGGCCGTGTGACCGTAGCCGGTGACGATATTGACGACGCCGTCCGGGAACCCGGCCGCCTGGATCAGCTCGCCCAGCCGCAATGCGCTCAGCGGCGTGTCTTCGGCAGGCTTGAGCACGACGGTGCAGCCGGTCGCGAGCGCCGGCGCGATTTTCCACGCGGCCATCAGCAGCGGGAAATTCCACGGAATGATCGCGCCGACCACGCCGACGGGCTCCTTGCGCGTATAGGCGAAGATCTCGCTGTCCGGCAGGTACGGCATGCCGGCGTCGATCACGCTGCCTTCGATCTTCGTCGCCCAGCCGGCCATGTAGCGGAAGCACTGCGCGGCCATCGCGACGTCGAGCCCCTGCGCGACCATCACCGGCTTGCCGTTGTCGAGCGATTCGATCTCGGCAAGCTCGCGCGCGTTGGCTTCGATCAGGTCGGCGAGCACGAGCATCAGGCGCTCGCGGTCGGTCGTCTTCGCACTGCGCCACGGGCCCGCGTCGAATGCACGACGTGCGGCGGCGACCGCCTGCTGCACGTCGCGCTCGTCCGCTTCGGGCACGCGTGCGATCACGGTACCGTCGGCCGGGTTCACGACATCGAGCTGGCGGCCCGATGCGGCATCGCTCCATTCGGCGCCGATCAGCATCTTCTTCGGCTTCGCGAGAAACGCGCGCGTGGCGTCGAGCAGCGCAAAGGTTTCGTTCGTCTCCATGTTCCTGTTTCCCTGATTCGTTGAGTGAGTCGGTCAGTAGCGATCCGCGACGCCGTCGATCCCGCGCGCCTGCAACGCACGAACGAGACCGGCGCGCACGGTCGCGACGTCGGACAGCGCGGGGTGGCGATGCGCGGCGACTTCGGCGGCCGTGTACGGCTTGAAGTCGCGCGGCAGCGCATCGCGGTTCATCGTCGTGAGCACCCAGTTGAGCACGTCGGCCAGCTCCCGATCCGACAGCGCCGAGTTCGACGCGCCGGGCACGCGCATCACGTACTCTCGCCCGTCCGGCAGATGCGTGAAATAGCCGAGCGAATTCGCGAGCGGCGGCACCTTGCCGGGAATGCCGCCGCCCGTCGCCGTGTGGCAGCCCATGCAGTTGAGCACCCAGTGCTGCCGCGCGAGCGCGGCGTCGGCCGCGCCGTCGGCCCGCGCAGGCATGGCGAATGCACAGGCCGACGCGCCCGCCAGCAGCAGCCACGACGACAGGCGATGCGACAGGCCGCCGAGCCACGACGACGCGCACCGCGTGCGCTGCACGGACGCGCGCACGCCGTTCACGGCCCGAGCCCCTTGATCACCGCCGCGCGCTGCGCATGCACGGCCGCGCCGTCCATCTGCTTCGCGCGCGCCGCCCGGATATCGGCCGCGGTGAACGGCTTCGCGTCGCCGTGCTGCGCATTGAGGTCGAACACGACATAGTTGAGCACGTGCGCGATGTCGTCGTCGCTCGCGCTCGCGAACGACGGCATCTTGAAGTTGTAGCGCTTGTCGTGCACCGCGATCTCGCCGAACATCCCGTGCAGCAGCGTCGCGATCAGTTGCGCCCGCCCGGCTTCCGACGCCGCGTACTTGCCCGGATATTCGGTCAGCGGCGGCGCGAGGCCGTCCTGCCCTTTCCCGCCCGCCTGGTGACACACCGCGCACTGCGCGTCGAACAGGCCTTTCCCGGCCGGGTAATGCGCGGTTTCCTGTGCGCCCGCCGCGTGCGGCAACGCGAAGGCCGCAACGGCCGCCATGCACGCAACGATGCCCTTTCCCGCCTGCTTCACTTTCATTGCTTTGCCGCTCCCAGCAGAACCGAAACCGAACAGTGGTAATTCGAATTACCGTTCGCCATGCACCAGTTGATGTCGTTGTTCAGCGACAGCTTGTACAGCGGCTTCTCGCGCTCGTTGCGGTTGCAGAAGCACTTGCCGCACGAGGTCTTCCCGCAGCAGTCGTTGTACGACACGATGTAATCCGAACCGTCGTGCGGATTGCGGCAGGTGCCGATCCACGTGATCGGCGAAGGCGTCGTGCCCGGCGGGCAACTGCTCGACGTGCCGCCGCAGCAACTGCAAAGCCAGCCATCGATCGCGCAGTATTTCCAGTAGTCGCAGCTCGTCGGGTCGTCGCTTGCGCCCGCGGCGGCGGCACCGGATGCGCCCGACGCCGCCGCATCGGCCGCGTATGCGGTGCGATCGACCGGCAGCAGCGGCAGCAGCGCCGAACCCACCAGCACCTTGCCGAGCTTCGCCATCGCGCTGCGCCGCGAGCTGTGCTGCGCGACGCCGCGCGCCGACCGCTCGAACCATGAATCAAACACGCCCATGTCGTCGTTCTCCAATGACGTTGAAAAAGGTTCGGCCGGTCATGCGTGCTGTGCGTGCGCGTCGTGGGCGCCGTGGCCGTGATCGCCGTGCACGAACTGCTGCAGCGACGCGACACCGCGCTCCTTCGCCTCGAACAGGCTCTCGAGGTGCTCGCGCGTGTTGACGAGCCCCTTCGCGCGCACGGTGCCCGTTTCGTCGAGCAGCACCGCATACGGCAGCTTGCCGATCTGGTACGCGAGGCCGAGCTCCTGCGACAGCACGTACGGGAAGCGCCCGAGGTCGTGCTTTCGCGCAAAGCGCGTGTGTTCGTCGGCATCGCCGTCGCTCGCGAGCACGATGTTCACCGGCGTCGCTTCGCTGGCCTGCAGCGACGGCAAGAGCGGCAACAGCTTCTTGCAGACCGGGCACGTCGGCGACAGGAAGAACAGCAGCGTGGCCTTGCCCGCTGCGTCGATGCCGCCGACCTTCACGTGCGAACCGCGAATGTCGGTCAGTTCGAACGTCGGCGCGATCGCGCCGACGGCCGGGCCCTTGTCGATCATCAGCGCGCCGGCCGGCATGATGCGTTCGTACAGAATGCCGATCTGGCGCACCAGCGCGAGGCAGATCGCGCCGAGCGCGAGGACGGCCACCCACAGCAGGGCGGTGGAAACGGTGAGAGCGGTTTGCATCATGAATTCCTCAGGTGAGAAAGGCGCGGGACGTTGGCGAGCAGCACGTCGACGGTGAGCAGCGCGCAGACGATCAGCAGCACGGAGAAGAACAGCGTCAGGTAGTCGAACCACACCACGGTGCGCGTGCCCGGCTCGACGAACGCGGTCGCGGCCAGCGCGACGAGCAGCAGCACGCGACCGACATGCAACCAGCCGATGCCGCGCGGTGCGTCCGCCCGGGCGGCGGCGAAGCCGGAACAGCCGCAGTCGATGTCGGTGTGGCCGCGCAGCAGGTTGATCGCGAGGCCGGCGGCGAACACCAGAAGCAGCGCGATCAGGCCGATCGCACCGGCCGTGCGCGTATCGGGAAACAGCAGCGCCGCGGCGGCGATGGTTTCCGCGAGCGGAATCGCGAACGCAACAGGGGCGGTCAGCGCGTCGGGCAGCAGCCGGTAGCCGGCGAGGGCATGGCGGAACGCGGCGGGCCGGCGCATCTTCGCGAAGGCGCCGAGCAGCACGACGGCGGCCGCGCCGGCCTGCGCGCCGGTGGCGAGTACGGGATCGACGGTCATCGCGGCCTCACGGGTTGACGAGCAGCGACGACGAGTTGCCGACCTGCTTCTCGACGTGCCGCAACGCGCCGGTGCGCGCGTCCATCACGACGAGGTCGGAGGTCGCCGTCAGCCCGTAGAACAGCGGCTTGTCGTCCTCGCTAACCTGGATCGACACGAGCGGCTCGACCTTCAGCTGCGCGAGATCCCAGCGCGCGACGCGCTGCTTCGACTTCAGGTCGTACACCCACACCTGCGTGCCGGGATCCTTGTGCGAGCCGTCGGCACCCTTGTGCATCAGCACGTAGTAACGGTTCTGCTTCGCCTGCACGGCCGTCTGCTGCAGGCCGCCCGGGCGCCAGCCCTCGGCGCGCTCGGCGTCCGTCAGCAGCGGCCACGGCTTGCCGAACACCGGCGTGTCGCCGCTGAAATCGGCGCTGCGCACGTTACCGCCGTAGGTGGTGAACAGATAGTCGCCCTTGTACCGCGACGCGTTGACGAACGCCGGATCCTTGTCGACGTCGATGAACGCGTCCGACATCGCGCGCTTCGCCTCCTTGCCGTTCGCGTCGAGCGTGACGGTCAGCGCCTTGCCGCTTTCGCACAGCGCGGTGAAGCGGTCGTTGCCCGACGGATATGCGAGCACGCATGCGGCCATGTCGATCTCCGACAGCACCTGCTTCGAGACGGCGTCGATCACCGTCACCGACGCGGCCGGCGTGATGTTCGCGACGTACAGCCGCTTGCCGTCGGCGCTGAACGCGGTGTTGTACGGCGACGGCACGTGCTGCCCGTGCTTCGCCGGAATCACGATCTCGCCCGCATGATCGAGCGTCGTGTTGTCGATCATCTCGACGACGTCGGTGCGCGTGCCGTGCGAGCCGCGCGAGAAATAGGTCGTGGCGACGAAGCTCGTCTTGCGGTCGGGCGAGATCGCGAAGCCGGGGGCGAAACCGCCGTCGATCTGGCCGAGCAGCTTCTTCGCATCGGCGTCGTAGACGTAGATGCGCCCGTCGGTCATCGACGGCATCGAGATGTCGACGACATAGACCTCGTGCGGATGCCACGGCGGCATCTTCTGCACGACCAGTTCTTCGGGTTTTTCCGTCGCGTTCGCGCCGCCGGCCCATGTCGCCGTCAACGCCAGCGTCGCCGCGAGCGCCGCGGTTCGTCGCCTTGTCCTCATGCCGCCTCCAGTGGGGAATTCACGTTATGTGGGGCGACTGTAGTTCGACAATAAACCCGCCCAGCACCCGGACCGGCAACGCGTGCGTGCCGATTCGGGATATTGGAAATGCGCGTGAAAGCCGCGCGGCCGCGCCCCTTCCGACCCTCCGAAGCGCTCGCACGGAATAGCGCTCCTCCGTATTGCACCGACCGCACGGCCGGTTTAATCTTGCGCGGTCCGAACGATCGCCGGAGGCGCCATGCGCGTGTTACATCAGAGGTTCGACGACGCAGACCGGCATGCCGAGGCGCTGCGCGGCTGGGATCAGCGTTACGACCAGATCGGGTCCGGCGCGTATCGCAGTGCGGTCAAACATGCGGTGCTCGACGGCGTGCAGCTGTTCCAGGAAGCGGCGAACGTGCGCATCATCCAGCGCGGATGCCTGCCGCACGGCCATACGGTGTTCGGGATGCCGCTCACCGGTTCGGGCAGCTTCGCGTTCGGCGGTGCGCGGCTCGAGCGCGGCTCGATCGTGCTGGCGCGCGGCGGTACGCCGTTCGAGCTCCATTCACCCGACGACATGTCGCTGATCGGCGTGGTCGTCGAGCCCGAATTGATGCAGCAGATCGAAGACGCCGCCGACATCCGGCTGGACGCACGCGCGCTGCGGCGCGGCGTCATCGAGGTGCCGGTCGCCGCGCGCGAACGCGCGAGCGTGCAACTCGCGACGCTGCTCGAACGTGTGCTGTCGGCGCCCGATACGTTCGACGCGGCACGCGCGCAGTGCGCGATGCGCGCCGACATCGGCAACGTGCTCGTCGATCTGCTCACGTACCGGATGCCCGAGCCGCCGAACCGGCTCACGTACGCGTGCCACGCCGACATCGTGCGCCGCGTGCACGACTACGTGATCGAGCACCCGGAAGCGCCCGTCGACATCCTGAGCCTGTGCGCGCAACTGCGCGTGAGCCGGCGCACGATGCAGAACAGCTTCCAGTCGGTCGTCCAGACGAGTCCGCTCAACTACACGCGCTCGCTGCGCCTCGCACAGGTCCGCCGGCTGCTGCTCGACACGCGGCAAGCCGACCTGCCGATCAGCGAGGCGGCCGCCCGCTGGGGCTTCATTCATCTCGGGCATTTCGCGAACGCGTACAAGGCGCAATTCGGCGAGCTGCCGTCGGCGACGGCGCGCCGCACGGTGCGCGGCGCAAAAACGCGCTGAGCGCCGGCAAAACCCGCGATAATCCCGGCTTGAACGTTCGGCGCCCGCGCCGGCCCGCTCGCCGCGTCGCGCGATGCGCGACGACCACCTGCTTTCACCCCACGCCCCGATGCCCGAGGATTTCCACTTCCTGTTGCTGCCCGGCTTCTCCGCGCTCGGCTTCATGTCCGCGGTCGAGCCGCTGCGCGTTGCGAACCGCTTTCGCACCGAGCTGTATCGCTGGCACGTGATCAGCGCGGACGGCGCGCCCGTTGCCGCGAGCAACGGCATTCCGGTCGCCGCCGAAGCCGCGTGCGCGGACGTCCCGCGGGTCGATACGGTGTTCGTCGTCGCCGGCTTCGATCCGCTCGTGTGCTACACGCGCGCGCTCGGCGACTGGCTGCGCCGCCAGCACCGGCATGGCGCCACGCTCGGCGGCATCGATACGGGCAGCTTCGTGCTCGCGGAAGCCGGGCTGTTCGACGCGTCGCAACCGCTCACGCTGCACTGGGAGGCGCTGGCCGCGTTCCGCGAGCGCTATCCCGGCCTGAACGCGACGCAGGAGCTGTTCGAGATCGACGACCGGCGCATCACCTGCGCGGGCGGCACCGCATCGATCGACATGATGCTCGACCTGATCGGCCGCCGGCACGGCGCGGACCTCGCGGCGGCGATCTCCGAGCAGTTCGTCGTGAGCCGCATCCGGCAGCGCTCGGACAGCCAGCGGCTCGAGATCGCCGCGCGCTACGGCGTGCACAACCGCAAGCTGATCCAGGTGATCGGCACGATGCAGCGGCACATGGATAACCCGCTCGGCTCCGACGCGCTCGCGCGGGAAGTCTCGATCACGCGGCGCCAGCTCGAACGGCTGTTCAGCGCGACGCTGAACGACACGCCGACGCGCTTCTACCTGAACCTGCGCCTCGATCGCGCACGCGAGCTGCTGCAACAGACCGACATGAGCATCACGTCGGTGTGCGTCGCGTGCGGCTTCGAATCGCCGTCGCATTTCTCGCGCACCTATCGCGCGCGATTCGGGATGAGCCCGCGCAGCGACCGCCGCGCGACGCGCTGATCGCCACGGCTTTTGATCACAATCCGGCGCGGTATTGCGCGTTCCGGCAGCGATTCCCGCCGTTCGCCGAACAATACCGGCGATTGGCCGACAGACCGAAGCGGTCTTCGAAAATAATTTGGAATGTCGTTGAAAATATTCTGTAACATACCAAAAAAAGTTAGATAGGCAGCCTGACGACGCGCATGCCGCATCGCGACGCGCGTCGCGCCACGCAGGCTGCCGACCGATATCGATCCGATCCGAGGGGTATGACATGACGATGCTCGATTCGCCGTCTCCGCACCTGCCTGCCGTTCGCTTCTCCTCCGCTTCGCCTGCCCGCTTCATTTCGACCTGACAGTTAGGGTTCCTTAGTCAGTCGATATTCCCAACACCGCTTCGCCGCACCGGTTCCATCGAACCGGCGCGCGGGCCGTGTCGTGCCTGTTCGCCACGAGCGGGCGGGCGTGTCCAACCGTTGAGATGAGGATCACGTATGCAGACATCACGCAAAGCATTGCCGCTCGCCCTGGGTCTCGCGCTCGGTTTCGGCATCGTCGGCGGCACCCTGGCCGATACGAAGGTGTCGAATCCGCAGGCCGCGAGCCTGCGCGAAAGCCTCACGCGCGGCGTCGCGCCGCCGGCCGCGAAAACCGACACGGCCGCCGGGCAATTCCGCGCGGACGGCGTCGCCGTCACGCTGTACAACCCGTCCTATCGCGTCAAGAAAGCCGCCGCGACGCCGGCCGCCACCGCGCGCGACTTCGTCGCGTCGCAAGCGGCGCAGCTCGGGCTCGACGCGGCGGCGCTCGCGAGCCTCGTCGTCACGTCGGAGCGCAACGACGCCGACTTCACCGTCGTGCGCCTGCAGCAGCAGGCCGCCGGGCTGCCCGTGTACGGCAGCGACATCGCGGTAACCGTCGCGAAGGACGGCCGCATCCTGTACGTCGCGAGCAACACGATCAACGGCGTGGTCGCGACGACGCGCAAGTCGCAGGCCGTCGACCAGCAGCAGGCGCTCGACCGCGCCCGTGCGTACCTCGGCGTGAGCGGTTTCACGCATCTCGACGCGCAGCTCGTCGCGTTCGTCGACAAGACCGGCACGCATACCGCGTGGAAGGTGCGCGGCCGCCCGCAGGACGGCCCGAAGGGCGACTGGGAACTGCTGATCGACGCGGGCAGCGGCGAAGTGCTGCGCGCCGAGGACAAGGCGTTCTACGCGACCGACGGTACCGGCTTCGTGTTCCGCCCCGATCCGCTGTCGCCGACGAAGAGCAGCTACGGCAGCACGGGCTACAAGGACGGCAACGACGCCGATTCGACGCAGCTCACGGCCGCGCGCGTGCGCGTGACGCTGAAGGATCTCGCGCAGTCGGGCACGCGCTACACGCTGACGGGCCCGTATGCGGTGTGCGTCGATTTCGACGCGCCGCTCGACAAGGCGTGCCCGTCGCAGTCCACGCCGGCGTTCGAGTTCACGCGCGGCAACCTGTATTTCGAGGCCGTGAACGCGTACTACCACATCGACACGTTCCTGCGTTACGTGAACCAGACGCTCGGCATCAAGGCGCTGCCGTACCAGTACACGGGCGGCGTGCAGTACGACCCGCACGGCGAATCGGGCGACGACAACTCGTCGTACTCGTCGAGCAGCGGCCGGCTGACCTTCGGGCAAGGCGGGGTCGACGACGCGGAAGACGCGGACGTCGTCATCCACGAGCTCGGCCACGGCATCCACGACTGGGTGACGAACGGCGGCCTGTCGCAACAGGAAGGCTTGTCGGAAGGCACCGGCGACTATCTCGCCGCCGCGTACAGCCGCGACTTCAACCAGTGGAGCCCGTCGGATGCGCAGTATCACTGGGTCTACAACTGGGACGGTCACAACGAGTTCTGGGGCGGCCGCGTGACCAACTGGAACGTCGGGCGCACCTATGCGCAGGCGCGCGGTGCGGAGATCCACACGGCCGGCCAGTACTGGGCGTCGTGCAACCTCGTCGCGCGCGATGCGATCGGCGCGCAGGCGATGGACAAGGCGTTCCTGAAGGGGCTGTCGATGACCAACAGCTCGACCAACCAGAAGGCCGCCGCGCAGGCCGTGCTGACGGCCGCCTCCGCGCTCGGCTACAGCAGCGCGCAGCTCACCGCGATCGGCAACGCGTACAACAAGAGCTGCACGTACGGCGTGACCGTCCCGCAGAAGTCGTAATACCGCAGCAGGCGGGAGCGCATCGCACGACCTGCGGCGCGCTCCCTTCATCGACATCGCCATCCTCACGAGATCGACCATGCCTACTCTGAAACCGACCCGCCTGAGCGCCGCGCTGGGCGGCATGCTGCTGACCGCCGCCGCGCACGCGACGCCCGTCTGGATCACGCTCGGCGACACCGCCTTCCGTCAGCTTCAACGCATCGACGCGACCGCAACCGCGCAATACAGCACGACCGTCGACGCCGGCAAGACGGCCGACGGCGCCGTGCGTCGCGAAACCGTTCACGTCGTCGAGATCGACGACTCCCGGCTCGGCGAGCTGGCTCACGCCGTCCACCACACGCGCGGTCACGGGCCCGGCTACGTCGCGCACGATTCGTTCGACGACGCGCGGCAGGCGCTGCAGCCGCTGCCCGCGACGTTCGCGAAACAGGCCGCCCCCGCGTACACGGTGTCGAACGTGCCGCAGATCGGCACGTGGCTCCAGCAACTGCAAGCCAGCAACATCGTCGGCACGATCACGTCGCTGTCCGGCTTCACGAACCGCTACTACACGACGTCGCACGGCGTCGCCGCGTCCGACTGGCTCGCGTTGCAATGGAAGCAGCTGGCGGGGTCGCGCGCCGACATCACCGTCGAGCAGTTCGCGCACACGGGTTTTCCGCAGAAATCCGTGGTCCTGACGATCCGCGGCAGCGATCCGGCCGCGGGCACCGTCGTGCTCGGCGGCCACCTCGATTCGACCGTCGGGCGCACGACGGAGAACACGCGCTCGCCCGGCGCCGACGACGATGCGTCGGGCATCGCCAGCCTGACCGAAGCGCTGCGCGTGCTGCTCGCGAACAATTACCGACCGAAGCGGACCGTCAAGTTCGTCGGCTATGCGGCCGAGGAGGCCGGCCTGCTCGGCTCGAAGGCGATCGCGAAGCAGTTCCGCACGCAGAATGCGAACGTGGTCGGCGTGCTGCAGCTCGACATGACGAACTACAAGGGCGATCCGAAGGACATCTACCTGATCACCGACTATACGAACGCGGCGCAGAATACCTACGTGACGAACCTCGCGAAGACCTACCTGCCGGAGCTCGCGATCGGCACGTCGCAGTGCGGGTATGCGTGCTCGGACCACGCGTCGTGGAATGCGCAAGGGTATCCGGCATCGTTCCCGTTCGAGGCCGACCAGAACGACAGCCCGTATATCCACACGGTGAACGACACGCTGGAGAACTCGGATCGGCAGGCGAACCACGCGCTGAAGTTCGGCAAGCTGGCGCTGGCTTATGCGGTCGATCTCGGCGGCATTGCCGGCGTGGCGGTCAAGCGCTGAGCGTGCGTCGCCGAGCGGTTTTCGCGCTCGGCAACGAAACGGGCGTTCACCTGCGGGGTGCGCCCGTTCGAATGCGTTCTCGCGGTCCGGCTAGAATCGTCGTTCGACCACTCGCCACGCGCTTGCACACCATGACCGAACCCACCCGCTCCATCGACGACCTGTCGCCCGCCCGCGTCACGACCGCCTTCGACCTGCCCGGCCATACGACCGTTCGCTCGCTCGGCGTCGCACAAGGCATCGTCGTGCGTTCGCGCTCGATCGTCGGCTCGTTCGGCGCGTCGCTTCAAACGATCTTCGGCGGCAACATCACGCTCTATACGTCGCTGTGCGAGAAGGCGCGCGAGCACGCGTTCGACAAGATGCTCGCCGATGCGCGCACGCTCGGCGCGAACGCGATCGTCGCGATGCGCTACGACTCGACCGAGATCGGCTCGGGCGTGACCGAGGTCATCTGCTACGGTACGGCCGTGCGCGTGACGCCGGACGCCTGACGTGCGACGCGCTCACGCGTCGCGTTCGAGCGACTTCATGTTCGTGAGCGACGGAAACAGCCGCATCCACGCCAGCGCGACGGCGATCGTCGCCACGCCGCCGACGACGATCGCGGCCGGCGCGCCCCACCACGCAGCCGTCACGCCCGACTCGAATTCGCCGAGTTGGTTCGACGTGCCGATGAACAGCGAGTTGACCGCGCTCACGCGACCGAGCATGTCGTCGGGCGTGCGCAGTTGCACGAGCGACAGGCGCACGACGACGCTCACGACATCGGATGCGCCGAGCGCCGCGAGCGCGACGAGCGACAGCGCAAAATGCGTCGACAGCCCGAACACGATCGTCGCGACGCCGAACGCGATCACGCCGCCGAACATCGCGCGGCCCGGCCGGCCCTTTAATGGAAAGCGCGTAAGCCACAGCGTGCCGGCAAGCGCACCGACCGCCGGCGCCGCGCGCAATGCGCCGAGCCCCCACGGGCCGACCTGAAGGATGTCGCGCGCATAGATCGGCAGCAGCGCGGTCGCGCCGCCGAACAGCACCGCGAACAGGTCGAGCGACAGCGCGCCGAGAATCGCCGGTTCGCGCCGGATGAACGCGATGCCCGAAAATACCGAACGCAACGTGACCGGCTCGCGGGCGGGCGGCGCGCTGCGCAGCGGAATCGTGCCGCTCAGCATCGCCGCGATCGCGAATGCCGCGACGCTCGTGCCGAACGCGACCGGCGCGCCGACACCATAGAGCAGCCCGCCGAACGCGGGCCCGAGGATCTGCGCGGCCTGGTTCGCGGACGTCGACAGCGCGGTCGCGCGCGGCAAGTCGGTGCGCGGCACGACGGCCGGCAACAGCGACGACACCGACGGCGACTCGAACGCGCGGGCCGTGCCGACGATCGCCGCGAGCGCATACACGGCCGGCGCGGCCAGCCACCCTTGCAGCGCGCCGAGCAGGAACACGCCGGCGGCCAGCGCCTCGACGCTCTGGCAGATCGTCGCGATGCGCCGGCGGTCGTAGCGGTCGGCCACCTGCCCGACGACGAGCGTCAGCGCGAACATCGGCACGAACTGCGCGAGGCCGACGAGACCGAGCGCGAATGCGCTGTGCGTGAGCGCGTACACATACCAGCCGATTGCGACCGACAGGATCTGGAAAGCAAGGGAAGACATCACGCGCGTGCCCCAGAAGCGCTGGAATGGCGCATGGCGGAACAGATTCGCGGGTAACGGGGATAACGGACTGGAATCGGGCACGGGAGTGGTCATCGGGGTCTCGGCGGTCGGCGGTGCGCGCGGCAACCGTTCCGGAAACGACGACACACGCAGGGGTGTGCGCGGCAACGGTGCGGGCGCGGCCAAACCGCGATGATATGCCAACCGCCGAAAACGGGCCGGCCGCCGGACCGCGAACCGGACGAAGCCGACGCATCGCACAAAAAAAAGCGCGAACCTCGGTTCGCGCCAAAGAGAGACCTCGCTGAAGACGTTACTGCGCCGCCCCACTCCAATCAGAACGAATGCCGCATCCCGATCCGCACATCGGCCTGCGTCTGCGTCGTCGACGGCGTGAAGCTGTAGCCGATCACCGCATCGACGCCCTGCGACGCGCGCAGGTAATCGCCGGAGATGTACACGTCGGTGCGCTTCGACAGCAGGTAATGCAGGCCCGCCGTGCCCTGGTTCCAGTGGTGGCCTTCGAAGCGCGTGTGCTGGTAGCCCGCGATGAAGCTGAGCGCCGGCGTGAACTGATAGAGGCCGCCGCCTTCGTACACCTGCATGTGCGACGACTGGCCGAAGCCCTTGATCGTCGTGTACGAGTAGTTGGCGTCGAGCGTCAGCTTGCCGATCGTGTAGCTCGTACCGATGCCGAACGTGCCCTGGCTGTCGACATTCATCGCGGTGTCCGCGAACAGGTCGGTGCGGGCGCCGGTCGCCGGATCGACGGTGACGGTCTGCTGGCCGAGGAACGTGTGCGTGCCGATCATCGCGTACGGGTCGAACGCATAGATGCCGTTCGGGTTGTTCAGGCGCGTGTATGCGGCGCCGATCGAGAAATCGCCCTTCGTGAAACTCGCGCCCGCGCTCCATGCGCTGTTGCGATGGAAGTTGCCCGCGACGTTGCCGAACGAGTACATCGCGCCGACCTTGAAGCCGCTCATGTCGTTCGACAGGAACTTCACCGAGTTCGGCAGGCGGTCGCCGTTGAAGCGGTCGAAGTCGCCCTGGTGGATCGCATAGCCGCTGCCCCACGCCGAGATGTTGTAGATCGACACGAGTTCGTTCGTGATGTCGAGCTGGTTGCCGAACGACAGCGTGCCCCAGTCGTTCTGCAGGCCGACGTACGCCTGCCGGCCGAATTCGGCGCCGCCGAAGCCGAGTTTTCCGTTGCCGAGACGGAAGCCGCTCTCGAGCGCGAACACGGCCTTCAGGCCGCCGCCGAGGTCTTCGGTGCCCTTCAGGCCGAAGCGGTTCCCGTAGGCGACGCCGTCGTCGAACTTGACCACGTGCGAACCGCCCGTGTTGTTCACGTACGTGATACCGGCGTCGAGAATCCCGTACAGCGTCACGCTGCTCTGCGCATGCCCGATGGCGGGAATACTGGCCGCGCATGCAAGCGCGGCGGCTACGGCAACTTTCTTGTGCTTCATTGTCGACCACCCTCCCTGAACCGTTCGATGGATAGAATCTCGTCCCGGTGCGTGCCGCGATGCGCCGGTGGATTCCAATTCAGACCGCCCCGCTGGCTTCGGCATTTCGTTTTCCGCAATAACGCAGCCATTGGCGAAAAATACAAACCCATATTTCGCGTCACCCGTCTGAAGGCGACACTAAATGGTCACGATGCGACGGGTCGGGAAAACACGTAGACGGGCGGCACGGTCAAAACCGGCCGCCCGGCGGGCGGGAATCAGCGGCCGTCGAGGGCCGCGCGCACGGCCGGCAGGCCCGGTGCGCCGGCCGCCGTCGTCACGCCGTCGAGCCACGCGGCGACCAGCGCCGGCTCGGCCTTCAGCGCGCGCTGCGCCGCGAGCGCGGGCGACGTCTTGTTGTCGAGCATGTCGGCGATCATCCGGTTCTCGACGTCGACGGAGAACGTCATCTGCCGGAACAGCCGCGCGAGGTTCGTGCACTGGCCGGCGAACCCGGCACGCGTGACGGTGTTGACCGTCGCGCCGCCGTAGTTCGGGCCGAAATACGCGTCGCCGCCCGACAGATACGTCAGATGAAACTTCGTGTTCATCAGATGCGGCTCCCACGCGAGAAACACGATCCAGCGCTTGTCGCGCACCGCGCGCTCGACCTGCGTGAGCATCCCCGTCTCGCTCGATTCGACGAGCGACCAGTTCGCGGACCCGAGCGCATGGTCGGACAGCATCCGCTTGATGTTCTGGTTCGCGGGCGCGCCGGGCTCGATCCCGTAGATCTTGCCGCCGAAGCGGTCCGCGTAGCGCGCGAGATCGGCAAACGTATGCACGCCGGCCGCGGCCACGTAGTCGGGCACCGCGAGCGTGAACTTCGCACCGCTCAGGTTCGCGTGCAGCACGTCGATCGATTTCTCGTCGACGAACGGCTTCACGAGCGGCGCCTGCGCGGGCATCCAGTTGCCGAGGAACACGTCGACCTGCCCTTTCTTCAACCCCTGGTACGTGATCGGCACCGACAGGTTCGCCACGTCCTGCCGGTAGCCGAGCGCCTTGAGCACGACGCCCGCCATCGCGTTCGTCGCATCGATGTCGGTCCAGCCGGGCGCCGCCATCTTCACGTCGCCGCACGTCTGCGGATCGGCGGCATGCGCGGGCTGCATCGCCGCCGCGCATGCGGCGGCGGCGAGCGCCGCGCCGATCCTTCGGATTGCTGCATTGCATTGCCGTTTCATCGTCCGCTTCCTCCGTCGTTCGTGAATGTTCGCGCTGCCGGACGTTCAGCGTCCGACCCGCGGAAAACGCGCCATCGCCTCGAGCGTGTCGAGTTCGATGTGATTGCGCATGTAGCGCTGGCTCGCGTCGGTGAACGGCTGCCAGTCCCACGCCTGGATGCGGCCCTGCGTCGTCGCCGCGTAATGGAAGCGCCGGCGCCGCTGGCTTGCGCGCACCTGCCGGTCCAGCTCCGGCAGGTTCCAGCGCTGCGCGGCCTCCGCACGGAATGCGGCGAGCAGATCGGCGGCTTCCGGCCGCCCGGCCAGGTTCGTCAGTTCGCGCGGGTCGTCCGACAGGTTGTACAGCTGGTCGGGATCGGCCGGGCAATGCACGTATTTCCAGTCGCCGCGCCGGATCATCACGACCGGCGCAACCGCGCCTTCCGCGAGGTATTCGCCGAGCGCGACGTCGTGCGCGGGCGTGCCGTGCAGGTGCGGCACGAGGCTCGCGCCGTCGACCGGGTCCGGCCAGCCGCCGGCAGGCGCGGCGCCCGCCAGCTCGACGAGCGTCGGCAGCAGGTCGACGTGCGACACGGGCCCGCGCACGCGCGCGGCGCCGAAGCGGCCGGGCGCATGCACGATCAGCGGCACGCGGCAGCCGCCTTCGAAGAACGTCATCTTGTACCAGAGCCCGCGCTCGCCCAGCATGTCGCCGTGGTCGGACGTGACGATCACGATCGTGTCGTCCGCGAACCCGCATTGCTCGAGCGCGGCCAGCACGCTGCCGAACTGCGTATCGACGTAGGACGTCGCGCCGTAATACGCGCGGCGTGCGGCGCGGATCTGCGCGTCGGTCGGCGGCGTGCGATCGTTCTCGCAGACGAAGCGCAGCCGCCGCGAATGCGGATCGCTGTCGGCCGCGTCGAGCCGCACGGCCGGCATGTCGATCTCGTCGTCGTCGTAGCGATCCCAGTATTCGCGCGTGATCGCGTAGGGATCGTGCGGATGGGTCAGCGACACGACCATGCAGAACGGCCGCGCATCGTGTCCGGCCGCGCGCTCGCGCGCGACGTCGTACAGCTTCTGCCTCGCGGCGAACGTCACTTCGTCGTCGAAGTCGAGCTGGTTCGTGCGCACGCACGGGCCCGCATCGAGCACCGAGCTCATGTTGTGATACCAGCTCGGCCGCTCGGTCGGCTGGTCCCAGTCGGGCACCCAGCCGAAATCGGCCGGATAGATGTCGGTCGTGAGGCGTTCCTCGAAGCCGTGCAACTGGTCGGGCCCGCAGAAATGCATCTTGCCGGACAGCATCGTCCGGTAGCCGCCCGCGCGCAGGTAGTGCGCGAACGTCAGCGTTTGCGCCGGCAATTCGGCGGCGTTATCGTAGGCGCCGATCCCCGACGGCAGCTTGCCGGTCAGCAGCGAGAAACGCGACGGCGCGCACAGCGGGCTCGCGCAGTATGCGGCGTCGAACACCACGCCTTCGGCGGCGAGCCGGTCGAGCGTCGGTGTGCGGGCGACGCGGTTGCCGTAGGCCGGCAGCGCGAACGGCGTGAGCTGGTCGGCCATCAGGATCAGGATGTTGGGTGTCGGGTTCGTCATCGGCAGTCGTGGGGAATGCGGTGTTCGAATGGAACGGATCGTCGCTCGGGCGGCAAGACGTCCGGCATGACGGAGGCGGTTCGCGGAAACTGCCGCGCGCAGCGGCCGCGCTGGCTAGAATCGCGGCATGCGTTGCGCGACGGCGCGTGAAGCGCATGTGCCGTACCGTCCGCCGCACTATCGCCCGCCCGAATTCGCGCGGGTAGGCGTCCGGCCCTTATGGGGCCATTAGAGGGACTTATGTCGAAACCCGAACCGTTACCGTCGATGCAGGCGCTGCGCGCGTTCGAATCGGCCGCCCGGCTCGCGAGCTTCACGGCCGCCGCGCGCGAGCTCGGCTCGACGCAGCCGGCCGTGAGCCAGCAGGTGTACCAGCTCGAAGCCGAACTCGGCGTGCCGCTGTTCGAACGCAGCCCGCGCGGCGTCACGCTGACGGCCGACGGCGAGTGCCTGTACGAAGCCGTGCGGCTGAGCCTCGACACGCTGCGCGGCGCGACCGCGACGCTGCGCGCGCGCCGCGAGCACGGTGCGCTCACGATCGTCACCGACTTCGGGTTCGCGACCTACTGGCTGATGCCGCGCCTGGCCGGGCTCAAGCGCGTGATGCCGGACGTCGACGTGCGCGTCGTCACGTCGCAGGATTACGACGCGCAGCGCGACCACGGCGACATCGCGATCCTGTTCGGCGACGGCCACTGGCCGTCGTGCACGGCCGCGCGGCTGTTTCCTGAATCCGTCACCCCCGTCTGTTCGCCCGCCTTCCGCGACGCGCACCCGGATGTCGCGCGGGCCGAGCATCTGCTCGCCCTGCCGCTGCTGCACGTGCAGCCGACGCGCCCCGAGCGCTGGCTGTCCTGGGCGGGCTGGTTCGACGCACACGGGCTCGAATCGCCGGCCACCGCCCGCGGCGTGACCTTCAACAGCTATGCGCTCGTGATCCATGCGGCGCTGCTCGGCGAGGGCGTCGCGCTCGGCTGGTCGCCGCTCGTCGACGAGCTCGTCGCGTCGGGCCAGCTCGTGAAGCTGGTCGATGCGCCCGTCGTCACGTCGCGCGGCTACTTCCTGGTGCGCCCGCCGCAGCGGCCCGAGCCGGACGCGACCCATGTGTTCCGGCGCTGGCTGCTCGACGCGTGCGCGGCGGCGTGACGCAGCGCGCCCGCCCTGCCCCCGCGCCCGGCCCGCTGGCGCACCGATACCAGCCACACGGCGCGTTAGTTCTATCCGCGCCGAAATCGTCCTGATTTACTTGAGCCTCCCGCTACCCGCGCGGCGTGGCACTGTGGTGCGCCGCCGCGCGGCCGTGCGCCCCTGCCATCCGAGGAGTCTCATGACCGCCGAGCACCGCCCCGATCAATTCGTCCTGACACTGTCGTGCCCGAGCGCGGCCGGCCAGGTCGCCGCCGTCGTCGGCTTTCTCGATCGCCATCGCTGCTATGTCGATGCGCTGAACGTGTTCGACGACGATCTCAGCAACCGCTTCTTCGTGCGCTGCGTCTTTCATCCGACGGACGAGACGCTGCAGATCGACGCGCTGCGCCAGGAGTTCGCGCCGATCGCGGCCGCGCTCGGCGGCCAGGCTGCCGACATGCAATGGGCGATCCACGACGTCAATGCGCGGCCGAAGGTGCTGATCATGGTGTCGAAGCTCGAGCACTGCCTCGCGGACCTGCTGTTCCGCTGGCGGATGGGCGAGCTGAAGATGGACATCGTCGGCATCGTGTCGAACCACCCCGACTTCGAGCCGCTCGCGGCGCAGCACGGGCTGCCGTTCCGGCATTTCCCGATCACGGCCGATACCAAGGCGCAGCAGGAAGCGCAGTGGCTCGACTTCTTCGAATCGAGCGGCGCCGAGCTTGTGATCCTCGCGCGCTACATGCAGGTGCTGTCGCAGGAGACGAGCGCGAAGCTCGCGAACCGCGCGATCAACATCCATCACTCGTTCCTGCCCGGCTTCAAGGGCGCGAAGCCGTATCACCAGGCGCATGCGCGTGGCGTGAAGCTGATCGGCGCGACCGCGCACTTCGTCACCGACGATCTCGACGAAGGCCCGATCATCGAGCAGGTCGTCGAGCGGGTCGATCATGCGCTGCGGCCGGAGCAGTTGCTCGCGGTGGGGCGCGATGTCGAAAGCCTCACGCTGGCGCGCGCGGTGAAGGCGTTCATCGAGCGACGGGTGTTCCTGAACGGCGACCGGACGGTGGTGTTTCCGTAAGCGCCTGCGTTCAGCGAGCCGTCAAGAAAAAACCGACCGGTAATCAGCCGGTCGGTTTTTTTCGTGCAGTTGCTCGTTGCGTCGCGCGCCTGCTTCTATTTCACCCACGCGAAGTAATACGACAACCAGATCGTCAGCGCCGCACCGATCAGCGCCGCATACGGCATCAGGCTCAGCCACAGTGCGCGCTTCGGCACCTCCAGCTCCATGTCGCGCTGCATCTGCGTGGGGAAGCGGCCGCGATCCTGCCAGTAGTGACGATAGAGAAACACCGGCACGATCAGCAGCATCGCGATCAGCCCGTTGCGCAGCGTACCTTCGCCCTGCAGGTTCGCGCCCGCGCCGACGTAGACGAGGTTCGCATAACCGCAGATCGAGCCCGCGACGAGCAGCCAGGTCGGGCAGCGGAACGGGCGATCCCAGTTGCCGCGATCCATCCGGTGAATCCAGCCCGACTGGAGATTCAGGAATACGAACAGCATGTAGCAGACGTTCGAGATCGACAGCACCGTCATGTAATCCGACATCATCAGCAACACGAGGTTGAAGCCGAGGTCGGTCCACATCGCGCGCGTGGGCGAGCCGTGCTCGTTCACGTGCGACAGGTACTTCGGCAGCCAGCCGTCGACCGATGCCTGGTACAGCGTGCGCGACGAGCCCATCATCGACGTCATCACGATCAGCAGGATCGACAGCATCAGCATCACGACGACCGCATTCGCGACCCACGCGCCGCCGCCGACGATCTTCGCCATCGCGGCCGCGACGCCGGTGCCGTCCCCGATCGCCGGATCGAGCATCGCCTGCGTGCCGAGCGCGCCCTGGAACGCCATCGGGACGAGCGTCATCACGACGAGACACAGCGCGCCCGACCAGAAGATCGCCTTGGCGGTATCGCGCCGCGGATCGCGGAATTCACGCGTGTAGCAGACGGCCGTCTCGAAACCGTACGACGCCCAGCCCGCCATGAACATCGCGCCGAGCGCCATCGTCACGCCCTGCCCGTTCCACGAGCCGAAGGTCGCGGCCGTGAGGTTGCCCTGCGCGTCGTGACCGAGCGGCAGCAGCGGGAGCAGGTTCGACATCGGCACGTCGCCGGTGACGAACGGCACGATGCCGACGATCAGGAGCGGCGTGAGCGAGGCAATGCCGAGGATGCGCTGCGTACGCGCGGCCTTCGATGCACCGCTGTGCTGAAGCTTGAACGTGATGAGAAGCAGAATCGTCGCGATGATGAACGTCGCGTTGATTCGCAGCGACAGACCCGGCTTGATGAACCCGAGATCCGCGACCTTGAACTGCCAGTGCAGCACCGCCGCATCGGCGGGAAAGAGACTCGTGAGCGCATAGCTCGCCGCGAGGCCGCAGCCGAGCGCGAGCATCGGCGACCACGCGAGCCAGTTGCACCACACGGAAACCGGGGCAATCAGCTTGCTGTAACGCACCCAGCCAATCGCGCCATACACGGACGCGCCGCCCGATTTATGAGGAAATAGCCCCGATATTTCCGCATAAGTCGCGCTTTGAATCAGCCCCATCGTGATCGCGGCGATCCAGATCGCCCACGCGGGCTGGCCGATCGTCGCGCATACGCCGCCGATCGTGAACAGCACGCCTGCCGGCACGCCGCTCGTCACCCAAAAAGCGTCTTTCCAGGTCAGGCCACGATGCAGCGTGTGGCCCGTCGAATCATGTGAGATGGTTGCCTCGACATCACTGGTGCGATTCGCACGCAGTCCTGCTTGACTCATCCAATTCCTCCTCTCGATCAGTGTTAGCGCTTTAGCGCTTACTCTGGTCCGATGCAAAGCTGTGATGACTCCGCACAAGGGCGCTAGTGTAACAACTTACGCGCTTTTTTTGCAGAATCCGAAAAAGAATTCCGGGATATGGCCGCATTTCATTCCGATTATTTCGGATTCCTGCATGCCATTCCCGGCGTGTTTTTATGATGATTCGTACGACGTATTTCGAAGCGTTTACTGCGCGCCTTCGGTCCACGAATTCACGCGGTCCGCATGGGCTGCAATCCACGCGTCGGCGGCCGCTTCCGGCTTCGAACCGTTCTGGATCGCGAGCATCACGCTGTCGATTTCACCGGGCTTCCACTGGAATTTCTTCAGGAACGCGACGACCGGCTTCGCCTTCGCTTCGAGCCCCGGATTCACGACGCTGTCGACGTGCTCCGCGCCGCCGAACACCTTCTTCGGATCCTCGAGGAAGCGCAGCTTCCACTTCGCGAACATCCAGTGCGGCGCCCAGCCCGTCACGATCACCGGCTTGTTCGCATTGACCGAACGCGACAGCTCGGCCGTCATCGCGCTGCCCGAGCTCGGCATCAGCGTGTAGCTCAGCCCGTAGCTCTTGATCGCGTCGTCGGTCTTGCGCATCACGCCGGCGCCCGCATCGATGCCGACGATCCGGCCGCCGAAGCTGCCCTTCTCCGCATTGAGATCGTCGATGCTCTTCGCCTTCACGTACGCGGGCACGATCAGGCCGATCTTCGCATCGGGAAAATTCGCGCCGAGGTCGACGACCTTGGTCTTGTACTCGTCCCAGTAAGAGCCGTGCGTGACCGGCAGCCACGCGGACAGCGTCGCATCGAGATCGCCGCGCGCGACGCCCTGCCACATGATCCCGGCGGCGACCGGCACGAGCTTCACTTCGTAGCCGAGCTTCTTCTCGATCACGCGGGCCGCGACGTTCGACGTCGCGACGCTGTCGTCCCAGCCTTCGACGTAGCCGATTTTCAGCGTCGGCTTCGTATCGGCGAGCGCCGATGCGCTCAATGCCACCATGGCCGACAGGGTGCCGGTCCAAAACAGTTTTCCGAACAGTTTCATGGTCGATCTCCTTGGTCTGCGCACCGTGCGCGTTGTCTCTCTAGGTTCTTCAACCACAAATCCGCGGTATCGTTGTTTTCCGACGGAAGCTTGTCCGGACGCGACGCGCCCGGACAGCCGATCGCATGTTTCGACTACTTGTCGATCACGAGATCCGACAGCGGCTTGCTGCAGCACAGCAGCACCATCCCCTGATCGATCTCGCGCTGGCGGATACCGCCGTTGTGCTTCATCTCGACCTGCCCCGACACGAGCTTCACCTTGCAGGTGCCGCACATGCCCTGCGTGCACGATGCCGGCAGCCGCACGCCCGACTGGCGCGCCGCGTCCAGCACGTGCTGCCCGGAGCCGCACGAAATCTCGCGATTGCTCTTCGCGAAGCTGACCGTGTACTGCTTCGTTGCGGTGTCGACGCCGTCGGCGGCCGGCACGAGTTCGGCGAGCACGTCGTCGCTCGCGGTTTGCGCGAGCGTTTCGAACGAGAAGCTTTCCTCGTGATACTGCTTGCGATCGAACCCGGCTTCGTCGAGCAGGTCGCGCACGGCCTTCATGTACGGCGCGGGGCCGCAGGTGAAGATCTCGCGTTCCATGAAGTCCGGCGCGATCAGCTTGAGCAGCGGCAGCGTCAGGAAGCCCGTGACGCCCGGCCAGTTGGTGCGGGCGCCGACGCGCTCGACGACGAACGACGTGCGGAAATTCGTATGATTCGACGCGATCAGGTCGAGCTCGCGCGCGAAGATGATGTCGTCCGGCGTGCGTGCGCTGTGCACGAACACGATGTCGCGATCCTCGGCGAGATCGTGGTGGGCACGGCTCATCGACATCAGCGGCGTGACGCCCGAGCCGGCCGACAGGAACAGGTACTTGCGCGCCGGATGCCGCGCGCACGTGAATTCGCCGGCCGGGCCGAGCACGCGCACCGACGCGCCTGGCTGCAGGTTGTCGTGCAACCAGTTCGACACCTTGCCGCCCGGCACGCGCTTGACCGTGATCGAGATCGTGTGCGGCCGCGCCGGCGACGACGAGATCGTGTAGCAGCGGTTGATCGTTTCGCCGTCGATGTCGAGCTCGAGCGTGACGAACTGCCCGGGCTCGAACGAGAACGTGCGGCCCTCCGGCGAACGGAAGAAGAAACTCTTCACGTCGTGCGTTTCCTGCCGCACGTGGCAGCACACCAGCGTTTCCTCGACGTCGCTCGTCCAGCGCTCGGGCAGCGCGTTCCAGAACGCCGGGCGCGTCACCCGGCTGTCCGCCGGCTCGAAATTGGCCGCATCTCGCATCATGTGTAACTCCGCTTGCTGTCTGCTGACTACGCGCCGGTTTGTTCGGCGAGCCGGCCGATGTACCAGGCCGAGAATTTTTCGACGAGCCCTTCCGTGTACGGCGAATACGGGCCCGGCTCGTACGCGCTGCTGGTCGCGCCGCGCTGCGAGAATTCGACGAGCGCGCGATCCTGGTCGTTGGTCGCGTTCCACACGGCCGTCAGGTTCTTCACGTCGTAGTCGATGCCCTCCTTCGCGTCCTTGTGCACGAGCCACTTGGTGCGCACGAGCGTCTTGCCGGCCGACAGCGGAATCACCGAGAACGTCACGATGTGATCGCTCATGAAGTGGTGCCACGAGTTCGGCTGGGTCCAGAACGACAGCCCGCCGAGGTCGGCCTTGTCGAAGCCGCCGAGCAGCTTCTTCGACGCGACCTTCGCGTCGAGCGTCTGCGATTCGCCGTGGCGGTCGAGCGGCAGGCGTTGCGTGCGGAAACCCGTCACGTCGAGCAGCTTCTCGATTTCGGCGGACGGCAGGCCCATCTCGGCCCACTCCTTGCCGCGCCGCACGCAGGTTTCGGCGAACGCGTCCATGCCTTCGGCGTTCGCGTCGGAGCGCTGGTAGCCGAAGCCGTATTCATACAGCGAGATCGTCAGCTCCGGATGGTTCGCGACGCAGTGATAGCACTCGCGGTTGTTCTCCATCGTGAGCTTCCAGTTGCCTTCCTCGATGATGTCGATCTGCGCGGCGATCTTCGTGTTCGGCAGATCGTGCGGCAGCAGGTACGGCTCCATCTCTGCGCGCATCTGCGCGAAATCGACCGGCGGCTCGTCGGCGAGGCAGATGAAGATCAGGCCGGCGAGGTTCTCGACGTGCACCGATTTCAGGCTGTGCTTGCAGCGGTCGAACTTCTCGCCCATGTGCTCGGCGAACATCAGCTGGCCCGTCAGGTTGTAGGTCCAGCTGTGGTACGGGCACACGATGTTGCCGACCGAGCCCTTGTCCTCGTTGCACAGGCGCGCGCCGCGGTGACGGCACACGTTGTGGAACGCGCGGATCGCCATGTCGTCGTCGCGCACGATCAGGATCGAATCGTTGCCCAACTGCACGGTCACGTAATCGCCCGGCTCGGGAATGTCCGGTTCGATCGCCACCTGGATCCAGTGCTGGCGGAAAATCGCCTCCATGTCGAGCGCGAAGATGTCCTCGCTCGTGTAGAACGGCGCTTCGAGGCTGTGCCCTTCCTTGCGCCGCTCGATCAATGCACGAATGTCTGCCGATACTTTCATCGTTTGCTCCGGATTCCTTGCATCCCTGGGTTCTTGCCGACAGGCATCAAAATCAGTAGTCGATGAGCTGATGCTCGCGCAAATACGCGAGGATCACTTGTGCTTTTTCGACCGAACTCCCTTCATTTACGACGTTGCCGCCGCGGCTTTCGGTCGTCGTCGCGGACAGCATCCGGGCATGCCCGGAGCGCTTCTCGGCGGCGACCAGCTTGACGGGCTTGCGCTCGACCGGGCCGACCGTCCACGCGGCGGCGTCGGCGTCCGCGCCGCTCGCCGCGAGCGCCGGCCGGATCGCGCCGGCACGCTGCCGCGCATACGCATAGCGCGGCTCGACACCGGCGAGCGGGTGGACGGCGACGACGGCCGGCAGCGCCGCGTCGACACGCCGCCGCAGCCCTTTCGGCAAAAATTGCCGAACCGCCACGCGGCCGCCGTCGACCGTCACGTCGACGGCCGAACCGACGAGCGGATAGCCGAGCGCGGCCGCGATGCGGTACGGCAGCATCCCGGTGTCGTACGCGCCCTCGGCGCGCGTGCCGGTCAGCACGAGGTCGTAGCCCTCGATGCGCGCGGCGAGCGCGTGCACGGCGTCGTCGCCGTCGCGGCAGGCCAGTACTTCGACCTCCCGCGCGCCGAGCGCCAGATACTCGGCGAGCGCCGCATTCGCGGGGTCGCCGGCATGGATCACGTCGAGCGTCGCGCGATGCCGCTCCGCGAGCTGGCGGCCAGTTTCGAGCGCGGCCGCATCGTTGCGGCTGTAACGCGCGACGCCGCTGACCGGATGGCGGCCGACGGACACGAGCACCGCGATGCGTTGCAAGGGGCGAGGGGCGTTCATGCGGCGACTCCTTCGGGTTCACGGGTGCCGACCGCGGCCGGCGATTCGCCGCGCGCGGCCCGCGCGGCCTGGACCTGCTCGATCAGCGCGGCGATCGTCGCCTGCGCGTCGCCGACCACCGTCAGGTTCGCGCGCTTCGCGATCGGCGCGCTGCCGTCGAGGTTCACCGCGATCACGTGGCGGCAGTCCTTGATCCCCTGCAGGTGCTGCACCGCGCCCGAGATGCCGAACGCGATGTACACGCTCGCCTCGACCGTCTTGCCGGTCGCGCCGACCTGCTTGTCGCGCGTGAAGTGACCGTTGTCGACCGCGACGCGGCTCGCGCCGATCGCCGCGCCGAACACGCCGGCCAGCCGCTCGAACGCGCCGATGTCCGACACGCCGTTGCCGGCCGACACGATGAAATCGGCTTCCTCGAGCGCGACCTGGGCCGCGTCGATTTCGTCGAGGCCGAGATCGCGGTACGGCTGCGCGGCGTCATGCGCCGGGCGGATGAAATCGGCGGCCACGCGCTCGCCCGCGCCGACGAACGGCAGCTTCGCGTCGACGGCGTTCTGCGCGAGCAGGATCACGTCGGGCAGCGCACGGGTCGCAAACGCGCGGCCGGCCTGCGCATACGCGCCGACATGCTTCGCGTCGATCTCGACGACGTGGGTCGCGACGCTCGCGCCGGCCGCCGCCGCGTAACGCCGGCCGAGATCGCCGTCGCCCGTCGCGTTGTCCGGCACGAACACGTGTTTCGGGGCGAGCGCGGCCACGCAGGCCTGCAATGCTTGCAGTTCGCTTTCGGGATCGAACGCACGGCGATCGAAGCCGGTCAGCTCGAGCAGCTTGTCGACGCCGAGTTCCGCCACGTCGTCCTTCAGTTCGCCGAACGCGAGCAGCGCGACCTCGGTTTGCGCATCGGCGAGCAGGGCCGCGGCGGCGATTGCCTGCCGCGAATGGTCGTCGAGCGCACCGCGTTCGCCGTGCGCGACCACCAGCATCACGCGCTTCGGGTCCTGCAGTGCGCGGCGCGGCTTCGCGGCCGCGGCGCCATGGCCGTGCGCGGACCACTGCGCGGCGCTCGCATCGGCGCTGCCTTCCTCGCCGAGCGTGATGCGCTTCAGGCCGGCGGCCGTGATGATGAACGGCCGGCGCGGATCGATTCGTTTGATCGTATTCATCGATTCACTCCAGCGAGGCGGCAACGAGTTCGGCGACGTCGAGCACGTCGGGGCGCGGGCCCACGACGCCTTCGAGCATGGCCGTGCAGTTCGGGCACGCGACCGCGACCACGTCCGCGCCGATCGTGCGCGCGTCGGCGATACGGATGTCCGGGATGCGCTGCTTGCCGGGGATGTCGGTCAGCGGCGCGCCGCCGCCACCGCCGCAGCAGCGGCCGCGCATGCCGTTGCGCTCCATCTCGACGACCTGGATGCCGATCGTCTTCAACAGCTTGCGCGGCGCTTCGGTCTCGCCGTTGTAGCGGCCGAGGTAGCACGGATCGTGATAGGTGGTGCGCTTCTCCTGCAGCGCCTCGACGGCCTTCGGCGCGATCTTGCCGCTGTCGGCCAGTTCGGCCAGATAGGTCGTGTGATGCTTGACCGTCACGCGCAGCCCGAGCGCCCGGTATTCGTTGCGCAGGCTGTGCATCACGTGCGGGTCGGCCGTCACGATCTGCCGGTATGACAGCGTGCCGAGCGTGCCGATCAGGCGCTTCGCCAGCTGCTGGAACGTCGCTTCGTCGCCGAGGCGGCGGGCGACGTCACCCGTGTCGGTCTCGCTCGGGCCGAGCACCGCGTAGTCGACGCCCGCCTTGTTCAGCACCTTCACGAACGCGCGCAGCGTGCGCTGGTAGCGCATGTCGAACGCGCCTTCGCCCGCGACGAACAGCACGTCGACCGGCTTGCCCGGCTGCGCGACCGGTGCGCTCAGGTCCACCGACCAGTCGTAGCGCGCGGCCGTGTCGTAGCCGCCCATCGTGCCCGTCTCGCGCAGGTTCGCGAGCACTTCCGGCCCCTTGCCCGGCACCGTGCCGTGCGCGAGCGTGCGGTTGCGGCGCATGTCGACGATCGCGTCGACGTGCTCGATCAGCATCGGGCATTCCTGCACGCATGCACGGCAGGTCGTGCACGACCACAGCGTCTGTTCCTCGATCAGGCCCGACACGATCGGGCCGTTGGGCTCGCCGCGATGCTGGCCGACCGCGAGGCCCGGCGTCGGGCTGCCCGCATACGCCGCATCGGTGCCGCCGGCCATCCCGACGACGAGATCCTGGATCAGCTTCTTCGGGTTCAGCGGCTGGCCCGACGCGAACGCGGGGCACGCGGCTTCGCACTTGCCGCACTGAACGCACGCGTCGAAGCTCAGCAGCTGGTTCCAGCGGAATTCGACCGGCTTCGCGACGCCGTATTCCTGATGCTCGATGTCCGGCAGCTTCAGCGCAGTGGGCGGCGTGGCCGTGCCGTTGCCGGTGAACGATTCGCGCGTCGCCGCGAAACGCTCCTGGCGCGGGTGGAACGCGAGGTGCAGCAGGCCCGCGATCGCATGCTTCATCGGGCCGCCCTTCGCGGCGCCGACCGTCATCGTGAACGCGCCGATGCCGATCAGCAGCGCGCAGAGCACCGCGAACGCACCCGACATCGCACCGGTCGGCACCAGCATGAACAGCACGAGGCCGAGCGCGAACGAACCGAGCAGCCACGGCAGCGTATTCCACGGGCCGCGCGACAGACGCGCCGGCACGTTCTTCGCCGCGCGGCGGCGCCATACGAACACCACGCCGACCAGCATCGCGAGCGCCGCGAGGAAGATCAGCTTGTCGAGCCACGGCGAATAGATCGCGAGCCCGTAGTTGACGAACACCAGCGCAAGCGCGCCGATCGCGCCGCCGGCGGTCGCGACGTGGGTCTTCGCGATGTACGGATCGCGGGCGACCACATGGTGCAGGTCGACGAAGTAACGCTTCGGAATCGCGAACAGGTTCGCGACGCCGAACGAGCCGGGCGCCGTGGCGCGGCCCAGGCGCCAGTAGGACGAGCGCTTCGCGACCGCGAACGCGAGCCCCGCCACCGACAGCCACAGCAGTGCGGTAATGAGGAAAGCCGGATTCATTTTTTAGAAATCCTTGACGAGACGCAGCGAGTCGTAGATCGCCCCGTGGACGTTGTGCATCGAGATGCAGTCGCCGACACGGAACAGCAGGAAGCGGCCGTTGCCGAGCTCTTCCGACAGGCACGGCTGCGGCTCGGCCGCGAACAGCGTGTGCGGATCGATCTGGCCGCGGTTCACCGATTCCGGCTTGAGCTTCCAGTACAGCTCGTCGTTCGGCGACGAACCGTTCTCGATCACCACCTGGTCGACCGCGCGCTCTTCCAGTTCTTCCGTGTACTCGTTGCGCAGCACGGCGATCATCTTGCCGTTCTCTTCATAGACGCGGTCGAGCATCGTGTTCGGCGTCGGAATCACGCCGAACGCGTACAGGCGCCGGTAGAAGATCGGGAACGTCGTACCGCCGCAGTCGTCGGCCACCTTCACGTCGGGCGTCACCACCTCGACCTTCGAGCCGCGGCTCGCCATGAAGTCGGCCACGCCCGCGCCCGCATGCGTGCTCACGCCGTCGAACAGGAGCACGTTCTGCTTCGGCTCGACCTTGCCGGTCAGGATGTCCCACGAGCTGACGGCGAGGCCTTCGGCCACGCCCCACGCCGGCACCTGCCACGTGAAGCTCGAGCCGCCCGTCGCGAGCACGACGATGTCCGGCTTCTCGGCCATGATCATCTTCTCGTCGGCGGCCACGCCGAGACGCCGGTCGACGCCCAGGCGCTTCGTTTCCATGTCGAACCAGCGGATGATCCCCGACATCTGTTCGCGCTGCGGCGCCTTCGCGGCGATCATCACCTGGCCGCCCACTTCCGCGTTCTTCTCGAACAGCACGACGTCGTGGCCGCGCAGCTTCGCGACGCGCGCCGCCTCGAGGCCCGCGGGGCCGGCGCCCACCACCACGACCTTGCGCTTCGGGCCGCGCGACTTCTCGATGATGTGCGGCATCGTCGCTTCGCGCGATGTCGCCGCGTTCTGGATGCACAGCACGTCGAGGCCGTTGTACTGGCGGTCGATGCAATAGTTCGCGCCGACGCACTGCTTGATTTCGTCCTCGCGGCCGTCGCGGATCTTGATCACCATGTGCGGATCGGCGATCTGCGCGCGCGTCATGCCGACCAGGTCGATCATGCCGTTCGCGAGCAGGCGCTCGGCCTGGCCCGCATCGCGGATGCTCTGCGCGTGCATCACCGGAATCTTCACGACCGACTTGATGCCGGCCGCGAGGTGCACGAACGGCTCCGGCGGCAGCGCCATCGGCGGCATGCAGTTGGCGATCGTGTTGTGCGTGTCGCCGCCCGAGCCGACCACGCTCAGGTAGTCGATCAGGCCCGTCTCCGACATCGCCTGCGCGATCTCCTTCAGCGCTTCGTGATCGAGGCCGTCCTCGTGGAATTCGTCGCCGCACATGCGCAGGCCGACGCAGAAATCCTTGCCGACCGCCTCGCGCACGGCCGTCAGCACTTCGATGCCGAAGCGCAGGCGGTTTTCGAGGCTGCCGCCCCATTCGTCGGTGCGATGGTTCGAACGCTTGCTCCAGAACTGGTCGATCAGGTGCTGGTGCGCGGCGGAGATTTCGATGCCGTCCATGCCGGCCGCCTTCACGCGCTTCGCAGCCGCCGCGAAATCGCCGATGATGCGGCGGATTTCCTCGATCTCGATGATCTTCGCGTTGCCGCGGTGCACGGGTTCGCGCACGCCCGACGGCGACATCAGGTGCGGCCAGTGCTCGCCGTGGAACGACGAGCGGCGGCCCATGTGCGTCGCCTGGATCATGATCTTCGCGCCGTGCTTGTGCATCGTGTCGGCCAGACGCGTGAGCGGATCGATGATCTTGTCGGTCGACAGGTTCACCGATTTCCACCAGCCTTGCGGGCTGTCGATCGACACCGGGCTCGAGCCGCCGCAGATGGCCAGGCCGACGCCCCCCTTCGCCTTTTCTTCGTAGTAGCGGATGTAGCGGTCGCCCGGCAGGCCGCCCGGCTCGGCATACACCTCCGCATGCGCGGTGCTGACGATCCGGTTGCGCAGCGTCAGCTGGTTCAGCTGCATGGGTTTGAACAGGTGGGGATAACGCATCGCTGGCGACCTCTGGCGTTCGAATGTCTCGTGTTGCGGGTGTTGTTCTGCTTCGGTGAATCAATGCATCAGTGCGCGATCGGCGACACTTCGAAGACGCAGTGGTCGTGATGCTCGGCCGCGCACTGCACTTCCTTCGAGTACGCGCGCGGCGCGCCCTTGCCTTCCGGCGTCGTGTCGTTGACCCAGTCCATCGCGCCGGCGAACCAGCCGGCGAACATGTAGCAGAGCTTGCCTTCCTTGCCCGGCTGCTGGAGCACGAACGACGAGTGGCGCAGCTCGATCTTCGCGCGTGCGCTCGCCGGATCGGCCTCGATGATCGAGAACAGGCCCCAGCCGCGTTGCGACAGGCGCTTCAGGTAGTGCTCGAACACGGCCATGCCGGCGATGCCGTGCTGCTTCGCTTCCTTGTCGCACCAGTGGTAGGCAGACTTGTAGCCGGCCTTGTAGAGGATCTCGGCGTACGCTTCGACGCCGAGCGCTTCCTCGACGGCGACGTGATTGTTCGTGAAGAAGTGGCGCGGCACGTACAGCATCGGCAGCGCGTCGGTGGTCCAGACGCCGGTATCGGGATCGACGTTGATCGGCAGTTGCGGTTGCATCGTGGTGACTCCGTGAGGAAATTGGCCGCGCGGCTCAGTGCGCAGGCGCGACATCGTCCGCGTGCCCGCGCGGCAAGCGCTGGCACGTCCCGATTTTTTTATGTTGAAACGAAGGGAGCGGTTCGGCCCGGCGGGTGCTTACGCGCCCCACACGTCCTTGAACACGCGCACCCAGTTCTCGCCCATGATCTTGCGGATGCGCGACTCCTTCCAGCCGTGGCGCTCCATCGCGGCCGTCAGGTTCGGGAATTCGCCGATCGTGCGGATGCCGTCCGGGTTGATCACCTTGCCGAAGTTCGTCAGCTGGCGATAGCGGCCCTTGTCGTGCGTCAGCATGTCGAAGAACTCCTTCGCGTAATCCTGCGTGAAGTCCGTTCCGATGCCGACCGCGTCTTCGCCGATCAGGTTCACGACGTAGTCGATCGCCTCGATGTAGTCGTCGATGTTCGCTTCGATGCCGCGCTTCAGGAACGGCGCGAACATCGTCACGCCGACGAAGCCACCCGCATCGGCGATCTCCTTCAGCTGCGCGTCGCTCTTGTTGCGCGGATGTTCCTTCAGGCCCGACGGCAGGCAGTGCGAGTAGCACACCGGCTTCTTCGAGAACGCGATCGCTTCCGACGACGTGTTGCCGCCCACATGCGACAGGTCGACCATGATGCCGACGCGGTTCATCTCGGTGATCACTTCGCGGCCGAAGTCCGACAGGCCGCCGTCGCGCTCGTAGCAGCCGGTGCCGACCAGGTTCTGCGTGTTGTAGCAAAGCTGCACGACGCGCACGCCCATGTCTGCGAACGCCTCGATGTAGCCGATGTTGTCCTCGAACGCATGCGCGTTCTGGAAGCCGAGGATGATCCCGGTCTTGCCTTCCTTCTTCGCGCGGAAGATGTCGTCCGTCGTGCGCACGAGCGTCAGCAGCTCGCCGTTGTCGCGGATCTTCTTCTTCATCACGCCGATGTTGTCGACGGTCTTGGTGAAGTTCTCCCACACCGACACCGTGCAGTTCGCGGCCGTGATACCGCCCTTTCGCATGTCCTCGAACACCGGCTTCTCGAACTTCGAGATGTTCAGCCCGTCGATGATGATGCTGTCCTGATGCAGCGTGCTCATATCTGCTCTCGCTCGTGTGACTGTTCTTGTGGGGGGCCGATCAGTAGATCGGGAAGCGCTCGCAGAGCGCGAAGATCTCGCGGCGCACGCGCTGTTCGGTTGCCGGGTCGCCTTCCGGGTTCGCCCTCAGCGCGTCGAACACTTCCAGGATCAGGCGGCCGATCTCGCGGAACTCCGCGACGCCGAAGCCGCGCGTCGTGCCGGCCGGCGTGCCGAGGCGAATGCCGGACGTGACGGTCGGCTTCTCGGTATCGAACGGGATGCCGTTCTTGTTGCACGTGATGCCCGCACGTTCCAGCGCCTGCTCGACCGGCGCGCCCTTCAGGCCCTTCGGACGCAGGTCGACCAGCAGCAGGTGGTTGTCGGTGCCGCCCGTGACGAGATCGACGCCGCCGGCCTTCAGCACGTCGCCGAGCGCCTGCGCGTTCGCGAGCACGTTGTCGATGTAGGTCTTGAAGTCCGCATGCAGCACTTCGCCGAACGCGACCGCCTTGCCGGCGATCACGTGCATCAGCGGGCCGCCCTGCAGGCCGGGGAACACGGCCGAGTTGATCTTCTTCGCGATCTCCTCGTCGTTGGTCAGCACGAAGCCGCCGCGCGGGCCGCGCAGCGTCTTGTGCGTGGTTGACGTGACGACGTGCGCGTGCTCGACCGGGTTCGCGTGGCGACCCGCGGCGATCACGCCCGCGATATGCGCCATGTCGACCATCAGCTTCGCGCCGACGCTGTCGGCGATCGCGCGAAAGCGTGCGAAGTCGAGCGCGCGCGGGTACGCCGAGAAGCCGGCGATGATGAGGCTCGGCTTGTGCTCGTGGGCCAGCGCCTCGACCTGGTCGTAGTCGATGCGCATCGTGTCGCGGTTCACGCCGTACTGGACGGCGTTGAACCACTTGCCCGACAGCGCCGGCTTCGCGCCGTGCGTCAGGTGGCCGCCCGCGTCGAGCGACATGCCGAGCACCGTGTCACCCGGCTTCGCCAGCGCGAGCATCACCGAGCCGTTCGCCTGTGCGCCCGAGTGCGGCTGCACGTTCGCATAGCCGGCGTTGAAGATCTGCTTCACGCGGTCGATCGCGAGCGCCTCGACTTCATCCGCGAATTCGCAGCCGCCGTAGTAGCGCTTGCCGGGATAGCCTTCCGCGTACTTGTTGGTCAGTACCGAGCCCTGCGCCTCGAGCACGGCGCGCGACACGATGTTTTCCGACGCGATCAGCTCGACCTGCGACTGCTGACGCTCGAGTTCCTTCAGGATGGCGCTGCGCACCGGCGCGTCGCGCTCGGCAAGGGGCTGCGAGAAGAAAGGCTGGGTGTTCGACATAGTGCGTCCGTGACGAAGAATAAAGGGCTGCAACCGAAGCTCAAGGCCCGCCGTGCCTGGGTTTCCCGCTCGTCCAGTGCAAGGCTGCCGACGGCTCTATTCTTGTCGTTCGGATTTTCGGCGGATTGATGAATTTAGACGCGTTCTTTGCCTTTTCCGCCATGCGCGTCCGTTTTATACAAGTGACCGGTCGTGCTTTTCGGGAGGGCCGCGTGAAACGGTGTCGGCTGTTCACCTATGGACACGCACACCGGCAGTGCGTTTGCCGCACGTTCGCGTGCGGCGTCTCCCGGATACGGTGCAGTGCAGCAACGGCCCGACGCCCAGACAACGTATGGAGCTAGGGTTTAGCCGTATGGCACGCTTGTTGCACTCGCTCACACAATACCGCAGCCCGATCCGTGCCCCGGGCCAAAAGCTATTAGAGATTCAAGGAACGCTCCCCATGTCGCCCGACCGCACAGCGTCGCTGTCCCACTTCGCGTTCATGCCGTTACCGAACTTCACGATGATCGCGTTCACCAATGCGATCGAGGTGCTTCGGATGGCAAACTACCTGAGCGGCCAGCCGCTCTACCGCTGGTCGGTGATCAGCCCGGACGGCGGCCCGGTCACGGCGAGCAACGGCCTCACGGTCGACACGGGCCCGGCCGAATGCGCGGGGCAACCCGACATCGTGTTCGTGTGCGGCGGCGTCGACGTGCAACGTGCGACGACGCCGGCCCATCTGTCGACGCTGCGCCGCTTCGCGCGCTCGGGCATCCCGCTCGGCAGCCTGTGCACGGGCACCTATGCACTCGCGAAGTCGGGGCTGCTCGCGGGCTACGCATGCGCGATCCACTGGGAGAACATGTCGGCGCTGAAGGAGGAGTTTCCGGACACGCGCTTCCTGAAGGAACTGTTCGTGATCGACCGCGACCGCATCACGTGCACGGGCGGCGTCGCGCCGCTCGACATGATGCTGAACCTGATCGCCGCGCGCGTCGGCACCGCGCGCGTCACGCAGATCGCCGAACAGTTCATCGTCGAGCACGTGCGCGACACGAGCGCGCAACAGCGCATGCCGCTCGTTGCTCGCCTCGGCTCGGCGAACAAGTCGCTGTTCGAAGTGATCTCGCTGATGGAGAACAACATCGAAGAGCCGCTGTCGCGCGAGGAGCTCGCGCGGCTCGCGAACATGTCGCAGCGGCAATTGCAGCGCCTGTTCCGCGAACATCTCGGCATGACGCCGACGCACTACTACCTGACGCTGCGGCTGCGCCGCGCACGCGAGCTGCTGCTGCAGACCGACATGTCGATCATGCACATCACGATGGCATGCGGCTTCCAGTCGGCCTGCCACTTCAGCAAGAGCTATCGCGATGCGTTCGGCGTCGCGCCGACGCGCGAACGGCGCAAGCAGGTTGCGCCGCTGGCGCAGGGTGCGACGAGTGCGGGGGCGGCATTTCCGGCGCATGTGCTGCATGCGTGAAGGGTCCAATACCTGAGGCAAAAAAGCAGCCTTGAAGGCCGCTTTCTGTTTGCACTCACGATCCCCAAACCTGCATTTCGTCGAGCGAATACCCCCACTGCGTCGCCCGCTTCGTGCCGAGCATCCGCACGTAACGGCCATGCCCGTTCAGGTTCGGCAGCGTCACGTGCCCGTACGACACGCCGTTGCTCGTCGAGTAGATCGTCGTCCAGTTCGCGTTGTCGTTCGACGTCTGGATCTGATAGACGAGCGCGCCCGCATCCCAGTACAGATCGATGCTGCTGATGGTCTTCGTCGCACCGAGATCGACCGAGATCCATTGCGGATCGACACCCGTGCCTTCCGGCGAATCCCAGCGCGTGCTCGTCGTGTTGCCGTCGAACGCCTTGTCCGGCGTGAGCGACGCGTTGTAGCTCGCCGATGCCGCTGCCGGCCGCCCCTGCGACAGCAGCGTACGTGCGACAGCCGGCCCGCCGTAGTAGTTCGCCCCGAGCTTCGCCTTCGTCGCGTCCGCATTCACGCCGAACTGCGACAGGCTCCAGCGCTGGCCCGTCGTCACGTCGCCGACGTAGAGCTGATAGCCGCCCGCCGTCGTCGACGAGAAAAACAGATAGTTGGTCCCGCTTACCGGCGCCGGGTCGGAGTTGTTGCTCATGCAGTCGTTGAGCGCCAGCGCGCTCGGCGTCGAGGCCGGGTCGGCCGTCTTCGCGTAGATCTGGTCGGCGCCGCCGCTGTCCTTCCAGCGCGCGTAGTACACCATGCCGTCCGCGCGCACGATCGGGTAGTACGTCTGCAGCCCGGCCGGGCGATCGAACACGGCGGTCGCGCCGGTCGCGATCGTGCGCTTCATCAGCCCCATGTTCGAGCCGGTGCCGGTCGCGTAGTACACGGCGCTCGCGTCCGGCGCGAGAAACGGCATCGAGTATTCGGCACCGGCCGGCGCGTTCGTCAGGCTCACGACCGACGTGAACGCCGGGCCCGCGCTCGTGTACGACAGCGTCGCCTGCTTGACGTCGCCGTTCTGCTTGAACACGAGCGTCTTGCCGTCCGCGCTGAACTTCGGGTCTTCGTTGCGCGTGGCGCCTGTGCTATTCGTCATGTTGACGGGCGGCGTGCCGGCGCCGAGCTGCAGCATGAACACGTTCCATGCGCCGTTGCTGATGCCCATGAACGCGAGCCACTTGCCGTCGGGGCTGAACACGCCGTTCATCGGATCGGTGATGCCCCACGCGCTCTTGCTGAGTTGCGTCAGCGTATGGGCGGAGAAATCGTAGAGGAACAGCTGGCTCGTGCCGTCGCCGTACTTGACGTAGCTGTGGTAGACGAGCTTGCCGGTCAGCGCGGCGGGGAACGTCGCATTCGGCTGGGCGGCGGGATTGTTGACGCAGGCCGCGGCTGCCACGCCGCTGAACTGGTTGAGGGCGATGCCGGCCACGAGGCCCGCGACGAGGGTCTTCAGTTTCACGCTGGATGCTTCCTAAGGTAAGGACGCCGCAGACAAGGACCCACGCGGCACGCGCGGGCGTCACGGATCCGCCGTCGGGGAGCGTGAATTCCGTATCGGTCGGACATCGGGAACAAAACTTGCGGCAGTTTGCCTTCTGGTCAGACGAAAGAAAAGGATCAGAGCGCGCTTGAAACATACGGATCAGCGATTTGGGGCGCGCTTGCACGTGACGGCTGCCGTACTACTCTTTGTCATCGAGGTCCAACGGCCGGGAGGCACGCATGAAGCGCTATGCGGTGCTGGCAAAGACGATCGCCGACGCGATCCGGCGCGGCGACCTGGCGCCCGGCGCGCGCATCCCCACCGTGCGCGCGGCATGCCGTGCGTATCGCGTGAGCCCGTCCACGGTGTTTCGCGCGTACTACGCGCTCGAAAGCGAGGGCCTGATCGTCGCGCGGGCGCGGTCCGGTTATTTCGTTGCGAACCTGGAAGACAAGCGCGTACGGTTCGGCCACGATCCGCCCCGCAAGCCGGCGGCCACGCAAACCGGCGACGACGATGCGCTGTTCCGCCTGCTCGACTCCCTCCGATGCGACGACATCGTGCCGCTCGGCTCGGCATTCGCGAGCTATTCGCTATTTCCGATGAACGGCCTGTGGCGTCAGGTCGCGTCGGCGGCCCGCAACATGGATCGCACGAAGCTGCTGGCGGGCCTGCCGCCCGGTTACGACGCGCTGCGCCGCCAGATCGCGTTGCGCTACCTGAGCGCGGGCGCGTCGCTGCCGCTGGAGGAAATCGTCGTCACGACGGGAGCGACCGAAGCGCTGACGCTCAGCCTGCAGGCGCTCACGCGCCCGGGCGACATCGTCGCGATCGAACGGCCGGCTTTCCACGCGGTGCTGCAGGCCGTCCGGTGCCTGCATCTGAAGGCGATCGAGATTCCGGTCGATCCGCGCACGGGCCTCGACCTCGACGCGCTCGCCGAAGCGCTCGACACGCATCCGGTACGCGCATGCTGGTTCATGACGTCGTTCCACAACCCGACCGGCGCGACGCTGACCGACGAGCGCAAGCGCGCGCTGATCGACCTGCTCGCGTCGCGCGGCGTGCCGCTGATCGAGGACGACGTGTATGGCGAGCTGCAGTTCGACACGGCACCCACACGCCCCGCGAAACTGTATGACGACAGCGGGCTCGTCCTGCATTGCGGATCGTTCTCGAAGTGTCTCGCGCCCGGGTTCCGGATCGGCTGGGTCGCGGCCGGCCGCTTCGCGCGGCAGATCCGGCAGGCCAAAGGCGCGAGCGCGCCAGCCGCCGACGTACCCGCGCAGATGGCGATTTCGAGCTACCTGCGCGACGGCGCATACGACCGGTTCCTGCGCAAGCTGCGACGCAATCTCGCCGCGCACCAGGCGCAGATGCTCGCGGCCGTGCGCGCGTATTTTCCGGCTGACACCGAAGTGTTCGCGCCGCGCGGCGGGTATTTTCTGTGGATCGAGTTGCCACCGCACCTGGATGCGATGCATTTGTTCGACGATGCGATGGAAAGCGGCGTCAGCATCGCGCCGGGGCCGATCTTTTCCGCGACCGGCGGGTTCCGCCGTTATTTGCGGCTCAACTACGGGCGGCCGTGGACACCGGCCGTCGAGCGTGCGCTGGAAACGCTCGGCACGCTCGCGGCCCGGCAGCGGCGCGGTAGCTAGCACAAGACGGGCGGCACGAAACGTGCGACACGCGACGCGCGACGTGCGCCTTGCGTTTCACGCGCGAACGACCAAGAATGAAGCGGCAGGCGGCTGCGAACGAACGCGTTTCAAGCGTCCGATGTTATGGAGAATCCACATGAACACCGAATGCAAACGAGCGCCGATGCATCACCCGACGATGGCACCCGCCGGTCGCTGACGATGCGCGTGCTGCCCAACCGGAGCGTCCGCGCGCGCGATGCCTGGCGCGCCGTGCTGAATGCGCGCGCCGAATCGCGACACGCCACGTGCTGCCGCTGCCGCGAATGCGGTTTCGTGGCGTTCCGCGCGCTCGAGCACTGCCCCGTCTGCGGTCGGTGGAACTGGCCGTTCGAGCCGATCGGCCGCACGCCGGCCGATGCACGTGCCGCGCAGGCGCCGCGCTCGTTCCACACGTGGTCGTCGCGCGTCGCCCGCGCGCTGCGCAACGCGGCGTTGCAGCGGCCACGCGCATCGAGCGCGCCGATCCTGAGCATCCTGACGCTCGTGCTGCTGGTCGGCGGCTACGTGACGGTCGACCAGACCTGCAAGGCCGACCCCGTCTGCCGCGGCCCCGCTGCGCCGCCGGCCGCGATCGCGACCGAAGCCGTGCTGCAAGCGTCGAACGAACCCTTGATACCGGTCGTGCCGGCCCCCGTCTACCCGTTTCGTTCGTCCGATGGCACGCAGGCGGCGGCCCATGCACCATCGGCCGCTCCGCTCGCCGCCCAACCCGCTCGCAGGATGGCGGTTGCGCGCGCCGCGCCGTCGCTGCGCGCGCCTGACCGGACACGCACCGGCGCAGTCCGCGTGGCCGACTGGAAAGGCAACCGCGACACCGTCCATCGCACGCGTGCGATCCGCCGCGTCAGCCTGCACACCGGGCGTCCACGCCGCGCCGCGACCAGCAACGCCGAACTCGCGAAACTCTATCGCGGCCACTGAGCGCGCGATGCGGGCCCGCGCGCCGGTCGATTCAATTTTCTAAACCACCCGTCGAAAAACCTCGTTTGTGTCGCGACGGACGACTGGCGTTCAATGGGTCATTCGCGCGCCGGCACTTATCGCACGCCGGCCGGCCGATCCACCGAACGGAGTCTGTCGATGAATGCACTGCAGCTCGTGACCCTGGCTGCCATCTGGGGGGCGTCCTTCCTGTTCATGCGCATGGGCGCGCCGGAATTCGGCGTCGTCCCGCTGATCGCGTTGCGCGTCGCGATCGCGGCCGTGCTGTTGTCGCCGGTGCTGCGCCACGCGCAAGCGCGGCATGAATTCCGCTCGCACGTCGTGCCGCTGTTCGTCGTCGGCATCGCGAACTCGGCGTTGCCGTTCTGCCTGCTGACCTATGCGGCCCTGTTCGTGACGGCCGGCACCGATTCGATCCTGAATGCGACGACCCCTCTATGGACCGCGATCGTCGCGTACGTGTGGCTGCGCGCGCCGCTGACGAAGCCGCAGGCGATCGGCCTCGCGCTCGGCTTCGGCGGCGTCGTCGTGCTCGCCGGCTCGGCGCTCGGCACCGGCACGCCCGGTGCGCCGCGCGCGATTGCCGCCGCGATGCTCGCGACGCTGTCGTACGGGTTCGCCGCGCACTACTCGAAGCGCAAGCTCGCGAACGTGCGGCCGTTCGTGTCCGCCTTCGGCAGCCAGTTGTTCGCGGCCATCGCACTCGTGCCGCTCGCGCTGCCGATGTGGCCGCACGGCCCCGTGCATGCGTCCGCGTGGATCGCGGTGGTGCTGCTCGGCGCGATCTGCACGGCGGTGGCCTACTTGCTGTATTTCGGGCTGCTTCGCAACGCGGGCGCGCAATACGCGGCATCGGTCACGTTCCTGATTCCGATCTTCGGCGTGGTGTGGGGTGCGATCTTCCTGCACGAGACGATCACCGTGCAGACGGTCGCCGGGTGCGCGATCATCCTGCTCGGCACCGCGCTCGCGACGGGCAAGCTCAAGGGCTTCGCGCCGGCTGCCGTGCGCGGGTCACGCCAGTAGATCGGGCGCGTCGCGATCGTCGCCGCCGATCTCCCCCGCCAGCCAGTCGCGAAACGCGGCGATCTTCCACTCGTGCCGGCGCGCTTCGCTGCACACGACGTAATAGGAAAACTCGGTCGGCCACGGCCGCACGAGCACGCGAACCAGCCGCCCGGCCGCGACTTCGTCGCGCGCATAGATGTCGCGCACCAGCGCGATGCCCTGCCCGGCGACCGCGGCCTTGATCAGCAACGCATCCTCGCTGAAGCTCGCGCCGCGCGGCGCACGCGCATCCTCGATCCCCTGCGCGCGCAGCCACAGTGCCCAGTCGGCGCGGTCGGCGTCCTGCAGCAGCGGGTACGACAGGCAGTCGGCGGGCGCGTCGATCGGGCGCGCGGGATCGAGCAGCTGCGGGCTGCACACGGGCCACAGCTCCGGCGTCCAGATGCGGAACGATGCGTGGCCGGGATAGCGGCCCAATCCGTGCCGGATCGCGACGTCGACGTAGTCGCGGCGCAGATCGACGAGCTGCGCGCGCGTCTCGACGGTGATTTCGATTTCGGGATACGCGGCCTGGAACGCACCGAGCCGCTGCACGAGCCACGTGTTCGCGAACGATGCGGTGGTCGTCACCGCGAGGCGGACGATGCGCCGGTTCGCGCCGTGCACGTTCGCCCATGCGGCCTCGATCTCGTTGAAGCCGCCGGCGAGCTGGTCGAACAGCGCGCGGCCAGTGCCGGTCAGCTCGAGTTCGCGGCCGGTGCGCTCGAACAGGCGCACGGCGAGGCGATCCTCGAGATTGCGGACATGCTGGCTGACGGCGCCCGGCGAAATGCAGAGCAGGTCGGCCGCCTGTTTCATGCTGCCGCAACGCGCCACTTCGACGAACGTGTGCAACGCGGCGAGGGGAAGTGACTTGGCCATCCGTGGAGCGCCGCCGCGCGAGCGGTGGAGGGTTCGGGAACGGGCGACGATTATCGCAGCAATTGCGCGCGTCCGGCATCGGGATTCGCCGCGTTGCGCCGCCACGCCTTCGCTCCCGCAACGAAAAACGGGCGACCCGTTTCCGGAGCCGCCCGCCTCGTGCGACGCGTGTCGAACGCTAGCGCATCACGCCGCCAGCAACCCGTGCGGGTCGATGACGAATTTGCGCGGCGCGCCGCCGTCGAACTTCTTGTAGCCTTCCGGCGCCTGGTCGAGCGAGATCACTTCGACGTTGACGATCTTCGCGATCGGCAGCCGGTCGAACAGGATCGCCTGCATCAGGTTGCGGTTGTACTTGAGCACCGGCGTCTGCCCCGTGAAGAACGAATGCGATTTCGCCCAGCCGAGGCCGAAGCGGATGCTCAGGCTGCCGTGCTGCGCGGCCTTGTCCTTCGCGCCCGGATCGTCCGTCACGTACAGGCCCGGGATGCCGATCGCGCCGGCCGGGCGCGTGATTTCCATCAGCGAGTTCAGCACCGTCGCGGGCGCTTCCTCCGCATGGCCCGACGAACCGTGGCCGTGCGCCTCGAAGCCGACGCAATCGACCGCGCAGTCGATCTCGGGCACGCCGAGGATCTGCGCGATCTGCTCGCCGAGCGACGCGTCCTTCGACAGGTCGACCGTCTCGAACCCCATCGCCCGTGCGTGCGCGAGGCGCTCCGCATTCATGTCGCCGACGATCGTCACGGCCGCGCCGAGCAGGCGCGCCGACGCGGCGGCCGCCATCCCGACCGGGCCCGCGCCCGCGATATAGACCGTCGAACCGGGCTTCACGCCCGCGCTCACCGCGCCGTGATAACCGGTCGGCAGAATGTCGGACAGGCAGGTCAGGTCGCGGATCTTCGCCATCGCCTGGTCGCGATCCGGGAATTTCAGCAGGTTGAAATCGGCATACGGGACAAGCACGTACTCGGCCTGGCCGCCGATCCAGCCGCCCATGTCGACGTAGCCGTACGCGCCGCCGGCACGCGACGGGTTCACGTTCAGGCACACGCCCGTATGCGTGTCCTTGCACATCGCGCAGCGGCCGCACGCGACGTTGAACGGCACCGACACCAGATCGCCGATCTTCAGCGTCTCGACGTCGCGGCCCACTTCGACCACTTCGCCGGTGATCTCGTGACCGAGCACGAGGCCGATCGGCGCGGTCGTGCGGCCGCGCACCATGTGCTGGTCGGACCCGCAGATGTTCGTGCTGACCACCTTCAGGATCACGCCGTGGCCGATCGCGCGGCCGCTCGGGTCGACCATCTTCGGATAATCGATTTTCTGGACTTCGACCTTGCCCGGCCCAAGATAGACGACACCTCGATTGCTGCTCATCGTATTGTCTCCATGTCTCGTTGGATGGCGCCGCGGCGCGCCGGCGCCATGCGGCGCACGCGCAACGTGCTGTTCGAGAGTAGTCCGGGAGGCAGGGGCGCCGATGTCTCAAACGCGACATGCGTTTGATCGGCGCCGACATCGATGGCGGAAATACGAAAGTCGGGCGGAAACGGCGGCGGCGCGCCGGGGTGACACGCACCGGGGCCGGACCGGCCCGCACAGCCGCCCGCCGCGGCGCGACGGCAAGCGCCTATCCGCCCTGATTCTCGCGGATGATCGCGGCGGCGGCCGCCTCGGCCTCGCTCGCGACGCCGTCGTGCACGCGCGTGCTGACGGCCGGCGTCGGCGGCTCGCTGTCGAGCGCGTGGCCGTTGCGGTCGTGCGTGTCGACCGTCGCGCGCATCGACAGCCCGACGCGCAGCGGATGCGCGGCGAGATCGCGCGGATCGAGCGCGATCACCACCGGCACGCGCTGCACGACCTTGATCCAGTTGCCGGCCGCGTTCTGCGACGGCAGCATCGAGAACGCGCTGCCCGTGCCTGCCGAGAAGCCCTGCACGCGGCCGCGATAGGCGATGCGCGAGCCGTAGAGATCCGACACGACCTCGACCGGCTGGCCGACGCGCATGTGGCGAATCTGCCCTTCCTTGAAATTCGCCTCGACCCACAGCCGGTTGAGCTGCACGATCGACATCAGCGGCACGCCGGGCCCGACCTGCTGGCCGACCTGCACCGAGCGCTGCCCGATCGTGCCGTCGACGGGCGCGACGATCGTCGTGCGCTTCAGGTTCCGGTACGCGAGCTTGAACTGCGCGGCCGCCTGCACGACGGCCGGGCTTTCGTCGACGGGCAGTTTGCTGCCGAGCGCGCGCGCCGCGTCGAGCTGCGCTTGCGCGGCCGCGAGGTTCGCCTGCGCGCCGGCCACCGCCGCGCGCGCCCGCGCCAATTCTTCCGGCGCGACGATCTCGACCGATGCGCCCGAACGCGCGGCGAGCGCGCGCTGCGCGAGCGACAGGTCGGCGCGCCGCGCATTCACGGCCTCGACGTACATCGTGTTCGAGATCTTCGCGTTCGCGACCTGGCGCACGGCCTGCGCGAGCTGCGCCTTCGCCTGCGCGAACGCGACCGACGCCTCGGTGTCGTCGAGCCGCACGAGCGTCTGCCCGGCGCGCACGGCTTGCGTATCGGCCACCAGCACGTCGGTCACGGCGCCGGGAATCTGCGCGGCAACCTGCACGACGCTGCCCGCGACGTACGCGTCGTCGGTGTCTTCGTAATAGCGGTCGCTCAGCAGCCAGTAGGCGGTCCACGCGATCGCGGCCAGCAGCACGATCGCGAAGAACGCCGCGAAGCGCTTGCGGCGCGTCGCGCGGCGCGCGTCGAGTGCCGGGTCGTTCAGCGCGGCCGGCGGCGCGGCGGAATGAAGGTTGTCGTGGTGCATCAGTCGCTTTGCGTAACGATCAGACGATCGTGCTGGAAGACGGGAATCACAGGCATCGCCGGCGCGCCCCGGGTCGGGCTCGCCGCGGCCGTGCGCGCGAGATCGGGCGTGCCGCGCGGCGTCGCGTCGGGGTGGGTCGCGCCGACCGTCGACGGGCGCGCCCTGTCGTCGCGTCGTGCGGATTCAGGCGCGGCCCGCGTCGCGGCGGCGGCCGGCGACATTGCCGTGCTCCCCATGCGCGAATCGTTCGAAGGGGCCGCGCCGGCTGCCCGGTTCGCGGCCACGGCAGCAGCTGCCCCGCGCCGCGCCGCCCCACCCTGCGCTCGCTGCGCAGCCGGCGTCCGCGCCTGCGCGACCGTTGCACCCGCATCGAAGCCGCCGCCCAGCGCACCGATCAACTGGACCCGCAGCGTCCGCTGCTTGCCGAGCAGCGCGATCATCTGCGCGCGCTCGTCGATCAGCGTGAGATCCGCGACGTCGACGTCCTTCTGCATCAGCACGCCGCGCCGGTGGCGATCCGCCGCGATCTGCACGATCTTCTGCGCGGCCGCGACCGCGTCCTGCTGCTGGGCGACGAGCGTCTGCGACGTCTGCAGCGACGTGACGAGTTGCGCGACCTGCCCGAGCGCGTCGTCGACGGTCTTGTTGTACAGCCCGATCGCGACGTCCGCCTGCGCGACGTCCGCGCCGAGCTTCGCCTTCAGCCGGCCGCGATCGAAGATCGGCAGCGAGATCGCCGGGCCGACGGAGCCGGCGAGCGAATCGCGCGAGAACAGCGATGCGGGCGTCAGCGCGAACACGCCGCCGAGCGCGACCAGGTTCACGTCCGGATAGAACTGCGCGCGCGTCGAGTCGGCATTCGCGAACGCGGCTTCGACCCGCAGCCGCGCGGCGACGATGTCGGGCCGGCGGCCCAGCAGGTCGGCCGGCAGCCGCGCGGGCACCGCGCCGCCCGCGAACGCGCCCACGCGCGGCCGCTGCAGCGCGAGCCCGCGCTCCGGGCCACGGCCCGACAGCACGCCGAGTTGCAGTTGGGCAAGCTTGATCTGCTCGTCGTTCAGCGCGATCTGTTCGAGCAGCCGACTGCGCTTGATCGACGCATCGCTCGCGTCGTACGCGTTGTCGAGGCCGCGCGCGGTACGCTCGCGCAGCACGGCGGTCACGCGCTGGCTGATCGTCAGCTTCTGCTGCAACAGGTCGCGTATCGCGTACGCCTGGTCGAGCTGGCAATACACGGTGACGATCGCGACGGCGAGCGTGAGCCGCGCCTGTTCGGCCTCGACGCCGGCCGCGTCGCGCAGCGACATCAGGCTCTTCGTCGCCGCGCGGTTCTTGCCCCACAGGTCGAGCTGGTAGTTCAGCCCCACGAAGATCGACGACGGCGACACGTTCGGATCGCCGAAAATCTGCACCGGCACGCGGTAGCCGCCGGCCGTCACGTCGGCGATGTCGCCGGGCTTCGGCATCCGTGCCCGGCTGATCGTCGCGCCGGCCGTGCCCGTCAACCCGGTGAGCGAATCGAACTGCTGAAGCTGCGCCTGCGCGATCCGCAGCCGCGCCTGCGCGACCTGCAGATCGGGGTTGTTCCGCGATGCCTCGGCGACCAGGTCGTCGAGTTGCGGATCCTGCAACTGCTTCACCCAGTCGGGCGCCGGCCACGCGCCGTTCGCGCCCGGGCCGGCGGTATGCGCGAGCGCATCGTCGGCCGGCGCGCGCAGCGACAGCGACGGCAGGAAGCCCGATGGCACGCATCCGCCCAGTGCGAGCAATGCCGCGGCCGCCGCGATCATCGTGCCGCCCTTCACACCACGCACCGAACCCGCCGCTTGAATCGTCCGCCGCATCGTCACCCCTGCCGAACGCGCTGCGCCCGCGCGACCAGACGCGGCCGCGCGCGCTCGAGCGGGCCGAGCCGGCCGAACAGGCCGTCCGCGACGCCGAACAGGATGCCGGCCAGCTTCGCGCGCTTGTCGCGCTCGACGAGCGCGATCTGCACGACCTGCCACACCGTCAGCAGGTTCGGCACGAGCGCCACCGGAAACCGCAGCCCGTACTGCATCCCGAGCTGCACCGCATTGCGTGCGCTGTAGTAGCGCCGTTGCCACGAGTGATTCATCGACGTCATTTCGAAAGGGCCGATCGCATGCCGGCGTTTCGCGCCGATCCGGTGCGGCAGTACCAGCGACGGCACGACATAGAGCGGCACGTTGCGCGACAGTGCGCGAAAGCTGTATTCGGTGTCGACGTGATCGATGAACAGCGTCTCGTCGAAACGGCCGAGCACGTCGAACGCGGCGCGCGACACGACGCAGCCCGACGAGATCAGGAACGCGCAGCGCTGCATCGGCGTGCCCGGCTCGATGCGCAGGCGGCGCAAGCCGATGCCGTTCGTCGCGAGTTCGGGCAGGAAGCTGCGCGCGTTCTCGTCGAAGATGCGCGGGCCCGCCAGGAACGCGCGCCCGGCGAGCCCGGCGCACACGTCGCGCATCGTCGGGAAATACGCGGCCGGCACCGACGAATCCTGGTCGAACAGCGCGACCGCGTCGACGCGGTCGCGAAACAGCGCCGCGAGCCCCGCGTTGTACGCGCCCGCGATGCCGCCGCGATTGCCGTGATGCAGCAGCGCGATGCCTTCGCGCGCGCACAGCGCGCGGGCCCGCGCATCGGGCTGCGGCGTGTTGTCGACGACGAGCAGCGCATCGCACGCGTGCCGCCATCCGCGCAGCGCGTCGAGCTGCGCGTCGCTCGGGTGATACAGGATCACGAGTGCGCCGAGTGTCGTCATGGTCCGCTCCTCAATGGCCGAACGACGCGGCCGCGCCGCGCTTCGGCCGCGTCAGCCACATCATCGCGGCGAGCGCGAGACACGTCATGCTCGCCATCCAGAACATGTCGTTGGTCGCCATCATGTACGCCTGCTGCATCACGACGTGATGCAGCGTCGTCAGCTCGCGCACGCCGTCCACGCCCATCGCGTTCAGCGCATGCACGAAGCGTTGCGTGTTCGCCGATGCGTGCGTGACCGATTGCGACACGACGTCGTAGTGATAGGTCGCGCGGTTGTCCCACAGCGTCACGCTCATTGCGGTGCCGAACGCGGCCGACAGCGTGCGCAGGAAATTCGACAGGCTCGACGCGGCGGCGAGCCGGTCGTCCGGAATGCGCGACAACGTCGCGGCGGTCAGCGGGATGAAGAAGCACGGCAGCCCGATCCCCTGGATCAGCCCCGGCGCGGCGATCTGCGCGAACGTCATCTTCAGCGTGAAATGCGCATCCCATGCGAGCACGGCCGCGAACACGAGGAAGCCGAACGTCGCGAGCACGCGCGCGTCGAAGCGGTGCGCATGCAGCCCGACGAGGATCGAGAACACGAGCGCGAGCACGCCGAGCGACGCGGTCGCCAGGCCCGCATGAAACGCGTTGTAGCCCATCACGGCCTGCATCCACAGCGGGAACACGACGCCGACCACGGAGAAGCTCATCATCCCGAGCGAGATGATCAGCACGCAGAACGAGAACGTGCGGTCGCGAAACAGGCTCAGGTCGACCACCGGATGCGCTTCGCCCGCTTCCCAGATCAGCAGCGACACGATCGCGAGCGCCGCGACCACCGCGAGCGTGACGATCAGCGGCGAATCGAACCAGCCGCGATCGTGGCCGAGATCGAGCATTGCCTGCAGCGACCCGACGCCGATCACGAGCAGCACGATGCCCGGCACGTCGATCGGGCCGGCCGCGCCGCGCTGCGCGTCGGGACGCAGCATCGCGGTGCACACCGCGAACGAGAACAGCCCGATCGGCAGGTTGATCAGGAAGATCCACGGCCACGAGAAGTTGTCGACGATCCAGCCGCCGACCACCGGCCCGAAGATCGGCGCGAGCAGCACCGTCATCGCCCACAGCGCGAGCGCGATCGTGCGTTTGGTCGGCGGAAAGCTGCGCAGCAGGATCGTCTGCGACAGCGGCACCATCGGCCCCGAACACAGCCCCTGCAACGCGCGGCAGATCACGAGCACGTGCAGGTCGCGCGCGAGCCCGCACAGCAGCGACGTCAGCGTAAACAGCAGCACCGCGCCGACGAACAGCCTCAGCTCGCCGACGCGGCGTGCGAGCCAGCCGGTGAGCGGCACCGCGATCGCGGCCGCGACCGAATACGAGCTGATCACCCACGTGCCCTGGCTGTTCGATACGCCGAGGCTGCCGGAAATCGCCGGCACCGCGACGTTCGTCACCGTCGAGTCGAGCACCTCGATGAAGGTCGCGAGCGACAGCGCGAACGTCAGCAGCGCGAGCCGGATGCCGCGCACCGGCTGCGCGGCGGGCGTCGGCGCCAGCGCGTCGAATGCGGACGGCGCGACGGGCCCGTCGTGAAGCGGCGACGCGGCGCTCATGCGCCGGCCGCCGCGACAGCGGCCCGCGCGGCCGCGCGCCCACGCTTCGGCACGAAGCGTTCGATGAAATCGGCCGCGGCGATGCAGCCGTCCGGCGCGGCCGCAAGGAGCGCGCGCGTACGCTTCGCATGCAACGCGATCGCGGGTTCGTCGAGCACGCGTGCGAGCGCCGCGCCGAGCCGCGCGCCGTCGAGCGGGCCGTCGACCCGCACGCCGCAGCCGTTCGCGACGACGCGTTGCGCGTTGTCGAACTGATCGTGCGCGAACGGCGTGACGACCTGCACGATGCCGGCTTCGCACGCGAGCGCCGCCGTGCCGATCCCGCCGTGGTGCACGAGCGCGCGGCAACGCGGCAGCAGTGTGCGCATCGGCACGAAGCGGCGTACGAGCAGCCGATCGTCGCCCTGCACCGCATCGTGCGGTGTCAGCAGGATCCCGCGCGCGCCGGTCGCGCGCAGCGCGTGCGCCACCGCGCGCGCATACGCCGCGTGATCGACGAGCGTCGACCCGGCCGTGAACACGACCGGCGGCTCGCCGGCCGCGAGAAACGCATCGAGCGCGCCATCGTCGTCGGCGGGCGCGATATCGTTGAACAGCGGAAAACCGCTTTGCAGATGGTTCGACGGCCAGTCGGGCTGCGGCGGCGCGAACCAGCGCGGAAACAGGCACAGCACGCCGTCGGTCGAATGGAGCCAGCGGCCGAGCACGCGCCGCGCGGGCGCAAGCCCGAGTTCGCGGCGCACCGCGTCGAGCGCCGGGCCGCACACGCGGTCGAGCACCTGGCGCTCGATCAGCGTCATCAGCGCCGATTTCACCGGCAACGGCCAGCGTGCGGGAATCGTCAGGCGCGGATGGGTCGGTGGCGCATGCGCGGACAGCAGCGTCGACGGCGAAACCTGCACCGACACGTACGGCGTGCCGTGCAGTTCCTGCATGAAACGTGCGGAAAACGCCCACAAGGTGCCGATCAGCACCGTGTCGGCGTCGGTCAGCGCACGCAGCGCGTCGTAGTGCGGGCGCAGGGTCGGCGCGATCACCTGCCACAGCGTGCGGAACGACGTGCGCGGATCCCACAGCGCCGGGTTCGCCATCGCCGCGTCGTACTCGGCCGCGGTGCCGACCGGCACGAACGCGAACCCGCAGCGGCGCACGGCCGCCTCGAACGGCGCATGCGTGCAGAACACGACGTCGTGGCCGCGCGCCGCGAGCGTGCGCGCGATGCCGAGCAGCGGATGCACGTCGCCCGCCGAGCCGATCGCGGTCACGATCATCTTCGCCATCGCGCGCCTCGCGGGTGTCAGTAGAAGCCGGGAATCAGCGCCGCGACCTCGCGGCGGTACTGCGTATACGCCGGCCCGAAATAGCCGGTCAACCAGCTCTCCTCGACGCGCACCTTGTACGCGAGCGACGCGAACACGAGCAGCACGCCGATCGCGCCGCGCCATTCGCCGCCGATCAGCGCGGCGCCGACCAGCGCGATCAGGCAGCCGGTGTAGATCGGGTGACGCACGAGCGCGTACGGCCCCGTGCGCACGAGTTCGTGGTCTTCCTTCAGCGTGACTGACACGCTCCAGTTCGTGCCGAGATGCAGCCGCGCCCACACCGAGAACAGCAGGCCGGCCACCAGCACCGCGAGCCCGCACTGCGCCTGCAGGCCGAAGCGCTGCCAGTCGGGCACGAGCGCCTGCCACGACGGATCGGGCAGGATGATCAGCGCGCCGCCGACGATCAGCGGAATCGACTGCAGCGTGCGGGAGCGCGACGCCTCCTTGCGCACGGTCGTCTTGACGCCCCGCGACGTGGCGATCCAGTACGCGAGCCACGCGGCCCACGGAACGACGATGGCGATGGTCTGAACGATATTCACGGCTGGCCTGCCTCGTTGGGATGGGAATTCGGATGTGCGGGACGAGCGCGCTGCACGGCGGGCGGCGTCACGACGGCAGCGCGTGCATCGGCGCGGGCATGCACGCATGCGCGGCCGCGCGTGCGACGCCGGCCGCGACGGGCGCCTCGCCACAGAAGAAATCGAGCAGCGCGGCACGGGTGGATTCGCGCTGCGCACGGCCTTCGATGTCGAGGAAATGGCCGGCGTCCGGCACCGTCGCGAACCGCGCACGCGGCACGTGCGCGCCCAGTTGCCGCACGTCGGCCGGCGTCGTGTATTCGTCGCGCTCGCCGTTCAGGAACAGCAACTCGCAGCCGATGTTCGAGAACTCGCTGAAGTAGCGCTCGGGCTGCAGCGACAGGATCTGGTCGACGTGGAACGCCACCTGGTCCTGCTCGTCGCGCGGCAGGCGCGTGAGATACCGGTAGTTGTACAGCTTCATGATGCGCGGCAGATACCGGCCGACGGTATCGTTCAGCAACTGCGCGGCCTTCAGGTTCTCGCCGGCCGCGATGTGGTCGCGGGCGCGCGTCACGTAGTCGACCATCGCGTCGTTCAGGAACGGCGAGAACGAACAGATCGCCGCCCGCCGCACGCTCGGGCAACCGCGCGCGAGCGCGAACAGCGACGCGACGCCGCCCCACGACACCGACACGAGGAACGCCGGCGCGAAGCGCTCGACCAGGTACTGGAGGATCGCGGCTTCGTCGTCCTTGGTCAGGATCGAGCAGCCGGGGTTGTGCTGGCGCGACTGCCCCGCATACGGCAGGTCGAAGCAGATCGTGTTCATCCGCTCGCCGAGATACTGGACGGTCTGGCCGAACGATGCGGTCGTCGCGAGCGCGCCGTTGACGAGCATCGCCGTGTCGAACGCCGGGTCGAACACGTTCCGTTCGACGTAAACCCTCAGACCATTCGGCAGCGGGACCACATGTTTTTCGGTCGGCATCGTCGTTCTCCGGTGGATGCGGCGTCTCGACGTCGCGGCATGCTGCAGGTGCACAATGGCCGGCGCCGGCCGCGTACGCGGTCGATTGACGCGCCCGTTGCCGACGCACCGCGGCAATTAGCGGCGGCGCCATTCATTCCTCGTGGTGCGGCGCCATACTAATACGCGCAAGATTACTTACTCAAGTCATTCCAAAAATCCCTCTACTCGCTCCGGAAATACGCCGGATTCAAATTTTTTCTTCGATTTCTATGGTATGCAGAATCTCGAAAAAGAAGCGTGCAATCGTTTGCGAGCAATCCGATCCAGCGTTCAAAAATTCCACATTGTCATTTAATTTCAGTGCGTTATGCAACATCAATCACCCGATTGAAACGCTTTTTAGAAAATCGTGCGCCTTCACAATCCGTCTTGACAATTTCACATCGTGAATAATATTGCAGATTTCGACACTCTTTCGATTTGTAATGAAATCGGGTGTAGAAACAGTCCTCCGCATTGCGTCATCTTTTCACGCGCCGTTTTAAACAGATTCAAACTTAATTAACCTTCTTTCAATTCATTTTTCCGCACCTGCACATGGCTCGGGACGGAAAAAATCCCGCCCGTCTGGAACGCAGCCTCCCGTTCGGCCTCGTTTTTTGTTGATTGAACGATCAATAAAAAACCGCTAAGCTCTCGACTTCCATGGCCGCCCATCCAGGCGAAGGAGTCGCGATGCCGAAAGTCGGAATGCGGGAGATACGCCGCGCGCAGTTGATCGATGCCACGCTGCGTTCGATCGACGAAGCGGGCCTGCCCGGCACGACGCTCGCATCGGTCGCGCAACGCGCGAACATCTCGACGGGCATCGTCAGCCATTACTTCGGCGACAAGGACGGCCTGCTCGAAGCGACGATGCGGCACGTGCTGCGCGACCTGTGGTCGGCCACCACGCGCCGCCGCGTCGCCGCACGCAAGGACCCGCGTTCGCGGCTGCGCGCAATCGTCGCCGCGAATTTCGACGACACGCAGGTCAGCGCGCCCGTGATGAAGACGTGGCTCGCGTTCTGGTCACAGAGCATGCACGACCCGATGCTCAAGCGCCTGCAGCACGTGAACACGCGGCGCCTCCATTCGAACCTGTGCGCCGAGTTCGCGAAGGCATTGCCGCGCACGAAAGCGCGCGAAGCGGCCGGCGGCCTCGCCGCGCTGATCGACGGCCTGTGGCTGCGCGGCGCACTCGCCGGCGGCCCGATCGACACCCGGGCCGCTTTGAAGCTCGCCCACGATTACATCGACCTGCTGCTCGCGTCCGACTGACGCGCGACGCAGTCGCCCTCAAGGAGATCCCCATGTCCGTATACGGTTTGCAGCGCCTCTACATCGGCGGCGGTTACGTCGATGCCACCAGCGGCAAGACTTTCGACACCTTCGATCCCGCCACCGGCGAACTGCTCGCGCAGGTGCAGCAAGCGAGCGCGGCCGACGTCGACCGCGCGGTCGCGTCGGCACAGGCAGGCCAGCGCGAATGGGCGGCGATGACCGCGATGCAGCGCTCGCGCATCCTGCGCCGCGCGGTCGACCTGCTGCGCGAACGCAACGACGAACTCGCGGCGCTCGAGACGCGCGACACCGGCAAGCCGATCGCCGAGACGCTCGCGGTCGACATCGTCACCGGCGCGGACGTGATCGAGTACTACGCGGGCCTCGCGACCGCGATCGAAGGGCTGCAGGTGCCGCTGCGCGCCGAATCGTTCGTGTACACGCGCCGCGAACCGCTCGGCGTGTGCGCGGGCATCGGCGCGTGGAACTATCCGATCCAGATCGCGTGCTGGAAAACGGCGCCCGCGCTCGCGGCCGGCAACGCGATGGTGTTCAAGCCGAGCGAAGTCACGCCGCTCACCGCGCTGAAGCTCGCGGAAATCTATACGGAAGCCGGCGTGCCGGCCGGCGTGTTCAACGTCGTGCAGGGCGACGGCTCGGTCGGCGCGCTGCTCACCAGCCATCCGGACATCGCGAAGGTGTCGTTCACCGGCGGCGTCGAGACCGGCAAGAAGGTGATGTCGCTGGCCGGCGCATCGTCGCTGAAGGAAGTGACGATGGAACTCGGCGGCAAGTCGCCACTGATCGTGTTCGACGATGCGGACCTCGACCGCGCGGCCGACATCGCGGTGACCGCCAACTTCTTCAGCTCGGGCCAGGTCTGCACGAACGGCACGCGCGTGTTCGTGCACCGCTCGATCAAGGACGCGTTCACGCAGAAGGTGCTCGAACGCGTGAAGCGCATCCGCGTCGGCAAGCCGACCGACGCCGACACCAACTTCGGCCCGCTCGTGTCGGCCGCGCAGCTCGACAAGGTGCTCGGCTTCATCGAAAGCGGCAAGGCCGAAGGCGCGAAGCTGCTCGCGGGCGGCGCGCGCCTGACCGACGGCCACTTCGCCAACGGCCAGTACGTCGCGCCGACCGTGTTCGGCGACTGCCGCGACGACATGAAGATCGTGCGCGAAGAGATCTTCGGGCCGGTGATGAGCATCCTCGATTTCGAATCGGAGGACGAAGTGATCGCCCGCGCGAACGACACGCACTATGGCCTCGCGGCCGGCGTCGTGACCGAGAACCTGTCGCGCGCGCACCGCACGATCCATCGCCTCGAAGCCGGCATCTGCTGGATCAACACGTGGGGCGAATCGCCGGCCGAGATGCCGGTTGGCGGATACAAGCAATCCGGTGTCGGACGCGAGAACGGCATCACGACGCTCGAGCACTACACTCGAACCAAGTCGGTGCAGGTCGAGCTCGGCCGCTACAACCCGGTGTTTTGAGAATCAGGAAAGGAGATTGACCGTCATGACGACACGCGAATACGACTACATCATCTGCGGCGCGGGTTCCGCGGGCAACGTGCTCGCAACGCGCCTGACGGAAGATCCGGACGTCACGGTGCTGCTGCTCGAAGCGGGCGGCCCCGACTACCGCTTCGACTTCCGCACGCAGATGCCGGCGGCGCTGGCCTACCCGCTGCAGGGCCGCCGCTACAACTGGGCGTACGAGACCGATCCCGAGCCGCACATGGACAACCGCCGGATGGAGTGCGGCCGCGGCAAGGGGCTCGGCGGCTCGTCGCTGATCAACGGGATGTGCTACATCCGCGGCAACGCGCTCGACTACGACAACTGGTCGACGCACAAGGGCCTCGAGAACTGGACGTATCTCGACTGCCTGCCGTACTTCAGGAAAGCCGAAACGCGAGACATCGGCCCGAACGACTATCACGGCGGCAGCGGCCCCGTGTCGGTCACAACCAGCAAGCCGGGCGTGAACCCGCTGTTCGAGGCGATGGTCGACGCGGGCGTGCAGGCCGGCTATCCGCGCACCGACGACCTGAACGGCTATCAGCAGGAAGGCTTCGGCCCGATGGACCGCACCGTCACGCCGAAGGGCCGTCGCGCGAGCACCGCGCGCGGCTACCTCGACCAGGCGAAGGCGCGGCCGAACCTCGAGATCGTCACGCACGCGCTCGCCGATCGCATCCTGTTCGACGGCAAGCGCGCATCGGGCGTCACGTACCTGCGCGGCAGCGAGCGCGCGACCGTGCATGCGCGCCGCGAAGTGCTCGTGTGCAGCGGCGCGATCGCGTCGCCGCAACTGCTGCAGCGCTCGGGTGTCGGCCCCGGCGCGTGGCTGAAGGCCCTCGACATTCCGGTCGTGCTCGATCTGCCCGGCGTCGGCCAGAACCTGCAGGACCACCTGGAGATGTACATCCAGTACGAGTGCAAGGAGCCCGTGTCGCTGTATCCGGCGCTCAAGTGGTGGAATCAGCCGAAGATCGGGCTCGAATGGATGCTGAACGGCACCGGCCTCGGCGCGAGCAACCACTTCGAGGCGGGCGGCTTTATCCGCACGCGCGACGACGACCCGTGGCCGAACATCCAGTATCACTTCCTGCCGGTGGCGATCAACTACAACGGCTCGAACGCGATCGAGATGCACGGCTTCCAGGCGCACGTCGGCTCGATGCGCTCGCCGAGCCGCGGCCGCGTGAAGCTGCGCTCGCGCGACCCGAACGACCATCCGAGCATCCTGTTCAACTACATGGCCGAAGCGCTCGACTGGCGCGAATTCCGCGATGCGATCCGCGCGACGCGCGAGATCATGCGGCAGCCCGCGCTCGACCGCTACCGCGGCCGCGAGCTGAACCCGGGCGCCGACTGCAAGACCGACAAGGAGCTCGACGCGTTCGTGCGCGCCCGCGCGGAAACCGCGTTCCACCCGTCGTGCTCGTGCAAGATGGGTTACGACGACATGGCGGTGGTCGATGAAGCAGGCCGCGTGCACGGGCTCGACGGGCTGCGCGTCGTCGATGCGTCGATCATGCCGATCATCACGACCGGCAACCTGAACGCGCCGACGATCATGATCGCCGAGAAGATCGCCGACAAGATCCGCGGCCGCACGCCGCTCGCGCGGGCCGACGTGCCGTACTTCGTCGCGAACGGCGCACCGGCGCGCAATGTCGCGAAGGCCGTGCGGCAACCCGAGACGGTTTGACGAAAACGGGCGCCTGCCCGACCTCTCAGGGTGTCCTGATGAAACGCTGCCGACACGGATGCCGGCAGCGTTTTTTTCATGCCCGCGTCAGCCGCTCCTGCCCTCGTCCTCGCCGAACCGGGGGATCGCCACGCCCCGCGTCCGCATCCGTTTCGTTCGGACGATCGGGTTCCAGCGCGACGTCAGGCTCATCGCGTCGCGCAGACGGTCGAATGCGCGATCCTCCTTCGGCCCGAAGCGGCTGACCGCCGGCCACGCGAGCACGTGGTCGAGCCATGCTTGCCACGTGTCGCCATGGAAGCGGCGGCCGATTTCCCGAACCGCGTCCGGCGCGGCGATCATGATGCCTGCCAGCAGGTAGTACGCCCAGAAACTGCCGGCGCCCGTCAGTCGATCGAGCCGGCATACGGATAGCGCCGCGCGCAGCCCGTCCGCCGACGCGAGATCGGCGCGATGCGTGCGGATCGCCCGCGCGACGAGATTGTGCCGGCCACCGTACGCGGCCACGGAAACCCCGCCGCCCGTGGCGAGCTCGGCCGAGAACATCGCGAGCGCAGCCATCTCGTCGACACGCGCCGCGTCGTTGCGCGGGCCGCATGCGCGCAGCACGATCGCATCGATGACGGCGCCGGGGCGGGCCGGCGTTTCGGCGCTCGTTGCGACGGCAGCGGTCAGCCTTTCTCTCAGGTTCTTCGCAGGCGGCGCCTCGCGCAGCCTGTCGTGTTCGTTCGCGATGAGTGTGCCCGCGCCTTCGCCGCCGCATTCGACGCCATCGGCGATCCGTTCGAGCGCGGCCCAGCCGACGTCGGGATCGTCGAATGCGCACGCATCGATCAAGCCGTGCGCGGTGTCGAATACGGTACGCGAGCCGGGGCACCAGTGTTCGGCTTCAGCGAGCTGCGGCGCGCAAGGCACATGCGCGCATGCGCCGAGCGGATCGGTCGGGTCGCATGCGCAACCGCCGCCGTCCGGTGCGATCCACGGGACCAGCCGGTGAAGCACGGCCGTCGCTTCGCGGGACAGGTTCGCGCGGGTTCCCGCACGGGTCGCTTGCGACGCGACGACGGGTGTGTTGCCGACGTCGGCCGCGGCCACCGTGCCAACCGCCATGTCGAGATGGTCGATCAGGTACTGCAGCCACGCGGCCGTGCGCAGCCGGTCGGGCGTCGCGCCGCGGGCATCGCCATACGTGGCTGGATCGGTCAGCATGGGTCGTCCGGGATGGTTCAGGCCAATTGGCTTGGTTTCGTTTCAATCGGATCGGGAGGCGCGGTACGCCACGCCGACCTCGGAAGTCCGCCCGTATCGGATCGCGACACGGGCGGTCAGCCTGCCGTCACGCGGATAAGCAGGACGACACGGGTACGTCGCAAGTTCCGCCACATCGTCAGTATCCTTGTCCGCAGAAACGCGCCCCGCCCGGCCCCGTGAATCCGGCCGCCGCGCCGATACACGCGACGGCACGAACCCATCGACGCCGCGGAAGCCTGCCGCGCATACCGCACGGCCCTCGCGCGCGGCGGGCCCCGCTTCGATCGTGCGATGCTTACTGCACGTGGAACTTCGGCGACGTCAGCACGGTACCGCCCACCGTACAGTCCGGCGTCAGCGTGGCGTTGTTGAACGTGAGCGACGAGTTCGCGTCGCTCCACGCGGTCACGACCTTGCTCGGCCCGCAGGTGCCGAGCAGCGTGACGTTGACCTTCACGTTATTGATCGACAGTTGCGTCGTGCTGTCAGCCTGCCCCGTCCACGGCGACGTGCTGCTCGCGCTGCCGCTGATCAGGCCGCACGTCGCGCCGCCCGAGAACGTCGTCGACGTGATGTTGACGATGCCGGTCGACGTGATCGTGCCGTTGAAGGTCGCGTTGCAGCTGGCGCTGATCGATCCCTTGCTGAGATTCGTGAGCCCCGTCGCCGAGAACGGCTCGCCGTTCGGATTCATCGGCTGGCCATCGGCACGCGAGACGGTGACGGCGAAAGCAGGCGCGGCCGAAACCGCGGTGAAAGCCACTGCAGCAACAAGCGATACGATTGTGCGAATGCTCATTTGAACTGCCCCCTCTCTTCACATATGGCGGCACGCCGCCAGGAACGCGACCTTCCGGCCGGAAGATCCGGCCAGCCGGTCGCAGGAAGCCGCCGGCACGCGTCATGCGCGCCGCTCGGCTCAGAACTTGTAGGAAATGCCGACGAACGTGATCAGCGGATCGGCCTTCAGCCGCGTGCGCGTGGTCGCGAGCGTCGAACCGTCGGCCGCCTTGATCACGAGCGACGAGTAGGTCTTCAGCGGCATGTACGTCAGCGTCGCCGTGAGCCCCCAGTGCTTGTCGATCGCGTAGCTCGCGCCGACGTTGTAGACCGGCGTGAACGACGACGACGCCTTGCCCTCGACCGACGTCGCGCCCGGCTTGCCGGCGCCGGCGGCAAGCACGCTGCCGAGGTTCTCGTTGATGTCCTTCGCGAAGTTGCCGTTCAGTTCGATGTTGCTGAACCAGCTGTAGGCCACGCCGATCCCGACGAACGGACGGAACTTCGCCGTCGGCGAATTGAAGTAGTACTGCAGGATGACCGTCGGGCTCCACTGCCGCGCGTTCTTCACGGCCGGCTGGTTCGCCGACTTGTCCATGTCGACGTTGCCGAGCGCGCCGGCCGGCCCGGGCGGCCTGATCACGCCATGGCCCGTCAGCGTGAACTCGGGCGGTATGCCGAGCACCGACGTCACCGCGATGTGATCGGTGAAGAAGTGCGTGAGCGTGAGGCCGACCGTATCGGCGTTGTTGACCGTCAGGCTCGTGCCCGGCGACGTGAACGAACCGGGCAGGCGCAGCGGCCCGTTGATCGGCATGTTCGCGAGATTCGTCGTGAGCCCGTTGGTCGAATCCTGCGGCATGATGTGCAGCCAGCCCAGCGTCGCGACGTTGTCGCCCGCCTGCTGGGCCGATGCGAGCGTCGACACGCCGGCGACGACACCCGCGACAATCAGCTTCTTCATGAAGTCTCCCCCTCATTCTGTCGGCGCGCCGCGCATGCGCGCGCGGCGCCGCCGTGTCTCCATCCCTACGCGATCACTGCACGAACGCGCCGACCGTGAAGTACGGGTTGCTCGTATCGGCCATGTCGAGGAACCCGAACACGCCGCCGGTGAACACGAACTTGCCGGTCGCCGGCCCCGACGCCGCGTCCGCATGCACGGTCGTCACGACGCCCGGCACCTTCTGCGTGTAGTCGAGGTTCAGCGCACGCGTGAGCGCGGCCTGCGACGCGTTGAACGGATCGAGCAGCGTCGCCTGCGCACCGACGAGTGCGGTCGCGCGGTAGTTGAACGCGCTGTCGACGCCCGTGTACTCGCCGTCCTGCGAGCCCTGCGCGATCGCCGTCCGCGGGCTCAGGAACGAGATGCCCGATTCGTCGTCCGCGCTCGGCGGGCCTTGCGTGAGGTCCGCGTTCGCGGCGCCGGTGCGGATGAAGATCGGCACGAGCTGGTTGCGCAGCTTGCCGACGATCAGGATTCCCTTGCCGGCCTTCGCCGGATCGAGCGCGGCGAGCGTCGGCGGGATCTGCGGCTGATAGTTGAGCGACTGGAATGCCGGCGCATCGGCGCGCAGCGTGAACGGCTGGTTCACGATCGCGCTTGACGCAAGCGGCTGCCCGCCGTTCTTCTTGCCGAAGTTGTCGGTTTCCGTATAGCTGCCGTCCGCGTTGATCGTCACCTTCTGGTCGAGCGCCACCGGCTGGAAGTTCTGCGACGGCACCTGGTGATAGCCGAGCTGGTTGTACGTGCCGGCGATCTTCGTCAGATCGGTTTCCAGCGACGAGAAGCTGATGAACGGGTAGTACGGAAACGTCGTCTTCGGGATCTTGCCGACGCCGATCACGCCGTCGAACTGGATCGTCGCGCCGGGGATCGCGCCGCCGAGCACGCCCTCGCCGAGGAACAGCCGCGCGGGCCGGTTCGGATCGAGGCTCGCGTTCTGCATCCGGAACGTGCACTGGTTCAGCTTCACCGTCGGCAGTCCCGTCTCGTCGGCCAGCGTGCCGTCGACCACGTTCGCGGGCGCCGTGTCGCGCGTCGGCTGCACGGTACCCGTGGCGGTCGGCACCGGCGATGCGAGGTAGGTCATCCGGTACGTCATCTTCGTCGTGTCGAGCTGCACCTTCACGAGCTCGCCCGACCCGGAGCCACCGATGAACACCGTGTTGTAGTCGATCGTCTGCGGGCACAGCCGGACCACCGGCGCGGGCGGCGGGTCGCCGTCGCCGCCGCATGCGGCCAGCACCGGCGCGAGCGACGCCGTAACCATCCAATGCTTCACATTCATAGGAATCCTCTTGAAATTCGATTCGCCGGCGGCGACGCATGCGCCGCCGGCGTGACCTGTTCAATGCGGGGTTACTGGACGAACGCGCCGACCGTGAAGAACGGGTTGACCTTGTTGTTGTCGACGACCATCGCGTAGACGTTGCCGGCCGTCACGAGCCAGCCCGTGTCGCCCTTGCTGAAGATCGCCACGTTGCCGTTCGCGCCCTTCGCGTTGAAGTCCTGCGTGGCGGTCACCTTGATCTTGCCGGGTGTGGCCTGCGCATAGTCCAGCGCGAACTGCGAGGTGACCGACGACGTCTGCGGATCGATGAACGCCGCGGTATTGCCCTGGAACAGCGTGGACGTATAGTTCGCGGCCAGCGTCGACACGGCGGTGCCGTCGTTGCAGGTTCCGGCTTCAGGCATGAAGAAACTGCCGTTGAAGGTACCCGGCAGGTCCGGATGCGCAATATTGATGTCGAAGCTCGGGCCGCCTGTCGCAATGGCACCCGTCGGTCCGCTGGACATCACGACACCGCACGCCGACGCGCTGGTTGCGCCGATATACCCGCCTTTCAGCGAATTCGCCGCGATCGCCTTCGTCGACGAGAGCATCGAAATGCCGACTTCCGCGTCGGCAACCGACGCAAGGACGTTGCTCTCATCGACATGCGTGTAACCGACACGAATCACGACCGGCACCAGCACGCCATTCAGCTTGCCGACGATCATGATGCCCTTCGCCTGGCTGGGAGCCAGAATCACGATCGCCGAGCCCTGCCCGGCGAACGGATAGACGACCGGGCCGAGCGCGCTGGCTTTCGCATTGCTCACGAAGACATTGTCGGCCGAACCGTCCGCGTTCTTGCGCAGCGTCCATGGCGTTCCGGTGGTCTGACACGAGTAGTCGCTGTTCGGCGTAATCGTGCATGAGCCATCCGCGTTGAGCGTCTGGTTCCAGTTGATCACGTCGGGCTGCCAGCCGACCGGCCCCAGAAAATTCTGATAGTTGGAGCCGACCGGCGACAGGTGAATGCCGACCTCGTTGTAGTTGCCCGCAACCTTCGTGAAGTCGGTTTCCGTTTCGGTGAAGCCGATGAACGGATAGAAATCGAACGTGCGCGACGGCACCACGCCGAGTACCAGACCCGGAATCGGCTCGAGGCCCTTGTACGCAATCGTCGCCCCCGGAATCCCGCCGCCCACCACGCCATTGCCGACGAACAGCATCGGCGGATCCGCACGGTTGATCGTCACCGAATACGCGCCGTCGCTCGTCGCGCCGCTGTCGAGCACGAACGCGCAGCGGTTCTGCTCGGCGGTCGGGAGATGGGTCGGATGATGGAACGCGCCGCTGATCGTCAGGCCCGCGCGCGTGTCGTTGACCTGCCCCGCCGACGTCGGCACCGACGATTCGATGAACTGCATCTGATAGGTGAGCTTCGTCGTGTCGAACTTCACCTTCACGTACTCGCCGCTGCCGGCGCCGCCCGTGTACGTCGTCGTGTAGTCGAGCGCGTCCGGGCACAGCTTCGTCACGACGGGCGGCGTCGTTTCGGCGCCGCTCGGCCCGCATGCGCTCCCCGAGCATTGCGGCACGTTGATCGGCCCCGGATCGTCGCCGCCGCCGCAACCGGCGACGAACGGCAGCGCCAGCACCGCGCACGACAGGATCGCCTTCCGCCATTCAGGAATGCAAATCATCAACCCCTCCTTTTCAGGTACGACAAGTCTCGTCCGGCCGGGCTGCATGGCCCGCCGGTTGGTATCGCACCGCCGCACGAGTGCGTGGCGCATGACATGCACGCAAAACTGCCGCGAGGCAAGTCAGGCATACGCGGCACATGCCGCGGCGGCAGACAAACGCGCTCCCGCAGCGCCGTCATGCGGCACGGCGCCGTCGGAACGATCGAAACGGAAAGTGGCTTGCCGCTGGTTCGCCGCTACGCGGCGAGGCGACGATGCAGGCGCGCGACCTGCATCGCACCTGCATTCAGCGAAAAATCGGGAAACGGCAGTCCCGCTGGCCCCGCGGATAGGCGTCTCATGGTTCGGTCTCCATACGTACGCTTGATTCGTTATCGTGATGCGTCGTGTGTCGAGACTATGAGCGGCCCCTTCCCGCAAGTAAATGGATGCAGAGTTCCAAACGAATGAACCCGCGCGATCCTAGCGTTCATACGGTATTTAACAGATTTTCAAACGGCCTTCATTTTATTTGCTCAGACAAATACCGGGCCGTGGAACACGCGTTTGAACGGCGGCCGCCGATTCACGCCGAGCCAGGCGGGCCGGCCTTCGGCGGCCCGCAAGCATGTTGCGGTGCAACCTTACACGTCGACGATCGCGAGCGTGCCGTCGCTGCCGGGCAGCACCGCGTGGCGCGTGCCGGCATGCGCGAGAGACATCTGCCCGGCGCCAATTGTTCGCGCCACACAAATAAAACATCGATCCATCGAGCGATATCGCCGCAATTCGCGCAAATCCGACGCCGACACGGCCCGACCTTCCCACCAGAATGCATTTCGATCTGCCGATTGCTAATATGGCGGTCCCGCGATCCCGCACCACCCTGCCGTTCGACATGACGCCCGTTCGCCATGCCGTCCCCGTTCCCGGCCGCTTCGCAGCGGCGGCGCCGGGCACGCGCGGCGCCCGCCGTCGCGCCGGCCGGCCGTGCCATCCGTGAGCATGCAACCGATCCTTTCCGTCTCCGACCTCTCCAAGACTTACGCGTCCGGCTTCCAGGCGCTGAAGCACGTGACACTCGACATCCGCCCCGGCGAGATCTTCGCGCTGCTCGGGCCCAACGGCGCCGGCAAGACGACGCTGATCGGCTCGATCTGCGGCATCGTCACGCCGACCGAAGGCCGCGTGACGGTCGGCGGCCACGACATCCGCGATCAATACCGCGCGGCTCGCGAAATGATCGGCCTCGTGCCGCAGGAGCTGACCACCGACGCGTTCGAAACGGTCTGGGCCACTGTGTCGTTCAGCCGCGGCCTGTTCGGCAAGGCGCCCGATCCCGCGTATATCGAGAAGACGCTGAAGGCGCTGTCGCTGTGGGACAAGCGCGACAACAAGCTGATGACGCTGTCGGGCGGCATGAAGCGCCGCGTGATGATCGCGAAGGCGCTGTCGCACGAGCCGCGCATCCTGTTCCTCGACGAGCCGACGGCCGGCGTCGACGTCGAGCTGCGCCGCGACATGTGGAAGCTCGTCGATTCGCTGCGCGAAAGCGGCGTGACGATCCTGCTCACCACGCACTACATCGAGGAAGCCGAGGAGATGGCTGACCGGATCGGCATCATCCTCGGCGGCGAGCTCGTGCTCGTCGAGGAAAAGCACGAACTGATGCGCAAGCTCGGCAAGAAGCAGCTCACCGTGCAGCTCGAGCAGCCGCTCGCGGACGTGCCGCCCGCGCTCGCGCCGTTCGGGCTCGAACGCGCGGAAGACGGCGCCGCGCTCGTCTATACGTACGACTCGCAGCGCGACGACGCGAGCATCGCGAAACTCATCAACGCGCTCGGCTCGGCCGGCATCGGCTTTCGCGACCTGCACACGACGCAGAGCTCGCTGGAGGACATTTTCGTCAGCCTGATCGACAACCGCCGCAACGGCGCGCAAGGAGCCTGACCCATGAACTGGCATGGAATCCGCGCGATCTATCGCGCAGAAATGGCCCGCACGCGCCGCACGCTGATGCAGAGCATCATCGCGCCGGTGATCTCGACGTCGCTGTATTTCGTCGTGTTCGGCTCCGCGATCGGCTCGCGCATCAGCGACGTGAACGGCATCGGCTACGGGTCGTTCATCGTGCCGGGCCTCGTGATGCTGTCGCTGCTGTCGCAGAGCATCTCGAACGCGTCGTTCGGCATCTACTTCCCGCGCTTCACCGGCACGATCTACGAGATCCTGTCCGCGCCCGTGTCGTACTGGGAGATCGTGATCGCGTACGTCGGCGCGGCCGCGTCGAAGTCGATCCTGCTCGGCGTGATCATCCTCGCCACGGCCGGCCTGTTCGTGCCGCTACACATCCTGCATCCGTTCTGGATGGTGCTGTTCCTGGTGCTGACGGCCGTCACGTTCAGCCTGTTCGGCTTCGTGATCGGCATCTGGGCCGACAGCTTCGAGAAACTGCAGCTCGTGCCGCTGCTGATCATCACGCCGCTCACGTTCCTCGGCGGCAGCTTCTACTCCGTCGACATGCTGCCGCCCGCGTGGCGCGTCGTCACGCTGTTCAACCCGATCGTCTACCTGATCAGCGGCTTTCGCTGGTCGTTCTACGGGATCGCCGACGTGCACGTGTGGATCAGCCTCGCCGCGACCGCGCTGTTCCTCGTGGTCCTGCTCGCGATCGTCGCGTGGATGTTCCGCACCGGCTACAAGCTGACGAACTGACGCTGCCCGGCGTCACGCGCCGCCCGCCGATGACGCATTTCGGCAAGCGGGCGGCGCTTTTCCTCCGATGCGGCAGTTTGTGGTCGCGTCTACTGAATACGAAGCATCGGGGCCCTCGAGCATGCGCTGCGCGGCCCCTTTTTCATTTCAGAGGACGCCATGCCCGCCGCCACCGCTCCCGCCTCCGCCGCCGCCCGGCTCGAACGTCTGCCGTTCTCCGGCTATCACAAGCGCATCTTCCTGATCATCGCGATCGCGTTCTTCTTCGACTCGGTCGATCTCGGCACGATGACGTTCGTGCTCGGCTCGATCCGCAAGGAGTTCGGGCTGTCGACCGCGGCCGCCGGCCTCGTCGCGAGCGCCAGCTTCTTCGGGATGGTGCTCGGCGCGGCCGTGGCCGGCCTGCTCGCCGACCGGTTCGGCCGCCGGCCCGTGTTCCAGTGGAGCATGGTGCTGTGGGGCGCCGCGTCGTACCTGTGCTCGACCGCGCAGAGCGTCGACGCGCTGATCGTCTACCGCGTGCTGCTCGGCATCGGGATGGGGATGGAGTTTCCGGTCGCGCAGACTTTGCTGTCCGAATTCGTGCCGACCGAAAAACGCGGCCGCCTGATCGCGCTGATGGACGGCTTCTGGCCGCTCGGCTTCATCACGGCCGGCATCGTCGCGTATTTCGTGCTGCCGCAGTTCGGCTGGCGCACCGTGTTCGCGCTGCTCGCGATTCCGGCCGTGTTCGTGCTCGTCGTGCGCCGCATCGTGCCGGAATCGCCGCGCTGGCTCGAGCATGCGGGCCGGCACGCGGAGGCCGACACGGTGATGCACGCGATCGAGGCGAAGGTGATGCGCTCGGCCGGCGTCACGACGCTGCCGCCGCCGTCGCGGCTCGCCGAGCCGGCCGCCGCCCGCGGTCGCGGCGCGCTGCGCGAAATCTGGAGCGGCGTGTACCGCCGCCGCACGGTGATGGTGTGGCTGCTGTGGTTCTTCGCGCTGCTCGGCTTCTACGGCCTCACGTCGTGGCTCGGCGCGCTGCTGCAGCAGGCCGGCTTCGAAGTCACGAAGTCCGTCTTCTACACGGTGCTGATCTCGCTCGGCGGCGTGCCGGGCTTCCTGTGCGCCGCATGGCTCGTCGAGCGGTGGGGACGCAAGCCGACCTGCATCGCGTCGCTGATCGGCGGCGGCGCGATGGCGTACGCGTACGGCCAGAGCGCGCTGTACGGCGGCAGCACGACGCTGCTGATCGTCACGGGCCTCGCGATGCAGTTCTTCCTGTTCGGGATGTGGGCGGCGCTGTACACGTACACGCCCGAGTTGTACGGCACCGGCGCGCGCGCGACGGGCTCGGGCTTCGCGTCGGCGATCGGCCGCATCGGCTCGCTGATCGGGCCTTACGTGGTCGGCGTCGTGCTGCCGGTGTTCGGCCAGGGCGGCGTGTTCACGCTCGGCGCGCTGTCGTTCGTCGCGGCGGCGATCGCCGTGTGGACGCTCGGGATCGAGACGAAGGGGCTCGCGCTGGAGCAACTGGCGGCAGGCGATGAAGCGGGCGGCAGCGGCCGGTATCCGGCGGCGGCGGACAAGGCGTCCTGATCGCGGGGTGGGTTTTCAAGCCGTTTCGAGCCGCATCCGGGCGCTCGATCTCGACATCATGCTGACGATGCACGGCCCGGCGATCACGGACGACATTCCGCGCATGCTCGCCGGCGCGATCACTCACTGCGAAGCCGCCGCCGCGTAAGCCGCGGCGGCGGTCATCCGGCAGGGTACGGCCGGAGCCCGTCAGGCGTCGGCGACGACGAACTCTTCGGCCGCCTTGCGCTGGACCGCGGCCATCACGGCCAGTTCGCGCTTGCTGCGCGCGTCGCCGGACACGACGCCCGTCGCGTGCTTCGCCTTCGCGCCCAGCGGGAAAAAGACGAACGACGCGCCGGCCGGGGCCGCCGGCTCCGCGCGCAGGCGTTTGTTCAGGATTTTCAGGTACTTCTTTTTCGACACTTCCTTAGCAGCCATGGCGCCCTCCACGTACACGTGATGCGGATCAGCATACCAGTTTTGCCGATGCGCTCCGTGACAGCGGCCGCGCGGCCCGCCGTCTCGATCGCGCGTGAAAATTTCTCGCCCGCGATGTCGATTCGTGCGGCCGTCGCGCGTCGTCTTGTCGTAACCGATCGTTTTGCCGTCGCATAACCGGCAAACGCCCTGTTCCCTTTCAAGGAGATACGACAATGCGCGTCATGGTCATCGTCAAAGCCACCGCCGATTCCGAATCCGACCGGATGCCCGACACCGAATGCATGGCCGCAATGGGCCGCTTCAACGAGGAACTGATGAAAGCCGGCATCCTGCTCGCCGCCGACGGATTGCGCCCGAGCAGCCGCGGCAAGCGCGTGCACTTTTCCGGCAAGAACCGCACCGTCATCGACGGCCCGTTCGCCGAAACGAAGGAACTCATCGCCGGCTACTGGCTCTGGCGCGTGAAATCGATGGACGAGGCCGTCGAATGGGTGAAGCGCTGCCCGAACCCGATGCCCGGCGACTCCGACATCGAGATCCGCCCGCTGTTCGAGGCCGAGGATTTCAGCCCCGCATTCACCCCCGGGCTGCAGAAACCGTAAGCGGCCATCGTCGCGGAAATCGACGCGGCAGAAGCCCTGAACCGGGCAAGCGGGCGGTGCGGGCACAGCCCGCTTGTACCCGAATGAGCCGGTTGACGGCGCCCTGAATCGTAACGTATCGTTTTGTTACGTTACTAGTCAGGGCGCCGTCATGCATTCCCGTTTCGACCGTTTCCGCTTGACCGCGCTCGGCGCCCAGCTCGAGGCGCTGATCGAACAGCCCGGGCGCTATCTCGAGTTCGCGGCGCTCTCGCGCGTCGGCGTCGCGGCGATCGGCGCGATCCAGGACGAGATCGCGCGCAAATTCCCCGAAGTCGAAGCCGACACGACGGCCCGCCAGTTCTGCGGCGCGATGGTCGCCGACGTCATGCGTCGCCGCGGCCACGCAGTCGTGCAGGCGCGCGGGCGGCTCGGCGGCGCGCTGTTCAGCTATGGCGCGGTGTTCAGCGCATACCCGCAGCGGCTGCCGTTCGCCGACGTCGTCGCCGAACTGGCGCGCCTGCCGGCCCGGCTCGCCGCGTATGCGGCCCATGTGCCGGCCGCGCTGGCCACGCGCCGGCCGGCCGGCACCGGCTTCTCGCTCGTCGAACATGCATGCCACCTGCGCGATCTCGACGCGGTGTTCGCCGCGCGCATCGACGCCGTGCGCACCGCCGAGCTGCCCGTGATCGAATCGGTCGACGGCACCGCGCTCGCCGCGCAACGCGACTATCTCGCGCAGCCGCTCGATCTCGCCGTCGCGGCGTTCCGCACCGGCCGCGCCGCGCTGTGCGCCACCGCGGCCGCGCTGGAACCGGCGCAACTCGCCCGCTGCGGGCTGCGCGACGGCATCCGTCGCATGTCGCTCGACGAGCTCGTGCGCGAGCTGCTCGACCACGACCGCACGCACCTGCTCGAACTCGACGAACTGCTTGCCGAACTCGAATTGCCGCCGCTTCCTTCAGCGCATGCCGCATGATCCCGTCCACGCCCGTCGTCTTCATTCACGGTTTCATCGGCACGTTCGACGTGCGCGGATGGAATGGCCCGCAGCTCTGCCCGGACCTGCTCGGCTACGGCGTGCATCGCGCCGCGCCGCCCGACGCGATCTCGCTTGCCGCGCAGGTCGAGCACATGCGGCAAACCGTCGAGACGCACTTCGGCATGCAGCCGGTCGATGTCGTCGGCCATTCGGTCGGCGGCGCGATCGCGATGCTGTTCGCGCATGCGCACCCCGAGCGCGTGCGGCGCATCGTCAACGTCGAAGGCAATTTCACGCTCGACGACGCGTTCTGGTCCGCATCGGTCGGCCGCATGACGCCCGACGAGGCCGACGCGATGCTCGACGGCCTGCGCGCGGCCCCGCTCGACTGGCTGCGCGGCGCGATCGACGCACCGTCGCCGGGCCAGCTCGCCGACGCACGCCGCTGGCTCGCGCATCAACCGGCATCGACGCTGCGCGCGATGGGCCGCTCGGTGGTCGAGACGACCGGCGCCGCGGGCTACCTGCCGGCGCTCGCGCAGGTGTTCGAGCGTCATCCCGTCTGGCTGATCGCCGGCGAACGCTCGCGCACGGGCTGGCACGTGCCCGAGCACGCGCTCGCACGCTGCGCCGGCTTCGACACGATCGCGGGCTGCGGGCACCTGATCGCGGCCGAGCGGCCCGATGCGTTGCGCGCGGCCATCGCGCGCATCGTATGCAAGCCGTCCGGCTGACAACTCGTAGGATTCGCCGAAATATGGTTGAAAGGCGCGGTTGCTAGAGTCGCCGGAACAGGGTTTTCCCGGTGTCCCGCGCCGGACTGGACCGACACATGCAAGGATCGATGAACCTGGCACGTACCTTCTGGCTACTCCTGCTGCTCGCGGTCACGAGCCCCGCCCTCGCGTTCCATGCGCGGGTCGTCGCGATTCCGAGCGCGGCGATGAGCGAGACGCTGAAGGCCACCATCGTGCTGCCCGACGATTACGCGCGCGACAACCACGGCGAACGCTACCCGGTCGTCTATCTGCTGCACGGCTCCGGCGGCGACCATACCGACTGGACATCGAACACGCACATCGCCGCGCTGGCCGACCGCTACCGCGTGATCCTCGTGATGCCCGACGGCGGACACGAAAGCTGGTACATCGACAGCCCGTTCGATTCGGGCAGCCGCTACGAAACTTTCATCGGCGATGAAGTCGTGTCCTACGTCGACCTGCATTTCCGCACGATCGCGGCCCAGCACGCGCGCGCGATCACGGGGCTCAGCATGGGCGGCTTCGGCGCGCTGCGCATCGCGCTCGACCGGCCCGACACGTTCGGCGCGGTCGGCAGCATCAGCGGCGCGGTCGATCCGCGCTGCTGCACGGACGAGCCGGGAATCGCCCACGTGTTCGGCGATCCCGACCGCCATCCGTCGTTCTGGAATCGCAACGTGATCGTCGAAAGCGCGCGGGCGTTCGTGCGCGCGCATCTCGACCTGACGATCGATTGCGGCCGCGACGATGCATTCGTCGACTCGAACCGCACGCTGCACGAACGGCTCGTCGCGCTCGGCGTGCCGCACGACTATGCAGAGCGGCCGGGCGGCCATACGTGGGATTACTGGGCGAATGCGATCCGCTACCAGATGCGGTTCTTCGCGACGTCGTTCCAGCATCGCGGCTACGCGTATCGTGCCGCGCCCGCCGCGCCGGGCATGACGCGCGCGGGCTGACGTCGGGCATCGAAACGGGATGACGAACCGGCATGCCGGGCAGCGCGCCCGGCAGGAAGACGAACGCGCGTCGCCCGACGCGCGCGGCAAACGAAAGCGACGAATCGGTCAGTTGCCGTGCGTGGTGTCCGCGCCGACGACGCGATCGAAGAATTCCTGGGCACGCGCCAGCTCGTCGAGCGCGCGATCGAGACGCGACATCGCGCGTGCGTATTCGGCCGACGAGCCGTCGTCGTCGCTTTCGCCGCGCACCGCGCGAAACGCCTGATCGACGTTGCGCGTCGCTTCGACGAAGCGTTGTGCGGCCCGGGCTTCCGGCGAACAGGTGTGGGTCGACATCGACACTCCTCCCTCGGGATTGCAGTGTGAAGCACGCCGACGCTCAGTGTGCGTGGTGCGCATGTCGGCGGCGTGAACCGCGGCTCGCCGCGTGTCGACGCACCGGCCGCCGCACCGCGGGCTTCGTGCCGATTGTCGCTCCGCGCTCGTCGATCCGCTACGGCGAGATTGCAACAAATTCTTGCGCGAACGGCTTCCCGTGCGGCGTCACGCGCGCCCGACGCGCGGGTGCGCCAGCCCCGCGAACGCGGCCGCCTCGCCCGGCGACAGGTCGAACAGATCGCCGGTGAGATCGCGCGGATGCTCGGCCGCCGGCCGGTTGCGCAGGCGCGCGACATGCGTGGGCGCCACATACGCGGCGGCCGTTTCGAGCGGCGGCACGTCGAACAGATCGCGCGTGACGCCGCGCACGGCGTCCGTCGGAGAACGGCCGCGCAGGCACGCGACCAGCTCGACGAAGCGATCGAAATCGCCCGCGCGCGTGGCCTTGTTCACTTCCGCGAGATCGCGCGCCTTCAGCACGCACGGCTGCGCAAGCCGCACGAAATACGGTGCCTCGAGCTCGACCGACAGCGCGAGCGGGTAGCTCTTGCCCGTCTGCTCCTTCGCACGCCCGATGCAGTCGACCACGGCCGCCCCCTGCGCGGCGCCCAGCGGCTTGCCGGTGCTCACGCTGCGCAGGTGATCGGGAAACACGCGCAATTGCGTGCCGACCGTCAGCGCGGTGGACGACGCGCACACGAGCGCGTAGTGCTGCTCGCGACGCCGGCCCGACGGCAACGTCGAGCGGCTGGCGATGAACGTATGCGGCGGCAACGGCCGCACCTGCCCGCTGGCGTCGATCCACGCATTCCACAGCAGCGCGTCCTTGCGTGCGCCCGTGCGCGGACGCGACGCGACCGGCGAAAACAGCGCGAGCAGCGAGCCCGTGCGATGCGCGGCGACTTGCGCGCTGCTGCCGAGCGGCTGGTTGATGCCCCACAGAAAACGCCCGCCCCCGAGCCGGCGCTCCCATTCCTTGCGGAGCACGACGGTCGGCAGTTCCTCGCCGGACTCGGTACCGATCTTCGTCCAGCAGAACGTGGGAGGGAGGTGTTTCAGTGTCATCAACTTTCTCGCGATACAGCCTCGCCGGTGACAGCAAGCCCATTCAACAGCCGTAACTGTATAGGTATAATGCATCGCATGGAAGCCCCGGACCACGATTTTCCCGTTCAAGACCTGTTGCGCCGCCTGATGGCAGATACACGCTCGTCTAGCGAAATCGCGCGACTTTCCGGGGTCAGCCAGCCCACCGTGTCGCGCCTTCGGCTGTCGAACGGGCGCCGGCTGCGCCGCAGCGCGCCATTCAACAAGCTATGCAGTTTCTATGGTGTCGAGACACAACCGTCGCGCCGACGGTACAACGACCTGCTGCGCGACGCGATCGTCGACGCGTGGGACGGCTCGGACGAGCACGGGCGCGCGCTGCTGGTCGTGATTCAGGGGCTGAAGGATTTGCAGGCGAAGGCGGATGACGGGTGATGCCGCGCAACTGCGCGGTCATTCATCGAAATCGAACGTGAACGGTACGCGCGCGCATCGGCGGCGGCGCACCGTTTTCCACATGCGGCGCACGGCGTCCTGTCAGCCGTCGCACGCCGCGCCGCATTGCGCGAGCGAATTCTCCTTGCTGCGAAACACCAGCGGCCGTTCGTCGCGCGGCGCATGACGCCGCGCGAACTGCACGGCCTGTTCGACCTGGCCGTGATGGGCAGACTTCGCGCACACCGGATCGGCTTCCTTCGGGTCGCCGGCCAGCAAGTAGGCCTGGCATCGGCAACCGCCGTGATCCGCATGCCGCTCGTCGCAGGTGCGACACGGCTCGCGCATCCAGTCGTCGCCGCGAAACGCGTTGAACGCATCGCTGTCGTACCAGATGTCCCGCAACGACCGGTCGCGTACGTTCGGCAGCGCGAGCCCCGGCAGCGACCGCGCGGCATGACACGGCAACGCGGTGCCGTCCGGCGCGACGCCGAGAAACACCGAGCCCCAGCCGTTCATGCAGGCCTTCGGGCGGCGCTCGAAATAGTCGGGCACGACGAACAGGATCTTGCAACGCTCGCCGATCAGCTTCCGATAGCGGTTGACCGTTTCCTCGGCCTCGCGCACCTGCTCGATGGTCGGCATCAACTGGTCGCGATTGAGCATCGCCCAGCCGTAGTACTGCGTGTTCGCGAGTTCGAGGTAATCCGCGCCGAGATCGAGCGCCATCTCGATGATCTGCCCCACGTGCGGCAGGTTGTAGCGATGCAGCACGCAGTTGAGCACCATCGGGTAGCCGTGCGCCTTGATCAGCCGCGCCACGTCGCGCTTCAGTTCGAACGTGCGCGTGCTGGTCAGGAAATCGTTCAGCTCGCGCGTCGAATCCTGCAGCGACAACTGGATGTGGTCGAGCCCGGCGGCCTTGAGCCGCTCGATGCGCGCGACGTTCAGCCCGATGCCCGACGTGATCAGGTTCGTATAGAAGCCGAGCCCCCGCGCATGCGCGACGAGCGTCTCGAGGTCGCCGCGCTGCAGCGGCTCGCCGCCCGAGAAGCCGATCTGCGCGGCGCCGAGCGCGCGCGCATCGCCGATGACCGTGCGCCACGCGTCGGTGTCGAGTTCCGCGCCGTGCGTCGCGAAATCGACCGGGTTGTAGCAGAACGCGCAGTGCAGCGGGCAGCGGTACGTGAGTTCCGCGAGCAGCCACAGCGGCGCGGACGGACGGGAAGTGTCGGGCGCCATGTCAGTCCAGCCAGCCGCGCAGTCGCGCATGATCGAGAAAGCGATAGACGTCGGTCGCGAGATCCGACTGCATGAACAGGCGTTCGAGCTCGCCGATGATGTCGTCCAGTTCGCGCGTGCCGTCGCAGCGCGCGAGAATCTCGCCCGCGCTCGGGTTCAGCTTGACCATGCCCTCCGGATAGAGGAGCACGTATGCATCCTGGGCCGCCTCCCATTGCAGGCGGTACATGCCCCTGAGGCAGGGGCGCAGCGGCACGCCGCTGGCGGCTTCGATCGCGTTCATTACGGGTAGGCCTTTTCGACGGCGTCGAGCATCGACCACAGGATGTCGAGCTTGAATTGCAGAATGCCGAGCGCGCGTTGCTGCGCGTCCGGTGTCGTGAAATGCTGCAGTGTGACCGCGAGCCCATGCTCGACGTCGCGCTGCGCGAGCGGCACGCGGCTGCGGAAATAATGCAGCCCGGCCGGCTCGATCCACGGGTAATGCGACGGCCAGCCCGCGAGCCGGTCGAGATGGATCTGCGGCGCGAACATCTCGGTCAGCGACGAGCACACGGCTTCCTGCCAGGGCGCGCGCCGCGCGAAGTTCACGTACGCATCCACCGCGAAGCGCACGCCGGGCAGCACGTGCTCGAGCGACCACAGTTCGTCGCGCGTCAGACCGCACGCTTCGCCGAGCCGCACCCACGCCTCGATGCCGCCTTCGTTGTCGCCCTGGCCGTCGTGGTCGATCAGCCGCTGGATCCAGCGGCGCCGCGTATCGCGGTCCGGGCAGTTCGACAGGATCGCCGCATCCTTGAGCGGGATGCAGATCTGATAGTAGAAGCGGTTCGCGACCCAGCCGCGGATCTGCGCGGGCGAACAGGCGCCGCTGTTGAGCCGCCGGTTGAACGGATGATGGATGTGATAGCGCGCTTCGAGCGCACGCAGGCGCGCCTCGAATTCGGTCGCGGTCCAAGGCGTCGCGTGCAACGCCGTAGCGGAAATCGGTGCGTTCATCGTCAGACCTGGAATTGCATGCCGTCGTGTGCGACGTCGATGCCGTGCGCGCGCAGGTGCGCGTGTTCGACGGAATGCGGGTCGAGAATCGGGTTCGTGTTGTTGATATGCGTGAGCACCTTGCGCGTGCGCGCGGGCAACGTATCGAGCCAGTCGATCATGCCGGGCCGCCCGTGTTCCGCGCACTGCGCGAGATGCCCCATGTCGGCCGCGTGCTTGCCCGACAGGCCGAGATCGATCATCTCGGTGCCGGTCCAGAACGTGCCGTCCACCAGCACGAGATCGACGCCGTCCATTGCCGCGCGCACGTCGTCGGTGACCGACGCGAGCCCCGGCGCGTAGAACGCGCGCCGCCCGCTCGCGACGTCCTCGATCGACAGCGCGATGTTGTCGCCGGGCACGGCCGACGCGCGTCGCGGCGAATACGGCGGCGGCTTGCTGTCGACGGCGATCGCGGTGAAACGGATCCCGCTCGCCGCCGGCACCGCAAACGGCTCGCCGGGCACGATCGTGTGCGCGGCGACGCCGCAGTAATGGCCGAGCAGCGGCACGAGCGGCAAGCCGCTCGACAGGTCGTCGAGCACCGGCGCGCTCGCGTAGAGCGGCAGCGGCGTCGAACGCTCGCGCAGCATCAGCAGGCCCGTCACGTGATCGATCTGCGCGTCGCACAGCACGACGGCGGCGATGCCGCTGTCTCGGATCGCACGCGCCGGTTGCAGGTCCGGATCCGCGCGCAACTGGGAAAGAATGTCGGGCGACGCATTGACGAGTACCCAGTCGATGCCGTCGTCGCTGACCGCGATCGACGACTGCGTGCGCGGCAGCACGTGGCCGCTTCCGCTGCGCGCGCGGCGGCAGTTCGCGCAATTGCAGTTCCATTGCGGCAGCCCGCCGCCGGCTCCCGAGCCGAGTATCTTGATCTTCATGGGCGTCAGCTCCCGAGGCCGCCCGCGCCGATCACGGCGAAACGGGCGGCAGGCACGGCGATCAGCGGTTGGCGATGTACATCGTGATTTCGAAGCCGAAGCGCAGGTCGGTGTAAGACGGTGTCGTCCACTGCATGGTGTGTCTCCTGTTGAATCGATGCGTTGATGAGTCGATGCGTTGCTTGGTGAATCGAACGACCGCGGCAATCGAGCGGTCGACTCAACTTCAGCAAGGAGCGTGCCGAACTCGTCGTTCGGCGACGCGGCGGCGATAGACGGCCATCATCAGGGCATCGCGGCGCAATCCTTACGAATGGCCGACACGATTCGCGCGAATGCGGTCCGCCACCCCGGCGGCACGATGTCCGCGAGTGGTGACAGGTGTTGAATCGTTGAACACCGGTGTTGCAACTTGACACACCGGCTGTGACAGTCGCGCCCCGCGCGACGACTGCGCGTCAGCGCTCGTCGGACGGATGGCGCGCCGCGTCCGCGGCCGGCATCTTCCGGTAGATCGTGTTGCGCGAGACGCCGAGCGCGCGCGCCGCGGCGGACACGTTGCCGCCGTGACGCGCGAGCGCGGCGGCGATCGCCGATGCGGCGACGTCCTGCAGGCGCGCGTCGCCAGGCGGCAGCGCGTCCGCGACGCAGGATGCGGCGCCCGCCGCGACGGACGCGGCGGCCCCCTCGGGCGCGGCCTGGGCGGCCCGCGCCTCGCCGCGCCGCAGGTCGTCGAAGAAGTCGTCCGGCAGGTGCTCGCGCCGGATTTCGCCGTCGTCGTCGACCATCGCGGCCGCGGTGCGCAGCAGGTTGCCGAGCTGACGGAAATTGCCCGGCCACGTGCAGCGCACGAACAGCTCCATCACGTCCGGCGCGACCGACAATGGCGGCCTGCCCGGGCCCGCGAACGCTTCCCGCTGCAGCATCTTGTGCACGACGACCGCGAGATCCGTGCGGTCGCGCAACGGCGGCAGGCGCACCACGAGGCCGTTCAGCCGGTAGTAGAGATCCTCGCGGAAACGGTTCTGCGCGATCATGTCGCGCAAATCGCGGTGCGTCGCGCAGATGATCGCGATGTCCACGGCGATCGTCTTCGTCGAGCCGAGCGGGTTGACGAGGCGCTCCTGCAGCACGCGCAGCAACCGCACCTGCAGCGGATACGGCATGTCGCCGATCTCGTCGAGGAACAGCGTGCCGCCGTTCGCCTGCAGCAGCTTGCCGATCGCCCCCTTGCGGCGCGCGCCGGTAAACGCGCCCTCCTCGTAGCCGAACAGCTCGGACTCGATCAGCGTCTCCGGAATCGACGCGCAGTTGACCGCGACGAATGGCGCGTCGCGGCGCGGCGAGTCGTTGTGGATCGCCTGCGCGAGCAGTTCCTTGCCGGTGCCGGTCTCGCCGGTGATCAGGATCGGGATGTCCTTGCCGATCACCTTGCGCACCTTCGCGATCACGCTGGCGACCTGCGCGTCGCCGGTGTCGAGGTAGTGGAGCCGCGACAGGCCGGCCGACGTGCCCGCCGCCGGCGCGGGCACCGCGTTCGCGCGCGCGGCCGGCGCCGCCGCGTCGTGGACGTCCGTCGGCCGGCTGCCCTCGGCGAGCGTCGCGCGGCGGAAATGCACGCGCGCGCAGACCACCGCGCCGTTGCCGAGGTTCAGCGTCAGGTGCCGGTCGGTGCTCGCGCGCATGCGGTCGATCAGCTGGGCGCTGGTGACGTCGAACAGCGACGACAGCGTGTGCGCGCGCAGCGCGGCGAGCGGCATGCCGAGCTGGAACTGCGCGCTGCGATTGGCCGACAGGAAGCGGCCGTCGGCGGTAAACGCGACGATCCCCTCCATCAGCGTGCCGAGGAACTCGGGGCGGCCGTGGAACGACACCTGCAGCGTTTCCTGAAAGGTCGTCGTAAACAGGTGGTTCTCGATCATCTGCACCGACATCTTCGCGAGCGCCATCGTGTGCTGGTGATAGCTGCGGTGGTCGCCCGTCACGTCGAGCACGCCGATCGCGTCGCCGTACGGATCGAGAATCGGCACGCTCGAACAGGTCAGGAAGCGGTTCGCGGCCAGGAAGTGCTGGTCGCCGTGAACGACCATCGGGCACAGCTCGGCGAGCGCCGTGCCGATCGCGTTGGTGCCTTGGCGGTTCTCCGCCCAGTTCGCGCCCGGGCGCAACGCGACCTTCTCCGCGCGGCGCAGGAAATCGTCGTCGCCGATCGAATGCAGGATCAGCCCTTCCGCGTCGGTCAGCACGATCATGCTCTGCGTGTTGACGATCTGCTCGTGCAGCGTCTCCATCACCGGCATCGCGTGCGCGCACAGCACCCGGTTCTGCTCGCGCTTGAGCACCAGCGCCGCGTTCGACAGCACGTCGTAGTCGGGTCGCGCCGATACCTGCAGGCCGAACGTCTCCGAGCGCTCGTGGGCCTTCTGGATCGACGGCGCGGGCCAGCCAGCGGGATGCGCGGCCCGTGACCCGGCCGCCTGCTCTACGTCGTCGCGCATTGTCTCCTCCGGGGGATCCTGCCGGTCAACTGCCGGACTCTTTGCCGTCATTGCAAGCAAGCATCGGGCCACGCCGGCGCCGCGCAACACAATCGAAAGGACAATGTAATGAATCGTCCTCACACGGCGGGTCGCGCCGGGCGACGGCCTGCGTGCGTGATACCGCGATTTCCCGACGCGTGACTACCCGTGCGAATCCGGATCGTCGCGGCTGGCGCGCTTCTCGCTTGGTCGCAGGGCACGCCGGCGACCGCCCCGCCGCGGACAACGATGACTGTCCCGCTTCCGCCCGAACCCTATCGACATGATGCGTCGCCCGATTCGATCCACGCCGTCGCCCGCACTGCGCGCGTTGCCCGATGTACCGGCGTCACCTGCCACGCCCGTGCGCCGGCGCCTGCACCGCGACGCACAATCGATCGCATTCGCCGTGGCCGGCGCCGCGCACGGCCATCCGGTCGTCGTGCTGCACGGCGGGCCCGGCAGCGGCAGCCAGGCCGGCATCCTGCGGCTGTTCGACCTCAGCCGCGTACGCGTCGTGCTCGTCGACCAGCGCGGCGCGGGCGCGTCGACGCCGCGCGGCGGCACGCGCCACAACGACACAGCACGCTTGATCGCGGATCTGGAGGCCGTGCGCGAGCAGCTCGGCATCGCACGCTGGGGCGTCGTCGGCGGATCGTGGGGCGCCGCGCTCGCGCTCGCCTATGCGGGCACGCATCCGGAGCGGGTGACCGGCGTCGTGCTGCGCGGCCTGTTCCTGACGTCGCGACGCGAAGTCCGCGGGCTCTTCACGACTTCCCGCACGCGTGCGCCGCGCGAATGGCGGCGCCTGCATGCGGCGGCCGGCGGCGGCCGGCCGGATCGCCTGCTGTCGCGCTGCGCGCAGCGGCTGCGCCACGGCGCGAGCGTAGCCCGGCAGCGCGCGGTGGCGCTCGCATGGCACGCGTACGAAAGCGCGATCCTCGCATCGGCACGCACGCGCCGCGCTCCGGTGCGCACGATCCGGTCGAACCGGACCGTCGGCCGGCTGATCGACAAATACCGGATCCAGGCGCACTACCTGCAACGCGATTGCTGGCTCGGCGAGCGCCGTGTGCTCGCGCTTGCACGTCGAGCCGCACAGGCCCACGTACCGCTGTTCGCCGCGCACGGAACGCGCGATCCGGTTTGCCCGGTCGGCAACGTCGAGCGCCTCGCGCGAGCCGCCCCGGAAGCGGAAGTCGAGCGCGTGACGGCCGGGCATCTGGCAAGCGACCCGGCCTTGGCGCGCAGCGTCGCACGCGCCGTGAAGGCGATGTTCGAGACGGTGCCGTTCGCGTGACGGCCCGGCGCTCGTTCGTGCCATGACGCGATGCCACACACGACCGCGCGCCGCTCAATCCCACGCATAGCGCGCGCCGACCCACGCGCCGCGCGGCGCGCCGGGCCCGACGAACTGCTCGTCCACCGGATGGCCGCCGTCGAACGTGTGGTTCGGACCATTGAAGAAATTCCGGCCCAGTGCGCCGAAGCTCGCGTAGCGCTTGTCGAACAGGTTCGTCACGCTCGCGAACACCTCGAACCGCTTCGTGATCCGGTAACGCATGTCGAGATCGACCAGCACGTAGCTCGCGATCCGGCCGTTCACGTCCCCGTTGTTCTCGTCGCCGCGCGCATACACGCCGCTGCGCCACGTAACGTTCGCGCCGAGGTCCCACGCAGGCGTCGCCGCGTAGTCGAGCCGCAGCTTCACCGTATGCGCGGGAATGCCGGGCATGCGGTCGCCCGGCTTGACCGTCACGTTGCCGTGCGCGTCGGCCGCCGAATTCGCCGGGCTGTGTTCGGTCCACGACGACCGGTACGTCGCATCGACATGGCTGTACGACAGCCCGACACCGAGCGGGCCGAGCCGCGCGCGGCCGGCGAGCTCGATACCCTGCCGCCGCGTATCGCCCACGTTGCGGAAGTAACCCTGCGTGCTGGCCGGGCTGCTGATGAACTGGATGTCGTCGGTCAGCGTCGTGCGGTAGGCCGCGGCGCTCCAGGTCGTCGCCGCGCCGATGCGGCCGCGCACGCCGGCTTCGAATGTCTTCGAGATCACGGGCTCGAGCGCCGGGTCGGCGATGAAGTCGTTCGGCAGCGAACACGGCGCGGCCGGGTCCGCGCACGCGAGTTCGATCGCGGTCGGCGAACGCATGCCTTCGTTGTACGTCGCATACGCGGTGAACCCCGCGACCGGATTCCAGTTGAGCCCGACCGCCGGGTTGAAGCGCGAGAACGCATGGTTGCCGTCGAGCAGCGGCTGCCCGCCGCTCTCGTCGCCGATCTGCGCTTTCGACCAGTCGTAGCGGCCCGACAGCGTCAAGGTCCAGTGCGGCGTCAGCGACAGCGCATCGCTCAAGTACACGCCGACGTTCGCGTTGCGGGTCTTCGCACGGGTCTGCTGCACGAAATCGCCGATGCCGATCGCCGCGCGCGCATCGGTGAAAGACGCGTCCTGCGACGACGCGACGTAGGTGGAATTCGCGACATCGGCCGAGACGCCCGCGACCAGCTGGTTCGCCATGCCGCCGAGCGTGCCGAGCAGCGTGAGCTGCAGGCTGCCGCCGTAGCTGTCGGTGACGATCGTCGATCGCGCATTGCTGCCCTGCACCGTGTCGACCGTGCCGTCCTCGTCCACCGATCCGTAGTCCGTATTGTTGTTGCTGCTCGTGTTCGTGTTGCGCAGGTGCCGGTAGTACGCATTGCCGCTCAGCTCGACGTGCTCGCCGAAAAAACGGTCGCCCGACAGCGTCAGGTAGCCGGCACTGTTACGGTTGCGGTCCGGATACGTATACGCCTGCTTCCGGTTGTCGAGGAACGAGCGCGGGATCGTCTGGGTGCCGGACAGCGTGTTGTCCGCGCCGCCCGCGGCGAGCGACAGCGTCGTGTCCGCATCGGTGTAGCGCAGCTTGCCGAACGCCTGCCGCACGCGGCTCGCGTTATGGTCGGCCCAACCGCCGTCGTTCGCGACGTGCGCGGTCGCGTAATAGTCGAGGTGCGGGCCGATCGTGCCGCCCTGCTCGATGCCGGCGGCCTTGCGGCCCCATGCGCCGCCCGATATCTCCGCTTCGCCGCCCGGGTTCGACCTGCCGTTCTTCGTCGTGATCGCGAGCGCACCGCCGAGCGTGTTGCGTCCGTATACCGGGTTGGAGCCCGGAATCAGCTGCACGCGATCGATCGCCTGCGTGGGCAGGATGTCCCAGTTCACGACGTCGCCGAACGGCTCGTTCACGCGCACGCCGTCGACGAACACCGACAACCCCTGCGGCGTGCCGAGCAGCGGCGACGCGGTGAAGCCGCGATAGTTGACGTCCGTCTGGTACGGGTTGCCCTGCGCGTCCGAGATCGTCACGCTCTGCAGGTTCGCGGCGAAGAAATCGGCGAGCGTCGCGCGGTGCTGCGCGTCGAGTTCCGCCGCGCGCACCGTCTGCACGTTCGCCGGCACGTTCGACAGCGGCGTGCCGATCCCGAGCAGCGGCGTCGTGCCGACCACCACTACCGCAGGCAGCATGACGGACGACTCGGGCGGATCGATCGCGGCGCCGTCCGCCTGTTGCTGCGCGCGCACGCTACCCGGCGCCAATCCGAACAACGCCAGCGTGCCGACGGCCGCGCCGACGCATCGCGCACGCCGGCCGCGCCGCATCGCACCGTCGCGCCCGGCTGCCTTTGGTCTCCTGATCATTTCCCTTCGTCTCCGAACATGTATTGCGCCGGCCTGCGCGACGCACCGCGCGGCGATCGATTGTCGCGAAGCCGGTGTGCGAAAACCGTGCCAGTGCCGCGAGCACGCGCGGCGCACGCTGCGCCGCACATCGCTTCGGGACGGCATGCGTGCGACCGACTCGCCGTAGTCCCGCGGACTGCCCCGCCTGTCATGTTTGGCAACACTTCGCGCACGGCGGTGTACCTGAATGCAACACCTGCGCCGACGTCGTCACGCGCGCCGTGGATCGACGCATCACTGGCGATACGCCGGTCTGCCGCGCCGCACCGGCTTCCCGCCGCGATGGCATGCGACTTGCGTGACGGGCAGTGCACTCGGCCCGGAAACCCCAAACCGTGCCGGCGCGACGCAACGTTCGCGGCGGTGCGACCACAATGACCCAGGAGACAACCATGAAGAAACTCTCGGCTTCAGCGAGCCGGCTGGCGACGATCGGAATCGCGGTGGCGGCCGCCGTCGCGCTGAACCCCGGCTTCGTCGAAGCGGCCGCGGACTACCCGGCCGTGACCTACCAGCGCCTGACCGATGCACACGGCGACCCGGGCTGGCTGACCTACTACCGCACCTACGACGGCCGCTCGCATTCGCCGCTCAAGCAGATCGACCCGTCGAACGCGAAGGATCTCAAGCAGGTGTGGGCGTACAAGTTCCCGGCCGACCTGAAGCAGGGTTTCGAGGCCACGCCGATCGTCAACGGCAACTACCTGTTCGTGACGACGCCGAAGGACAACGTCTACGCGTTCGATGCGAAGACCGGCAAGCAGCTGTGGAAATACGAGCCGAAGCTCGGCGCGGCCTCGTTCAAGACCGCGTGCTGCGACGTCGTGAACCGCGGCGTCGCGCTGTACGGCAAGAACGTCTACATCGCGATGCTGAACGGCGAAGTCGCCGCGCTCGACGCGCAGACCGGCAATCTCGTGTGGAAGAAACAGATGTTCGAGCCGGGCCTCGGCTACGCGTTCTCGCTCGCGCCGCTCGCGATCGACGGCGCGATCGTCGTCGGCACGTCAGGCGGCGAATACGGCATTCGCGGCTACATCGCCGCGCTGAACCCGGAGGACGGCTCGCAGGTCTGGAAACGCTACACGATCCCGGCCGCCGGCGAAAAGGGCGCGGAAACCTGGCCCGACGGCATGCAGAGCCATGGCGGCGGCGCCGCGTGGCTCACCGGCACGTACGACGCCGCGTCCCGCACGCTGTACTGGGGCGTCGGCAACCCCGGCCCGTGGCTCGCGGCGCTGCGCCCCGGCGACAACCTGTATTCCGACTCGCTGCTCGCGCTCGACGCGAAGAACGGCAACCTGAAGTGGCACTACCAGTACACGAACAACGACACGTGGGACTACGACGGCGTGAACGCGGCCGTCCTCGCGGACATCAAGTACCAGGGCAAGGACTACGACGCGATCATCCACGCCGACCGCAACGGCTTCTTCCACGCGATCGACCGCACGACCGGCAAGCTGATCTACGCGACGCCGTTCGTGAAGGCGTTGTCGGTCACCGGCTACACGGCCGACGGCAAGCCGATCCAGGACGCATCGAAGTTCCCGAAGGCCGGCACGACGATCGAAACGTGCCCGAGCTTCCTCGGCGGCAAGAACTGGTGGTCGATCTCGTACGACCAGGAACGCAACATCGCGGTCGTGCCGGCGCTGCATGCGTGCATGAGCCTGACCGGCAAGTCGGTCAGCTACATGGAAGGCCTGCCGTATCTCGGCGAAGGCTTCGAGATCAAACCCGAACCGGGCAGCGAAGGCTATGGGGAGCTGACGGCCATCGACGTGAACACCGGCAAGAAGCTGTGGAGCCACTGGTCGAAGAAGCCGTGGAACGGCGGCGTCGCGACCACCGCGAGCGGCCTCGCGTTCAGCGGCTCGCTCGACGGCCACCTGTACGCGTTCGACACGAAGACCGGCAAGGTGCTGTGGGAAAGCCCGCAACTGGCGAGCGGCATCATCTCGCAACCGTCGGTCTATGAAGTCGACGGCAAGGAGTATGTCGCGGTGCTCGCCGGCTATGGCGGCGCGAACCCGATCTGGGGCGGCCCGATGGCCGACATCGCGAAGGACGTTCCGCGCGGCGGCACGCTCTACGTGTTCGCGCTGAACTGAACACGCGCCATGCCCGAGTCGCGCCCGCATGCGCCCGATGCGGGCGCGACGCCCCACCCGCTTTCACCGGACACACGACCATGAATACTCGCCTCACTTCCGTTACCGTCGCCAGTCTGCTCGCCGTGGGCGTGGCGCTGACACCGGCAGCCGCGTCGGCCGGCGTGCGCGTCTGCACGCTGCCCGGCAGCCCGACCACCGCGCTCGACCGCTCCGTTGCGCGCGAAGTGTTCCGCGCCGCGGGCATCGCCGCGACCTTCAACGCACGCGGCGTCGACGACAACGGCGACGACGACGGCATCTCCGCCAGCGAGCTGACGAAATCGCTCGAACGCGACTGCGACGTGATCGCCGGCTTCCCGCGCTCGGCTGTCGCCGATGCGTCGGGATCGAAACTGACGTTCTCGCAGGGCTATCTGCGCTCGGGCTACGTCAGCGTGTCGCTGCGCGACGCGCCCGCGCCGTCCGGCGCGAAGGAAACGATCGCGGCCACGTACGGCAGCCCGTCGCAATTGATCGCCGCGCAGCAGGCGAACGCCCGCTTCGACCTCGAGAACACGAGCGAGAAAACGATCGGCGCGCTCGCCGCGGGCCGCGCGCAGCGCGCGATCGTCTGGTATCCGAGCGTCGTCGCCTACGCGCGTGCCCATCCGAAACAACGGTTCCGGGTGGCGGCGACGTCGTCGCCGTACTCCGACTGGCAACTGTCGTTCGCATTCGGACCGGGCAAGGACGCGCTGCAAAAGCGCATCGACGCCACGCTGTCGCGGATGAGCGGCAACGGCCGGCTCGCATCGCTCACGCGCGGCTGGACGCTTCCCGACGACATCGCGCAAGCCGCGGCCCCACGCGCGCCCGGCCGGTTTCTCGACGGTGCGGTCGCGTCCGCGCAGCGGCCGGCAAGAAGCGGCTTCATCAAGGTGTCGACGAGCGAAGGCAGCGGCGTCCCGTCGTTCGACCAGGCACAGGTGCAGCACGGCAAGAAGCTCTACGGCGATGCGTGCGCGAAATGCCACGGCGACCAGCTCGAGGGCAATACCGCACCCGCACTGAGCGGTGAATCGTTCGCGCCCGAAGGCAAGTCGCACATCACGGTCGGCGGCATCTTCCTGTACATGTCGAGCAACATGCCGGCCGATCGCCCCGGCAAGATGACCGCGGAAGAGTACGAGGACCTGATGGCGTTCCTGCTTTATTCGAACGGCTACGACGCGTCGAAAAGCAAGCTGACCGCCGATATCGCCAACGCATCGAAGGCGCCGCTCGTCGCCGGACCGCGCAAGTAACGCTTCCCCCCGCTTTCGTTTCGATCCGCCGCCGCGCCGGGCAGCCAGCCCGGCGCGCGGGCCGGACTTTTTCTTGTCACTTCATTCAGGACGACACCATGATCTCCCGCCATCGCAGAACCTTCTTCGTGCAGGCCGCCGGCCTGTGCGCCGCGCTCGCGGCCGGCACGCGCGCCTTCGCCGCGGCACCGCCCGTCGACGAAAACGATGCCGCGGCGAAGACGCTCGGCTATCGCGCCAGGGCCACGACCGTCGACGCAGGCAAGTTCCCGAAATACCAGGCCGGCCAGACGTGTTCGAACTGCCGCTTCTACAAGGCTGCCGCGGGCGAATCGGTCGGGTCGTGCCCGATGTTCGCGGGCAAGACGGTGGCCGCCGAAGGCTGGTGCAACGTCTATGCCAAGCTCGCCTGACGCCGGGCCGGCTCGCGAGCGCGACGGCACGCCGCGTCGCGGCGCGGATGCCGATCGCGCCGCGCATCTGCATGTGCTGATCGCGCTGGGCATCGATCGCGATACGTGACGCACGGCGAAATCGCCGATGCGTTGCCGACGGCACGGCATGCAGGCGGCTCGCTCTCTTGCGCCGCCGACGTTTCAATTAGTCGTACGTATTACAACACTCACAAGACGGAGACAGACGATGAAGAGCAGGACATGGACGATTTGCGCGGCGTTAGTCGGCGCGACGGCAAGCACGAGCAGTTTCGCGCAGAGCAGCGTCACGCTGTACGGCGATCTCGATGCCGCGTTGCTCTATACGAGCCGATCGCTGGACTCGGCGACCGGCGGCAACGCCGGACGCCAGTTCGCGCTGACCGACACGGGCATGACGCCGACCAATTTCGGCATCACCGGCACCGAGGATCTCGGCGGCGGGCTGCATGCGAGATTCAAGCTGGAAAGCGGCTTCAACATCACGGACGGCGCGTTCGGCCATTCGAACGGCAACTTCTTCGGCCGCCAGGCGTGGGTCGGGATCGACGGCGGCTTCGGCGAAACGAAGGTCGGCCTGCAGTTCTCGCCGTTCGTGCTCGCGATACTCGGATCGGATCCGCGCAACGTCTCGCACTTCGGCGCCGCGCTGGTTCCGTACGTCGACAACGTGCTCGTCACGGGCCTCTTCAACCCGAACGCGATTTCGTACACGAGCCCGACGATCGCCGGGCTGACGGCCAGCGCGATGTTCGGCTTCGGCGGAAAGGCCGGCGACTTCCAGGCGGGACGCCAGTATTCCGGCAGCCTCACCTATACGAACGGCGGCTTCATGCTCAACGCGGCGCTCTATGACGGCAACGGCGGCACGTCCCCGACGCCGGTGCCGAGCACGGTCGCGTTCGTCGGCCGCACGATCGGCGCCGCCTATACGTTCGGGCCGCTGACCGGCAAGGCGTCGTTCACGAGCTACAAGGTCGCCGGCTCGTTCAGCAACAACGTGTATAGCGCCGGCCTCGACTATCGCGTCACGCCGGCGCTCGACCTGAACACCGGCGCGTGGTACACGACCGACCGCAACGATTCGCACAATCATTCGCTGCTGGCCGCGATCGGTGCCGACTACAGCCTGTCGAAGCGAACCGGCCTGTATGCGCAGGTCGGCGTCGTCAACAACCATGGCGCGATGAATACCGGCCTCGGCATCACGGGCGGTGCGTTGTACGGGTTGCCGGGCACGACGGTCGGCGTGAACGCCGGCATCCACCACGTGTTCTGACGCGGCGTCATGCCGACGGACGGGCGGCCGACACGCGCCGCCCGTCCGGCAGGCCGACCTCGATGGTTTACCCGACCTCAAGTCCGCGGCCGGGCGGCCGTCAAGTCAGGAACGCACGCCCGACCTCCACCGGGAAGCCGGCGCGCGAGCCATCAAGGAGACCCGCCAACGTGAACTTCTTCGGAATCGGCCGCGGCCGCCGCGCATCGCGCGCGCTCGTCGGTGACATCGCCGAGCAGGCCGGCCGGCTCGGCATCGAGATCTGCGACGTGTCGGGCCACGTCGAGGAAGTCGCGGCCCGCGTCGCCCGGCAGGCGGAGGTCTGCCATACGTTGCGCGAATCGGCTGCCCTCACGCTGCGCGGCAACCACCGGATCGCCGAAGCCGCGCAGCAGGTGCGCGACGTGAGCGCCAACGCGTCGAATGCGGTCCGGCAGTCGCAGCAGACGATCGAGGCGTCGCTCGCGGACATTCACGGCCTCGTCGAGGGCGTCACCACGATCAGCGACCAGATGGGCGCGCTGCGCGACGCGCTCGATCACGTGCGGGCCGTGTCGGAGGAAATCTCCGTCATCGCGCGCCAGACCCACCTGCTCGCGCTGAACGCCGCGATCGAGGCCGCGCGCGCCGGCGAGTCCGGGCGCAGCTTCGCGGTCGTCGCGGCCGAGGTCAAGAACCTGTCCGCGAAGACCGGGCAGGCGACGGCCCAGATCGAGACGACCCTCGCGCGGCTCGCCGAGCAGACCGAGCACCTGCTCGCGGAAGGCACCGACAACGCCGCCCGCGCGCATCGCGTGCGCGAGGGCACGCGCACGATCGGCGAGGTCGTGCACGCGACCGGCCACGCGATCACCGAGCTGGCCGGCGAGGCCGAGCAAATCGCGTCGCTGACGGACGAGATCGAGGCGCAGTGCCACCGCCTCGACGAGCAGGTGGGCGAGATGGCGTCCGGCGTCGAGAACTCGGCCGACAATTTCGCGCAAGCCAAGGACCGGCTCGGCAACCTGCTGTCCGTCTCCGAGACGCTCATCGAGCTCACGGCCGCGACCGGCATCGAATCGCCCGACACGCGCCTGATCGATACCGCACGGAGCACGGCCGCCGCGATCAGCAAATTGTTCGAGGACGCAGTCGGCCGCGGCGATATCGCGCTCGACGCGCTCTTCGACACGCACTACGAACCGATTCCGGGCACCGACCCGCAGCAGTTCATGACGCGCTTCACGGCTTTCACCGATCGCGTGCTGCCGGCCATCCAGGAGCCGGTGCTCGATCTCGACGAACGCATCGTCTACTGCGCGAGCTTCGACCGGCAGTGCTACCTGCCGACCCACAACCGGAAATTCTCGCTGCCCCAGCGCGCGGACGCCGCCTGGAACGCGGCGAACGCGCGGAACCGGCGGATCTATACGGACCGGACGGCGCGCATGTCGGTATCGCACGACAAGCCGTTCCTGTTGCAGACCTATCGCCGCGACATGGGCAACGGCCAGTTCGCGCTGATGAAGGACGTGTCCGCGCCGATCGTCGTCGGCGGACGGCCGTGGGGCGTCCTGCGGATCGGCTACAGCGTCTGAATCGGCGCACGCGGGACGCGCCTGCTGCGCCCCCCCACACGCCCACCGGCCGCCGCGCCCGTGGGCGTCGACCACCCGCCTCGTATGGCTGCCGGCCGGGCGCGGCTGCCCGAGCAGCGGCGACGTGCGCGGAATGCCCCCGTCCAGCGCCGCTGGGAAACCATTCGTTCCGCAGATCGCCGCTTGCCACGCATATCTCACGCGCTTCAGCCGCGGCGACAGCGCACGCGACGGCTCGCGCAGCCTGTGCTCGACGTTCATCGCGTCGACGACCTCCGCACGCGGTCGCGCCGCGTTCGCTAGAATGCGCGGCTCGGCATGGGTCGAATCGACATGAAAGGAAACCGCTTGAAACTCCCGTTCGAATGGCAGATCGGGCTGCGCTACGCGCGCGGCGGCCGGCGCTCGGCCGGCGACGGCTTCGTGTCGTTCATCGCCGGCGCCGCGATGGCCGGCATCGCGCTCGGCGTGGCCGCGCTGATCGTCGTGCTGTCGGTGATGAACGGGTTTCGCACCGAGGTGCGCGACCGGATGCTGTCGGTGCTCGCGCACGTCGAAATCTTCGCGCCGTCCGGCTCGATGCCCGACTGGCGGCTGACCGCGCACGAATCGTTGCAGCATCCCGCGGTGCGCGCCGTCGCACCCTATGTCGACGCCCAGGCGCTGCTGACGAACGCGGGCAACGTGACGGGCGTCGCGCTGCGCGGCATCGATCCCGTGCTCGAGCCGCGCGTGTCCGACATCGCCCGCAAGCTGAAGACCGGGCGCCTCGACGCGCTCGTACCGGGCGAAATGGGCATCGTGCTCGGCGCGGCGCTTGCCGATGCGCTGCACGTGAAGATCGGCGACCGCATCACGTTCTTCGCGCCCGGCAACACCGCGCGCGTCGGCGACGCGCTGCCGCGGTTCCGCCAGTTCAACGTGGTCGGCACGTTCGAGTCGGGCCACTACCAGTACGACAGCGCGCTCGCGTACATCCACATCCGCGACGCGCAGCAATTGTTCAACGTGCCCGCGCCGACCGGCATCCGGCTGCGCGTCGACGATCTGCAGCGCGCGCCGGAGATCGCGCTGGCGCTGTCGCGCACGCTGTCGGGCAACCTGTATCTCCGCGACTGGACGCAACAGAACCGCACGTGGTTCGAAGCCGAGCGGCTGCAGAAACGGATGCTGTCGCTGATCCTGATGCTGATCGTCGCCGTTGCCGCGTTCAACCTCGTGTCGTCGCTCGTGATGACGGTCACGCAGAAGCAGGGCGACATCGCGATCCTGCGCACGCTCGGCGCGCCGCCCCGCTCGATCATGAAGATCTTCGCGGTGCAAGGGATGACGATCGGTCTTGCCGGCACGCTGGCGGGCGTCGCGCTCGGCTGCGCGATCGCGGTCAGCATCCCGGTGGTGCTGCCGGCGGTCGAGCAGTTGCTCGGCATCCGCTTCCTGACGCCGTCCGTGTATTTCCTCAGCGCACTACCGTCGAAGCTCTCGGCCGTCGACGTGATCGGGATCGCGTCGGCCGCGTTCCTGATGTCGTGCGTCGCGACGCTGTACCCGAGCTGGCGCGCCGCACGGGTGCGGCCGGCCGAGGCGCTGCGCGACGAGTAGACGCGATCGGCGCGGCGTGACGCGGTCTCGTGAAAACCGGCGCTGTTGCTGCCGCCCGGCGCGTAGTCGGCGAACCCGTCGAAGCCGACGCCGACGCGTTCCGGACGCATGCCGCGGGACGTCTTGCCGGACGGGTCGACGACAATCGCCCCGCCCGACGATAGCGGGCGCGCAACGTTCAGTCGCGCGAGCGAAAAGGCCGCCTGCCGCAGGCACACAGAAACTTTGTTTGATACAAACTAAAAAAGTTTGACACGGGCATTTCACTGAGATAACTTCTGCGCAAGCTTCCGGAAAGCAATCCGGCCAGCGTGCCGACTCGCGTCGCGCTTTCCTGCCGTTGCAGCACCGCCGTTCGCAACATTCCCGCCTCACCGCATCGTGCCGTTCCGTTTCATCCGAAACCTGAAGGAAGCCCGGGCATGCCCAGATTTGATTCGCACTCCTGCATTCGTGGCAAGCCGCCGCACTGACGCGTTCCGCGCGGGGCGATGCACTCGCCTCGACGCCGGCCGGAGGCGCGTCGCCTGACGCGCGCCGGCACCGGGCGAGACTCGCCGGCGTCTCGCCCGCCGTTTCTGATGGTGCAGTTCCGCTTCACCCGACGCAGTACCCGGCCAGGCCGCAGGGGGCGTATCGCGAGCCGGCCGGTTCCACACAATCACAAGAGACGAGGTCGATTCCATGAACATTCATCGAACCGGAGTGCGGCGCGCATGGCTGCCCGCGCTCGTGGCGGCCGCGACGCTCGCCGCGTGCGGCGGCGACGACGGCGGCAGCGTGGCGGGCGCGTCAGCGCTCGCGCAAGGCCAACAGGAGGGAGCCGCCGCCGCGGCCGACACATCCGATACGCGATCGCTCGCGGCGCGCTTTTCGCCGTCCGGCGTGCCGTACGCGAATCCGGCGAGCGGCGGACGCTACCAGCCGGTGATCAGCAACGGCCAGGTGCAGCCGTCGCTGTCGGGCGGCACGATCGAAGAGCACGCGTGGGTCGACACGCCGGTCGATTCCGACGGCGACGGCACGCGCGACCGCATCCACGTGCGCATCGTGCGGCCGTCCGAAACGGCGAACGGCGCACGCACGCCCGTCATCGTGCTCGCGAGCCCGTATTACGCGGGGCTCGCCGACAGCCCCAACCACGACGTCGACGTCGAACTCGACGGCACACCGCATCCGGCCGCGGCCGCCAGCGCCGCGGCTTCGGCGTCCACGCGCATCCTGGCCGCCGCGCCTCAGTCGCGGATGCTGCAGCAGGTCGAGGCGGCCGCCGCCGGCCGCTCGTGGATCGAAGGCTACTTCGTGCCGCGCGGCTTCACGATCGTCTACGCGGATTCGCTCGGCACCGCCGGCTCGGACGGCTGCCCGACGATCCTGACGCGCGACGAATCGGTCGCGATGGCGTCGGTGATCCACTGGCTCGGCCGCGACGCGACCGCGAAGGACGCGAACGGCAAGCCGGTCGTCGCGAACTGGTCGACCGGCCACGTCGGCATGTACGGCGTGTCGTACGACGGCACGCTGCCGAAGATGGTCGCGAGCCTGCGCACGCGCGGGCTCGACGCGATCGTGCCGATCGCCGGGCTGTCGAACATGTACGGCTACTACCGCTCGGGCGGCCTCGTGCGCGCGCCGGAAGGCTATCAGGGCGAGGATGTCGACGTGTACATCAAGGCGCTGCTGACGAATGCGCATCCGGAGCGCTGCACGCACCTGATCGACGAAGCGCTGCAACAGGAAGATCGCAAGACCGGCGACTATTCGCCGTTCTGGGCCGCCCGCGACATTCCGACCGCGCTCGCGGTCGCACCGGCGCTCGTCGCGCAGGGGCTCACCGACGACAACGTGCGTGTCGACCAGTCGACGTCGTGGTATCTGGCGATGCGACGCCAGGGTGTGCCGACCCAGCTGTGGCTGCACCGCCTGAAGCACACCGATCCGACCCGCGTGCCCGCGATGGCCGACGCATGGACGGCGGAGGTGAACCGGTGGTTCACGCGCTACCTGATCGGCTATGACAACGGCGTCGAGCGCGATCCGCGCGCGGTGATCGCGCAGGCGGACGGCACGCTGCTGAAGGAAGCCGACTGGGCCGCGCGTCGCGCCACGCCGGTCACGTACTTCGCGGGCGGCGACGGCGCGACCACCGGCACGCTGCTGCGGCTGCCGAGCGGCGGCCCGCTCGCGCGCTTCACCGACGATGCGCGCATTCCCGCGCTCACGCTGGCGAACACGCCGACCGGCGAAAACCGCAGCCGCTTCGAGACGGCCCCGCTGACCGCCGCGACGCGCCTCTCCGGCGCGGCGACCGCACGCGTCAGGCTGACCTTCACGGGTGTCGCGAACGTGACGGCGCTGCTGGTCGACCGCGCGCCGGACGGCACGGCGACGATCGTCACGCGCGCGTGGACCGACCCGCGCAACCGGTTGTCCGAGTGGGTGCAGCAACCCGTGCTGCCCGGCATGCCGTACGACCTGAAGCTGACGTTCATGCCGCGCGACTACAAGCTGGAAGCCGGCCACCGGCTGGGGCTCGTCGTCCTCTCCAGCGACTACGAGGCGACGCTGCGGCCGACGCCGGGCACGGGCCTGACGCTCGATCCGGCCGGCACGTCGGTGACGGTACCGCTGGTTTCGCCGTCGGCGGGCGTGTAATCGTGCACCGGCTGCCGGTGTAACGGCACCGCCTCCCCCGCCTGCATGTCCGTCGATGCGGGCGGGGGATCTCTGCATGAAGGGAGTGCGCGGTCGATCGCCGTGAAATCGTGCGGAGCCACGAGCGCAACCAGTTCGCCTGGATCGGTCTCGATGCCGTCAAGCCGGCGAACCTGCCGGATTTCTACCGGGCATTCCGCAGACAGGCGGACTGATTCGACGCCGCCTCCGGTCGATCACACCGGCGTCAACACCGGCTGCCCCGCGAAATGCCGCGCCGCGTTGTCGAGAAACTGCCGCACCGAACGATCGAGCGCCTCGGGCGACCAGCCGCCCATGTGCGGCGTGAGCACGACACTGTCGAGCTCCGTCAGCACGCGAGGCGGCTCCGGTTCGCCTTCGTACACGTCGAGCCCCGCGCCCGCGATGCGCCGCTCGCGCAGCGCGTCTGCCAAAGCAGCGGTATCGACAACGCTGCCGCGCGACACGTTGACGAGAAAACCGCCGGGGCCGAGCGCGTCGAGCACGGTGCGATCGATCAGGTGCCGCGTGCCCGCGCCGCCCGGCGTCGCGACGATCAGGAAATCGGCCCACTGCGCGAGCGCGTCGACCCGGTCGAAATAGCGGTACGGCACCGGCTTCTCCGAGCGGTTGTGATACCCGATCTCGATGTCGAAGCCGGCCGCGCGGCGCGCGCACTTCTCGCCGATCTTGCCGAGCCCGACGATGCCGAGCTTCTTGCCCGACACGTTCGGCGGCATCGACAGCCCGTCGCGCCACACGCCCGCGCGGGTTTTCGCATCGAGCTGCACGACGTTGCGCACCGCCGCGAGCAGCAGCGCGAACGCGTGGTCGGCGACGCAATCGTCGTTGGTGCCGGCGCCCGTGACCACGGTGATGCCGCGCGCCTTCGCATGCGCGACGTCGATGTGCTCGTAGCCCGCACCGAGCGCGCTGACGAACGAGAGTTGCGGCAACCGGTCGATCTCGGCGCCGGTCAGGCCCGTGCTGCCGTTGGTCAGCACCGCGCGAATCGTGCTGCCGTGTTCGGCGATCGCGCGTTCGCGCGCATCCGGAGTGGGGGCATAACGCACGTCGAACGACGCGGCGATCTCGCGATGCGCGTCGCCGCGCAGCGCGATGAGGACCAGCAGCTCGGGCTTCATGTCAGCAAATGTCCGCAGGCGGGAATGAATCCGAGTGTAACAAGCCCGCGCGACGGATGCGGGTTATCCCCACACCGGTTGTGGGCGCGCCGCCGCACGCGGTTTGCCAAAGCCGGCTCAGTCAAGTAACTTTCGGCGTACGCCCCCGTCCTGGAGATTGGCCCCGATGAAGCTCGCCCTGCCCGCCCGGATCCTGGGCCTCGCGTTCGCCGCCGCCATCGTCGCGCCCGGCGCGCATGCCGACGCACCCGTCGTGGTGTCGTCGAAGATCGACACCGAAGGCAACCTGCTCGGCAACCTCATTGCACAGGTGCTGAAGGCTCACGGCATTCCCGTCACCGAAAAGATCGCGCTCGGCACGACGCCGATCGTGCGCAAGGCGCTCACGAGCGGCGAGATCGACGTCTACCCCGAATACACGGGCAACGCCGCGTTCTTCTTCAACAAGGCCGACGACCCGGTCTGGAAGAACGCGAGCCAAGGCTACGACACCGCCAGGCAGCTCGACTACGCGGCGAACCATCTCGTGTGGCTCGCACCGGCGCCCGCGAACAACACGTGGGGCGTCGCGCTGCTCGCGCCCGTCGCGCAATCGCAGCACCTGAAGACCTTCTCCGATTTCGGCAAGTGGGTGACCGGCGGCGGCAAGGTCAAGCTCGCGGCCTCGGCCGAATTCGTGAACAGCGCGTCCGCGCTGCCGTCGTTCGAGAAAGCGTACGGCTTCAAGCTGAAGCCCGAGCAGCTCGTCGTGCTGTCCGGCGGCGACACGGCCGCGACGATCAAGGCCGCCGCGAACCAGACCGACGGCGTGAACGCCGCGATGGTCTACGGCACCGACGGCGGCATCGCATCGAGCGGCCTCGCGGTGCTCGACGACGACAAGCACGTGCAGCCCGTCTACGCACCGGCGCCGGTGATCCGCGAAGCGGTGCTGAAAGCGCATCCGCAGATCGCCGACTTGCTGAAGCCCGTGTTCGCGAGCCTCGACCTGAAGACGCTGCAATCGCTGAACGCGCGCATCCAGCTCAACGGCGAGCCGGCGGCCGGCGTCGCGAAAAGCTACCTGAAAGCGAAGGGTTTCGTGAAATGACGGATCGCGCGGCGGCGTCCGCGCGGCGCGTCACGCTCGACAAGGTCGGCATCCTGATCGGTGTACTGACGATCGTCGCGGTGTTCGGCCTGTCGTTCGCGGTGCTGCGGCCGAACCGGATCGCGGCCGGCACCGGGCTGACGGTGTTCGCCGCGCTGCCGCCGATGCAAGGCGCCGCGCTCGCCGCGCTGTGGACCGCCGGCGCGCTGTGGGCAATGACGGTGCGCCGTCCCGCGTGGCGGCTCGCGGCCGGCTGCGCGGGGCTCGCGACCCTCGCGTATGCGGTCGGCGCGGCCGCGCGGCATGTCGTCGCGCCCGACGACATGCTGGCCCGCGTATCGCCCGACGCGGGCGTCTGGTTGCTGCTGTTCGCGTGGGCGGTGCTCATCGCCGACGCGCTCGCCCGCCTCGCGTTCGGCCCGTGGCGACGCCTCGCCGCGCTCGCCGTCGCGATCGCAGCGGTTTCGGTGCCGCTTGCGAGCGGCTGGTGGGACGGCCTCTCCGTGATGCGCGAATACGCGGTGCGCAGCGACGATTTCTGGCGCGAAGCGGCCCGCCACGTGTCGCTCGCGGGTGGCTCGGTCGCCGCCGCGCTCGTCGCGGGCGTGCCGCTCGGCATCGTCTGCGCGCGCGTCGCGGCGGTGCGCACCGTCGCGATGCCCGTGCTCAATATCGTGCAGACGATCCCCAGCATCGCGATGTACGGGCTGATGATGGCGCCGCTCGGCCTGCTCGCCGCGCACGTGCCGCTCGCGGCCGCGCTCGGCATCCGCGGCATCGGCGTCGCGCCGGCCGTGCTCGCGTTGTTCCTTTACTCGCTGCTGCCGATCGCATCGAGCGTCGTGGTCGGGCTCGAACAGGTGCCGCCGCACGTGACCGAAGCGGCCCGCGCGATGGGCATGACACGCGCGCAGCGGCTGCTGCGCGTCGATCTCGTGCTCGCGCTGCCGGTGATCCTGAGCGGCGTGCGCATCGTGCTCGTGCAGAACATCGGCCTGACCGCCGTGGCCGCGCTGATCGGCGGCGGCGGATTCGGCACCTTCATCTTCCAGGGGATCGGGCAATCGGCCGCCGATCTCGTGCTGCTCGGCGCGATCCCGACGATCGCGCTCGCACTGGCGGCCGCCGTCGTGTTCGAAGCCGCGACGTCGCTCGCGAAGGGGCGTGCAGGATGATCGAGATCGAACGGGTCGGCAAACGCTTCGGCGACGTGGTCGCCGTCGACGACGTCTCGCTGACGATACAACGCGGCACGATCACGGCGCTCGTCGGCGCATCGGGCAGCGGCAAGTCGACGCTCCTGCGCATGATCAACCGGCTGATCGCGCCGACCAGCGGCACGATCTGCATCGACGGCGTCGATACCGCGACCGTCGCGCCGGAGCAGCTGCGGCGCGGCATCGGCTATGCGATCCAGGGGCACGGACTGTTTCCGCACTGGAGCGTCGCGCGCAACATCGCGACCGTGCCGCGCCTGCTCGGCTGGCCGGCCGAGCGCATCGACGCGCGCGTGAACGAACTGCTCGACCTGTTCCATCTCGCGCCGGCCGAGTTCGCGGGCAAGCTGCCGCACGAACTGTCGGGCGGCCAGCAGCAGCGTGTCGGCGTCGCACGCGCGCTCGCCGCCGAGCCCGCGATGCTGCTGATGGACGAGCCGTTCGGCGCGCTCGATCCGATCATCCGCAACAAGGCGCAGGACGACCTGTTCGCGCTGCAACGCCGCCTCGGCATCACGGTCGTGATCGTCACGCACGATATCGAGGAAGCGCTGAAGCTCGGCGACACGATCGCGGTGATGGACGGCGGACGGCTGCTGCAGGTCGCGTCGCCGGCCGAGATTCTCGGCGAGCCGGCACCGGGTGTCGTCGAACAGCTCGTCGCGGGCGTCGACCGGCCGCTGCGCCTGCTCGCGCTCACGCCGATCGACGCCGTGGCCGAAGCCGGCCATGCCGACGGCGAACCGATCGCCGCGACGCGCACGCTGCGCGATGCGGTGTCCGAATTGTTGTGGCGCGGTGTCGATGCGCTGCCCGTGGACGACACGGCCGACGGCAACCGCGACACGCACGCCCCCCGCCGCATCACGCTCGACGCGATCCGCTCGCACGCGAGGAAGCCCGCATGACGACGCGCAGCCGCATGCGGCCCACGCAGTCCTCGCTTCCCGCGTACGTCGCCCGTGCAGTCGCCCTCGCGCTGCTGCTCGTGCTGCTGTTGCGCCCGGCCTGGCTGCAGGGCCTGTTCGCGCCGTTCGCGGACAACGGCGCGCCGGTGATCTACGATCGCGCGAGCCTGCTCGATCTCACGCTCGCGCATCTCGGCACGGTCGCGTTGTCGAGCCTGATCGGCACGATCGTCGCGGTCGCGGCCGGCATCGCGGTCACGCGGCCGTTCGGCGCGGATTTCCTGCCGGTCGCGCGCAGCGTCGTCGATATCGGCCAGACCTTCCCGCCGGTCGCGGTGCTCGCGCTGGCCGTGCCGGCCGTCGGCTTCGGCTTGAAGCCCGTGCTGATCGCGCTCGTGCTGTACGGGCTCCTGCCGATTTTCGAAAGCACGATCGCGGGGCTCGAGGACGTGCCGCGCGACGTCGTCGACGCCGCGCGCGGGATGGGCATGAGCGGCTGGCAGCAACTGATATCCGTCGAGTTGCCGCTCGCGTTCCCGGTGATCGTCAACGGCATCCGCCTCGCGGTCGTGATCAATCTCGGCACCGCGACGATCGGCTCGACGGTCGCCGCGCGCGGGCTCGGCGACGTGATCATCGCCGGCCTGCAAACGTCGAACACCGCGTTCGTGCTGCAGGGCGGCGTGATCGTCGGCTTGCTGGCGGTGCTCGTCAGCGATGCGATCGGCACGATAGCGCGCGTGGCGAGCGCGCGGCGCGCGTAGAAGCCGTCACGCAATTTTTCGAAGGAGCAACCATGTCCGTCCTCGACGCCGGCCCGTTTTTTCATGGCACGAAAGCGGATTTGCGGATCGGCGACTTGCTGACGGCAGGCTTCAGATCGAATTATCGCGATGACGTCGTGATGAATCACGTTTACTTCACGGCCCTGCCCAAAGGTGCCGGCCTGGCCGCGGAAATGGCCAAGGGCGACGGCCGGCCGCGCGTCTACATCGTCGAGCCCACCGGCGAATTCGAAAACGACCCGAACGTCACGGACAAGAAATTCCCCGGCAATCCGACGCGCTCGTATCGAAGCACGTCGCCTTTGAAGATCGTCGGCGAACTCGAGAGCTGGGAACCCTACGATCCGGCGTTCATCGCGCAGCTCAGAAGCCGCATCGAAACCGGCATGGGCGAGATCATCAACTAGCGTTCATCCGGACTCCGATGCGTGTCCGTGCAACGATCGGCTCGCCGGGCATCGCGAACGTCACAAACCTACACGTGGCTTTCATTCGAGCGGGCGCTCGACCGTCCACCGCGATTGGCCGATATACTATGCGCCTCCCATTTCCCCGCACTCGACCATGCGACGACGGTTTTTCTGGCTGATCGTGCTCTCGCTCGGCATTGCGCAACAGGCCGCGGCACAGCAAACGCCCGCGGCGCCCGCATCCGCGCCCGACGCACTGGCATCGGCGCCGACGGTCGCCTCCGCGCCGCTCGCGAACGCCAACGATCAGCCGAACGAAGCAAACCGCCGCATCACCACCTACCTCACGAAGAAATTCGGCGTCGCAAGAGAAAAGGCCGCGAAGCTCGCCGACATCGTGAGCGTCACTGCGACGAAATATTCACTGCCGCCGGCACTCGTTTACGCGATCATTTCGATCGAATCGCGCTTCCAGGAAAAGGCGCGCGGCCAGCATGGCGCGACCGGGCTGATGCAGGTCGTGCCGTCCGCGCACCGCGGCATGCTGCGCAACGTGAAGGATCTCACCGAGCCGAATGCGAACGTCGAGGCCGGCTCCCGGATCCTGTCGGGCTATGTCAAAGCAGCCGGCGGCAACGTGCAGGCCGGGCTGAAGAGCTACAGCGGCGGATCCAGCGCGTATGCGGCGAAGGTGATGCAGCGCGTCGACGCGTTCCGGTTCGTGCTCGAACCCGAGGACGATGCGAAAAGCGCGAATACCCCGAATACCGCGAACGATGCGAACAACGGGAAGGCGCACATGGTGCCGGTCAGCGATCCGTCCGGCCCGGCGCCCGCCGCGAACCGCACCGCGAAATAAGTGCATGCAGGCCGATACCGGCAAAGTTCAACGCTGATCTCGGGTACGCTCACGCGCCCTGATGCGGCTCCGGAGCAGAGGTGCGCGCCGTGGCGTGATCGCGCAATGCGTTGCGCGCGACCGGTACTTCGCGTTTCGGTACGACGAGCGGATTGAGGCCGAAGCCGTCCAGTAGCTGGCGGCGGCCCATTATTCTGACATTTCAGGAACTATAAACGAGTACGGCTGCGCCTTCGCGCCGCCGCCCCATGGAATCGCCGGATCACCTCCCTCGTGCCTCGATCCGGCCCCTTCCGGTCAAAGCTGCCCCGCCGCCCCCGTCCACCGCAGGTAATCCCCGCGCGTCCAGTCGAGCGACACGCCGACGCGCTTCGTCCCCGGCCGGATCTTCGGCTTGTACATCGACAGCGTCAGCGACTCCAGCGCCGGCCATTCGCGGAACGACAGCACCGCGAGATCGGCGACGAGCGTCTCCAGCAGCCGCGTATGCGGCTTGTGCGCCAGAAACGACGCAACGCGTGCGCAGTACCCGTCGTAATCGATCCACTCGCCCTGTTCGCTCGGCTCGCAGCGATACCCGAGCCGCGCATCGATCACGATCGGCTGCGGCGCCTCGTGCTCGTGCGCGTGAATGCCGATCCGCGCGGGCACCTTCAGTTCGTCGACGAACACGCTCCAGCCGCGCCCGCGCAGGCACGGCGCGTCGATCGCCACGAACGGTTCGTCGAACGGCTTCATGATGCGAGCGGCGCCGCGGCGTCGAGCATGATCCGCACGAAATAGTCGGCGAAGCTGCGACGCAGGACGATCTCGAACGTGTCGTCGCCGGTCGGGATCAGCGTGATCGGCGACTTGAAGTAGTGCGACTGCGCGCACTGGCCCGGCTTGAACACGCGCGGATGCAGATCGAGCGGGCAGCCACGCGCGATCACGTCGCGCACGCGTTCGCCGCTGATTTCGACCACGGTGTAGCCGCTGCCGACGTCGACGGCCGCCGCGTACAGGCCCTGCACGGCCTCCGCCAGCTTCGCTTCGAGCACGCCGGCCTGAACCGGCCCGTTCGACCGCACGAGCCATTCGTCGGGGCCGAGCCACAGCACGTCGTACTCGGCGCCGCGCGCCACCGTGTTCGGCGTCGCGGGCGGCCGGCACCCGACCACGCGCTCGAACGCGGCGACGAATGCCGGATCGCTCGACTCGCCGCGCACGTTGACGAGATCGAGGAACGGCCGCTCGCGCAGCGTGAACTTCTTCGATGCCCGCGCCTGGTGCGCCTTCAGCACGTCGGCCGCGCCGACGAACGGCGATTCAAGCGTCACGCCGCCCGCACCCGCCACCGGCGTCTGGTTTCTCGTTTCATTCCACATGCTGACGCACCCCTTCGGTATCGTAGAAAACCGGGCTCGAAATCTTCGCGGTGATGCGCTTGCCGTTAGCCAGCTGAATCACGACGCTCTCGCCCATCTTGTTCAGGCCGCCCTTCACCACCGCGAGCGCGATCGAGCGCTGCAGGATCGGGCTGTAGTAGCTCGACGTCACGTGGCCGATCATCGGCGTCGGATCGACCGCCGACACCTGCGTGTCCTTCGCGATGATCTGCGCGCCTTCGGGCAGCACGAACTGTTCGTCTTCGGTCAGCAGGCCGACGAACTGCTTGCGGCCCTCCTTCGCGGTATCCGAGCGCGACAGCGAGCGCTTGCCGAGGAAGTCCTTCGACTTCGCGACGAGCCCGCCCATCCCGAGGTCGTACGGCGTGATCGAGCCGTCGGTGTCCTGCCCGACGATGATGTAGCCCTTCTCCGCACGCAGCACGTGCATCGTCTCGGTGCCGTACGGCGTGATGTCGAATTCGGCACCGGCCGCCATCAGCGCTTCCCACACCGCGCGGCCCGCGTTCGCCGGCACGTTTACTTCGTAGGCCAGCTCGCCCGAGAAGCTGATCCGCATCACGCGCGCCTTCGCGCCGGCGACGGTGCCGTTGCGGTAGCTCATGAACGGAAACGCTTCGTTGCCGAAGTCGATGTCCTGGCACACCTTCTGCACGACCTTGCGGCTCTTCGGGCCGACCACCGCGAATGTCGCCCAGTGATCGGTGACGGACGCGAGGCGCACCTTCATGTCGGGCCATTCGGTCTGCAGCCAGCGCTCGAGCCACGTCAGCACGCGTGCCGCGCCGCCGGTGGTGGTCGTCATCATGAAATGCTGGTCGGCGAGGCGCACGGTCACGCCGTCGTCGAACACCATCCCGTTCTCGTCGAGCATCAGCCCGTAGCGGCACTTGCCGATCTCGAGCTTGTTCCACGGGTTCGTGTACATCCAGTTCAGCAGCTTCACCGCGTCCGGCCCCTGGATGTCGATCTTGCCGAGCGTCGACGCGTCGAGGATGCCGACGCCGTTGCGCACCGCGAGGCATTCGCGCTTCACGGCCGCATGGAGATCCTCGCCCTTCTTCGGGAAATACCACGGCCGCTTCCAGTTGCCGACGTCCTCGAACATCGCGCCGTGCTCGACGTGCCATTCGTGCACGCAGGTCTTGCGGATCGGGTCGAGGAAATCGCCCGTCTCGCGGCCGGCGAACGTGCCGAACGACACGGGCGTGTAGTTCGGGCGGAACGTCGTCGTGCCCGTTTCCGGAATCGTCTTGCCCAGCGCCTGCGCGAGGATCGCCATCCCGTTGATGTTGCCGAGCTTGCCTTGATCGGTGCCGAAGCCCATCGCGGTATAGCGCTTCACGTGCTCGACCGATTCGAAGCCCTCGCGCGCGGCGAGCAGGATGTCGGCGGCCGCCACGTCGTTCTGGAAATCGACGAACTGCTTCGGCCCGCGCGCGGCCGCCTCGCGGCTGCCGACGAGCCACAACGGCTGCAGCGCGCCTTCGACGGTTTCGGCGACCTGCGGTACGACCGGGCGCTGCGCCGCCGTGAAGCCGGCGGCCTTCGCCGCTTCCACGCCTGCGTCGACCGCGAGCCGCAGCGCACGGGCAAGCCCGAATTCGCCGGCCGCCGCGCCGACGCTCGCTTCCGCCTGCACGGGCTTGCCCGGCAGAAAGCACGCCTTCTCGTCGTTCCAGCATGCCTTGCCGCCCGATTGCGCGAACAGGTGCAGCACCGGACTGAAGCCGCCCGACATCGCGACGAGGTCGCACGGCAGCGTCTGCAGCTTGCCGCCCGTCTGGCCGTTCGAGTAGGACGCGACGTCGACCGACGATACGCGCCACTTGCCCGAAGCCGCCGTGACGACCGCGCCGCTCATCACCGTCACGCCCTGCCGCTTGGCCGCGGCCGGCAGCGCGCCGTTCGACGACGCGCGCGAATCCACGACCGTCACCTTCGCGCCGCACGCCTTCAGGTCGAGCGCGGTCTGGTAGGCGCGGTCGTTGTTCGTGAACACGACCGCGTTGCGGCCCGGCAGCACGCCGAAGCGATGCACGTAGGTGGACACCGCACCCGCCAGCATCACGCCCGGCAGGTCGTTGTTGCCGAATACGATCGGCCGCTCGTGCGCACCGGTCGCGAGGATCACGCGCTTCGCGCGGATCTTCCACAGCAGCTCGCGCGTGCCCTTGCGCATCGACACCGGCAGGTGGTCGGTCAGGCGCTGCGTGACCGTCACGAGGTTGTGGTCCTGGTAGCCGAACGCGGTGCTGCGCGACAGGATCGTCACGTCGGGCAGCTTGCGCAGCTCGGCCTCGATCTTCTCGACCCATTGCAGCGCGGGCTTCGCGTCGATCTCCGCGCGGCACGACAGCAGGCTGCCGCCGAGTTCGCGCTGGTCGTCGACGAGGATCACGCGCGCGCCGGCCGTGGCGGCCGCATACGCGGCGGCGAGGCCCGACGGGCCACCGCCGACCACGAGCACGTCGCAGTGCGCGTAGCACTTGTCGTAGCGGTCGGCGTCGAGCACCTCGGGTGCCTTGCCGAGGCCGGCCGCTTCGCGGATCTTCTCCTCGTACTTCGGCCACATGTTGCGCGGCCACATGAACGTCTTGTAGTAGAAGCCGGCCGGCATGAAACGCGACAGCTTCTGGTTGATCGCGTACTTGTCGTTCTCGAGCGACGGCTCCGCGTTCACGCTCGTCGCGACGAGACCCTGGTACAGCTCGATCTCGGTCGCGCGCGCGTTCGGCACCGTGTACGGGCCGGTCTCGAGCTGCACGACGGCATTCGGTTCCGCGACGTCGGCCGTCACGATCCCGCGCGGACGGTGGTACTTGAAACTGCGCGCGACGAAATGCACGCCGTTCGCGAGCAGCGCGGACGCGAGCGTGTCGCCCTGGAAGCCCTGGTACGTACGGCCGTTGAACGTGAACGTCAACGGAATCGCGCGATTGATCCGGCCACCGGTGCCGAGGCGGTCTTTCTGGCTCATTTGCTCGTGCCCTCTTCGTGTGCGTTGCCGGCGGATGCTCCGCCGAACTTTTCGTAGCCCTTGATATCGTAGGTGACCGTATCGCGCGTCACCTTGAACCAGCGGCGGCAACCCTGCGTGTGCAGCCATTGCTCCTTGTGCAGCCCGCGCTTGTTCTCGCGCATGAACACGTATTCGCCCCATTCACGGTCGGTCATCGTCTCGTTCGCCACCGGGCGCACGATGTCGGCTTCACCGCCGCACGTGAACTCGGATTCGGCGCGCGGCCCGCACCACGGACATTCGATCAGCAACATGTTTCTTTCTCCTCAGTGCGGTTAGTGCGCGACGGCGGCAGCGCCGTGCTCGTCGATCAGGTGGCCCGTGTAGAAGCGGTCGAGCGCGAACGGCGCGTTCAGCGGATGCGGTTCGTCGCGGGCGATCGTGTGCGCGAACACCCAGCCCGAGCCCGGCGTCGCCTTGAAGCCGCCGGTGCCCCAGCCGCAGTTGAAATAGAGGCCCTTCACGTCGGTCTTGCTGATGATCGGGCACGCGTCCGGCGACACGTCGACGATGCCGCCCCACTGGCGGTTCATCCGCACGCGCGAGAACACCGGGAACATCTCGACGATCGCCTGCAGCGTGCCTTCGATGATGTGGAAGCTGCCGCGCTGGCCGAAGCCCGTGTACTGGTCGATACCGGCGCCGATCACGAGGTCGCCCTTGTCGGACTGGCTGATGTACGCATGCACCGCGTTCGACATGATCACCGAGTTGACGACCGGCTTGATCGGCTCGGACACCAGCGCCTGCAGCGGGTGGCTTTCGATCGGCAGGCGCACGCCGGCCATGTCGGCGAGCGTCGTCGTGTTGCCGGCCGCGACCACCGCGACTTTCTTCGCCTTGATGAAACCCTTCACCGTATCGACGCCGACCACCGCGCCGCCGTCGCGGCGAATGCCCGTCACCTGGCAGTTCTGGATGATGTCGACGCCGGCGCGGTCCGCGCCGCGCGCGAAGCCCCAGGCCACCGCGTCATGGCGTGCGACACCCGCACGGCGCTGGATCGATGCGCCGAGCACCGGATAGCGGCTGTTCAGGTTGATCGTCGGCTCGATTTCCTTCACCTGCGCGGGCGTCAGGAATTCGGCGTCGACGCCGTTCAGCCGGTTCGCGTTCACGCGGCGCTCGGTGTCGCGCACGTCCTGCAGCGTGTGGGCCAGGTTCATCACGCCGCGCTGGCTGAACATCACGTTGTAGTTCAGGTCCTGCGACAGCCCTTCCCACAGCTTCATCGCCTTCTCGTACAGCGCGGCCGATTCGTCCCACAGGTAGTTCGAGCGCACGATCGTGGTGTTGCGGGCAGTGTTGCCGCCGCCGATCCAGCCCTTCTCGAGGATCGCGACGTTCGTGATCCCGTGCTCCTTCGCGAGGTAGTACGCGGTCGCGAGGCCGTGGCCGCCGCCGCCGACGATCACGACGTCGTATTCCTTCTTCGGCTCCGGGCTCTTCCACTGCTTCTCCCAGTTCTCGTGATACGAGAGGCCGTTGCGGAACAGGCTGAATATCGAGTAGCGGCTCATGTTTGGATCCTTCGTTAGCATTCGATGACGTTCACGGCGAGACCGCCGCGCGACGTTTCCTTGTATTTCGTCTTCATGTCGGCGCCCGTCTCGCGCATCGTCTTGATCACGGAATCGAGCGATACGTAGTGCTGGCCGTTGCCCTTGAGCGCCATGCGCGACGCGTTCAGCGCCTTGATCGCGCCCATCGCGTTGCGCTCGATGCACGGGATCTGCACGAGCCCGCCGACCGGGTCGCAGGTCATCCCGAGGTTGTGCTCCATGCCGATCTCGGCCGCGTTCTCGACCTGGTCCGGCGTGCCGCCCATCACCGCGGCGAGCGCGGCGGCGGCCATCGAGCACGCGACGCCCACTTCGCCCTGGCAGCCGACTTCCGCGCCGGAAATCGACGCGGTTTCCTTGTAGATGATCCCGATCGCCGCGGCCGTCAGCAGGAATTCGACGATGCCGGCTTCGTTCGAACCCGGCACGAACTTCACGTAGTAGTGCAGCACCGCGGGGATCACGCCGGCCGCGCCGTTGGTGGGCGCGGTGACCACGCGGCCGCCGGCCGCGTTCTCTTCGTTCACGGCCATCGCATACAGGTTGACCCAGTCGAGCATCGACAGCGGGTCGCGCAGCGACTCTTCCGAACGCGCGCGCAGGCGGCCGTTCAGCTCCGCCGCGCGGCGCTTCACGCGCATCGGGCCCGGCAGGTCGCCCTCGACCTTGCAGCCGCGCTCGACGCACGCGGCCATCGTGCGCCAGATCGCGAGCAGCCCGGCGCGCACTTCGTCGGCGGGGCGCAGCGCGCATTCGTTGCGCAGCATCAGCTCGGCGATCGACAGCCCGTGCTCGCGGCACTGGCGCATCAGGTCGTCGCCGGTGCGAAACGGATACGGCACCTCGACCGCCGCACGCACGCCGTTCACGCGATCGCCGTCGCGGTTCACGACGAAGCCGCCGCCGACCGAGTAATACTCTTTCTCGACCAGCAACTGGCCGTGTTCGTCGAATGCCTGGAAGCGCATCCCGTTCGGATGCACGATGCTCGTGCCGCTCATCAGCTTGCGATAGAAGCCGATGTGTTCCTTCTCGTCGAAGCGCACCGTCTGCTTGCCGAGCAGCGACAACGACTTCTCCGCACGGATCGCGGCGAGCCGCGGCTCGATCAGGTCCGGATCGATCGTGTCGGGCAGGTGGCCCTCGAGGCCGAGCAGCACGGCCTTGTCGGTGCCGTGCCCCTTGCCGGTCGCGCCGAGCGAGCCGTACAGCTCGACCCGCACGCGGCGCACGAAGCCGAGCAGGTTCGCGTCCTCGACGTGCGACGCGAAGCGGCACGCGGCGATCATCGGGCCGACCGTATGCGAACTGGACGGACCGATGCCGATCTTGAACAGGTCGAACGCGCTGACGTTCATCTGGCTTCCTCTGGGTTGCATGCGTGAAATGTCGTTGGGCCCCAGTACATCAAAGCGTAAAATCGGCCGATAGAACAAAAACGGCATCGGCGTGGGATAGCGCCGCCAAGCGCCGCGCCGGCCGCCCGGAAAGTGCGTTTTGGCGATGGTTCGCGACGGAAAACCACAAGTCCGGCCGCGGCCGATCGGCGACGCTGGCTGCATCCGCGCCGCCTCCGGCAGCCGCAACCCGCAAACAGAGTGAAACGAGTGAGACCGCCTGCCCGGCGTGACAAGATTGGCCGCGATGACCCCCGACGTACCCGCCTCCCCCCTCGCAGAACCCGCGCCGCGGCGCATCCGCTTCGGCATCGTGCTGCTGCCGAACTTCACGCTGACGGCCTTTTCCGGCTTCGTCGACATGCTGCGGCTGTCGGCCGACGACGGCGACTACAGCAAGCCCGTGCGCTGCGCATGGAGCGTGATCGGCGAGACGCTCGCGCCGGTGCGCGCGAGCTGCGGGATCCAGATCACGCCGTGGGAGACGTTCGACGCGGCCGAGCCGTTCGACTACGTGGTAGTGGTCGGCGGGCTGCTGCATTCGGGGCCGCAGGCCGGCCCTGAAACGCTCGATTTCATCCGCCGCGCGGCGACGGGCGGCGCGACCGTCGTCGGCATCTGCACCGGCGTGTTCGCGCTGATGCGCGCCGGCGTGCTCGACGGCTACCGCACCTGTGTGAGCTGGTTCCATTACTGGGATTTCATCGAGCGCTTTCCGGCCGCCGATCCCGACCTGCTGATCGCCGACCGCCTGTTCGTGATCGACCGGCGCCGGATCACGTGTTCGGGCGGCCGCGCGTCGATCGACGTCGCCGCCGCGATCCTGCTGCGCCACTTCGATCACGCCACCGTGCAGAAGGCGCTGCGCATCCTGCTTGTCGGCGAAATGCAGAAAGGCAATGCGCCGCAGCCGCATCCGCCGGGCCTCGAGCCCGCGACGCACCCGAAGGTCAAGCGCGCGATTCTTCTGATGGAACAGCACGTCGGGCGGGCGCTGCCGCTCGAGGAACTGGCGTGCAAGCTCGACCTGTCGACGCGGCAGCTCGAACGGCTGTTCAAGGCCGAGACCGGCAAGAGCCCGCAGGCATTCGCGAAACAGGTGCGGCTGCGCACGGCCGCCTGGCTGCTGACGAGTTCCGACCGCACGGTCGCCGATATCGCGTCGAGCTGCGGATTCGCCGACGCGTCGCACCTCGGGCGCGAATTCCGCAAGCAGTTCGGCGTGCCGCCGGCGACCTATCGCGAGCGCGGCGGCGACGTGGCCGAAATCGACGCGACGCCCGACGCGGTCGAGGACATCGCAGACTGACGGCCCCGGGCGCTTGCGCCTTCGCTGGCCAATTGCAGGCACGGCACACGTTCGCATCGGTTTAGGCTCTTTTTGGAACCGGTTCCAGTCAAGTTGACCGACGTTGGCGGAGATAAACGAGGGTTATTCCGGATGCCGATGCACGCTCAAATTTGTATGATGACCACATCACCTTACAAACCTGAGCATCATGTTCGAGAAAATTCCCGCCCGCGCGATGAGCGACCACGTCGCGCAGCAGCTGCTCAAGCAGATCGAAGTGGGCAGCTTCTCGGCCACCGGCAAGCTGCCGACCGAGGCCGTGCTCGCGCAGGAATTCGGCGTGAGCCGCACCGTGATCCGCGAGGCGATCTCGCGGCTGAAGAACGAAGGCGTGGTCGAGCCGCGCCAGGGCAGCGGCGTGTTCGTGAACCAGCACGGCGCGATCCGGCCGCTGCGGATCGACTATGCGGAGGCCGTCGAGGCCAGCTCGCTGCCGCACCTGCTCGCGGTGCGCCGCGCGATCGAGGCTGAAGTCGCGGCCGAAGCCGCGCTGCACCACACCGACGACGACATGGCCGACATCGACGACGCGCTGCGCAAGATCGACGAAGCGGTGGCCGAAGGGCGCGACGGCGTCGCGGAAGACGTCGCGTTCCACCGCACGATCGCCGCCGTCACCGGCAATCCGTATTTCCTGAAGACGCTGCAGTTCCTGAACCAGTACCTCGAAGCCGGCGTGAAGGTCACGCGGCGCAACGAGGCGACGCGCGAGGATTTCTCGCGCCAGGTGCGCGACGAACACGCGGCGATCGCCGATGCGATCCGCGCACGCGACCCGATGGCCGCCCGCAACGCGGCGCGCACGCACATGTACAACGCCGCCCGCCGTCTCGCGGAAGCCGGCATCTGCTGAAGCCGGTGGCCGCGGCCGTTCCCGGCCGCGCCGCCACGAACCTCTCCCGAATCGATCAAGGTTGACCATGTCACGAAATGTTGGAGTCATCGGCCTCGGCGCGATGGGCCTCGGCGTCGCACGCTCGCTGCTGCGCGCCGGCCTGCGCGTCCACGCATGCGACGTGCGCGACACCGTGCTGCAGGCGTTCGCCGCCGAAGGCGGCATCGCCTGCGCGACGCCGGCCGAACTCGGCGCGCAGTGCGACGTCGTCGTCACGCTCGTCGTCAATGCCGCGCAAACGGAAACGGTGCTGTTCGGCGAACACGGCGCGGTCGCGGCAATGAAGCCGGGCGGCGTCGTGATCGCGAGCGCGACCGTCGCGCCCGAATTCGCGGTCGCGCTCGGCGCGCGCATCGAAGCGGCCGGGCTGCAGATGCTCGACGCGCCCGTGTCGGGCGGCGCCGCGCGCGCGGCCTCCGGCGAGATGACGATGATGACGTCGGGGCCGGCCGCCGCGTATGCCGGCTGCGAGGACGTGCTCGCCGCGATCGCCGGCAAGGTCTATCGCCTCGGCGACGCGCACGGCATCGGCTCGAAAGTGAAGATCATCAACCAGCTGCTGGCCGGCGTGCATATCGCGGCGGCGGCCGAAGCGATGGCGCTCGGCCTGCGCGAAGGCGTCGATGCCGACGCGCTGTACGACGTGATCACGCACAGCGCGGGCAATTCGTGGATGTTCGAGAACCGCGTGCCGCACATCCTGAACGGCGACTACACGCCGCTGTCGGCCGTCGACATCTTCGTGAAGGATCTCGGCCTCGTGCTCGATACCGCGCGCCGCAGCAAGTTCCCGCTGCCGCTGTCGGCCACCGCGCACCAGATGTTCATGAGCGCGTCGAGCGCCGGCCACGGCGGCGAGGACGATTCCGCCGTGATCAAGACCTTCCCCGGCATCACGCTGCCGCCCGCCCGCTGATTCGAACGACGTTCCCGCCATGACCGCTTCCGCTTCCCGTCCCCTGCTCGGCTGCATCGCCGACGATTTCACCGGCGCGACCGATCTCGCGAACATGCTCGTCAAGAGCGGCATGCGCACGGTGCAGACGATCGGCGTGCCCGCCGACGGCGCGGCTGCCGACACGATCGTCGACGCCGACGCGATCGTCGTCGCGCTGAAGTCGCGCACGATCCCCGCCGCAGACGCCGTCGCGCAATCGCTCGCCGCGTACGAATGGTTGCGCGCGCAAGGATGCCGGCAGTTCTTCTTCAAGTACTGCTCGACGTTCGATTCGACCGACGCGGGCAACATCGGACCGGTGGCCGACGCGCTGCTCGATGCGGCCGGCGGCGACTTCACGATCGCGTGCCCGGCGTTTCCCGAGAACGGCCGCACGATCTATCGCGGCCACCTGTTCGTCGGCGACGTGCTGCTGAACGAATCGGGGATGGAGAACCATCCGCTCACGCCGATGCAGGACGCGAACCTCGTGCGCGTGCTGCAACGGCAGACGAAGTCGCCGGTCGGCCTGATCCGCTACGACACGATCGCACTCGGTGCGGCCGCCGTGCGTGCGCGGATCGACCAGCTGCGCGCCGAAGGCGCGCGCTTCGCGATCGCCGACGCACTGTCGGACCGCGATCTCTACGTCCTCGGCGAAGCGTGCGCGGGCCTGCCGCTCGTGACCGGCGGCTCGGGCATCGCGCTCGGCCTGCCGGCGAATTTCCGCCGCGCGGCGCAACTGCCCGAGCGCGACAATGCGGCGTCGCTGCCGCGCATCGACGGACTGTCGGCGGTGCTCGCCGGCAGCGCATCGAAGGCCACCAACGCGCAGGTCGGCGCGTGGCGCGCGACGCGGCCGAGCTTCCGTCTCGATCCGCTCGCGGCCTCGCGCGGCGAGCCCGTCGCCGAGCAGGCGCTCGCGTTTGCGCGCTCGCACCTGCCGCAGCCCGTGCTGATCTACGCGACGGCCACGCCCGACGAAGTGAAGGCCGTGCAGCAGGCGCTCGGCGTCGACGCGGCCGGCCATCTCGTCGAAAGCACGCTCGCGGCGATCGCGCGCGGGCTCCGAGAACTCGGCGTGCGCAAGTTCGTCGTCGCGGGCGGCGAGACGTCCGGCGCGGTCGTGCAGGCGCTCGACGTGAAGGCGCTGCAGATCGGCGCGCAGATCGATCCGGGCGTGCCGGCCACGGCCACCATCGACGCGCAGCCGCTCGGCCTCGCGCTGAAATCCGGCAACTTCGGCACGGTGGACTTTTTCGACAAGGCGCTGCGCGCGCTGGACGGAGCCGCACGATGAGCGACGAAGCGAAACTGCGCGAAGAGATCTGCGTGATCGGCGCGAGCCTGTATGCGCGCGGTCATGCGGTCGGCAGCGCCGGCAACATCAGCGCACGTCTGAATGACGGATGGCTGATCACGCCGACCGATGCGTGCCTCGGCCGGCTCGACCCGAACGACATCGCGAAGGTCGGCGCGGACGGCCAGCCCGTATCGGGCGGCAAGCCGTCGAAGACGCTCGCGCTGCATCGCGGCATCTATGCGCGCAACGCCGAAGCGAACGGCGTCGTCCACACGCACTCGACGCACCTCGTCGCCTTGACGCTCACGGGCGTGTGGCGCGACACCGACGTGCTGCCGCCGATCACGCCGTACTACGTGATGAAGGTCGGCCACGTTCCGCTGATCCGCTACCGCCGCCCCGGCGACCCGGCCGTCGCGGCCGAAGTCGCGGCGCTGGCCGACCGGGTGCGCGGCGTGCTGCTCGACCGACTCGGCCCGGTGATGTGGGGGCCGTCGGTATCGCACGCGTCGTATGCGCTGGAGGAGCTCGAGGAAACGGCGCGGCTGTGGCTGATGACGCAGCCGAAGCCCGAGCCGTTGTCCGACGCGGCGCTCGACGAGCTGCGCCAGACCTTCGGCGCGCGGTGGTAACGCGCCTCATCCCGATCGCACAGTAGTACCGACTTCCATGCCCGCCGTGTGCGCGGGCCCTTCCGTCAGCACACACATACGATCCGGCGGCGTACGCGCCGCCGGCACACGATAGTCCAGGAGACGACGATGACTGCTCTCGACGCGGCCGCAAGCCGCTCGCCCGCCGCGGCTGCCCACTCGGGCGAACTCGACCGCACCTACAAGAAAGTGTTCTGGCGCATCGTGCCGTTCCTGATGCTCTGCTACGTGGTCGCGTATCTCGACCGCGTGAACGTCGGCTTCGCCAAGCTGCAGATGTCTCAGGATCTCGCGTTCAGCGAAACCGTGTTCGGGCTCGGCGCCGGCATCTTCTTCCTCGGCTACTTCCTGTTCGAGCTGCCGAGCAACCTGCTGATGCACCGCATCGGCGCGCGCATCTGGATCGCGCGGATCATGATCACGTGGGGGCTGCTGTCCGCGCTGTTCGCATTCGTGAAAACGCCGACGCAGTTCTACGTGCTGCGCTTCCTGCTCGGCCTCGCGGAAGCCGGCTTCTATCCGGGCGTGATCCTGTACCTCACGTACTGGTTCCCGTCGCATCGCCGCGCGAAGATCATCGCGGTGTTCATGTCCGCGATTCCGGTGTCGGGCATCTTCGGCAACCCGCTGTCGGGCTGGATCATGGAGCGCTTTCACGGCGGCTCGGGTTTCCACGGCTGGCAGTGGATGTTCATGATCGAGGCCGTGCCGGCCGTGCTCGTCGGCATCGCGACGATCCTGTATCTCGACAACAGCATCCGCGGCGCGAAGTGGCTCGACGAGCGCGAGAAGCAGCTGCTCGAGGACGAAATCGCCGCGCAACCGCAGGAACAGCAGCAGCACGGCCATTCGTTGAAGGCCGTGTTCGCGGACCCGCGCATGTGGTGGATGTCGCTGATCTACTTCGCGTTCGTCACCGGCCAGTACGGGCTCACGTTCTGGATGCCGACGCTCGTGAAATCGACCGGCATCACCGACACGCTGCAGATCGGCCTGCTGTCGGCGATTCCGTTCGTCGTCGCGATCGTCGTGATGAACCTGTTCGGCCACAGCGCGGACAAGCGCCGCGAACGCCGCTGGCACCTGATCGTGCCGGCGCTGATGGGCGCGATCGGGTTTGCGGTCGCCGCGTCGTACTCGCACAATACGGCGGTGTCGATCGTGTTCCTGTCGCTCGCGGCAGGCGGCGTGCTGACCTGCGCCCCGCTGTTCTGGTCGCTGCCGACCGCGTTCCTCGCGGGCTCCGCGGCCGCGGCCGGGATCGCGATCATCAACTCGGTCGGCAACCTCGCCGGCTTCGCGAGCCCGTACGTGATCGGCTACCTGAAGGACGTCACGCACAGCACGTCGTCCGGCATGTACGTGCTGGCCGGCATGCTCGTGATCGGCGCGATCGCCGTGTGGCTCACGCCCGCCAAACTCGTGAACCGCTGATCCGGCCGCCGTCATTCGACGCGGGGCGCGCGGCGCCCCGCCCCATACATTCACAGGACCCGCTGCCATGCCACGCTTCGCCGCCAACCTCTCGATGATGTACACCGAGCATGCGTTCCTCGAACGCTTCGCCGCTGCCGCCCACGACGGCTTCAAGGCCGTCGAGTACCTGTTCCCGTACGACTTCGCCGCCGAGGACATCCGCGCGCGCCTCGACGCGCACGGCCTCGAACAGGCGCTGTTCAACGCGCCGCCGGGCGACTGGGCCGCGGGCGAACGCGGCATTGCATCGCTGCCGGGCCGCGAGGACGAATTCCGCCGCGGCATCGACCAAGCGCTCGACTATGCGCGCGTGATCGGCAACAGGAAGCTGCACGTGATGGCCGGCATGGTCGCGCCGGGCGCCGACCGCGCACGCCATCGCGACACCTACCTGGCGAACCTGCGCCATGCGGCGCAGGCTGCCGCCGCGCACGGCGTCACGATCCTGATCGAGCCGATCAACCAACGCGACATGCCGGGCTATTTCCTGAGCCGCCAGGACGACGCGCAAGCGATCCGCGCGGAAATCGGCGCGCCGAACCTGAAGGTGCAGTTCGACTGCTACCACTGCCAGATCGTCGAAGGCGATCTCGCGATGAAGCTCAAGCGCGATTTCGCGGGCATCGGCCATATCCAGATCGCGGGCGTGCCGGAACGCCACGAGCCGGACGTGGGCGAACTCAACTACCCGTACCTGTTCGCGCTGATCGACGCGCTCGGCTACGACGGCTGGATCGGCTGCGAATATCGGCCGAAGGCCGGCACGTCGGAAGGCCTCGGCTGGCTCAGGCCTTACCTGTAATTTCCGTATTCCACCCAGGGCAACGAACATGAAAGTACTGATCACCGGCGGCGCCGGCTTTCTCGGCCAGCGTCTCGCGCGCAAGCTTCTCGAGCGCGGCGAACTGACCGGCCCCGACGGTCGCAGCGAAAAGATCGACGAGCTGGTGCTGCTCGACGTCGTCGAGAGCAGCGATTTCGGCGATGCGCGCGTGACGTCGATCGTCGGCGACATCGCCGATCGCGTGGTGCTCGACAGCGCGATCGACACGCAGACGGGCGCGATCTTCCACCTCGCGGCGATCGTCAGCGGGCAGGCCGAAGCCGATTTCGATCTCGGCATGCGGATCAACCTCGACGCGTCGCGCACGCTGCTCGAAGTGTGCCGCGCGCGCGGCCACCGGCCGCGCGTCGTGTTCACGAGCTCCGTCGCGGTGTACGGCGGCGCGCTGCCCGACGTCGTGCAGGACGACACCGCGCTGAATCCGCAATCGTCGTACGGCGCGGAGAAGGCGATCGCCGAGCTGCTGCTGTGCGACTACGCGCGGCGCGGCTTCGTCGACGGCCGCGTGCTGCGGCTGCCGACCATCAGCGTACGGCCCGGCCGCCCGAACGCAGCCGCGTCGTCGTTCGCGAGCGGCATCATCCGCGAGCCGCTGAACGGCGAGGAAAGCGTGTGCCCGGTTCCGGGCTCGACGCGGCTGTGGCTGCTGTCGCCGCGCGGCGCGATCGACGCGCTCGTCGCCGGGTGCGAGATCGACGGCGCGAAGCTCGGCGACCGGCGCGTGATCAACCTGCCGGGGCTGTCGGTATCGGTCGACGAGATGATCGCGGCGCTGCGTGAAGTCGCGGGCGACGAGGTCGTCAAGCTGATCCGCCATATACCCGACGAACGCGTCGAGAAGATCGTCGGCAGCTGGCCGGGCCGCTGGGATACGTCGCGCGCGCAAGCGCTCGGGCTGAAAGGCGACACGTCGTTCGCGGACGTGATCCGCAGCCATATCGCGGACGAACGGCGCTGATTTGGGCCGGGTCGGGCCGCCTCGCCGCGGCCCGATCGCTGTTCCGACGCGCCACGGCGCGCGTCGCGTCCCGCCCGCCTGCCTACCCGGACGCTTCACGTCGAGCGCGCGCGCCGGCATGAAGCGCGCATCGGCGCCGGGACGACACCGCGCCGCCGCTCCACACGATTCGTATCCGCGCGACCCGCAGCGCGCGTGCCTCGCTCTGTCGCGATGCCGACGGCCTCTCGCAACACGGGTACATGTCGGCCCCTAGTTGCCGACCGGCGCCGGCATGCCGGGCGCGTCCGCCGGCGCGGCCGACGCCGCCATGCGCGCCCGATCCTGCTCGGCGAGCTTCGCTTCCGCGGCCTGGATGTCGGCCGGATACTCGCCGTCGTCGCCCTTCGCCGGGTCGTACCCGGCCGCTTCGAGGCGCATCAGTTCGTCGCGAACCTGCGCACGCGTGAGCGGCGCGGTCGATTGGGCGAATGCCGACTGACCGACGAGCGTACCGATCATCGTCAGTAGTGCGATATATGTTTTCATCATGAACTCCTTCAATGTGATGTACCGATCAACCACGGGACAAGCATGACCTGCACATGCAGGCGGGTGGATCAGCTGCCGAAATAGATCGTGCAGAAGCTGGCGGGGCCGACGCAGGCGGCGGTACCCGGATGCGGCGACATCGTCGCCGGCTTGCCGGCTTCGGACGACATGGCCGGATCGCTGCCGACCGCCGTGCTGGCCTGCCGCTGCGGCATCCGCCCGGCCTGCTGCTGGAACAGCGGACTCACGTCCGGATACGACGTATCGGTCACGAAGCGCAGCCCGTTGTTTTCCGCATCGATCAGTTCCTGCCGGACCTGCTCGCGCGTGAGCGCCTGTGCCGACGCTTGCGTCGCGACACCTGCGAGAGACACCACCGCCACCGTGGCGGCTACCAGCCATTGGGTTTTCATGTTCCACTCCTTCATCAGTCAACGAGACGACGTGCTACACCCGTATGACGACGGAGGGGCTGTGTTTATTCCCGGCTTGTCCATTCGCGCCTGCCGGACCTTCATCGAACTGTCATTCATTCGTCAGCCGGCGTAACCTGACGTAACGCAATGCCCGTCGCGCTTCGGGCAGACTGACCAGCACTTCATCCGGACCGCCCATCGATCGCCCATGTCCGCCGCCTACGACCATGCAGCCGCCCTGCTGCGCACGCTGTACGACCGCCATATCGACAGCGGCGCGGTGCTCGACGCGACCGCATTCCCGGATGCCGAGCGTTTCGTGCGTGCGTGGCCCGCGATCCGCGCGGAGGCGCTCGACGTCGCACGCGACATGCCGCGCATCCCGCGCTTTCACGAAATCATGCGCGAGCAGTACGACATCTCGGCCAACGACGCCCGCGACTGGCGCATGTTCATCATGCAGGCGTACGGCCAGCCGTTTGCGCGCAACCTGTCGCGCTGCCCGACCGTCGCGTCGCTCGTCGCGGCGTCGCCGGACGTGCTGTCCGCATCGCTGTCGTTCCTCGCGCCCGGCAAGCACATCCCGCCGCATCGCGGGCCGTTTCGCGGCATCCTGCGCGGCTATCTCGTGCTGTCGATGCCGAAGCGCGCGGACGGCACGCCGGCCGCCGTGCTGAAGGTCGACGGCCACGAATACCGGCTCGACGAAGGCCGCTTCCTGCTGTGGGACGACACGTTCACGCACGAGGTATGGAACGACAGCGACGAAGTGCGGATCGTGCTGCTGCTCGACATTCGCCGGCGCGGGATGCCGCGCTGGCTCATGTGGCTGTCCAATGCGGTGATCGGCGTCGTGCGGCTCGGGATCCGGATCAGGGGGCGGTCGATTCCGGTGTAGCCGCCGCCACCCTGCACGGCGCCTTCAATGCACCTATCGGCATGCACCGGATCGCCTACACTACAAGCCGTCCCTTCGTGCGGCTCCTGCCAGCTACCGCCATGGCGCACCTCTTCTTCGCCGCGTCGATCCAGCGGCATGTCGAAACACCCGAGCGCGACATCGACGCGCACACGGTCGGCGAAGCATTCGACACCATTTTCAGCGAACAGCCGCGGCTGCGCGGCTACATCGTCGACGACCAGGGCGCACTGCGAAAGCACCTGTCGGTGTTCATCGACGGCCAGCCGATCCGCGACCGGCAACACCTGTCCGACGCGCTTGGCGACACCAGCCGCGTGTATGTCGTGCAGGCGCTCACCGGCGGATAAAGGGACCGATGCACGGGCGCATCCCCATACCCAGTGCCGTCGTACCGAGGCGGACCATCCGGAGACATCGCAAATGAACGATCGACTGCTCGTCGCCACCCGCAAGGGCCTGTTCGTCCTGTCACCCGACGGTAACGGCGGCTGGACGCTCGGCGAACCGCATTTCGTCGGCGAGCCCGTCAGCATGGCGCTCGCCGATCCGCGCGACGGCACGCTGTATGCGGCGCTCAACCTCGGCCATTTCGGCGTGAAGCTGCATCGTCTGCGCGCCGGCGCCACCGACTGGGAAGAATGTGCCGTTCCGGTCTATCCGCCGCAGCCGGCCGATGTGTCGCCTGTCCGTGCCGACACGCGCGCAGGCGGCAGCGACACCGACCACGAGCCGGCCGGATCGCCGCAACCGCCATGGTCCCTTCAGCAAATCTGGTCGCTCGAAGCCGGCGGCACGGACGAACCGGGCGTGCTGTGGGCCGGCACGATTCCCGGCGGCCTGTTCCGCTCGGACGACCACGGCGATTCGTGGGTCCTTAACCGCCCGCTGTGGGATCGCCCGGAACGCGCCGAATGGGGCGGCGGCGGGTACGACGCGCCGGGCATCCATTCGGTGATGGTCGATCCGCGCGACAGCCGGCACGTCACCGTCGGCATCTCGTGCGGCGGCGTCTGGCAGACCGCGGACGGCGGCGCGACATGGCGCGTGACCGCCGAAGGCATGGAAGCCGACTATATGCCGCCCGAACGGCGCGGCGAACCGAACATGCAGGATCCGCACCGCGTCGTGCAGTGCGCGGCCAACCCCGACGTACTGTGGACGCAGCATCACTGCGCGATCTTCCGCTCGACCGACGGCGGCGAACACTGGCGGCGGATCGAAGCGCAACCGTCGAGCTTCGGCTTCGCGGTGGCCGTGCATCCGCACGAACCGGATACCGCGTGGTTCGTGCCGGCCGTGAAGGATGCGTGCCGGATCCCGGTAAATGGCCGATTCGTCGTCACACGCACACGCGACGGCGGCCGCAGTTTCGAAAGCCTGTCGAACGGATTGCCGGCCGCGCCCGCGTACGACCTCGTGTACCGGCACGGGCTCGCGGTGGACGATTCCGGCACGCGCCTCGCGATGGCGTCGACGACCGGCGGGTTATGGACGTCCGCCGATGGCGGCGAGCACTGGCAACAGATATCGGCACACTTGCCGCCGGTGTATTGCGTCAGCTTCGGGTAGCGGCGCGGCGGTCATCGGCCGCCATCCGCGCCACCGCGTCGCGCGTGTGCGCGATTTCCGCTTCGAGCCAGTCGAGAAACCGCCTGACCTGCGGCTCGCGCTCGCGCCCCGGCCGGCACAGCGCGACGAAGCGCGCGCCGTCGAGCCGCACCGCGGGGTCGACCGGCAGCAATGCACCGCGCTCGACATGCTCGGCGGCCAGCACGGAGCTGAGCAGCGCGATACCCTGCCCGTGCAGCACGGCCTGCAATGCGTAATGCTCGTCGTCGTAATGGCGAAACACCGCGCGTTCGAGCCACGCTTGCCGGCCCGCCGCACGACACCACGACGCCCAGTCGACCGACACGGGCAGCGGCGTATCCCACACGGTCTCGATCAGGTCGAGCGGCGCGTCGGTGCGATGCGCGTCGAACCCGGCCGCCGCATACGCACCGAAATACTCGTCGATCAGCGCGATCTCGTGCAACGCGGGAAACTTGCGCGCCGTCGCGCGAATCGCGAGATCGATCCGTGCATCGCGTTCGAGATCGACGAGCGCGTTCCCCGTTTCGACCTTGATGTGCAGATGCGGATCGACCCGGCGAAACGCACCGAGACGCGGAATCAGCCACATCGCCGCAAACGCGGGCGTGGTGGTCAGCACGAGCGTGCGCTCGCCGGCCGCATCGGGACGCACCGCGTCGAGCCCGCGGCTCAGTGCCAGCAATGCATCGTGACTCGCGCGAAACAGTTGCTCGCCTTCGGCCGTCAGCTTCGCGCCGCCCGCGCTGCGCTCGAACAGCAGCACGCCGACGCGGCTTTCGAGCGACTTGATCTGGTGCGACACGGCGGCCGGCGTCACGGACAGCTCGTCCGCGGCGGCCTTGAACGTGCCAAGCCGCGCCGACGCTTCGAATACACGCAACGCGGTCAGGGGAATTTTCGAGAACACGGAGCCTCGCAGGCCGGATGCGGCCGGGTTGAATTCGATTCAATGCGGGTGAGATTAGGTGAATTGAAGCGGCTACGCAACGCGGCTAGCCTTGCGGGACGTCGCGGCATGACGCCGCCGTCGAACCGGAGGAACCCCGTGCAAGGCCTACCGCGCAGGATCACGCAGGCGGTGCTCTACGAAGCGATCGCCATTTCCTGCATCTCGCCCGCAATCGCGGCGATCTTCAAGCAGGACCTCGTCTATTCGGGCGCGCTGTCGGCGACGATGTCGGCGATCGCGATGCTGTGGAACATGATCTTCAACGCGCTGTTCGAGCGTTGGGAAGCATCGCGCCGGCAGCCGACGCGTACGCTCGGGCGGCGCATCCTGCATGCGACCGGATTCGAGGGCGGCCTGATCTTCATCCTCGTGCCGGTCGTGTCGTGGTGGCTCGACATCTCGTGGTTCGACGCGTTCGTCGTCGATATCGGGCTGTTCGTGTTCTTCTTCTGCTACGCGTTCGTGTTCCAGTGGGCATTCGATCGCGTGTTCGACGTGCCGGCGGCGACGAAGCACTCGTGAGTCGGGCCCTTACGCCCCCACGGCGATTTTCGGCAACTGCCACCCGAAGCGCACCGCCGCCATCCGCAGCGCAAAACAGGCGACGCCGCCGAGCACGGCCGCGACGACGGGCGGGCACCCGAGACGCCGGCACGACACGACGACGACCGCGCCGAGCAGCGCCGCACTCGCATAGATGTCCGTGACCAGCACGACCGGTATCCGCGCGAGCAGCACATCGCGCACGACGCCGCCCCCGCAGCCGGTCACGGCGCCCATCAGCGTGGCAATGAACGGGTGGACGCGAAAATCGAGCGCCTTCACTGCCCCCGCGACCGCGAACAACGCGAGGCCGGCCGCATCGAGCGCCGTCAGCAGCGACGGCGGGAACGCGGCGACCCGCGCATGGAACACGAACGCGAACAGCCCGGCCGCGAACGCGAGCGCCGGATAACGCCAGTCGCTCACGGCGCTCGGCGGGCGGGCGCCGATCAGCAGGTCGCGAATCACGCCGCCGCCGAGCGCGACGACGAGCGACAGCACCATCACCCCGAACAGGTCGAGACCGGCGCCGATCGCCGCATTGGCGCCCTCGATCGCGAACACCGCCGTGCCCGCGAGATCGGCGGCGAGCACGACCTGGTCGATGCGCTTCATGCGCGTGGATGGCCGCGGTGCGGCATCGCCCCGTCGCAGCGGGTGCCGGCCGAAACGGTCGCGCCATTCGGCCGCGTGGCGGCTGCCGGTTGCCATCCGGATGCATCGAGCGTGCTGCGGGTCATTGCCGTCTCCTCGATCGGGATCGAGCAGTCTAGCGCATCGCCGGCCGGCGGTCGGGCCAAGCGCGAAGCGGGCAGCAAAAAGCCGGCGCCAGCAGGGCACCCTGCTTGCGCCGGCTCGTCATGCACGTCAGGTTTCGGGTCGCCGCCGCACGGCCCGACGCGTCGCTCAATGCACGCCGAGGTACGCCTTCACCGCCGGCAGCCCCGGCTTGCCGTCGAGCGTCGTCACGCCGGCCAGCCACTTGTCGAGCGCTTGCGGGTTCGCCTTCAGCCATTCGGCGGCGGCCTTGTTCGGATCCTGCTTGTTCATGATCGGCACCATCACGTGGTTCTCGATCGCCGTCGTGAACTGCAGGTTCGACACGAACTTCGCGACGTTCGGGCAGCGCTGCGAATAGTCGGGCGGCGTCGCCGTCAGCACCTTCGCCTCGCCGTAGTTCGGGCCGAACACGTCGTCGCCGCCGGTCAGGTAGTCGATCTTCATCTGCACGTTCATCGGATGCGGTTCCCAGCCGAGGAACACGATCCACTGCTTGTCGCGGATCGCGCGATTCACCTCGACCAGCATCCCCGCCTCGCTCGACTCGACCAGCTTGAACTTGCCGAGGCCGAACTGGTTGCCGTCGATCATCTTCTTGATCAGCGCATTGCCGTCGTTGCCCGGCTCGATCCCGTAGATCTTGCCGTTGAGCTTGTCCGCGTATTTCTGGATGTCCGCGAACGACTTCAGGCCGCCCTGGTACACGTAGTCGGGCACCGCGAGCGTGTATTTCGCGCCGGTCAGGTTCGGCGTCGCGAGCACCTTGATCGTGCCGGCCTTCGTGAACGGCTGGATGATCGGGTCCATCGTCGGCGACCAGTAGCCGAGGAACACGTCGATCTGCTTGCTCTTGATCCCCGCGAACGTGATCGGCACCGACGCGATCGTCTTCGTCGGGTTGTAGCCGAGGCCCTGCAGCATCGTCGACGCGAGGCCCGTGGTCGCGGCGATGTCGGACCAGCCGACGTCGGCGAAGCGCACGTTCTTGCACACGGGCGGGTCGGCCGCATACACGGCCGACATCGGTGCGGTCATCCCGATCCCGCACACCGCTGCGATCAATAGGCGCTTCATCTTGCTTCTCCTCAAAGTGATGTCGTTTGCTTGAATGCGGGATCGCTTGTTGAAGCCGCGCGCCGCGATCCCGGCGGCGTCGCGGACCGAATGATTGCCGCGGTCAGCGCCCCGGCAGCCGGCGCTCGTAGCTCGGCGCATGGCCGAACTGCGCGCGGTATGCCTTGCTGAAATGACACGGCGAATGAAACCCGCAGACCGTCGTGACACGCGCGATCGATGCGTCGGTCGTGCGCAGCAGGTCGCGCGCGCGTTTCAGGCGCAGCGTCAGGTAGTAGTGGGTCGGCGATACGTTCAGGTACACCTTGAACATGCGCTGCAGATGCCGCTGCGACAGCCGCACGAGCCGCGCGAGTTCCTCGAGCGACAGCGGCTCCTCGATGTTCGCCTCCATCAGCCGCACGACCTCGATCAGCTCCGCGCGCGAGAAGCCGACTCGCGCGTCGACCGGAATCGGCTGCGTATCGGTCGAACTGCGGATGCGCTCCAGGATGAACTGCTCGGAGACCTGCGCGGCCAGTTGCTGGCCGAACCGCATGCCGACGAGGTTCAGCATCAGGTCGAGCGGCGCGGTGCCGCCGGTGCAGGTCAGCCGGTCGCGATCGACGACGAACAGCTCGTCGGCGAAGCCCACCTGCGGAAATTCGGAATGCAGCGCGGACAGGTTCTCCCAGTGCACGGTGCAGCGATAGCCGTCGAGCAGCCCGCTCGACATCAGCGCATAGGCGCCCGTGCAGATGCCGCCGAGCGGCAGTCCGCGTTCGGCGAGCGCCGCGAGCGTCTCTCTCGCGCGCTCGTCGACCACGTCGCGGATGCGGATGCCGCCGCACACGATCATCACGTCGGGCAGGTTGTCGTAGTCGAGCGCCTGCGTGGGCCGCACCGCGATGCCGTTGCTGGCATGCGCGGGCGCGCCGTCGAGCGAGTAGATCGACCACTGGTAGTGATCCGCCCGTCCGACGTAGTTCGCCATCCGAAGCACTTCGACCGCGCTCGAGAACGCGATCATCGAGAAGTTCGGCAGCGTCAGGAAGCCGAAATGGGCGAGGGACGAAACCGGTGAAACGCAGGCGGCGGGCGCGACAGCGACGGCGGACGTCACATCGGTCTCCTGGCGAGGAGGTTGCAGAAGGTCAGCTCCGCGGCCGAAGCCGCAGGAGCCGTTATCCATTCAGGGTGAGCGGCCAGCGCATGGCCAGCCGCCGGAGATCAGGCCTGCGCGGGCGCGGCCTTCACGCGAAAGAGCTGCTTGAGGCCCGAGAACAGCGGCGCCTTCACGGTGCCGGGCGCGCGGCCGAAGCTTTCGGTGATGCGGTCGAGAATGATCGCGAGCAGCACGACCGACAGACCGCTTTCGAAACCGAGGCCGATATCGAGGCGCTGGATACTCGCGAGCACGTCGTTGCCGAGACCGCCCGCGCCGACCATCGACGCGATGATCACCATCGACAGCGCCATCATGATCGTCTGGTTCACGCCCTGCATGATCGACGGCAGTGCGTTCGGGAACTGGACCTTGTACAGCAACTGCCACGGCGTGCAGCCGAATGCCTGGCCGGCTTCGACGATCTCGCGGTTCACGTGGCGGATGCCGAGGCTCGTGAGGCGCACCGCGGGCGGCATCGCGAAGATCACCGTCGACAGGATCCCCGGCACGCGGCCGAGACCGAACAGCATCGCGGCCGGAATCAGGTAGACGAAGGCCGGCATCGTCTGCATCAGGTCGAGGATCGGGCGTACGATCGCGGCGACCCACTTGCTCTTCGCGGCCCAGATGCCGAGCGGAATGCCGAGCACGAGGCTGATGATCGTCGACGACAGCGTGAGGCCGAGCGTGATGACCGTTTGATCCCAGAAGCCGGTCGCGAAGATCAGCAGCAGCGACGCGGCGGTGAACAGCGCGAAGCGCCAGCCCACCCGCCACAGCCCGACGCCGATGAAGATCGCCATCATCAGCCACATCGGGATCGCCTGCAGGCCGTGCTCGACGAATGCCGCGAGCCCTTCGATCGCTTGACCGATCGCGTCGAACGTCTTCGCGTCGTGGTCGAGCAGGTAGTGAACGGACTGGTCGACCCAGCTGCCGAGCGGAATCATTTCAGACATGGGAGCCTCGCGAACGCGTGATGGCCTTCAGGATGAGCGCACGATCGACCGAGCCGCAGTAGCAGCCGTCGTCGTCGACGACGGGCAGTGCATTCGGGCTCGCGACGACGCGCGCGACGACATGTTCGAGCGACGCATCGCGCCGGATGCTTTCGATCGGCCGCACGGACGGCGTGTCCTGACCGATCGCGTCGCGCGTGACGAAGCCGCGGATCTTGCGCTGGGCATCGAGCACGAACGCGTATTCGGCGCTGCCGTTCAGCGAAGCCGCGACGTTCGCGGCATCGCACTTCGAGACGAGCGGCACGGCGCCCGTCTGCATCAGGTCGCCGGCGGTGAGGTAGCGGCTGGTGTCGATACCGTCGAAGAATGCGCGCACGTAATCGTCGGCCGGATTCGCGATGATGTCCTGCGGCGTGCCGACCTGCACGAGGCGCCCGCCCTCCATGATCGCGATGCGGTTGCCGATGCGCAGCGCTTCCTCCAGATCGTGCGACACGAACATGATCGTGCGGCGCTGCTCCTTCTGCAGTTGCAGCAGCACATCCTGCATTTCGCGGCGCTTGAGCGGATCGAGCGCGGAGAACGCCTCGTCCATGATCATCAGCGACGGGTTGACGGCGAGCGCGCGGGCGAGGCCGACGCGCTGCTGCATGCCGCCCGACAGCTCGGACGGCAGCTTGTGCGAGAACGGCGCGAGGCCAACCTGCTCGAGCACTTCCATCGCACGGCGCTCGCGCTCCTTCTTGCCCATGCCCGCGACTTCGAGTCCGAACGCGGCATTCGACACGACGGTGCGATGCGGCATGAGCGCGAACGACTGGAACACCATGCTCATGTCCTTGCGGCGCAGCGCGGTCAGCGCCGAGCGGCGTGCGGACGCGACGTCGAGCCCGTCGATCAGCACCTTGCCGGCGCTCGGATCGACCAGCCGGTTCACGAGGCGGATCAGCGTGGACTTGCCGGAACCCGACAGGCCCATCAGCACGAAAATTTCGCCTTCCTGCACATCGAAGGAGACGTTGTGCACGCCGACGACCTGACCGGTGCGCTTGAGCACTTCGTCCTTCGTCGCACCGGCGGCGAGCATGTCGAGCGCCTGCTGCGGATTGCTTCCAAACACCTTGCACAGACCTTCGACCACAACCTTGGGGGCATCCATCGAAACCTTCTCCTCGTGTAGCGGGGACTCGCGCTTGTCATAGCGTGCCTACATAGTTGCCAGAAAAAACCCCGGCCTGCCGACGAATTACGACAAACGCTTGCGCAAATACGACATGGGCGGATGGCGGCCGGTGGCTCCGGCGGGCGGGACTGTGCGCACCATGCGCGCGGCTTGCGGCGGTGCATCAGGCGTGCGGCCAACAGCGGAGAGGGTTGCAGCCGATCGTTGTGCGGTGCGAGGTGGCCGCATCGGTACGGCAAAAGGCAGAAGAATGCGTGGAGGGTGCGTCGCTTTCGGACAAATCAGCGTCCGTTCGGGAAATCTCTCATACACGCGCGCGGCGCGAAGCGAGGATGGCGAGTGTAGAGGCGCGCCTTCGGGGGTACGAGCATGCGGGCATGCCGCATCCGCGCCATGACCGCATGCTCGCCCCTTCGCGTCAGCGTGCCGACGACGCGCGGAAACTCGCGAGCCAGTCGTGCCACATCGCATCTTGCGTCTCGCCGAACGGGCGAACGCCGGTGCAGGAAAAAACCAGCACGCGGCCGGGCCGATGAATGAACGCGGCTTGTCGCTGGTGAATCGTCTGGGCACCGTGCTTCTGCATCGCACTGAACTGTTCACCGGCGATCTCACCGCCCAGCGTGACAGGCTCGCGCCGCGTCAGCGTATAGCCCGGCAGGTTCTTCCGGAGCAACACGAGCTGACGATCGAGATATGCCGTCAGCGTCTCGTTCGACAACAGCGTGTCGCGGGTGATATTGAAGTTGATTGGCGGCAGATTGGCATCGCTCAGCACGAAAACGGTCGTCGAGCGATCTTCGAATCCATTGGGCAGCGCAACGCTGCCTTCCTCGATGGTGTAGCGTGAATCCATGTGATTTCCCAATGTGGTTTATCGGAGTCAGGTGCAAACGGCGATGCGCGCCCCTCATCACCCAGGCGTCGTATGCCATTGCGGCGATCTGCACACCCTTCCGGCGGGACCGCGTCGTTCTCGAGAAAATCGACCCCATGACGTCAAATGGTATCCGCCAAATTCATCTCAATAAATACCCGACTGTAAAATCGCCCTGTCTTTTACACTTCTTTTCATTCCATTTAAAACTCGATCATCCCCTCGTCGCGATGACTCGCACTTCAAATCAGCATACCGAAATTAATCGTCGACTACCGGCCTGGCTACACGATCCCGTTTCCACGTTTCCGTGGTCCCATCCCGGATCTGTCCGTCGGCCGACCGACCTTGGCCTCCGTGCATCGAGACGACGCGACGAAGCGCACCGGATCGGCCTGTCGGATGACGAAACCCGGGAAGCGAACGGCGCGATCGACCGGCTATGCTAGATTCACGGATGAGATTCCCGGCTACTCTGCGCCGGCGATATTCTCGAGACATGTGCCTGACAAAACGGGCCATAGTGAATGAACTGCGCCTCTGCTTTTTTAATCGCGTGGGATCCGAAAATCCATAAGAAGAGGGAACGCACTCCATGATGTGGGTCTTGAGCGCGATCGGCTTCATCGCAGGCGGCATCGCCGGCCTGATGCATGACTTTTCCCCCGTGTATGGCGCGTTGCTGGGCTGGACGCTCGGGTTCCTGATCGGCCGCAGGCTGCACCGCGGCAAGCGCCCTGCCGGGACACAGGCGCCCGCAGCCCTTCGCGACGAGCCGCCCGGCACGCTGGCCGAGCGTGTCGCGCGACTCGAAGCGGCGGTCGAAACACTCACGCAGGAAGTCGCCCGACTGCGGGGCCAGTCCGCGAACGTATCGACAACCAACCCGCCACCCGCATTCCCGGCGCAGCCGCAGCCCGAGCCGCAGCAGCAGCCGGCACAACCCGTCGCCACGCGCGATGCGTACGCGATCCCCCCAACGAGCGCCGTCCCCGCATCCATGCCCCGAGCGGCGGCATCCGCGCCGCCTGCCGGACCGATCGCACCGCCCGCCGCCGCGGCCTCGGCGACAACCGGCACGCGCAACACGCACGAAGCCCCGGCGCCACGCGAACCCGGCATCACCGATCGCCTGTTCCGCGCCGCACGCGACTGGCTGCTCGGCGGCAACACGGTCGTGCGTGTCGGGATCATCGTGCTGTTCTTCGGCGTCGCGTTCCTGCTCAAGTACGCGGCCGACAACGACATGCTGCCGATCGAATTCCGCCTCGCGGGCACGGCGCTCGCCGCGGCCGCGCTGCTCGCGATCGGCTGGCGCGTGCGGGCGCGCCGCGCCGCCTACGGCCTCGTGCTGCAAGGCGGCGGCGTCGGCATCCTGTACCTGACGATCTTCGCCGCGACCAAGCTCTATGCGCTGCTGCCCGTCGGCGCCGCGTTCCCGCTGATGGTCGCGGTCTGCGCGCTGAGCGCGTTCCTCGCGGTGCGGCAGAACGCGCTGCCGCTCGCGTTCATGGGCAGCGCGGGCGGCTTCCTCGCACCGATCCTGCTGTCGACCGGCCGGGGCAATCACGTCGCGCTGTTCAGCTACTACGCACTGCTGAACGCGGGCATTTTCGCGATCGCGTGGTTCAAGGCCTGGCGCCCGCTGAACCTGCTCGGCTTCGTGTTCACGTTCACGATCGGCTCCGCGTGGGGCGTGGCGGCCTATCGCCCCGCGCTGTTCGCGAGCACCGAGCCGTTCCTGATCCTGTTCTTCCTGATGTATGTCGGCATCGCGCTGCTGTATGCGGTGAAACGCGAACTCGCGCTGCGGCACTATGTGGACGGCACGCTCGTGTTCGGCACGCCGATCGTCGCGACCGCGCTGCAGGCGTCGCTCGTGAAAGGCATGCCGTTCGGGCTCGCGTGGAGCGCGGTCGCGCTGTCGGCGTTCTACGTCGCGGTCGCCGCGTGGCTCGCGCGGCGCCGCGACCGCCTCGGGCTGCTGTTCGAATCGATGCTCGCGCTCGCGGTCATCTTCGCGACGCTCGCGGTGCCGTTCGCGTTCTCGGGGCCGACGACCAGCGCCGCGTGGGCCATCGAAGGCGCGGCCGTCGTGTGGCTTGGCGTGCGGCAGAAACGCCTGCTCGCGTTCGGCTTCGGGTTGGTGATGCAGGTCGCCGCGGCCGGCGCGTTCTTCACGAGCCTGCTGGGGCCGGCCGACACCGCTGCGCTGCCGGTGCTCAACGGCCCGACTATCGCGATGCTGCTGATCGCGCTCGCCGGCCTGTTCACCGGCTGGTGGCTGCACGGGCGCGGCGAAGCGCGCGCATGGCACGCATGGATGCCCGAGATCGGTGTCGCGGCTGCCGCGTGGGGGCTGCTGTGGTGGATCAGCGGCGGGCTGCACGAGATCCTCGTCCATGCGAGCCGCCACGTCGACCTGCATGCCGATCGCTTCGTTATCGATACGACCGCGCTGTTCGCGGCCGGCACCGCGTGGCTCGCGCACGTCGCACGCCGCCGGCTCGCGTGGCCGCTCGCCGAATGGCCCGCGCTCGCGCTCACGCCGGTACTGGCGCTGCTCGCATTGCGCGCGTTCGAGGCACACGAAGCGCCGCTGTCGGGCATGGGCGCGTTCGCGTGGCCGGTGGCCGTCGGCGCGGGGCTTGCGCTGCTGTGGCGCCAGTCGCGCGGCACGACCGGCGCCGCTGCGGCGAACGGAACCGTGCCCTCCGTTTCGACAGCCATCCTCGCGCCGCTGCATACGCTGGCGTTCTGGACCCTGTGCGGGCTGCTGTCGCTCGAAGGTTTCTGGCGCCTGCGCGCATTCGTCCCGGAAGGCGCGTGGAGCTGGAGCGCATGGGCGTACGGCTTCGGGGCGCTGCTCCTCGTCGTGTCGGGCCCCGGCTCGCGCCTGCGCTGGCCCGTCGCGGCGTTCCCGCGCGCGTACCAGGTGTGGGGCGCCGCGCCGCTCGCCGCGTTGCTGTGGCTGTGGACCCTCGCCAGCACGGTGAGCGACGGCGACGCATCTCCGCTCTTCTGGCTGCCGCTGCTCAATCCGCTCGACATCGCGCAGGGCCTCGTCTTCGTCGCCTTCGCCGCGTGGCGGCGCCGCTTGAGAGCGCTCGGCATCGCATGGCACCCGCGCGTCGTCGGCTATATGGCGATCGGTACCGTGTTCCTGTGGTTCAACGCGCTGATGCTGCGCACGCTGCATCACTGGACCGGCGTGCCGTACGAATTCGACGCGATGGCCGAATCGACGCTCGTGCAGGCGTCGGTATCCGTGTACTGGACGGTCTGCGCGCTCGCGATCACGATCTGGGCCACGCGCCGCGGGCTGCGACCGCTGTGGTTCGTCGGCGCCGCGCTGCTCGCGCTCACGGTCGTCAAGCTGTTCCTGTTCGACCTGTCGCACGTCACCGGCATCGAGCGCATCGTGTCGTTCATCGGCATCGGCGTGCTGCTGTTGTTGATCGGCTATTTCTCGCCGCTGCCGCCGAGGGCCGCCGTGCAACGGGACGAGCGGCCATGAAACGACTCGCCGCCCTGCTCGGGCTGAGCCTGCTCACGTCGTTCGCCGCAGCCGACGGCGCACCGAACGCCGGACGCGTCACGCAGCGCTTCGCGCTCGACCTCGACGGCAGCGCCGCGTATTACCAGCTCACCGTGCCGCAGCCGGTGTATGCGGCGAGCCGACGCGACGATCTCGGCGACGTGCGCATCTTCAACGGCTCGGGCGAGCCGGTGCCATACTCGCTCGACGCGCCCGCCGCGGCCGGGCCCGCCGTGCCGCCGTCCCGCACGCCGGTGCACTGGTTCCCGCTGCCGCCCGCCCGGGCCGAGAACGGCAGCGCGCCGCTCGGCGTGACGGTCGACCCGGACGGCGCGCTGCGCGCGGCCGTCGCGACGCCTTCGCGCACCCGGCGCGGCGCGGACCTCGTCGACCTGTCGCATACCGACGGCAGCATCGATGCGCTGCTCGTGCACGTGGACGACGACAGCTACCAGGGGCGCGTGTCCGTCGAAGCCAGCGACGACCTGCGCAGTTGGCGGCCGCTCGGCAGCACGCAGTTGCTGAAGGTCGGCCGCGGCAACGACGTGCTCGTGCAGGAACGCATCGCGCTCGACGGCGCGGCGCCGCGCTACCTGCGGCTGGACTGGCTCGACGGCGCGCCGTCGATCGCGTCGATCGACGTCGAGACGCATCCGCGCGACGCACGCGGCACCGATACGGCGTCCGTGCCGCGCCAGTGGCGCGACGCCGTGCGGGTACGTGCCGGTGGCGCACCGGGCGAGTATCTGTTCGACACCGACGGCGCATACCCCGTCGACCGCGTGCGCATCGACCTGCCGCAGCCGAACACCGTCGCGCGCGCGATGCTGCAAAGCCGCGCCGATGAGCAAGCGCCGTGGCGCGACGTCGCGAGCGCCGTGTTATTCCGGCTGCAAGCCAAGGGCGGCGAGCAGCGCAATCCGCCGCTCGGGTTCTCGGCGAATACGGACCATGCGTGGCGAATCGTCGTCGACATGCGCAACGGCGGGCTCGGCGGCTGCCAGCCGGGCGTCGCGATCGGCTGGCATCCGGCCGCGCTGACCTTCGTCGCGCGCGGCATGCCGCCGTTTACGCTCGGCGTGGGCGACGCATCGCTCGTGCCGTCGGCCGTGAGCCGCGACGCACTGCTGGTCGGCATGGCGCCCGAAGTGCGGCCCGCACGCGTCGGCGCGGCGCTGCCGGTGTCGGCGGTCGCGCCGATGGCCGCCACCGATGCGGACGCCGGGCGCCGCTACGTGCTGTGGGGTGCGCTGGTGGTGGCCGTCGGCGTGCTCGGCACGATCGCATGGCGCCTCGCGAGGGGCGGCGGCGAGACGCGCCACCGCGACGAGTGACGCCCACACGCCTTTGCACGCCGCCTGACGCGCCATTCATCGAGCGCGGCCGTTCTTTGGATCATCGCCATGCGCGACCGCACGGCGTCATCGAATGGTCCGTGCCCCGGCCTGCCGCGCAGGCCACGCGACGCGCGAGCGGCACGAGAGCCGGCACCCGCCCGTCGCTATCGGGCCGCGAAGCGGCCGTGCTGACGCGGCCGCCACGGCGACGACCGGCAACTGGCTGCGCCGGCCGCGCGACGCGCCGCGAAACGGCCGGCACGACGCACGCCCATGTCGTGCCGGGCCATCGCGACGATGCGCGGCGCCCATGCATGCATGGCACGCCGTACGGCCGCCACGCGGGCCGCCAGCCGCGACGCCGGCGATACGCGGCGCGCGGGACGTGCAACGGGCCGTTTGCACAGAATCGCGCTGTCGTAGCGCTTGCCGGCGAAGCGCATCACGTCGACCACCTCGAAACCCTGCGCGCCATAGAATGCGAGCAGATGCGCGGCAGGCCGCGGGGTATCCAGCGCGAGCAACGCATAGCCGCGCAACGCGGCCCACTGCTCGGCGAACGACAGCAGCAACGCGCCGATCCCGCGACTCTGGCAAGCCGGGTCCACCGCTACCTGGCGCACGCTCGCGACGCCTTCGCGCCGGTACAGCGGGCAGGCCGACGACGGATCGGTCGCATACAGCGTGGCCGTGCCGACGACACGCCCGCCGCACACGGCGACATAGCACTCGCCCGCTTCCGCGCGGCGGCGCGTGACGGCTTCGTCCTGATCCACGCACGTGCAGTTGAGCCCCATCGCACCGAGCCGCGCGAACGCGCGGTGCAGCAGCGGCGTGAGTTCTGCATAGCTGTCGATTGCCGGATCGAAACGCCGGACGATCACCCGATCGGCGCACGCCGAAGGCGGCGCGGCAGGGGTGCGGTCGGCGATCGCGTTCCGGGGTATCGACATGGCCATGCTCCGTGGTGAAGATGCACGGAGTCTAGGAGCGCGCCGGTCGCCGTCGCAAGAAAAAATGTCGTAAAAATGCCGGGGTAGCGCGGCGGGCGGGACCTGCGGCGAGATGTGGATTCCGCTCGTCGAGCAGTTCGGCGGCATGCATCGCGGCTACGTCCTGCCGTCGGAAGGCGCGAGCAACATCGCGCTCGCGATGTTCTCGTTCCCGGGCCTCGCCGAATACGAGCGCTCGCTACCGCGAACGCGCGAAGGACGATCCGGCCTGCCAGGCCGCGTTCCGCTATGCGGAAGAAACGCGGTGCATCGTCAGCTACGAGCGCAGCCTCTTCCGGCCGGTGTTCGAATAACGGGCAGCGCCGCCGCGCATCGCGCCCCATTTCCCTGCCGAAGACGAAAAAAAGGTTCATCGCAGGAAACCGTGGAGGGTTTGAGAGCAATTGCGTAACCTGACGCCTGACTTTAAGGACGTCAGGAGAGGCAATTGCTCGATCGCAAGGCACTTCAGGCACTG
>NZ_CADFEN010000006.1 GCF_902833145.1 Burkholderia sp. BCC0506 | reverse complement strand
CCTTGAAGGGTCGTTCGAGACCAGGACGTTGATAGGTCGGGTGTGTAAGCGCAGTAATGCGTTCAGCTAACCGATACTAATTGCCCGTAAGGCTTGATCCTATAACAAGTCTGCCTTGTAGATCGGCGCCGTGCTCAAGCACTGGCCGCGATCCAAAGCGACAAGTTGGATTCTCGTGTGCGATACACACAACTCAAAATTACTGCTTCTTCCAGGATTGGTTGCGCTGCGAAGCAACGCAACAACCCCCTTTGCCTGATGACCATAGCGAGTCGGTCCCACCCCTTCCCATCCCGAACAGGACCGTGAAACGACTCTACGCCGATGATAGTGCGGATTCCCGTGTGAAAGTAGGTAATCGTCAGGCTCCCCTCAAGCCAGAAACCCCCGCCCGAACAGGCGGGGGTTTTTGCATTGGTGCGGCGGAAATGTGCGGTGCGCCTGGTATGGGTTGCAGCTCGTGCCGCCAGGCTAAACGGCAGCGGACCTGAGTGTCTGGCGCCGCTGCGCTTGCATCGCAATCGTCGCTTGTCACAGTTACTAACGGTATCGAGTCTCGGGTACTGAGCTACCTGAGCGATGGTGACTTGCGACGCCCACCATGGGCAATGCGCCGATCACATCGGCGTGATGATGAGCCGCTTGTCCTCGACAGTAATCCGGACGCGTTCTCCAGCTTCGAATCCCGCGTCTTCAAGCCATACTCCAGCCAATTTGATCCACGGGTAATACGTCGTGTTCAGTTTCCGGTGCGCTCGGATAGCACGGAGGACCCTAGACAAGGAATGATGGCGTGCTGACTCTTGGACGGTGACGAAGCGTTCCGTTACCGGGGGACGTGACTTATGATTGGCGTTAGCCATTTCCGACTCCTCAACTGAGTTGGTGGTGGTCAGCGGGTCGTATGGGTGGCAGCCCATGCGGCCCGCGCTTTTTGCGGTGACGCCATTTGAGTCTACCTAACTGGGCATCTCGAAATATGGAAAATTCGACGAGTGGCCAATTGGCATAGTTGTGGAAGAGTTGATCAACGCTGGCGGAAAGAAAAAGGCCCACCGATCTCCCAACATATGAACCTGCTTTATAGGTTGCGAGACTACTTCCAAGATTGCACTTGCGATCATCATTCCGTGGACGGACGCCTCGTGCCGCATTACCGGCAAGCACATGCTGGAAAGAACGATGACGGACCCAGTGTTCCGTTGAAAGCGGAGGAGGCCGGCTACAACGCCGATGGACTCAACTGGCTGATCGTCTGCATGACGGAAAGCTTGTTGAAGCAGTGGCCACATCGAGTCCTCACGAGCGCACGCAGCTCGGCCGCGTGAACGCGCATGCACTCCGCCATACCTTCGCAGGGGCGGGCCTTGGAAGACGGAGTACATTGACGTCCTAGCAGAGTGCCAGATTATTTTGATTCGTCTGACCTTGTTTTCGATCTGGTACTCCACATATCTGTGGGACGCACGCAGCCAAAGTCGGTGAATCGTGCATGGCCGTTGGCGAAAGATCGTCGACGAGTTTAACCGCCTGATGAGACCAAGGGAAAAACATGACCAATAAAGCCATGGGACTATCACCCGCATGTCTTAAGACGCTAGCGCCGGTGGAAGCAAACCCTAACAAATCCAACCAGCACGAACTCAACGGTGTCATCGAGCTAAAAGCTATTCTCGGCCTTAACGACGCCCACTATTCGGCGATCTTCTCCGTCCGCGGTGAACCAATCACTGCCACGGTGGATGTGACCTGGTACGACGCTCGGGCCGCCCATCCCACGCGCACCGAGCATCGCCTCTATTTCGAAACAAACGCAGTGATGGAGCGCGCGCGGGCAGGTGACGATCTCCTGATCGGGTTCGATAAACAAGGTCAACTCCACTGCATCCTGATTCCGAGATCCGCAGCAGGAGGTGGCGCGCACACGGACGCGTGGGTGTCGGTGACATAGAAAAATTCGCCGGCCCCCGAAGTGCAGTGGCATGGGCGTGACCATGACGCCCACAGCATAGAAGGCCTCGTCCTTTCCGGCCCAACAGCAGGCCCTATCCCTTGGCTCGTCGGAAATTCGAACCCGACGGGCATCTCTATTGCGTTTTCGACCTGAACCGCGCCACGCTTTCTTAGACCCGCTTCGAGCAAGCGAACGTCCCCGCGATGCGTAAGCGTTCCGCGACCGCACGGTCTCGGCTCCAATGAGAGGACCCTGCGAGCGCCAACGTCGCAAAGTGCGCTAGGTCTAAACGTTCACACCAGTCGGTTTCCCCGCCCAGCAGGTTGCCCTCTCTGCCGCAACTGATTCTTGCAGTGCAAAAAACCGCTTCGTAGCGGACGCTCGCGCTCGTTGGGGTTCAACGGCGCGAGAACCAGCCTATCACCTATTCTTCTTGGCAGCAGTACGACTAACGGCCATAATGTCCGGAAATATTCCCAGAGGCAAGAATGCAAAAAAATCCGCCACTCCAGCTCCTAAGGCAAGCTAGAGGTCGATTTACCCAGCAACAAATTGCTGATTTCATTGGAAAAAACGCGAAAACGATCAGGCGATGGGAAAAAGGGGAGACGGCTTGTCCGATCGTCGTCGAAGCTGCCCTGCGCGAAATGTTGAAGTGCGAAGCGGCAGCCGGTGATGTAGCGCCAGAGACGTTTCGATTCGTCGATCTATTCGCAGGTATCGGTGGTATCCGGATGGGCTTCGAAGCGCACGGAGGTGAATGCGTCTTCACAAGTGAATGGAACGACTTTTCGAAGAAGACCTATCTAGAGAACTATGGGGATCGTCATCCGTTCGTCGGCGATATCGTGCCGTTCCCGGCGGAAGACATCCCTGACCATGATGTGCTGCTCGCGGGCTTTCCCTGCCAACCGTTCAGCATTGCAGGTGTGAGCAAAAAGAACTCGCTTGGCCGACCTCACGGGTTCGAATGCACGACCCAAGGTACTTTGTTCTTCGATGTCGCGCGGATTATTTCCCACAAACGCCCGAAAGCATTTCTACTGGAAAACGTCAAAAATCTTCTGTCACACGACAAGGGAAACACGTTCCGCGTTATCCTCGAAACGCTGCGTGACGAATTGGGTTACGACGTCCATTACCGCGTAATTGATGGTCAGCATTTTACTCCGCAGCATCGCGAGCGAATCATCATTGTCGGGTTTCTGGAGAAGACGGGCTTTTCATGGGATGACCTCAGACTGCCCTCGGAGGGCCCCCGCCTTGGGTCGATCCTGCATCGCACGGACGGAGCGGAGCCTTTGCTGCCGTGGGATGGCGATCGCTTCTTCGATCACGAGCGCAGCTCAGTGCAAGCCAAGTACACCCTGACCGAAAATCTTTGGAAGTATCTGCAGGCTTACGCAGAAAAGCATCGCGCCGCTGGCAACGGATTCGGTTTCGGGATGACCTATACCGATAGCGTCACGCGTACGCTGTCGGCCCGTTATTACAAGGACGGGTCGGAGATTCTCGTGTCGCAGGGCGGCTGCAGGCGACCCCGGCGCCTTACCCCGCGAGAATGTGCCCGCTTAATGGGCTTCCCTGATACGTTCCGGATCCCGGTGAGTGATACGCAAGCTTATCGCCAGTTTGGAAACAGTGTAGTCATGCCTGTGATGAAGGAAGTGGCACGCATCATGATGCCTCACGTCCAGTCCCTCGTGGCCCGCGCGCGAGACGGAGTTCCATATAACCTGCCGTTGTTTGCCTGATGGTCGACGTAGTCGACAGCGCCACGCGAAGCCGGATGATGTCTGGCATTCGTGGACGCAACACGAAGCCGGAGATCTTGCTGCGCAGCGCGCTGCATCGACGGGGGTACAGATTTCGCCTGCACGTGCGGGATCTCCCGGGCAAGCCGGACATTGTGTTTCCGGGGCGGCGCGCCGTGGTCTTCGTACATGGTTGTTTCTGGCATGGACACGACTGCCCACTTTTCAAGTGGCCGCAGACACGTCCAGAGTTCTGGGAACAAAAGATACTGCGGAACAGGCAGAACGACGAGAAAGCAGTTGCTGCGCTCCAAGCAGGCGGTTGGCGGGTTGGAATCGTCTGGGAGTGTAGTCTGAGAGGGGCAGATAAAAAAATCGAAACGGTTGCGCAGGTTGTCAGCGACTGGCTATGCAGCAGCGAGGAAACGATGGAACACCGAGGATGAAATTCCGGCGCTTATCCGAGTACTTTAAGTGCGTCGCTGCCGAGCGACTGAACAGTGATTGCTGTTTCGTTCGACCTGCCGCGACAGCTGCTGATCGACAGCAAGCGGATCGCGATGCGAACCGTAAGACAAGGTATGTTAAAGCCGTGGTTCGCGGCTGCCGTTATACAGCGATGGAGCGAACTGCAGGACGCTCGGCTGCGGCTTTTCGATCAGCGCGCTGCCGTCCCAAAGTGAATTATTGCCATTTGTATGCTTTCCGATAAAGCAATCGACAACTGAAGCGAACAACGAACTGGAACTCACTGTGAGCGACTTAATCAACGAGCCAGATGCACCACGCTTGATTTATGGCCTTCGGGACACTGGGTATAACGTAAAGACGGCGGCGGCCGACATCGTCGACAACTCAATTGCTGCGAAGGCGAGTCGGATCAACATTCAAATCGACCTCCGGAATGACGGTCGCAAGGTCGTGTACTTCGGCGACAACGGCAGCGGTATGGACGCCGACGGCGTCTGGCAGGCCATGCGCTATGGCGCACCCGTGCGGGAAAATCCCGAAAGTCTCGGAAAATTCGGTCTCGGACTGAAAACCGCCTCCAGCTCGGTGTGTCTTCGATTTTCTATCATCTCGCGCAAATCGGCAGACCAGCCGCTGGCGAAGCTTACTTGGGACCTCGAGCATGTTGCTGATGCCGAGAAATGGGAGATGTTGCGGGAGCCAGTCACTTCTGACGAAGACGAGATGTTCAGCGAATTGTGCGGGGACAAGGGAACCCTCGTCGTCTGGCAGAAGTGCGATCGCATTCTCACAAAGGACTATGAGCCGGGTAGCACAGCTGAGAAGCAGGCCATCAACAGACTAGCCGAAAGTCTCGATAAGCATCTGTCCCTGGTCTTCTTCCGTTTCCTCGATAAAACAGACGAACGGGCTCGCAACGTTGAAATATTCATCAACCAAAGTCCCGTAGTGCCGTGGAACCCGTTTTACCCGACCCGTTCTGAGCAGGTTCTGCCCGAGAGCAAGCAGTCGCTGAACATCGAGCTTCTGGACGGTTCGGAACAGGTCGCCACGATTCGCGCATGGATCTTGCCGCATCGTGCAGATATGACCAAGGCCGAGGAAAAAGAATACGCACGCATTTCAAACCGTGCTCAAGGATTCTACGTTTTCAGAGAAGGCCGGCTCATCCAGGATGGCGGATGGATGGATGTTTTCGGGTCCCCCGAACCGCACACTTCCCTGCTGCGGATCGAATTCGACTTCGGTCACAAGCTCGATGAAGCGTTCCGAATAGATGTAAAAAAATCGCGAATCCTCTTTCATCCCGACCTTGAGGATGGGTTGCGCGAACTCCTGACCCCGATCTATCGCGAGGCAAACCGTCGCTATAGACGAACGATTCGCAACACGAACAAGCCGATTGATCACTCCAGCGCGAACAAGAGTATCGCGGACGCCAGTAACGCGGATAAACCGCAAGTGAATTCTGTCGACGCTGCAGATCAGTCTGCTGTCGTGGCGAATAACATGGGTCCGAAGATTAAACTCAAGCTCAAGATCGAAAACTTTGTCAGTCCCGACACAATCCATGTGGAAGCGAGCGAGGAGATCAAAACAGGTGAATTGTGGCAGCCGGCTTTTCGCAGCTCGGGCACCAGTGGTCACGTACCCTCTGTCCTGCTCAATAAGCACCACGACTTCTACCAGAAAATCTACAAACGTGCTGCTGCAAACGGGTATGCAGTCGAAGGTATGGACTTGCTCCTCTGGGCATTCGCTGTAGCGGAACAGAACAATACGAACGAGGAGCTGGAACCGATCTTTGAAGACATCCGAACCGAGATCTCCAACAATCTCCGAAAGCTGCTGCGAAACCTGCCGGAACCCGAGCCAGGTGAGACGGCGGACGACGAGGAGGGCTGATGATCGCGGCAAAGAAGGATCTCATCATCAAAGAGCTACAAGAAGGCACAGGCGCCGAACTTGTCGCTGCTATTGATACGTCAGGTTTGCGATCTAGCCTTCGCATATGGTTCGGCGACCTGGACGAGAAACATGGACCAATCGCCGACCTTCGTCCGTTCGGGCTGAAAGGTCACCGGGTCGAACTATCCCTTGGATCCTTCTCTCGCAACGTCATTCGCCAGATTGAGAAGGCTTCCGCCGAGGATGTACAGCTGGCGCGCGCGTTGGTGGCGTCTATTGGACCAAACGTTGAGATCGACATTCCTGGCCAAACGCGTTCAAGCTGGAAGGTCGATAGCGGCGCCTTCAAGATAGTAGCGAAGCTGCGCGATCAAGAAGCACCTGAGGAAGATAATGCCATCGTCGCAACATGTCGGAATGTGATCGTGCCATTAATGGCCGCCATGGCTGAATTGATCGGCTACGACGTGATCGAGGAGGCCGTGATGGGTGATGAGCCGGCGGTGGAAGGTGGTCTGTCTCAGGCGTTAATTACTCGGCGCGAACGTAACCCACGTAACAGACTCTTGTGCATTCGTCTCCACGGAGAGAAGTGCGTTGCTTGCGGTATTGAGCCTCGGCAGCGCTACGGCGAGGCGGGAACCATCATTGAGGTCCACCACCTTGAGCCGTTGGCTTCTCTCACTGAACCGCGTCCGTACGATCCGAACACAGATCTCGTTCCGCTGTGTCCCAGTTGCCATCGCGCGGTTCACACGAGACGTCCCGTTCCATTCAGCGTCGAAGATCTCAGGAAAATGATGGAGCCTTGCCATGGCTGATATGTCTCACCTGCCCGAGGCATTTGACGCGCTGCAAGGTCGACTTCCTGAGGGATACACAGCCTCAGAACGGCTGCTTGATCCAGTGGTCGTCATTGACCGAATCGGTGGGAAGACCATCGCCCGCCTCGGTGGAACACGAACCGTAAGGGGGCAACGAAGGATTCTGCATGCCCCGACGAACCGACACTCATGGGTGAACGACGGAAATACCCTGAGGCCTCTTCCGCGCGACTCGGTGCAGATTTTCAAGGAGCTTCTGGGCTCAGCAGACGCGAACGATTTGCCTTACGACGTCGCGATCCGACTTATCCGGAATTCAGGCGCGGCTATCAAAACCGAACCCGCTGAGGGCTTTCTTGACGCGGGTAAGACGGTAGCGGCGAGTCTTCACGATTCAATAAGCATTCCCGACCTGAGGGCAAACCTGTTTCCGTATCAGGCCAGGGGTGTACAGTGGATGCATGAGACGATCCGGTATACGGGTGGTGTGATCCTTGCAGACGAAATGGGTCTGGGAAAGACACTACAGGTGATCGCGCTTCTTTTGCTCGAACGCCCCCAGTCAAGCGCACCCGCCCTCATTATTTGCCCGACTAGCCTGATTGCGAACTGGCTTCGCGAAATTGAACGGTTCGCGCCAGATTTAACCGTGATGGTACATCGAGGACCGGAACGGACGGGAGTGTATAAAGGACTGCAAGTCGCAAGTGTTGTCGTCACCACTTATGAAACGATGGTGAACGATATTTCGATTGTTTCCTCGTTTAAATGGTCTTGGGTTATTTGCGATGAGGCTCAGGCAGTCAAGAATCCCGAGTCAAATCGTCGACGTGCTCTTGTGACAATCCCCCGACGCCGTGCCATAGCGATTACCGGAACGCCCGTAGAGAACTCGCTCCTTGATTTATGGTCGCTCGGGGATTTCGTCATCCCCGGATTACTGGGCTCTCGGCGGGAGTTTGAGGACCATTACCCGGACACCACCGATTCGGCGCAGCTGGTCGGGAGAATTACCGATCCCATTGTGCTGCGGCGCAGGGTGAAGGAGGTTGCGGATGATCTTCCAGAGCGCGTCGATATCGACCTTCCTTTGGAACTCGACGACAATCTCACGGACTACTATCTTCAGGTGCGCAACGAGACCATCGCGAAGTATCCGGTTGCTGGCCCGCTGGTAGCGACACTGCAGTTACAACTACTCTGCGCCCACCCATGGCTTCGGCTCGCGAATGACGCAGAGCTAGGCTCGGAAGACGCGAATCTGGAGCCCTCGAAGACGGTAGCATTGATGACAGCAAAGCTAGAGCGCACTGAAGCCTTATTGCAGGAAGCGTTCTATAACAAGCAGAAGGTCATTCTCTTCTCCATCTTCAACAAGGTGGGAGACTTGGTGCGGACAGCATGTCCGAACCCGGATAATGTTTTTTGGGGTACGATTAATGGGTCAACGCCGCAAGATGAACGTCAACAGATAATCGATGATTTCTCGGCGCATGCAGGTCCGGGATGTTTGATCCTTAACCCAAAAGCAGCGGGCGCCGGACTCAATATCACGGCCGCAACAGTGGTTATTCACTTCACACCGGTGTGGAACCCTGCACTAGAGGCTCAGGCCAGCGCTAGGGCTCATCGACGTGGGCAGACGCGGCCAGTGACGATCTATCGGCTCTTTTATCAAGACACCGTCGAGCAGGTGATGATCGAGCGTTCTGCATGGAAAAGAGAGCTTGCTAATGAATCTATCCCGGTCGCGACACGTGATGCGACGGATATGAAGCGAGCACTAGATATGAAACCGGGGAAATCGTGACAATGAGAACCTTCTGCAAGACGCTGAGCGCAAACGACGTGGGGGCAACTGGAGCGCACCAGGCGGGCATCCTCGTCCCAAAGTCGGAACAAGAACTCCTGGACTTTTTGCCTCAGCTCGATTCGGCTGTCAAAAATCCTGACGCTTGGATCGAATGCGTGGACGAAGCAGGGATGCATCATCGCTTCAGATTTGTGTACTACAACAACCGGCTCCACGACGCCACGGGCACGCGCAACGAGTACCGGATCACTTACATGACAAGGTATTTCAAGGCGGCCGGAGCGAGTGAAGGCGATACGTTTGAGATCTCTCGATCGGATGGGAAGACGCCCTATAAGATCCGCGTTGTGCCCCATGCGCAAGTCGTTCCGGACCAGAACACGCCAGTCGCTAACGGAGGGCTGGCGATAGAAGCGGTGTCTGCAGTTATGCAAGCGTCCGACGAACTTAAGAAGCTGACGAAAAATCCGAACGGGCAAGGCTTTAGGATCAAACTAACGTCGGCGTGGCGACGAGTGCACTAAGGGGGATGCATCGGGGAACGGCAGTGTATGCGCCTGAGGGGGCGCCATGTCTGAATGGCTCATTCGCATCTTGACGACACGCCGCTGGGACATGACAAGCCACGAGAAGAACGAGAGGTAAGGAAGCGATGCATGCAGTAGTATGGGACGAGCCAGCTCATGCTGCTGGACGCACACTTTACCCGGTAGCGGGGTGAGACAACTGTGAGTGAACAAAAGACGGCAAAAGCTAGGCCTCTATCCCCACTTCTAAAGATGGCCGCATCGAGCGGTGTCCACGCAGCCGTTCGCCTTAGGCTGAACCGTGGTGACAATGTTAATGCTACGGACGGAAACGGTCGCACCGCCCTTCACCTCGCCGCCACACGTGGTCATTTGCAGACATGTCGTGTGCTCCTTGATGCAGGCATCGATCTCGCTGCCCGCAACCGAGATGGCGACGATGCTCGCGCACTCGCGCTCGCTGGAGGGCATGTCGACGTTGTTGCGCTGATTGACACCTATCAAAAGACGTCTAACGTACGAGCGACAGCCGCCATGACGCAAACGTCAACTGAACATACTGCCGTTACAGAGGTGCCTAGCGAGCACGGTGTAAGGATCAAACTGAGGTCAGCATGGCGCAGGTATATCGAATGAAATGCGGATTTTTGGGATCGTTTCCCGATCTATCAAGTGAATCGAATCTGTTGCTCGGGAAATCCGACCGAGTCCGTATTGAGATTGATGGGGGACTGACTTGAGCTCTCTCAAGTTTTGTGTCAGGTGCATCGTAATACATACGCGCGAGATGGCGAACCTGACGATAAGCTAAGCAAAATGAAAAAAACACGAGAAGGACGCGAGGCTGAGAAGAAGTGCATTCACCCACGACGGGCGGACTATACCGCCCAGCTGTGCGAGTTGCAGTCGTATCCTGACGTGACAGGTCGAGGCAACGGTGAGTGAACTTCACGCGTCAAAAGTGAGGCCGCTATCCCCACTTCTAAAGATGGCCGCGTCGAGCGGGGTGCATGTTGCAGTTCGCCTCAGGCTGAACCGTGGTGATGACGTTCATGCGACGGATGAGAAAGGCTATAACGCGCTTCACTACGCCGCCGCGCGCGGACATCTGCAGACGTGCCGCGTACTTCTCGATGCTGGTATCGATCCAATAGCTAGGAACGGTGATGGCGCCGACGCCCGTGCGTTGGCGCTTGTTGACGGGCACATCGAGGTAGTAGCCTTGATCGACTCGTACGTGACCGCTGCCGATTGCAGCGATGTTTCGAACGATGCTCCTCTTGCTGGAGCAGCGGAATCCGTTGCGCTTCCCGCGGCGATTATCTCACTACAAGATGAACCTGCCCCGTCCGCTGCTTACGTTCTACAGACAGAACGTCTCGACGACGTTGAGCATGTTGTTTCTGCAGTAGGGCTGAGGCCGCCGGTAACGCAAGCCTGCCTGATAGGAACACCCGAATCAGAGCAGTTGGCCGATGTTAACGACTGGGAGGAAGAAGTGGACCCGGTGCGCCCGAACAACGATACATCGTTCCTTCAGTCCGCGTCCAGAATACAGATCTCAATAAATTGCCATCGGACCGTTGATCGAGACGAGCTTTGGGACGATGTGGACATCGATCTGCCTGAAATACGGCGGCTGCACTGGGGCCCCAACGGCTCTTCTGGCGAACGCCACGCGCGAAGCCGGCAGATCCTCGCTTACGGTTTGCGTCACGGTTTCGTCCCCGAATCGTGGATACGTGAAACAGCTGATGTTGACGGCGAAGCGAGCTCAGGATATTTCGCCAACTTGGCGATCATTGTGGCCGACCTCGGTATTCAGACATCTGAAGGAATATGGGACTGGCAGGAGTTAGCCGACGATATCGAAGACCCTGAACTTGCGGAATCTGCGCAATCCGGCGTAGACGCGCTTCTTTCGCTAAATTCCTCTGATGTCGATCCGCTAAAGCTTTACGAGGATGAATTCAAACGGGTTCCGCTGCTCTCCAAAGAGGAAGAAGTTGAATTTGCCAAGACGATCGAGCACGGGTTTGCAGAGGCCGCCCGCATCGTCGCGCGGTGTCCGGTAGCCCTTGAAATGATTGCGGCGTCACTTGAGGGGGTCATCGCTGGAGCGGCCTCAATAGCCGATGTATTCGCATTAACGCAATCTGACGAAGGTATTGTTTCGGGGGGCGGCGACGAGGCGTTCGAAAGTACTTCGACTGGGCAAACTGATTCCGACGCGGATTCCTTGTTTAGTCAGAACGTTGCCGAATCGGAGGCGCTCGATCTGGCATCACTGGTCGAAAGCCTCCGTGCGGCGAGCTCCTACGCGGGTTGCGACGACGAGCGTGTTGTCGATCTCGAAGCGACCTTGCTCGCCTCCCGGTTGGCTTCAAAGTACCTTGAACATCTGCATACGCGCCTTGCTGAAGCGCCAGAGACTCAGCAGACCTCAATTCGACTAGCATCCTGTCTTGAAATGGCCGAAAGAGCTCGCCACCGGCTCGCAGAGGCTAACCTTCGACTTGTGTTGTCAATTGCCAAGAAGTACCAGAACCGCGGAATGGATCTGCCGGATCTTATTCAGGAGGGGAACATTGGACTGCTGCGGGCCGTCGATAAGTTTGAATGGCGCAGAGGATTCAAATTCTCCACATATGCTACATGGTGGATTCGCCAGGCTGTGAGCAGGGCAGTTGCAGATCAGGCTCGTATTGTCCGGCTTCCCGTGCACGTCGTTGAAACGCTGAACCAGATCCAACGGGGAGAAAGGGAGCTGGAACAGCGGAGCGGGAAAATTCCGTCAGGTGACGAGATTGCATTGCACTTGGGCATGGATCCCGCGATGGTTGCAAAGCGCCTACGAGTCTCCCGGCAAACGGTGTCGTTAGATAGTGACGAGGGCGTCGAGATTGGCCTGAATCTCACTAATGAGGAGCATCAGCCGGATGCCGCCGTTGTTTCCGCACAGTTGCGCCATGCAATTGAGAAGGTCTTCGCCGCACTGACGTCGCGAGAAGCCAAGATTCTCAGGTTGCGTTTCGGTATCGACTGCTCCTCCGAGCATACCCTCGAGCAGCTCGGGCAGATGTTCGATGTCACAAGAGAGCGCATTCGGCAACTCGAATCAAAGGCACTCAGGCGCTTGCGGCACCCAGTGAGATCCGTCGAACTTACCCCTTTCCTTGAAAATATTTCCAAACACCGCGCCCCTGAAACCGACGATGAGGCGTAGAGCGATGCACGTGTTACTCGAGCCGGTGTCGTCATCGAGTCACTGCATGTTCTCAGCTATTCGCCGGTTGCATGACCACGCGTCGATGAAACATGTGCACTGTATAACTTGAATTTATCACGATATGGAACTAGCTGACTTTCTTGCGCAAACGCAAGCGCAGGTCAATACCGAGGTTAATGAGAGACTTGTCGACACGGATGGCGTTCATCCGCGTCCAGAACTAATCTTCGCGGAAATTGTGATGCGTCACATGTCCGAAGTAGGCATGACGTTTGAGCCAGAGGTATGTCATCACTCGTCGGTTCTTGACAAGGCGAGCCTGTCTTTGAGCGGCTTCTCTATTTCCGAAGATTTGGAACAGTTAGATCTTTTTGTCAGCATCTACGACGGAAAGGAAGGAATCTCTTCCATTTCTGATGCGATTACAAAGAACGCCGCGGAAGAGTGTCTGCAATTTTTGACGAAGTGCGTGCAAGGTACGCTGGCGGCGGCGACGGATGACTCATCCGAGGCATATCCCCTGATCCTGACGATTCAGGAAAATTACCCACGGCTAGAGCAGATCAGAATCTATGTGCTGACTGATCGTCGCGCGAAAACTCGGAATTTCAGAGCGCGGGAGGTTAACGGTAAGACGGTAAAGCTTGAGGTGATGGACATTGAGCGGCTCCATCGTCACTGGTCGGAAGGTAAGCCTCGCGATGAACTCGTAATCAACTTCGAGGAGGTATCAGGTTCCGCTCTGCCGTGCGTCTATGTGCCCGGTCAGGCGACCGATTACGACTACGCGCTCACTGTCATTCCTGGGGAGGCGCTACGGTTCATCTATGAAAAATATGGGGCCCGTCTGCTAGAAGCCAATGTCCGTTCCTTCCTGAGCGTCGCGGGCAAGGTTAATCGGGGAGTTCGCGATACTTTGCGTGACAACCCGGAACGGTTCATGGCATACAACAATGGCATTGTGCTTGTCGCAGATGAGGCTCATCTGGGCAAAACGGTTGACGGAGGTCCAGGCCTTTTGTGGCTGAAGGGTATGCAGATAGTCAATGGGGGGCAGACGACCGCCTCCATCTACTTCGCAAAGAGAAAGAACCCAAGCATTGACCTCCGGAACGTTCGCGTACCAGCGAAAGTCATCGTTTTGAGATCCACCGATACAACATCGGAGGAAGCGCTCATCTCTGACATCTCCCGATATGCAAACAGTCAGAACGCAGTGAAACTGTCTGACCTGTCTGCGAACAAGCCGTTTCATGTTGAACTGGAGCGCCTTGCGTCAACGACGTATTGTCCGGACGGGGTGGGTAAATGGTTCTATGAACGGGCGGCAGGCAGCTATAACACGTGGCTTGCGAGAGAGGGGGCGACGGCAGCTCGCCTTCGTCATCTTAAGGAGGCCGTCACACCGCCTTCTCGGAAAATAACAAAAACTGATCTTGCAAAGTTTCTGTATGCGTGGGATTGCAAGCCACACTTTGTAAGTATGGGGGCACAGAAAAATTTCGAGCGTTTCATGGAATCATTGTCGGACGGCGAGACAAACAAACAGATGTCACTTCCGGACGTAGTTGGCTTCAAGCAGATAGTTGCGAAGGCCATCCTTTTCAAGCGGACGAGTTCGATCGTGCGGCCACTGTTTCCGGCGTTCCAAGGAAACGTAACCGCTTACCTCATTTCCATCCTTTCCCTTAGAACCGGCGGGACGATCGATTTCGAGCGCATCTGGCTTAACCAGTCAATATCGCACGCTCTAACACAGCAACTCAAAACATGGGCCTTCGAAGTCAATGAAGTGCTGCATAAGTCGGCATCTGGCCGAATGGTCTCGGAGTGGGCCAAGAAAACTGAATGCTGGGAGACAGTGAAGAGCAGCGCTTTCTCGCCGACCGCCGAGGGTATTCCCGAGGTCAGCTTAAATAAAAGGGCCAATTCATAATGGAGGCGCACATTCGAATAACTGACGATTTCGCGAGAGAACTCGAAGAGAAGCAAGGCATCACGCTCGGTTAGCGACTGGAGCGAAACTGTTCTGCCCGACTTTCGGGAGGGAAAGCGGCCGCGGAAAATTCAGCCGGTAGGTCGCCGTCGAATTTAAGTCGTAAACGTCCTTGACCATGCGCATGTTCATCCGGGGCGCGGGCATGCTGTCTCCGGCCAAAGCCGGCGAGCATAGCCCGCGTAGTTGATGTCATGCGCAACGCCAATCCCGCCTTCTGGTTCGCTCGGTCACGTTCCCGAAACGGCTGGTCACGTTCGTCCGATATACGCACTCGTGTTCGAAAAAATGCTCAGGGCAGTAGGCGTCCGTCTAGGCCTCAATTTGCCGGCGTCACTTCACCATGGACTACGGCGCTATGCGGAAATTCGACGCGAGGCCGACGTCTCACGCATCGTATCAATAGCCATTGAGACAATCGACTCGTGATACCCTCTGGACGAGACTCAGGCAGTCTTTCTTGAGCACCGAGCGGCAACTATACAGAAGTGGAGACTATGTCCCGGATTTCTCGGTCGGCAGCTCCAGCGAAATCGTCAGGCCGGAATCAGAAACTGTCTGCATGGACCCGTCATCAAAGTCCCCGTCGCTCAGAAGGATAAACGCCTGCGCGTCGTCCTCAGCGGAGAAACGCCGAGCTTCTGCGAGTGCTGGCATGATGCTGCTATTGGTGCCCAAAGCGACACGCTCTATGTCGAACGCCCTTCCTAACGCCTCGGTCAGGGAGGCGCAAACATTGGCCTTTCCTCCAAACAAGATACAAGTGTCGGATAGCTCGCCAGCAGTCACTAACTGACGTAATCGGGGCGCGACGGCCAAGACATCATTGACGTAACTTCTCGACAAATCGAGGATTGCTATCGTCCGCGAAGTGAGGCCGTGTGCCTGCTTTAACAGCCTCCGCAACGTATCGAGCCCTGCTCCCCAAGGTGCAACATCTAGAATGACGCGTGGGTCCGAACCGATTTCAGGGCGAGGAAAGTATTCGAGCACGCAGGAGAAGTCGCTGGGTCGAAATTGGTCCATGTATCGTTGTGCCGTGCTTACGTAGCTCGACATCGAATACCCACCTTTTTCAGAGAATTTCGGGTCGACAATCCACATCGGTGATGTCTCAGCTGAACGGTCCCGCCACAGCGAGATATCCGGCATGTCTCCCTTGGTGCGACGACGAAACAATTGGTAAAAGAGAAACATTTTTACGTCGTCTTTTGTGATTTCGGCAACTGGACTCGTGGCTTTAGCGTACTTCAGATTCCATACGAAGTTGGAATCCTCGCCACTTACGACCTCCAACAATTGGACGCCGCAACCACAATCTCTAAGCATCTTCAAGATAACGCACATCACCCACATCTCATAGAGTTGAGGTCGATGACGGAATATATCCAGTCTCAGGAGCTGAGCAAGCTCCTTTGCGGGCGTGCGTTTGTGGAGGAACGAAACAGATTCAATAAAAATCTTAAAGCGTTCGATCGAACGCGAATCGATTTCGGGAGACCATATTTCTCGTGAACTATATGCAGAATCCACTTCCGATTCAAATTTCTGCAGGTCACGTGATAGCCTCTTTGCAAGACTTCGAATTTCCCCCAAAATAGGGAAGTCTGTTGGTTCGTCACTAGCAGCACTGTCTGGAAGTAAATTGTCAGCAAGGTGCAGAATCCGCTCAAACCCGTCGAGCGCCTCGCGAGAGTATTCACAGAAGTCGATACGCTCAAAGACCTCGCCCAGATGCATGTATCGTCGACTAAGCCGTGTCCTCGACCTCTGATGTGGCGCAGCGTTATTTCGAACATCGAGAAGGAATGGTTTCACAAAGGTTCGAAACTCGACCTCCAATTCCTTTCTCACTTGCTCCTTCGGGCGCATGTTTTCGGTCCAGGAGATTGCATACTCTAGTTGCTGCGATTTAACTCTTATGTTGTCTGCAAGACAAATTATAGATGCCGTTGTACGTGCCCTAACGTCATTTTTCCCCAAAAAATCGGCAACCTCAGCCAGCATATTCATCGGACGCGTCAATGCGTCGAACACTGCCATGCAGTATGTTGTCTTCGATACCGATTGAAAAACCGTCTGCGGTTCCTTTTTGAAGGACTCTTTGGATACCGCCTCAACCTTGAGGTCGTCGCATACTCGCGACCATTCGCTGTCAGACAACAGGTCGGCAAGTTTCGCGTAGGATTTGTCTTTCAAAATTCGATTCCGCAGTGTTATGTGTATTTGCCGACGGGCTGCTATACAGTCGCATCCTTCATTTGCTGAGCAGCAAACCAGTTTCGCATGAACTGGGCTGGCGGAGTCTCCAGAACAACTGCGTCGTCGAGAACCACGATGAGTTGACGTTCCGGATACGAAAGCTCGAGTACATCGAATGATTCAGTTTGCGTTGACATCGTGTTTTCTCTATCGATAACTTTTTCGGGCAGCTCCCTACTTCGCCATCTGGCCGAAGGGCGCAGCCGCCTCTCTTGACCGCTGACTGGTCAGGGCAGCACACGAGCCTCAAATGCCTCACTTAGTCCGTCGTCGCCGGATTTTGCGTTTTGGTGACTCACAGCTATCGATAAAAAAGGCCCATAAGTTGAGAAACTTATGGGCCGATTTTTCTCAGGCTATGCGATTACCTACACCATGAGTTAGACGTCAATATTCCCCGCCCGCAACGCATTCGACTCGATAAACGCTCGCCGCGGCTCGACGTCATCCCCCATGAGGGTAGTAAAGATCCCGTCCGCAGCAATCGCGTCTTCGATCTGCACACGCAGCAGACGCCGCACTGCCGGATCCATCGTCGTTTCCCACAGCTGCTCGGGGTTCATCTCCCCCAGCCCCTTATACCGCTGCTTCGAAACGTTCCGCTCAGCATCCGCCAGCAGCCACTTCATCGCGCTCTTGAAGTCCGCCACGGCCATGCTGCGCTCACCGCGCTTGATGACCGCACCTTCCCCAATCAGCCCCTTGAACGTATTCGCGGTGGTCACGAGCTGCTGATAATCCGCCGTATGCTGGAATTCCTGGTCGATGACCGAAACGCGCACGTTGCCGTGATGCGTGCGCTCGACATGCAGCGCCCGCTGTTCGCGAACCGCGTCATACGAAGGCACCACGCGCACTTCGTTCTTCAGCGCTTCATCATGCAACGCAGCGTGCAGCGCCTTAGCCGAAGCCTCGGTCGACTCCTCGCTGGAGAGATCGATCACCACCCCGTCCATAACGGCTTCCAGCGCAGCCGGGTCATACAACCGGCTCAACCGCTCGATCACGCTCTGCGACAGCAGATACGACCTTGCCAGCTCCCCAAGCGCATCACCCGAAATCGCAGCCGCATTCTCACCCGGCACCAACTCCGACCCTTGCAGCGCCAACCGCAGCATGTGCGCGTTGAGCTCCACGTCGTCCTTCAGATACCGCTCGTCCTTGCCCGCCTTGATCTTGTAAAGCGGCGGCTGCGCGATATACACGTACCCGCGCTCGATCATGTCCGGCATCTGGCGATACAGGAACGTGAGCAGCAGCGTCCGGATGTGCGCTCCGTCGACGTCCGCGTCGGTCATGATGATGATGCGGTGATAGCGCAGCTTCTCGAGGTTGTAGTCTTCCTTGCCGATCCCGCACCCAAGCGCGGTCACGAGCGTGACGATCTGCTCCGACGACAGCAGCTTGTCGTAGCGCGCCTTCTCGACGTTCAGCACCTTGCCGCGCAGCGGCAGGATCGCCTGGAACTTGCGATCACGCCCTTGCTTGGCCGACCCACCTGCCGAGTCACCCTCGACGATGTAGATTTCGCACTTCGCCGGGTCTTTCTCCTGGCAGTCCGCGAGCTTGCCCGGCAGGCCGACGCCGTCGAGCACGCCCTTGCGGCGCGTCATCTCGCGGGCCTTCCGAGCAGCATCCCGCGCCCGAGCAGCCTCAACGATCTTCCCGCAGATGATCTTCGCGTCGATCGGCGTCTCCAGCAGGAACTCTTCCAGCGCCTTCGCCACAACTTCCTCAACCGGCGCACGAACCTCGGAAGAAACCAGCTTGTCCTTCGTCTGCGAGCTGAATTTCGGCTCCGGCACCTTCACGGACAGCACGCACGACAACCCTTCGCGCATGTCGTCGCCGGTCGTCTCGACCTTCGCCTTCTTCGCGATTTCGTTGTCGGTGATGTACTTGTTGATGACGCGCGTCATCGCGGCCCGCAGGCCGGTCAGGTGCGTGCCGCCGTCGCGCTGCGGAATGTTGTTCGTGAAGCACAGCACGTTTTCGTTGTAGCTGTCGTTCCACTGCATCGCGACTTCGACGCCCACGCCGTCCTTCTCGCCGTTGGCGAAAAACACCGTCGGGTGCAGCGTGCTCTTGGTCTTGTTGATGAACTCGACGAAGCCCTTCACCCCGCCGGCGAACGCGAAATCGTCTTCCTTGCCCGAGCGCAGGTCGGTGAGGCGAATCCGCACGCCGTTGTTCAGGAACGAAAGCTCGCGCATCCGCTTCGCGAGGATGTCGTAGTGATACTCGACCGTGCCGAAAATGGTCGGGTCGGCCATGAAATGCACTTCGGTGCCGCGGTTCTCGGTGTCGCCGGTCACGAGCATCGGCGACACTTCGACGCCGTCCACCACCTCGATCACGCGATCCTGCGCGACGCCGCGGTGGAACTCCATGAAGCGCTTCTTGCCGTCGCGGCGCACGGTGAGGCGCAGCCAGCTCGACAGCGCGTTCACGCACGACACGCCCACGCCGTGCAGGCCGCCGGACACCTTGTAGCTGTTCTGGTCGAACTTGCCGCCGGCGTGCAGCTCGGTCATCACGATCTCGGCGGCGCTGCGCTTCGGCTCGTGCTTGTCGTTCATCTTCACGTCGGTCGGAATCCCGCGGCCGTTGTCGACCACGGAAATCGAGTTGTCGGCGTGAATCGTCACGTGGATGTCGTTGCAGTACCCGGCCAACGCTTCGTCGATCGAGTTGTCGAGCACCTCGAACACGAGGTGGTGCAGACCGGTGCCGTCCGACGTGTCGCCGATGTACATCCCGGGGCGCTTGCGCACCGCCTCCAGACCTTCGAGGATCTGGATCGACGAGGCGCCGTAGCTGCTGTTATCGGGTTGCGAATTGTGCTGTTCACTCATGGATATCTTCCGGTTCTGCGGGGCCACTCTCGTGGCGGCGCGGTGCGTTTCAGCGAGGGAAATCGCCGGCCGCTCCAGTTTCCTGGCCCGCCCCAGGTGCCGAAAAGGCACTAAAAGGGCGGGTTGTCGGTTCGCCATAAAAACGCCAAAGGGGCTTGCCGCCCCCTGGTGTGTGTCGCGATGTCGAGCGCGTCAGATGCGCATCGGCATCACGACATACTTGAACTCGTCGTTCTCGGGCACGGTGATCAGCGCGCTCGAGCTGGCGTCGCCGAGGCTCACCTGCACGGTGTCGACCTTCAGGTTCGCGAGCACGTCGAGCAGATACGTGACGTTGAAGCCGATGTCGACGGTATCGCCCTGGTAGGCGATTTCGAGTTCTTCCTGCGCCTCTTCCTGATCGGCGTTGGTCGACATGATCTTCAACTGGCCCGGCGCGACGATGCAGCGCACGCCCTTGAACTTGTCCGAGGTCAGGATCGCCGCGCGCTGCAGCGAACGCTGCAGTTCTTCACGGCCGATCTCGAACGTGTTCTTGTGCGCCTTCGGGATCACGCGCTGGAAGTCGGGGAACTTGCCCTCGACGAGTTTCGACACGAGCTCGACCTGGCCGAACGTGAACTTGGCCTGGGTTTGCGCGATGTCGATGGTGACGGTGTCGTCGATGTCCTCGAGCAGGCGCTGCAGCTCGAGAATCGTCTTGCGCGGCACGATGACTTCCTGGCGGCCGAACGTGCCGCCTTCGAGCTTCATCGACGAGAACGCGAGGCGGTGGCCGTCGGTGGCCACGGCCATCAACTGGTCGCCGTCGACGACGAGCAGCATGCCGTTCAGGTAGTAGCGGATGTCCTGCTGCGCCATCGCGAAGTGCACCATGCCGAGCAACTGGCGGAACGACTTCTGCGGGACGGTGAGCGTGGCGCCGAAATCCTTCGCCTGCGCGACGGTCGGGAACTCGTCGGCCGCCAGCGTCTGCAGCGCGAAGCGGCTCTTGCCCGATTGGACGGTGAGGCGCTTGTCGGCGAGCGACAGCGTGACCTGGCCGTCAGGCATCGCGCGCAGGATGTCGAGCAGCTTGCGGGCCGCGACGGTGGTCGCGACCTGGTCGCCGCCGACGCCGAAATCGGCGCGCGTGGTGATCTGCAGCTCCAGGTCGGTCGACAGGAATGAAACGTCCGGGCCGTTCTTGGTGATCAGCAGGTTGGCGAGGATCGGCAACGTATGGCGGCGTTCGACGATGCCGCTGACCGTTTGCAGCGGCCTGAGGAGGGTGTCTCGTTCGGTCTTGACCAGTTGCATAGAGTTCCTTCGTTGAGTAACGGCCTGCAGCGCAGCAGCCACGCAGCGCCCCGCCGGCCGGGCTCTTGGCCCGCCACCACCGGGGCGGTCAAACCAGTATTGTGCCTCAAAACCGAACCGCCCCCCTTAAATTGGGGCGGAGGCCGAATTATCAAGCGCGGTGCGCGCGCTCAGCCCTTCAGCGTCTGTTCCAGCACGTGCAGCTCGTGGTTGAGCTGCGCGTCCTTGCTGCGCTCGTCGGCGATCTTGCGCACCGCGTGCAGCACGGTGGTGTGATCGCGCCCGCCGAACAGCTCGCCGATTTCCGGCAGGCTCTTCTGCGTGAGTTCCTTCGCCAAGTACATCGCAATCTGCCGCGGCCGCGCGATGTTCGCGGGGCGCTTCTTCGAGTACATGTCCGCGACCTTGATGTTGTAGAAATCGGCGACGGTCTTCTGGATGTTCTCGACCGAAATCTGCCGGTTCTGCACGGTCAGCAGGTCCTTCAGCGCTTCCTTGGTCAGCTCGATCGAGATCTCGCGGCCGTGGAACTTCGAATACGCGAGGATCTTGCGCAACGCGCCTTCGAGTTCGCGCACGTTCGAGCGCAGATGCTTCGCGACGAAGAACGCGACGTCTTCCGACAGGTTCACGCCTTCGGACTGCGCCTTGCGCATCAGGATCGCGACGCGCATTTCCAGCTCGGGCGGCTCGATCGCGACGGTCAGGCCCGAGTCGAAGCGCGAGATCAGGCGATCGTCGATGCCCGAGATTTCCTTCGGATACGTGTCGCTGGTGATGATCACCTGCGCCTTGTTCGCGACGAGCGCCTCGAACGCGTAGAAGAATTCCTCTTGCGTGCGCGACTTGCCGGAGAAGAACTGGATATCGTCGATCAGCAGCAGGTCGAGCGAATGGTAGTAGCGCTTGAAGTCGTCGAACGCCTTGCGCTGGTACGCCTTCACCACGTCGGACACGTATTGCTCGGCGTGGATGTAGCGGATGCGCGCGCCGGCCTTGTCGAGCAGCAGCTGGTTGCCGATCGCGTGGATCAGGTGGGTCTTGCCGAGGCCGACGCCGCCATACAGGAACAGCGGGTTGTACGAGATGCCGGGATTGTCCGCGACCTGGATCGCGGCGGCGCGCGCGAGCTGGTTCGCTTTACCGGTCACGAAGTTGTCGAACGTGAGCACCGGGTTCAGCTTCGAGCGTTCGTACATCGAATCGGCTTCGCCGCCGTTGGCGGGCGCGGCGCCCGGGCCCGGACGCCACGTGCGGCGGCCGGCCGCCGCTTCGTGCGCGGGCAGGCTCGGCAGGTCGATGTCGGCGTCGTCGGCGTTCAAATGGTGCGCGGCGGCGGCCGACGGCGTCATCGGCACGTCGGCCGGCGCGGCGGGCGCAGCGGAAGCATTCGCGGTCAGGTTGGCGGCGATCGCGGCGACCGTCGCGACCGGGCCGCTCGGCGCCAGCGGCGCACGCGCGGCGGCCGGTGCGGCGCCCGCGGGCGCGCTGCGCATGCCGGCCTTCGGATCGAGGACGAACTGGACTTCGATCGGCGTGTTCCAGAATTCGCGGGCCAGATCGGCGATCCGGCCCGAAAACTGGCTCTTGACCCAGTCCAGCTTGAAGCGGTTCGGCGCGGCGATGGACAGCGTGTTCGCCGACGCATCGAAGGCCACCGGGGCCAAGGGTTTGATCCACGTCACGTACTGCTGGGGCGTCAGCTCGCGCTCCAGCAGTGCGGAACAGTGTTGCCAGAAATCGTTCATCAAGTAGCTGTCGTTTTTTGCGTGCACAGCGCGGCTCGCCGGCGCCCTTGTCGCGGTTGCGCAACAAGGCCCGAAGCGGTCGTGCGAGCGTGCCTCGGACGCCTGCGTCACAGTCTTGGAGGGGCAGGCGCGAGCCGAAGCGGCGTGCGGGATTCTTGGAGATAAGGCGAGATTCTAACGCCAAACGCGGCCACAGCGGGACTTATCCACAGGCTGTGTTTGTGGGTCGCGGGGCCGGATCGGGGCGGCCCGGCACAGGCGAGCGACTCGTAAAGTATTGACCGTCAAGAGAAAAACGGTTTAAATAGCGGGTTCCGCGAAAACCAATCCTGTATTCCCGGCGATTGCGTTCGCCCGAATGCCTCCGGTTAAGGGCACGCGGTCCCCTGAATTTCGACATTCTCGAACAAGTGAGAACATCATGAAACGTACTTACCAACCGTCCGTGACGCGCCGCAAGCGCACCCATGGCTTCCGTGTCCGCATGAAGACGGCAGGTGGCCGCAAGGTCATCAACGCTCGCCGCGCGAAGGGCCGCAAGCGCCTCGCCATCTAAGGCAGGTTGCGCGCTGTGTCCGCCGTCCGCAGTCCTGCGGAAGGTGCCGTCGAGCCGGGTGCGAATCCGTCGCAGACGAAAGCCGCCTTCCCGAAAGCTGCGCGACTTCTGAAAACGGATGAATTTTCATCCGTTTTTCGTTTGCGCCCCTGGCGGCGCTCCGCGCACTTCGTGATTTACGGCAAGCCGACCGGTCAGCCTGCACGTCTGGGGCTCGTCATCGGCAAGAAGTATGCGCCGCGAGCGGTTACCCGCAACCTCGTGAAGCGGCTGGCGCGCGATCAGTTTCGCCTGCGCCGCGCCGAATTCGCCGGTTACGACCTGCTGCTGCGGCAGCACACGCGCTTCGACAAGAAAGCGCTGCCGAGCGCGGCTTCCGCCCCGCTCGCGGCGATGTGCGCGGCCGAGATCCGCGAGCTGCTCGACAGGGCAGTCCGGGAAATCGCCCGCCGTGCGTCGAAGCCCGCGTCCGAGTGACGCATCCGTGCCCCGCGCGGCGTTCGCGCCCGCCCGGCCGGTTTTGACGCGGCGTCGTACGGCGCCGCCCAAGGTATGAAAACGGTATTGATCGCCTTGCTGCGCTTCTACAAGGTTGCCGTGAGCCCGATGCTCGGCAACCGTTGCCGTTTTTATCCTTCCTGTTCGGATTACGCGCGCGAGGCAATCCAGTATCATGGCGCCGCGCGCGGCACGTATCTCGCCGTCAGGCGCGTGTGCCGATGCCACCCGTTTTCCGCGGGCGGCATCGACCTCGTCCCGCCGCCCAACTCCGACACTCGCGCTCGCGGCGAAGCCGACGCGCGGTCCCATCGACTCTGAGACAACGCATGGATATCAAACGCACCGTCCTATGGGTGATCTTCTTCATGTCAGCTGTCATGCTGTACGACAACTGGCAGCGGGACCATGGACGCCCGTCGATGTTCTTCCCGAGCGCCACGCACACGGCCCCGGCCGCTGCAGGCGGCGCATCGGGCACGGGCGCGACGACGAACGCAGGTGACGTGCCTGCCGCCGCAGCCGGCGCCGCGCCGTCGACGACGGCCCCGGCCGCGCAGGCGCAGCTCGTGAAGTTCTCGACCGACGTGTACGACGGCGAAATCGACACGCGCGGCGGCACGCTCGCGAAGCTGACGCTGAAGAAGCAGGGCGACGGCAAGCAGCCCGACCTGTACATCACGCTGTTCGACCACACGGCCGGCCACACGTATCTCGCACGCACGGGCCTGCTCGGCGGCGATTTCCCGAACCACAACGACGTCTACACGCAGCTGAACCCCGGCTCGACGTCGCTGACGGGCGATCAGAACACGCTGAAGCTGTCGTTCGAATCGCCGGTGAAGGGTGGCGTGAAGGTCGTGAAGACCTACACGTTCACGCGCGGCAGCTACGTGATCGGCGTCGATACCAAGATCGACAACGTCGGCACGGCCCCGGTCACGCCGACGGTCTACATGGAACTCGTTCGCGACAACACGGCCGTCGAAACGCCGATGTTCTCGCACACGTTCCTCGGGCCGGCGGTCTATACGGACGCGAAGCACTTCCAGAAGATCGACTTCAGTGACCTCGACAAGAACAAGGCGAACTTCGAGAAGTCCGCGGACAACGGCTGGGTCGCGATGGTGCAGCACTACTTCGCGTCGGCCTGGATTCCGCAGCAGGGCGCGAAGCGCGACATCTACGCTGAAAAGATCGATCCGGCGCTGTACCGCGTCGGCGTGAAGCAGCCGGTCGCCGCGATCGCGCCGGGCCAGTCGGCCGACGTGCAGGCGCGCCTGTTCGCCGGTCCGGAAGAAGAGCGCATGCTCGAAGGCATCGCGCCGGGCCTGGAACTCGTGAAGGATTACGGCTGGGTGACGATCATCGCGAAGCCGCTGTTCTGGCTGCTTGAGAAGATTCACGGCTATGTCGGCAACTGGGGCTGGGCGATCGTGCTGCTGACGGTGCTGATCAAGGCCGTGTTCTTCCCGCTGTCGGCGGCGAGCTACAAGTCGATGGCGCGCATGAAGGAAATCACGCCGCGCATGCAGGCGCTGCGCGAACGCTTCAAGAGCGATCCGCAGAAGATGAACGCCGCGCTGATGGAGCTGTACAAGACCGAGAAGGTCAATCCGTTCGGCGGCTGCCTGCCGGTCGTGATCCAGATCCCGGTGTTCATCTCGCTGTACTGGGTGCTGCTCGCATCGGTCGAAATGCGTGGCGCGCCGTGGATTCTGTGGATTCACGACCTGTCGCAGCGCGACCCGTTCTTCATCCTGCCGGTGCTGATGGCCGTGTCGATGTTCGTGCAGACGAGCCTGAACCCGACGCCGCCGGACCCGGTCCAGGCGAAGATGATGAAGTTCATGCCGATCGCGTTCTCGGTGATGTTCTTCTTCTTCCCGGCGGGCCTGGTGCTGTACTACGTCGTGAACAACGTGCTGTCGATCGCGCAGCAGTACTACATCACGCGCAAGCTCGGCGGCGTCAAGAAGAAGCCGGCCTGACGTTGGTCGTACTCGCGGGCGGTTAGCCGCTCGCGACGCACGCAAAAAAGCCGCATGGTTCGTGACCATGCGGCTTTTTGTTTCCCGGCGACGACGGGGCGGCGGCGCGTGCGGTTGCTGCCGTTCAGGCCTTCTTCGCTTCGAGTTTCGGATCGCCGTAGAACTGCTCGACCAGTTCCTGCACGAGGTAGCGCTGATGCGGCGACAGCGCCTCGATCTTCGATGCGAGTTCGATCGTCTCGGGCGTCGGCGGATAGCGTTCGTCGCGCGGCAGCGGTTGCGGCGTCGGGTGTTCGACCACGCTCGGGGACGGCCCGTAATGCAGCCAGTGCACTTCGACGCGCAACCATTCGGCGAGCGTTTCGAGTTTGTCCGACGTCGGGATCGTGCGGCCCGTCAACCATTTATGCGCGGTTTGCGGCGAAACGGGGTGCGTTCCGCGGTGGCGCAGATTGAATCGGTTCGCCAGTTCCGTCGCGCCCGTGACCTTCTCCGGGCTGCGCCGCAGGGCGAATTTCAGGCGTTCCGAGAACGCGGCTTTTTCTTCGGGTGTCGGCATGGGGAGATTGTGCAATTCCCTCGCCGCGTCTCAGACAACCATATGAGATAAACGTATCCTGTTCGGACGAATCCCCCCTTGGTCAGGATGGGGAAATGAAATTGAGGGACGTAGTGCCGAGCCCCTCCGGCACGCATACTCGTCCGAAACGGTCGGTCCGTCATGATGCCGGACTGATACTCGGCTTATCCCCGGCGGGATAAATTCGGCCGAGTCCGAACCCGCCGTCGTGGCCGGTCGCGTGTGAGCCGGCACGCTACAATGCCGGCGTTCCGATGCCCGAACTGTTGCGCGGGCGCACCATTGACTCGCTGATTACCCGATTTCTCCGATTCCCATGCTCGCTACCGATTCCGATCCGATCGTCGCCATTGCCACTGCTGCCGGCCGGGGCGGCATCGGGGTCGTCCGCGTGTCGTTCGGGCGCGGCGGCGAGGCGGCCGCGCTGCCGTTGATCGACGCGTTGTGCGGGCAGAAGCTCGCGCCGCGTCATGCGAGCTACGTGCCGTTCCTCGACGAGCATGGCGCGCCGCTCGACCGCGGGATCGCGCTGTATTTTCCGGCGCCGCATTCGTACACGGGCGAACACGTGCTGGAGCTGCAGGGGCATGGCGGGCCGATCGTGATGCAGTTGCTGCTGCAGCGCTGCCTGGACGCGGGGCGCGGCGTCGGGCTGCGACTCGCGGAGCCGGGCGAGTTCACGCGGCGCGCGTTCCTGAACGACAAGCTCGACCTCGCGCAGGCCGAGGCCGTCGCCGACCTGATAGAGGCGAGCACCGAAGCGGCCGCGCGCTCGGCCGGGCGTTCGCTCGACGGCGCGTTCTCGCGGCAGATCCACGCGCTCGTCGAGGACGTGATCACGCTGCGGATGCTGGTCGAGGCGACGCTCGATTTTCCGGAGGAGGAGATCGACTTCCTCGAAGCGGCCGACGCGCGCGGCAAGCTCGCGAAGATCCGCGCGCAGCTCGCGCACGTGCTCGGCGATGCGCGGCAGGGTGCGCTGTTGCGCGAAGGGCTGTCGGTCGTGCTTGCAGGGCAGCCGAACGTCGGCAAGTCGTCGCTGCTGAATGCGCTGGCCGGCGCCGAGCTGGCGATCGTCACGCCGATCGCCGGCACGACGCGCGACAAGGTCGCGCAGACGATCCAGGTCGAGGGGATTCCGCTGCACATCATCGACACGGCCGGGCTGCGCGAGACGGAGGACGAAGTCGAGCGGATCGGCATCGCGCGCACGTGGAGCGAGATCGAGCGCGCGGACGTCGTGCTGCATCTGCTCGATTCGCGCACCGGGATGACGCCCGATGACGGCGTGATCGCGGCGCGGTTTCCGGCCGGCGTGCCGGTCGTGCGCGTGCTGAACAAGACGGATCTGACCGGCGTGCCGGCATGCGTCGAGCATCCCGCGGCGGAAGGCGATCTGACCGAGGTGCATCTGTCGGCGAAGCGCGGCGACGGGATCGACATGCTGCGCGCGGAGCTGCTGCGGATCGCCGGGTGGCAGGCGGGGGCCGAAGGCGTGTATCTGGCGCGCGAGCGGCATCTGATCGCGCTGCGGGCCGCGCAGGAACATCTCGCGCAGGCGGCCGATCATGCGGAACAGCGTGCGCAGTCGCTCGATCTGTTTGCCGAAGAGCTGCGGCTCGCGCAGGAGCAGCTCAATGCGATTACCGGGGAATTCACGTCGGATGATCTGCTGGGGGTGATTTTCAGCAGGTTCTGTATCGGGAAGTGATGCGCGCGCATTCGAAGTTCGACAGTCGATGCGGTGCTGGAGCGGGATGACCGGATCGCCGCTCCGGACTCTTTACCCGTCATCAATCCCAATGACGATGATGGTGGTAATACCCATCTCCGTAATACCCGCCGCCGTCAGGCACCACGATACAGCCGCTCAACAACACGGCGACGCCGGCAATCAACAAAAGGACCTTCTTCATCGCGTTCACCTGCTCGGGTTCAATATGAAACCCAGCATAGCGAGCGGCTCCGGCCCAGGCTGTAAGCGATCGTTTCCCCGCGCCGCAATCCGTAACGGCGGATTATTCCGGTCACAATGACCGTAACAATTCGCCAAACAGCAGACGTTTTCAGGCGACGACGACCCGGTTTCGCCCCGTGTCCTTCGCGCGATACAGCGCGGCATCGGCGGCTTCGATCAACGCGTCGGGCGTCGATAGATCGTCGGGCGACACGGTCGCGCAGCCGACGCTGACGCTCACGCGCCCGGCCGGCGAATCGGGCATCGCGAGCTCGAGCCGCAGCACGGCTTCGCGCGCTTCGTCGGCCACCACCCGCGCACCGCGCGCGCCCGTGTTCGGCAGCACGATCGCGAACTCCTCGCCGCCGTAGCGCGCGACGATATCGGCCGGCCGCCGCACCGCGCCGGCCAGTGCATTCGCGACGGCGATCAGGCACGCATCGCCCTTCACGTGGCCGAACGCGTCGTTGTACGCCTTGAAGTGATCGACGTCGACCATCAGCAGCGACAGCGGCTCGCCTTGCCGCCGCGCCTGCAGGAACAGCGTGTGGAAATGGTCGTTGAAGTGGCTGCGGTTGAACGCGCCCGTGAGCCCGTCGCGTGCGGAAGAGCGCACCAGCGTCGCGTGCGCTTCGAACAGTTGCTGGTACAGCATCGTCACTTCCCATGCGAGCACGCACACGAGCACGCCGGGCGTGAACATGCTGAACACGCGCGCGACATACCAGCCGACGGTGAAGCGGTGGGCGGACAGCAGGTTCAGCGTCGTATCGGTGAGGCATGCGAGCACCGCGATCGCGAGCCACAGGTCGAGCGTCGTGCGCAGCCGGCCCGCGGCCAGCACGGCCACGAGCGCAAGCAGGTTGAGGATCCACACGGCGAGCGCGATGCCGTTGACGGGCAGCACGGCCGCGTCGCCGGCCGGATGGAACGCGGGCGGCAGCGACACGTTCAGCGCGAGCGCACACAGGAGCGCCGCCGTGGCGGCCGGGCCGCCGACGAGCGCGACCGTCCAGCGGCGCGTCTCTTTCGCGCCGACCGGGGCGCGGGTCAGCCGCTCGCGTGCGAGCAGCGCGGCCATCACGAAGCACGGAAAGCCGGCATGCCAGAAGATCCACATCCATGCGGCGCTTTGCGGGCGCGCGCCGAGCAGGCCGTGCGGCGCGAACACGCCGGGAAAGGTGAGCAGTTGCAACGCGACGGCGAGTGCGGTGAATGCATAGGCGCCGCCGAGCGCGCCGAGCACGGGCCGGCGCGTCACGGTGAACTGCGCGCCGAGGAAGAACGCCGCGATGCTCGCGGTCGTGAACACGGTGAGCGCGCACATCGGCATGAACGGCTCGACGGCCGGCAGCGCGACGTTCGCGTGCGGCGCGGCGATCCCGAGCGTGAGCAGGATGACGAGCGCCGTCAGCGCGCCGAACCACAGCTGACGTTGCGTCGTGTGCTGGATCAGGATGCCTTCCATGGAGTCCCCCGGACACGCGTGCTCGAACGCCCGATCTTGCGCCGGGTGGCGGCACGCCTGCCGATCGCGGCGCGACCGGTGCGGCCCGATCCTATCGCGTTATGGGGCGCCGCTCAAACACCGAGCCCCGGGCCGAAGTTGCCGGCGACGCAGCGCGTGACGGCGTCGACGTCCGCGTAGTCCTGTTCGGGCAGGCCGTCGAGCATCGACAGCACGTCGTTGCTGGCGCCGGCATCGCGTGCGGCGTCGACGATCGCATCCTTGTTCGCCGGATAGCGGACGGCCGCCAGCACATCGGCGATCTGCAGGTCGATCGTTTCGTTCGGGATATCGTGCGGGGGAGTGGCGGGTTTGTCGTTCACGTCGGCGTCTCGCGGGTTGAGCGGCAATCGGATCGAAGCGCAAGGGGCATGCCCGGCATGTTCCCCGGCCCAGGGTGGCCCGGCCGGCGCGTGCTGCGGATGGCGATGATCGACGTCAATGCCCGCGTCGCACGCGGCGCCACGGATGCTTCCAGTCGATGTGCGGTGCGTGCTCGTCGCGCGGATGCTGGCGACGATGTTCCTGCCAGAGTTCGTCGGAAAACAGTGCAGCCACGATGACGAGCGGCAGCACGAGGAAAATGCCGAGGATGACTTGCTCGAACACGATAGCCTCCTTGCGGTGGCAGGAACCCTTGCTCCCATTCTAGGCTCTGAACTTCGCCCGCGTTCAATTTCTTACAGTGCGGAACGGGCCTGAACGCGGCCCCGGCACGCGGGCGTTCCGCACGTGCGCCGGCAACAAAAAGGACATGAACATGCAACTCCAGAACGATACCAACACGCTCGCGCTGCGGCCGCTGGAGCGCCAGGACCTGCGCTTCGTCCACGAGCTGAACAACGACGCGAAGATCATGCGCTACTGGTTCGAGGAGCCGTACGAAACCTTCTCGGAGCTGTCGCAACTGTACGACCGCCACGTGCACGACCAGCGCGAGCGCCGGTTCGTCGCGGTCGACGCGCAAGACGAACTGGTCGGCCTCGTCGAGCTGATCGAACTCGACTACATCCACCGCCGCGGCGAGTTCCAGATCATCATCGCGCCGCACTGCCAGGGGCGCGGCTACGCGGGCCAGGCGACGCGCCTCGCGATCGAGTACGCGTTCAAGGTGCTGAACATGCGCAAGCTGTACCTGATCGTCGACACGTCGAACGCGGCGGCGATCCACGTGTACGAGAAATGCGGATTCCAGCACGAGGCCGAATTGAAGGAAGAATTTTTCGGGAATGGCGCGTATCACAACGCTTATCGCATGTGCATCTTCCAGCGCGATTATTTCGAACGCCAGCAAGCCGGTCCGAATAAAGCAGGGTAAACGCCACGCCGCGCCACGCCGGTTAAAGGCGCTTGCGAGGAATTCTGCGAGCGCCGAATACATGCGGGGAACTACGGATAAATACGGATGCGCTTATACCTGGCATTTTTCTTGTATCAGGTAAAGGCGATTCCACGCGGCGGTAAAGGCGAATCGTTTCGGATGACTTTATGTGCAATGCATCAAAATGATCCGGACAGCGAAATGGATTATCCAAACCGTTCAATCGCTGCAATGTAACTTTGCTGAAAGCCTTGCCGGATAACGCTTTCCGTCCGGCCGCGCGGGGCGGTCCGCGGTTCGGCCGCCTTTTCCGGGCGCACGTATCGCGCCAAAAACGCACCGCGCGCGGGGTGCGACAATCCGCCGCTATTGCGGTCGCACAACAAATGTGCTTGCTATCGTTTGCCGGTCTTCTAAAGTGAAAAACGCGGGTTCACGATCACCTTTAAACACATAGCTAACCAGCCTGGTGCCCGCAAGCCTGGAGACAGAACATGATGAAGCGTACCGGTATCCTTTTTGCCGTTGTCGGCGCATTTTGCGCTGTGTCGATTGCCCAGGCCGGCGGCGATTCGGCCGTCAAGCCGAAGCAGGAAATCCAGCTGACGAAGAACGCATGGGGCTGCCTGTCGAAAGACAATCTGGACTCCGTACTGAGTCACGAGCGCGACGGCAAGTCGCAGGCGAAGCAGCAGTACTTCGACGACTTCCGCTGCCTGTCGGTGCCGGAAGGGCAGCGCTTCCGCGTGGTGTCGGTCGACCAGGGCGACGTGCAGTTCGTCAGCGCCGACAACAGCGACCAGCAAGGCCTCTGGACCGATTCGCGCTTCGTCAAGCAGTAACGGTCCCTTCATCGCGCAGTCGCACGACGCGCGAGCGTGCCGGCCCCGACGGGCCGGCGGCGCGAATCGAACACGGCCCGGCACCTGCCGGGCCGTTGCGTTGTGGAGCGCATGACGCACGCCGGGCGGCGCGCATTCGGTATCATCACGGCCCGACCGAACCGAATGCCCGCCCGGGCCGCATCCGCATGGCGCTGAAATCCACCATCTACAAAGCCGAACTGCAAATCGCCGACATGGATCGGCACTACTACGCCGATCACGCGCTGACGGTGGCGCGCCATCCGTCGGAGACCGACGACCGGATGATGGTGCGCATCGTCGCGTTCGCGCTGTTCGCGCACGAGCGGCTCGAATTCTGCAAGGGGCTGTCGGACGTCGACGAGCCCGATCTGTGGCAGAAGGACCTGACGGGCGCGATCGACGTGTGGATCGAGGCCGGCCAGCCCGACGAACGGCGCATCTCGAAGGCGGCCGGCCGCGCCGGCCAGGTCACGGTGATCGCGTACGGCGGCAAGACGTCGGATATCTGGTGGCAGGGCGTGCGCAGCAAGGTCGAACGGCTGCGCAACGTGCAGGTGCTGTCGCTCGCCGACGGCGTCGCGGCCGCGCTCGGGCGGCTCGCGGAGCGCACGATGCGCCTGCAATGCACGGTGCAGGACGGCGCCGCGTGGATCTCGAGCGCCGACCACGATCCGGTCGCGGTCGAGTGGACGGTGCTGAAGGCGCGCGAGGGCGCGTGACGGGCCCGCGCGCCGGCCGCGGTCAGCCGAGCGCGGCCGGCGGCCCCTTGAATTCGACCATGTTCCCCTCCGGGTCGAACAGGTAGATAGACGGCCCGTAGCCGCCGGCACCGTAGCGTTCGGCCGGCGCGCCCGGTCGCGCGCCATGCGCGGTGAAATGGGCGATCAGTGCGTCGGGATCGAACGGCTCGACGCGCAGGCACAGGTGATCGAGGTTGCGCCCGGTGCCGGGCGGGCCGCTGTCGGGGCGGTCGATCGGGCCGCCGACGGTCAGCAGGTCGATCAGCGCATCGCCGGCGCGCAGTTGCACGAGGCCCAGATCGGGCTGCTCCTTCTCCACATGGCAGCCGACGGCGTCGCAGTAAAAGCGCGTCATCGCCGCCATGTCGGTCACGCGCAGCACGATGTGATCGATTCCGCGGATGGTGGGCTTCATGGACGGGACTCCTTCGCAGTCGACGAGCATCGAGTGTAGACGCATCGCGCCTGCGTTGCCGGCCGGAAGGCGGCACAATCGACGGACGAAAAAAAGCCCGTTCACGCAGAGCGGAACGGGCTTAATCCATATCAGGAGGAGACATGGAGGAGACAGTTCCAACTATACACACGCCGATGGTGCGACGCAATATTCCGATTGCAAAAAAACGTCAGGACGGCGATTTGTCGCATCCGCACTGCAGCAAAATGATGACGAGACGATGACGAAACCCGCGCTGGAGCGGCCGCCGCGCACGTTTCGTCGGATTTTTCCGGCCGATGCGACCCCGATTCGCCGGCACGAATCACAGAGCAAGATTCAGGGCGCGACGGCATGTGCCGATGTCTAGAGTAGGCACCATCTACACTAGAGAGTGCGAGGTTCAGATGAAAACCGCCTATCCGACCGATGACGCCCGCTGGGGCGCCGTGACCGAGCGCGATCCGCATGCGGACGGCGCGTTCTTCTATGGCGTCAGCACGACCGGCGTGTTCTGCCGCCCGACCTGCGCGTCGCGGCAGCCGCGCCGCGAGAACGTGTCCTTTTTCGTCGATGCTGCGGCCGCGCGCGCGGCCGGCTTCCGGCCCTGCAAGCGTTGCCAGCCGGAAGGGCTGCCGCGCGAGCTGGCGATCGTCAATCGTGCATGCGCGGTGCTCGACGCGCACGCCGAGCGGCTCACGCTGCAGCAGTTGAGCGACGCCGTGCACGTGAGCCCGTTCCACCTACAGCGGCTCTTCAAGCGCGTGGTCGGCGTGTCGCCGCGGCAGTACCAGGCCGCGCAGCGCGGCGCCGCGCTGCGGCAGGCGCTGCAAAGCGGGCAGCCGGTCACGCAGGCGGCCGTCGACGCCGGGTTCAACTCGCCGTCGCGGCTCTATGCGTCGGTGCCGCGCGAGTTGGGGATGGCGCCGTCCGCGTTCCGCCGCCAGGGCGCCGGCCTGCGGATCGACTATGCGACCGCGTCGACGTCGCTCGGCACGGTGCTCGTCGCCGCGACCGAACAGGGGATCTGCCGGATCGCGTTCGGCGACGACGCGGCGTCGCTCGTCGGCGAGCTGAAGGACGCCTTCGCGCGGGCCGAACTCGTCGACTCGCCCGCGCGGCTCGCGCCGTTCGTCACGCAGATCCGCGCGTATCTCGACGGCACGCGGCACGCGTTCGACCTGCCGCTCGACATCGCGCCGACCGCGTTCCAGCAGCGCGTGTGGGAAGCGCTGACGCATATCCCGTACGGCGAAACGCGCAGCTATTCGGAAATCGCCGAGGCGCTCGGCTCGCCGCGCGCGGTGCGGGCGGTCGCGTCCGCCTGCGCGTCGAACCCGGTCGCGCTCGCGATTCCGTGCCACCGCGTCGTGCAAAAGGGCGGCGCGCTCGCCGGCTATCGTTGGGGCGTGCGCCGCAAGGCGACGCTGCTCGCCGCCGAGGCACGCCATGTTCGCAACGACGAAACCGAAGCCGAGACGGAGGGCAGTGCGGTTTGAGCATCGAGAAAACAACGATTACGTCCCTCGCGAACGGCGGCCTCGTGCCGCCGTCCGCGCAGATGGAACTGCGCTACAAGGCGCCGTACGACTGGGCGCGCGTGTTGCGCTTCTTCAGCGGGCGCGCGATTCCGGGCGTCGAGCAGGTCGCCGACGGCGTGTATCGCCGCATCGTCGACCTGCACGGCGAGGCGGGCCGGCTCACCGTCACGAAACATCCGCGCAAGCATTGCCTGATCGCGACCGTCGAAGGGGCGATCGCGCGTCATGTCGACGAGGCATTCGCCGCGCGCGTCGCGACGATGTTCGACCTCGGCGCCGATCCGATTGCGATCGGCACCGGGCTCGCGCGCGATCCGTGGTTCGCGCCGCTCGTCGAGGCCGCGCCGGGGCTGCGTGTGCCGGGCGCATGGTCGGGGTTCGAGCTGGCGGTGCGCGCGATCGTCGGCCAGCAGGTGAGCGTGAAGGCCGCGACGACGATCGTCGGCCGGCTCGTCGAACGGGCCGGCGAACGCGTGATTCATGACGACGACGGCGCGCCCGCGTGGCGTTTCCCGACGCCCGGCGCGCTGGCCGCGTGCGATCTCGACAAGATCGGGATGCCCGGCAAGCGCGTGGCGGCACTGACCGGCGTGGCACGCGCGGTGGCGGCCGGCGACGTGCCGGTCGATCGCGCGCATGCCGATCTCGCGACGCTGCGCGGCGCGTGGCTCGATCTGCCCGGCATCGGCCCGTGGACCGTCGAATACATCGCGATGCGCGCATGGCGCGACCCGGACGCGTGGCCGGCATCGGATCTCGTGCTGATGCAGTCGATCGCTGCGCGCGACCCGGCGCTCGACCGGCTCACCAGTCAGAAGCGCCGCACCGAAGGCTGGCGGCCGTGGCGCGCGTATGCGGCGCTGCATCTGTGGAACGACGTGGCGGACCGGGCGGGCGGCGCGCGCGGCGGGTAAGCGCCGCGGCCCGCGGCCGGGCGCGACAGCAAGGAGGCCGGCCGGGCTGCAACCCGTTGCGCCGGCGGCGCGGGCGTGACGCGGCCCGTCATGGCGATGCCATGCATCCGGCGCCGGCCCGGATGTCGCGCATGCGACGCTTGCGCGACGCGTCGTTTTCCGAACGATTCGGCGGCACGGTTGCACCTGCGGCCGCCCGTTCGCCGTTCATATTCCGTCCGACGAATCGCGGTGACCGGCGTGCCGATCGGCTTCATCCGAAACGGGGGATACGGGCCGGGACTACGGCGCCCGGCCCGTCCGGTGGCCCGCTGGGGCCCGTGTGTCGTACCCGCGGCCACCTCAAGCGCGGGTTTCGGCGAGATGTTAAAGTGCCCGCTACCAACGAAGCGACCAACAATCCAGCCGGCCGCGCGCGGCGTTCTGCGCGCGGCCGTCACGCACTTGCGTCTCCATGTCGAACACCATGACTCACCGCCAGTCCGAACTGCTGCTGAATCGCCTCGACGCGCTGAGCTCGGGCCCGACGCGGCAGCATCTGCCCGACGGCCTGCGCGGCATCGAAAAGGAAAGCCTGCGCGTGACGCGCGACGGGATGATCGCGTTCACGCCGCATCCGCGTGCGCTCGGCTCGGCGCTCACGCATCCGGCGCTGACGACCGACTATTCCGAAGCGCTGATCGAACTGATCACGCCCGCGGAGCGCGACGCCGCGCTCACGCTCGAACGCCTCGACGATCTGCATCGCTACGTGTATGCATCGCTCGGCGACGAGCTGCTGTGGAACGACTCGATGCCGGGCCTGCTGCCGGCCGACGACCAGATCCCGATCGCCGACTACGGCACGTCGAACATCGGCCGCCTGAAGACGGTGTACCGGCGCGGCCTCGCGTATCGCTACGGCCGCACGATGCAGTGCATCGCCGGCATCCACTACAACTACTCGCTGCACGAGGAAGTGTGGCGGCGCCTGCATGCGGACGAAGGGTCGACGGCGACGCTCGTCGATTACCAGTCGGAACGCTATCTCGCGCAGATCCGCAACTTCCGCCGCCGCAGCTGGCTGCTGATGTACCTGTTCGGCGCGTCGCCCGTGCTCGACGCGAAGTTCCTGCGCGGCAAGCCGCACAAGCTCGACACGTTCGACGCCGATACGCTGTACCGGCCGTATGCGACCAGCCTGCGGATGAGCGACCTCGGCTACTCGAACACGACGGCCCAGGCCGCGCTGCACGTCGACTACAACACGCTGCCCGGTTATCTCGACGCGCTGTCGAAGGCCGTGAGCGAGCCGTATCCGGCGTACGAGGCGATCGGCACGCATCGCGACGGCGAGTGGATCCAGATCAACACGAACGTGCTGCAGATCGAGAACGAGTTCTACTCGACGATCCGGCCGAAGCGCGTCACGTATTCGGGCGAGCGGCCGCTGCATGCGCTCGCGTCGCGCGGCGTGCAGTACATCGAAGTGCGCTGCCTCGACATCGATCCGTTCGAGCCGACCGGCATCGCGCTGGAGACCGCGCGCTTCATCGACGCATTCCTGCTCGCGTGCGCGCTCGACGAAAGCGCGCCGCTCGACTGCGACGCGTACAAGGAAGCGAACGCGAATTTCGGCAGCGTGACGCTGGACGGTCGCAAGCCGGGGCTCACGCTGACGCGCGACGGCCAGCCGGTCACGCTGCAGCAGTGGGCCGACGAGCTGATGGGCGATATCGAGATCGTCGGCCGCCGGCTCGACGAAATCCGCGGCGGCGACGAGCATGCGCGTGCGATCGCCGCGCAGCGCGAGAAGCTCGCCGATCCGGAGCGCACGCCGTCCGCGCGCGTGCTGCGCACGATGCGCGAGAACGGCCAGTCGTTCCTCGCGTTCGCGCTCGCGCAGAGCGACGCGCATGCCGCGCATTTCCGCGCGCGTCCGCCGTCGGCCGAGACGCTGCGCACCGAGCAGGCGCTTGCCGCGAAGTCGCTGGCCGAACAGGCCGAGCTCGAAGCGAAGGAGGCCGGATCGTTCGACGCGTTCGTCGCCGCCTATCGCGCCTATACGCTGAACCGCTTCAGCGTGTGACGATCGCGCACGCGGCCGGCGCGGGGAGCGCCGCGCCGCGATGCGATTACATCCGGTTTCGCCGGTGATCAGTGATGGGCGTACGTGCCGCGATCGGCAGCGTGCGGCAGCATCGGCTTGCCCGATTCCGTGTGGGCCCGGCCGTCGCCGCCATAACCGGCAACGTCGCCTTCGCCGCGGGCCCGGGCGGCACGCTGCATGATCGCCTGCATGTTGCGCGGAAAGTCGGGACTGCTTGCGAGGCTCGTCCGGTAGCCGGCGGCCTGCAGTTCCGCGAGTTCCTGGCGGACCTGCGCGCGCGTGAGCGTCGACGTGGCTTGCGCATGCGCGGCGAATGCCGCGCCGATCAGCACGAATGCGCAGGCCGCGTGTTTCATCGTTTTCATCGTGTGGCTCCGTGAGGTTCCGGTGCCGCGCCATCGCCGGCGCGGCCGGAAACGATGCAGCCAGTCTAGGCTTCGGCGGCCGGACGAAACATCCGCGTGGCTGGCAGTCACCTTTTCCGGTCGCGCAACATTGCGCGCACCGGCGAGCCCTGGGGGTTCCTGTCGAACGCGACAGCTGCGCGCCATCTGCCGGCCAGCGTGCGGCGCACGGGGCGCATCGATTCGCCTGCATCGGGCTTCTCCCCCTTGTACAAGCGCGTTGCGCCTCCTAACCTCTTTTAAGCGACCGATCGGTTGGCCGCGCAACGTCGTTGCGTACGCAAGCACCCCGATCGCGGTCGCGACTGCAGGACATCGCCTTGTACCGAACCCGGCGCCCCGAGAGGCGAACACGGGTCGACTCTGGAGACACGATGAATCCCACCGACGCCCTCCCGCCCGGCATCGTCTTCGCGCAACCGTTGACGCCCATTGCCGGCTCGCTGCTCCTGTCGTTCCTCGTCGCCGCGATCCCGATCGCGGTCGCGCTGATCGCGCTCGGCGTGCTGCGCCGCCCCGCGTGGCAGGCGTCGCTCGCGGGGCTCGTCGCGGGCCTCGCGGTCGCGATCGGCGCGTGGGGGATGCCGGCCGGGCTCGCGTTCAACGCGGTCGGCGCGGGCATGGCGCTCGCGGTCGTGCCGGTGATGTGGATCGTCTTCAACGCGCTGCTGCTGTACAACATCGCGGTGAAGTCGGGCCGCTTCGACCAGTTCCGGCAGTGGATGCTCGACAACCTGCCCGACGACCGCCGCCTCGTGCTGCTCGTCGTCGCGTTCTCGTTCGGCTGCCTGCTCGAAGGGATCTCCGGATTCGGCACGCCGGTCGCGATCACGAGCGCGCTATTGATCGCGCTCGGCTTCCCCGCGCTCGAAGCGCTCACCTATACGCTGCTGTTCAATACGGCCCCGGTCGCGTTCGGCGCGCTCGGCGTGCCGATCACCGTGCTCGGCGCGGTCACGTCGCTGCCGCCCGCGACGCTTGCGCAGATGGTCGGCCGCCAGTTGCCGTTCTTCGCGCTGCTGCTGCCGTTCTACGTGGTCGGCGCGTATGGCGGGCTGCGCTCGATCGCGAAGCTGTGGCCGGCGCTGCTCGTGTCGGGCGGCAGCTTCGCGCTCGCGCAGTTCGTCACGTCGAACTTCCTCGGCTACCAGCTCACCGACGTGCTGTCGTCGCTCTCGTCGCTGATCGTGACGATCGGCTTCCTGCAGGTGTGGAAGCCGCAGCCCGATCCGCAATACGCGCTCGCGCGCAGCGTGCCGGCCGCGGCCGGCGCCGCGCGCGCGGGCTTCGGCGGCTGGCTGCCGTGGCTCGTCGTGTCGGTGGTCGTGATCGTGTGGGTGCACGCGAACATCGCGGCGATCGGCGACGTGAAGATCAAGTGGCCGGGCCTGCACAACGCCGTGTACGTGTCGCTGTACCACAAGCCGTATGCGGCGATCTGGGATTTCCAGCCGCTCGGCACGGGCACCGCGATTCTCGTGTCGGCGATCGTCACGGCCGCGCTGACGCGCACCGGCCCCGGCGCGTTCGTCGAATGCGCGGTGAAGACGTGGCGGCAGACGTGGATCGCGATCGTCACGGTGATGATGATCGTCGGGCTCGCGTACCTGCTGAACTACTCGGGCATCAGCTACACGCTCGGCACCGGCGTCGCGTCGACGGGCGCGCTGTTCCCGCTGGTGTCGGCATCGCTCGGCTGGATCGCGGTGTTCCTGTCCGGCAGCGACACGTCGGGCAACGCGCTGTTCGGCAACCTGCAGGTCGTCGCCGCGCGGCAGCTCGGCCTCGATCCGGTGCTGATGGCCGCGACCAACTCGTCGGGCGGCGTGATGGGCAAGATGATCTCGCCGCAGAACATCGCGACGGGCGTGTCGACGACGGACCTGAAAGGGCAGGAAGGCCTCGTGTTCGCGCGTACCTTCTGGCATAGCGTGATCCTCACGCTGTTGCTCGGCGTGCTGGTGTTCCTGCAGCAGCACGTGCTGACCTGGATGATTCCGGCGCTGCCGAAGTGAGCGGCGGCGCCGCGACAGCACGAAGGCACGAGGAAAACGACGAGGGAAGGCGCGGGAACAGCGCCACGTAGTGCGCGGAGGCGGTGAGTGCGCGGTGGTTCAGCGCGCGCTCACCCGCCGCAACGTTCGTCCGGCTTCATCCGCGCCGGCCGCTGCGCCGCCGCCCGGCAGGATGCACGCGAGGAACGCGTCGATCGCGGGGCTCTGGCGGCGCGCTTTCAGGTAGTACACGTATTCGTCGATCGTCGTGTCGACGCCGCGCAGCGCGATCACGCGCAAGTCCGGATGGCGCTCGGCCTCGCCGAGCGGAAAGAGGCTGCCGCCCACCCCGTGCAGGATCGCCTCGCGAATCGCTTCGCGGCTGCCGATCTCGGCGACCGAGGCGGCCGCGACGCCGGCCGTGGCGAGGATCGTCTCCGTGCAGCGGCGCGTGACCGACCCTTCCTCGCGGATCAGCAGCCGCACGTCGGCGAGCCGCGCCGCGTCGATCGAATCGAAGCGCGCGAGCGGATGATCGCGATGCACGACGAGCACGAGCGGATCGGTGGAGATCACCCGGCGTTCGAGGCCGTCGGCGTCGTTGCGCTGCGACGAGACCGCGAGATCGATGCGGAATTCCTGCAGCGCCTGCAGGATTTCCTCGGAGTTGCCGATCCGGCACGTGAGCGCGATCGACGGATGCGCGCTCGAGAAGCGGCCGACCGCATCCATGATGTAGTACGGGCCCGTCGCGCCGATCCGCAGGTGGCCTTCGAACAGGCCGCCGACGTTGCGCAGCATGATGTCGGCCTGCGCCTCCAGCGCGATCATCTTCTCGACGAGCGGCAACAGCTCGATGCCCGTCTCGGTCACCTCGAGCTTGCGGCCGCTGCGGTAGAACAGCTCGACGCCGTACATCTGCTCGACCTGCCGGATCTGCGCGGCGATCGTCGGCTGGCTGACGCCCAGGTGGCGCGCGGCGCGCGTGATGCTGCCCTGCCGGACGGTCGCGTGAAACGCCTTCAGCTGATCGAACACGACTCGGCTTCTCCCCCCTCTTCATCGCGCGTCAGCGTAGCGCAGGCGTGTGTCGGCCGCATGAAAGGCGCGCCGTGCGCGACTTCGAAAAAAAGCTGGGGATGACCGCAAGAAACCTGCGGGAACCGGTCACGGCCGGGACACGCCGGTGCGGGGTAATGACGGCGACGCAGATCGCCGGCCCCGCTCGCCCGGCGACCCCACTCCCACCGACCACAGGGTGCTTTTCATGTCCTCGAACAATCGACGCGATTTCCTGCGCCTCGCCGCGCAGTCGGCCGGCGCGATGGCCGCCTATGCGGGCTTCCCGCCCGCGATCCGCAATGCGCTGGCGATGCCGGCCGCCTATCGCACCGGCACGATCCGCGACGTGGAACACGTCGTGATCTTCATGCAGGAAAACCGTTCGTTCGACCATTACTTCGGCGGGCTGCGCGGCGTGCGCGGTTTCGACGACCCGCGTCCGCACCTGCTGCCGAACGGCGCACCGGTGTGGCAGCAGCCGCCGGCGTCGGTGTTCACGAAGAACTACCATTCGCGCGGGCTCGATCCGTCGGCGCCGTACGTGCTGCCGTTCTATCTCGACCCGAAGCAGACGACCGAATTCCAGCCGGGCACCAACCACGGCTGGAGCAGCGGCCACCTCGCCTGGAACAACGGCCAGTGGGACCAGTGGGTGAACCAGAAGCAGGACGTGCTGACGATGGGCTACCTGAAGCGCCAGGATCTCACGTACCACTACGCGCTGGCCGACGCGTTCACGATCTGCGATTCGTACTTCTGCTCCGCGCATGCCGACACGGCGCCGAACCGCATCTACCTGTGGACCGGCACGATCGACTCGCGCAACGTCTACGGCAGCGCGCCGAACGGCCCGGGCATCGGCGAGCGCAACGACGTGAACGGCTACACGTGGACGACCTACGCCGAACGCCTCGAGAACGCGAAGATCAGCTGGAAGGTGTACCAGGGCGGCACCGGCATCCCGGGTGATCCGACCGACAACTACACCGACAACTCGCTGATGTTCTTCAAGCGCTTCCAGGTGAAGGAAGGCGCGAGCGGCCCGCTCGTCGACAAGGGCGCGTCGAACCACACGCTCGCCGAACTGAAGGCCGACGTGCAGGCCAACCGCCTGCCGCAGGTGTCGTGGATCGTGTCGCCGTACAAGTACAGCGAGCACCCGCAGGCGTCGCCGACCGACGGCGCGTTCTACATCAACATGGTGCTCGAGGCGCTGACGTCGAACCCCGAGGTGTGGGCGAAGACGGTGTTCATCCTGAACTACGACGAGAACGACGGGCTGTTCGACCACGTCGTGCCGCCGGTGCCGCCGGTCACGAGCGGCGTGGGCGGGCAGGGCATCGTGTCGTCGAACCTGCTGTCGACCCTCGGCGACGAACTGCTCGACCTGAACAAGTACCCGGGCGAAATGAGCCCGCTCGTGCCGGGCGCCGACCCGGGCGGCATCCAGCCGATCGGCCTCGGGCCGCGCGTGCCGCTGATCATCATTTCGCCGTGGACGAAGGGCGGCTGGGTCTGCTCGGAGACGTTCGACCATACGTCGGTGCTGCGTTTCCTCGAAGCGCGTTTCGGCGTGCAGGAGCCGAACATCAGCGCGTGGCGCCGGTCGATCTGCGGCGACCTCACGTCGGCGTTCGACTTCTCCGCGCGACCCGACACGCGCACGGTGAGTTTCACGGTGCCGCAGCACATCGCGACCGCCGGCCAGGCGTACCAGGTGCCCGCGCGGCAGTCGATGCCGACGCAGGAGCCCGGCACGCGTCCGGCGCGTGCGCTGCCGTACGAGTTGTTCGTGCATAGCCGCGTGGGCGCGCATGACGACACCGTGTCGCTCGACTTCGCGAACACCGGCGATGCGGGCGCCGCGTTCTACGTGTACGACCGCCGCAACCCGGCGACGCCGCCGCGCCGCTACGCGGTGTCCGCGCACGACCGCTTCGTCGATACGTGGAGCACGTCGGCCGCGCGCGGCGACTACCATCTGGCCGCCTACGGCCCCAACGGCTATCTGTGCGAATTCCAGGGCAATACGCGGCTTGCCGCGGACGGCCGACACGCGAACCCGGAAGCGAAGATCGGCTACGACGTGCGCAACCGCCACGTGTATCTGCAACTGCGCAACAGCGGGCGTGCGACCTGCCGCGTGACGGTCGACAACGCGTACAGCCATGCGCATGCCCGCACGTACACGCTGGAGCCGGGCGAGCGCGTCGAGGGGCATTTCGAGCTCGCGTCGAGCCACGGCTGGTACGATCTGACGATCACCGCGACAACGCTGCACGGCGGCGACGACAAGGTCGTGCGCCGCTTCGCGGGCCACGTCGAGACGGGCCGGCCGAGCCAGAGCGATCCGGGGCCGGTGAAGCGCACGGCCTGACGGACCGTCCGGGCGTCGCGCGGTGCGGGGATGGTTTCCTGCATCGCGCGGCGGCGGCGGGCCGGTCGTGCTCCGGCGCGCGGGACCGGCTTTTGGAAACTGAAAACTGTTGACAATATGCCGGGGCGACGGTATACAGCGATCATTCGCCGTATGGCGCCCTCGTTCTCACCCCCAGCTCCGCTGCCCGCCCGACCATGACTGTCCCGAACGCGCTCAACGCCATCGAACTCCTGCAAAGCCAGTCGCTCGCGATGATCGTCCAGGACATGCTCGAGCGCGCGATCGTGTCCGGCGAATACGCACCGGGCGAAAAGCTCAACGAAGTCGACATCGCGACCAGGCTGAACGTGTCGCGCGGCCCGGTGCGCGAGGCGTTTCGCGCGCTGGAGCAAGCCGGCCTGCTGCGCAACGAGAAGAACCGCGGCGTGACCGTGCGCGTCGTGCCGCTGCGCGAGGCCGAGGAGATCTACGAAGTGCGCGCGATGCTCGACGAATCGGTCGCGCGCGCGCTCGCGAAGCGCATCTCGCCCGACACGCTGAAAGTGCTGAAGGGCATCATCCAGTCGATGAAGGACGCCGCGAAGAAACACGACGTCACGCGCTATACCGAGCTGAACGTGCAGTTCCACGACGCGATGGTCGTCGGCGTCGGCAATACGCATCTCACCGATACGTATCGCCGGCTCGTGCGCCAGCTTGGCCTGCTGCGCCAGGCGGCGATCGAGGCCGAGCAGGATGCGATCGCGGTGTCGGCGGCCGAGCACGACAAGATCGTGCAGGCGCTCGCGGCCGGCGACGAGGACAAGGCCGTCGCGCTCGTGCGCGAGCACGTCGCGCATGGCCTCGCGCGGATGCGCCGTACGCACGAGCAGGGGCTGCCTGCTACCGGCAAGGCGGCGCGGGAGAAGGCCGGCGCGTGAGTGGCGGCGCTATCTGTCACCGCACGTTGACGACGAAAGGCCGTGGAGCGGCTGGATTGCGACCTTTCACGGTTCGAGTCGCCAGCTCGGCGCACGGCCCGCTCGTGCTGCCGAGTACCGTGACGCAACGCGGTCTGCCTGCCGAGTAGGTGATTCGATACGTCTTCCGAATGATGTAATCACCCCTTGTCGGCCTTCCCCGCCGCGCTCGCAAACTTCGCGAGCCACGTATCAACCGCCGACGGCTTTCGATTCTCGTCCTCCGCGCGCTCCTTGCGACGGATCGCGTTGCGCACGACGTGCGCGCCGACATAGCGGATTGGCTCCGGCGGGAAATGGCCGAGCGGGCCGCGCACGATCGGGCTGCGCGTCCACGCGTTGTCGAGCCCGAGCACGAGCGACGACAGGATTTGCCCGCCCATGTACGTCGGCCCGACGCCGTTGCCCGAATAGCCGAAGCCATAGAACACGTTCGGCGCGCCGTCGAGGCGGCCGAAGAACGGAAAGCCCGTCACCGAGCGATCCGACGGCCCGTTCCAGCTCGCGGTGATCGGCACGCCCGCAAGCGACGGGAAGAATTCGCGCAGGCTGCGCGTGAGCTGCGCCTCGTACGGCGAGCGGCGGTCGAACACGGGCGCGATGCGGCTGCGCCATGAGAACGTGTTGCCGCCCTTGCCGAGCATCAGCCGCCCGTCGGGCGTCGTGCGGTAGTAGTACACGAAGATCCGCGAATCGAGCACCGACACGCCGTCCACGAGCCCGGTCCGCGCCAGCAGCTCCGGACATTTCTCGGTGATGACCATGTCGCTCGACACGACCGCGATCGTCCGTTCGAACTGCGGGAAGCGGCTCGCCATCCACGCGTTGATCGCGAACACGAGCTTGCTCGCCGTGACGCTGCCGGACGGCGTGCGCACGACGGCCGGCTGGCCGGGCGTGAAGTCGAGCATCGCCGTGCGCTCGTAGATCCGGATGCCCATCGCGCGTGCGACGCGGCGCAGCCCGCGCACGAGCTTGCCGGGATGCACGGTCGCGGCGATCGGCGAGTAGACGCCGTCGAGATTGCGCGCGGAGCCCGAGCGGCGCGCGACTTCGGCGGGCGGCAGCGGCGCGTAGCTGTGGATGCCGCACGCGGCGAGCGCGTCGAGCACCGGCGCGAGCGTGCCGACCTGCGCGCGCGACGTCGCGGTGTACAGCGTGCCGTCGAGCCGCAGTTCGGCATCGATGTCGTGCGCGCGGCAGAAATCGGCGATGTGCTGCACGGCCGCTTCCGATGCCTTCACGAGCCGGATCGCCTCGGCTTCGCCGAACAGCCGCCGCAGCGTCAGGAATTTCGCGGACCACGTGAGCAGGCAGCCGCCGTTGCGGCCGCTCGCGCCGGCGCCGCACAGGTCGGCCTCGAGGATCGCGATGTCGAGCGCCGGGTGCTGCTGCTTCGCCTGGATCGCGGTCCAGAGGCCCGTGAAGCCGCCGCCGACGATGCATACGTCGGCCTGCGTCGCGCCTTGCAGCGCGGGGGCGAGATCGCCATCGTTGAACAGCGCTTGTTCGATCCAGAAAGGTCGCATCGGGTGTCGTACCGGTAAGGGTGGCAGGTTGCCGTGCCGCACACGGCGCAGAAACGAAAACCAGTGCGAACGCGAAACCGCCGCACCGCGATGCAGGGCGGCGGGGCCGCGCGCCGCCGTGCGGCCCGATTCGCCGAGCGAGGCCCTCTCCTTGTGGGCGTGCGGCGCACGCCGTCGCCTTGCGCGTGTTGGCGATCGCGGCAACTGCTCCCGGAATACCGACTTCGCCGAAGTGGCCGATGCAGCCGACGCGGAACGCGTCGACTTTGGCGAGCTTGCCCCGATACCGAATGTAGCCGCGCTTTTTGACCGCCGGATAAACACCGCGCCGCGACACGAGGCGGACGGAGTGGACCCTTTCTTCATGCGCCTCGTCCATCCGCCTCTTGCTTTCTGTTCTCTGCATGTTGTTGACAATCTACAAATCATCGATTTTAATGTCAAGCGTCGAAAACAGCAGTGGGGCGCGGCGTGGGCGCCGACGGCTCACCCCTTCGACCTGAAAGGAACGAACGTCATGCCTGAAACGCCTGTATCCGTGGAAGTGAACGGCCGCCGCTACAACTGGATGAGCCGGCCCGTGGTGGTCGTCTGCGTCGATGGCTGCGCATACGAATATCTGGAAGAAGCCGCCGAGGCCGGCGTCGCGCCGTTCCTGCGCACGCTGCTGAAGCCGGGTACCGCCTTCAAGGGCGAATGCGTGGTGCCGAGCTTCACGAACCCGAACAACCTGTCGATCGTCACCGGCGTGCCGCCGGCGATCCACGGGATCAGCGGCAACTACTTCTACGATCGCGACACCGGCGCCGAGGTGCTGATGAACGATCCGAAGTATCTGGTCGCCCCCACCGTGCTCGCGACGTTCGCCGAACAGGGCGCGCGCGTCGCGGTCGTCACCGCGAAGGACAAGCTGCGCCGCCTGCTCGGCAAGGGGCTCGACGGCATCTGCTTCTCGTCGGAAAAGGCCGACGAAGCAAGCGTCGAGGAAAACGGCATCGACAACGTGCTCGAGCTGGTCGGCAAGCCGGTGCCGAGCGTGTACAGCGCGGAGCTGTCGGAATTCGTGTTCGCGGCCGGCGTGCGCCTGCTGGAGACGCGCCCGATCGACCTGATGTACCTGTCGACCACCGACTACGTGCAGCACAAGTGCGCGCCCGGCACGCCCGGCGCGAACGCGTTCTACGCGATGATGGACGGCTACCTGCGGCGCCTCGACGAACTCGGCGCGATCGTCGCGATCACCGCCGATCACGGGATGAACGCGAAGCACGACGACACGACCGGCGAGCCGAACGTGATCTACCTGCAGGCGCTGTTCGACGAATGGCTCGGCCACGATGCGGCGCGCGTGATCCTGCCGATCACCGATCCGTACGTCGTGCACCACGGCGCGCTCGGTTCGTTCGCGACCGTCTACGTGCCGGCAACGGCCGATGCCGAGGCGCTGCGCGCGCGGCTCGCCGCGGTCGACGGCATCGAGCTCGCGCTGACGGGCGCCGAAGGCTGCGCGCGCTTCGAGCTGCCGCCCGCGCGGATGGGCGACCTGATCGTGATCTCGAAGCAGGACGTCGTGCTCGGCACGCGTCGCATCGGGCACGACCTGTCGGGCCTCGACGTGCCGCTGCGCTCGCACGGCGGGATCTCCGAGCAGATCGTGCCGCTGATCTTCAGCAGGCCGGTCGCGACCGACGTCACGGGCCGCGCGCGGCTGCGCAACTTCGACATCATCGACATCGTGCTCAACCATCTGCAGTGATGCACGCGCATCCGTGGGGGATACAGTCATGAACGCCATCGCAGCATCGGCGGCCGTCCGCGGAATTCGTCGCGAAGCACTGCGAATCGACGGCGAACGAATTCAGCGGGATGCGGTGATCGAAGTACGCAACCCGTACGACGGCGCGCTGGTCGGCACCGTGCCGAAGGCGACGCTCGACGACGTGCGCCGCGCATTCGCGGTCGCGCATGCGTACCGGCCGACGCTCACGCGCCACGATCGCGCGGCGATCCTGCGTCGCGCGGCCGACATCGTGCGTGCGCGCACCGCGGAGATCGCGGCGCTGATCACGGCCGAGTCCGGGTTGTGCGTCAAGGATTCGACGTACGAGGCCGGCCGCGTGGCCGACGTCCTGACGTTCGGCGCGGGCGAAGTGCTGAAGGACGACGGCCAGATCTTCTCGTGCGATCTGACGCCGCACGGCAAGAAGCGCCGCGTGTACACGCAGCGCGATCCGCTGCTCGGCGTGATTTCGGCGATCACGCCGTTCAATCACCCGATGAACCAGGTCGCGCACAAGATCGTGCCGTCGGTGGCGACCAACAACCGGATCGTCGTGAAGCCGTCGGAGAAGGTGCCGCTGTCGTGCTACCGGTTCGCGGACATCCTGTACGAGGCCGGCTTGCCGCCGCAGATGCTGCAGGTGATCACCGGCGACCCGAAGGAGATCGCCGACGAACTGATCACGAACCCGGCGATCGACCTCATCACGTTTACCGGCGGCGTGGCGATCGGCAAGTCGATCGCCGCGCGGATGGGCTACCGGCGCGCGGTGCTCGAACTCGGCGGCAACGATCCGATCATCGTGATGGAGGACGCCGATCTCGACGAAGCGAGCACGCTCGCGGTGTCGGGCTCGTACCGAAACTCGGGGCAGCGCTGCACGGCGATCAAGCGGATGCTCGTGCACGAGGCGGTGGCCGATCGCTTCACGGCGCTGGTCGTCGAGAAGACGCGCGCGTGGTCGTACGGCAATCCGTCCGATCCGTCGGTCGACATGGGCACGGTGATCGACGAGGCGGCCGCGAAGTTCTGCGAGCAGCAGGTGAACGACGCGATCGCGCGCGGCGCGCGGCTGCTGGTCGGCAACGTGCGCGACGGCGCGCTGTATGCGCCGACGGTCGTCGATCGCGTGACGCCCGACATGCCGCTGGTCAAGCATGAAACCTTCGGCCCGGTGTCGCCGATCATGCGTTTTCGCGACATCGACGAAGCGATCCGGATGTCGAACAGCACCGACTACGCGCTGTCGTCGTCGGTGTGCACGAACCGCTTCGATCACATCACGCGCTTCATCACCGAGCTGGAGGTCGGCAGCGTGAACGTGCGCGAGGTGCCCGGCTATCGGCTCGAACTGACGCCGTTCGGCGGCGTGAAGGATTCGGGGCTCGGGTACAAGGAAGGCGTGCAGGAGGCGATGAAGAGCTTCACGAATACGAAGACGTATTCGCTGCCGTGGTAAGCGACGCGTAAGACGCCCGCGCCCGGACTATAGCCGGCGCGGGCGTTATTCGATCGGCTCATATCGTTAGCCGATTTGCGTGTTTGCCGGGCCTCGACGCGTCGGTAGAATTCGCGGACCTCTCGAACGGCGCACGCGTGCCGGCGGGATGATCCTCTCCAATCATTCGGGGTCCGCACCATGAAATTGCTTCGCTCCATCCTGATCGTCGCGCTGCTGCAGGCCACCGCGGCCACCAGTGCGCTGGCGGCCGACGACCTGTCGCAGATCAAGTCGGCCGGCGTGTTCCGCGTCGGCACCGAAGGGACCTACGCGCCGTTTACGTACCACGACGAGACGGGCAAGCTGACGGGCTTCGACGTCGACATCGCGACCGCGATCGCGCAGCGTCTCGGCGTGAAGCCGCAGTTCGTCGAAGGCAAATGGGACGGGCTGATCGCGGGCCTCGACGTGAATCGCTACGACGCGGTCGTCAACGAAGTGTCGATCACCGACGCGCGCAAGGCGAAGTACGATTTCTCGACGCCGTACATCACGTCGCACGCGGTGCTGATCGTGCGCGCGGACAACACGACGATCCGCTCGTTCGACGACCTGAAGGGCAAGAAATCCGCGAACACGCTGACCAGCAATTTCGGCAAGCTCGCGGCCGCGCACGGCGCGGACGTGGTGCCCGTGCAAGGCTTCAACGAATCGATCGACCTGCTGACGTCCGGGCGCGTCGATGCGACGATCAACGATTCGCTGTCGTACCTCGATTTCCGCAAGCACAAGCCCGACGCGAAACTGAAGATCGCGGCGACCGACAAGAGCGGCGCGGGCGACGCGTCGGGCGTGCTGCTGCGCAAGGGCAACCCGGCGCTGGTGGCCGCGATCGACAAGGCGCTCGCGGACATCAAGGCGGACGGCACCTACGCGAAGATCTCGCAGAAGTACTTCGGCCGCGACGTGTCGCAGCCGTGACGCGAGGCTGATCGATGCCGGCCTGGCTGCACCTGATGGCGGAATCGCTGCGGCCCCTGCTTTACGCAGGGCTCGTGTTCACGGTTCCGCTCACGCTCGCGTCGTTCGCGATCGGCCTGTTGCTCGCGTTCGGCGCGGCGCTCGCGCGGCTGTTCGGACCGCGCTGGGCGCAGGCCGTCGTGCGGTTCTATATCTGGCTGTTCCGCGGCTCGCCGCTGCTCGTCCAACTGTTCGTGATCTTCTACGGATTGCCGAACGTCGGCATCGTGCTCGATCCGCTGACGGCCGCCGTGATCGGCTTCTCGCTGAACGTCGGCGCGTACAACGCCGAGGTGATCCGCGGCGTGATCGAATCGATCCCGAAGGGGCAGTGGGAGGCCGCGTACTCGATGTCGATGACGCGCGCGCAGGCGCTGCGCCGCGCGATCCTGCCGCAGGCCGCGCGCGTCGCGCTGCCCGCGCTGTCGAACTCGTTCATTTCGCTCGTGAAGGACACGTCGCTCGCGGCCGTGCTGACCGTGCCGGAGATCTTCCAGGCCGCGCAACGCATCGCGGCCGTGACCTACGAGCCGCTGATTCTCTATACCGAAGCCGCGCTGATCTACCTGCTGTTCAGCTCGGTGCTGTCGACGCTGCAACGCCGCCTCGAAACCCGCTTCGGCCGCCACGCGCTGTTCCACGCGGAGTTGCGATGATCCGGCTCGAACGCATCGACAAGTCGTTCGGCCAGCATCGTGTGCTGAGCGAGATCGACCTCGCGTTGCAGCCGGGCAGCGTGACGGCGCTGATCGGGCCGTCCGGCAGCGGCAAGAGCACGTTGCTGCGCTGCGTGAACCTGCTCGAAGTGCCGGAGGCGGGCACGCTCGCGGTCGGCGATGCGCGCATCGACTTCGTGCCGGGGCGCCGGCCGTCGCGCGACGCGGTGTTCGCGGTGCGCAAGCAGACCGGCATGGTGTTCCAGAACTTCCAGCTGTTTCCGCACCTGAGCGTCGTGCAGAACGTGATGGAGGGGCTCGTGACCGTGCAGCGCTGGCCGCGCGAGCGGGCGCGCCAACGGGCGCTTGCGCTGCTCGACAAGGTCGGCATCGCGGACAAGGCCGACGCATGGCCGGCCACGCTGTCGGGCGGCCAGCAGCAGCGCGTCGCGATCGCGCGGGCGCTCGCGCCGTCTCCGCAGGTGCTGCTGTGCGACGAACCGACGTCGGCGCTCGATCCGGAGCTGTCCGTCGAAGTGGTCGAGGTGCTGCGCCAGCTCGCGCGCGAAGGCACGACGATGCTGATGGCCACGCACGACCTGCGCCTGGCCGCGTCGATCGCGCACGACGCGGTGTTCCTCGCCGACGGCCGCATCGTCGAAGCCGGCGCATCGCGCGAGCTGTTCGGCCGGCCGCGCGACCCGCGTACCGCGAAGTTCGTCGCGACCCGCGCACAAGGCGTGCCGGCGTTCTGACGACGCGGCGCGATGTGGGGGGGGCGCTCAGCGTTGCGCGGGCGTGTCGGGCACCGTGGCGACGATCGCTTCCGGCGCATCCTCCTGAACCAGATGTCCCGCGTGCGGGACCCGGATCAGCTGGCCGTTCGCGATGCGATCGGCCAGCGCCTGCCCTTGTTCGAGCGGAATCCACTGATCGTCCTCGCCCCACACGATGCGCACAGGAAAATCCGGCGGCACGTAGCGGGCCTCCGCTTCCTCGATATAGCGTTGACGCATCTGCACGATCTGGCGATAGAACGCGGCTTGGCCGGCCGGCGTGAGCCACGGCGCACGGTAGATCGACAGCGCGTCGTCGCTCAACGGCCGCGCGACCGCATTGCCGAGATAGGCCGACACGAGCGCGCGATGCGCGTACGCGGGCAAGCCGGTGAACGCGGCTTCGTGCTGCGCGACGTGGCGCACGAACGGCGAGCCTTGCGGCGCGATCGCGACCGGGTTCACGAGCGTGAGATCCGCATACGCGATGCCGTCGAGAAAGTGCGCGCGCAGCGCGGTTGCGCCGCCGTAGTCGTGCGCGAGCACGCGTGGCCGCGACAGGTGCCATTCATTCAGCAGCGCACCGAACAGCACGTTCTGGCGGCCCAGCGACACGTCCGCGTCCGGCATGTCGGACTGGCCGTAGCCGAGCAGGTCGTAGAAATACACGCGATGGCGCCGCGCGAGCCACGGCGCGATCCGCCGCCAGACCTGCGACGAAAACGGCGTGCCGTGCACGAGCACGAGCGGCGGCCCTTCGCCGAGCGTGCCCCATGCAATCCGGTGACCTTCGAAATTGAAGCGGTTCGGGAGTTCGAGCATCGGCTTCTCCGTGCTAACCTGTTTTGGTTGTTAACAGGTTACGCCGGATTGTCCGGATGTGAAACCGATAGGTGAAAATAAATGGTTACTCGACCCGACCCGGCGCGACACGGGCACGACTGGCGCGCGGCCGATTTCGTCGGCGGCCATCCGGCACTCGACTTCCTCAACACGGTGGCCGACACGGGCAAGACGCGCGACGAAGAGAAACTCGTCGACTGGCCGGCCGTGCGTGCATGGGCCGGGAAAGCGCGGTTGCTGGCGCCGGACGATCTGGCGCGGCTGCTGCGTCGCCCGCGGCAGGATGGCCCCGACGAACTGGCGGCGCTGCACCGCTTTCGCGACGACGCGTACGCCGCGATCGCGCACCTGACGGCCGAAGACGGCGGCAGCGCGGGCACGCGCGCGGCGGACCGGCTTGCGGCGGCGATCCGCGAGGCGATCGGGCGCAGTACGTTCGACGCGGTCGGCGGCCGCTTCGCGTGGCGGCCCGATGCGCGTGCCGCGTCGCGCTGGGTCGATGCGGTCGCGCTCGGTTTCGAGCATCTGATGCGCAGCGACGATTTCGCACGCGTGCGGCAATGCGGCCGGTGTACGTGGTTCTTCGTCGATCGCGGCCGCGGCGTCGGGCGGCGATGGTGCGACATGCGCACGTGCGGGAATCGCGCGAAGGTGGAAGCGTTCAGGGAGCGGTGACGCGCGCGCCGTGACGGTTGTCGCGCCGCGCGTCGTTCATCGCGCGGCGTCGTGCGGCCGATGGTCGGGCCACAACGTCGCGGCGACGAACAGCCCGGCCGCCAGGAACGGCGCGCCGATCGCGAACAGGATGGCCGTGAGGCCCCAGCGATCCCAGAAGCGATCGACGAGCGCACGCTCGGGCGTGACGGGATCGTACAGCACGTTGACCGCGTCGCCTTCGTGCAGGCCCGGGTGCGACGACGCCGAGCCCTGGGCGAACGTGATCAGCCGCCCGCTGTCGGTCGTGAACGCGACGACGGCCGAATACAGCGCCGTGCGCGACCGCGACGACCGTCCGTTTTTCGCGATCTCGACCACGTGGCCGGTCGAACGCGCATAGTGGTGGACGATCTGCCACTGGCGCAGGCCGGCCGCGCCGGCGCCGGCGACGAAGCCCGTGCCGATCGCGATCGGAATCAGCACGATCGCGACATCCCAGCGGCGCCGGACCGGCTGACGTGCGGCGCGGCGCGGCGCCGGGTCCGATTGCCGTCGGCGTCGCTCGCCCGCGAGCAGCAAGCCGCCGATCGCGAACGACGCGGCGGCGAGCAGCGCCGGCACGGCCACCGGAAGCCAGCGTTGCGTGAAATCGTCGATCAGCGCGGGGCGCTCGGGATGGTCGGGGTCGAGCAGAACGTCGACGTTCTCGCCGATGTCGTATGCGGGAACCGTCGACGCGGTATTGCCGGCGACTTCGCGGCGCCGGCCGTCACTCGCGAGGTAGGCGACGATCGGCCGGTATGCGCGCATCGCATCGTTGTCCTGGACGATGCGCACGACCGTGCCCGGCGCGCGGACCAGGCGGCCGGGTTCCCGGCTTGCCGTGACGGCCAGTACGCCGGCCAGCACGAACAGGACGACACCGATCGTCAGCGCGACCAGCGCGTCCTTACCGGGCATGACGCGATCCGGTTCGTGCGTCGCGCGGATTCGGGTGTGCCCCGGTGAGCGGCCCATCGCGACGGACAGGCCGATATCGGCGCAACCATGCCCTCTGAATGGTCGCGTCTCGTTCACATGCTTCCATGTCTGACGTCCCATGTTCTCTCAGTGCCGGCGGGCAAATGGCGATGCCTGCGCCGGTCGTGTGATATTTGTCGGACGATTCTAGCGGAAACGATGCTCAACCGGCGTGCGATCGTGCCCGAGGAAGGTGCGCGCCGCGACGAATGCGGCGGCCAAAACGGAAAAGGCCGGTCAGCTTTCGCTGACCGGCCTTTGGAATTCCTGGTGGGGCGTGAGTGACTCGAACACTCGACCTACGGATTAAGAGTCCGCTGCTCTACCAACTGAGCTAACGCCCCCAACAGAAGAAAGATTATGCCGGGGTTTTCAGGACATGGCAAGCCCTTTCTGCAAATTTCCCGAAAATATTTCGTCACGCCGACGGCGGCTGTCGGCGGGATAACGAGCGATCGCAGTTGGCCCGCTCCCGGTATGATGACGTCCAACTGTTGCGCGGCGGTCGCGCAACGTTTTCTGGACATTCGAAGATGGACGAAAACGCAGTCCGCGAATTGCTGGATCGCCTGCTGGCCCCGTGGGTCCGCTCGCTGGGTCTGGTCCCCGTGTCGATCGGCGACGACAGCGTCACGCTGCGCCTGCCGTTTTCCGGCGAGTTCCGCCACTCGGGCGGCATCATCTGCGGCCAGGTGTTCACGGCGGCCGCCGATACCGCGATGGTGGTGGCGATCTCGGTTGCGCTCGGCGAATTCCGGCCGATGACGACGGTGTCGCTGAACACGAACTTCATGCGTCCCGTGCGCAAGGGCGACGTGCTCGTCACCGCGCGCGTGCTGCGGATGGGCCGCAATCTCGTGTTCGGCGAAGTCGAGCTGTTCGACGAGGACGGCAAGATGGCCGTTCACGCGACGTCGACCTACGCGCTCGTCAGCTGAGCGGCGCGATGTTCGACCAGATCGTCTTCGCGGGCGGCGGCAATCGCTGCTGGTGGCAGGCCGGTTTCTGGGACGTCGCGCAGCCGGCCCTCGACCTGCGCCCGCGCGTGATCACCGGCATCTCGGCCGGCGCGGCCACCGCATGCATGCTGTATACGCGCGACGCCGCCTGGGTGATGCGCTATTACGAAGAGGCGCTGCGCCACAACCGGAAGAATGCGTACTGGGGCAACCTGTTCGGGCGCGAGCCCGTGTTTCCGCACTACCGGATCTACCGCCAGGCGCTGCTCGACATCTACGGCGAGCCGTTCGCGAAGCTGGCCACGGCGCCGGAGATCCGCATCGGCGTGTCGCACGTGCCGCGCTGGCTCGGCGCGCGCAGCGCGGTCGCGGCCGGCCTCGTCGCATACAACATCGAGAAGTACGTGCGCAAGACGCTGCACCCGACGCTCGGGCGCACGCTCGGTTTTCGGCCCGAATTCGTGCGCGCGCAGGCCTGCACGCAAGTCGACGAACTCGCCGACCTGATCCTGCAGTCGTCGTGCACGCCGCCGTTCACGCCGGTGCTGCGGCGCGGCGGCCGGCCGGTGCTCGACGGCGGGATGGTCGACAACGTGCCGGTCGATGCGCTCGATCCGTCGCCGGGCGACGTGCTGGTGCTGGTCACGCGGCTGTATCCGCGTCCGCAGATGTTTACGGTCGCGCACGGCGACCAGCGGCGGCTGTACGTGCAGCCGTCGAGCAAGGTGCCGATTTCGAGCTGGGATTACACGAGCCCGTCGCAGATGCGGCATGCGTACGATCTCGGGCGGCGCGACGGCGAGCACTTCCTCACGCGCGTCGGCGCGATGACGGGCGGCCGCGTGGCCGCCTGACGAATGGGAACGAAACGACGGGCCCGCGCGACGCGCGGCCCGTGTGCGATCAGCGCTTGCGGATCGGCGTCAGCGCTTCCGGGTTGGCGACGCTCGACATGTCGCCGTCGTCGAACGCGAGAATGTTGCGGAATGCGGCACTGAAATACAGCTCGTAGCTTTCGCGTTCGACGTAGCCGATGTGCGGCGTGCAGATCACGTTTTCCATCCGCAGCAGGCTGTAGCCCTGCAGGATCGGCTCGCTTTCGAACACATCGATCGCGACCATCCCCGGACGGTTGTGCGACAGCGCGTTGACGAGCGCGTTGTCCTCGAGCAGCTCGGCGCGGCTCGTATTGACGAGCAGCGACGTCGGCTTCATCCGCATCAGGTCTTCCTGCTTCACGATCCCGCGCGTGTCGTCGTGCAGGCGCAGGTGCAGCGACAGCACGTCGCTCTGCTCGAACAGCGCTTCGCGGCTCTCGGCGGCCGTGTAGCCGTCGGTGCGCGCGGCCTCGAGCGAATGCTCGCGGCCCCAGATCAGCACGTTCATTCCGAACGCCTTGCCGTAGCCGGCGACGAGCCGGCCGATCTTGCCGTAGCCCCAGATGCCGAGGGTCTGGCCGCGCAGCACCTGGCCGAGGCCGAAGTTCGGCGGCAGCGCGGACGTCTTCAGGCCCGACTGCTGCCAGGCGCCCTGCTTCAGGTTCGCGACGTACTGCGGAATGCGGCGCTGGGCGGCCATCACGAGCGCCCAGGTCAGCTCGGCCGGCGCGACCGGCGAACCGGTGCCTTCGAGCACCGCGATGCCGCGGTCGGTACACGCGTCGAGATCGATGTGGCTCGATACGCGGCCGGTCTGGCTGATCATGCGCAGGTTAGGCAGCTTGGACAGCAACTGGGAAGTAATCGGGGTTCGTTCACGAATCAGCACGAGCGCCTCGACTTCCGCCAGACGGCTGGCGAGCTGTCCCAGGCCGCGCACCGTATTGTTGAAGACCTTTACGTCGTGACCGGCGAGCATCTCGAAGCAGTTCAGCTTGCGGACGGCGTCCTGATAGTCGTCGAGGATGGCAATTTTCATGGTGAACGGGGTGTCGCGCGTTGAAAGCGGCTGGGGCGGCGGCGCACGGTGCGCACCCATCCCGCCCGGCCGGGGCCGACATGATGCAACGTCGGCTGCCTTCGTGGTGTCTTTTTAACAGGTTGTTACGCTCCGCCGCAATTGGCGGCAGCCGCACCCGGCGCCGCCTGCATGACACGCGCACGGGTGCGCTGTTGTGTCGCATCAAACACGTCCTTCCTGATTCGGCCGCTTACTCGACGAGGTTCACCCAATTGTTGCTTCAAGCAGAATAATTGGATCAACTATCCGCGGAAGGCGAGGATTTTTGACTATTTTTATCGTCAACCGGCCCCTTGTTGAGCAACTCTGCATCATTTCCGCTGTCGTAGGAGAATTACGCATTTGCTTCATCTTTTTGAAGTTGTAACAGCGGCAGGAGTCGTTTATGGATCACTTGCAGTCGATGCGCGTGTTCGTCAAGGTTGCAGATCTCGGCAGTTTCGCGCGGGCCGCGAGCGCAATGGATATTTCCAACGCGGTCGCGACGCGCCACGTCGCCGATCTGGAAGGCCGGCTCGGCACGCGTCTGCTTAACCGCACCACGCGCAGCCTCTCGCTGACGGAGTCCGGTCAGGTCTATCTGGAGCGTGCCCGCCAGATCCTCGACGAGCTCGAGGATGTCGAGCAGATGGTCGTCGCGCGCAATCACGAGCCGGTCGGCACGCTGCGCATCGTGGCGCCGGTCGTGTTCGGCCTGCACAACCTCGCGCCCGTGCTGCAGTCGTACACGGAGAATTTCCCGAAAGTGGTGCCGGATCTCACGCTGGTCGACCGGCAGGTCGATCTGGTCGAGGAAGGCTTCGACGTCGGCATCGTCGTCACGCGCCAGATGCGCAGCGCGAGCATCGTCACGCGGCGCCTGACCACCGGCTGCATGACCGTGTGCGCGACGCCGAGCTATCTGGAGAAGCACGGCGTGCCGACTCATCCGGAGCAGCTCGCCGAGCACCCGGCCCTGAGCTTGCCGACCGAATACTGGGGCGACGAGCGCGTGTTCACGGGGCCGGACGGCGAAGTGCGCGTGCGCCCGACCAACGTGATCGTCGCGAACAACACCGCGATGCTGCGCCAGTTCGCGTTGCTCGGGATGGGCGTCGCGATCCTGCCGAGCTACCTGATCGGCAGCGACATCGCGCGCGGCGCGCTCGTGCGGCTGCTGCCGGATTTCCGGCTGCCGCAGGTCGAGATCAACATCGCTTACCCGAGCCGGCGCCATCTGCCGGCGAAGGTGCGCACGTTCATCGACCATCTCGTCGAGCATTTCAGCCACTCGACCGACGTGATGATGGGCGAACAGTGGGCCGCACAGGGCGCGACGCTGCCGCCGATCGGCGTCGAGATGCGTGCCGAGCAGCCCGAATCGACCGATCCGAACCTGCAGCCGCGTGTCGCGCGCTCGCCGCGCACGCGCGTGGCGGCGCCGTCGCCGCTGTAACGGCTCGGCGGCCGGCCGCGCAACGGGCCGGCGCAAAGAAAAACGCGGATCGACCGATCCGCGTTTTTTTATGGCTGCGTGCGGAAGCCGGACGCGCCGCAAGCAGCGCCCGGCGTCCGGGCCGTCACGAACCCGTCTTGCGCGCGGTCGTCTTCCGAGCGGCGGTCTTGCGGGCCGGTGCCGGTTTCTCTTCGGCGCCTTCGGTCACGGTTTCGGCATCCTTCGTCGCCGATTTGGCCGTTTTCTTCGCGGCGGCGGCCTTCGGTTCCTTCTTCTCGAACTCGAAGCCGATCTTGCCGTCCGGCTGCTTCACGAGGAACGCCTTGAAGTTGCGGCCGGTACGCGACGACTTGAAGTTCGGCAGCAGATCCGTGCGGCCGTCGGCAAGCAGCTTGCCCATCTGCTCGCGCGTGATTTCCTGCTGCAGGATCACCTTGCCCGAGCGGAAGTCGCAGGTCTTCGGGTTCGCCACCGAGTGCTCGCACACGTAGCTCATCCCGTGCTCGAACACGCGGCCCTTGCACTTCGGGCACGCGCCGACCGGTTCCTGCGCGGAGAAGTCGGGCGCCTCGCCTTCCTCGCCGCCCTGGTCCTGGCCGAAATCGAACTCGAGCTTGTAGTTCTTCGTCTCGTCGTCGAACGACAGCTTGAGGATCGCCGAGAACGGGCGGCCCATCTTGCTGCGGAACCCGGACAGCGGCCCGATTTCCTTCTTCTGCAGCAGTTCCTCGACTTCCGGGATCTCGAACTGCCGGCTGCCCGGGATCTTCGAGATCGAGAAGTCGCACTTCGTGCACGCGAAGCGCCGGTAGTTTTCCTTCACCTGGCCGCCGCAGTTCGGGCACGGCGTCTCGAGCGTCGCGTAGTCGCCCGGGATCGTGTCGGAATCGTATTCCTTCGCGCGCTTGACGATCTGCTGCGTCATGCGGGCGATTTCCTGCATGAACGCGTCGCGCCCGAGGTTGCCGCGCTCCATCTGCGACAGCTTGTATTCCCACTCGCCGGTGAGCTCGGGGGCGGTCAGTTCCTTCACGCCGAGGCCGCGCAGCAGCGTCATCAGCTGGAACGCCTTCGCGGTCGGGATCAGTTCGCGGCCTTCGCGCAGCAGGTACTTCTCGCCGAGCAGGCCTTCGATGATCGCCGCGCGGGTCGCCGGCGTGCCGAGGCCCTTCGCGGCCATCGCCTCGCGCAGCTCGTCGTCCTCGACCAGCTTGCCCGCGCCTTCCATCGCGGACAGCAGCGTCGCTTCCGAGTAGCGTGCGGGCGGTTTGGTCACGAGCGCGACGGCGGCGATTTCGTCCGTCTTCACCTTCTCGTCCTTCTGCACCGGCACGAGGTTCGCATCCGCGCCTTCGGCGTCGCGGCCGTACACCTGCAGCCAGCCCGGCTCGACGAGCACCTTGCCTTCGGTCTTGAAGTGATGGCCGGCGACTTCGGTGATGCGCGTCGTCACGCGGAATTCGGCTGCCGGGAAGAACACCGCGAGGAAGCGCTTCACGACCATGTCGTACAGCTTCTGCTCCGGTTCGGACAGCGACTTCGGCGCCTGCAGCGTCGGGATGATGGCAAAGTGGTCGCTGATCTTCGAGTTGTCGAAGATCCGCTTGTTCGGCTTCACCCAGCCCTTGTCGAGCACCTGCTTCGCATGCGGCAGGTAGTTGTGGCTCTCCTTGAGCATCTCGAGCGTGGACTGGACCGTCGACAGGTAGTCTTCCGGCAGCGCGCGCGCATCGGTACGCGGGTAGGTCAGCACCTTGTGCTTTTCATACAGCGCCTGGGCGAGGCCAAGCGTGTTCTTCGCGGAGAAGCCGAAGCGGCTGTTCGCCTCGCGCTGCAGGCTCGTCAGGTCGAACAGCAGCGGCGACAGTTGCGTCGACGGCTTCGATTCCTCGGACACCGTGCCGACCTGGTCGCGGCAGGCCGCGACGATCGTTTCGGCAGCCGGCAGACTCCACAGACGGGAGTCGCGCTTTTCCGGATCGAATTCGTCGCGCTTGAATTTCGGGTCGAACCACTTGCCTTCGTAGAAGCCGGCCGCGCAGGCGAATTCCGCCTTGACTTCCCAATAGTCGCGCGGGACGAAGCGGCGGATTTTCTCTTCGCGTTCGACGACGATCGACAACGTCGGCGTCTGGACGCGGCCGACGGTGGTCAGGAAGAAGCCGCCGCCCTTGCTGTTGAACGCGGTCATCGCGCGGGTGCCGTTGATCCCGACGAGCCAGTCGGCTTCCGAGCGGCAGCGTGCGGCGTCGGCGAGCGGCTGCATGTCCGAGTCGCTGCGCAGGTTCGCGAAACCGTCGCGGATCGCCTGCGGCGTCATCGATTGCAGCCACAGACGCTGGACCGGCTGCTTCGCCTTCGCGTGCTGCGCGATCAGGCGGAAAATCAGCTCGCCTTCGCGCCCCGCGTCGCATGCGTTGATCAGGCGGTCGACGTCCTTGCGCTTCATCAGCTTCGTGAGCACCTTGAGGCGCGACTCGCTTTTTGCGATCGGATTCAGGTCGAAATGCGGGGGAATGACGGGCAGATGCGCGAAGCTCCATTTGCCGCGCTTGACCTCGTACTCCTCCGGGGCGGCGATTTCCAGCAGGTGGCCGACAGCGGACGAAAGGACGAAATCGTCGCTCTCGTAATACTCGTCATGCTTGGTAAAGCCGCCCAAAGCGCGTGCGATGTCGTTCGCGACAGAAGGCTTTTCCGCAATGATCAGTGCTTTGGACATGACAGGTGTGTGTTGGTAGACCGGGTTCGCCCGGTTGTGGGTCCCTTTTACGACCGCTTTATAGCACACGCCGCAGCGACGGCGGCTCAGCGTGTAAAAAGCGGCTCATCATAGAGGGGGGCCGCAATGGCGGCAAGCGCCCGGCGCGGCGGCGCGCGCAAACCGGCGCAAAACCGCCGCGCCGGCTCGCGAATTCAGGCTTCGACGTTCAGGACGTCGCGCAATTTCGGTGCGTGCGGCGTACCGGGTACCGCGCTCAGGTCGGACAGCATGCGCTCGACGATCGCCGCGTGCGGCAGCACCGTGCCGAAGAAGCGTGCGGTGTGGGCGTCCTCGATCAGGATGGTCGGGAAGTTCTCGACGTCGAGATCGTCGAGCCGGTCGGCATGGGTTTCGATGTCGATCCAGGCGAAGCAGGCGTCCGGATGCGCGTCGGCGAGCTGGTCGAAGGCGGCCCGGTAGTCGCGGCACGTGCCGCACCACTCGGCGCACAGGCAGGCGACCAGCAACGTGCCGGGATCGGCGAGGCGCTCGGCGATCCGATCCGCATCGGTGTCGAGATTCAGCGCGGGCATGGAATTCCTTGGGTAGCGTCGGCGGCCGGGCCGCCCTATGCCGGGGAATGTAGCACGCCCCGCGCAGAGGGGGTGGGCGCCGCGTCAAGCCGCGCGAACCGCCCGCCGGCGACGCTCGCGACGCGGCCGGCCAGTTCCAGCGCGAGCAGCGCGCCATGCAGCGCGTCGTCGGACAGGCCGCTGTGCTCGGCGAGCCATTCGTATGTCACGGGGCCGTATCCGAGGGCGGCGAGCACGGCCTGTTCCGCCGGGCTGCCCGGCGGCGGGGCTTCGATTCGGGGTGCCGCGACAGCCGCGACGGCGCGATCCGCTTGCGCCGCGCCGGCAGTGTCGGGCTCGCGCCTTTCGCCAGTGTCCGAGCCCCGGTTGCCGGCGCGCGGCGTGCCTCCTGTCGTGCACGCCGCCGGTTCGCCCAGCCCGTATTCCTCGAGCACGTCGAGCGGCGCCGCGGTGAGCTTCGCGCCGTCGCGGATCAGCGCGTGGCAGCCCTGCGCGAGCGGCGCGTGGATCGAACCGGGCATCGCGAACACATCGCGCCCCAATTCGTTCGCGAGCCGCGCGGTGATCAGCGAACCCGAGCGCGGGGCGGCCTCGACGACGAGCACGCCGATCGCGAGCGCGGCGATCAGCCGGTTGCGCTGTGGAAAATGCGCGGCGCGGGCCGGCGTGCCGAGCGGCCATTCCGAGACGATCGCGCCGTGCGCGGCGATCTCGTGGGCGAGCGCGCGGTGCCGCGCCGGATAGACGAGATCGGCGCCCGTCGCGATCACCGCGACGGTGCCGGACCGGCCGTCGAGCCCGCCACGGTGCGCGGCGCCATCGATCCCGAGCGCCAGGCCCGAGACGATCGTGAGGCCGGCGTCGGACAACGCGTGGGCGAAGTGCGTGGCGTCGGCGAGCCCCTGCGGCGTCGCATGGCGGCTGCCGACCACGGCGAGGCCTCGAGCGTGCAGCAGGTCGAGCCGCCCCTTTACATATAGCAGCGGCGGCGGATCGTGCAGGTCGCGCAGCCGCGGCGGGTAGGCCGGATCGCTCAGCGTGACGAGCATGTTGCCCGGCGCGTCGAGCCACGCGAGCACGGCGTCGGTGCGCGTCTCTAGATCGTCGCGCTCGCTCGCGCGCACGGCCTGCGCGGCGGCGGGGCTGGTCACGGCGGCGATCGTCTGGTCGGACGCGCGCAGCAACGCCGCCGGCGAGCCGAATGCCGCGAGCAGCACCTGCAGCACGGCGGGCGACAGACCGGGCGCATGCGCGAGCTGCAGCCATGCGCGCAGCACGGGAGGCGTCAGTGCTTGCGGCGACATGAGGCGGCCCTCGAATGCGGCGGCCAGCGGAGCGCGTGGCGCCATGATAAAATTTTCATCATCCGAAATACTCGACAAGGCCGTGCGCGCAGGCGCGCGGCCGATTGCAGGAGGCGCGATCCGCGGCATTGATATGCCACGCATCCGCCTCATCTTCATTGCATCCCGGCGGCGGCGCCAGCCGGCCGGATGGCCGATGCGGCACGCCGCTTCACCGAATACCGAACACCATGGCTTTGCTCAATATTCTTCACTACCCCGACAAGCGGCTGCACAAGGTCGCGAAGCCCGTCGACAAGGTCGACGACCGAATCCGCAAGCTCGTCGCCGACATGGCCGAGACCATGTACGCGGCGCCCGGCATCGGCCTGGCGGCCACGCAGGTCGACGTGCACGAGCGCGTGATCGTGATCGACGTCTCCGAGGAGAAGAACGAGCTGCGCGCGTTCATCAACCCGGAGATCGTGTGGTCGAGCGACGCGAAGCAGACCTACGAAGAAGGCTGCCTGTCGGTGCCCGGCATCTACGACGAAGTCGAACGCCCCGACCACGTGCGCGTGCGCGCGCTCAACGAGCAGGGCGAGACGTTCGAGCTCGACTGCGAAGGCCTGCTCGCCGTGTGCGTCCAGCACGAGATGGATCACCTGATGGGCCGCGTATTCGTCGAGTACCTGTCGCCGCTCAAGCAGACGCGCATCAAGACGAAGATGAAGAAACTCGAACGCGCGATGTGATGCGCGTGCGCCCAGCCCGACCCCGAACGCTGTCATGACCCATACGTTGCGCGTGATTTTTGCCGGCACGCCGGAATTCGCCGCGGCTGCCCTTGCCGCGATCCACGAGGCCGGTTTTCCGGTGCCGCTCGTGCTTACCCAGCCCGATCGCCCGGCCGGCCGCGGGATGAAACTCCAGGCAAGCGCCGTGAAGCGCTACGCGGTCGAGCACGGAATGACCGTCGCGCAGCCGCCGTCGCTGCGCCGCGCGGGCAAGTACCCGGCGGAGGCGGCCGACGCGATCGAGCTGCTGCGCACGACGCCGCACGACGTGATGGTGGTGGCCGCGTACGGGCTGCTGCTGCCGCAGGAAGTGCTCGACATTCCGCGCGCCGGCTGCATCAACATTCACGCGTCGCTGCTGCCGCGCTGGCGCGGCGCCGCACCGATCCATCGCGCGATCGAGGCCGGCGACGCCGAGACGGGCGTCACGCTGATGCAGATGGACGTCGGCCTCGACACCGGCGCGATGATCGAGGAGGCGCGCACCGCGATTGCGCCCGACGATACGACCGCGACGCTGCACGATCGCCTCGCCGCCGCCGGCGCGCGGCTGATCGTCGACGCGCTCGTGCGGCTCGAACGCGACGGCACGCTGCCGGCGACGCCGCAGCCGGCCGGCGGCGTGACCTACGCGGAAAAGATCGGCAAGCACGAAGCGGCGCTCGACTGGCGCAAGCCTGCCGACGTACTCGCGCGCCAGGTGCGTGCGTTCGATCCGTTCCCGGGCGGCGTCGCGACGCTCGACGGCGCGGCCATCAAGCTGTGGGCGGCCGAGCCCGTGGCGGCGCGCGGCGCGATTGCGACCGAGGCGCCCGGCACGATCGTCGAAGCCGCGCCGGAAGGCGTGGTGGTCGCATGCGGCAGCGGCGCGCTGCGGGTCACCCAGTTGCAGAAACCCGGCGGCAAGCGGCTGCCCGCGCGGGAATTCCTCGCCGGTTCGCCGCTCGCCGCGGGCCAGCGTTTCGCGCTGCCCGACGTCGGCTGACAGGACTTGAGCGCCATTCGACCCGGTCCGCCGGCCCGGCGCAACTGGCCGGACGGCCGAGTCGCGCGGGGCGGCACGCACGCGTAGAATTTCCCTGCGCTCTCCGGTTTCGAGGTTTCCATGTTCGGCATCACCCATTTCGGCTTCTTCGTGTTCGCGGTTTTTCTGCTGAACATCACGCCCGGCCCCGATACGGCGTACATCGTCGGCCGCAGCGTCGCGCAGGGGCGCGTCGCGGGGCTGATGTCGGCATTCGGCATTTCGGCCGGCTGCTGCGTCCACGCGCTCGCATGCGCATTCGGCCTCACCGCGCTGCTGGCGGCGTCGGCCACCGCATTCACGGTGATCAAGCTGGTCGGCGCGGCCTACCTGATCTACCTCGGCGTGCGGATGATCGTCGCGAAGCAGGTCGCCGCGCCGTCGGGCGCCGAAGCCGCGCGGGCCGCGGCCGCCCAGCCGCTGCGCCGGCTGTTCATGCAGGGTTTCTGGACCAACGTGCTGAATCCGAAGGTCGTGCTGTTCTTCGTGTCGTTCTTCCCGCAGTTCGTGTCGGCCGACAGTCCGCACAAGGCATGGGCGTTCCTCGCGCTCGGTGCGGTGTTCGTCGCGATGAGCACGGTCTGGACGAGCCTGGTCGCGTGGGTGGCGGGCAGCGTCACGCGGCGCTTTTCCGGCAAGCCGGGTGTCAAGAAGTGGCTCGACCGCACGGTCGGCAGCGCGTTCGTCGGTCTCGGCCTGCGTCTTGCAGCTTCGCAACGCTGAGATTGAATTTTTCCGGCAAGACCTTATCTAACAAATCGCTTACAATTTTCCGTCGCGCCCTGTGATGCGCGGCGGGTCCCCTGACGGATAAGGAGTGGGTATGTTCAATTGGGTCAAAACGGCGATGCTGATGGCCGCGATCACGGCCCTGTTCATCGTGATCGGCGGAATGATCGGCGGTTCGCGCGGCATGACGATCGCGCTGCTGTTCGCGCTCGGCATGAATTTCTTCTCGTACTGGTTCTCGGACAAGATGGTGCTGCGCATGTACAACGCGCAGGAAGTCGACGAGAGCACGGCGCCGCAGTTCTACCGGATGGTGCGCGAGCTGGCCACGCGCGCGAACCTGCCGATGCCGCGCGTCTACCTGATCAACGAGGATGCGCCGAATGCATTCGCGACGGGCCGCAACCCCGAGCACGCGGCGGTCGCCGCGACGACGGGCATCCTGCGCGTGCTGTCGGAGCGCGAGATGCGCGGCGTGATGGCGCACGAGCTCGCGCACGTGAAGCACCGCGACATCCTGATCTCGACGATCACCGCGACGATGGCGGGCGCGATCTCGGCACTCGCGAACTTTGCGATGTTCTTTGGCGGGCGCGACGAGAACGGCCGGCCGGCCAACCCGATCGCGGGCATCGCCGTCGCGCTGCTCGCCCCGATCGCAGGCGCCTTGATCCAGATGGCGATTTCGCGGGCCCGTGAGTTCGAAGCGGACCGCGGCGGCGCGCAGATCTCCGGCGATCCGCAGTCGCTCGCCACCGCGCTCGACAAGATCCATCGCTATGCGGCGGGCATCCCGTTCCAGGCGGCCGAGGCGCATCCGGCCACCGCGCAGATGATGATCATGAACCCGCTGCACGGCGGCGGCCTGCAGAACCTGTTTTCGACGCACCCGGCCACCGAGGAGCGCATCGCGCGCCTGATGGAGATGGCGCGCACCGGCCGCTTCGACTGAGCCCGGCGTACCGCGCGGCCGTTGCCGCGTGGTGTCGCCCCGCCACCCCGCATGCCCTGCGCTGCGGGGTGTTTCATTGGTGCGCCCCGTCGTGCGTGCGGTAAAGGGGCCAAAGGCGCAGCACGGCCGCACGCTACAATGCGCGGTTTGGGATCGCCGGGCCATCTGGCGGTGGCGATCCCGCCGTTTGCCGCATTCGTTTGCTGCCCCTGATTGCCGCGCCTGCTTGCCGATTCCGCACCGATGACACGACCCCGTTCTTCCGCTTCGACTTCTTCCGGCCGCCCGGCGCGCCTGGCGGCGCTGCATCTGGCGCCCGATTCGCTCGGCTTCGCGCTCGACGCGGCCGCGCAGGCGGTCGATGCGGTACGGCGCGGCACCGCGTTGCCGGCGGCGCTGTCGGCGGTGTTCGCGCAGATGTCGTCCGGTGCGCAGGCGCTCGCACGCGGTGCGACGCAGGACGTCGCCTACCGGACGATGCGGCGCTTGGGCAGCGCGGACTGGCTGATCGGCCGGTTCGTCAGCAAGGCGCCGCCCGCGCACGTGCACGCGGTGCTCGCCGGCGCGTTCGCGTTGCTGCTCGACCCGGCGGACGAGGCCGCGTACCCGGCGTTCACGGTGGTCGACCAGGCCGTCACCGTGATCGGTGCGCGGCGTGAGTTCGCGTTCGCGAAGGGGATGGTCAATGCGGTGCTGCGCCGCTTCCTGCGCGAGCGCGACGCGCTCGTCGCGGCGATGCGCGACGACCCGGTCGCGCACTGGAACTACCGCGCGTGGTGGGTCGATGCGGTGAAGCGGGCATGGCCCGACGCATGGCAGGCGATCCTCGCGGCCGGCGAGCGTCAGGGGCCGCTGACACTGCGCGTGAATGCGCGCCGCGCGAGCGTCGATGCGTATCTCGACACGTTGCGCGCGAGCGGAATCGAAGCGACCGCGATCGGCCGGCATGCGGTGCGGCTCGCGTCGGCGCTGCCGGTGGATCGCATTCCGGGCTTCGCTGACGGCGTGGTGTCGGTGCAGGACGCCGGCGCGCAGCTCGCGGCCGAATGGCTCGGCGCGCGCGACGGCATGCGCGTGCTCGACGCGTGCGCGGCGCCCGGCGGCAAGACGGGCCATATTCTCGAACTTGCCGAGGCGGACGTCGTCGCGCTCGAAAGCGACGCGACGCGCGCGGCGCGCATCGGCGAGAATCTCGAGCGCCTGTCGCTCGCCGCGAACGTGTGCGTCGGCGATGCAGGCGCGCCGGACGCGTGGTATGACGGGCGCCCGTTCGATCGCATCCTGGCCGACGTGCCGTGCTCGGCGTCCGGCATCGTGCGGCGGCATCCCGACATCCGCTGGCTGCGCCGCGAGGCCGACATCCCGGCGCTCGTCGCGGAGCAGCGTCGCATCCTGTCGGCGCTGTGGCCGCTCGTGAAGCCGGGCGGCGAACTGCTTTACGTGACCTGTTCGATCTTCCCCGAAGAAGGCGAATGGCAGGCCCGCTGGTTTGAAGCGGCCTGTGAAGATGCGGTACGATTGGACGCCCCCGGCCAACTGCTGCCGGGCGGCGTGCAGGGACGGGCGGCCGCCGGCGCACTCGACCAGAACACCGATCACGACGGATTTTTCTACGCGCGGTTTCAGAAACGGTGACGATCAAACACCTTTTTCCATTTCGGCTCGCGGCCGTCTTGCTGGTTGCGTTGACGCTGTGCGTGGCCATCGTCCGGCCGGCGCACGCCGAGTCGATCGCCGTGCAGCGCGCGTCGCTCCAGGCCGACGGAAGCGGCTGGAGCCTCGACGCGCGTTTCGACTTCGAACTGAATCCGAGCCTCGAGGATGCCGTGAACAAGGGCATCCCGCTTTACTTCACGACCGACTTCGAACTGAGCCGCGCACGCTGGTACTGGTTCGACGAGCAGCCGGTGGCGGTCACGCAGACGATCCGCCTGTCGTTCCAGCCGCTCACGCGCGAATACCGCGTGTCGACGGGCGGCCTGCAGCTCGGCTTCCCGTCGCTGAAGGATGCGCTCGCGGTGGTCCGCCACATCACGTCGTGGCACGTGATCGACCGCAACCAGGTGCGCGCGGGCGAAACCTACACGGCGTCGGTGCGGATGCAGCTCGACACGGCGCTGATGCCGAAGCCGTTCCAGGTCGATGCGGTGAACAACCGCGACTGGACGCTCGGGTCGGACTGGAAGCGCTTCAACTTCACGGTGACCGAACGTGCTAAATAAAGTGCGCCGCGCGGCCAGCGGGAAGAGCCTCCTCATCCGCGTGATCGTCTCGACCGTCGCGCTGACCGCCCTGCTGCTGCTCGTGCTGCTCGCGGCCGCGAGCGCGAACACCGAATTCTTCGACCGCTACTACTCGTGGCTGTACGCGACGAACATCGTCGTCGCGCTCGTGTTCCTGCTCGTGGTGCTCGGGCTGATCGGGATGATCGTCGTGCGCCTGAGGAAGGGCAAGTTCGGCACGCGGCTGCTCGCGAAGCTCGCGGTGTTCTTCGCGCTCGTCGGCGTGGTGCCGGGCGGGATCATCTACATCGTGTCGTACCAGTTCGTGTCGCGCAGCATCGAGTCGTGGTTCGACGTGAACGTCGAGACGGCGCTGACGGCCGGCCTGAACCTCGGCCGCGGGATGCTCGATGCGTCGCTGTCCGATCTGCAGACGAAGGCGCGGCTGATGTCCGACCAGCTCGCGAGCGTCGATGCGAACACGAACGGCACGACGCTCACGCTGCTGCGGCTGCGCGACCAGTTCGGCGTGCAGGACGCGACGATCGTCGAGCCGAGCCGCGGCGGCTCGGGCGCCGCACCCGACCTGCACATCGTCGCGCAGGCGTCGGGCAATTTCGCGGCGCTGATTCCGGACGACCTGCCGACGCCGCTGATGCTGAGCCAGGCGCGCGAACACGGCGCGTATGCGGCGATCGAGGGCGAAGTCGACGGCGACCCGCGCGCGCACGGCGCGAAGGGCGCGCTGCGGCTGCGCGTCGTGCGGCCGATTCCCGATGCGACGACGTCGCTGCTGCAGCCGGCGGAGCGGTTCCTGCAGCTCACGCAGCCGGTGCCGCCCACGCTCGCGCACAACGCGGATGCCGTGCAGCGCGCGTACCGCGAGTACCAGGAAAAGTCGCTCGGCCGCACGGGTCTGCGCAAGATGTACATCGGCACGCTGACGCTCGCGCTGTTCCTCGCGACCTTCATCGCGATGATGCTCGCGCTCGCGCTCGGCCAGCAGCTCGCGCGGCCGCTGTTCCTGCTCGCGCAGGGCACGAAGGAGATCACGGAAGGCGACTACACGCCCAAGCGCGAGATCAAGACGCGCGACGAGCTCGGCTTCCTCACGCAGTCGTTCAACGCGATGACGCGCCAGTTGTCCGAGGCGCGGCTCGCGGTCGAGAAGAACCGCATCGCGCTCGAGCATTCGAAGACGTATCTCGAGAGCATCCTCGCGAACCTGACGGCCGGCGTGTTCGTGCTCGACCGGCAGTTCCGGCTGACGACGGCCAATCGCGGCGCCGAGCGGATCTTCCGGCAGCCGTTCAACGCGCTGATCGGCACGACGCTCGACCGGATCGGCGTGGCCGCCGGGTTCGGCGCGATGGTGCGCAAGGCGTTCGCCGATCGCGAGGCGGCGTCCGACGGCGGCGGCGGCGATCGCGGCCACTGGCAGCAGCAGTTCGCGATCGAGGTGCCGGGCGAGACCGATCCGCTGACGCTGCTCGTGCGCGGCACGCGCCTCGTGTCGACGGTCGAGGGGCAGGCCGACGATCCGCAGACGTCCGGTTACGTCGTCGTGTTCGACGACATCTCCGACGTGATTTCCGCGCAGCGTTCGGTCGCGTGGGGCGAGGTCGCGCGGCGGCTCGCGCACGAGATCAAGAATCCGCTGACGCCGATCCAGCTGTCGGCCGAGCGGCTGCAGATGAAGCTGTCGGACAAGCTCGCGCCGCCCGACGCGGACGTGCTCAAGCGCGGCGCGACGATGATCGTGAACCAGGTGGCCGCGATGAAGCGGATGGTCGACGATTTCCGCGAATACGCGCGCACGCCGCCGGCGGTGCTCGCGAACCTGCAGTTGAACGATCTGGCGAGCGAGGTGCTCGGGCTGTACGGCGTCGGCGAAGGCAAGAGCCCGATCGTCGCCGAGCTCGCGCCGTCGCTGCCGGTGATTCGCGGCGACGCGACGCAATTGCGCCAGGTGATTCACAACCTGCTGCAGAATGCGCAGGATTCGGTCGCGGAGTCCGCGCATCCGCGTGTGTTGATCGAAACCAAGACAGTAGAATATGGCGACCCGGACGCGGAGGGCAAAACGCGCGTCGCGGTACGTCTTACCGTGTCCGACAACGGGCCCGGTTTTCCGGCACGCATCCTGACCCGCGCGTTCGAGCCTTACGTGACGACGAAGGCGAAGGGCACGGGGCTCGGGCTGGCCACGGTCAAGAAAATCGTTGACGAGCACGGCGCGCGGATCGATCTGCGCAATCGCATGCACGGCGAGACCGTCGAGGGTGCGCAGGTGTCGATCCTCTTCCTGCAGATGGCGAGCGATACGCCAGGCGCCGAACCGGGCGCACAGGACGGGGCGACGCCCGCCAAGACAAAAGCAAGTGAGCAGACAAAGGCAGCGTAAATGGCAACCATCCTGGTGGTAGATGATGAAATGGGCATCCGGGAATTGCTCTCGGAGATCCTCAGCGACGAAGGACATGTCGTCGAGGCGGCGGAGAACGCGCAGGCCGCGCGGGAATACCGGCTGAATCAGGCGCCCGATCTCGTGCTGCTCGATATCTGGATGCCCGATACCGACGGCGTCACGCTGCTCAAGGAATGGGCGGCGCAGGGGCTGCTGACGATGCCCGTGATCATGATGTCCGGGCACGCGACGATCGATACGGCCGTCGAGGCGACCAAGATCGGCGCGCTCGATTTCCTCGAGAAGCCGATCGCGCTGCAGAAGCTGCTGAAGGCGGTCGAGCACGGTCTCGCGCGCGGCGCGGCGCCGGTGTCCGCGAACGCGGCGGCGAAGGCGGGCGCCGGGCCGGCCGCGGGGCCGGCGGCGGTCGCATCCGCGGCGGCGCTGCCGACGCTCGGCGACGACATGGCGTCGGCGCTCGGCCTCGCGGGCCAGACGGCCGCGATCCCGTTCGACATCCCGCTGCGCGAAGCGCGCGATGCGTTCGAGCGCGCGTACTTCGAATATCACCTCGCGCGCGAGAACGGCAGCATGACGCGCGTCGCGGAGAAGACGGGCCTCGAGCGCACGCACCTGTATCGCAAGCTCAAGCAGCTCGGCGTCGAGCTCGGCAAGAAGCCGTCCGAAGGCGCGCTGTAAAATATTTTGCGAAAGCACTTGCTCAGGGACGAAGAGCTCGATATACTTTCATTCTTCGTTGGCCCGGTAGCTCAGTTGGTAGAGCAGCGGATTGAAAATCCGCGTGTCGATGGTTCGATTCCGTCCCAGGCCACCAGCATTTAAAACCCCAAGAATCGGAAGGTTCTTGGGGTTTTTCGTTTGTGGTGGGTATTGCGTGAGGTGGGCGGCGGGCCCGGCAGCATTCGCCGGGGCATGATAAAATCCGTGCCCGCTCAATGACTTAGCGCATCGCTTCATGCGCATGGCAGGCTGCCCGCGGCGCGCCTGCCGTGGCGCGCGGCAACGATGCCGCGCGATGAGCGGTATAAGCGCGCCGCCGCATTCGCGGCCGACCGCGCTGCCTATACTGGTCGAGCCGGCGCAGGCCGGCCGCGTCGGGCCGTCCGGCGGCCGCCGGCCTCGGGACGCAGCGCGACGCGAGCCTACACATTCACGGAGTATCACGGTGATTCGGACAGACGCTAAAGACGGCGCGCTCGTGTTGTTTTCCGGCGGGCAGGACTCGGCCACGTGCGTGGCGTGGGCCCTCGAACGCTACCAGACGGTCGAGACGCTCGGCTTCGATTACGGGCAGCGTCATCGCGTCGAACTCGAGTGTCGCGAAGGCGTGCGCGAAGCGCTGAAGCGCAAGTTTCCGGCGTGGTCGGACCGGCTCGGCGACGATCACATGATCGACCTGTCGGTGCTCGGCGCGATCAGCGATACCGCGATGACGCGCACGATCGAGATCGAGACGGCGGCGAACGGCCTGCCGAACACGTTCGTGCCGGGCCGCAACCTGATGTTCATGACGATCGCCGCGGCGATCGCCTATCGCCGCGGGCTGCGCGTGCTGGTCGGCGGGATGTGCGAGACCGATTTTTCCGGCTATCCCGACTGCCGCGACGACACGATGAAGGCGCTGCAGGTCGCGCTGAATCTCGGGATGGACACGCGCATGGTGCTCGAGACGCCGCTGATGTGGCTCGACAAGGCGCAGACCTGGCAGCTCGCCGAACAGCTCGGCGGCGAGGCGCTCGTCGAGCTGATCCGCGTCGAGACGCACACGTGCTACGTGGGCGAGCGCGCGGAATTGCACGACTGGGGCTTCGGCTGCGGCGAATGCCCGGCGTGCAAGCTGCGCAAGCGCGGCTACGAAGCCTACCTGAAGGGCGAGCGGGTGACCGAAGCGCCGCTGTGACGCGGCGGCGCGGGCAGCGCTTGATGGACAACGGATTCTGATCGACAACGAGCGGCGCGAGCCGGACGAAGCACGATGACTTACGCGGTCAAGGAAATTTTCTACACGTTGCAGGGCGAGGGCGCGAACGCGGGCCGGCCGGCCGTGTTCTGCCGGTTCGCCGGCTGCAACCTGTGGTCGGGCCGCGAGGAGGATCGTGCGGAGGCCGTGTGCCGCTTCTGCGATACGGACTTCGTCGGCACCGACGGCGAGAACGGCGGCAAGTTCAAGGACGCCGCGGCGCTCGTCGCGACGATCGCCGGCCTGTGGCCGGACGGCGAAGCGCACCGCTTCGTCGTCTGCACGGGCGGCGAGCCGATGCTGCAGCTCGACCAGCCGCTCGTCGACGCGCTGCATGCGGCGGGCTTCGAGATCGCGATCGAGACCAACGGTTCGCTGCCCGTGCTCGAATCGATCGACTGGATCTGCGTGAGCCCGAAGGCCGATGCGCCGCTCGTCGTCACGAAGGGCAACGAACTGAAGGTCGTCGTGCCGCAGGACAACCAGCGGCTCGCCGATTACGCGAAGCTCGACTTCGAATATTTCCTCGTCCAGCCGATGGACGGCCCGTCGCGCGACCTCAACACGAAGCTCGCGATCGACTGGTGCAAGCGTCATCCGCAGTGGCGGCTGTCGATGCAGACCCACAAATATCTGAACATTCCCTGAGCCACGGCTTTTGACATCGTGCTGATTACCCGAAAACTCGAATTCGACGCGGGCCACCGCATTCCCGATCACCGCAGCCAGTGCAGGAACCTGCACGGCCATCGCTACGTGCTCGAAATCACGCTGCGCGGCGATCTCGTCGATACCGAGGGGGCGCCCGACCGCGGCATGGTGATGGATTTCGCCGACGTGAAGGCGCTCGCGATGGAGCACCTCGTCAGCAAGTGGGACCACGCGTTCCTCGTCTACGCGCGCGACGAGGTCGTGCGCTCGTTCCTCGAGCAGATGGCCGACCACAAGACCGTCGTGATCGACCGGATCCCGACCGTCGAAAACCTCGCGGCGATCGCGTTCGACCTGCTCGCGAACGTGTACGACGCGCACTACGGCGTGAACCTGCGCCTCGAGCGCGTGCGTCTGTACGAAACGCCGAACTGCTGGGCCGACGTCGAGCGCCAGCCCGGCCGCTGATCCTGCCTTCCCCGGCAGCCCATGCCGTGCGGCGCGGGCTGCCCGTCGCCGCGCCTTGCGGCGTCGCCTTCCCTTGCGCCCCGCCGCCGCGTCTGCCTGCGCGTCGGCACGGCTTCCCTCCGTCGGTTCCCGCATTCCGCATGCCGCCGCGCTATGATCGTCGTGCGGCGCCGAACAACGCTCGCATGACCCATTGCGCGGCCCGCGCTGTCAGATCGGCCGTGCCGGGCCGACTCACGTTCTCCGGCGCGTAATCTGCCACCGCCGTGCTGCGGTTGCCCGGCGGCGTGCGTTCCGCTTCGCCTGTTGCTGGTCCCGTTCGATTGCCGTTCCGGAGGCCGTATCGATGAGCACGCTCACCAATTCCCTCAAACAACGCCTGCGCGACGGTGACGAGCCGCTGTACGGCCTGTGGCTGTCGCTCGGCAGCGAATCGGCCGCGGAAGCGCTCGCGCATGCCGGTTACGACTGGCTCTGCATCGACATGGAGCATGCGCCGAACGACAGTCGCGACGTGGCGTCGCAACTGCGCGCGATTGCCGCGGCGCACCTGCCGAGCGAGCCCGTCGTGCGCGTGCCGGCGCGCGAGCCGTGGCTCGTGAAGCGCGCGCTCGACGCCGGCGCGCGCACGCTGATGTTCCCGTGCATCGAGACGCCCGACGACGCCGCGCACGCGGTGCGGCTCACGCGCTTCCCGTCGCCCGACACGCCCGACGGGCTGCGCGGCGTCGCGGGCATGGTACGCGCGGCGGCGTTCGGCATGCGCCGCGACTACCTGCAGACGGCGAATGCGCAAGTCGCGGTGGTCGTGCAGATCGAATCGGCGCGCGGCGTCGACGAAGTCGAGCGGATCGCGGCGACGCCCGGCGTCGATTGCCTGTTCGTCGGCCCGGCCGATCTCGCGGCGAGCCTCGGCCATCTCGGCGATATCCGTCACCCGGACGTCGAAACCGCGGTGGCGCGGGTGCTCGCGGCCGGCAAGCAGGCGGGCGTCGCGGTCGGCATCTTCGCGGGCGATACGGCGGCCGCGCGCCAGTATCGCGAGGCCGGCTACCGGATGATCGCGGTGTCGGCCGACGTGAGCTGGCTGTTGCGCGCGACGCGGCAGGCGCTGCAGGAGGTACGGTCATGAACGGCGCAGACGGTGCGTGCCTCAGGCGCGCGCGAATCGGGGCGATGGTCGGCCTGTGGGCCGTATGGGCGGCGGCCGCCGCGCAGGGCGCGCCGCAAGCGAAGCCCGATCCGTCGCGCGAGACGCAATCGGCGGTCGCCGACTACAACGCCGGCGACTATCGCGCGGCGCTCGTGCAGTTCCACGATGCGGCCGAGCGCGGCGATCGCCTCGCGCAGTTCAATTACGCGATGATGCTGCTGACGGGCGAAGGCGTGACGGCGAACGTCGACGAAGGGCTGCGCTGGCTCAAGCGCGCGGCGGAAGCGAACATGTCGCATGCGCAGTACGTGTACGGCCGGATGTTCGACGATGGCGAGTTCGTCGCGCGCAATCCGGCTGAAGCGCATCGCTGGTTCCTGCGGGCCGCGAAGCAGGGGCACGTGCAGGCCGAACTGTCGCTCGCGAACCAGTTCCTCGACGGGCGCGGCACGCCGCGCGACAACCGGCAGGCGTTCGCGTGGTACAAGCAGGCCGCCGACGCGGGCGAGCCGACCGCACAGTACGTGACCGCGTCGTTCTACGAGCGCGGCGGCGACGGCGTCGCGCAGAACCTGAACATCGCGCGGGCGTATTACGCGGCGGCGGCCGCGCAGGGCGACGAGACCGCCGGGATGAAATTCAAGGAGCTGAGCGCGCGGCTGAAGGCGCCGGCATCGGGCGCCGGCGCGGAGCCGGGCAAGCCGCATGCGCCGCCGCAGTGAGCGGCCCCGCCCAATGAAAAACGGCGCCTCGGCGCCGTGTTCGTGTGTGGCGGTGCAGGCCGCGGTCAGCTCTTCATCAGCCGCCGCTGCCGGCCGACGCTCATGATCATCCCGATCGCGATGCCGAGCGTCGTGAGCGCGGTGCCGCCGTAGCTCATGAACGGCAGCGGCACGCCGACGACCGGCAGCACGCCGCTCACCATCCCGATGTTGACGAACGCGTAGACGAAGAACGCGAGCGTGAGCGAACCCGCGAGCAGCCGGCCGAACAGCGTCGCGCCCTGCGCGGCGATGTAGAGCCCGCGCGCGATCAGCGACATGTACAGCGTGAGCAGCACGAGCCCGCCGGCGAGCCCCCATTCCTCCGAGAACACCGCGAAGATGAAGTCGGTGTGCTTTTCCGGAATGAATTCGAGGTGCGCCTGCGTGCCTTTCAGGTAGCCCTTGCCGAGCACGCCGCCCGAGCCGATCGCGATCACGGCCTGGATCGTGTGGAAGCCCTTGCCGAGCGGGTCGGACGTCGGGTCGAGCAGCGTGCACACCCGGTGTTTCTGGTAGTCGTGCATCAGCGGCCACTGTACTTCGGGCTGGCAGATGCGTTCCTCGAACACGGCGATCGAGCCGACCGCGATCACGCCCGCGACGAGCACGGGCACGATCAGCTTGAACGACAGGCCGGCGAGGTAGATCACGAAGAAGCCGGCCGCGAACACGAGCAGGCCGGTGCCGAGGTCGGGCTGCTTCGCGATCAGCCCGACCGGCACCAGCAGGATCCCGAACGCGGCGACGAAGTCGTACCAGCGCAGCCCGCCCTCGCGGCGCTGGTAGTACCACGCGAGCATCAGCGGCGTCGCGATCTTGAGGATTTCCGACGGCTGGATCACGACGCCGACGTTCAGCCAGCGCTTCGCGCCCTTCTTGGTCATCCCGAACAGCGCGACGGCAATCAGCAGCGTGACCCCGAACGTGTAGAGCGGGACCGCGAAGCGCATCAGCGTGGTCGGCGGGATGTTGGCGATCACCCACATCAGCACGAACGTCAGCAGGATGTTGCGCAACTGGTCCTCGACGCGGCCCGGCATGTCGATCGACGCGCTGTACAGCGTGACGATGCCGACGCACAGCAGCAGGAACACGATGAGGGCGAGCGGGCGGTCGAAGCCCGCGAACATCTGCTTGATCTTGTCGAGCCAGGCGCGCTTGTCGAATTGCATGCCTTTCTCCGTTAATGAGCGGTGCCGGCGTCCACCGCTTTCGCGGGGGCCGTCGCACGATGGTTGTCGTCCCGCGGCGCGGCGGCGAGCGGCTGCGCGTCGCTGGCGGGCCGGCGCGGCCGGTGCGGGCGCCGGATCGGCGGCAGGCTCGCGGGCATCGGCGCCGCGGCGCTCGCGTCGGCCGGCGCCGTGGCGCTGGCGCCCGCCGCGCCCGAGGCACCCGACGCGGCCTCGGCCGCGCTGGCGGCCGACGGCACGACCGGCTGCGGCAGCGCGGTGAAGCCGGCCGCGATCGTGGCCGGCTTCGACGTGTCACCGACCACCGGCGCGCTCACCGGCTCGGTCGCCGACGCCGCGGCGGCCACGGCCGCGGCTTCGTTCTTCGGGTTCTGGCGCTCGACCAGGTAGTAGTCGAGCACGCGTCGCGCGATCGGGCCGGCGGCCTGGGCACCCCAGCCGCCGTTCTCGACGACCAGCGCGAGCGCGATCTGCGGGTGGTCGACCGGCGCATACGCGATGAACAGCGCGTGGTCGCGCAGGTGCTCGGCGAGCAGGTGGCCCTTGTAGTTCGAGCCTTGCAGCGAGAACACCTGCGCGGTACCGGTCTTGCCGGCGGCGAGGTACGGCGCGCCGCGGAACACCTTGTACGCGGTGCCGGACGGGTTCTCGATCACGTTCTCCATCCCGCGCTTCACGACGTCGATGTCGGCCGCCTTCAGCGGGATCACCTCGCTTTCCTTCGGCACGGTCAGATGGCGCGCGCGCGAGATCGGATCCTCGACTTCCTTCACGAGGTGAGGCTTCATCACGACGCCGTTGTTCGCGAGCGTTGCCGTGGCATGCGCGAGCTGCAGGATCGTGAACGAGTTGTAGCCCTGGCCGATCCCGAGGCTGATCGTCTCGCCGTCGAACCACTTCTGCTGCGCGGCCTTCTTGAACGCCTTCTTCTTCCAGTCGGTCGACGGCAGGATCCCGCGCGCCTCGCCCTGGATGTCGATGCCGGTGATCTGGCCGAAGCCGAACGGCTTCATGAAGTTCGCGATCGCGTTCACGCCGAGGTCGCGCGCGAGCATGTAGAAGTAGGTGTCGTTCGACACCATGATCGCCTTGTTCATGTCGACCCAGCCCTGGCCCGAGCGCACGTCGTTGCGGAACGTGTGGCCGCCGAACGTGAAGTAGCCCGGGTCCTGGAAGCCCCAGCCCGGCGTGCGCTTGCCGAGCGTCAGGCCCGCGAGCGCCATGAACGGCTTGTACGTCGAGCCGGGCGGGTAGGTGCCGTGCAGCGGGCGGTTCAGCAGCGGCTTGTCGGGCGAGTTGTTCAGCTCGTCCCAGGTCTGCTGGTCGATGCCGTCGACGAACGAGTTCGGGTCGAAGCTCGGCGACGACACGAACGCGAGCACGTCGCCCGTCTTCGGCTCGATCGCGACGAGCGCGCCGCGCTTGCCGGCGAACGCCTGCTCGGCGACCTGCTGCAGGCCGATGTCGAGCGACAGCACGAGGTTGTTGCCGGGCGTCGCCTGCGTGCGCGACAGCGTGCGCACCGGCCGGCCGCCGGCCGTCACCTCGACTTCCTCGAAGCCCGTCAGCCCGTGCAGTTCGGTCTCGTAGCTCTGCTCGACGCCGATCTTGCCGATGTAGTCGGTGCCCTTGTAGTTGTTCGCGTCGCGGCGCGGATCGTAGTGCTCCTGGTCGCTGTCGTTGTCGTCGCTCATCGCGTCGATGCGATCCTGGTCGCGCTTCGAGATCCGGCCGATATAGCCGATCACGTGCGCGGCCGTCATGCCGAGCGGGTACTGGCGGAACAGCCGCGCGCGCACGTCGACGCCGGGGAAGCGGAAACGCTGCGCGGTGAAGCGCGCGACTTCGGCGTCGGTGAGCCGCGTGCGGATCGGCAGGCTCTCGAAGTTCTTCGAGTCTTCCTGCAGCTTCTTGAAGCGGCGGCGGTCGCGTGCGTCGATCGGGACGATCTCGGACAGCTTGTCGATCGTGTTGTCGAGCGTGTCGTCGAGCTTCGACGGCGTGATCTCGAGCGTGTACGCCGAGTAGTTCTTCGCGAGGATCACGCCGTTGCGGTCGGTGATGATGCCGCGGTTCGGCACGATCGGTGCGACCGAGATGCGGTTTTCCTCGGCCTGCAGCGCGTATTTGCCGTGCTGCATCAGCTGCAGGTAGAAGAAGCGGCTCGCGAGCAGCCCGAAGCAGACGAACACGAACACGCCCGCCGCCGCGACGCGCAGGCGGAACTTCGAGAGCTGCTGTTGGGTGTCGTTGAATTCGGTCATTTAAGCGCAATCTGGCCCGCGCGCGGGCACGGGCGAGGGGCCGCCCCGGAGCGCGGCGCGCGGCGGGCGTGGGGGCGGCGGGTATTCAAGATCGGTCCGGCTCAGATCGGGCGCGTATCGTCCGGGTCGACCGGGCGGCGTTGCGGCATCAGCAGCAGGTGGCTCGCGATCGGCCACAGCGCGGCTTCGACGAAACCGTCGACGAGGTAGCGCCAGCCGGGGAACGCGGCGCCCATCAGCAGGCGGATCACGAACGGCACGAGCTGCGCGGCGACGAGCAGCGGCGTGACGTACAGCACCTGCACGCCGATCGGCATCCACAGCACGCGGCGGTGGATCGTGATCGCGCCGTACGACAGCAGCGTATAGGCGAGCGCGTGCTCGCCGAGCAGCCCCGCGTCGTGCACGTCCATCAGGATGCCGAGCGCGAACGCGACGCCCATCCCGACCTTGCGCGGCTGGTGGATGTTCCAGAACAGCAGCACGAGCGCGACGAAGTCGGGCACGCCGGGCAGGCGGCCCCACGGCATCAGGTTCAGCAGGAACGCGGCGGCGAGGCTGAAGACGATGAAGTACGGATTGACCGGCTGCAGGATGTATTGCGGGCGGTTCATCGCTGGGCTCCTGATTGCCCGGCGGCGGGCTTCGCGGGCGCGGCGGCCGGCTTGGCCGGTGCGGCAGCGGCCGGTGCCGGGTTCGCGCCGGCGGGCTGGGTCGCGGCGGCCGGTTTCGCGTTCGCGTCGGCCTTGTCGGTTTTCTCTGCCTTCTCGCCCTTCGCGGCGGCTTTCGCGCCCTTCTTGCCCTTCGCGTTCTTCTCGGCGGCGGGATCGGGCTCCGCCGGGCGCGGCGGGATGTCGTTGCGGTAATGCAGCACGAGCATCTGGCGCGCGCCGCGCACGGCCGCGACCGGCGCGCAGGTCACACGGGCGAACGCGGTATCGGCGAGCTTGTCGACGCGCACGACCTTCGCGACCGGCAGGCCCGGCGGATAGACGCCGTCGAGGCCGCTCGTGACGAGCTCGTCGCCGGCGACGAGATCCGCGCTCGTCGGCACGAAGCGCAGGTCGAGCGAATCGCCCTTCGGCGTGCCGTAGATCACGCTGCGCAGGCCGGTGCGCAGCACCTGCACGGGAATCGCGAGATCGCGGTCGGTGACCAGCGTGACTTCGGATTGCAGCGGGAACACGCGCGTGACCTGGCCGATCACGCCGTCTTCGCTGACCACGGGCGAACCGTCCTGGATGCCTTGCTGCGAGCCTTGCCCGATCACGATCTTCTGCGTGAACGGATCGCTCGTGTCGTACTGGATCTCGACCGGCGTCGATTGCGTCGCGATGTGCTGGCGCAGTTCGAGCACCGCGCGCAGGTGCGCGTTTTCCTGCGTGAGTACGGCGGCCTGGTTGGCCTGTGTGGACAGTTGCAGGTTGCGCTTGCGGAGAGCGTCGTTCTCGTGGCGCAGCGTCGCACCGGTGACGGCGAGGTCGGCCGCGCCCATGAACAGGTCGCGCGGCACGAGCGCCGCGCGTTGCAGCGGGTACAGCACGGTGCCGAGCACGCCGCGCACGATTTCGAGCGTGCTGAAGCGCGCGTCCGACACGAGGAGCGCGATGGCGAGGGCGACGAAGAAGATGAGCCGCGCGAGCGCGGGCGGACCTTGCTTGAAGAGGGGCGGCGGACTGTATTCCATGGTCGGCGCCGGGCGCGTGTGATCGGTTAAATAATGCTCAGACGCGCAAACGGCGCGGCGGTTCGTTCTGAACGAGCGATCCGGCCACGCCGCGGGTGCGTCATATCAAACGGGACTGCCTAGGCGATCACTCGGCGATCACTCGTACGAGAAGATGCTGCCCAGCTTGTCCATGCGCTCGAGCGCCATGCCCGAGCCGCGCACGACGCAGGTGAGCGGATCTTCGGCGACGAGCACCGGCAGGCCGGTTTCTTCCGCGAGCAGGCGATCGAGGTCGCGCAGCAGCGCGCCGCCGCCCGTCAGCATCATCCCGCGTTCGGCGATGTCGGCGCCGAGTTCCGGCGGCGTCTGTTCGAGCGCGATCTTCACCGACGACACGATCTGGTTCAGCGGATCGGTCAGCGCCTCGAGGATTTCGTTGCTGGAGATCGTGAAGCTGCGCGGAATGCCTTCCGACAGGTTGCGGCCCTTCACTTCCATTTCCTTGACTTCCGAGCCCGGGAACGCGGAGCCGATTTCCTTCTTGATCGCCTCGGCGGTCTGCTCGCCGATCAGCATCCCGTAGTTGCGGCGGATGTAGTTGACGATCGCCTCGTCGAACTTGTCGCCGCCGACGCGCACCGAGCCCTTGTACACGATGCCGCCGAGCGAGATCACGCCGACTTCGGTCGTGCCGCCGCCGATGTCGACGACCATCGAGCCGGTCGCTTCCGATACCGGCAGGCCCGCGCCGATCGCGGCCGCCATCGGCTCCTCGATCAGGTAGACCTGCGACGCGCCGGCGCCGTGCGCCGCTTCCTTGATCGCGCGGCGCTCGACCTGGGTCGACCCGCACGGCACGCAGATGATGATGCGCGGCGACGGCGAGAACATGCGCGACTCGTGGGCCGTCTTGATGAACTGCTTGATCATCTGCTCGGTGACGGTGAAGTCGGCGATCACGCCGTCCTTCATCGGGCGGATCGCCTCGATGTTGCCCGGCACCTTGCCGAGCATCTGCTTGGCTTCCTTGCCGACCGCCTGGATCGTCTTCTTGCCGTTGGGGCCGCCTTCCTGGCGGATCGACACGACGGACGGCTCATCGAGCACGATGCCCTTGCCGCGCATGTAGATCAGGGTGTTTGCGGTGCCGAGGTCGATCGCGAGATCGTTGGAGAAGTAGCTGCGCAAAAAACCGAACATTCAGAATCCTGTTTCGCTCTGGGCCGGCCCTGCATAGCGAGCGCTGAGGGCGGCAGCGGAAAAAATAACAGCCTCGGGAAGCGTGGCGGAAGCGGCCGCCGCGGCGCACGAAGCTGCGAGTGATGTCTACCGGGGATCGCACGAAGCACGCACGGCTTGCCGAAACAGGGCGAAACGGTGCGGGAAAAGGCTGCCGGGTTTGGGTCGAACGCGTAATGATACCTTATAATTTCACGGTATTTGAATCGAAACGGGCGGTATTTTTGCCGCTTCGGCCCCGATTTTTGAGGGTGGGATCGCACCCTCCAACCCCCCGCCGCAGCGCTGCTTTCGATGCGCTGCGCAGCCTTGTTTTTCCGGTGATCGCATGGCCCTGACCCTGACCGATGTGAAACGCATCGCGCACCTGGCGCGACTCGAAATGGCCGACGCCGACGCCGAGCACACGCTCGGCCAGCTCAACGAATTCTTCGGCCTCGTCGAGCAGATGCAGGCGGTCGACACCGCCGGCATCGCGCCGCTCGCCCACCCGATCGAACAGATCCAGGAAGTCGCGCAGCGCCTGCGCGACGACGCCGTGACGGAAGTCGTCGATCGCGACGACAACCAGCGTCCGGCGCCGGCCGTCCAGGACGGCCTCTATCTCGTGCCGAAGGTGATCGAGTAAGCATTCGATGACAAGCGCGCCGGCCGTCCAGCGCCGCGCGCCACCCAGAATTCCCAGGAAAACCACTCAATGCACGCAAAAAGCCTGACCGAACTGCGCGCCGCGCTCGCCGCCAAGGAATGCTCGGCCGTCGAGCTCGCGCAGCACTATCTGAAACGGATCGACGCCGCGCGCGACCTCAACGCGTTCGTCCACGTCGACGCCGACCTTACCCTCGCGCAGGCGAAAGCCGCCGATGCCGAGCTCGCCCGCGGCGCGGGCGGCGCGCTGACCGGCCTGCCGATCGCGCACAAGGACGTGTTCGTCACGCGCGGCTGGCGCTCGACCGCCGGCTCGAAGATGCTCGCGAATTACGAGAGCCCGTTCGACGCGACCGTCGTCGCCCGCCTGCAAGCGGCCGGCATGGTCACGCTCGGCAAGACCAACATGGACGAGTTCGCGATGGGCTCGTCGAACGAGAATTCCGCATTCGGCGCGGTGAAGAACCCGTGGGACACGAACGCGGTGCCGGGCGGCAGCTCGGGCGGCAGCTCGGCGGCCGTCGCCGCGCGCCTCGCGCCGGCCGCGACCGGCACCGACACCGGCGGCTCGATCCGCCAGCCCGCGTCGTTCGCGGGCGTGACGGGTATCAAGCCGACCTACGGGCGCGTGTCGCGCTACGGGATGATCGCGTTCGCGTCGTCGCTCGACCAGGGCGGCCCGATGGCGCAGAGCGCATCCGACTGCGCGCTGCTGCTGAACGCGATGGCGGGCTTCGACGAGCGCGACTCGACGAGCCTCGAGCGCGACGACGAAGACTTCACGCGCCACCTCGGCCAGCCGTGGGCGGCCGGCAACGATGCCGGCAAGCCGCTCGCGGGGGTGCGCATCGGTCTGCCGAACGAGTATTTCGGCGACGGCCTCGCCGACGACGTGCGTGCGGCGATCGACGCGGCGCTCAAGCAATACGAAGCGCTCGGCGCGACGCTCGTGCCGGTGTCGCTGCCGAAGACGGAACTGTCGATCCCCGTGTATTACGTGATCGCGCCGGCGGAAGCGTCGTCGAACCTGTCGCGTTTCGACGGCGTGCGCTTCGGCCACCGCGCCGCGCAGTACGGCGACCTGCTCGACATGTACAAGAAGTCGCGCGCCGAAGGCTTCGGGCCTGAAGTGAAGCGCCGGATCCTGGTCGGTACCTACGTGCTGTCGCACGGCTACTACGACGCGTACTACCTGCAGGCGCAGAAGATCCGCCGCATCATCGCGAACGATTTCCAGGAAGCGTTCAAGTCCTGCGACGTGATCATGGGCCCGGCGTCGCCGACGGTCGCATGGGATCTCGGCGCGAAGGGCGACGATCCGGTGCAGATGTATCTCGCGGATATCTACACGCTGTCGGTGAGCCTCGCGGGCCTGCCCGGCATGAGCGTGCCGTGCGGCTTCGGCGCGGGCGCGAACGCGAAGCGCCCGGTCGGCCTGCAGATCATCGGCAACTATTTCAACGAAGCCCGGATGCTGCAGGTCGCCGACGCGTTCCAGCGCGCGACCGACTGGCACAAGCAAGTTCCGGCAGGGGTGTAAGCACATGGCTACTCAGTGGGAAGTCGTTATCGGTCTCGAGACGCACGCGCAACTGTCGACCGTCTCGAAGATCTTCTCGGGCGCATCGACGCAGTTCGGCGCCGAGCCGAACACGCAGGCGTGCCCGGTCGACCTGGCGTTGCCGGGCGTGCTGCCGGTGCTGAACCGCGGCGCGGTCGAGCGGGCGATCCGCTTCGGCCTCGCGATCGGCTCGACCATCGCGCCGCGCAGCATCTTCGCGCGCAAGAATTATTTCTACCCCGATCTGCCGAAGGGCTATCAGATCAGCCAGTACGAGATTCCGGTCGTGCAGGGCGGCCGGATCACGATCCAGGTGCCGGCCAACGAGAAGGCCGGCAAGCCCGCGTACGAGAAGACCGTCAACCTGACCCGTGCGCACCTCGAGGAAGACGCGGGCAAGTCGCTGCATGAAGACTTCGCCGGAATGACCGGGATCGACCTGAACCGTGCGGGCACGCCGCTGCTCGAGATCGTCACCGAGCCGGAAATGCGCAGCGCGGCCGAGGCCGTCGCGTACGCGAAGGCGCTGCACGCGCTCGTCGTGTGGCTCGGCATCTGCGACGGCAACATGCAGGAAGGCTCGTTCCGCTGCGACGCGAACGTGTCGGTGCGCCCGGTCGGCCAGGAGAAGTTCGGCACGCGCGCGGAAATCAAGAACCTGAACTCGTTCCGGTTCCTCGAGGAAGCGATCAACTACGAAGTGCGTCGCCAGATCGAGCTGATCGAGGACGGCGGCGAAGTCGTGCAGGAAACGCGCCTCTACGATCCGGACAAGCGCGAGACGCGTTCGATGCGCAGCAAGGAAGACGCGCACGACTACCGCTACTTCCCCGATCCCGACCTGATGCCGCTCGTGATCGGCCAGGACTGGATCGAGCGCGTGCAGTCCGGCATGCCCGAGCTGCCGGCCGCGATGCAGCAGCGCTTCGTCGACGAGTACGGCGTGTCCGCGTACGACGCGGGCGTGCTGACGTCGAGCAAGGCGATGGCCGCGTACTTCGAGTCGGTGGTCGCGAAGGCCGGCGCGGCGAACGCGAAGATCGCCGCGAACTGGCTGATGGGCGACGTGTCGTCGCAGCTGAACCGCGACGGCATCGAGATCGACGCGATTCCGGTGTCGGCCGCGCAGCTCGCGCTGCTGCTGCAGCGCATCGCCGACGGCACGATCTCGAACAAGATCGCGAAGGAAATCTTCGCGACGATCTGGGACGAGAAGGCGACCGACGACGGCGCGGCCGACCGCATCATCGACGCGAAGGGCCTCAAGCAGATCTCCGACACCGGCGCGCTGGAAGCGATCATCGACGAAGTGCTCGCGGCGAACGCGAAATCGGTCGAGGAATTCCGCGCGGGCAAGGAAAAGGCGTTCAACGCGCTGATCGGCCAGGCGATGAAGGCGACCAAGGGCAAGGCCAATCCGCAGCAGGTCAACGAACTGCTGAAGAAGAAGCTCGGCTGAGCATGCGCGCGCGCCTGAACCGCGCCTGACGACGGGCCGCTCCGAATCAGTTCGGGGCGGCCCGTTGCGTTTGGTGGATGCGTTATCGTATGCATCGCACCGTCCAACGGAGGAACGAATGGCCAAACAACCGTCGCTCGACGATTTCCGCGTGCCTTACAGCACGCGCGAGAAGGAAGCCGCCGCATTCAGGCTCGACGCGTTCGACCCGGCCGCGAAGCCGTTTTCGTCCGGTTCGAAGGAGGCCGACCGCGAACGGCTGTCGGTCGTGTCGACCGAGCTCGACGTGCAGCAGGAGCGCCTGCACACGCAGCAGAAGAAGCGCGTGCTGCTCGTGCTGCAGGGGATGGATACCAGCGGCAAGGACGGCACCGTGCGCGCGGTGTTTCGCGAGGTCGACCCGCTCGGCCTGCGCATCGTGCCGTTCAAGGCGCCGACGCCGATCGAGGCCGCGCACGACTTCCTGTGGCGCGTGCACGCGCAGGTGCCGGCGGCCGGCGAACTGGCGATCTTCAACCGCAGCCACTACGAGGACGTCCTGGTGCCGCGCGTGCTCGGCGCGATCGGCGACAAGGAGTGCGAGCGCCGCTACCGGCAGATCCGCGATTTCGAGACGATGCTGTTCGAGAACGGCACGACCATCGTCAAGTGCTTCCTGCACATCTCGAAGGACGAGCAGCGCGCGCGGCTGCAGGCGCGTATCGACGATCCGACCAAGCACTGGAAGTTCGACATCTCCGATCTCGACGCGCGCAAGCACTGGGATGCCTATCAGTCCGCGTACCGCGACGCGCTCGCCGCGACGTCGGCCGAGCATGCGCCGTGGTACGTGATCCCGGCGAACTCGAAGACGCACCGCAACGTGATGATCGCCGAGCTGCTGCTGCGCACGATGACCGACATGAAGCTGGAATTCCCGCCGCCGAAGCCCGAGCTCGAAGGCGTGAAGATCCGTTAAGCTGCCACCCTGTAAAAACATCGAACTGAACGGAACCGACATGATGCGAGTGATCACCGCCAACCTGAACGGCATCCGCTCCGCCGCGAAGAAGGGCTTCTTCGACTGGCTCGGCGAACAGAACGCCGATTGCGTGTGCGTGCAGGAAATCAAGGTATCGGCCGACGACCTGCCGGCCGAATTCGTCGAGCCGCACGGCTTCAAGAGCTATTTCCACCACGCCGAGAAGAAAGGCTACAGCGGCGCGGGCGTCTACAGCCGCCGCGAGCCCGACGACGTGATCATCGGCTTCGGCAGCAGCGAGTTCGATCCCGAAGGGCGCTACGTCGAGGCGCGCTACGGCAAGCTGTCGGTCGTGTCGGTGTATGTGCCGTCCGGCTCGAGCGGCGAAGAGCGCCAGCAGGCGAAGTTCCGTTTCATGGCCGAATTCATGCCGCACCTCGCCGCGCTGAAGAAGAAGCGCGAGGTGATCCTGTGCGGCGACGTGAACATCGTCCACAAGGAAATCGACATCAAGAACTGGAAGAGCAACCAGAAGAACTCGGGCTGCCTGCCGGAAGAGCGCGAGTGGCTCACGAAGCTGTTCGACGACGTCGGCTACGTCGACGTGTTCCGCACGCTCGACCCGCGCCCCGAGCAGTACACGTGGTGGAGCAACCGCGGCCAGGCGTACGCGAAGAACGTCGGGTGGCGGATCGATTACCAGATCGCGACGCCGGGCGTGGCCGGTACCGCAAAAAGCACGTCGATCTTCAAGGACATCAAGTTCAGCGACCATGCGCCGCTGACGGTCGACTACGACTACACGAAGTGATGGCCGGCGCTGCACCGCGTGCGTAGCCGCCGGATGCGAAACGGGCCGCCTCTCGACAGGCGGCCCGTTTCGTTTGGGGCGGCGCTTACTGCTTGAGCGACGCCATGTCGATCACGAACCGGTACTTCACGTCGCTCTTCAGCATCCGCTCGTAAGCGGCGTTGATCTGCTGCATCGGAATCGTCTCGATATCGGACGTGATCCCGTGCTCCGCGCAGAAATCGAGCATTTCCTGCGTTTCCGCGATTCCGCCGATCAGCGAGCCCGCGAGGCGGCGGCGCTTGAAGATCAGGTTGAACACCTGCGGCGACGGATGGTCGTGCTCCGGCGCGCCGACGAGCGTCATCGTGCCGTCGCGCTTGAGCAGGTTGAGGAACGGGTTCAGGTCGTGCTGCGCGGCGACCGTGTTCAGGATGAAGTCGAAGCTGTTCAGGTGCGCGTTCATCTGCGCTTCATCCTTCGAGATCACGACTTCATGCGCGCCGAGCCGCTTGCCGTCCTCGATCTTCGACGGCGACGTCGTAAACAGCACGACGTGCGCGCCCATCGCGCGCGCCAGCTTCACGCCCATGTGGCCGAGGCCGCCGAGACCGACGATGCCGACCTTCTTGCCGGGGCCGACGTTCCACTGCCGCAGCGGCGAATAGGTCGTGATCCCCGCGCACAGGAGCGGCGCGGCGCCGGCCGGGTCGAGTGTGTCCGGCACGCGCAGCACGAACGCCTCGTCGACGACCAGCTGCGTCGAATAGCCGCCGTACGTGATGTCGCCCGTCACGCGATCCTGGCCGTTGTAGGTGCCGACGAAGCCGTTCTCGCAATACTGCTCGAGGCCCTCTTCACAGCTCGCGCAGGTGCGGCACGAATCGACGAGGCAGCCGACGCCGACCAGCTCGCCGACCTTGAAGCGCGAGACCTGCGGGCCGGTCGCGCTCACGCGGCCGACGATTTCGTGGCCCGGTACGACCGGGTAGATCGTGTTGCGCCATTCGTTGCGCGCCTGGTGCAGGTCGGAGTGGCAGACGCCGCAGTAGAGGACGTCGATCTGGACGTCGAGGTCGCGCAGCGCGCGACGCTGGAATTCGAACGGGGCGAGCGGCGATTGCGAATCGGTCGCCGCGTAGGCATAGGTCGTGCTCATGCAATGGCTCCTTGTCCGGAAAACATCCGGTGAAACAGACTGCCGCCGCACCATGTGGCGATGCGGCGAGACAGGACGTCATCGTAAGGAGCGCGGCGCCGCGGCGAAATACACGAAGGTCTCGAAGCTTTGCCTATTCCTCTCGAATTTGCCGCGAACGGCCGTCAAAACACGTTCAAGGTGCTACATTGCCAGCCAGATTCTCTTGCCGGACAGGACCACGCCAATGAGCTTCCAGCCCCTTTTGGCCGACGCGGGCGAGCGCCTGCAGCGCCGCATGATCGAGCTCCACACCCGGCTCGCGCCGAACGAGGGCGACACGCTCGCGGCGCTCGACGGCGTGCGCTTCATTCGTGTCACGCATTCCGTACCGCGCATGCCGGTGCTGTACGAGCCGAGCATCGTCGTCGTGTGCCAGGGGCGCAAGCTCGGCTATCTCGGCGACCGTTCGTTCGTATACGACGCGCAGCAATACCTGGTGCTGTCGGTGCCGCTGCCGTTTGAATGCGAGACGTTCGCGAGCAAGGACGAGCCATTTCTCGCGATCTCGATCCGCGTCGATCTCGCGGTGATCGCCGAGCTCGCGATCCTGCTCGACGAGACGCTCGGCGCGGCGCTCAGCGAGCCGCTCGGCGTCTATTCGACGCCGCTCGACGCGCCGCTGGCCGATGCGGTCGTGTGGCTGCTCGAAGCGCTCGCGTCGCCGCACGACACGCGCGTGCTGGGTCCGGCGATCATGCGCGAGATCGCGTATCGCGTGCTGACCGGCGAGCAGGGCGACGCGATGCGCGCGGCGCTCGTGCAGCAGCATCATTTCGGCCGCATCGCGAAGGCGTTGCGGCGCATCCATGCGGAACTCACGGCCGATCTCGACGTCGAGACGCTCGCCCGCGAAGCCGGGATGAGCCTCGCGGTGTTCCACGCGCAGTTCAAGCACGTGACGGCGACGTCGCCGATGCAGTACGTGAAGACCGCGCGGCTGCACCAGGCGCGGCTGATGATGGTGCGCGACGGGCTGGGCGCCGGCGCGGCGGCCGCGCGGGTCGGCTATGCGAGCGCGTCGCAGTTCAGTCGCGAGTTCAAGCGGTTGTTCGGCCGCAGCCCCGGCGATGACGTGCGCTGGATGCGTGACAGCGGGGTGCGCCCGGCCATGGCGGACGCGGATGCATAGCGTCCGGCGTCGCCGGCCGGCTCAGCGACGCACGATCTTGCGCCGCTGCGCGCTGATGCCCGCGTAGTCGGGCAGCGATTCGACGCGTTTGCCTGTCGCCTTCGCATACAGCGGCATCAGGTCCGGCAGCCGGTTCAGCAGATCCTGGCGGCGCGCGTTGCTGTACGGGTGCGTGTAGATGAAGCCGGACGCCTTGTTCGCGCGGGTGGCGGCCGCGAGCTTGTCCCACAGCGTGATCGCCGCGCGCGGATCGAAGCCCGCGCGTGCGGCGATGTCGCCGCCGATCACGTCGGCCTCGGTTTCGTCGGTCGGATCGTAGTGGAGCGACTGCAGGCGCTCGCCGAGGTTCAGCGCCTGCGGCAGCGGCTCGCCGACGCCGAACAGCGGCGGCAGCGCGGCCGCGCGCAACGATGTCTGCGAGGTCGCGCTGAAGTTGCTGCGCGCGTGTTCGCGCAGCGCATGCGCGATGCCGTGCGCGAGCAGTACGCCGAACTCGTCGTCGTTCAGGCGCACGCGCTCGAGCATGCCGCCGTACACGAGCACCTTGCCGCCCGGCAGGCAGCTCAGGCGGATGTCGCGCGAGCGGATCACGTTGACGTCCCACGCCCAGCTTTTCACGCGGTCGTTCCACTTCACCGAATACGGCGCGAGCTTCGCGACGATCGCGCGCAGCCGCTTCACGCGCGGCTGGTTCGCGCTCAGCAGGCGGTTGCTGTCGGCGGCCGCCTGGACGATCTGCGCGTATTCGCTCGCGGTGAGCTGTTCGAGCAGCGGCGACGGGATCAGCGTGCGGAACGCGATCGCGTTGCCGTAGCGGACCTGCTGCGGCGTCGGCGTATAGGCCTTCGCCGGCACCGCCGCGCCGGTCGGCTGCGCGCCTTCGGCGGCCGACGGCGGAACGGGTGCGGCAGACGTGGCCGGGGCGGGCGGCGTGGGCTGCGCCGCGGCCGGCGCGGAGCCCGCCGCGGCCGCGCCGGTGTCGGTCGCATGCGCGCCCGTCGCGGCCAGTGCCGCCGCGCCGACGCTCAACGCGGCCGCCGCGTGCGCGAGGCGCTGCCGGCGGTTACCGCGCACGGCTCGCCTCGCCGTTGCGTGCGGCACCGTTCCACGGCGCGATCCTGAACAGCAGCAGCATGCCGGGAATCGCGAGCGCGGTACACACGATGAAATAGTCGTACCAGCCGATCTTCGCGACGACGAAGCCGCTCGCGGCCGACGCGAGCGTGCGCGGCACCGACGCGAGGCTCGTGAACAGCGCGAACTGCGTGGCCGTATAGCGCGGGTCGGTCGTGCTCGCGATATACGCGACGAACGCGGCCATCGTCAGGCCGGTCGTGAAGGTTTCGAACCCGTAGACGATCGCGAGGGCGACCGTCATCGGGCTCAGCGTTGGCGTGATCTCGATACCGAACACCGACATGAACGACGCGAGCGCGTGGCTGGCGGCGACCGTGAAGTCGTAGAGCACCGCGAGCACCGGCGAGCCGGGGCCGAGCTGCGCGAGCCACGCGAAGCCGAGCGTCGATACCATCTGCAGCGCGCCGAAGATCCACAGCCCGCGGCCGATGCCGATCTTCACGAGCCAGACGCCGCCGATGATGCCGCCGGCGACGCTCGCGACGAGCGCGGTGGTCTTCGCGACGATGCCGATTTCGGTGCGGCTGAAGCCGATGTCGAGGAAGAACGACGTCGACAGCGTGGTGGCCATCGTGTCGCCGATCTTGAACAGGAAGATGAACGCGATGACGAGCAGCGCGCCGGCCCAGCCGTCGCGCTGGATGAATTCGCGAAACGGCAGCACGATCGCGTCGCGCAGGTTGCGCGGCGGCGCGCCGACCACTTCCGGCTCGCGCACGACGAGCGTCATCAGGATGCCCGGCAGCATGAACGCGCCGGTGATCGCGAACACGGCGTCCCACGGCAGGTGGTCGGACAGGATCAGCGCGAGCGAGCCGGGGATCAGCGCGGCGAGCTTGTACGCGTTCACGTGTACCGCGTTGCCGAGGCCCTGCTCGGTGTCGCGCAGCAGCTCGCGGCGGTACGCGTCGATCACGATGTCGGCACTCGCGCCGAAGAACGCGACGAGCGTCGTGAGCGCGGCGACCGTCCAGATCGAATCGCGCGGCGACACGAAGCCGAGCGCGGCGATCGCACCGGCGAGCAGCACCTGCGTGAGCAGCAGCCAGCCGCGCCGGCGGCCCGGCCGCCAGCCGGGCAGGCGCGGGATGTAGCGGTCCATCAGCGGCGCCCACAGGAATTTCCACGTATACGGGAACTGGATCAGCGCGAACAGGCCGATTTCCTTCAGGTTCACGCCCTCTGAGCGCAGCCATGCCTGCACGAGGTAGACGAGCGTGAAGAGGGGCAGGCCCGACGTGAAGCCCAGGAACACGCAGATCAGCATGTGCGTGTTCAGATAGGCGCGCCAGCCGGGGTGATCCTCGTGAGCGGTGAGTGCGGGCGCCTCGTGTGGCGTTTTCGACATGGACTGGAACTGGGTAGCGTTGACTGAAGGCGGCGGCAGCGCAGGCGGCGCGAGCGGCGCAGTGGGGGCGGCCGCTCGCGCGTGCGGACCGGATCTTCCGTCAACGGCCCCCGGTTCAGCTGCGCTTGACGCGGTAGACAGCAAGACTACCACGCCAGTTCGCTCCCCATCGAATCGGCTGGCCTTCGTGCAGCACGATGCGGTCCAGGATCGTGACGCCGACTTCCGGCGCGAGCGCCTCGAAATCCTTGATCGTCAGCACCCGCACGTTCGGCGTGTTGTGCCACTGGTAAGGCAGCGACTTCGACACCGGCATGCGGCCGCGCAGCACCGACAGCCGGTGCGCCCAGTAGCCGAAGTTCGGGAACGACACGATGCATTCGCGCCCGACCCGCGCGGTTTCGCGCAGGATTGCCGCGGTCTGGTGAATCGTCTGGAGCGTTTGCGACAGGATCGCGAAATCGAAGCTGTGATCCTCGAACAGGCGCAGGCCGTCCTCGAGGTTCTGCTGGATCACGTTGATGCCGTTCTTCGTGCTCGCGAGCACGCCGGCGTCGTTCAGCTCGATCCCGTAGCCGGTGACGTCGAGCTCTTCCATCAGCAGCGACAGCAGCGAGCCGTCGCCGCAGCCGAGGTCGAGCACGGTCGCGCGCGGCTCGACCCAGCGCGCGATCGCGCGGAAGTCCGCGCGCGCGGACAGGGAATTCAGTGCTTGCTGGTTCATGCGCCCACCTCGATGGCGATTCGTTCGTAATACGCGCGCAGCAGGTTGTGATAGCGCGCGTCGTCGAGCAGGAATGCATCGTGGCCGTGCGGCGCATCGATTTCCGCGTAGCTGACCGTGCGCTTGTTGTCGAGCAGCGCCTTCACGATCTCGCGCGAGCGCGCGGGCGCGAAGCGCCAGTCGGTCGAGAAGCTCGCGATCAGGTATTTCGCCTGCGTGTGCGCGAGCGCGGCCGTCAGGTTGCCGTCGAACGCCTTCGCCGGATCGAAGTAGTCGAGCGCGCGCGTGATCAGCAGGTACGTGTTCGCGTCGAAGTAGTCGGCGAACTTGTCGCCCTGATAGCGCAGGTACGACTCGACCTCGAACTCGACGTCGAAGCTGAAGTTGTACGCGTCGAGCGCGCCGTCCGCGCGGCGCAGCGCGCGGCCGAATTTCTCGGCCATGTCGTCGTCGGACAGGTACGTGATGTGGCCGATCATCCGCGCGACGCGCAGGCCGCGCTTCGGCTTCACGCCGTGCGCGTAGTAGTCGCCGCCGTGGAAATCGGGATCGGACAGGATCGCCGAGCGCGCGACCTCGTTGAACGCGATGTTCTGCGCGGACAGCTTCGGCGTCGATGCGATGTCGATGCAGTGCGCGACGCGCTCCGGATACATCAGGCTCCACGCGAGCGCCTGCATGCCGCCGAGGCTGCCGCCCATCACCGCGGCGAAGCGCTCGATGCCGAATGCGTCGGCGACGCGCGCCTGCGCATGCACCCAGTCCTCGACGGTCACCACCGGAAACTTCGCGCCGTACGGCTTGCCGGTCGACGGGTCGATGCTCATCGGGCCGGTCGAGCCGAAGCACGAGCCGAGGTTGTTCACGCCGATCACGAAGAAGCGGTTGGTGTCGAGCGGCTTGCCCGGGCCGACCATGTTGTCCCACCAGCCGGTGCTGCGCGGATCGTCCGCGTAGACGCCGGCGACGTGGTGCGACGCGTTGAGTGCGTGGCACACGAGCACCGCGTTCGAGCGCGCGGCGTTGAGCTCGCCGTAGGTCTCGACGACGAGCTGATAGTTGCCGATCACGCTGCCGCTTTGCAAGCGCAGCGGTTCGGCGAAGTGCATGGTCTGTGGAGCGACGATGCCGATCGATTCCATTCGTTCCGCCTTATGACTGGGCGGCTAAACGGTGTCGGCGGTGCGCGGAGGCGAAGGTGCGCGGCTGACGACCTCTTTAGCCGCATTTGTAGTGAACCGCCGGGACGAACGCACATTCACGCCCCGGCCGGTTCGCGCGCCCGCAATCGAGTCAGCAAATCGGCGCGCTTCCGACCTGCCGCCGAGGGGGCGGCAAGTCGGAGGAGTATAGCGGAAATTGCGGATAGCGCGGATGCGGTCGCCGGAGGCGGAGCCGGCTTCGGCCTGTCAGGTGGATGGCGCGGCCGCACCGGTCGGCTCGACCGACGCGTGCCGCGCAGGCAGTACGGGCCGCCGGCACGCGGCGGCCAACACGCTTCACCAGCGGTATTTGGCCGCCAACTCACCTTTGACGACGACATAGTTGGACAGGTTGGCTTCCACCCCGAGCCGGGCCGATACGGCGAAGCGCTTCGACAGCTGGCCCGTCGCGCCGAGACGGAACGCGGCGCGATCGCGCGGCACGCCGAACGAGAACGTATTGCCGTCGAGCGTCAGCGACCGCGATCCGGGGCCATGCCACCAGTTCGCCTCGATGAACGGCCGCAATTCCCCGCCGGACGGCATCGCGGTCACGCCGTGCACGCGCACGCCGAGGCGGGTCAGCACGTCGGTCGAGCCCTGGCCGTCGAGGTGGCCGGCGGGCGAGTCATGGGCGTTCGCGCGATAGTCGGACACGACAAGCTGTGCTTCCGGTTCGACATAGAAACGCGTGTCGCCGCGCTCGTAGAAGCGGAACGAATAGCCGGTCTCGATCGAGCCTGTCACCGTGCGCGACCGGTACGAGTCGGCCGCGAGGCTGCCGCCGACGCTGTTCGCATAAGCGCCATACATGAACCAGGCATCGACATAGGGGCCGGACAGGATGTCGCGGTTGCCGTACCAGGTGCCGTACAGGCCGACGTTGTAGCCGCCCACGCTGCCGCGCGCGGTGGCATCCATGACGCGTTGCTCGATCGCGTTCCACAGCGGGCGCGTCGACCAGCTCGTCTGGCTGCCGTACATGCCCATCGCGCCGGCCCGGACGCTGCCGCCGCGGCCGTCGTCGAAACGGAGCAGATCGGCGCCGGCGTGAATCAGGCGGCCGTTGCCCGACACGCTGCGGTTGCCGCCCGACATCGACGTGAACTGCCCCTCGGCGCGCAGCCAGACGGCGCCGTCGAGCGAGCCGGACGCTGGTTGGTCGGCGCGCAGCGATCGATCGTCCCGTTGATGCAGCGTATGGATCGCCATCATCGCGGCCGCATCGGCGTTGGCCAGGTACGCATCGGGTTCGGGGGCGGCGGCGCGCGGCGGGACAACTTCCGGCTCGATCGGCGGGTCGGGATCGACCGGGCCGGGCGAGGGCGGCACGGGTCTCGCGGCCGAGGTGAGGTACCAGCTTTCCTCGTGGCCGCCGTCGCCGCCGCGTTTGAGCATGTAGTCGTAGCCGCCGGCGGACAACGTGCCGAAGCCGTTCCGGTAGCCATCCGACGCCGCGTCGAGCGCGAACGCCGTTGCGTTGGTCGTGCCGCCGTTGCGGGTCTCGACGATCGGGATGCCGACCCGCGTTTGCGCACCGTCGCCGCCGGCGCGCTTCACGACGATCCCGGTGTTGCCGGACGCGTGCCCGCCGTCGATCACGAGCCTGTCGGTCGGCGACGTGTCGTCGCGCAGTACCGTATTGACGACCAGTCGACCGTCCCGCGCCGCATAGTCGCCCTCGACGACGAGCGTGCGGGGCGGGCGCGCGTCACCCGGCGCGAACGCGATGGTCGAGTCGTTCAGTGCGATGGAGCCGACCGTCGAATCGCCGGTGACGGCCCATCGGCTGCCGGTGTCGAGCGACAGTGCGCGCACCGCGTGCGTCGCGCCCGCCCACATCGCCGCGCCGGACAGCGCGACGTCGGTTACGGCGGGCGCTGGCGGGCTGCCTTTGTCGGCCGGCCGATTGACGATGTCGCCCGCCGCCTGCGCGCCGGTGCCGAGGGTCAGCCGGACGGGCGCGCCCGTCCGCGCATCGACGGACAGCAGCGTGCCGGTGCCGCTTGCAATGCGTGCGCTACCGTTCAGCGAGACGGCGCCGCCGGACGCATCGAGCGCGGCGTGCCGTTCGCTGAAGAGCGTGCCGCCGTCAATCGCCAGCGTGCCGCCGTCGACGCCCGCAGCCGCCGCACCGTCGCCGGCGGCGCGCACGTCCGTGCGCCGCGTCTCGATCGTGCCGCTTTGGCCGACGTACAGCGCGGTTGCGTCCTTGCCGGTCGTCGCGATGACGCCGTCGTCGATCGACGCGATCGAATCCGCGCCGCTCGACAGTATGCCGTAGGCTCGCTGGCCGCTGGTCGCGATGCTGCCGCCCTTCATCGCGATCCGGCCGCCGAGCCGCGCAACCGCGCCGATCGAACGCTCGCCGGTCGTGACCACGTCGGTATCGGTTGTCCGCACGATCGGCGTCGGGTCGTACTCCTTCGATGCGTACAACCCGTGCGCGCTCTGGCCGTGCGTGAAGACGCGCGTGCGGGCAAGTTCGACCCGACCCTGGCGTGTGTCCACGCCGAGCGCGGCGTAACCGTCGGTTTGCAGGCGTGCGTCGCCGAGCGTCGCCACCGACGCGCCGGGGATGAAAAGCGCCGACGCGTAGTCGCCGGTGGTCCCGACGTCGGTGCGCGCCAGCGTCGCACGGATGTCGTCGTAGCTGAGGAACATGCCGTACGCGGCCGTGCCGCTGGTGCGGACCAGTGTGTCGGCGACGTTGATGATCGCGCCGGGCGCGGAGTTCACCGCGATGCCGTGGGCTTCCCGACCGCGCGTCACGACCGCGCTGTCGACAATATCCACGCGGGTGCCGTTGACGTCGACATAGACGCCGTGCGCGTTCTTGCCGTCGGTATCGATGGAGATGTCTTCGGCATGTACGCTGCCGCCGAGACGGGCGTCGATGCCGGTCGCAAGAAAGCCGCGGGTGCGGATTTCGGTGTTGCGCAGCGCGATGCGCGAGCCGGCGCCGCTGACGGCGGCACCGGCCGAATTGGCGCCGGACGAGAGCACGCGGGTCTTGCCGGTGGTGGTCAGCACGCCGCCATTGACGGCGGAGAACACCGGTTCGCCGTAGCCGGCCGTCGAATATTGACCCGGCGCGACGTCGAGCACGACGCCGTTCGCGCGCTGTGCGCCGCCGTCGGTGATCTCGGCTGCCGAAGCACACGGCATTATCGTGCCCGCGAGCAGCGCGGCGCGTGCGAGTTGCGCGGCGCGCGGCGCGAATGATGGTGGGCCGTACGGCTCGTCAACGGCACGCCGCGCGTCGGCGGAGGCTCGAAAATGCAGGGATGCGCAATTCACTCGTTCACCTGTTTTTACCTGGACAGGTGGAAATTAACCCGGCCGAGTGGTGGGTGGAATTGGACGAGTTCGAATTTCGACGCCTGCAGAGACGGCGTTGCGACGGGCTGGCGCGACAGCGTGTGTGCGCGTCAGGCGCGCGTCAATGCAGGATCAGCTGCAGATGCGCATCGGCCTGCTCGCCCGGCGGCTTCTGGAATCCGCCCTTCGCGAACCGATGCCACCGGCCGATCACGTAGCTGACGAGCAGGCTCGCCCGCGCGCCGGGATCGTAGTCGGCCGGCAACACGAACGGCGTCGCGCCGTCCAGCGGCGCATTCGCCTCGGTGCGCGCGACCCGCAGGCATTGCTTGACGGTCGCCTCGATGCGGTCGAGCAACTGGTTCACGCGCTCGGTCAGCCGTTCGTCCTCGCCGACCAGCGCCTCGCCGGTCAGCACGCGCGTCATCCCCGGGTTCTTCGCGGCGAAATTGAGCATCGTCAGCGCGATCGTGCGCGCCTGCAGCACGCCGTTCGGCTCCTTCGCGACGATCTGGTTGACGAGCCCGAACAGCGCCTGCTCGATGAACTCGATCAACCCTTCGTACATCTTCGCCTTGCTGGTGAAATGCCGGTACAGCGCGGCTTCCGACACGTCGAGCCGGGCCGCGAGCGCGGCCGTCGTGATTTTCTCGGGTTTCGGGGCCTCGAGCATCGCCGCGAGCGTCTGCAGGATCATGACGCGGCGCTCGCCCGGCTTCGGGCGCGGGCGGGAGGGTGTGGCCTGGCTTTCCGTTACGGCGTGGTCCTGCGGGTAAGTCGGCTGCATTTCTGTCGCCCCGATCGTGTGCCCAGTCGCAGCGATTTTAACGAACGAATGCGCTGGTCGACATAATGAGGGCGTCCGGTCGCCGGCAGATGGCCGGGCAGGTGGCCGGTGATCCATATCGTGCCGATGCCCAGACGCTTGTAGCGCTTCAGGTGGCCGCGCGTATCCTCGACGAGGATCGCATCGGCGAGCCGTGCATGCGCGGCGCGCAGCGTCCGTCGCAGCATCGCATGGTCGGGCTTCGCGCGCCACGTGCGGCGGTCGCGCATGTGCTCGATCGCGATCACGCGCTCGAACAGCCGCTCGATGCCCAGCTCGCGCAGCACCGCGCGCGCATAGTTTTCCGGCGCGTTGGTCAGGATCAGCTTGCGGCCCGGCAGCGCGGCGACGATGCGCGCGAGGCCGCGCTCGGCGCGCACCATCGCGGGCAGGTCGGAAAACGTGTGGACCACGCGCAGGAAGTCGTGCGGGTCGATCGGATGATGGCGCGCGAGGCCGAGCAGCGCGGCGCCGTAGCGCTCGGTGTAGTCGTTGCGCAGGCGGTCGGCTTCGGCGCGCTCGACCTGCAGCGCGTCGACGATGTATTGCGTCATCGCACGGTTGATCTCGGGAAAGATCGCGTGCGACGCGTGGTGCAGCGTGTTGTCGAGATCGAACAGCCACACGGGCGCGCCGGCGCGCGGCCGGCTGCGCGAGATGCGCCGGCGCCGCAGCGGGGCCGGCAGGTCGGGGTTGGCGGGCGGGCGGCGCGCGCTCAATGCGAGCGGATCATCGTGCCGAACGGCTGCTCGGTCAGGATTTCCAGCAGCACCGAGTGCTCGATCCGGCCGTCGACGATGTGCACCGACTTCACGCCGCTCTTCGCCGCATCGAGCGCCGACGAGATCTTCGGCAGCATGCCGCCGGAGATCGTGCCGTCCTCGAACAGCGCGTCGATCTCGCGCGCGGACAGGTCGGTCAGCAGGTTGCCGTCCTTGTCCATCACGCCCGGGATGTTGGTCATCATCAGCAGCTTCTCGGCGTTCAGCACCGTGGCGAGCTTGCCCGCGACCAGATCCGCGTTGATGTTGTACGACAGGCCGTCCTCGCCGAAGCCGATCGGCGAGATCACCGGGATGAACGCGTCGTCCTGCAGCGCCTTCACGACCGCCGGGTTGATCGCCTCGACTTCGCCGACCTGGCCGATGTCGATGTACTGGCCCGGGTTGTCGCGGTCCGGCATCAGCAGCTTGCGCGCGTGGATCAGGCCGCCGTCCTTGCCCGTCAGGCCCACCGCGTGGCCGCCGAAGTGGTTGATCAGCATCACGATGTCCTGCTGCACTTCGCCGCCCAGCACCCATTCGACGACTTCCATCGTCTCTTCGTCGGTGACGCGCATGCCCTGGATGAAGGTGCCGGCCTTGCCGATCTTCTTCAGCGCGTGATCGATCTGCGGGCCGCCGCCGTGGACGATCACCGGGTTGATGCCGACCAGTTTCAGCAGGATCACGTCGCGCGCGAAGCCCTGCTTGAGCCGCTCTTCCGTCATCGCGTTGCCGCCGTATTTGATGACCACGGTCTTGCCGTGGTAACGACGGATGTACGGCAGCGCCTCCGCGAGGATTTCTGCTTTCAGCGTGGGGGCGATCTGCGAGAGGTCGATGGGCTCGGACATGGCGGCGGCTCTGGCTGGGAACGGTTGAAACAGGCCGAATTGTACAGGAGTGGCGCAGCGCAGCATCGGGTTTTTGGGCCGGCCGGACGGCGGATCGCGCCACGCGGGCGTCGCGCGCGGCGGCCCGCCTGTCAAGGCGCCGAACCCCGCGGCGGCGATCCGGGCGGGGGCCGCGCCCGGTGGGTCCGATAGCGTCGGCCGCACGCATCGGCCGGACGGCCGACGTGCAAAATCCGACGGCCGCGCTATGCTAGTCGCGTAGGGTGACGTTCGTGCCCGCTTCCGCGCTTTCACCATGACCGATTCCGCCGCCGACGCCCGTTCGACCCCGCGCCGCGCGCGTTGTCCGCATTGCGGCCGCGGTTTCGACTGCGGCGCGCACACGCAGCCGTTCGATTGCTGGTGCGCCGCGATGCCGTCGGCGCCGGGCGCCGCGCCGGCGCCCGGCGCGCGCTGCCGCTGCCCGGAATGCCTCGCCGACGAGATCGCGCAACGCATCGCGGGAGCGACCGGCTGACAGCGCGAGCGCGCATACCCGGACATGCCGCGTCGTCCGACCGCCCACGCGTCCTTCCCGATCCGGCCCCGCTGGAGGCGCCGCCCGCGAAACGGGTAAACTGCCCGGATGCAACGAATCACCACCACCGGGCGCGTCAACCTCAGTCACCTGTTCTGGCTCCGCAATCTCGCGATCATCGGCCAGCTCGTGACGATCGGCGTCGTGCAGACCTATTTCGGCGTGCATCTGCCGCTGCCGGCGATGCTGATGGTCATCGCGCTCGAAATCGTTTTCAACGCGCTGACGTGGGTGCGCGTGCTGCGCGCGCGGCCCGAGACCAATTTCGAGTTGCTCGGCCAGCTGTGGGTCGACCTCGGCGCGCTGTCCGCGCTGCTGTTCCTGTCGGGCGGCACGACCAACCCGTTCGTGTCGCTGTACCTGCCGTCGCTCGCGATCGCGGCGGCCGTGCTGCCGTGGCACCTGATGATCTGGCTCGCGGCGTTCGCGGTCGCCTGCTACGCGGCGCTCGGTTTCGATTCGGTGCCGCTCAACATGGACAACCCGGCGAACCTGTTCGATTACTACCGTACCGGCATGTGGGCGAACTTCATGGTGAGCGTCGGGCTGATCGCGTGGTTCGTCGCGCGCATGTCGAACGCGCTGCGCCAGCGCGACGCGGCGCTCGGCGAGGCGCAGCAGCACCTGCTGCGCGACGAGCGGGCCGTCGCGCTCGGCGTGCAGGCCGCCACCGTCGCGCATGAAATGGGCACGCCGCTGTCGACGATCGCGATGCTCGCCGAGGAGCTGCGCGACGCGGCGCGCGCCGATCCGGGGCTCGCGCGCTACGAGGCCGACCTGAAGGTGCTCGAGGAACAGATGACGCTCTGCACGTCGGCGCTCGCGCGCCTGCGCAGCCGCGCGAGCGCGCCGGCGAGCCGCCAGCCGGTGGACGACTGGCTCGACACGTTCGTCGAGCACTGGCGGCTGCGGCATCCGCACGTGCAATTCGAGCTGCTCGGCGCGCGCCCGGCCGGCGTCGCGCTCGACGACACGGTCGCGGCCGGCCAGATCCTGACGATCCTGCTCGACAACGCCGCGCGCGCGAGCCCGCAGCGCGTGACGCTCGCCGCGAAGGTCGCGCACGACCGCGCGGCCGACGAAATCGCATTCGAGGTATGCGACGACGGGCCCGGCATTCCGGCCGCGCTGCGCGAATCGCTCGGCGCGATGCCGGTCGACAGCACGCAGGGCGGGCACGGCGTCGGCCTGTATCTCGCGTTCAGTGCAGCCGCGCGGCTCGGCGGCGAGATCGAATTGTCCGATGTCACGCCGCGCGCGGCGGGCGGCAACGGGCGGGCCGGCGGTGCGGCAAATGGCCACGCGGCGGCCGGAGCGGAACAGCGCGCGGGACCGCATGCGCGTGCAGCCGACCGGCCAGCCGGCACGCCGGACAGCCGCCCGGCCGGCACGGCGGCCGGGCGCGGCACGCGCGCCGTGCTGCGCCTGCCGGTCGTGCGCGTCGCGATGCCCGCGGCCTCAACCAACACGTAGACGGAGAAACCCCATGAGCGAGAACAATTTCCTGGTGATCGACGACAACGAGGTGTTCGCGGGCACGCTCGCGCGCGGCCTCGAGCGCCGCGGTTACGCGGTCCAGCAGGCGCACGACAAGGAGGCGGCGCTGCGGCTCGCCGCGGGCGGCAAGTTCCAGTTCATCACCGTCGACCTGCATCTCGGCGAGGATTCGGGGCTGAGCCTGATCGCGCCGCTGTGCGACCTGCAGCCCGATGCGCGGATCCTGGTGCTGACCGGCTACGCGAGCATCGCGACCGCCGTGCAGGCCGTGAAGGAAGGCGCCGACAACTACCTCGCGAAGCCGGCGAACGTCGAGTCGATCCTGGCCGCGCTGCAGACCAACGCGACCGAGGTGCAGGCAGAAGAGGCGCTCGAGAATCCGGTCGTGCTGTCGGTGGACCGGCTCGAATGGGAGCACATCCAGCGCGTGCTGGCCGAGAACAACAACAACATCTCGGCCACCGCGCGTGCGCTGAACATGCACCGCCGCACGCTGCAGCGCAAGCTCGCGAAGAAGCCGGTGCGGCAGTAAGCGGCGCGCCAACGAAAACGGGCGGCCCCCGCAGGGGCCGCCCGTTTCTCGTCGAGCACCGCGCGCGTTACAGCACGTAGCGCGACAGATCCTCGTCCTGCGACACTTCGCCGAGTGCGCGGTCGACATACTGCGCGTCGATCGTCACGCGCTCGCCGGCGTGGTTGCCGGCCGAGAACGATACTTCCTCGAGCAGTTTCTCGATCACCGTGTACAGCCGGCGCGCGCCGATGTTCTCGGTTTTCTCGTTGACCGCGAACGCGATCTCGGCGAGGCGCCGGATGCCGTCCGCGGCGAATTCGAGCTGCACGTCTTCGGTCGCGAGCAGCGCCTGGTACTGCTTGACGAGGCTCGCGTCGGTCGCATCGAGGATCGCCTCGAAGTCTTCGACCGACAGCGAATCGAGCTCGACGCGGATCGGGAAGCGCCCCTGCAGCTCGGGAATCAGGTCGCTCGGCTTCGCGAGGTGGAACGCACCGCTCGCGATGAACAGGATGTGATCGGTCTTCACCATCCCGTATTTCGTGTTGACCGTCGTGCCTTCGACGAGCGGCAGCAGGTCGCGCTGCACGCCCTGGCGCGACACTTCGCCGCCGCTGCCTTCGTTGTTGCGCGACGTGATCTTGTCGATCTCGTCGAGGAACACGATGCCGTTCTGCTCGACGTTCTGCACGGCCTTCGTCTTCACTTCCTCTTCGTTGAGCATCTTCGCCGCTTCCTCGTCGGTCAGGAGCTTCAGCGCTTCCTTGATCTTGACCTTGCGGCGCTGCTTCTTGCCGCCGCCGAGGTTCGAGAACATCGAGCGGATCTGCTCGGTCATCTCTTCCATTCCGGGCGGCGCCATGATGTCCATGCCGACCGACGGCTGCTCGAGGTCGAGCTCGACTTCCTTGTCGTCGAGCTGGCCTTCGCGCAGGCGCTTGCGGAAGGTCTGGCGCGTCGCGTTGTTGTCGTCGTTCGCGTGCTCGGCATTGCCGCCGAAGCCGACCGCGCGCGGTTGCGGCAGCAGGATGTCGAGGATGCGGTCTTCCGCCTGGTCGGTCGCCTTGCTGCGCACCTTGCGCATTTCGGCTTCGCGCGTCTGCTTGACCGAGATCTCGATCAGGTCGCGCACGATGCTGTCGACGTCGCGGCCGACGTAGCCGACTTCGGTGAACTTGGTCGCTTCGATCTTGATGAACGGCGCATCGGCGAGCTTCGCGAGGCGGCGCGCGATTTCGGTCTTGCCGACGCCCGTCGGCCCGATCATCAGGATGTTCTTCGGCGTGATTTCCTGGCGCAGCGGCTCGGCGACCTGCTGACGGCGCCAGCGGTTGCGCAGCGCGACGGCGACGGCCTTCTTCGCCTTCGCCTGGCCGATGATGTGCTTGTCGAGTTCCGAGACGATCTCGGCAGGGGTCATGGTGCTCATGGTGCGGTCCTTACTCGATCGTTTCGATGATGCGGTTGTGGTTCGTGTAGATGCACATGTCGCCGGCGATCTCGAGCGATTTTTCGACGATCTCGCGCGGGGACAGCGCGGTGTTCTCCGCGAGCGCGCGGGCGGCTGCCTGCGCGTAGGCACCGCCCGAGCCGATCGCGCAGATGCCGCCTTCCGGGTCGAGCACGTCGCCGTTGCCGGTGATGACGAGCGTGGTGGTCGCATCGGCCGTGATCAGCATCGCTTCGAGGCGGCGCAGCATCCGGTCGGTGCGCCAGTCCTTCGCGAGCTCGACGGCCGCGCGGGTCAGGTTGCCCTGGTGCTTCTCGAGCTTCGCCTCGAAGCGGTCGAGCAGCGAGAACGCATCGGCGGTGCCGCCCGCGAATCCGACCAGAACCTGGTTGTTGTAGATCCGCCGCACTTTCCGCGCGCCACCCTTCATGACGATGTTGCCGAGGGTTACCTGGCCGTCGCCGCCGAGTGCGACCTTGTCGCCGCGCCGGACCGAAACGATGGTCGTGCCGTGAAATTGCTCCATCTGCGTTCCTTGAGAAAAACGGGGAAGAGTCGGGCGACGCGACGCGCCGCCGCGTGAATCCGCAGTGCGCCGGGGAGCGGCCCGGCGCGCGTCCGTTTCATTTTAGGGCGGGCGCCGGGATATCAAGAGGGGGCGGCAAATCGGCCGGCGGCCGGAAACCGGTGCCGGAAAAACAAAAAGCGCGCGGCAGGCCGCGCGCTTTCGGGAAGCAGCGTGTATTCGAGCGGAATGCCGCTCGATCAGTCGCCGAACAGCTTCTGGCGCAGCTCGCGGCGCTCCTGCGCCTCGAGCGACAGCGTGGCGGTCGGACGCGCGAGCAGGCGCGGAATGCCGATCGGCTCGCCGGTTTCCTCACACCAGCCGTAATCGCCGGAATCGATGCGGGCGAGCGACTGCTGAACCTTCTTGAGGAGCTTGCGTTCGCGATCGCGCGTACGCAGCTCGAGCGCGTGCTCTTCCTCGATCGTCGCGCGGTCGGCGGGATCGGGGACGATCACCGTCTCGCGCAGGTTCTCGGTCGTCTGGCCTGCATTCTTGAGGATGTCCGCCTGCAACTGTTCGAGCCGATTTTTGAAGAAGGCGAGCTGATCCTCATTCATGTAATCCTTGTCGCTCATCTTCAGGATTTCGGCTTCGGTCAAGAGTTTCTTCGTCATCTGCTTGCTTCTTCAATGTGCGGCAAATCAACAGATATTGCCTGCACTTTGGGATTACCCGCAACCGCGCTTGCAATCATTTGCGATTTGCCGCCGCGGGGCCGAAAGCCTCTGGAAAACCGGTTCTCAAATACCAGGATAGGCCTGGCGCGGATCTGCGCGCGCTGCGAACCGGTGTGCTGCGCGGCACATCGCATCGGCCGCGGCCGGGAGGCGGATTGGCGATCCGGCGCGGTTGCGATGCCCGGAAAACTGGTTCAGCAAGAACCGGGCCTGTTTGTTGCCGTACTCCAGCGGGCACGTATTGTAACTGAATCGCAAGCGGGCGCCGTATCGGGTCGATCCCCGCCGGCTGCGCCAATATCTAGAAAATATAACGCGCAAATCGCGAAAAAGCGATGACGGCGAAACCCTGCCCGGAAAAGGCGCCGCGCGGCCGCCGCAGCCGCCCGCGCAGGCGGCCGGGCAGCAAGGGCGGCCAGCCGCCCCGCGTGCGTCAGGCGAGGCAGGCGTCGAGGCCGTCGGTGATCAGGTCCTGCGGCAGGTCGACGCCGATGAACACCATCTTGTTGGTCTTCTTCTCGACCGGCAGCCACTTCGCCGCGAGGTCGCTGCCCATCATCTGGTGCACGCCCTGGAACACGACCTTGCGGTCGACGCCCTTCATGTACAGCACGCCCTTGTAGCGCAGCATCCGCTCGCCGTAGATCTGCAGGATGCCGCCGAGGAAGTCTTCCAGCTTGTTCGGGTCGAACGGGCGGTCGTTGCGGTACACGAACGACTTGATCTTGTCGTCGTGGTGCGCGTGGTGGTGATGGTGGTGGCCGTGGTCGTGATCGTGCGCGCATTGGCCGTGATCGTGGTCGCAATTCGCGTGATCGTGATCATGGTCGTGATCGTGGTGGTGATGCGCGTGATCGTCCTCGGCGAGGAAATCGGGGTCGATCTCGAGCTTCGCATTCAGGTTGAAGCCGCGCAGGTCGAAGATTTCCTTGATGTCCGCTTCGCCGAAATTCACGACCTTGATCGCGGCCTTCGGGTTCATGTGCATCAGGCGGTGCTTGAGGCCGGCGACGGTCTGGTCGTCGACGAGGTCCGACTTCGTGATGAACAGGCGGTCGGCGAAACCGACCTGGCGCTGCACCACTTCGTGTTCGTCGAGCTGCGCGTTCGCGTGCTTCGCGTCGACCAGCGTGATGACCGCGTCGAGCAGGAAATCGTCGGCGATCTCGCTGTCGATGAAGAACGTTTGTGCGACGGGGCCCGGGTTCGCGAGGCCGGTCGTCTCGATCACGATGCGGTCGAAATCGAGCTTGCCTTCGCGCTTCTTCGCGGCCAGATCGCCGAGCGCGCGGGCGAGGTCGCCGCGGATCGTGCAGCAGATGCAGCCGTTGCTCATCTGGATGATCTGCTCGTTCGTGTCCTGCACGAGGATCTCGTTGTCGATGTTCTCTTCGCCGAACTCGTTCTCGATCACGGCGATCTTCATGCCGTGCTGTTCGTTCAGGATGCGCTTGAGCAGCGTCGTCTTGCCGCTGCCGAGGAAGCCGGTGAGGATGGTGACGGGAGTGGCCATGTCGGTCGCCTGTGGTTCGTGAATCGGGGTCAAAACCAGGATGTGCGTCGCGCCCTCGCGCTGCGAGCCGGGGCGCACAACCATCCATTGAAACATACCTGTCAAGCCCCCGCCCGTCGTCCGGACGACAGGCGAAAGCGCGGGCCCGACAGGCGGGGCCGGCGGACAGGGGTGTCCGCCAAGATCGGGGCGATCAGACGATTTGCAACAGCAGGCCCTTCAGATATTCGCCTTCCGGGAACGCGGCGAGCAGCGGATGATCGACGCCCGCGCCGAGCCGCTTCAGGATGCGCGCGTCGACCTTCGCGTCGGCGGCCGCGCCCGCGACGATCTTCTGGAACAGGTCCATGTCGATCGCGCCCGAGCACGAGTACGTGAACAGCAGGCCGCCCGGACGCAGCAGCCTGAAGCCGCTCAGGTTGATGTCCTTGTACGCGCGCGCCGCGCGATCGACGCTGTCGCGGGTCGGCGCGAACTTCGGCGGATCGAGCACGATCAGGTCGAAACGCTCGCCGTCGTCGACGAGGCGGCGCAGCGTCTTGAACGCATCGGCGTCGAGCCAGGTCGCGCGCGCCGCGTCGAAGCCGTTGGCGACGACGTTCTGCTGCGCGAGCGCGAGCGCGTCGCCCGACGAGTCGATCGACACGACGCGTTTCGCGCCGCCCTTGAGCGCCGCGAGCGAGAAGCCGCCCGTATAGCAGAAGCAGTTCAGCACGTCGCGCTCGGCCGCGTACTGCGCGACGAGCGCGCGGTTGTCGCGCTGGTCGACGTAGAAGCCCGTCTTGTGGCCGTTCGGCACGTCGACGTGATAGCGCACGCCGTTTTCGTTCGCGATCAGCGTCGCGGGCGGCGCGTCGCCGGCCAGCACGCCGGTCGTCTGTTCGAGCCCTTCCTTGTCGCGGATCGACACGTCCGAGCGCTCGTACACGTTCGGGCAGCCGGTCGCGCCGGTGAGCGCCGCGACGATCGCGTCCTTCCACGCTTCGACGCCCGCGGCCATGAACTGGCAGACGAGCTGGCCGCGCGGCGCGGCGCCCGGTTCGGCCGTGTCGGCAATGTAGTAGTCGACGATCAGCCCCGGCAGCCCGTCGGCTTCGCCGAACACGAGCCGCACCGCGCCCGTGCCGGACACCATCGTCGTGCGGTGCGCGACCGCGCGCTGCACGCGGCGCTTGAAGAACGCGTGATCGATCGGCTCGTGCTCGTCGAAGCTCCATACCCGCACGCGGATCTGGGACTGCGGGCTGTACGCGCCGCGCGCGAGGAAACGGCCGTCGTGCGCGCGCACGATCACCGTCGCGCCGGGCGCGGGCTTGCCGTCGACGCGGTCGATCGCATTGGCGTAGATCCACGGATGGCGGCGCAGCAGCGATTTTTCCTTGGACGGCTTGAGGGTGACGGTTTGCATGATGAGATCGAAAGGGGCCGGGCGCGACGCCGGCCGGGGCCGGCCGCCGCGCGTGGCGGGTAACACGGGATGCGCGTCAGTCGCGCTTCTTCGCGCGCGGATGCGCGCTGTCGTAAATCTTCGCGAGATGCTGGAAGTCGAGCGACGTATAGACCTGCGTCGCGGCGACGCTCGCGTGGCCGAGCAGTTCCTGCACCGCGCGCAGGTCGCCGCTCGACTGCAGCACGTGCGTCGCGAACGAGTGGCGCAGCACGTGCGGGTGGACGTTGGCGGGGATGCCGGCGGCGAGCGCCGCGCGCTTCACGCGCTCGCGCACGACGCCCGGCGACATCCGGTTGCCGCGCACCGACACGAACAGCGGATGCGGATCGTGCTTCACGAATTCGGCGCGCACCGCGAGCCACGCGTTCAGCGCGTCGATCGCCTTGCGGCCGACCGGCACCTTGCGCTCCTTGTTGCCCTTGCCGCGCACGGTGACTTCGGCTTCGGCGAGATCGAGCCAGCCGGCCGAGCGGTAGCCGTCGGCCTGCGTGTACCGGACGTCGAGCCCGATCAGCTCCGCGAGGCGCAGCCCCGACGAATAGAACAGCTCGAGGATCGCGTGATCGCGGATGCCTTCGGTCGTGCCGGCGAGCGGCGCGTCCATCAATGCGGACGCGTCGTCGACCGACAGCGCCTTCGGCAGGGTTTTCGGGCGCTTCGGCGCGCGCACCGCGGCGACCGGGTTCGCGGGCATCTCGACGCGTTGCGCGAGCCAGCGGTAGAACGCGCGCCACGCGGAGAGCCGATGCGAGATCGAGCGCGCGGACAGTCCGCCCGCATGCGCGCGCGCGACCGCGCCGCGCATGTCGGCGGCGCTCAGCGTTTCGAGCGGGCGGCCGGCCGCGAGCTTCTTCAGTTCGTCGAGTTCGTGCGTGTACGCGCGCAGCGTGTGTTCCGACAACTGCCTGACGTGTTTCAGGTTCGACAGGTAGGCGGCGATCGGATCGTCGGTCATCGCGTGCGGCGGATCAGTGCGGCAACAGGCGCGTGAGCGCGGCGCTCGCGAGCGTCGCGATCTGCGCGAGGAAGTCGGTGGCCATCCCGTCGTGGAAGCGGCGCGGATCGGGCGAACCGAGCACCAGCAGGCCGAACGCGGGCGCATCGTTGCCGGCGAGCGGCGCGCGCAGCGCGAGCAGCGCGACCGATGCGGCCGCGCCGTCGCCGGCCGGCGCGGCCTCGGCGCCTTCCGCCGCGCTCGCGGCCGGGGCGGCGAGCGCGGGCGCGAGCCACTGGGCGGCCTCGAAGCCGGTGTTCGCGCCGCAGTACGGCGTCGACAGCCCGTTCGTGAACAGGCGCACTTCCTCGCCGACCTGGCGCGCGAAGTCGGCCTGCGCGTAGGTGTCGGCGACGTCCCACACGCGCAGCGCCGTCTGCGGCACGTCGAACACGTCGGCGATGCCGTCGGCGATCGTGCGCGGCAGCGCGTACGGATCGCGTTCCGCGATCACGCGTGCGGTCCAGCGGCTGAACTTCGCGGACAGGCTGTCGTTCTCGTGGCCGTAGCGCACGAGCTCCGCGAGCCGGCGTTCGAGATGCTTGTTCTTGTCGCGCAGCATCTCCATCTGCCGCTCCTGCAGCGAGATCGCGGCCTTGCCGTGCGGGTTCGCGAGACGGATCGTCGCGAGCAGCTCGGCGTGCTGCGCGAAGAATTCGGGATTGGCGAGCAGGTAGTCGGCGACTTCGCGATCGTTCATGTGGCTGGTGCGTTCAGTTATCGGGGACGTGGCAGGATCAGGCGTTCAGGTCGATCTCGCCTTCGAACACGGTCGCGGCGGGGCCGGCCATCATCAGCGCGGCGGCTTCGTCGCGCGCGCCGTCCCAGCCGATCGTCAGCGTGCCGCCGTGCGTGTGCACGGTCACGGGCGAATCGAGCAGGCCGCGCCGGATGCCGGCCGCGACCGCCGCGCACGCGCCGGTGCCGCACGCGAGCGTCTCGCCCGCGCCGCGTTCGTACACGCGCAGCTTCACTTCGCGGCGCGACACGATCTGCATGAAGCCGGCGTTCACGCGCTGCGGGAAGCGTGCATGGCGCTCGATCAGCGGGCCTTCTTCCAGCACCGGATACGCGTCGACGTCGTCGACGACCTGCACCGCGTGCGGATTGCCCATCGACACCGTCGAGATCCAGCGCGTCGCGCCGCCGACGTCGAGCGGCCACAGCGTGTCGTGGCCTTCGGTGCGGCCGTCGAGGCCCGCAGCATCGAACGGCACCTGCGCCGGCGCGAACACGGGCGCGCCCATGTCGACGACGACTTCGCCGTTGTCCTGCATCGTCAGCGTGATCAGGCCCTTCATCACCTGCACGCGCACGCTGCGCTTGTCGGTCAGGCCACGGTCGTTGACGAACTTCACGAAGCAGCGTGCGCCGTTGCCGCAGTGTTCGACCTCGCCGCCGTCGCAATTGAAGATCCGGTACTTGAAATCGGCGCCGTCGACGGTCGGTTTCTCGACCAGCAGCAGCTGGTCGGCGCCGATGCCGAAGTGGCGGTTGGCGAGCGCGCGCACCTGCGCTTCGGTGAGCGGCGGCAGCGCGCGCGAGTAGCCGTCGAGCACGACGAAGTCGTTGCCCGCGCCGTGCATCTTGGTGAACGAGAGTTTCACTGGGTCCGGAATTCCATGGCGAACAAGGCGGTCGGCACGATACGGACGGCCGGCGGCCATGCCGGGCGGTGTCGTTCGTCGTGCTGATCTCAACCGCAAATGATACATGCAGCCGACAGGGGCGTCCTGCGCGGGTGCGGAGTGGCGAGAGCGCAGGCGCGCACCTGACGGCGCGCCCGCGAACGTCGCGCGGCCGGGTCAGTACAGGCTCGGCTCGCCGGGCGGGCGCGTCTTGAAGCGCTTGTGCACCCAGTAGTACTGCTCGGGCATCAGCGGAATCTGCTCCTCGAGGAATTCGTTCATCCGCCGTGCGTCGAGATCGTCGTCGCCGGTCGGGTAGTGATCCCACGGCTTGAATACCTTCAGACGGTAGCCCTTGTAATTCGGCAGCACCTCGCCGATGAACGGCACGACCTGCGCGCGGCCCGTCTTCGCGAGCCGGCCGACGGCCGTCAGCGTGCAGGCCGGCACGCCGAAGAACGGCACGAACGTCGAGTTGCGCAGCCCGTAGTCCATGTCGGCGCCGAGCATCACCGGCTTGCGGTCGCGCAGCCAGCGCAGCACGACGCGCGCGCTGTCCGCGCGGCCGACCATCTCGGCGTCGAAGCGCCCGCGCGCCTTCTTCGCCTCTTCCTCGAGCACCGCGTTCGAGAACGGCTGGTAAAGCGAGCCGCAGCGGCGGTGCAGCGAACGGTTCAGCCAGATCGAACCGGCCTCGATGCCGACGAAGTGCAGGCCGAGGAACAGCGTCGGCGGCAGGTCCGGATCGTCGAGGTCGACCGCACTGTCGACCTGGATCAGCTTCGCGAGCTTTTTCTCCGAGCCGAACCACTGCACGCTGCGCTCGACGTAGCTGCGGATCGCATGACGGAAATGCCGGCCCGCCACTTCCTCGCGCCGCGCGTCGCTCCAGTCGGGGAAGCAGAGTTTCAGATTCGTATGTACGATGCGCTTTCGCCGGCTGGGGATCTGATACAGCAGCCAGCCGAGGCCATCGCCGAACCGTGCGGTCAGACCGTACGGCAGCAGGGCGAGCAGCTTCAGCAAGCCGATGGCGAGGTGCGTGCCGAGGCGGCCTAGCATGCGGAATCTCCGTGGGGCCGGCTGGCCGGCACGTTGCGAACAGGAAGGTGAGACAGCGGAAGATGCAGCACGGGCGGCGCTCTGTGACAATTCAGGAAAGCCGCTATAATACGGGCTTCGCCGAGTTAACTGACAACTTGCGGGGCGAAGCCGGTTGGCGCGACACGCGCTGCCCGGTCCTGGTAATCCGCTAAAGCGTCGCCGCTTCAGGCCCAACGAAGCTGGCTACGTGAAACCAACCGTAACCACACAGGAGCCTGAAAAAGTGGCAAACGATTATCTCTTCACGTCCGAATCCGTCTCCGAAGGCCATCCGGACAAGGTCGCGGACCAAATCTCGGACGCGATTCTCGACGCCATCCTCGAGCAGGACAAATACTCCCGCGTTGCGGCGGAAACGCTGTGCAACACGGGTCTCGTCGTGCTGGCCGGTGAAATCACCACGACGGCCAACATCGATTACATCCAGATCGCGCGCGACACGATCAAGCGCATCGGCTACGACAACACCGACTACGGCATCGACTACAAGGGTTGCGCGGTGCTCGTCGCGTACGACAAGCAGTCGCCGGACATCGCGCAGGGCGTCGATCGTGCACACGACGACAACCTCGATCAGGGCGCGGGCGACCAGGGCCTGATGTTCGGCTATGCGTGCGACGAAACGCCGGAACTGATGCCGCTGCCGATCTACCTGTCGCACCGCCTCGTCGAGCGCCAGGCCAGCCTGCGCCGCGACGGCCGCCTGCAATGGCTGCGTCCGGACGCGAAGTCGCAGGTCACCGTCCGCTACGTCGACGGCAAGCCCGACTCGATCGACACCGTCGTGCTGTCGACGCAGCACGCACCGGACATCGAGCTGCCCGCGCTGCGCGAAGCGGTGATCGAGGAAATCATCAAGCCGACGCTGCCGGCCGAGCTGATCAAGGGCGACATCAAGTTCCTCGTGAACCCGACCGGCCGGTTCGTGATCGGCGGCCCGCAGGGCGATTGCGGCCTGACCGGCCGCAAGATCATCGTCGATACGTACGGCGGCGCCGCACCGCACGGCGGCGGCGCGTTCTCGGGCAAGGATCCGTCGAAGGTCGACCGTTCGGCAGCGTATGCCGGCCGCTACGTCGCGAAGAACATCGTCGCCGCCGGCCTCGCGTCGCGCGCGCTGATCCAGGTGTCGTACGCGATCGGCGTGGCCGAGCCGACCTCGGTGATGGTCAACACGTTCGGTACGGGCCGCGTGTCGGATGCGGTGATCACGAAGCTCGTGCGCGAGCATTTCGACCTGCGTCCGAAGGGCATCATCAAGATGCTCGACCTGCTGCGCCCGATCTACGAGAAGACCGCGGCTTACGGCCACTTCGGCCGCGAAGAGCCGGAATTCTCGTGGGAAGCGACCGACAAGGCGCTCGCGCTGGCCGAAGCGGCCGGCGTGGAGCCGACGGCACGCGTCGCGTAAGCGTCGTTCGCCTGAAACGAAAAACCCCGGCCTGGCCGGGGTTTTTTATTGGATGTCGATCGCCGGCGCAACGACGGCGATCGGTGCGGGCCGTGCCCGCCGGGTAGCCGCTCAGCGTGCGCCGAACCCGAACCAGCCGTTGCTCGCCGCGAGGCGGCGCGGGCGGTTGACGCGGCGCTGCGGGCCGAGCGTGCGGCGCAGCGCGAGCGCGCGCAGCGACGACGGCTTCTGCAGCAGCGAGCGCAGGCCGGCGCGGCGGGTGAACGCCTGCGCGCTCATCATCGAGAAAAACGCGTGGAACCACGCACGGATGCCGTCCAGCCGGCTGTGCGCGGGCGTACGCTCGGCCAGCGCCTGCGTGCGGGCGCGGTGATGGCGCAGCGAGCGGGCAGGAGCGGACGGCATGACGCGCTTCGCAGCGCGGTTGAAACGGGAAGTCAGACGGAATGGCATGTGAACGATGCTTCGCTTGTATGAGTGGCGCCCTGAAGAGCGCACTGGTATGAACGGCCTCGGATGGCACAACGGATCTTACCGAAACCCGTTGCGCGCCGCGCCCGCCAGAATTGACAGGCCGCGTCAGGCTACAGGGGATTCATGACGGGCAAAAGTCGCGATAAACCCTTGTGCCGCAAGGCGCGTGCCGCATACCGCCTGTCGCTGAGGCAGGTGCCGCGCCGCACAGTTCCCTTGAGCTGGGTCAAATTCGCGATTGGCATGCCCCTGCGCGCGACAATGGCGCTGTTCGCGCTATCCGGCGCCGATTTACAATCGTCACATTCACACAATAAACGTCTGGCATCCCATGTCGTCTCCATTGCAGTCGGAATCGATCCGCGCGCAAGTCGCGGAATTGCGCGAGCGCGGCTTCGTCGTCGCGCGCGGCCTCGTCGACGAAGCGCAGTGCGCGGCGCTCAGGCAGATCGCGCAGCGCCAGCTGCAGGAGGCCGCCGAGCCGATCGAGTTCGAGGCCGACCTGCGTTACCCGGGCGCGCCCGAATCCAAGCATGCGCCGGGCGGGCATACGGTGCGGCGGCTGCTCGATGCGTATTCGCGCGATCCGGCGTTTGCCGAGCGTGCGATCGCGCCCGAGATCGGCGCGTGGATGCGCGCGTATTTCGGCGAGGAGCCCGTGCTGTCGCGTGCGCATCACAACTGCATGATGACGAAGCACCCGGCGTACGGCAGCCTGACCGGCTGGCATCGCGATTTCCGCTACTGGGCGTTCGAGCGTTCGGACATGGTGTCGGTGTGGCTCGCGCTCGGGCCGGAAACCGACGAGAACGGCGCGCTGTGGCTGGTACCGGGTTCGCATACGGCCGAATTCGGGCCGGAGGCGTTCGACGACGCGAAGTTCTTCCGCAGCGATCTGCCGGAAAACCGCAGGATGATCGATGCGGCGACCTGTCCGCCGCTGCAGACGGGCGACGTCGTGTTCTTCCACTGCAACACGTTGCATTCGGCCGGGCAGAACCGTTCCGACCAAGTGAAGTTCTCGCTCGTGTATACGTACCACGGCGCGAGCAACCGGCCGGTGCCCGGCACGCGTTCGGCGTCGAAGCCGGAAGTGCAGTTCTAGGCGCCGGTCGCGCGGCCGGCGAAGCCGCCGCGATCACGCGATGCCGCGCATCGCGAGCCGATGAAGCAACGGGCGGCCTGGCCGCCCGTTTCGTTTGGCATGGCCCGCGCGCGCGATGCGAGCCGCGCGATGCGGCGCGATCAGCGCTTGCTGCCCGGCATCGCGAGGCCGATCAGGCCGATGAACGACGCGACGGCGCCGCCGGCGATCAGCAGGATCGTCTTGGTCGCGGGCGAGCCGGTGAAGAAGCGCGACACGTTGTCGTTGATCGAATGGAACGACTGGCCGCCGAAATACAGCAGCACGACGCCGCCGACGAGCAGTGCAACCGAGATGACCCGGGACATACCAACCTCGCTGAAACGGTGATTCGAGACGCCGCAGTGTAGGCGAGCGCCGCGGTCGCGTCCATCGCCGCGCCGTCGTGCGCGATCCGGCCGCTTTCGCTACCATAGTCGTCGTATGACTCCTTCGCCGCCGTCGCGCCATCGGCGCGGCCGGCGCGCGTCCCTTCCCACGATGTCCTGACGGAACAGACTCATGGCCTACGAAGCAGCTTCCGAACGTTATGCCGGCATGCAATACCGCACCTGCGGCAAATCCGGGCTCAAACTGCCCGCCCTGTCGCTCGGCCTGTGGCACAACTTCGGCGATTCGACGCCGATCTCGACGCAGCGCGAGATCCTGCGCACCGCGTTCGACCTCGGCATCAACCACTTCGATCTCGCGAACAACTACGGGCCGCCGTACGGCAGCGCCGAAACCAACTTCGGCCGGCTGCTGAAGGAGGATTTCCGGCCGTATCGCGACGAGCTGCTGATCTCGACGAAGGCCGGCTGGGACATGTGGCCGGGCCCGTACGGCAGCGGCGGCGGCTCGCGCAAGTACGTGCTCGCGAGCCTCGACCAGAGCCTGCAGCGCATGGGGCTCGATTACGTCGACATCTTCTATTCGCACCGTTTCGATGCGCATACGCCGCTCGAGGAAACCGCCGGCGCGCTCGCATCGGCCGTGCAGCAGGGCAAGGCGCTGTACATCGGCATCTCGTCGTACTCGGCCGCGAAGACGCACGAGATGGCCGAACTGCTCGCGCAGTACAAGGTCCCGCTGCTGATTCATCAGCCGTCATACAACATGCTGAACCGCTGGATCGAAAATGAGCTGCTCGGCACGCTCGACGACGTCGGCGCGGGCAGCATCGCGTTCACGCCGCTCGCGCAGGGCTTGCTCACGTCGAAGTACCTGAACGGCGTGCCGGCCGACGCGCGCGTGAACAAGCCGGGCGGCGGCTCGCTGAAGCAGGAGCACCTGAGCGCGGACAACCTCGAGCATGTGCGCAAGCTCAACGCGATCGCCGAGCGGCGCGGGCAGAGCCTCGCGCAGATGGCGCTCGCGTGGGTGCTGCGCAACGGCCGCGTGACGTCCGCGCTGATCGGCGCGAGCCGCGCGGAGCAGGTGCGCGAGAACGTCGGCGCGCTGAAGAACCTCGAATTCTCGGCGGAGGAACTCGCGGAGATCGATCGTTACGCAACCGAAGGCGGCATCAACCTGTGGGAAAAGCCGTCCACCGATCAGGCGATCTGACCGGAAGTCGATATGGGATGCGAAACATCGCATCCCGTACCGCCGTGCGCAGGCAGTTCGTTGCATCGCTGCGGTGCAGCGATGCGCGTCACGCGCCGGTGGTGTGGCGCTAGATCAGCGCCGGCAGGCCTTCGACGAGCAATACCGCGACGCCGACGCCGAGAATGACGCCGAGGACGCGCAGCAGGTTGTGACGGAACTGGGTGGCGCACGGCACCGCGCCGAGAAATAGCGCTCCGGCCAGCGCCATCGGAATCAACAGGATGAAGTCGCCGATCGTGAAATAGGTCGTCATGCGTGTCTCCAGTGTCGGCCGAAGCGGGCGCTTCAACGCTTGCCTGGGGGCTCCGTCCCTGCGGGAGGTCGGCCGAAATCGGCACGCGTGCGCTCACCCCGGCCCCATGCCGGGTGTTTCTAGTTGGTCCGGCCCGATACGGGCAGGCCGGTCAATTCGAGTATAGGCAACCGGCGGCGTTTTTCGCTATCCGAACCATTAAAAATCAGCGGAAAGCCGCGGGAATCGCGCGTTTTTCGTGCAACCAAGACGAACGCCTTGCACGTATCTTTCCCGTTCCTTTCGATTGTCGCGGAATCGCCGTACGTGTCCGATGCAGGCCGCCGCACGAGTGGGCGCGGCGGCCTGCGCGCTCACGCGCGGTCGGGTTGCGGGCGTGCGGCCGGGGCACGGAACACGAGCGCGAGTCCGGCGACGATGGCGCCCATGCCGGCGAGCGCGAGCGGCTCGGGCCGGTTGCCGAGCCACACGGCATCCATCAGCGTGGTGACGACGGGCACGAGATAGAACAGGCTCGTCACGTTGACGAGATCGCCGCGCTGCATCAACCGGTAGAACAGCAATTGCGCGATCACCGAAATCACGATGCCGAGCCAGAGCAGCGGCACGACGAACGCCCAGCTCATGTCGAACGACACCGGCCGGAACGGCACGATCGCGATGCACAGCGCGAGGCCGATCGCATTCTGCAGCGGCAGCACGTCGCCGGGCGCCGCGCGTACGCGCTTTTGCAGCAGCGAGCCGACGGTCAGCGCGACGAGCGCCGTGAGCGCGCATGCGATGCCGGCGGCCGACAGGCCGCTCGTCCCACCGCTCACGCCGCGGCCCACGACGAGCGCGAGGCCGGTGAGCGACAGCGCGAGCCCCGCGATGCGCACCGGTTGCCAGCGACGCTCGACGATCGCGAGCGTGAGGATCGGCTGCACGCCGAGGATGGTCGCGAGCACGCCGGGCGCGATGCCGCGCTCGAGCGCGAGCAGGTAGAAGATCGAATAGCCGCCCATCATCAGCAATCCGGTCAGCGCGGCCATGCGCCGCTCGCCGCGCGGCGGCAGCCAGCGTTTGCGCATGAAGGCCAGCGCGAGCAGCACGAGCGATGCGAGCGCGAAACGGGCAGAGAGGAAAGCGAACGCGGAGGCGTGACGCAGACCGAGTTCAGCGAAGATCGCGCCGCTGCTCCACAGCAGCACGAAGAGCGACGTCGCGCCATGCGCGGCAAGCGCGCGTTTGAACGAAACCATGTGAATCCACCTGTCGAACGGATCGAAACGTTCCATCCGCGCGCGCGGCAACGCGCCGTGCGTCATGACGTGCGCACGTGCAGCCGGCGGGGCGAATGGAAGACGAAAACGGAAGCCGGCGAGTCAGCCGGCGCGTGCCGCCGGAGGGGGCGGCGCAGCGCGGCCGAGCGGCGGTGCGACAGGAGGAGGCAGGACCGACGGATGCGCGCACGCCTGCGGCCGCGAGTCGAACTGCGGCCGGGATGGGGCAAGGGCGAACGTGAGCGGGTGCATCGTGTCGGAATGCGGTTGAACGCGAATGAAAGCCTAAGGTACCGCAAGGCAGCCATCGAACGCAACCACCGTCGGCGGCTGCGCATCGCGGGCGATATGTTACGGCGACGCAGCGCGACGCCGCTGCGCGCGCAAGCATTCGACGAACGGCGAAAAGCGGTCGGCATGCGGCGCGTGCGATGTGACGCGAGCCTGCCGTCCGTGCGACGCCTTTCGATGATCCCCTGCTGACGAAGCGAAGCGCTACGCGCATTGCGTCGATCGCGCATGCGCGGCGGCGCCGGACGGTTTCGGTGGGCAGTCACATTCGACAGGGTATGATGGGGGTAACCGGGCGGGCAAGTGCGTGCCCGGCGCAGTGGTTGATTGGAGACATTCGACGAATTCGCGGCACTTCGCCCGCTTCTTCTTCTTTTCGCGCTTCGATAAACCGTGAACAATGGGGTCACGCGCAACGCTCCGCCGAGAGCGGCGCGGATCGTGCATTTGCCGGCTCGCCAGCGGGCCGGGTTTCAGGATTCAAGAGTGGGGAACCATCATGCATATCGGGTCGATCGTCTGCACTACCCATATCGCGGTGCCGAAGGGCGCGCGCGGCATCGTCCAGCGCATCCTGGGCGACATGGCCATGGTGACCTGGTACGCGGGCGTGCCGGGTGAGTCGAAAGAACTCAACACCGAGCCGTTCTTTCTCGAGGACCTGATCGACACCGGCGAATCGGTCCTGCCGGCCGGCGCGGCGCTTCATTAAGCGCGTCGCACCGGACGCTCGTCTTTCGGTCCGGCTGGCGGCACAATGCGGGGCATGACAGACGCCACTTCCGCTCCCGCTTCTCCCGCCAGCCCGCCGTTCGCCGGCCTCACGCCCGAGTGCGTGCTCGACGCGCTCGACAGCGTGCTGATGCCGGCCGGCCTGCGCACCGACGGGCGCCTGCTCGCCCTCAACAGCTACGAAAACCGCGTCTACCAGGTCGGCATCGAAGACGGCCCGCCGGTCGTCGCGAAGTTCTATCGCCCGGCGCGCTGGTCGGACGACGCGATTCTCGAAGAGCATGCGTTCGTCGCCGAACTCGCCGCGCGCGAGATTCCGGCGGTGCCCGCGCGCGCCTTCGACGGCCGCACGCTGCACGCGTTCGACGGCTTCCGCTTCTCGATCTTCGAGCGGCGCGGCGGCCGCGCACCCGATCTCGACCGCAGCGACACGCTCGAATGGCTCGGCCGCTTCATCGGCCGCATTCATGCGGTCGGCGCGACGCAGCCGTATGTCGCGCGTCCCGCGCTCGACATCACCACGTTCGGCTACGAGCCGCGCGATTACCTGCTCGCGCACGATTTCATTCCGGATGACGTAAGGCCGGCATACGAGACGGCAGTCGCGCTCGCGCTCGAAGGCGTCGAGGCCGCATTCGAGCGCGCCGGTGAGATTCGCCTGCTGCGCACGCACGGCGACTGTCATCCGAGCAACGTGCTGTGGACCGATGCCGGCCCGCATTTCGTCGACTTCGACGACAGCCGGATGGCGCCGGCCGTGCAGGATCTGTGGCTGCTGCTGCCGGGCGATCGCGAAGGCGCATCGCGCGCGCTGGCGGACCTGCTCGCCGGTTACGAGGATTTCTGCGAATTCGAACCGCGCGAGCTGCACCTGGTCGAAGCGCTGCGCACGCTGCGGCTGATCCACTACGCGGCGTGGCTCGCGCGGCGCTGGGACGACCCCGCGTTTCCGGCCGCCTTCCCGTGGTTCAACACGCATCGTTACTGGGAAGCGCGCGTGCTCGAATTGCGCGAGCAGATCGGCGCGATGCAGGAAGGGCCGCTCTGGCCCGTGTGACGATCGCGTGCGCGGGCTTCGTGCCGCGCGGCAAGTTGGCCGGGGCCGCGGCGCGGTGCGCGCGGCCCGTGCGGCTCAGAACTTCAGCATCAGCTTGATCAGCGCGGCGAAGCGCTTGCCGTACGGCGGCGCGAGCAGGTTGCGCCCGTTCAGCCGCGTCTGCGTGACGACCGGCTTCATCTTCGAGAACGTCACGAAGCCGTCGTAGCCGTGATACGCACCCATGCCGCTCGCGCCGACCCCGCCGAACGGCAAACTGCCGCAGGCGATATGCATCAGCGTTTCGTTGATCGTGACGCCGCCGGAGATCGTTTCGCGCATCACGCGGTCGATCGTGCCGCCATCCTCGTCGAACAGGTACAGCGCGAGCGGACGCGGGCGCGCATTGACGTAGGCGATCGCTTCGTCGAGCCGCTCGTACGGCACGAGCGGCAGCAGCGGCCCGAAGATTTCTTCCTGCATCAGTTGCGACGCGCCCGGCACCTGCGTGAGCGCGCACGGCACGAAGCGGCGCGACGCGGGATCGGATTGCGCGTCGGACAGCGGATGCAGCTGCGCGCCGGCCGCCTGCGCGTCGCTCGCGAGTTGCTGCAGGCGCGCGTAGTGACGCGGCGACACGATCGTCGTGTAGTCGCCGTTGGCCGACAGGTCGGGATACAGCTTCGCGAAGCGGGCTCGCGCGCGCTCGATGAACGCGCCTTCCATCCCGCGCGGCAGCAGCACGTAGTCGGGTGCGATGCAGGTCTGGCCGGCGTTCAGCGTCTTGCCGGCGACGATCGCGTCGACGGCCGCATCGAAGCGCGCATTCGGACCGATGATCGCCGGCGATTTGCCGCCGAGCTCGAGCGTGACGGGCGTGAGGTGGTCGGCGGCCGCGCGCATCACGTGGCGGCCGACCTGCGTGGAGCCGGTAAACAGCAGATGATCGAACGGCAGCGCGCTGAACGCGGCGCCGACCTCCGCATCGCCGTTCACGACCGCGACGTGGTCGCGCGCGAAGGTCTTGCCGACGAGCTGCTCGAACAGCGCCGACGTGCGCGGCGTCAGTTCGGACATCTTGACGATCGCGCGGTTGCCGGCGGCGAGCGCGCAGATCAGCGGGCCCGCCGCGAGCAGCACCGGGTAGTTCCACGGCACGACGATGCCGACCACGCCGAGCGGCTGCGGCATCACCTTCGCGCGCGCCGGGCGCAGCCACTTGTTCATCGGCTTGCGGATCGGCTTCATCCAGCGCTTGCCGTGCTTCAGCGCGTCGTCGATCTCTTCCTTCGCCATCCAGATTTCCGACAGCAGCACTTCCTGCTTCGCGCGATGGCCGAAATCGGCGCTGATCGCGTCGGCGAGCGCATCCGCGTGGTCGATCAGCATCGTGCGCAGCGCGCGCAGGTGCTGCGCACGCGTGTCCCATGCCGGGTACGGTGCACGCAGGTACGCCGCGCGCTGGTCGTGCAGCAGCGACGTCAGCGCATCGACCGACGGCCGTGCTTGCGGGGCCAGTTCGGGCAGGTCGTTCTTCATGTCGTCTCCTCCAGTTGGGCCAAGCCGATCGGCCGGCCGTCACGCCGCACGCGCGCGCTCGGCGAGCGCGGCGACGCGGATCGGGTGATGCGTGTCGCGCGGCGTGGGGCCGGATGCGACGGATGCTCGAAAACCGGTTGCGGCGCGCGGCAGGCGTCGTATCCGCGCGACGGTGTCCGCGTCCGAAAAACGTGCCGCACGGCCGGCGCGCACGACGCGATACGGTCACGCGCGGGCACGCGAGGCCGTCTTGCGCGCGCGCGCCGATGCACCGAAGCAGGGCTGCGCGACGCGTCCGCGACGGCGTGTCGCCGCGCATCGTGCGGCGGTGGCGACACACCGTCCAAACGGTCGGCGACGACACGTGCCGTTCGATTTCGACCGATTGCACGCATGGCGCCGTGCATCGTCGCGCGGGCCGCCGTTTGAAATGAAATGCGGGCCGCGCGCGCGACCTGCGGATCACCCGGTCGACACGCGGCCTGCAGAATCTGGCGCTGCATCGTCATTCCTCCCGTTTCGCGACGAAGCGGCTTCTCGTGGCCGGTGCATCGCGCGAAGCGACTCGATACATCTTAAATTTAGTTCACGCGGGCGTTTAGAGGAATCGCTCTTGAATCCGCGCGCCGCGCACGGGACGGCCATTCCTACAATGCCCGAACACAAGAGGAGACGCGGTCGCGCGGCGGTGCCGGGCGCCTTCCATGACACGACGGAGACGTGACATGCAATACGACTACATCATCGTCGGCGGCGGTTCGGGCGGCTCGAGCCTGGCCGGCCGTCTCGCCGATGCCTGCCCCGATGCGACGATCGCGCTGATCGAGGCCGGCTCGCATACGGCGCGCAACCTGCTCGTCAACATGCCGGTCGGCATCGCGGCGCTGGTGCCGTTCAAGCTCGGTACCAACTACGGCTACGAGACGGTGCCGCAGCCGGGGCTCGGCGGGCGGCGCGGTTACCAGCCGCGCGGGCGCGGGATGGGCGGCTCGAGCGCGATCAACGCGATGATCTACACGCGCGGCCATCCGGGCGACTACGACGAGTGGGCGCAGCTCGGCGCGACGGGCTGGGGCTGGCAGGACGTGCTGCCGTATTTCCGCCGCGCGGAAGGCAACGAGCGCGGCGCGAACGCGTGGCACGGCGCGGACGGCCCGTTGACCGTTTCGGATCTGCGCTTTCGCAATCCGTTCTCCGAACGATTCATCCAGGCCGCGCACGCGGCCGGCTATCCGCTGAACGACGACTTCAACGGCGCGACGCAGGAAGGCGTCGGCTTCTATCAGGTCACGCATCGCGACGGCTCGCGCTGCAGCGTGGCGCGCGCATACATCTATGGACGCGACCGGCCGAACCTGCATGTGATCCCCGATGCGACGGTGCTGCGTGTCGCGTTCGACGGCAAACGCGCGGTCGGCGTCGCGGTGTCGCGCAACGGCCGGGTCGAGACGCTCGACGCGCGCGCGGAAGTGATCCTGTCGGCGGGCGCGTTCAATTCGCCGCAACTGCTGATGTGTTCGGGGATCGGCCCGGCGGAACAACTGCGCCGCCACGGGATCGCGGTCGTGCACGATGCGCCGGACGTCGGCACGAACCTGATCGACCACATCGACTTCATCATCAACACGCGCGTGAATTCGTCGGAGCTGGTCGGCGTATGCCTGCGCGGCATCGCGAAGATGACGCCAGCGCTCGCGCGCTACTTCTCGAGCCGCACGGGGATGATGACGAGCAACGTCGCCGAGGCCGGCGGCTTCATCAAGAGCGATCCGTCGCTCGAGCGTCCGGACCTGCAACTGCACTTCTGCACGGCGCTCGTCGACGATCACAACCGCAAGATGCACTGGGGGTTCGGCTATTCGCTGCACGTGTGCGCATTGCGGCCGTTCAGCCGCGGCACGGTCGCGCTCGCGAGCGGCGATGCACGCGACGCGCCGCTGATCGATCCGCGTTTCTTCAGCGATTCGCGCGATCTCGACCTGCTGGTGCGCGGCGCGCAGGCGATGCGCCGGATCCTGTCGCAGGCGCCGCTCGCGTCGCAGGGCGGGCGCGAGCTGTACACGCGGCCGGACCAGAGCGAAGCGGAGCTGCGCGCGACGATCGTCGCGCATGCCGACACGATCTATCACCCGGTCGGCACCTGCCGGATGGGCTCGGATGCGCGCGCGGTCGTCGATCCGCAGTTGCGCGTGCGCGGCGTCGAAGGATTGCGCGTGGTCGATGCGTCGGTGATGCCGACGCTGGTGGGCGGCAACACGAATGCGCCGTCGGTGATGATCGGCGAACGCGCGGCGGATTTCATCGTCGCCGCGCGCAGGGGCGGCGTGCCGCGCGGCGAAGCGGCTGCCGCGGTGCACGGCCGCTGAACGCGGCGCGCACGGCGGCGCCCATGCTCAGGCAAACGTATCGACGAGGCCGGCGCGGCTCGCGGGCGCGGCGACCGGTGCGGATTGCGCGGCGTCGACGGGTGCATCGACGGCTGACGGTCCGCCGTTCCCGCGCCGCGGCGACTGGCCGTGGGCGAAGCTCTGCTGCGGGTTGGGCTGCTGTTGCTGCGAAGCGAGGCCGCCGTCGCTGACGGTCGCGCTGCCGAGCCCGAGCCCGCCGGCTTCCATCGCCTCGCGCAGCTTCGGCAGCGCGGCTTCGACCGCGTCGCGCACCTGCGCGTGCTGCGACACGAACAGCGCGTGCGCATGGTTGTCCGCGACGCGCAGCACGACCTGCAGCGGCCCGAGATCGGGCGGGTTGAGCGTCAGCTCGGCGCTCTGCTGGTGCGCATTCGACAGGAACACCACCTTCTGGCTCAGCGCATCCGTCCAGTCGGCCGTGCCGACGTGCGGTGCGAGCACGTGCGCGTTGGCGGCGGCGATCGCGCCGGCGGCCGGCGACAGCTGCAGGTTCGCCTGCGCGGCGGCCGCCGCCGTCGCGCCTGCCGCGAGCGTCGCGCTGGCGGCCGGGTCCGTCGCGTTGCCGGCCGCCGCGAGCGCGTGCTGGGCGCCGGATTGCGCGTTCGCGTCGGCCTGCAGCGTTTGCGGCGTGACCTGAGTCGGCGTCGGTTGCGTGGCGAGCGCGCCTTTCGCGTCGGCGAGCGTGCGGTCGAACGTCGGCGCTTTCGGCGTCAGCGGCGCGGCGGCGTTCGACGCGGTCGCTGCCGCGGGCGCCGTCGGCGTGGCGGCGGCGGTCGTGCCGCTCGCCGGCATCGCTATCGCGCCCGCGCCGCCCGTCAGCTTGGCGAGCGCCGCTTGCAGCGCGTCGCGGCTCGATGCCGGGGCGGTCGGTTGGGCGGCCGCGTCCTGCGGCGCAGGGTTGGTGAGCGCCGCCGTGGCGTCCGGCTGGCCGGACACGGCCGTCTTTTGCGTCGTGGCCGCAGCGACAGCCGCGGCGGCGCTCGCCGCGTCGGCCGGCGTCGCAGTGTCCGGGCGCGCCTGCAGTTGCGCCTGCACGGCCGCGGCGGCCGCGAGGGCGGCGGCATCGGGGTTGGTGGCGGCGTTCGCGGTCGTGTCGTCGGTCGCCTTGTCGTCGTCCGTGCCGGACGTTTTCGCACCGGCGGCCGGTATCGACGCAGCCTGTTTGGTCGACACGTCCGGCGTGCCGGCGTTGGCCGTATCGCCACGCGAGGCGACGCTTTGCTTGAGCGTCTGCGCGAACGGCACGGCGTTCGTGGCGGCCGACGCATCGTTGGCGGCGGTGGACGCACCCGAACCGCGGGCGGCCTTGAGTGCGGCACCGGCGGTGTCGAGCAGCGCGCCGAGCAGGGGCAGGGGAGGCATGACGGTTCTCTCGTTCGAATGCGGTGGTCGGTTACGACGAACGGGCCGCGTCGGCCCGCATGCGCAGGATCTTCGCGGCATGTTCGTCGGCGTCGCGCTGTTCGCGCTTCGCGGCGCGCTGCGCTTCCTGCGCGACGCCGCGCGCCTGCAGGATTTCATACGAGCCGACGGTACGTTTCTTCTGCTGCCAGTGCGGGCGCGCTTCGTCGATGCGCACTTCGGCCGCGGCGAGCACGGTGCGCTGCTGCGCGATCGCGGCATCGAGCGTGTCGATGAACGCCTGGAAATTGCGCCAGTTGCCGGCCGGCATCCCGTTCTGCGCGGATTGCGCGAAGCGCGCGTGATATTCGTCGCGATAGCGCAGCAGCGCGTCGAGCTGTTCGGCCGCCGCGGTGCGGTCGCGCTGCGCGGCGCCGAGCTGCTTCGCGGCCGAATCGAGATCTTCCTGCGCGCGGTCGAGCAGCAGCTGAAGGGGAAAGCCGTGGCCCATCGGGATCAGCCTCCGTAAGCGTCGAACAGCGCATCGAGCGCGGCGAGGCTCGATGCGAACGGCGCGCATTCGCGAAAGCCCTGCTGCAGGAACGCCTCGATGCGCGGGTAGAGCGCGATCGCGCGGTCGAGCTGCGCGTCGCGGCCCGGTGCGTAGGCGCCCACCGCGATCAGGTCGCGATTGCGCTGATAGCGCGACAGCATCTGCTTGAACTGCCGCACGTGGTCGAGATGCGTTTCGTCGATCAGTGCCGTCATCGCGCGGCTGATCGACGCCTCGATGTCGATCGCGGGATAGTGGCCGGCCTCGGCGAGCGCACGCGACAGCACGATGTGGCCGTCGAGGATCGCGCGCGCCGAATCGGCGATCGGGTCCTGCTGGTCGTCGCCTTCGGTCAGCACCGTGTAGAACGCGGTGATCGAGCCGCCGCCTTCGGGCCCGTTGCCGGTGCGCTCGACGAGCGCGGGCAGCTTCGCGAACACCGACGGCGGATAGCCTTTCGTCGCCGGCGGCTCGCCGATCGCCAGCGCGATCTCGCGCTGCGCCATCGCGTAGCGCGTGAGCGAATCCATCAGCAGCAGCACGTGCTTGCCCTGGTCGCGGAAATACTCGGCGAGCGACGTCGCGTACGCGGCGCCCTGCATCCGCAGCAGCGGCGACACGTCGGCCGGCGCCGCGACGACGACCGAGCGCGCGAGCCCGTCCTCGCCGAGGATCTGTTCGATGAATTCCTTCACTTCGCGGCCGCGCTCGCCGATCAGGCCGATCACGATCACTTCCGCGCTCGTGTAGCGCGCCATCGTGCCGAGCAGCACGGACTTGCCGACGCCGGAGCCGGCGAACAGGCCCATCCGCTGGCCGCGGCCGACGGTGAGCAGCGCGTTGATCGCGCGCACGCCGACGTCGAGCACGTGGTGGATCGGCTCGCGATCGAGCGGGTTGATCGACGGCGCCGACAGCGGCGCATCGACTTTCGACGCGAGCGGGCCGAGGCCGTCGAGCGGGCGGCCCGACGCGTCGACGACGCGCCCGAGCATCTCCCAGCCGACCGGCAGCCGCTTCGCGCCGGCGAGCGGATCGGCGACGGGCGCGCTTTCGCGCGGCCACACGCGTGCACCGGGCAGCACGCCCGCGACGTCGGTGGTCGGCATCAGGAACAGCCGGTCGCCGGCGAAGCCGACGACTTCGGCTTCCGCATGCGGCAGCGTGCTGCCGGGCGGCAGTTCGATCGTGCATTCGGCGCCGACCGACAGGCGCAGCCCGATCGCCTCGAGCACGAGGCCGGCCGCGCGCGTGAGGCGGCCGCACGGCCGCAGCGGCAGCGCGCGGTGGCTGCGTGCGGCGAGCCCGTTCAGGTGCGTGCGCCAGTGTGCGAGATGCGGATTGGGCGCCGCGCGCGGGGCGAGGCCGGTAGCGGAGGCCGCCGCATGCGGCGCGGCGTCGTCGGCGGGGTCGTGCGCGGCCGCCGGCCCGAATGACGCGAGCGCGAGCTCGCGTTCGAGCGGCGTCATGCCGTCGTGCGCGAGCGCGTCGGGCGAGCGCGTCACCACGTGCTCACCTTGCCGATCGCGGCGGCGACGCGCTGCCAGCGCGTGGGCAGCGTCGCGTCGACCTCGCCGGTCGCGGCGTGCGCGCGGCAGCCGCCGCGTTCGATCGACGCGTCGGTGCGCACGGTCCAGCCGAGCGTGTCGAGGTCGTCCTGCAGATACGCTTCGACGACGGGCAGGTCGGCCGGATTCACCGCGAGATGCGGCGCGCCGGACAGCGCGGGTTCGGCCGCGAGCACGTCGCGCACGGCGGCGACCAGCGCGGCCGGATCGTGCTTCACGTGCTGGCGCACGACCTGCTGCGCGATGTCGAGCGCGAGCTGCGCGAGCTCGGACGCGAGATCGTGCTCGACGCTCGAGACGGCTTCGCGAAACGACGCGGCGAGCGCCGCCAGTTGCGCGGCCTGTTCGCGCGCTTCGGCCTGGCCGGCCTCGAAACCCTGTTCGCGGCCCTGCTCGAAACCGGCCTGGTAGCCGCGCGCCTGGCCTTCGACGTGGCCGGCCGCATGGCCTTCGGCGTGCGCGGCGTCGCGCACGCGCTGCAGTTCCTCGGCGAGCGCGGCGGCGGCCGCCGCCGCGTCGTCGGCCGGCGGCGGCGGGGGCGGCGGGTCGAACGACGCCATTTCCCACCGCTGGTACGCGGTGAGGGTGCCCACGCGATCGCTCGCCGAATCAGACATACGCGTCTTCCGCCTTGCCGCCGATCGCGATCTGGCCGCTCTCGGCGAGGTTGCGCACGATCTGCAGGATGCGGCGCTGCTGCGTCTCGACTTCGGACACGCGCACCGGGCCGCGCGCGTCGAGATCCTCGGCGAGCAGTTCGGCCGCGCGCTGCGACATGTTCGCGAGGAACTTCTGGCGCAGCGCGGGCGGCGCGCCCTTCAACGCGACGATCAGCGTTTCCGACTCGACTTCCTTCAACACCATCTGGATCGCGCGATCCTCGAGGTCGAGCAGGTTCTCGAACACGAACATCTGGTCGACGATCTTCTGCGCGAGATCGGCGTCGTACTGGCGCACGCTTTCGAGCACGCCTTCCTCGTGCACGCTCGTCATGAAGTTCAGGATCTCGGCCGCGGTGCGGATGCCGCCCATCGGGCTGCGCTTCAGGTTGTCGCTGCCGGACAGCAGGCCCGTCAGCACGTCGTCGAGCTCGCGCAGCGCGGCCGGCTGGATGCCGTCGAGCGTCGCGATCCGCAGCATCACGTCGTTACGCAGCCGCTCGGTGAAGCACGACGCGATCTCCGACGCCTGGTCGCGGTCGAGGTGCACGAGGATCGTCGCGATGATCTGCGGATGCTCGTTCTTGATCAGTTCGGCCACCGCGCCCGAGTCCATCCATTTCAGGCCCTCGATGCCGCTCGTGTCGCTGCCCTGCAGGATGCGGTCGATCAGCACGCCGGCCTTGTCCTCGCCGAGCGCCTTGGTCAGCACCGAGCGGATGTACTCGCTCGAATCGAGCGACAGCGCGGTGTGCTGCTCGGCTTCCTTCGCGAACTCCTGCAGCACCTCCTCGACCTGCTCGCGCGTGACGTTCTTCAGCGCGGCCATCGCGGCGCCGATCTTCTGGACCTCGCGCGGCGCGAGGAACTTGAATACCTGCGCGGCCTCTTCCTCGCCGATCGACATCAGCAGCAGCGCGCTCTTGGTCAAGCCTTCAGCGTTCATCGGACACCCAGTTCTTCACGACGGTGGCGACGATCTTCGGATCCTGGCGGGCGATCGTGCGCGCGTAGTCGAGGTTGCGTTCGTAGCGGTTCTTCTCGTTCTCGAAGCCGAGCAGCAGCGTGTCGGGTTCCTCCGCCGCCTTGTCCGGCGCGGGCAGGCCGTCGAGCGCGACCGTGTCTTCCGGTGCCGCGAGCGCCGCGAGCGCCGGCGCGGCCGGCTCGGGCGGCGGGAACGCGCGGCGCATCGCCGGGCGCACGAACATGAAGTAGAGCGCCGCCGCGGCCGCCGCGATGCCGAGCCACTTCGCGGCTTCCTTCGCCATCGCGATCATGTCGGGCTGGCGCCACCACGGCAGGTCGGCGTACGGGTCGCTCGCGGTCGAGAACGCGCTGTTCACGACGTTGACCGAGTCGCCGCGCTTCGCGTCGTAGCCCATCGCGTCCTTCACGAGCTGCTCGACCTGCGCGAGCTTCGCGGGCGGCAGCGGCTGCATCGTCACGTGGCCCTTCGCGTCGGCGACCGGCTGGTAGTTGACGACGACCGCGACCGACAGCCGCTTCACGCTGCCCATCGGCTGTTCGGTATGACGGATCGTCTTGTCGAGCTCGTAGTTGGTCGTCTGGTCCTTGCGGTCGCTGACCGGCGTCGTCTGCGGCGCGTTCTGGCCGTTGCCGGCGACGATCGGCGCGGAGGCCGGCTGCGGCGGCGTGTTCGACAGCGCGCCCGGCACGCCCGACGCGCCGCCCTGCGCGAGTTCGGTCGCGCTGCTGGTTTGCTGGCTGCGGATCGCGGCCTGCTGCGGCGTGCCGTTCGGGCCGTAGCTTTCCGAGGTCTGCTCGATCTTCGAGAAATCGAGATCCGCGCTGACCTGCGAGCGTGCGTTGCCGGCGCCGAAGATCGGCGCGAGGATCGCGTCGATGCGCTTCTGCGTGTTGTGCTCGACCTGCTGCACGTACTTGAGCTGGCTCGCATCGAGGCCGGACGCGGACGCGGTCTGGGTCAGCAGGTTGCCGTCCTGGTCGACGATCGTCACGTTCCTGGCCGGCATGTCGGGCACGCCGGACGACACCATCCGCGTGATCGCCTGCACCTGGCCCTCGTCGAGCACGCGGCCGGGGTAGAGGTCGACGAACACCGATGCGCTCGGCGATTCCTTGTCGCGCACGAATACCGACGGCTTCGGGATCGCGAGATGCACGCGCGCGCCGCGCACGGCGTTGATCGATTCGATCGTGCGCTGCAGCTCGCCTTCGAGCGCGCGCTGGTAGTTGATCTGTTCGGCGAACTGGCTGATGCCGAATTTCTGGTTGTCCATCAGCTCGAAGCCGACCGAGCCGCCCTTTGGCAGCCCCATCGCGGCGAGCTTCAGGCGTGTTTCATGCACCTGGCTCGACGGCACGAGGATCGCGCCGCCGGCGTCGGCGAACTTGTAGGGAACGTTTGCCTGCTGGAGCGCGGCGATGATCGCGCCGCCGTCGCGGTCCGACAGGTTGCTGTACAGCACGCGGTAGTCGGGCGCCCGGCTCCACAGCACGAGCGCGGTGATCGCGGCGATCGCGAACGCGACGGCGATCACGAACGGCAGCTTCGGGTTGCCCTTCATCCGCGAGATGCCGGGAATGCGTTCCGCGAAGCCGCCCAGCCCGAAGTCGGCGCCTGCGCCGCCCGCGCCCGGCAACGCGGCGGCCGCGGCGGCGCCGGGCGCCGGGCTGAGGCCCGCGCGGGCGTCTGGGTTGATCAGCGAGTTGGCCTGCGAATCCATGCGTCGAGTTTCTCCGGAGCGGGACGACTGAGCTCGCTCGGACGAGCGGGCGGACAATGACACGATGCGATTATCGTGATCCGGGGCGCACTCCGATCGACCGAAAAGAGCGGGGTTTCCCCCGTACTTTCGCGGCTTTGACGCGCGCCGCGCTGCTATCCTTTTTCGCGATCCGGCATGGTGCGCGTGGTGCGGCGCCGGCGGGTCGCCCGGTGCGTCCGGGTCTCTTCTCTATGTCTGGGGACAGCATGACTGCGAACGTCAGCGGAATCGGTTCGGTGTTGCAACAGATGCAGTCGATGGCCGCGCAGGCCGCCGGCGGCGTCGCGAGCCCGACGGCGGCGCTGGCCGGCTCGGGCGCGGCGACGGCCGGCACGTTCGCGAGCGCGATGAAGGCATCGCTCGACAAGATCAGCGGCGACCAGCAGCGCGCGCTCGGCGAGGCGAAGGCGTTCGAGGTCGGCGCGCCGAACATCTCGCTGAACGACGTGATGGTCGACATGCAGAAAGCCAATATCGGCTTCCAGTTCGGGCTCCAGGTCCGCAACAAGTTGGTGAGCGCTTACAACGACATCATGCAGATGTCGGTGTGATGGCTGACCGGCGTCCGGCATCCGGGGGCGACCGTCCGGCGCCGGCGCGGGGCTTGCGCGATGAGGCCGGCGGGCCGGCATCGCGTGCCCGCCGGCAGCCGGCGCGCACCTAAAGCTTTACCGATCCCTTCCGATAACTCCGGTGAAGGCCGCGTCGTGGACCGCACGGCGGCGGCTCCCGTATAGCCAACGCAAATAACGAGGAGAAGCGCATGTTTTCCCCAGGACACGCTGGAGCCAGTGCGTACGCGCGTGTCGGCGTCGAGACCGGGGTGATGGGCGCCTCCCCGCACCGGCTGATCGCGATGCTGTACCAGGGCGCGCGGCAGGCGATCGCGCTGGCGCGCATGCATTTGCAGCAGGACAACGTGTCCGGCCGCGGCGAAGCGATCGGCAAGGCGATCCGGATCGTCGAGAGCGGCCTGCAGGCGTCGCTGAACCGCGACGCGGGCGGCGAGATCGCCGACCGGCTCGATGCGCTGTATGCGTATATCGGCCGGCGCCTGCTGGAAGCGAACGCGCAGGCGAGCGACGCGATGCTGGTCGAGGTCGACGGCCTGCTCGCGACGCTCGAGGAAGCATGGACGGGCATCGCCCCGGAAGTCGCGCGGATGGCCGCGCAACAGGTAGCGGAAGCATCACGATGAATCACAAGGCCGAATACTTCGCGCGTTACGAGGCGCTCGCCGCCGTGTCGGGCCGGATGCTGTGCGCCGCCCGCGACGCCGACTGGAGCGCGTTGCCGGGGTTGCAGGCCGAATTCATGCAGCTCGTCGACGCGTTGAAGGAGGCCGATCCGGGCGTCGCGCTCGACGAATCGGATCTCGGCCGCAAGCTCGACCTGATCCGCCGCATCCTGGCCGATGACGCCGCGATCCGCGATCTCGCGAGCCCGGACGTCGCGCGGCTGTCCGCGCTGTTCGAGGCGCGGCGCTCGACCCAGGTATTGACCGATCTCTATCGCGCGCGCGGCTAGGGCCGTGTTCCGGGTGACGGGCGCGAGGCGCCCGGGCCCGGCGCCGCCCGCGGCGCGCGCTCGGCCCGCGGGCGGCACGGCGTGCCGCGCCCCGGATTCGCAACGATGTGGCTGAGATAAGCAGGCTCCGATCATGACCGGTATCGACTCCGTTGCGGCCGCGCTGCTGGCGAGCCGCCTCGACAGCCTGCTGACCGGCACCGTATCGGCGCCCGCCGGCGGCGGCGCGACCTCGCAGGTCGGCACGCCGGGCGCCGGCGCGTCGTCCGCGCCGCCGGCCGGCAGCCCGCCCGCCGCACCGCCGGCTTCCACGCAGACCGCGCTGTCCGAGGTCGGGCGCGTGCTCGACGCGATCTCGCGCTCGGGCGGCGAGGCGACGCCCGCGATCGTCGGCCGGCTGCCGTTGCTGGCCGATCCCGCCGTGCTGCTCACCGATGCGCCGGTGCCCGCGCGGGCGCCGGCCGCGTCCGGTCCTGCCGCGTCTTCCGCGCCGGCGTCCGCTGAAACGTCGTCCGTCGCGGCGGCGCGCGACGCGGCCGCGCCGCCGCCGGTCGCGGCGCTGCGAGCGGCGCTCGCGCAGGCCGTGAGCGAGAGCGGCCTCTTCTACGAATCCCATCTCGCGCAGTGGCTGGCCGGCCAGCGTCCGCTCGCGGCGCTGATGCGCGAGCCGCAGGCGCGCCTCGCGACCGCGCTCGCGCCGGCCGACCCGGACGCCGTCCCGCACGAGTCGACCGACGTGCTCGACGAACTGCTCGCGCCGCGCCCGCCGCTGCCGGCCGACGCGCGGGCAAGCGCGCAGCCGCCGGCCCAGGGCGGCGCACCGGCACCGGCGCGCGACCCCGCGCAGGCCGCACCGGCAGCGGCCCGGCCGGGTGCGTCGTTTTCGCCCGACGCCGCCGATCCGCTGGCGGTGCACGCCGATCCGCGCTGGACGCCCGCGCGTGCCGAACTGGCCGCCGCATCGTCCGATCCGCAGTCGCAGCAGCCGCTCGCGACCGTGCACCCGGCCGCCGTGCCGCTCGTTCGGCAGCAGCTCGATGCGCTCGCGACCGACCAGTTTCGCTGGACCGGCGAAGCGTGGCCCGGCGCGCGGCTCGACTGGACGATCGAACCCGACGAGCCGGGCCACCGTGCGCCGCGCGGCGGCGGTGACGGCGACGCGGGCGACGGCATCGCATGGCGCACGCGCCTGACGCTGACGCTGCCGTCGCTCGGTACGGTCGATGCCGAGCTGGTGCTGAACGGCGCGCAGCTCGTCGCGCGGTTGCGCGCGAACCAGACGGGCGCCGACCGTCTCGCGCGCCACGAAGCCGCGCTGCGGCAGCGGCTCGAAGGCTCGGGGCTCAAGGTCGGCGGGCTGTCGATCCGCGCGATCGACGACGGGCCGGACGGCTTCGACCTGTTCGCCGCCCGGGCCGCCGCGGCCGCGTATGCGCGCGGCGCGGTCGGCGGCGCCGATGCGCGGGTGCCGGGCGACGAGGACGAGGCGCTGCGATGAGCATGACGTCCCGCAAGCGCGCGGCCGCGCTCGTCTACGATCCGAAAGGCGGCGATGCGGCGCCGCGCGTGGTCGCGAAGGGTTACGGCGTGCTCGCGGAGATGATCGTCGCACGCGCGCACGATGCGGGGCTGTACGTGCACACGGCGCCGGAGATGGTGTCGCTGCTGATGCAGGTCGATCTCGACGACCGGATTCCGCCGCAGCTCTATCAGGCGGTCGCGGACCTGCTCGCGTGGCTGTACGCGCTCGATCGCACCGAGCCCGCGCCGGACGCCGCCGCGCCGCGTTTTCCGCTGCCGCCGCTGCGCTGACGGGCCTGCCGCCACGCGGCTTCTTACGAACGGCTGTCTGCCGCTTGCGGGATCGTTCTGCCGGGATTTCCGGCCTATCGGTTGGTATCGCGCCGCAACCTGTGCCTTTCTTCCGCGTTCATGCGCACGCCCACCCTGCCGCGCCGTACGCGTACGGATTGAGCCGGGATTTGATTTATGTAATGATATCCATTCTCATTTTCATACTGCCCGGGCGGTGCGCATTTCTGCGCGCCGCCCGTTGTTTTGAACGAATGGATACTTTCGCGTGAACGCGCCCGAAACGATCGACCCGCCCAAGACGGGCATGCCGCGCGCCGGCGTCACCGTGCTGCACCCGGCGGGGCGCCCGCTGAACGACGACGAACGGGCCGCCCGCCGCCAGCGCTCGCGTCGCGCGACCTTCATCAAGTGGCTGCGCAAGGTGCACGGCTGGGTCGGGCTGTGGGGCGCGGTGCTCGGGCTGCTGTTCGGCGTGACGGGCGTGCTGCTGAACCACCGCGCACCGCCGCTGAAGATTTCGACCGGCGAGCCGCAGGTCGAGGAGATGCAGGTCGCGCTGCCGGATCCGGTACCGAAGACGCCCGCCGCGATGACGAAGTGGCTGCAGCAGGAGCTGCATTTCGACGGCAAGCCGGGCCGCATGCGCAAGGAGCCCGCGCAGGCCGTCGCATGGGGCGACAAACGCGTGATGCAGCCCGAACACTGGCAGTTCGGCGTGTTCGGGCCGCACCAGAACCTGCAGGCCGAGTACTGGGTCGGCAACGGCTACGTGTCGGTGAAGCGCACGGGTAACACGTTCCTGACGACGCTGAACAACCTGCATCGCGGCGTCGGGATGAACCTCGGCTGGGTGCTGCTGATGGACACCATCGCGGGATCGCTGATCCTGCTGTCGCTGACGGGCGTGCTGCTGTGGACCGAGCTGAACAAGCGGCGCACGGTCGGCGTCGTGCTGGTGGTCGGTTCGGTTGCCGCGGCGCTGGCGGCCGGCCTGGCCTGATCGGCGGTCGCGCCGGCCGGTGCCGGCGCCCGGTGCGAGCGGGGCTGCCCGCCGCCGTGGCTCAGAGGCCGCAGGCCGCGCCGCGGTTCGCCGCGATTTCGCGCGCGGCCTTCGCGCCTTCGACCTGCAGGATCGTCGGCAGCGACACGTTGTTCTTCGCGGCGGTGATCTCCGCGAGGATCGAGATCGCGATTTCCGGCGGCGTCCGGCTGCCGATGTAAATTCCGGCCGGCCCGTGCAGCCGGGCCAGTTCCGCTTCGCTCAGATCGAACTCGCGCAGCCGCTCGCGCCGCGCCGCGTTGTTGCGCCGCGAACCGAGCGCGCCCACGTAGAACGCGGGCGTCTTCAGCGCCTCCATCAGCGCGAGATCGTCGAGTTTCGGGTCGTGGGTGAGCGCGATCACGGCCGAACGCGCATCGAGCTTCATGTCGAGCACCGTATCGTCGGGCATCGTGTGGACGACGCGCGTGCCCGGCACGTCCCACGCATCGGTGTATTCCTCGCGCGGATCGCAGACCGTCACCTGATAGTCGAGCCCGACCGCGATCTGGCACAGATAGCGCGACAACTGGCCGGCGCCGATCACGAGCATCCGGTAGCGCGGCCCGTGGATCGTCACGAGCCGTTCGCCGTCGAACGCGAGCCCGTCGGTCGCTTGCGCCGGCGACAGCGACGCGCGGCCGGTCGCGAGCGTCATCGTGCGCGTGACGAGGCGGCCGGCCTCGACTTCCGCGCACAGCGCGGCGATCCCGCTGTCGCGCGTGAGCGGTTCGAGCACCAGCTGAATCGTGCCGCCGCAGGGCAGCCCGAAGCGGTGCGCTTCCTCGGCCGTCACGCCGTACTTGAGCGCTTCCGGGCGCGCATCGGCCGCGATGCCGCTTGCATGCACGCGGGCGATCAGGTCGTCCTCGATGCATCCGCCGGACACGGAGCCGACCACCAGGCCGTCCTCGCGCACGGCGAGCATCGCGCCTTCGGGGCGCGGCGACGAGCCCCACGTCTTCACGACCGTCACGAGCAGCACGCGACGCCCTTCTTCGAGCCAGCGCGCGCTGGATTTCAGTACATCGAGATCGACGCTTTCCATCGTTTCTTCCTGTTGCGGGACGGCCCGCCGCGCGGCGCCGTCGTTCGATGGCGGGATTATGAACCGCTCCGCGCGTGCGTGCAGGCGGCGCGCGGCGCGCGCGGGGCACATCCGGAGGATCGGGCAAGACATCGCGACGATCGGACAGTGATCGTGCGGTTTGCGGAGGATTGCCGGCAGAGGTGGGCGCGTGCGGAGCCGGTGCCGGCCCCGCATCGGATGCGTCATGGCGCGCCGCGCAGGCGCGCGATGACGGCGCTCAGTGCGCGTCGGGGTGGCCGTGCGCGAGCTTCGAGTGGTGGCGCGAATACAGGAAGTAGATCGCGAGGCCGATCACGAGCCAGATGCCGAACGCGGCCCACGTGACGGGCTGCAGGTTCAGCATCAGGAACAGGCACGACGCGACCGCGAGGATCGGCACCACCGGCACGCCCGGGCAGCGGAACGCGCGCGGCAGCTCGGGGTGCGTGCGGCGCAGCACGAGCACGGCGATCGACACCATCGAGAACGCCGCGAGCGTGCCGATGTTGATCAGCTCGGCGAGCACGTTGAGCGGCACGAGCGCGGCGATCAGCCCGAAGAACAGGCCGACCAGCCAGGTCGTCAGGAACGGCGTCGCATAACGCGGATGCACGCGCGACAGCGCGGCGGGCAGCAGCCCGTCGCGCGACATCGCGAAGATCACGCGCGTCTGGCCGTAGCTCATCACGAGGATCACGGTCAGCATGCCGAGCACCGCGCCGAGATCGATGAAGCCCGCGACCCACTTCTCGCCGGCGACCTGCAGCGCGTACGAGATCGGGTGCGAGATGTTCGCGTACCGGGCCGACGGCACGATGCCGGTCGCGACCGCGGCGACCGTCACGTACAGCACCGCGCACACCGCGAGCGACGCGATGATGCCGATCGGCAGGTCGCGCTTCGGGTTCTTCACTTCCTCGGCCGCCGACGACACCGCGTCGAAGCCGATGAACGCGAAGAACATCACGGCCGCCGCGCCGAACACGCCGTTCCAGCCGTGCGGCATGAACGGCTGCCAGTTCGCGGGCGTCACGTGGAACAGGCCGACCGCGATCACGAGCAGCACGACCGACACCTTGATGAACACCATGATGTTGTTGATGCGCGTCGATTCGCGGATACCGATCGACAGCAGCGTCGTGATCACGATCATCACGAGGAACGCGGGCAGGTTGAACCACGTGGTGACGCCCGGCACCGCGCCGGGCGCGGCCGTCAGCACGGTCGGCAGCGTGAGCCCGAAGCCCTGCAGCAGCGACTGCAGGTAGCCGGACCAGCCGACCGACACGGCCGACGACGCGAGGCCGTACTCGAGCATCAGGTCCCAGCCGATGATCCAGGCGACCAGCTCGCCGAGCGTCGCGTACGAATACGTGTAGATCGAGCCGGCGACGGGGATCGTCGACGCGAACTCGGCGTACGACAGCGCGGCCAAGCCGCACGCGATCGCGGCGATCACGAACGACAGCATCAGCGCGGGGCCGGCCTGGACGGCGCCGGTGCCGGTCAGCACGAAGATGCCGGTGCCGATGATCGCGCCGATGCCGAGGAAGGTGAGGTCGATCGCGCCGAGCGCTTTCTTGAGCCCGGCAGCTTGCGCGCCGGCGATCATGCGATCGACGTTTTTCTTGCGGAAGAGTGACATTGCGGATGAATCGCCAGCGCGCGCAGGCACGGCGCGTTGACTGAGTGAAAACCCGCAATTTTAGCCGATTTGGCGTGCAAGCCCCGCTGCGGTGCAGCGGAATCGTCCGGTAAAACAAGCGCTTGCACGCGAAATGGACGCGAAACCGGCGCGAAATAGGCGCGAAATAGGCGCGGTCGAGCACGGCGCGCCGCGCGCCGGATCGGGCGATTTCGCGCTGGCCGGGGGATCAGGCGCCGGCCGTGGGCGCCATGTCGACGAGCCGGTTGCTCATCACGTAGAACGTGAGTTCCGCGTTGTTCGACAGCCGCATCTTCTCGAGCAGCCGCGACCGGTACACGCTCACCGTCTTCACCGACAGCGACAGCGTGTTCGCGATATCGGTGAGCCGCTTGCCCGACGCGAGCATGCAGAGCGTCTGGTATTCGCGGTCGGACAGCTTCTCGTGCGGCAGCGGTTCGTTCTCGAACGACACGTATTCGGCGAGCGCCTCGGCCATCGCGGGGCTCACGTACTTGCGGCCGGCCGCGACCTGCTGGATCGCGCCGATCATCTGCGCGGCGTTCACCGTCTTCGACAGGTAGCCGGCCGCGCCGGCCTTCAGCGCGCGCACCGCGTACTGATCCTCGCGGTACATCGAGAACATCAGCACCGGCGTGCGCGGCAGCTTGCGCTTGAGGCGCTTGAGCACTTCGATGCCGTTCGTGTCGGGCAGCGAGATGTCGAGCAGGATCACGTCGAATTCCTGCTTGTCGACGGCCGCCATCGCGTCGCCGCCGTTCTCGGCCTCGGTCACGTCGCGCGCGACGCCGCGGTCGATCAGCAACTGGCGGATCCCTTGCCGGACGATCGCGTGATCGTCCACGAGCAGGATGTTCAGGCTCATCGCGACCTCACGAAAGCGACGTGCGGCGTGCCGCGACGGGCACCGCGAGCAGCGAATCCCACGCGAAGCGCGCGGTGACGCGCGTGCCGCGGCCGGTGGCCGGCGTGACCGTCTCGAAGCTGCCGCCGAACGCTTCGCAGCGCGCGCGCATGCCGGCGAGGCCGTAGCCGCCGCGGCGGCGCCGCGCGAAACCGGTCCCATCGTCGGTGACGTTCAGCGACAGGTACGAGCCGTCGGTGACGATCCGCACGTCGACCGACGTCGCGCGGGCGTGTTTCGCGACGTTCGACAGCGCTTCCTGCGCGACGCGGAACACCGCGAGCGCGCCCGCGCCGGCGATCCGCGTCAGGCGCGCGTCGGCCGCGCACACGAAGCTCGTGCGCAGGCCGGTGCGGGCCGCATGGGTGTCGATCCACGACGACAGCGCGCCGACCACGCCGGCGTCGAGCGCCGGCGTGCCGCGCGCGTCGATGAGCCGGCGATTCGCGTCGGTCGCGGCGTCGAGCGCCTGCTGCGCCAGCGCGAGCGCGCGCAGGCAGCCTTCCGGCGCGTCGGCCGGCAGCCAGGTTTGAACGTTTGCCAGTGCGAAGCGGGCGGCGGTCAGTTCGGCGCCGAGCCCGTCGTGCAGCTCGCCGGCCAGGTGGCGGCGGGCCGCTTCGTCGGCGGCGAGTAGCTGGGCGGACAGTGCCGCGATCCGGGCGGCGGCCGCGTCGCGTTTCGACGCGGCGTCGGCCATGGGCGGGGTCGCGGCGCAGCCAGGCATCTGCTGGCGCGACGGGAACGGGGCGTGGGCGCCTGCGGGCGCGTTAAGCGACGTATCCATGACTCTCCCTGCTGTCAGAAAGCGGTTCAGACACCGGCTGGCTGCGTGGGCTGGCTGCCGTTTCGATGACGGTCGCCGCCAGAGAATCGCTCCATGCCGAGGTAACAAAAGTTACATCTTGTAACGCTTGCATCCGACCCTTCCACGCTCATCCGAACGGCAACCACGCGCGCCGAATAATATCTCAAAAATTCTGAAAAGGTCATGTCCGGCGGACATTTAAGGGTAAATGTGAATAATCGGAATGAACCTGTTGTAGGAAAAACACTGACGCCCGAACACCGGACGATGACGTATCCAAATGTAACTATTTGAGATGGAATGGTCCCAGTTTGTTACGAATTCGCCAAGTCCGGACGAAAAAAAACCGGAGCTTTCGCTCCGGTTCTTGATGGCGCGCAAATAAGGGGATCGATCAGTCCACGAATGCGCGTTCGATCACGTAGTGGCCCGGCGCGCTGTTCTTGCCTTCGACGAGGCCGGCCTGCTTCAGCAGGTCGGTCGTGTCCTTCAGCATCGCGGTGCTGCCGCACAGCATCACGCGGTCGTTTTCCGGCGAGAACGCCGGCACGCCGAGATCCGTGAACAGCTTGCCCGTCGCGATCAGGTCGGTGATCCGGCCCTCGTTGTCGAACGCCTCGCGCGTGACCGTCGGGTAGTAGACGAGCTTTTCCTTGATGATGTCGCCCAGGTACTCGTGGCCCGGCAGGTCGTGCTTGATGTAGTCCATGTACGCGAGCTCGCCCTTCAGGCGGCACGTATGGGTCAGGATCACCTTGTCGAAGCGGTCGTAGATGTCCGGATCGCGGATGATCGACATGAACGGCGCGAGGCCCGTGCCCGTCGACAGCATCCACAGCGTCTTGCCCGGCAGCAGGTTGTCGGCCACCAGCGTGCCCGTCGGCTTCTTGCCGATCAGCACCGTGTCGCCCACCTTCAGGTGTTGCAGGCGCGACGTCAGCGGGCCGTTCTGCACCTTGATGCTGAAGAATTCAAGATGCTCTTCGTAGTTCGGGCTGACGATCGAGTAGGCGCGCGCGAGCGGCTTGCCGTCGACTTCGAGGCCGACCATCGTGAATTCGCCGTTGTTGAAGCGCAGGCTCGGCTCGCGGGTGCAGGTGAAGCTGAAAAGCGTGTCGGTCCAGTGATGGACGGATTGGACGGTGGCGGTGTCGTATTTGCTCATGGCTTTGAAAACGGACGCGCGTAGCGGACGCGTGTAACGGGCCCAAAAACGGGCAAAAAACCGAGTGCGTCGGCCCGATCGCGGATCGGCCGGCCGGCGCGTCGGACACGCGCCCTCTCGATGACAGACGTTTGAGTAACTCGTTATTTTACCCTGCTTGGGGCAGATGCGGGCTTGACCCGCGCGGCTGCGCGGATTTGGCGCAACGCATCCTTGCAACGGGCTTTCAGCGCTCGGCCGCGCGTTTCGCGCGCAGGCGATGCGTGTCGGCGGCGCCGTGGCCGGCGGCCCGACCGGCCGAAGGCGTTACCGCGGATCGAGGCGCAGGCGCGCGATGTACGGCAGGTGGTCCGACAGCCACGCAGCTTCGCCGGACGGCGCGCGCCATTCGAGCGGCGTCAGGCCGCGCACGAACATCTTGTCGAGCGCGAGCGCCGGCGAGAACGCGGGGAACGTGCGGCCCGATTCGCCGAGCAGCGTCGCGACCTCGGACAGCCCGATCTCGCCGAACAGCGCGACCGAGTCGTTGCGCCAGTCGTTGAAGTCGCCGGCGAGCACGAGCGGATCGTCGCCCGCATTGCGCACGATCCAGTGCGCGATCCAGTGCATCTGGCGCAGCCGCGCGGCGCGCGTGAGCGCGAGGTGCGCGCACAGCAGCGTGACCGGGCGTGCGCCGGCGAGCGTTGCGCGCGCGACCAGCAGCCCGCGCCGCTCGAAGCGGTGCGCGGAGATGTCCCAGCGGCCGCCGAGGTCGAGCGGATGCGGCGACAGGATCGCGTTGCCGTGCCGCCATGACGGCTTGAACACGTTCGGCCCGAGCGCGATCTGCCAGTCGAGCGCCTGCGCGATCTCGGTGGCCTGGCAATGCCACACGTCGTCGACCGCGTCGTCCATCGGCGCGCCGAAGCCCGGTGCGAGCATCGGGCGCGGCATGCGGCGCGCCATCGCTTCCTGCAGGAAATACACGTCGGCGTGCGTCGACTGCATCCAGTCGCGCATCGCGTTCCACGCGGTGAAGCCGAGCGGCGAGCGGCCCTTGTGCAGATTCCAGCTGACGGCGGTGATTTCGTCGGGCGCGGCGTGCGGTTCCGCGAACGGCAGGGAGAGGGCGTCGGCGGACATGGCGCTCAGTCCTTCGCGACGTGCGCGCGCACGCGGTACACGAGATGCGGATGCTGCTCGACGAGCGTCCAGTCGGTCCACGCGTCGCCGCCGACCGACAGGCCGGGATGGCTCGCGACGATTTGCCGTGGCGACGCGGGCACGCACGGATCGCTGCGCGTCGCGTTTTCGTCGTCGAGCGTTTCCTGCACGTCGAGCCCGAGCGACACGGTGTTCGCGGCGGCGTCGACGGCGAGCGGGGCGACCGTCACCGCGCGCGAGCGCTCGGTCGGCACGACGCGCGCGGCATTGCCGCAACCGACCGGCACGGCCGACGGATAGCGATGGGTATCGGTGCGGGACTGGCCCACGGTGGTGTTTTGCTGGAACGTGTCGATCGTCTGACCGTCGCGCACCACCTGGATTTCCCATGCGACGACGGCCGGCGCGGGGCTCTGCGCATGGGCGGCGAGCGCGACGCTCGCAAGCAGGACGGCCAGGCCGTGTTTCAGCATGAAACGTCTCCGGAAACGCGGGATAGCGGGGAACGGACGCACATCTTACGCCCGATCGATTTCGGTCGCGATGCGACCGGATGCACCGCGACAGGTTCGCAGCACGGTGCGGTCCTGCTCCACAGGTCGGGCCGCGTCATGCGTTTTCAAGCGAAAAAGCGCGCGAACTCGGCGACGCTCGCGCGCTCGGTGACGAGGCGGTTCTCGATCGCGTCCGGGTCCGCATGGCCGAGCGACATCCCGCAGACGAGCTGCTCGTTGGCGGGAATGTCGAGGTGTTCGGCGACGATCCGGTGAAACGGCACGAACGCGGCCTGCGGGCAGGTATCGAGGCCGCGGGCGCGCGCGGCCGTCATCACCCCCTGCAGGAACATCCCGCAGTCGAGCCACGCTCCGTGCGTCATGATGCGATCGAGCGTGAAGAACAGCGCGACCGGCGCATCGAAGAAACGGAAATTGCGCGCGTGCTGCGCGTGCATGCGCGCCTTCTCGTCGCGGCGGATGTTCAACAGGCCATACAGGTCCCAGCCGACCTTGCGGCGCCGGTCGAGATACGGCGACACCCATTCGCGCGGGTAGTAGTCGTATTCGGCGACGTATTTCTCGTCGCGCGCGGGATCGTCGTAGGCCGCGGTGAGCGCGGCGGCGAGCGCGTCGCGCGTCGCGCCGGTGGCGACGTACACGCGCCACGGCTGGATGTTGGTGCCCGACGGCGCGCGGCTCGCGGCCTCGAGGATCGCCTCGAGCGTGTCGCGCGGCACGGGTGTCGGCAGGAATGCGCGGATCGCGCGGCGCGACTTGAGCGCGGCGTCGACGGCACGGATCGCGTCGGGGTCGACGCGCGGGGAAGCAGCGGGGACGGACATCGGCAACCCTTCGGGCGAGGCGGTCAGGCGAGGCGCGCAGCAGCGCGTGCGCGACGTGCGGACATCTTCGGCGAGGCCGGCGCGAACGTCGCGAACTTTCGATGATACGCCGGGGCGCGCGGCCGTGCAGCGAGCGCGCGCTGTTAGCAGCAGGCTCGCGCGGCTGCTTGCTTGCGCTGCGATGCGGGATCGCTACACTGAAAATCGTAAGGGTCTGATGAGTGTGTGACCGCAAGTGCAGCGAGGGTGGTATGACGACGGCAATGGTGAAGCAGGAACTGGCGGTGGCGTCCTTCAGCACGGTGTACGACCTCGAGCAGGTCGAGACGGCGCTGGGCGACCTGAACGAGAGCGCAAGCGACGCGCTGCGCTCGACCTACGAGAAGATGCTCAAGACGGGGAATCTGCGCTTCTGCGTGAAGCCGAACCGGATGCCGTCGTTCGATGCGCTCGGCGAAGCGTTGCCGAATTTCGGCGAGCCGCTCGACGACGTGCGCAAGCAGGTCGCGCTGTGTCTCGAAACGGACGACCGGCTCGAACTGATGCCGATCCTGCTGCTCGGGCCGCCCGGGATCGGCAAGACGCATTTCGCGAAGGCGCTCGCGCAACTGCTCGGCACCGCGTACCACTACGTGCCGATGAGTTCGCTGACGGCCGGCTGGATCCTGTCGGGCGCGTCGTCGCAATGGAAGAACGCGAAGCCGGGCAAGGTGTTCGATGCGCTCGTGAACGGCAGCTACGCGAACCCGGTGATCGCGGTCGACGAGATCGACAAGGCCGGCAGCGATGCGCAATACGATCCGCTCGGCGCACTGTATGCGTTGCTCGAGCACGACACGGCCCGCGCGTTCGTCGACGAATTCGCGGAAGTGCCGATCAACGCGGGCAACGTGATCTGGATTGCGACCGCGAACGACGCGCACGCGATTCCGGAGCCGCTGCTCAACCGGATGAACGTGTACGAGATCGCGCCGCCCGATGCGGCCGGCGCCCGCCGGATCGCGCAGACGATCTACGACGAGATCCGCACGTCGCATGGGTGGGGGCGGCGCTTTCCCGAGACGCTCGGCGACGATGCGCTCGACGTGCTGGCCGCGACGCCGCCGCGCACGATGCGCCGCGCACTGCTGCACGCGTTCGGCGCCGCGCGGCTCGACGGCCGCGACGCGATCGGGCCGGCCGACATCCGGGCCGACGAAGGCGCGGCGAAACGGCGGCCGATCGGCTTCTGACGCCGCCGCGCGCACACGGCCGCGGCGTGCGCGCGTGGCGTTCCCGGCCGCGTCGTGGCCGCGCGATGCGGCGGGGTTCGGCAAGCGGGCGAACCGGGACGTACAATTGCCCTCTCTCCCTTCGACGCGCGAGCAGCGCGAAAAGTCATGGAGCAGACGGATTGTGTCGTGATCGGCGCGGGTGTCGTCGGTCTGGCGATCGCGCGCGAGCTGGCGGCGCGCGGGCGTGAAACCATCGTGCTCGAGGCGGCCGACGCGATCGGCACGGGCACGAGTTCGCGCAACAGCGAGGTGATTCACGCGGGGCTCTATTATCCGCGCGGGTCGCTGAAGGCGACGTCGTGCGTGCACGGGCGCGACCTGCTGTACGAATTCTGCGAGACGCATCACGTACCGCACCGGCGTACCGGCAAGCTGCTCGTCGCGACGAGCGCCGCGCAGGTGAAGCAGTTGAAGGCGATCGGCGCGCGCGCGGCCGAAAACGGCGTGCTCGACCTGCTGCCGCTCACGCGCGCCGAAGCGCAGACGCTCGAGCCCGCGCTCGAATGCGTGGAGGCGCTGTTCTCGCCGTCGACGGGCATCGTCGACAGCCACCAGCTGATGCTCGCGCTGCTCGGCGACGCGCAACGCGACGGCGCCGTGTGCGCGCTGCACGCTCCGGTCGAGTCGATCGACGTGCTGCGCGGCGGGCGCTTCGTCGTGCGCACCGGCGGCGCCGCGCCGACCGAACTCGACGCCACCTGCGTGATCAACAGCGCGGGGCTCGGCGCGCAGGCGCTCGCGCGCCGCACGCGCGGCCTCGATCCGCGCTGGGTGCCGCCGCTCTATCTCGCGCGCGGCAATTATTTCAGCCTGTCGGGCCGCGCGCCGTTCTCGCACCTGATCTACCCGATGCCCGACCGCGCCGGGCTCGGCGTGCACCTGACGTTCGATCTCGGCGGGCAGGCGCGCTTCGGCCCGGACGTCGAGTGGTGCGATTCGCTGCGCTACGAAGTCGATCCGGCGCGCGCGGGCGGGTTCTACACGTCGATCCGCGCGTTCTGGCCGGGCCTGCCCGACGAGGCGCTGCAGCCGGCGTATGCGGGCATCCGGCCGAAGCTCGCGGGGCCCGGCGAGCCGCCGGCCGACTTCATCGTGCAGGGCGCCGCACAACACGGCGTGCGCGGGCTCGTGAACCTGTTCGGCATCGAGTCGCCGGGGCTCACCGCGTCGCTCGCGCTCGCGCAGCGCGTCGGCGACATGGTGTCGCGGGCATGACGCACGGCCGGCCGCCGCGCGGGAGCGGCGGCGTGAAGCCCGTGTGAAATCCCTTATCTCGGGCATTTCGGCGCGCACATTTATTCGTTCGGGGGTTATTCTGTCGACCGGCCGTCGCCAGAACGGCTTTCAAACCGATAACGTTGGAGCGAGTCCCCCATGAAAACATCCCGTCGGAGTTTCCTGATTACGAGCATTGGTGCCGTGTCCGCGCTGGCGCTGTCGCGCGAAGCGCTGGCCGATGCGCCGATGCTGTCGGAAACCGATCCGACCGCGGTGGCGCTCGGCTACAAGGCCGATGCCACGAAGGTCGACAAGACGAAGTACCCGAAATACGCAGCGGGCCAGGATTGTGCGGCCTGCATGCTGTACCAGGGCAAGAAGGGCTCGGCGTCGGGCCCGTGCGGCGCGTTCCCCGGCAAGCAGGTGTCGGCGAAGGGCTGGTGCAGCGCATTCTCGAAGATGGGTTGAGGCCCGAGCGGCATCGTGCGATGCCGCATTGTGGCGAAAACCGCAACACGCTCGCCGTCGTTCGATGGCGAGCGTTTTTTATTGCTTGAAAACGGTTCCGTCGCTTTCTACACTCGCTGCACCCCCGCGCGCCGCGGCACCCCCGCGCGCCGAACCGCCCGACACGGCCAATTCACGAGGACGAGGCACGCATGGCGACGATTGCGAATTCAACGAAAGCGGCCCGGCCCGAGCGTGCGCTGAACCGGCGTGCAGTCGTGGCCGCCGTGATCGGCAATGCGCTCGAGTGGTACGACTTCACGGTGTTCGGCTTCATGACGGTCGTGATCGCCGAGCTGTTCTTCCCCACCTCCAGCGAATACTCGTCGCTGCTGCTCACCACCGCGACGTTCGGCGTCGCGTTCTTCATGCGCCCGATCGGCGGCATCGTGTTCGGGCTGTACGCGGACCGCGCAGGCCGCAAGGCCGCGCTGTCGCTCGTGATCCTGCTGATGACGGCCGGCATCTTCCTGCTCGCGATCGCGCCGCCCTATGCGGCGATCGGCATCGGCGGCCCGCTGCTGATCGTGCTCGGCCGCCTGCTGCAGGGCTTCTCCGCGGGCGGCGAATTCGGCAGCGCGACCGCGCTGCTGATCGAGGCCGCGCCGTTCTCGAAACGCGGGTTCTACGGCAGCTGGCAGATGGCGAGCCAGGCGGGCGCGCTGCTAATCGGCGCGCTGGTGGGCGCGGCCGTCACGCGTGGGCTGTCGCACGACGCGCTGCGCAGCTGGGGCTGGCGCGTGCCGTTCATCCTCGGGCTCGTGATCGGCCCGATCGGCTTCTATATCCGCCGCCATCTCGCGGATTCCGAAGCATTCCTGCATGCGCAGCAGAGCGCGCGCCGCGCGACGCTCGGCGAAGTATTCACGCGCCACCCGCGCGAGGTGCTGTGCGGGCTCGGCTCGGTGATCGCGCTCACCGTGACGATCTACGTGCTGATCAGTTATCTGCCGACCTTCGCGGTGAAGCAGCTGAAGCTGCCGTATGCGGAATCGTTCTACGCGGTGATCGTCGGCAACCTGCTGCTGATGGTGCTGTCGCCGGTCGCGGGCGCGTGGTCGGATCGTATCGGCCGTAAAGGGCTGTCGCTGTGGTCGCTCGTGCTGACGCTCGCGCTGATGTATCCGCTGTTCGCTTGGCTCGACGCCGCGCCGAGCATCGGGCGGCTGATCGCGGTGCAGGCGATCCTGTCGGTCACGCTCGCGGGCTACTACGGGCCGTTCGGCGCGATGATCGCCGAGCTGTTCCCGGCCAACGTGCGCTCGACCGGACTGTCGATCGCGTACAACGTCGCGGTGATGCTGTTCGGCGGCTTCGGCCAGTTCATCGTCACGTGGCTGATCAAGGTGACCGGCACGCCGCTCGCGCCGACCTACTACGTGATGGCGGGCATCGCGCTGTCGATCGTCGCGGTCGCGTTCGTGCCCGCGCGCAGCGCCGACCTCGACGCGCCGGCGTGACGACATGACGATTTGACGACGGTCGTCGAATCGTTTCGCAAAACGCAATGATGTGCTGCGCAACGCGGGGAAACGGTGCGTCGCCCCTTCGTGTTCGCGCCCGAATTGTTTAGTCGTCGAACGAAACATGCCGCGAAATGAGCGGAATTGTCGCTCGCGCGCGTTGTCGCATTTTTTACCCACACTAAAAATCGGCAAAAACCCGACGGGCATCTAGAAGAGTTTTTTCTCCAGCTTGTTGCCGCATCGTTAGCTCAAGTAATATCCGCGTACGCCGGACCCTGGCGGGACCGGTTCCGATCTGGAGACCTGGAGGAAACATGGAATACAACCGTCTGTTGCACACCCTGCGTGTTACCGCCATGGCAGGCGTGGCAGCGGCATCGCTCGGCGTCGCGGGCTCTGCATTCGCACAGATCCCGAACAAAACGCTCGTCTACTGCTCAGAAGGCAGCCCGGCGGGTTTCGATTCCGCGCAATTCACGACCGGCGTCGATTTCACCGCCGCCACATTCACCGTCTACAACCGTCTCGTCGAATTCGAGCGCGGCGGCACGAAGGTCGAGCCCGGCCTCGCCGAGAAGTGGGACGTGTCGTCCGACGGCAAGGTGTACACGTTCCACCTGCGCCATGGCGTGAAGTTCCACACGACCGACTTCTTCAAGCCGACGCGTGAATTCAACGCGGACGACGTCGTGTTCTCGTTCGAGCGCATGCTCGATCCGAACAATGCGTTCCGCAAGGCGTACCCGGTGTCGTTCCCTTACTTCACCGACATGGGCCTCGACAAGCTGATCACGAAGATCGAGAAGGTCGATCCGTACACCGTGAAGTTCACGCTGGCCGAGCCGAACGCGCCGTTCATCCAGAACATGGCGATGGAATTCGCGTCGATCCTGTCGGCGGAATACGGCGACCAGCTGATGAAGGCCGGCCGTGCCGCCGACATCAACCAGAAGCCGGTCGGCACGGGCCCGTTCATCTTCCGCAGCTACACGAAGGACGCGACGATCCGCTTCGATGGCAATCCTGATTACTGGAAGAAGGGCGAAGTGAAGCTGTCGAAGCTGATCTTCTCGATCACGCCGGATCCGGGCGTGCGCGTGCAGAAGATCAAGCGCAACGAATGCCAGGTGATGAGCTATCCGCGCCCGGCCGACATCGCGACGCTGAAGGCCGATTCGAACGTCGACATGCCGTCGCAGGCGGGCTTCAACCTCGGCTACCTCGCGTACAACGTCGAGCACAAGCCGGTCGACAAGCTCGAGGTGCGTCAGGCGCTCGACATGGCGATCAACAAGAAGGCGATCCTCGAGTCCGTCTACCAGGGCGCCGGCCAGGCCGCGAACGCGCCGATGCCGCCGACCCAATGGTCGTACGACAAGAACCTGAAGCTGCCGGCCTACGACACCGCGAAGGCGAAGGCGCTGCTCGCGAAGGCCGGCTTTCCGAACGGTTTCGAGATCACGCTGTGGGCGATGCCCGTGCAGCGTGCATACAACCCGAACGCCCGCCTGATGGCCGAGATGATCCAGGCCGACTGGGCGAAGATCGGCGTGAAGGCGAAGATCGTCACGTACGAGTGGGGCGAGTACATCAAGCGCGCGCACGGCGGCGAGCAGGACACGATGCTGATCGGCTGGACGGGCGACAACGGCGACCCCGACAACTGGCTCGGCACGCTGCTCGGCTGCGAGGCGATCAAGGGCAACAACTTCTCGCACTGGTGCTACAAGCCGTTCGACGAACTGGTGCAGAAGGGCCGCACGACGACGGGCCAGGACGCGCGCACGAAGCTCTACACGCAGGCGCAGCAGATCTTCGCGCAACAGCTGCCGTTCTCGCCGATCGCGAACTCGACGGTCTACCAGCCGGTGCGCAAGAACGTGGTCGACATGCGTATCGAGCCGCTCGGCTATGCGCGTTTCGACGGTGTCAGCGTGAAGTAACCGGGCTGGCGTAAGCTGTCGTCATTGAGAAAACCGGCTTGAAATCATCCGGCGGCGCGGGGCCAGAAGCCCCGCGTCGCCGGTCGCACATTTCCCACAAGAAAATACGAGACGCATCATGCTCAGATTCGTGTTGCGCCGCGTGGGGATGGTGATCCCGACTTTCATCGGCATCACCATCCTGGCGTTTGCGCTGATTCACCTGATACCGGGCGACCCCATCGAAGTGATGATGGGCGAGCGCGGTGTCGATCCCGCGATGCATGCGGAGGCGATGAAACGCCTCGGGCTCGACCAGCCGCTGCCGCTGCAGTACCTCCACTACATCGGCCGTGCGCTGCACGGCGACCTCGGCACGTCGATCATCACCAACACGAGCGTCGCGGGCGAATTCTTCGCGCGCTTCCCGGCGACCGTCGAGCTGTCGCTGTGCGCGCTCGTGTTCGCGCTCGCGGTCGGGCTGCCGGCCGGCGTGATCGCCGCGCTGCGGCGCGGCTCGGTGATCGACCACGGCGTGATGGGCACCGCGCTCACCGGCTACTCGATGCCGATCTTCTGGTGGGGGCTGATCCTCATCATGGTGTTTTCGTCCTACCTCGGCTGGACGCCGGTGTCGGGCCGCATCGCGGTCGAATACGATTTCCCGCACCCGACCGGCTTCATGCTGATCGACGCGCTGCTCGCGCCGGACGAAGGCTCGTTCAAGTCGGCGGTGAGCCATCTGATCCTGCCCGCGATCGTGCTCGGCACGATTCCGCTCGCGGTGATCGCGCGGATGACGCGCTCGTCGATGCTCGAAGTGCTGCGCGAGGACTACATCCGCACCGCGCGCGCGAAGGGGCTGTCGCCGGCGCGCGTGGTCGTCGTGCATGCGCTGCGCAACGCGCTGATCCCGGTCGTCACCGTGATCGGCCTGCAGATCGGCACGCTGCTGGCCGGCGCCGTGCTGACCGAGACGCTCTTTTCGTGGCCCGGCGTCGGCAAGTGGCTGATCGATGCGATCGGCCGTCGCGACTATCCGGTCGTCCAGGGCGGCATCCTGCTGATCGCGACGCTCGTGATCGTCGTGAACCTGGTCGTCGACCTGCTGTACGGCGTGCTGAATCCGCGCATCCGCCACACGAGGTAATTCCATGAGCAATCTGCAAAATACCCTGCCGACCGAATCTGCGCCGGCCGGCGGCCGTGCGCTCGCGCTGCGCGAGTTCTGGGCCAACTTTTCGCGCAACCGCGGCGCCGTCGGCGCGGGCATCGTCGTGATCGTGCTGATCGCAGTCGCATTGCTCGCGCCGCTGATCGCGCCGCACAGCCCGGTCGAACAGTACCGCGACTACGTGAAGATTCCGCCCGCGTGGCTCGCCGGCGGCAACTGGCAATTCATCCTCGGCACCGACGAAGCGGGCCGCGACATCCTTTCGCGGCTGATGTTCGGCGCGCGGATGTCGTTCTGGATCGGCTTCGTGTCGGTCGTGCTCGCACTGATCCCCGGCATCGTGCTCGGGCTGGTCGCCGCGTTCTTCCAGAAGTGGGCCGACACGCCGGTGATGCGCATCATGGACGTGCTGCTCGCGCTGCCGTCGCTGCTGCTCGCGGTCGCGGTCGTCGCGATCATCGGCCCGGGCCTGACCAACACGATGTTCGCGATCGCGATCGTCGCGCTGCCGGCCTACGTGCGCCTCACGCGTGCGTCGGCGCTCGGCGAGCTGCAGAAGGAGTACGTGACCGCGTCGCGCGTGGCCGGCGCCGGCACGCTGCGCCTGATGTTCTCGCAGGTGCTGCCGAACTGCACGGCGCCGCTGATCGTGCAGGCGACGCTCGGCTTCTCGTCGGCGATCCTCGATGCGGCCGCGCTCGGCTTCCTCGGCCTCGGCGTGCAGCCGCCGACCGCCGAGTGGGGCGCGATGCTCGCGTCCGCGCGCGACTACATCGACAACGCGTGGTGGATCGTGACGATGCCCGGCCTGTCGATCCTGATTTCGGTGCTCGCGATCAACCTGCTCGGCGACGGGCTGCGCGACGCGCTGGATCCCAAGCTGAAACGGATGGCATGACCATGACCCAGAACCTACTGACCATCCGCAATCTCGCGGTGAACTTCAACGGCCTGCCCGCGGTCGACCGGATCAACCTGTCGGTCGCGCCGGGCGAGGTGGTGGGCGTCGTCGGCGAATCGGGCTCGGGCAAGAGCGTGACGATGATGGCGCTGATGGGCCTGATCGACGCGCCGGGCAAGGTGACGGCCGACGAGGTCACGTTCGACGGCGTCGACCTGCTGAAGGCGTCGCCGAAGGCGCGCCGCAGGATCGTCGGCAAGGACATCGCGATGGTGTTCCAGGATGCGCTGACGAGCCTGAACCCGAGCTACACGGTCGGCTACCAGATCAAGGAAGTGCTGAAGCTGCACGAAGGGCTGCGCGGCGACGCGCTGCACCGGCGCGCGCTCGAACTGCTCGACCAGGTCGGTATTCCCGACGCGAAGAACCGCATCGCGTCGTTCCCGCACCAGATGTCGGGCGGGATGAACCAGCGCGTGATGATCGCGATGGCCGTCGCGTGCAACCCGAAGCTCCTGATCGCCGACGAGCCGACCACCGCGCTCGACGTGACGATCCAGGCGCAGATCATGGATCTGCTCGTGAAGCTGCAGAAGGAACGCGGGATGGCGCTCGTGCTGATTTCGCACGACCTGGCCGTGGTGTCGGAGGTCGCGCATCGCGTCGCGGTGATGTACGCGGGCGAGATCATCGAGACCAACCGCGTGCCCGACATCTTCCGTGCGCCGCATCATCCGTACACCGAAGCGCTGCTCGCGGCGATTCCCGAGCACAATAAGGGGGCGCGTCGCCTTGCCGCATTGCCGGGCATGGTGCCGGGCCGCGATGATCGCCCGTCCGGCTGCCTGTTCGCGCCGCGCTGCAAGTACGTCGTCGACGATTGCCGCAAGGCGCGGCCGGCGCTCGACACGCTGGTGCCGGCCAACGATGCGATGCGCGCGCGCTGCATCAAGCCGCTCAATCTTTCCAACCTCGACCTGACGGGAGGCGCACGATGAATGCAGTCAATGAAACGCCTCGCGCTTCGCACGACGAGGACGCGGTACTGGTGGCCGACGGCCTCGCGAAGCACTACACGGTGAAGCGCGGGATGTTCGGGCAGGGCACGGTGAAGGCGCTGAACGGCGTGTCGTTTTCGCTCAAGCGCGGCAAGACGCTCGCCGTCGTCGGCGAGTCGGGCTGCGGGAAATCGACGCTCGCGCGCCAGCTCACGATGATCGAGACGCCCACCGCGGGCAGCCTCGTGATCGACGGCAAGAACGTGGCCGGCGCGAGCCGCGACACGGTCGCCGACCTGCGCCGCCGCGTGCAGATGGTGTTCCAGAACCCGTTCGCGTCGCTCAACCCGCGCAAGACCGTCGAGCAGACACTGTCCGAGCCGCTCGAGATCAACGCGAACCTGACGCCCGCCGAGCGCGCGGCGCGCATCGCGCAGATCATGCGCACGGTCGGCCTGCGGCCCGAGCACGCGAAGCGCTATCCGCACATGTTCTCCGGCGGCCAGCGCCAGCGTGTCGCGATCGCGCGCGCGATGATCCTCGATCCGCGCATCGTCGTCGCCGACGAGCCGGTGTCCGCGCTCGACGTGTCGATCCAGGCGCAGATCCTGAATCTCTTCATGGATCTGCAGGAGCAGTTCAAGACGAGCTACGTGTTCATCTCGCACAACCTGTCGGTGGTCGAGCACGTCGCGGACGACGTGATGGTGATGTACTTCGGCAGCGTCGCCGAGCTCGGCGACAAGGCGACGATCTATGCGCGGCCGCGCCATCCGTACACGCGGGCGCTGATGTCGGCGACGCCGGCGATCTTCGAGGAAGACCGCCGCGTGCAGATCAAGCTGCAGGGCGAACTGCCGTCGCCGCTCAATCCGCCGTCGGGCTGCGCGTTCCACCAGCGCTGCCCGTACGCGGTCGAGCGCTGCCGCGTCGAGGAGCCGCAACTGCGCGACGTGGACGGCCGGCGCGTGGCCTGCCATCGCGCCGAGGAGGTAGGGGAGGCGAATGCCTGAAGCGTTGGCGGCGCGCGTGTCCGGCGTGCGCCGTGCGGGGGCAGGCAGCGCGCGCGTGATGCGCGCGTACCGCCACGCGCGGCGCTGGAGCGTGCGTACCGTCACGGGCGCCGCGCTGGCCGGCGCGTGCGTGGCGGCCAGCGTCGTGGTCCCCGTCGAACCGGCGCGCGCCGAAGGGCGTGCGCCGGCGACTTCGCCGATTCATCCGTCGCAGGTTCCGCCGCCCGGCATGAGCCTGCCGGGCTTTCACGCGCCGTCCGTATCGGACGGCACGGTGTCGCGCGGCACCGTGCGCCTGCAGCCGGCGCGCATGCCGTTCTACGTCGCGACCAAGGGCAAGGTCACGCTCTACGTGCTCGGCACGCTGCACACGGGCGATCCGTCCGATTACCCGAGCGCGCAGCCGTTCCGGCCGAGCATCCTCGCGGCGCTCGCCGCGTCGCCGACGCTCGCGCTCGAGCTGTCGCCCGACGATCTGCTCGAATCGCAGGACGACGTGTCGAAGTACGGCGTGTGCCGCTACCCGTGCCTGCAGCGCCTGCTGCCCGAGCCGCTGTGGCAGCGGCTCGCGGCGCGCCTGCGCGGCAACCCGGCCGCGCTCGCCGAGATCCGCAAGATGCGGCCGTGGCTCGCGGCGCTCGTGGTCGAGACCTACGATTCGCTGTCGGCCGGCCTGCAGACCGAATACGGCACCGAGGCGCAACTGCAGAACGTGTTCCTGAAGAGGAAGGGCGGGCGCGTGATCGGGCTGGAGACGCTCGCCGAACAGATGCGCGCGTTCACCGGGCTGACGCTCGCGGAACAGCGCGAGATGCTCGCGCAGGACATGGTGCAGACCCCTGCGCAGAACGCCGACGACATCAAGGCGCTGCACCGGCTGTGGCGAATTGGCGACGCCGATGCGATCTCCGCGTGGGCCGTCGCGAAGAGCGAACGGCTCGCCCGTTCGAAGGCATTGTCGGCGTCGCTCGACAACAAGATCGTGTACGAGCGCAACCGGCGCTTCGTTGCACGGATGACGGCAATCGCCGCGCCGAACCGGCCGCTGTTCGTCGCGATCGGCGCGCTGCATCTGGGTGGTCCGCGCGGCGTGCTCGAATTGTTGCGCCAGCAAGGATACCGGGTCGACGCGAACTGATCGCGCCCGGCAGCCCGCCCTGATCTTCCCCTGTTTGATCGACGTCGCGCTTACCGCACGAAGCGCCTGCGCGGTAGGGCCGGTCGATAAGGAAAACCCTTGAATGATCGGAAAATAGCGTTTAAAACGATTGACATCCCGTTCGGCCAATATCTATTCTTCACCCCACAAGTTGAAAAAATGAAAAGAATAGATAAGTTCTACGGGGTAGCAAAAATAAAGCGCGGGGTGAGCGTCGCCGGCACGTGAAGCACGTGCCGGCCGCGGAGAGGCGGCATGCACGGCGGGGCCAATCGTCGTCGCACAACACATGCATGCAAGCCGACTTGCACATAAGCGACGTTCCGTCGTCTGACCGGGGAAGGCAGTGATCGGGCGGCGGCGGACGTTTTTTAATCCGGAATATTTTTCCGGTCACCGTCGCAAGACGGTTTCGGGGGGTGAATCGACAGACGGCGAAGCCGCGGCGATTGCACCAACGGAGAAGCGCCGCGAGGGCGCTTTTTTCTTTTGGGCGACGAAAACGTGCGGCGCGCGGGCAATGCGCCGAACGTGGCGTCACGCGCCTTCGTCGGCCTGCAGCGCGCCGGGCGCCACGACGTCGACGCCGGCCGCCTCGAGCGCCGCGCGGATCCGCTTCGCGAACGCCAGCGCATGCGGCCCGTCGCCGTGCAGGCAGACGGTCTGCGCATTGAGCGGCACCCATTCGCCGCTCAGCGCGCGCACCTGCCGGTTGCGCACCATGTCGAGCGTGCGCGCGAGCACCGCGTCTTCATCGTCGATCAACGCGCCGGGCTGGCTGCGCGGCACCAGCGAGCCGTCGGCGCGGTAGCCGCGATCGGCGAACACTTCCTCCACCGCCGCGAGCCCCGCATGCCGCGCGGCCGCGATGAACACGCTGTTCGCCAGGCCGAACACCGCGAGCGACGGATCGAAGTCGTGGATCGCGGACACCACCGCGTCGGCGATCATCGGGTCGCGCGCGGCCTGGTTGTACAGCGCGCCGTGCGGTTTCACGTGCGCGATGCGCCCGCCCTCGGCCTGCGCGATCGCCGACAGCGCGCCGAGCTGGTACAGCACGCCCGCATAGATGTCGCCGGCCGGCAGCTGCATTTCCTTGCGGCCGAAGTTCTCCGGATCGTGAAAGCTCGGATGCGCGCCGATCGACACGCCTTTCCGCACGGCCCAGCGCACGCAGTCGCGCATCGCGTTCGCGCCGCCCGCATGCCATCCGCATGCGATGTTCGCCGACGTGACGAGGTCGAGCAGCGCCTCGTCCGATCCGCATCCTTCGCCGAGATCGGCATTCAGATCGATTTCCATGATGTCCTGGTCCACTGGTTGCGTGGCGCGTCCTTCGTTGCTGCTTCCGCCATTGTCACGCCGCGCGCGATGGGGCGCGGCGGCGCGCTTCCTCGCGCATCTCGATCGCGACGTCGATCTGCCGCAGGTACGCCCGTTCCGCGACGAGGGCGGCGCGCGCGGCGTCGGGCGTCGTGCGCACGAAGCGGATCGGCAGGTTGAGCCGCGCCTGCGCGAGCTTCCACAGATCGGCGCGGATCACCGTGCCGATCTTCGGGTAGCCGCCGGTCGTCTGCGCGTCGTGCATCAGCACGATCGGCTGGCCGTTCGGCGGCACCTGGATCGTGCCGGGCAGCACCGCGTGCGACAGCAGCTCGACCGGCCGCTCGCGCACGAGCTCGGCGCCGGCGAGCCGATAGCCCATCCGGTTGCTGTTCGCGGTGACGAGCCATTCCTCATCCCAGAACGCCTGCTGCGAATCGGCCGCGAACGACGCGTAGTCGGGGCCCGGCAGCACGCGCACGGGCATCGCCCACGGCGCATGCGCGGGGCGGTGACGGCGCGGCGGCTCGTCGACGCGCACGAACGCGCACCACGCCGGCGCCTTCACGCCGAACTCGGGCGCATCGGCCGCGAGGCAGCCCGCGCCGGCCGGCGGCACGCCGACCGGGAGCCGGTCGCCGTCGCGCAGCGCGCGGCCGCCGAGGCCGCCGAAGCGCGACGCGAGATCGGTGCTGCGCGAGCCGAGCATCGGCAGCACGTCGATGCCGCCCGCGATGCACAGGTAGCCGCGCATCCCGCGTTTCGCGGCCGGCAGCACGAGCGTCTGCCCGGCGTCGACCGGCAGGCTCCACCACGAATACACGGGCCTGCCGTCGAGCGTCGCGCCGAACTCGGTGCCGGTGATCGCGACGCGCGTGGCGCGCGGGAAGCGGAACGTGGCGGGGCCGATGGTGATCTCGACGGCCGCCGCGTCGGGGCGGTTGCCGACGAGCCGGTTGCCGACCTCGAGCGCGAGGCCGTCGAGCGCGCCGCCCTGCGCGACGCCGAGATGGCGCGTGCCGCGGCGGCCAAGATCCTGCACGGTCGACAGCGGGCCGGCCCGCACGACCTCGATGGTGCCCGGTGCGTGGTTCTGGGTCATCGCGCGTCGACTCCCGCAATGGTGAAGCGCACGCGGTCGCCGGGCAGCAGCAGTGTCGGCTGCGCCCGCGCCGGATCGAACAGCACCTGCGACGTGCGGCCGATCAGTTGCCAGCCGCCGGGCGACGTGGCCGGGTAGATGCCCGTCTGCGCGCCGCCGATGCCGACCGAGCCGGCCGGCACCTCGAGGCGCGGCGCCGCCCGGCGCGGCGTGTGCAGCGACGCATCGAGGCCGCCGAGATACGCGAAGCCCGGCTGGAAGCCGACGAAGAACACGACGTAGGCGCCCGCCGCATGGCGCGCGACGACCTCGTCGGCCGACAGGCCCGTGTGCGCGGCGACGGCCGCCAAGTCGGGGCCGGCGGCGCCGCCGTACTCGACCGGGATCTCGACCTCGCGGCCGTCCGCGTGCTCGACGTCGGCCGTCTCCCACGCATCGCGCAGCGCGGGCGTGAGCGAGTCGGCCGTCGCGGCGAGCGCGTCGAACACGATGGTGAGGTTGTTCATGCCGGGAACGACGTCGATCACGTCGGGCCACGCGCGCGCGGCCTCGGCCACGGCCCAGACGCGGCGCTGGCAATCGAGCGTGGCGGGCGGCGGCACCTCGCAGACGAGGGCGGCATCGCCGAGCGGATAAATGCGGGGTTGCGTCATCGGACTGGCACGGTTCGGACGGCAATGTTAGCGCACATTGTCAATAAAATATCGACAACTTCTCAATAAGCGTTTTCGCCTAGCTCGTCGGCCGGGGCTTCTGGCGTACACTCGGGCACATCCTGTCATCCGGCTTGCGCCGCCTTTCCATGAAGCGTCCTGCGACCAAGATCGTGTCATCCGAACACCTCGTTTCCGATTCGAGCGCGGAGCTGTCGGAGCTCGAATACGGGCTCATCATGGCCGGCAACGCGTTCAACCGCTGGATGGTGCGCTGCATGTCGGCGGCCGGCGCGAAGGACATGACGGCGGTCGAGGTGTCGCTGCTGCATCACGTCAGCCATCGCGAACGCAAGAAGAAGCTCGCCGACATCTGCTTCGTGCTCAATATCGAGGATACGCACGTCGCGACCTATGCGCTGAAAAAACTGATCGCGCGCGGTTACGTGAAGAGCGAGAAGACCGGCAAGGAAGTGTTCTTCTTCGCGACCGACGCGGGCCGCGACCTGTGCCTGAAGTACCGCGAGGTGCGCGAGCACTGCCTGATCGAGACGCTGAAGGACAGCGGCCTCACCAACGAGCAGATCGGCGACGCGGCGCAGTTGCTGCGCCACGCATCGGGCCTCTACGACACGGCCGCGCGCGCGGCGGCGTCGCTGTAAACGTTGACGGAAGCGGTCCGGCGCGGCGATGCGCTCGCGGGCACGCGGCGACGATCGCGGCGCCGCGCGCGGCATTATCCGGCGGCCGGGTAGAGCGCGGCGTCCGTGACGATCCAGCGCAGTGCGAGATCGTGCGCCTCGGCCGGCAGCGCATCGACGCGGCACGCCTCGTACGCGATGCCGACCGTCACGGGCAGCGCGTCGCCCGGCCACGCGGCGAGCGTGCGGTCGTAGTAGCCGCCGCCGTAGCCGAGCCGGTAGCGCTGCGGATCGAATCCCACACAGGGAATCAGCAATAGATCGGGCACGACGACGATGCCCGACGCCGGTTCCGGAATCCGGTGATGGCCTTCGCGCATCGGCGTGTGCGCGTCCCACGCGTGAAAGGCGAGCGGCGTGTGACGCTCGCCGATCACCGGCAGCGCGGCGCACCGGCCGGCACCGGCCGCGCACCATGCGAGCACCGCGTCGCGCGCATCGAATTCACCCGGCAGCGGCCAGTAGAACCCGACCGTGCGCGGCGCCAGACGGTCGAGCAGCGTGCGCAGCCGCGCGTCGAGCGCGGCGTTCGCGGCGGGTTGCGACGCGGCGTCGCGACGCGCGCCGGACAGCGTTTTGCGCAGCGCAACCTTCGGGTTCGGCACAGGGTTGCGTGCTATGCTTTCGCTCACTTCGTGCTCCATTCAAAACGATGTCGAACAGCCTTTTCCGAGTATATCGCGCGGTCGCACTGGCGCTTTCGGCCGCCGCGCTCGTCGCCGGCACGGCCGCGTGCGCCGCACCGAACGACGACACGCTCGCCGGGGATGACCAGATCTTCGTGCAGCTTCGCGAAGCCGCACGCCGCAACGACGCCGCGAAGGCCGCGCAGCTCGCGTCGATGATCCCGAACTATCCGGTTCCGTCCTACGTCGAGTATTTCCAGATCAAGCCGCAGCTGTTCGATTCGACCGGCCGCGCGCGCGTCGATGCGCCGGATGCGCCCGTGCAGTCGTTCCTGCAGCGCTACGACGGGCAGGCGATCGCCGACCGCCTGCGCAACGACTACCTGCTCGTGCTCGGCGCGCGTCACGACTGGCGCAACTTCGACGACCAGTACAAGCGCTTCGTGCTCGACGACGACACGCAGGTCAAGTGCTATGCGCTCGAGTCGCGCGCGGCGCGCAACGAGAACGTCGCCGACGCGGCGCGCGCGCTGCTCGTGGAGCCGAAGAACTATGGCGACGCGTGCGTCGACCTGATCACCGCGCTCGCGGTCAACCAGCAGTTCACGAGCGACGACGTGTGGCAGCAGGCGCGCCTCGCGTACGAGCAGAACTACACGACGCTCGGCGGCAAGATCGTCGACGCGCTCGGCCCGCGCCCAGCCGGTTTCGACCAGGCGACGAGCGCGCCGCCGCTGTACCTCGCGCGCGGCGTCGGGCCTGACGCCGCATCGCATCAGCTCGCGCTGATCGCGCTCGGCCGCATGGCGCGCAACGATCCGGATGCCGCCGCCGGGATGCTGACGACGATCGCGCCTTCGCTCACCAAGCAGGAACAGGCGATCGCGTGGGGCGCGATCGGCTACCAGGGCGCGATCAAGCGCTCGCCGATGGCATCGGTCTGGTATGCGAAATCGGCGAACGCGCCGCTGTCGAACCCGGGCTACGAATGGCGCACGCGCGCCGCGCTGCTCGCCGGCAACTGGCCGATGGTGCGCTGGTCGATCGAGCAGATGCCGCCGTCGCTGCGCAACGATCCGGCGTGGATCTACTGGCATGCGCGTGCGCTCAAGCAGAGCGGCGACACGCTGCAGGCGAACCAGGAATTCGAGCAGGTCGCCGGCCAGTTCAACTTCTACGGGCAACTGGCCGGCGAAGAGCTCGGCCAGCGCACGACGATCCCGCCGCGCACGAAGGTGAGCGACGCCGAGATCGACGCGATGGGCAAGATCCCGGGCTTCGCGCTCGCGCAGCGTTTTTACGCGCTGAACCTGCGCCTCGAAGGCAATCGCGAATGGAACTGGCCGCTGCGCGGGATGACCGATCGCCAGCTGCTCGCGGCCGCCGAATACGGCAAGCGCGTCGAGCTGCTCGACCGCACGGTCAACACGGCCGACCGCACGAAGGCCGAGCACGACTTCACGCTGCGCTATCCGTCGCCGTACCGCACGACCGTCGAGCGCTATGCGCAGTCGACGGGCCTCGACATCGAGTGGGCGTACGGGCTGATCCGCCAGGAATCGCGCTTCATCATCAGCGCGCGTTCGTCGGTCGGCGCGGGCGGCCTGATGCAGCTGATGCCGGCGACGGCTCAGATGGTCGCGAAGAAGCTCGGCATGGGCGCGATCTCGCGTGCGCAGATGCACGACATCGACACCAATATCCAGCTCGGCACCTGGTATCTCGCGGACATCTACAACAACTTCGACAGCTCGCCGGTGCTTGCCACCGCCGGCTACAACGCGGGCCCGGGCCGGCCGCGCCAGTGGCGCCAGGTGTTGACGCAGCCGGTCGAAGGCGCGATCTTCGCGGAGACGATTCCGTTCAACGAGACGCGCGACTACGTGAAGAACGTGTTGTCGAACACCGTCTACTACGCGGCGCTCTTCGAGGGCAAACCGCAGTCGCTGAAGAAACGTCTAGGCATGATCTCGCCCTGATACGCAATCAGCACACTGCCGCGCGAGACGCGGCAGTGTGCTTTTGAGGACCCGAACATGGACCGCCAGACCGTCGCGCTGCTGGGCGGCACCGGCTTCATCGGCAGCCGGCTCGTCAATGCGCTGATCGACGCCGGCAAGCACGTGCGGATCGGCACGCGGCGGCGCGACCACGCGCGCCATCTGCAGATGCTGCCGGTCGACATCGTCGAGCTCGACGCGCTCGATACGCGCACGCTCGCGCGCTTCGTCGCCGGCGCGCAGGCGGCGATCAACCTGATCGGCGTGCTGCACGGCGGGCGTGGCACGCCGTACGGGCCGGGCTTCGAGCGCGCGCACGTCGCGCTGCCGGCCGCGCTCGCGGCGGCGTGCACCGAGGTCGGCGTGCGGCGCCTGCTGCACATGAGCGCGCTCGGCGCCGATCCGCACGGCGCGAGCATGTACCAGCGCTCGAAGGGCGACGGCGAAGCCGCGCTGCATGCGGTCGCGGCGACCGATTCGCTCGCGCTGACGATCTTCCGTCCGTCGGTCGTGTTCGGCCCCGGCGACGCCTTCCTCAACACGTTCGCGAAGCTGCAGCGCACCGTGCCCGTGCTGCCGCTCGCGATGCCCGACGCGCGCTTCCAGCCGGTGTTCGTCGGCGACGTCGTACGCGCGTTCGTCAACACGCTCGATCTCGCGGCCGCGCACGGCAAGACCTACGAACTCGGCGGCCCGACCGTCTACACGCTCGAGCAACTGGTGCGCTACTGCGGCACGCTGGTCGGCCGGCAGGCACGCATCGTGCGGCTGCCCGACGCGCTTGCGCGGCTGCAGGCGAGCGTGTTCGAATGTCTGCCCGGCGAGCCGGTACTCACGCGCGACAATCTTGCGACGATGTCGGTGCCGAACGTGCTGTCGGGGCCGCTCGCGCCGGAACTCGGGATCTCGCCCGCGAGTCTCGAAAGCATCGCGCCCGTGTATCTCGGCGAAGCGACGCAGCGCTCGCGGTTCGACTGGTTCCGCTCGCGCCGGTAGCGCGGCGCGCCGCCGGTCGGGCGCCTTTCCTTTTCTTTTTCGCGTTTTCCGGAACCCTGTCATGAAGCTCGTCATTGGAGACAAGAACTACTCGTCGTGGTCGATGCGTCCGTGGCTGCTGCTCACGCATTTCGGCATCCCGTTCGACGAGATCGTGGTCGAGCTGCGCCGCGACGACACGGCCGCGCGCATCCGCGAATACTCGCCGACCGGCAAGGTGCCGTGCCTCGTCGACGATCACGGCCTGGCGATCTGGGATTCGCTCGCGATCGCCGAGACGCTCGCCGAGCGCTATCCGCAATTCCCGATGTGGCCGGCCGACCCGCTCGAACGGGCGCATGCGCGCTGCGTGTCCGCCGAGATGCACTCGGGCTTCGCGGCGCTGCGCACGCAGATGGGCATGAGCATCCGCGCGTCGATGCCGGGGCGCGGCGCGACGCCCGAGGCGCTCGCCGACGTCGCGCGCATCGACGCACTGTGGAGCGAATGCATCGCGGCATCGGGCGGGCCGTTCCTGTTCGGCGAATTCGGGATCGCCGATGCGATGTACGCGCCCGTCGTGATGCGCTTCAACACGTATGCGCCGGCGCTGTCGCCGGAGGCGGCCGGCTATGCGGCGCGCGTGACGGCGCTGCCGGCGGTGCAGCAGTGGATCGATGGCGCGCGCCGCGAAACCAACGTGATCGCCGAGTACGAGCCGCAACCATGAACATCTACGCAGTAGGCGGAGCGATCCGCGACGAATTGCTCGGCGTGCCGGTGCAGGACCGCGACTACGTGGTGGTCGGCGCGACGCCCGAGCAGATGACCGCGCAGGGCTTCCGGCCGGTCGGCAAGGATTTCCCCGTGTTCCTGCATCCGCAGACGCAGGAGGAATACGCGCTGGCGCGCACCGAGCGCAAGACGGCGGCCGGCTATCACGGCTTCCAGTTCCATTACGCGCCGGACGTGACGCTCGACGAGGATCTCGCGCGGCGCGACCTGACGATCAACGCGATGGCGCGCGAGGTGAGCCCGGAAGGCACGCTGGTCGGCCCCGTGATCGATCCGTACGGCGGGCAGGCCGACCTGCGCGCGCGCGTGTTCCGGCACGTGAGCGATGCATTCGTCGAGGATCCGGTGCGGATCCTGCGGATCGCGCGCTTCGCCGCGCGCTTCGCGGATTTCACGGTCGCGGACGACACGCAGGCATTGATGCGGCGGATGGTCGACGCGGGCGAGGTCGATGCGCTCGTGCCCGAACGCGTGTGGCAGGAAATCGCGCGCGGGCTGATGGAGGCGAAGCCGTCGCGGATGTTCGCGGTGCTGCGCGACTGCGGCGCGCTCGCGCGCATCCTGCCCGAGGTAGACGCGCTGTGGGGCGTGCCGCAGCGCGCCGATTACCACCCGGAAGTCGATACCGGCGTGCACGTGATGATGGTGGTCGACTACGCGGCGAAGCAGGGCTATTCGTTGGCCGTGCGCTTCGCGGCGCTCACGCACGATCTCGGCAAGGGCACGACGCCGGCCGACGTGCTGCCGCGCCACGTCGGCCACGAAAGCCGCAGCGTCGAGCTGCTCAAGCCGTTGTGCGAGCGGCTGCGCGTGCCGAACGAATGCCGCGATCTCGCGCTGGTGGTGGCGCGCGAGCACGGCAACCTGCATCGCGTGATGGAGATGGGCGCGGCCGCGCTGGTGCGGCTCTTCGAGCGCAGCGACGCGCTGCGCAAGCCGGCGCGCTTCGCCGAGCTGCTGCAGGCGTGCGAATCGGATGCGCGCGGCCGGCTCGGGCTCGACGCGCAGCCGTATCCGCAGGCCGAGCGGCTGCGCGTCGCGCTCGCGGCGGCGCGCGGCGTCGATGCCGGCGCGATCGCGCGCGGCATCGGCAGCGACACGGAGAAGATCAAGGAAGCCGTGCATCGCGCGCGGATCCAGGCCGTCGCGCAGGCGCTCGCGATCGGCGACTAGGCGCGCAACGGGGCGCGCGGCGTGCGTGCCCGTCGGTCGTTACGGCTTTTTCCTGCGTGCCGGGGTCGCGGCCGCCGGGCGTTTGCCGGTGGCCGCGCGCGGCTTCGCCGGCCCCTTCCTTTCGGCGGCGCCGGCCTTGGACGGCCGGGCGACGGCGGCGCGGTCAGGCTGTCCGGGCGCCCGCGCGCGGCGGCTCACGCGCGGCTCGCGAGAGGCGGGCCGCCCGATATCCGTCGGCGCGGACACGGTGTCCGCACGGCTGTCGTCGAACAGCGGCAGCGTGCTGACGGTGATCAGCTCGGCCGGCCCGTCGCCGATATTGGCCACGCGATGCCGCTTGCGCGCATCGAAGTGCAGCGAGTCGCCGGGCGTCAGCGGGTAATGCTTCTTGCCGACCGTGTAGCAGACGCGGCCGGCCAGCACGTACACGAATTCGTCGCCGCCGTGCGCGACCCATTCCGAACGGTAGCCCTCCATCATCTGCACCTTCAGCGCGTTGATCTGGCTGCCGTCGAACGTGGTGGACAGCCGCTCGTACCACTGCGACGCGGCGTCGAGCGCGTACGGCTTGCGGCTGCCCTCGTGCGAATCGGGCTGCGCCTGGCGCGGCTGCTCGATCAGCGTGCCGAGCGGCACGCCCAGCGCCTTCGCGACGTTCACGAGCGACGACAGCGAGATACCCGTCAGATGGCGCTCGACCTGCGACAGGAACCCGACCGACAGATTCGCTTCGGTCGCCACTTCCAGCAGCGTCTTCTTCGCTTCCCGGCGCAGGCGGCGAATGCGCTGGCCGATACGCATGAGGTCTGAATCCATGAATCTCTTTCGTGGCAACGAGTCGGGGCGCGTGCGAACGGCCGGTGCGGCCGCCGGGGAGGCGAGGCCGGCGCATTGTACCGCGCGGCGTCGCCGGGGCGAATTGGCGTTGTGCCGGAATCCGCGGGCCGCACGCCGATTTTAGTCCTACGAAAATCTTGGCTTGACCTCGATTTCGACCTGCTCTAGATTCTGTCGCGCATCAAACAAAGTTAAGTGAGACAAAAATTTTACCGAAGGCCTGCCGCCCGACCGGCGGCGCGGGTCGCGCGACGTGCCGTGCGCGACCCGCGCCGCGTCGACGTGTCGTGTCGGGCGCGCGCGATGCCGCGACACGCCGCCGGCCGCCGACAACAACGAATGACGGGCATCCGATGATCGATCGACTGAAATACAGCTTCTCCGGCCTTCCCCCGTACGACGCGTGCGTCGCCGATACGCAGGCCGGCCTGTCGCGCCTGCTCGATGCCGCGCGTCTCGACGCGGTGGTCGTCACGTCGCAGGACGAATACGTGACCGAATACCTGCCGCGCAGCAACAACCCGCGCTACGCGGTGTCCGGTTTCGACGGGTCGGCCGGCTGCGGGATCTTCCTGAGCGCGGCGACCGCGCAGGCGCTCGATCTGCCGCCGTTCGTGCTGTTCGTCGACGGCCGCTATCACTTCCAGGCCGACGAGCAGTGCGATCCGGCGCGCGTGCGCGTCGAGAAGCTCGGCATCGACGTGACGATCTGGCAGGCGATGGCCGACTGGCTGGTCGCGCACGCGAGCCGGCTCGCGCGGGTCGGCTACGACGCGCGGCGGATCAGCGTCGCGCAGCGCAACCGGCTGTTCGAGCACACGCAGGCCGCGTCGCTCGACTGGGTGGGCCTCGCCGATCGCGAGATCGACCGCGCGATCGCGCTGCCGGGCTGGAACGTCGAGCGGCCGATCGTCGAGATCCCGGCCGGGACGACCGGCCTGAGCGTCGCGCAGAACCTCGACGCGCTGAGCCGCCGGCTCGCCGCGCATACCGGCGCGGCCGACGGCAGGACGGCGTTCTTCACGTGCGCGTCGGACGATCTCGCGTATCTGCTGAACAGCCGCGGCTATCACATCCCGAACGTGTCGTCGCACCTCGGCTTCCTGTTCGCGATCGGCGCGCAGGTGGTGCTGTTCTTGCCGGAAGGCTGCGACCGCTGCGAGGTCGCGCTCGATTCGTATCCGGCGCTGCACGTGATCCGGCGCGACGTCGCGGCGCTCGAGCGCTTCCTCGCACGGTTCGCGGTCGAGCACGTGTGCTACGGCTTCGAATCGGTGAACTGCGCGCTCGTCGAATCGGTGAACCGCGTGTGGCCGCATGCGCGGCATGCCGATTTCAACCCGGTCGAGGCGATGCGGGCGAGCAAGACGCCGGCGGTGCTCGAGCGTTTTCGCGACGCGTTCGCGCGCAGCAGCGCGGCGATCGCCGAGACGATGCGCTGGGCGAAGACCGGCGAGCCGGGCGTGCGCCACACCGAGTACGACCTCGCGCGCAGGATCAACGACGCGTACGGCGCGCGCTCGGCGCTCGCGCTGACGTTTCCGTCGATCGCGGCGAACGGCGCGAACAGCGCGTTCGCGCATTACACGGCGGCGAGCGCCGACGTCGAGTTGACCGAAGGCGAGCTCGTGCTGCTCGACAGCGGCGCGTACTACGAAGCCGGCTTCGCGACGGACTGCACGCGCGTCGTGCTGCGCCGCACGCGGCCGGACACGGTCGCGCAGCCGTGGCAGCGCGAGATCTACACGGTCGCGCTGAAGGCCTGCATCAAGGGGCTCGTCGCGCGTTTTCCGGCCACCGCGACGGGCGGCGACGTCGATGCGCTGGTGCGGCAGGTGTGCCGCGACCATGGCTACGATTTCGGTCACGGCACCGGGCACGGCGTCGGGATTCACGTGCACGAGGGCGGCGTGCGGTTCGCGCCGGGCGCGACGTACGGGCTGGTGCCGAATGCGGTGATTTCGGTCGAGCCGGGCATCTACCTGCCGGGCAAGGGCGGCGTGCGGATCGAGAACATCGTGATCGTGCGGCCGGACGACGCGCAGCCGGGCACGGTGACGTTCGAGAACATCGTGACGGTCGGCTACGACTGGGACCTGATCGACCTCGATCTGCTGGACGACGCCGAGCGCGCGTACCTGCGCGACTACGAGCGGCTGTGCGTGGAACGCGGCACGCAGGTCACCGCGTGTCCGCTGTTGTAACGACGGGGAGGGTGGGGCGCGGCCGCCGGGCGGCCGCGCGGCGCCGGCAGGTCAGCGCGTGAGCGCCGACACGCGTCCGTCGGGGCCGTACACGCCGGCCGGCGCGGGCGCCGAGCGCAGCACCGCGAGCGCACGCTCGTTGTAGTCCATCCGGATCCGGATCAGCATCCCGTTGTTCGCGTTGGCCTGGCGCGCGCGTTCGGCGGCCTGTTGCAGCAGTTGCCAGCGGCTTGCGAGGCGCGCGTCGCGCTCGGCCGCCTGATCCATGCCTTTCTTGCCGGCGGGAAAGCCGAGCGCGCAAAGCTGCGTGTCGCGCGTGCGTTCGAGCTGCGCGAGCCGATCGATCAGCTCGCTTTTCTTCTCGACGATCCCGGGCAGCATCTCGAGCGGCTCGGCCGTCGTCAGCGCCTTTTCCTCGTAGACGAGCAGGGACGCGAACGCTTCGACCGTCGCGTGTTCGTCGTTGACCGTGGCCAGCAGCTCTTCTCTCATCGCATCATGCTCGTCGCGCCGGTGCGTGCGGGGCCGCGCGCGCCGGCAAACCGGGTGAACCGGCCACGAGGCCGGGATTAGCTGCCCTGCGGGCGCTGCTGTTGCAGCAGTTCGCGGGCGGTATTCAATACGCCGTCGGCAATCTTGTTCGCATCGATCGTCAGCGTGCCGTTGTTCAGCGCGTCCTTGATCGACTGGACCAGGCCCGTGTCGATATCGGCGTCGCCCGACGCGGATACCGAACGCAGCTGGCCGGACAGACCCGACAGGTTCACGGTCGTGTCGCCGCCGCTCGATCCTGCGTCGGCTGCCTGCGCGGACGACTGGGCCGTGCCGGACGGCGCACGGGCCGCGCCGTTGCCGGTCGGCGCGAGGGGGCTCGGTTTCGGAGTGGAATCGATCTTCACGATGGGTTTCCTGTACGGTTTGACCCAGATAACGGCCGGGTCGGCCCGAACTTTAGCACCGCGAGCCCGAAATGCTCCGAATAAACAATTCTTTACATTCTTGCGGCAGATCCGTCCCTACAGCGGAATTTCGACGGTGCCGGCGTCCTTGACGATCGCCGTGACGATCTGCCCGGCCGCCATCCGCACCCGCACCGACTGGCCGGGCGCCGCGTTCGCGAGCGCGCTGCCTTCGGCCGAGATCGTGAAACCGGGGCCGGCCGCGACGACCCGTACCGTCTGGCCGGCCGACACCGACGCCGCGCTCTTCAGCATGTCCTGCCGCAGCGGCAGCCCGGCCGAGATGCGCGCGAGCGCGGTCGCGCCGATCGCCTGCGCCGGATCGGTGATCACCGCGAGCGGCAGCACCGTCAGGTCGCCGTCGCGCGCGACCAGGTCGGCCGCGGAGAGCGGCTCGCCGGGCGCGATCTGGCGCGCGGCGACGTAATAGGTGGCCTGCACGGCGACCTTCGCCTGCAGGTAGACGGTCCACGGCCGCTCGCCCGCGCAGCGCACGCCGACGGTCGTGCGGCCCCACAGGCGCGCACCCGTCGGCAAAAACGGCTCGAGCGTCGTGCACGCGGCGAGCCCGCGCGGAAAGGCGGTCGCCACCGTCGCGGTGGTCTTGCCGGGCAAGCCGGCGATCTGCTGCTGCAGGAACGCCAGGGCCGCGCGCCGGATCGTTTCGGGGTCTTGCTGGCCGGGCGGCGTCGCGGGCTGGGCCGCGGCGGCGGCCGCAGCCGGGCTGGCGGAAGCCGTCGCCGTGCGCGGCGCCGCTGCGGCGCGGGCCGCGGCCAGACGGGCGGCGGCTGCCGGTTGCGGTGTCGGCCGCACGGGATTCGATACAGGCTCGGCCGTGCCGGCGGTCACCGTCGCGATGGCGGTGCGGTCCGACGCGCGCGGCGGCGCGCCGTAACCGGCGTTCGCGCGGGCGGCTGCGTAGACGGGAGCCGGTGCGGGAGCCGGTGCGGGAGCCGGCGGCGGGACGCTCGTCACGACCATCGGGGCGGCGGGTTGCGCCGCGTAGCCGGCGCCGGCCGCGCGCTCCGTCCTGAAAGCGTCGCCCGCATTGCCGCCGAACTGCGCGCCGCTCGCCGCATTGGCGTGCGCGAGCGCGGTTTCGGCCGTCTCGCCGCGCCCGGGAATCACGATCATCCCGTCGTCGGCATGCACGGCGGGCGCGGCGATCCACAGCGCCGCGGCGAGCGCGAACGCGCGCCGGACGTGCGTGAGCCGCCCGTTCCTGTCGCGAAGTGCGCCGCCCGTCATCGCCGTGTCCTCGATCCGTTGATCCGCTTCGCATTCTAGGGAGCGCGGGCGTCGCGCAAACGATGAATAGAGGGGGCCTTTGCCGCGTTATTCGTCCGATTGCCGGTTGCGGCCCACGCCTACCATCGCTGTCATGGAAAAAAGCCTCTCGGGTCGTCATCCGGCGCGAGGGGCGTGCAGCGCTTCATACGGAGAGACGCACACATGCTGGACAAACTCGATGCGGAATTCGCGTTCGGCCGACAGGCGCTCGACGTGCGCGCCTACCGGCAGGAACTGCTGTCGTCGAACATCGCGAACGCCGACACGCCCGGCTACCAGGCCCGCGACGTCGATTTCGCGTCGACGCTCGCGCGTTCGCTGAAGCAGGCGAGCGGCGGCCTCGCGCCGAGCAACGCCGCGCAATTGCCGATGGCGCAGCCGGCCGGCGTGACGAGCGGCATGTCGATGGTGTCGACGGCGCCGGGCCACATGGCCGGCACCGCGAAGCTGATCCCGACCGGCGGCCCGTCGGACGACTACGGCCGCGCGCAATACCGGATGCCGCTGCAGCCGTCGCTCGACGGCAACACGGTCGATCTCGACGTCGAGCGCGTGCAGTTCGCGAACAACGCGCTGCACTACGAAACCGGGATGACCGTGATGACCCAGCAGATCAAGGCGATGATCGCCGCGATCACGACGAACTCGTAAGCGGCGCTTCCGATCCCGCCCAGCACAAGGAGCCTCCATGCCTTCGTTGATGAACATCTTCGGCGTCGCCGGTTCGGCGCTGTCCGCGCAATCGCAGCGCCTGAACGTCACCGCGTCGAACCTCGCGAACGCCGACAGCGCGACCGGCCCCGACGGCAAGCCGTACAAGGCCAAGCAGGTCGTGTTCGCGACCGACCCGCTCGGCGGCGCGCGCACCGCGTCCGGCCAGGGCGTGGGCGGCGTGCGCGTGACCAAGGTGATGGACGACCCGTCGCCGATGAAATCGACCTACGACCCGGCGAACCCGGCCGCCGACGCGAACGGCTACGTGCAGATGCCGAACGTCGACCCGGTGCAGGAGATGGTGAACATGATCTCGGCGTCGCGCTCGTACCAGGCCAACGTCGAGACGCTGAACACCGCGAAGACGCTGATGCTCAAGACGCTGACGATCGGCTCGTAAGCCGCGCGCCGCCGACCCGACCCGATACCGACAGTTCCGACAGAAGGCCACCAGGATGACTTCCTCCAGCACGACGATCGGCAGCAACGGCACGAACGTGTCGACGTTGCCGACCGACACGATGAACACCAACAACGTGTCGTCGACCAACGGCACGTCGGCGAGCGACCTGCAGGCGACGTTCCTGAAGCTGCTCGTCACGCAGTTGCAGAACCAGGATCCGACGAGCCCCGTCGACAGCTCGCAGATGACGTCGCAGCTCGCGCAGATCAACACGGTGAGCGGCATCGCGCAACTGAACACCTCGCTCACGTCGCTGTCGACGCAGCTCGCGGCCGGCCAGCAGACGCAGGCCGCGCTGCTGATCGGCACCAACGTGCTCGCGCCGGGCAACAGCGTCGCGGTGAAGAGCGGCGCGGCGTCGTCGTTCGGCGTGTCGCTCGCGAGTTCGGTGTCGAACCTGACGATCACCGTGAAGAACGCGGCGGGCGCCGTCGTGAACACGATCAACGCGGGCGCGCAGTCGGCCGGCACCGTGCCGTTCAACTGGACGCCGACGGACGCGGCCGGCAACGCGCTGCCGGACGGCACGTATACGGTCAGCGCGTCGTACACCAACAGCGCCGGCACGCCGCAGGCGGCCACGACGCTCGCGGCCGCGCAGGTGCAGAGCGTGATCAAGCAGGCGGACGGCACCGCGGGGCTCGTGCTGTCGAACGGCACGACGGTGGGGCTCACCCAGGTTGCGTCGATCTTCCCGAACACGAAGTCGTCCTCGTCCGGCGACACCACCACCAACTGATCGAGCTGTCTCGTCACGGAGAACGAAATGGGTTATCAACAGGGTCTGAGCGGCCTCGCCGGCGCATCGAACGCGCTCGACGTGATCGGCAACAACATCGCGAACGCGAATACGGTCGGCTTCAAGTCGAGCACCGCGCAGTTCGCCGACATGTACGCGAACTCGGTCGCGACGTCGGTCAACACGCAGATCGGCATCGGCACGACGCTGAACGCGGTGCAGCAGAATTTCGGGCAGGGCACGATCAACACGACGAACTCGTCGCTCGACGTCGCGATCAACGGCAACGGCTTCTTCCAGATGTCGAACAACGGCGTGACGACGTACTCGCGCGACGGCACGTTCCAGCGCGACAAGAACGGCTACATCGTCGACGCGCAGGGCCGTAACCTGATGGGCTACGCGGCCAACGCGGGCGGCGTGATCAACACCGCGCAGACCGTGCCGCTGCAGGCGCCGACCACCAACATCGCGCCGACCGCGACGACCAAGATCGTCGGCCAGTTCAACCTGAACTCGCAGGACACGGTGCCGACCAAGACGCCGTTCGACCCGACCGACACCACGACGTACAACTATTCGACGTCGATCCAGGTGTACGACTCGCTCGGCGGCTCGCAGGCGGTCAACATGTACTTCGTGAAATCGGCGGCCGGCACGTGGGAAGCCTACGCGGGCCCGCAGGGCGGCACGACGACCGATCTCGGCAAGATCACGTTCAATTCGTCGGGCGCCATCCAGAGCACGACGTCGGCTTCGACCGGCCTGCCGACGACGAGCCTCGGCCAGTTCGCGTTCTCGATCCCGAACACGACGGGCGGCGCGAATCCGCAGAATCTCACGCTCGACCTGACCGGCACGACGCAGTACGGCGGCAAGGACGGCGTGAACAACCTCGCGCAGGACGGCTACGCGAGCGGCACGCTGACGACCTACACGATCGGCACCGACGGCAAGCTCACCGGCAACTACTCGAACGGCCAGACCGCCGTGCTCGGCCAGATCGCGCTCGCGAACTTCAACAACCCGAACGGGCTCGTGAACCTCGGCGGCAACCAGTATGCGGAATCCTCGGCGTCGGGCGTGCCGCAGATCTCCGCGCCGGGCAGCACGAACCACGGCACGCTGCAGGGCAGCGCGCTCGAGAACTCGAACGTCGACCTCACGTCGCAGCTCGTCAACCTGATCACCGCGCAGCGCAACTACCAGGCGAACGCGCAGACGATCAAGACGCAGCAGACCGTCGACCAGACGCTCATCAACCTGTAAGCGCGGATAACCGGCAGCCATGGACCGACTGATCTATACGGCGATGACGGGCGCGTCGCAGTCGCTCGACCAGCAGGCGGTGGTCGCGAACAACCTCGCGAACGCATCGACGACCGGCTTTCGCGCGCAACTCGCGACGTATCGCGCGGTGCCGATGAATTTCGGCGACGGCAGCAAGATCGACCCGACGACGACGCGTACCTACGTGCTCGCGTCGACGCCCGGCGCCGATTACGCGCCGGGTCCGATCACGCGGACCGGCAATCCGCTCGACGTCGCCGTGCAGGGGCCCGGCTGGCTGTCGGTGCAGACGGCCGACGGCGGCGAGGCGTACACGCGCGCCGGCAACCTGCACGTCGACGAGAACGGCCAGCTCGTCAACGCGAGCAACCTGCCGGTGATCGGCAACGGCGGCCCGATCTCGGTGCCGCCGAACGCGGAAGTGACGATCGGCAAGGACGGCACGGTGTCCGCATTGATGCCGGGCGACCCGCCCACCGCGGTCGCGATCGTCGACCAGATCAAGCTCGTCAATCCCGACCCGAGCACGCTCACGCGCGGCAATGACGGGTTGTTCCGCACCGCCGACGGCAACCCGGCCGACGCCGACCCGAACGTGGTCGTCACGCCGAATTCGCTCGAAGGCAGCAACGTGAACCCGGTGACCGCGATGGTCGCGATGATCGACAACGCACGGGCGTTCCAGCTGCAGTCGAAGCTGATCCAGACGGCCGACCAGAACGAGCAGACGGCGAACCAGCTGCTCAACTTCAGCTGAGCGCCCGCGCCAGCCCAAGCAGGAGAATCGACAAGTGAATCGTTCGCTCTACATCGCCGCGACCGGCATGAATGCGCAGCAGGCGCAGATGGACGTGATTTCGAACAACCTCGCGAACACCAGCACGAACGGCTTCAAGGCGTCACGCGCGGTGTTCGAGGATCTGCTGTACCAGACCATCCGCCAGCCCGGCGCGAACTCGACGCAGCAGACGGAACTGCCGTCGGGCCTGCAGCTCGGCACCGGCGTGCAGCAGGTCGCGACCGAGCGCCTGTACACGCAGGGCGGCCTCACGCAGACCGGCAATTCGAAGGACGTCGCGATCAACGGCGCGGGCTTCTTCCAGGTGCTGATGCCGGACGGCACCAACGCATACACGCGCGACGGCTCGTTCCAGACCAACGCGCAGGGCCAGCTCGTCACGTCGAGCGGCTACCAGGTGCTGCCGGCGATCACCGTGCCGCAGAACGCGCAGTCGCTGACGATCGGCAAGGACGGCGTCGTGTCGGTCACGCAGCCGGGCTCGAGCAACGCGGTGCAGATCGGCTCGCTGCAGATCGCGACCTTCATCAACCCGGCCGGCCTCGAGGCGAAGGGCGAGAACCTGTTCGCGGAAACGACGTCGTCGGGCGCGCCGAACGTGTCGCAGCCGGGGCTGAACGGCGCGGGCGTGCTCAACCAGGGCTACGTCGAGGCGTCCAACGTGAACGTCGTGCAGGAACTCGTCAACATGATCCAGACGCAGCGTGCCTACGAGATCAACAGCAAGGCCGTGACGACGTCCGACCAGATGCTGCAGACCGTCACGCAGATGAAGAGCTAACCGGAAGTCCCGTCGTCGCCATGAAGCAGGTTCGCCTCCCCCCGTCAGCCACCGTCCGCGCCGCGTGCGCGGTCGCGGTGGCGGCGCTCGCCGGTTGCGCGCAGATCCCGCGCGATCCGATCATCCAGCAGCCGATGACGGCGCAGCCGCCGGTGCCGATGTCGATGCAGGCGCCCGGCTCGATCTACAACCCCGGCTTCGCGGGGCGGCCGCTGTTCGAGGATCAGCGCCCGCGCAACGTCGGCGACATCCTGACGATCATGATCGCGGAGAACATCAACGCGACCAAGTCGTCGGGCGCGAACACGAACCGGCAGGGCAACACCGACTTCAACGTGCCGACGGCCGGCTTCCTCGGCGGGCTGTTCGCGAAGGCGAACCTGTCGGCGACCGGCGCGAACAAGTTCGCGGCCACCGGCGGCGCGAGCGCGGCGAACACGTTCAACGGCACGATCACGGTGACCGTCACCAGCGTGCTGCCGAACGGCAACCTCGTGGTCAGCGGCGAGAAGCAGATGCTGATCAACCAGGGCAACGAATTCGTGCGCTTCTCGGGGGTCGTCAACCCGAACACGATCTCGGGCGCGAACTCCGTCTATTCGACGCAGGTCGCCGACGCGAAGATCGAATACTCGTCGAAGGGCTACATCAACGAAGCCGAGACGATGGGCTGGCTGCAGCGCTTCTTCCTCAACATCGCGCCGTGGTGACGACGATGCAGACGACCCTGTCCAGCCGCCTGTCGGCCCGTGCGCGGGCCGCCGCGCGGCTCGTCGTCGCATTCGCGGCGGTGGCCGCCGCGTGCATGACGGGCGCCGCGCCCGCGCACGCCGAACGCCTGAAGGATCTCGCGCAGATCCAGGGCGTGCGCGACAACCCGCTGATCGGCTATGGCCTCGTCGTCGGCCTCGACGGCACGGGCGACCAGACGATGCAGACGCCGTTTACGACGCAGACGCTCGCGAACATGCTCGCGAACCTCGGCATCTCGATCAACAACGGGTCGGCCAACGGCGGCCCGTCGTCGCTGAACAACATGCAGTTGAAGAACGTCGCGGCCGTGATGGTGACGGCCACGCTGCCGCCGTTCGCGCGGCCCGGCGAGGCGCTCGACGTGACGGTATCGTCGCTCGGCAACGCGAAGAGCCTGCGCGGCGGCACGCTGCTGCTCACGCCGCTGAAGGGCGCGGACGGGCAGGTGTACGCGCTCGCGCAGGGCAACATGGCGGTCGGCGGCGCGGGCGCGAGCGCGAACGGCAGCCGCGTGCAGGTGAACCAGCTCGCGGCCGGGCGGATCGCCGGCGGCGCGATCGTCGAGCGTTCGGTGCCGAACGCGATCGCGCAGATGAACGGCGTGCTGCAACTGCAACTGAACGACATGGACTACGGCACCGCGCAGCGCATCGTGTCGGCGGTCAACTCGAGCTTCGGGCCGGGCACCGCGACGGCGCTCGACGGCCGCACGATCCAGCTCGCGGCGCCGGCCGATTCGGCGCAGCAGGTCGCGTTCATGGCGCGGCTGCAGAACCTCGACGTGAGCCCGGACAAGGCCGCGGCGAAGGTGATCCTGAACGCGCGCACCGGCTCGATCGTGATGAACCAGATGGTCACGCTGCAGAGCTGCGCGGTCGCGCACGGCAACCTGTCGGTGGTCGTCAACACGCAGCCGGTGGTGTCGCAGCCGGGGCCGTTCTCGAACGGGCAGACGGTGGTCGCGCAGCAGTCGCAGATCCAGCTGAAGCAGGACAACGGCGCGCTGAAGATGGTGACGGCCGGCGCGAACCTCGCCGACGTCGTGAAGGCGCTGAACACGCTCGGCGCGACGCCGGCGGACCTGATGTCGATCCTGCAGGCGATGAAGGCGGCCGGCGCGCTGCGCGCCGATCTGGAGATCATCTAAATGGCGGCGAACCTTCCCAACGCAAACGACCTCACGCAGCGCTTCGCGCTCGACGTGCAGGGTTTCGATGCGCTGCGCGCGCAGGCGAAGCAGTCGCCGCAGGCCGGCGCGAAGGCGGTCGCCGGCCAGTTCGACGCGATGTTCACGCAGATGATGCTCAAGAGCATGCGCGACGCGTCGCCCGACGGCGGGCTGTTCGATTCGCATACGTCGAAGATGTACACGTCGATGCTCGACCAGCAGCTCGCGCAGCAGATGTCGACGCGCGGGATCGGCGTCGCCGACGCGCTGATGAAGCAATTGCTGCGCAATGCGGGCGGCGACACGGCGGCCGACGTCGGGGCCGGTGGCATGGGCGGCATGGGCGCCGGCGGCCTCGGCACGGCCGGCAACGAAGGCAGCCTCGCCGCGATGAACGCGATGGCGAAGGCCTACGCGAACGCGGCGAACAACGGCGGGCTCGCCGGCGCGCGCGGCTATTCGGCCGGCAGCGCGCTGACGCCGCCGGTCAAGGGCGCGAGCGGCGTGCAGGACGCGGACGCGTTCGTCGACCGGCTCGCGGGGCCCGCGCAGGCGGCCAGCGCGACGACCGGCATCCCGGCGCGTTTCATCGTCGGCCAGGCCGCGCTCGAATCGGGCTGGGGCAAGCGCGAGATCCGCGCGGCGGACGGCTCGACCAGCTACAACGTGTTCGGCATCAAGGCGAACAAGGGCTGGACCGGCCGCACCGTGTCCGCGCTGACCACCGAATACGTGAACGGCACGCCGCGCCGCGTGGTCGCGAAGTTCCGTGCGTACGACTCGTACGAGCACGCGATGACCGATTACGCGAACCTGCTGAAGAACAACCCGCGCTATGCGGGCGTGCTGAGCGCGAGCCGCAGCGTCGAAGGCTTCGCGCACGGGATGCAGAAGGCCGGCTACGCCACCGACCCGAATTACGCGAAGAAGCTGATTTCGATCATGCAGCAGATCGGCTGACCGGCCCGCCCGTCATCGGTCCGCCCCCTTTTCTGGACCGCGCCCGGCGTCCCGCCGCGCGCGGTTTCAACGTTTGCGCGAAATAAATCGCCGTTTCGATCTAAACTTTCGGTCAGCACTGCCGCTAAGTGTGAGAGACCTGCGACCGGGCCCCCGTTCTGGCCCGGTTTTATCGCGCACCGGTTGCCCCGGGCGCCCATGACAAGAAAGACCGGCTAGCCATGAATATCGAAACGTCGACGGACCCCAGCCTGGATGCAGGCCACTCCGGGCCCGACTATGCCCGCCGCAATCCGCTGGAAATCGGCGTGCAGCTGCGCAACCTGGTGAATCGCGGCGATTTCCTGACCGTCCAGTACCCGGGCGGCCAGCTCGTCACGCGTCTGCTCGAGGTCGACGTCGGCGCGCGCACGTTCACGTTCGACTGGGGCGCGCTGTCCGAGCAGAACGCGGGCATCCTCGGCGCGTCGCACTGCACGTTCGCGGCCTCGCCGGAGGGCGTGCGCGTCGAATTCGCCACGGGTACGCCGCGCGAGACGCGCTACGAGGGGCTGCCCGCGTTCGTCGCCGATTTTCCCGACGTGCTCGTGTGCATCCAGCGCCGCGAATATTTCCGCGTCGATGCGCCGATCGTCGATCCGTTCCTGTGCCGCGGCAAGCTGCCGGACGGCGAAGGCTTCCTGTTCGAGGTGCACAACCTGTCGCTCGGTGGCGTGGGGCTGCGCACGGACGACGAGCGCGTCGAGGCGCTCGAGGTCGGCACGCTGCTGCCGGACGTCGAGCTCGAGCTGACGGGCCACGGCAAGCTGTCGCTCGACCTGCAGCTCGTGTCGCAGCGTTCGACGCAGATGCCGAACGGGTCGCGGCGCTACCAGCTCGGCTTTCGCTTCATGTCGCTGCCGGGCAGCGCGGAGAACACGCTGCAGCGGCTGATCACGCAGCTCGAAATGAAGCGCCGCTCGCTCGCGCGGGCCTGACGCGCCCCAGGGTGGCCGGCCCTCGCGGGGCCACCCCGCGCAGCGGCGCCGGCGCGCCCGCCGCCCGCTTCGGCCGGCGACGCACGCCCGTGCGCCGCGCGTGCATTTTTTCCTCAATTTTTTCGATCCGCGGCCGTTATACCGGGAGTCACGCAACCCGGCGGCCGCAGCGCGGCCGGCTCATCAGGATCGCGCATGTCCAACACACTCATGAACCTCGGCGTCAGCGGCCTGAATGCCGCGCTCTGGGGCCTCACGACGACCGGCCAGAACATCAGCAACGCCGCGACACCGGGCTATTCGGTCGAACGCCCCGTCTATGCCGAGGCAAGCGGGCAGTACACCAGCAGCGGCTACATGCCCCAGGGCGTGAACACCGTCACCGTGCAGCGGCAGTACAGCCAGTACCTGAGCGACCAGCTGAACGGCGCGCAGACGCAGGGCGGCGCGCTGTCGACGTGGTACTCGCTCGTCACGCAGCTGAACAACTACATCGGCAGCCCGACGGCCGGCATCTCGACCGCGATCACGAATTTCTTCACCGGCATGCAGAACGTCGCGAACAGCGCATCCGACTCGTCGGTGCGGCAGACCGCGATGAGCAACGCGCAGACGCTCGCGAACCAGATCACGGCGGCCGGCCAGCAGTACGACGCGCTGCGCCAGAGCGTGAACACGCAGCTCACGAGCACGGTCACGCAGATCAACGCGTACACCGCGCAGATCGCGCAGCTGAACCAGCAGATCGCGGCGGCGAGCAGCCAGGGCCAGCCGCCGAACCAGCTGATGGACCAGCGCGACCTCGCGGTGTCGAACCTGTCGAATCTCGCGGGCGTGCAGGTCGTGCGCAACAGCGACGGCTACAGCGTGTTCATGTCGGGCGGCACGCCGCTCGTCGTCGCGGACAAGAGCTACCAGCTCGCGACCGTCACGTCGCCGTCCGACCCGAGCGAGCTGACCGTCGTGTCGCAGGGCATCGCCGGCGCGAATCCGCAGGGGCCGAACCAGTTCCTGTCCGACGCGTCGCTGTCGGGCGGCACGCTCGGCGGCCTGCTCGCGTTCCGCAGCCAGACGCTCGACCCGGCCGAAGCGCAGCTCGGCGCGATCGCGACCAGCTTCGCCGCGCAGGTCAACGCGCAGAACGCGCTCGGCATCGACCTGTCGGGCAAGGTCGGCGGCAACCTGTTTTCGACCGGCGCGCCGATCACCTACGCGAACCAGGGCAATACCGGCAACGCGGTGCTGTCCGTGTCGTTCGCGAACGCGTCGCAGCCGACCACGAGTGACTACACGCTCGCGTACGACGGCACGAACTACACGCTGACCGATCGCGCGACCGGCACGGTGGTCGGCACGTCGACGTCGATGCCGGCATCGATCGGCGGGCTGAACTTCTCGTTCTCGTCCGGCACGATCAACCCCGGCGACCAGTTCACCGTGCAGCCGACGCGCGGCGCGCTGAACGGCTTCGGCCTCGCGACGTCGAACGGCGCCGCGATCGCGGCGGCCGCGCCGTACGTGCCGTCGGCCACGACGACGAATACGGGCAGCGGCACGATCGGCGGGCTGTCGGTCACGAGCGCGACGGCCGCGGCCAACCCGCACGACTACACGATCACGATGGGCGGCACCTCGGCCGCGCCGACCTACACGGTCACCGACAACACGGCCGTGCCGCCGACGACCAGCGCCGCGCAGCCGTACCAGTCCGGCTCGCCGATCACGCTGACGGCCGGCGTCACGGTCACGGTGTCGGGCACGCCGGCGGTGGGCGACACGTTCAAGGTCGCGCCGAACACGGGCGGCACCAACGACGGCAGCAACGCGCTCGCGCTGGCGAAGCTCGTCAACTCGAAGGCGTTCGGCAACGGCTCGACCACGCTGACGGGCGCGTACGCGAACTACGTGAACGGCATCGGCAACACGGCGAGCCAGCTGAAGTCGTCGAGCGCCGCGCAGACCGCGCTGGTCGGCCAGATCACGCAGGCGCAGCAGTCGGTGTCGGGCGTGAACCAGAACGAGGAAGCGGCCAACCTGATGCAGTACCAGCAGCTCTACCAGGCGAACGCGAAGGTGATCCAGACGGCGTCGACGCTGTTCCAGACCGTGCTCGGCCTGTTCAATTGATTTCGGGGATCGAAGCGATGCGGATTTCCACTGCGCAGTTCTACCAGATGAACGTCGCCCAGATGAGCGACCAGCAGGCGCAGCTCTCGCAGCTGTACCAGCAGATCTCGAGCGGCGTGAGCCTCGCGACGCCGGCCGACAACCCGCTCGGCGCGGCGCAGGCCGTGCAGCTGTCGATGACGTCGGCGACGCTGTCGCAGTACGCGTCGAACCAGAACGCCGCGCTGTCGTCGCTGCAGAAGGAGGACCAGACGCTCATCAGCGTCAACAACCTGCTCAACAGCATTCACACGGTCGTGATCCAGGCCGGCGACGGCTCGCTGTCGGACAGCGACCGCTCCGCGCTGTCGACGCAACTGCAGGGCTATCGCGACCAGTTGCTGACCCTCGCGAATTCGACCGACGGCTCGGGCAATTACCTGTTCGCGGGCTTTCAGTCGGCCACCGCGCCGTTCTCGAACGCGCCGGGCGGCGGTGTGACCTACAGCGGCGACACCGGATCGCGCCAGGTGCAGATCGCCGACACGCGCGCGATCGCGCAGGGCGACGACGGCGCGAGCGTGTTCCTGTCGGTGCCGATGCTCGGCAGCCAGCCGGTGCCGCTCGCGGGCGCCGGCAACACGGGCACGGGCACGATCGGCGCGGTGACGATCACGAGCCCGTCGGCCGCGACCAACGCGCACCAGTTCACGATCGCGTTCGGCGGCACGGCCGCCGCGCCGACCTACACGGTGACCGACAACACCGTCGTGCCGCCGACCACGACCGCCGCGCAGCCGTATTCGGCCGGCGCCGGGATCGCGCTCGGCAGCGGCCTGTCGGTGCCCGTGTCGGGCAAGCCGGCGCCGGGCGACACGTTCACGGTCACGCCCGCGCCGCAGGCCGGCACCGACGTGTTCGCCGCGCTCGACACGATGATCGCCGCGCTGAAGGTGCCGATCAGCAGCAACACGTCGGCCGCGACCGCGCTCGCGAACGCGATGACCACCGGCACGACGAAGCTGAACAACATGATGACGAACGTGCTCACCGTGCAGGCGTCGGTCGGCGGCCGCGAGCAGGAAATCAAGGCGATGCAGGCCGTGAACCAGACCAACACGCTGCAGGTCAGCAGCAACCTGGCCGACCTGACGAGCACCAACATGGTCGCGACGATCAGCCAGTTCCTGCAGATGCAGAACGCGCTGACCGGCTCGCAGAAGGCTTACGCGCAGTTGCAGAACCTGTCGCTGTTCCAGTACATCAATCCGTGATGCATGACGCGCCGGCCGCGATGTGAGCGCACGCTTGCTTCGCGCCCGGCACCGGGCGCCGCGCGTGCGTCATGCGCGGGCGACCCTTTCACCGGGCCGCGCGGTCGCGCACCGGTTTCCGCACGCGGCCGGCCACGCCCGCACCCCGGCTGTTCCGCCCTGGCGACGCCGCGTACCGCTTCGCTTGCCAGCCCCCATTCCGCTCCGTAAACTCGCGCCAGATTCCAGACCGGCGCATCCTTGGCAGCCGGCGACCGACGACCGACAGGAGCGCTTTCCCCATGTCCGATTCCTACTTCCCGCGCTGGCGGGTCCAGCCGACCGGCGCGAGCTCGCGCGTGGTCGGCCCCGACGAGCGCCTCGCGTGGCCGCAGATGGTCGCGATGGGCGTGCAGCACGTCGTCGCGATGTTCGGTTCGACCGTGCTCGCGCCGCTGCTGATGGGATTCGACCCGAACCTGTGCATCTTCATGTCGGGCATCGGCACGCTGCTGTTCTTCGTGCTGGTGGGCGGCCGCGTGCCGAGCTATCTCGGCTCGAGCTTCGCATTCATCGGCCTCGTGATCGCGGTGACGGGCTACGGCGGCAGCGGTCCGAACCCGAACATTCCGGTCGCGCTCGGCGGGATCGTCGCGTGCGGCGTCGTGTACGTCGCGCTCGGCGCGCTGGTGCAGGCGATCGGCACGCGCTGGATCGAAACGCTGATGCCGCCCGTCGTGACCGGCGCGGTGGTCGCGGTGATCGGGCTGAACCTCGCGCCGATCGCGGTCAAGGGCGTATCGGGCTCGACCTTCGACTCGGTGATGGCGCTCGTCACGGTGCTGTGCGTCGGCGGCGTCGCGGTGTTCGCGCGCGGGATGATGCAGCGCCTGCTGATCCTCGTCGGGCTCGTGATCGCGTACGCGATCTACGCGATCGCGACCAACGGGATGGGCCTCGGCAAGCCGATCGATTTCTCGATCGTCGCGCATGCCGCGTGGTTCGGCGTGCCGGGCTTCCGCGCGCCGGTGTTCGATCCGCACGCGATGCTGATGCTCGCGCCGATCGCGGTGATCCTGGTCGCGGAGAACCTCGGCCACATCAAGGCCGTCAGCGCGATGACGGGCACCAACCTCGACCGCTACGTCGGCCGGGCGTTCATCGGCGACGGGCTCGCGACGATCGTGTCGGGCAGCGTCGGCGGCACGGGCGTGACCACCTACGCGGAGAACATCGGCGTGATGGCCGTCACGCGGATCTATTCGACGCTGGTGTTCGCGATCGCCGCGCTGATCGCGATCGGCCTGGGCTTCTCGCCGAAGTTCGGCGCGGTGATCCAGACGATTCCGGGCCCCGTGCTCGGCGGCGTGTCGATCGTCGTGTTCGGGCTGATCGCGGTGACGGGCGCGCGGATCTGGGTCGTCAACAAGGTCGACTTCTCCGACAACCGCAACCTGATCGTCGCGGCCGTCACGCTCGTGCTCGGCGCCGGCGACTTCTCGCTGAAGATCGGCGGCTTCGGGCTCGGCGGGATCGGCACCGCGACGTTCGGCGCGATCATCCTGTACGCGATCCTGCGCAAGGAGAAGGAACCGGGGCCGGTGGTCTGATTCGAGCGCGGGCGGTGCCATGCCGCCCGTCGGCGCGCCTTCATGCCCCGGTATTCGACTGCCCCTGCAGCCACGCACAGAACTGCGCGACGAGCGGATCGTCGGCCGGCGCGCCCGGCGCGATCCACCAGTAGCTGCGCGTCGCGATGCGCGGGCCGGGCAGCGGCATCACGAGACGGCCGCTCGCCAGCTCGTCGTCGATCAGCGGCAGCGGGCCGAGCGCGACGCCGAGCCCGTCGACGGCCGCCTGCAGCGCCAGGTAGAAATGGTCGAACGACTGCCGCTTGCGCCCCTTCATCGTCACGCCGGCCGCCGCGAACCAGTCGCGCCAGCCTTCCGGCCGCGTATCCGAATGCAGCAGCACGTGCCGCGCGAGATCGTCCGCGCGCGCGATCGGCGCACGCTTGAGCAGCGCCGGGCTGCACACCGGGATCACGCTTTCGTCGAGGAAGTGGCCGCTCGTGCAGTTCGGCCAGTGGCCGGGGCCGCGGCGGATCGCGACGTCGAAGCCGTTCAGCGTGTCGAGCGGCGCGTTCGACGTCGACAGTTTCAGCTCGACGTTCGGCACGTCGCGCTGGAACCGCGACAGGCGCGGCAGCAGCCATTTCATCGCGAAGGTCGGCAGCGCGTTGATGCGCAGCACGCGCGCCGCGCCGGTATTGCGCAACTGCTCGGTCGCGTGCGCGATGCTGTCGAATGCCGCGCGCACGGTGTCCAGGTAGCGGCGGCCTTCGTCGGTGAGCTTCACGCGCTTGCCGTAGCGGTGGAACACCGGCTTGCCGAGCCAGGCCTCGAACCCGGCAATCTGCCGGCTGATGGCACCGTGAGTCACATGCAGTTCGTCGCCGGCGGCGCTGAAGCTTTCATGTCGTGCCGCGGCCTCAAAGGCCCGAAGCGCGGAAAAGGGTGGGAGATCGCGTGCCATGCTTGTGATTTTAGATCACAAGGGCGCGCCGATAAAATCGTTTTGCCGGCCGTTTGAACGGCGGTAACCTCGGGGGCATCGTTTGATGAGGAGCCCCATGCAATCCGTTTCTCCGCCGCCTGCCGCATCCCCGCGCCGGATCGGCCTCGCCGAGCTGTTCACCGGCTTCCTGTCGCTTGGCCTGATGTCGTTCGGCGGCGCATTGCCGTTCGCGCGGCGCACGATCGTCGACGAGCGCAAGTGGCTCTCCGCCGACGAATTCACCGATCTGCTCGGCCTCTGCCAGTTCCTGCCGGGCGGCAACGTGATCAACCTGTCGGTCGCCGTCGGCATGCGCTTTCGCGGCGTCGCGGGCGCGTTCGCCGGCATTCTCGGGCTGATCGCCGGCCCGACGCTCGTCGTCGTCGCGCTCGGCGTGCTGTACGCGAAGACGCAGAACGATCCGCGCGTGCAGCACCTGTTCGCGGGGCTCGCCGCGGCGGCGGCCGGCCTGCTCGTCGCGATGGCCGTGAAGGTCGCGAAGCCGCTGCTTCGGGCGCCGCGCACGGCCGCCGCGATCGCGGCGCTCGCGTTCGTCGCGATCGCGGTGGTGCGCATGCCGCTGCTGACCACGATGCTCGTGCTGACGCCCGTCAGCGTGTGGCTCGCGTCGCGCCGCCGCGACGCGGGCACGCCGCAGCCGGCGCCGGCGGCCGCGCGCAGTCCGCACGATTCGCACGGCTCGCGGCAGGAGCGCCGGCCATGAGCGACACGCTGATCGCCATCGCGACGATCTTCAGCCAGTTGTCGCTGCTCGCGTTCGGCGGCGGCAACACGATCCTGCCGGAGATGCAGCGGCAGGTCGTCGGCGTGCATCACTGGATGAGCGCGCACGAGTTCACCGCGCTGTTCGCGCTGGCCCAGGCGGCGCCGGGGCCGAACATGATGATCGTGTCGCTGGTGGGCTGGCACGTGGCCGGCTGGGCCGGGCTGCTGGTCGCGTCGCTCGCGAAGTTCGGGCCGTCGTCGATCGTCACCGTGCTCGCGCTGCATGCGTGGGAGCGCTTTCGCGACCGGCCGTGGCGCCGCTACGTGCAGCAGGGGATGATGCCGGTGACGGCCGGGCTCGTCGCGGCGAGCGCGGTGCTGATCGCCGAGGCGTCGAACCGCACCGCGATCCAGTGGGGCATCACGGCCGCATGCGCGGTGCTCGCGTGGCGCACGCGCATCCATCCGCTGTGGCTGCTCGCGGGCGGCGCGCTGATCGGGCTCACGGGCATCGGGCAGTGAGCGGCGGGTCGTGCCGCCCGCGGCTGGCCGCGGCGGCCGCGGGCTACGGCGATGCCGGCGGCTCGCCGTTCACGAAGCCGAGCAGCCGGCCGCGCTCGCTGCCGACGTCGTCCGCCGCGGCCGGCCAGTCGACCGCGAACCCCGCGTCGAGTGCGTCGCGCATGATCGTGCCGCCATCGGTCGTCGCGAGCCTGCCGCCGCGCAACGCGTCGGTCACCTCGCGCTTCAGCTTCGGCGTGAACGACGGATACGCGGCCACCAGCACCGCGGACTGGCGCGCATCGATCTCGCCCGATTCGCGGTCGAACGCCCGGACGGCCACCGGCACGATCGCGGCGGACGGGATGACCGTGTCGCGCAGGAAGCGCATCGCGAGTGTCATGCGACGGCCCGGTGAAGGCGAACGGGGCCGCGGCCGGCGTCGGTCGGCCCGGTATACTCGGCCGGTCTCGCGGCGGTGAAAATCGCGCGACCGCCACGTCCAGCCCGGCTGCGATGCGCGGCGCCCGCCCGTACCCCGACGGCGAACGTCATATTGACGCGCGGCAGGCGGCGAAGCCGGCCGCGCCGTGCCGGCGGCGCGCCACGCCTGCCTGCACGACCGACATTCGCACCGCCCGCCGCATGCGCCCGGGCGGCGCGCACCACGGAGGATCGATGGATCTCGACGGCGCCAGCCGCAATCTCACCGTCGCCGCATTGCTGACGCTGTCCGGCGGCTATCTCGACGCGTACACGTACGTCGGACACGGCCACGTGTTCGCGAACACGATGACCGGCAACGTCGCGCTGCTCGGCATCAACCTGTCGGCCGGCGAATGGGCCGCCGCGCTGCATCACGTGCCGCCGCTCGGCGGCTTCGTGCTCGCCGTGTTCGTCGCGCACCTGCTCGGCCTGGCCGCGCAGCGCGGCTGGATGCGGCATACGGCGTTCGTGAGCCTGATCGTCGAGATCGCGTTTCTCGGCGTCGCCGCGAGCGGCCTCGTCGGCGCGTCGAGTGCCTGGCTGATTCCGGGCATCTCGTTCGTCGCGACGCTGCAGACGCTGTCGTTCACCCATCTCGAGGAACTGTCGTACACGTCGGTGATGACGACCGGCAACCTGCGGCGCGCCGCGCAGAAGCTGTTCGTCGGGCTGATTCCGCGCTACGACGCGGGGGCGCTGCACGACTCGGCGCTGCTCGCGACGATCAGTTTCTGTTTCCTGGCGGGCGCGGTGGTCGGCGGCCTCGTGACGCGGCTCGTGCCGGACATCGCGCTGTGGGGTGCCGTGCTGCTGCTCGCCGGCGCGTTCGCGGAGATCGTGCGGCGGGCCTGGCGGCGCGCGGGAGACGGCGGTGCGGGCAACGCGGACGGTCACGGCGACGCGGGCAACGGAAGCGACGGGGCGACGCAATCGGCCTGACGACAACCGGCGACCGGCGACCGGCAATCCGCAACGCGCACCGATCACAGCGACCACGTCGCGACGCTCCGCGTGACCGCACCGCACCATCGCCGAACCTTACTGCGCCGCGCGTGTCCGCCGGCGCCGTCGCGCACCGTCCCGCCGCCGCGCGACGCCGGCCCGGCGCGGGAAACGTTGTTCGCGGACGACAATCGCGCGATTGCCGCACATTTCAATTTCTTTCAGCGTTCGTACTCATCTTATGATTCAGCCCACATCGCGCGCGCCATGAACGTGTGCGATCGCCACCCGGCTGCGCACGCGGCCGGCCATGAATGGAGACACCTACAAAAGGGAAAGCTCATGAAGCAGACCACCCGGCTCGCAGCCATCGCAGGGGGCGCCGCGCTGGCCTTCGCCAGCCAGTACGCCGCAGCACAAAGCTCGGTCACGCTGTGGGGCGTCGCCGACGCCAGCATTCGTTACCTGACCAACGCCAACGCGAAGAACGACGGCCTGCTGTCGATGACCAACGGCGCGATCACGAACAGCCGCTTCGGCATCTACGGCACGGAAGATCTCGGCGGCGGCCTGAAGGCGGTCTTCAACCTCGAAAGCGGCGTGAACCTGCAGAACGGCGCATTCGCCGACAGCGGCCGCCTGTTCAACCGCGCGGCGTACGTCGGCCTGCAGAGCCCGTACGGCACGGTGACCCTCGGCCGCCAGAAGACGCCGCTGTTCGACCTGCTGGCGGACACCTACGATCCCCTGACGGTCGGTAACTACCTCGAAAACGCATGGCTGCCGGTCGCACTCGGCGGCGGCCTGTATGCGGACAACCAGATCAAGTACACGGGCAAGTTCGAGGGGCTGACCGCGAAGGCGATGTACTCGACCGGCACCAACTACGAATCGACCGGCGCCGGCGGCTTCTCGGGCCAGATTCCGGGCTCGCTCGGCAAGGGCAATGCGTGGGGCGTGTCGCTGTCGTACGTGATGGGCCCGCTCAGCATCGCGGCCGGCGCGCAGCAGAACAGCGACAACTCGGCGCGCAAGCAGACGATCTACCACGCGAACGTCGTGTACGCGTTCAGCAAGGCGAAGATCTACGCGGGCTACCTGCGCTCGAAGGACGACACGGGCTTCGTCGACAGCCTGCTCGCGCAGCAGTCGATTCCGGTCGCGAAGGGCACGGGCCGCATCGACGACGGCCCGTTCGCGGGCGTGAGCTGGCAGGTCAGCGCGCCGCTGACGCTGACGGGCGCGTTCTACTACGACCACATGCGCAATGCGATGACCACGAACGGCACGCTCGCGAGCGGCAACCGCTACGCGATCGTCGGCATCGCCGAGTACGCGCTGAGCAAGCGCACCGAAATCTACGGCACCGTCGACTTCAACAAGACGAACGGCGCGGCGAACGTCGAGCTGCCCGGCCGCAGCAACCAGACGGGCATCGCGATCGGCCTGCGCAATATCTTCTGACGAACGTCGGAACGCCCGCGCCGGCTTCGTCCGGTGCGCATCGAAGAGGCTCCGCGAGGCGCCTCTTTTTTTCGTCGCGCGACCTTCATACGCGCGCACGACTATTCGGCAGGCGCTTCATTGCGAAAGTCCCGCGCCGTAAGCGATCCGTCGGCAATCCACAACATACTTTTACAGTCCGCGCCCGGGCTTTCCGCTACGCTGCGTGCATCGCGCGTTGCATGCCGTCCGGCGTGCGCGTGCGTCGTTCCGGTAGCGCTCGGCGCGCGCGGCCGGCCTGGTGCGTAACTTGTGTATCCGGCGATGACAAACGCGGTCCGCCGGTTTCTTTCGTGGGACGATGCGCTCACGATTTTCTTGAAAGGGGATGACGATGGGTATCCTGAACGTCGTGGGTGAAATCGCCGGCGCGGTCGCTGCCGTCGAAGGTGCGGAAAAGCTGGATCCGGATGCGGGCCTGCTGACCAAGGCGGCCGCGGCCGTCGCCGGTTTCAAGGGCGCCGAGGCGATCGAAGGCATGCTCGAGAAGAAGGACGAGCAACCGCAGCAGGCGGACGATACGCAGGCGACGGACGGCAGCGACACGTCGCAGGCATGAGCATGGCGGCCGGTCCGGCCGCGGGCGCGCCCTTCGCGCGCCCGGGTCGACCGGCGCCGCGCAGTCGGCAGGTCGGGCATGCGGTCGATCGGTGACGCATGACACAACCGCCAGCCGGTTTGACCGGCGAGAGGCCTCGTCTCTCGCCGTTTTTTGTTGGGCGCGCGGCACGCGCGATGTGCCGCACGAATGCCCGAATCTTGCTATCGTGCCCCCATCCGAACTGCGATGAGGGAATGCGATGGATTTCGACTACGACCTGTTCGTCATCGGCGCCGGCTCGGGCGGCGTGAGGCTCGCGCGCATGTCCGCGTCATACGGCGCGCGCGTCGGCATCGCGGAAGAAGAGCAGATCGGCGGCACCTGCGTGCTGCGCGGCTGCATCCCGAAGAAACTGCTCGTCTATGCATCGCACTATCCGCACGAAATCGAGGACGCGAAGGGCTTCGGCTGGACCTTCGGCGCCGGCACGCTCGACTGGCCCGCGCTGATCGCCGCGAAGGATCGCGAGATCAACCGGCTGAGCGACATCTACATCAACCTGCTGCGGCAATCGGGCGTCGACATGCACGCCGGCCGCGCGACGCTCGTCGATGCGCATACGGTCGCGATCGGCGCGCGCACGATCCGCGCACGCCACATCGCGATCGCGACCGGCTCGCGTCCGGTGCTGCCGCCGCGGCCCGGCATCGAGCACGCGATCACGTCGCGCGAGGCGCTGTCGCTCGCGGCGCTGCCCAGGCGCATCGCGGTGGTCGGCGGCGGCTATATCGCGGTCGAGTTCGCGGGCATCTTCAATGGCTTCGGCAGTCACGTCGACGTGTTCTATCGCGGCGAGAAAATCCTCCGTGGCTTCGACGACGACGTGCGCCAGTTCCTGACCGACGAGATGACGAAGCAGGGCGTCACGATTCATCCGCGCGCGGTGATCGAGTCGATCGAGCGCGCGAGCGACGGCACGCTGTCCGTGCGCGTCGGCGACGTGCGGCACGGGCCGTACGATCAGGTGCTCTATGCGACGGGCCGCGTGCCGAACGTCGACGGGATCGGGCTCGAGCAGGCGGGCATCCTGCTCGATGCGCGCGGCGCGATTGCCGTCGATGCGTATTCGGCGACGTCGGTGCCGTCGATCCACGCGATCGGCGACGTCACGTCGCGGCCGCAGCTCACGCCGGTCGCGACGCGCGACGCCGGCTTGCTCGCGCGCACGCTGTTCGGCGGGTCGCGCGTGGCGGTCGATCACGCGTACGTGCCGTCGGCCGTATTCAGCCAGCCCGAGGTCGCGACGGTCGGCCTGAGCGAAGCCGATGCGCGTCACGCGCACGGCGACGTCGATATCTACCGCACGTCGTTCAAGGCGCTGCGCCACACGCTGTCGGGCCGCGACGAGCGCACGCTGATGAAGCTCGTCGTCGCGCGCGACAGCCAGCGCGTGGTCGGCGCGCACATGGTCGGCCGCGACGCGGGCGAGATCATCCAGGGCATCGCGATCGCGATTCGCGCGGGCGCGACGAAGGCGCAGTTCGACGACACGATCGGCATTCACCCGACCGCGGCCGAGGAGTTCGTGACGATGCGGCAGAAGGTGGCCGACTAGGGCCTGTTCACGCTAATAACGGGCTTGCGAACGTGCCTTTCCGCCCGCAGGGCAAGGAGAGAGGAGGCGCAATAGCCGTAGCTATTGCAACGACGAACGACGCCGCCATGCGGGCGGAAAGGCACGTTCCCCTGTTTGGAGAAAATCGTTCGTGGGGCTGGCCGCCAGAAGGGCCGATCGCCGCGTCATGCTCCTCGCGAATACGTCGAGTATTCGCTTCGTCGCAATCCTTGCGCTCGGCCCTTCTGGCGGCCAGCGCAAGCCCGTTATTAGCGTGAACAGGCCCTAGCGGCAATCGCACGCGCGTTTGCACCGATGCACGCGCGCGTGCGGCTCGAATGCCGGGATGCGCGTCCGTCGATCGATGTCGCATTCACGGCAATGCCGACTTCCCGTATGCGGCTGCGCGCCGGCGCCAATCGCGTGTTTCGTACCTGTCGGAAATTCGTCAATTCTTTTCAAGAATCCCCGTCTCGATAAGCGGACTTGGTATGATCGCGAAAAATCACATACGGGGCCGTATCATGCGCGATCAACAGCGCAGCAATCAGAACAACGGGGTAACCGGCGCACGCGAGCCTGTCGCGTATTGCATTGCCCATCCGTTTCGTGTCGCAACGCGTACGTTGCGCGCACCCATCCTTCACATACCGCTATCGCCGGCCCGGCGATGAACGCGTGCGCGCGCATCGCACCGATGCGCGCGTGTCCGTTCGCGCCGCAGCCGTTTGACCGCCGGGTCGTTCGCGAGCCGGCGCGCCCGCTCGGGCATTCTTTTCACCAAGGAGACCAGCAGTGAACATTCAGACACGACGCACCGTCCTCGTGGCGGCAGCGGTCATCGCAGCGCTGTCCGGCTGCGCGACCGAATCGTCGCGCACGCTCGACGTGCCGGCCGTCAGCAGCGCGCAAAAGCCGTACGCGGGCAAGCCCGTCGCGATCGCCGTCGGCAAGTTCGACAACCGCTCCAGCTACATGCGCGGCATCTTCTCCGACGGCATCGACCGCCTCGGCGGACAGGCGAAGACGATCCTCGTCACGCGCCTGCAGCAGAGCCGCCGCTTCAACGTGCTCGATCGCGAGAACCTCGACGAGATCAAGCAGGAAGCGGGCTTCATGAAGAAGGCGCAGGCCGTGAAGGGCGCGAACTACGTGGTGACGGGCGACGTGACCGAGTTCGGCCGCAAGGACGTCGGCGATCATCAGCTGTTCGGCATTCTCGGCCGCGGCAAGACGCAGGTCGCGTACGCGAAGGTCAACCTGAACATCGTCGACACGACGACGTCGGAAGTCGTCGCATCGAGCCAGGGCGCGGGCGAGTTCAGCCTGTCGAACCGCGAGGTGATCGGCTTCGGCGGCACGGCCGGCTACGACTCGACGCTCAACGGCAAGGTGCTCGATCTCGCGATCCAGGAAGCCGTGAACCATCTCGCGGAGCAGGTCGACGCCGGCGCATTGAAGGTCGCGCAGTAAGCGTCGCGCAACCCGCCGCAGCGCGCGCCGGGGCCGGCGCCGCGCTCGAGCGATTCATCACGACATCACAAGAGAAAAGACCATGAAACGGGGTAACTGGCTGCCGGCGACGGCTGCCGCCTTGCTGCTCGCCGGCTGCGCGAGCTCCACGCCGCCGCTCTATCAGTGGACCGGCTATCAGCCGCAGGTGTACGAATACTTCAAGGGGCAGAAGTCGCCGCAGGAGCAGATCGACGCGCTCGAAAAAGCGCTGCAGGACATTCGCGGCAAGGGGCATACGCCGCCGCCGGGCTTCCATGCGCATCTCGGCATGCTGTACGCGAGCATCGGCAGCGAGCAGCAGGCCGAACAGGAACTGCAGGCCGAGAAACAGCTGTTTCCGGAATCCGCGACCTATATGGATTTCCTGCTGAAGAAGAAAACCGGCGCGCCGAAGGCGGCCGACCCGAAGGCAGCCGGCGGGAAGGCGGCTGACCAGACGGTCGCCGGCCAGAAGCACGCCGATCCGACCACCGCCAAACCGTGAGCGACACGCCAGCCATGTTCAAGACCCTCTCATTCAAGCTGCTGTCCGTGCTGTCGCTCGTCGCGTTGCTGAGCGCCTGCGCGCAGCCGGTGAAGCGGCCCGATTACGCGGCGTTCAAGAAGAGCCAGCCGCGCTCGATCCTCGTGCTGCCGCCCGTCAACGAAACCTCCGACGTCGGCGCGACCTACGGGATGCTGTCGCAGATGACGCTGCCGCTCGCCGAGTCGGGCTATTACGTCGTGCCGGTCGCGGTGATGGACGAGACGTTCAAGCAGAACGGTCTGACCAACGCGGCCGAGATCCAGGAGACGCCGCCCGCGAAACTGCGCGAGATCTTCGGTGCGGACGCCGCGCTGTATTCGAAGGTGTCGCAGTACGGCACCGTCTACCGGATTCTCGCGAGCGCGACGGTCGTGTCGGCCTCGGCGAAGCTCGTCGATCTGCGTACCGGCGACGTGCTGTGGCAGGGCCACGCGAGCGCGAGCAGCGACGAAGGCGGCAACAACGGCGGCGGCGGCCTGATCGGCATGCTCGTGGTGGCCGCGGTCAAGCAGATCGCGAATACGTTGATGGACCAGAGCCACGACGTCGCCGCGTTCACCAGCACACGCCTGCTGTCGGCCGGGCCGCCGGCCGGCTTGCTGTACGGCCCGCATTCGCCGAAGTACGGCACGGACTGACCGGCGCAGGCGAGGCGCGGCACGCGGGCATCGGCAGGTGTCCGCTGCGCCGGCGTGCCACGATCCGATCGAACGGCTGCGCGCGAGCGCGGCCGTTTTTCATGTGCACCGGCATCGCGGCGCGCGACGCGCTCAATGCACGCCGAATGCGTCCAGCAGCCGGTACCAGCTCATCGCGAGCACCAGCGCCGGCGTGCGCAGCGCCGCGCCGCCGGGGAAGTCGCGATGCCGGATCTTGTCGAACAGGTCGAAGCGGCTCGCCTGTCCGTCGATCGCCTCGGCGATCAGCTTGCCGGCGAGCGCGGTCGTGTTCACGCCGTGCCCCGAGAACCCCTGCGCGAAATACGTCGTCGGCGCGAGGCGGCCGAAATGCGGCGCGCGGTTCATCGTGATGTCGACGAAGCCGCCCCACGCATAGTCGATCTTCACGTCCGCGAGCTGCGGGAACGTCTTCAGCATGTCGGCGCGCATCGCCGCGGCGAGATCGCGCGGCTCGCGCGTCGAATAGCTGACCTTGCCGCCCCATACGAGCCGCGTGTCGGGCGCCGGGCGGAAATAGTCGAGCACGAAGCGGCTGTCGCAGATCGCCGCGCGCGCGGGCATCAGCGCGGCGGCGCGCGCGTCGCCGAGCGGCTCGGTCGCGATCACGTAGGTGCCGACCGGCATGATCTTCCTCGACAGCGCGGGCGCGAGCGTGCCGACGTAGGTGTTGCACGCGAGCACGACGAAGCGCGCCCGCACGTCGCCGCCGCTCGTCTCGACGACGTGGCCGCCGGACACGTCGCGCACGCGCGTCACGCAGCTGTCCTCGTGGATGCGCACCCCCGCTTCGATCGCCGCCCGCGCGAGGCCGAGCGTGTAGTTGAGCGGATGCAGGTGACCGCTGTCGGGGTCGTACAGGCCACCGCAATAGCGGGCCGACTGCACGTAGTCGCCGAGTTCGTCGGCTTCGACGAAGTGGAAGCGGTCGTAGCCGAAGCGCCGCGCGGCTTCGTCGCGCCAGCGTTTCAGCGCATCGGCGTCGCGTTCGGTGTTGGCCGCGGTCAGGTAGCCGGGCACCAGCGCGCAGTCGATGCCGTGCCGCGCGATGCGCGACTTCACGAGCGACAGCGTTTCGAGCCCCATGTCCCAGATGCGCTTCACGTCGCCTTCCGGCATGAACCGTGCGAACGTGTCGATGTCGCACGCGAAGCCGCCGATCAGCTGGCCGCCGTTGCGGCCGCTCGCCGCCCATCCGACCCGCGACGCTTCGAGCACGGTCACCGAGTGGCCGCGCTCGGCGAGATTGAGCGCGGCCGACAGGCCCGTGAGGCCCGCGCCGATCACGCACACGTCGGCGTCGGTCGTGCCGGCGAGCGGCGCGTGGCGGGTCGTGTCGTTGGCGGTCGCCGCGTAGTACGACGCGACGTGCGGTTGGTTGGCGAATGTCTGCATGATGAGGAAAGCGGAGTGAAAGGGCTCAGAACAGCTCGCGTACGCGGTGATACAGCATCCCGAGCTCGAGCGCGGGTTGCCGCCAGGCGTCGCCGCCGGGAAAGCGCCGGTGACGCACGCGTGCGAACAGGTCGAACGCGCGCGGGTCGCCCGCGATCGCGCCGGCGACCGCGCGCCCGGCGATGCCGGTGAGCGCGACGCCGTGCCCGCTGAAACCCTGGACGTAGAAGAAGTTCGGATCGAGCGCGCCGAAGTCCGGCGCGCGGTTGCGCGTGACGTCGACGAAGCCGCCCCACGCGTGGTCGACGCGCACGTCGCCGAGCTGAGGAAACACGCCGACCATGCGCTGCCGGATCGCTTCGGCAAGCGCGGCGGGCGACGCGCCGGCCGAATTCGCGCGGCCGCCGAACAGCATCCGGTGGTCGGCCGACAGCCGGAAGTAGTCGAGGAAGAAATTGTTGTCGCACACGGCTTCGCGCCGCGCGATCAGCGCGTCGGCGCGCGCGCGGCCGAGCGGTTCGGTCGCGATGATGTAGGACGCGACCGGCGCGATGCGTGCGGCGGTCGCGGCCGGCAGCACGCCGCCGGGGCCCGCGTTGCAGCACGACACGACGAAGCGGCAGCGCACTTCGCCCGACGGCGTGCGCACGACGGGCCGCGCACCGCGCACGACGTCGAGCGCGGGCGAGTGGGCGTACAGCGCGACGCCCTCGCGGCGCGCGGCATCGGCGAGGCCGAGGCAGTACTTGAGCGGATGCAGATGGCCCGACAGCGGATCGTGCACGCCGGCCAGATAGCGCGTCGATGCGATGCGCGCCTGGATCTCGCCGGTATCGAGCCACGCGAGCGACGGATGGCCCCAGCGCGACGTCGCGGCATTCATCCATGCGCGCAGGTCGTCGATGCGGCGCGGCTTCGTCGCGACCGTCAGGTAGCCGCGCGTGAAGTCGCAGTCGAGCCCGTAGCGCGCGATGCGCTCGGCGATCAGCGCGACGCCGTCGAGCGACAGCGACCACGCGGCGCGCGCGCCGTCGGCGCCGAGCTGCTTCTCGATCACCTCGTCCTTCGCGAAGCCCGTGATCGCCTGGCCGCCGTTGCGGCCCGATGCGCCCCAGCCGGGCCGGTGCGCATCGATCACCGCGACGGACAGCCCGCGCGCGCGGCAGTCGAGCGCCGTCGACAGGCCCGCGAAGCCGGCGCCGATCACGCACACATCGACGTCGATCGCGTCATCGAGCACGGGATCGTCGGCCAACGGTCGCGTGACGGTTGCTTCGTAGTACGAGTCGCGCGCGAGCGCGTCGGCGCGGCGAGTGAAAGACTGCGTCATGAAACCGGCTCCCTCGACAAGGCCGCACCGTGCGCGCAGCCACTCCAAAAACGACGCGGGACGCCGTGCGTGCGGCACGGCGCCCCGCGCATCCGGCATCAGAACGAATAGATGAACTGCGTCGCGAGCAGGTCGTTGGACTTGCCGTACGACCCGTCGTTGCGCAGGAACACCTTGTTGTTCGCCCAGTCGTGCCGGTATTCGACCTTCACGGTGATCTGCTGGGTCGGATAGAACAGCAGGTCGAGCGCGACGTCCTGTCGCACCGCGCCCTTGCACTCGAAGCCCAGGCCGCCGCCGGCCTTCGACTGCGCGAGGCAGTCCGCATCGACGCCGAAGCCGTTGCTCGGGTCCATCCCGTTGCCGTTCAGTGCGATGCCGCCGCCGCCGCCGCCGTTCTTCGAGTTCGCGAGCAGGTCGTAGCGCAGCGTCACGCCCATGCGGCCGACCACCGGCGCGTTGAACTTGCGGTGCGCGAGCAGCGACAGCCCGTACCACTGCGCGAGCCCGCCGTTGAACGCCGCATGCTGCTGCCGGCCGTAGTCGACTTCGGCGTTGTACTGAATGTCGGCGAGCGTGTAGGTCGCGTCGAGTTCGCCGAAGAAGAACGAGCCGTACGCGCTTGGCGCCGCGCCCCCCGGGCCGTAGCTGACGGCGCCAGTGGTTGGGTCGATCGCGCTCGCCAGCGTCTGCCGCCCGATGTTGAACGATCCACCGATATCCAGCGCGCTCGACCACGTGTAGTCCGCGCGTGCGGTGAAGGTCGGCACCTTGTTGCTGGTGGTGATCGGGTCGCCGAGCGCGTTGGTGCCCGTCTGCGTGACCGAACCGTACGTGCGGTACTGCTCGTTGCCGAGGAAGAACTTCCACGCCCAGGCGCCCTTCGTGTAGTTCGCGCCGATGCCGACGTAGCTGCCCGGATCGGAGAAATCGTACAGCAGGTTGTGCGTGAGCGTGAGCATCTGGTTCGACTGCTGCACCTCGTAGCCGCCGAAGCTCGGGATCAGGCCGGCCACCAGCGTCGTTTCCGCGGTGATCGGCACGTTGATGACCGCGGTGTTCAGCAGGTTGTCGGTGATCGAGCCGCGCGAGTTCTGCAGCAGCGTGATGCCGTTGCCGCGGTTCGGCATCAGCGTGATTTCGGCCGACGGCGCCATCGGGCCGACGCCGAACGTCTTCTTGATGTCGAGGTAGAGATCGCCGAACGTGCTGTTGAAGTAGTTGTACGCGTTCTCGTGGTTCGCGAACAGGAACGACGACGTGCCGGCCGCGCGATTGTAGATGTAGGTCGGATCGATGTAGCCGGTGACCGACAGGCCGGCGAGCGGGCCCGTGTTGGCCGCGTCGGTCAGCGAGTCGACCTTCAGCTGCTGGTTCGCGATCTGCTGCTTCATTTCGCTGACCTCGTCGTTGGTCAGCGTCGCCTGCGCCTTGCCGTAGTCCGGCGAGCCCGGATCGGCGGCCACCGCGACGACCTTGCCGCCGCCCGCTGCCCCGGCGCTCGCGCCGGACGTCGCGACCGCCGTGCCGCCCGGCTTCGCGGCGAGCTGCGCCTGCATCGCCTTCATCTGTTTCTGCAGCGCCGCGACCTGCGCCTGCAGCGCCTTGATCTCGGCGGAGGTGGAACCGGCCAGCGCGATGCCCGGCAACGCGCCGGCCACCAGCAGGCAGATCAGTTTCTTCTTCATTGCGGATTCTCCTAGTCGTGCGCCTGTCAAATCGGGATCGAATCGCGCGCCCCCCCTGGGGCAGCGCGTCATGCTTGTCTGCAGTACGGCTGATCTTTGAAGCGGGAGGCGGGCGTCACGCCGCGGCGAACGCCGCCTTCAGGTCGGCCATCCGGCGCCGCTCGCGCGCGATCATCATCCGGTTCACGACGATCACGCCGATCGTCACGGCCGTGATGAACAGCGTCGCCAGCGCATTCATCTCCGGGTTCAGCCCCAGCCGTACGCGCGAGAACACCACGAGCGGCAGCGTCGTCGAGCCGGGCCCGGACAGGAACGCCGACAGCACCAGGTCGTCGATCGACAGCGTGAACGACAGCAGCCAGCCCGACAGCAGCGCCTGCGAGATCAGCGGCAACGTCACCACGAAGAACACCTTCAGCGGCGTCGCACCGAGGTCGAGCGCGGCCTCCTCGAGCGACTTGTTCATCTCCTTCACGCGCGACTGCACGATGATCGCCACGTACGACACGCACAACATCACGTGACCGATCCAGATCGTCACCATCCCGCGCCCCTTCGGCCAGCCGAACATCTGCTCCAGCGCGACGAACAGCAGCAGCAGCGAGATCCCCTGGATCACTTCCGGAATCACCAGCGGCGCGTTGATCATCCCCGTGTACAGCGTGAAGCCCTTGAAGCGGCCGAAGCGGGCGAGCACGAAGCCCGCCCACGTGCCGATCACGACCGACGCGGTGGCCGTCAGCAGGCCGATCTTCAGCGACAGCCAGGCGGCGCCCAGCAGCTCGTCGTCGTCCAGCAGCGCCGCGTACCACTTCAGCGAGAAGCCCGACCACACCGTCACCAGCTTCGATTCGTTGAACGAGTACACGACGAGACTGATGATCGGGATGTACAGGAACAGGAAGCCGAAGGCGAGAACGCCCGTCGACAGCGGTTTGCTCGGCTTGATCATTTCGCGTCCTCCAGTTCCTTGACCTGGTAGTACTGGAACAACGCCATCGGCACCAGCAACAGCAGCACCATCGCGACCGTCACCGCGGACGCCATCGGCCAGTCCATGTTGTTGAAGAATTCATCCCACATCACGCGGCCGATCATCAGCGTGTCGGCGCCGCCGAGCAGCTCCGGGATCACGTACTCGCCCACCGCCGGGATGAACACCAGCAGGCTGCCGGCGATGATCCCGTTCTTCGACAGCGGCAGCGTGATGCGCGTGAACGCGACCCACGGCTTGGCTCCGAGGTCGTACGCGGCTTCGAGCAGCGTCAGGTCCATCTTCACGAGGTGCGCGTACAGCGGCATCACCATGAACGGCAGGTACGAATAGACCATGCCGATATAGACGCCCGCGTCGCTGTGATAGAGCCGCAGCGGCGTGTGAATGATGCCGAGCGCGATCAGCGTGTGGTTCAGCAGGCCGTCGTCCTTCAGGATGCCGATCCAGGCGTACACGCGGATCAGGAACGACGTCCAGAACGGCAGCATCACGGCCATCATCAGCACGTTGCGGCGGTTCGGCTCCGAGCGCGCGATGTAGTACGCCATCGGATAGCCGATCAGCAGGCACAGCACCGTCGACACGGCGGCCATCTTCAGCGAGCTGAGATAGGTCGCGATGTACAGGTCGTCCTGCAGCAGGAACGCGTAGTGCGACAGCTGCAGCGCGAAGTGCACGACGCCGTCCTTGATCTCGACGAGCGACGTGTACGGCGGAATGCCCATCACCTGGTCGGCGAAGCTGATCTTCAGCACCAGCACGAACGGCAGCGCGAAGAACACGGCGAGCCACAGGAACGGCACGCCGATCGCGACGCTGCGGCCCGACGGCAGGAAGCGCGACAGCGCGGCGAAGCGGCCCGGACGGGCGCGGCCCGCGCCGGTGCGCGCGGCGCCGGCCGGCACCGGCGCGGAAGGCGTGGAAGCGGAGGTTCTCATCGTGGCGTCCTCACTGCGTCAGCACGACGCCGCTCGCCGGCGACCACGACACGAACACGTCGTCGTTCCACGACGGTGCGCCGTCGCTCATCAGGTGCGAGCTCGACAGGTTCGACACCACCGTCTTGCCGCTCGGCAGGCGCACGTGGTACAGCGAGTAGCTGCCCATGTACGCGATGTCGGTGACGACGCCGCGCGCCCAGTTGTGCTTCGAGCCCGGCTTCTCGCGCGACACGTGGATGCGCTCCGGGCGCACCGAGATGCCGACCGGCATGCCGAGCGGGCCGGTCACGCCGTGGCTCACGTACATGCGGGCTTCGAGGTCGTCGCTCTCGACGAAGATGTGATCGGGCTCGTCCTCGACCACGCGGCCCTCGAACAGGTTGGTCGAGCCGATGAATTCGGCCGAGAAACGGCTGTTCGGGTATTCGTAGACTTCGCCGGGCGAGCCGATCTGCACGATCTTGCCTTCGCTCATCACCGCGAGGCGGCTCGCCATCGTCATCGCCTCTTCCTGGTCGTGCGTGACCATCACGCAGGTCACGTCGACCTTCTCGATGATGTTCACGAGTTCGAGCTGGGTCTTCTGCCGGATCTTCTTGTCGAGCGCGGACATCGGCTCGTCGAGCAGCAGCAGCTTCGGGCGCTTCACCAGCGAGCGGGCCAGCGCGACGCGCTGCTGCTGGCCGCCCGACAGCTGATGCGGCTTGCGCTTCGCGTACTTGCCCATCTGCACGAGCGCGAGCGCGTCGGCCACGCGTTCCCTGATCTCGTGCTTCGGCGTGCCTTCCTGCTTCAGGCCGAACGCGACGTTCGACTCGACCGTCATGTGCGGAAACAGCGCGTACGACTGGAACATCATGTTGACCGGGCGGCGGTACGGCGGCAGCGACGCGAGGTCCTCGCCGTCGACGAAGATCTTGCCGGAGGTGGCCGTCTCCAGCCCGGCGAGCATGCGCAGCAGCGTCGACTTGCCGCAGCCCGAGCTGCCGAGCAGCGCGAACAGCTCGTTCTTCGCGATCGTCAGGTTCACGTTGTCGACGGCCGTGCTGTCGCCGAATTTCTTCACGACGTTTTCGATGCGCACGAATGCGTCGTTCTGCGTACGGGGCGCCGTGGCCGGTTGGGTCTGTCGTGCAGCAGCGGAAGAGGGTATCGATTGCATGGGAGTCACCATTCGTTCTTCACGGATTGCAGGCGTGAGCGTCCCCGCGCGAGGCGTGCAACGCGACTCGCGGAAGGCGGCTCGTGCCGGATGGAACAGGCGCGCGGTGCGCGCGGGCGGACGGAGGTCCGCGAATCTCGGGCGGCGAGGCTTGCAGCGATGCCTGCGCCGCCGTGATGCATGATCGTCAGTGGCCCGTCTTCAACTGCGCCCACAGACGGTTCTCGAGGCGCAGGATGTCGGCCGGCATCGGCTTCATCAGCACCATCTTCTTCAGCACGTCTTCAGGCGGGTAGACGGTCGGGTCCTGCGCGACGGCCGGCGTGACGAACTGATGCGCGGCCTTGTTCGCGGTCGGGTAGAACACCGTGTTGGTGATCGCGGCGTTGACCTTCGGGTCCGACACGTAGTTGATCCACTTCAGCGCGGCCTCGGGGTGCGGCGCGTCTTTCGGGATCACCATCACGTCGAACCACAGCAGGCCGCCTTCCTTCGGGTTCGCGAACTTGATGTCGTACGAACGCTTCGCTTCCGACGAGCGGCGATGCGCGATGCCGACGTCGCCCGACCAGCCGAGCGCGACGCACACGTCGTTGTTCGCGAGATCGTTGATGTAGCCGGACGAATTGAACTGGGTGATGTACGGGCGGACTTTCTTCAGCACTTCGAACGCCGCCTGGTAATCGCCGGGGTTCTTGCTGTTCGGATCCTTGCCCATGTACTGCAGCGTGGCGGCGAACACGTCGACGGCCTGGTCGAGGAACGACACGCCGCAGCTCTTCAGCTTCTCCATGTTGGCCGGGTCGAACACCAGCGCCCAGCTGTCGACCGGCGCCTTGTCGCCGAGCGCCTTCTTCACCGCCTGCGCGTTGTAGCCGATGCCGTCCGTGCCGTACGCCCAGGGCACGCCGTACTGGTTGCCCGGATCGGCGTCGGCGATCATTTTCATCAAGAGCGGGTCGAGGTTCGCGAGGTTCGGAATCTTCGACTTGTCGAGCTTCTGGTATACGCCGGCCTGGATCTGCTTGGCCATGTAGTTCGACGTCGGCACGACGATGTCGTAGCCCGAACTGCCGGCCAGCAGCTTCGCCTGCAGCGTGTCGTCGCTGTCGTAGTTGTCGTACTTGACGTGAATACCCGTCTGCTTCTGGAAGTTCGGGATCGTGTCCGGCGCGATGTAGTCGGACCAGTTGTAGACGTTCAGGTCCTCGGCATGCGCCGACGGGCTGGCGACCGACGTGAACGCGGCCGCGGCGGCAAGGGCGGCAATGGAACAGGCTTGGCGAAGTAAGCAGGCACGCATGGTGGAATTCCCCTGGGTTATGGCGGCGTGCGGCGCCCGCCGCACGCCTGTAGGCAAACCGTTACGAAACGCCCAGTTGCTGGGCGGTAGCGTCGACGGCCTTCTTCGCCTTCGACACGAGTTCATCGATTTCCTGGCGCGAGATCACGAGCGGCGGCGACAGCAGCATCCGGTCGCCGGTCGCGCGCATGATCAGGTTGCCGTTGAAGCAGAAGTCGCGGCAGATCGTGCCGACGTCGCCGCCGTTCGCGAAGCGGCGGCGTTCGGCCGGCGCTTCGGCCAGCTGCAGGCTCGCGACCATCCCGTGGCCGTGCACTTCGCCGACGATCGGATGGCGCGCGAAGGTCTCGCGCATCAGCGCCTGGAAGTACGGGCCCGTATCGTGCTTCACGCGCTCGACGATCCCTTCGTCGCGCAGCAGCTTCAGGTTCGCGACCGCGACGGCCGCCGCCACCGGATGGCCCGAATACGTGAGGCCGTGATTGAATTCGCCGTTGTCGATGATCGGCCGCGCGACGCGCTCGTGAATGCCGACCGCGCCCATCGGCACGTAGCCCGACGTGAGGCCCTTGGCCATCGTGATCAGGTCGGGCTCGAAGCCGAAGTGCTGGTGCGCGAACCATTCGCCGGTGCGCCCGAACCCGCCGATCACCTCGTCGGCGACCAGCAGGATGTCGTACTTGCGGCAGATCCGCTGGATCTCCGGCCAGTACGTCGACGGCGGGAAGATCACGCCGCCCGCGCCCTGGAACGGCTCGCCGATGAACGCGGCGACGTTCTCCGCGCCGAGCTCGAGAATCTTCGCTTCGAGCTGCTGCGCACGCGCGAGGCCGAAAGCCTCCGGCGTCTCGCCCGGCTGCGCTTCACCGAAGAAATACGGCTGGTCGATGTGCACGATGTGCTCGACCTTCGACGGCATCTGCTCGTGCATGTAGCCCATCCCGCCGAGCGTGCCGCCCGCGATCGTGGAGCCGTGATAGCCGTTCTTGCGCGAGATCACATACTTCTTCTGCGGTTTGCCCTGCACGCGCCAATACTGATGCACGAGCCGCAGCACGGTGTCGTTGCCTTCCGAGCCGCTGTTGCAGTAGAAGAAATGGTTGAAGCCGGCGGGCGTCACTTCCGCGAGCATCGCGGACAGCTCGATCACCGGCGGGTGCGTGGTCTTGAAGAACGTGTTGTAGAACGGCAGTTCCTGGATCTGGCGATAGGCGGCGTCGGCGAGCTCCTTGCGGCCGTAGCCGACGTTCACGCACCAGAGGCCGGCCATCCCGTCGATCACCTTGTTGCCGTCGGAGTCCCACAGGTAGACGCCGTCGGCCTTCACGATCACGCGGCTGCCGGCGCGGTTGAGCGCGCCCATGTCCGAGAACGGGTGAATGTGGTGCGCGGCGTCGAGCGCGCGGTATTCGGCGGTCGAGCGTGCCTGCGTCGCGCGCGGCGCGGCGGCCGCGGCGCTCGGCGCGGCCGGCTGGACCCAGGCAGATTCGTTGCGGTAAGTCATGTTTCCTCCGTGATTCCGTATGCGGTTGGCACGCTTACACGTGCAGCAGCAGATGGCGGCGTTCCCACGAGCTGATCACGCGGAAGAACGCTTCGTATTCGGTTTCCTTCAGCGCGAAGTACGCTTTCAGGAACTTGGGCCCGAGGATCTCGCCGAGCGGCTCGCACGCGGCCATCAGCGTGAGCCCTTCCTCGAGGTTGCGCGGCAGCTGGTACGGCAGGCTGTAGCCGTCGCTGACGAGCGGCTCGGTCGGCTCCAGGCGCTGCGTCATGCCGAGATAGCCGGCCGCGAGCGTCGCGGCGAGCGCGAGGTACGGGTTGCAGTCGACGCCCGGAATGCGGTTCTCGATGCGGCGTGCCGCCGGGCCCGAATGCGGGATGCGGAAGCCCACCGTGCGGTTGTCGTAGCCCCACTGCACGTTGATCGGCGCGGCCATGAAGCGCGACAGGCGGCGGTACGAGTTGATGTACGGCGCGAAGATCGGCATCAGCGCGGGCGTGTACTTCTGCAGCCCGGCGAGATAGTTGTAGAACATCGACGTCGCGCCGCCGGTTTCGGGCGACGTGAACAGGTTCTGGCCCGTTTCCTCGTCGACGATGCTCTGGTGCACGTGCATCGCCGAACCCGGTTCGTCCTCCATCGGCTTGGCCATGAACGTCGCGTACATGTTGTGACGCAGCGCGGCCTCGCGCACCGTACGCTTGAACAGGAACACCTGGTCGGCCAGCGACAGCGCGTCGCCGTGCATGAAGTTGATCTCCATCTGCGCGGCGCCGACTTCGTGGATCAGCGTATCGATGTCGAGGTTCTGTGCTTCGCAGTATTCGTAGATGTCCTCGAACAGCGGGTCGAACTCGTTGACGGCCTCGATCGAATACGACTGGCGGCCGGTTTCGGGGCGGCCCGTGCGGCCGACCGGCGGGCGCAGCGGCAGGTCGGGGTCCTTGTTCATGTCGACCAGGTAGAACTCGAGTTCGGGCGCCACGACCGGCTTCCAGCCCTTCGCCTTGTACAGGTCGAGCACGCGGCGCAGCACGTAGCGCGGCGAGATTTCCACCGGCGAGCCGTCGAAATGCACGCAGTCGTGGATCACCTGCGCGGTCGGATCGACGGCCCACGGGATCAGGCGGATCGTCGACGTGTCGGGCACGCACACCATGTCGGGGTCGGTCACGCCGGTCAGCGAGCCGTCTTCCGGATAGTCGCCGGTGACGGTCTGCACCATCACGGCCTGCGGCAGGCGCATCGATTCGCCGGACGTGAACTTGTTGCGCGGCGTGATCTTGCCGCGCGCGATGCCGGCCATGTCGGGAATGATCGCTTCGATCTCGGTGATCCGGTGCTGCTTCAGAAAGTCTTCGATGTCTTGCATGTCTGTTCTCGTTGTCTGGTGGGGCGCGCTCAGGCGAGCGCGGCGGCGGCCATGGCGCGCGTGCGCGCAGCGCGGCGGGCGCGGCAGGCGTCGCCGAACGCGCGGAAGATCGCGCTCGACAGCGGGTCCTGCGCATGCCGCCATTCCGGATGCCACTGCACGGCCAGCGCGAAAGCCGGCGCGTCGACGACGCTCACGGCCTCGATCAGGCCATCCGGCGCGACGGCCTCGACCGCGAGGCCCGAGCCGAGCTGCGCGATACCCTGCTTGTGCAGCGAGTTCACGTGCACTTCGTCGCGGCCGCCGGCGAGCGCCTGCAGCTTGCCGCCGGGCGTCAGGTGCACGACGTGCGCGGGGCCGTATTGCGTGTCCATCGGCGCGTCGTCGTCCTCGCGGTGATCGGCGAGGCCGGGCACTTCGTGCACGCGCTGGTGCAGCGTGCCGCCGCAGACGACGTTCAGCTCCTGGAAGCCGCGGCACAGGGCCAGCACGGGCACGCCGGCGACGATTGCCGCGCGCAGCAGCGGCAGCGTCGTCGCGTCGCGTGCGGGGTCGTGCTTCGTGCCCGGTGCGCTCGGTTCGCCGCCGTAACGGTGCGGCTCGACGTTCGAGTAGCTGCCGGTAAACAGCAGCCCGTCGACCGCGTCGAGCACGTCGTCAGTCGACTGGCGCTCGCCGAGGGCCGGCAGCACCATCGCGAGCGCATGTGCGCCGTCGACGATCGCGGCGACGTACTTGTCGCCGACCGTATGCGACGGGTGGGCGCCGATCTGGGTGAGGTCGGCGGTGATGCCGACGAGAGGTTTCCTTTCCATGACGTCAATCAGTAATCCGTAGGGACGTGACGCACGCCGAGCCGGATGCGGCAAAACGCGGGCGCGACACGACCCCGCAGCCGGGCGCCGGGCGCACGGCCGCTGGTGAATGGGCGCAGCGGGATGGCGTGGCGATCCGCGCTGCGCGTGACGGTCAGGCCGTCGTTCGATTCATCGCGACACGCGACGCGGCAGCGAATGCGCGAACGCGTTCCGTCACCGCACGGACGATGCGGTTGGCGAATCGGCGGATGAAACGAACGACGTAAAGAAAGGAGAGGCGCTACGGCAGCAGCGACGCCACTTCGTCGGTATCGACGGCGACGAATGCGCGTGCGGAAACGGCGTTGTGGCGCCGAACGGAACGACGGGACAGGATGGTGTAGATCGACAGGTGAAGCAGGCGAGGACTATGCCAGCCGCAACTGCCGTCGGAAGCGGGAACGGCGCTGCGCAAACTTCGCACATCGCCTCGATCCCACCTCACCAGAGGGCCACGGACTCTCACGATTACACTCGACTGGTTTGTTGAAAGTATTGAACACCTGATCGTTTCGACGCGCGGGGCGTTTAAAATAATCGAGGCGCCGGTCCGGCGTCATTTACATTGACGGGCATCGATTGTTGCATTGCGATCACGCTTTTCGATGCCTGTGAAATGCTGATGACACTGACCTGAGAGCCAGCATATACGAGCCAATAACGGCGTCAAATGTTTTTTAATGGTCCTGCATCAGGGCTTTCCCGAGCAGTGCGAACAAAAGATTCGTAAAAGGAATGAACGGCGCGCCGTTCATTATTTCGAACGCCTTTCAGGGTTTTCCCCGCTGATGTGCGGCATAAAGTGATTAGAATATTCAACGGCTGTCCCATGCGTCGTTTCACTTTGTCATCGCACTTATCGTGTCCGAAACCGAATCGATGTCCACCGAAGTCGCCGAGCGCCTGCGTTTCGTGCGCAACAAGCATGGCCTGTCGCAGCGCGAACTCGCGAAACGCGCCGGCGTCACCAACGGCACGATCTCGCTGATCGAACAGGGTCGCGTGAGCCCGTCGGTCGGCTCGCTGAAGAAACTGCTCGAATGCATCCCGATGAGTCTCGCGGAGTTCTTCACGTTCGAGCTCGTCGAATCGCGCGCGGTCGTGTCGCGCCGCGACGAGATGCCGAACCTCGGCAACGCGTCGCTCGCGTTTCAGCTCGTCGGCGCGAACGTGAAGGATCGCAACATGTGCATCCTGCGCGAGACGTACCAGCCGCTGGCCGACACGGGGCCCGAGATGCTGGTGCACGCGGGGCACGAGGGCGGCGTCGTCGTGTCGGGCCGGCTCGAGCTGACCGTCGACGGTGCGACGTGGCTGCTCGACCCCGGAGACGGCTACTACTTCGAAAGCCGTTTGCCGCATCGTTTTCGCAATCCCAGCGCGGAACTGATCTGCGAGGTCGTGTCGGCCAATTCGCCGGCGACCTTCTGACCGCGCGTCACCGCATTCGCTGCAGGCCGGCTGCGTACCTCGCGCACGGCGTGCCGCCACGCGAATGCCACTACATTGAGGCATCCTGATGAACAAGTTGACTTTGGCTGACTGGCAACACAAGGCGGCGTCGCTCGAGATCGAAGGACGCGCATTCATCGACGGCGCGTCGCGCGACGCACACGGCGGCAGGACGTTCGACTGCGTGAGCCCGATCGACGGCCGCGTGCTGGCGAAGGTCGCCGACTGCGGCGAAGCGGACGTGAACGCGGCCGTCGCGGCGGCACGGCGCGCATTCGACGCCGGGGTATGGGCCGGCCTGAACCCGCGCGCGCGCAAGGCCGTGCTGCTGCGCTGGGCCGCGCTGATGCGCGAGCATCTCGACGAACTGTCGCTGCTCGAGACGCTCGACGCGGGCAAGCCGATCGGCGACACGACGACGGTCGACGTGCCGGGCGCCGCGTACTGCGTCGAATGGTTCGCCGAGGCGATCGACAAGGTCGGCGGCGAGGTCGCGCCGGCCGATCACCATCTCGTCGGCCTCGTCACGCGCGAGCCGGTCGGCGTGGTGGCCGCCGTCGTGCCGTGGAACTTCCCGATCCTGATGGCCGCATGGAAATTCGGCCCCGCGCTCGCGGCCGGCAACAGCGTCGTGCTCAAGCCGTCGGAGAAATCGCCGCTGACCGCGATTCGCGTCGCGCAGCTCGCGTTCGAAGCCGGCATCCCGGCCGGCGTATTCAACGTCGTGCCGGGCGCGGGCGAACCGGGCAAGCTGCTCGCGCTGCATCGCGACGTCGACTGCATCGCGTTCACGGGCTCGACGGCGGTCGGCAAGCTGATCATGCAGTACGCGGCGCAGTCGAACCTGAAGCGTGCGTGGCTCGAGCTCGGCGGCAAGTCGCCGAACATCGTACTGCCCGATTGCCCCGATCTCGACCGCGCGGCGCGGACGGCGGCAGGCGCGATCTTCTACAACATGGGCGAGATGTGCACGGCCGGCTCGCGGCTGCTCGTGCATCGCGACATCAAGGATGCGTTCATCGAGAAGCTCGTCGCGGCCGCCCGCGCGTACGTGCCGGGCAATCCGCTCGATCCGTCGGTATCGATGGGCGCGATCGTCGACGGCATCCAGCTCGAACGCGTGCTGGGTTACATCGAAGCGGGGCGCGGCGAAGGCCGGCTCGTCACGGGCGGTGCGCGCGTGAACGCGGAAACGGGCGGCTTCTATGTCGAGCCGACGGTGTTCGAGGTGAAGCCCGATGCGAAGATCGCGCGCGAGGAGATCTTCGGGCCCGTGCTGTCGGTGATCGTGTTCGACGACGTCGACGAGGCCGTGCGGATCGCGAACGACACCGAATACGGGCTCGCCGCGGCCGTGTGGACGTCGAACCTGACGACCGCGCACGACGTGTCGCGCCGGCTGCGTGCGGGCACCGTGTGGGTGAACTGCTATGACGAGGGCGGCGACATGAACTTCCCGTTCGGCGGCTACAAGCAGTCGGGCAACGGCCGCGACAAGTCGCTGCACGCGCTCGAGAAGTACACCGAACTGAAGTCGACGCTGATCCGGCTGCGCTGACGCGCCGCCGCGCGCGGGCGCGTCGCCGTCCGGCGCGGCGCCCGCCGCCTCCGGCGTGCGTTACGCGGTGCGCAGCGCGGGATGGAAGCCGGCGGCTTCGATGATCGCCTGCACGCGCTCGACGCCTTGCGCCGAGTCGACCTTGACGATCTTCGCCGCGACGTCGATGTCGAGCTTCGCGGCCGGGTCGGCGGCCGTCACCGCGCGCGTGATCGCGTTGGCGCAGCCGCCGCAGGTCATGTCCTGGACTTCGAATTCCATCGTGTTCTCCGGGGTGGATGGTTGACGAGTATGCTCAGCATGAAGCTTGCCATGGTGGGAAGGTCAAGCGCCGCATGCGGCGACGCGCATCGCATCAGCCATTTGTAATGCTGAGGTCTGACGAATGGACATTCGCGTGCGCGCGTCAGTCCGAATTTTTCCCGATTGACGGCCGCCCATTATCGGCGAAATCCGGCGCAGCCTTGCGGGGCAACGCGCGCACGCGATCGATGGTGCGCGATGTCCATGATCGAAGTAAGGATACTTTGCGATGAAAATGCGAATCGATCTTAGTATCGATTCCCTTCCCTATTTCAAACCATTACGCACATGACCCGTTTCGCTATCGGTTTCGCACTGGCCCTGCTGGGCGCCTCGGCAACGTCCGCCTTCGCGGCCGACGACGTCGTCAACCTGACGCTGAAGGACCACAAGTTTTCGCCCGATGGCGTGACGATCCCTGCCGGCAAGAAGGTGAAATTCGTCGTGAAGAACCTCGATGCGACGCCCGCCGAATTCGAGAGCGACGATTTCAAGGCGGAGAAGGTCGTGCCGGCCGGCAAGTCGGTCGAGATCCTGGTCGGGCCGCTGAAGGCCGGGACCTACGAGTTCCACGACGAGTATCACGAAGCGCAGTCGAAGACGCACCTGACCGTCAAGTAAGCCGATACCGACATGCTGTCTACTGCCCTGATCGTCTTTCGTGAAGTGCTCGAGGCCGCGCTGGTGGTCTCGATCGTGATGGCCGCCACGAAGGGCGTGCCGCGGCGCGGCTGGTGGGTGAGCGGCGGGCTGGTGGGCGGCGTGGTCGGCGCCGGCCTGATCGCGGCGTTCGCCGACGTGATCTCGCAATGGGCGTCCGGCATGGGGCAGGAAGTCTTCAACGCGGGCGTGATGTTCGTCGCGACGCTGATGCTCGCGTGGCACTGCATCTGGATGAGCCGGCACGGCCGCGAAATGGCGCTGCACATGGGCGAAGTCGGCCGGGCGGTCGCGGCCGGCAGCCGGCCGCTGACGGGGCTCGCGATCGTGGTCGGCGTCGCGGTGCTGCGCGAGGGTTCCGAGGCCGTGCTGTTCCTGTACGGGATCGCGGCGGGCGATCCGGGACAGACGCCGCAGATGATCGCCGGCGGGCTGCTCGGCGTGCTCGGCGGTGCGGGTCTCGGCTACGCGATGTATGCGGGCTTGCTGCAGATTCCGTTGAAGCGCCTGTTCTCCGTCACCAACGGGCTGATCGTGCTGCTCGCCGCGGGCATGGCGAGCCAGTGCGTCGGCTTCCTGCTGGCGGCCGGCCTCGTGCCGTCGTGGGGCGATGCGGTGTGGGATACGTCGTGGCTGCTCAAGGAAACGAGCATCGTCGGCAAGGCGCTGCATACGCTGATCGGCTATACCGCGCGTCCGGCGGGGATCCAGATCGCCGCGTACGTCGCGACGCTGGCGGCGATCCTCGTGCTGGCCCGCCTCGTCGGCCGGCCGCGGGAGACGGTGAGGCCGCCGCATGCCGCTGCGTGAGTGCGCGGGGTTCGAACGAAAGAAGGGGCGTCATGGACGCCCCTTCTTTCATTGGTGATGCATGCTGCCGGCTTCGATCAGCTGTGGTTGTCGATCCACGCACGCGCCCATTCGAGTCCGGCGTCGCGCGCTTCGTCTTCGGTATCGAACACGCCGAGCACGCCCGACGCCTCGACGAGCCGGTTGTTCTGCGTGATCGTGCCGCTCGCCGCGAAGCGCTCGGGCTGCATGATCTCGTCCTGCTGCAGGATCGCGTGGCCCCAGATCTGGTAGCCGTGGTAGGTCTGCGCTTCCATTATCGAGTCACCTCCGCGGCGCGGCCGTGCGTGCCGACCTGCAGCACGTTGCCGTCCGGCGTGTATTGACGCGGGATGTCGGAGAAGGAGAGCGCGTGCGTCGCGTCCGGTGCGGCGGGCTGCATCACCGTGAGACGCCCCGGCGTGGGCTGCGCAACGGGGCGCGGGGCAGCCGGGGTGGCGGTCGCGGCGGCGGCCGGGCGGTGCGAGTCGGCTTTCACGGCCTGCGCGACGCGGCGCTTGTGCGGTTTCGCGGCGGCTTTCGGTGTGGCGCTCGCGTGCTTCTCCGCGTTCTTGCCGGTGCGCGCGTCGGCGCCCGAGTGGGTGGTCGGCGTACGGGCATCCGGCGTACGCGTACCCGGCGTACGGGCCGCAGGTTGCCGCGCCTCGGGCGGGTTCCAGACCTCGACATAGTGCTCGGCGGCCCAGCCCGTCGACGCGAACGTCAGCGCCAGCAATCCGCATCCAAACAGTCTTACCATTGTCTCTCCGTCATATTCATTGCGGCGCGCGTCCGGCCGGGGCCGTGCATGTGCATTCGGGGATACCGGCTCAGGAGAACACCTCGAGCCCGTGTTTCTCGACGATCTGGAGCATGCGCGCCGCGATGCCGCTGGGCCGCTTGTCGCCCTGTTCCCATTGGCGGATCGTCGACGTCGTCGTGTTCAGGTAGAGCGCGAACACGCTCTGGCTGACGTTGACGGACTTGCGGATGCGGGCGATCGCTTCCGGATCGAATTGCGGGGCGGCCTCGATGCAGAGCTCGTCGTATTCCCGCATCGTCTTCTTGTCGATCAGGCTGGCGCGATAAAGCCCCGACGCGGCGCTGTGGATCGCCTCCGTTGCGTCGCTCTTGAACCGACCCTTAGCCATTGCAAATCTCCACAAGCTCTTTCAGTGCGACCAGCGTCGCGATGTCGCTGTCGGTGTGTCGGCCCACATCCGCGGCGAGCTTTCTGAAGGCGCGCAATTCGCGTGCGTCGATGTTGTCGCGGTCGCATTGCGCGAACAGGAACACGAACACCCACGTGTGCCCGACCTTGCCCAGTACGATCCCGCGCTGCCGATTCCCGTCCAGACGCTTCTTCCAGACATTGCCGCCGAGATCGACGCCCTGGCCGCGGGCCAGTTCCCGCACCGCGCGGCAGAGTTCGCCATCGGTGATCCCCGCTTTTCCGGCTGCCTTGTGAAACCACTTCGTCTTGAAGACGCGTCGTACGGAAGCGGACATGTCGAGCCGGTCGAGTTAGCACAGGATTATATACCACTACGTGGTACATATTTCGACCTGGCCGAATGGCCTGTCTCGCGTCCGTACGCGGTTGGGACGGTCCCCGCGGGGGCCGATCCCGTCGCCCGGTATTACTCCACCGTCACCGATTTCGCGAGGTTGCGCGGCTTGTCGACGTCGGTGCCGCGCGCGCATGCGGTGTGATACGCGAGCAGTTGCAGCGGCACGACGTGCAGGATCGGCGACAACTGGCCGTAGTGTTCCGGCATCCGGATCACGTGCAGGCCGTCGTCGTTGACGATCTGCGTGTCGGCATCGGCGAACACGTACAGTTCGCCGCCGCGCGCGCGCACTTCCTGCATGTTCGACTTCAGCTTCTCGAGCAGCGTGTCGTTCGGCGCGACCGTGACGACCGGCATCGCTTCCGTGACGAGCGCGAGCGGCCCGTGCTTCAGTTCGCCGGCCGGATAGGCCTCGGCGTGGATGTACGAGATTTCCTTCAGCTTCAGCGCGCCCTCGAGCGCGATCGGGTAGTGCAGCCCGCGGCCGAGGAACAGCGCGTTTTCCTTGCGCGCGAATTCCTCCGACCACGCGATGATCTGCGGCTCGAGCGCGAGCACGCTGTTCAGCGCGGCCGGCAGGTGGCGCAGCTCCTTCAGGAATTGTGCTTCCTGCGCGGCATCGACGTGCCCGCGCAGCTTGCCGAGCGTCGCGGCCAGCACGAACAGCGCGACGAGCTGCGTCGTGAACGCCTTCGTCGACGCGACGCCGATCTCGGTGCCCGCGTGCGTGAGGAACTGCATTTCGGTCAGGCGCACCATCGCGCTCGTCGCGACGTTGCACACCGCGAGCGTATGCGTGTGGCCGAGCGACTGCGCGTGCTTGAGCGCCGCGAGCGTGTCGGCCGTCTCGCCCGACTGCGAGATCACGAGCACGAGCTGGCGCGGGTTCGGCACCGACTCGCGGTAGCGGTATTCGCTCGCGATCTCGACCTGGGTCGGGATCTTCGCGATCGATTCGAGCCAGTATTTCGCGGTGAGGCCCGAGTAGTAGCTCGTGCCGCACGCGAGGATCAGCAGGCTGTCGATCTCCGCGAACGCAGCGGGCGCCGCGTCGCCGAACAGCGTCGCGTCGAAGGCTTCCGTCTGCGGCACGGTGTCGCCGATCGCGCGCGGCTGCTCGAAGATTTCCTTCTGCATGAAGTGGCGATAGGGCCCGAGCTCGACCGCGCCGCCGTATGCGCTGACCACGCGGATTTCACGCTGCACGGCGGCGCCGTGACGGTCGACGATCGTCACGCCGTCGAGCGACAGCTCGCACACGTCGCCTTCCTCGAGGAACGTGAAGCGGTCGGTGCTGCCGGCCAGCGCGAGCGCGTCGGACGCGAGGAAGTTCTCGCCGTCGCCGTGGCCGACGACGAGCGGCGAACCCTGGCGCGCGCCGACGACGGTGTGCGGCTGGTCCTTGTGGATCACGGCGATCGCGTATGCGCCGTGCAACTGGTGCACGGCTTCGCGCACCGCGTCGAACAGGTTGCCGCGGTACAGGCTGTGCACGAGGTGCGCGATCACTTCGGTGTCGGTCTGCGACACGAATTCGTAGCCCTTCGCGCGCAGCGCGTCGCGCAGCGGCTCGAAGTTCTCGATGATGCCGTTGTGCACGAGCGCGAGCGCGTCCGACGAGAAGATCGGGTGCGCGTTGTGCGTGACGGGCGCGCCGTGCGTGGCCCAGCGCGTGTGCGCGACGCCGGTCGTGCCTTCGAGGTGCGTCTCGCGCACCTGCGCATCGAGATCGGCGACGCGCGCGACGCTGCGCGCGCGCTTCGGCGCGCCGGGCTCGAGCACGGCGACGCCGCACGAGTCGTAGCCGCGGTATTCGAGGCGCCGCAATCCTTCGATCAGCACCGGGACGATATTACGTTGCGCAACTGCGCCGACAATGCCGCACATGAATGGTCAATCCTGTCAGTCGAAGCGGACGCCGCGCGGGCGCCCGCAAAAGGTTCAGCTCTTCTTCTTGACCGGGCGGACGTAGCCGCTCTTCGCGGTCTGCGTCTTCTCGTTCAACGCGAGGACGCCTTCGGCGACGTCCTTCCAGATCGTCGTGCCGGCGGCGATCGTCACGCCGCGGCCGACGCGCACGGGCGCGACGAGCTGCGTGTCGGAACCGACGAACACGTCGTCCTCGATCACGGTGCGGAACTTGTTCGCGCCGTCGTAGTTGCAGGTGATCGTGCCCGCGCCGATGTTCACGCGCGCGCCGATGTCGGCGTCGCCGATGTACGTGAGGTGGTTCGCCTTCGAGCCGTGGCCGATCACCGCGTTCTTTACCTCGACGAAGTTGCCGACGTGTGCTTCGTCCGCGAGCTGCGCGCCGGGGCGCAGCCGCGCGTACGGGCCGATCACGGTGTGCGCGCCGAGTTCGGCGCCGTCGATGTGCGTGAACGCGTCGATGCGCGTGCCGGCGCCGACCGACGCGTTGCGGATCACGCAGTTCGCGCCGATCGTCACGTCGTCGGCGAGCGTCACGTTGCCTTCGAACACGCAGTTCACGTCGATCGACACGTCGCGGCCGCAGCGCAGCGCGCCGCGCACGTCGAGGCGCGCCGGATCGGCGAGCGTGACGCCGTCGGCGAGCAGCGCGTCCGCCACGTTGCGCTGATGAATGCGTTCGAGCTCCGCGAGCTGCGCCTTGCTGTTCACGCCGAGCGTTTCCCATTCCTCGTCGGGCTGCGACGTGACGACCTCGAAGCCGGCCTCGATCGCGAGCTCGACGACGTCGGTCAGGTAGTACTCGCCCTGCGCGTTCTCGTTCTTCAGCGCGCCGAGCCACATCGACAGCTGGGCCGTGGGCGTGACGATGATGCCGGTGTTGATCTCGGCGATCTTCAGTTCCTCCGGCGACGCATCCTTCTGCTCGACGATGCGCGTGACGAAGCCGGCCGCGTCGCGCACGATGCGGCCGTAGCCGGTCGGGTCGTCGAGCGTGACGGTCAGGATCCCGTAGCGGCCCTCGCGCGCGGCATCGACGAGACGCCGCAGCGTCGACGCGCGCGTGAGCGGCACGTCGCCGTACAGCACGAGCGTCGGTTGCGCGGGATCGAGGAGCGGCAGCGCCTGGCGGACCGCATGGCCGGTGCCGAGCTGCTCGGCCTGCACCGCGAACTGGACATCGGGCGCGGCGACGGCGGCCTGGACCTGCTCGGCGCCGTGGCCGACGACGACCACGAGCCGGGACGGCTGCAGCGTGCGCGCGGTGTCGATGACGTGGGAGAGGAGCGGCCTGCCGGCCAGGGGGTGAAGCACTTTCGGCAGCGCGGAACGCATGCGCTTGCCGGTGCCTGCCGCCAAAATCACGATATTCATGGCGCGCGCTTGGTCAGGGAGTTCGAAGCCGTCCATTTTAGCATGCGGCCCCTGGCGTTCCTGGCCTGTCGCGGCGGGGCGACAGCGCGGGAACAGGGCCCGCGGGCCCCGTTCCGGCGGCGCTCGGGCCCTGCTTACAGGTCGTCGAACTGGACGATCGAGATCGGCTGGGCGGCGCCCGGCACGGCCGGGTCGTCGCCCGACGCGCACGGCTCCTCGTCGAACGCGATGTCGCCTTGCGGATCGGCCTCGCCCGTCGCGCGCAGCGACTGGAACGGGTACAGCGTCGTGTCCATCAGGTGCGACGGCACGACCTTCGCGAGCGCGTTGAACATGTTATCGACGCGGCCCGGGAAGCGCTTGTCCCATTCGCGGATCAGCGCCTTCATTTCCGCGCGCTTCAGGTTCGGCTGGCTGCCGCACAGGTTGCACGGGATGATCGGGAATTCGCGCAGCTCCGCGTATTTCTCGAGATCGGTTTCCTTCACGTACGCGAGCGGGCGGATCACGATGTTCTTGCCGTCGTCCGACTGCAGCTTCGGCGGCATTCCCTTCAGCTTGCCGCCGTAGAACATGTTCAGCAGCAGCGTCTGCACGATGTCGTCGCGGTGATGGCCGAGCGCGATCTTGGTCGCGCCGAGCTCGCCGGCCACGCGGTACAGGATCCCGCGGCGCAGCCGCGAGCACAGCGAGCAGGTCGTCTTGCCTTCCGGCACGAGCCGCTTGACGATGCTGTAGGTGTCCTGGTTCTCGATGTGGAACGGCACGCCGACCTGCTTCAGGTATTCGGGCAGCACGTGCTCGGGGAAGCCCGGCTGCTTCTGGTCGAGGTTCACCGCGACGATGTCGAAATCGATCGGCGCACGCTCGCGCAGGCGCAGCAGCACGTCGAGCATCGCGTAGCTATCCTTGCCGCCCGACAGGCACACCATCACCTTGTCGCCGTCCTCGATCATGTTGTAGTCGCCGATCGCCTGGCCGACCTGGCGCACGATCCGCTTGAACAGCTTGTTGTTCTCGTACGCTTCCTTCTGCTCGCGGCGCGTGAGCGCGGGGCGGCCGCCCGGGGCGGCGGTTTCATCCAGCGTGGCGGCGTCGGCCGCCGTGTCGTTCATGTGGGGGGCGTTCATGCGCGCTCCTCGTCCTTGATGCGAAAGACCTCGACGCCGACGGCGTCGCAGTCCGGATAGGCGTCCGGTTTCTCGGTACGGACACGTACCGCGCGCACGGCGTCGTGCGCCAGCAGGTGCGCGGCGATCGAATCGCACAGCGTTTCCTGCAGGTGGATGTGGCCGCGCGCCAGGCTCTGCGCGACGCTCTGCTTCATCAGATCGTAGTCGACGACTTCATGCAGCCGGTCGTCGACGGGAGTGGACTGCGCGAGCGGCACGAACAGGTCGACGTTGATGACGACGCGCTGCTCGCCGCGCTTCTCGTGTTCGAAGGCCCCGATGTTGATGTGCACCTCGTAGTCGCGCAGGTAGAGCCTGCGGCAATCCGCGAGGCGGGGGTGCAGGAGAGCGGAAAACATGGTCGTCCCAGTCAAATTGGCGTGCGCGCACGCAAAGCGGCGCGGGCGGCGGCGCTCAGGCCGCGCCCGCGCGGTTCATTCATTCGGGCCGGCGGCGGGCGGCACCAGGTGCTCGCCGCCGTCGACGGTCAGCGTCGCGCCCGTCACGCCGGGCGCGCTCGCGAGATAGCAGGCGGCCGCCGCGATGTCGTCCGCGTGCGGCGCGTGGCCGCGCACGAGCGCCGCGACCCGCACCTTCGGTGCGAGCGCCAGCGCGAGCGCCGACGTCGCGCGGTTCAGCGCGGCCTGCATCAGCGCGTGCGACAGCTGCGCCGGCGCCGGATGAAACAGGGCCTGATCCAGCACGTGGATCGCGCACGCGCGCAGCGCTTCGTTATCGCGCGCGGCGACGAGCGCAGCCGCATCGGCTTCGAGGGCCGGATCGGCGTCGAGCACGGCCGCGCGGCGGCCCAGCGCCGCGACTTCGGCGACGAGTGCATCGGCGGCCGCGCGCGGCGCGCCGTGACTGCGCTGCAGCGCGACGTCCCAGCCGCGGCGTGCGAAGCCCGTCGCGAGCGCGCGGCCGATCGACGCGGCGTCGGCCGCGCTGCCCAGGGCGCCCGTGACGAGCACCACGCGTGGGGTCGACGTATCGGCTGAAACGGTCATTTACAATGCCGGGATGAACCCGAAAGCTCACGAACCCGCTAGTTTACCTGCTCCCGGCCCTGACGCGCTCGCGCAGTCCGAAACCCTTGCCGCGCAACTGCGCGACGAGATCGCGGCGGCCGGCGGCTGGCTGCCGTTCGACCGCTTCATGGAGCGCGCGCTGTATGCGCCGGGGCTCGGCTATTACAGCGGCGGCGCGCGCAAGTTCGGGCGCCGGGCCGACGACGGCAGCGACTTCGTCACCGCGCCGGAGCTGTCGCCGCTGTTTGCGCAGACGCTCGCCCAACCGGTGGCCGACGCGCTCGCGGCGAGCGGCACGCGCCGCGTGATGGAATTCGGCGCCGGCACGGGCAAGCTCGCGGCCGGGCTGCTCGCGGCGCTCGATGCGCCGGGTGTCGAACTCGACGAATACCTGATCGTCGACCTGTCCGGCGAGCTGCGCGAACGGCAACGCGGCACGATCGAAGCCGCGGTGCCGGCGCTGGCCGCGAAGGTGCGCTGGCTCGACGCGTTGCCGGAGCGGTTCGAGGGTGTCGTGGTCGGCAACGAGGTGCTCGACGCGATGCCGGTGCGCCTCTTCGCGAAGACGGACGGCGCGTGGCGCGAGCGCGGCGTCGCGCTCGACGCGCGGCAGGCGTTCGTGTTCGACGACCGGCCGGTCGGCGCCGCCGGCCTGCCGACAGGGCTCGCGGGGCTCGACGTCGGCGACGGCTACGTGACCGAAACGCACGAGGCCGCGCTCGCGTTCACGCGCACCGTGTGCACGATGCTCGCGCGCGGCGCGGTGCTGCTGGTCGACTACGGTTTTCCCGCGCACGAGTACTACCACCCGCAGCGCGATCGCGGCACGCTGATGTGCCACTACCGCCACCACGCGCACGACGATCCGTTCGTGTACCCGGGCCTGCAGGACATCACCTCGCACGTCGAATTCACCGGCATCTACGAGGCCGCGATCGCCACCGGCGTCGACCTGCTCGGCTACACGTCGCAGGCGCGCTTCCTGTTGAACGCGGGCATCACCGACGCGCTCGCCGCGATCGATCCGTCCGACATCCATCAGTTCCTGCCGGCCGCGAACGCGGTGCAGAAGCTGATCTCGGAAGCCGAGATGGGCGAGCTGTTCAAGGTGATCGCGTTTTCGCGCGGCATCGACGGCACGCTCGACGCGTTCGCGCGCGGCGACCGCTCGCACGCGCTCTGACGGGAGCCGGGGATGCTGCGCTGGCTGATGGCGTCGTTCGTCGCGGTGATGATCCTGACGCGCTGCTGGCCGTGGCTCGGCAAGCTCGGCATCGGGCGGATGCCGGGCGACGTCACGCTGACGCTCGGCGGGCGACGCTACCCGTTCCCGTTCATGTCGACGCTGGTGCTGACGATGCTGGTATCGATGGTGGCGCGGCTGCTTTGAGCCGCGCCGAAAAAGGGGCGCGCATCACAGCTCGATTTCGCCGAGGATCCGGTGCGCAAGCGCCTTCGCTTCCTCGAACGCTTCTTCCTCGCTCGAACTCGTCGTGTGGACGTCGTAGCGCATGTTCTCCGTCTCGTCGCCGTCGTCCCGCGCGAGGATCACGTAGCCCTGAAACTCGCCGTTGTCCGCGCGGTGCGTATGCGCCTTGGCCGTGTAGATGCCTTTGGTGAACGTGTTCGTGTCCATCGTGCCTCTCCCGCAATAGGACACTTCATCGTAGCACTGCGGCGCAGCATGGTGAGTGCGGTTTATCGGTGACCGATCGGCGACCGGTCATCGTATCGGTCATCGTATCGGTCATCGTACCGGTCACCGCGCCCACGTCGTTCCTTCAACGTCCCTTCACCCCTCCAGCAGCGCGACGACCTCGTCGAGCGTCGGCGCGTGCGCGCCCGTGTGCCGGCACGCGGCGGCGCCGGCCGCGAGCGCGAACGCGAGATGGTCGCGCCACGAGCGCTGTGGCGCGGCCATCAGGCTGAACAGCAGGCCGCCGATCGACGCGTCGCCCGCGCCGACGGTGTCGACCACCTCGACGCGCGGCGGGCTGGCTTCGTGCACGTCGCCGTCCGCGTGGAGCGTCGCCGCCTGCGCGCCGCGCGTGACGAGCACGGCCGCGCGCGGGTTCAGCGCGCGCACCGCCGCGATCGCGTCGGGGCCGTCGCCGCCGAACAGGTGGCGCAAGTCCTCGTCGGACACCTTGATCAGGTCGGCGAGGGCGGCCATCTTCTCGAGCGTCGGCCGGTACGCGGCCGTCATCAGGTTCCGGCAGTTCGGGTCGAAGCTGATCTTCACGCCGCGCGCATGCAGATCGGCCGCGAGCGCGACGAGCGTGCCCGCGAGCGGTTCGCGCACGAGGCTGATGCAGCCGAAATGCGCCCACTTCACGTGATCGGTCCAGCCGGCCGGCAGCCGCGCGGGATCGAACGCGAGATCGGCGCTCGCCTCGCCGATGAAGAAGTACGCGGGCGGGCGCGTCTCGTGGACGATCGCGAGCAGCGGCGGCCGCGCGACGCGCTGCAGGAAGCGCAGGTCGAGCCCGGCCGCTTCGCTCGCGTGCCACAGCACGTCGGAAAAGCAGTCTTCGCCGATCGAACCGGCGAGCGCGCTCGGCACGCCGAGCCGCGCGACCGCGCGCGCGACGTTCCAGCCGGCGCCGCCCGGCACCGACGTCCACTGCGCGTCGCCCGCGCGCACCATGTCGGTCAGGATGTCGCCCGCCGACACGAAAGCCGGAAACGTGCGGCCGCTCATTGCGTCGGCTCGCTGCGTTGCATCCGCGCGAGGGTCGCGAGCACGTCGTAGCAGGCGCCCATCGTGTGATAGTCGGTCTTGCCGGCCGGGCTCTTCTCGTCGCTGTACTTGCGGTTGTCGCAGGTGAGGATCCGGTACCACGCGCCGTAGCGGTGATCGACGAAATGCGCCCAGCTGTAGCGCCAGATCTCGTCGTACCAGTCCCAGAAGCGCTCGCTGCCCGTGCGCGCGCCGAGCATCGCGGCCGCCGCGAAGGTTTCCGCCTGCACCCAGAAATACTTGTTGTGGTCGCAGATCGTGAAGTCGGGGCCGAAGCCGTAGCAGAGGCCGCCGTGATCGGCGTCCCACGCATGCGTGAGCGCCGCGTCGAACAGCTCGGCCGCGCGCGGCGCGAGCCAGTCGAGCGGGCGGTGCCGCTCGAGGATCAGCAGCAGCTTCGCCCATTCGGTCTGGTGCCCGGGCTGGAAGCCCCACGGACGGAAGATGTTCGAGCTGTCTTCCTTGTTGTAGTCCCAGTCGACCGACCAGTCCGCATGGTAGTGCTCCCACACGAGCCCGCCCGACAGCGCGGCCTGGCGCTGCGTGATGTGGGTCGCGAGCTTTTCCGCGCGATCGAGGTAGGTGAGGTGGCCGGTCGCCTCGTACGCGGCGAGCAGCGCCTCCGTCATGTGCATGTTCGCGTTCTGGCCGCGATACGTCGACACGTTCCAGTTCGGTGTCGCGTCGTCCGCATAGAGGCCTGCGGCCGCATCCCAGAAGCGGTGCTCGGCGAGCTCGTAGGTCGCGGCGATCAGCGGGCGCGCTTCGTCGATGCCGGCCATCGTCGCGTGCGCGGCCGCGAGCAGCACGAATGCGAGCCCGTAGCAGTGGCGCGTGCCGTCGAGCGTCGCGCGCTTCGCGCCGTCGCGCCAGTCGAGCTCCCAGTCGTAGCCCTGCAGCGCGTCGTCCCAGTGCGCGTCGCGCAGGAAGCGCAGCCCGTGGCGCGCGTATTCCAGGTGGCGCGGATCGCCGAAATGCCGGTACGCCATCGCGTAGTTGAAGACGAACCGGCAACTGCTGACGAGGTGGCGCGACGTGCGGTTGTAGATGCTGCCGTCGTCGCGGAAGTAGTGGTAGAAGCCGCCCGTCGGGTCGAATGCGTGGGTCGCGTAGAAGCGCAGCGTGTCTTCGATGTGCGACAGCAGGAATGACGGATCGCGGAAGCTCGCGACGAACGGCGCGGCGGGCGCATGGCCGGCCGGTGCGGCGGCGCGGGGGTGGACCGGGGGCATGTTCATGATTCGTGGACCGTGGCGGTATCGAGTGCCGGGGAGCCGGCGGGCTGGCTGCTGGCCCGCACGATCAGCTCGACGGGCAGGGAAATCTCGGTGCGCTCCGGCGCTTCGGCGAGCAGCAGCTCGACGCCGCGGCGGCCGAGCGCTTCCTTGTCGACCGCGAGCGTCGTGAGCGGCGGGCTCGCGTGCGCGGCGGCCGGGATGTCGTCGAAGCCGACGATCGCGATGTCGTCCGGAATCCGCACGCCGCGCGCGATGCACACGCGCTGCGCGGCCAGCGCGGCCGCGTCGTTGTACGCGAACACCGCGTCCGGGCGCGGGCCCGGCGCGTCGAGCAGTTGCGCCATCGCACGCGCGGCGCCGGTATCGGGGTCGAGCCCTGCGTCGATCGTCACTTCGTACGCGGGGTCGAACAGCCGCCCGGCTTCGAAGAACGCGCGCCGGTAGCCGATCGCGCGCTGCGCGATGCTGTAGTGCGCGGCCGAGCCGCCGATGAACGCGATCCGCGAGCGACCGGCGGCGAGCAGGTGGCGCATCGCGAGCGCCGCGCCCGTCGCGTTGTCGATGTTGACCGAGCGCAACCCGGGCGCCCACAGGTCGATCAGCACGAGCGGCCGGCCGGTGGCGGCGAGCGCCTCGATCGTCTCCGGCTCGATGAAGCCGGCCACGGCGATCGCGTCGGGCGCGTGCGGGCGCATCTGGCGCAGCACGTCGTCGTTCGGGCCGACCGTGAGCAGCGTCGGCACGATGCCGCGCTCGCGGCAGGCGTCCTCGACGCCGTGCAGCACGTGCGAGAAGAACGGGCTCGCGGGAAAGCGGTTGTGCTGGCGATGCAGCAGGAAGGTGAGCCGGCGGATGCGCGGCCGCAGCTGCGCGGGATCGTAGCCGAGCTGCTGCGCGATCCCGACGATGCGTGCACGCGTGGCTTCGGACAGGCCGGGCTGGTTTTTCAGCGCGCGCGAGACGGTGCCGATCGAAACCGCTGCCGCCCGCGCCACATCGCGAATGGTCGTACCCATCGTTCGGGGTCCGGTTTGTTTAGGGTGGAGGCGATTGTATAGTAAAACGTATCGCGGAATTCGGGCCGGATAACCGGGGAATACCCGCGAATAGCGGGTTTTTGAGCGCTAATCTGCGAAAACGCCGTTACTAAAAATACTAAACAAAACGCGAAAAAGGCAAGGTGAGGATGTGTCCGGTGGCGCGGACGGCGCGCAGGAAAGCGGCGGCAGCCGGCGCACGGCCGCGGGGCGGTGCGAGGGGCGGTGCCCCGTGGTGGCCGCGCGCGGCGACGGCGCGCCGCTCAGCCCACCGCCGCCGCGGTCGGCGGTTCGCCGCGATCGCGCAGCGCGGCGCGGCCGGCATCGAGATCGACGACCGCGAGCCCGTCGGGCTGCTGCTTCGCCCGCCGCTTCGCGAGCGCCGCGACCGACGCGATCTCGTCGCTGCCGTAGCGTTTCGCGCCGTGTGCGCCGGCCGGCACGCCGACCGCGCCGATCGCCATCGTCACGAAGCCGAAGAACGCCGGGTTGCCGTGGCGGTCCTCGCCGCGCAGGCCGCCCGCCTGCCGGTCGGCCTGCGTGTAGAAGAGTTGCGCGCCGTCGTTGAAGCGCGCGATCGCGTCGGCGGCGCGCTCGCGCCAGTCGTCGCGCTGGAACAGCACCAGGAAATCGTCGCCGCCGACGTGGCCGAGAAAGTCGCGCTGCGGGTCGCACACGCCGGCCAGCACCGTCGCCGCGAACTTCAGCACTTCGTCGCCCTGCCAGTAGCCGTACTGGTCGTTGAACGGCTTGAACTGGTTCAGGTCGACGTAGCACGCGTGAAAGCCGGCGTCGCGCTGGAGCAGGCGGTCGATGTGCGCGCTGATCGGGATGTTGCCGGGCAGGAAGGTGAGCGGATTCGCGTAGCGCGCGGCCTCGATGCGCATCTCGGTCACCGTGCGTACCAGGCTCTCGCCGGTGCCGAGCCCGACATAGCGGCCGTGCTCGGTGATCACGAAGCCGTCCGCGAGATAGCGCTGGTCGTGGCTCGCGAGCAGCATCGCGAGCTGCTCGAAGGTGGTCGCGTTGTCGATCATCAGCGGCGCATCGTTCGCGAACTGCAGGCACGGCTTCTTCCCGAACACCTCGCGGTGATACGGCAGCGCGAAACGGTCGATGAAGCCGCGGCGATTCACGAGCGCGACGGGCCGCCCGCGCTCGACGAGCGCGACCGCGTGCAGGTCGGGCATCCGGTTGAACAGCTCGAGCACGTCGTTGCTGGTCGCGTCGCGCGGCAGCGCCGGGGCGGGCACGAGCATCTTGGCGGCGATCGTGCCGGCCGGCCGCACCGTGCGCGTCACGCCGGGAAACACCGCGATATGCGGCGCGCGAATCGCGTCGCGCGCGGCCGGCGCGACCACGCGCGACGGCTGCGCGTTCGGCCGGCCGAGCAGGAAGCCCTGCACGCAGCAGATGCCCATGTCGCGCACGACGATCAGGTCGGATTCGTTCTCGATCCCTTCCGCGATCAGCTTCGCGCCGCTCGCCTGCGCGAAGTGCTGCATTGCCTTCACGGCCTCGAACTTGAGCGGGTCGCGCGCGATGTCGTGGATGAAGAAGCGGTCGATCTTCACGACGTCCGGGTGCAGGCGCAGCCACAGGTTCATGCTCGCGTTCGCGGTGCCGTAGTCGTCGAGCGCGAACTGGATGCCGGCGTCGCGCAGCGACGCGACCGCCGGCCCGATGTCCGCGATATCGGGAATCGCGTTCTGCTCGGTGAGCTCGATCACGATGCGCTCGGCGCCGACCCGCGCGCGGCCGAGGAACTGGCGTGCGCGCTCGCGTTCGGTCGCGAGCGTGAGGATGGTGCCCGCGCTGAAATTGAGGAACAGCTTGCCGTCGCAGCCGAGCGCCGCGAACGCGTCCAGGCAGGTGAGCGCGGCGGCCTGTTCGAGCGCGATGGTTTCGCCTTCGCGCGCGGCCTGCGCGAACAGCGCGGCGGGCGGCTCGAGGTCGGTGCCGCGCGGGCCGCGGATCAGCCCCTCGTAACCGACGACCGTTCCCGACCCGAGGTCGACGATCGGCTGGAAAACGGCGGCGAGCGCGCGCTCCGCGATCAGGCGCGTGGTGCGGGCGACAGCGGAATCGGTGTGGGGCGCGGGCATGGGCGAGGGCAGCCGAATCGACGGGACGTCCGGCTTAACGGCACCGCTCGCGGAGAATTGAATGAAGATTTCGTGACACGACGGGCGTGGCCGGCGCATCGCACCGCACGTGTCTCCGGGCGTGGCCGGAAGAGGCGGTGAACGAAAGGCTGAAAGCCGCCGGCGGCGGCCGTCGCCGGCCTGCGCGTCAGCGCTTGCCCGGGCTCAGCGCGCCGGATGCGGCTGCCGCGTCGCCCTCGTCGCGCTCGCCGCGGGTGTCGCGTGCGCCCCAGCGCTGCGCGAGCGCCGCGCACGCCATCAGCTGGATCTGGTGGAACAGCATCAGCGGCAGCACGATCGCGCCGACCGCGTTCGCCGAGAAAATCACCTTCGCCATCGGCACGCCGGCCGCGAGGCTCTTCTTCGACCCGCAGAAGATGATCGTGATCTGGTCGGCGCGATTGAAGCCGAGCCGCTTGCTGACGAACGCGGTCAGCAGCAGCGCGATCGCGAGCAGCACGAGGTTGACGACGAGCAGGCCGCCGAGCGCGCGCGGCGGGATCTGGTGCCACAGCCCCTCGTTGACGGCTTCGCTGAACGCGACGTAGACGACCAGCAGGATCGAGCCCTGGTCGACGAAGCGCAGCACGCCGCGATGGCGGTCGATCCACCCGCCGATCACGGGCCGCAGCAACTGGCCGGCGATGAACGGCACGAGCAGCTGCATCACGATGCTGCCGACGGTGCTCCACGGCGACGCGGCGGCGGCCGACTGCGACGTGATCATCAGCCCGACGAGCGCCGGCGTAACGAAGATGCCGAGCAGGCTCGACGCGGATGCCGCGCACACGGCGGCCGGCACGTTGCCCTTCGCGATCGACGTGAACGCGATCGACGACTGGACCGTCGACGGCAGCGTGCACAGGAACAGCACGCCCGCATACAGCGCCGGCGTGACGAGCGGCTGCAGCACGGGTTTCAGCGCGAGGCCGAGCAGCGGGAACAGCGCGAACGTGCTGAGCAGCACGACCGCGTGCAGCCGCCAGTGCGTCGCGCCCGCGACGACGGCTTCGCGCGACAGTTTGGCGCCGTGCAGGAAAAACAGCAGGCCGACCGCGATGTTGGTCGCCCAGTTGAACGCATGGGCGGCCGGGCCGCGGCAGGGTAGCAGGCTCGCGAGCACGACGGTGCCGACGAGCGCGAGCGTGAAGTTGTCGGGAAGAAAACGGGGACGGGCCATCGGGAACTCGGTTCGGAAACGGCAAAGGCGCGCGTCGCGCGCGCGGATGCCGTTATTGTCCCGGTTGGCGATTCACTACACAAATTCATTGTGTGAATCGATTGATGAATCGATTGCATGCGAAAGCGGCTGCCGCGCGCATCGCGACCGGGGGGCAAGACAGCAGAAGAATGTGCTGTCGCGATCGCGTCCCAAAGCGAAAAAACCTAGCAGTAACATGGTGTTACACCGATGCCGGCGACATAACACTTTTTGGCTCGACACACTTTCCGCCCGCTCATAAATTACTGCTGAAAGCCTTGGGTCGGCCGAAAGGAGCCGACGGCGGGCGTCGATGGGCACGGAACGATGACGGAACGGGTGAAACGGAAGATCGGACGATGGGTGGCAGGCGTGCTCGGCACGCTGCTGATGCCGCTCGCGCTCGCCCAGCCGCCCCATGGCGGTCACGGGTTCGGCGGCCACGGTTTCGGCGGCGGCGACATGCGCGCGTACGGTCAGCCGGCGGCCGGTGGCTCCGTCTGGCGCCGCGGCTCGCCGGCCGCCGGCGTGCGTCCCGGCGGCGTGAGCGGCGCCGCCCGCTGGGGGCTGCGCCCGACCCCGTCGTACGGTCATTACGCCGCGCAAAGCCCGTATCGGCCGATCAGCGCCGAAGTCCGCCAGATGCCGCGCCCGCCGGGCGGCGGCAACGTCCCGCTGCGCGCCGGCTCGATCCGCGCCGACGTCGCCCGCTACAACGAGGAGCGCGGTGGCCGGCCGATGCCGCCGCCACGCTCGCAGGAAGAGCCTGCGCACTCGCCGTTTTTCTCCCCGTTCTACCGAAACTGAGCGCCCCGGCGCCCGTCCCCCCGCCGGCTGATGCGAATTCGCCACAGTCGCGCGCAGATTTCCGCTGATTTTCCCGCCGCATTGCGCTATCTTTCGCGCCCGGCACGCGCATGCCGCGCCGCCGCCCGCCGTGCGACCGCGTTCGCGCCGGGCCGCCGCCGTGCATCCGGCCATGGATAGCCGCCGCGAAGTTAATGCTGGCGCTATACCCGCAATAAGTGTGCGCAATTTTGAACGGACGAATGATCCGTAAAGATGGCTGCGCCCCATACGACGCAAGCACTCGGCTCCATACAACAACGCTCGCGCCGCTTATCGACTTCGACAAACCCTGGAGATCCCATGAAAGCATTCGCCCGCCGTGCGTCGCGCACGTCCGTCAAGCTGATCGCCGCAGCCGCCTGCGTGGCGGCTGCCGCACCCGTCCACGCGCAGTCGAGCGTCTCGCTCTACGGGCAGGTTGACGAATGGGTCGGCGCCACCAAGTTCCCGGGCAGCGATCGTGCATGGAACGTGTCGGGCGGCGGCATGTCGACGTCCTACTGGGGCCTGCACGGCGCCGAGGATCTCGGCAGCGGCTACAAGGCGATCTTCACGTTGGAGAGCTTCTTCCGCGCGCAGAACGGCCAGTACGGCCGCTTCCAGGGCGACACGTTCTTCGCGCGCAACGCGTACGTCGGCATCAGCTCGCCGTACGGCACGGTGACGGCAGGCCGCCTGACGACGCACCTGTTCCTGTCGACGATCCTGTTCAACCCGTTCTACGACTCGTACACCTTCTCGCCGATGGTGTATCACGTGTTCCTCGGCCTCGGCACGTTCCCGACCTATCCGAGCGACCAGGGCGCGGTCGGCGATTCGGGCTGGAACAACGCGCTGTCGTACACGTCGCCTTCGTTCGGTGGCCTGAACTTCGGCGCGATGTACGCACTCGGCAACCAGGCCGGCGACAACCGTTCGAAGAAGTGGAGCGCGCAGTTCAACTATGCGAACGGCCCGTTCGCGGCGACCGCGATGTATCAGTACGTGAACTTCAACAACGGCCCGCAGGACCTGAGCGCGCTCGTGACCGGCATGAAGAGCCAGGGCATCGCGCTGGTCGGCGCCACCTACGACCTGAAGCTCGTCAAGCTGTTCGGCCAGTACATGTATACGAAGAACGACCAGGTCGCGGGCAGCTGGCACGTGAACACCGCGCAGGGCGGCGTGTCGGTGCCGATCGGCGTGGGCAACGCGATGGCGTCGTATGCGTATTCGCGCGACGCGGGCGGCCTCGACCAGACGCGCCAGACCTGGGCCGTCGGCTACGACTATCCGCTGTCCAAGCGCACCGACGTCTACGCGGCCTACATGAACGACCACATCAGCGGCCTGTCGAACGGCAACACGTTCGGCGCAGGCATCCGCGCGAAGTTCTGACGCGCACGCGCGATCGATGCGCCGGCCGCGCGCGTCAATCGCGCGTGCCGGCTGCATGTTTTCCCGTCCTAAACGGCGCCGCCACCCGCGGCGCCGTTTTGCCTTTCTTGACCTTTCTGTTTCCTCGCCTTTGTTACCCTATCCCGTAATTGGTCGATTCCCCGGGATTGCGAGCTAGTTCGATGGATACCCTCGTCAGCATGAATGTGTTTCGCTACGTCGTCGAAGTGGGTAGCTTCGTCGGCGCGGCGGAGCGCATGCAGATGTCGGCGGCGATGGCGAGCAAGCACGTGATGCACCTCGAGCAGCAGCTCGGCGCGCGGCTGCTGCATCGCACGACACGACGCGTCGCGCCGACCGAGGCGGGACGCGAATACTACGAGCGCCTCGTGCAGGCGCTGTCCGAACTCGACGAAGCCGGGCAGGCCGTCGGCGCCGCGAGCGTGGTGCCGCAGGGCCGGCTGCGCGTGACGTCGCTGTCCGCGTTCGGGCTGCGGCACGTGATGCAGGCCGTCACCGATTACGCGGGCCGGTTCCCGGACGTGACCGTCGACATGACGCTGTCCGATCGCGTGGTCGACCTGATCGAGGAAGGCTACGACGTCGCGGTGCGCGCGGCGCCGAACGGCTTGAAATCGTCGTCGCTGGTCGCGCGCCAGATCGCGACCGCGCACATCCTGCTGGTTGCGTCGCCCGCTTATCTCGAAAAGCACGGCACGCCGCAGACGATCGCCGATCTCGCGAACCACAACTACCTGCGGCGCGATTCGAATTCGACGATGCTCGATGCGCTGGTGATCGACGCGGCCGCCGCGTCGCGCGTGAACCTGAACGGCAACCTGATCGTGAACCATCTCGAAGGGCTGCGCGCGGCCGTGCTCGCCGGCGCGGGCATCGCGCTGCTCGGTACCGAAGTGGTCGGCGACGACATCGAATCGGGCCGGCTCGTGCCGGTGCTGCTCGATGCCGTGCCCCCGCACGAGGCGCCGATCTATGCGGTGTACGCGAGCCGTCGCCACGTCTCCGCGAAGGTGCGCTCGTTCGTCGACTTCCTGGCCGCGCGTTTCGACGGGCAGTCGCTGTGCCCGTCGATCGAATCGCGGCTGCGCGTGCTGCCGATTACGCGAATGAAGCGCGCGGTCTGAGCCGCATCGTCGGCCCGCCCGCGGCGGCGGGGCAATAAAAAAGCGCGAACCGCTGCGGTTCGCGCTTTTCGTTTGGTGTGACGAACTTGTCGCGACGGCGGCCGCGACGGCCGCCGCATCGCTCAGCGCGGGATGCCGAGCCGCGCCTTCGCGTCGTCGTACTCGCGCTTCAGTCGCTCGACGAGCGCACCGACGCTCGGCAGGTCGTCCATCAGGCCGACGCCCTGGCCGGCACCCCAGATGTCCTTCCACGCCTTCGTCTTGTCGCTGCCGAAATTCATCTTGGTCTTGTCGGATTCCGGCAGCGCGTCCGGATCGAGGCCGGCCTTCTCGATGCTCTCGCGGATGTAGTTGCCGTGCACGCCCGTGAAGAGGTTCGTGTAGACGATGTCCGACGATTTCGCGTTCAGGATCGCGCGCTTGTAGTCGTCGACCGCGTGCGCTTCCTGCGTCGCGATGAAGCGCGTGCCCATGTACGCGAAGTCGGCGCCCATCGCCTGCGCGGCGAGGATCGAGCCGCCGTTCGCGATCGAGCCGGACAGCACGATCGGGCCGTCGAAGATCTTGCGGACTTCGCCGACCAGCGCGAACGGCGACGTCGTGCCCGCGTGGCCGCCGGCGCCGGCCGCGACGAGGATCAGCCCGTCGACGCCGGCCTCGAGCGCCTTCTGCGCGTGGCGCAGGTTGATCACGTCGTGCAGCACGATGCCGCCGTAGCCGTGCACCGCATCGACGATCTCGCGCGCCGGCGCCCGCAGGCTCGTGATGAAGATCGGCACCTTGTGCTCGACGCACACGCGCACGTCGTGCTCGAGCCGCGCATTCGACTGGTGGACGATCTGGTTGACCGCGATCGGGCCGATCACCGCGTCGGGATTTTTTGCCTGGTGGCTGGCGAGTTCCGACTGGATCTGCGTGAGCCATTCGTCGAGCAGTTCGGCCGGGCGCGCGTTGAGCGCGGGGAACGAACCGACGATGCCCGCCTTGCATTGCGCGAGCACGAGTTCGGGGTAGCTGACGATGAACATCGGCGACGCGATGACGGGCAGCGTCAGGTTCTGCAGGACGGTGGGCAATGCCATGTGATGTCTCCAGTCTCCGGGGGCGTGGCGGTCGAACGTGATTCGAGTGTAGCGGCGCGATGCGCTCATTCATATTAATACGAACGATCGTGCGGTTCTATGCGAGCTTAACAAACCGTGCGGTGTGCCGGCAATCGAGTGAGTGTTCTCTTTCTACGGTTTCGGGTGACGACCCCGCTGTGAAGACACACGGACGCTCCTAAAATAGCCGCCATAACAAACCAACGAGAAACAAACCATGTCGTTTGAGGCGTTTGCACCGTTTCGCGTGACGGTGCAGGACACCGACATTTTCGGTGTCAAAGGAGGCGCGGGGCCGCCGCTGCTGTTGCTGCACGGCCATCCGCAGACCCACATGATCTGGCATCGCGTTGCCGCGACGCTCGCGAATCACTTCACCGTGATCGCCACCGACCTGCGCGGCTACGGCGCCTCGGGCCGGCCGCCGAGCGACGCACGGCACATGCCGTATTCGAAACGGGCGATGGCGGCGGACCAGGTCGCCGTGATGCGGCATTTCGGCTTCGGGCAATTCCATGTGTGCGCGCACGATCGCGGCGCGCGGGTCGCGCACCGGCTCGCGCTCGATCACGCGGATGCCGTCGAGCGGATGATGCTGCTCGACATTGCCCCCACGCTCGCGATGTACGAGAAAACCGATCGCGCGTTCGCGACCGCGTATTTCCACTGGTTCTTCCTGATCCAGCCCGAGCCGCTGCCCGAGACGCTGGTCGGCGCGCACACCGATGCATATATCGAGCGCGTGATGGGCAACCGCTCGGCCGGGCTGGCGCCGTTCGCGCCGGAGGCGCTCGACGCGTACCGGGCGGCGCTCGCGCAGCCGGGCGCCGTGCATGCGATGTGCGAGGACTACCGCGCATCGGCGACGATCGATCTCGAGCACGACCGTGCGGATCTCGAGCGCGGCAACAAGGTCGCGTGCCCGCTGCGCGTGCTGTGGGGCGAGCACGGGATCGTCGGCCGCTGCTTCGATCCGCTCGACGAATGGCGGCGCGTCGCGCGCGACGTCAGCGGCCGCGCGCTCGACTGCGGGCACTACATTCCGGAAGAGGCGCCGGCCGCGTTGATCGACGAACTGCTCGCGTTCTTCGAGGCACGCGACACGGCCGCGTGACGGGGCGTGCGGCGCGTGCCGCCCGCGGCTCTGCGGTATGCGCGGCCCGCCGCGGCTCAGCGATGCGCGTGGTCGTCCTCGACGAGCGGCGGCAGCCGGCGCGGCACGGGCGTCGATTTCACGATCGCGGTGCTCGTCTCCGCGCGCTCCGTCACCTTCGACAGGATGTCGTCGAGGTGCTCGATCGTGCGCAGGTAGAGCCGGCAGATGAAGCAGTCGTCGCCGGTGACCTTGTCGCACTCGACGAATTCGGGAATCCGCCGCAGCAACTCCTCGACCAGATGCAACTGGCCCGGCAACGGCTTCACGCGGACGATCGCCTGCAGCGTGTAGCCGAGCGCGCGCGGGTCGAGCTCGACGGTGAACGCGGCGATCACGCCTTGCGCCTCGAGCCGCCGCACGCGATCGGCGGTGGCGGGCGCCGACAGCCCGATCTGCCGGGCGAGTTCGCTGGTCGCGATGCGTGCATCGTCGGCCAGCGCGGCGACGATCGCGCGGTCGGTCGCGTCGAGCGACGCGACGGCGGGCGGGGAAAGGCGTTTCGGCATGATCGCTTTGCTTTCGAAGGTAAATCGGCGGATTCGCTTCAGTTTAGCCGTGGCTGACGCGAAAGCAAGTTTCTAGAATCGAAGTCGTCTTCTCTCTTCAACGGAATTCATGATGGCCACGAATGAAATTCGCCGCGGCGCCGCCGAGATGATCGTCGCGATGCTGATGTCCGGCACGATCGGCTGGCTCGTGATGTCGTCGCACCAGCCGCTGACCAACGTCGTGTTCTTTCGCTGCGTGTTCGGCACGGCGACGCTCGCGATCGTCTGCGCGGTGCTCGGCTTCCTGCGCCGCTCGCTGTTCTCGCCGCGGATGCTCGTGCTCGTGACGCTCGGCAGCCTCGCGATCGTCGCGAACTGGCTGCTGCTCTTCGCCGCTTATTCGCGCGCGTCGATCTCGATGGCGACCGCCGTCTACAACACGCAGCCGTTCATGCTCGTCGCGCTCGGCGCGATCGTGTTCCGCGAGCGGATCACCGCGTCGACGCTCGCGTGGCTCGTGCTCGCGTTCGCGGGGCTCGTGTTCGTGGTGCGCGTGGAGCCGGCCGTGCTCGCGGTGCCCGGCGAATATCTGGAAGGCGTCGCGCTGTCGCTCGGCGCGGCGTTCCTGTATGCGATCTCGTCGATCATCACGAAGCACCTGAAGGGCACGCCGCCGCATCTGCTCGCGCTGCTGCAGGTCGGCCTCGGCGTCCTGCTGCTCGCACCGTTCGCGCACTTCGACACCTTGCCGGCGACGGCCGGGCAATGGGCCGATCTGATCGTGCTGGGCATCGTCAACACGGGGCTGATGTACGTGCTGCTGTACGGCGCGGTCCAGAAGCTGCCGACCGCGATGACGGGCGCGCTGTCGTTCGTCTATCCGGTCGTCGCGATCGTCGTCGATCGCGTCGCGTTCGGGCAGACGCTCGCGTGGACGCAGGTGGTCGGCGCGCTGTTGATCCTGCTCGCGGCGGCCGGCGTGAACCTCGGCTGGCGCATCGTGCCGGCGCGTCGCACGGCGGTCGGCAACTGATACGGTCAGACGATTCGGCGTCGCGGCACGGTCGCGCCGCGGCCCGTCGAATGCGCGTGTCGGGAACGGAGGTTGCGTGCGGAACGACGTCGCGCGCGGCCGTGAAAAGCGCTGTAAGAAGTTGTAGGGAAACACCCGATGCGATGCGGCCGCGTCGCTCGTATGATGCGGGCTGTGACGTTGATCACGTTCACAGGATTCCGATCTCGATGCCGTTCGCCCGTGAGGCTGAACGGCTTTTTTTTATGTCTCGCTGCCCGCGATCAGGCGCCGCCGCGCGTCGAGCCGCGCGAGCAGCGCGCGCCTCGCGTCGTCGTCCGACTCACGCCATCCCTTGATCTCGCCGCGCGTGCGCAGGCAGCCCGCGCACCAGCCGGTGCGCGGGTCGATCCGGCAGACGTCGGTGCACGGCGACGCGACCGTGGCGACCGGCATCGTCACGTCGCTCATGCGGACTCCCGCAACGCGACGTCCGCGACCGGCGCGCCGGTCAGCGACACCAATTCGTGCGGCGACAGGTTGAACACCGCGTGCGGATGGCCGGCGGCGGCCCACAGGCTGTCGAGCGCGAGCAGGTCGGCGTCGATCAGCGTGACCGGTTCGACCAGATGGCCGATCGGGCAGACGCCGCCGATCGCATAGCCGGTGTTGTCGCGCACGAACTTCGCGTCCGCACGGCCGACCGGGCCGACTTGCGCGGCGACCTTCTGCTCGTCGACGCGGTTCACGCCGCTCGCGATCACCAGCACGGGCGCGCCGTCGGCCTGCCGGCGAAACAGGATCGATTTCGCGATCTGCGCGACCGAGCAGCCGAGCCCGGCCGCGGCCTCGGCCGAGGTCTTGCCGGTTTCGGCGAGCATCACGATGCCTTTCGCATGGCCGCGCTCGCGCAGCAGCAGCGCGACGCGTCGCGCGGAATCGGGGAGGGAGTCGAATGAAGCGGGTGTCGTCATGTCGAGAAATCCGTGGAACGAGGTGATCAGACGCAGTTCGCGGCGTCGGCCGCGCTCTGCGCCTTGGCGAGCAGTGCACGACCGGCGCGCGACACGTTCGCGCGGCCGATCGCGTTCGAGATGAAATCGCCGGCGGCGACGACCTGCGCGAGATCGATGCCGGTGTCGATGCCGAGGCCCTGCATCAGGTACAGCACGTCTTCGGTCGCGACGTTGCCGGTCGCGCCCTTCGCGTACGGGCAGCCGCCGAGGCCCGCGACCGACGCGTGAAAGATCTCGATCCCTTCGAACAGCGCCGCGTAGATGTTCGCGAGCGCCTGGCCGTAGGTATCGTGGAAGTGGCCCGACAGGCGTTCGCGCGGGAACACGCGCGTGACGGCCGCGAGGACTTCGCGCGTGCGCTTCGGCGTGCCGACGCCGATCGTGTCGGCGATGTCGATCTCGTCGCAACCGAGCGCGGCGAACCGTTCGACGACGTCGACGACCGACGCGACCGGCACCTCGCCCTGGTACGGGCAGCCGAGCGCGCACGACACGCTGCCGCGCAGCCGCAGGCCCGCATCCTTCGCGGCCTTCGCGACGGGCTCGAAGCGCGCGATGCTCTCGGCGATGCTGCAGTTGATGTTCCGCTGCGAGAACGCTTCGCTCGCCGCGCCGAAGATCACGACTTCGTCCGCGCGGGCGGCGAGCGCATTTTCGAAGCCCTTCAGGTTCGGCGTGAGCACCGAATACACGGTGCCCGCGCGGCGCGCGATGCCGGCCATCACGTCGGCGCCGTCGGCCATCTGCGGCACCCACTTCGGCGACACGAACGATGCGGCCTCGACATTGCGGAAGCCGGCGCGCGACAGACGATCGACGAGCGCGATCTTCACGTCGGTCGGTACGAAGGTCTTCTCGTTCTGCAGCCCGTCGCGCGGGCCGACTTCGACGATCTTGACGGCGGTGGGGAACGTCATGGTTGTCTCCTGGTTTCTCTTCGTAGCGGAATTCAGTAGCCGCGCGCGTAGTCGACGATGCCGGTGACGGGCGCGCCGCGCTCGAACGCGCGGATCTTGCCGGCGATCTGCTCGACGGCCTCCGCGCGCAGCGTCTCGGCCGAGCTGTGCGGCGTGATCGTGATGCGCGGCGCGTGCCAGAACGGATGGTCGACCGGCAGCGGCTCGTGCTGGAACACGTCGAGCGTGGCCGCGGCGACCTGGCCGCTCGCGAGCGCATCGAGCAGGTCGGCCTCGACGAGATGCGCGCCGCGCGCGACGTTCACCACGTACGCGCCGGGCGCGAGCCGCGCGAATGCGCGCGACGACAGGATGCCGTCGGTGTCGCGCGTGCTCGGCAGCAGGTTGACGAGCACCTTCGCGCCGTCGAGGCACGCGTCGAACGCGCCGTCGCCGGCGAAGGTCGTGACGCCGTCGAGCTGCTTCGCGCTGCGGCTGTAGCCGCGCACCGGCAGGCCGAGCGCGGCAAGCGCGCGGGCGACCGCGGCGCCGAGCACGCCGAGCCCGAGCACCGCGACGGTGAAGCTTGCGCGCGCATGCGGTTCGAGCGGCTGCCAGCGGCGTTCGCGCTGTTGCAGATCGTATTCGTCGAAGCGGCGCAGGTAGCGCAGCACCGCGTGCGTCACGTATTCGACCATCTGCTGCGCCATGCCCGAATCTTCGAGCCGAACGAGCGGCACGTGCGCGGGCAGCGTGCCCGGATGCGCGCGATCGAGCGCGAGCAGCGCATCGACGCCCGCGCCCAGGTTGAAGATCGCGCGCAGGCCGTCGCGCGGCGCGAAGAACTCGCGCGGCGCGCGCCACACGAGCGCGTAGTCGGCGGCGGCCGTATCGCCCGGCTGCCACGCGCGCAGTTCGGCTTCCGGCAGCGCACGCGCGATCTCGTCGCGCCATGCGCCGGCTTCCTGATGCGGCGAATAGAACAGGATCTTCATTGCATGAGGGTGCGCGCGCCGGCGAGGCGCGTCGCGGGGATGGCGAGCGGAGCCGGGTGCGGCGCACCGGCGGGCGTAGCGGACATCGGGCGTCTCCTGACGACCGGCCGGCGCGTCGGCGCCAGACCGGTTCCGTGTGAAGCTGACGGGAAGCCCACATTCTACGGTTTCGCGGCGCATCGCGCCGCCGCGCGGGGCGGGCGGCCGGCGCGGGGCGCCGTCACGCGGCTGCGGCGTCGCGGTCGCGCAAAAGCAAAGCACAAAATATTGGTTCGGCCGCCGCGTACCCGACGCCACAATCGAACCTCGTCTTCAAGCAAGCGAGGGCAATCATGCGCGCATGCAGCAAATCGGCGTGGCCGCCGCGGCTCGTCACCGTTCCGGGCCTGCACGGCAGCGAAGGCGCTCACTGGCAAACGTGGCTCGAGCGACAGTTCCCGCGCTCGTTGCGCGTCGAGCAGCACGACTGGGACGCGCCCGATCTCGCGGGCTGGGCGCAGTCGGTGCGCGCGCTGCTGGAGCGCGAGCGCGGCCCGTTCGTGCTCGCCGCGCACAGCTTCGGCTGCCTCGCGGCCGCGCATGCGCTCGCGCAGTGGCCGCACGTGGGCGATGTGGCGGGCGTGCTGTTCGTCGCGCCGGCCAGCCCGAAGAAGTTCACGTTCGCCGGGCCGTTCGACGCGCGCCGGCTCGCGGTGCCGTCGATCGTGATCGGCAGCGAGACCGATCCGTGGATGCCGCTCGCCGATGCGCGCACGCTCGCGCAGCGCCTCGGCAGCGCGTTCGTGAACCTCGGCGACGCCGGGCACATCAACACGGCGGCCGGCTTCGGGCCGTGGCCGCGCGCGAAATACTTCATCGACACGCTGGTGCATTGCGCGGCGCCGCTGCGCTTTCGCGACACGGACGACGGCTTCGAGGCCGCGCTCGTCGATCGCGCGCTCGCGCACGCGGTCTGACGGGCGGGCGGCGCGGCGCAGGCTGCGCGGCGACTGTCGCGGCTGGGTGTGCGTCGTCGCGCTTGCGGCGCGCGCGGATGGGGCCTGACGGCGCCCGGGGGGCGAATCGCTCGGCCGGCCATGCGCGACGTGACGCGACACGACACCGCGCCGTTCGCGCGGTCGCCGACCGTGTCGTCATGCCAGTAGCGGCTCGACGCGAACGCCCGCCGCTGTTTCCTGGCGGATCCGACTCACATCAGGTGGCAGCGGGATCAGCCCGGCGACGACGCGGCAACGCTCGATGCGGCTGCATTCGCGGCGGGTTTCGCATCGTCGTCGTCATCGGGCGGGTAGTGCACGACGGGCGGCGCGAGCGGCGCGGCATCGGACGCGGCGGTGTTCGCGCTCGCGTCGCTGTTGAACGCGCTGGCCGCGCCGCTCGATGCGCCGGCCGGCGGCGCGGCGTCGGTCGCGTTGGCGTCGTGCGGTGCGTCGTCGCTGCAGGCGGCGACGAACACGGCGGCACACAGAACGACGGCGACGGAAACGCGACGCATGACTTCTCTCCTGGCAGGCTGGGCGGGAAACGTTTTCGAGTATGCCGTTCCGATGCGACGTTTCGGTGAATCGTTTGCGATCGGTGCGTGATCGCGACATCTGTTCGGCAGGCCGACCGAATCCCTTCGCGGCGATCCGCCGGCGCGCATGGCGGAATTTTCCAGCAGACGCGGATGCTGCGCGCATTTACACGACGCGCAGCACCGCGACCCCGCCACGGCGCGGGCGGGCGCCATCCACGCCATGGCAGGTGCGCGCGGGAACTTGCGACCGATATGCGGCCGGTCACGCCCAAAAACCGGGCGTTATTGCCGCTTCGTCAGCGAACGGCCAGCCGCGCGCCAGCGTGGCGTCATGGAGGGGCGCTCCCGTTGCGACCCGATCCGTCCGCCGCTCGGTGCGCGCCGCGCGCGAGTGGCCGGTCCCTCACATGAGCGCTGCCTCGCGGTTTCGCGGCACCGGAATTGCTCTTGGCCGATGCGCGTGCCGACCGCGCCGCCATCCGGGCACGGGCGGCACATCTGCGTCCATCAACCATGGAGCGAGCAGAAGTCATGTCCAGCGATCGATCCGATTCTCTCTCTGCCGAACCGGCGCGCGATGCCGCCCCGTCGCCGCTCGGGCCCGGCCATTCGGCGCCGCCGCCGTCGCCGCACGATACGCCGTCCAGCGCGGCGCGACGCCGCTTCCTGCAATCCGCGGCGGCTGCCGCGACCGTCGGCGCCACGTCGCACGCTCATCCGCAGCCGCCGCGCGCGGCATCCGCACCGGCCGCGCCGCGCCGCGAGACGGCACCGGCGCGGCCCGTGCACCTCGACATCAACGGGCGCGCATACACGCTGCAGCTCGAACCGCGCGTCACGCTGCTCGACGCACTGCGCGAATATGCGGGCCTCACGGGCACGAAGAAGGGCTGCGACCGCGGGCAGTGCGGCGCGTGCACGGTGCTCGTCGACGGACGGCGCATCAACGCGTGCCTGACGCTCGCGGTGATGCACGAAGGCGAGCGGATCACGACCGTCGAAGGGCTGGCGCGCGGCGGCGAGCTGAGCCCGGTGCAGCGCGCGTTCGTCGAATGCGATGCGTTCCAGTGCGGCTACTGCACGTCCGGCCAGCTGTGCTCGGCGACCGCGCTGCTCGACGAGTTTTCGGCGGGGGCCGGGAGCGCCGCCACCGCCGACGTGCGGCGGCGCCCCGCGCAACTGTCCGACGACGAGATCCGCGAGCGCATGAGCGGCAACCTGTGCCGCTGCGGCGCGTACCCGAACATCGTCGCCGCCGTGCGCGCCGCGCATGCGGCGCGCGGCTAGCCGACGGAGGGCACCGCAATGGAAGCGATCTCCTACGAACGCGCGACCGACGTCGCCGGCGCCGTGCGCGCGGCGCAGCGGCCCGGCGCCGCGTTCATCGGCGGCGGCACGAACCTGCTCGACCTGATGAAGGGCGGCGTCGCGCGGCCCGTCGCGCTCATCGACATCACGCGCATCGCGGGCCTCGAGACGGTCGACGCGCTGCCCGGCGGCGGCGTGCGCATCGGCGCGCTCGTGCGCAACAGCGATGCGGCCGACCATCCGCGCCTTCGCGCCGACTATCCGCTGCTGTCGCAGGCGCTGCTCGCGGGCGCGTCCGCGCAATTGCGCAACATGGCGACCGTCGGCGGCAACCTGATGCAGCGCACGCGCTGCCCGTACTTCTACGATCCCGCGTTCGCGCAATGCAACAAGCGCGAGCCGGGCAGCGGCTGCGCGGCAATCGGCGGCCACAACCGGATGCACGCGATCCTCGGCGCGAGCGCGCAGTGCGTGGCGGTGAATCCGTCGGACATGAGCGTCGCGCTCGCCGCGCTCGATGCGATCGTGCAGGTGAGCGGCCCGCGCGGCGCGCGACAGATTCCGTTCGCGTCGTTTCACCGGCTGCCGGGCGACCGGCCCGATCTCGACACGACGCTCGAGCCCGGTGAACTGATCACCGCGGTCGATCTGCCGCCGCCGCGCTTCGCGGACCATGCGCATTACCTGAAGGTGCGCGACCGTGCGAGCTACGCGTTCGCGCTGGTATCGGTGGCCGCCGCATTGCGGATGGACGGCGCGCGTGTCGCCGATGCGCGGATCGCGCTCGGCGGGGTCGCGCACAAGCCGCTGCGCGCGACGGACGCGGAGCGGCATCTTGCCGGCCGCGCGTTGAGCGATGCCGCGCTGAATGAAGCGGCCGCGCTCGCGCTGCGCGATGCACGGCCGCTCGACGGCAACGGCTTCAAGGTCGCGCTTGCGCAGCGGGCGATCGTCCGTGCGGTCGAAACGGCAGCCGCCGGGACGGGAGGTGTCGCATGAACACGTCGACCGGACAGCCGCTCGACCGTGTCGACGGCGTACTCAAGGTGACGGGCGGCGCGCATTACGCGGCCGAGTTTCCCGATGCGCGGCTCGCGCACGCGGTACTCGTGACGAGCACGATCGCATCGGGGCGCATCGAGTCGATCGATGCGGCGCGCGCCCGCGCGATGCCGGGCGTGCTGATCGTGATCACGCACGAGAACGCGATGCGGCTGCCCAACGGCGGCCGGCCGCCGCTGTCGCCGCCCGCCGGGCGCCGGCTCACGTTGCTGCAGGACGATACGGTGCGCTACAGCAACGAACCCGTCGCGATCGTCGTCGCCGAAACCCTCGAGCAGGCGACCGACGCCGCGCATGCGGTGCAGGTGCGCTATCGCGCGAGCGATCCCGTGGTGGATTTCGCGCAGGCGAAGCGCGGCGCGCGCGTGCCGCCGAAGCAGCAGGGGCGCGCGATGGACACGCAGCGCGGCGACGTCGAGGCCGGCCTGCGCGAAGGCGCGGTGCGCATCGACGCCACCTACACGACGCCGATGCAGCACCACAACCCGATCGAACCGCACGCGACGATGGCGCGCTGGGACGGCCCGACGCTCACGCTGCACGACGCGACGCAGGGTGTGTCGGGCACGAGCGCGGCCGTGGCCGCCGTGTTCGGCATCGCGCCGGAACACGTGCGCGTGATGTCGCCGTTCCTCGGCGGCGGCTTCGGCTGCAAGGGTTCATCGTGGTCGCACGTGTCGTTGTGCGCGATGGCCGCGAAGCAGGTGGGGCGCCCGGTTCGCCTTGCGCTGACGCGGCCGCAGATGTTCGGCCCGGTCGGCGGGCGGCCGTTCACCGAACAGCGCGTCGTGCTGGCCGCCCGCCAGGACGGCACGCTGACCGCGATGCGCCACGACACGATCGCCACCACGTCGACGTTCGAGGACTGGATGGAGATGTGCGGGATGCCGTCGCGCATCATGTATGCGGTGCCGAACCACGCGACCACGCACCGGATCGTGTCGCTGAACGTCGGCACGCCGACGTTCATGCGCGCGCCGGGCGAGGCGTCGGGCTCGTTCGCGCTGGAATCGGCGATGGACGAGCTCGCATGGCGGCTCGGCATGGACCCGGTCGCGCTGCGGCTCGCGAATTACGCCGAGGTCGATCCGCAGGACGGCAAGCCGTGGTCGAGCAACAAGCTGCGCGAGTGCTACGAGGCCGGCGCGCGGCGCTTCGGCTGGTCGCGCCGCACCGGCGCGCCGCGCACGATGCGCGAGGGCGACACGCTGATCGGCCTCGGGATGGCGGCCGCCACGTACCCGGCGAACCGCAGCGAAGCGTCGGCGCGGGCGCGCATCCTGCCGGACGGCACGGCGGAGGTCGCGTCGGGCACGCAGGACATCGGCACCGGCACCTACACGGTGATGACGCAGGTCGCGGCCGATGCGCTCGGTTTCGCGCCGCGCAACGTGCGCTTCGCGCTCGGCGATTCCAGCCTGCCGCGCGCGCCGGTGTCGGGCGGCTCGCAGTCGGCGGCGAGCGTGGCGCCGGCCGTGCGCGAGGCCGCGCTGCAGGCGCGCGCGAAGCTGATCGCGCTGGCGATCGCCGACTCCGGATCGCCGCTGCACGGCACCGCGGCCGACGACGTGACGGTCGACGACGGCTGGGTCGTGCATCGCGGCGACCCATCGCGGCGCGATCCGGCCGCGGCGGTGATCGCGCGTGCGGGCGGCCAGCCGATCGACGCGCAGGCGACGGCGAAGCCCGGCGACGAGAAGGCGCGCTATGCGTCCCATTCGTTCGGCGCGGTGTTTGCCGAAGTGCACGTGGACGCCGAGCTCGGCACGATTCGCGTGCCGCGCATCGTCGGCGTCTACAGCGTCGGCCGCCTGCTCAACGCGAAGACGGCACGCAGCCAGCTGATCGGCGGGATGGTGTGGGGGCTCGGCACCGCGCTCGAGGAAGGCTCGCATCTCGACGTGCGGCACGGCCGCTTCACGAACGCGAACCTTGCCGAATATCACGTGCCCGTGAACGCGGACATCGGCGAGCTCGACGTGAGTTTCGTCGACGAAAGCGACACGCATTTCAACCCGCTCGGCATCCGCGGCATCGGCGAGATCGGCATCACCGGCGTGCCGGCCGCGATCGCCAATGCGGTCTATCACGCGACCGGCGTGCGCGTGCGCGACCTGCCGATCACGCTCGACAAGGTGGCGATGCCGGTGCGCGCGTGAGCGTCGGCGTCAGCGGCGCGGCGTCTTGCGCCGCACTTCGCTGCGCAGCCAGTCGAGCCACGTGCGGATCGCCGCTTCGCGCGGATGGCCGGGGCGCCACACGACGTAGTGCGCATATACGTCGGCGATGCGCACGCTCGACACGCGCACGAGCGTGCCGTCCGCGAGCTCGGGCTCGATCAGCGAGCGGCGCGCGAGCGCGACGCCGCGGCCTTGCCGCGCCGCGTCGATCAGCGCGTTCACGTCGGTGAAGCGCGGCGCGCGCGCGGATTCGGTGAGGTCGAGCCGCGCGGCCTGGAACCACGGTTCCCACGGCTGCGCGGGATGGCGCAGCAGCGTCGCGCGCACGAGATCGGCCGGCGTGCGCGGCGCGACGCCGTCGCGATTGCGGTACGCGGGGCTCGCAACCGGAAAGATCGTCTCGTTCATCAGCTTCTCGGCGACGACACCGGGCCACGTGCCCGGCCCGTAGCGCAGCGCGACGTCGATGCGGTCGCGCTTGCGCAGCGGCGCGAGCGCCACGTCCGGATGCAGTGCGATCGCGATGTGCGGATGCGCGGCCGAGAAGCGCGGCAGGCGCGGCGCGAGCCAGCGCTCGGCGACGCTCGGCAGCACGCTCACGTTCAGCGTCGCGTCGCAGGTGCGTGGGCGGCGGCGCACCGGCAGCGCCGGCTCGAACGCGCGTTCGAGCACGCTGAGGCCCTGGCGCACCTGCAGCGCGAGCGCATGCGCGGCGTGCGTCGGCGTCGCGCCGTTGCGTTCGCGCGTGAACAGCGGATAGCCGAGCTGCGCCTCGAGCGCGCGGATGTGCTGGCTGACCGCGCCTTGCGTGAGCGCGAGTTCGTCGGCCGCGCGCGTGAAGCTCTGCAGCCGCACGGCGGCCTCGAACGCGCGCAGCGTCTGGAGCGGGGGGAGGTGGATGCGTCGCATGCGGGTATTAGTAACACTAATGTCCGAGCACGACAATTCATCGTTTGTCGCGCATCGGTGTGCGTTCCTACACTCGGTTCCGTTTTCCACTACCCGTCGGGCCACACCGCCATGAACGCCTATCGTCTCTATCTTTCGCCGGGCGCCTGCTCGCTCGCCGCCCACATCGCGCTGGAGGAAACCGGCGCGCCGTTCGACGTCGAGATCGTGTCCGTGCGCGAGCGGCAGAACCTCGAAGCGCGCTATCTCGCGATCAATCCGAAAGCGCGCGTACCCGTGCTCGCGATTCCGGGCGAGCCGCGCGTGCTGACCGAAACGCCGGCGATCCTCACGTACCTCGCGCGCCGTTATCCGGATGCGCAATTGCTGCCGCTCGGCGATCCGCTGCGCGAGGCGCGGTGTCACGAATGGCTCGCCTGGCTGGTCGGCTGGGTGCACGGCGTCGGCTACGGCGCGCTGTGGCGGCCGGGCCGCTTCATCGGCGATCCGGCCCTGCACGGCGCGGTCAGCGCGCACGGGCGCAGCACGATCGACGCGGCGAACGCGTCGATCGAAACCGCGCTCGCCGACGGCCGCACGTGGGCCGAGCCCGGCGCGCATTCGATCGTCGATCCGTTCCTGCTCGTGCTGTATCGCTGGGGCGTCGCGATCGGGTTCGACATGACGCGGCACCCCGCCTGGACGGCTCATGCGCAGCGCGAGGCCGAGCGACCGGCCGCACGACGCGCGCTGGCGCGCGAGGCGGCCTGACGAGCGCGCGGGTGTCGGGGCCGGTGCCGTGACGCCCGCGTGGAACGGCGGCGGCTATTTCGCCGCGAACAGCGGATAGGTCGCGCCCGCGACCAGCGCCGCCGCGAGCCACACGACGCTCCACGAACTTGCCGCGAGCAGCGGCGCGATCGCGAGCGGCGTCGCGAACAGCCCGAGGTAGACGATCGTGTTTGCCATCCCGAGCGCGGTGCCCGCGTGGTCCGCGCCCGCGAGCGTCGCGAGCTCGGTGTACGCGACGCCGTGCCATGCCGACACGCAGATGCCGGCGAACACGAGAATCGCGACGATCGCGGCGACCGGCACAGGCGGGCTGCCGGCCGTCGCCGCCGCGAGCAGCGCGAACGACCCGGCCGCGACGATCACGGAACCGCGCAGGTACGCGCGCCGGTTGCCGTGCCGGTCGGTGTGGCGGCCGCTCCAGACGCGCATCACCATCGCGCCGAGCTGCAGTGCGACCATCGCCGCGCTGATGCCGGCAAGGCCCAGCCGGCCGAAGTCGTGCAGGAATACCGTCGCGAACGTGAGTACCGCGAACTGCGGCGCGCACAACAGGCCGATGCCGAGCACGATGCGCCACACGGGGCCGCGCGCGAGCGGGTTGCGCGCCTGGCCGGCGGCCGGCGGACGTCGCGTGGCCGGAGATGCGACACGAGGCGTCGCGACGTGCGCCGCGGCCGGCCCGGCGGGCGGCTCGTGCAGCCAGCGCCAGGTGAGCGCGGCCGATCCCGCGCACAGCAGCATCAGCGCCCCGAACACCGCGGCGAAACCGGCATGCGAGGCAAGCGACGGCAGCAGCGCCGCGCCGAGGCCGCCGCCAAGCGGCACGGCCGTCTGGCGGATGCTCATCGCGAGCCCGCGCTCGCGCTCGCCGAACCAGCGCATCACCGCGCGCCCGCTCGAGCCGTTCACGCTGCCGCCGAGCAGGCCGACGCAGCACATCGCCGCGACGACGCGCATCAGCGGCGGCACCGCGTGCGCGCTCGGGACGGTCGTGTACATCATCAGCGCGAGCATCGCGGCCGTCGCGACGAGCCCGGTCAGCAGCACGCGGCGGTCGCCGAAGCGGTCGGCGGCGATGCCCCACGGCAGTTCGGACAGCGCGACGCCGAAGCCGAGCGCGCCCACCACGAGGCCGAGCGCGCCGTTGTCGAGCTGATAGGCGGTGCGCATCCACACGGCCGTGGTCGGGATGCCGGCCGCGGCGGCCGAAAAGCTCATGTTTGCGGCGACGCCGGCGGCCAGCACGCGCCAGCGGTGGGCGGGCCCGCGCACGCCGCGGGCAGGCGAAGAGGGGGAAGCGATGCAGGAGGTATCCATGACGGCAGGCCTGGTTCGACGTTGACGTCCATAGTCTGGCGGCCTACATTCATCCTGAAAATCGGAAAGTTTTTAATGAATCGTTCGATAAAACAGGATGATTGAGATGCCCCGACAAGACATTCCGCGCGACGGCGGCGCGCCGCTCGCAGGGGCCGATGCCGCGCTGGCGCGGCCCAACTTCGATGTCGCGGCGTTGCGCAGCCTCGTCGCGGGCGTGGATCTCGGCAGTTTCGCGAAGGCGGCCGACCGCGTCGCGCGCTCGTCGTCGGCGGTGAGCGCGCAGATCCGCAAGCTCGAGGAGCAGGCCGGCACGCCGCTGTTCGTGAAGGTCGGGCGCGGGCTCGCGCTGACCGACGCCGGCGACGCGATGCTGCGCTACGCGCGGCGGATGATCGAGCTGAACGACGAGGCGGCCGCGGCCGTGCGCGGCGTGAATCTCGACGGCTGGGTACGCGTCGGGCTGCAGGAGGATTTCGGCGAGGCGATCCTGCCCGACGTGCTCGGGCGGTTCGCGCGCGCGCATCCGAAGGTGAAGATCGAGGCGCGCGTGGCGCGCAATGCCGACCTGCTCGACCGGCTCGATGCGAACCAGCTCGATCTGGCGCTCGTGTGGGGCGATCCGGCGTCGGCGGCGCTCGTGTCGCGGGCGGGGATCGACAGCGAAGCGATCGCGCAGGTGCCGATGCAATGGATCGGCGCGGTGGCGGGCGAGGGGGCCGGCGTGCCGGATCGGGGCGGGAATGCGGCAGTGGAGGGCGGGGTCGGTGACACCGGCGGTCGTACCGCGCGGGCGACGGGCGAGCCGTTGCCGCTCGTCGTGTTCGACCGGCCGTGCCGGTTCTTCGGCGCGGCGACCGATGCGCTCGACCGTGCCGGCGTGCCGTGGCGCGTCGCGTTCACGACGCCGAGCCTGGCCGGGCTATGGGCGGCGGCGGCAGCCGGCCTCGGGCTCACGGTGCGCTCGCATTACGGGCTGCCCGCGTCGGTGCGCGTGCTCGATGCCGCGTCGTTCGGGCTGCCCGCGCTGCCGAGCCTGCCGCTGATCCTGCTGCGGCGCACGTCGTCGGCGACGCCGACGGTCGAGCGGCTTGCACGGATCGTGACGCAGGCGGTGCGGGATGCGACGCAGGGGGCACTTGCGGCGTGATTCCCGGGGGCGCGAGCCCGCCAGTGTCCGGGCGGCTGGACGTTTGGCCTATTGGAGCAATGACGCGAATGTCGTAACAATGGTGGGTCAACCAATGGAGCCCATCATGCAAGTTGCCACGGTGCCCGAAGCCGCGCTCGATCTGCAGCGGCTTCTCGATGCCGCAATTGCCGGCGAACGTGTCGTGATTACACAGGCCGGCAAGCAGTCGGTCCGGCTCGTGCCGCTCAGGCCGATTCACCCATTCGGTGCCCTTGAGGGACAAATGTGGATCGCCCACGATTTCGATGCACCGCTTTCCGTCGAAGAACTGGCCGCATTCATGGGGAAGTAATGCGGCTGCTGTTCGATACGCACATCTTTCTCTGGGCGGTGGCGAACGATCCGAAGCTGAGCGCTCGCGCGCGCAGTCTGATTACCGCTGCCGATGAAGTGTTCGTTAGCAGCGCGAGCATCTGGGAAGTGGCGATCAAGGCCGGGAAGGGAAAGCTGGATGTCGATGTGGATCGTTTGGTCGACAAGATCAACCCGAGCGAGTACCGCGAACTGCCGGTTCGAATGGCGCACGGCGCGGCCGTGCGCCATCTCCCCCACTACCATCTCGATCCGTTCGACCGGCTGCTCGTCGCACAGGCATGGTACGAACCGCTGTTGCTTGTTACCGCGGACGGCCTTCTTTCGCAGTATGGTGCTTCCCGGATTTTGACGGTCTGAAACCGTTTTGGTGTGGAACCCTATGCCGCTGCTGTCGTTCGCGCGGACGCTTCGAGCGCCGCGCAAATCGCAGCTAACCGCTCTCGCAACCCGTCGCTCGCCGGCACGAACGGCAGCCGCAACCCGTCCTCGCACCATCCTTGCGCGGCCAGCACGGCCTTCACCGGCGCCGGGTTCGGTTCCGCGAACAGCGCCGCGACGAGCGGCTGCAGCGCGACCGACAGGCGCCGCGCGTCGGCGAGCCGCCCGTCGCGCAGCCACGCATGAATCCGCACATGCCACTCGGGCAGCACGTGCGCGCTGCTCGCGATCGCGCCGTGCGCGCCCGCGCACATCGCCGCGAAGTTCTGGTTGTCGTCGCCGGACAGGATCGCGAGCGGCGTGTCGTGCACGAGCCGGCTCATCCGCTCGAGCGTGCCGCCGCATTCCTTGATGCCGGCGACGCGCGCATCGCGCGCAAGCGCCTGCAGCGTCTCCAGTTCGACGTTCACGCCGGTGCGGTACGGGATGTTGTAGACGAGCACCGGCAGGTCGGCCGCGTCGACGATCGCCTCGACATGGCGGCGGATGCCGTCCTGCGTCGGCCGCACGTAGACGGGCGGCGTGACGAGCAGCCCGTCCGGGCGCAGCGCCGCGAGTTCGCGTGCACGCGCGGCCGCGAAGTGCGTCGCGCTCGCGGTCAGCCCGACGACGATCGGCAGCGCGGGCGCCGCGTCGCGCAGCGTCGCGAACACCGCATCCTGTTCGCGCGCGTCGAGCAGCACGCCTTCACCGGTCGTCGCGCCCGCGACGAAGCCCGCGATGCTCGCGGCCGCATAGTGGCGCGCGAGTCGCGCGAGCGCCGCATGGTCGACCTCGCCGTGGTGGAACGGCGTGATGATCGGCAGCCAGATACCTTCGAAACGTGTGTTCATGCAAAGCCTCATGGTGGAAACGGAGTGGGAAGGAACCGTTCCGCCGGCGGGGTGCCGGAGCGAGGCGTGCGTGCAAGGAGAAAGAAACGACCTGCGGGCATCCCGTCCGGCATTCGCCTGACGGGACGCGACGTCCCCGTCAGTCGAGGAGTCGTTTTTTCAGTTTCAGCCCGGCCGCGCGCGCACCTGCCGCGACGGCGGCGAGGATCGAGGGCGAGCGCGGGAGAGCGGACATGGATGAACCGTGAGTGGGCTGAGCGGCGATCTTAACACCGGGGCGGCGGCGCGTGCGAGCCCCGGCCGCCGCTTAGCAGAATTCGAGATTTGCTTTCCACCACTGATTGGAAGGCACGGCGCACCCGGCCGCTAGAATGCCCGCTTACGTTTCGATGACAGCGCGTACGCGCACGGTCACGCACATTCACCACCACTGGAAACGGGGCATATCACGATGGCAAGCATCAAGGGGATCGGCCGCTGGCTGCACACGGGCGCGGCGGCGGCGCTGGTCGTGGCGGCGACGGCCGCGCACGCGGACACGTCGATCCTGAACGTGTCGTACGACGTGACGCGCGAACTGTACAAGGACATCAACGCGAGCTTTGCCGCCGCCTACAAGCAGCAGACCGGCGAGACGGTCACGATCAAGCAGTCGCACGGCGCGTCGAGCGCGCAGGCGCTGTCGGTGCTGCAGGGGCTGCAGGCCGACGTCGTGACGATGAACCAGCCGAACGACATCGACCTGCTCGCCGAGCGCGGCCAGTTGCTGCCGAAGGACTGGCGCGCGCGCTTCCCGGACAACAGCTCGCCGTACTCGACGACGATGGTGTTCCTCGTGCGCAAGGGCAACCCGAAGGCGATCAAGGACTGGAGCGATCTCGCGAAGCCGGGCGTCCAGGTGATCATCGCGAACCCGAAGACGTCGGGCAACGGCCGTTATGCGTATCTGGCCGCCTGGGGCTTCCAGAAGCAGAAGGGCGCGACCGACCAGCAGGCGCTCGACTTCGAGAAGGCGATCTTCCGCAACGTGCCGGTGCTCGATTCGGGCGGCCGCGGCGCGACGACCACGTTCACGCAGCGCGGCATCGGCGACGTGCTCGTCACGTTCGAGAACGAAGTCGCGCTGATGGACACGGGCGCATCGGGCGCGCAGTTCGACGCCGTGTATCCGTCGGCGAGCATCCTCGCGGAGCCGCCCGTCGCCGTCGTCGACAAGGTGGTCGACAAGAAAGGCACGCGCAAGGTCGCGCAGGCGTATCTCGACTACCTGTACACGCCGCCAGCGCAGGAAATCATCGCGCAGCACCATCTGCGCCCGCGCGACGCGGCCGTGCTGAAGAAGCATGCGGCCGAGTTCAAGGCGCTGAAGACATTCAGCGTCGAGCAGGTTTTCGGCAGCTGGGCGAATGCGCAGAAGACCCATTTCGCCGATGGCGGCACGTTCGACCAGGTGATCGTCGACCGCAAGTGATCGCGGCGCGCGCCCCGCGCGGGCGCGCATGACGACGCAGCCGGCCGCTCGTGCGGCCGGTTTTTTTACGGGCTACGCGGCGGCTTTCCGTTCGAACCGGCCCGCATTCCCGGCCGCCGCCGCGCGTGCTACGCTCATCGCCTCCCCGCAACCGGCGCCTCGCGATGAACGTCGATTCGTCCTCCCCAGCCTCCCGCGGCCGTGGCCGCAAGATCTGGTCGGGCACGCGCCCGGTGATCGCGTACGGGATGCCGCCGCTCGGCTGGCGCGACTTCTATCACCGCGCGCTGACGGTGAGCTGGCCCGTGTTCTTCCTGTCGCTCGCGGTGCTGTTCCTGCTGCTCAACGGCGGCTTCGCGATGCTCTACCTGCTCGGCCATGCGCCGATCGCGAACCAGTCGCCGGCCGGCTTCGGCGGCGCGTTCTTCTTCAGCGTCGAGACGCTCGCGACCGTCGGCTACGGCGACATGCATCCGCAGACGGTCTACGCGCACCTCGTCGCGACGTTCGAGATCTTCGTCGGGATGTCCGGCATCGCGCTGGCCACGGGGCTCGTGTTCGCGCGGTTTTCGCGGCCGCAGGCGAAGATCCTGTTCGCGCGCTACGCGATCGTGCGGCCGCTGAACGGCCGGATGACGCTGATGGTGCGCGCCGCGAATGCGCGCCAGAACGTGATTGCCGAGGCGCAGGCGAAACTGCGGCTGCTGCGCGTCGAAGGCACGCACGAGGGCTACTCGCTGCGCAAGATTCACGACCTGCCGCTCGTGCGCAACGAGCATCCGATCTTTCTGCTCGGCTGGAACCTGATGCACGTGATCGACGAATCGAGCGCACTGTTCGGCGAGACGCCCGAATCGCTCGCCGCGCGCGACGCGCAATTGCTGATCACGATCGAGGGCTCGGACGAGACCACCGCGCAGGTCATGCAGGCGCGTTATGCGTGGGCGCATGACGAGATCCGCTGGCGCCACCGCTATGTCGACCTGATGCACGACGAGGACGGCATCACGCACATCGATTACACGCATTTTCATGAAGTCGTGCCGATCGACGTCGATACCGACGAGCGCGGTTCGCCGGGCGTGGTGATCGACGCGGGCGCGTCGGCGCCGGGGCCGGCCGCGCAGGCGTGATCAACGTCGGCGCGCCGTTGCGTTGCGCGTCACGCGTGCAGCAGACGCGCCGCTTCGCGCTGCTCGATCGCGACCGCGCGGCGGAACGCGTCGCGGTCCTCGGCACGCGCGACGTAGTCGCCGAGCACGCCTTCGTGCGGCAGCAGATGCGCGTCGAACGCGATCTTCAGCGTGCTCGCGAGCAGCAGGTCGGCCGCGGTGAAGCGCTCGCCGACCAGCCAGCGGCTGTGGGCGAGCGCCTGCGCGAGCGCGCGCTGCACGCGCGCGATGTTGCCCCAGCCGAACGCGACGGGGTTGCCCGATGCGCCGGTGAATTTCTCGGCCATCGCCGGTTCGAGGCAGGTCGGCGTGAAGAACATCCACTGGAGGAAGCGGCCGCGCAGCGGATCGTCGGGCGCGATGCCGAGCCCCGCGCCCGGGCAACGGTCGGCGAGATAGAGCAGCACGGCGCCCGATTCCGCGAACGGCGCGCTGCCGTCGTCGAGCGCGGGCAGCTTGGCCATCGGGTTGACCTGCACGAACGCATCGCTGCCCTGTTCGTGCGAGCGCAGGTCGATCGGCACGAGTTCGTACACCACGCCGGTTTCCTCGAGCATCCACAGCGCCCGGAATGCCCGGGTCTTCGGCCAGTAGTAGAGCTTCATCGCGCCTCCGCGTTTGGGTGCTGCCGTCGATCCAGTGGATGCTCAAGCGTACCCGAGCGCAGGAGGATCGGACAGAGGGACGCAGCCAGGGGCGCCCGGTTCCGCTGCGAGTATTGGATTCGGCGCGCGCAACAGCGGTGAATCGCGCCAAATGCCCGCGAAGCCTTGTGCGACGGGAATTCAATAAATAACTAGTTATATTTTTACTAGTTATGAAAATTTGGACAATCCTTGGCGCAAACCGGCATTGCTACACTGCGCCCGGCTCATCGCCCAGTACCCCGCATACGGCACCGCATTCGCTCGGCCGCGGTCGGGACGCATCACGCACCGCGCACTCACCGGAGACCATTCACGCATGGCAAACGACGATCGCACCACGATCATTCCGCGCAGAACGCCCGAATCGGCGGCCATGGTGGCCGAAGTCAAACGGGCGATGGCGATCACCGCGCGCCTGAACCGCCTGACATTCGACGACGCGGCGGACGTCCGCGCATTGTTCGGTGAACTGATCGGCACGCAAGTGGACGACGGCTTCGTGCTGATCCCGCCGTTTCATGCGACGGGCGGCACCGGCATGAAGCTCGGGCGCAACGTGTTCGTCAACCAGAACTGCACGTTCTACGATCTGGGCGGGCTCGAGATCGGCGACGACGTGATGATCGGCCCGAACGTCAGCCTGATTACCTCCGGTCATCCGGTCGAGCCTTCGCGGCGGCGCGACTGCGTGGTCGCGGAGCCGATCGTGATCGAGCGGAACGTGTGGATCGGCGCGGGCGCGACGATCGTCGGCGGCGTGACGATCGGCGAGAACGCGGTCGTCGCGGCCGCGGCCGTCGTCACGCGGGACGTTCCGCCGAACACGCTGGTCGGCGGCAATCCGGCCAGGATCATCCGGTCGATCGCCGAATGACGTCGCCCAGGCGGTGCGTCGGCGCGATGAAGCCGCGCCGGAGGGATGTGGACAACCCGTCGCCGCGACCACTCGGAACGCTGTGCATTTGAATGGTGAGTGTGCCGCCGAGGCCGGCCGGACAAGCCTTTCCTGCTTCCCCGGCTGTCGCGTGCCGAGGTGTCCGTCGATTGGCAGATGAAAATCCGGTCGCGCGTCCGGTTGTGGATATCCGTGCCTCGGAACGACTCGGCACCCTGTGGTTTTCACAGGTGAGGGTGACCGGATGCCGCGCGATACATGAAGCGGGTGTGGACAACTCGCGGCAAGACGAAGCGAAATGCTGTGCAATTCAACGGTGAGTGTCGCGCCCGATCCGGCCGCGCGCCTGCGCTGGCGTGGGTTTCCGGCCGTTGCCGCGGCTCGGCGCGACGCGACGCGCATTCTAGCCGACTGGCGCTGGCGCGGCTGCGTGACGATGGCATGTGGGCCCCGCGACGCTCCGGCCCCAATCGAAGGGCTGTGCATTCTAACGGTGAGCGCCGACGCGTGGTTCGTGACATGCGGATTTCGACGCGCCCGTCGGGCTTCTCCTGCGACTCGGCGCGCTGTGCAATTCAATGGTGAGCGTGAGCCCGCGATCGGCGCATAGCCTGTCCGTTCGATCGCCGATGCTATGCGAAAGAGAACTCCTGTCACGCGCGGGCGCAAGGTGGCGAGCAACGGCAGCGCGCTCGCCGTGTGGATATCGGTCCGTCGAAACGACTCGCGGCACTGTGTATTTCGACGGTGAGCGTCGGTGCCCGATCGGGTAATGAGCCGCTTCCGGTATGGATTGCCGCCTCCGACGTTCCCCTTAGCAACGTAACGCTGCTATCGATCGCGAGCGCTTGCCAGTGTGGATATCCGTCCATCGAAATGACTCGCGGCACTGTGTATTTCGATGGTGAGCGTCAGTGCCGGGTTGGGCGTGAGCCGCTTCCGGTATGGATTGCCCGCTCGCCATTCTCCTTCGAAACGGACCTTTGCTATCGATCGAGAGCGCTCCCTTCGTGTGGATATCGGTCCGTCGAAACGACTCGCGGCACTGTGTATTTCGACGGTGAGCATCGGTGCCTGATCGGGGGTGAGCCGCTTCCGGTATGGATTGTCTCCTCGCCGTTCCCCTTCGAAACGGACCTCTGCTATCGATCGAGAGCGCCCCCTTCGTGTGGATATCGATTCGTCGAAACGACTCGTGACACTGTGTATTTCGATGGTGAGCGTCCGCGCTCGATCGAGTGACGAGCCGCTTCCGGCCTCGATCGCCCCTCGCCGTTGCCCTTCGAAACGTGCGTCAGCTATCGATTGGAGAACGCGCGTGCATGTGGATATCCGGCCCGCCCAATCACTCGAAGCACTGTGCTTTTGAATGGTGAGGGTGCGCGCACGGCGGGAAGAGAATGCGAGTCCGGACGTGGACAACTACCCCAAGCAGCCAGTCGAAGCCCTGTGTATCCGAACGGTGCGCGCGAAAGGCGACCCGACGAAACGCGCGATTTCCGATGTGGATATTCGCCGTCGAAACCCACTCGCCGCGCTGTGAATTTCACCGGTGAGGGTCGCGATCCGAGCGCCCCGCATGCCGATTCCGGATGTGGACATCCCGGCCCCGGCGCCACTCGAAACGCTGTGCAATCGAACGGTGAGCCTGCGAGCCCGATCGGCCGAAGGGGGCCGCATCGTGGACATCCGGCGCCGCCGACCAATCGGAACCCTGTGCATTTCGACGGTGAGGGTGACGCCCCGATGCCGCCGAAACCCTTCCCGCACGGGGTTCAGGTGCCATTCGCCGGGCAGATCGCGAGCCTGGCCGCGCACACCGGCTTTTCCACCACGACCAGCCGACCGTCCCAACGCCGCCACCCATCGCACTCCCGCCGCCCGCGCGAAAACTCTCTCAAATCCCGACCAAAAGCTGCGCAGTTTTTCTCGCCATAGGCCTGTCCCAGCAAGATGAGAAAAAACATTCTCGGCCCCGCGCGAAAAAATAGAGCCATTCGCTGCCGGCACCGCGCGTCATCCGACGCCCCGCCGCGCAGGGCCCAGAACAGCACAATCCGGAGACATCCCCTCATGACCGCCCGCCTGCCCGTCGACGGCACGCCCACCCTGTCCGACTACCGCCTGACCGACAACCTGACCGCGACGCGCGGCCGGATCTTCCTGACCGGCACGCAGGCGCTGATCCGCCTGCTGCTGATGCAGCGCATGGTCGATACCGAACAGGGGCTCGACACGGCCGGCTTCGTCAGCGGCTATCGCGGCTCGCCGCTCGGCATGGTCGACCAGCAGCTGTGGAAGGCGAAGAAACTGCTCGACGCGAGTGGCGTGCGCTTCCTGCCCGCGATCAACGAGGAACTGGGCGGCACGGCCGTGCTCGGCACGCAGCGCGTCGAAGCCGACCCCGAGCGCACGGTCGAGGGTGTGTATGCGATGTGGTACGGCAAGGGCCCGGGCGTCGATCGCGCGGGCGACGCGCTGAAGCACGGCAATGCATACGGCTCGTCGCCGCACGGCGGCGTGCTGGTGGTAGCCGGCGACGACCACGGCTGCGTGTCGTCGTCGATGCCGCACCAGAGCGACTTCGCGATGATCGCGTGGCACATGCCGGTCGTGAACCCGTCGAACATCGCCGACATGCTCGAATTCGGCCTGTACGGCTGGGCGCTGTCGCGCTACTCGGGCGCGTGGGTCGGCTTCAAGGCGATCTCGGAAACGGTCGAGTCGGGCTCGACCGTCGACCTCGACGCATTGCAGACGCGCTGGCCCGCGCCGGCAGGCTTCACGCCGCCGGCGGGCGGCCTGCACAACCGCTGGCCCGACCTGCCGAGCCTCACGATCGAGGCGCGCCTCGCGGCGAAACTCGACGCGGTGCGCCATTTCGCGCGCACCAACAGCATCGACAAGTGGATCGCGCCGAGCACGCACGCGAACGTCGGCATCGTGACCTGCGGCAAGGCGCACCTCGACCTGATGGAAGCGCTGCGCCGCCTCGACCTGACGGTCGCCGACCTCGACGCGGCCGGCGTGCGGATCTACAAGGTCGGCCTGTCGTATCCGCTCGAAATGACGCGCATCGAAACCTTCGTCGACGGGCTCGCCGAAGTGCTGGTGATCGAGGAGAAGGGCCCCGTCATCGAGCAGCAGATCAAGGACTACCTGTACAACCGCACCGAAGGCGCGCGCCCGCGCGTGCTCGGCAAGCACGACGCGGCCGGCGCGTGCCTGCTGTCGGAGCTCGGCGAATTGCGTCCGTCGCGCATCCTGCCGGTGTTCGCCGACTGGCTCGCGCGCCACAAGCCGGCGCTCGACCGGCGCGAGCGCGTCGTCGATCTCGTCGCGCCGCAGATCCTGTCGAACGAAGCGGACGGCGTGAAGCGCACGCCGTATTTCTGCTCGGGCTGCCCGCACAACACGTCGACGAAGGTGCCGGAAGGCTCGATCGCGCAGGCCGGCATCGGTTGCCACTTCATGGCGTCGTGGATGGAGCGCGACACCACCGGGCTGATCCAGATGGGCGGCGAGGGCGTCGACTGGGCCGCGCACGCGATGTTCACGAACACGAAGCACGTGTTCCAGAACCTCGGCGACGGCACCTACTTCCACTCGGGCATCCTCGCGATCCGCCAGGCGGTCGCCGCGAAAGCGAACATCACGTACAAGATCCTCTACAACGACGCGGTCGCGATGACGGGCGGCCAGCCGGTCGACGGCAGCATCTCGGTGCCGCAGATCGCGCGGCAGGTCGAGGCGGAGGGCGTGTCGCGCTTCGTCGTCGTGTCCGACGAGCCGGAGAAGTACGACGGTCACCACGGCCAGTTCCCGACCGGCACGACGTTCCATCACCGCAGCGAACTCGACACGGTGCAGCGCGAATTGCGCGAGACGCCGGGCGTCACCGTGCTGATCTACGACCAGACCTGCGCGGCCGAGAAGCGCCGCCGCCGCAAGAAAGGCGAATTCCCCGACCCGGACAAGCGCCTGTTCATCAACGACGCGGTGTGCGAAGGCTGCGGCGACTGCGGCGTGCAGTCGAACTGCCTGTCGGTCGAGCCGCTCGAGACGCCGCTCGGCCGCAAGCGCCGCATCGATCAGTCGTCGTGCAACAAGGATTATTCGTGCGTGAACGGCTTCTGCCCGAGCTTCGTGACGGTCGAAGGCGCGGCGCTGAAGAAGGCGGCCGGCGCGGCATTCGACGAAGCGGCGCTCGCCGCGCGCGTCGACGCGCTGCCGGTGCCGGCGACGCACCTGGACGCGGCGCCGTTCGACCTGCTCGTGACGGGCGTCGGCGGCACCGGCGTCGTGACGGTCGGCGCGCTGATCAGCATGGCCGCGCACCTCGAAGGCAAGAGCGCGTCGGTGCTCGACTTCATGGGCTTCGCGCAGAAGGGCGGCTCCGTGCTGTCGTTCGTGCGGATCGCGTCGAGCGACCGCTGGCTGAACCAGGTGCGCATCGACACGCAGCAGGCCGACGTGCTGCTCGCGTGCGACATGGTCGTCGGGGCGAGCGCCGAAGCGCTGCAGACGGTGCGTCACGCGCGCACGCGGATCGTCGTCAACACGCACCGGATCCCGAACGCGTCGTTCGTGCAGAACCCCGACGCGAACCTGCATGCGGACGCATTGCTCGAGAAGATGCATCACGCGGCCGGCGACGGCTACCTGTCGAGCTGCGACGCGCAGGCGCTCGCCGCGAAGTTCCTCGGCGATTCGATCGGCGCGAACATCCTGATGCTCGGCTACGCGTGGCAGCTCGGCCTCGTGCCGGTGTCGCTCGCCGCGATGATGCGCGCGATCGAACTGAACAACGTCGCGGTGCCGATGAACAAGCTCGCGTTCTCGATCGGCCGGATGGCGGCCGGCGACGCGGCGGGCCTCGACGCGTTGTGGAACGCGCGTCATGCGGTGGCCGCGCACGCCGCGCCGGAGACGCTCGCCGAGCTGATCGCCGATCGCGAAGCGCGTCTCGACGCATACGGCGGCGCGCGCTACGTCGAGCGCTACCGGGCGCTGGTGAGTGCGGCGCGCGCGAAGGGCGACGATACGCTGACGCGCGCGGTCGCGACGACGTTCTACCGGCTGCTCGCGGTGAAGGACGAATACGAAGTCGCGCGGCTGTACACGGACGACGCGTTCCGCACCGCGCTCGAAGCGCAGTTCGAAGGCGTGCCGGGGCAGGCGTACCGCGTGAAGTTCAACCTGGCGCCGCCGACGGTCGCGAAGGCCGGCCGCGACGGCGGCACGCCGAAGAAGCGCGTGTTCGGCCAGTGGATGTGGCCGGTGCTCGGCATGCTGGCGCGCGTGCGCAGCCTGCGCGGCACGTGGCTCGATCCGTTCGGCCGCACGGTCGAGCGCAAGATGGAGCGTGCGCTCGCCGACGACTACGAGACCACGCTCACGCGCGCGTTCGCCGCGATGACGCCCGGCAATGCGGCGCAGGTCGTGCAACTGGCCGACCTGCACGCCCGCGTGCGCGGCTTCGGTCACGTGAAGGTGCGCAACCTGGCCGGCGTGAAGCGCGCGGAGCGCGAGCTCGCGCTGCAGCTCGGCATCGACGCGGCGACGAGCGCGGCCGTGCAGCACGCGCTCGACGAGATGAAGGGCGCGGGGATGCTGAAGGGGATTCCGGTCGTCGTCGCGAAGTAACGCCGCGGCGGGCGGACTGAAAACGGCGACGCTCGTGCGTCGCCGTTTTTTATGCTGCTCGGCGGCTGCGCGCGAGCCGCGGCCGGCCGGTCAGAGAATGCCCTTCTTGCGCGTCGACAGCGCGGTTTCCGACAGGTCGATCTCGCGAAGCAGCTTCGTCAGCGTTTCGTCGGAAATCTTGCTGTCGGTGCGCAGCCGGTACAGCGCCGAGCGTTCCGCGCGCACGGCCGCGATCCGCATCTGCAACTCCATCGTTTCGGCCTGCTTCGCTTCCGCGCGCGGCGTGGGGCCGTCGTCGGCCAGCGCGGCCAGCCGGCGGCGATACTGGTCCATCACGCGCGCGGAGATGTCCGCGCAGCGCGCGGCGCCCGATTCGTCGAGATCGGCCGAAATCGCGTCGTGCGACGAATCGATCGCGCGGATCGCGGCCTGCGCGGCGGCCGAGCGTGCGATGCGCTCCTCGTCGCCGAGCGGGTTGCGCGTCGAGCGCACGCCGCGCAGCAGCAGCGGCAGGCCGATCACCGCGACGATCAGCGAGCCGAGGATCACGGCCGACGCGATGAAGATCGCGGTGTCGCGCCCCGGCAGCGGCGCGCCGTCGGACAGCGCGACCGGGATCGACAGCACGCCGGCGAGCGTGACCGCGCCGCGCACGCCGCCGACCGTCATCACCGCGATCGTGCGCACGCCGGCCATCGTGCCGGCGAGGCCGTGGCGCGCCGCGCGGCGGCTCGCGAACCAGCGCAGCAGCCACACCCACAGGAAGCGGATCGCATAGAGCGCGAGCATCATCGCGCATACGTTGAAGATCATGCGGCCGACCAGCGCGTCGCTCGTATGGTGCGCGTCGACGAGCGCGCGGCCGATGATGTGCGGCAACTGCAGCCCGAGCATGATGAACACCATGCCGTTGAACACGAACTCGATCATCGCCCACGTGCTTTCGGCGCGCACGCGCGACGCGACGGTGCTTTTGCGCGAGAAGCTCGTGTAATTCATCATCATCCCGGCCGACACGGCCGCGAGCACGCCCGACAGGTCGAGGTGCTCGGCGAACAGATAGGCCGCGAACGGCACCAGCAGCGTCATCACGATGCCGGGCGCCGGGTCGCCTTCCTGTTCGGCGTTCAGGAAGCGTGTCGACAGCGCGCTGAACAGCCAGGACACGATCGCGCCCGTCGCGAGCCCGCCGGCCGCGACGATCACGAACGTGACGGACGCGGCGCGCAGCGAGAACACGCCCGTCAGCGCGGCCGCGATCGCGAACTTCAGCGCGACGAGGCCCGACGCGTCGTTCATCAGCGCCTCGCCTTCGAGGATGTGCATCAGTTGCGGCGGGATGCGACCCTTGCCGGCGATGCCCGACAGCGCGACCGCATCGGTCGGCGACAGCACGGCCGCGAGCGCGAACGCGATCGGCAGCGGCAACTCGGGAATCAGCCAGTGGGCGAAGTAGCCCACTGCGAGTACCGTCATGAACACGAGCCCGAACGCGAGCATCAGGATCGCGCGGCGCTGCAGGTAGAGCTCGCGCTTCGGAATCCGCCAGCCGTCCGCGAACAGCAGCGGCGGAATGAACAGCAGCATGAAGATCTCGGGATCGAACGTGACGTGCAGGTTCAGCTTCGGCCACGCGAGCATCGCGCCGAACGCGATCTGCATCAGCGGCAGCGGCAGTTGCAACGGCAGGAGGCGCGTGACCGCGCCGGACAGCGCGACGGTCAGCAGCAGAATGAGGACTGTGAAAACGATTTCCATCGATACGGGGAATGAAACGATCGTACGGAGTGTAGCGTGACGACGCGACGGATGCGCTCGAGCGGCCGGTGCGTGCGCACGGATATGGTGCGCCGGCGGCGCGCCACGGTGGTGCGGCTGCCCGGCGCGCCGCATGGCGCATGGGTGTTGCGCACCTTGCACGGAGCTTGCTTGATGGAGAGCAGCCGCCCGGCTCCGCGCCGGGCAACCGAGGGTCCAACCATGACATTGCGCGCGCCGTCCCGTTCGTCGTCCGTTTCGCCGGACGTCGCGTTCGACTGCATCACCAGGAGGAAGGCATGACGATCGTGCAACAGGAGCGTCCGGCCGCCGCGTCGCCGTACCGGTTCGAGCGGGAGATGAGCTCCGGCTTCGAACGGCTGGCGACGCAGCACCGCGACCTGACGCTCACGACCGTGTTCCAGCCGATATTCAGCCTGTCGCACCAGCGTGCGGTGGGCTACGAGGCGCTGCTGCGCGCGCACGATGCGCTCGACCGCCCCGTGTCGCCGCTCGACGTGTTCGGCGAAGCCGCGCGCCGGGACGAACTGCTGCAGCTCGACCGGCTCGCGCAGGCGCTGCATCTGGAGAACTTCGCGCTGCTCGGCGCCGAGCGCGAGTGGCTGTTTCTCAACGTCCATCCGGGCGTGCTCACCGACCCGTTCCAGGCGGCCGCGCTGCTCGCGAACCTGAAGCGGCTCGGCATGCCGCCGCGGCGCATCGTGCTCGAAGTGCTCGAACAGCGCGCGGAAGACGTCGAACGGCTCGCGGAGGCCGTCCGCGAATTCCGCACGCACGGCTTCCTGATCGCGCTCGACGATTTCGGCGCGGGCCACTCGAACCTCGAACGGATCTGGCAGCTCAATCCGGACATCGTGAAGCTCGACCGGATCATGCTGTCGCACGCGGCGCACCGCACCGGGCTCACCGCGATCCTGCACGGGCTCGTGACGCTGCTGCACGAGGCCGGCAAGCTCGTGCTCGTCGAAGGAATCGAGACCGAGCACGAGGCGCAGATCGCGCTGTCGTGCGAGGCCGATTTCGTGCAGGGCTACTACTTCGGCCGCCCGGCGCCGGGGCTGCCCGACAGCGCGACGGCGACCGGCTGCATCGGCGAGCTGACCGAGCGCTTTCGTCAGCAGACCGAAGCGCGCGAGCGGCGCGACACGCAGCGGCTCGCACCGTACCTGCGCGCGTTCGAGCGGGCGGCCGAGCGCCTCGCGGCCGGCGAGCCGCTCGACGAGGTGTGCTGGAATTTCCTCGCGCTCGATGCGGCCGCGCGCTGCTTCCTGCTCGATGCGCAGGGCCGGCAGTCGGGCCGCAACGTCGTGCTGCGCGCCGATCGCGCGCTCGCCGAGGCGCGTTTTTCGCCGCTGGCGGACGCGCAGGGCGCGAACTGGCTGCGCCGGCCGTATTTCCGCTCGGCGATCGCCGAACCGGGGCGCGTGCAGGTCACGCGGCCGTACCTGTCGATCAACGAGGCGCAGCCGTGCGTGACGCTGTCGGTGGCCGTGCGGGTCGGCGATGCGCAGCGCGTGCTGTGCGGCGATATCGACTGGACCGACGAGGACGCGCAAGCGGCGTAGCGGCACACGGCCCGGATGCGGCGAGCGGCGGCGCGGAGGCAGCCTTTGCGTTCGCCGCGCGCTTCCCCGACAATGCGCGAGCGCGGCCGTCGTGACCGCGCTCGCGCCGTCCGGGGGGCCACCATGGCGGCGAATAAAAAAGGAAAACACCATGAAACGACCGGTTTCGCTGACCATCCTCGCGTGGATCATCATCGTGACCAACGCGATCACCTGCGTCTATACGCCGTTCTCGATCGGCATGCCGACCACCCAGGCGCTGTTGTCGCATTACCTGCTGCCCGTCTGGGCCACGCTCGGCATCAGCGTGATCGTCGAAGCCGCGAACGTCGTGATCGGCTTCGCGATCCTCAAGGGGCGCGAGTGGTCGCGCAACGCGTACATCGCGACGTCCGCGTTCGGCTTCGCATTTTCGTTCGTCAACATGCCGAAGTCGCTGTTCGTGGCGCTGATCCCCGGTTTCCTGCTGTTCGCGCTGTTCATCTACCTGCTGTTCCGACGCCCCGCGACTGCGTATTTCCGGCAGGCGCTCGCGTGAGCGTCGTGCGCAACGTGCTGGCGATCGTGCTGGTCTCGGTCGCCGGCTTCTGCGTGGTCGCCGCGCAGATGGCCGCGTTCATGAAAGTCGGCCAGGCGGGCGCGACGGCCGCGTTCGGGATGATCGGCTGGGCGATGCTCGTGCTCATGCCGGCGATCGTCGACGTGATGCAGCAGCAGGGCGCGTACTCCAACGCGCGGATGTTCCGCTTCGTGCCCGAAGCAGGCGTCTGGCTCATGCGGCGCGGCTGACGTACTGGGCTGAAATACGCGGCCGCCGGCACGCTGGCGTCCGTCACGCGGCTCGGCTAGGATGCGCGAATTGTCCAGACGATTCGCGGGCCGCCCATGAACCGACACGCCGCTTCTTCCGTTCTCCTCGAAGTGATCGCCACGACCGTCGGCGATGCGAAGGTTGCCGCCCGCGCGGGCGCCGACCGCCTCGAACTCGTGACCGCGATCACCGAAGGCGGGCTGACGCCGAGCGTCGGCCTGATCGAGGCCGTCGTGGCCGCGGTGCCGATTCCCGTCAACGTGATCGTGCGTCCGCACAGCCGCTCGTTCGTCTATGACGCCGACGACCTGCGCGTGATCGAGCGCGACGTGCGCGCGGCCGTCGCGGCCGGCGCGAACGGCGTCGTGTTTGGTGCGCTCGATGCGCACGGCGACGTCGATCTCGGCGCGCTGGCCCGCATTGCTGCCGCTGCGGACGGGCGCGCGCTCACGTTCCACCGCGCATTCGACGTCGCGCGCGACCTGAACGCCGCGTTCGACGCCTTGCTGCGCGTGCCGGCCGTCACGTCCGTGCTGACGTCGGGCGGCCATCCGTCGGTGCTCGATGCGGTCGCGACGATCACGCGGCTCGTGCGGCAGTCGGCGGGCACGACCTGCACGGTGCTGGCAGGCTCCGGGCTCACGATCGACGCGGTCGGCGATTTCGTGCGCGCCACCGGCGTGCGCGCGGTGCATTTCGGCTCGGGCGTGCGGCCGCGCGGCGAGGTGCTGGCGCCCGTCGACGCGCAGCGCGTCGAACGCGTGCGCGCGGCGCTCGACGGCGCGGCGTCGCACGTGTGACGTACGTTCCGACACCGCACGACACAAACACGACACGACATCATCGGGGAGAGCGGGCCACATGACGGACGCCACGCACGACGGCGCGGACGACGATGCCGCGCCCGGCTGGGACGCGATCGACGCCGCGCTCGCGCGCCTTTATCCGGGCCAGGAGCCGAAGCACTACGGCACGTTGGTCAAGTGGCGGCTCGGCGGCCCCGATCCGCTCGACGGGATCAGCGTGTGGCGGCGCGCGGCACCCGTGCCGCACTGGCATTTCGTCACGTACGGGCTGAGCGAGCTGTATGCGAAGGAGTCGGACGATCCGGCCGTCAGCGGCTTCGGCTTCGAGCTGACGATGCGCGTCGCGTGCGTGGCTGGCGACGACGAGCCGCCGCGCTGGGTCTTCAGCTTCCTGCAGAATCTCGCGCGCTACGTGTTCCAGAGCGGCAACGCGTTCGACGACGGCCACTGGATGACGGCCAACGGCCCGATCGCGCTCGATACCGATACGGCGCTCTGCTCGATGGGCTTCGCGTTCGATCCGGAGTTGCCGGCGATCGACACGCCGCACGGCCGTCTCGCGTTCCTGCAGGTCGTCGGGCTGACGCTCGACGAGGAACGCGCCGCGAAGCGCTGGCGCACGCGGGCGCTGCTCGACACGCTGCTGCCGCACATGCCGCTGTGGGTGACCGATCTCGGCCGCGCGTCGCTGCTCGAACGCGCGGACGTGCGCGAGCAGGTCGACGCGGGCACGCAGCGCGACGGCTCGGCGAGCGGTTACCTGTTCACCGACGTGCTCGGCTGGGGCACCCGCAAGCGGCTGCTGCGCGCGCCGGTGATCGAGATCACCGTCGGCGCGCGGCAGGTCGACGAACTCGTCACGCTACTGCCGCTGCGGCTGCCGTTCGACCGGCCGTTTCGCCTCGTCGGTCACGACGGCGCGGTGCGGTTCGTGCGCGGCGACGCGAACGGCGTGAGCGACGAAGACGGCACGCTGACGCTGCGGCTCTCCGACGCGACGGTGCAGGCGCTGGCGCGCACGCTGAAGCCGCGCGCCGGCGAGTATGCGATCGACGGGCTCGACGGCGTGCGCTGGCGGGTCGAGCCGACGGTGATCCGCGACGCGCAGGGCCATCCGGTGCAGACGATCGGCTAGGGCCGGCGCCCGAGCCGCGGCGCGTCACGTGTTGCGCACGAACCAGGTCCGCTTCGCGGTGCCGAGCAGCGCGCGATAGACGAGCCACGACACGACGAAGGTGGCCGGCGCCGACAGCGACGCGGCGAACCCGGTCGCCTGGTTCAGCGCGAGCCCCGCGAACGCGCCCGCGAACCACGCGGTCAGGCCGCCCGGATTGAACACCGGCACGTGCGCGTCGCGGCATTCGACGTCGTCGCCGACGAGCTGCCCGTAGCGCGCCGACAGGATGTGCGCGAGCGCGACGCCGACCCACGCGACGACGAAGATGCCCTGGTACGCGAGCGCTTGCAGAATCCGCGAGAAGATGTCGGCCATCATCAGCGCATAGACGACCGCGCCGACCACGACCGCCCACACGAATTTCGGCGCGCGCAGCCCCGCGACCTTCTGGAAGAACGCCTGCATGTTGACGGTCGCGAGGTAGTAGTTCGCGGTATTGATGCGCGACTGCGTGACCCACACGAACAGCAGCCCCCACACGCCCATCAGCTTCAGCAGCGCGAGCACGACCGACACTTCCGACAGCGTGCCGAGCCCGGGAATCGTGCTGACGAGATAGATGCCGGCCGCGCCGTTGACGAGGAACGTGACGAGGTAGAACGGCATCCCGAAGTTGAAGCGGCCGTGATAGCGGGCGTCGGCCTTGCGGCCGAAGCGCGCGTAGTCGAACGTGAACATCATCAGCACCCATACGCCCATGTAGTAGACGAAGCACTGCCACCAGCCGCCGGCCGGGGCGCCGCCCGCCGGCCCCAAATCGAGCCACTCGGCGTGATAGCCGTACTCGGCCGTCGCGAGCCCGACCGCCGCGAGCAACCCGAACAGGTAGAACGGCAGCAGCACGCCGTTGAACTTGTCGAGCCAGTGCTGCACGCTGCCGAACACGAGCGGCACGCTGTAGCAGACGACGATCAGCGCGGCCCACTTGTAGTCGAGCGCCGGAAACTGGTGATGCGCGGCGACCGCGATCACCGAGCCCTCGAACACCGCGTAGTAGATCGCCGTCGCGAAGAAGATCAGCGTCGCGAGCGCCGCGCCCGCGCTGCCGAACAGCACGCGCGAGAACAGCGCGACCGACAGGCCGGTACGGATCGCGTAGCGGCTGATGATCGAATTGACGATGCCGTACGAGACGACCGACAGTGCCATCCCGATCAGCGCGTTGCGCGCGCCGTAGGTGAGTGCGAGCGTCGCGCCGACGACGATATAGAACACCGCGCTGCAGACGGCCCACCACGCCATCGTCAGCGAAAAGGGCGGCATGCGTGCGTGATCGGGAATGGCGAGCGTCGACAGGTCGAGATCCTCGTCGGTGCGGGCCTGAGCCAGGTTGGCCATGAGCGTGCTCCTCGATGAGCAAAACAGCGGACGACGTCTGGGCCGCGGCACATGCGATCCGCGGGGTTGCCCCGACGTCGGGGCGGGCAACCGGTCCGGCGAAAACGGCGCGCAAGCGTCCCCGCCGTGCCGCGCGCGGCCGCACGGACGGGAAACGGAAGCGAAGGATGAAAGCGGAGGGCGGCGCACGGCGCCCGGCGCGGCGGCCGGGCGCGTGGCGCTCAGTCCTTCAGTACGGCGCGCAGCAGCGCGAGGCGCCGCTGATACTCGCGGCGCGCGGCGAGCGCGTCGGCCATCGTCACGCGCACGAAGCGCGCGCGATGGTTCGGCTGCATCTGGCCGATCAGGTCCATGTCGGCGCTGATGACCGTGCCGATCGTCGCGTAGCCGCCGCCCGACACCGCATCGCGATGCAGGATGATCGGCTCGACCCCGGCCGGCACCTGGATCGATCCGATCGGATAGCACGCGTCGACGATGTTCGACGGATCGGCCCCGGCGCCGAACGGCTGCTCGCGCGGCCGGAACTGCAGCGGCCGGCCGTTCTTGTAGCGGTAGCCGATGCGGTCCGCCTCGGGCGCGACCGTCCATTCGTCATCGAAGAACGTGTGCGCCGACGCGTCGGTGAGCCGGTAGTGGTACAGCCCCGGCAGCACGCGCAGTTCGACTTGGCTGTCCAGCGGCCGGCTGACCGACGCCGGCAGTTCGCGCCCTTCGCGAAGCGTGCCGCGCGCCGCGCCGATCGGCAAACGGTCGCCTTTCTGCAGGCGCCGGCCCGCGTGGCCGCCGATCGCGCCGAGCGTGTAGGTCGAGCGGCTGCCGAGCACGACCGGCACGTCGATGCCACCCGCGACGGCCAGGTACGCGCGGGCGCCGCCCTTCACGTAGGCGAACGACAGCACGCTGCCCGCGCGAATCCACAGCGCGACGTTGCAGCGCTGCCCGACGCCGTCGATCTTCGGGGTCATCTCGGCGCCCGTGACGGCGACCAGCGCGTCCGCATGGAACAGCAGTTCCGGGCCGAGCAGCGTGCATTCGAGCACGGCCGCCTGTTCCGGATTGCCGACCAGCAGGTTCGCCGCGCGCGACGCGTACTGGTCGAGCGAGCCCGACGGCGGGATGCCGACGTGGTAGTAGCCTTGCCGGCCCGTATCCTGGACCGACGTCGCGAGGCCGGGTTTCACGACCTCGATCAGGTTGTGCGCGTCAGCGGGCATGCAGCACCTCGACGAGAGAACGGTTGACCGCATCGGGATCGCGCCGGAACGCGTCGAGCGAGAATTTCACGGGGCGCACGCGCAGCGAGAAGGTACCCGCTTCGACGGCCGCCACCGCGGCGTCATAGGCGTCGCGATCGATCGGCTGGAACTTCACGATGTCGCCGGGCCGGAAGAACACCATGAAATCGCGCAGGTAGTCGAGCCGCTGCGCGGGATCGAAGATCGGCGCCGGCGTCACGCCGAACATCTGGTAGCCGCCCGCGCCGCGCACCGAGTAGATGCAACCGAAGCAGCCGCCGTGGCCGACCGTCAGCTTCGGCGTGTCGGTGCGCGGCCGCAGGTATTTCGGTACTTCGAGCTGCCGTTCGCGCTCGACCATCTGGTACATGAACGGCAGGCCGGCGACGAAGCCGACCATCGACACGAACCACGGCGAGCCCGAGTGCGCGGCGATGAAGTCGTCGACGTCGCGCTTGCCGTTGATCCGCGCCGCATATTCGAGGTCGGTCGACGACGGGTCCTGGTGACGCTCGCGAAACCGCATCAGCGTCTCGTGCGTCCACGGGTCGTTGTACAGCACCGGCACCTCGACGATGCGGGTATCGAGTTCGAGCGGCGCGTCGCCGACCTTGGCCTCGATTGCCTTGAGCAGCGTGACGAGCGTGTCGGGCTCGATCACGTCCGGGTCGTAGCGCACCTGGTAGGACGCGTTCGCCGGACAGATCTCGGTGATGCCCGGCACCGCGCGCCGCTGCAGTTCGCGCGTGATCGCCGTGCCCTTGAAGAAGGCGTCGAGCGACATCGCCTCGCTGATCTCGACGAACACGAACTCGTCGCCGCCGAACGTATAACGGGTCGTCACAGGGCCTCCCCGACGCGCGCGGCGTCCGCGGTTTCGTGCTGCCGGGCGGCGGCCGTCGCGGCCTCGCGCCATGACGGCATCCACGCTTCGAGAAAATTCGTGTGATAGCGGCCCGCGCGCACGTCGTCGTCCGCGAGCAGCGCGACGTGCAGCGGCGCGGTGGTCTTCAGGCCGCCGACCTGCAGCTCGCCGAGCGCGCGAGACAGACGCCGCAATGCGGCCGCGCGGCTCTCGTCGTGCACGATCAGTTTCGCGAGCAGCGAATCGTAGAACGGCGGCACGACGTAGCCCGGGTAGAGCAGCGAATCGACGCGCACGCCGGGGCCGGTCGGCCACACCAGTGTGTCGATCCGGCCCGGATTCGGGCGGAAATCCTGCAGCGGATCTTCCGCGTTGATCCGGCATTCGAGCGCGGCGCCGCGCATCGCGATGTCGGCCTGCGCGAATCGCAGCGGCTCGCCGTCGGCGATGCGCAGCGTTTCGCGCACGAGATCGATGCCGGTGATCGCCTCGGTCACCGGATGCTCGACCTGGATGCGCGTGTTCATCTCGATGAAGTAGAACTCGCCGCGCGCATCGTCGAACAGGTATTCGAGCGTGCCCGCGCTGCGGTAGCCGACCTCGCGCGCGAGCCGCGTGGCCGACGCGCACAGCGCGTCGCGCTGCGCCGGCGTGAGCGACGGCGACGGCGCTTCCTCGAGGATCTTCTGGCGGCGCCGCTGCAGCGAGCATTCGCGCTCGAACAGGTGGACGACGTCGCGGCCGTCGCCGAGCACCTGCACCTCGATGTGCCGCGCCCGCGCGATGAAGCGTTCGAGATAGACGCCGCCGTCGCCGAACGCGGCCTGCGCCTCGCGCTGCGCGAGCGGCAGTTCGGCGTCGAGCTGCGCGGCGTCGTGCGCGACGCGGATGCCGCGCCCGCCGCCGCCCGCGGCCGCCTTGATCATGATCGGATAGCCGATGCGCGCGGCGACTTCCCGCGCCTCGTCGAGCGACTGCACGACACCGTCGCTGCCGGGCACGGTCGGCACATTGGCACGCCGCGCGGTTTCGCGTGCGCGGGCCTTGTCGCCCATCGTCGCGATTATGTGCGCGTCCGGGCCGACGAAGATCAGCCCGGCCGCCTCGACCTGCGCGGCGAACGCCGCGTTCTCGGACAGGAAGCCGTAGCCCGGATGGATCGCGTCCGCGCCGCATTGCCGCGCGGCGTCGAGGATCGCGGCCGGATTCAGATAACTCTTCGCCGCATGCGACGACCCGATGTGGATCGCTTCGTCGGCCATGCGCGCGGCGAGGCTGTCGCGGTCCGCGTCGCTGACGACGGCGACCGCGCGCATGCCGAGCTCGCGTGCCGCGCGGATCACGCGCACCGCGATTTCGCCGCGGTTCGCGACCAGCACGGTCTTGATCCGCGACGGTCGATAGAAGGTGTCGGGGGCGTTTGCCGGCTTCATCGCATCACCCCTCGATCCGCATCAGCACCTGGCCGGCGTCGACCGGCTCGCCATCGTCGACGAGCAGCTCGACGACGCAGCCCGCCGCATCGGCTTCGATCTCGGTGAACTGCTTCATCACTTCGACGAGGCCGACCACCGCGCCGGCCGCGACCGTCGCATTCACCGCGACGTAGTAGTCCGCCTCGGGCGACGGGCGTCGGTAGAACGTGCCCGGCAGCGGGCTGACGATGTCGTGCAATGCCATCTTGCGTCTCCTTGAATCGGGTTCAGTGATGAGCGGCGAGCGGTTGCGGGCCGGCGGTCCGGATGCCTTCGCGGACCAGCGCGTCGCGCGTTTCGCGCACGAGTTCGAGCGCGCCGGGCGTGTCGCTGTGGATGCAGACCGAATCGAAATCGATGTCGATGTCGTCGCCGTCGATCGTGCGCACCTTGCCGTCGATGCACGCACGCAGCACCTTGTCGGCCACCTGCTGCGGGTCGAGGCGCCCGACGCGGCGCGTGAACACGATGGAGCCGCTGCGGTCGTAGTCGCGATCGGCGTAGAACTCGCGGATCACCGGCTGTTCGTACTCCCTCGCCACGCGATACGTGACCGACGCTTCCATGCAGTACAGCCACAGGCCGGGATCGACGCGCTGCAGCGTCTCGATCAGCAGCCGCGAGAACGCCTCGTTGGCCGCCGCGTGCATGTAGAGCGCGCCGTGCGGCTTGACGTGCTGCAGGCTCACGCCGTTGAGCCGCGCGAACTCGCGCAGCGCGCCGAGCTGATACAGGATGTCGTGGACGAGCGCCTGCGGCGTTTCGGTGATCGTGCGGCGACCGAAGCCTGCCAGATCGCGAAAGCCCGGATGCGCGCCGATCCCGACGCCGGCGTCGCGCGCGAGCTGCACCGTGCGCGCCATGATGTTCGGGTCGCCGGCATGAAAACCGGTGGCGATGTTCGCCGAGCTGATGAGCGGCATGATCTGCTCGTCGACGCCGTCGCCGATCGTCCACGGGCCGAAGCCTTCGCCCATGTCCGAATTCAGGTCGACACTGTGCTTCCTCATACGGTTCGTTCCTCCAGGTTCTCCGGTTTCGCGTGCGCCGCAGCGCGTGTCGACACCGTGCTGAACGCAGGTTAGCCGTGCGGGGTGCGTCAAAATAGTTCTATTTTTATATGCGAGCGTATCGATTTTTCAGATATCGCCGGAAGCGGCCGCCCGGCGCCGCGGCAGGCGGATGCGCGCGGGTCGGGCGGGCCCGGATTGCCGCGAAACGGACGGTTGATATGATGGTTGCCATGCCCCCATCAGTTTTCCACCGCGCATGGCCCTGACGCTCAGACAGCTCAAGTACTTCGTCGCGACCGCCGAGCTCGGACAGATCTCGCAGGCCGCGATCCAGCTCACCATCTCGCAGTCGGCCGTGACGAGCGCGATCAAGGAACTGGAGGACAGTCTCGGCACGCAGCTGTTCGTGCGCACGTCGGCGGGCGTGACGCTGACCGATACCGGGCGGCGTTTTCTCAATCACGCGTACACGATCCTGTCGTCGGTCGACGAGGCGATGCGGATCCCGAATCTCGAAAGCACGCTGACCGGCACGCTCGCGATCGCCGCGAGCTACACGGTGCTCGGCTACTTCCTGCCGCATCACGTGCTGCGGCTCAATACGCTCTATCCGCGCCTGACGATCCACCTGCACGAGCTGAACCGCGAGTCGATCGAGGAAGGGCTGATCGCGGGCCGCTACGACATGGCCGTGCTGCTCACGTCGAACGTGTCGAATCCGGAGCTCGTGCTGGAGCCGGTGATCCATTCGGTGCGCAGGCTGTGGGTCGGCGCGCATCATCCGCTGCTGCGGCGCGAGAGCGTCACGTTCGCGGAGGTCGCGCACGAGCCGTTCGTGATGCTGACGGTGGACGAGGCCGGGCAGACCGCGCTGCGTTACTGGAACGAGACGCCGTACCGGCCGAACGTGATCCTGCGCACCTCGTCGGTCGAGGCGGTGCGCAGCATGGTCGCGAACGGCAGCGGTGTCGCGATCCTGTCCGACATGGTGTATCGCCCGTGGTCGCTCGAAGGGCGGCGCATCGAGACGATCGTGCTGCGCGACCCGGTGCCGCCGATGAGCGTCGGCCTCGCGTGGCGCAAGAACATCGAGCTGAGTCCCGCGATGCACGCGGTGCGCGACTATTTCCGGCACACATTCATGGAGCCGCGCGCACTGGGCGGCGCGACCTGAGCCGTGCGCGCGGGCGTGAAAAAGCCGGGGCGCGCCCCGGCTTTTTCATTGGCGGGCGCGGCCCCCCGGGCCGTCACCGCTTACGCGTTTTCCGACAGCGCGTCGGCCTGGCTCGCGCGAATCCCGAGGCGCTCGAACAGCGCACGGTCGCGCTGCGTCTGCGGGTTGCTCGTCGTCAGCAGCTGGTCGCCGTAGAACATCGAGTTCGCACCGGCGAGGAAGCACATCGCCTGCATCGCGTCGTCGAGCTGCTCGCGGCCGGCCGACAGGCGCACGACGGCCTTCGGCATCGTGATGCGCGCGACCGCGATGGTGCGCACGAACTCGAACGGGTCCAGCGGCGCCGTGCCTTCGAGCGGCGTGCCTTCGATCGCGACCAGGTTGTTGATCGGCACCGATTCCGGATACGGGTTCAGGTTCGCGAGCTGCGAGATCAGGCCCGCGCGTTCGCGGCGCGATTCGCCCATCCCGATGATGCCGCCGCAGCACACGTTGATGCCCGCGTCGCGCACGCGGTCGAGCGTGTCGAGGCGGTCCTGGTACGTACGCGTCGAGATCACCTGGCCGTAGAACTCCGGCGACGTGTCGAGGTTGTGGTTGTAGTAGTCGAGGCCCGCGTCGGCGAGCTGCTGCGCCTGTTCGTCCTCGAGCATGCCGAGCGTCATGCAGGTCTCGAGGCCGAGCTCCTTCACGCCGCGCACCATTTCGGTCAGCGCCGGCATGTGGCGCTCCTTCGGGTTGCGCCACGCGGCGCCCATGCAGAAGCGGCTCGCGCCGTTCGCCTTGGCCGCGCGCGCGGCGTCGAGCACCGCGTCGACGTCCATCAGTTTCTCGGCCTTCAGGCCCGTGTCGTGGTGCGACGACTGCGAGCAGTAGCCGCAATCTTCCTCGCAGCCGCCCGTCTTGATCGACAGCAGCGTCGACAGCTGCACCGCGTTCGCGTCGAAGTGCTCGCGATGCACCTGCTGCGCGCGGAACATCAGGTCGTTGAACGGCAGCTCGAACAGCGCGACGACGTCGGCGACGCGCCAGCGCTGCGGCGTCGGCGCCGCTACGGGGATCGCGTCGGGTTGCACGGCGGCGGTCTGGGCTTGGGTCATTTCGTTTTCCTGTCCTGGGCGGGATTGGGGGGATCGGTGGGGTCAATGCCGCGCGGCGCGCAGCGACTCGACGAGCGCGGCGATGTCGAGCATCGCCGCGGCGGATTCGGGGGCGGCCGGCGTCATGTGCGCGATGCGGCCGAGCAATGGCGCGCGGTGCTCGCGCGCGAGCCAGTCGCCGATCGTCGCGACGTTCTCGTCGGCGAACGACATGGCCGGGTCGACGTGGTTCGCGACCCAGCCCGCGAGCGTGAGGCCGCGCTGGCGTATCGCGTCGGCCGTCAGCAGTGCGTGGCTGATGCAGCCGAGCCGCACGCCGACGACGAGCACGACGGGCAGGCCGAGCGCGACCGCGAGATCGGCGGTGTCCTGCGTGTCGTTCAGCGGCACGCGAAAGCCGCCGACGCCTTCGACGACGACGACGTCCGCGCGCGTCATCGCTTCGCGATGGCACGCGACGATCGTGTCGAGGTCGAGCGTCACGCCTTCCTGCGCGGCGACGATGTGCGGCGCGGCCGGCGCTTTCAGCAGGAACGGCGTGCGCAGCTCGGGCGGCAGCACGACGTTCGCGGCGGCATCGAGCTGGTCCGCATCCTCGTTGCGCCAGACGCCGTCGCGTTCGTACGCGCCGGCCGCGACCGGCTTCAGTGCGGCCGCGCGCAGGCCGTGCCGCGCGAAGCCGTGCAGCATCGCGGCCGACACGAAGGTCTTGCCGATTTCGGTGTCGGTGCCGGTGACGAAGACGGAGAGCGGGACGGTGGTCATGCCGCAGCCTCCTCGCTGGCCTCGATCAACGCGGCTTCGAGCCGCGCGAGATCGTCGAACGAATGCGCGGCCGACAGCGACACGCGCAGCCGCGACGTGCCGGCCGGCACCGTCGGCGGCCGGATCGCGGGCACCCACAGGCCGTGCGCGTCGAGCGCGCGCATCGCCGCGAGCGTCGCGTCGTTGCTGCCGATCACGAGCGGCTGCACGGCCGTGTGCGAATCGACCGGCTGCCAGCGCGTGTTGCGCAGCAGCGCGCGCGTGCGCTCGATCAGCGCGGCGAGGTGCGCGCGGCGCGCGTCGCCTTCGTCGCCCGCGATCACCTTCAGGCTCGCCGAGACCGCATGCGCGACGGCCGGCGGCGCGGCCGTCGTGAAGATGTAGCTGCGCGCGCGCTGGATCAGCCATTCGATCACGGTTTCATGCGCGATCACGAACGCGCCGGCGACGCCGGCCGCCTTGCCGAGCGTGCCGACGTACACCAGATGCGGCGAACGCAGCGCGGCGGCCGCGAGCGCGCCGCGGCCCTGTGGGCCGAGCACGCCGAAGCCGTGCGCATCGTCGACGACGAGCCACGCGCCGTGGCGCTCGGCCAGCGCGACGAGCTCGGCGAGCGGCGCGATGTCGCCGTCCATGCTGAACACGGTGTCGCTGACGATCAGCTTCGTTTCGGCGTCCGATGCGTCGAGCAGCGCGGCGAGCGCGGCCGTATCGGCGTGCGGATAGACCTGCACGTTCGCGCGCGACAGCCGCATGCCGTCGATCAGCGACGCGTGGTTCAGTGCGTCGGAGAAGATCGTCGCGCTCTTGCCGGCGAGCGCCGTCATCGCGGCGAGGTTCGCCATGTAGCCGGTGCTGAAGTACAGCGCGCGCGGCGCATCGGAGAAGCCGCCCGCGAAGCCCGCGAGTTCGTCTTCCAGTCTGGCGTGCGCACGCGAATGGCCGCCGAGCAGGTGCGAGCCGCCGCTGCCGGAGCCGTAGCGCTGCGCGCCTTCCGCGAACGCGGCGACGAGCGCCGGATGCGCGGCGAGGCCCAGGTAGTCGTTGCTCGCGAAGCCGACGATCTGGCGGCCGTTCACGGTCATGCGCGCGTCGCACGCGGTGTCGGCGATGCGGCGCACGCGGCGCAGCCCTTGTGCGTCGAGCTCGGCGAGGCCGCGTTGCAGGGTGTCGAGCAGGCTCATCGGCCGAGGTCCTCCAGCGTGGCGTCGAGCGTGTCGCGCGTGCGCTGCGCGAGCCATGCGATGTCGTCGTCGCTCATCACGTACGGCGGCATCAGGTACACGGTCGTGCCGATCGGGCGCAGCAGCAGTTCGCGCGTCAGCGCGTGTTCGAAGAAGCGCCGCGAGAAGCCGCGCGCCGCGTCGTCGCCGAGCGCGACGTCGAACGCGAACAGCGTGCCGCGCTCGCGCAGGTGGCGCACGTGCGGATGCGCGTCGAGCGGCGCGAGCGCCGCGCGCAGCGTCGCCGATTTGCGGGCGTTGCGCGCGAGCACGTCGTCGCGCGCGAACAGGTCGAGCGTCGCGACGGCCGCGCGGCACGCGAGCGGGTTGCCGGTGTACGAATGCGAGTGCAGGAAGCCGCGCGTCGTGTCGTCGTCGTAGAACGCCGCGAACACGTCGTCGCGCGTGAGCACCAGCGACAGCGGCAGGTAGCCGCCGCTGATCCCTTTCGACAGGCACATGAAATCGGGCCAGACGCCGGCCTGCTCGCACGCGAAGAAGGTGCCTGTGCGGCCGCAGCCGACCGCGATCTCGTCGGCGATCAGGTGCACGCCGAATTCGTCGCACAGCGCGCGCAGCCCGCGCACGTATGACGGATCGTGCATCGCCATGCCGGCCGCGCACTGCACGAGCGGCTCGACGATCAGCGCGGCGATCCGGTCGCCGCGTTCGACGAACAGGCGCCGCACGTCCGCGAGCGCGCGGCCCGCGACGTCGGCGGCCGTCTCGCCCGGCAGCGCGCCGCGCGCATCGGGCGACGCGACCACGTGCGCGTGGCGGATCAGCGGGTCGTACGCATCCTTGAACAGCGCGACGTCGGTCACGCCGAGCGCGCCGATCGTCTCGCCGTGATAGCTGTTCGCGACGCAGACGAATTCCTGTTTGTTCGCGCGGCCACGATTGCGCCACGCGTGGAAGCTCATCTTCAGCGCGATCTCGACGGCCGACGCGCCGTCCGACGCGAAGAACGCGTGGCCGAGCGTGCGCGCGGTGAGCGCGTGCAGCCGTTCGGCAAGCTCGATCGCGGGTTCATGCGTGCAGCCGGCGAGCATCGCGTGCTCGAGCGTGTCGAGCTGGTCCTTCAGCGCCGCGTTGATGTCCGGGTTCGCATGGCCGAACAGGTTGACCCACCACGAGCTGATCGCGTCGAAGTAGCGGCGGCCGTCGCGGTCGTACAACCATACGCCCGCGCCGCGCGCGACGGGGACGAGCGGCAGGCGCTCGTGATGCTTCATCTGGGTGCAGGGATGCCAGACCGCGCGCAGGCTGCGCGCGACCCAGTCGTCGGTGGCTGGCGTACTCAAGGCGACTCCGGGGGGTAAAACGGCCGCGCGGTATCGACGGGCGCCGCGCGGCGGGATACGAAACGCGCAGAGATTAGCGTGTTCCGCCGGACGTTGCACTAGCGGTTACAAACGCCGCACAGCCTTGCTGGGCGGGAGTTCGGCGCAGTTCGGGGGCGCTCGGAACGGAACGCGGCGGATCGGGTGAAATGCGTGCAGATGACGACGTTCGAGTGACACCCCCCGACAGAAAAAATCGTGGGGCGGCGCGCGGCGCGCGGGCGAAAAATCGGGGAACGAAGCGCATTACCGGCGGGCGGGGCGTCGTGCGCGACGGATGGTCGTGGAACGGCAGGGGGAATCGGCACGCAATCAGGCTGGCCGAACGGCATGCGACGAGCCGCACGACAAGCGTGCGATCGGGAGAACGGCAACGGAAGCGAAAAGGCGGAACAGCGCGTGCGGCGTACGACCTGCCGCGCGTCGGTCGTCAGCGCGAAGCCAGTGCGCGCGTATCGGTGTCGCGGGTGGCGTCGCCGTTGTCGGCCGTCTGCGTCGTGTTGTCGTTCCACACGACGCGATCGTTGACCGCATACAGCCGGCACGTGCCCGCGCCTTGCTTCGCGCAGTTGTCGAGCGCGAGCGCCATCGGATCGTCGCCGCCTTCGGCCCACGACCACGCGCCTTCCGACGACACCGCGAACGCGCGGCTCGGATGCTGGTTCAGGAAGCGGCGATAGCCTTCGCGGCCGGCTTCGTCGACGTACGGCACCGCGTTGACCGCGTCGATCGACGCATAGCCGCTGGCCTTCGGCTCGTGCGGGCTTACGACCGCATAGCGCACCGCGGTCGGCAGGTTCAGTTCGGCGAGGAACGCGTGCACGGCCGGCCACCACACGGGCACGCCGTCGCGGTCGACGATCAGCCGATGGGCGTCGTCCTTGTAGCGGCCGAAATCGATGAATTGCGCCTGCGTGCCGTGCGACACGTACGCATCGTGCATTTGCGCGACGAGCGCGGGCGTCCACACCGAATCGTTGTCGCCGTACAGCCACAGCGACCGCACGGCCGTGTGCGCGCCGTACTGGTCGAACGCGTCGACGAGGTTGCGCTGCCAGCCGTCGCAGAGGTCCTGGCGCAGTCCGCCGGAGAAGTTGATGATGCCGCGCACGCCCGCCGCGGCTTCGGTGCCGTAGGCGACCGACACGAGCCCGCCATGCGACGTGCCGGCGACGACGATGCGCGACGCATCGACGTACGGCTGGCGCGACATGTAGCGCACCGTCGCATCGACGTCGGCGGCCTGCGCGAGGCCGTTCTTGCCGACGTTGCAGCCTTCCTGCTGATACGTGCCGTCCGAACCGGCGAAGCCCTGGCGATTCGGCGCGATCACCGCATAGCCGCGGCGCACGAATTCGCGCGCGAACGCGAGCGGCCGGCTGCGCGGCTGCTGATGGAGATCGCCGGTATTTTTACCGTGGTTGAAGACGACGAGCGGGAACGGGCCGGGGCCGTTCGGCTTGAAGAGCGTGGCCTCGAGCGTGACGGCGCCCGACGCGTCGGCCGGAATGCGGAGAATCTGTTCGTTCAGGTCGGCGGCGACCTGCGGCAGGTTCGAGTCGGCGTAGTCGAAGTGCTCGGCGTGGGCGAGCGACCCGGCGGCGCCCGCACCCGTATTGGCGCTCGGCAGCGTACCGGCCTGAGCGGCCGACAGCGCACAGGCCGCCATCCATCCCACCAATACCTTGCTGAACGCCATTCGTAAGCCCTGCCATGCAACATGACCAATTCGAGGTCATCCTAGCCCGACAAAATCGGGTTGTGCAATGCGGGAATAACCCGGCGTCTGACACGGCAACTATTTGTCAGCGTTCACTTACTTCACCGTCGACATAGCGCCAGAATCCCTGCTCGTCGCGCTCGAAGCGGCTCGTCTCGTGCAGCCGGTACGCGCGTCCGCCGACCTTGTAGCGGGCCACGAATTCGACCTCCGCATGCCGGTCGTCGAGCGGCACGTGGCGTTTGACCGCGAGACCGAGCCAGCGCGGCGCGTCCGGCGCCGTGGGGTCGGTGTCGAGATCGGGCGGGCAGGTGCGCGCGGCCCACGTCGCGCGCAGGTAATCGGTCGCGCCGAGCACGTACGCGCTGTACCGCGAACGCATCAACTCGAGTGCGGTCGGGGCGGCTTGCCCGCCATCGATGAAGCGGCCGCAGCAGGCCGCATAGCGTGGCGCCGGCGTCCTGGCCGGCGCGGGGGACGCGCCGCCGCACGGGCACGCGTCGGGTCGGTTCAAAATCATGCGAAATGTGAATTAACAACGTCCGGTTACCGGCGCGCTCACCAGCTCAGCTCGACGCCGTCGTACTGGAAGAACCGACCATTCGCCTGCGACACGTCCGAGCCGGATTCGGCGATGACGCGACGCATGCCGGTCACGCTCGTTTCCGGATCGATCGCGGCCTGCGCGCCGCCCATGTCGGTGCGCACCCAGCCGGGATGCAGCGAAATGCACGCCGCATGGCGCGTCTGCAGCGAGGCGATACGCAACGCGTCGTTCAGCGCGGCCTTGCTCGCGCGGTACAGCCAGCCGGTCGTACCGGTCGCCTCGGCGATGCTGCCCATCCGGCTCGACACGACGGCCAGCACGCCGCGCGCGTCCTCGACGAGCGGCAGCAGGATCGGCAGCAACTGCATCGGCCCGCGCACGTTGGTATGCATCACCGCGTCGAAATCCTCGGCGGTGATCGTCTCGACGCCTTCGGTGCGCGGCCCGTACACGCCGGACACGAGCACGGCCGCATCGAGCCGCTCGCCGTCGAGCTTCCAGCCGAGCGCGGCGATCTGTTCGGGCTGCGCGATGTCGAGCGCATGCGCCTGCGCGCCGAGCGCGCGCAGCGCGTCGAGCGACGCCGCGTCGCGCGCGGTGGCGATCACGTTCCAGCCATCGCGCCGGTATTGCCGGACGAATTCGCGGCCGAGGCCGCGCGATGCGCCGACGATCAATACGGTTTTCATGCCCGTCGCTCCTTTGGTTGGCGCCGCCGAGGCAGTGCCGGTGTCAGATCCGTCCGATGCGTGCCGCGTCCGCATGGCAGCCGCCGCCAGGCGGCTGGCGCGTCACTGGCGCATTACTGCGCGTCGTCGCACGGCTTCAGCGTGGCGGCGACCGCCTGCGCGACGCCTTCGAGCCGCGCGGCGTCCGCCGCGACCATGTCGTTGTCGGGCGCGTGCTGGCCGCGTGCGGTCAGCGCCGCCACGCAGCGCTTGTAGGTTGCGTCGAGCGCGTCGAAGTTCGACACGGACATCCCGAGGTTGCGCATCCGCCCGTCGTGCACGCCGTACACGAGCCCGTGCACGGTGAGCGACTGGCCGCGTGCCCATGCGTCGTTGACGATCGTGGTGCGGCACACGTTGACGACCTGTTCGATCGCATTCAGCTCGATCAGGCGGCGGTACCGTGCTTCGCCGACGGGCCATTCGTCGAGCAGCGCCGCATGGCGCTCGCGCACGTCCTGCACGTGATGCAGCCAGTTGTCCGCGAGGCCGACACGGCGGTTGTGCAGCGCCGCGTTCACGCCCGAGCAGCCGTAGTGGCCGACGACCATGATGTGCTTCACGCGCAGGATGTCGACCGCGAACTGGATCACCGACAGGCAGTTCAGGTCGCTGTGCACGACGACGTTCGCGATGTTGCGATGCACGAACACTTCGCCCGGCGGCAGGCCGATGATCTGGTTCGCCGGCACGCGCGAATCCGAGCAGCCGATCCACAGATATTCCGGCGCCTGCTGGTCGGCGAGCCGCGCGAAGAAATCGGGATCGTCGGCGAGCTGGCGCTTGACCCAGGCATCGTTGTTGTCGAACAGATGTGAAAGCGGATTGTCTTGGGTAGTCATCGGTGTGGCTTCCGTTGGCGGAAATCGGTCGATATCGGTTTCGGTGTCGCCGGCGTCAGGCGGCGCGCTGCGCGTCGCCCGCGCCGTCGTCGCGGCCCGTCTCGCCGTAGCGCGCGGGGTAGCGCACGCAAAAGCGCAGGGCTGCGTCGTATGGATAGAAATCGGGCAGTTCGCCCTGCATCAGCTTGTCCTTGCTCGCCTGCCACAGCGCGGGATCGAAGAAGTCCGCATGATGCTTCATGAACACGTCGCGCACGCGCGGGTCGCCGAGCAGGAACGGCCCGTAGGTTTCCGGAAAGATGTCGTGCGGGCCGACGGTATACCACGGTTCGCCGGACAGCTCGTCTTCCTCGTTGCGCGGCGGCGGCACGCGCCGCACGTTGCAGTCGGTCAGGTATTCGATCTCGTCGTAGTCGTAGAACACGACGCGGCCGTGGCGCGTGACGCCGAAGTTCTTGTACAGCATGTCGCCGGGGAAGATGTTCGCCTTCATCAACTCCTTCACCGCGTTGCCGTATTCCTTCACGCCGTGCTCGACGTCCGCGTCGCTGCCGTTCTGCAGGTACAGGTTCAGCGGCGTCATCCGGCGCTCGATGTACAGGTGCTTGATCACGAGGTTGTCGTCCTCGTATTCGAGCAGCGACGGCACTTCCTTCTCGAGTTCGCGCACGAGCGCGTGATCGAGCCGCGCGAGCGGCAGCGCGACGCTCGAATACTCGAGCGTGTCGGCCATCCGCCCGAGGCGGTCGTGGCGCTTCACGAGCTGGTACTTCTCCATGATCTGCGCGCGCGTCGTTTCCTTCGGCGGGGGGAAGTGATCCTTGATGATCTTGAACACGTACGGGAACGACGGCAGCGTGAACACGAGCATCACGAGGCCCTTGATGCCGGGCGCGATGATGAAGCGGTCGCTCGAATGCGACAGGTGGTGCAGCAGGTCGCGGTAGAACAGGTTCTTGCCCTGCTTCTGCAGCCCCACCGACGTGTAGATCTCGGCCTTCGGCTTGCCCGGCATGATCGTGCACAGGAACTCGACGTACGCGGACGGCACGCCCATGTCGACGAGGAAGTACGAATGCGAGAAGCTGAAGATGATCTGCAGTTGCTCGCGGCGCAGCAGCACGGTGTCGAGCGCGAGCAGGCCCGGGCGCACGTGGCGGATCGGCACCGCGAACGGCAGCACGCGGTCGGCGTTGATGATGCGGCCGATGATGTACGCGCTTTTGTTGCGGAAGAACAGCGACGACAGCACGTGGATCTGGAAATTCGGCGCTGCGTCGAAGTGGCCGAATTCGTCGTCGATCGCCTGCATCACGCAGCCGATGTCGCGCGTGAGATCCTCGAACGCCGGCTCGAGCTGGAAGTTCGTGACGATGCGCTCGAGCGTGACCGCGAGCCCGTCGGTGCCCGGATAGTACGCGCGGTACGTCGGTTTCGCGGCCGGCTCGTCGTTCTCCAGATACTCGGTCGAGATCGCCGGGCGCACGAAGATGAAATCGTTGTTGAAATACGAGCGGTGCAGGATCTTGCAGCACACCGAATTGAAGAAGGTTTCCGCGCACTCGGGCTGGCGGTGCGACGTGAGCAGGCCGATGTAGTGCAGCTTGATCTGCTGCCACACTTCGTCGTCGATGTTCTCCGCGTCGTATTCGTCCTCCAGCACCTCGACGCATTCCTTCACGCGCTCGTCGTACGACGTGATCCGCTCGCGCGCGAGCCGCTGCAGCCCGTGCCAGTCGCCGCGCTCGTACAGCGTCTTCGCGTCGACCGCCGCTTCGCGGAAGATCCGGTAATGGCGATCGAAGTATTCGAGCATCGTCTGCGCGACGTCGAAACCGATCTGCGACGACAGCAGTTTGGGGAAGTGATTCATCGCGTGCAGGCTCGTTCGGGAGGGGCTGTAAGCACTCGCCATTTTAGCGCCCAAGTCGGCGTTTCAATGACTTCCGCGGCGAGGCGCGAGCGGTCTTCAATCGGCGTGTTGGTCGTCGTTGGGCGCCGTTCGGTGCATCTTCGCGTAAAGATACGGGTACGGGACCGATTCTGGCACGAACTTTTTTGGCGGGCGGCAGGGCGCCGGTCACGCGTTTCGCGCGACGGCGATAGAATCGACGCACCGCCCGCCGCGGCCTGCCGCCGGCGCGCATTCGCACGATAACGACGAGACGCCCCACCGATGAACGCCCTGGAACACCAACTCGACTACCCCTTCGCCGATACGCTGCCCGCCGTGGGCGACACGTTCGAGGTCGCGCCCGGCGTGCGCTGGCTGCGCATGCCGCTGCCGTTCTCGCTCGATCACATCAATCTCTGGCTGCTGCGCGACGAGATCGACGGGCAGGCCGGCTGGACGATCGTCGATTGCGGGATCGCGTCGGACGCGATCCGCACGCACTGGGAGCAGATCTTCGACACGCAGCTCGACGGCTTGCCCGTGCTGCGCGTGCTCGTCACGCACTGCCACCCCGATCACTTCGGCCTGGCGAACTGGCTGTGCGAGGGCGGCGACAAGGGCCGCTGGAACGTGCGGCTGTGGATGACGCTCGGCGAATACCTGTTCGGCTGCCTGATGGCGGCCGGCAACGGGTCGAACGCCGGCGGCGCGGCTGCCGCCGAGCACTTCGCGCGCCACGGGCTGACCGATCCGGCCGCGCTCGACAAGCTGCGCAACCGCCGCAGCTACTACTCGGATCTCGTGCCGGCCGTGCCGCCGCGCTACCGGCGCCTGCGCGACGGCGACGCGGTGACGATCGGCGCGCGCACGTGGCGCGTCGTCACCGGCTTCGGCCATTCGCCTGAACATTGCGCGCTCCACAGCGAAGCCGACGGCGTGCTGATTTCGGGCGACATGGTGCTGCCGCGCATTTCGACCAACGTGTCGGTGTTCGACCTCGAGCCGGAAGCGAACCCGCTTGCGCTGTACCTCGAATCGCTCGGCCGCTACGAGACGATGGCACCCGGCACGCTCGTGCTGCCGTCGCACGGCAAGCCGTTCCGCGGCGTGCGCACGCGTGTCGCGCAGCTGCGCGAACACCACGATGCGCGCCTGGCCGAAGTGCGCGTCGCCTGCGCGGAGCAGCCGATGAGTGCCGCCGACATCGTGCCGATCATGTTCCGCCGCCGCGAGCTCGACATCCACCAGATGACGTTCGCGCTCGGCGAGGCGCTCGCGCACCTGAACCTGCTGTGGCTCGCGGGCGAACTCGTGCGCGAGCAGGGCGACGACGGGATGATTCGCTTCGCGCGGGCCTGAGTTTGCCGGTTGCGGAGTGGGAACAGGTTGTTCATCATTTCCGATCCAGCCCCGATACGCTTCATCAGTCATGCCACGCAATGTCACTCTCTCCGACCTCATCACGCTGTCGGCCATCCGGACGCTGGCCGACCCGAAATCCTTCGAGCGCGGCCGGGCCTACCATCACGACGGTGCCGTTTCGGGGTTGACCGAACGCGACGGCGAACTGTCGGCGACCGTGCGCGGCACGTATCGCTATCGTGTCGTATTCGCGGTGGGCGGCGACGACACGCTGGACTATGCGTGCAATTGCCCGGTCGGTGACGACGGCGCATTCTGCAAGCACGCGGTAGCGGTCGCGTTGTCGTGGCTGGAGAACCGCGGTGAAACGGTCTTTCACGACGAAGCGCCCGAGCCGGCGCGGCCGCGGCGCAAGCGCAAGACGCACGCGGAGCTGATTCGCGATCATCTGGAGACGCTCGACGAGCACGCGTTGCGCCGCTTGCTGCTCGACGCGGCCGAGCGCGACCGATCGTTGCGCGACAGGCTGTTGTTCGACGCACGTGCCGCGAATGCCGACGACATCGCGAGCCTGCGCACCGCCGTCCGGCAAATGGCCCGCGTGTCGCGGCCGCTTGGCTGGGACGAAGCGCACGTTTTTGGAGAAGGGCTGCTTGAACTCGCGGACATGCTGCGCCGACAACTGGCGGGCGCCCATGCCGCGCAGGTCGTCGAGCTGGCAGAGCTGGCGATTGCCGACGCGGAAGCGAGCCTCGAACAGATCGACGACTCGGACGGCAGCGTCGCGCCCGGAATCGGCGAACTGGCCGCTCTGCATCTCGATGCGTGCATTCAGACACGGCCTGATCCGGTGAAGCTGGCCGACCGGCTGTTTCGTCTGCAGGCCGAAGGCCAATGGGATACGTTTCGCGATGTGCTGCCGGCGTACGCACCGGCGCTGGGCGATGCGGGATTGAGCCGTTATCGGGAACAGGTAGAGGCACATTGGGCCGCACTGCCGGCGTTGCCGCCGGGCCGGGACGACGACTACACGCACGACGCGATGCGCCTGAATCTGGAACATGCCATGGAGACGCTCGCGAAACACGACGGCGACGTCGACGCGCTGATACGTATCTGGTCGAAGGATCTGTCGGCGTCGTACCGGTATGCGCAGATCGCGGAATTGTGTGCGGCGCACCGGCGTTTCGACGAGGGGCTCGCATGGGCCGAACGCGGGATGCGCGAGCTGAAGGACCGGCACGACGACCGCCTGCTGGGCTTCTGCATCGAAGAGCATGTGCGCCGACGCGCGTTCGATCGGGCAGACGAGCTCGCATGGCAACGCTTCGCGCATCATCCGACGGCCGACGCATTTCGCGCATTGATGAAGGTCGCAAAGCGGACCGGACGAGACGCCGCCGTTAAAGCGCGTGCAATCTCGCATCTGCAGTCGCTGGCCCGCAAGCGGGAAACGGCGGGGCGGCCCGGCACCGGCGCACGCCGCTGGGAGCCGCCGCCGCGTACGGAGCTGGTGAAGCTTTTGCTCGCGGAGCGGGACGACGACGCAGCATGGGACGCATTTCAGGGTGGTCCGGTCGACACCCTCGTATGGCCGACGATGGCCGCTGCGCGAGCGAAGACGCATCCGGACGATGCGATCGCGTTGTATCACCGGTATCTGCCGTTCGCGCTCGACCATGGCGCGGGCAGTGCGCGATACGACGAGGCATTCGGTATCGTGCGCGATATTCGTGCGCTGCGGGTCGCGGATCGCCAGCAGGCGATATTCGACGTGGAACTCGAAGCCATTCGCCAGCGCTACCGTGCGAAGCGCAACTTCATCAAGCTGCTCGCGAAGCTCGACGCGTGATCCGGCCGGCGGGAAGGGAGGGTATATGGCGGCGAATATCGATCTGCGGGCCGTCGACGACGCCGTGCTCGCACTTCTTCATCTGACGTTGCACGACGGTAATCGCGCGTGGAAAAGCTTCGATTGGCATGCGTTGAATCGATTGCACGAGCGCGGGTTGATCTGCGATCCGGTCAACAAAGCGAAATCCGTCGTCCTGACCGATGAAGGCTTGCGCGAATCGGAGCGTCTCTTTGCCCGGTTGTTTGTCGTCGCATCGGACGATGCGCGGACGGACGAGCAATCGTAATCCTCACTCACGCGACGGGTTCGTAATGCCACCCGTCGCGCCGCCACTGCATCGTGTGCGTCGGTTCGAGCGCCGCGAGAAACGCGGTGTCGTGCGACGCGACCACGATCGCGCCGGGGAAGCCGGCCAGCGCCGCTTCGATCGCCCGCACGGATTCGAGATCGAGGTGATTGGTCGGCTCGTCGAGCAGCAGCAGTTGCGCCGGCGTGCCGCGCCACAATGCGCAGGCGAGCGCGGCCTTCAGCCGTTCGCCGCCGCTCAGTTGCCGTGCCGGCTGCGTCGCACGCGCCGCGTCGAGCTGCAGCAGCGCGAGCCGGCTGCGCAGATCGCCTTCGGCGAGCGGCGTATCGAGCAGGCCCAGCTGCTCGACGATGGAGCGCCCGGGGGCCAGCAGCGCGAGCCGCTGGTCGAGATACGCGGCGCTCACGTGCGTCGTGCAGGTACCTGAACGCGGCGCCAGCTCGCCCGCGAGCATCCTCAGCAACGTCGACTTGCCGCAGCCGTTCGGGCCTGTCAGCGCGATGCGCACGGGGCCGTTCGCCGACCACGTGATCGTGTCGGCGTCGCCCGCGACGCGCCACGGCAGTTGCGCGCGCTCGAGCGTGAACAGCTGGCGGCGCGCGCTGACCTCCGTGCCCGGCAGCGACACCAGCACGGGCGCGTCGGCTTCGACGCGCGCGGCCGCTTCCTGCACGCGCTCGTCGAGCGTCGCCTTGAAGTCGCTCTGATGACGCCGGACCGTTCCCATGATCGCGCGCGCCGCGCCCTTGCGGCTCTGACGCGCCATCGACGACAGGTTGGCCGTTTTCGCGTCGCGCAGCGACGCGGCCGCGTGACGCTGGATCGTGTTGTGTTCCTGCTCGAGCCTGCGTCGCACGCGGCCGCGCTCGGTGCGCGCATGGTCGAGCGCCGCGTGCGCGGCTTCCTGTTCCGCGTCGCGCTGCGCGCGGTAGAGCGCATAGTTGCCGCCGTACGAGCGCGCGCCGTGCGGCGTCAGCTCGACGATGCGTTGCACGCCGGCGAGCAGCGCACGGTCGTGGCTCACGATGACGACGCCGTCGCGCCAGCCGTCGAGCGCCGCGCGCAGCCATGCACGGCCCGGTGCGTCGAGATGGTTGGTTGGTTCGTCGAGCACGAGCAGGCCGGCGCCGGACAGCAGCGCGCCGATCAGCGCGACGCGCGCGAGCTGGCCGCCGCTCAGCGCGTGCGCGGGCGTGTCGGCGTGGACGTCGTGCAGGCCGGCCGCGTCGAGCGCCGTGCGCAGCCGCTCCGCGACATCCCAGCGGTCGCCGATCAGGTCGAAGTCGTGCGGCTCCGCGCGGCCATCCGCGAGACGCGCGAGCGCGCCGAGCGGCGCATCGAGCGCGGCGATCTGCGCGACGGTGCGCGGCGCGAAGGCCGCCTCGTCGAGGTCGTGCTGCTGCGCGACGTAGATGACGTGCGCATGCCGCTCGATCGTCCCCGCGCTCGGCGCGCGGCGGCCGGCGAGCAGTTGCGCGAGCAGACTCTTGCCGATGCCGTTGCGGCCGACGATGCCGGTCGGCGTGCGGTCGATGGACAGGTCGAGCGAATCGAACAGCGTGACGCCGTTGTCGAAGCGGAAGGAAACGTGATGAAGCGCGACGAGCGCGCCGGTGGGCGTGGCTGCAGCCATCAGCACCTCCAGAAATGCGTGAAGACCTTCGCGCGCGGCGTGCGTGGCACGGGCGGCGAAAACATTTCGGGAAGGCTTAGTTGTTCACTTTGGCTGGCGTCCGGTATGAGGAATAGGCGCGCAGTGTAGCAAGCGCGAGGCGCGGGCCGCAAGCGAGCGGCGCGCACGCTGTCGCTTGCGCGCCACGTCACGCGCCGCGCCCGGCGCGCATCGACAGTGCTTGCGCGAGCGTCCTGCCGTCAGGGCCGAGCGGCCGGTTGAGTGCCGCCTGCCGGATCGCGTCGGCTTTCCGTTCGTCTCCGGTCCGTGTCGCGATCATGCTGTCGACCAGGGCCGCGGACAGGCAGGAGGCGTCAAGCCGTCGCGCAATTTCCGCGTGGCGTTTCGCTTCGTCGATGCGGCCTTCGTGGACGCAGACCACCGCCAGGCCGCCGTGCGCGTCGGCGAAGCCGCGATCCAGCGCCGCCGCGCGTTCGAACCGGGTGCGCGCGGCATCCGGAGCGCCGTCGAACAGATGGCCCCACGCGGCGGCAACCCAGGCGCCCGGATGGACGTTCAGTGTGTTCGCCGCATGGTCGAGCAATTCGCGGGCGACTGGGAATTGCTGCGCGGACAGTTCGACGAGACCCAGGCCGAGCGTCGCGCGGGCGCTGTCGGGGGCAAGCGCGAGCGCGCGCCGGAACAGCTCGCGTGCCGGGTCGACCGACGCGTCGTCGAGCGCGAGCAGGCCGCGCACGGTGAGGCCGTCGACGGTGTCGCCGGCCAATTCCGCGCAACGGCGTGCGTCGTCCACGCTCGCCGCATCGAAGAGGGCGGTGGCGAGTGCGCCGTACAGTTCGGGACTGGCGTCGGGGCGGTCGATGTGGCGCCGGCCTAACGCGATCGCGTCGTCGAGCCGGCCCAGATGATGCAGCGCGCGCAGCTTCAGCGGAATCGCGCCGGGGACGCTGGCCAGCGTTGCGTCGTCGAGCAGGCTGACGGCCTCGTCGAAGCGGCCGAGCATCGCGGTTGCGTACGCGGCGTTGTAGCGGATCGCCGGATCGTCGTGTGTCGTGAGCAACGGCGCGAACGCGCGTAGCGCGGCGTCGAACCGATGCTGCGACAGGGCAGCCAGGCCGCGCTGGTGAGCGAGTGCGGGTGGCAGTGGCGCGCGGGCAGCGTGGCGATCGAGCAGTTCGTCGCACAGGGCGAAGTCGTTCGCGTCGAATGCGGCGCTTGCCGCATCGGCCAGCAGATTGAGATTGTCGGGGTCGGCATCCAGGAACGAAAGCAGTCGCTCGACGCGGGCCGTCGCCGCCGTTGCGGGAGATGGGGTGTTGGAAGAGGGGCGAGGCGGCATCGTCGTGGATTCCTGTCGATCGATGGGTTGCAGGAGGCGCTAGCGAAATCCGATGAACAGCGCGCTGAACGACGCGCGGATGCGGCGTCGGGGTCGAGCATAGCAGCGCACTCGGGTATTGACCACGCCGCTCCGGCGTTCGATCTTCATCTCAAAATTATTTCGCTTAACTAAAAGATATAGATTCGTATCATTCCGCACTCGCGTGCATCTCCGTTCGGTCTTGTCTGGTAACGATGGCGGTTTGGAGCGCCGCCATCGACGCACCGACCGCTAAACCGTCAACGAAATCCTTCGACAACCTGTTCGCAACGCACGCCGTGTTTTCCATGGTGCGCGATTTACATCACGAACAAGATCGAGGGGCGCCATGGTAGCGATCGTCACGGGCAACGGGTTGGGCTTGCAATCGTCATCGGCATTGGGTCTGGGAGCGCGCGGTCAGCTTGGCACGGCGTCGTTCGGCCAGGCTGGCGAGCAGGTCTACGTGAATGCGGCGAACGGCAACCTGATGGTTCAGGATCGCGACCTGATGCTGATCGGGCGAGGCGTGGACGGTGCGATCCATCGCGCGTACAACAGCCAGGGGCGCGTGGCCGCGGATGGCTGGCGTCCGGGTGGCGCGCGTGCCGTCGGCGAGTTGGCTGGCAAGCTGAACGAGGCCGGCAGCACGGTGACGCGCACCGATTGGGACGGCTCGGCGATTACCTACGGTTACGACGCGCAGCGGCGGCTCTATGTCGCGACGAGCGGTACCGGCGCGCGGGCGACGCTCGCGTACGATGCCGGCTTGCGGCAGTGGGCCTGGCAGGACGGCGGCAAGCGTCTGTCCGAGTGCTACGACGCAGTGCGTGGCGGGCGCCTGATCTCGGCAACCGACAGCGACGGCAACCGGGTCGATTATGCGTACGACGGCGCGGGTTTGCTGAGTCGTGTCAGGACTGCGAATGGCGAGCTGACCTATCTCGATTATGCGAGTGGACGGCTTGCGCGTCTGCGCGCCGTCTACACCGACAACAGCGGCAGCCAGCGCACGTCGACCGCGGTGCATTACGGATACGATGCGGCCGGCCGTCTGTCGGCGGTGACCGTCGATCTCTCGCCGGACGACAACAGCATCGCGGATGGCCGGGCCTTCACGACGACCTACCGCTACGACGGCAACAGCGACCGGGTTGCATCGATCACGCAATCGGACGGCGCCGAACTGGCCTTCACCTATGCGCTGCTGGGCGGCGAGTATCGCGTGGCGAGCGTCGCCCAGCGCGCCGATGGGGGCACCGCGCGTGTGACGCGCCTCGCGTACGATCTCGACGCCCGCAGGACCACGATCACCGATCCGTTCGGCGCGGCCACCGTGCTTGCATACGACGCTCAGGGCCGGCTCGTCGAGAGCGTGCCGCCCGCAGGCGGCGTGCAGCGGTTTCATTACGATGCGGCCGGCAGTGTCGTGAAGGTGGAGGAGGCAGGCGGCGGCATCGAATACCGCTACGATGCAAATGGCAATCGTGTCTGGCAGCGTGACGCGGCAGGCGGCGTCGTCGAGTGGCGCTATGGTGCGAACAACGAATTGCTCGAGGAGGTTGCCCATCTCGGAAAGGGCGCCGACGAACATGCGAACACGACCTACGTGTACGACGCGCGACGCCATCTCCGGTTTGTCGTCGATCCACAGCGACGGGTGACCGAATACCGTTACAACGCATTCGGTCAGCAGATTTCGGTTCTGACGTACGCGGGTGCCGGCTATGAGGGAGCGGCGTTCGGCGAGGCCGAGCTGACCCGCTGGGTCGCCGGCCTGGTCGACAAGAGCACCGGTACCCGCACCGACACGGCATACGATTTTCGCGGCAACGTCGCGAGCATCACACGCTACGGCCGCTTGCTGAAGGATGGCTCGGGCGACGCGCGGGCAGGGGCCGGGGAAGTGACGCAGACCCGTTACGTCTACGATCCGTTCGGCCGTTTGCTGCAACGGCATATCGGTGCGCCGGGCAAGCAGCAGGCTGAGCAGTTCGCCTATGACGGCCTCGGGCGAATGCTGTCGGCGCGCCGTTTCGACGGCACGTTGACGCTCTATCGTTATGACGACGCGCGTCACCAGACCATCGTCACGTTCTCCAGCGGCCTCACGCGGACGTCGACGTTCAACGCGGCAGGTGAGCTGGTGGCGCTCGTCGAATCCGCCGCGGACGTGCTTTTGTCGCAGGTCGGCTACCGCTATGACGCCGCCGGCAGGCTTCGCATGGAAACCGATGCGCTCGGGCAGCGCACGCACTATCTGCATGATGCAGCCGGCCGCAAGATCGCGCAGATCGACGCCGGGGGCGGCTTGACCGAATACGTCTATACGCCGGCGGGGCAGATCGCGCGCACGATTCGCTATGCGACGCCGCTTGCTGCCGCGCATCTCGACGAGTTGGCGAATGCCGACGGCTCTGCCGGTGCTGCGGTGCTCGCACGCGTGCGTCCCACGCTGCATGGTGCCGATCAGGTCGAATGGCGCGCGTACGACGGCGCGGGCCGACTGGCGCGCAGCGTGAACGGTGACGGCGCATTGACCGAGTATCGATACGATGATGCGGGCCGCCTGCTGCGGACCGTCCAATATGCGACGCGCGTCGGAACGAGCGGTGGCGATCCGACCGCGGGTGCCGCGCCGGCCGCGTCGTCGGCCGACCGCAATACGCGCTATTTTTACGACGCTGGCGGCCTGTTGAGCGGGCAGCTCGACGCCGAAGGCTATCTGACTGAATACCAGTACGACATGTCGAGCCGGCGTATCGCGACGATTCGCTACGCGACCGCCGTTGCTGACGCAAGGCGTGCGTCGACATCCGTACTCGATTTCCGTCCCCCCGAGAGCGCCAACGACATTCGAGAGCAGGCGAGCTACGATGCGCGCGGCTTGCTGCGCAGGGAAATCGACGGCGAAGGGCACTCGACCGAGTACGAGTACGACGAGTTCGGCAACGTGGCGCAGCGCGTTCGCAGCGAACGGGTGGACCCGGACGCATTGCGCACGGCGCAGACCGTGCGGCTGACGTTCGACGCGAAGCTGGAGCGGCCGAAGTTGACCGGCGCGGTGCTCACGATCCGTGTCGACGGCAGGGACGTCGGCAAGGTGGACGTGATGTCCACGACCGCGCAACGCTACGCGATCGACATCGCGGACCTCGTGCCGGACGAGGATCATCGTATCGAATTCATCTTCGGCTCGTTCATGGACGACGCGACGGTCCAGAACGCGATGTTCGGTCATCGATTGTTCGCGCAACCCGGCACGAAACCGAACGGGCGCCCGTCGGGCAGGTTGGAAAAGAGCCAGAACTACGTGCTCGACGCCGCCGGGACGGTGAAGTCCTGGCTGGCCGCATCGACGAAACAGGAACGGACCACGTACCGCTACGATGCGATGGGCCGCCTGCTCGAACGGACGACCGGCACGATGCTGGGGGCATCCGCGACACGCTACACGTACGACAGCGAAGGACGCGTGACGAGCGAGACGACCGGCGATCGGACGCGGCACTATCGCTACGATATACAGGGTCGGTTGAGCGCGCAGTTGTCGGGAGAGGGCGCCGCGGCACTCGCCACGCTGGGTGCCAAGCCGACTGCGGCGCAGGTCGATGCCGTGTGGCAAGCATGGGGCGAGCGCTACGCATACGATGCGGCCGGTCGCCGCACCGCGTCGACGGACGCGCAAGGGCGTCGCACGTTGTACTTCTACGATGCGGCCGGACGCGCAACCCATCGGATCAATGCCCTCGGCGAAGTCGCCGAGCAGCGCTACGACGCACTTGGCAATCTGACGCAGACGATCGCCTACGCGAAGCGTATGGAGCGCGATGCGCTCGACCGGCTGAGCGGCGGTGTCCTGACAGACGCTGTACGGCGGGCGGTTTTCGCGCTCGGCGACGATCGGGTGTCGCGCGCGACGTTCGGGTATGACCGGGCGGGCCGCGTGGCGTGGAGCACCGATGCCGAGGCGTTCGTCACGTGGCGGACCTACGACGTGCTCGGAAACGAGATCGCCACGCGCCAGGAACTGTCGGCGGGCCGGCGGTCGATCCGCGCGGTCGACTACGATCGGCTTGGACGGGCGGTGCGGACGACCGTCGATCCGGGCGGCCTGAATCTCGCCACACGCGCCGTGTATGACGCCTTCGGGCGCGAGATCGAAACCGTCGACGCGGACGGCGTCGTCCGGCGCCGCGAATACGACCGCAACGGCAACACGGTCGTGATGACGGATGGTCTCGGGAAACAGGGACGAATGACCTACGACGCGTTCGGCAACGTGCTGACGCGTACCGACCGCGCCGGCGCGACGACCCGCTACGCGTACGCACCCGACAAGCGTCAGCTTACGGTTTCGATGCCGGACGGGGTTGAGACTACGACCACCTACGACGAATTCGGCCAGACCATCGCGGTGACCGACGGGCGCGGCGCCGCGACGAAATGGACGTATGACCGAGACGGCCGTCAGATCGATGCGGCGACGCCAGCCGGCGTCACTCGGCAGCGTTACGATCGTGTCGGCCAGTTGATCGAGACAACGGATGGTCGCGGCGTGCGCACGACCTATCGGTACGATGCGGCGGGACGCGTACTGACGCGAACGCTCGATCCGGATGGCCTGAATCTCGTGACGCGCTACGCATACGACGCGAAGGGGAGCGTGGTCCGGACGACGGAGCCGTCCGGCACCGTGGTGGTGACCGAATACGACCTGAATGGGCGGAGGGCGGCTGTCGTCACCGATGCCGGCGAGGGGCGGCTCAACCTGCGCACCACGTTCGCATACGACGGCGCAGGCAAAGTGCTGACCGTGACGGACGGCGCGGGTACGGCGGGCGCGCGTATGACGCGTCACGAATACGATGCGGCGGGCCGCCTGGTCCGCACGATCGTCGATCCGAACGGGCTCGCGCTGGCGACCGCGTATCGCTACGACGGCAACGGCAACGTGATCCGGGTGATCGATGCGGCCGGTGGCGTCACGCGATACGGTTACGACGCGGAGAATCGCCGGATCTGCGAGATCGATCCGACGGGGGCGGTCGTATTGAGCCGTGTCGATGCGGAAGGGCGTGTGGTGGCGCGCACCCAGTACGCGACGCCGAATGCCGGATTGCTCGACGATGCTGGCGGCGTACTGTCGGTCGGCGATCTCGAATCGCGCATCGCGGCTTCACCCGGCCGGGACCGAACGACGCGTCACGTCTACGACATCAACGGGCGCGTGCGCTACACGTTCGATGCGCTCGGCGCGTTGACGGAATTCCGCTACGACGGGAACGGTAATACGGTATCGGTCGCCCGACATGGAAAGGTGTTCGATGCGGCGCAGCCCGCGACCGAAACCGCGATTACCGACCAGTTGCGGCGTCTCGGTGTCCATGATTCGCGGAGCGAGAGCCGAGTGACGCGCACGGTCTATGACGCCGCGAACCGGGCTGCATTCGTCATCGATCCGCTGGGTAATGTGACGCAAAATTGCTATGACGCCAACGGCAATCTCGTCGAGCGCGTCAATACGTGGCGTAGCGCGTGGTTGGTCATGGCCGGCTTCAGCGAGCCAACCGAGAAAGACCTGCTCGATTGGGTGCGGACGGAGAAGGGGTTTATCTCCACGCGCGTCGCGACCTGGCGCTACGACAGTGCCGACCGGGTGACGGAGAGCGTCGACGCGGAAGGCTACCTTACCCGCCACGAATACGACGGTACGTTGCTTCGGAAGATCGTTCGCTACGGCGACGCGGTGGACGCGAAGCGCGGCATGCCGGTCGGCCCGATCGAGAAACTTCTACCCGCCAAACCGGCGGTCGCTGCGACGGCGGTGACGGAATATCGTCACGACGGTGCGGGCCGGATAACGGCCGTCGTCGACGCGGCGGGCGTTGCAACGCATTACGTGCTGGACGCGTTCGGCCGTGCCGTAGAGACAATCGCTGCCGCTGGCACGGACCGGCAGCTGTCGACGCGCGCGACGTTCGACGCGGCGGGGCGTATGACCCGCGAAGTTCGCGCTTTCGGTTCGGCGGAAGCTGCGACGTTTGACTATCGATACGACGCGTTCGGCAATGTGATCGCTCGCATCGATCCGCGCGGCGTCGAGCTCGCGGAATCCGACAGCGACTGGGCGCTCTCACAGCGCAAGGCGCTCGGCTACGTGGATGAACAGAACCGCGCGCTCGTGGCCGCCGCTCTGACGGCTGCTCAGCGCAATGCGTTGATCGACCGGTACGCGACCCATTATCGCTACGATGCCGCCGGACGATTGACCGAGGAAACGAATCCGCTCGGCGATGCGGATCGAACGACCTATGACGCGTTCGGCGACGCGGTCGAGCGCGTGACCAAGGGCGTCGCCGCAAAGCTGTTTTACGATGGCCTCGGCCGTGTCGTTGCGCAGGTCAACCCGGATGGCGCGGTTGTCAGGACCGAATATAGTGCATCGGGGCAGCCGATTCGCGTCGCGCGCTTCGAGCGCGGGACACTCGATTGGTCGGCGCTTGCCGCAAACGGCGAGGCCTCCGCGGTGTTGTCCCGGTTGCAAGGTAGCGTGCCGGCCGCCGTGACGCTCCTCGAATACGACAAGCTCGACCGTCTGGTGAAATCGACCGATGCGGAAGGCGGCGTCGAGTCATACGGGTACAACGGATTCGGCGATCGCATCTTCTATCAGAACAAGGTCGGCGCAGTCTTCCAGTATGGGTACGACAACCGCGGCCTGCTGATATCCGAGACCCTGCCTGTCACGTCGAAAAACCGCACGGTGCAGAACTTTCACCTGTACGACGCAGCCGGCAACCGTACCGCGACGATCGAGGCAGGGGAATTACCCGAGCAGCGCACCACGCGCTTCGAATACGACACGCTCGGCCGCCTGATCCGCCAGTCGGGCGACGCGTTGACCATTCGCACGGCGTCCGGCGAGACGCGCACGACGGAGCCGCTCGAGACCCGCGCATACGATGCGCGCGGCAATCTGGTCCGGCAAGCCGATGCAAACGGCAACACGACTACCTGGTACTACGACGCGGCGAATCGAAGAATTGCCGAGGTGAGCGCGACCGGCACGCTGACGCTGTGGACCTATGACGCGGCGGGCAACCGGATTGCGACGCGGGTGTTCGGTGATCCCGTCGCGCCGACGAATGGCGCGGAGCCGCCGGCGCCGATCGATGCGAGCCGCGTTCGGGAGACCCGCTATTGCTACGACGAGAACAACCGGCTGGTCGAGTCGCGGGTGCTCGGCGTGGCGACCGGGTACTTCGATCCGTCGGCCGGCGAAACGCAGCGAGGCGAGTATTTCATTACGTCCGGCAGCGATCTCGTCACGCGCTATCGCTACGATGGTGCGGGCCGCCTGATCGAGCAGACCGATCCGGCCGGCAACCGCACGCTCAGTTTCTACGATCGAATGGGCAACAAGCTGCTCGAGGTCGATGGCGCCGGCTACGGGATTCGCTGGGAGCGGGACGCCGAGGGGCGGGTGCTGACGGAAACGCGTTTTGCGTCGCGTTATCCCGATCCGATCGCGCCCAATTCGGCGCTGGCCGAGACGCTCGCGGCGAACTGGCCGACGAGCGCCGACGATCGGATCACGCACTATACATGGGACGGCAATGGACGACTGACCAGCGAAACGCGGCAGGGCGTCCGTCACGCGGTGGTCGACGGGAACGGGTGGCTCGAGGAGCGGCTCGCCGATGCGACTTCGCGTTACGTCTACGACGGCGAAGGCCATCTGCTGCGCAAGACGGACGCGAACGGGAGCCAGTTCGATTTCACGTACGACGCCCTTGGCCGGCAGACCAGCCAGATGCTGCCGCAGTTCGTCGACCATCTGAACCGTCAGGTGCGCTCCCGCATCTCGTTCGAATACGACGGACTGAACCAGATCGTCAAGGAGACGAAGCACGGCGACGCGAATCAGGTGACGACCTATGTGTACGGTGCGGGTGGCCGACTCGCGTCGAAGACGAACGCGCTCGGTGTGGTGACGCAGTTCGGCTACGACGCGGTGGGCAATACGGTGCTGGTCAGCTATCTGCGCGCGGATGCGGACGGGCGGCAGCAACTCGACGAAACCGGGATTGCCTATGACGCCGCGCAGCGCGAAACGTCGCGGATCACGCGTTCGCGCAATCCGCAAGGCGGAGCGGTGCTGAAGAGCGGCGTGTTGCGGGAGCAGCACTACAACGCGTTCGGCGAGGTCGTCGCGCGAAGGACCGGTGGCGGCGGGCCGAACGGCGAATGGCAGGAGTATGCGGACTACAACAACGCCGGATGGGTCGTGCGCTCGAATTTTGGTGACGGGGTGTCGAGGCTGTTCCTGCACGATCGTAACGGCAATGCGACGCTGAAGGTCGAGTCGATGCAGACCGACCTGCGCGGGCTCACGATCGAGACGGGGGAAGATCTCGAGAAGCTGCTGCAGAAGGCCGACATGATGCAGACCTTTACGCGCTACGACGCGCGTAACCAGGTCATCCAGGTTCGCCAGCCGAAGACATCGGGAAGCGTGCCGCACATCAGTTTCAGTCCGGTCGACATTCCGATCGACGGCGGGGTGTTTGCGAATACGCAGTTGAGTATCAGCGGGTGGATCGAGAAGCAGAGTCGGCCGGTGGCGGGGCCGGTGCAGCCTAGCGAGTCCGGGACGATTGTCGGGAGCGGCACGGCTGGCCTTGGGCCAGTATCGCTCGCGCTGAATTGGCGGCCGCAGAACTTGTCGCCGCTGAGTATGCGCTTTTCCGTGGAGTCGATCGACCTGAGGCTCCAAGACCTCCCCGGCGAGTTCAATCTGGAAGCGCGCGTGTCATGGGAGATAGCGGACAGTAATGGTGGCTTTCCGCAGACAGGCAGCCTGACGTCGATGCTCCCGTCAAAAGGCGGGCTAACGCAGATTCCTCTAGGGCTTGACTTTGACCGTAGGCTTAGCGCCGCGAGTCAGTTCAAATACAAGCTGGAAATTTATGCCACCCCTAAAAACGGTGATGGCGGCGCGGATTTGGTCGGTTCAACGGACCAGCAAGTCAAGCTCACGTGGCCGAATTCTGGCCAGGAATTGACGTCGACGAGAACAGGAGAATCGCTCGTCTACCTGAGCGCTCCGACGAGCAGGTTGATGCTCCCTCCGGGCGCGATGGTCGGGCTCAACTGGGCTTCAACATCGTTGAGCTGGATAGCGATCGGATTTACGGTCAAGTCGCTCGATATGGCCTTGCCGGATCTCAAGGGGGCGTATGGTGCTTACGACCTTGAGGCCCGCGTTTCGTGGCAGGTTGGCAATTCCGACTATAAACCCGAAACCGGCAATTTCACGGCTGCATTGCCGTCTGACGGCGGTTCGGCGTCGATCGAGATCAATCGTGGCTTCGGGCGATTCAGAAATGACGCGTTCTTCAAATATACGCTGGAGCTCTATGCAAAGCCGAAGAGCGGAAACGGTGCGCCTGAACTGATTGGGTTGACTACTCAAACTGTGTCGATGTGGACCATCGTTAACGACCACATGGCCCTAACGCAGAGGAAAGACGGCGAAGCATTTTTCGGACTGAATACCCCGACCAATCAACTGACGGTTGCGCAGCATTCACTGCCGGACGGTGCTCGCGGTGCACTCTACTATCGACCGGCGGGTTCAAACTCGAGTTTCCAGCAATTGCCGAAGGCCGCTGGCAGTCAACCCAACTCGTTCAGCGTCGACTCTGGCAGTCTGCCCGCCGGCGACTACGACATGGTTTTCATGGCTGTTTCGGACGGCAGTGACGGGCGTGCGACCGGCACTTTGCTGCGCCGTGATGGTTATCGCGTTCACATCGAACCCGGTGGAAACGCTTCCGTGACGTCCGAACTGATCCCCGGCGATCGGGAAAGCAGCCGTCCAGGCTTCCTGGCGGACGCATCGGGCAGTTACATCTGGACGTCCCCACATACGCTGAACCTTTATTCACCGCGCGATTCCGCACTGCATCTGGCCGATCACGTCGTCGTGAAGGTTCGGCAGCAGGGAACCGTCGCCTGGAACGAAGCGCGCACGGTCGTGCGCGATCCTGTTACCGGAGCGTTTGCGATCGACCTGTCTGGATACGGCCCCGGCAACTGGGACGTGGAATTCGATCTGTACGACGCAGCCGGCCAGAAGCTCGATGCCGTGCTGGCCTCGGTCGGCTTGCCGGCCGATAGCGGCGCGCCGTCGCTTTCCACCAACTACCTTGCCGATCTGAAGTCGACGATCGTGTTCCATTCGCAACCCGCCGACACCGATTACCTGATGGTGTCGTGGGTGCAGGACGGCGTGACGCGCTACTCGCGCATCACGCGCCTCGGCAATGGCGATTTCGCGTGGGATGTGATGGCGAGCGGCCTGATACCGCGGCCCGGTTCGTATACCTACGCGATCAAATATACCGCCTACGATTCAGCCGGCGTGCCGTTGGCGATGGGGGCCGGCGACATCACCATCGGCACGCCGGGCATTTCACGGGTCACATTGACGGGCAGCCAGCGTCCGAGCCTCTTCGAGTTCAAGCCGACCGGAACGGATGGTTTGCCGCTGACGAACGTCAATACGATGACGCTGTACTACCGTCAATCCACGGTGAAGGATCAGGCCTACGATCGTCCGTTTGCCGAAGTGACGCTGACGCGGGATGCCAAGGGGCGCTTTCTGTTCGACGCGTCGGCGCTGCCGACGCACACGGAATTCGAGTACCGCTACCTGGCCAAGGACGCCGGCGGCAATGTCCTGGTCGAGCGTCAGAGCTACCTGCTGACCGGTACGCGCAACAATCCGATTACGAACGTCGACATCGTCGGCGTGATCGAGCAGACCGCGAAGGACATGACGATCGACCGGATGCAGTCGCACAACGCGTTCCAGGAGGTGTCTGCCGAACGGGATGGCCGAGGCAACTGGACCTATCTGTCCTACAACACGATGGGTGCCTTGACGCTCAAGCGCGAGCCGACCGTCAGGGTGACATTGGCAAATGGCGCGCAGATCGAGCTTGCACCGGAGACGAAGTTCTACTACGACCTGCTCGGTAATCTCGTCGGCACGCGGGATGCAAACGGCAACCTGTCGACCCGGCAATGGAACTATGGGCAGCAGCAGCCTGCGATCGCGAAATCATGGGACGCGCTGGGGTACAGCAAAGTGTTTCAGTACGACGGCCTCGGCAATTTGCGCACGTCGACGGACGAGTTGAATCGCAGAACCGAGTATGCGTACGACGCCGGGAATCGCCTCATCGAAATAGCGAGGCCGGTACTGGCGAATGGTCGACGCAGCATCGAGCGCTTCGAGTACGACTCGTCGGGTAACCGAATCGCCCGCATCGATGCGCTGGGCGGCCGCGAACGGACCTACTACGACGGCGAGGGCCGAATTATCCGAACCGTCAGTGCAGCAGGGCGAGACGTGCGCTACGACTATCGCTGGGCCAGTACCGTGCGGTCCGTGGGATCGTCGGCGACGGGCGGTTGGGTGAAGACCACCACGGACGCGAACGGCCGGACAATGGTTGACGAGAAAGATCTGTTCGGGCGCTTGACGAAGCACACGGATCTGGGCGGTCGCGTATTTCTGTATGCGTACAACTGGGCTGGCCTGCTGACGAAGCAAACCGGCTCGAGCGGGCAAGACGTGGACTACATGTATTACTCGCACGGGATGGTGCGCTCGATCGTCGACAACGCAACGAAGACACAGTCGCTTTACGAATACGACGGCGACGGTAATCGGACTGCAGAGTACTTCACGAACTTTGGGGACTCGTACATCTTTGCGCAATCGGTCGTCGAATACGATGCGCTGAACCGCGTGGTGTCGATCAAGGACAACGCGTATCAGGTCGCATATGAATACGATGCAGTCGGCAATCGTCGGCGGATGCTCGCGACCTATACCGACATGGTCGGATATCACGAGAAGAATCAGGACTACTGGTACGAATACGACGCGCTGAACCGCTTCACGGTAACGATGGGTAGCCTGTCCGGCGAGTGCCCGATCGATCCGAACGACGTCAGCGTGTCGATCGTGCCCGGCGCGGCCGACGGCGACGGCCTACGGCTCGGCTACAACGCGGCGGGCGAGCGGATACTGGCAGTTTATGCGAAGGACGGCCGCACCGAGCGGTACACGTACGATGCGAACGGCTACCTGGAGACGCAGTCCATCAACGGCGTGGTGGCGCAGGAGCGTACCAATGACCTGCTGGGGCGGGCAGTCCGGGTGCTGGAGCGACGCCCGGACAACGGGCAGGTCGTGTCGGAGGTCACGCGCTCATGGGATGCGGACAGCATCCTGTTGTCGGAGCGAGACCGGGTGGCGGGCAACGCGACGACCTATACGCGGATGGCGGACGGCACGGTCGCAAGGGTGGACGTGAAGCCGGACGACGCGAAGGGTACCCGCAGCTCGTTCGTGTACGAATACGAGTGGTGGGACGGTGCGAAGCAATCGAAGATCACCGCGCAAGGCACGAATCCGAATGCACCGGGATGGCGGCCGGCATCGTCGTGGTTCAACTACGACGTCAACGGCAACCTGAAATCGACGTACGACGACGGCGGAAACCAGCCGGGCAACGGACGAGCCTTTACGTACTGGACGGACCTGAGAGGGCAGGTGCAGCGGCGGGACGAACTGGTCAACGTACGGGTAGATGGCGACGGGAGGATCGTCGGGGCGGCGGGGGATCGCAAGCACAACTACTACTACCTGAACGGCAACCGGGTCGGGAATCAGGGCAATGATGGAATTGATCAGGTTGACTACGTGAAGGAGCTGGCCGGCAAGCTGCAGAAAGGGAACGATAGTCAGTACAAGGTGTTCACGCCGGTGGGGACGGCGGATTTCGACGAAAGCTTCATGACGATCAACGGGGTGTACCCGGGCACGAGTCCAGGAATGTGGACGGTGCGGGACGGCGATTCGTTGAAGTCGATTGCATCGGCGTTGTGGGGAGATGAGACGCTGTGGTACGTGCTGGCGGACGCGAACGGGCTGAAGAGCACGGACGAGCTGAAGGCGGGGCGGCTGCTGACGGTGCCGAACAAGGTAACGAACGTGCACAACACGGCGAGCACGTTCAAGCCGTACGATCCGGGCAAGGCGATCGGAAATACGCAGCCGACGTTGCCGGATCCGCCGCCGCCGAGTCGTGGTGGCGGGTGTGGTGGGTTCCTGCCGGTGATTGCGATCGTGGTGGCGGTGGTGGCGACGGTATTCACGGCGGGGGCGTTGACGGCGCCGGCGGGCGCGTCGTTCAGCGCGATGATGTCGGCCGGCGGCACGGCGCTGACTGGTGGGGCGGGTTTGGCGGGGGTGGGTGCTGCAGCAGTAGGCGGAGCGGTGGGGGCAGCATCGGCGCAAGGGGTGATGATCGCGGGCGGAGCGCAGAGCGGGTTGGATTGGAAGGGCATCGCGTTGGGTGCGGTAGGCGGCGCGGTGACGGCGGGAGCGGGTGGCGCGCTGGGTGTAGCGAACAACGTGCAGACGGCGGTGACGCTGGGCGCGGCACGATCGGTGGCGACGCAGGGCATTGGCGTGGCGACGGGGTTGCAGCATAGTTTCGACTGGAAGGGCGTGGCGGCCAGTGCGATTGCGTCGGGGGTGGGATATGCGGCGACTCAGGCCATCGGTCAACTGCAATACGGCGATGCATGGCGTGAGATGACGTCGTCGGCGCTGAGGGCGGATGAGTTCAATACGGCGGTACGGGGCTTCGGAGCAGGAATGGCCGCGGGTGCGGCGAGTACGGTGGTGCGGGGCGGAAGCCTGGGGCGCAATGTTGGGGCGATTACGATGGACGCGATAGCTTCGACCGTCGGAAACCTCGTTGTAGACAACGTGCAGACCGCCAGTCTCGGGAAAACGGATTTCGCTGCGTTGCGCATGCAGCAGGCAATTGCCGGAGTCAACGAGCAGATACTGCCGGTCGGGCTTGGTAGCGGGTTCGTGGCGCCGGAGACCCCGTACAGCGGCAATGCGGCGCTGTATGGGCCGTATGGTGGTCTCGTCGATAACAGCCATACGTCGTACAGCCTGTCGTCGACGCTGTACGGGTCGAGCATGGGGATTGCGACCGCGCATGAAAAAACGCCGCTGTCGGGCGAGCCGTTTCGCGCGCAGTTCAATGCGCAGCAGCCGGGCGTGTTGATAGCGGGTGGGATTGTGCCGGGCACGGTTGGCAGCCGCCAAGACGTCCTTGGTCTGGGCACGCCCGCTCAGACGCAAAACCCAGTGTTCTGGGATGCGCTGAAGGCTCCGAAGTTGTCACTACTAGATGGCACGCCGAAGCTGGTGCCACTGGATGGCCGCGCCGCACAACGGGCCGGCGATAATGCGGCGTTCCTGCGGTTCATGGAGACGCAGGGCACCCAGCCGCTGGGCGGGTTGATGGCGAATGCGGCGATGCAGGCCACGGGCAACGCTGGGTATGCTGTGACGGTGGCGGATACGGCGGGACCGCTTGATGCGTTGTGGGCGCCGGCTGGGGCTCGTACTGCTTCGGTGGCGAGTGTGCGGCGTGGTGGTGGAGTTCCATATGGCTTTGAAAATTTGGAATCCTTCTCTCAATTCGGTAGCGCCGTGCGCGTTGGTCTTGGTCGTGCCGGTTATGGTGATGTTGAGCCGATACTTCAAGGCAGTGCTATAACCGGCAAGAGCTTCAGAACGGGCCGACCCTTTGACGTTGGTCGTGTTAGCGATTTCGACGTTGGGCTTGCGAGTCAGTCGTTGCTAAAGCGGGCTGAAACGTTGGGCGTAGGTTTACGTTCAGGAGGAACTCGTACGGGGCCGCTTACGGCGAGAGACTTGCAGTTGTTAGGCTTGAGGGACTTGGCCAACCAGTTAAGTCAGCAGGCTGGGAGGGACGTCAATTTTATGATCTACAACTCACCAGCTACAGCTATTCAGCGAGCGCCGAGTGTTACATTGCCTAATTTGAGGGACTAAGCGTATGGCGACCTATGATCTTTACGGCTTCTCATCGGCCGATATGGATAAGGCCAAAAGTATTCTAGAGGCTGCACTCGATATTCAGTTTGAGGTTCATGGTAGCTCTTATCATGGAGACCGCTATTTCAAGTTTGGAGAAGTTGCGAGTGAGCATTTTGTTTTAAAGCGGAATGTGGATCCGTTTGATGACGAACCAGTGGAGATAGCGTATCCGGAGCATGCGGTCCTGTTCTATGTCAATGACACGTCGCGTTCAGCGGACTTGCAAGAGATAATTGCTCAAAAGGCAGATGGCTTTATCTTGCTGAGGCATGAGCAACTCTGATCGGGGGCGGCCAACGGGGCAAGGCACGCGCATTCAGCTACTGGACGGACTTGCTCGGTAAGCGTTGATGGTGCCGAATAAGGTGACGAACGTGCACAACACGGCGAGCACGTTCAAGCCGTATGACCCGGGACAAGCGATCGGGAAGACGTCCTTGGTCTGGGGGCGCTAGCTCAGACGCAGAACCAAGTGTTCTGGGATGCGCTGAAGGCTCAGGCGTTGTCACTACTCGATGGCACGCCGAAGCTGGTACCGCTGGATGGCCGCGCCGCACAGCGGGCCGGCAATAATGCGTCGTTCCTGTGGTTCATGGAAACGCAGGGCGCCCAGCCGCTGGGTGGGTTGATGACGAACGCAGCGATGCAGGCCACGGGCAACGCTGGGTATGCGGTGGCGGATACAGCGGGGCCGCTTGATGCGTTGTGGGCGCCGGGTAGGGCTCGTGCGGCATCGGTTGCCAACGTGCGGCGAAGCCAGTTAGGAAATGTTGGTCCTGTCACACGGGAAGCGATTGTCAGTAGCTTGGGGAAGTCGTGCAACCCTATTTGAAGACCTTCATGCAGCTTGATCTGGATGCGCTTGACCTCGTCGATAACAGCCATACGCCGTACAGCCTGTCGCCGACGCTGTATGGGCCGAGCATGGGGATTGTGACCACGCTTGAAAAAACGCCGCTGCCAGGCGAGCTGTTTCGCCCGCATTTATCCGGGGAAGTAAATGTACGAATATGTTGATCACATTTTGGCAGCTTACTTTGGATCCTCTGCGGAAACGTCTGAAGAAGATGCAATCTCTTTGTTGTTGGGAAACGTAAAAAATAATGATGTTTTCGCGTCTGGATTGCGTGCGGACGTAGGGATGGCTCTGCAGGACAGCGCTTACTCATGGAAAGATGTTCTTGAGCAATATGAAGTTGCGTTTTTCGATACAGAGGAAGATGCCAGGTTGTATGCAAAACGGATTCTGTGGGATTCGTTGTTTATCTGACCATGAGCGAGGGCGCAGGTTAGGGTGGCACTCGGTATTTCCGTCTCTATCCTGATAATTTCCGCGATTTGACCCAATGCAAGACGACGACCAGAACCCGCCGCCGCAACCCGTCCGACTGGCTATCGCGCCGGCCATGGCTTCAGTCGACATTCCCGGCGGCAAACGTATCGATTTTCCGAACGGCAGCTACGTTGTAGAGGGGCCCGCGGGTGATAAATACCTCGTTTCCGAGTCAGGCGCCATCAGTGCGACCATGCCAGAAATCCGGCAGGTGCAGATCGACGACATCGCTCAGGTTCTGCGGCACGAGATCACGCATGTCCATCGGACAACATCCCATACATTGCACTTTGTCGGGGGCGGGATTTTTTCCTACCTGCATCATCGCGACGGCTCCGGTATGTCGATCGAGGCAAATTGCATCGCGTTCCGGACGCTGCCAGGGGCGGTGATTGCTGTACGCGGCACTGCTTCAAACGCTGCAATACACGAAGAAACAAAGCCAAAGGGTTAACGGAAGGTGCGACGTGTATACCCGATTCACCGCTTTCCCGACCTATACCCGAGCCCACGCATCACGTCACTGAGCAGCGCCGACGTGTGCTCGTCACCCATCATCCCCTTCCATACCCACTCTGTCATCTCCTGAAACTCCGGCTCATTGCCGAGCGTCGCGCCGAATTCATGTCGCAGTACGGTGTCGATGGCCATACATGCCAGTTGAGCTTCATCGTCGACGCCGGCGATTCGCAGCGCGTCGATTCTTTCGCGCAGTAGCGTGCGCAAATCAGAATCGGCCGTGCGTGCGGTAGCCGGTGCGCTATCACGCGCGAGCGCTCTGGCCTCGCCGCCTACCTGACGTCGCGTCCGGTCGACGACTTGCTGCCGCAGCAGCGCCAGTACCTGATTGAGCGTTGAAACTGGATCCATGAGCGTTCCGATAGCCGTCAATGCCGCGTGCGCGACGTCAGATATCCAGCCAACAGAAGATGGCCGTCTTTTGCACTGCCGATGGTATCCGGCTTGAAAGCGTCGATCTGCTCGACAATGCTCTCCATGTAAGCGTTGATGCCTGGATAACGCTCGTTCACCGCGATTCCTTGTTTCAACCAGTCGAGCGCCACATCGAATCGGTCGTCGCACAGCGCGAGCAAGCCGGTTTTGAACAACTGCAACGCGTCGCGTCCGGAATGCGCGTCGTCGAGCGGCTCCCAGTGGGCTGTCGCATCCTGCACGTGCCCGTCCAGCAAGTCGACGAGACCCAACATGAAGTGCGCGATGGCGAAATCCGGGGCGAGCACGATCGCTCGAGCGAAATCGACGCGTGCTTCGGCGCGACGCTGATTCCCGGCGTAGATCGATCCGCGCAGGAACCAAAGCCGGTGATCGTCGGGCCAGTGCGTCAGCGAGGCACTGAGGACCTCAAGCGCTTCGCTGTCCGGGCCGTCGACGATGCGAACGATCTCGCTCATCGTATCGTCGTCGCACAACGCGGCGCGGTATTCATTGCGATTCATCGACATCTCCTATCCGATTAGATGCATGTGCTCTGCTTCGCCGAGCCGCTCGCGCAATTCCGTCAACGCGGCACGATGCAATTGCGAGATTCGGCCTTTGCTGACGCCGAGGATGTCGGCGATCTGCTCGAATGCCAGACCGTGGAAATAGTGATACTGAATGATCTTGCGCGTTCGTTCAGGCAGATGCAGGACCGCGGCAGCCAGTCGTGTTTTCGTCTGGCGCCAGGCAATGCCGTGATAGGCCGCGCCGGGTAGCGCCGGATCATCCGAGGGCACGCCGTCCGCCGGCGGTACGATGAGGCCGGTTCCATCCAGCATGAATCCGATTGCCAGCCCGGCTGCCAGCGTGCCGAGCGCCTGCAGCGCGTCGCGGCCCTGGCGTGCCGCTCGATCGCCGTCGGCTTGCAGTGACGCGACCCGCTCTCTGCGCACGCGCCGCGAAAACGAAATCTGTTCCTGCCCGTCGGTCAGCTTCTCGACGCCGGTCAGGATCTCGCCTCGCACGCGCGTCGTGCAGAACGTTTCGAACGTCACACCGCGAGCAGGATCGAAGCGGTCAATCGATTCGAGCAGGCCGATGCAGGCCAGTTGAACGAAGTCCCTGAACTCGACGTCGTCGCGATGCCGTCCCGCATACAACCGAGCGGCGATGGCGCGCGCATAAGGCAGGTAATGTGCAAATACGGCTTCTCGAGCGTTGGGGCTGCGCTCGGCGGCCCATTTCCGCCACAACTCCGTTTCGGGAGCGGCGATCGTGTCGTCCGCCGATCGCGTGCTCTGGCCCGACGCGCCCGCCTGCGTCATCTGAATCCTCCGAGCACGCCCCGCATCACGAGCCCCCAGCCGTCGATCAGCACGAACATCAGGATCTTGAGCGGTAGCGAGATGGTCGCGGGCGGCACCATCAGCATGCCGAGCGACAACAGCACGGTCGATACCACGAGATCGAGCAGCAGGAACGGCAGCAGCACGACGAAGCCGATCTGGAACGCGACGCGCAGCTCGTTCAGGATGAAGGCCGGCGTGAGCTGCAGCAGCCCGACTTCGTCGGCTGAAGCAGGCAGCGGCTTGCGCGACAGTTCGTACATCAGTCGCAGCTCGTCGTCGCGCACCTGCCGCAGCATGAAATCGCGCAACGGCGCGGCGCCGAGCTCGAGCGCGCGATCGACGGCGATGCGGCCGTCCATGAACGGTTGCAGTGCGTCGTGATGCACGGTTTCGAACGTGGGCATCATGACGAACGCGGTCAGGAACAGCGCGAGGCTGATCAGCACGGGTGTCGGCGGGGTTTCGGGCATGCCGAATGCATGTCGGATCATCGACAGCACGATGACGATCCGGATGAACGCGGTCATCGACACGACGAGCGCTGGCCCGATGCTGAGCAGTGTCAGCAGTACCGCGATGCGCACGGCCTCCGACGCGCCGCCGCGATCGAGCGCGAAAGGGGCGTCATATGTCGACGCGGCCGAAGCTGCGGTCGCGTGCAGGGCAAGGCCACAGAGCAATACAACGACCGTCAGCAAGCCCGGTGCACGTGACGGCATGGAGAGCCGACACCCGCCGGGCAGGAGGCGCACGGTCATGATGCGGTCTCCGAGGACGGACGCGTGTGCGCGTCGAGCAGCGAGACGCCGTTCGCATGGAGTACGACGAGCACGCGCCGATTGTCGTATTCGATCAGATGGAGGGTCGCGCGCGGCGCCAGACGTGCGGTTTCGACGATCGTCAATCGTTTCCTGGTTGACGGGCTGGCGCTTCCACCGAGCCGGGCGAACCCGTACCGGCGCAATGCCAGCATGACGACGGTGCCGAGCACGACGCAGAGAAGGAGCGCACCGCCGATCCGATACGGGTCGATGCCGTCGCGGAGCATCGACGAGACCGCGATCGGATCGATCGTTCCGGTACGGGTACGGGTGTCGGGCGCGGATGCAACCGATGCCGGAAGCAGTTTCAGCGATGAATCGAACGACGACATTCAGCGTTCCTCGACGATTTCGACGATTCGGATGCCGAACTGATCGCCAACGGCGACGATCTCGGCGCGAGCTACCGTCCGCTCGTTGAGTCGAACGTCGACGCTGTCGTCGATACGTCGATCGAGTGTGACGAGGGAGCCGGCCTGCAACGCCATCAGCTCCTTGATGGAGAGGTCGGCCGAACCGAGATGCACGTCGAGCGAAACGATGACGTCGTCGACGAGATCGAGGCGACGGACAGGGGCGAGCGGTGTTTCGGTGGTCTCGGCCGCTTCGCGCTCGGGAAGGTCGACACGCATGACGACGGCGCGTTCGGAAATGGCGTGACTGGTCATCGGTGATCCTTGGGCTCGACGAGTGATTGCAGTTGAATGGAAAGTCGTCTGTCGGTACGACCGAGGCGGCCGAGGCCGACCGTGGTCCGGCCAGCATGCCCAGTGACGACGGAAATGACCGGATCGAGCTGGTCGGCGATCACCAGGACGTCGCCAGGCATGAGATCGAGCAATTGGGCGACGGGTAGCGCCACGGTGCCAAGCCTGGCGTGGATGCGTGTGCTGGTCGACTCGAGCGCAGTCAAACGCGATGTCAGCGTGGCGGGAGGTGTCGCGGCGACGCGGCGGGGCACGTGTTGTGTCCACCAGAATGGCGCGGTGAAGACAATCGACAGGCACGCGTCGTTCGGCCCGAGCAAGAGGCGGACATGCACGCCTTCGTACCGCGAGACGCTCGGTTTCGCTGCGTCGGGTTGCGACAGGCGTTGCGCGTCCGGGGGCGAGGCGCCGCAGATGGCGCGCAACGCGTCGGCCATTTCGTCTGCCATCGATTTCCCGAAACTGCGCAATACGTCGGCGCAGTAACCGGGAGAGGGGACCGAAAAATCGTCGGGCAGGTCGAGCGCGTGCCGAACGAGCCGGTCGAGCGTTCGTGGCTCGATTGCCCATTGCAGATGCGGCCCGCACGACCAGACATGCGCGGCAGACGACCACGGCGGGGGCTCGGGCGGTGCAATCCGCACGACGTCGCCGACGCGCGGCGCGTCATCGCACCAGGCGTGCAGCCAGGGGGCAACCGCGCGTTCCGACAGCGTTCCGGCCTCCTCCAGATCGCGTTCGGCGAGCGGTCGCCAGCGGAACACCGCGTCGGTCATCCCTGCCCCCGCATCTGGAACAACTGCATGATCATCTCGTTCGACGTGCTGATGACCTGCGAGGCGGCCTGGAAGCCGCGCTGAATCAGGATGAGCTGCCCGAATTCGCCGGACAGATCGACGTTGGACGCCTCGATTGCACCGGAGCGCAACTGACCGACGAGCGGATCGCCGCTCTTCGCGTAACGTGGAGGGGCGAGCCGCGATGCGTCGAACTGGCCCTCGCCGAGCGGGACCAGCAAGCGCGGATCGGCGAAGCGGGCGAGTGCGATGGCGCCGGCTTTGCCGGTCTGGCCGTTCGAATACCGCAACGCGAGCTGTCCGTCACGGTCGATGCTCATCGACGCGAGCGTCCCGGCCGCATAACCGTCCTGTTGCGACATCCGCAGGGTCGACGTGGCGCCGGCGGAGAACGCGGTCACGCCGTCCGAAAAATCCAGCGTCACGGTGAGTCGCGACGATGGCAGTGTGACGTCGATCTTGTCCTGGCCGGGCTCGGGGATGCCGCCGTGAAACTGCAGCGCGCCGATCTGGAGCGGCGTGCCGTCGGGATCGGAGACGGTGACCTTCCAGCGTCCGGGCATCACGCCGGCCTCCAGTGCAAAGGACACTTTAAGCACGTGCGTTGCACCGTTCGCGTCGTAGACTTCGATGTTCGACACGGAAAAATCGGTCGAGCCGGGCGACAGGTTGTCGGTGAAACGGACTACGCGGGTCGGGCGCGGCGGATCGAGCTGCCGGTTCGCCAGCGAGATCGGCGTGGGAGGGCCGGCCGGGTCGAGTGCGGCGAGTCTCAGGCCGCTCGTCCGTTCGGTCACGAAGCCGTCGTCGGCAACGTGGAACTGGCCGGTGCGCGCATAGCGGATCGTTTCACCGTCACGCAGCGCGAGCAGGCCCTCGCCGTCGATCGCGAGATCGAGCTGTCCCGTGCTGCCGCGCAGTTCGCCCTGCCTGAAATTCAGCGCCGCATGTGCATAGGCGACGCCGCTGCCGGATCGCTGCGCGTCTCGCGCGGTGGGGCGGCCGTCATACAGATCCTGAAAGCGTGGCGCCGACGATTTGAAGCCAGGCGTGTTCAGGTTCGCGACATTGTTGCCGATGGTCTGCAAGCCCTTCGAGTAGGCAGTGAGACCGCTCATGCCGATATAGATACTGTCGAGCATGGGCGCCTCAGCGAACGGTCAGGATCTGCGACACGGTCGCATCGGCGAGGAACTTTCCGTTCTCGCTCTCGATCGTGAGCTTCGGCTCGCCATCCTTGAACGACAGGCCCTTGACGATGCCGGTAATCGTGCCCGAGTCACCGCGGATGTCGACCTTGCGTCCGAGTAGACCGAGCGTCTGGGTAGCCGATTGCACGGACAGCAGATCGTCGATCTTGGCGGCGATCTGGCGACTTTGCTCGAGCGACGTGAATTGTGCGAGCTGCGACACGAATTCGTAGTTGTCGACCGGCTTCAGCGGATCCTGATAGGTCAGCTGCGTCACGATGATCCGAAGCAGCGACTGCAGGTCGAGTCCGACCGGACTCGCTTGCCCGGCGTTGCCCGTTACGGGGCCGATGGAGTCAATCGCCATGTGTTTCTCCTGAGAGTCGATGCGTTTCGATGAAAAGCCTGCCGTTGATGAAGAGGCGTGGGGCCGACACGCCGAGGCGACGCAGTTCGGCAAAGGCGCGCTGGGCGAGGATCGAGTCTTCGATACCGGCGGCGCGTACGGCGATCGAGAGACCGGCCTCACCCGTCAGCACGCCGAGCCGGTAGTGCAGCCCGGACGCGGGACGAGGGGCGATATCGCCTGCGTGAATATGCGGCGGGCGCGATGTCGCTGGCGCTGACAGCGACGTGGCAATGGATGCGACGGAACGAGCGCCATGCGCGCTCGAAATGGGTAGCGGTGGCGCCAACGTGTTGGACGACGATGGCGCACGACCGCCGAGGCGCACTTGCCGATGCTGGCCCGATCCGGGCGCTACTGGGGCGGCCGTGGTTGCATCGTGCCGCGCGGACGCACGATGGTCGATGCTCGACTGCGAGGCCGTCGCACTGACGGGCGAGCGGCATCGCGCAGGATCGGGGGCGATGGCGGGAAGGATCGGCCGCGCGGCTAGCGGTGAGGCCGTTCGGTCCGGCGTCGATCGCGTGTGTCCGGCCGCCGCAGCCTGCCACATGTCCCGTTCGAGCCGACGCAGGGTCTGGGCGAATGCCGAGGGTGCGCCGTCTCGATGACGTGGCGGGATCGTCGCGTCGCCGGAGGGGCCGTTGAATGAACCGAGGGTGGTTGCCGGTGACGCGTTCATGCGATTCTCCGCCGAGTGGACAGCCACGCTTCGAGCTGCGCGTCGTTCGCCTTGGCGCGCGCGCGCCGTGCGGCGGCGCGTGCCGCCGAGACCAGCGCATCGGCTGCGTCGGCACACTGCTGCTGCCGCTCGAGCGCTGAACGGTGCGTGTCCACCTGTTCGGCGGCGGAGCACGCGTGTTCCGCCGCCGTCAGCCATGTCGCGCGCATCGCGTCGACGGCACCGGCGAGATTGAGCAGCAGGCCGCTCGACAGTGCGGCGCTCGTGGCGTCGGATCGGCCACTTTGTACGAGAGCCTCCAGCCGGCTCGCCGTGTCGCGTTCGAGCAGGCACGCGGCGTGTCGGGCGGCGGTCAGCTTTCGGGCCGCAACGCGCTCACGCGACAATTGCAGCGCGCGGAGTTCGGCGATCCGTGTCGCCAGGGACAGGCGATCGGAGGGCGTCATACGGCGTCCTCCAGTAGCGACACGAGCCTGGCGATCGCCTGTTCGCGCCCGGTCGGGCTGTCGGCGTCCTGACGCAGGAACGAGACAAGCGCGGGGCGCAGACGCAACGCGCGATCGAGCGCCGGATGGCTGCCGGCCGTGTAGAGTCCCGATTCGACGAGCGTCTTGGACGCGTCGTACAGCGCGAGTTGCGCAATCGCGTCGGCGGCCAGCGCGCGTTCCGCGTCGCTCGTGACATACCGGCTGACCCGGCTCACGCTTTTCGGTACCTCGATCGGCGGGAAATGCCCCTGTTCGGCGAGGGCCCGGCTCAGGACGATGTGGCCGTCCAGCAGCGAGCGCATCGTTTCCGCCATGGGGTCGTCGATCTCGTCGGTTTCCGTCAGCACGGTCATCAGCGCGGTGATCGCGCCACCGTTCTTCAACGCGCCGCAACGTTCGACGATCTTCGGCAGCGCCGCGAACACGCCGGGCGTATAGGCGCGCACGGTCGGCGGCTCGCCTGATGCCAGGCCGATTTCGCGCAGCGCAAGCGCGTAACGCGTCACGGAGTCGATCATCAGCAGGACGTGTGCACCTCGCGAGCGGAAATATTCGGCGATCGACAGCGCGGCCGGCACGCTGCGGGCGCGCAGCGCGGCGGACTGATCCGAGGTTGCGACGACGAGTGTCGTGCGCGCACGGCGCTCGGCGGATAGTGTCCGGTTCCAGCACTCCTCGACTTCGCGGCCGCGTTCGCCGACGAGACACAGGATGCGGACGTCGGCAGCGACGTCGCGGGCAAGCGCGCCGAGCAGCGTCGTCTTGCCGACGCCGCTGCCCGCGAACAGGCCGACACGTTGGCCGACGCCGAGCGTCAGGAGTACGTCGAGCGCACGCACGCCGGTTTCGAGCACGCGCTCGGGCGATTGCCGCGCGAGCGGCGGCGTGGCGATGCCGGCAAGCGGCCACGACGTCGCGCAATGGTCGAGCGCCCCGGCACCGTCGAGCGGACGGCCAAGCGGGTCGACGACACGGCCCAGGTACGCGTCGCCGACGGGGATCGTCGCCTCGGCCTGCAGCGCCGCGACTTCATCGCCGATCCGGACGGCGGAGGGGGATGTGTAGGGGGCGAGCGTGACACGCGTGCGTTCGACGTTGACGATCTCCGCGAGCGTCGGCTGGGGTCGTTCGCCGCCGATCGCGCACAGCGATCCGAGCGGGGCGCCCGGACCGTCCGCTTCGACGAACGTCGGCATCACGCGCGTCACGACGCCGGTGCGCCGCACCGGATCGGTCATGCGGATGGCCGTGATGTACGCGTGCTCAACAGGTGGCTGGATCGGCATCGTCGCGGAGTCGGTGGAGGAGGGTCATCAGGCGGTCGAGTTGCCCGGGAAGGTCGAGTTCAGCGCGACCGGGTGCGAGTCCGAATCGGCACGCGCCGGCAGGCAGGTGCGGATGCGCGTTGACGATCGATTCGGGCGCGGCAGCGGAAATCGGCCGTAACGATTCGTCGTCGGGAAAATCGGCGCGCGACACGTCGACGGTCAGTACGACGCCCGTTTTCATTTGTGCGACGTGATGCCGGATCGTTTGCGCGACGAGCGCGGGATAGTGCTCGGTCGCGCCGAGAATCCGCTCCAGCGCGACTTGGGCGACGTCGAGCGCAAGGCTTTCGAGCGACGCGAACTGCGTCTGCAACGACGCTCGCGCATCGTGCACGCCGCGCGACAACGCGTCGATGCGCGCGTCGTCGTCGCGCTTCGCGCTTGCGTCGGCCTCGCGACGGCCTTCGTCGACACCTCGGCGGTAAGCTTTCTCGCGTTCGTCGTCGAGGGCGGCGCATCTCGCCTCGAATTCCGCGAGTCGTGCATTCAACGCCACGATTTCGGCTGCGCACCCGTCGGGTGGAGCGGCCGACGGAGGGGCGTCCGGGCCAGACTTGCTTGCTACCGCCACGGCTAGCCGCTTGCGGCCGTCTTCGAGTCGTACGCGATGCGCTTTCAGGATGACGTTCATCGCCGCCCCCCCACCAGGTTGCGAAGTCGGGTGCGCAAGGTGCGCGGCGTCGAGGCGGGCGAAGGCGGCTCGGCATCCGTCGTTGCATCGATCGCCAGTACGGCGACGCGCAGCGCGCCGACTGCTCGCGGCGAGATACGGAATCCGGCCGGGTGCACTTCGACGCGGTTGGCGAGTGCGCGTCGGCGCTCGTCAGGCAGATAGGTAAGCATGCGCCTGCGCTCGGCGTCATCGAGTTCGGCCGCGAGACGTACCGCCAGCTCGATGGGCAGCACCGCGCATGCGTGGGCGAGGCGACTCGCCCATCGGTCGGCATCGGTGTCGGGGGCGACTGCGGGCGACATGGCGGGCCCGGCAACGGCTTGCGACGCGTCGGCGAGCAGCGGCCGCAGCCGCTCGCGCTCGACGTCGGACAACATGGCCCAGATCGACTCGACGTCCTCGATCCTGCAACGGGCGAGTTCTGCTATCGCGCGGCGCAGACGACGTTCCCGATTAGCGTGCGTCATGCCGATCCTCCGGTGACTTGCCGGGCTCGGCGAGCAGCCGCCGCAAGCGTGCGGCGTATTCGGCGCGCTGGATATCGCTCAGGCGCCGCGGGGGCGCAAGTCGCCCGGCGATTCTGCGGCGCGTGGCCCACGCCACGACGATGCAGAGCGCCACTCCCGCAGCGATCGGCACGTATGGCTGCGCGTTGTCGAGACCGACGAAGCGCAGCCGGTGCCGTTGCGCGGATTGCGGCGCGGAAGCGGGAGACATGCCAGGGCCGTTCTCGCCGTGCGCGACCGTGCCCGAAGCCGGTGCAGAGGGAGGCACGGCCGGTCCGTGCGTTGGCTCGGCTACCGCGTCGGAAACATAGACCGCGAGCGTGTCGCCACGCGAGGGATCGAGGCCGATCGACGCGGACACGATGTCGCGCAGCCGCGCGGTGCGCTCGGGCGCCATGTCACCGCCGAGCACGATACCGACCGACAGCTTGCGAATTGCCCCAGGGCTCCTGACGATCTGTTCGACATTGCGCTCCGAGCGAGCGGCTTCCGGTGCGGCCGGTGCCGTCTGTGCGCCAGGCAGCGGAGGCAGGCCTGCGCTCGGCCACCCGGCGGCGGCGCGCTGTATCGACTCTCCCGGCGTGCTGCCGACAGCGGCCGTCGACTGCGTGAGGCCGGACTCGCGGGTCGTACGGATCTGGTCGAAATCGAGCGACGCATCGACACTGACCGTCGCGCGGCCCGTACCGGCGATGGTGGCGATTTGCGCGAGGATCTTGCGTTCGTAACGTTGTTCGACGGCACTCTTCAACGCGAACTTCGGATCGTCGAAGTCGATGCCGCGCGCATCGGCAGACGCGCCGCGCTGATCGAGCACCGAGACGTCGGCGGCCGACATCTCGGGCACGGACGCGGCCACGAGCCGCTGGATTCCCTTGACGACGTCGGGCTCGAGCGCATGGCCGTCACGTACGAAGAGTGCGACGGAGGCTTTCGGCCGGTTGCGGTCGCGGCGAAACAGCGATGTCTCGGGCAGACTCAGATGGACGCGCGCAAGCTCGATGGCATCGAGCGTCGCGATCGTGCGCGCGAGTTCGCCTTGCAATGCGCGCTGGTAGTTCACCTTCTGGGCAAATTCCGTCAGGCCGAAATCGCTCTGATTGAACAGTTCGAATCCGACCACGCCCTGCAGGCGCAGATCGGCGCTCGTCAGCTTGACGCGCGCGGCACGCGCATCGTCCGCCGGCACGAGGATCGAGGCGGTTCGCTCGTCATAGCGAAACGGAACCTTTTCCTTGTCGAGCTGGGCGGCGACGGCGGCGGCATCCTGCGGCTTCAGGTCGCGGACCAGGACCTGATACGACGGACGCAAGGTCAGCCAGCCGGCGAGCCCGGCACAGCCGACCACGGTGGTGAGCGCACCGGCGAGCGCATATTGACGCGTGCGGGAGCCGGCCCGGAAATAGGCGCCGACGCGAGAAATCGATCGCTTCATCTTACAGTTGCATCCGCATCAGTTCCTGATAACCCTCGACGAGCCGCGTGCGTACGTTCAGCGCGAACTGGAGCTTGAAACGTGCGTCCTCGAGCGCCAGTACGACCTGGTGCGGCGGCTGTTCGTCGCCGAGTGCGAACGCAGTGCTGGCTGCCTCGGCAGCACGCAGCGCTCGGTCGACGTGCTGCATGCCGGACATCAGCTGCGTCACGAAGCTGTCCGTTGCGAGCGGGGAGGAGACTGCCGGCGAACGGGCGTCCATAGGCCAGGCGATGGCGTCGATCGGTGTCACGACTGGCCTCCGATGTCGAGCGCGCGCAGATACATCGAACGCGCAGCGTTGAACATCACGACGTTGGCTTCATAGGTGCGCAGTGTCTGCACGAGCAGCGCCATTTCGGCAGCATGGTCGAGGCCGGGGTAGCGGACCATCCCCTGTGCGTCTGCATGCGGATGGGCGGCATCGCGCACGAGACGTGGCGGTATGTCGAGCGAGTCGATGGCGATCGTGCGGGTGCCGGCAGGCCGACCGGGCAAGGCAGCGCCAGGCGCGTGTCGCAGTGTTTCCGGGAACGCCGGTTCGATTCGCGGGCCGGATACGAGTCGTAACGGCCGATACGGTGCGGCGCCGGGCGCGGCAGAGACGCCAATATTGGCGAAGTTCCGCGCGATGAGCTCGAGACGCTGGCGCTCGACGTCGAGCCCGGAGCGCGCGATGGCGAAAATCGTGTCGGACATGTTCAGCTTCCCCGCACCGAGAGCAGTCGAAGCTGCAACGAGCGGGCGAGGACGCCCGCGAGCACCGAGTAGCGCGCCGACGTTTGCGACGCGTCGGCGATTTCGCGATCGAGCCGGAGCGCGTCCGCGGTCGCGACGGTGTGCGGCCGGACGGCTTCGATGCGCTCGAGCCGTGCCGCGGCCGTCTCGCCGGGCCGCACGGCCGCGGCGGAGGCCAACGCGTCCTCGAACGTCACGCGCAGCGGCGAGAAGCTTGTCGCATTGGCGTTCGCGACGTTGTGCGCGAGCGCGGTAGAGCGTGCATACAGGCCGTCCATCGCCTTGCCGGCGATCGCGGCGACGAGATCCATCGACATCGCTTGCTCCTCCTTCATTGAATGACCAGTTCCGCATACAGTGCGCCCGCGGCCTTGATGGCCTGCAGGATCGCGATGACATCGCGGGTGCCGACGCGCGCCTTCGCGAGGGCTTGCACGAGGTCGCCGACCGTGCCGCGTGGAAACGACACGGCGACGGCCTGGCCTGCTTCGTCGACCGACAGCTCGCTGTTGGCGATCACGAGACTGCGCACGTCGCGTCCGCCGAGCGTGACGAAGTTCGGCTGCGACGCCGAGTACTCGGTCGTGACCGACACCCGGATATCGCCGTGCGAAATCGTGACAGGCGAGATTCGCGTATCGCCGCCGGCGACCACCGTGCCGGTGCGTTCGTTGACGACGACTCGCGAACGTTGATCCGGCTCGACGGTCAGCGCCTCGACGCGAGCGATGAACGGCATGAGCGCCAACGTGTCGGCCGGCGCGTCTATCTCGACGGTATCCGGGCCGACTGCGCGCGCGGCCGGGCTCCCGAGGGTGCCGTTGATGCGCTGCGCGATGCGCTGGGCGGTGATCGAATCGGACTCGCGAAGCACGAAGCGAAGCTTGCCGTCCTGCGCGATCAGCTCGGCGCGTACGGCTACCTCGACGGTGCCGCCACGCGGTACGATGCCGACCGTCGGATGATTCTTCAGCTTCAGGTTGCCGTTTGCGTCGTACCGGTAGCCGCCGACCGACACCGGGCCTTGCGCGAGCGCATAGATGCGGCGATCCGGCCCGCGTAGCGGGGCCATGATCAGTGTGCCGCCCGCGAGGCTGCGCGCGTCGCCAGTCGACGTGACGTTGATGTCGAGCGCGTCGCCGGGATTGGCGACCGGCGGTAGCACGGCCGTCACCATCACCATCGCGACGTTGCGACTCTGGATCTGCTCGTGTCCGACGACGACGTCGAACTGCGACAGCAGATTCGCAAGCGCCTGGCGGGTTGCCTGGTTGCGCGGCGAGTCGCCGGAGCCGGCGAGGCCCGTCACGATGCCGTATCCGACCAGTTGGTTGTCGCGCCAGCCGAGGAAGCGGCCGAGATCCTTGAGCCGCACCTCGGCATTCGCACCCGCGACCGCCGACGGCGCGCTCGCCACGACCAGCGCAAGCGCGAGCGGTAGCGACAGGCGGCGCAGCCATGTCTCGAGGCAGTTCACCATAGGCCGAGCCACGCGAAAAAGCGGGGAATGAGTCCGGGTTTCGTGCGGTCGGTGACGAAGCCGTCGCCCGTGTAGTCGATCCGGGCGTCGGCAAGCCGCGTCGACAGAACCGTATTGCCGGAGCCGATGTCGATCGCGCGTACCCGCCCGTTCAGACGGATGCCGGTCTTCTCGCCGTTGACGTCGATGCGCTGCTCGCCTGCAACGACGAGGTCGCCGTTCGGCAGCACGTCGACGACGGACGCGCTCAGTTGTGCGAGCAGGCGGCCGCTGCGCTGGACCTGTCCGCGGCCGCCATAGTCGTCCCCCGCACCGACCTGCGCGCGATTGTTTCCGGCGTACAACGTCGAGACACTGCCGTTGACCGAGAAACCGGCGCGCGTCGACGTGTCGGCCGTCTGGCTCGCGCTCGATTGTTCGTAGACGAGAATCGTGACGATGTCGCCGATCGTGGTCGCGCGACGGTCGGCGATCAGCGGTTGGAACGCGTCGGGGCGGTAGAGCGTGTCGGCGCGGCTGGAGAGCGCCGTCATCAGCACGCCGCAGGTGATCGCCGCGGCCGGCCCGAGGCGGCGTGAATATTTCGTCGCGCCGTGCGGATGGTACTTGCGTGAGAGCCGACTCATCGCTTCAGGCCATTCGCGATCGCCATCAACTCGTCGCCCGCCTGGACGAGTTTCGCACTCGCGGCATAGGCGCGCTGGTAGAGCATCAAACCGGCGAGCTCGTCCGCGAGCGCGACGTTCGACGCTTCGCCGAAGCCCTGCGCGAGCGTGCCTGCGTTGTCCTCGCCGGGGCGCGAGCGGATCACGGCGACGCCGTCGTCGGCGATCCGGTAGGTTCCGTCGCCGAGCGCCTGCAGCGCGCGAGGGTCGGTCGCCTGTGCGATCTCGATCCGGCCGATCTCCAGCGGCGCGACCTGATTCGGGATGACGGCAAGCACCTGGCCGTCCGGCGCGATCTCGAGCCGCTCGGCGTCGCGCGGCACCGAGATCGCCGCTTTCAGCGGGATTCCGTTCGACGCGCGCAGATAGCCGTCGTCGCCGACGCGCAGACGCCCGCCGCGCCACAGCGTCACGTTGCCGTCGGCCGCATCGAGTTCGACGAAGCCTTCGCCGCGGATCGCGAGATCCCACGTATCGTCGGTCTGCCGCAGCGTGCCGGGCGAGAACACAGGCCGGGCCGATGCGGTCACCCCTGCGCCGGTCGCGATGCCACCCGCCGCGACGGCTTCCTGCCGAGGCGCGGGCAGGAAGCCCGAGGTCAGCAGCGTCGAAAACGTGACGGCGCTGCGCTTGAAGGACGGGGTGTTCAGGTTGGCGATGTTGTGCGCGGTCGTATCGACGGCGGTCTGTTGTGCGGCGAGACCGGTTGCGCCGATGTAGAACAGGTTGTTCATGTCACATGCCTCCGAGGCGTTGCAGGACGGTGCCCATCAAGTCGTCGTACGCATGGACGAGCTTTTGTCCGGTTTCGACGCGACGCATTGCCTCGATGAGCCGCACCATGTCGTCGGCCGCGCTGACGTTGGACGTCTCGGCGAAACCTTGGGCGAGCCGGGGCGGGACGTCCCGCATACCGGTCGTGTCGCGCGGCACGTACAGTCCGTTCGCGACGGGCTGCAGGCGCGACGGAGTGTCGAACGTCGCGACGCGGATGACGGACGTCGGTATCCCGTGATCGAGCACGGTGCCGTCCGGTTCGATCCGCCAGCCGTCCAGGCTGACGACGATGTCGCCGTGCGCGCCCTGCAGCGGCCAGCCGCCTGCGCGGGTGACGAGGCGCCCGTCGGCCGCGCGCCGGAACGAGCTGGTACGCGTGTATGCGGGGCCGGCATCGGTCAGTACTCTGAAGAAACCGTCGCCGGCGATGGCCAGGTCGAACGGATCGCCGGTCCGGACGAGCCGGCCGGCCGAGAAATCGGTTAGCCGGCGGATCGACGGCTCGCCGCCTGCTTGTGTTGCATCGCTTGTCAGCATGTCCTGGAAGGCGATCTCGCGCTGATAGCCAGGGGTCGCGACGTTCGAAAGATTGCGTGCGGCCGTTTCCGCGCGCTGCGTTTCGAGCGAGATCAGGCGTAGCGACAACGTCATCAGGTCATCCATCGGGGCCTCAGGCGTGGTGTGGTGGTTATGCAGCGAGCGGCGCAGTGGGCGCGGAGGAGGAAGCGGGCGACGCGGCGGGCTGCGGATCGATGCTGACGGTCGCGAACGCACGTAGCGGGATCACATCCGGCACTTCATTGATCGACAGCACGACGAGCCGTGGTGCGACGCGGCGGGAGAAGGTCTTGAGCGCGCGTCTGACATCGGGCCGGCACAGCAGCGCGGGTGTGTGTCCTTGGCGCATCATCGCTTCGGTGTGCGCGAGCAGCCGGGCCAGGAAGGGTTCGGCGAGCCGCGGATCGAGCACATGCGTGCCGTGGCCGTCGGCGCCGGCGAGATTGCGCGCGATTTCGGCTTCCAGTGCCGGGTCGAGCGTCATGACTGCAAGCGTGTCTCGCTCGCCTTGCACACGCTGGCAGATCGCATGGCCGAGGCGCTGGCGCACAACCTCGACAAGCCGCGCGCTATCTTTCTCGTGGCGCCCGGCGTCGGCGAGCGTCTGCACGATCAGATCGATATCGCGGATCGGAACCTGCTCGGCGAGCAGTCCCTGCAATACCTGCTGGACGTCGCCGATGGCAAGCAGGTTCGGCACGACTTCGTCGACGAGACCGGGCTGACGCGCGCGCACGCCGTCGAGCAGCGCGATCGTTTCGGCGCGGCCGAACAGGCGCGCAGCGTGGGTCTTGATCAGCTCCGCGACGTGGGTGAGAAGCGCGGTGACAGGATCGACGCACGTGTGACCGAGCGCTTTCGCGCGATCCCGCTGGTCATCGTCGATCCAGACGGCGGGCAGGCCAAACGCCGGATCCCGTGTCGCGTCGCCGGGCAGGGTACCCGTCACGCCCGCAGGGTGTATCGCGAGCGTGCGGCCGGGATACATCACGGCCTGCCCGAAGCGGGTACCGAACAGCCGTATCTGGTACTCGTCCGGTGGGAGTTGCGCCGAATCCCGAAACACGACGGCGGGTGCAATAAAGCCGCTTTCGTCGGCATACTGGTCGCGAAAGGCCGCGATGCGCTCGGCGAAGACGGCTTGCATCGGCTGCCAGGCGGCCGTCAGCGCCGCGCCGAACGCGACCTCGACGGCCGGCAGGGCGGCCGGGCCCGCAGCGCTGGACGCCTGCGCCGCCGGCATGGTGTCGTCGCTCGCCGGCGTGGGGCGGACCCGCGTGCCGGCCCAGACACCGAACGCTGCGAGCGCGAGGAGGGCGGCGGGCCACTTCGGCATGCCGGGCAATGCGACGAGGCCCGTCAGCGCCGCCGCGACAAGCAGCTGAATCTTCGGAAAGCGCGCGAGCTGGCGCAGCGCTTCATGGCTCAGCGCGTTGTCCGCCGACGAACGAGTGACGATGATCCCGGTCGCGACCGAGATCACGAGGGCGGGCACTTGCGTGACGATGCCGTCACCGATGGTGAGCAGCGTGAACGTGCGCACCGCGTCGCCGAACGACATGCCCATCTGCGCGACACCGACCGCCCAGCCGCCGAGAATGTCGATGAGCAGAATAATGATGCCGGCGACCGCGTCGCCCTTGACGAACTTGCTGGCACCGTCCATCGAGCCATAAAAGCCCGCTTCGCGTTCGAGCGTTTTGCGACGGCGTTTTGCCTCGTCCTGATCGATGAGCCCCATGTTGAGGTCGGCATCGATGCTCATCTGCTGGCCAGGCATCGCATCGAGCACGAAGCGCGCGGCGACTTCGGATACGCGTTGCGCGCCGTTGGTGACCACCACGTACTGGACGACGACCAGAATGAAGAACACGATCAACCCGATCACGTAGTTGCCCTGCACCGCAAACTGTCCAATCGCGTCGATGACCTGCCCGGCATGGGCGCCGGACAGGATGAGACGCGTCGCCGCGACGTTGAGCGACAGCCGGAACAGCGTCGCGATCAGCAGCAGTGAAGGAAACGTCGAGAATTCGACCGGCCGGGTCACGTAGAACGTCAGCAGGAGAATCGTGAACGCAAACGCGAAGTTGACGATGATCAGGAGATCGAGCACCGCCGCAGGCACCGGCGCGAACAGGATCAACAGGATCGCGCTCGCCGCGAACACGAGCGCGAGATCGGACTGACCGCGCAGCCGGGTCTCGAGCCAGCTCATCGTGCGGGCTCCCGCGTACGTCGGACATGCAGGTAGACCGCGGCGGTTGCGGCGAACAACTGCGGCGGGATATCTCTTTCGAGCGAGCCGTGGCGGAATAACTGACGGGCGAGCTCCGGCGCCTCGACAATCTGCACGCGATGGATGAACGCGAGCTTCCTGAGGCGCAACGCAAACTCGCCGGCGCCCTTCGACACGACGGTCGGCGCGGCCATCTCGACGGGGACGTAGCGCAGGCCCACCGCGTAGTGCGTCGGGTTGGTCACGAGCACGTCCGCTCCGCGGATCCCCCGCAGGCTGCGCGAACGCTGCAGCAGCTCGCGCTGCAGTTGTCGACGGCGTTGTTTGATGCGGGGATCGCCGTCATGCTGCTTGAATTCCTGCTTGATCTCATGTCGGCTCATTCGCATTTGCTTGGCAAACCGGCGCCGAACCAATGCGTAATCGAACACGGTGAAGAGTGCCGCTGCAATCAACAGTTGTGCCGCGAGCGCGATGCCGGCCGAGCCGAGCGTACGGGCCAAGCCGGCCGCGGTTAGTCCGGCATGCGATGCGGCGCGCACGGTGTCGGCGATGCATCGATAGGCGAGCGTGCAGTAGACGCCCAGCTTGATGCAGGCTCTGGCCGCGTCAAGCACGATCTGCATCGAGAACAGGCGCTTGATCCCGGTCGCCGGGTTCAGGCGCGAGAAATCGGCCTTCAGCGCGTCGGGCGCGAAGAGGAAGCCGGCCTGCGCGAGCGCGCCGACGAGTGCGCCTCCCGCCGCCGCAGTGACCGGGGGCGTGATGATGGCCAGCGCGTCGGGCAGCAGCGCGCCGAGCCAGTGCGCGATCGCGCGGCCGTCGGCCGGGAGGCCGGCTGCGTCGTCGAGCATGCGCGTGGCGAGCGCGGCCACCCGACCGGCCATCTGCTCGCCGGACAGCCACAGATAGCCGGTACTGGCCGCGATGGCGAGCACGATGCCGGGCTCCTGGCTGCGCGGCAAGTGCCCCCGCTTGCGTGCGCTGGCGAGCTTGTGGCGAGACGCCTGCTCGGATTTTTCCTGTTCCTGGTCGGCCATCAGAATGCTCCCGATGCGGGGGCGAATTCGAGTGCCTTGCGCAGCAACCGCAAGGCGATGGGCGCGAGGAGACCGATCGATAGCGCCGTGGCGACGATCGCGGCGATTGCCTTGACCTGCAGGCCCAGCATCAACGCGTTCAATTGAGGCAACGTGCGCGACAGGAACGCGATCGACAGATCGATCAGGAACAGTGCGAGCATCACGGCTGCGACCGCACCGATACCGATGCTCATGACCGTGCCGAAGTAGCCGATGAACGCCTGCGGCGATGCGACGACGCGTGCCGTGCCGGGTGGCATCCGCTCCACCGAGGCGACGACGAGCCGCAGCAGCTCGAGGTGTGCGCCACTCGCAAAGCAGACGGCACCGGCGCCGAGCGTAAGGAGCGTGCCGAACAGCGGGGCTTGCCCGCGCGAACCGGGATCGATGACTGTCGCAAGGCCGAAGCCGGCCTGTACATCGAGTGCGCGGCCGGCGAACGACAGCGCGGCGAACGCGGCCTGGAACGGAAAGGCGAGCGCGAGCCCCAGCGCGAGCTCGGAAAGCACACCGGTGAAGAGCGCCGAGGGGGTGTCTCGGAGCGGGACTGGCATGGGCGTGGCGAGTGCTCCGGCCAGTGCAAGCACGAGGCAGACGCGAATCCGCACCGGCACGCGGAGTTGCGAAAATGGCGGCGCGAACACGAACAGCGGACCGAGGCGCAGTGACAGCAGCAGCGCTGCCGTTGCCCAACCGGTGAAGGTTACGGTGAGCATGATTCAGCGGAGATCCGCAATGCCGGCGAATAACGTGGTGGTGAAGCCTGTCAGACGGCCGAGCATCCACGGGGCAAGCATCACGATGACGATGCCGGCGACGACGAGCTTGGGCACGTAGCTCAAGCTCATCTCCTGCAGTTGCGTGACAACCTGGAAAATGCTGACGAGCAGGCCGGCGATGAGTGTCGCGACAAGCACGGGGCCTGCGATCATGAAACTATTCCAGATGAGCTGTGCGAGCATCTGTAATGCTTGGCTTTCTGACATCGGACATCCCTGTCTCGGAGTGGATATTCGTTGAATAGTTGGTGTTGCGATGTTTCAGAGTGGAAAAAAGTGTATAGGCCGATTTGCTGGTTTGATATGGGACGCGTATGAATTTGGTCGGCTGATTTGGTTGTTTTAAACAGCTGAATGGCACTACGCCCGCGTCGGCGTGGGGATGCCGTTTCGATTCGTTCAACTGAAACAAACCTATAAAAAAAGCCCGGCCGCAATGTGCGGCCGGGCTCTAAGTCTGTGACCGGTTTCGGTCGTGTCGGGTTATTGAACGCTTACCGTCGTGAAATTCTGTCGTCCGAACGGACTCACGTGATAACCACTCACGTTCGTGCGCGTCAACGCGGCTGCGGTCGGGTAGCCGAGCGGAATCCACAGCGCCTCGTCGTGGATGATCTTCTGCGCGCTTTCGTACAGCTTCGCGCGCTTGGCCTGGTCGGCGGTCGACTTGCCGTCGGCGATCAGCTTGTCGAGCTGCGCATCGCAGAAGCGCGCGAAGTTGATGCCCGATTTCACCGCGTTGCAGCTGAACAGCGGCGACAGGTAGTTGTCCGGATCGCCGTTGTCGCCGGCCCAGCCCATGAACAGCATGTCATGCTGGCCGAGCTTCGCCTGCTTGATCAGCTCGCCCCATTCGATCACCTTCACCTCGGCCTTCACGCCGATCTTCGCGAGGTCGGCCTGCAGCAGTTCCGCGCCGGCCTTCGGGTTCGGGTTCAGCACGCTGCCGGTCGGGCGCGTCCAGATCGTCGTCGAGAAGCCGTTCGGGAAACCGGCCTGCGCGAGCAGCTGCTTCGCCTTCGCGGGATCGTACGCATACGCCGCGATGTCCTTCGCATAGCTCCACGTGTTCGGCGGATACGGATTGTTCGCGGCCGTCGCCGTGTTGTCGAATACGACCTTCAGGTAGGTCGCGCGGTCGAACGCGAGGTTCAGCGCCTCGCGCACCTTGTCGTTGTCGAGCGGCTTCTTCTGCGTGTTCAGCGCGACGAAGGCGGTCATGAACGCGGGCGTCTGCACGACCTTCAGCGCGCCGTCGCCCTTTGCGGCGAGCACGTCCTGCGGCTTCGGCGACAGCGCGATCTGGCATTCGCCGGCCTTCACCTTCTGCAGGCGCACCGACGGGTCGGGCGTGATCGCATAGATCAGCCGGTCGACCTTCGGCTTCGTGCCCCAGTACGTCGGGTTCGCGTCGTAGCGGATCAGCGCGTCCTTCGTGTAGCTCTTCAGCACGAACGGGCCGGTGCCGACCGGCTTCGCGTTCAGGTCGGCCTGCTTGCCGGCCTTCAGCAACTGGTCCGCGTATTCGGCCGAGTAGATCGACGCGAAGCCCATCGTCAGGATCGACACGAAGGTCGCGTTCGGTTCGTTCAGCACGAACTTCACCGTGTTGTCGTCGACCTTCGTGACCGACTTCACGAGCTTCACGAGGCCCATCGACTGCGCGTGCGGGAAGCCGCTCGCACCGGCGACCTTGTGCCACGGGTTCGCATCGTCGAGCATTCGCGAGAACGTGAACACGACGTCGTCCGCGTTCAGCGGGCGGCCCGGCTTGAAATAGTCGGTGGTCTGGAACGCGACGTTCGGGCGCAGGTGGAACGTGTACGTGAGGCCGTCGGCGCTCGCTTCCCACTTGTCGGCGAGTGCGGGCACGACTTTCTTCGCGGCTTCGTCGTACGACACGAGCGTGTTGAAGATCGCGTCGGCCGATGCGTTGGTCGTGACGAGCGAGTTGTACTGCACGACGTCGAAGCCGTCCGGGCTCGATTCCGTGCAGACGGTGAGCGGCTTGGCGGCGGCGAGGCCGGGGGCGGCAAGGGCGGCGGCAACGGCGGCCGCGGCGAACAGCTTGACGTGCATAGGATCTCCCACGTGGCTTGTGTTTTTCGCTGGATGACGAAGGCAGGCGCGGCCCGTGACCAGGCAGGGCCGGCGCGGCTGGCGAATAGCATACCGTCAAAGCGCGCGACGCGTGAAAAAAGGCGCCGGAACGCGGCGAATTGAGCGAAAAACGGCTGCGTTCGCGACGGAACGGGCGTTGATGCGGCGATCCCCGCAGGGGCGCGCGCGAGGGAGGCGAGGGACGCGAGGGGGACGGGCAGGCGGCTGCGAATGCGGGGCGGAAATGCGCGGCGCGGCGCAAACGCCGGAACGGGCCGGATCGCGACAGTCGTGCGAGAGCGTGTGGGGCGATACGAGAGTGGAGACCCGCGCGGATTCGCGCGGTATGGCGATACGGATCAGGCCGCGGCCCGGCAGCGATCCGGCGAGACGCGCGCCGGAGCCACGACGCGCTCAGTGCGCGCCGGCCTTCGGCTTGCGCGGCGCCTTTTCGAACAGGCGGTCGTACAGCCAGCGCGGCAGCACGTGCAGCACCTTCGCGACGACGCCCATCTGCCACGGGATCACGCGGAACGCGTGCTGCCGGGCGATCGCCCGCGCCGCGCGTGCGGCGAAGCGGTCGGCATCCATCAGGAACGGCATCCGGTACGGATTGTGCGCGGTCATCGGCGTGCGAATGTAGCCGGGCGCGATCGTCACGACGCCGACGCCGGCCGGGCGCAGCTCGACGCGCAGCGCTTCGAGATACTTGATTGCCGCCGATTTCGACGCGCTGTACGCGCCGGAGCCGGGCAGGCCGCGCACGCCGGCGACGCTCGCGACGCCGACCAGCGTGCCGTGGCGCGCGGCCGTCATCGGGCCGACGAACGGCTCGAACGTCGCGACCATCCCGTAGTAGTTGATGTCCATCACGTCGCGGAACGCCGCGAGATCGCCCTGGCCCGTGACGGCGCCCTGGCTGATGCCCGCGTTCGCGATCACGACGTCGGGGCAGCCGTGCGCGGCGATGAACGATGCGGCGGCGGTCGCGAGCGCATCGGCGTCGCGCACGTCGGCGGAATAGACGGAGATGGACAGCTTCGGGAAACGCCGCGCGAACGCATCGAGCGCATCGGTGCGTCGCGCGACGAGGGCGAGCGTGGCGCCCTGGCGGGCGTATTCCTCGGCCATCGCGAGGCCGAGGCCGCTCGACGCACCGGTGATGAAGACCTTCAGCGGAGTAGTCATGCCGGCGCGCGGGCGGGGATCAGAGCTTCTTGTCCTGAACCTGCTTCACGAGGAAATCGAGCACCTGGGCGGTACCCGGGATGCTGTTCGTGTAAGCGGGGCCCGTCTTGTACTTGCCCTGGACCACGACCGTCGGCACGCCGTCGATCGCGTAGTCCTTCAGCAGCTTGGCCGACTGGTTCACCTCGCCCTGCACGCTGAACGAGTTGTACGCGTCCATGAACTTCTTCTTGTCGACACCCTGCGTGACCAGGAAGTCGGCCTGCGCCTGCGGCGTCAGCAGGTAGTTCTTCTGCTTGTGGATCGCGTTGAAGATCGCCGGCGTGACCTTCTCCGAGATGCCGAGCGCGGACACCGCATAGAACAGCTTCGAGTGCGGGAGGAAATCGTCACGGAATGCGACCGGCACGCGCTTGAAGTCGATGTTGTTGCCCTGCTTCTTCACCCAGGCCTCGATCGTCGGCTCGAACTCGTAGCAGTGCGGGCAGCCGTACCAGAAGAACTCGATCACCTCGACCTTGCCGGCCGGCGCGGACACCGGCTGCGGCGACTTCATCACCTCGAAGTCCTTGCCGGACACCGGGGCGGCGGGCGAAGCCTGGGCGAGGCCGGCAGCCAGGCCCAGGGACAGAAGAAGCGTGCTAAGCAGTTTTTTCATGTTGTGAACGTCGAATCGGTTGCTCGGGTTACGAAACGTAACGGGTTCTGCGTGGGCTCGGCCGGTTGGCTTACTGCTTCGTGAAGCGGATCACCGCCGTGTCGACACCTGCATCGGACAGGCGCTGACGGGCCGAGTTCATATCCTCGAATTTCGAGAACGGGCCGACGCGCACGCGGAAATAGGTCACGCCGCTGACGTCGCGCTTCGACACCTTCGATTCGAAGCCCTGGAAGCCGAGGCGCGCACGCTGCTGCTCGGCGTCGCCTTCCGTCTTGTACGCGCCGACCTGCAGGAAGTAGCCGGTGTTCGCGTCGTTCGCGGTCGGCGGCTTCGCCGCTGCCGCCGCCGCGGCCGACGACGTCGGCTTCGGCGTGTTCGCGGCCTGCTGCTGTTGCTGCTGCTTTTGCGCGGCAGCCTGCTGCGCCTGCTTCTGCGCGGCGAAGCGGGCGAGATCGTCCTCGCCGCCTTGCTGCTGTTGCTGCGCCTGTTGCGTTTTCTTCGGCGGCGGCGTGGTGTCGGCCGGCTTCGGCGCGACGGCGACGCCGTTGCCCGACGACGGCGTGTTCGACGCGGTGGCGTTGCTCGAGCCGCTGGACGAGCCGTTCGCGTTACCCGACGGCGGCACTTCGACGATCTGCGGCTCGGGCAGCAGGCCGCCCTGCGTCTGGTTCGCGGCCTGGCCGGGCGCGGTGTTGGGCGGCGCGGACTGCGCGGCCTGCGGCACCGGCTGGCCGGGCGTCTTGCCCTGCAGCGCGCGGTTCGGGTCGAACTGCTGCGGCTGGCTCGCGCCGTTGTCGGCCGGCGGCGGCGCGACCTTCGACACGAATGGCGACGGCGAGCGCGTGATGTAGAGCGCCACCACCACGGCGATCGCGAGGCCGACGATCAGGCCCAGCACGATTCCAAGAAATGTCCCTCCGGCTTGTTTCGATTGCTTCGAAGTTCGGCGTGGTTGTGCCATTGCTTGAGTCACCTGCAAAAAGAATCGTGAGAGGGCTGCGACGGGCACCCGGCGGCCGGCAATCCGACGACGGGCGCTGCCGCAGCCATTCGCAGCCCGGTTCGGGCCGCGCTGACATCGTTACATCTTGGCGGGTGCGGACACGCCGAGCACCGTCAGGCCGTTTTCGAGCACCTGCCGGGTCGCGGCGAGCAGCGCGGCGCGCGCATTGCGCGGCGCCTCGTCGTCGACCAGCACGCGCTCCGCATTGTAGAACGAGTGGAATTCGCCAGCGAGATCGCGCAGGTAGAACGCGACCGCGTGCGGCGCCAGCTCGTTCGCCGCGTGCGTGAGCATGTCCGGATACTCGGCCAGCTTCTGCATCAGCGATGCCGCCTGCGCGCTCGTCAGCTGCGACAGGTCGGCGCCCGGCAGTTGCGCGACGTCGACGTTGTAGCGCGACTTCAGCTCGTTGAGCACCGAGCAGATCCGCGCATGCGCGTACTGGACGTAGTAGACCGGGTTTTCGTCGTTCTGTTTCAGCGCGAGGTCGATGTCGAACACGAACTCGGTATCGGCCTTGCGCGAGATCAGGAAGAAACGCACCGCGTCGCGGCCGCGCGTGATGGTCGCCTCGTCGATCAGGTCGGGTGCCGCCTCCTGGCCCGCCGCCGCGCCGCCCGACCATTCGATCAGGTCGCGCACCGTCACGTAGCTGCCCGCGCGCTTCGAGATCTTCACTTCCTGGCCGTCGCGCATCACCGTGACCATCTTGTGCAGCACGTAGTCGGGATAGCCCTTCGGGATCCCGATGTGCAGCCCCTGCAGGCCGGCGCGCACGCGTGCGATCGTGCCGTGGTGGTCCGAACCCTGGATGTTGATCACCTTCGTGAAGCCGCGCTCCCACTTCGTCACGTGGTACGCGACGTCCGGCACGAAGTACGTGTACGTGCCGTCCGACTTGCGCATCACGCGATCCTTGTCGTCGCCTTCGTCGGTCGTGCGCAGCCACAGCGCGCCGTCCTGTTCGTAGGTCATGCCGGCCTTGATCAGCGCGTCGACCGTCTTCTCGACGCGGCCTTCGCTGTACAGCGACGATTCGAGGTAGTACTGGTCGAACTTCACGCCGAACGCCTGCAGGTCCATGTCCTGTTCGCGACGCAGGTACGTGACCGCGAACTTGCGGATCGCGTCGAGATCCTCGACGTCGCCCGCGCCCTTGACCGGCTCGCCGTCCGATGCGGCGACCGTCTCGCCGTTCAGGTAGTCGCGCGCGATGTCGGCGATGTACTCGCCGTTGTACGCGGCTTCCGGCCAGCCCGCGTCGCCCGGCTTCAGGCCGCGGGCGCGCGCCTGCGTCGAGATCGCGAGGTTGCCGATCTGCACGCCCGCGTCGTTGTAGTAGAACTCGCGGTGCACCGCGTAGCCCTGGCTCGCGATCACGTTCGCGAGCACGTCGCCGAGCGCGGCCTGGCGGCCGTGGCCGACGTGCAGCGGGCCGGTCGGGTTGGCCGACACGAACTCGATCAGCACGCGTTTGCCTTTCTCGCGATCCGACGTGCCGAACGCGCGGCCCTGGTCGAACACGGCGGCGATCACCGCCTGCTTCGCGGCGGCCGACAGGCGCAGGTTGATGAAGCCGGGGCCGGCGATCTCGGCGGCTTCGACGAGGCCTTGCGCGGCCGGCTGCGCGGTCAGTGCGGCGACGATCTGCTCGGCGAGCTGGCGCGGGTTCGTGCCGAGCGGCTTCGCGAGCTGCATCGCGACGTTGCACGCGACGTCGCCGTGCGCGGCGACCTTCGGGCGCTCCAGCGTGATGGCCGGGGCGACGAATGCCACGTCGGCGTTTGCCGCGTCGGCGCCTTTCAGCGCGTGTGCGACCTGCTTGACGCTATCCGCGAGCAGGGCTTCGAGGGTCTGTTTGTGTGCTGGCAGCATGCTGGTAGAAGGCTTCGTTGGTGGGGGCCGGAAACGCCGGCCCGCCGGCGTGCTTTTTAAGCGCGCGTTTCAGGGATCGCAGAATTTTAACAGGTGCTAATATGCCGCTCAGGCGGCCCGCGTCCGCGAGGCCGGACGCCGGTCTGCCGGCGTCCCCCAACCGCGTCGCGCAGGCACAACAAGATGAAAAGGGAATTGTCATGATTACGTTCAAGAGCAAGGCGGCACAGGATCTCGACGTGCTGAAGGATTTCGCCGTGTATGTGCTGGGTCTCGTCGGCAAGCAGCTGGGCGAGCGCGGTGTGATCACGCATGACGAACTCGACCACGCGATCGCCAAGCTGGAAGGCGCGGTCGCGCAGGCGAAGCAGGAGCGCGCCGAGCACGCCGGCCATTTCCACGAGGACGAAGCCGACCACGCGCACCACGAAGTGCCGCCGAGCCTGGCCCAGCGCGTCGCGCCGTTCCTCACGATGCTGCGCGAAGCGAAGGCCGGCGAGGCCGACGTGCACTGGGGCTTCTGAGCTTCCTGCTTCGTTGCCGGGCGGATCGAAGCGTTCGCCTGACAAAAAAGCCCGCTTTCGAGCGGGCTTTTCATTTTGTCTGACGAAAAGGCGGCCGGGCCGCCCGTGTGCGTCGATCAGAGCTGCGGCGCGAGCGCGCGGCGCGCGTCGTCGAGCGACAGCGCCATGCGCCGCGCGTAGTCCTCGAGCTGATCCTGCCCGATTTTGCCGACCGAGAAGTAGCGGCTGTCCGGATGCGCGAGGTAGAAGCCCGACACGCTCGCGGCCGGCAGCATCGCCAGCGAGTCGGTCACGCTCATGCCGATCTCGTCCGCGTGCAGCACGTCGAACATGTCGCGCTTCACGAGGTGGTCGGGGCAGGCCGGGTAACCGGGCGCCGGGCGGATGCCCGTGTACTTCTCGGCGATCAGCGCGTCGTTGTCGAGCGTCTCGCCGCTCGCATAGCCCCACAGCTCGCGCCGCACGCGGGCGTGCATCGCTTCCGCGAACGCTTCCGCGAAACGGTCGGCGAGCGCCTTCAGCATGATCGCGCTGTAGTCGTCGTGGTCGGCTTCGAACTGCTTTTCCTTCACGTCGACGCCGAGACCGGCCGTCACCGCGAACATCCCGATGTAGTCGGCCACACCCGATTCCTTCGGCGCGATGAAATCGGCGAGCGAGCGGTTCGGCCGCATCACGCCGTCGACCACCGGGCGCACGCTCTGCTGGCGCAGGTTGCGCCACGTGAGCAGCACTTCCGAGCGCGACTCGTCGCTGTAGATCTCGATGTCGTCGTCGTTGACGGTATTCGCCGGCAACAACGCGATCACGCCGTTCGCGGTCAGCCAGCGGCCCTGGATCAGGCGCGCGAGCATCGACTTGGCATCGGAGAACACGCGCCGCGCCGATTCGCCGACGATCTCGTCGTTCAGGATCGCCGGGTACGGGCCGGCGAGATCCCAGGTCTGGAAGAACGGGCCCCAGTCGATGTAGTTCGCGAGCTCGTTCAGGTCGTAGTTCCTGAACACGCGGCGGCCGATGAACTTCGGCTTCACCGGCGTGTAGCTCGCCCAGTCGACCTTGGTCTTGTTCGCGCGCGCGTCGGCAAGCGTGACCATCGGCTGCGCCTTGCGGTTCGCGTGCTGGTCGCGGATGCGCTCGTAGTCCGACTTCAGCTCGTCGAGATACTTCGCCGCGCCTTCGTCGGACAGCAGGTTCGACGCGACCGACACCGAGCGCGACGCGTCCGGCACGTAGACGACCGGGCCTTCGTAGTGCGGCGCGATCTTCACGGCCGTGTGCACGCGCGACGTCGTGGCGCCGCCGATCAGCAGCGGAATCTTCTTCACGCGGAAGTAGTCGTCGCGCTGCATTTCGGACGCGACGTACGCCATTTCCTCGAGGCTCGGCGTGATGAGGCCCGACAGCCCGATGATGTCCGCGCCTTCGACCTTCGCCTTCGCGAGGATCTCGTTGCACGGGACCATCACGCCCATGTTGACCACTTCGAAGTTGTTGCACTGGAGCACGACCGACACGATGTTCTTGCCGATGTCGTGCACGTCGCCCTTGACGGTCGCGATCACGATCTTGCCCTTCGCGCGCACGTCGCCGCCCGCTTCCGCGAGCAGGCGCTTTTCTTCCTCGATGAACGGGATCAGGTGCGCGACGGCCTGCTTCATCACGCGCGCCGACTTCACGACCTGCGGCAGGAACATCTTGCCCTGGCCGAACAGGTCGCCGACGACGTTCATCCCGTCCATCAGCGGCCCTTCGATCACGTTGATCGGGCGGCCGCCGGCCGCGGCGATCTTCGCGCGCGCTTCCTCGGTGTCCTCGACGATGAAGGTCGTGATGCCGTGCACGAGCGCGTGCGCGAGGCGCTTCTCGACCGGCTGGTTGCGCCACTCGAGGTTCTCTTCCTTCTTCGCGGCGCCGGTCTTGAACTTGTCGGCGATCTCGAGCAGGCGATCGGTGGAATCCGCGCGGCGGTTCAGGATCACGTCCTCGACGCGCTCGCGCAGTTCCGCGTCGAGATCGGCGTACACGCCGAGCTGGCCCGCGTTCACGATGCCCATGTCCATTCCGGCCTGGATCGCGTGATACAGGAACACGGTGTGGATCGCCTCGCGCACCGGGTCGTTGCCGCGGAACGAGAACGACACGTTCGACACGCCGCCGCTCACCTTCGCGTGCGGCAGGTTCTGCTTGATCCAGCGGGTCGCCTCGATGAAGTCGACCGCGTAGTTGTTGTGCTCCTCGATGCCGGTCGCGACCGCGAAGATGTTCGGGTCGAAGATGATGTCCTCCGGCGGGAAGCCGACTTCGTTCACGAGGAAGTCGTACGAGCGCTTGCAGATCTCGATCTTGCGCTGGTAGGTATCGGCCTGGCCGGTTTCGTCGAACGCCATCACGACCGCGGCCGCACCGTAGCGGCGGATCAGGTTCGCGTGGTGGCGGAACGCGTCCTCGCCTTCCTTCAGCGAGATCGAGTTCACGATCGCCTTGCCCTGCACGCACTTGAGGCCGCCTTCGATCACGTCCCACTTCGACGAGTCGATCATGATCGGCACGCGCGCGATGTCCGGCTCCGACGCGATCAGGTTCAGGAAGCGCACCATCGCCGCCTTCGAATCGAGCATCGCCTCGTCCATGTTGACGTCGATCACCTGCGCGCCGTTCTCGACCTGCTGGCGCGCGACGGCGAGCGCCTCGTCGAACTGGCCGTTGAGGATCATCCGTGCGAACGCCTTCGAGCCGGTGACGTTGGTGCGTTCGCCGACGTTGATGAAGAGCGTCCCGGGCGTGACGTTGAACGGCTCGAGGCCGGCAAGGCGCATCATGTGATCGGTCATGGCGGTGCGAATTCTTTTGATGAAGGACGTGGGGCGGTCGGGTCAGGCGTTCTCGCCGTACTGGCTCGGCCAGCGGCGCGGCTTCACGTCGGCGAGCGCCTTCGCGATCTCGGCGATGTGTTCGGGCGTCGTGCCGCAGCAGCCGCCCGCGAGGTTCACGAGCCCGGCCTGCGCGAATTCCTTCAGCAGGCCCGACGTGACGTCGGGGGTTTCGTCGAAACCGGTGTCGCTCATCGGGTTCGGCAGGCCCGCGTTCGGGTAGCACGACACGTAGGTGTCGCACAGCTTCGCGAGCTCGGCGATGTACGGGCGCATCAGCGCCGCGCCGAGCGCGCAGTTCAGGCCGAACGTGAGCGGCTTCGCGTGGCGCAGCGAATTCCAGAACGCCTCGACGGTCTGGCCCGAGAGAATCCGGCCCGACGCATCGGTGACGGTGCCCGAGATCATGATCGGCAGGCGCTCGCCGGTGTCCTCGAACAGCTCGTCGAGCGCAAAGAGCGCGGCCTTGGCGTTCAGCGTGTCGAAGATCGTCTCGACGAGGAACAGGTCGACGCCGCCGTCGAGCAGCGCCTTCGCCTGCTGGTAGTACGCGGTGCGCAGCTCGTCGAACGTGACGTTGCGTGCGCCCGGATCGTTGACGTCCGGCGAGATGCTGGCCGTCTTCGGCGTCGGCCCGATCGCGCCCGCGACGAAGCGCGGCTTGTCCGGCGTCGCGTATTTCGCGGCCGATTCGCGCGCGAGCTTCGCCGATTCGACGTTCATCTCGACGACGAGATCTTCCATCCCGTAGTCGGCCTGCGCGACGGTCGTCGCGCCGAACGTGTTGGTCTCGACGATGTCGGCGCCGGCCGCGAAGTACTGGTCGTGGATCTCGCGGATGATCTGCGGCTGCGTGAGCGACAGCAGCTCGTTGTTGCCCTTGATGTCGCGCGGGAAATCCTTGAAGCGTTCGCCGCGATACGCGGCTTCGTCGAGCTTGTAGCGCTGGATCATCGTGCCCATCGCGCCGTCGAGGATCAGGATGCGCGATTTCAGCAGCGCGGGCAGGGCGGCGCCGCGCGTGTAGGGCGCGTCGAGCGGGACGGAAGCGGCGAGAGGAGTCGCAGACATGGGCGGAAGACCGGCGAAGACGGAAAACCGTCATTGTAGCCGGTGCGTCAAGCGGTCGCCGGCCCTCGCCGCGCGGCCGGACGGCCCGCCAAAGGAAAGCCCCCGCCGGCGAACCGGACGGGGGCAGGATCGGAGTGCACGCGGCGCCGCGTCGATGCGCGGCGAATGGCCCGGCCGCGTGACGCGCCGGGCCGCGGTCGTCAGTGCAGCACGACGGGCATCATCATCAGGCTGTCGAATTGTCCGAGGAATTCGTCGACCTCGTCGAGCGACGGTTCATCCTCGATCAGCTGCTTCACGTGTGCGCGGAATCGTTCGGCAAGTTCGCCGTCGATGAAGATCTCGCGCTGCGCGTTCTTGTCGACGATTTCGTATCCGCCGGCATTCATCAGGTGATGGCCGGCCTGCGGCGCAAATTCGACGACGCAGTAGTTGGGGCTGTTGTAGATCATTTGCATGGCGGCACTCCTCTTCGCAGTGGCATCTGGCCTTGTTGTCCCCTAGGTGGGGCGAGCCTTGCCGGTTTCAAGGGGCTTGCGCTGCACACCCCGTTCCTCCCGTTCGCGTGGGGTGTATCGGTTAGAAGCCGATGTCTATCAAACGTTTCTCATTGTGAGCCGGTGGACTGAAATAGTTGTTAAAGAGTGTCATCGGCCATTTCCGGAAAATCTGTAATCGGTCGAAATTGCCGATTCATGCACATTCACTGTGCGACAGCCGGCGAGGCCGGCGGTTGCATCGTCGCGGGCGGTGCCGATTGCACCGGTTGTGCCGATTCCGCGGGCGGCGCGGCCGATGCATCGGATGCCGGTGCGGCGGCAGGCGCGTTCGTTGCGGCGCCGGCCGGCGCGGCGTCGGCGGGCACGCCCGGGGCGGCGAGGCGGCCGTGCCACAGCAGCTCGATCTGCGCACCGTTCGGCTCGCTTTGCACGAGCCGCGCGGGCAGCCAGCCGAGCGACGGCGCGAGCCACATGTCGATGCGGCGCGTGTCGCCCTCGCGGCGCGGCAGGCGCATGAAGTGCCGTGCCGCGATGATGCCGGCCTGCGTCTGCACCTGCTCGTCGCCGATCACGGTGATCGGCCAGGTCTCGCCGCTGTTGTTGTCGATCACGAAGAACTGCTGCGTGACGCCCGGCTTGTAGGCCGCGGGATTGCCGCGCACGAGCCCCGACAACTGCATCAGCATGCTGAAGCGGTCCTGTACACCGTCTGGCAGCGGCGCGTTGTTCGGCGTGCGCGTGAACACGACCTGCCGGATCTCGCGGTTGAAGATCGCGATGTCTTCCGGCCGCTTGCCGCGCTTTTCGACGTACCGGTCGGGCGCGACGCCGAACGCGTCGATGCGGCCTTCGCTGCGATAGGCGAACGGGCCGACGAACGGCACCGGCATCGATACCGACAAGTCGTACGTGTGCCCGTCGGTGCGCCAGTGGATCGTGCCGATCATGTTCTGCATGCCGTTGTAGAACGTGTCGTACTGCAGGTCGCCGGACGGCGGCGCGGCGAACTTCACGCCGCTCGTGGCGGGGCCCGGTGTCGCGGCGCTGGCGCCGGCGGCCGACGCGGCGTGCGCGCCCGAGGCGCCCGGTGTGCCGCTCGCCGCGGACGCGGCGGCCGCCGGCGGTTCGCCGTGCTCGGCCGTCTGCGTCGACGTGAGCACCGGCTCGTGCGACGGCGCGGGTTTCGGCGGGGCCGCCTGCGGCGCGGCGGGCGCGGCCGGACGTTCGGCCGGCTTCGGCGCCGGCGGGGCCGGCTGGCGCTCGATCGGCTGCGGTTTCAGCAGCTCGATCTGCACGGGGATGTCGGCGGCCGGCGGCGGCGTGAACGATTCGCGGTTGCGCATCAGCCAGAGCCCGGCAAGCGCATGCAGCACCAGCACGGCGACGAGCGCGACGCCCACGCGCAGCCAGCGGCGCGGCAGGGCATGAGTCGGGCGAAGGTCGGCAGGCTGCTTGGGCATCGGAACAGGGTCGGGCGCGTGGGTGACGTCGGACGCGCGGCGCGCGCCACAGGAATCGGACCGCCGGATGCGCTGCGCGTTCGCGCGGCGTGACGTGAGGCGGATGCGTCAGGCGTCGCGTGCGTCGGGACTATAGCCGAGTTCGTAAGACAGTTTCCGCGCGCAGGCGCGCAGCGCGGTGTCGATCTCGCCGCCCCACGCGATGTCGAACGAGCCTTCCTGGCCGAGCGCGACGATCGCGAGCGCGAGTTCGCCGACCGCGTCGAACACCGGCATGCAGAACGCATGGATCGTCGGCAGCAGCATCCCCTCGACGCGCGCGGCCTGGTGCGCACGCACGTCGGCGAGCACCGCGTCGACTTCGTCGAGCGTGCGCGGCCCGCCGTGGTGCGGCGAGCGGCGCGTATCGGCGAGTTCGCGCTCCAGCATCGCGGCGGTCTTGCTGCGCGGCAGGTACGCGGCGAACAGCAGGCCGGTCGCGGAGCCGAGCAGCGGCATCACGTCGCCGAGCTTCAGCGACGCCTTCGCCGGATGGCTCGATTCCATCCAGTGCACGATCGTCGGCCCCTGGTTGCCCCAGACCGCGATGCCGACCGTCTGGTCGAGACGGTCGCGGAATTCGGTCAGCGCGATCCGCGCGAGCTTCACGCCGTCGACACGCGCGAGCCGCGCGAGGCCCATCTGCAGCGCGAAGCCGCCCAGCTCGTAGCGGCCCGAGACGGGGTCCTGCGACACGACGCCGAGCCGCGAGAAGCTGACCAGGTAGCGGTGCGCCTTCGCCGGGCTCATGCCCGCGCGCTGCGCGAGATCGCGCAGCATCATCGCGCGCGGCTCGCTCGTGAGCACGTCGAGCAGGCGGAAGCCGACCTCGATCGACTGGATGCCGGAGCGGACCTTCTCGCCGTGTTCGCCGGCAGCGGCGTCGTCGGTATCTGAGTCGGCGAGATCGTCGTCGGGAAGCGGGCTGGCGGGCATGGGCAACGGGTGCGCGAAAAGGCGACGGGAAACGGGGCGAAAACGGCGTGCGCGATCGTGGCGCGCCGCATGGATTCACCATCGTAAAATAGATTCCCTCCATCGTCACTACAACGGCAGATCCTCCCTATGAAACTTGCTTCGCTGAAGGACGGCACGCGCGACGGCCAGCTGATCGTCGTGTCGCGCGACCTGCACACCGCGGCGATTGCCGATGCGATCGCGCCGACGCTGCAGCGCGTCCTCGACGACTGGGCGTTCTACGCGCCGCAACTGCGCGACCTGTACGACGCGCTGAACCACGGCCGCGCGCGCAACGCGTTCGCGTTCGATCCGGCCAACTGCATGGCGCCGCTGCCGCGCGCGTTCCAGTGGGCCGACGGTTCCGCGTACGTGAACCACGTCGAGCTCGTGCGCCGCGCGCGCGGCGCCGAGATGCCGCCCGAGTTCTGGACCGATCCGCTGATGTACCAGGGCGGCAGCGACGATTTCCTGGGGCCGCGCGACGACGTCGTGTGCCCGTCCGAGGAATGGGGCATCGATTTCGAGGCGGAAGTCGCGGTGATCACCGGCGACGTGCCGATGAGCGCGTCGCCCGACGATGCGCTGAAGGCCGTGCGGCTCGTCACGCTCGCGAACGACGTGTCGCTGCGCAACCTGATTCCGGCCGAGCTCGCGAAGGGCTTCGGCTTCTTCCAGAGCAAGCCGGCCACCGCGTTCGCGCCGGTCGCCGTCACGCCCGACGAGCTCGGCGACGCGTGGCGCGAAGGCCGCGTGCACCGCCCGATGATCGTCCACTGGAACGGCAAGAAGGTCGGCCAGCCCGATGCGGGCACCGACATGGTGTTCCACTTCGGCCAATTGATCGCGCACGCGGCGAAGACGCGCAACCTGCGTGCCGGCTCGATCGTCGGCTCCGGCACGGTATCGAACAAGGACGCGAAGCGCGGCTACTGCTGCATTGCCGAGAAGCGCTGCCTCGAGACGATCGAGCACGGCGCGCCGCAGACCGAATTCATGCGCTACGGCGATACCGTGCGCATCGAGATGTTCGATGAGGCCGGCAAGTCGATCTTCGGCGCGATCGAGCAGTCGGTTTCCCCGCCCGACGGCGCGGCGTAAGCCACGCGACGGCGAAACCCGGCTTCGGCCCGCGCGCCGGGTTTCGCCCGATGTTTGACCGCGCGGGCTTGGCTACACTCGATTCAAGCGTTCGAGCGCCTCGAACAGGGAGCAGCAGATGGCCGATCTTGCCGCGTACGGCGGTTACGAAGCACTGAAGGTGACGCGCCGCGACCATGGCGTGCTCGACATCGTGATGAGCGGCGAGGGCGCGAACCGCAGCGGCCTCGCGACCGCGAACGCGCGCATGCATCGCGAGCTCGCCGACATCTGGCGCGACGTCGATCGCGATCCCGACACGCGCGTCGCGGTGATCCGCGGCGAAGGCAAGGGCTTTTCGGCGGGCGGCGATCTCGCGCTCGTCGAGGACATGGCGAACGATTTCGACGTGCGCGCCCGCGTGTGGCGCGAGGCGCGCGACCTCGTCTACAACGTGATCAACTGCGGCAAGCCGATCGTGTCGGCGATGCACGGCCCGGCCGTCGGCGCGGGGCTCGTCGCCGGGCTGCTCGCCGACATCTCGATCGCCGCGAAGGATGCGCGCATCATCGACGGCCATACGCGGCTCGGCGTCGCGGCCGGCGACCACGCGGCGATCGTGTGGCCGCTCTTGTGCGGGATGGCGAAGGCGAAGTACTACCTGATGCTGTGCGAGCCCGTGAGCGGCGAGGAGGCCGAGCGGATCGGGCTGGTCTCGCTCGCGGTCGAGCCGGCCGACCTGCTGCCGAAGGCGTACGAGGTGGCCGAGCGGCTCGCGCACGGTTCGCAGTCGGCGATCCGCTGGACCAAGTACGCGCTGAACAACTGGCTGCGCACGGCCGGGCCGACCTTCGATACGTCGCTCGCGCTCGAATTCATGGGTTTTTCCGGGCCCGACGTGCAGGAAGGCATCCGTTCGCTGCGCGAGCGGCGCCCGCCCGCGTTCCCCGGCGACGCGCCGTTCTGATGCGCGCGCTATGATCGAACCACGCGCGGCTGCGCGACGCACGGCGGCCGCCTCGCTCCCCCAGTCAACCAGGATGCCCGTATGACGACCGATGCCTCCGGCGCCAACCCTTTCGCCGGCTTTGCCGGGTTCCAGCCCGCCGACATGATGGACCGGATGTGGGAGATGATCCGGATGTCGCCGTTCGGCGGGATGGCGCCGTTTCCGGGCGCCACGCACGGGCTGCCGCCGTCGCTGTCGAGCATGTCCGACATGATGGCGCCGCTCACGAACGTCGAGGAGCTCGACAAGCGGATCACCGATCTGCGCGCGGTCGAGCAGTGGCTGAAGCTCAATCTCGGGATGCTGCAGTCCGCGATCCAGGCGCTCGAGGTGCAGCGCGCGACGCTCGCGACGCTGCGCGCGTTCGGCGCGTTCGCGCAAAGCTCGATGGCGGCGGCCGAGGACGCGGCCGTGGCCGCCGCGCAGGCCGCGAAGCCCGCGTCGGCGTCGGCGGGCGAGGCCGCGCCTGCGCCCGATGCCGCGGCGTCCGCCACGGATGCGCCGGCGGGCGACCCCGCGCAGCAGCCGTTCGACCCGGCCGGCTGGTGGAACCTGCTGCAGACGCAATTCAACCAGCTCGCGAGTCTCGCGATGGCGCAGCCGGGCATGCAGCCCGCGGCGCCGGGTGCCGCGCCGCCGGAGGCCGCCGCCGCGCCCGAACCCGCCGCGAAGCCCGCCGCGGCCGCGCCGCGCCGGCCCGCCGCGAAGCGCGCGAAGCCGTCCGGTTCGGCCGCGGCGCGCGCGGCGGCCGCTTCGTCGCCCGAAACGCGGCCGCCGAAGCGCTCGACGTGAGGCGACGCAGGTAGCAGGCCGATCATGCGACTCGCGCTCGTTCTGATGGGAGGCGGCGCGCGCGCCGCATACCAGGTCGGCGTGCTGAAGGCGCTGGCCGAGATCGCGCGCGAGGCCGATCCGCAACGCCACACGCTGCCGTTCGCGGTCGTGTGCGGCTCGTCGGCCGGCGCGATCAACGCGACGTCGATCGCGAGCCACGCGGACGACTTCTCGCACGGCGTGCGGCGCCTGCTCGAATTCTGGGAGCCGCTGCGCGCCGATTACGTCTATCGCACGGACTGGCTCGGCATCGCGGCGGCCGGCGCGCGCTGGCTCGCGACGATGACGTTCGGCTGGGCGGCCCGCCGCTCGCCCCGCGGGCTGCTCGACAACACGCCGCTCGCGCACCTGCTGCAGCGCGAGCTGAGCTTCCACCGGATCGAGCAGATGCTCGAGGCGCGCCTGCTGCACGCGCTCGCGGTCACCGCGCTCAGCTATTCGAGCGGCCGGCACCTCACGTTCTATCAGGCCGCCGAGCCGATCCAGGCGTGGCGGCGCGCGCAGCGCACCGCGCGGCTCGTCGACCTGTCGGCGTCGCACCTGCTCGCGTCGTCGGCCATTCCGTTCGTGTTCCCCGCCGTGCCGCTCGTGCTCGACGGGCAGGTCGAGTACTTCGGCGACGGCTCGATCCGGCAGATCGCGCCGCTGTCGCCGGCGATCCACTTCGGCGCGGACCGGATCGTCGTCGTCGGTGCAGCCGATCCGCGGCCCGAGATTCCGGCCGCGAACGGCGCGGGACGCGCACGCGGCTACCCGACGCTCGCGCAGATCGGCCAGCAGGTGCTCGCGAGCGTCTTCCTCGACTCGATCGGTTCGGACATCGAACGGATCGAGCACATCAACCGGATGATCGAGCACCTGCCGCATCAGGTCGAGGTCGACAGCGGCTGGCGGCACGTCGACGTGCTCGCGATCGCGCCGTCCGAGCGCATCGAACTGATCGCCGCGAAACACCTGAAGCAGATGCCCGCGACGATGCGCGGGCTGCTCGGCGCGGTCGGCGGCAGCCAGCCGGCCGGCGCGTCGTTCGCGAGCTACCTGCTGTTCGAGGAGGCTTTCACGCGCGAGCTGATCGAGCTCGGCTACCGCGACGGCCGCGCGCAGCGCGAGACGCTCGCCGGCTGGATCGCGCAGGCGGACGGCAGCAGCGCGCCGGTGGCCGGCACGCCGCCGGAAGGCGGCCTCGCGGCGGGAGAAATACGGGTCTGACACATGCAGGCGCAATGTAAGGTTGCGTTTTCGCGACGGTCGGCCGCGACCGATCGCCGCACCCCCGATTGGCGGTGCACGACCGGGCAAGCGTCTCGGAACCGTCATGCACGCGTGCTATCATGGCCGCCGCCGTATACACCATATCGAGCAGCCCGCCGATCCGGCATCCGCACGGGACCTTTCGGGGAACCCGCCTGGGGCAGGGGACGGGCGCGCCACCGAGCCGGCCAGCGCCGGCCCCCACTCAGGCAAGCGCGGCCGGCTCCGTCCGAACGGAGCGGGTTGCGGCATGCCCAACGGCGGCAACGCGGCCGCCCGGCAGCCGGACGAGGAATCAGCGTCCGGCGGGCCGGTTTCCCGCGTAAAATTACAGTCTTGGCTGCAAAAAGCGCGCGTGGCGCGCTTGCGCGGCAACAGTCACGTTTAGAGAAGTCGCATTGCGCAGAACAGGGGTGGGACCATCATGAACACCATGCTTTATCCGGAACTTTACAGGTCGCTCGAAGCCGTCCGCTGGGACATGGAGAAGGACATTCCGTGGGACAAGTTCGACGCTTCGCTGCTCACCGACGAGCAGGCGAAGACGATCAAGATGAACGCGATCACCGAATGGTCGGCGCTGCCCGCGACGGAAATGTTCCTGCGCGACAACCAGCACGACAGCGACTTTTCCGCGTTCATGAGCGTGTGGTTCTTCGAGGAGCAGAAGCATTCGCTCGTGCTGATGGAATACCTGCGCCGTTTCAAGCCGGAGATGGTGCCGACCGAGGAGGAACTGCACGCGGTGCGCTTCCAGTTCGATCCGGCGCCGCCGCTCGAGACGCTGATGCTGCACTTCTGCGGCGAGATCCGCCTGAACCACTGGTACCGCTGCGCGGCCGACTGGCATACCGAGCCCGTCATCAAGCAGATCTACGAAACGATTTCGCGCGACGAAGCGCGTCATGGCGGCGCGTACCTGCGCTACATGAAGAAGGCGCTGAACAACTGCGGCGACGTCGCGCGTGCCGCGTTCGCGAAGATCGGCGTGCTGATGGCGTCGGCGCGCCGTACCGAGAAGCCGCTGCACCCGACCAACCTGCACGTGAACCAGGCGCTGTTCCCGCGCGACACCGTGCAATCGCGTCTGCCGGATCCGGAATGGCTCGAGCGCTGGCTCGACGAGCAGATCCGTTTCGACGGCGAGTGGGAGAAGAAGGTGGTCGAGCGGATCCTGCACAACCTGTCGATCCTGTTCGAGCGCACGTTCGCGACCGCGCAGGAGTTGAACCGCTATCGCAAGGAAGTCACCAGCCGTCTGCAGGCCGAAAGCGGCCCGTCGTCGGCCGCGCAACCGGCCTGAGGCCGGCGGCGCGGGGCGCGCGGCCCCGCGTCGCGTTCGTCGCATGAAGCCCGCCGGCCGGTCCGGCGGGCTTTTTATCGGGTGCCGCCGTCGCGCGCGCCGTCGTTCATTCCGTCCGATCTCCATCATGTCCGCCACCTTCGAACGCAAGCTGATCACCCGCGATGCCCTCGTCGCGCTGCGCGCATCGCTGCCGTCGCCCGTCGTGTTCACCAACGGCGTATTCGATATCCTGCATCGCGGTCACGTCACGTACCTCGCCGATGCGAAAGCGCTCGGCGCCTGCCTGATCGTCGGCGTGAACAGCGATGCGTCGGTGCGCATGCTCGGCAAGGGCGACGACCGGCCGATCAACCGCGAAGAGGATCGCGCGGCATTGCTGGCCGCGCTGGAAAGCGTCGACTGGGTCGTGACGTTCGAAGAAAAGACGCCCGTGTCGCTGATCGAGGCCGTCCGGCCGGACATCCTCGTGAAGGGCGGCGATTACGACATGGATGCGTTGCCGGAATCGGCGCTCGTGCGCGGCTGGGGCGGCCGGGCGCTGGCGATTCCGTTCGAGCACGACCGCTCGACCACGGCGCTGCTGAAGAAGGTGCGCGCGCAACAGCCGTGAGCGCGGCGCGGCGCCGTCACGGGGCGGATGCCGCGAGCGGTGCGGTCGTGACGGCCGGCGCCGCGATCGGGCCGCCGACGACGGGCTGGTCGGTCGCCCGCACGAGCGGGGTCACGCGCAGCGCGTCGGGCTGTACCTGCCGCGACAGCACGCCGGGTTCGCGAGGGCCGGCCGCCGGCAGCGGCCCGAACACGCCGCGCGCCACCACGAACGCGAGCATGTTGGCGAGAAAGAGAACAGCGATCAGCCAGCGCAGCATCGTCGAAACTCCTTGTCGTCATTGACGTGATTCACGTCGTTCAGTCGAGCCGGCCGCAGGGCCGGCTTTTTTCATGGCTTGCGTCGACCGCTCGGGCGGGCCGTGGGCGCCGCTCCGCGCGTATTGCATCGTCCGCGTGATACGGGCCCGCTTTGGCCTGTGTCGCCACGTGCCGGCGCGATGCCGACGCCGTTGCGTCAATCCGTCGCCGTCGCCGGATCGCCCGCATCGGCTGCGATCAGCGCGAGCCCGGACAGGATCAATGCATCATGCCGCGTGTGCGCGACCGTCAGCGCGCGCGCGACGTCGTCCGCCGCACCGCCTGCCAGCACGAGCCGCACGGGCGCCTGCCACGCAGCGACGAGATCGCGCCACGCGCGTTCGATCAGGCCGGCCTGCGCGTACAGGCAGCCGGCCGACAGCGAGCGCGGCGTATCGATCTGGAACGGTTCGGCCTGCGCGCCCGCGAGCAGGCCGCTCGCGATCTCGGTGGTCAGCGTCGGCAACTGCGCGGTGTGCGTGCCGAGCGCGCGCATCATCAACGCCCAGCCGGGCGCGATCAGCCCGCCCGTGAAGCGGCCGTCGGCGCGCAGGGCCTCGAGCGTCGTCGCGGTGCCGAACGTCGCGATCAGCAGATGCTCGCCCGGAAACGCCGCACGCGCGCCGATCAGGCCGGCCCACCGGTCGCTGCCGAGCTGCTCGGGTGTCGTATAGCCGTTCGTCACGCCGCATTGCGCGGGCCGCGCGCGGATCGTCGTGCGCGGCAGGCCCGGCCAGCGTGCGTCGAGCAGCGCGTCGATCCGTGCGGCCACGTCGGCGCCCGCGACGTTCGAGATCCACGCGCCGCGCGGACGCGACAGCTGCGACCAGTCGGGATCGGTGCCGCCGTCGCGCGTGTGGCCGAACGCGCCCGTGTCGACGAGCGTGCGCCGCGCGTCGGCGAGCGCCCACTTGATCCGGCTGTTGCCGGCGTCGATCAGCAGGTACGGTTCGCTCATTGCACTTCGCGCAGCGACACGTCGCCGGCCGCGACCGTTTGCACGCCGTTCGGCGTGTCGAGCAGCAACTGGCCGGTCGCGTCGATGCCCGTCGCGATGCCGCGCGCGCGTTCGACGCCCTGTTCGAGCAGCACGACTTCGCGGCCCGCGTATGCGTGCAGCGCGTGCCAGCGCGGCAGGAACGGCGCGAGGCCGTCGGCGCCGAACTGCGCGAGCGCGGGCGTGAGCGCGTTCAGCGACGCGGCGAGCGTATCGGTGAGGTTCGCCGACGCGCACGCGATCGACAGCGCGGCGGGCGGCAGCCCGCTCGCGAGCGTCGCTTCGCGCGCACGCAGCGCGTCGACCTGCGCGGCCACGGCTTCCGCGCCGCGCACGTTGATGCCGAAGCCGATCACGACGGCGGTCGCGTCGGCGGTGGTCCAGACGGTTTCGATCAGGATCCCGGCGAGCTTGCCGACGATGCGCGGCGTGCCGTCGTCGTCGCTCGTCAGCAGCAGGTCGTTCGGCCATTTGAGCGCGACGCGCAGGCGGGCGTCGAGCGGCAGCGTGGCCAGCCCTTCGGCGAGCGCGACGCCGATCGCGATGCTGAGGCCGCCGAGCGCATCGACGGCGCGCGGCACGATGCAGCCGACCGAGCACAGCAGCGCATTGCCGGGCTGCGCGAACCACGGGCGGCCCTGCCGGCCGCGGCCGGCCGTCTGCTCGAACGCGACGCGCACGAGCGGCGCGGGCAATGCGTTCGCGCTGCGCGGCAGCGCCTTGAGGCGCGTGGCGACGTCGGCGTTGGTCGAGCCGGTGGCGGCGACGATGTCGAGCGGCCACGCGCGCGGCGCGGCGTCCAGGTGCGCCTCGAGCCGGTTGCGCGCGATGTGCGCGTCGCCGGATTCGGGCGTGTCGGAGGAGGTGGGGGCGTTCATGGCGCCTATTGTAGCGACAGGGGGCGTCGGCGGGCGTCGGCGGGCGTCGCACGGCGTACGCGACCGGCAGGACGATACGGCGCGGCTTGGCGCTGCATCGCTATCCGCTCCAGCGCCTCGATGTCCGCTTCCGACGCCATCTCGCGCGCGCGCAGCGTCTTGCCCTTCGGCGCGGGCCTCGGCGGGCCGACACGAGGATCAGCGCGCCGCCGGAGCCGCGCACCGTCAATCGGCGCGAGTAGCCGACGGACGACGCGCGGAGCAGGTGGCCCTTCTCGCGTGTGAGCCGATAGTGCTCGGCGAGCCGGTCGGCGAGTTCGCCGTCGATCAGCACGCCGATCCCGGCGCTGACGGACACCGCCTGCTGCGTCGTGAAGCCGTCGCGGAGGATCGGCTCCGGCAGACGATAGACCGCGGCACCCGGCATCGACTTGCCCGGCTTCGGGTCGGACGCCGTCGCGGTGTCGTAGGTGGCGTCCACCAGGCCGGGTCACGCGCGCGTGCGACCCGGCCAAACGACCGTCACGGCGCGACGACCGGGTGCTTCAGCGCGTGCGCGGTCTCGATCCATTGCGCGTGGAACGCGTCCGCGTCGGGCCGAAGCCCGAGTTCGCCGTTGCGATAGGCCATCGCGAGCGTCTGCACGGCTTCCGGCAGCTCGTGCTCGGCGGCCCGGCGATACAGCGCGAGCGCGCGCGCGTCGTCGCGCGGCACGCCGCTGCCGTCGCGGTACGCGTTCGCGAGCATGAAGTCGGCGGCCGGGATGTCCGCGAGCGACGCGACCTCGAACCAGTGTGCGGCCTGCACCGGATCGGCCGCGATGCCGTAACCGCTGCGATAGATCAGCCCGAGGTAGTACGCGGCGGCCGGGTCGCCGCTCGAAGCCGCTGCGCCGAGCAGCGCGCGGGCGCGCGCATAGTCCTTCGGCATGTCGCCGCTGCCGAGCAGCAACGCCTTGCCGAGCGCGAGCTGCGCGCGTCGTGCCGCCGGCGCGTCGGCGTTGCCGTCGGCCGCCGCGGCCGTTTCCAGCCAGCCGCGCCCCTCGTCGCGCAGCCCCGGTTCATGCGCGTCGACGAGCGCGATGCCGAGCGCCGCCTGCGCGGCGCCCGAGCCGCGGCGCGCGAGCGTGCGCAACTGGTCCAGTGCATGCGGCTCGGTCGCCTGCGTGACCATCGCCTGCCATTCGTCGAGCTGCGCGGCGCTCGGCGCGGGGCCGGCCGCACGCCAGCCGGTCGCCGCGACGACGGCCGCGACGGTCACGGCTGCCGCCGCGAGCAGCGCGGCGGGCGGAAGTTTCGCGCGCAGCACGCGCCGCGCGGCGGCGGCGAGGCCGGTTTCGGCGGGCCGCATCGTCCGGATCGGTTGCATCGCGTGTCTCATTGCGTCAGGTCGATCTCGTAGGTCGCGAGGTTCTTGCCCGAGCCGTCGTCGGCCGCGACCTGCGTGATCCCGGTCAGGCCGGCCGCCGCCGCGTCGGCGAGGCGGTTCGGCGCGGATGCGAACTGCACGTGCGCGACCGAGCTCGCGAGTTTCGTGAAGCGCCAGCTGCGCTGCGCGCCGTCGGCCGCGCGCGTGATCGCGCCGCGCTTCTTGATGAACGCGATCAGCACGTCGCGGTTCGCGTCGGGCGACGCGAAGATCGTCTTGCTGCCGTCGAGGCCCGGGAAGTTGCCGCCGCCGCTCGCGCGGTAGTTGTTGGTCGCGACGATGAACTGCGCGTTCGGGTCGATCGGCGCGCCCTTGTACGTCAGGTTCCTGATCCGGCTGCCGACCGGCTGCGTGACGTCGATTTCGTACGCGAGATCGGCCGACGTGAACATGTCGAAGTTGTAGCCGGGGAAGGTGCCGACGAGCGGCTGCACGGTCGCCTGGGTCGGGTCGATCCGGTTGAAGCGCTTCGCGGCCGTCTCGAGCCAGTTCTTCACGTCGGCGCCGCTCACCTTCACCGCGTACACGGTGTTCGGATACAGGTACAGGTCGGCCGCGTTGTTGATCGCGAGCGCGCCCGGCGCGACGTCGGTGTAGTCGGTGCCGCCGCCGAAGCCGCTCTTGAACGGTGCGCTGACCGACAGCACCGGCAGCGACGCGTACTGCGGCAGGTTCGCCTGCACGTAGGTCTTCACGTAGTCGGCCTGCGCCTCGTTGACGATCTGGATCGCGCCCGGATCGCCGACGTCCGCGAAGTACGAGTTCATCCGGTAGTCGGTCGAGCCGATCGGCGTCTTCACGTAGTCGATCGTCGCCTGGTGCTCGGCGGCGATCGCGGCGGAGACCGACGGGTCGGCCGCGACGTAGCTCTTGTCGGCGTTCTGGATCGGCCGCGCCTCGACGGTCGTCTGCGACTTGTCGACGCTCCACGTCTTGCCGTCGAACTTCAGGCCGAGCTTGATCACGCCGAGATGCTTGCCCCAGTAGTTGGCCATCACGGTCGGCACGCCGTTGACGGTGCCCTTGACCTTGTCGACGCCCGGCAGGTTGAACTGCGATACGGTGCTGTTCGCGTCCGGGAACACCTGATGCGAGTGGCCGATCAGCATCGCGTCGATGCCCGGCACCTTCGACAGCCACCAGCTGCCGTTTTCCATCGTCGGCGAGTACGCGGAATTGTCGAGGCCGCCGTGCGAGATCGCGACGACGAGATCGGCGCCCTTCGCGCGCATTTCCGGAATGTACTTCTCGGCCGCTTCCTTCAGCCCGGTCGTATAGACCTTGCCGTCGAGCCAGCGCTTGTCCCAGTTCATGATCGCGGGCGGCGTGAAGCCGATGATGCCGATCTTCACGGGGGCGCTGACCGTCTTGCCGTCCGGCGTCGTGGCCGTCACCGTGCGCGTCAGGATCGTGTACGGCGTGAACAGCGGCGCGTTGGTCTTCGCGCTGATCACGTTCGCGAGCACCTGCGGAAAGTTCGGGCCCGCGCACTTCTTCTGCTGGGCCGGCGCCGGCAGGCCGTCGATCTCGAACGTGTTGCCGGTCACCTGCGACAGGTACGGCAGCCCGTAGTTGAACTCGTGGTTGCCGATTCCGCCGCCGTCGAATTTCGCGGCGTTCATCACCTTGTAGATCGCGAGCGTCTGGTCGCAGCCGACCGGCTTCACGAGCGCCTGGTAATCGGACAGCGCGGTGCCCTGGATCGTGTCGCCGTTGTCGAGCAGCAGCGTGTTCGGGTATTGCTTGCGCGCCTGCGCGATCAGCGTCGACACGCGCTCGAAGCCGAGCGAATTGTCGGCGGCGAGCTTGAAATAGTCGTACGACAGCACGTTGGTGTGCAGGTCGGTCGTCTCGAGCAGCGCGAGCGTGGCCGTCGTGCCGACGGGCGCCCGGGCGTCCTGCGACGGCGGCGTGGCGGTGACGTCGTCGCCGCCGCAGCCGGCAAGGACGAAGGCGAGGCTGGCGAGCGCGGCGGCGGCCGGCACGTGGCGGCGGGAAAGCGGGGGGAGACGCATCGGTTGTCCTGTTCGGTGTTCTGTTTTATGAAACGCGAGGTACGCACGAATGGCGGCGCGGCGCGCCGACGGCCTGACGTGCGGCGCGTGAGAGTATCGAAAGGAAACGTGACGGAACAATGAAAGGTGGCGATGCCGGCAGCGTGCGGTGGCCGCCGGCGGCGTCGGCGCGGACCGGGGCCGGTGCCGCCGCGGGCGCCGGCCCGCCGCCCGCCGCTGCGCGTCCCGGGCCGGGCGCTCCCAGGAAATCCTCCCGTCGCGGCGTCGGGCGGTTCGCTACAATGGCCGCTGTCATCCTTTTGCAAACAACCTGCCCTTGGACTTCGAGACTCCTCCCGGCCTGTCGGTCGACGCCGGCGGCCAGGGCCAGACGGTGCGCCTCACCGGCCAGTGGACCGCGCTCGCGCTCGCGCGCAACCGGGGCGCCGTCGCGCGCCGCGTCGCGAGCATCGCCGCCGGGCGCGTGAGCGAATGGGATCTGTCCGGCATCGAGCGGCTCGACCACGTCGGCGGCCAGGCGCTGTGGCGCGTGTGGGGCCGCAAGCTGCCGCCCGGCGTCGCGCTGAGCGCCACGCAGCGCACGATCTTCGAGCGCATCGAGCGGCTCGACAGCGAACGCGAGGCGCCCGAGCGCGTGGTGCGCGTCGATCCCGTCACGCGGCTCGGCCTGGCGATCTTCGCGTTCGGCGAACACCTGCAGGGCGGCATCGCGATGTTCGGCCGCGTGATCCTCGATGCGTTGTCGGTGCTGCGCCGTCCGAAGACGATGCCGTGGAAGGAAACCTCGGCGAACATCTACAGCGCCGGCGCGCAGGCGCTGCCGATCACCGCGCTCGTCGCGTTCCTGATCGGCATCGTGCTCAGCTATCTGTCCGCGCAGCAGCTGCAGATGTTCGGCGCGAACCGCTACATCGTGAACATCCTCGGGCTGTCGGTGATCCGCGAGCTCGGCCCCGTGCTGTCGGCGATCCTCGTCGCGGGCCGCTCGGGCTCGGCGATCACCGCGCAGATCGGCGTGATGCGCGTGACCGAGGAACTCGACGCGATGCGCGTGATGGGCATCCCGCACGGGCTGCGGCTGATCCTGCCGCGCGTGCTCGCGCTCGGCGTCGCGATGCCGCTGCTCGTGATGTGGACCAACATCATCGCGCTGACGGGCGGCGCGCTCGCCGCGAAGCTGGTGCTCGGCATCGACATCAACTATTTCGTGCGCTCGCTGCCGGGCGTCGTGCCGATCGCGAACCTGTACATCGGCGTCGGCAAGGGCGTCGTGTTCGGCATGCTGATCGCGCTGGTCGCGTGCCATTTCGGCTTCCGGATCAAGGCGAATTCGCAGAGCCTCGGCGAAGGCACGACGACGTCGGTGGTGTCGTCGATCACGGTCGTGATCCTCGCCGACGCGGTGTTCGCGATCCTGTTCCAGAACGTGGGGCTCGGATGAACGCATCGAACGAAACGACCGCGCATGCCGCGGCCATCGGCGCCGGGTCGGTCGGCCCCCGGCCGGCGGCGGCCGCCGATACCGGCGACCTCGTGATCGAGGTGCGCAACCTGACCAAGCGCTACGGGCGCAACATCGTTCACCAGAAGCTCGATTTCGACGTGCGGCGCGGCGAGATCGTGTCGATCGTCGGCGGGTCGGGCTCCGGCAAGACGACGCTCGTGCGCCAGATTCTCGGCCTCGAGCGGCCGACGTCGGGCACGATCAAGGTGTTCGGCGAGGATACGTCGACGATCGACGACGCGAGCGCGCGGATGATGCGCACGCGCTCCGGGATGCTGTTCCAGCAGGGCGCGCTGTTCTCGTCGATGACGGTGTTCGACAACGTCGCGCAGCCGCTGCGCGAGCTCGGCCGCGTGCCGCCGGACCTGCTGCACGACATCGTGATGCTGAAGCTCGAGATGGTCGGGCTGCCGTGCAAGCACGCGTCCAAGATGCCGGCCGCGCTGTCGGGCGGGATGGTGAAGCGGGTCGGCATCGCGCGCGCGATCGCGCTCGAGCCCGAGCTGCTGTTCCTCGACGAGCCGACGGCCGGCCTCGATCCGCAGGCGTCCGACGAATTCGTCGAGCTGATCGCGACGCTGCACCGCACGCTCGGGCTGACCGTCGTGATGGTGACGCACGACCTCGACACGATGGTCGCGCTGTCGACGCGCGTCGCGGTGCTGGCCGACCGCAAGGTGCTGGTCGCGGCCCCCGTCGAGGAGGCCGCGAACGTCGACCATCCGTTCATCCACGAATATTTCCTGGGGCTGCGCGGGCGCCGCGCGTTGCAGGCGCTGCCGCCCGAGCGGCGCGCGAAGCTGCCGAAGGCGGCTCTCGAACCGGCGCTGTCGAGCGTCGAGCTGTAGAAGCAAGGAACCCGCGAATGGAAAACAAATCACATGCGTTCTGGGCCGGCCTGTTCACGATCGCGCTGACGCTCGCGATCGCGGGCACCGTGTTCTGGTTCAACGTCGACCGCACCGTGCGCGTGCCGTACGACCTGCTCGCGCGGACCAACGTGACGGGGCTGTTCCCGGACGCCGCCGTGCGCTTTCGCGGCCTCGACGTCGGCAAGGTGCAGTCGATCGGCTTCGATCGCGCGCATCCGGGCCAGATCCGGATCCGCATCCTCGTCGATCACGATGCGCCGATCACGCAGTCGACCTACGGCAGCCTCGGCTTCCAGGGCGTGACCGGCATCGCGTTCGTGCAGTTGGAGGATACGGGGCGCGATCTGTCGCCGCTGCCGTCGTCGCCGAAGGCGATCGCGCAGATCCCGATGCGGCCGAGCCTGTTCGACCAGATCCAGGAGCGCGGCGACGTGCTGCTGCGGCAGCTCGAGCTGGCCGCGAAGAGCGCGAACGCGCTGATGTCGCCCGAGATGCGCGAGCAGTTGCGCGCGACGGCCGAGAGCCTGCAGCACGCGGCCGACGGCGCCGCGACGCTGACGAAGCAGCTCGGCCCGGCCGTCACCGCGCTGCCGGAGACGATGCACGAGGTGAACCGCGCGATGGCGTCGGCGAACACGCTGCTGCAGCCGAACGGGCCGCTCGTGTCGAACCTGAACAAGGCCGGCACGGCCGCCGAGCAGGTCGGCGTCGCGCTGAACGACCTCAACGCGCGCGTGCAGTACGACACGCTGCCGCGCTTCAATGCGCTGGCGGGCAGCGTCGGCGACGCGTCGCGGCAATTGAAGGACGTCGCCGGCGAGCTCGGCCGCAACCCGCGCAGCCTGCTGTTCGGGTCGCCCGGCGCGGCGCCGGGGCCCGGCGAAGCGGGCTTCGTGTGGCCGGGCGCGACGGCCGGGAAGTGACGCACGGGACGCACGGCAGCAGTTGATCGATCGTCCGGCCGGGAGCGGCCGGACAAGACGCCCATCGAAACCGGAAACATCATGCAGGAATACGCCATGCCACGAATCCTTGACCGCGCGCTGCGCCCGGCCGCGGCCGCGCTGGCCGTGCTGACGCTCGCGCTGGCGGCCGGCTGCGCCGGCAACAGCGCGGTGCTGTCGAACATCCGCTACGACCTCGGGCCTGCGTCGTCGGTGACGAGCACCGGGTCGGGCCCCGCGCTGAAGGTGCTCGACGTCGTCGCGCCCGACGCGCTCGATTCGGACAAGTTCGCGTACCGCCTCGCGTACGCGGATGCGCAGCACGTGGCCGTCTATCGCGACAGCCGCTGGACCGCGCCGCCCGCGCAACTGCTCACGCAGCGGCTGCGCGGCGCGCTGTCGTCGCGCGGCGCGGTGCTCGAAGGCTCCGACGGCGTGCGGGCGCCGACCCTGAAGGTCGACCTGAACGAATTCGAACAGGTCTTCGACGGGCAGTCGCAAAGCCCGGTGACCGCACGCGCGACGCTGACGCTCGACGGCAAGGTGCTCGGCCAGCGCACGTTCGTCGCACGCGCGCCGTCGAGCACGCCGGACGCGGCGGGCGGCGCGCGTGCGCTCGCGGCGGCCAGCGACGAACTCGTGTCGCAGATCGCCGCGTGGGTCGGCGTGCAGGCGTACGCGGGCACGCCGTGACGCCCGACGCCCAGCCGCGATTGCATCCGCGATTGCATCCGCGATGAACGTGCCCGGCACGCATCGCGCGTCGCCGCTCGCGCGACAGGCGTTTGCCGCTTATGCGGCGCTGATCGTCTATGCGTCGCTGTATCCGTTCGAAGGCTGGGTGTCGCTCGGCATCGGTCCGCTCGATTACCTGTTCGCGCCGATGCAGCGGTACGTGACGGCGTTCGACGTGGTCACGAACGTGCTCGGTTATCTGCCGTTCGGCGCGCTCGGCGTGCTCGCGCTGCACCCGCGCTGGCGCGGCGTGGCCGCGACGCTGATCGCGGCCGGGCTCGGCGTGCTGCTGTCGGGCACGATGGAAGCGCTGCAGACGTACCTGCCGACGCGCGTCGCGTCGAATCTCGATCTCGGCGCCAACGCGCTCGGCGCACTGCTCGGCGCGGCGCTCGCCGCGCCGGCCACCGGCGCGCTGCTCGACCGCGGCGTGCTGCGCCGGCTGCGCTTCGCGTGGCTGGAGGCCGACGGGTCGACGCCGCTGCTGCTCGCCGCGCTGTGGCCGTTCGCGATCGTGTTTCCGTCACCGTTCCTGTTCGGCATCGGCGACTGGCCGGCCGCGCTGTGGGAGCGCGCCGACGCGTCGATGCAGGACGCGCTGCTCGCGTGGCTACCCGCTGCGTGGCACGTCAGCGGATGGCCCGAGCGGGTTGACGGCTGGCTGTCCGATTCCGCGTGGGAGGCCGTGCTCGGCGGGACGATGCTGTTCGCCGCACTGGCGATCGCGTCGCTCGCGATGCGCCCGCGCGCGCCGCGCATCCGGCTGCTCATCGCGCTGGTGGTCGCCACGCTCGCGCTGAAGGCCGCCGCGACGTTCATGCAGTCGACCACCGGCCTCGCCGTCGTGTGGGCGACGCCGGGCGCGCGGCTCGGCATCGAGCTCGGTTTCGCGGCGGCGCTCGTCGCGTTGCGCGTGCCGGCCACATGGCGCGCGCTGCTCGCGGCGCTCGCGCTGGTGGCCGGCGTCGCGCTCGTGAACCTGCTGCCGGTCAACCCGTTCTTCGATTTCACGCTGTCGGGCTGGCGCCAGGGCCGCTACGTGCACTTCAACAGCATCGCGCGCTGGCTCGCATGGGTCTGGCCCTACGCGGCGCTGATCTGGCTCGGCCAGCGCGTCGAACACGCGTGGCTGCCGGCCGCGCTGCGCCGCTGACGCGGCGGCCGAGGCCGTGCCGCGGCGGCCGTGCCGCGGGCAGCCGCGTGCGCCGGTCGCTATAATCGTCCGCATCCTCCGTTGCCGCCTCGCGCAACGGCAAACCATCGCCCCTCTTTTCCGCACGGCGTTGCGCCGGGCCGCTCGTCACCATCATGGATTCCTACTACCAGCACCACGTCTTCTTCTGCCTGAACCAGCGCGAACCGGGCGCCGAACGCCCGAGCTGCGCGCAATGCGATGCGCAGACCATGCAGGAATACGCGAAAAAGCGCGTGAAGGAACTCGGCCTCGCGGGGCCCGGCAAGGTCCGCATCAACAAGGCCGGCTGCCTCGACCGCTGCGAGGAAGGGCCGGTGATGGTCGTGTATCCGGAAGGCACGTGGTACACGTACGTCGATCGGGCCGACATCGACGAGATCGTCGAGTCGCACCTGCGCGACGGCAAGGTCGTCGATCGCCTGAAGATCTGAGCGGGCCGGCCGATGAACGTTCATACGCAGAAATCGCTGATCGCGGGCCCGGTCGGCCGGATCGAAATCGCGGTCGACCTGCCCGACGCCGTGCGCGAAGGCGGCGCCGCGCCGCGCGGCATCGCGCTCGTCGCGCATCCGCATCCGCTGTTCGGCGGCACGATGGACAACAAGGTCGCGCAGACGCTCGCGCGCACGCTCGTGCAGCTGAACTACGTCGTCTACCGGTCGAACTTCCGCGGCGTCGGCGCGACCGAAGGCGTGCACGACAACGGCACGGGCGAGGCCGACGACCTGCTCGCGGTGCTCGCGCACATGCGCGCGCAGCCCGCGTATGCGGACCTGCCGCTCGTGCTCGCAGGCTTTTCATTCGGCACCTTCGTGCTGTCGCACGTCGCGAAGCGGCTGCGCGACGCGGGCGAGACGATCGAGCGGATGGTGTTCGTCGGCACGGCCGCGAGCCGCTGGCAGGTGGCCGACGTGCCCGAGAACACGCTCGTGATCCACGGCGAAACCGACGACACGGTGCCGATCGCATCGGTGTACGACTGGGCGCGGCCGCAGGAGCTGCCGGTCGTCGTGATCCCCGGCGCCGAGCATTTCCTCCATCGCAAGCTGCACGTGCTGAAGCGCATCATCGTCGACGCTTGGCGCTAGCAGGCGGCCGCCGGCGCGAGCGCCGGCGGCCGTGCCGCGTACCGGCGCCCGGCCGGGTGATGCGCGATCTTTCCCGACACTTCACGCGACATCGCACCGCATCGTGCGGTGCGGCGCCTGCCGCACGGCGGCGCAACGCCGCTTGCACACCACTTGCGCGCCGCTTGCGCACGCCGTCGCGCGGCGTCGAGCACGCGTGCCTGCCGCCTCCCCGCGCCATGCTCGCGCGGCCGCCGGGCGGGCGTGTGCCGCCAGCTTCGCGAAAACGCCGTTCGCGGCCACGTATAATGGCCGCATTCCGCGTTGCCCGCGGCCCGGCTGGGCCCATGCGGCGCTCGTTTCGCCGCCTGTCCGCCCGCTCGCGACGGCCGCGAACCGAACGCGCCCGCACGAGTCCAACCGGCGCGTTTCGCGTCGCCCGACGGTGTCGGGCGAGCGCCCGAAACGCCCGCCGCCTTGCCGTTCAACCCTGCGCGTTTCGCACCGCACTTTCTGCCATCAGCCTGAATCGATCATGCGTCTGTCTTCCCAAGGCCTCAAGTCCCTCGCTTCCTCCATCGCCTTCGGCACCGCCGCGCGCAACGTCGCGCTCGGCGTGATGCTGCCCGTCGCACTCGCGTCGACGATCGTCGTCGCCGAGGCGAAGCCGGCCGCCAAGGCCAAGGCCGCGCATGCGGCGCCGGCCGCCGAGCAGTTCACCGGCGCGCCCGCGACCTACATGCCGGGCGCGGTGCCGCCGCCGGGCGTGAACGCGCGCTCGTGGGTGCTCGTCGACGCGACCAGCAACACGGTGCTCGCATCGGGTAATGCGGACGAACGCGTCGAGCCGGCGTCGCTGACGAAGCTGATGACCGCGTACCTCGTGTTCGAGGCGCTCGACAAGAAGAAGATCTCGATGGAGCAGATCGTCACGCCGAGCGAGGCCGTGCGCCGCGTCGGCCGCGACGAGTCGCGCATGTTCATCGAGGCGAACAAGCCGGTGTCCGTGCACGACCTCGTGTACGGGATGATCATCCAGTCGGGCAACGATGCCGCGATCGCGCTGGCCGAGCTCGTCGGCGGCAGCGAAGGGCAGTTCGTCACGATGATGAACGACGAGGCGGCGCGCCTCGGCATGAAGGGCACGCACTTCGCCGACGTGAACGGCATGCCCGATCCGAACCACTACACGACGGCCGGCGACCTCGCGAAGCTGTCCGCGCACCTGATCCGCGATTTTCCGCAGTACTACGGCATCTTCTCGGAGAAGGAATTCAAGTACAACAACATCCGCCAGGGCAACCGCAACCGTCTGCTGTGGCTCGACCCGACGGTCGACGGCCTGAAGACCGGCCATACGCAGGCGGCCGGTTACTGCCTGATCGCATCGGCCAAGCGCGCGATTCCGGGCGTCGACGGCCAGCGGCGTCTCGTGTCGGTGATGATGGGCGAGCAGAAGGAAAACGACCGCACGCAGGACAGCATGAAGATGCTGAACTACGGCTACAGCGCGTTCGATTCGGTGCGCCTGTTCAAGGGCGGCCAGGCGATCTCGACGCCGCGCGTCTACAAGGGCAAGGACAACACCGTGCAGGTCGGCGTGAAGGGCGACCAGTGGGCGACCGTGCCGCGCGGCCTCGGCGACAAGGTCAAGACCGAAGTCGACGTCAACGCGCCGCTGATCGCGCCGCTCGCGGAAGGCCAGCAGGTCGGCACCGTGAAGATCGTCGCCGACGGCAAGACGCTGTCCGAATTCCCGGTCGTCGCGCTGCAGGCCGTACCGGAAGCGGGTATCTTCGGACGTATCTGGGACTCGATCCTGCTGATGTTCAGCAAGAAGAAGTAAGCACGACGGGCCTTTGTTTTCACGACTTCATCCCCATCTTTCATAGCCATGAGCCAAGCCGAATTCGAACCGATCGTCTACCTCAGCGTGTCGTCGCAGGAGGAACTGGTGCCGCTGTCCGAAGCCCGCGTGCCGGTGCTCGACCGCGGGTTCATCTTCGGCGACGGCGTGTATGAAGTCGTCCCCGTTTATGCGCACGACGGCGCGCACGTGCCGTTCCGGATCGAGCAGCACCTGGAGCGGCTCGCGCGCAGCCTGAAGAAGATCGGCATCGACAACCCGCACGATGCGGCGGGCTGGCGCGCGCTGATCGAGCGGCTGGTCGCGGCGAATGCCGAAGGCCTCGGCGACGGCAATGCGCTCGTGTACCTGCAGGTGACGCGCGGCGTCGCGAAGCGCGGCCACGCGTTCCCGGCGAACGCGGTGCCGACGGTGTTCGCGATGACGAGCCCGCTGCGCCTGCCGTCGGCAGAGGAGCGCGCGAAGGGCGTGCGCTGCGTGACGGCCGAGGATCGCCGCTGGCTGCATTGCGACATCAAGTCGATCTCGCTGCTCGGCAACGTCCTGATGGCGCAGCATGCGGCCGAACGCGACGCGTTCGAGACGATCCAGCTGCGCGACGACAACGTGACCGAAGGCTCGTCGTCGAACGTGTGGATCGTGAAGAACGGCGAACTGATCGCGCCGCCGCGCAGCAACAAGATCCTCGAAGGGATCCGCTATGCGCTGGTCGAGCAACTGGCCGAGGAATGCGGGATCCGGTTCGTCGCGCGCGAGATCAGCGAGGCCGAGCTGCGCGCCGCGGACGAAATCATGATCACGTCGGCCACGAAGGAAATCCTGCCTGTTACGTCGCTCGACGATCTGCCCGTGCAGGGCGGCCAGCCGGGCCCCGTGTTCGCGGCGTTGTACGACGCGTACCAGCGTGCGAAGGCACGCGAGTTTGAACAGTTTGACCTAACCCGGAGAAAGTGATGAGCGAACCGACCAAAACCATCGAGGTCACCGGCGCGATCGATGCCCGGAAGGAGTCGCTGCTGGAATTCCCGTGCGACTTCCCGATCAAGATCATGGGCAAGGCGCATCCCGAATTCAAGGACACGATCTTCAAGGTCGTCGCGGTTCACGACAACGAGATCGACGTCGAGAAGATCGAGGAGCGCGCATCGAGCGGCGGCAATTACACGGGCCTCACGATCACCGTGCGCGCGACGAGCCAGGAACAGCTCGACAACATCTACCGCGCGCTGACCGGCCATCCGATGGTCAAGGTCGTGCTCTAAGGGCCCGTTCCCGCGGTCCGGGGATCAGCGCAAACGGCCGCTGATCCCTTTCCATCCTCCCTCCAGCGCGCACTCGGCCGGGCATTTGCCCGCCGCGCGCCGCGCATCCAGCTCGTCGCACAGCCGCTTGTATTCGGCCACTTCCTCGAACAGCCAGGTCCGGAACGCCTGTACGCGCGGCGTGTTCAGCAGCGGCGGCGGGCACACGAAAAAATAGTGCCACGGGCTCGGCCCGTCGATGTCGAACAGGCGCACGATGCGCCCGTCGAGCAGGTCGTGCACCGCGAGCGAGCGGCGCACCAGCGCGATGCCCTGGCCCTCGATCGCGGCCAGCAGCAGGTTCGACGAATCCTGGTAAAGGATCCCCCGTTTCGGCTCGGTCAGCGTATCGAGCCCGGCCGCGTCGAACCACGGCCGCCACAGCTCGTCGTCCGAGCGCAGCAGCGGGTAGTGCGCGAGATCGGCGGGCGTTTGCGGCAGCTTGCCGCCGTTCAGCGTCGGCGCGCACGCCGGAAAGAACACTTCCTCGATCAGCGGCTCCACGTGGAGCCCCGGATAGTTGCCGAAGCCGAAGCGGATCGCGAGATCGACGTCGTCGCGTGCGAAATCGGTGAGCGAGTTGGTCGACTGCAGCTCGACGTCGATTTCCGGATGCCGTTCGATGAACGTGCCGATGCGCGGCGTGATGAAGCGCGCGGCGAACGACGACAGCATCGACACCACCAGCCGCCGGTCGCGGTCGCTCGCGCGCACGTCGCGCGTCGCGTCGGCGATCACCATCAGCGCGGTGCGGATCTGCTGCGCGTAGCGCATGCCGGCGTCGGTCAGGCACAGCCGCTTGCCGTTGCGCGTGAACAGCTGCACGCCGAGCTCTTCCTCGAGCGCGCGCACCTGGTGGCTGACCGCGCCGTGGGTGACGAACAGCTCGTCGGCGGCACGCGAGAAGTTCTCGTGGCGGGCGGCGGCTTCGAACGCGCGAATCGCGTTCAGCGCCGGGAGCTGGCGGAGGTCCATTTGCTAATTTTCCTCACATCGACGTGAAAATTGGTCGTTTGGTCGGACGCCTTTGAATGACTACGATTGTAGCCATCGAAGCACTTTTTTGGCGGAGTCGATCATGCAAGAAATTTCTTCAAGCATCACGTTTGAAATTCCCGCGGGCGAGACCGTGCCGATGAAGGTGCAACGCAGCACGCGGCTGACCGTCCAGTGCGGGCCGGTCTGGGCGACGCGCAGCAACGACGTCGACGACTACTTCCTGGTCGACGGCGAGACGCTCAAGCTGCGTCGCGGCGAGCGGCTGTGGCTGAGCGCGGAAAGCCGCGAGGGCGCGTGCGTCGCGTTCTCGGTGTCGCGGCCGCCGAAGGAGGTGGCGCTCGGCGGGCTGACCCGGCTGCGCGAACGCGTGAGCGCGCTGTTCCACGACGGCTGGCGTACCGTCTGACCCTCGTTTCATCCGACGGATACCGGCGATCCGTCCCTCTGCCCAGGCCGGCGAGACCCACGGGTTTTCGGTAAACTACCGCCCATGTCCGTTTCGCCGGTTTCCATCGTGTCCACGCCTGTCGCCGTTTCCGCATCGCCCGCCGGAGCCCCGGATCAGCCGGTCACCGTGCGGTGGCGGGGCCGCGAGGCGTACGAGGCGAGCTTCGACGCGATGCGCGCGTTCACCGACACGCGTACGGCCGACACCGGCGACGAGATCTGGGTGGTCGAGCATCCGCCCGTCTACACGCTCGGCCAGGCCGGCGACCCGGCGCACCTGCTGGTGGCCGACAGCGGCGTGCCGCTCGTGAAGGTCGACCGCGGCGGGCAAATCACCTACCACGGCCCCGGCCAGATCGTCGTCTACCTGCTGCTGGACCTGCGCCGGCGCAAGCTGATGGTGCGCACGCTCGTGACGAAGATCGAGGAGGCCGTGATCGAGACCCTCGCGGCGTATAATCTCGCTTCGGTCCGCAAGGCGGGCGCGCCGGGGATCTACGTGGCATCCGGCCTGCACGAGGGCGCGAAAATCGCGGCCCTCGGCCTGAAGATCCGTAACGGCTGCAGCTATCACGGGCTGAGCCTGAACGTGAAGATGGATCTGCGCCCCTTTCTTGCGATCAACCCGTGCGGCTATGCCGGACTGGAAACCGTCGACATGGCGAGCCTCGAGGTTGCCGCCGACTGGAACGACGTCGCCCACACGCTGGTGCGCCGTCTGATCGCCAACCTCGACGGCGCACCCGCGGCCGCCGACACGCCGCACGCACTGGAACAATCGAATGACTGACGTTACCGCTTCTCCCGCACCGGCCGATACGGCCGCGACCCCTGCCTACGATCCGACCGCCAAGCAGAAGGCGCAGGCGAAGACGGCACGCATTCCGATCAAGGTCATTCCGATCGAAAAGCTGAAGAAGCCCGAGTGGATTCGCGTGAAGGCGGCCACCGGCAGCTCGCGTTTCAACGAGATCAAGACGATCCTGCGCGAGCACAACCTGCACACGGTGTGCGAGGAAGCGAGCTGCCCGAACATCGGCGAATGCTTCGGCAAGGGCACCGCGACGTTCATGATCATGGGCGACAAGTGCACGCGCCGCTGCCCGTTCTGCGACGTCGGCCACGGCCGTCCCGATCCGCTCGACGCGGATGAACCGAAGAACCTCGCGCGCACGATCGCCGCGCTCAAGCTCAAGTACGTGGTGATCACGAGCGTCGACCGCGACGACCTGCGCGACGGCGGTGCCGCCCACTTCGTCGAGTGCATCCGCGAAGTGCGCGAGCAGTCGCCGGACACGCGCATCGAGATTCTGACGCCGGACTTCCGCGGCCGTCTCGACCGCGCGATCTCGATCCTGAACGCGGCACCGCCCGACGTGATGAACCACAACCTCGAAACGGTGCCGCGCCTGTACAAGGAAGCGCGCCCGGGTTCGGATTACGCGCACTCGCTGAAGCTCTTGAAGGACTTCAAGGCGCTGCATCCGGACGTCGCGACGAAGTCGGGCCTGATGGTCGGCCTGGGCGAAACCGAAGAGGAAATCCTGCAGGTGATGCGCGACCTGCGCGCGCACGACGTCGACATGCTGACGATCGGCCAGTACCTGCAGCCGTCCGAGCACCACCTGCCGGTGCGCGCGTACGTGCATCCGGATACCTTCAAGATGTACGAGGAAGAGGCGTACAAGATGGGCTTCACGCACGCGGCCGTCGGTGCGATGGTGCGTTCGAGCTATCACGCCGATCTGCAGGCGCATGGGGCCGGGGTGGTCTGAGCGCTCGCTGACGCTCAATGAATAAAAAACCCGCGACGCGGGTTTTTTATTCGGTTTTTGTTTCAATGTCCCGAGAACAGCTATTTCTGGCGGTCCAGGCATTAAATAATCAGGTGCGAGAAATTGGGATGCTTTTCACGAACGCGCCAGAAATGCTTTGACCCGGTTCATTGCCTCGGAGCAGTCCTTTTCTCTAAACAGGCGCGACGCCATCTGGGCAGGGTCACCGAAGAAGAAGCGCTCATATAGGATTTGGCGCCCGCCAAATGCCGAGATCGCTGTGTCCCACGCTAACCGGTATAGTGCGATCCGATCGTAGGCATCCATGCGGGCTGCCTCGTAATAGCGTCTGATGTCCGCGGCAAGCGGTCCATTGAGAGATATCGTGGACGGCATCGACACGAGACCGCTGGCTCCCAGTTGCTGAATGATCTCGACCATTCTGGGATAGAGGCGAGGATACAGATTTCTAGCAGCGTCAAGCGGATCCCAAGCCGGAACGAGCATCCCGAAAGCGTTATTATGGGCACCGGCTTCGGCCGCATACCTGAAGGCCTTCAAAGTTTCAAGGTTGACCCAGACTTCGGCCATTTTTTCATGAACGTGCTGAAATCTTTCAAATCCCGATCCTTCGATCATCAGGGAGACAAGACCGAGGAGAAACTCGGTCTTGACGATATTCTTGCAAACTACTTGATAAGCCATGTGCGCGGTCGCACCGGTGGCCATGTAGGCCATATTGCAAATGTCGATATCTCGATAGCAAAAGACGCGTTCCCACGGAACAAACACATTGTCGAAGATCGCGACCGCGTCCATTTCCTCGAATCGGGCGCTAAGCGGGTGATCCGCAGCGCCGAATCCGTAATCGACCGAGTCGCGGCAGACGAAGCGCAGGCCGGGCGTCGCAGTCGGGAGTGCGCAGCCAAATGCATATGACTTTGACTGGTCAGAATGATCCATCAAGCGCGCGGGAAAGAGCGCGATCTCGTCGGCGAATGGCAGAGTCGCCAGCAGACGTGCGCCGCGTATCACGATGCCGTCATCTCGTTCCTCGCACACGTGAGTGGCAACCGCCGCATCAACCTGGAATGCTGGACCGACCAGGCGGTCCGGGCGTGGATTGAGCACCGTGTGGGTCAGCGACAGGTCGTTTTCGCGAATGAAATCATGGTACCGGATCGCATTTACGCCATATGCTCGATCGGAGGCACCGAACAATGCCGCGCTTCCTGAGAAAGAGGATATCGCGCGATTCAGATACGCGGGTTCGCGCCCGAGCATCCCCATGCTGTATTGGGCGCTATGCTGAAGAGCGTTGCCGAGCGAAACAAGGTCTGACGCGGCGCGGGGAATGCCGAACGAGCGATTGACCGTCGTACCTCTGGGGCCCGTCTCAAGCAGGATTTCCTCAGCGTCCCATTGGTAATCGTAGAGCCCGGCCAAGGTTGCCACCCCGTTTTTGAATGCCGGATCGATGATAACGTCGGTGACCCGCACACCGCGATGCCAGATTTCGGCAGGATGTTTGCGCAAGCGCTGAATAACATCGGCGCTGCGTCGAGCACCAGAAAATTGGGGCGAGCTCATCAATGAATCATTCATGTTTATCAGGGGCATAGGTAGACGATTGCAGGAAGCGTCGACGCATTGCTATGCGCGATTCGGTTGATCTGTTGTTGTTCGGCCTTCTCGATCCTTTTCGTCATAGCAAAGCGCTGCTATTTGCCACCGATCGTCGAAGATTAACCATAGCTCCAGAAAATCAAACGCAGTAAGTATTCTTCCGTCACGTCGCATCGAGCCCGTGCCGGAAAACGACGCCCATTGTTGTTTTTGCGTGATTTCTGTAATTTCGTCGTGAACACGCAGGCCGAAATTTCGCCAAGTTTTCTCGGAAAGATGTCGTTGTATATAGGATATTTGCTGGGATTTCGTCAGTATCCTATTTCCTCGTTTTATGAAGAAATGACTGCTTTCCACAAAATTAAGCTGGTCGATGTCGCCGTTCATGTAGGCGTCGATCCAAACGTCCCTCATTTGCGATAAACTGTATTTGAGTTTCATGAAATTTTTTTTGGGCTGAAGGTCTCGTTTGGCGGAGTTATTGATCTTTGGTGCTTATTTGATAATTCGGGAGATTGAACGTGATGCTATCGTTTCGGTATTTGGCGAGTTCCGTTGGGAAGCGAAAAGGTAGGTCATCTGTATTGGAAGATGGGCTGGGTGAGTGCATCGGAATTGCGTTTTCCATGATTCCTCGCAATGTTGCGCTGTGCGCAACTTTGTGTGTGATTTTTGTCGGATCGAGTGTCAAACGATTATTCGTTTGATATGGAAAACTAACGTTTACTTCGTTGAATTGATATGGGATTTGTACGAAATATTACCTGGCAAGATGGCGGTACGCGTCAGGTGATATTTGAACTGGATTGGCGATCTAATCGAGACATTCGATCTGGAAGCTAGGAATTTTCCAGAAAATCTTAAATCGAGCTCGAGTTTTATGTTAAAGGTCCCAGAATTTACGTTCTGGTCTGGCCTGTCTCGCGAGTCATCGCGTTCTTCCTCGTTGCCCTCGTATGAGAGGGGGCGTCAACCGCGGTTAGTTGACGTGATAGATGAAGATGCACGGCCTCGGTATCCACACGTGTCCAACAGCACCGCTGAGGCTCCGGCGATTGTTTCTATCGTCGATTCGGAGGAGAGCTTGCAGTCCATATCTCCACATATTAATCGACGCTCAATCGACCATCGCATTCAATAAAGCATGGAAAGCAAAGCTGAAACGGCATCGATAGCTTCGCAGGATAAGTTCGCTCCCGCCGCGCGCAAAGCTCGTAAAGTCGGCTCTCCCGCAGCAATGCCCGCATTCCGAAGGAGAGCCGCATGCCCCGTTTCAGCTTCATCCGCCGCGCCGTCGTCGCGCTGACCGCCTTTGCCGCGCTCGGCGCGGCGCACGCCGAATCGCGCGAGGTCGTGATCGCGTACCAGGACATGGTCGTGCCGTGGCGCTACGCGCAGGCGAGCGGGGAAGTCGAAAAGGCGACCGGCTACAAGGTCACGTTCCGCAAGCTCGACAGCGGCGCCGACGTGATCCGCGCGCTCGCGTCGGGCTCCGTGCAGCTCGGCGAAGCCGGGTCGAGCCCGATCGCGGCCGGCCTGTCGCAGGGGCTCGACATTTCGCTCTTCTGGGTGCTCGACAACATCAACGACGCCGAGGCGCTCGTCGCGCGCAACGGCTCGGGCGTGACCAGCATCGCCGCGCTGAAGGGCAAGAAGATCGGCGTGCCGTTCGTGTCGACGTCGCACTTCCATACGCTCGTCGCGCTGCAGGCCGCGGGCGTCAATCCGAACGACGTGAAGATCGTCAACCTGCGCCCACCCGAAGTCGCGGCCGCCTGGACGCGCGGCGACATCGACGCGACCTATATCTGGGATCCGGTGCTCGCGAAGGTCAAGCAGTCGGGCACCGTGCTGACGACGTCCGGCCAGGTTGCGAAAGAAAGTGGCAAGGCGACCTTCGACGGCTTCGTCGTGAGCCGCAAGTTCGCGCGCGAGAACCCCGAGTTCGTCACGCGCTTCGTGAAGGTGCTCGCGGCGGCAGACGCCGACTACCGCGCGCATGCGGCGGCGTGGAAGGTCGGCTCGCCGCAGGTCGCGGCGGTCGCGAAGGTGTCGGGCGCGAACGCGCAGGACGTGCCGGCCAGCCTCGCGCTCTACGCGTTCCCGACGGCGGCCGAGCAGGCATCGCCGACGTGGCTCGGCGGCGGCGCGCAATCGGGCGCCGCGAAGTCGCTCGCGGCCACCGCCGCGTTCCTGAAAACGCAAGGCACGATCCAGACGGTGCTCGCCGACTATTCGGCCGGCGTCGATCCGCAGTTCGTGCAGAAGGCCGCGCGCTGAGCGTGGCCACTCAGCCCACTCGTCGCGGAGCCCTTCGGTCATGAGCACGCTGGAAGTCCGTCAGGTATCGGTCGCCTATCCGGGCGAGCGCGGCAGGCCGACGACGCAGGCGCTCGCGCGCGTCGACCTGCGCATCGAGTCCGGTGAATTCGTCGTCGCGCTCGGTGCGTCCGGGTGCGGCAAGACGACACTGCTGAACTGCATGGCCGGCTTCGTCGCGCCGACGACGGGCGACGTGCGCGTCGACGGCGTGCCGGTCGCGGGCCCTGGCGCCGATCGCGGCGTCGTGTTCCAGAAATATGCGCTGCTGCCGTGGCTCGACGTGCTCGACAACGTCGCGCTCGGGCTGCGCTTCGCGCGCGTGTCGAAAGCCGAGCGCGAAGCACGGGCGCGCGAGATGCTCGCGCTCGTCGGTCTCGAGCGCCATGCGCATGCGCGCGTGTATGAACTCTCCGGCGGGATGCAGCAGCGCGTCGGCATCGCGCGTGCGCTCGCGAGCGACCCGCGCGTGCTGCTGATGGACGAGCCGATGGGCGCGCTCGACGCGATGACGCGCGGCACGATGCAGGCGCTCGTGCTCGACGTGTGGGCGCGCACCGGCAAGACGGTGTTCTTCATCACGCACGATGTCGAGGAGGCGTTGTTCCTCGCGACGCGTCTCGTCGTGATGACGCCGGGCCCCGGTCGCATCGCGGACACCTTCGAGCTGCCGTTCGCGCGCCGCTACGTCGAATCGCGCGATGCGCGGGCAGTGAAGTCGTCGCCGGATTTCATCGCGTGGCGCGAGCGGCTGATCGCGTACCTGCATCGCGACGAAGCGGTCGCGGAGCCCGCGTGACGAGCGAACTCGCGCGGCACGGCGTGGCCGTCGGGCGCGGCCGGAACAGCACTTTGCACAGGCAGGACAGCATGAGTACACAGGATTCGTGGACGGCCGATCGCGCGGCCGCCGGTTTCGAACAGGACGATCGCACGCCGCCTGGGGCGGCGGCGCGCCGTTACCGGTTGCCGGGGCAGGGAAAGACGGCCGGGCTGAGCGTCGCGACGATCGCGTCGCTTGCCGTGCTGTGGTGGGTCGCGACGCATTTTCAGTGGCTGCCGCCGCTGTTCCTGCCCGCGCCCGAAGCGGTGTGGACGGCCTTCGTCGACGCATGGCACGGCCGTATCCAGGGCGGCCTGCCGCTGTCCGAGCATCTGTTGTGGAGCGCCGCGCGCGTGTTCGGCGCGTTTGCGTTCGCCACCGCGATCGGCGTGCCGGCCGGCATCCTGATGGGCGTGAGCCGCATCGCACGCGGCGTGCTCGATCCGCTGCTGGAGTTCTATCGACCGCTGCCGCCGCTCGCGTACCTGCCGCTCGTCGTGATCTGGTTCGGCATCGACGAGACGGCGAAGCTCGTCGTGATCTTCCTCGCGTGCTTCGCACCAATCGCGATGGCCGCGCGCGCCGGCGTGCGTGCGGCAACCGTCGAGCAGATCAACGCCGCGTATTCGCTCGGTGGCAGCTTCGCGCAGATCGTGCGGCATGTCGTGCTGCCGGCCGCGCTGCCGGAGATCCTCACCGGGCTGCGGATCGCGATCGGGTTCGGCTGGACGACGCTCGTCGCGGCCGAGATGGTCGCCGCGACGGCCGGGCTCGGGCAGATGGTGCTCAATGCATCGAGCTTCCTGCGCACCGACATCGTCGTGATGGGCATCCTGATCATCGGCGCGATCGCGTGGCTGTTCGATCTCGCGATGCGCTGGATCGAGCGGCGGGTGGTGCCGTGGAAGGGGCGGGGGTGACGTGACGCCGGCGTCACGGGCCACGCGTACGCGCTACCCGTGCCCGCCGGCCGCGCTCAATCCCCCATCGCCACGCCTTCGCGGCGCGGATCCGCGCCGCCGAACCACACCGTCTGCCCCTGCACGTTCAGCCGCTGGATCCCTTGCAACCCGGAGTTCATCTCGACGACCTGCAGGTCGTGCCCGCGCCCCTTCAACCCGTCGACGAGCGCGTCCGACACGCGGCCGCGTTCCAACTGCGTCGGCCCGTTCATCGACCCGAAGTTCGGCAGCGCGATCGCCTGCTGCATCGTCATGCCCCAGTCGAGCACGCCCACCAGCGTCTTCGCGACGTGATTGATGATCGCGGGGCCGCCGGCCGAGCCGACGATCATCGTGACCTGCTTCGTCTTCTTGTCGAACACGAGTTCCGGCGACATCGCCGAGCGCGGGCGCTTGCCCGGCTGCACGCGGTTCGCGACCGGGCGGCCGTTGTCGTTCGATACGAACGAGAAATCGGTGAGCTGGTTGTTCAGCATGAAGCCGCGCACCATCAGCCGCGAACCGAACGCATCCTCGATGCTGGTCGTCATCGACAGCGCCTGGCCATAGCGGTCGACGATCGCGATGTCGGAGGTCGACGGCAGTTCGGGGCTGCGGTCGTCGGCCATCGCGAGCGTCGCGCCCTGCGGCGTGCCGGCCTGGGCGACGCCCATGCTGGTGTCGCCGATCAGCCGCGCGCGCTGCGCGAGATAGGTCTTGTCGGTGAGGCTCGCCCAGTTGCCGCCGGGCAGCGGCACGAAATCGGGATCGGCCGCGTAGCGGGCGCGGTCCGCATACGCGAGGCGCCCGGCTTCGCTGAACAGGTGCGCGGCGAACGGCGTCGGCTCGTAGCCGACCTCGTTGCGCACCGGCTTCTGCGCGCCGATCTGCTGCCAGTCGGGCATCGCTTCGAGAATGCCGAGCATCTGCGCGATCGCGAGGCCGCCCGACGACGGCGGCGGCATCCCGCACACGATCGAGCGCCGGTAGTCGGCGCACAGCGGCGCGCGCACCTTCGCCTTGTAGCGGGCGAGATCCTGCAGCGACAGCAGCCCCGGGTTGGTCGGGTGCCTGCGCACCTTCGTGACGATGTCGCGCGCGATCGCGCCGGTGTAGAACGCATTCGCGCCGCGCTCGGCGACCTGGCGCAGCACGGTCGCGAGCGCCGGGTTCTTCAGCACCGTGCCGGCGGCCTTCGGCGTGCCGTCCGCGTTGTAGAAGTACGCGCGGGCGGCCGGGTCGTTCTTCAGGTACTTGTCGTTCGCGATCAGCATCGCCAGGCGCGGGCTGATCGTGAAGCCGCGCTCGGCGAGCCGGATGGCCGGCTGGAACAACCGGCGCCACGGCAGCCGGCCGTGCGCGCGATGCGCGGCGTCGAGCATGCGCAGCACGCCCGGCGTGCCGACCGAGCGCCCGCCGACGACGCCCTCGTAGAAGCTCATCGGCTGGCCGGTCGGCCCGTAGAACAGCCGGTCGGTCGCGGCGGCCGGCGCCGTTTCGCGGCCGTCGTATGCCTGCGTCGCGTTGCCGTCGAAGTACAGCATGAACGCGCCGCCGCCGATGCCCGACGACTGCGGCTCGACGAGCGCGAGCACCATCTGCGTCGCGATCGCCGCGTCGATCGCGGTGCCGCCGGCCTTCAGCATCTCGTACCCGGCCTGCGCGGCAAGCGGGTTCGCGGCCGCGATCATGAAGTGCTGCGAGGTCCAGCCCGGCTTGTCCGTCCAGCCGGACGACAGCTCGGGCGCGTGAACGCCCGGCAGCGGGACGGCCGCGCCCGATGCGGCGGCGACCGCGACGACGGCGCCCGACGGCGCGGACGGGGACGTGCAGCCGGCGTTGAACGCGATGAGCGCGACGGCGGCGAGCAGCGTCCAGGGACGCGAATGCGGACGAATCCGGTCGAACATTGAACCCTCGGCAGCAGTGAATTCGCGGGAGACGGCGGCGTTGATATCGACGTTGAGGTCGGCGCGGGCGCAGCGGCGCTGCCCGCTCCGGCGCGCTATTGTCGCCGCGCGCCCGGCGGCTTGTCATCCGACAGGAAACCCTGACGTATCCCGCCCGGCCCGCCCCGGCCGGTCTTTCCGGCCTGTTCGAGGATGAACTCTATGAACGTCGACGTCGCGCGCGTGTGGTGGCGGTTCGGCATGTACAGCATGTACATGTGCGTGCCGAAGATGCTGAGCCGGTACGCGTCGAGCGACGTGACGACGGCGCCGCGCCGCAGGTCGTCCTGCATCACGTAGTCGGGCACGATGCCGACGCCGATCCCCGCGAGGATCGCCTGGCGCAGGAACAGGAAGTTCTCCGAAATCAGCGTCGGTTCGAGCAGCACCTCGTGGCGTTCGTCGCCGAGATACGCGGCGATGCGAAGCTGCCGGCCCAGCACCGTCGCGGTGACGACCGGCGCGGCGGCCAGCGCGCCGAGGCTCGCCGGCATCCCGTGCGCGGCCGCGAACGCTGGCGACGCGCACGCGACGTAGCGCACCGCGCCCATGTCGCGCGCGACGAGGTTCTGCGGCGGCTCGGACATCACGCGAATCGCGATGTCGACTTCGTCGCGCATCAGGTCCTCCACGCGATTCTCGAACACGACGTCGAGCACGATGCCCGGATGCAGCCGCTTGAACGCGAGCAGCCATTCGGACATCACCATCTGCCCGTAGCCGCTCGGCACCGACAGCCGCACGCGTCCCTGCAGGTCCTGGCCGAGCGTCGTCACCGATTCCTGCGCGGCGAGCAGTTCGTTGCGGATGCGCCGGCCGTGCTCGTACAGCTTCAGCCCGATCTCGGTCGGCTCGATGCGGCGCGTCGTACGCCGCACGAGCTGCTGGCCGATCGAGCGCTCAAGCTGGTTCAGCCGGTAGCTGACGTTCGCCCGGCTCATCTTGAGCCGCTGCGCAGCCTTGCTGAGATTGCCGGCGTCGAGGATCTCGACGAGCAGCGTCAGCGCGTTCAGGTCCATCCGGGGTGTCTCCTGATCCGTCCCGCTTAACGGTCCGAAACGGTCCGAAAGCATTCAATGTCAAGTCAGACTTGACAGCTTGTAAAAGCCCTCGGGAATTGTCAATGAATCTCGATCAATCGAGAATCCAGTCATGCCCGGCGACCACGCCGGATCGTTTCCCGCCGCGCGGGACCACGCTCGCGAACCGGCGCCGCCCGCCGGGCGAGCGGTCCCGTCCGCCCGGCGCACCGCACCTGGAGACACGATGAATTCAACCGCTTTCCCCGCAACATCGGCCGCCGGCCCCGTCACGCGCGAACGGCGCGACAAGGTGCTCGTCGTCACGGTCGACCATCCGCCCGTCAACGCGCTGTCCGCCGACGTGCGGCGCGGCCTCGCCGATGCGATCGATGCCGCGCAGGCCGACGACGCGATCCGCGCGGTGCTGATCGTCGGCGCCGGCCGCAACTTCATCGCGGGCGCCGACATCCGCGAATTCGGCAAGCCGCCGGTGCCGCCGTCGCTGCCCGACGTGTGCGAGCGGATCGAGTCGAGCGCGAAGCCGGTCGTGGTCGCGCTGCACGGCGCGACGCTCGGCGGCGGCCTCGAGGTCGCGCTGGCCGCGCATTACCGGCTCGCGGTGCCCGGCGCGAAGCTCGGGCTGCCGGAGGTGACGCTCGGCCTGCTGCCCGGCGCGGGCGGCACGCAGCGCGCGCCGCGCCTGATCGGCGCGAAGGCCGCGCTCGACCTGATGCTGACGGGCCGCCATGCGAGCGCCGAGGAAGCGCTCGCGCTCGGCCTCGTCGATCGCGTCGCGCACAGCGACGACACGCTCGCCGAAGGGCTCGCGTACGCGCAGGAACTCGTGTCGCTCGGCGCGCCCGTGCGCCGTACGCGCGACGCGCAGGGCCTGGCCGACCGCGCGGCCGCGCAGGCCGCGATCGACGCGGCGCGCGCGGAATTGCCGAAAAAGTCGCGCGGCCTGTTCTCGCCGGCGAAGATCGTCGACGCGGTCGAGGCCGCGCTCACGCAGCCGTTCGACGCGGGGATGAAGCTCGAACGCAGCCTGTTCCTGCAGTGCGTCGACAGCCCGCAGCGCGCGGGCCTCGTGCACGCGTTCTTCGCGGAACGCGAAGCGGCGAAGGCGCCCGAGGCGCGGCGCGCGAGCGCGCGGCCGGTCGAGCGGATCGGCGTGGTCGGCGGCGGCACGATGGGCGCGGGCATCGCGGTCGCGGCGCTCGACGCCGGGCTGCCGGTGACGATGATCGAGCGCGACGACGCGTCGCTCGCGCGCGGCCGCGCGCACGTCGAGAAGGTGTACGACGGCCTCGTCGCGAAGGGCCGGATGACGCCGGCCGCGCACGCGGCGCGCCTGGCTCGCTTCAAGGGCAGCACGTCGTACGACGCACTCGCGCAGGCCGACGTCGTGATCGAGGCCGTATTCGAGGACATGGCCGTCAAGCAGGCCGTATTCGCCGAACTCGCCCGCGTGTGCAAGCCGGGCGCGGTGCTCGCGACCAACACGTCGTATCTCGACATCGACGAAATCGCCGCGAGCATCGACCGGCCGGCCGACGTGATCGGCCTGCATTTCTTCTCGCCGGCCAACGTGATGAAGCTGCTGGAGATCGTCGTGCCGAAGCGCGTGAGCGCGGACGTCGTCGCGACCGCGTTCGCGCTCGCGAAGCAACTGAAGAAGACGCCGGTGCGCGCGGGCGTGTGCGACGGCTTCATCGGCAACCGGATCCTCGCCGTCTATCGCACTGCGGCCGACTACCTGATGGAAGACGGCGCGTCGCCGTACCAGATCGATCGCGCGGTGCGCGAGTTCGGTTTCCCGATGGGCCCGTTCCAGGTGGTCGACCTCGCGGGCGGCGACATCGGCTGGGCGACCCGCAAGCGCCGCGCGGCCACGCGCGATCCGAACGCGCGCTACGTCGAGATTTCGGACCGGCTGTGCGAGCGCGGCTGGTTCGGCCAGAAGACCGGCCGCGGCTACTACCTGTATCCGGACGGCGCGCGCATCGGCACGCCCGACCCGGAAGTCGACGCGATCGTCGCGGCGGAACGCGCGAAGAAGGGCGTCGCGCCGCGCACATTCACCGACGACGAGATCCTGCGCCGCTACCTCGCCGCGATGATCAACGAAGGCGCGAACGTCGTGCACGAGCAGATCGCGCTGCGCCCGCTCGACGTCGATGCGGTGTTCCTGCACGGCTACGGCTTCCCGCGCTATCGCGGCGGCCCGATGCACTACGCGGACACGGTCGGCCTCGCGAACGTGCTCGCCGACATCCGCGCATTCGCGAAGGAAGACCCGCTGTTCTGGAAGCCGTCGCCGCTGCTCGTCGATCTCGTCGCGCGCGGCGCGGATTTCGCGAGCCTGAACCGCGTCGACTGAACGCCCACCGCATTTGCCACGGACCGAAGATGGACCTGAATTTCACTCCCGAAGAGGAAGCCTTTCGCGCTGAAGTGCAGCGCTTCCTCGCCGCCGAACTGCCGGCGCGCACCGCGCGCAAGGTGAAGGGCGGCCTGCATCTCACGCGCGACGACATGCGCGAATGGCACGCGATCCTCAACGCACGCGGCTGGCTCGCGAGCCACTGGCCGCGCGAATACGGCGGCCCCGGCTGGAGCGTCGCGCAGAAGTTCCTGTTCGACAACGAATGCGCGCTCGCCGGCGCGCCGCGCATCGTGCCGTTCGGGGTGAACATGCTCGGCCCCGTGCTGATCAAGTACGGCAGCGACGCGCAGAAGCGCCACTGGCTGCCGCGCATTCTCGACGGCACCGACTGGTGGTGCCAGGGGTACTCGGAGCCGGGCGCCGGCTCCGATCTCGCGTCGGTGAAGACGAGCGCGGTGCGCCACGGCGATCACTACGTCGTGAACGGCCAGAAGACGTGGACCACGCTCGGCCACTACGCGAACATGATCTTCTGCCTCGTGCGCACCGCGACGGACGTGCGCAAGCAGGAGGGCATCAGCTTCCTGCTGATCGACATGAATACGCCGGGCGTCGACGTGCGCCCGATCATCACGCTCGACGGCGAGCACGAGGTGAACGAGGTGTTCTTCACCGACGTGCGCGTGCCGGTCGAGAACCTCGTCGGGGAAGAGAACCGCGGCTGGACCTACGCGAAATACCTGCTCACGTACGAGCGCACCAACATCGCGGGGATCGGCTTCTCGACCGCCGCGCTCGACCGGCTGCGCGCGGTGGCCGCGAAGGTCGCGAAGAACGGCCGGCCGCTGGCCGACGATCCGTTCTTCGCGGCGCGGCTTGCCCGCGTCGAGATCGAACTGGAAAACATGCGCACGACCAACCTGCGCGTGCTGGCCGCGGTCGCGGGCGGCGGCGTGCCGGGCGCGGAAAGCTCGATGCTGAAGATTCGCGGCACGCAGATCCGCCAGGAAATCACCGCGCTGATGCGGCGCGCGATGGGGCCGTACGCGCAGCCGTTCGTCGACGATGCGCTCGACGCCGACTACGACGGCGAACCGGTCGGCCCCGACGAAGCCGCGAGCGCCGCGCAGCAGTACTTCAACAACCGCAAGCTGTCGATCTTCGGCGGCTCGAACGAGATCCAGAAGAACATCATCGCGAAGATGATGCTCGGGCTGTAACGAGGGACGCGACGATGGATTTCCAGCACACAGAAGACCGCCGGATGCTGGCGGACACGTTGAACCGCTTCATCGCCGAACAGTACGCGTTCCCGGTGCGCGATCGCATCGCGCAGTCGGCCGACGGCTTCGACCGCGCGATGTGGCAGCGTTTCGCCGAACTCGGCACGGTCGGCGCGCTGTTCGCCGAAGCGGACGGCGGCTTCGGCGGCGCGGGCTTCGACATCGCCGTGGTGTTCGAATGCCTCGGGCGCGGGCTCGTCGTCGAGCCGTTCCTCGGCGCGCTGCTCGCGGGCCGCGCGCTCGCGCTCGCCGGCGGCGATGCGCATCGCGACCGGCTCGCCGCGCTGATCGACGGCAGCGCGAGCGCCGCGTTCGCGCACGACGAGCCGGGTTCGCACTATGAGCTGACGACCGTGCGCACGCGCGCCGAACGCGCCGGCGACGGCTGGGTGCTGACGGGCGCGAAGGGCGTCGTCGACCAGGCCGCGCAGGCGGCGTTCTTCGTCGTCAGCGCGCGCGTGTCGGGTCGCGACGACGACGCGGCCGGCATCGGCCTGTTCGTCGTGCCGGCCGATGCGCCGGGCGTGTCGCTGCGCGACTACCGGAAGATCGACGGCGGCCGCGCGGCCGAAGTGCGCTTCGAGCATGTCGCGTTGCCGGCCGATGCGGTGCTCCGCGTGCCGGGCAGCGACGGTGACGACGAAGCGGGCGCCGCACTGCTCGAACGCGTGCTCGGCTACGGGCTGCTCGCGCTGTCGGCGGAAGCGCTCGGCGCGATGGACGTCGCGAAGGAACACACGCTCGACTACCTGCGCACGCGCAAGCAGTTCGGGTTGCCGATCGGCAGCTTCCAGGCGTTGCAGCACCGGATGGCCGACCTGCTGCTGGAAGTCGAGCAGGCGCGCTCGGCCGTGATCAACGCGGCCGCGCAGCTCGACGCGCCGCGCGCGGTGCGCGAGCGCGCGCTCGCGGCGGCGAAGTACAGCATCGGCCGGATCGGCACGCTCGTCGCCGAGGAAAGCATCCAGCTGCACGGCGGGATCGGGATGACGTGGGAGCTGCCGCTGTCGCACTACGCGAAGCGGCTCGTGATGATCGATCACCAGCTCGGCGACGAGGATCACCATCTCGCGCGCTACATCGCGCTGTCGAAACAGTAAGGGCGCAAACGCGAATGGAGGAGACAGGAATGACGAACGATGCGCGCGCGTTGCCGCTGGCCGGCGTGAAGGTGCTCGATTTCTCGCGCGTGCTCGCGGGCCCGTGGTGCGGGATGGTGCTCGCCGATTTCGGCGCGGAAGTGATCAAGGTCGAGCATCCCGCGCGCGGCGACGATACGCGCGACTGGGGGCTGCGCATCGGCGACACCGAGACCACCTATTTCAACAGCGTGAACCGCAGCAAGCGGTCGATCTGCGTCGACCTGCAGACGGAAGCCGGGCAGCGCATTGCGCGCGAACTCGCCACGCAGGCCGACGTGCTGATCCACAACTTCAAGTGCGGCGGCGCGGAAAAGCTCGGTCTCGGCTACGACGCGCTGGCCGAACTGAACCCGCGCCTCGTGCACTGCGCGATCTCGGGCTACGACCGTTCGGGCCCGGAGGCCGCGCGGCCCGGCTACGACCTCGTCGTGCAGGGCGAGGCCGGGCTGATGGCGCTGAACGGCGAGGCCGGCCAGCCGCCGCTGAAGTTCGGCGTCGCGGCGGTCGACCTGTTCACCGGCATGTATTCGGCGCAGGCGATCCTCGCCGCGCTGTACGAGCGCCATGCGACGGGCCGCGGGCGGCGCATCGAGATGGCGCTGTTCGACTGCGGGCTGATGATCACCGCGTACTACGGGCTCGACGCGCTGCTGATGGGTGAGGACCCGCCGCGCTACGGCAACGCGCATCCGTCGATCGTGCCGTACGGCGTGTTCGACGCGGCCGACGGCCCGCTCGTGATCACGGTCGGCAACAACACGCAGTTCGCGCGCTTTTGCGACGCGATCGAGCGGCCCGATCTCGCGGCGGACGAACGCTACAGGACCAACCTCGGCCGCTCGGAGCATCGCGCCGACCTGCTGCCCGAGATTCGCCGGGAACTCGCGCGCCGCTCGCGTGCGACGCTGCTGGCCGCGCTCGCCGAGGCGGGCATTCCGTGCGGCGAAGTGCTCGGACTGCACGAAGCGCTGACGTCCGAGCGCGCGACCCGTGCCGGGCTCGTCACGCGGCAGCCGCATCCGGTCGCGGGCGGCGTCGACGTGCTCGCGCCACCGTACCGCTTCGACGGCGCGCGGCTGCCGGTGCGCGGCGCGCCGCCGGTGCTCGGTGCCGATACCGATGCGGTGCTCGGCGGCTGGCTCGGGCTGTCGGCGCAGGACGTCGCGCGGCTGCGGGCGGTTCGCATCGTGTAACGCGTTTCATGACGTGCCGCCGCGGCGCGGGCGGAGCAGTGGACGCGCGCCGACCATCCACAAGACATCCCTCGCCATGACGAGGAGGAAATGGAGACACCATGGAGCTTTCCGTCATCGAATCGGTCACGGCGCGCCGCGACTACCAGCAGCTCGTGCGGGCGCGGCGCCGCTTCAGCTTCACGCTCACCGCGCTGATGATCGCCACGTACTACGGCTTCATCCTGCTCGTCGCGCTCGCGCCGCACGTGCTCGCCGCGCCGCTGTACCGCGGCGCGACGACGACGGTCGGGATCGCCGCGGGCGTCGCGATCATCCTGATCGCGATCGGGCTGACCGCGTGCTACGTGCTGCGCGCGAATCGTGTGTTCGACCGTCGCGTCGACACGATCCTGCAACGTTCGTGACGGAGGCCCGCATGCGACGCATTTCGCCCGCGCTCGGCGCGCTGGCCGTTCTCGTTTCCTCCGCCGCCCATGCGACCGGCGTGGCCGGCCCGATGCCCGACAAGGTCGAGCTGAACCCGGTGGCGATCGCGATGTTCTTCGCGTTCGTGTTCGCGACGCTCGCGCTCACGCGCTGGGCCGCGCGCCGCACGCGCTCGACGCGCGACTTCTACACGGCCGGCGGCGGCATCACCGGGCTGCAGAACGGCCTCGCGATCGCGGGCGACTACATGTCGGCCGCGTCGTTCCTCGGGCTGTCCGGCATGGTGTTCATGTTCGGCTTCGACGGGCTGATCTACTCGATCGGCTTCCTGGTCGGCTGGCCGTTCGTGATGTTCCTGATCGCCGAACCGCTGCGCAACCTCGGCAAGTTCACGTTCGTCGACGTCGTCGCGTACCGCTTCGCGCAGCGGCCGATCCGGCTGCTGACCTCGGCGAACGCGCTGACGATCGTCGTGCTGTACCTCGTCGTGCAGATGGTCGGCGCGGGCAAGCTGATCCAGCTGCTGTTCGGGCTGTCGTACGGCACGGCCGAGCTGATCGTCGGCGTGCTGATGGTCGTCTACGTGTTCTTCGGCGGGATGACCGCGACCACCTGGGTGCAGGTGATCAAGGCCGTGCTGCTGCTCGCCGGCGCGACGCTGCTCGCGTTGCTCGCGCTCGGCGAGTTCGGCTTCAGCGTCGACGCGATGTTCCGCCGCGCGGTGGCCGTGCATCCGGGCGCGCTGTCGATCATGGGGCCCGGCAAGCTGATCCGCGACCCGGCCAACGCGCTGTCGCTCGGTATCGCGCTGATGTTCGGCACGGCCGGCTTCCCGCACATCCTGATGCGCTTCTTCACGGTGCCGAACGCGAAGGAGGCGCGCAAGTCGGTGCTCTACGCGACCGGCTTCATCGGCTACTTCTACCTGCTGACGTTCGTGATCGGCTTCTCGGCGATCGTGCTGCTCGCGCAGCATCCGGAATTCTTCCGGCTCGGCGCGAACGGCACGTTCAACCTCACGCACGACCTGCTCGGCGGCTCGAACATGGTCGCGGTGAAGCTCGCGCAGGCGGTCGGCGGCAACGGGTTCTACGGGTTCATCGCGGCCGTCACGTTCGCGACGATCCTCGCGGTGGTCGCGGGGCTGACGCTTGCCGGCGCGACGACGATCTCGCACGACCTGTACGCGCAGATGTGGGCGCGCGGCAAGCCGGACGAACGGCTCGAAATGCGCATTTCGCGCGCGGCGACGATCGGGCTGTCGGCCATCGCGATCGCGCTGTCGATCCTGTTCGAGCACGTGAACGTCGCGTTCATGGTCGGGCTCGTCGCGGCGGTGGCCGCGAGCGCGAATTTCCCGGTGCTCGCGATGTCGATCTTCTGGCGCGGGATGACCACGCGCGGCGCGGTGCTCGGCGGCGGCCTCGGCCTCATGTCGGCGGTCGCGCTCACGGTGCTGTCGAAGTCGGTGTGGGTCGACGTGCTGCACCACGCGCATGCGCCGGTGTTCCTCGACAACCCGGCGCTCGTGTCGGTGCCGCTCGCGTTCGTCGGGATCGTCGTCGGTTCGCTCGCGGATCGCGGCGAGCGCGCGCGCCGCGAGCGCGATGCGTTCGCGCGGCAGGAGTTCTATGCGCAGACGGGCCTGCTGGCCGGCGAGGCCGTGCGGCACTGATTCGTCTGATCAAAGCATCCATCCGTCCGGATCGCCGGACGGATGGTTTCCGGAAATCCGGAATCCCGGATTTCCTTGCCTGCCGCATTATGGGAAATACAATGAAAACAACGGCTTGAGGGGTTACGGAAACCTGGCATCGACCTTGCGATATAAAACGCACGGCCATCCCCCGGCCGAACTACTACAGCAAGCAAGGAGACAATCGATGACCAGCGCCTTCTCCCCCTGTCGAATGTTCTGAGGCATCGCTTGTTGCGGCACGGCAGCCGCGCGGGCGAATGTCTGCTCCCCTGAGGCATTCTCCTGCGCGCGTGACGCCGTTTCCACGGCTCATCCACTTCAGCAGGAACCATCGTGAAGAAGAAACCCTTCTACAAAGTGCTCTATGTGCAGGTGATCTTCGCCATCATCGTCGGCGTGATCCTCGGCCACTTCTACCCGTCGATCGCCACCGACATGAAACCGCTCGGCGACGGCTTCATCAAGCTGATCAAGATGGTGATCGGCCCGATCATCTTCTGTACGGTCGTCACCGGCATCGCCGGCATGGAGGACATGAAGAAGGTCGGCCGCGTCGGCGGCAAGGCGCTGCTGTACTTCGAGATCGTGTCGACCTTCGCGCTGCTGCTCGGCCTCGCGGCCACGCACCTGCTGCGTCCGGGCGTCGGCTTCAACATCGATCCGGCGACGCTCGACGGCAAGGCCGTCGCGTCGTACGCGGCGAAGGCGCACGGGCAGTCGACGGTCGACTTCCTGATGCACATCATCCCGAACACGATGGTCGATGCGTTCGCGCAGGGCGAAATCCTGCAGATCCTGCTGATCGCGCTGCTGTTCGGCAGCGTGCTCGCGCACCTCGGCGAGCGCGGCAAGGTCGTGACCGACTTCATCGACGGCCTGACGCGCGTGCTGTTCGGCATCGTGCACATCGTCACGAAGCTGGCGCCGATCGGCGCGTTCGGCGCGATGGCGTTCACGATCGGCAAGTACGGCGTCGGCTCGCTGGTGCCGCTGCTCAAGCTGATCGGCACGTTCTACCTGACGTCGGTCGTGTTCGTGCTGGTCGTGCTCGGCGCGATCGCGCGCTTCACCGGCTTCTCGATCATCCGCTTCGTGTCGTACATCAAGGAAGAGCTGCTGATCGTGCTCGGCACGAGCTCGTCGGAAGCCGCGCTGCCGCAGCTGATGGAAAAGCTCGAGAAGGCCGGCTGCTCGCGTTCGGTCGTCGGCCTCGTCGTGCCGACCGGCTACTCGTTCAACCTCGACGGCACCAACATCTACATGACGATGGCCGTGCTGTTCATCGCGCAGGCGACCAACATCGAGCTCACGTGGATGCAGCAGCTCACGCTGCTGGCCGTCGCGATGCTGACGTCGAAGGGCGCGAGCGGCGTGACCGGCGCGGGCTTCATCACGCTCGCCGCGACGCTGGCGGTGGTGCCGACGATCCCGCTGTCGGGCATGGTGCTGATCCTCGGCATCGACCGCTTCATGAGCGAATGCCGCGCGCTGACCAACATCGTCGGCAACGGCGTGGCGACCGTCGTCGTGTCGGCGTGGGAGAAGGAGCTCGACCGCAACAAGCTGCGCCAGGCAATGAAGGGCGGCAGCGAAGTCGCGCCGACCGAGACGGCCGGCGTCTGACGCGATGAACGAGCAGGCGGCGGCGCCGTCCGCCGGCCGTGCGGCCCGCGGCGGCCGGGGCATCGAGACGGAGGCCTATGACACAATAGGCGATCCGCATCGCCAGGAAGCCTCGACCGTGACGCGCCGCCTGCTCATCCTCGTCGTGCTTGCCGCCGCGCTCGTCGCGGCGTGCGCGCTCACGTGGACGATCACCTGGCAGCGCGGCGTCGCCGAGCTGCAGCGCAATGCCGCGGTGCGCGTCGAGCGCACCACCAACGCGCTCAAGAGCACGCTCGACCGCTACGAATCGCTGCCCTACCTGCTCGGCAGCCATCCGTACGTGCAGGAGCTGCTCGCCGAGCCGAAGCGGGGCGACTACACCGCCCGCGTCAACCGCTATCTCGAGGATCTCAACGAACACGCGCACGCGACCGTCACCTATGTGATCGGCGCGGACGGCCTGTGCGTCGCCGCCAGCAACTGGCGTGCGCCCGACAGCTTCGTCGGGATCGAATACCGTTTCCGCCCGTATTTCGTCGATGCGATGAACGGCCAGGTCGGCCGCTTCTTCGGGATCGGCACGATCTCGCGCGACCCCGGCTACTACATCTCGCAACCGGTGTGGCGCGACGGCAAGATCGCGGGCGTCGTCGTCGTGAAGCTCAACCTCGAATGGTTCCAGGGCGCCGACGCGTCCGAGCCGCTCGTCGTCGTGGACGATCACGGCGTCGTGTTCCTGTCGTCGGTGCCCGCATGGAAGTACCACACGCTGCGCCCGCTCACGGGGCCTGTGGCCGCATCGATCTACGAGACGCGCCAGTACGCGCAGCAACCGGTCACGCCGCTGCCGCTGCGCGTCGAGCAGACGCTCGGCGCCGATGCGGAGATCGTGCGCCTCGGCGCCGGCCGGCGCGCGCCGCGCTTTCTCGCCAGCAAGCGCCGCATCGGCGAGCCCGACTGGCTGCTCGTCACGCTCGCGCCGATCGCGCCGATCGATGCCGATGCGCGCAACGCGACGATCGTCACCGGCTTCGGCTTCGTGTCGGTCGCGCTGCTCGCGTTCTACTGGCGGATGCGCCGCGCCCGCGTGCGGGAAATGATCCGCGGCCGCGCGCTGCTGCAGCAAGCGTACGCGGAGCTGAACCGGCGCGTCGAGGAGCGTACGGCCGACCTGTCGGAGGCGAACGCGCAATTGCAGAAGGAAGTCGGCGACCGGATCCGCGCGGAGCAGGAGCTGCGCGCCGCGCACGACGAACTGATCCAGGCGAGCAAGCTCGCCGCGCTCGGCCAGATGGCGGCCGGCATCACGCATGAACTGAACCAGCCGCTCGCGGCGCTGCGCAGCTTCTCGGACAACACGCGCGTGCTGCTCGATCGCGGCGAGCAGGCTGCCGCGCGCGAGAATCTCGAGGCGATCGCCGCGCTCACCGAGCGGATGGGCAAGATCACCAACCAGTTGAAGCTGTTCGTCGGCCGCGCGAAGCCGCGCAACGAGCAGGCACTCGTCGTGCGCGCGCTGCGCAGCGTGCTGGCGCTGCTCGGCGAGCGCCTGCGCGGCGTCGCGCTGACGCTGACGTTGCAGGACGCGACCGTGTCGCCCGCGCACGACGCGCCGCTCGACCTGGCGCGCGACTATCCGGAACTCGTCGCGCGCTGCGAGGACCTGCGCCTCGAACAGGTGCTGATCAACCTGCTCGGCAACGCGCTCGACGCGGTGGCCGGCGTCGCGGCGCCGGCCATCGAGGTGACGATCGCGGTGTCGGCCGCGACGCTCGCGGTCGAGGTGCGCGACAACGGCCCCGGCATCGCGCCCGATCTGCTGCCGCGCCTGTTCGAGCCGTTCTTCACGACCAAGGAAATGGGGCGCGGGCTCGGGCTCGGCCTCGCGATCTCGTCGTCGATCGCGAGCGACGCGGGCGGCGCGCTGACCGCACGCAACGCGCCGTCGGGCGGCGCGCTGTTCGTCTTGACGCTGCGGCGCGCCCGCACGCATCATCCGGACTCCGTGTCCGAGCCGGCGGGCTCGCACTAGCGTATACAGGCCCGTCTGGGCCGCAGGCCCGGCCGGCGAACGGCCGGGATCAACGAGAGCCGCGCGCACCAGCGCCGCGCGGCCTGTCAGGAGCAAGTGACCAAGATGGCCAACCGGCTGCAAGTGATCTATATCGAAGACGATGCGCTCGTGCGCCGGGCGAGCGTGCAGAGCCTTCAGCTCGCGGGCTTCGACGTCGCGGGCTTCGAGTCGGCCGAGGCGGCCGAGAAGGCGATCGTCGCGGATACCGCCGGCGCGATCGTCAGCGACATCCGGCTGCCCGGCGCGAGCGGGCTCGACGTGCTCGCGCAGTGCCGCGAGCGCGTGCCCGACGTGCCGGTGATCCTCGTCACCGGGCACGGCGACATCTCGATGGCCGTGCAGGCGATGCGCGACGGCGCGTACGACTTCATCGAAAAGCCATTCGCGGCCGAGCGCCTGATCGAGACGGTGCGCCGCGCGCTCGAGCGCCGCGAGCTCGTGCTCGAGAACCACGCGCTGCGGCGCGAGCTGGCCGGGCAGAACGTGGTCGCGCCGCGCATCATCGGCCGCAGCCCGGCGATCGAGCAGGTGCGCAAGCTGATCGCGAACGTCGCGCCGACCGACGCGTCGGTGCTGATCAACGGCGACACGGGCGCCGGCAAGGAGCTGATCGCGCGCAGCCTGCACGAGCTGTCGCCGCGCCGCGACAAGCCGTTCATCGCGGTCAATTGCGGCGCGCTGCCCGAGCCGATGTTCGAGTCGGAGATGTTCGGCTACGAGCCCGGTGCGTTCACCGGCGCGGCGAAGCGGCGCGTCGGCAAGCTCGAATACGCGTCCGGCGGCACGCTGTTCCTCGACGAAATCGAAAGCATGCCGCTCGCGCTGCAGGTGAAGCTCTTGCGCGTGCTGCAGGACGGCGTGCTGGAGCGGCTCGGCTCGAACCAGCCGATCCGCGTGAACTGCCGCGTGGTCGCGGCCGCGAAGGGCGACATGAGCGAGCTCGTCGCGGCCGGCACGTTCCGGCGCGACCTGCTGTACCGGCTCAACGTCGTGACGATCGCGCTGCCGCCGCTCGCCGAGCGCCGCGAGGACATCGTGCCGCTGTTCGAGCACTTCGTGCTCGACGCGGCCGTGCGCTACGGGCGGCCCGCGCCGGTGCTGACCGACCGGCAGCGCGCGAGCCTGATGCAGCGCGACTGGCCGGGCAACGTGCGCGAGCTGCGCAACGCGGCCGACCGCTTCGTGCTCGGCGTGGCCGACATGCCGCAGGAAACGGGCGCGGGCGCCGACGCGGACAACGACCAGACGCTGAAGGAGCGCATCGAGCAGTTCGAGCGCGCGGTGATCGCCGAGGCGCTGAACCAGACGGGCGGCGCGGTCGCCGCGACGGCCGACCGGCTGCATGTCGGCAAGGCGACGCTGTACGAGAAGATGAAGCGCTACGGGCTGTCGGCGAAAGGCGACACCGAGCGCTGAAAAGCAAACGGACCGCGGAACCGGGTTGCCCGGTCATGCGGTCCGTTTTTTGCCGGCAGCGCGCGATGCGCGCCCGTCGAGCCGGATCTGGCGATGCCTGGCGGCGCTCAGGCCGCGTTGCCGTCGAGCGCTTTCTTGAGCAGCGCGTCGAGTTCCGCGAACTGCGGCGCGCCGACGTAGCGCTTCAGGATCTTGCCGTCCTTGTCGACGACGAAGGTCGTCGGCGTGAGCTGCACGTTGCCGAACTGCTTCGCGACGCTGCCGTCGTCGAGCGCCACCTTGAACGGCAACTGGCGCGTCTGCGCGTAGTTCGCGACGTACATCGGCGGGTCGTAGTTCATCGCGACCGCGACGAATTCCAGCCCCTGGCCCTTGAAGCGATTGTAGGTATCGACCATCTGCGGCATTTCCTGCATGCAGGTCGCGCAGCTCGTCGCCCAGAAGTTCACGAGATAGACCTTGCCCTTCAGGTCGCCGGCGGTCGAGACCTTCTGGCCCGACAGCAGCGTGAAGGTCGCGTCCGGCACGCTGGACTTGCCGTTGAACGCGAAAAAGCCGGCGACGGCGATCGCCGCGACGACGGCGGCCGCGGCGAGATAGCGGACGGGGCCGGTACTGCGGCGGGCGGGAGGCGTGGTGTTCATCTGGTGCTCTCGGAGTCGATGACGCGGATCGACGCAAAGGACGTCGAAATTCGGCGCTCATTTTAGCGCGAATGCGGCGCGCGCACCGGCGGCGGCCGCGCATCCCGGGTTTCCGGTTCGGCGGATAATGGTCGCTTTGCCTGCCGCGATCCCGCCATGCCGAAGGAAGTCATCGATTCGTTGCGCCCCCTTTTTCGCCCGCTGCGACACTTCGCCGCGCTGGCCTGCCTGAGCGCCGCGCTGGCCGCGTGCTCGCCGTCGTACGACTGGCGCACGCTGCACAACGACGCCGGCTACACGATCGACCTGCCGGCGAAGCCGACCGTCGAGGAGCAGCCGGTGGTGCTCGGCGCGACGTCGATGCCGATGCGGATGCAGGCCGCGCACGTCGACGGCGCGGTATTCGCGGTCGGCACGCTGACGCTGCCGGACGAGCGCGACGATACGCGCCGCGCGGCGCTCGAATTCCTGCGCGCGGGGCTGTCGCGCAACCTCGAAGGCGCGCCGCGGACGGCGTCGGTGCCCGTGCCGCTCGCCGCCGGCGGCGCGGTGAACGGGCTCGAACTGCGCATCGCGGGCGCCGCCGCCGGCGGCGACCGGGCGCGCAAGACGATCGTCGCACGGCTCGCCGCGCGCGGCCGGCACGCGTACCAGGCCGTCGTGATCGCCGACGGGCCGCTCGCGCAGGAGCAGCTCGACCAGTTTTTCGGCTCGTTCAAACTCGATTGACGGCGGCCGGCGAGGGCGCTCGGACACGCCGCGACAACTGAAAGTTCATTCGCAGCTTTCGATGCTAATCGCCGGATTTTGCGGAGGTTTTTCGGCTATCCACAGCGCATGTGGATAACTTTGTTGAAAAGTAGCCGGGATTTCCCGCAAAGCCGCGCCGGACGGCCTTCCGGGCCGTTTGGCCGCCCGTTCGCCGTTTGAGAAAAATCAATTAAAACAACGGGATACGAATTCCGTCCGGCAAAGGCCGCGGCGAGCCGCGATCCGGGGCCGGATTCGCGGAATTGTGTATAAGTCAAGTCTTGACAGCCTGATTTTGTCCCTCCAAGGGGCGCTCACAGCGCCGTGAGCGCGCGCCGGTAGCGAATCGCCTCGGCGATCTGCGCGGCCGTCGGCAGCGGGTCGCCGGCCAGGTCGGCGATCGTTCGCGCCACTTTCAGCACGCGGAAATACGCGCGCGCCGACCAGCCGAAGCGCTCGCCGGCCTCGCGCAGCAACCGTTCGCCTTCGTCGGTCGGCCGGCACAGGTCGTCGGTTTCGCGGCCGCTCAGCATGTGATTCGTCTTGCCCTGCCGATCGAGCTGCAGCGCCCGCGCTTGCGCGACCCGGGCGGCGACCGCCGCGCTCGGCTCGCCGGGCGCCGTCGCGCGGGTCGCGAGTTCGGCCGGCGACAGCGCGGGCAGGTCGATCTGGATGTCGATGCGGTCGAGCAGCGGCCCCGACAGCTTGCGCAGATAGCGCGCGGCCACGTCCGGCGAGCAGCGGCAGCGCCCGGACGGATCGCCGTGCCAGCCGCACGGGCACGGGTTCATCGCGGCGATCAGCTGGCACGCGGCGGGGAAGTCGGCCTGCTGGGCCGCGCGCGAGATCGTGATGCGGCCGGCTTCGAGCGGCTCGCGCAGCATCTCCAGCACGTGCCGGTCGAATTCCGGCAGTTCGTCGAGAAACAGCACGCCGAGGTGCGCGAGCGTGATCTCGCCCGGCTGCGGCGGATTGCGGCCGCCGACCAGCGCGGCCGCGCTCGACGAGTGATGCGGCGCGCGGAACGGCCGGCGGCGCCACTGCGCGGGCGAGAAGCCGAGCCGGCTCGCGGACAGCAGCGCGGCCGAGGTCAGCGCCTCGTCGTCGGTCAGCGGCGGCAGGAGCCCGGCGAGGCGCGCCGCCAGCATCGACTTGCCGGCCCCGGGCGGCCCGACCATCAGCATGTGATGGCCGCCCGCGGCCGCGACTTCCAGCGCGCGTCGGGCGCCGCGCTGGCCGACGACGTCCGCGAGGTCGGGCGCGGCCGGCGCCGGCAGGCCGTCGAGGCAGGGCGCCGCGACCGGCGTGAGCCGGCCGTCCGGTGCATCGGTCAGGTGCGCGCAGAGCGCCGGCAGGTCGCGTGCACCGAATACGGTCACGCCCGGCACGAGCGCGGCCTCGGCGGCGCTGTCGAGCGGCAGGTACAGCTCGGGCGGACGCGATGTCGCGGTGCAATCGCGCAGGGCGCCGGCATCCAGGCCCGGGCCGCCGGCGAGGCCCGCGCCGGATTCCTCCGCACGCCGGTCCCGCGCGGCGCCGCACGCCATCGCGAACGCGCCGCGCATCGGCCGCAGCGCGCCCGTCAGCGACAACTCGCCCGCGAATTCGCGGCCGGCCAGCGCGTCGGCCGGAATCTGGCCGTTCGCGGCGAGGATGCCGAGCGCGATCGGCAGGTCGAAGCGGCCCGATTCCTTCGGCAGGTCGGCTGGCGCGAGGTTGACGGTGATGCGGCGCACCGGAAATTCGAAGCCGCAGTTCTGCAGCGCGGCGCGCACGCGCTCGCGGCTTTCGCGGACTTCGAGATCGGGCAGCCCGACGATCGAGAACGACGGCAACCCGTTGGCGAGATGGACTTCGACGGTGACGTCCGGCGCGCGGCCGGAGGCGGGCGCGCGACTGCGCACCACGGCGAGCGACATGGCGAGGCTCCTGTAAGCAGGCGGACGACGGCCGTTCGGGGCCGCATGCCGCGGGAATCGGAGGAATCGGGTGCGCGCTTGCCGGCGTGGCGCGGGGAAAGAACGAGGTGCTGCGGAACGACGAACTGCGAAGAGCGATGGACTGCGAAGAGCGACGAACTGCGAAGAGCGACGAACTGCGAAGAGCGACGAACTGCGAAGAGCGGAGGGTGCTGCGAAGAACGATGTACGACGGACGACGAAGCGTGACGCAACGGTACCGGGGGGGCGGGCGCGGACCGCGCGAGGCGGCCCGCGCCCGGACCTTGCGGCCGGATGCGGCGTCAGGCCTGCGGGGCGGCGAGCTTCTGCTCGAGTTCCGCGACGCGCTTTTCGAGTTCCTCAAGGCGCACACGGGTGCGGGCGAGCACCTGGGCCTGGGTGTCGAATTCCTCGCGGGTGACGAGATCGAGCTTCGAGAAGCCCTGCGACAGCATGGCCTTCACGTTGCGCTCGACGTCCTTGGCCGGCGAGTTTTTCAGCAAATCGCTGACACGCGACTGCAGATCGTTGAAAACGTCGCTGGGTTGCTTCATGTGATTCCCCTTCCTTGCACAAAAAATGTGCATCTTCAGTTGCGTACGTGCCCATGATGCACGCATGACCGGAAATGGTGCGCGCGGGGCGCGAATTCCGGGCACGGCGCCCGCATGGGTGAATGGCCCGGCGATCCGGGACGTGCGTGCACTCTAGCAACGATCCTTTCGCCGCGCCAGCAAACCGGCCCATGTTGGCCATTCGGCCGGGCTTTTGCGCCTTACACGGCGGGATACGACCCCGTTCCGGAGCCCTTCGAGACGGTGTTCGGGCCAACATGGCATGCGAGTTGCTGAGAAGAGTCCGTTACAACATTCCAACTCATCCGACGGGACAACCCAGCGAGAGGACTTCATGAAACTCATTACCGCAATCATCAAGCCGTTCAAGCTCGATGAGACGCGCGAGGCGCTGTCGGCGCTTGGCGTCTCGGGCATCACGGTGACGGAGGTGAAAGGGTTCGGGCGCCAGAAGGGGCACACCGAGCTGTACCGCGGCGCCGAATACGTGGTCGATTTCCTGCCGAAGATGAAGATCGAGGCGGCCGTGTCCGACGATCTCGTCGACCAGGCGGTGGAAGCGATCGAGCGGGCCGCGCGCACGGGCAAGATCGGCGACGGCAAGATCTTCGTCACGCCGATCGAACAGGTGATCCGGATTCGCACCGGGGAGACGGGCGCGGACGCGCTCTAACAGAACAGACAAGACAAGCGACAAGAGGAAACCCAAGATGCGCAAACTTCTGATGTCCCTGCTGATGGCCGGCTCGCTGATCGCGGCCGGCGTCGGCTCCGCGCTCGCCGACGACGCGGCGTCCGCCACCGCGGCTGCTTCCGCGCCCGCCGCCACGGCGTCCGACGCATCGGCCGCCGCCGCTCCGGCCGCCTCGGCGCCCGCTGCGGACGCATCCGCCGCCGCACCGGCTTCGGGCGCGGCCGACGCATCGGCTGCCGCCGCCGCGTCCGCGCCGGCCGCACCGGCCGCGCCGACGGCCCCGTTCTCGGTCGATTCGTCGAAGATCAGCGCGGGCGACACCGCGTGGATGCTGACGTCGACCGCGCTCGTGCTGTTCATGACGATCCCCGGCCTCGCGCTGTTCTACGCGGGCATGGTCCGCAAGAAGAACGTGCTCGCCACCGTGATGCAGAGCTTCGCGATCACCGCGGTGATCACGGTGCTGTGGACGGTGGTCGGCTACAGCCTCGCGTTCACGCCGGGCAACGGCTTCATCGGCGGCCTGTCGCGCGTGTTCCTGCACGGCATGAACTACATCAAGGGCGACAAGGCGACCACGCTGACCGTCAGCCACCTCGCGACGACGATTCCCGAGTCGGTCTACTTCGTCTACCAGATGACGTTCGCGATCATCACGCCGGCGCTGATCTGCGGCGCGTTCGCCGACCGGATGAAATTCTCGGCGATGCTCGTGTTCATGACGCTCTGGTCGCTGATCGTCTACGTGCCGATCGCGCACATGGTGTGGGAGCCGACCGGCTGGCTGTCGGCGGACGGCGTGCTCGACTTCGCGGGCGGCACGGTGGTGCACATCAACGCCGGTATCGCGGGCCTCGTGTCGTGCCTCGTGCTCGGCAAGCGCGTCGGCTACGGCCGTGAATCGATGGCGCCGCACAACCTGGTGCTGACGATGATCGGCGGCTCGATGCTGTGGGTCGGCTGGTTCGGTTTCAACGCGGGTTCCGCGGTCGCGGCCGACGGCCGTGCCGGCTTCGCGATGCTGACGACGCAAGTCGCGACGGCGTGCGCGGCGCTCGGCTGGATGTTCGCCGAGTGGATCGCGAAGGGCAAGCCGTCGGTGCTCGGTATCGTGTCGGGCGCGGTCGCGGGTCTCGTGGCGATCACGCCGGCAGCCGGCTTCGTCGGCGTGGCGGGCGCACTGGTGATCGGCATCGCGGCAGGCGTGATCTGCTTCTGGTCGGCGACGTGGCTCAAGTCGAAGCTCGGCTACGACGATTCGCTGGATGCGTTCGGCGTGCACGGCGTGGGCGGGATTCTCGGCGCGCTGCTGACCGGCGTGTTCGCGGTCAAGGACATCGGCGGCGCCGACGGCAGCCTGCTGCTGCAGGCCAAGGGCGTGCTGATCACGCTGGTCTACAGCGGCGTGCTGAGCTTCGTGCTGCTGAAGCTGATCGACCTGACGATCGGCCTGCGCGTGACCGAAGAGGAAGAGCGCGAAGGTCTCGACGTGATCCTGCACGGCGAGCACGTGGAATAAGTCACACGAATCAACGGCGGGCCGCCGCGACGACGGCGCCCGCCCCGAATGAGCGCAGCGACTTCGGCCCGCCTACCCGGCGGGCTTTTTTTCTCCAGCCGCGTGCTGCCGGAGCGGATAACCCTTCACGCTATCAGGTCAATAGCCGAAAACTTCCTCCATATCCTTGTGAAGCCGGGAACAATCCCCAAATGGGCAAGGCAATTGCTCTACAATCTTCATTCTCCCGCTCGCGAGTGATTCATGGTTCCCCACCTCGTTACCGCGTTGAACGGTCCGCTGCTCGAACTCGAGCAGAAGATCCTCGACGCGACGCCTGCGATCGAACGCTGGTTCAGGCTCGAATGGCAGGAACACACCCCGCCGTTCTATTGTTCGGTGGACCTGCGCAATGCCGGCTTCAAGCTCGCGCCCGTCGATGCGAACCTGTTTCCCGGCGCATTCAACAATCTGCCGTCCGAAGTGCTGCCGCTCGCCGTGCAGGCCGCGATGGCCGCGATCGAGAAGATCTGCCCGGACGCGAAGAATCTGCTCGTGATTCCCGAGCTGCCGACCCGCAACGCGTTCTACCTGGAAAACGTCGCGCGCCTCGCGACGATCATGCGCCAGGCCGGCCTGAACGTGCGCTTCGGCTCGCTCGACCCGAGCATCACCGACATGACGCCGATCACGCTGGCCGACGGCCAGAAGATCGTGCTCGAACCGCTCGAGCGTTCGCAGCGCCGCCTCGGCCTGAAGAATTTCGATCCGTGCTCGATCCTGCTGAACAACGATCTGTCGGCCGGCATCCCGGCCGTGCTGGAAAACCTGCACGAGCAATACCTGCTGCCGCCGCTGCACGCGGGCTGGGCCGTGCGCCGCAAGTCGACGCACTTTTCCTGCTACGACGACGTCGCGAAGAAGTTCGCGAAGATGGTCGGCGTCGATCCGTGGATGGTGAATCCGTATTTCGCGCATGTGGAAGGGGTCGACTGGCAGGCGCATGAAGGCGAGCAGGCGCTCGCCGACGCGATCGACGGCGTGCTGAAGAAGATCGCGCGCAAGTATCGCGAATACGGGATCAGCGAGAAGCCGTACGTCGTCGTGAAGGCCGACGCGGGCACCGCGGGCCGTGGCGTGATGACCGTGCACGACGCGGCCGAGATCGGCCGCATGACGAAGGCCGAGCGCGTGCAGATGGCCGAATCGAAGGCCGGCCTCGCGGTGCGCGACGTGATCGTGCAGGAAGGCGTCTACACGTTCGAGCGCGTCGGCGACGAAGTGGCCGAGCCGGTCGTGTACATGATCGACCGCTACGTGGTCGGCGGCTTCTACCGCACGCACGGCGGCCGCGAGCGCGACCAGAACCTGAACGCGCCCGGCATGCACTACGTGCCGCTCGGCTTCGAGCACACCGCGCTGCCGGACGCCGGCGCGAAGCCGGGCGCCGCGCCGCCGAACCGTTTCTACATGTACGGCGTCGTCGCGCGGCTGTCGCTGATCGCGTCGTCGATCGAACTGGAAAAGACCGATCCCGAAGCCATCCAGGTGTAACGGACCTTCGCTACGTACAGGACCCGCATGGACATTCTTTTTATCGCCGACCCGCTCGAGCATTTCAAGATCTACAAGGATTCGACCTACGCGATGATGGCGGAGGCCGCCCGGCGCGGGCATGCGGTGTACGCGTGCGAGCCGCGCCACCTCGCGTGGACGGGCTCGGCCGTCGAGGCCGACGTGCGGCGCATCGCGTTCGTCGGCGAACTGGACGACCTGCATCGCGACACCTGGTTCGACGCGGGCCCGGTCGACGCGCGCCGTCTCGAATCGTTCGGCGCGGTGCTGATGCGCAAGGATCCGCCGTTCGACATGGAATACGTGACGTCGACGTGGCTGCTCGAGCTCGCCGAGCGCGCGGGGGCGCGCGTGTTCAACAAGGCGCAGGCGATCCGCGATCATTCGGAGAAGCTCGCGATCGGCGAGTTTCCGCAATTCGTTGCGCCGACGCTCGTCACGCGCGACGCGAAACGGTTGCGCGCGTTCCACGCCGAGCACGGCGACGTGATCCTGAAGCCGCTCGACGGCATGGGCGGGATGGGTGTGTTCCGCGTGAAGCCGGACGGCATGAACCTCGGTTCGATCGTCGAGATGCTGAGCCACGACGGCACGCGCTCGGTGATGGCGCAGAAGTTCATCCCCGAGATCAAGGCCGGCGACAAGCGCATCCTGCTGATCGGCGGCCAGCCGGTGCCGTATTCGCTCGCGCGGATTCCGCAGGGCAGCGAGGTGCGCGGCAATCTCGCCGCGGGCGGGCTCGGCGTCGCGCAGCCGCTCACGCCGCGCGATCGCGAGATCGCCGACACGCTCGGGCCCGTGCTGGCGTCGCGCGGGCTGCTGCTGGTCGGCCTCGACGCGATCGGCGACTGGCTGACCGAGGTGAACGTCACGAGCCCGACGTGCTTTCGCGAGATCATGGAGCAGACGGGCTTCGACGTCGCCGCGATGTTCATCGACGCGCTCGAGCGGGCGGCCGCGTAGGCCGCCGCTCGCGCAACCCCGGCGGCGGCCGCGCAGGTCCCCCGTCGCCGGAGCAGCTTGACCGGCCTGCTACAATGCCCGCTTGCCCGGTGCCGCGATCGGCGCACCGAAGGCCCGGCGGTCGGGCCGACACTGTTGCAAGGCTGAACATGAAACGTTCCCCACACTCGCTACGCTCATTGCCCCGCCGCGGGGTATCGGTCCGCCAGGGGCGGCCGGGAGCGAACTGACATGGCCGGAATCCTGATCATCGCGCACGCTCCGCTCGCCACCGCGCTGCGGGACTGCATCGCGCACATCTACGGCGGTGTGCCCGCCCGCATCGGCTGTATCGACGTGATGGCGGACAGCGATCCCGCCCAGGTGATGGCGTTTGCGCACTCGGAACTCGCGCGGCTCCGGGAAGACAACGGCGTGGTCGTGCTGACCGACATGTACGGCGCGACGCCCGCGAACATCGCGGGCCAGCTCGCGAAGCTCGACAACGTGCGCGTGCTGGCGGGCGTGAACCTGCCGATGCTCGTGCGGGCCGTTTGCTACCGCACCGTGCCGCTCGACAAGCTGGTCGACAAGGCGCTGTCCGGCGGCGCGAAGGGCGTTCACGAGGTATCGGCCGGCACGCCGCCGCCGCCGTCGGAAACCGGCTGCGGCCAGTGCGCGCCGATTCCGCCCGAACCGCAACCGCGCACCGAATCGCACTGAGCTGCCGTTTTCCGTTTTAGACCGACCCGCCGACGCGCGCCGCCGGCGGTCCCGACCGACCCGACCGAGAATCATGCTTCAACAAGAAACCACCATCGTCAATAAATTGGGGCTCCATGCGCGCGCATCGGCCAAGCTTACGCAACTGGCCGGCAACTTCCAGTCGGAAGTCTGGATGACACGCAACGGGCGCAAGATCAACGCGAAGAGCATCATGGGCGTGATGATGCTGGCGGCCGGCATCGGCAGCACCGTGACGATCGAGACCGAAGGGCCCGACGAGCGCGAAGCGATGGACGCGCTGCTGAAGCTGATCGCCGACAAGTTCGGCGAAGGCCAGTGATCGCCGCGCGGAATCGTTGCCGTTTCCAGTCAGAATGCCGCGGATGTCGCGGCATTTTTTTCGTCGGAAGCATTGATGCGAAATGCGCAATGCTGCGCTGCATGCAGTCAGCAGGGAGTCGCGGAATTTATAATCGCTAACCGGGGTCATAAGCGCATCGCAGCAGTGTGCCGCGGCTTTACTTGTACAGAGGAGGTGCGCGTGTCCTTCACGCTGCATGGCATTCCCGTCTCACGAGGTATCGCGATCGGGCGAGCGTATCTGATCGCGCCGGCGGCGCTCGACGTCGCCCATTACCTGATCGAGGCCCACCAGATCGATGCCGAAGTGGAGCGATTCCACACGGCGCTCGACGTCGTGCGTCGCGAGCTCGAAGCGCTGCGCGCCGACCTGACCGACGATACCCCGAGCGAAGTCGGCGCATTCATCGACGTCCACACGATGATCCTGAGCGACGAGATGCTCGTGCAGGAAACCATCGACCTGATCCGCACGCGCCGCTACAACGTCGAATGGGCGCTGACCGAGCAACTCGAACTGCTGACGCGCCATTTCGACGACATCGAGGACGAATACCTGCGCGAGCGCAAGGCCGACATCGAGCAGGTGGTCGAGCGCGTGCTGAAGGCGCTCGCCGGGGCGCCGTCCGCGTCGCAGGCGCTCGATGGCGCGGCCAGGAATGGCACGAACGAGATGATTGTCGTCGCGCACGACATCGCGCCGGCCGACATGATGCAGTTCAAGACGCAGTCGTTCCAGGCGTTCGTCACCGATCTCGGCGGGCGCACGTCGCACACGGCGATCGTCGCGCGCAGCCTCGGCATTCCGGCCGCGGTCGGCGTCCAGCATGCGAGTTCGCTGATCCGCCAGGACGACCTGATCATCGTCGACGGCGACCAGGGCATCGTGATCGTCGATCCGGCGCCGATCGTCCTCGAGGAATATTCGTACCGCCAGTCCGAGAAACTGCTGGAGCAACGCAAGCTGCAGCGCTTGAAGTTCTCGCCGACGCAAACGTTGTGCGGCACGAAGATCGACCTGTACGCGAACATCGAGCTGCCCGACGACGCGAAGGCGGCCGTCGAAGCCGGCGCGGTCGGCGTCGGCCTGTTCCGTTCCGAGTTCCTGTTCATGCATCAGAAGGAGATGCCGGAAGAGGAGGAGCAGTTCGCCGCGTACAAGCGGGCCGTCGAGTGGATGAAGGGCATGCCGGTGACGATCCGCACGATCGACGTCGGCGCCGACAAGCCGCTCGAGGCGCTCGACGAAGGCTACGAAACGGCGCCGAACCCGGCGCTCGGGCTGCGCGCGATCCGCTGGAGCCTGTCCGAGCCGCAGATGTTCCTCACGCAGTTGCGCGCGATCCTGCGCGCATCCGCGTTCGGCCAGGTGAAGATCCTGATCCCGATGCTCGCGCACGCGCAGGAGATCGACCAGACGCTCGACCTGATCCGCGAGGCGAAGCGCCAGCTCGACGACGCGGGGCTCGCGTACGATCCGAACGTGCGGCTCGGCGCGATGATCGAGATTCCGGCCGCGGCGATCGCGCTGCCGCTGTTCCTGAAGCGCTTCGATTTCCTGTCGATCGGCACGAACGACCTGATCCAGTACACGCTCGCGATCGATCGCGCCGACAACGCGGTCGCGCACCTGTACGACCCGCTGCATCCGGCCGTGTTGCACCTGATCGCGTACACGCTGCGCGAAGCGAAGCGCGCGGGCGTATCGGTGTCGGTATGCGGGGAGATGGCGGGCGACCCGGCGCTCACGCGCCTGTTGCTCGGGATGGGGCTCACCGAGTTCTCGATGCACCCGAGCCAGTTGCTCGTCGTGAAGCAGGAGATCCTGCGCGCGCACCTGAAGGCGCTCGAAAAGCCGACGGCCGACGTGCTGGCCGCGTTCGAGCCCGAAGAAGTGCAGGCGGCGCTGCAGCGGCTGGCGGTTGCCGAGCCGCGGGCGGACGCGGCCGCTTAAGCGTTTTCGCCGCCGCTCACTCTATGTAGCGAAGTGTCACGCATGCGCGACGCGCATGCCCGTCGCGCGTCAGTGCCGGCCCCCGCACACGGGGCAATCGGCCTGGCGCGCGATTTTCATCGTCGTCCATTCCATCCGCAGCGAATCGAGCATCATCAGCCGCCCGTTCAGCGTCTTGCCGATACCGCCGATCACGCGCAGCGCCTCGGCCGCCTGCATCGCGCCGATGATCCCGACGGTCGGCGCGAACACGCCCATCGTCGCGCACGCGACTTCTTCGAACGGTTGGTCTTCCGGGAACACGCATGCATAGCAGGGCGCGGCGGCGTCGCGGAAGTCGAACGTGCTGATCTGGCCGTCGAAACGCAGCGCGGCGCCCGACACGAGCGGCACGCCGTGCGCGACGCACGCGCGGTTGATCGCGTGCCGCGTCGCGAAGTTGTCGGTGCAGTCGAGCACGACGCTCGCGTGCGGCACGTGTGCGTCGAGCCACGCATCGTCGACGCGCGCCGCGACCGCGTTCACCTTCACCTCGGGATTCAGTTGCGCGAGCGTGTCGCGCCCCGATTCGACCTTGCTGCGGCCGACCGATGCCGTCACGTGCAGGATCTGCCGCTGCAGGTTCGTGAGGTCGACCGTATCGGCATCGACGAGGGTGAGCGTGCCGACGCCCGAGGCCGCGAGATACATCGCGGCCGGCGAGCCGAGGCCGCCCGCGCCGACGACGATCGCATGCGCGTCGAGAAAGCGCTGCTGCGCCTCGATGCCGATCTCGTCGACGAGGATGTGGCGGGAATAGCGAAGGAGTTGATCGTCGTTCATGGGGCGTCGTGAGCGAGGCGGGCGGACGTTCGTTATTTTAGGCGCGCATGAAAAACGGGCCATCGCGGTCTTCCCGCGATGGCCCGTCGGATGCCGGCCGGCGCTTACTGCGGTGCCGACGCGGGCTTCGGTGCGGAAGCCGGCTTCGCGGCGCTTGCGCCCTTCGCGGCCTTGGCGGCCGGGCTCTTCGTCGTGCTCTCGGCGAGCAGCGACTTCGATTCCTGGACCGGCTTGCCTTCGAGCTTGTTGAGCGCCTGCTGCATCATGAAGTCGTCGGCGCTGCCGAACTCGATCGGCTTGCGATCGCGATCCTTCTGGCGCTGCTCCGGCGTCTTCTTGTCGTTCTGCTCTTCGAGAACGCGCAGTTGATCCATCCGGCGCTGCTCGCGCTCTTCCTGTTCCTTCTTCTCGTTCGGATCCTGCGTGTTCGCGAGGTGGTTCGTGTAGTCGACCTCGCGCGTCACGAGCACGTCGTCCGGATCGCCGTCCGCGTACTGATCGACCGGCACGTCCGGCGTGATGCCCTTGTTCTGGATCGACCGGCCGCTCGGCGTGTAGTAGTACGCGGTGGTCAGGCGCAGTGCGGTGTCGGCCGTCATCGGGCGGACCGTCTGCACCGACCCCTTGCCGAACGTCGTCTTGCCCATGATCTGCGCGCGCTTCGAATCCTGCAGCGCACCGGCGACGATTTCCGACGCGGACGCCGAATACGCGTTCGTCAGCACGATCATCGGCACGGTCTTGAAGATCGGCGGCAGGTTCTTCAGCGGATCGCCGTCGAAGGACGGCAGGCGATAGTTGTCGTACGTATCGCGGTAGACCTGCTTCGAATCGGGGATCTGGCCGTTGGTCGACACGACGACCGAGTCGGGCGGCAGGAACGCGCCGGCCACGCCGACCGCGCTCTGCAGCAGGCCGCCGCCGTTGTTGCGCAGGTCCAGGATCAGGCCCTTCAGGTTCGGCTGCTGGCGCGCGATGTCCTGCAGCTTCTGCGCGAGATCGGGCGTCGTGCGCTCCTGGAAGCTCGTGATCCGGACATACGCGTAGCCCGGGTCGAGCATCTTCATCTTCACGCTCTGGACCTTGATGATCGCGCGCGTGACCGTGACGGGGAACGTGCGGTCGTCGCTCTTGCGGAAGATCGTCAGCGTGACCTTGGTGCCCGGCTCGCCGCGCATCTGCTTGACGGCCTTGTCGAGCGTCATGCCGCGCACCGGCTTGTCGTTGATGCGCGTGATCAGGTCGCCCGGACGGATGCCGGCGCGGAACGCGGGAGTGTCCTCGATCGGCGAGATCACCTTGACGAGGCCGTCTTCCTGCGAGATCTCGATGCCGAGGCCCGCGAAGCGGCCCTTCGTCTGCTCCTGCAGCTCGTCATAGTCGGTCTTGTCGAGGAACGACGAGTGCGGATCGAGGCTCGACACCATGCCCTTGATCGCGGCCGTCAGCAGCTTCTTGTCGTCGACCGGTTCGACGTACTCGCGCTTGATCTGCCCGAATACTTCCGCGAACAGGCGGAGCTGGTCGAGGGGAAGCGGCGCCGTGGCGGTCTGCTCGGCCGATGCGGAAACCTGCAGCGTGGCGAACACGCCCGTGGCGAGGCCCGCGGCAATCAGGCCGATGTTCTTCAAATTCATTCGCATAGAGAGTCTGGTGCGGTCGGGAAGCGCGTGGCGGTAGCGGGGATGTAGCGGACAAGTATAACTGTTCGTCCGATAACTCAGTGGAACGGCGCGAAAAGCGTCGAAACGGCCGGAGAAGGCCCGGCCGGGCACCGCCGCGCGCGCCGCGGGTTCGAAAGCGGATTCGACCGCGGCGGGGCCGGGAAGGTTCGCGCGGCGTGCGGGCCGGGGCCCGGCACGCCGCGACGGGCGTCAGCCCGCCTTGCCTTGCTTCGCGACGGCGGCCTGCGCCTGCGCGATCGCTTCCTGGTCGCCGAGGTAATAGTGCTTGATCGGCTTCAGGTTCTCGTCCAGTTCATACACGAGCGGCACGCCGTTCGGGATGTTCAGGCCGACGATGTCGCTGTCCGAGATGCCGTCGAGGTACTTGATCAGCGCGCGCAGCGAGTTGCCGTGCGCGGCGATCAGCACTTGCTTGCCGGCGCGCACGGCCGGCGCGATCGACTCGTTCCACAGCGGCAGCACGCGCGCGACGGTGTCCTTCAGGCACTCGGTGAGCGGCAGCTGCTCGCGCGGTACCTTCGCGTAGCGCGGATCGTCGTACGGTGCGCGCTCGTCGGTCGGCTCGAGCGCGGGCGGCGGCGTGTCGTAGCTGCGGCGCCACACGAGCACCTGCTCGTCGCCGAACTTCGCGGCCGTTTCCGCCTTGTTCAGGCCCGACAGCGCGCCGTAGTGGCGCTCGTTCAGGCGCCACGAATGGACGACCGGCAGATACATCAGGTCCATCTTGTCCTGCACGTGCCACAGCGTGCGGATCGCGCGCTTGAGCACCGACGTGTACGCGATGTCGAACGTGTAGCCGGCCTCCTTGAGCAATTCGCCGGCCTGGTAGGCCTCGTTGCGACCCTGTTCGGTCAGGTCGACGTCGACCCAGCCGGTGAAGCGGTTTTCCTTGTTCCACGTCGATTCGCCGTGGCGGATGAGAACGAGTTTGTACATGGATCGTGCGGTCGGTAGTGAGAGGGAAGCGGGGCGCGTCGCACGGGACCCGACCGGGGCCCGCCATCGCGCAAGACGGTTATTTTATAATGGCGGGATTGTCCTCATCCGATTTCTCTTTTTCCGGCGGCATTCCGTGACGTTCTTTACCAATTACACGAACCTGGCCCTTATCGCGATCCTGCTGGTTTCCGGCGGCCTGCTGGCGTGGCCGGCCCTGCGCCGCGGCCGCGGCGGCCTGTCGGCCGCGGAGGCGACGCAGCTCATCAATCGCCGCAACGCGGTCGTGATCGACCTGCGCGCACCGTCCGACTTCGCCGCCGGCCACCTGCCGTCGGCGCGCCAGATCGCCGCGGCCGAGATCGGCGCGAAAATTGCGCAGGTCGCGAAGAACAAGAGCACCCCGGTGCTGCTCGTCTGCCAGAATGGCCAGCAGTCGCAGAAGGCGGCGCGCGAGGTCGAGGCGGCGGGTTACGCCGAGGTGCACGTGCTCGAAGGCGGCGTGGCCGCCTGGCAGCAGGCCGGGATGCCGGTCGTCAAACAAGGAGTGGCGAAGTGAACAAGGTTTTGATGTACAGCACGCAGGTGTGTCCGTATTGCATGCAGGCCGAGCGCCTGCTGAAGCTGCGCGGCGTCGAGCAGATCGAAAAGGTGCTGATCGATCGCGATCCGGCCCGCCGCGAGGAAATGATGACGCGCACGGGGCGCCGCACGGTGCCGCAGATCTATATCGGCGACACGCACGTCGGCGGCTACGACGATCTGTCGAAGCTCGACCGCGAAGGCGGCCTCGTACCGCTTCTGCAAGCGGCCTGATTAGGGCAGAATGGCCGCCGGCCGCGCCGCGGGTCGGGCGCGCAGGATTCATCCGTGGCGGCCGGCGTGGAGCCGAGCCGCCCCGTCACCACTTTTAGGGAAACACCATGTCCGACGTCGAAAACCAACCGTTCTTCAACATCCAGCGCGTCTACCTGAAGGATATGTCGCTCGAGCAGCCGAATTCGCCGGCGATCTTCCTCGAGCAGGACATGCCGTCGGTTGAAGTCGAAGTCGACGTCAAGGCCGATCGCCTCGCGGAAAGCGTGTTCGAAGTCGTCGTGTCGGGTACCGTCACCGCGAAGGTGAAGGACAAGGTCGCGTTCCTGATCGAAGCGAAGCAGGCCGGCATTTTCGACATTCGCAACATTCCGGACGAACAGCTCGACCCGCTCGTCGGCATCGCATGCCCGACGATCCTGTTCCCGTACCTGCGCTCGAACATCGCCGACGCGATCACGCGTGCCGGCTTCCCGCCGATCCACCTGGCCGAAATCAACTTCCAGGCGCTGTACGAGCAGCGTCTCGCGCAGCTTCAGCAGCAGGCTGGTGCGGCAGGCGCACCGAATGGCGCGCCGAACGGCACGACGCTGAACTGACGTTTCGCTCGGACCGGTGCTGGGTATGAAAGTAGCCGTTCTCGGCGCCGGTGCCTGGGGCACCGCGCTCGCAGGCCATCTGGCCGCGCGGCACGATACGCTTCTGTGGGCGCGCGACGCCGCGCTCATCGCCGGGCTGCAGGCCCGGCACGAAAATTCCCGCTATCTGGACGGCATCGCGTTGCCTGACGCGCTGCGCTACGACGCCGGGCTCGGCGCCGCGCTCGCGCATGGCGCCGCGGACGACGCACTGTGCGTGATCGCCGCGCCGGTGGCCGGCCTGCGCACGCTGTGTCGCGCGATGCGCGACGCAGGCTGCGTGCCCGCGCACATCGTCTGGGTCTGCAAGGGCTTCGAGGCCGACACGCACCTGCTGCCGCATCAGGTGATCGCGGCCGAGCTGCCCGAACAGCAGAGCAACGGCGTGCTGTCGGGCCCGAGCTTCGCGCGCGAGGTCGGACAGTCGCTGCCCGTCGCATTGACGGTGGCGAGCGCGTCGGCCGAATGCCGCGAGCGCACGCTCGCCGCGTTCCATCACGGCGCGATGCGGATCTATACGGGCGACGACGTGGTCGGCGTCGAGGTCGGCGGCGCGGTGAAGAACGTGCTGGCGATCGCGACGGGCATTTCCGACGGCCTCGGCCTCGGGCTGAACGCGCGCGCCGCGCTGATCACGCGCGGTCTCGCCGAAATGTCGCGGCTCGGCGTGGCGCTCGGCGGCCGCGCGGAAACCTTCACGGGCCTCACGGGCCTCGGCGACCTGATCCTCACCGCGACGGGCGACCTGTCGCGCAACCGCACGGTCGGCCTGCAACTGGCGGCCGGCCGCACGCTGAACGACATCCTCGGCGCGCTCGGCCACGTGGCCGAAGGCGTGCGCTGCGCGCAGGCCGTGCTGGCGCTCGCGCGCGCGCAGTCGATCGAAATGCCGATCACGGAAGCCGTGTGCGGCGTGCTGTTCGACGGCATCGCGCCGCGCGACGCCGTCAGCGGCCTGCTGCGCCGCGACGCGCGCGCCGAGTAGCGCGGGCCGCGATCGCCCGGCACGGTTGCGCCGGGCGCGCGGCGCCAAAGCGGGCTACGCTTGAACAATCTCCGGCGTTCCGCGAGGTTGTCATGCTGCAGATCCATTCCACCACGCTCGATGCGCAGGTCGTCGACATCACGACGCTCGATGTCGATGCGATCGTCAACGCCGCGAACGGCTCGCTGCTCGGCGGGGGCGGCGTCGACGGCGCGATTCACCGCGCGGCCGGCCCCGGCCTGCTAGCCGAGTGCCGCACGCTCGGCGGCTGCGACACCGGCGACGCGAAGCTCACGCGCGGCCACCGGTTGCCGGCGCGCTACGTGATCCACGCGGTCGGGCCGGTCTGGTACGGCGGCGCGCGCGGCGAGGCCGAGCTGCTTGCGTCGTGCTACCGGCGCGCGATCGAGCTGGCCGAGGAAGTGGCCGCGACGTCGATCGCGTTTCCGGCGATCAGCTGCGGCGTCTATCGGTATCCGGCCGAAGCCGCCGTCGACATCGCGGTCGGCACCGTCGCCGAGATGCTGCCGCAGGCGCCGAATCTCACGCGCGTGGTGTTCGCGTGTTTTTCCCCCGACATCCACGACCTGTACCGCGCACGGCTCGCGCGAATCTGACGCGCGCCGCGGCCGCGCCCGGCGCGCGTCAGGCGCCGCCTTCGAAGCCGGCCTGGCGCCACGCCTCGAACACGACCACCGCGACCGTGTTCGACAGGTTCAGGCTGCGGTTGTCCGGCCGCATCGGCAGGCGCACGCGCTGTTCGTTCGGGAAGCGTTCGAGGAGCTCGGCGGGCAGGCCGCGCGTTTCCGAGCCGAACACGAACCAGTCGCCGGGCAGGAACGCACGATCGTGGAAGCGGCCCGAGCCGCGTGTCGTGAACGCGAACATCCGCGCGGGATCGGGCGTTTCGGCGGCGACGAACGCGTCCCAGTCGCGGTGCACGCGCATCTGCGCATATTCGTGATAGTCGAGGCCGGCGCGGCGCATCCGCGCGTCGTCGAGCGGAAAGCCGAGCGGCTCGATCAGGTGCAGGTGCGCGCCGGTGTTCGCGCACAGGCGGATCACGTTGCCGGTGTTCGGCGGAATTTCGGGAGCGACGAGGACGACGTTGAACATGTTTCGGTTTGGCTGGGCCGGCCGGGCCGCGCAATGCGCGGGTGCCCCCGGCCGACCGGTTCGTGACGGCCGCATTTGAACGGCCGGCCTCTCTATCTAATTAATCCCTGGCGGTGCGCAGCGCAACCAGATTCGTCACGCGCACGGCGCCCGCCGCCTTCAGCGCGTGCGCGGCGGCCGCAAGGGTCGCGCCGGACGTCATCACGTCGTCGACGAGCGCGATGTGGCGGCCGGCGACGTCGCCGGCCACCGCGAATGCGGCCATGACGTTGTCGCGCCGCGCGTGCCGGTCGAGCCGCGACTGCGGCGCGGTGTCGGCGACGCGTGCGAGCAACGCCGCGTCCGCTGGCACGCCGAGCCGGCGCGCGAGCGGACGCGCGATCGCCCACGCCTGGTTGTAGCCGCGCGCGACGAGCCGCCGGCGCGACAGCGGCACCGGCGCGACGAGGTCGAAGCCGCTCGCGCCGCGCGTATCGTCGACCAGCCGTGCGAGCCGCGCCGCGAATTCGCCGCCGAGCGCGAGCCGCGCGTGAAACTTCAGGCCGCGCGCGAGCCCGTCGAGCGGTGCGCGGTAATCGGCGAGCGCGAGCGTCGCGTCGAACGGCGGCGGCGCGGTGCGGCACGCGTCGCACCGGTACGCGGCCGCGCGGCTGCCGCGGCTGCCGCGGGGGAATCGTCCCTGCCCGACGCCGAGCGGCAGCGCGCAGACGTCGCAGCGCAGCCGTGCTTCATTCCAGTACACGGCATCGCAGGCGCCGCACATCACGGCGTGTGACAAATTGCCGCACAACGCGCAGCGATTCGGCAGCGTGACCGCGGCAACGCGCACGGCCAGCGTTCGAACCTGCGACAAAACGACGCGCATCGTGCGCTCGGCGGAACCGCGGACCATCGCAACACTCCTGGCACGCCGCCTCAATGAAGCTTGCGAGGCGAGCGAGTATACTTCGGGCTCTTCGCCAGTGTGCCCGACATGTCCCCAGCTTCGACTCCAACCGGCCGTCCGGCCAATGACGCCAGGCGCCTGCGGCGGATCTTCGACCGCCGTGCCGCCACGTTCGATGCGGTTGCGTTCCTGCCGCGCGAGATCGCGCAGCGGATGAACGAGCGCCTCGAATACATCAAGGTGAGCCCCGCGGCCGTGCTCGATGCGGGCTGCGGCCCGGGCGACGACCTGCCGGCGCTGCGCGCGCGCTTTCCGGAGGCGCCGGTGTTCGGCGTGGACCTGTCCGGCGCGATGCTCGCGCGGGCCGGCCGGCGCGAGGTCGAGCAGACCAACTGGCGCCGCTGGCTGCCGGCGTCGCTCGGCCGGGCGCTGGGCCAGCGCGGCCCGCGCGTCGCGCAGGCCGATTTCGCCGCGCTGCCGTTCCCGGGCGGCGCGTTCGACCTGATCTGGTCGAATCTCGCGCTCCACTGGCATTCGCGTCCCGACACGGTGCTGCCCGAATGGCAGCGCGTGCTGCGCGTGAACGGCCTGCTGATGTTCAGCACGCTCGGCCCCGACACGCTGCGCGAGCTGCGCGCGGCCTGCGCGGACGCCGAAGCGGCGCTCGGCATCGCACCGCCCGCCGCGCGCGTGATCGATTTCGTCGACATGCACGACCTCGGCGACATGCTCGTCGAGAGCGGCTTCGAGATTCCCGTGATGGACCAGGAAGTGCTGACCGTCACCTACAGATCCCCCGATTCCCTGCTGGCCGACGTGCGCCGCTGGGGCGCCTATCCGTTCGGGCGCCCGGCGCCGCAGCACGCGGCGCGGCGCTTTCGCGCGGCGCTCGGCGACGCGCTGGACGCGCGCCGGCGCGACGACGGCACGATCCCGCTCACCTTCGAGGTGATCTACGGCCACGCATGGAAGGCCGTGCCGCGCACGACCGCGGAAGGGCACGGGATCGTGCGCATCGAGGACATCGGCAAGGGGCGCCCGAAGAATCGGTAAAGCGGTAAAGAGGGGTTTTGTTATGTCTGAAATTAGCGGTGCAAAGCGGGGTCGAATTGGCGGCAAAAACGGCCGGAAAGCTTGTCGCGCTTGGCTTGGCGGGCGATAGGCGCTTGCTTGTGGATGCCATTGAACCCGCCTATAATGCGTCAGCTTGTCGTCCCGGGGTCCCCGCAATACGGGGCGACGAGTCCGATGCAGGCATGCATCGCATGCCATTCGCGTGAGGCGGCGATGGAAGCAGCGAGGGTTTTGGCGGAGACGGCGGACAGCGAACCGGTCCTCGAAGACTGGCTGATGAAACGCAACTGTTCGGTGTCGCCACGCCAGTTCGTGCTGTTCTACGCGTCGCTCGCGGGCTTCTCGCTGGTGATCGCGGCGTTGCTGATGTGGAGAGGGGCCTGGCTCGTCATGCCCTTCACCGGAATCGAGTTGCTGGCGGTGGGTGTCGCATTCGCGATCCATGCTCGCCATGCGGTCGACTACGAGCGCATCAGGCTGTTTCCGCACCGGCTCGTGATCGAGCGAATGGATGCGGAGCGGCTCACGCAGATCGAATTCAACCCGCGCTGGGTGCGGGTCGAGCCGGGTGCGACGCCACGCGATCCGATTCGGCTGGTATCGCGCGGGCAGACCGTCGTGATCGGGCAGCATCTCGCGCAGTACAAGCGTGCGCAGTTCGCCGACGAACTGCGCGTGTCGCTCAGGCGCTGCGGCTGACGAGGCGCAGTCATCGGCCGGAACGCGCCGGTGGCTTGCGACGGGGGAGGGTTTGAATGGAAATTTTGGGTAAGGATGCTATGAAAACAATCAAGCGAGCCCTCACGGGCGTGCTGGCATGCAGCGGATTGCTCTTTGCCGGTGCGGCCCTGGCGGTCGGTGATAGCCCGGGCGGCCCCCGTGTCAACGAGATCAACTTTCAGCCGCCTGTCACGAAGATCGCCGAGGAGCTCTACGATCTCCACACGATGATGCTGATCCTGTGTACGGTGATCTTCGTCGGCGTGTTCGGCGTGATGTTCTATTCGATCTTCGCGCACCGCAAATCCAAGGGCCACAAGGCCGCCAATTTCCATGAAAGCACGACCGTCGAGATCATCTGGACGATCGTGCCGTTCGTCATCGTCGTGCTGATGGCGCTGCCGGCGACGAAGGCCGTCGTCGCGATGAAGGACACGACGAACGCCGATCTCACGATCAAGGTCACCGGCTACCAGTGGAAGTGGGGCTACGACTACGTGAAGGGCCCGGGCGAGGGCATCGGCTTCCTGTCGACGCTGACCACCCCGCGCGACGAAGTGATGGGCAAGAAGCCGATCACCGACACCTATCTGCAGGAAGTCGACAACCCGCTCGTCGTGCCGGTCAACAAGAAGATCCGCATCATCACGACCGCGAACGACGTCGTCCACTCGTGGTACGTGCCCGCGTTCGGCGTGAAGCAGGACGCGATTCCCGGCTTCGTGCGCGACACGTGGTTCAAGGCCGACAAGGTCGGCACGTTCCGCGGCTTCTGTACCGAACTGTGCGGCAAGGAGCACGCGTACATGCCGGTCGTGGTCGAAGTGCTGTCGGAAGACGACTACGCGAAGTGGGTCACCGCGCAGAAGGCCAAGCTGGCCAGCGCGTCGGTCGATCCGAACAAGGTCTACACGATGGCCGAACTCGTCGCGCACGGCGAGGAAGTCTACAAGGCGAACTGCGCGGCCTGCCACCAGGTGAACGGCAAGGGCCTCGGCGCGTTCCCGGCGATGGACGGCAGCCCGATCGTGAACGGCCCGATCGCCGCGCACGTCGAGCGCGTGCTGCACGGCAAGGGCGCGATGCCGTCGTGGGCGTCGCTGTCGGACCTCGACATCGCTTCGGTCGTCACGTACGAACGCAATTCGTGGGGCAACCACAAGAACGACCTGCTGCAGCCGAAGCAAGTGGCCGACGCGCGCAACGGCAAGATGCCGGAAGACGCGGCGGGCGCGGCAGCGGCCCCGGCGGAAGCGGCTTCGGCGCCGGCGCAAGCCGCGTCGGGCGCCGAGCAGCCGGCGGCAGCGGCATCGGCCGCGTTGTCGACGATCTACTTCGAGACGGGCAAGAGCGTGCTGCCGGCCGACGCGAAGGCGGCGATTGCCGCCGCGGTCGACTATGCGAAGGCGCATCCGGACGCGAAGCTCGCGCTGTCGGGCTTCACCGACAAGACGGGCTCGGCCGACGCGAACGCCGAACTGGCGAAACATCGGGCGCAGGCCGTGCGCGATGCGCTGAAGGCAGCAGGCGTGGCGGAAGACCACATTATTCTCAAAAAGCCGGAAACGATCACGGGCGGGGCTGACGCGAAGGAAGCCCGGCGTGTCGAGATCGGCCCGGCGGCTTGACGTGTCGCTGAGTTAGTCGACGTATTCGCATTAGGAGATTCTCATGTCTAGCATCGGGCACGACGTAGCCGCGGACCACGCGCACGACGACCACGCGCACGAAGCCCCGCACGGCTGGCGTCGCTGGCTGTTCGCCACCAACCACAAGGACATCGGTACGCTGTACCTGCTGTTCTCGTTCATCATGTTCCTGTCGGGCGGCGTGATGGCGCTCGGCATCCGCGCCGAGCTGTTCGAGCCGGGCCTGCAGATCATGCGTCCGGAGTTCTTCAACGAACTCACGACGATGCACGGCCTGATCATGGTGTTCGGCGCGATCATGCCGGCGTTCGTCGGCTTCGCGAACTGGATGATTCCGCTGCAGATCGGCGCATCCGACATGGCGTTCGCGCGGATGAACAACTTCAGCTTCTGGCTGCTGCCGGTCGCGGCCGTGCTGCTGGTCGGTTCGTTCTTCGCGCCGGGCGGCGCGACGGCTGCCGGCTGGACGCTGTACGCACCGCTGTCGACGCAGATGGGCCCGGGCATGGACTTCGCGATCTTCGCGGTCCACATCATGGGCGCATCGTCGATCATGGGCGGCATCAACATCGTCGTGACGATCCTGAACATGCGCGCACCGGGCATGACGCTGATGAAGATGCCGATGTTCGCGTGGACGTGGCTGATCACCGCGTACCTGCTGATCGCCGTGATGCCGGTCCTGGCAGGCGCGATCACGATGGTGCTGTTCGACCGCCACTTCGGCACGTCGTTCTTCAACGCGGCCGGCGGCGGCGACCCGGTGATGTACCAGCACATCTTCTGGTTCTTCGGCCACCCCGAGGTGTACATCATGATTCTGCCGGCGTTCGGGATCGTGTCGCAGGTGATCCCGGCGTTCGCGCGCAAGACGCTGTTCGGCTATAGCTCGATGGTGTACGCGACGGCATCGATCGCGATCCTGTCGTTCATGGTCTGGGCGCACCACATGTTCGCGACGGGCATGCCGGTCACCGGCCAGCTGTTCTTCATGTACGCGACGATGCTGATCGCGGTGCCGACAGGCGTGAAGGTGTTCAACTGGCTCGCGACGATGTGGCGCGGCTCGATGACGTTCGAAACCCCGATGCTGTTCGCGATCGGCTTCCTGTTCGTGTTCACGTTCGGCGGCCTGACGGGCCTGATGCTCGCGATGGCGCCGCTCGACATCCAGTATCACGGCACCTACTTCGTGGTCGCGCACTTCCACTACGTGCTGGTGGCCGGTTCGCTGTTCGCGCTGTTCTCGGGCTGGTACTACTGGGCGCCGAAGTGGACGGGCTGGATGTACAACGAGACGCGCGGCAAGATCCACTTCTGGGCGTCGATGATCTTCTTCAACCTGACGTTCTTCCCGATGCACTTCGTCGGTCTCGCGGGCATGCCGCGCCGCTATGCGGACTACCCGGCGCAGTTCACGGACTTCAACCAGGTGGCGACGATCGGCGCATTCGGCTTCGGCCTCGCGCAGGTGTACTTCCTGTTCGCGGTCGCGCTGCCGGCCTACCGTGGCGGCGGCGAGCTGGAAAAGGCGTCGGACAAGCCGTGGGATGGCGCGACGGGCCTCGAGTGGACGGTGCCGAGCCCGGCTCCTTTCCATACGTTCGAGCAACCGCCGCACGTCGAATAAGTTTCATCGAGCGCTCCGCCGCTGCCTGCCGCGCAGGCAGGCGCGGCGGGCGCCGAATCGATGGATCAGTGAAGTTTCAACGAAGTTTCAGATGACCCGGAATCCACAAGAAAGACGAACGCCCGAGCAGATCCGCGCGGGCAACAAGCGGCTCGGCCTCACCCTGCTCGTCATCGCCGCCGTTTTTTTTGTGGGTGTCGTGATCAAGCAGTGGTGGCTGTCCACCCACTGATGCAGTAACTGACGCAGTAGCGAGGGAAGTCGTCGTATGTCGAAGCCGGAAGAGGGCGCCGTGGATCGCGCGTTCAATCGTTCGATGCTGGTGAAGCTCTTCGTCGTGGCCGGGCTGATGTTCGGTTTCGGCTTCGCGCTGATCCCGATGTATCGGGCGATCTGCCAGATCACCGGCATCAACAACCTGGTGCAGCGCGATGTCAGCGCGCGCGAGGTGAAGAACTCGCAGGTCGACTATAGCCGCACGGTGTCGGTCGAGTTCGACGCGAACGCACGCGGGCCGCTCGGGTTCAAGCCGGAGCACAACAGCCTCGACGTGCACCCGGGCGAACTGACGACGATCGTGTACGACGTGACGAACGGGCAGGGCCGGCCGGTCGTCGCGCAGGCGATTCCGAGCTACGCGCCGAAGCAGGCGACGGAGTTCTTCAAGAAGATCGAGTGCTTTTGCTTCACGCAGCAGACGCTGACCGCGAACGAGTCGCGCAAGATGCCGGTGGTGTTCGTGATCGACCCGAAATTGCCGAAGGACGTGAAGACGATCACGCTGTCGTACACGTTCTTCGAGCTGAATACCCCGGCCACGCCGGCACCGGCGCAGCGCAGTACGGCGGCGGCGCAGGGTGCGGCGAAGCCGGACGCATGACGACGGAGGCGGGGCGATGACGGAGGTCAAGCGTAGCGGAACGTTCGGCCAGGCGCTGAAAGCGGTGCTGTGGTCGTTTTTCGGGGTGCGCAAGCGGCGCGACCTGGAGGCCGACGCGACGCAGCTCAATCCGCTGCACGTGCTGATCGTCGCGTTGATCGCGGCCGGCGTGTTCATCGGCGTGCTGATCCTGATCGTGCGTGCCGTCGTGGGTTGAGCGCGTGCGGCGCGCGGCCAGCGGCCCGCGGCCACGAAAGAATGCAGTGCGCGGCGCCACGGCGCGGCGTGCAGGAAAGAGCGGTGGCGGTCTCGCCGCGCAAGAAATAAAGCCGGAGCGGTTTCCGGTACACAAATTGGACTGAAGTGGAGAATCAAGCATGAGCGGTCAAAACCAGACCCCGTACTATTTCGTGCCGCATCCGTCGCAGCATCCGATCAGCGCGGCCGTCGGCCTGCTGGTCATGCTCGGCTCGGTAGCGCTGTGGATCAACGGTCACGACTGGGCGCCGTTTACGGCGCTGCTCGGCCTGCTGTGGTTGCTCTTCACGCTGTATCACTGGTTCGGCGACGCGATCGCCGAATCGGAGGGCGGTCACTACGGCAAGAACGTCGACAAGTCGTACCGCTGGAGCATGAGCTGGTTCATCTTCTCGGAAGTCATGTTCTTCGGCGCGTTCTTCGGCGCGCTGTTCTATGCGCGTGAAATCGCGCTGCACCAGCTCGGCAGCCTCGACTACAAGCTGATCTGGCCGGATTTCTCCGCCGTGTGGCCGAACGAAGGCCCCGCCGCGCTCGCCGGTCACTTCAAGACGATGGGCCCGTGGCCGATCCCGACGCTGAACACCGCGCTCCTGCTGTCGTCGGGCGTGACGCTGACGATCTCGCACCACGCGCTGCGCGACGATCATCGCAAGAAGGCGATCGCATGGCTGGCCGCGACGCTCGTGTTCGGTATCTGCTTCCTGTTCCTGCAGGGCTTCGAGTACTACCACGCGTACAACGAACTGAACCTGACGCTGAACTCGGGCGTGTACGGTTCGACGTTCTTCCTGCTGACCGGCTTCCACGGCTTCCACGTGTTCCTCGGCGGCACGATGCTCGCGGTGGTGCTGGTGCGGATGATCCGCGGCCACTTCAAGCCCGATCACCACTTCGCATTCGAAGGCGCGGCGTGGTACTGGCACTTCGTCGACGTCGTCTGGCTCGGCCTGTACGTCGTCGTCTACTGGCTGTAAATGGAAAAACGGCCCGCGCAGCGATGCGCGGGCCGTTTTCATTGGTGTCGCGGGCGCGGCGGCGAAGCCCCGCGAGCGACACCGCCCCGGCGCCGCCGCGACTCAGTCAGGCGGCGCTTTTGCTTGGTGGCGCGGCCATGCGGCGAAATGTCACAGCGGCCGGCGCGATATCGACATCAACGCCCGATCGGCAGGCCGGTCGAATGGATCCAGCCCATCCAGTTCGCGAACAGGATGATCAGGAACAGCGACACCGACAGCCCGACGCGGGTGGCGAGCGACCAGACCATGCGCTTCGTATGGCCGCGGTCGTGCATCATGAAGTAGAGCGCCGAGCCCATGCTGGCAATGATGAGGACGAAGGCGATGGGAACGAGTATGTGCATGACACGAACCGGACGACGGCAATTCGAAAGGAAGAGGATAATTATCGCACTTCGCTTTCGCGCATGTGCCGGGCGGGCCGCACGATGAAGATTCGCTGGCTGCCTGCGCTGCTGATCCTCGTCGTCGTCGCCGTCACGGTTCGCCTCGGTTTCTGGCAGCGCGACCGCGCGCACCAGAAGGAAGCGCTGCAGGCGAGCATCGAGCGCTACGAGCAGGCGGCGCCCGTCGACATCGGCGCGCAGCCGGTTCCGCTCGCGTCGATCGAGTTTCATCGCGTACGGGCAAAGGGCCGTTTCATGCCCGAGCAGGCGGTGTTCCTCGACAATCGGCCGTATAACGACCAGCCGGGTTTTTACGTCGTGATGCCGTTTAAACTCACGGGCGGCGGCGTCGTGCTCGTGAACCGCGGCTGGCTGCCGCGCAACATCGCCGATCGCACGGCGATCGAGCCGTTCGCGACGCCGGCGGGCGAGGTCGAGATCGTCGGCATCGCGCGCGCCGACGCGTCGCGCGCGTTCGAGCTCGGCGAAGGCGGGTCGGCCGCGCACCAGAAGATCCGCCAGAACCTCGACGTCGCCGCGTATGCGAAGGAAACCGGGCTGCCGCTGCAGCCGTTCGTGATCCAGCAGACGAGCGACGACGGCGACAAGCTCGTGCGCGACTGGCCGGCGGCGACGCTCGGCGTCGAGCGCAATTACGGTTACATGTTTCAGTGGTGGGCGATGGCGGCGGCCGCGCTCGGCTTCGGCCTGTACGCCGCGCGGCGTGCGGCGAAGAAGTCGGGCGGCGCGTGAGCGTCGTGCCAGGACGCGGCGAGCGCGCCGCGGGTTCGTTTCGAGAGGTCTGATTTGTCCATGCAATCTTCCCGTCAGGGTCCGGCCGCTGCGCCGATGTCGCCCGCGGCCCGCAAGCGCGGCCGCTGGATGCTCGTGCTGCTGGGTCTCGTGTGCGCCGCACCGATGATCGCGTCGTACTTCACCTATTACGTGATCAAGCCGAAGGGCGGCTCGACGAACTACGGCACGCTGATCGAGCCGCAGCGCCCGATCCCGGCGGATCTGCAGGTCACCGACGAAACCGGCAAGACGGTGCCGCTGTCGTCGCTGCGCGGGGTCTGGCTGTTCGTGATGACCGACCGCAGCGCGTGCGACGACGCCTGCGCGCAGAAGCTCTATTTCATGCGCCAGATCCGCGTCACGCAGGCGGGCGAACGGCACCGGATCACGATGGTGTGGCTGCGCAGCGATGCGGGCGCGGTGCCGCAGAAGGTGCTGGACGCGTACCCGGACACGCGCCGGCTCGTCGCCGATCCGGCCGCGGTGGCCGCGTGGCTGCCGGCCGACGCCGGCACGAAGGACAGCGACCACATCTACATGGTCGACCCGAACGGCAACCTGATGATGCGTTTCCCGAAAGACCCGAATCCCAGCAAGATCAAGTCGGACGTGACGAAGCTGCTGAAGTGGTCGAGCATCGGTTAAGGCGAGAGAACGAGGCACCATTCCGATGTCGTATCTACTGCAACTCGGCCTGATCGGCTTGTGCATCGCGCTGCTGCCGCTGTCGTACGTGTGGGTGAAGGCCGACGACGACAAGTTCCGCAAGCTCGTGTGGATCACCACGTTCCTGACCCTCGACCTCGTGATGTTCGGCGGCTTCACGCGGCTGACCGATTCGGGCCTCGGCTGCCCCGACTGGCCGGGCTGCTACGGTACGTCGTCGCCATTCATCGCGCATGCCGCGATCACAGCCGCGCACCAGGCGATGCCGACCGGGCCGGTCAGCATGACGAAGGCGTGGATCGAGATGATCCACCGCTATTTCGCGATGGCGATCGGCGTGCTGATCATCGCGCAGGTCGTGATCGCGTGGGCCGCGCGGCTGCGCCGCCGCCCGCTGCACGTATCGCCGTGGTGGCCGACGAGCCTGCTGCTGCTGATTCTCGTGCAGGGCGCGTTCGGCGCATGGACGGTCACGATGAAGCTGCAGCCGGTGATCGTCACGATTCACCTGCTGCTCGGCCTCACGCTGCTCGGCACGCTCGGCTGGCTTGCGGCGCGGCAAACGCCGCTGCCGTCGCATGACCCGGAAGCCGGGCGCTACCGCGCGGCCGCGCTCGCGGCGCTCGTGCTGCTGGTCGTGCAGATCGCGCTCGGCGGCTGGGTGAGCACCAACTACGCGGTGCTCGCGTGCACCGACTTCCCGACCTGCAACGGCCAGTGGATTCCGCCGATGGACTTCCAGCACGGCTTCCACCTGTGGCGCGCGCTCGGGATGACGAAGGACGGCGACGCGATCACGCAGGACGCGCTGGTCGCGATCCACTGGACGCACCGCACGTTCGCGTTCGTCGTGGTCGCTTACCTGGTCGCGTTCGCACTGAAGATGCGCCGCTTCGAATCGCTGCGGCGTCCGGCGAACGGCGTGCTGCTGGTCGTGCTGCTGCAGTTCCTGACGGGGCTGACCAACATCGTGCTGCAGTGGCCGCTGCCCGTCGCCGTCGCGCACAACGGCGGGGCCGCGATCCTGCTGCTGCTCGTCGTCATGTTAAACTTTCGCATCCTTTCAAGCCGCCCCGGCCGTGTCGCGCAGCCTGCGCGCGACGCCGCCCCGGCGTGACCGTCCCCATGCAAAGCACCCTCTCCCAATCGCCCGGTAGCCGCTTTTCCCAGTACATGGCGCTGACGAAGCCGCGTGTCACGCAGCTCGCGGTGTTCTGCGCGGTGATCGGCATGTTCCTCGCGACGCCGGGCATGGTGCCGTGGCATGTGCTGATCGGCGGCACCGTCGGCATCTGGCTGCTGGCCGGCGCCGCGTTCGCGATCAACTGCCTCGTCGAACAGAAGATCGACGCGATGATGCGCCGCACCGCGTGGCGCCCGTCCGCGCGCGGCGAGATCACGACGCCGCAGATCCTGCTGTTCTCGGCCGTGCTCGGCAGCGTCGGCGCATGGACGCTCTATACGTTCACGAACCCGCTGACGATGTGGCTGACGATCGCGACGTTCGTCGGCTACGCGGTGATCTACACGCTGCTGCTCAAGCCGATGACACCGCAGAACATCGTGATCGGCGGCGCGTCGGGCGCGATGCCGCCGGCGCTCGGCTGGGCGGCCGTCACCGGCGCGGTGCCGGGCGACGCGTGGATCCTCGTGCTGATCATCTTCGTGTGGACGCCGCCGCATTTCTGGGTGCTCGCGCTCTATCGCCGCAAGGACTACGAGAACGCCGGGCTGCCGATGCTGCCCGTCACGCACGGCGAGAAGTTCACGCGGCTGCACATCCTGCTGTACACGGTGATCCTGTTCGCGGTCACGCTGATGCCGTTCATTTCCGGGATGAGCGGGGCCGTCTACCTGACGAGCGCGGTGCTGCTCGGCGCGGTGTTCCTCGCGTATGCGTGGAAGATTCACCGCGACTATTCGGACGAACTCGCCCGCAAGGCCTTCCGCTACTCGATCGTCTATCTGTCGCTGCTGTTCGCCGCGCTGCTCGTCGATCACTATGCACGCCCGCTGCTCGGCGTGTAACCGCACGGTTTGAACGCAATGCTCCCATCACGGTTCGGGCGCCGCGCGCGCCAAGGCTGGATGCTCGCGTGCGCATTCGCGGCAGCGCTGCTGCTCGCCGGATGCGACAACGCGCCGAAATTCCAGAATCTCGACATCACCGGCAACACGCAGTTCGGCAGCGATTTCTCGCTGCCCGATACGACCGGCAAGGTCCGCACGCTCGCCGACTTCAAGGGCAAGGCAGTCGTGATGTTCTTCGGCTATACGCACTGCCCGGACGTGTGCCCGACCACGATGGCCGAATTGTCCGAGGCGCTGAAGCAGCTCGGGCCGGATGCCGCGAAGCGCGTGCAGGTGCTGTTCGTCACCGTCGATCCGGAACGCGACACGCCCGAGCTGCTCGGCCAGTACGTGCCCGCGTTCGATCCGTCGTTCATCGGCCTGCGGCCGGCCGACGAAGCGCAGCTCAAGAAGGTCACGAAGGATTTCCGCGTGTACTACGCGAAGGTGCCCGGCAAGACGCCCGGCAGCTACACGATGGATCACACGGCCGCGAGCTACGTGTTCGACCGCGACGGCAAGCTGCGCCTGTTCGTGCGCGACGGTCAGGGCCCGGCCCCGTGGGTCCACGACCTGAAGCTGCTGGTCGACTGACCGGCAGCCGCCGGGCGCCCGCCCGGCGTTTCGCGTGACGGCCGTTTTCGCGCCGTCACGTTTCCCCTCTCTCATCGTTGCACGCATGCGCTGCCCGCCGGGCGGCGCGTCGGCATGCGCGCGTATCGCGCCGAAGCCGCGTTACGGCAGCGCGGGCACGTTGAAGCCGGACGCGGCGCGCGTGATCCGGAATTCCGTCACGCGATACGTGGCGAGCCCCTCGGTGACGAACGGATCGGTCTCGAGGATCGCATCGAGCGCGTCGCGATCGATGCGGGCCGCGAGGATCACGCCGCCTTCGCGCGGCACCTTCGGCCCCGCCGCGATGAAGATGCCCTTGTCGAACTGCGGCTGCAGGTACGCGCGGTGGCGTTCGAGCGCGTCGTCGATGCGCTCGAGCGACGCGGTGTAGTGGATGTCGATGACGTACATGGATGGCCCTGGAGTGATGCCGGCGCGTCGCGCGCCGGCCAGCCGGTCTTTTTAGCACAGCCGATGCGGGCTGTCGCGCCGACGAATCGCGCGGCGGGCGGCGCGGCGGTCGATCGCCGGTTCGCCGCGGCGACGCGTATTCAAGATGTAAGCCTCGTTGCCGTAAATGCAAGAGCAACCGTTTGCGTGCGGCAGGCCGTTCGCGCGCCGGATGCATCGACATCGACAGAGGCACGCAGATGAGCAGAATGAGTTTGAACCGCAAGCTGTGGCTCGCGCTTGCGCTGGTATGGATCGGTCTTCTGGGCGTCGGCGCATGGAGCGCCTACGAGACGCGCGCGACGATGCTCGCCGAACGCAAGGCCGGCATCGCGAATCTCGTCGACGCGGCGACGGGCATCGTGAAGGCCTATCACGCGCTCGCGCAGAACGGCACGCTGCCCGAGGCCGACGCGAAGCGCGACGCGCTCGCGAGCCTCGCCGCGATGCGCTACGGCGATTCGGGCTATGTATTCGTGATGGATTCGAAGCCGGTCGTGCTGATGCACCCGACGCTGCCGAAGCTCGTCGACACGCAGGTCGGCGACTATCTCGATCCGGACGGCAAGCCGCTGTTCGTGACGATCCTGAACGCGGCGAAGGCGACCGGCAGCGGGTTCGCCGAATATCGCGGGCGGCTGCCGCACAGCGAGACGGCCGTGCCGAAGATCAGCTACGTCACGCGGTTCGCGCCGTGGGACTGGAACATCTCGAGCGGCGTGTTCCTGAAGGACATCGACACCGTCTACTACCGGACGCTGCTCGGCCACCTGGCCGTGGTGCTCGTGATCGGCTTCGTGATCAGCGCGGCGATGCTGGTGATCATCCGCAACGTGCGCGGCAGCCTCGGCGGCGAGCCGGACGAAGCGGCCGCGCTCGCGGCGCGCATCGCGCAGGGCGACCTCACGCAGCCGGTGCCGGTGCGCGCGGGCGACCGCACGAGCATGATGGCCGCGATGCACGACATGCAGGCGCGGCTGCAGGCGACGCTCGGCGGGATTCGCCGGTCGGCCGAAGCGATCGCGTCGGCGAGCCGCCAGATCGCGGCCGGCAACGACGACCTGTCGCAGCGCACCGAGGAACAGGCTGCGTCGCTCGAGGAAACGGCCGCGAGCATGGAGCAACTGACCGCGACGGTGAAGCAGAACGCGGACAACGCTCGGCAGGCGAGCGGGCTTGCGAACAACGCGTCGGACATCGCGCGCACGGGCAGCGACGTCGTGAACCGTGTGATCGGCACGATGGGCGAGATCGACGACAGCTCGCGCAAGATCGCCGACATCATCGGCGTGATCGAGGGTATCGCGTTCCAGACCAACATCCTCGCGCTGAACGCGGCGGTCGAGGCCGCGCGTGCGGGCGAGCAGGGCCGCGGCTTCGCGGTGGTCGCGGGCGAAGTGCGCTCGCTCGCGCAGCGCAGCGCGACGGCCGCGAAGGAGATCCGCGCGCTGATCGTCGATTCGGTCGAGCGCGTGCGCAACGGGTCGGCGCTGGTCGGCCAGGCCGGCACGACGATGGGCGAGATCCTGCAGGCCGTCGCGCGCGTGACCGACATCATGGGCGAGATCGCGGCCGCGTCCGAGGAGCAGGCGAGCGGCATCACGCAGGTCGGGCGCGCGGTCACGCAGATGGACCAGGTCACGCAGCAGAACGCGGCGCTGGTCGAGGAAGCGGCTGCGGCGGCTGCGTCGCTGCAGGAACAGGCCGCGCGGCTGCGCGAAGCGGTCGGCGCGTTCCGGGTCGGCGATACCGGCGGCCTGTTGTCGCAGGCAGCCGGCGGCAGGGCGGCCAAGCAGGCATTCGGCGGCGCGAAGGCGGCCGATGAACCGGTGGCGGCGTAGCGCGTGTCGGTCGATGGCCGCCGCATCGATAGAGAAATGCAACTAACGGCCCATTCGCGCAACGCGCACCGGCACTGCGCTGGTGCATACCCATATGAGCGGGATGTATTTCACTTCACGCCGATCCTGTGACACCATTTGGCCCTTCCTGCGAGTCCGGGCATACCCGTATCGCGCCCCATTTTTCAGTTTGCAAGAAAGCGAGAAACAGATGAAGCGTCGCAGTCTCCTGAAGGTATTTTCCGTGCTGGCCACCGGTGCCGCGCTGACGCTGTCGGCAGGCGCGCGCGCCGAGGACAAGGCGATCAAGGTCGGCACGGTCGCCGGCCCGGATGCGGAAGTGTGGCAAGTCGTGCAGAAGGTCGCGAAAGAGAAGGAAGGCCTGAACGTGAAGGTCATCGAGTTCAACGACTACGTGCAGCCGAACGCGGCGCTCGACGCGGGCGACCTCGACGCGAACAGCTTCCAGCACCAGCCCTACCTCGACAGCCAGGTGAAGCAGCGCGGCTACAAGATCGTCAGCGCGGGCCTGACCTACATCTCGCCGATCGGCGTGTATTCGAAGAAGTTCAAGTCGCTGAAGGATCTGCCGCAGGGCGCGAAGCTCGCGGTGCCGAACGATCCGTCGAACGAAAACCGCGCGCTGCTGCTGCTGCAGACGCAAGGCGTGATCAAGCTGAAGGCCGGCGCCGGCACGGGCGGCAACAACGCGACGGTGCTCGACATCGCCGAGAACCCGAAGAAGCTGAAGATCTCCGAACTCGACGCCGCGCAACTGCCGCGCGTGCTGTCGGACGTCGACGCAGCCGTGATCAACACGAACTACGCGCTGGCCGCGAACCTGCAGCCGACCAAGGACGCGATCGCGCTCGAATCGCTGACGAGCCCGTACGCGAACCTGATCGCCGTGCGCGCGAAGGACAAGGATCAGCCGTGGGTGAAGAAGCTGGTCAAGGCGTACCAGTCGCCGGAAGTGAAGGAGTTCATCAAGAAGCAGTTCAAGGGCTCGATGGTCGCGTCGTTCTGAACGCCGCTCACCGGTCGGACCGCTGAAACGAAAGGGCCTGCATCGCGCAGGCCTTTTTTCGTTGGCGCGGCAGTCGCGCCTACATCTCCCCGCGCCGTGAGCAGATCGACATGATCTGCTGGATCGCGTAGTTGTCGCGCACGCCCGGCAGCGACTGCACCACGCACTCGTGAAAGCGCCGCTCGCGCGGCAGCAGCATCGCGTTGTTGCGGTACAGCGCGTCGCACGAGCGCTGGATCAACTGCGCCGCGGCGCCGTTGCGGCTTTCGCGCAGCGCGTTGAGCATGCAGTCGTCGTATTGCGCGTTGCCGTCGGTCAGCGCGAATGCCGCAACCGGCAGCGCCAGCGCGATGGCCGCGCATGCGATCGCACGAATCGCTCTTTGCATGTCCCCTCCGATGGGGTGGATCGGGTCGGCGGACAGCATAACGTAAAGCTGTCAACGCGGCTGGCGCGTTGCGCCGGGACCGGCGCCGAGCGCCGCCGGCCGGGCTGTCCAGGCATGTCGTGACGGCGCGGCGGCGCCGCGCATCGGCCGGTTTCGCGAAAGCAGGCAGTCAGGCGGTGGTCTGCGGAAATGGTATCCTCGTGCGTTCGCCGCTGCACGCTTTCCCGGAGCGTGCGCGGGCCGATCGCCCGCGTCTCGTACGCACGGGCGGCGCCCGCCCGACGGCGGCGGGAATCCATCATCCAGAACCGACACAATACGGGGGAGACTCACCCATGAAGCGATTCAAGACTTTCGCGATCCGTTCGATCACGGCCGGCGTCGCCGCACTCGCGCTGGCCGGCGCGGCGCACGCCCAGACCGTCAAGGTGCTGTCGATCGTCGACCATCCGGCGCTCGATGCGATCCGCGACGGCGTGCGCGCCGAGCTGAAGGCGGAAGGTTACGGCGACGACAAGCTCAAGTGGGAATACCAGAGCGCGCAGGGCAACACGGGCACGGCCGCGCAGATCGCGCGCAAGTTCGTCGGCGACAAGCCCGACGTGATCGTCGCGATCGCGACGCCGGCCGCGCAGTCGGTCGTCGCGGCGACGAAGAGCGTGCCGATCGTCTATTCGGGCGTGACCGACCCGGTCGCCGCGCAGCTCGTGAAGGGCTGGGGGCCGTCGGGCACCAACGTCACGGGCGTGTCCGACATGTTGCCGCTCGATCGCCAGGTCGCGCTGATCAAGCGCGTCGTGCCGAATGCGAAGACGGTCGGCATGGTCTACAACCCGGGCGAGGCGAATTCGGTCGTCGTCGTGAAGGCGCTCAAGGAGATCCTCGCGAAGCAGGGGATGACGCTGAAGGAAGCGGCCGCCCCGCGCACCGTCGACATCGGCCCGGCCGCGAAGAGCCTGATCGGCAAGGTCGACGTGATCTACACGAACACCGACAACAACGTCGTGTCCGCGTACGAAGCGCTCGTGAAGGTCGCGAACGAAGCGAAGATCCCGCTCGTCGCCGGCGACACCGACAGCGTGAAGCGGGGCGGCATCGCGGCGCTCGGCATCAACTACGGCGACCTCGGCCGCCAGACGGGCAAGGTCGTCGCGCGCATCCTGAAGGGCGAGAAGCCGGGCGCGATCGCATCGGAGACGAGCAGCAACCTCGAACTGTTCGTCAATACGGGCGCGGCCGCGAAACAGGGCGTCACGCTGTCGCCGGATCTCGTGAAGGAAGCGAAGACGGTCATCAAGTAAGCCGCGGCCCGAGCGCCGCGCTGGCAGGCCCGATCCGGGCCTCGACGACATCGCCGGACGGGCGGCTCCTACCCGAAGCCGCCCGTTCGCTTCGCCCGGCCGTACACGTGAGGCCGGGAAGCAACAGGATTTCCCCATCATGTCTCTGTTCTCGTTTCTGGGCGCACTGGAGATCGGCCTGATCTTCAGCCTCGTCGCCCTCGGGGTGCTGATCTCGTTTCGCATCCTCAACTTCCCAGACCTCACCGTCGACGGCAGCTTTCCGCTCGGCGGCGCCGTCGCCGCGACGCTGATCTCGGCCGGCCACGACCCGTTCTCCGCGACGCTGCTCGCGATCGTCGCGGGCGCGCTGGCCGGCTTCGTCACCGGCTGGCTGAACGTGCGCCTGAAGATCATGGATCTGCTCGCCAGTATCCTGATGATGATCGCGCTCTACTCGGTAAACCTGCGGATCATGGGCCGGCCGAACGTGCCGCTGATCACCGAGCCGACGCTCTTCACCGTGCTGCAGCCCGACTGGATGCCCGATTACGTGCTGCGTCCGGCGCTGCTCGCGATCGTCGTCGTGGTCGCGAAGCTCGGGCTCGACTGGTTCTTCTCGTCGCAGCTCGGCCTCGCGATGCGCGCGACCGGCGCGAACCCGCGGATGGCGCGGGCGCAAGGCATCGCGACCGGCCGCGCGACGCTCGCCGGGATGGCGCTGTCGAACGCGCTCGTCGCGCTCGCGGGCGCGCTGTTCGCGCAGACGCAGGGCGGCTCGGACATCTCGATGGGGATCGGCACGATCGTGATCGGGCTGGCCGCGGTGATCATCGGCGAGACGCTGCTGCCCGCGCGCCGGCTGGTGCTGACGACGCTCGCCGTCGTGCTCGGCGCGATCGTCTATCGCTTCTTCATCGCGCTCGCGCTGAACAGCGAATTCATCGGCCTGAAGGCGCAGGACCTGAACCTCGTGACGGCCGCGCTCGTCACGATCGCGCTGGTGCTGCCGGCGACGCGCAAGAAGCTGTTCGCGCGCAAGAACGGAGGGGCATGACATGCTGTCGGCACACGATCTCAAACTCACGTTCAACCCCGGCACGCCGATCGAGACGCGCGCGCTGCGCGGGCTGTCGCTCGAGATTCCCGACGGCCAGTTCGTCGCGGTGATCGGCTCGAACGGCGCCGGCAAGTCGACTTTCCTCAATGCGGTCAGCGGCGATCAGCGCGTCGATTCGGGGCGTATCGCGATCGACGGCACGGACGTCACGCGCAAGGCCGCGTGGGACCGCGCGCACCTCGTCGCGCGCGTGTTCCAGGATCCGATGGCCGGCACCTGCGAGGCGCTGACGATCGAGGAGAACATGGCGCTCGCGATGGCGCGCGGCGTGCGGCGCGGTTTCCGGGCCGCGCTCGACCGGCCGTCGCGCGAGCTGTTTCGCGACAAGCTGCGGCTCTTGAACCTCGGGCTGGAAAACCGGCTGACCGACCGGATCGGGCTGCTGTCGGGCGGCCAGCGTCAGGCCGTGAGCCTGTTGATGGCGTCGCTCAGGCCATCGCGGATCCTGCTGCTCGACGAGCACACGGCCGCGCTCGACCCGAAGACGGCCGCGTTCGTGCTGGAGCTGACCGCGCGCATCGTCGCCGAGAGCAAGCTGACGACGATGATGGTCACGCACAGCATGCGGCAGGCGCTCGACTATGGCGAGCGCACGGTGATGCTGCACCAGGGGCAGGTCGTGCTCGACGTGTCGGGCGACGCGCGCAAGGGGCTCGACGTGCCGGATCTGCTGCAGATGTTCGAGAAGGTGCGGCACGAGCAACTCGACGACGACGCGCTGCTGCTCGGCTGACGGGCGAGGGGCGGACCGGCGCGATAGGCATCGTGGCGGTCCGCTTGCCGAGCGGCCGCGCGATCCGGTTCGCGTGCGTCGTTGCATCGGGACCCGATGCGCGGGCTTGCCCCGCATTTCATCCGACTAAATACCGGTTTCGTACCCGTACTGTGCGACGCGGACGCATTGCCATATACTGTATATCCATACAGTTGTGGGTGGCGTCATGCTCGCATCCTCCATTGCTCCCGAATCCCTTCATCCGTCCCTCTGGCGCGGCTCGCAACTCGCGCGCGGCGGCCCGCGCACGATCGACACGGGCTTCGCGTCGCTGTCGGCCGAGCTGCCGGGCGGCGGCTGGCCGGTCGGCGGCCTCGTCGAACTGCTGGCCGCGCACGCGGGCTGCGGCGAGATGCGGCTGCTCGCGCCCGCGCTCGCCCGCAGCGTCAGCGTCCGGCGGCCGCTCGCGCTCGTCGCGCCGCCGCAGTCGCCGCATGCCACCGCGCTCGCCAGTCTCGGCGTGCCGGCCGATACGCTGCTGTGGCTGCGCGCCGGTAGCCGCACCGATGCGCTGTGGGCCGCCGAGCAGGCGCTCAAGACCGGCTGTTGCGGCGCGCTGCTGCTCTGGCAGGACGCGCGGCCCGATGCGCTGCGGCGCCTGCATCTCGCGGCCGCGCGCACGGGCGACACGCTGTTCGTGATGCTGCGCCCGCTGTCGGCCGCGCGGCAGCCGTCGCCGGCCGTGCTGCGCGTCGCGCTGTATCCGGTGCCGGGCGGCGTGTCGCTCGACATCGTCAAGCGTCGCGGGCCCGCGCGCAGCGAGCCGCTCGTGCTCGAATTGCCGTCGCCCATCGTGGAGAGCCGCTATGCGCGTCTTGCTCGGCATCCATCTGCCGCGCCTGCCGCTCGACGTGTGCGCCCCGCCGCCGTCTGACGCAGCGGCCGGGTGTGCGGTGCTCGAGCAGGGTGTCGTGCTGATCGCCGATGCGGCCGCGCGCCGGCAGGGCGTGCGCGCCGGCATGAAGCGCGGCGGCGTGCTCACGCTCGCACCGGGCACGCAGCTCGTCGAACGCGATCCCGCCCGCGAAGCCGATGCGCTGCGCGCGGTCGCGCTCGCGTTGCTGCGCTTCTCGCCGTGCGTCGCGCTCGACGACGAAGCCACGCTGATCGTCGACGTCGGCCCGAGCCTGCGCCTGTTCGGCGGCTTGCCGTCGCTATGCCGCCAGGTGCGCGCGACGCTCGCGGCGCTCGGCTATGCGGCGCGCCTGTCCGCCGCGCCGACCGGGCGCGGCGCGTGGCTGCTCGCGCGCACGTCGGCGCGATCGCGCCGGCGGCGCCGCGTCGCGCGCCAGCGCTCGCTCGTCCGCGCGCTCGACCGGCTGCCCTGCGTGCTGTTGCCCGATGCGCGTCCGTATGCAGGCTGGTTCGACGGCCTCGGCTGCCACACGCTCGCCGATCTGCGCCGCCTGCCGCGCGCGGGGTTGCAGCGGCGCTGCGGCCCCGCGTTGCTGGCCGCGCTCGATCGTGCGTACGGCGAAGCGATCGAGCCGCTCGCGTGGATGGCGGTGCCGCCCGTGTTCGACGTGCGGCTCGAATTGCCGGAGCGCGTCGAATACGCGCAAGCCGTGCTGTTCGCGGCGCGGCGGCTCGTCGTGCAGCTGTGCGGCTGGCTGGCCGCGCGGCACCTGTCGCTGGCCGCGATGACGTTCGATCTCGAGCACGAGCGCGGCCGTCAGGCCGTGCCGCCGACCCCGCTCGAGCTCGCGTTCGCCGCGCCCGTGCGCGACGAGGGGCATTTCATGCGGCTGCTCGGCGAACGGCTTGCGCGCGTCGAGCTGCCGGCCGCGGTGATCGCGGTGCGGCTGAAGGCCACGCGCGTCGAATCGGTCGCGCCGCCGGCCGACGATCTTTTTCCCGAGCCGGGCGGTACGCGGGAAACCCGCGAGCGGCTGTTCGAGCTGCTGGTCGCGCGGCTGGGCGCGGACAACGTGCTGCGCGCGGCGCCGGTCGCCGATTACCGGCCCGAGGCTGCGAACCGCTGGTTGCCGCTCGATGCGCAAGCGGGCAAGCCGGCCGCCGTTTCACCCGCCGCGCCGCCGCGCCCCGCGTGGCTGCTCGCCGAGCCGCTGCCGTTGCTGATGCGCGAGAACCGGCCGGTATTTCATACGCCGCTCCGGATGATGTCGTCGGCCGAGCGGATCGAAGCCGGGTGGTTCGACGGGCAGCTCGCCGTACGCGATTACCACGTCGCGCAGGACGAAGAGGGCGCGTGCTATTGGGTGTTCAGGGAGCGGTCGGGGAGCGAGACCGAGCCGCACTGGTTCCTGCACGGCCTGTTCGGGTGAACGAAGATGGTCGCGGAAGTCAGTTTGCTGCCCGATTACGCGGAGTTGTTCTGCCGCTCGAATTTCTCATTCCTGCATGGCGCGTCGCATGCGGAGGAACTGGTCGAGCGCGCGGCGGAGCTCGGCTATCGCGGGATCGCGATCACCGACGAATGCTCGCTCGCCGGCGCGCCGCGCATGCATGTCGCCGCGCAAGAGAAAGGGCTGCCGCTCGTCATCGGTTCGTATTTCGACGTCACGCCGGATGACGTCGCGCCCGGCCACGACCCGGGCCCCGGTGCGTTCGGGCTCGTGTTGCTCGCGCAGAACCGCGAAGGGTACGGCAATCTTTCCGAGCTGATTTCGTGGCGGCGGATGGAGGCGCCGAAGGGCACGTACCGGCTGACGTCGCGAATGTTGTCGAGGCCGCCTGAGAAATTCGCTCATCTGCGCGGGATGCCCGACTGCTTCGCGATCCTCGTGCCCGCGTACCCGGTGCGGGCAGATGTGCTCGACGCACAGGTCGCGTGGTTTCGCGCGACGTTCGGCGAGCGCGCGCGGCTCGGGCTCGTGCAGTTGCAGCGCGCGCTCGACGGCGTGCAGCGCGACGAGATTCGTGCGGCCGGCAAACGGCGCGGCGTGCGCATCGTCGCGCTCGGCGACGTGACGATGCATAAGCGCTCATGCAAACCGTTGCAGGACGTGATGACGGCGATTCGCGTCGGGATGCCGGTCGCCGAGTGCGGCTATGCGCTCGCGCCGAATGCGGAGCAGCATCTGCGTGCGCGCGGGCGGATCGCGAAGTTGTTTTCGCCGGGCGAGATCGCGGAGACCTGCGCGATTCTCGATGCGTGCGATTTCGATCTCGGCAAGCTGCGCTACGAGTATCCCGACGAGATCGTGCCGAAGGGGCTCACGCCGGCGCGCTATCTGGAACGGGAAACCTTCGCCGGCGCGGCCGACCGTTATCCGAACGGCATCCCGGAAAAGGTAGACAAGCAGATCCGCCATGAACTCGACCTGATCGCCCGGCTGAGCTACGAGCCGTTCTTCCTGACCGTCTACGACATCGTCAAATACGCGCGCAGCCAGAACATCCTGTGCCAGGGCCGCGGCTCGGCCGCAAATTCGGTCGTCTGCTATTGCCTCGGCATCACCGAGGTCGATCCCGACCAAAGCACGATGCTGTTCGAGCGTTTCATCAGCGAGGAACGCGGCGAGCCGCCCGATATCGACGTCGACTTCGAGCATCAGCGCCGCGAAGAAGTGATCCAGCATATCTACGAAAAATACGGCGAGGACCGCGCCGCGCTCGCGGCCGCCGTCTCGACGTATCGCCCGCGCGGCGTGCTGCGCGAGACCGGCAAGGCGCTCGGCGTCGATCCGATGCTGGTCGATCGCGTCGCGAAGGGGCACCGCTGGTTCGACGGCAGCCGCGATCTGCTGCGGCAATTCGCGTCGACCGGGCTCGATCCCGAAACGCCGCTGATTCGCACATGGGCCGAACTGGCGGGGCGCTTGCTCAATTTTCCGCGCCACCTGTCGCAGCATTCGGGCGGCTTCGTGATCAGCCGCGGCAAGCTCACACGGCTCGTGCCGGTCGAAAATGCGGCGATGGACGGGCGGCGCGTGATCCAGTGGGACAAGGACGATCTCGAGGCGCTCGGGCTGATGAAGGTCGACGTGCTCGCGCTCGGCATGCTGTCGGCGCTGCATCGCGCGTTCGACCTGCGCACCGCGTGGCGCGGGCCCGAGAAGGACGGCGAACCGTTCACGCTGAAACACATTCCGCAGGATGACAAAGCCACTTACGACATGATCTGCCGGGCCGATACGGTCGGCGTGTTCCAGATCGAATCGCGGGCGCAGATGTCGATGCTGCCGCGGCTGAAGCCGCGCAACTACTACGATCTCGTCGTCCAGGTATCGATCGTGCGACCCGGGCCGATTCAGGGCGGCGCGGTGCATCCGTATCTGCAGCGGCGCAGGATCGTGGCCGGCGAAGAGGAGGGCGAGGTCACGTATCCGAGCGACGCGCTCAAGGCTGTGCTCGAACGCACGCTCGGCGTGCCGATCTTCCAGGAACAGGTGATGCAGATCGCGATCGTCGCGGCGGGCTTCACGCCTGGCGAGGCCGACGCGTTGCGGCGGGCAATGGCCGCGTGGAAACGCAAGGGCAACCTCGAGAAGTATTACGGCAAGATCGTCGACGGCATGCTCGAGCGCAACTACACACGCGAATTCGCCGAGCAGATCTTCGAGCAGATCAAGGGCTTCGGCGAATACGGTTTTCCCGAAAGCCACGCGGCCAGCTTCGCGAAACTCGCCTATGCGAGCAGCTGGCTCAAATGCCACGAACCGGCGATCTTTCTCGCCGCGCTGTTGAACAGCCAGCCGATGGGGTTCTATCCGCCGTCGCAGCTCGTGCAGGATGCGAAGCGCCACGGCGTGCAGGTCCTGCCGATCGACGTGACGCAAAGCACCTGGGAAGCCGCGCTCGAAGCGCTGCCCGGCCAGCCGCCCCCACACGGTCAGCCGGCCGTGCGGCTCGGCCTGTCGCTCGTGCGCGGCCTGGGCGAAGCCGCCGCGCGCCGCATCGAAGCCGCGCGCACCGCCGGCCCGTTCGACAACGTCGACAGCCTCGCGCGCCGCGCGCAGCTCGAACGCCGCGATCTCGAAGCGCTCGCCGCCGCGAACGCGCTCGCGACGCTCGCCGGCCATCGCCGCGATGCGCTGTGGCAGGCCGTCGCCGCGGCGCCCGAACGCGACCTGCTCGCCGCCGCGCCGATCGACGAAGCGGAGTCGCCCGCGCTCGGCGCGCCGTCGGAAGCCGACGACATCCGCGCCGACTATCACACCACCGGCCTCACGCTGAACCGCCACCCGGTCGCGCTGCTGCGGCCCGCGTTGCGCGCGCAGCAGCTGTCGTCCGCGGCCGAGCTGCGCGACCGTCCCGACGGCAGGCTCGCGCGCGCATGCGGGCTCGTGATCGCGCGACAGATGCCGGGCACCGCGAAAGGCGTGATGTTCATGACGCTCGAAGACGAAACGGGCTGCGTGAACGTGATCGTGCGGCCCGAGCTGCTCGCGCGGCAACGCCGCGAAACGCTCGATTCGCGGCTGCTCGCGGCGTCTGGCGTGTGGCAGGTCGTGAGCGACGTGCGGCACCTCGTCGCGCAGCATTTCGAGGATCTGACGCCGCTGCTCGGCGGTCTGCACACGTCGAGCCGCGAATTCCACTGATCCGCGCGTCGCACCGGCGCTCTGTCGTCAATGCATACCAGTCAGCCAAATTGGTTCTATTCTGGTCTCATATTCGTGCCGGAAACCCGGCCGGTCCACGCACTGGAACTGTCCCCCTGCATACCACCTCGGGTAAATCCCTATCCCGAACTGCGTTGTAAACAAAGGCTTTGCCGATACTAAAACGCTTGCCGCACAAGGCTTCCGGCGATTTGCGTCGCGCTAATACCAGTTCGTTGACTGGTATTATGGTGGTTATATAATGCGTTCAACTTCGGCGGCCTCGAGCCGTCGTCCGACACCCGGAGGCACATGGAAACCGGCTGGTCCGAACTGGCGCCCGATCCCCTCGACGACACGCCGCTCTATCTGCAGCTCGCCCGCAATCTGGCGAGCGCGATCCACGCCGGCGCGTGGCGGGCCGGCGAGGCGCTGCCGTCGGAGCGGTTGCTGTCGGGGTCGGTCGGCGTGTCGCGGATCACCGCGCGTCGCGCGCTCGCGCTGCTGGTCGAGCAGGGCCTGATCAAGCGGGCGCGCGGGGCCGGCAGCTTCATCACGCCGCGCGTCGCCGATCCGCTGTCGCGGCTCGTCGGCTTCACCGCGAAGATGCGGCAGCGCGGCTTCGTGCCCGATTCGGTGTGGCTGTCGCGCACGCTGCGCGCCGCGACCCGCGACGAGCTCACGCGTCTCGGCCTCGCGCCCGGCGCGACGGTGGCGCGGCTCGAACGGCTGCGCCGCGCGGACGGCATCGTGATGGCGGTCGAGCATTCGACGCTGCCGGCCGCGGTGGTGCCCGATCCGCAGGCGCTCGGCGCGTCGCTGTACGAATACCTCGAGACGCGCGGCATGACCGTCGTGCGCGCGCTGCAGCACTTTCGCGCGGCGAACGCGACGCATGCGATCGCGAAATGGATGGCGGTGAAGCCGGGCTCGGCGCTCCTCGTGATCACGCGCATCGGCTACGGCGCCGACCAGCGCGCGATCGAGGTGACCGAAACGTATTGCCGCGACGACTATTACGACTTCGTCGCCGAACTGAAACGCTGACGCGCGAGACTGCCCGCGCATCGCGCGCGATCGCGACGGAACGCAATCGCGTGCAATGAATCGCAACGGATTGGCACATCACGACGCGGATGCCCGCGTCACCCGATCATCAAGAGAACGTCATGCTGACTGGCAACATCCTCACCCCCGACGGCTGGATTCTCGGTTCGCTCGATAGCGAGAACGGCCGCATCACCACGCTCGACGGCACGCCCGTCGATCCCGCGCAGAACGACGCGCCGTACATCCTGCCCGGCTTCATCGACCTGCACGTGCATGGCGGCGGCGGCGCCGACGTGATGGAAGGCGGCGACGCGATCGAAACGATCGTCCGCACGCACGCGCAATTCGGTACGACGAGCCTGCTCGCGACGACGATGACCGCGCCGCGCGACGAGCTGATGGACGTCGTCGCGCACCTCGGCACCGTCGCGCGCACCCGCACGCCGGGCGGCGCGCGCGTGCTCGGCGTGCATCTGGAAGGACCGTACATCAACCCCGGCAAGCTCGGCGCGCAGCCCGACGCGGCCGTGTCGGCCGTGCTCGACGAGGTGCTGAAGTACCTGTCGATCGCGCCGATCCGCGTCGTCACGCTCGCGCCGGAAATCGCGGGCCACATCGAGATCATCGGCGAGATGGCCGCGCGCGGCGTGCGCGTGCAGCTCGGCCATTCGCTCGCGACCTACGACGACGCGGTCGCCGCGCTCAAGCATGGCGCGTGCGGTTTCACGCACCTGTTCAACGCGATGTCGCCGCTGCATCACCGCAACCCGGGCCTCGTCGGTGCGGCGCTCGCGCACGCCGAATACGCGGAAATCATCCCCGATCTGCTGCACGTCCACCCGGGCGCGATCCGTGCGGCGCTGCGCGCGATTCCGCGCCTGTACGTCGTGACCGACAGCACGTCGGCCACCGGCATGCCCGACGGCGAATACCGGCTCGGCAGCCAGCACGTCACCAAGTGCCTCGGCGGCGTGCGGCTCGCCGACGGCACGCTCGCCGGCAGCACGCTGACGATGGACCAGGCGTTGCGCAACCTCGTGTCGCTCGGCCTGCCGATCGCCGACGTGTCGAACCGGATGTCGCGCTATGCGGCCGACTACCTCGGCATCGCCGATCGCGGCCGCCTCGAGCGCGGCGCATGGGCCGACCTCGCGGTGTTCGATCGCGACCTGAACCTCACCGCGACCTACGTCGAAGGAGAATCGATTGTCGAATATGCTTAAGGAAGCGCGCGAGTCCGCCCAGGTCGTCGCCGCGCAGATCGCCGACACCACGCGCGTCGAAGCGCTCGCCGGCCAATTGCTCGATCACCCGCCGGCCGTCGCGCTGACGGTCGCGCGCGGCAGCTCGGATCACGCCGCCAGCTATTTCGCGAGCCTGACGATGAGCCGCCTCGGCGTGCCGGTCGCGTCGCTGCCGATGTCGGTCGCGACGCTGCAGCAGGCGCCGCTGAAGGTGCAGGACCAGCTCGCGCTCGCGTTCTCCCAGTCGGGCAAGAGCCCCGATCTCGTCAACACGATGGCCGCGCTGCGCGAAGCCGGCGCGCGCACCGTCGCCGCCGTGAACGTGCTGCCGTCGCCGCTCGCCGACGCGTGCGAACACCAGTTGCCGCTTTTGGCCGGCCCCGAACTGTCGGTCGCCGCGACCAAGAGCTACATCGCGATGCTGTCGCTGTCCGCGCAGATCGTCGCGTACTGGCAGCGCGACGCCGCGCTGGTGACCGCGCTGCGCGGGCTGCCCGACGTGCTCGCGCAGGCCGGCCGGCTCGACTGGTCGCCGGCCGTCGCGGCGCTCGCGGGCGTCGAGCGGATGATCGTGATCGGCCGCGGCCTGGGCCTCGCGATCGCGCAGGAAGCCGCGCTGAAGCTGAAGGAAACGTCCGGTATCCAGGCCGAGGCGTTCTCGAGCGCGGAAGTCCGCCACGGCCCGATGGAGCTGATCGACCGCGACTATCCGCTGCTCGTGTTCGCGCCGCCGGGGCCGGAACAGGCCGGGCTGTTGCAGCTCGCGCACGACATGCGCGCACGCGGCGCCGCCGTGCTGCTCGCGGCGCCCGCCGGCACGCCCGGCGTATCGACGCCCGGCGTATCGGGCACCGTGCTGCCGCTCGCGCAGTCCGCCCATTCGGCGCTCGACCCGATCGCCGCCATTCTTTCGTTCTACGTGATGGCGGCGGATCTCGCCGTCGCGCGCGGCCGCAATCCCGACACGCCGCGCCACCTGAACAAAGTCACCGAAACGCACTGATAGCCGAGACAGCCGATGAGACGCGCCGAGGAATCCCAGTTGAAGAGCCCCAACCACGATCAGATCGTCCTGCTTAGCCCGTTGACGGGGCCGATCGTCGCACTGGCCGACGTGCCCGATCCGGTGTTCTCCGGCGGGATGTTCGGCGACGGCATCGGCATCGACCCGCTCGCGGGCCGGCTCGTCGCGCCGTGCGCGGGCGTCGTGTCGCATCTCGCGCGCACCGGCCATGCGGTGACGATCACGACGCCGCAAGGCGCGGAAGTGCTGCTGCACATCGGCATCGACACCGTCGAGCTGAACGGGCAGGGCTTCATCGCGCACGTCGAAGCCGGCGCGCGGGTCGAAGCGGGCGCGCTGCTGATCGAGTTCGACCAGGACGCGGTGGCGCGCCACGCGCATTCGCTCGTGTCGGTGATCGCGATCGCGAATTCCGACGCGTTCGAGGTGGTCGATCGCGCGAGCGGTTTCGCGACCGCCGGCGAGACGCCGTTGCTCGCGCTGCGCGGCAAGGGCGCAGCCGCCGCGCAGGCGGCGCAGGCCGGCGCGGCCGCGCAGAACGAAGTGCGTCGCGAGATCGTGCTTGCGCAGCCGGGCGGGCTGCATGCGCGGCCGGCCGCGCGGGCGCGCGAATCGGTGCGCGGGTTCGACGCGACCGTCGACGTGCTGTTCGACGGTCGCAAGGCGTCGATCGCGAGCGTCGTCGGCCTGCTCGGCCTCGGCGCCGGCGAAGGCGCGACGGTCGAACTGGTCGGCCGCGGCGCGCACGCGCAGCAGGCCGTCGATGCGGTCGAGCGCGAACTGCTGCGCGAAGCGCACGGCGAAGTGGAGGAAAAGCCGGCGCGACTGAAATCGCCCGCGCCGCAGACCATCGCGCACGCCACCGGCGCGGCGCTCGATCCGAACACGCTCGCCGGCGTGTGCGCCGCGCCCGGCATCGCGGTCGGCACGCTGGTGCGTCTCGACGATGCGGACATCGTGCCGCCCGAACAGGCGGCCGGTACGCCCGCCGCCGAAAGCCGCCGCCTCGATCACGCGCTGAAGGCGGTCGACGCCGAGCTCGCCGAAACGGTGCGCAACGCGTCGGCGCGCGGCGCGGTCGGCGAGGCGGGCATCTTCGCGGTGCATCGCGTGCTGCTGGAAGACCCGACGCTGATCGACGCCGCGCGCGACCTGATCAGCCTCGGCAAGGGCGCGGGCTTCGCGTGGCGCGCGACGATCCGCACGCAGATCGACACGCTGTCGAAGCTCGACGACGCGTTGCTCGCCGAGCGCGCGGCCGACCTGCGCGACATCGAGAAGCGCGTGCTGCGCGCGCTCGGCCACACGAGCGGCGCCGCGCGCGCGCTGCCCGATGAAGCCGTGCTCGCGGCCGAGGAGTTCACGCCGTCGGACCTGTCGTCGCTCGATCGCGAGCGCGTGACCGCGCTCGTGATGGCGCGCGGCGGCGCGACGTCGCACGCGGCGATCATCGCGCGCCAGCTCGGCATCCCGGCGCTGGTGGCGGTCGGCGACGCGCTGTACGCGATTCCGGACGGCACGCAGGTCGTCGTCGACGCGAGCGCGGGCCGGCTCGAACACGCGCCGACCGCGCTCGACGTCGAACGCGCGCGGCACGAGCGCCAGCGTCTGGACGGCGTGCGCGAGGCGAACCGGCAACAGGCAGGCGAGGCGGCCGCGACGGTCGACGGCCGTGCGATCGAGGTCGCCGCGAACATCGCGACGCTCGACGACGCGCACACCGCCGTCGACAACGGCGCGGACGCGGTCGGCCTGCTGCGCACCGAACTGATGTTCATCCATCGCCAGGCTGCGCCGACGGTGGTCGAACACCAGCAGAGCTATCAGTCGATCGTCGACGCGCTGCAGGGCCGCACGGCGATCATCCGCACGCTCGACGTCGGCGCGGACAAGGAAGTCGACTACCTGACGCTGCCGCCCGAACCGAACCCGGCGCTCGGCCTGCGCGGCATCCGTCTCGCGCAGGTGCGCCCCGATCTTCTCGACGATCAACTGCAGGGCCTGCTCGCGGTGAAGCCGTTCGGCGCGGTGCGCATCCTGCTGCCGATGGTGACCGACGCGGGCGAGCTCGTGCGGCTGCGCAAGCGCATCGACGAGTTCGCGCGCGCGCAGGGCCGCACCGAGCCGATCGAGGTCGGCGTGATGATCGAGGTGCCGTCGGCCGCGCTGCTGGCCGACCAGCTCGCGCAGCACGCGGATTTCCTGTCGATCGGCACCAACGACCTCACGCAGTACACGCTCGCGATGGACCGCTGCCAGGCCGATCTCGCCGCGCAGGCCGACGGCCTGCATCCGGCCGTGCTGCGCCTGATCGACATCGCGGTGCGCGGCGCCGCGAAGCACGGCAAGTGGGTCGGCGTGTGCGGCGCGCTGGGCGGCGATCCGCTCGCGGTGCCGGTGCTCGTGGGCCTCGGCGTGACCGAGCTGTCGGTCGACCCGGTGTCGGTGCCGGGCATCAAGGCGCGTGTGCGCCGCCTCGATTACCCGTTGTGCCGCCAGCGTGCGCAGGATCTGCTCGCACTCGACTCGGCACAGGCGGTAAGGGCAGCAAGCCGCGAGGTCTGGCCGCTCGACTGAACGTCGGCGGCGGGCACGCGGCCCGTTTCACTACGAAAGCAATTAGGTCAACGACGCTTAACGACGAGACATGGATTGGAGGATTGAATGGACGGGAATCCGTTTCTGAAAATACAGGGCCTGGGCCGGGCGCTGATGCTGCCGATCGCGGTACTGCCGGTCGCCGGCATCCTGCTGCGACTCGGCCAGCCGGACGTGTTCAACATCAAGATGATCGCCGACGCCGGCGGCGCGATCTTCGACAACCTGCCGCTCTTGTTCGCGATCGGCGTGGCGGTCGGTTTCGCGAAGGATAACAACGGCGTGGCGGCGCTCGCGGGCGCGATCGGCTACCTGATCGAAACCGCGATCATGAAGGACATCGATCCCAAGCTGAACATGGGCGTGCTGTCCGGGATCATCGCGGGTGTCGTCGCGGGCCTGCTGTACAACCGCTACAAGGACATCAAGCTGCCGGACTACCTCGCGTTCTTCGGCGGCAAGCGGTTCGTGCCGATCATCACGGGGCTCGTGTGCGTGATACTGGGCATCGCGTTCGGGTACGTGTGGCAGCCGATCCAGCATGCGATCGACGCGGCCGGCCAGTGGCTGACGACGGCGGGCGCGATCGGTGCGTTCGTGTTCGGCTTCCTGAACCGCCTGCTGCTCGTCACCGGCCTGCACCACATCATCAACTCGCTCGCGTGGTTCGTGTTCGGCAACTTCACGCCGCCCGCCGGCGGCGAGATCGTGCACGGCGACCTGCATCGCTTCTTCGCGGGCGACCCGAGCGCGGGCACCTTCATGGCCGGCTTCTTCCCGATCATGATGTTCGGCCTGCCGGCCGCGTGTCTCGCGATGCTGCACGAAGCGCCGAAGGAGCGCCGCGCGATGGTCGGCGGCCTGCTGTTCTCGATGGCGCTCACGTCGTTCCTGACCGGCGTGACCGAGCCGATCGAGTTCAGCTTCATGTTCCTCGCGCCGGTGCTGTACGTGATCCACGCGGTGCTGACGGGGCTGTCGCTCGCGATCTGCCAGATCCTCGGGGTGAAGCTTGGCTTCACGTTCTCGGCGGGCGCGATCGACTACGTGCTGAACTACGGGCTGTCGACGAAGGGCTGGATCGCGATTCCGCTCGGCATCGCGTACGGCGTCGCGTACTACGGGCTGTTCCGTTTCTTCATCCGCAAGTTCAACATGGCGACGCCGGGCCGCGAGCCGGCATCGACCGATGCGGCCGCGGAGTCGTACGCATCGGGCGGTTTCGTCGCACCGGCCGCGGGCGCGGCTGCCACGGCTGCCGCACCGCGTGCGCAACGCTACATCGCCGCACTCGGCGGGGCCGGCAACCTGTCGGTCGTCGACGCGTGCACGACGCGCCTGCGCCTGACCGTCGTCGATCCGGAGAAGGTATCGGAGCCGGAACTGAAGTCGATCGGCGCACGCGGCGTGCTCAAGCGCGGCGGCAACAGCGTGCAGGTGATCATCGGGCCGGAGGCCGACATCATCGCCGACGAGATGCGTGCCGCGATCGGCGCCGGTGCGACCGGTGCGGCCGCGCCGGCGACGGCCGCCGCCGCGCAGCCCGTCACGGGCGCGGCCGCCGGCCCGCTCGATCCGGAGCCGACCCGCTGGCTGGCGGTGTTCGGCGGCGCGACCAACGTCGTGTCGCTCGAGGTGGTGGCCACCACGCGCCTGCGCGTGGTCGTGCGCGATCCGTCGGCGGTCGATCGCGAGCGTCTCGGCACGCTTGACGTCGCGTGGGTGTCGCTCGACACGTTCCACATCGTCTGCGGCAACGCGGCGGCACGCTATGCCGAACAGCTCGGCGCGCGCCTGCCGCCGTCGGGCGGCGGGGCGGCGGCACAGCCGGCGTGATGCGGTGAAGCCGGCCCGCTCGGTCCGCGCGGCGGATCCGGGCCGGCGGTCAAAAGTAAAACGGCTTGCGACGCGTCTGTCGCAAGCCGTTTTACTTTTGGGGCGGGCGATGGGCGATGCGTTGGTCCGCGTCGCCCATCGCCCGATACCTTCACCCGTTCACGGATTCGTCAGCGTGAAGGTCGGCTTCCGGTAGCCGACGCCGGCGCGCTCCAGCTTCGGCAATTCGCGTTGCGCGAGCAGCGTCGCGAAGCCGGCCCAGTCGCGCTGCAGCGCGGCGATGTCGACGTGGTGCGTGTCGCCGCGCCTGAAGCGCACGCCGGCCGCATACGGCAGCTCCCAGTCGGCCCGGTGCCACGCGCGCTCGGCGAGCGCGAGCAGCCGCGGGTACGCCATGTATTCGAGGAACGTGTCGTTGCGCATCACCTCGCCCCACGCCTGGCCCTGGATGCCTTCGATGCGCGGCGCGGGGCCCGTGCCCGTCACCTCGAACGGGTTGCCGTCGCGGTCGCCCATCACTTCGGCGTTCTGCGGCAGGTTCTCCGGCGCGAACGAGAACACCTTGTACTCGTCGGTCGCGTGCGAGCCCCAGTAGTAGCCGCGCTCGCGCGGGTTGAGCGTGTACGGGAAGTCGAAATACAGGTAGTCGGGCAGCGCGAGCACCGTCAGATAGCCCTTGCCGCTCAGGTCGCGCGCGCTGTCCGACGCGCCCCAGAAGATCGTGTCCCACAGCGACACCATCACGTGGCGCGTGCTGAAATCCTGCGGCCCGTTCGCATGCTTGATGCCGTCCTGCCATGCGGCCATCGTGTCGATCCCGTTCGCGTTGACGGCCGCGCTCACCTGTTTCGCGAAACGCGTCGGCAGCTCGTCGATCGACTTGATCTCGCCGCGCTGGAGCAGCGCCGTGCACGCGGGCGACCGCGCCCACGGCTTGTCCTGCGCGGCCAGATCGATGCGCCCCTTGTTCGGGTCGGTGCCGTTCAGCGGCTGGAAGCCGCCGCCGAGGAAGATGTTCTTCGCTTCGTCGCCGCCGTAGTGCCAGGTCTGCAGCGGCGCCTGCGCGTCCGCGTGCATCGCCGCGATCTCGCGGATCACCTTCGACGCGAAGTTGAGCGCGCCCGGCACGCACGGGTTCAGGTCGCTGCGCCGGTCGTAGAACTGCACCGTCGTCAGGTTCGTCGTGTCCTGCGGGTCGAGCAGCCGGTACGCGTTCGCCTCCTGCTCGCGGCCCGCCGCATGCAGCCGCCGGTAACGCGCCTCCATCGTCACGACGGCCGCGCGCGCATGCGCCGGCATGTCGATCTCGGGGATGACCTGCACGAAGCGCGCGGCCGCGTAGCGCACGAGCGCCACGTAGTCGTCGCGTGTCAGGTAGCCGCCGCCCGAGCGGTTGTCGGGGCCGGAGCCGAGCTGCGGCAGCAGGCAGCGCGTCTCGCTCGGGTCGTGGCAGCGGCGTCCCCCGATCTCGGTCAGCTCGGGCAGGCCGGGAATCTCGATGCGCCAGCCTTCGTCGTCGGACAGATGCAGGTGCAGGCGGTTGAGCTTGTACGCGCTCATCTGGTCGATCAGGCGGCGCAGCGTCGCGGGCTGCTTGAAGTTGCGCGCGAGGTCGACGTGCATGCCGCGATGCGTGAAGCGCGGCGCGTCCTCGACGAGCATCGCCGGGATCGGGCCGCCGCCGGCCGGCGCGAGCGAGTAGAGGGTCTGCACGCCGTAGTAGAGGCCCGCGCGGTCGTAGCCTTCGATCAGCACGCCGCGCGGTCCGATCGCGAGCCGGTAGCCGCCGGGGGTCGCGATGTCGCCCGGCAGCCGGCGCGGCGCGACGAAGCCGCGCACCGGCACGCGAGCGCCGTCGAGGCCGAGGGTCGTCGCGCGCTCGCGCAGCGCCGCGACCTGCGCATCCGGCAGGTCCGGCAGCGCGAGTTCGACGCCGCGCAGCTCGAGCGTGCCGGGCAGCGGCTGCTCGCGCTTCACGCTCGGCAGCGCGCGGCCCGGATCGGGCCGTGCGGCCACGGGCGGCGCGTTGCCGGTCGAGTTGTTCTGCGCGTCGGCCGGCAGCGATTCGACGTAGCGCAGCTCGTTGTCGGTGTCGTTGTAGCGCAGCACGGCCGGCGGTGCGCCGTCGACGACGACATACGGGCGCGGAATCACGTCGCTGTAACGCAGCAGCCAGTATTCGGCGACGAACGGCAGCTCGATGCGCTCGCCGGGTGCGAGCCGCACCGAGCCCGGTTGCGGCGTCAGCTCGTACAGGTCGCCGGTGAGCCGCCGCAGCGCGAAGCCCGGGCGGTCGATCCGCAGCAGGCGGCGGATGCTGTGCAGGTAGAGCTTCCAGCCGCCGTCGGCGATCGCCTGGTGGCCGCGGTTCTGCAGGATCAGGCGGCCGGTCGCGCAGGCGGCGCCGTCGGCGCCGAGATCGGCGCACGGCACGCCGGCCGCGGCCGCGTGGTTGTTGTCGACGGCCACGCGCAACGCGAGGCCGTTCGACAGCAGCGTCGCGAGGCCGGCCGCCTGGGCGGCGGCCGATGGCGCGGTGCCGGCGTTCGCGGCGGAGGCGGCCGGCGCCGGCAGCGCCGAGATCGCAGCCGGCGACAACACCGCGATCAGCAGGCCGGCAATGAGGGATGGCAAGGTACGCTTCATTCGACCTCCTGAGAAAAAGAGGGCGTAGCGGCGTCGTGGCGACGTCGCTGCGAACGGGTCTTTCAGTGGAGCGGCGGGAGATACCGGCACGCGGGGCGATGCGGCAGCACCGCGCGCATTCGGCACGCGCGAGCGTGCGTTACGGAACGGGAGGCGGGCATGCGTGCCGATCGGATCGGCGCGGCGGCGTGCGCGGATTCATCGGCGGCACGCGGCAACCGCCGCGACGGCGAGGCGGCCGCGACCGACGGCATTCGTCCGGCCGCGCACGCGCGCGACGACGGCGCGCGCCGCGGCACACGGACGTCGACCTGGCGCGCAGGCGCACGCCACACACGGGATTCGCATGTCTCCCCCACCCAGAAGGAATCGGCCTGTCAGCGGCCGTGTCCAACGATCTTATGAAACCTTTTATTGGTATTCAAGTGGTATCAATCTGGCGCTAAATTGGCATCGCTCTGACATGCGTATCCGCGCGACCGGGACGAAAAAAACCTCGCGCGAAGCGAGGTTCTTTCCTTCCGGACGGCGACGGCGCACGATCAATCGGCCGTGCGCGTCACGCGTCGGTGCATCAGTCGCGACGCGCACGCGCCGGCGCGTCCTGCGTCTTCTGCCGCGCTTCCAGCCACATCGCGTTGACGATGCCGAACGACAACGCGACGCCGATACCGAGAATCCAGCTGAAATACCACATGATCCGACTCCTTGCGAAACGGTGGGCGAGGGCGGTTGCACGCCCCCGGCCCGGTTCTGTGCATCAATACATCGAGTGCTTGTTCTCTTCGAGCGTCCGGTGCGTGACCTTGCCGCGCATCACGCGATATACCCAGCTCGTGTAGAGCAGGATGATCGGCAGGAACACGATCACCGCGAACAGCATCACCTGCAGCGTCATGTGGCTCGACGTCGAGTCCCACACGGTCAGGCTGCTGCGCGGGTCGAGCGACGACGGCATGATGAACGGGAACATCGAAAACCCTGCGGTGAGGATCACGCCGACGATCATCAGGCCGGTGCAGAAGAACGCCGTCTTTTCCCGCTTCGAGCCGGCGAGCAGCAGCGCGAGCACGCCGCCCGCGATCCCGACGACGGGCGCCGCGATCATCCACGGATAGTCGTGGTAGTTCGCGAGCCAGAGGCCCGAACCGGCGGCGACGTCCTTGAGCAGCGGGTTCGCGACGGTGTCGGTCGGCGCGGCGTGCGTGATGTGGAAGCCGTCGATATAAGCGGCCACCAGCACGCCGGCCAGCACGAACAGCACGACCGCGAGGAACGACGCGGCGCGCAGCGCGATCGACGCACGGCGCGCGATCGCGCCGTCGGTCTTCATCTTGATGAACGCCGCGCCGTGCGCGACGAGCATCGTGAGGCTGACGAGCCCGCACAGCAGCGCGAACGGGTTCAGCAGCGCCCAGAAGCCGCCGTAGTAGGTCACGCGCAGGTCGCCGTCGAACTTGAACGGCACGCCCTGCAGCAGGTTGCCGAACGCGACGCCGAACACGAGTGCCGGCACGAAGCCGCCGACGAACAGCGCCCAGTCCCAGCCCGCGCGCCAGCGCGGGTCCGGCCGCTTGCTGCGGTAGTCGAAGCCCACCGGCCGGAAGAACAGCGCGAACAGCACGAGCAGCATCGCGAAGTAGAAGCCGGAGAACGACGCCGCGTAGACGAGCGGCCACGCGGCGAACATCGCGCCGCCGGCCGTGATCAGCCACACCTGGTTGCCTTCCCACGTCGCGCCGACGGTGTTGACGATGATGCGGCGCTCCTCGTCGGTCTTGCCGAGGAACGGCAGCAGCGCGGTCGCGCCCATGTCGAAGCCGTCGGTGACGGCGAAGCCGATCAGCAGCACGCCGACGAGCAGCCACCAGATCAGCTTGAGAGTTGCATAGTCCATAGCGATTCCTTGTTCGGTTGCGAGGGCGTGCTCAGACTGCGGCCCGCTCGCCGGCAGCGGCGAGTTCGTGGTGATAGCGGCCGGTATGCAGCGACGACGGGCCGAGGCGCGCGTACTTGAACATCAGCTTGATCTCGATGACGAACAGCACCGTGTAGAACGCGATGAAGCCGGCGAGGCTCAGGTACAGGTCCGTCGACGTCAGGCTGGATGCGGACAGATGCGTCGGCAGGATGCCCGCGATCGTCCACGGCTGGCGGCCGAGCTCGGCGACGACCCAGCCGAATTCCGCGGCGAGCCACGGCAGCGGGATCGCCCACACCGCGTAGCGCAGGAACCAGCGGCGGTTGTCCTGCAGCAGTTGCCGGCGCGCGCAGAACCAGAACGCGGCGACGAAGGTCGCGAGGAACAGGAAGCCGAGGAACACCATGATCCGGAACGAGAAGAACACGGGCGCGACCGGCGGGATCGTCTTCTTCGCGGCGGCCTTGATCTGCTCCGGTGTCGCATCGATCACGTTCGGCGTGAACTGCTTGAGCATCAGCCCGTAGCCGAGATACTGCTTGTGCTGGTCGAACAGCGCACGGGTCGCGTCGCTCGTGTCGCCTTGCTTGATCTTCTGCAGGGCGCCGTACGCGATCATCCCGCTCTGGATGTGTTCCTCGCTGTGCTTCGCGAGCTCGCGCAGGCCGATCACGGGCTCGTCGATCGAGCGCGTCGCGATCAGGCCGAGCGCGTACGGGATCTTGATCGCGTAGTCGGTGCGCTCTTCCTTCTGGTTCGGGATGCCGATCAGCGTGAACGACGCCGGCGCCGGCTGCGTTTCCCATTCCGATTCGATCGCGGCGAGCTTCATCTTCTGCACTTCGCCGGTCGTGTAGCCCGATTCGTCGCCGAGCACGATCACGCACAACGTGGCCGCGAGACCGAAGCCGGCCGCGACCGCGAACGAGCGCAGCGCGAAGTCGACGTCGCGCTTCTTCAGCAGGTACCACGACGAGATGCCGAGCACGAACATCGCGGCCGTCACGTAGCCGGCCGACACGGTGTGCACGAACTTCACCTGCGCGACCGGGTTGAACAGCACGTCGAACAGGTTCGTCAGCTCCATGCGCATCGTCTGGTAGTTGAACTCGGCGCCGACCGGGTTGTTCATCCAGCCGTTCGCGACGAGGATCCACAGCGCGGACAGGTTCGAGCCCAGCGCGACGAGGAACGTGACGATCAGGTGCTTGACCTTCGACAGGCGGTTCCAGCCGAAGAAGAACAGCCCGACGAACGTCGATTCCAGGAAGAACGCCATCAGGCCTTCGACCGCGAGCGGCACGCCGAAGATGTCGCCGACGTAGTGCGAGTAGTACGACCAGTTCGTGCCGAACTGGAATTCGAGCGTGATGCCGGTCGTCACGCCCATCGCGAAATTGATCCCGAACAGCTTGCCCCAGAACTGGGTCATGTCCTTGTAGACCTGTTTGCCGGTCATCACGTACACGGCTTCCATGATGACGAGCAGCCAGGACAGGCCGAGCGTCAGCGGCACGAACAGGAAGTGGTAGAGCGCCGTGATGCCGAACTGCAGACGCGACAGATCGACGACTTCGCTACTTATCATGGTGGTCTCCCTCGGAGGATGCAGGCGCCGGCACCGAGAGCAGCTTCTCGGCCACGGCGGCAGGCGGCAACGACATGTGCTCGGCCTGCGGATGATTGAAGAATGCGTATTTGAGCGACATCAGGAGGATCAGCTTGACGATCAGCACCAGGGCGATGTCGCGGGCGAGGGTCGGTCCGCGTGCCCAGGCGGCGATGCGTGCACGCCAGCCGATCGTGCCGGCCGGCCGCGAGGGCGGCGCAGGCTCTTTATTGATCGAGATCAAGGCGATTATCCTGAATCGATTTATGACGGATTTGGGGGCGACTTTACGTCGGATTCGTGACGGCCGTGAAGCTGTTTTAATCCTTTTGCGCCTGACATGCCAATTTTAAAAGGACGGCTTTCCGATGCCGAGTGCTGCGCTGCGGCAGACCGTCGCGAAGCGCGGGGGAAAAGTTGAGGTAGATCAAGCTTATGCGGACGGGCACCGCAAATGGCGTAATACCCGATGAATCGGGTCAATTAATCGACGCGTAACCGGAGCGTGAAACACGCTGAAAAGCGGAAGAAAAGCAGTGGAGAAACGGACGAAAAAAAACCGCTGCCGGTCGGGCAGCGGTTTTCGATGAGGCGCTCTGAATCGCCGGGATTTATGCGTATTCGGCGAGGGCAGTCCGCATCTTTTTCATCGCGCTTGCTTCGATCTGGCGGATGCGTTCCGCCGACACGCCGAATTCGGCGGCGAGATCGTGCAGCGTCGAGCCGCCCGAGCCATCGTCGTCGACGTGCAGCCAGCGCGCCTCGATGATGCGGCGGCTGCGCGCGTCGAGTGCGTCGAGCGCCTGCGCGATGCCGTCCGTCTGCAGCATGTCGCGCTGACGCGCGGCGAGCACGGCGGTCGGCTCGTTGTGCGAGTCGGCCAGGTAGGCGATCGGCGCGTACGATTCCTCGCCGTCTTCCACTTGGCCCTCGAGCGCGATGTCGCCGCCCGACAGGCGCGTTTCCATCTCGGTGACTTCTTCGCGCTTGACGTTGAGCTCCTGCGCGAGGCCGTCGATTTCCTCGGGCGTCATCGCCTGCATGCTCTTCTTGTGGCTGCGCAGGTTGAAGAACAGCTTGCGCTGCGCCTTCGTCGTCGCGACCTTCACCATGCGCCAGTTGCGCAGGATGTACTCGTGGATCTCGGCCTTGATCCAGTGAATCGCATACGACACCAGGCGCACGTTTTGCGCCGGGTCGAAACGCTTCACGGCCTTCATCAGGCCGATGTTGCCTTCCTGGATCAGGTCGCCGTGCGGCAGGCCGTAGCCGAGATAGTTGCGCGCGATCGACACGACGAGGCGCAGGTGCGACAGCACGAGGCGGCGCGCCGCGTCGAGGTTGTTGTTTTCGCGGAATTCGGTTGCGTACTGGCGTTCCTCTTCGGCGGTCAGCAGCGGAATGCGGTTGACGGCCTGGATGTACGCGTCGATGTTGCCGAGCTGGCCGGGCAACATCGATTGGGCTGCGAGCGCCAGCGAGCCTGCCGATTCGGCCTTGGCCGGCGTCGGGCTCAGCGTGTTCGGGAGGGTCAGGGCGTTGCTCACTAAAAACTCCTTTGGAATCAGGGACAAACCCCCGGTCTCGAATGAGATTCCGTGGGCCATCTTAGCACTCCCGCAAGACGAGTGCTAATTCCTTAGAGTGGGCGGGGGCATCCGAGTTCCCGATTTTCTATCGAACCGACTGAATCGATAGTCTAATCTGCGGCAGGGCGCATCCCATGAAGTTCCGTAAGCCGTTGTTTCTGATGGGAATCAGTAGACGATTTCGATTTTTGTCGTTTTGGAAGCAAACAATTTCGCTTCGTGATGCCGATCCGAAAAGTCCTTTACCATACCATTCAGTTCGCTCGGGCCCGGCCGTTGCGGCAGGCTCCATTCAACCCACAAAGTTGGAGTGTCAGATGAACAATAAGAAGAATCGCCGGCCCTGCAGCCGGCTGGTGTTGCATGCGATGCTGGCGGCATCTCTTCTGGGCGGATCGGGTGCGGCCTTCGCGGATCGATGGGGGATCCAGGCGGGCGGCGGGTTTTCCGATCGTCGCGGGATCGACAAGGCCGATCTCGGCGTGGTGTGGGATCCGGGCTGGAACTGGTGGGAAATCGGCGGCTGGCACTTCGCGTTCGTCGTCGAAGGGCACGCCGCCTACTGGCACACGGGCGGCAATGTCCACGGCAGCATCGGCGAGTTCGGCGTGACGCCGATGTTCCGCTTCATCAAGAATAGCGGAGAGATTCGCCCGTTCATCGAGGCGGGCGGCGGCGTCCGGCTGCTGACGCACCCGACGATCTCGAACAATTTCTCGCTGTCGACCGCGTTCCAGTTCGCGCCGACGGGCGGCGTGGGCGTGCAGTTCGGCCAACGGCAACAGTATCAGGTCGGCTACCGTTTCGAACATGTGTCTAACGCGGGTATCAAAGAGCCGAATCCTAGTATAAATTTCCACCAGTTCTACCTGCAGTACAACTTCTGATCCGCACGCCCGTGCAAGGCGGGCGCGTTGCCGAGGAGTCAGGCGATGGCGAAGGTGGTCGATGCGATCCGCGCGCTCGAGCGCGACCGGTTCCGGGCGATGGTGGACGGCGACGGCGAGGCGCTCGACGCGCTGCTGTCGGACAAGGTGTTTTTCGTCCATACCAACGGCAAGCGCGAAACCAAGCAGCAGTTCATCGACGCCATCGTCGCCGGCCGCCGCCGCTATCGCCAGATCGAAATCCAGTCGCAGGACGTGCTGCCGGTCGGCGACGCCACCTGCGTCGTCACCGGCCGCGCGTTGATCGAGATGGAAACGAACAACGGCGGGCTCGTCTTTCCGATCGCCTATACGTCCGTGCACACGCACGACCAGGGCCGCTGGTGCCTGTTCGCGTGGCAGGCGACGCGGTGCGCGACCGAGGCGTGAGCGCGGGTAGCGCGCCTTTTCATGCCCCGACCGAAGCGGCCTTGTGAGCCGCTTTTTGCTGCCTCGTGCGGCGCGGATCGCGCGGCGCACGGGCGGTCACGCACCGCTCGCTCGCGTTTCAACCCTGCATCGAAGCGCGGCGCTCAGGCCGCCGCGCGGCGATCCGCGCAGTGCCATGCCGAGCGGTTGATCGCGCTGACGACCGCATCGAGCGCCGCGCTCGCTGCATCGGCGTGCACGCCGACACCGTGCCGCAGCGGCGCGTCGCCGACCCGGCAGCCCACCGATACCGCGATTCGTCCGTCCGCCGTGCGCGCGTGTTCGCACGACGCGACGTCGATCGAGGCGCCGGCGGCCGTCGCAAATGCCGCGGCAAAACGTCGCACCGCGTCGTCGGCCGTCGCGTCGGCGGCGGGCGCCACCACGATCTCGCGGCTTTGCCAGCGCGCGCCGCTGCCTTGGCGTGCGGCCGGCCCGTCGGTCTCGAGGAATTCGCGCGCGAACAGCGCGCAGATCGCGTCGCCCGTCACTTCCTCGCCCGATGCGTCGGCGAGCGTCTGCACCGCGTGGCTGAATTCGATCTGGACGCGGCGCGGCGGCGTGAAGCCCATTCCGCGCTCGAGCAGGAACGTCGCGCCGCCTTTGCCGGACTGGCTGTTCACCCGGATCACCGCGTCGTAGCTGCGGCCGAGGTCGGCCGGGTCGATCGGCAGGTACGGCACCTCCCAGATCGCGTCGGGGCGCTGCTGCGCGAAGCCCTTGCGGATCGCGTCCTGGTGCGAGCCCGAGAACGCGGTGAACACGAGGTCGCCCGCGTACGGGTGGCGCGGATGCACGGGAATCTGGTTGCAGCGCTCGACGACGCGGCGCACGGCGTCGATGTCGGAGAAATCGAGGCCCGGGTCGATGCCTTGCGTGTAGAGGTTCAACGCGAGCGTGACGAGATCGACGTTGCCGGTGCGCTCGCCGTTGCCGAACAGGCAGCCCTCGATGCGGTCGGCGCCCGCGAGCAGCGCGAGTTCGGCCGCCGCGACCGCGGTGCCGCGATCGTTGTGCGGATGCACGGACAGCACGATGCTGTCGCGATACGCGAGGTTGCGGTCCATCCATTCGATCTGGTCGGCGAACACGTTCGGGGTCGCGGCCTCGACGGTGGCCGGCAGGTTCACGATCATCTTGTGGTCGCGGGTCGGGCGCCACGTCTGCGCGACCGCGTCGCAGATCTCGCGCGCGAACGTCAGCTCGGTCATGCTGAAGGTTTCCGGCGAGTACTGGAAGGTCCAGCGCGTATCGGGGCGCGCGGCCGCGTGCGCCTTGATGATGCGCGTGCCGTCGATCGCGAGCGCCTTCACGTCGTCCTTCGACATGCCGAACACGATGCGGCGGAACGACGGACAGACCGCGTTGTACAGGTGCACGATCGCGCGCGGCACGCCTTCGAGCGCGTCGAACGTACGGGCGATCAGGTCCTCGCGCGACTGCACGAGCACCTCGATCGTCACGTCGTCGGGAATCCGCTTGTCGTCGATCAGCTTGCGCACGAAATCGAAGTCGGTTTGCGACGCCGACGGAAAACCGACTTCGATCTCCTTGAATCCGATCGCGACCAGCATCTCGAAGAACGCGAGCTTCTGTTCGATGCTCATCGGCTCGATCAGCGACTGGTTGCCGTCGCGCAGGTCGGTGCTCATCCACACGGGCGCACGCTCGATGGTGCGGGCCGGCCAGCGGCGGCCATTGAGGCGAACGGGCTCGAACGGACGGTACTTGTCTTGCGGATTGCGCATCATCTTCTGGACCTCGGGTCTCAAGTCGCGAGCGAAGACGGGCGGCATGGGCGACGGTTGGCGCTGCCTCGCATCCCGGCGCGCGATGGCGCCGCGGATGCGGATGATCTTCGCGAATCGGCCGACGGATAGACGGACGAAGGCTGACGACTTCGGGTTGTAAAAACTGCGAGAGGGGTACTGCGAGGAACTGCCGGGAGGACCGTGCGGACAGCACACGGCGCTACGTCAGCCTTAGGCTAGTCGTAGCGATAGCGGCCGCGCTAGGCGGCCGGAGGTAATTCGGAGGGTGTTCGGAAAGGAACGCATGACGGCCACTCTATGCCAGGATGCGGCCGCGTGTCAAATGTCGGGAAAAAGGGGCGGGTCGCCGTCAGCGCGCGACGCGGGCGATCTGCACGATCGTCGCGACCTGGCGCGACACGGTGTCGGGCACCGGCACCTCGCCGCGCAACACGGCGTCCGTCCACGCGGCCGTGGTTGCCGCATCGCGCGACTCGGGCAGCGCGACGGGCGGTGCATCGGTCGACGAGCGCTCGGCCTCGATCAGCGTGTCGCATACGCCGTCGTGCAGCCAGTCGACCTGCACCTGGCGCCGCGTGTCGGCCACCGCTTCGCCTTCGGTGCCGCGCGCGAGCAGCGCGCCGCCGAGCGCGGCGTCCGGATGATCGCGGAACAACTGCGCGAGGCTGTCGCGGTACGGCGGATGCGTGTAGTTGACGAGCCGCAGCCCGGCCGGCGCGAACGGTTGCAGGATCTTCACGAGCGTATGCGTCGAGTTGCGTACGCCGAGCACGCCGCGCATCGACAGCAGGTGCGCGATGCGCGGCGCCAGCACGTCGATCGGCGCGAACGCGACGCGGCGTTCGGCGAGCGTATCCTCGATCGCGTCGTGCGACGTCGACGGCGCGAGCGACAGCGCCGAGAAGATTTCGGCGCTCGTCACGCGGCCCGCATCGCGCTCGACCCCGTGCACGAGCACCGGCACGCCTTCGCGCGCGAGCAGCAGCGCGAGCAGCGGCACGAGGTTCGGCTGCTTGCGCGCGCCGTTGTAGCTCGGAATCGACACCGGGCGGAACGCGGCATCCTGCACGTGCACGGGCTCGAACGACGCCTGCGCGGCGGCGAGCATCGCGGCCAGTTCGTCGGCGGATTCGCCCTTGAGCCGATAGGCGATCAGGATCGCGCCGAGTTCGACGTCCGACACGCGCGCCTCGAGCATCGCGCGATAAAGCTCGAACGTGTCCTCGGCGGACAGGGCGCGCGCGCCGTTCGGGCCGCGGCCGATTTCCTTGATGAAACGGGCGCAAGGGAACGGAGCGGCGGCGGGATCGTGGGAAGCGGTCATCGGAACGTGGGGCGGGCGGCCGGCATCGGGCCGCGCGGCGAGCGGTGAGGAATGGAATGCCCCCAAGTATCGCACGGGCGCGGCCGCGCATCGTGCCGCGCTACACTCTGGTTCCCGGCGGTGCGCGCACCGGCTGCGTCGCGCCCGTGCCGCCGCCGGTCGAATACGATCAAAAGCGAGACATCCCATGAAGCTCTACAGCTACTTCCGCAGTTCCGCATCGTACCGTGTGCGGATCGCCCTGAATCTCAAGCGGCTGCCGTTCGACTATGCGCCCGTGCACATGCTGCGCGACGGCGGCGAGCAACTGAAGGACGCGTACCGCGCGCTGAATCCGGATGCGGTGGTGCCGACGCTGGTCGATGGCGACGCGACGCTGCAGCAGTCGCTCGCGATCATCGAATATCTCGACGAAACGCATCCCGAGCCCGCGCTGCTGCCGAAGCAGCCGGTCGATCGCGCGTACGTGCGCGCGGTCGCGTTGCAGATCGCGTGCGAAATCCACCCGCTCAACAACCTGCGCGTGCTCAAGTACCTGAAGCACACGCTGAAGGTGCCAGAGGAAGCGAAGAACGCGTGGTACCGGCACTGGATCGAGGCCGGCTTCGAGACGCTCGAGACGCGCCTCGCGAACGATCCGCGCACCGGCAAGCTGTGCTTCGGCGACACGCCGACGCTCGCCGACGTGTGCCTCGTGCCGCAAGTGTTCAACGCGAACCGCTTCTCGATCGATACGACGCGTTTCCCGACGATCCAGCGGATCGTCGACCATGCGGCGACGATCGACGCGTTCAAGGCCGCCGAGCCGGGGGTGCAGCCCGACGCGGAATGAGCGCGGCGAGCATGATCGGGCGCGCATGAAAAAGGGCGCCTGAAGGCGCCCCGTGCGAGACGAGCCGGCGGCGCTCAGCCGAGCAGCGCGTCCGCGAATTCCACCGCGCTGAACGGCTGCAGGTCCTCGACCTTCTCGCCGACGCCGATGAAGTAGACGGGCACGGGCCGTTGCCGCGCGATCGCGGCGAGAATCCCGCCCTTCGCGGTGCCGTCGAGCTTCGTGACGATCAGGCCGGTCAGGCCCAGTGCGTCATCGAATGCCTTCACCTGCGTGAGCGCGTTCTGGCCGGTGTTCGCGTCGATCACCAGCAGCACTTCGTGCGGCGCGCCGTCGTGCGCCTTCGCGATCACGCGCTTCACCTTCTTCAGCTCTTCCATCAGATGGAGCTGCGTCGGCAGGCGGCCGGCCGTGTCGGCCATCATCACGTCGATCTTGCGTGCGCGCGCGGCGCTGACCGCGTCGAAGATCACCGCGGCCGGATCGCCGCTTTCCTGCTGCACGACCGTCACGTTGTTGCGCTCGCCCCAGACCGCCAGCTGTTCGCGCGCGGCCGCGCGGAACGTGTCGCCGGCGGCCAGCAGCACCGACTGGTCGAAGCTCTGCAGATGCTTCGCGAGCTTGCCGATGCTGGTCGTCTTGCCCGCGCCGTTCACGCCGGTGATCATCATCACGAGCGGCTGCGCGCGGCCGAGCATCAGCGATTTCTCGAGCGGCGTCAGCAGCTCGACGAGCAGGTCGTGCAGCGCAGCCTTCACCTGCTGCGGATCGGTGAGCCGGCCCGCGCGCACCTTTTCGCGCAGCGCGCCGAGCAGGTACTCGGTCGCGTCGACGCCCGCGTCGGACATCAGCAGCGCGGTTTCGAGCTCCTCGTACAGGTCCTCGTCGATCTTGGTGTTGACGAACACGCCGGTGATGCTCAAGCCCGTCTTCGCGAGCCCCGTTTTCAGGCGCGCGAGCCACGATTTCTTCGCGGACGCGTCCTGCAGCGGCGGCGGGACGATCTCGACCGTCTCGACCACTTCATCGCGGCCGTCGTTGGTCGGCGTGACCGTCATCACGACGGCCGGCGCGGCCGGTTGCGCGCTCGCCTGCGGCGCGTCGGCGTCGGACGCTTCGTCCGCTTGCTGCGCGTCGGCCGATTGCGATTCCGCCGGATCGGGCTCCTGCGTTTTCTTGAATCGTTTGAAGAAACTGAACATGGTCTGACGTCGGGAAGAGGGCGGGCCGCCGCCGGAAGCGGGGCGCCGGACGGGCCGTTCTGCGTTCGCGCGGGCGCGGCGCACGGCGGCCGAAACCGTGCATTTTATCAGTGCGGCGTGGCGCTCGCGCCAGTGCGCGTCGCCGCTGTGGTAACGTGCGCCTGTTTGGCGGCGCGCCCCTCGCGCGCGCCCGGTCCCTCCGTTGTCGATATCCCGTATGTCCCGTTCCTCTTCCGGCCGCCCCGCGGCCCCTTCCGGCCGCGGCAAGCCGCACACGATCCGCATCATCGGCGGCGACTGGAAACGCACGCCGCTCGCGGTGCTCGATCTCGACGGCCTGCGCCCGACCCCCGATCGCGTGCGCGAGACGCTGTTCAACTGGCTCGGCCAGGATCTCGAAGGGCGGCGCTGCCTCGACCTGTTCGCGGGCACCGGCGCGCTCGGCTTCGAGGCCGCGTCGCGCGGCGCGGCGAGCGTCGTGATGGTCGAGCGCCATCCGCGCGCCGCGCAGCAACTGCGTGCGATCAAGGACAAGCTCGGCGCCCGTTCGGTCGAGATCGCCGAAGCCGATGCGCTGCGGCTCGCGGCCGGGCTCACGCCGGGCGCGTTCGACGTCGTGTTCCTCGATCCGCCGTTCGACGACCTGGCCGCGCTCGAGCGCGCGATCGCGCTCGCGGCGCCGCTCGTCGCGGCGGGCGGTGCGCTCTACGTCGAAACGGGGGCGGAACTCGATCCGGCCGCACACGACGCGCTCGCGGGCTGGCAGGTGGCGAAGCACGGCAAGGCCGGTGCGGTTCACTATCATTTGCTGCGGCGCGAAAATGATGAATAATGCGCGTTCCATACGAGGCGGCGCGCCGCAAAGGCGACGCATGCCCATCTCGGCAGCGGCGCGTGCATCGCACGGCTGCCATCCCGTTTGCGTGATGACAGGAGGAGCGACATGGTAGTCGCCGTGTATCCCGGTACGTTCGATCCGCTGACGCGCGGGCACGAAGACCTCGTGCGGCGTGCGTCGAGCATTTTTGATACGCTGGTGGTGGGCGTTGCCGACAGCCGCGCGAAAAAGCCGTTTTTCTCGCTCGAAGAACGTCTGACGATTGCGAACGAGGTGCTCGGCCACTATCCGAACGTGAAGGTGATGAGTTTCACCGGCCTCCTGAAGGATTTCGTCCGCGTCAACAATGCGCGTGTGATCGTGCGCGGGCTGCGCGCCGTGTCCGATTTCGAATACGAGTTCCAGATGGCGGGGATGAACCGCTATCTGCTGCCCGACGTCGAGACGATGTTCATGACGCCGTCCGATCAGTACCAGTTCATCTCGGGGACGATCGTGCGCGAAATCGCGCAGTTGGGCGGCGATGTCAGCAAATTCGTGTTTCCGTCCGTCGAGAAGTGGCTGACCGAGAAAGTCGCCGCGATGGGAGGCCCCGCCGCGTGATGCGGCGCCGGCCGGTTTCGTCGCGAAGCCGGCCGCCGGCCTGAAGAAGTGAGATCAGTATGGCTTTGATGATTACCGACGAGTGCATCAATTGCGACGTGTGCGAGCCCGAGTGCCCGAACGGCGCGATTTCGATGGGCCCGGACATCTACGTGATCGACCCGAACAAGTGCACCGAGTGCGTCGGCCATTTCGACGAGCCGCAGTGCCAGCAGGTGTGTCCGGTCGAATGCATTCCGCGCGATCCGCAGCATGACGAATCGCACGCGCAATTGATGGAGAAGTATCACGCGTTGATCGCCGTGAAGGGCGACGGCGCGTCGTGACCCCGCGCTGACGCGCGCATGCCGATTGGCAGGCACGCGTCGCGCTTTCTTTCAGATCGGCGCCGTCCGGCGCCGGTTCTTCCGGGTCAGGCCAGCAGCTCGCGCAACGCCGCGACGAGCGCATCGCATTCGGCATCGGTGCCGACGGTGATGCGCAGATGCTGGTCGATTCGCGGCAGCCGGAAGTGCCGCACGAAAATTTCCCGTTCCTTCAGTTTCGCCGCGATCGTGCCCGCGTCGTGCGCGGGATGGCGCGCGAACACGAAATTCGCGGCCGACGGCACGATCTCGAAGCCGAGTGCGTCGAGCGCCTGCGTGAGCCGCGCGCGGCTGTCGATCACACGCCGGCACGTGGCGTTGAAATAGTCGGTGTCTTCGTATGCGGCCTGCGCGGCGACCTGCGCGAGCCGGTCGAGCGGGTACGAGTTGAAGCTGTCCTTCACGCGGTTCAGCGCGTCGATCAGCGCCGCGTCGCCGAACGCGAAGCCGACGCGCATGCCCGCGAGCGAGCGCGCCTTCGACGTCGTATGCACGACGAGCAGGTTCGGATGACGGTCGATCAGCGTAATGGCCGACTGCGCGCCGAAATCGACGTACGCTTCGTCGATCACGACGACCGACGACGGATTCGCACCCGCGATCCGCTCGACGTCCGCGAGCGGCAGCGCGCGCCCGGTCGGCGCATTCGGGTTCGGAAACAGCACGGCGCCGGCGTCGTCGAGATAGTCGTCGACGCGGATCGAGAAATCGTCCGCGAGCGGCACGACCGCGGTCTCGACGCCGTACAGCCGCGCGTAGGTCGGATAGAAGCTGTACGTGATGTCGGGAAAGCGCAGCGGCCGGTCGTGCTTGAGCAGCGCCTGGAACGTGTGCGCGAGCACCTCGTCGGAGCCGTTGCCGACGAACACCTGTTCGGGCTTGATGCGGTGATGGGCCGCGACCGTCTCGCGCAGTGCGCGCGCGACCGGGTCCGGATAACGGCGCAGCGTGTCGCCGGTGTCGCCGAGTTCGCGTGCGATCGCCGCGACGACGCGCGGCGACGGCGGATAGGGATTCTCGTTGGTGTTCAGCTTGACGGGGTGCGCGAGCGCGGGCTGTTCGCCCGGCACGTAAGGCACGAGTTGCTGAACGACGTCGCTCCAGTAACGGCTCACCGCTTGGCTCCTGTCGGGCAAAGCGTCCAGATTACCGCATGTGCGCGTCGCGGTGGGGCGGGCGGGGCCGCCCGGTTGCGCCGCCCGGCCGATGCACCGGGCCGGTGCGGGGTGCGGTCAGTTGCGATGCAGCTGCATCGTCGCGCGGTCGAGTTCGCCCTTGACGATCATCGGCATCACGGCGAGCGCGCGTTCGATCGATGCGTCGATCACGTCCTGTTCCTCGCGGCGCGGCGGTTTCAGCACGAAGTTCGCGACATCGGGCTTCGCGCCGGCGCGCGCACTTTCCGGAATCAGGTCGCGCGGATGGCCGATGCCGATGCGCAGCCGCCAGTATTGCTGCGACGACAGATGCGCGGAGATGTCCTTGAGGCCGTTGTGGCCGCCGCTGCCGCCGCCGAGTTTCAGCTTCACGGTACCGGGCGGCAGGTCGAGCTCGTCGTGCGCGACGAGGATCTGGTCGGGCAGGATCTTGAAGAATTGCGCGAGCGCGACGACCGACTGGCCGGAGCGGTTCATGTAGGTCTGCGGCTCGAGCAGATGGACTTCCTCGCCGTGCAGGCGCGCTTTCGCATAAAAGCCGTGGAAGCGGCGTTCGTCGCGCAGCGTCGTGCCGGCTTCGCGGGCGAGCTGGTCGATCAGCCAGAAACCGGCGTTGTGGCGCGTCGCGGTGTATTCCGCCCCGGGATTGCCGAGGCCGACGATCAGTTTGATCATGACGTTTCGAAAGCGGCGGCTGCCGCCTGGGCGCAGAAAAAGAAAAACCCGCCGGGCAAGCCGCGGCGGGTTGCGTCGACCGTTCCGTGAAACGGATCGATGGGGCGCGTAGGCGGCCGCTTAGGCAGCCGGCGTTTCGCCTTCGCCTGCTGCGTCCGACACGGCACCAGCCGGGACCGTCGCCGATGCGACGACCGGGTTTTCCGCTTCGACGTGTGCGACCAGCGCCACGCCCTTCGGCAGTGCGATGTCCTTCGCGTGCAGCGACTGACCGGCTTCGATCTTCGACAGGTCGACTTCGAGGAATTCCGGCAGGGCAGCCGGCAGGCACTCGACTTCGATTTCCGTCGCGACGTGCGAAACGACCGCGCTCGACAGCTTCACGGCCGGGCTGACTTCAGCGTTCAGGAAGTGCAGCGGCACCTTCGTGTGCAGCTTCTTCTTCGCGTCGACGCGCTGGAAGTCCACGTGCAGCACCAGTTGCTTGAACGGGTGGTATTGCACGTCGCGCAGCAGAACCTGTTGCGACTGGCCAGCGATTTCCAGGTCGAGGATCGACGAGTGGAAGGCTTCCTTCTTCAGGGCGTGCCACAGGGCGTTGTGATCGAGTTCGATCTTTTGCGGAGCGGCTTCGCCACCGTAAACGATACCCGTGGTCTTACCGGCGTTGCGCAGGCGGCGGCTCGCACCCGTACCTTGCTGTTGGCGCTCGAAAGCGACGACTTTCATGTGATTCTCCAATGGCTGCCCGCGACCAGGCAGTAAAACGGGGCCATCAAATGGCGGCCCCCGATGAAACGGCCGGGGTTTCGTCTATCCCGTCCGATTGTGCAAAAAGCGAAGCGTTGCCGCTTCGCTTTCCGCGCATGCTTTGTTCAGTCGATTCGCGATCAGGATTCCGCGAACAGCGACATCACCGAATCGCCGCGGCGAATCCGCGAGAACGTTTCGGCCAGCAGGCTCGCGCTCGTCAGCGAGCGGATCTTCGAGCACGCCAGCGATTCGGCCGACAGCGGGATCGTATCGGTGACGACCAGCTCGTCGAGCGCCGACGCGGCGATGCGATCCGCAGCACCGCCCGACAGCACCGGGTGCGTCGCGTAGGCGAACACCTGCTTCGCGCCGCGGTCCTTCAGCACTTGCGCGGCCTTGCACAGCGTGCCGGCCGTATCGACCATGTCGTCCATGATCACGCAGGTGCGGCCTTCGACTTCACCGATGATGTTCATCACTTCGGCGACGTTCGCCTTCGGGCGACGCTTGTCGATGATCGCGAGATCGCAGTTGAGCTGCTTCGCGAGCGCCCGGGCGCGCACCACGCCGCCGACGTCCGGCGACACGACGAGCAGATCCGAATAGTTCTGCTTGCGCAGGTCGCCCAGCAGGATCGGCGTCGCGTAGATGTTGTCGACCGGGATGTCGAAGAAGCCCTGAATCTGGTCGGCGTGCAGATCCATCGTGATGATCCGCTCGACGCCGGCGATTTCCAGCATGTTCGCGATGACCTTCGCCGAGATCGCGACGCGCGCCGAACGCGGGCGGCGATCCTGACGGGCATAGCCGAAGTAGGGGATGGCGGCGGTGATCCGGCCGGCGGATGCGCGCTTGAGCGCATCGACCATGATCATCAGTTCCATCAGGTTGTCGTTCGTCGGTGCGCACGTGGATTGCAGGACGAAGACGTCCTTGCCGCGCACGTTTTCCTGGATCTCGACCTGGATCTCGCCGTCGGAGAAACGGCTGACCATCGCTTTGCCGAGGGGGATACCAAGGATATTGACGACTTCCTGGGCGAGCGCGGGATTCGCGTTGCCAGTAAAGACCATCAGGCCATCATGGCTGTGGCTGCTCATCGTGCACCTGCTTCAGGCTTGGGCGGGAAATGCGGGAAAATTTTTGGCAGGGGAGGAAGGACTCGAACCCTCGCATGCCGGAATCAAAATCCGGTGCCTTGACCAACTTGGCGACTCCCCTACACTTAACTGATAACTTCACCGAACTCGTGTAGGCCGTTCGGCAAAGTAAAACTTCATGACGCGAAAGCGAAGAGCGGATGCTCGTTCAGGCTCTCGGCAACTGCGCCATTCCAACTGGCGGGCAGTTTGGCTTTCGCCGCTTCTGCCTCGTGCTTGCTGTGAAACGCTGCAAACACGCTTGCTCCGGAGCCGGTCATCCTCGCGGGGGTCACATCATACAACCATTTGACCACCTGCGCAACTTCCGCGTACTTCCTTGTTACAACTTCCTGCATATCGTTCCGACCGAAACTATCTGGCCATCCCGCATCGCTGGTTTGCTGTGCAAGAAAGTCAGCAATTGTGACGGGCTTCGTATCTCTTGTCAACAACTCATCTGAAAATATTTCAGCGGTCGGGACATGAACGCGTGGCGTCACAACCAGGAACCAGCGAGTCGGCAATTGTACCTCAGCTAATTCTTCTCCGATACCCTCTGCGAACGCATTTTTTCCAAAAATGAAAAACGGGACGTCGGCGCCGAGTTTGACCGCGAGCGACTGGAGTGCCGCGCGCGGCAAATCAAGTTGCCACAGACGGTTCAGCGCGAGCAGCGTCGTCGCCGCGTCGGAGCTGCCGCCGCCGAGGCCGGCGCCCATCGGCAGGATCTTGTCGATCTCGATGTCGACGCCGTGCGCGGTGCCCGTATGCGCTTTCAGCAGGTTCGCCGCGCGCACGACGAGATCGCTTTCCTCGGGCACGCCGGGCACGTCGGTGACGCGTGCGACGCGGCCGTCGTCGCGCAGCGTGAAGTGCAGCGTGTCACCCCAGTTCAGCAGCTGGAATACGCTCTGCAGATCGTGATAGCCGTTCGGACGGCGGCCGGTGATGTGCAGGAACAGGTTGAGTTTCGCGGGCGCCAGGCAGTTGCGCAGCGAGCGGGTCGAATCGGTCATGCGGGTATCGGGGCTAGGCGCGCGTGCTCACTGATCGAGCACGAGCTTGATGTCGAGCGGCGGCGTCGCGCGCACGAGGTTGACGCGTTTGACGCCCGTGGCCGGGGCGTCCGCGTAGGCAAGGTAGTCGATCGTCCAGCCGTCCTGACGGATCTGCTTGACGCGCGTGCCGTCGGCCGGGTCGCGCACGGTTTCCGCGGGCGTCGCGGGGGCGGCCGTCGGCAGCAGCCAGTAGCGCAGGCCCGCGAGCGGCAGCTCGAAGCCGAGCGTTTTCTGCATCAGGTCGCCGACGTCGGGCGCATATTGGGTCGGGCGGTTCGGCAATTCGAGCGACGCCGCGCGCGGCGTCGATTTCACGACCGCGAGCGTCTGGCCGAGCGGGCTGCGCAACTCGAGCGACACGTCGTCGCCGTGCTCCTGCCAGTCGAAGTTGCCGTACACGTTCTGCGGGTTGCCGAGACGATCGTCGTAGCGCACCGCGAAGCGGCCATGGTAGGCGCGGGTCGCCGCCGTCTGCAGCGCGGCGCCCGTCGGCGCATTGGCCGACGGCGGCGCGCTCGCGCAGCCGGCGAGCGCGAGCGCCGCGCCGGCCGCGGCCAGCGTGCGCCGCGCGCGGGAAGACAGGGAAAACATCGGGAACATCCGCATCAGAGGCCGTTGATCTGCAGGCGTTTGAGCGTCTGCACGAGCGTTTCGTTGTCGGGCTCGAGCTTCTGCGCGGCACGCCACGCGTTGCGCGCGTCGTCCTGCGCGCCGCTCTTCCACAGCACTTCGCCGAGATGCGCGCCGATTTCGGCGTTCGGCTGCAGTTCGTACGCGCGTTGCAGCACTTTCGTCGCGCCGGCCGTGTCGCCCATCCGGTACTTCACCCAGCCGAGGCTGTCCATGATGTACGCGTCGTTCGGCGCGAGCGACATCGCCTTGTCGATCAGCTTGCTGGCCTCGGGCAGGCGCTGGTTGCGGTCGGCGAGCGAGTAGCCGAGCGCGTTGTAGGCCTGCGGGTTGTCGGGCTGCGTGCGGATCAGCTCGCGCAACTGCTTTTCCATCGTCGCGTAGTGGCCGGTCTTTTCGGCCGCCATCGCATAGTCGTAGCGCAGGTCGGGATCGTCCGGGAAGTCCTGGACGGCTTGCCCGAGCCGCGCTTCCGCTTCCGGATAGCGCTTCGCGGTGAACAGGATCGACGCATCGGTGCGCGCCACCACGGCCGCGTCGCGCGGATCCGTGATCGGCAGGTCGTCGAGCACCTTGCGCGCCTCGTCGGTCTTGCCCTGTTTCTGCAGCAACTGCGCGCGCGTGATCTGCGCGGGCAGGTAGTGCTGGCTCGTCTGGTCGACCTTGTCGAGCCATTGCGACGCCTGCGCGTCGTTGTTCTGGTCGATCGCGATCTGCGCGAGATAGATGTAGCCCTGGCCGACGTCGAGGTTCGGCTGCTTGTCGCCGAGCTGCACGTACTGCTTCAGGTAGCCGGACGCCTCGTCGAGCTTCTTCTGCTGGATCTTGATCAGCGCGAGCGCCATCAGGGGCGTCGGATCCTTCGCGTCGAGCTTGCGCATCGTCTCGAACTGCTTCTGCGCGTCGTCGAGGCGGTCGTCGGCGAGATAGAGCTGCGACAGCGCGAGCCGCGCGTCGCGCGACTTCGGATTCTGCTGAACATACTTTTCGAACGACACGATGCCCGCCGCGCGTTCCGCCGGCCCCATCTGCGACAGCATCAGCGCCGCCGGCAGATAGTCGGGGCGGATCTGCAGCGCCTGCTTCAGCGACTGCGCCGCGCCGTCCTTGTCGTCGACCGCGAGCTGCTGCCGCGCGATCGCGAGCTGCGCCTCGGGGCGATTCATGTCGTTCTTCAGCATGTCCTTCAGCACCGCGAGGCCGCCGACGCGGTCGGGGCCGCGCACGAGCAGCGCCTGCAGCGCGAGGATCGCCGGGCCGCGCGTGTCGCCGCTCGCGCGGGCCAGTTCGCGCGCGAGCATCGGCTGCGCGTCGGCCGGCTTGCCGGCGAGCACCAGCAGCGCGGCGTCGACCTGCGAGGCCCGGTTCGAATCCGGTGCGTACTGGCGCCACAGGTTCGCGGCGGACAGCGCGTCGGCCGGGCTCTGCGCGCCGAGCGCGATTTCGGTCGCGCGCTGCGCCATGCGCGGATCGCGCGTGTCGCGGGCCAGCGCGAGGTAGGTCTGGTAGGCCGGTGCCGGCTGGTTGCGCTGGAGCGCGACCTCGGCGGCGAGCACCTGGTAGACGATCTGGCTCGTAAGCGGCACGCCGGGGAGATTCTTCTGCTCGTCCGGCATCACATGCTCGAACGCACCCTGCGGCGCCGCGTCGTCCGATGCCGGATCCTGCGCGTGGGCCGGAAAGGCGGTGAGGGTCCAGGCGGCAAACAGCGCGGCACCGAGTGCACGGCGGACCGGGAAGGCGCGCGCGCCGCGCACGGCGGCGGGGCGCTTCTGAAGCAGCTTCGAGGGCAGGGTCATGGAAATCCGTTCGATGTTTCAACCGATTGTAACGCGCTCGCTACAATACACGCACGATCGTGATAGGGTCCGTTTACCTGTGGAACCCCGGTGCGAATGCCCGAAATCGCCCGCCTCGCGTGCTGTCAGGCGGGCGGTTTCGGGCATTCCCGTGTTTAATGCGGGGTCGCCGCGAGAACGGCCGTTCTCGTGGCGCCGCATGCGCGTTCCCATGTAAGCAGACCGTAGCCTCAGACCCGCCAAACATGCCAGAGTTGCCAGAAGTCGAAGTCACGCGCCGGGGCATCGAGCCCTTTGTCGCGGGCCGCCGCGTCGAGCGTGTCGACGTCCGTACCGCGATGCTGCGCTGGCCCGTGCCGGCGGGGCTCGCCGAGCAGTTGCGCGCGCGCGAGGTGCTCGCCGTCGAGCGCCGCGGCAAATACCTGCTGTTCGAAGTCGATGCCGGCTGGTTCATCGTCCATCTCGGGATGACGGGCACGCTGCGCGTGCTGCCCGCAGCCGGCGTGCCCGTTGCCGCGAAGCACGATCACATCGACTGGATCTTCGACGAATTCGTGCTGCGCTTCCGCGATCCGCGCCGCTTCGGCGCCGTGCTGTGGCACCCGCGCGAAGCGGGTGACGTGCATGCGCATCCGCTCCTCGCGAGCCTCGGCGTCGAGCCGTTTTCGCCGGCATTCACCGGCGCGTTGCTGCATGCGCGCACGCGCGGCCGCACGGTGTCGGTGAAGCAGGCGCTGCTCGCGGGCGACATGGTCGTCGGCGTCGGCAACATCTATGCGTCGGAAAGTCTCTTTCGCGCCGGCATCCGGCCGACGACGGCCGCCGGCAAGGTTTCGCTGCCGCGTTACGAGCGGCTGGCCGATGCGGTGCGCGCGACGCTCGCCGACGCGATCGAGCGCGGCGGCAGCACGTTGCGCGATTTCGTCGGCAGCAACGGCGAAAGCGGCTATTTCCAGCTCGACTGCTTCGTCTACGATCGCGCGGGCCAGCCGTGCCGCGTATGCGGCACGCCGATCCGACAGATCGTGCAGGGCCAGCGGTCGACCTATTTCTGCCCGACGTGCCAGCGTTGAAACCCATTTCCACGATTCGATAACTTGAAGCCGCCCCGCATCGCCCCCGCTCCGTTCCCCGTCACGCCGCTGCACCGCACGTTCGCCACGCGTCTCGTCGCGTGGCAGCGCGAGCATGGCCGCCATGACCTGCCGTGGCAGAACACCCGCGATCCGTACCGGATCTGGCTGTCGGAAATCATGCTGCAGCAGACGCAGGTCTCGACCGTCATTCCGTATTACACGCGCTTTCTCGAGCGCTATCCCGACGTCGCCGCGCTCGCGGCCGCGCCCAGCGACGACGTGATGGCGTTGTGGGCGGGGCTCGGCTACTACTCGCGCGCACGCAACCTGCACCGCTGCGCGCAGGTGGTCGTCGCCGAGCATGGCGGCGCGTTTCCGGCGACGCCCGACGCGCTGGCCGAACTGCCCGGCATCGGCCGCTCGACGGCCGCCGCGATCGCGTCGTTTGCGTACGGTGCGCGCGCGACGATCCTCGACGGCAACGTGAAGCGCGTGCTCGCGCGGGTATTCGGCGTCGAAGGGTTTCCGGGCGAAAAGCGTGTGGAGAACGACATGTGGGCGCTCGCCGAATCGCTGTTGCCCGACGCCGCGAACGCGGCCGACGTGAGCGCGTATACGCAGGGGCTGATGGATCTGGGCGCGACGCTGTGCGTGCGCGGCAAGCCCGACTGCGCGCGTTGCCCGTTCGCGGGCGACTGCGTCGCGCAATCGACCGGCCGCCAGCGTGAACTGCCGGCCGCGCGGCCGAAGAAGGCCGTGCCGACGCGCAAGACCTGGATGCTCGTGCTGCGCGACGGCGACGCCGTGCTGCTCGAGCGACGGCCGCCGACCGGCATCTGGGGCGGACTCTGGAGCCTGCCGCAAGCGGACGGCGATGCCGCGCTCGCGGCGCTCGCACGCGGCTTCGGCGGCGGCGGCACGGTGCCGCTCGCGCCGCTCACGCATACGTTCACGCATTTCCGGCTCGAGATCGAACCGCGGCTGAGCGATCTGGCGGACGGCGGCGGCCTGCCGTCGCAGGCGCGGGACGCGGATACCGCATGGGTGCCGCTGAGCCGGCTCGACGCGTACGGCGTGCCGGCGCCCGTGCGCAAGCTGCTCGATGCGCTGAGCGGGCCGCTGCTGTAACGAACGGAGAAGGGCGCGGCGGCGGGCCGCGTTCGGGAAGATGCCGGCACCGCGCGCAGGAAAGGCCTTCGGGCGGGCGCGACGCGTGATGCGCGGCGGATCGGGCGCGGGCGTTACAACCAGCCGTGCCGGTCGAGCACGTGGTGTACGGCGTCGATGCGCGCGCCGACGTCCGGAAACTCCATCAGCTTCTGCCGCGCGCGCAGGTCGAGCGGCAGCAGTTCCGCGAGACGATTCGATACCCAGCTCGGATCGTCGAGGCGGAACGGTTCGCCGAACGGCATTTTCTCCGGATCGGACTTCTTCAGCGCGTCGATGATGCGCTCGAGCACCTCGGCGCACGAGCCGAACTGCGCGAGCGCCTGTTCGCCTTCGAGCGGGATGTCGTCGGGCAGCGGCTCCGCGATGCCGACCAGCAATCCGTTGCTTTCGACGCGATACGACAGCAGTTCGAAGCGCTGCGTGCCGACCGCCTGCAGATACAGCATCCCGAATTCGCCGGTATCGCACTCGGTGATGCGCGCCATGCAGCCGATGGTTTCGGGCACCGATACCGCGCCGTCCTGCGCGACTTCGGGCCCGCTCTTGAGCAGGCACACGCCGAACGGTGCGTCGTCGCGCAGGCAGGCACGCGACATGTCGAGATAGCGCGCCTCGAACACCTTGAGCGGGAGCAGGCCTCCTGGAAACAGCACCGTGTGCAGCGGAAACAGCGGCAGGTCGATCAGGGTGGTCGATAGGGAGGACATGGCGCGCGGGCGTGGGGGGCGGTGTCGCTAGGGTCGGTCGACCTCGGAGACGAGCCGCGACGACGCGTCGACATCCACTGGCGCGTCACGATGCCGCACGATCACGTTCGCCTCGCGCGCCAGGCGCGCGGCGAGCGTTTCCGCGATGAACACCGAGCGATGCTGGCCGCCCGTGCAGCCGATGGCGACGGTCAGGTAGCTGCGGTTGTCGTCGCGGAAGTGCGGCAGCCATTTCATCAGGAACGCATGGATGTCGTCGATCATCTGATGGACGATCGGCAGTGCGTCGAGAAAGGCGATGACCGGCTGGTCGAGCCCGGTGAGCGGGCGCAACACGTGGTCGTAGTACGGATTCGGCAGCGCGCGCACGTCGAACATCAGATCGGCGTCGAGCGGCACGCCGCGCTTGAAGCCGAACGATTCGAACATCACCATCAGGTCGTTGCTCTTCTGCTCGATGAAGCGCTTGACCCACGTGCGCAGCGCATTCGCGCGCAGCGTGCTGGTGTCGATCTGGTGGCCGAATTCCGCGAGCGGCGCGACGAGCTCGCGCTCGCGCTCGATCGCTTCCTCGAGCGACGACAGCAGGCCGACGTCGGCATCGTGCGACATCGAGCCGGACAGCGGATGGCGGCGGCGCGTTTCGGAGAAGCGCTGGATCAGCGCCTGGGTGCTTGCATTCAGGAACAGCACGCGCACGTCGTGCTCGCGGGACAGCTCGCGGATCAGGCCGGGCATTTCATCGAGCGACGCGCTCGAGCGCGCGTCGATCGCGACCGCGAGCCGGCGCTGGCCGTCCTGCGCGAGGTAGCGGGCGAGTTCGGGAAGCACGTGCGGCGGCAGGTTGTCGACGCAGTAATAGCCTGCGTCTTCGAGCGCGTTCAGCGCGACGGACTTGCCTGAGCCGGAGATGCCGGTGATGAGGACGATGCGCATGGGAACAGAGAATCCTGACGTTTCATCATAGCACCGGCTCGACGCGTCGGCGTTGCGTGGCCGGCGCGTGCGGGTTACACCAGTTTGCCGGGGAACTGACTGTCGGGATCTTGCATCGCGAGTCGTTGCCGATCCATGAAATCGCGCAACGTGTCGATTCCGCGCAACTGCAGGATCGTGTTCCGGACGGCCGCCTCGACGAGCACCGCGAGGTTGCGGCCGGCCGCGACCTGGATCGTGACCTTGCTGATCGGCAAGCCGAGCACGTCGACGGTCTGGCTTTCGAGCGGCAGGCGCTGGAATTCGCCGTCGGGGCGCCGCACGAGCTGGACGATCAGCTTCAGCTTCATCTTCCGGCGCACGGCGGTTTCACCGAAGATCGTCTTGATGTCGAGCAGGCCGAGGCCGCGCACTTCGAGCAGGTTCTGCAGCAGCGGCGGGCAGCGGCCTTCGACGAAATCGGGGCCAAGACGGACGAAATCGACCGCGTCGTCGGCGACGAGGCCGTGGCCGCGGCTGATCAGCTCGAGGCCGAGTTCGCTCTTGCCGAGGCCCGAATCGCCGGTCAGCAGCACGCCCATCCCGAGGATGTCGAGGAACACGCCGTGCAGCGTCGCGCGCGGCGCGAGGATGCGCGACATGTAGAGCCGCAGGCTGTCGATCACCGCGGCGGCCGACATCGGCGTCGTGAACAGCGGGGTGGACGAGCGCGTGCAGCGCAGGACGAGTTCGGGCGGCGCCGCGGCGCCGCCGGCGACGACGAGGAACGGCGGCTCGAGCGCGATCAGCTCGGCCATGTGGCGCGAGCGGTCTTCGTCGGTCTGGCGCTGGTAGTAGTCGATTTCGGCTTCGCCGAGCACCTGGATCCGGTTCGGGTGGATCAGGTTCAGGTGGCCGACGAGGTCGGCGCTCGACGTTGCGTTGCCGACCGTGTCGGCCGAAAAGCCGCGTTCCCAGCCTTCATGCCCCGTCAGCCAGCTCAGTTTCAGCGTGGCTGCGTTGTCGTCGAAGATGCTCTGGGCGTTGATGCTGGACGTATCCATGACTCTCGTCACTCCAATGGGCCGGTGCGGGCGCGCGGCGACGGACGTCGCCATGCCGGGCCGGCGCCGGGCGGCCCTGGACGGCGGCATGGGCCGCCTCGTACGGGGAAATATTCCGCCCGGAACAACTCAAGGTTGCCACTGAGTGAGCAGGCGATGCAACTCGGCGATATCCGTTTCGTTGTGCAGACGCTCGCGTGCGTCGCGATCGGACAGCAGTTGCGCGATTTCCGACAGGATCTCGAGGTGCTGCTGGGTGGCTTGCTCGGGCACGAGCAGGAAGATCAGGAGGCTGACCGGCTGGCCGTCGGGCGCTTCGAACGGGATCGCGTCGGCGAGGCGGACGAACGCGGCGAGCGGGTGCTTGAGGCCCTTGATGCGGCCGTGCGGAATCGCGACCCCTTCGCCGAGCCCGGTCGAACCGAGGCGCTCGCGCGCGAACAGGTTGTCCGTGACGGTGCTGCGGCCGATGCCGTTCTGATTCTCGAACATCAGCCCGGCTTGTTCGAAGACGCGTTTCTTGCTGGTGACCGAGAGGTCGATGACGACGTTCTCTATGGGCAGGATTTTGGCTAGGCGATTCATGTTGGCAGGCGATTGGGCGGCCTGGGGTCTCCTTGCGGCGGCGGACTGATTTTCCATGTTCGGCGATATCAAGGCATGTGGCATCGGCAACCTGCAACGCAGCTACCGCATCCAGCGCCCCCCCGGCGATAACCGGAACATTATAGAGCACAGCCGCGTGCGTGGCGCAGCACGGACGGGCCGGTTGCACCTGCGCTCGGAGTGGCAAAAAAAACGCCCGGCGAACCGGGCGGCGTGCGTGTTGCGGTGACGGTTATTGCGGCGGCAGCTCGATCTGGTCGATCGACGGCTGAAGCTTGATCGGGTCGTGCGCGTGCGTTTGCAGGCGCTCCATGTGCTTGACGACCTGGCGATCCAGCTTGTCGATCAGCAGATCGATCGCGGCATACAGGTTGCCGTTCGCGCTTTCGACGAAGATGTCCTTGCCCTTCAGGTGCAGATTGATTTCCGCGCGCTGCTGCTTGTCCTTTTCCTTGTGGTTGTCGACCGAGAGGATCACAGTGCCATCGATCACCTGATCGCTATGCCGTAGCACCCGGTCCAGCTTGGTGATCACGTATTCGCGAATCGCAGGCGTGACTTCGAGATGATGTCCACTGATCTTCAGGTTCATAGTGCTTCTCCAAGCGAGTGACCACCCGGCCGCATCGAGGCGGCGCTCCGGTCGGCTTGCCCGTGCCGCACGAGGCGGCGTATCGCGGACAGGTCGCCCGGCCTGTTCCCCGTGTGCGCGGTGGTCGGGACACGCCTGCCGCCGGGCAGGCAGCAGGCTTAAAGAGACTTGCGCAGATTCACTGCCGGGATCTTGAGGGCTTCGCGATATTTCGCAACCGTGCGGCGCGCGACCACGAAACCCTGTTCTGCCAGCAGCTCGGCAATGCGGCTGTCCGAAAGTGGCGATTTTGGGTCTTCAGCTCCTATCAGTTGCTTGATGAGGGCTCGGATGGCGGTCGACGAGGCGGCGCCACCGGTGTCGGTCGAGACGTGAGATCCGAAGAAGTACTTAAATTCAAGGGTCCCGAACGGGGTCAGCATGTACTTCCCGGTTGTCACACGGCTGACAGTCGACTCGTGTAGGCCCAGCGTATCAGCTATTTCCCGCAAAACCAAGGGGCGCATGGCAATTTCACCGTGCGCGAAGAAATTCTTCTGACGCTCGACAATAGCCTGCGCGACACGCAGGATCGTGTCGAAACGCTGCTGGATGTTCTTGATCAGCCAGCGCGCTTCCTGGAGCTGCTGTTTCAGCGATCCGGCCGACGGATCGCCGCGGCTGTTGCGCAGGATGTTCGCGTACAGGTTGTTGATCCGCAGGCGCGGCACGACCTCCGGATTGAGCTCCGCGAGCCAGCCCTGGCCGACCTTCTTCACGATGATGTCGGGCACGACGTAGTCGGCCTCGGCCTTGCCGTATGCGGCGCCGGGGAACGGCTCCAGCGAGCGGATCAGCGCGTGCGCGTCGCGCAGGGCGTCGTCGGTCGCCTTCAGGTGCTTGCGCAACCGAGTGAAGTCGCGTGCGGCGAGCAGTTCGAGATGCTGCGACACGATCTCGAGCGCGAGCGTGCGTGTCGGGGACGGATCGAGGCGCAGCAACTGCAGCTTCAGGCATTCGGACGCCGAGCGCGCGCCGACGCCGGGCGGGTCGAAGCTGTGCAGCAGCGCGAGCGCCGCGTTCAGTTCGTCGCAGTCGATTTCCAGCTCGGGCGGCAGGTCGGCGAGCACTTCGTCGAGCGTGGCGGTCAGGTAGCCGTCGTCGTCGAGCGATTCGATCAGGAACATCACGAGCGCGCGATCGCGCGGGCCGGCCTGCGTGACGCGCAACTGCGCGGACAGGTGGTCGCGCAGCGACGTCGCGGCTTCCTGCACCTGCAGCGGCGGCAGGTCGTCGTCGTCGGACGCGCCGCTCGAGCGGCCGTATTCGTCGAGGTTCCACTGCGGGCCGTCGTTGCCGTCGCCGGACCCGTAACCGTCGTATTCGTCGGCGCCGGCCGGCTCGTCGCGCTCCGCGCGATCGCCGGACGTGCTGGCGCCGTTGGTCACGGCGGGTTCGGTGTTCGAGGCGGGCGGCGTCTGCGCGATCAGCGATCCGTCCGCCGCGACACGCAGCGGGCTCGCGATCCATTCGTCGTCGTTCTCGAGCAGCGGGTTTTGCGCGACGGCCATCGCGACTTCCTGCTGCAGTTCGAGCGTCGACAACTGCAGGAGCCGGATCGACTGCTGCAGCTGCGGCGTCAGCGCCAGATGTTGCGACAGGCGGAGTTGAAGGCTGGCTTTCATGGCAAGGAGGGAGTCATACCGGCAGTTTGCCACGACCCAGGCGCGTTGAGCCATCCGCGATTACGCGCGGCGCGCCGCCCGGCCGCGGGCATCGCCGCGGGCGTGGATGCAAAGCGGGCGCAGCCCCGCGCGGCGGTGCCGGGCGGGGTGCAGCCAGCCACGAGAAGGACGTTACATGCGGAAGTGTTCGCCGAGGTACACGCGGCGCACGCTTTCGTTTTCGATGATTTCGCTCGGCGCGCCGGCGGCCAGTACCGAACCGTCGCTGATGATGTACGCGTGGTCGCAGATGCCGAGCGTTTCGCGGACGTTGTGGTCCGTGATCAGCACGCCGATGTTGCGCTGTTTCAGGAACTTGACGATCTTCTGGATCTCGAGCACCGCGATCGGATCGACGCCGGCGAACGGCTCGTCGAGCAGGATGAAGCTCGGGTTGGTCGCGAGCGCGCGCGCGATTTCGACGCGGCGCCGTTCGCCGCCCGACAGCGACAGCGCGGGGTTCTCGCGCAGGTGGCCGATCTGCAGCTCGTCGAGCAGCGCTTCGGTGCGCGACGAGATCGCGTCCTTCGACAGCCGCTTGCCGTCTTCGCCGTGTTGCAGCTCGAGCACCGCGCGGATGTTCTCCTCGACGGTCAGCTTGCGGAACACGGATGCTTCCTGCGGCAGGTACGACAGGCCGAGCGACGCGCGCTTGTGGATCGGCAGCAGGCTGATCGAGCTGCCGTTCAGCGAGATTTCGCCCGCGTCCGTCGGCACGAGCCCGACGATCATGTAGAACGACGTGGTTTTGCCGGCGCCGTTCGGGCCGAGCAGGCCGACGACTTCGCCGCTCTTCACGTCGAGCGACACGTCCTTGACGACCGTGCGCGAGCCGTAGCGCTTCTTCAGGTTGCGCACGACGAGCGAGCTCGTCGTGCCGGCCGGCTGGCGGTTCGGGAGCGCGTTCATTGGCCCGGCGCCCCCTGGATCGTGGTCGACGGCGACAGCTTGGCCGGCGCCCCGTTCAGCGGCGCGGGGCCGCCGTTCTTCGGCGACAGCATCGCGCGCACGCGGCCGTTCGGGTTGCCCGGCGCCGCGACGTCCTTGCCGCCCTTCGCGGTGTAGAAGTCGCGCTGGCCGTCGTACGTGATCACGCTGCCGTGCACGGTATCGGCGACCGTCGACGTGCCCTGCAGGCGGCGCACGGTCGCGGCGGTGGTCAGCGTGGTCAGGTCCTGCTTGCCGTCGTAGTCGATGCGCTCGGCGTCGCCGTCGATGTATTCGTCGAGGCCTTCGCGCTTCTGGCGGAACGTCGCGTGCTTCTTGCCGCTGCCGAACGACGTCGCGTACTGGTAGCCTTCCGGGTCCTGGCGCACTTCGACGCGATCGCCCTTGATGATGATCGTGCCCTTCGTGATCACGACGTTGCCGGTCGCGACCGTGACCTGCTTCAGGTCGTCATAGGTCAGGTTGTCGGCCTCGACGTTGATCGGCTTGTTCTGGTCGGCCTTCTCGGCATGGGCGAGCGGCGCCAGCCCGATGAGCGGGAGCGCCACGAGCGTCGCGGCGAGCGCGGCGCGGACGGCGCGCGCAGCGCCGCCGGAAATCTGTCGAGGGAACGGTTCGTTCATGCAGTCACGTGAGGGATGCGTCACTTGGGTTGACCTTTCGAGCCGCCGGACGTGTCCGCCGCGGCGATCGTGCCGCGCACGTTGCCGTAAAGCTCGATGACCCGGGTGACGTTGTTGTACTTCATGCCGTCGGTCGCGTTGACGAGCGACAGGCCGCGCTGAAGTTTAACCGGCTTTTCGGTCTGGATCACATCGTCATTGACGAAGATCCGGAAATGCTGGGAATCGGCCTGCATCTGCGGGTCGCCGCCGCCGGCGGCGCGCAGGATGCGCGCATCGTCGTACAAATCGACGATCGACACGTCGCCGTTGACGGTGCCGCGCTTCGCGGTGGTCGTCACGACCGGCTTGCCGGGCTGGAACGCGCGCATGGCCGGATCGGTCAGGTCGCTGCTTTCGGTGTCTTCGTAATGGACCAGCTTCGCGGCCGTCAGCCGGTACTGGGTCGTGCCCGTCTGGTCGAGCTCGGTGACCGAGAAGTTGTCCGCGAAATAGTCGGGCGTGTGGCGCTTCGGCTGCGCGGCGCCCTCGCCGGTCGGCGGCAGCGTGGCCTGCAGCAGCCACCAGGTGACGCCCGCGAGCGCGGCGACCGCGACGAGCGGCAGCAACTGGGTCCAGCGGAAATGCGGGCTCATCGGTCAGGCTCCGCAGGCGGCGGCGAGCAGCGCGTCGTAGCGGCGCTGCGCGCGCAGGATCGCGTCGCACACTTCGCGCACGGCGCCGTGGCCGCCGCGGGCCTCGGCCACCCAGTGCGCGCGGGCGATCACCTCGGGGTGCGCATTGGCCGGCGCGGTCGCGAAACCGCAGCGCAGCATCACCGGCAGGTCGGGCCAGTCGTCGCCCATGTAGCCGCAGGCGTCGGCCGTCAGGCCGAGCGACGCGATCAGGTCGGCGAACACGGTGAGCTTGTTCTCGACGCCCTGGAACAGGTGCGCGATCTTCATTTCCTTCGCGCGCGCCGCGACGATGTCCGAGCGGCGGCCCGTGATGATCGCGGTCGCGATGCCGGCTTCACCGAGCAGCTTCACGCCGTGGCCGTCGAGCGAATTGAACGACTTCATCGCGTCGCCGGCCGCGGTAAACAACAGGCCGCCGTCGGTCAGCACGCCGTCGACGTCGAAAATCATCAGCTTCACGCGGCTCGCGCGTTCGGCTGCTGTCAGCGCTGCGCTCATCAGATCACCTTCTTCGAGAACAGGTCGTGCATGTTCAGCGCGCCGATCAGCGCACCTTCGGCATCGACGACCAGCATCTGGTTGATCCGGTGGCGCTCCATCAGTTCCACGGCCTCGACCGCCAGATGATCCGGCGCGATCGTGCGCGGGTTGCGCGTCATCACTTCGGTGATCGGCAGCGTGCGGAAGTCGCCGTCGCGGGCGAGCACGCGGCGCAGGTCGCCGTCCGTGAAGATGCCGGCGACCTTGCCTTCCGCGTCGACCACGGCCGTCATGCCGAGGCGTTTCGCGGTGATCTGGAACAGGGCGTCCGACAGCGTCGCGTTCAGCCCGACGGACGGGACGTCGTCGCCCGAGCGCATCACGTCGCGCACGTAGGTGAGCAGGCGCCGGCCGAGCGCGCCGCCCGGATGCGAGCGTGCGAAATCCTCCGAGCCGAAGCCGCGCGCGTCGAGCACGGCGACGGCGAGCGCGTCGCCGAGCGCGAGCGCGGCGGTCGTGCTCGCGGTGGGCGCGAGGTTCAGCGGGCACGCTTCCTTCGAGACCGCGGCGTTCAGGTTCACGTCGGCGAGCGTGCCGAGGCTCGACCCCGCACGGCCCGTGATCGCGATCAGCTTCGCGCCGATCCGCTTCACGAGCGGCAGGATCGCGACGAGCTCTTCCGATTCGCCGGAATAGGAGATGCCGATGAAGACGTCGTCGGAGGTGACCATCCCGAGGTCGCCGTGGCTCGCCTCGGCCGGGTGGACGAAGAAGGCCGGCGTACCGGTGCTGGCCAGCGTGGCCGCGATCTTGCGGGCGATATGCCCCGATTTGCCGATCCCGGATACCACGACGCGGCCGCGGCAGCCGAGCAGCAGCGCCACGGCCTGGACGAAGCCGCCGTCGAGCTGGTCGCGCAGCGCGCGCACGGCGTCCGCCTCGATGTCGAGCACGTCGCGGGCGAGCGCGAGCGCCCGATCATCATTGATTTTCGCTATCATGCGCGGAGTATAGCAAAGGCGTTTGTTCGCCGCGCCGGGCCTTCGGACTCGTCCGAGGTAGCCTGTCCACCGCCACCACCCGCGCCCGCATTGCCGTGGCCCCGACGAACGAGGACGCTTCGCCCGTGATTTCCCCGCTCGAAATGACCCTGCTGCTGCTGCTGGCCTCGGTGGTGGGCGTCGTCGTATTCCGCTCGTTGAACCTGCCGCCGATGCTCGGCTATCTGACCGTCGGCATCCTGGTCGGCCCGCACGCATTCGGCGTCGCGGCGGATCTCGAGCGGGCCGAGCACCTCGCGGAGTTCGGCGTGGTGTTCCTGATGTTTTCGATCGGTCTGGAATTCTCGCTCGCGAAGCTGAGGGCGATGCAGCGGCTCGTGTTCGGGCTCGGCCTGCTGCAGGTCGTCGCGACCCTCGTGCTCGCGCTCGTGCTCGGCGCGCTGTTCGAGCACTGGGTGCACATCACGTGGCAGGGCAGCATCGCGCTCGGCGGCGCGCTCGCGATGTCGTCGACGGCGATCGTGTCGAAGATGCTCGCCGAGCGGCTCGAGATCGAGACCGAGCACGGCCGCAACATCTTCGGCGTGCTGCTGTTCCAGGATCTCGCGGTCGTGCCGCTCCTGATCGTGATCGCCGCGTTCGGCGCCGAATCGTCGAAGGATCTCGCGCTCACGCTCGGCTTCGCGGCGCTCAAGATCGTGATCGCGCTCGCGCTGCTGCTCGTGATCGGCCAGCGCTTCATGACGCGCTGGCTCAACGTGGTCGCGCGGCGCCGCTCGCAGGAGCTGTTCGTGCTGAACCTGCTGCTCGTCACGCTCGGCGCCGCGTTCATCACCGACCGCTTCGGCCTGTCGCTCGCGCTCGGCGCGTTCATCGCGGGGATGCTCATTTCCGAGACGCCGTTCCGCCATCAGGTGGAGGAGGACATCAAGCCGTTTCGCGACGTGCTGCTCGGCCTGTTCTTCGTGACGACGGGGATGCTGCTCGATCCGCGCGTGATCTGGGAGCATCCGCTGATCGTGCTCGGCTTCTTCGTCGGCCAGATCCTGTTCAAGGCGACGATGATCGCCGGGCTCGCGCGGCTGTTCGGCGCGACGCCGGGTGTCGCGATGCGCACCGGCATCGGCCTCGCGCAGGCCGGCGAATTCGGCTTCGTGCTGCTGAACCTGATCCTCGACCGGCATCTGGTGGATTCGACGCTGCTGCAGGCGATTCTCGCGTCGATGCTGCTGTCGATGCTCGCCGCGCCGTTCCTGATCCAGAACGCCGACCGCATCGTGATGCGGCTGTCGTCGACCGAATGGATGCAGCAGTCGCTGCAGATGACGCGCATCGCGACGCAAAGCCTCAAGCAGCGCGGCCACGTGATCATCTGCGGCTACGGCCGCGCGGGCCAGAACCTCGCGCGCATGCTCGAGCAGGAAGGCATTTCGTACGTCGCGCTCGACCTCGACCCCGATCGCGTGAGCGCGGCGGCGACAGCCGGCGAATCGGTCGTGTTCGGCGACGCGGCGCGCCGCGAGTCGCTGCTCGCGGCCGGTATCCACCGCGCGGCGGCCGTCGCGATCACCTACGCGAACACGCCGTCCGCGCTGCGCGTACTGCATCACGTGCACGAGCTCGAACCGACGCTGCCCGCGATCGTGCGCACCGTCGACGATGCCGATCTCGAGAAGCTGCTCGCGGCCGGCGCGACCGAGGTGATTCCGGAGATCGTCGAAGGCAGCCTGATGCTCGCGTCGCACACGCTGGTGCTGGTCGGCGTGCCGATGCGCAAGGTCGTGCGGCGCGTCGAGGAGATGCGCGACGAGCGCTACAGCCTGCTGCGCGGCTATTTCCGCGGCGCGGACGACGCGGACGACGACGATCACGAGCAGGTGCGGCTACAATCGGTGCCGGTCGATGCGCGCGCGGACGCGGTCGGGCGGTCGCTGGAAGAGCTCGGGCTGTACGCGCTCGGGCTGGAAGTCACGGCGATCCGCCGGCACGGCATCCGCGGCGTCGAGCCCGATCCGCAGACCAAGCTGCGCGCGAGCGACATCGTGGTGCTGCGCGGGCTGCCCGAGGCGCTCGCGCTCGCGGAGGAGCGGTTGTCGCGCCATCGGCGCGATCCGCCGGCCGCGGCTGCGTAAGCCGCGATTCACGACCTGACCCGTATTGATCAGAAACGGTGCCCGATCTTCGCGCACCGTTTTTTTCGGAGAGTTTCATGCCGCATTCGTCGCCGGGCGCACCGCTCGATCCGGTCGCCTTCATCCACAGCCAGATCCGCACGGTGCCCGACTGGCCGCAGCCGGGCGTGCAGTTCCGCGACATCACGACGCTGCTGCAGAGCCCGAAGGCGCTGCGCATCCTCGTCGACCTGTTCGTCGAACGCTATGTCGACGCGAAGCTCGACTACGTCGCGGGCCTCGACGCGCGCGGCTTCATCATCGCGCCGATCGTCGCGTACGAGCTGAGCGTCGGCTTCGTGCCGATCCGCAAGGTCGGCAAGCTGCCGTACAAGACGCGTTCGGAATCGTACGAACTCGAATACGGCAGCGCGACGGTCGAGATCCACGAAGATGCGTGCAAGCCCGGCGATCGCGTGATCATCATGGACGACCTGATCGCGACCGGCGGCACGATGATGGCGGGGCGCAACCTGCTGCAGCGGCTCGGCGCGGAGGTCGTCGAAGGCGCGGCGATCATCGACCTGCCCGATCTCGGCGGCTCGACGCTGTTGCGCGACGCCGGACTGCCGGTCTATACCGTTACCGAATTCTCCGGCCACTGAATGCCGGTCCGGCGAAGTTCGCCGCTCCGGCTTGCCGTGGTTCACCCGAGGTCACCTTCCGCAGCGAGGTCACGATGCCCAACTTCATGCTGTTTCTCGCCACGTCGATCGCGATCACGTTCGCGCCGGGGCCCGACAACCTGCAGGTGCTCGCACGCGGGATCTCGCAGGGCCGCGCGGCCGGCTTCGTCGCCGCGCTCGGCTTCACGGCGGGGATCCTGTTCCACACGACGCTCGCGGCGCTCGGCGTCGCGGCCGTGCTGCGTTCGTCGCCGCTCGCGTTCCAGATCCTGAAGCTCGCGGGCGCCGCGTACCTCGTGTGGATCGGCATCAAGGCGCTGCGCAGCCAGGGCCTCGCGAATGCGCATGCGCGCCCGCCGCAGCCGCTCGGCACGATTTTCCGGCAGAGCGTGATCGGCAACCTGATGAACCCGAAGGTCACGCTGTTCTTCGTCGTGTTCCTGCCGCAGTTCGTCGATCCGCACGGCGCGCAGGGCGTGACGCTGCAGATGTTCGAGCTCGGCGCGCTGTTCATGCTGCAGACGGCTGCGGTCTTCTCGCTGTTCGGCATCGGCGCGGGCATGATCGGCGCGTGGCTGAAGCGCCGCCCGAAGGCCGGCGTGTGGCTCGACCGGATCGCCGGCGCGACGTTCATCGCGATCGGCATCCGCGTCGCGCTGAAGGACTGAGCGCGATGACGTTTCCCTGCATCGCGGCCGCGCGCCGCTTCGATCCGGCCGCGCACCTGCGCTTCGAGATCGCCGGCCAGTCGGTCGGCTGGGTGCGCCGCCAGGACGTCGCGAAGCTCGCGCGCTGGCCCGACGTGTTCGAGCTGACCGGCGAGCGCGTCGTGCTGTCGGCGCGCTACGATTCGGTCGATGCGCGCAGCATGGCGCTCGCCAGCGCGATCGGCGCGCTCGCGGCCGAAGGCGCGATTCCGGGGTGGCGCGACGAGATCTACGCGATCCGCAACCGCTTCGACGATCCGCCGCTCGCGTACATCGAGCGCGCCGCGTCGCGCTTCTTCGGCACGCAGACCTATGCGGTGCACGTGAACGGCATCGTAGAATATGCGGCTACGCCGGGCGAGCCGGGCGCCGCGGCCGCGCCGAAGATGTGGCTCGGCCGCCGCAGCGCGACCAAGGCCACCGACCCCGGCATGCTCGACAACGTCGTCGCGGGCGGTATCGGCTGGGGGCTGGGCGTTCACGAGACGCTCGCGAAGGAATGCTGGGAAGAAGCCGGCATTCCGGCCGACCTGGCGGCGCGCGCGATCGCGGGCCGGGCGGTGCAGGTGCTGAATTCGCTGCCGGAAGGCACGCAGTCCGAACTGATCTTCGTGTACGACCTGCCGCTGCCGCACGACTTCGCGCCGCGCAACCAGGACGGCGAAGTGGCCGAGCACCTGCTGGCCGGCGTGCCCGAGGTGATCGGCTGGCTGCGCGAGGGCCGCGCGACGATGGATGCGAGCCTCGCGACGCTCGACACGCTGCTGCGCCACCGCTGGATTCCGGCGGCCGACGCGGCCGGCATCGACGCGCTGTTCGTGCCGGCCGCATGACGCGCGCCGCGCGGCGCGAACGCGCAATTTGACGAATACGGAAACAATGGGAGTAGCGGTCATGCCGACCGATCACAGCTTTATCTTGAAACTGTCGTGCCCCGACCGGCACGGCATCGTCCACGCGGTCTCGGGCTTCCTGTTCGAGCGCAGCAACAACATCCTCGATTCCGCGCAGTTCGGCGACAGCCGCACCGGCGAGTTCTTCATGCGCGTGCACTTCGAGCAGGACGGCGGCGGCGTGGATGCCGCCTCGGCGCTCGACACGCTTCGCAAGGAATTCGCGCCGCTCGCCGAACAGTTCTCGATGCGCTGGGAGCTGCACGATGCGGCCGTGAAGCCGCGCGTCGTGATCATGGTGTCGAAGATCGGCCACTGCCTGAACGACCTACTGTTCCGCTATCGCACCGGCCAGCTGCCGATCGAGATTCCGGCGATCGTGTCGAACCACAAGGAGTTCTACCAGCTCGCCGCGAGCTACAACATTCCGTTCCATCACTTCCCGCTCGTCGGCGGCTCGTCCGATGCCGCGAAGGCCGCGCAGGAAGCGCGCGTGCTGGAAGTGATCGACGAGCACCAGGCCGATCTGGTCGTGCTCGCGCGCTACATGCAGATTCTGTCGCCGAACATGTGCGAGCAGCTCGCCGGGCGCGCGATCAACATCCACCATTCGTTCCTGCCGAGCTTCAAGGGCGCGAAGCCTTACTACCAGGCGTTCGACCGCGGCGTGAAGCTGATCGGCGCGACCGCGCACTACGTGACGACCGATCTCGACGAAGGCCCGATCATCGAGCAGGAAGTCGAGCGCGTCGACCACAGCATGACGCCCGACCAGCTGACCGCGATCGGCCGCGACGTCGAGTGCGTGACGCTCGCGCGCGCGGTGAAGTGGCACGTCGAGCACCGGATCGTGCTGAACGGGACGAAGACGGTCGTGTTCCGCTGATCCGCGGGCCCTCGCAGCCGGCTCTGCAAACGAAAAACGCCGCGCCCTTCACGGGACGCGGCGTTTTTCGTTGCCGTTGGCGAGCGGGCGGCTTCAGATCAGCCGCAGCAGGTACAGCTCGCGTTTCAGGTACGCATAGAAGATCGGTGCGGCGATCACGCCGGGCAGCCCGAACGCGGCTTCCATGATCAGCATCGCGAGCAGCAGCTCCCACGCGCGCGACTCGATCTGGCCGCCGATGATCTTCGCGTTCAGGAAGTATTCGAGCTTGTGGATGACGATGAGGAACGCGAGCGACGCGATCGCGGTGCCCATGCTGACCGACAGCGACACCGCGACGATCAGCGTGTTGGAGATCAGGTTGCCGATCACGGGCAGCAGGCCGACGATGAACGTGACGAGCACGAGCGTTTTCGACAGCGGCAGCCGCTGGTGGAAGATCGGCAGCGCGACGAGCAGGTAGATGCCGGTGAATGCCGCATTGATCGCCGAGATCTTGATCTGCGCGAACACGATGCGGCGGAACGCGTCGGCGAAGCGCGACACGCGCGTGACGAGCGCGGTCGACAGCGGCCGGCGCACCTTGCCCTGCTCGACGCCGATCGCGATCATCGCGCCGATGATCATCCCGAACAGCACGTGGCCGAAGCCGCGCGCGACGCTCTTGCCGCTTTGCTGGAGCTGGTCCATGTGCGCGTGCATCAGCACGGCCGCCTTCGTCTTCATCTGTTCGACGTCGACGGGCAGCAGGTTGGCGATCCAGGCGGGCGTACGGGCGCGGGTCTGCTCGACGATCTGCATCAGCTGGCCGAGCAGGGTCTGCAGGTTCGGCACCGTGTGCTCGAAATGCTCGATGATGCCGATCGTCAGGCCGGTGAGCCCGCCGACGATCGCGATCGACAACAGCACGACGGCGACCCAGCGCGCGCGCATGCTGGTGGTATGGCGCTCGATCACGGGCGCGATCGTATGGATCAGCTGGTAGACGAGCAGGCCGGCCAGCATCCCGCCGAGCAGCCGCAACTCGAGGACGAGCCACATCATGACGAGCGCGAAGAGATAGCTGCCGATCTCGAGCGCCGACAGCTTCGGCAGGCTCAAGTCGCTCGTCAGCCGCACGCTGCGCAGGTGCGGCTCGCGATTCTGCGTGTCGCGCGACTCCTGTTGCTTCTCCATCGTGGATTCCTGTTGTCCCTGTGTCGTGCCGCGCAGCGCGCGGCAGCGTGCCGGTCGCCCGGCGCCGCACCGGATTGGTGCGGATCGCGAACCTTACGGCCGTAAAGTATAGCTGCCATTATGGTCCGCAAACGCGCCGTTTGGCGCGTGGTGTAAACGCAGAAGGGAAAACGAGGGGGCGCGCGGCCGGGCGGCCGCGCGCGGGCAGGGCGGCACGGGCGGCACGGGCGTCAGCCGGCCGCGACCTTGCGGGTGGGGCGCTTGAGCAGCGGCGCGAGGTACTTGCCGGTGAAACTCGCCTTCGTCTTGGCGACCTGCTCGGGCGTGCCCTGCGCGATGATCTGGCCGCCGCCGGCGCCGCCTTCGGGGCCGAGGTCGATCACCCAGTCGGCCGTCTTGATCACGTCGAGGTTGTGCTCGATGATCACGACCGTGTTGCCCTGGTCGCGCAGCCGGTGGATCACTTCCAGCAGCAGCGCGATGTCATGGAAGTGCAGGCCGGTGGTCGGCTCGTCGAGGATGTACAGCGTGCGCCCGGTGTCGCGCTTCGACAGCTCCAGCGACAGCTTCACGCGCTGCGCCTCGCCGCCCGACAGCGTCGTGGCCGACTGGCCGAGGCGGATGTAGCCGAGGCCGACGTCGAGCAGCGTCTTCAGCTTGCGCGCGATGACCGGCACCGCGCTGAAGAACTCGTACGCGTGCTCGACCGTCATGTCGAGCACTTCGCTGATGTTCTTGCCCTTGTACTGCACTTCGAGCGTTTCGCGGTTGTAGCGCTTGCCGTGGCACACGTCGCACGGCACGTAGACGTCCGGCAAAAAGTGCATCTCGACCTTCAGCACGCCGTCGCCCTGGCACGATTCGCAGCGGCCGCCCTTCACGTTGAACGAGAAGCGGCCCGGATCGTAGCCGCGCTCCTTCGCGGTCGGTACGCCCGAGAACAGCTCGCGGATCGGCGTGAACAGGCCCGTGTACGTGGCCGGGTTCGAGCGCGGCGTGCGGCCGATCGGCGACTGGTCGACGTTGATCACCTTGTCGAAGTGCTCGAGGCCCTCGATCGCCTCGTGCGGCGCCGGTTCGGCCGCCGAGCCGTACAGATGGCGCGCGACCGCGTGATACAGCGTGTCGTTGATCAGCGTCGACTTGCCGGAGCCCGACACGCCGGTGATGCAGGTCAGGAGGCCGACCGGCAGATCGAGATCGACGTGCTTCAGGTTGTTGCCGTGCGCGTCGACGATGCGCAGCATCCGCTCCGGATCGGGCGCGAGCCGCTCGTCCGGATACTCGATCACGCGCTTGCCGACGAGGTACTGGCCCGTCAGCGACTGCGGGTTCGACTGCACCTGCTTCGGCGTGCCTTCGGCGACCACGACGCCGCCGTGCTCGCCCGCGCCGGGGCCCATGTCGACGACGTAGTCGGCCGTGCGGATCATGTCCTCGTCGTGCTCGACGACGATCACCGAGTTGCCGAGGTCGCGCAGATGCTTGAGCGTCGCGATCAGGCGGTCGTTGTCGCGCTGGTGCAGGCCGATCGACGGCTCGTCGAGCACGTACATCACGCCCGTGAGCCCCGAGCCGATCTGCGACGCGAGCCGGATGCGCTGCGCCTCGCCGCCCGACAGGGTCTCGGCGCTGCGCTCGAGCGACAGGTAGTCGAGGCCGACGTTGTTCAGGAACGTCAGCCGCGCGACGATTTCCTTGATCACCTTGTCGGCGATCTCGCGCTTCGCGCCGTCGAGCGTGAGCCCGTCGAAATAGCCGAGCGCGTCGCGCAGCGGCCAGCCGCTGATTTCATAGATGCCGCGCGCGTGGTCGCCGGTGCCGATCCTCACGTGGCGCGCCTCGCGGCGCAGGCGCGTGCCGTCGCACGACGGGCACGGCTGGTTGTTCTGGTACTTCGACAGCTCTTCGCGCACCGCGACCGAATCGGTCTCGCGGTAGCGGCGTTCGAGGTTCGGGATGATCCCTTCGAACACGTGCTCGCGGATCGTCGTGCGGCCGCGCTCGTTGATGTACGAGAACGGGATCGTCTGCTTGCCCGAGCCGAACAGCAGCACCTTGCGGATCTTTTCCGGCAGATCCTCGAACGCGGCGTCGATGTCGAATTCGTAGAACGCCGCGAGGCTCTGCAGCATCTGGAAGTAGAACTGGTTGCGGCGGTCCCAGCCCTTCACCGCGCCCGCGGCGAGCGACAGCGACGGGTGCGCGACGACCCGCTTCGGGTCGAAGAACGTGATCTGGCCGAGGCCGTCGCATTCCGGGCACGCGCCCATCGGGTTGTTGAACGAGAACAGGCGCGGCTCGAGTTCCTGCAGCGAGTACGAGCAGATCGGGCACGCGAATTTCGAGCTGAACAGGTGCTCGCGGTCGGTATCCATCTCGAGCGCGATCGCGCGGCCGTCGGCGAGGCGCAGCGCCGTCTCGAACGATTCGGCGAGCCGCTGCTTCATGTCCGGGCGCACCTTCAGGCGATCGACGACGACGTCGATCGTGTGCTTGTCGTTCTTCTTGAGCTTCGGCAGCGACTCGACCTCGTAGATCTTCGCGACACCTTCGTTGGCGGCGCCGCCGCCCGAGCGTACGCGAAAACGCACGAAGCCCTGCGCCTGCATGTCCTCGAACAGCTCGGCATGCTCGCCCTTGCGGTTCGCGACGACGGGCGCGAGGATCATCAGCTTGGTTTCCTCGGGCAGCGCGAGCGCCGCGTCGACCATCTGCGACACGCTCTGCGCCTCGAGCGGGATGTCGTGGTCGGGGCAGTACGGCGTGCCGACACGTGCGTACAAAAGTCGCAGGTAGTCGTGGATTTCCGTGACCGTGCCGACAGTCGAACGCGGGTTGTGGGACGTGGCCTTCTGCTCGATCGAGATCGCCGGCGACAGCCCCTCGATCAGGTCGACGTCGGGCTTCTCCATCAGCTGCAGGAACTGGCGGGCGTACGCGGACAGGCTTTCCACGTAGCGGCGCTGGCCTTCGGCATAAAGGGTGTCGAACGCGAGCGACGACTTGCCCGACCCCGACAACCCGGTAATCACGACCAGCTTGTGGCGCGGCAGGTCGAGATTGACGTTTTTCAGGTTGTGGGTGCGCGCCCCACGGATACGGATCTGTTCCATGAACCTGGCGAAAATGGGGGAAACCAAACCTGCTACTATAACGGCTTTTCGAGACCGTCGTTTACGGCCCCCAGCCTTTACAGCAGGTGGCAGCAAGGCGACATCCGCGCCGGGAAAAGCGGTCGCGCCGCACGGTTCCGGGCGGCCCGCAGGCCGTCTGCATCCGGCCCCGACGTGTCGCCCGAAAGGCCGCCAGGCCGCCGGTCCTGATCTTCCGCCGCCCGCCGCCGGGCGGACATTCCGATCATTCGAAATTCATTCCCGATGTCCAATCCGTCTGCCACGTCTTCCCGCATGACTGCGCCCGAACTGCGCGCGACCACGTCGCTCGCGGCGATCTTCGCGCTGCGCATGCTCGGCCTGTTCATGATCATGCCGGTGTTCTCGGTCTACGCGAAAACCATTCCCGGCGGCGACAACGTGCTGCTGGTCGGGATCGCGCTCGGGGCCTACGGCGTCACGCAGTCGCTGTTCTATATCTTCTACGGCTGGGCGTCCGACAAGTTCGGCCGCAAGCCGGTGATCGCCGCGGGCCTCGTGATCTTCGCGCTCGGCAGCTTCGTCGCCGCGTTCGCGCACGACATCACGTGGATCATCGTCGGTCGAGTGATCCAGGGGATGGGGGCGGTGTCGTCGGCGGTGCTCGCGTTCATCGCCGACCTGACCTCGGAGCAGAACCGCACGAAGGCGATGGCGATGGTCGGCGGCTCGATCGGCGTGTCGTTCGCGGTCGCGATCGTCGGCGCGCCGATCGTGTTCCACTGGGTCGGGATGAGCGGGCTGTTCGCGATCGTCGGCGTGCTGTCGATCCTCGCGATCGGCGTCGTGCTGTGGATCGTGCCCGATGCGGCGAAGCCCGTGCACGTGCCGGCGCCGTTCGCCGAGGTGCTGCACAACGTCGAGCTGCTGCGCCTGAACTTCGGCGTGCTGGTGCTGCACGCGACGCAGACGGCGCTGTTCCTCGTCGTGCCGCGCCTGCTGGTCGACGGCGGGCTGCCGGTCGCCGCGCACTGGAAGGTCTACCTGCCGGTGATGGGGCTCGCGTTCGTGATGATGGTGCCGGCGATCATCGTCGCGGAAAAACGGGGCAAGATGAAGCCGGTGCTGCTCGGCGGCATTCTGGCTATCCTGATCGGCCAATTGTTGCTCGGCAGCGCACCGCATACCATCCTGATTGTGGCGGCGATCCTGTTCGTGTACTTCCTCGGGTTCAACATCCTGGAAGCGTCGCAGCCGTCGCTCGTGTCGAAGCTCGCGCCCGGTTCGCGCAAGGGCGCGGCCACGGGCGTCTACAACACCACGCAGTCGATCGGGCTCGCGCTCGGCGGCATCGTGGGCGGCTGGCTGCTCAAGCACGGCGGCGCGAACACGGTCTTTTATACGTGTTCGGGGCTCGTTGCCGCGTGGCTTATAATCGCGGCCAGCATGAAAGCGCCGCCGCGCAAGGCCGGAACCTGATTGTCGGGTAGGCGCCGGCGGCGTTCGCCGGCTCGCCCGGCGGGCCGCTCCAACGACTGTCGCGGGCGGCCCCGCATCGAATTTACTGGAGAAACACATGGCATCCGTCAACAAGGTCATCCTCGTCGGCAACCTCGGCGCCGATCCTGAAGTCCGTTACCTGCCGAGCGGCGACGCGGTTGCGAACATCCGTCTCGCGACGACCGATCGCTACAAGGACAAGGCGAGCGGCGAGTTCAAGGAAATGACCGAGTGGCATCGCGTCGCGTTCTTCGGCCGTCTCGCGGAAATCGTCAGCGAGTACCTGAAGAAGGGTTCGTCGGTCTATATCGAAGGCCGCATCCGCACGCGCAAGTGGCAGGGGCAGGACGGCCAGGACCGTTACTCGACCGAAATCGTCGCCGAGCAGATGCAGATGCTCGGCGGCCGCGGCGGTTCGGGCGGCGGCGGTGGCGGCGGTGACGAAGGCGGTTATGGCGGCGGCTACGGTGGCGGTGGCGGTGGCGGCCGCGGCGAGCAGATGGAGCGCGGCGGTGGCGGCGGCGGCCGTGCCGGCGGCGCGGCGCGTGGCGGTGCAAGCGGCGGCGGCCAGAGCCGTCCGAGCGCACCGGCGGGCGGCGGCTTCGACGAGATGGACGACGATATCCCGTTCTGATCGCCAGTCGGCATCCCGCATCCGATGGGCCCGAATGTCCGAGTCAAGCCAGTCGCTTGGCCGGGTTTTCGGGCCTTGCTTCGTTTACGTCGTTCCTGCCGGTCGCACGCCGGATGAAACGTGGCTGACGCACTCCCCGACCTCATCGCGCCCCATCTCGACGTCCTGTTCTGCGGGATCAATCCCGGCCTGATCGCCGCCGCGACCGGCCATCACTTCGCGGGCAGAAACAACCGCTTCTGGCGCGTGATCCATCTCGCGGGCTTCACGCCGGCGGAACTTTCGCCGCAAGACGATCGCGCGATTCTTCGGTACGGGTGCGGGCTGACGACCGTGGTGCAGCGGCCGACCGCGCGTGCCGATCAACTGTCGCGCGCGGAATTCGCAGCCGCGGCCGCCGGGTTCGAGCAGAAGGTCGCGCGGCATGCGCCGCGTTTCGTCGCATTTCTCGGCAAGGCGGCGTATTCGGCGCTGTCGGCGCAGCGCGAAGTCACGTGGGGGCTGCAGCCGTCACGCATCCGGCATGCGCGTGTGTGGGTGCTGCCGAACCCCAGCGGCAGGAACCTCGCATTCGGGCTCGATGATCTCGTCGATGCGTATCGCGCGCTTCATCTCGCGGCGACGACGGAGAGGCACGATGCGACGCAGTAGGACGGCGGCTCCATGGCCGGGCGCCATCGTGCCGCGCGCCTTCTTCAACCGCATGGCCACCGAAGTCGCGCCGCAACTGCTCAACAAGATCCTCGCGGCAGCGGACGGCCGGGCCGGCCGCATCGTCGAAGTGGAAGCGTATGCGGGCGCGCTCGATCCGGCGGCGCATACTTATCGCGGCAAGACGCCGCGCAACGCGACGATGTTCGGGCCGCCGGGGCACCTCTATGTTTATTTCACATACGGCATGCACTGGTGCTGCAACTGCGTGTGCGGCCCGGACGGTGCGGGAACGGGCGTGCTGATCCGCGCGCTGGAGCCGCTGCACGGGCTCGAACGGATGCGTGCGGCGCGGCCGCCGCGCACGCGCGATCGCGACCTGTGCCGCGGCCCGGCGCGGCTGACGCAGGCGATGGGGATCGGCGGCGCACAGGATGGCGTCGATCTGGTCGGTGCGCGCGAAGGGTTCGCGATCGTCGACGACGGGATGGCGCCGCCCATCGATCTGGCGGGCGGGCCGCGCATCGGCATTCGCGTCGGCCAGGATCTGCCGTGGCGGTGGAGCGTGCCCGGCAACCGCTATGTATCGGGCGCGGCGCCGCGCATCTGACGCGTGGCGCGCACAAGTCGCGCCCGATTCGGCCTGCGTCACGCGACCGCCATGATTGACCGGCTAAGCTGGCCGTTTCGACGTTTCGACCGAGGGGATACCATGCGGCGGGTCGTATTCAACCAGAAGGGCGGCGTGGGCAAGTCGACGATCGTCTGCAACCTGGCGGCGATCAGCGCGAGCGAGGGATTGCGCACGCTCGTCGTCGATCTCGATGCGCAGGCGAACTCGACGCGCTACCTGCTCGGCGACGCCGCGCCCGATGCGCAACCGGGTGCTGCCGGTTTCTTCGAAACCGCGCTGACCTTCAACTTTCGTCCGGTGGACGTCGCGTCATTCATCCACGCGACGCCGTTCGACGGGCTCGACGTGATGCCCGCGCATCCGGATCTCGACATGCTGCACGGCAAGCTCGAGTCGCGCTACAAGATCTACAAGCTGCGTGACGCGCTGAACGAGCTCGACATGTACGACGCCGTGTACATCGACACGCCGCCCGCGCTGAATTTCTATACGCGTTCGGCGCTGATCGCGGTCGAGCGCTGCCTGATCCCGTTCGACTGCGACGATTTCTCGCGCCGCGCGCTGTACACGCTGCTCGAGAACGTGAAGGAAATCCAGCAGGACCACAACGCGGCGCTCGAGGTGGAAGGGATCGTCATCAACCAGTTCCAGCCGCGCGCGAGCCTGCCGCAACGGCTGGTCGACGAGCTCGTCGACGAAGGGCTGCCGGTGCTCGCGTCGCGGTTGTCCGCGTCGGTGAAGATCCGCGAATCGCATCAGCAGGCGATGCCGGTGATCCATCTCGAGCCGACGCACAAGCTCGCGCAGGAATTCCGCGCGCTGCACCGCGAACTGGCCGGCTGACCCGTTACCCGAGCGCATCGATCGAGGCCGCTTCGTGCGGCCTTGTCTTTATCGCGGGCCGCCATTCATCCGATCATTGAATTCGTCATTTATAATCCGGAAAACGATTTCATAATAAATCCAGAAAAAACGATTACATGGGCGGTCGCTCCGTTTTCAATGATTGCCGTTTTCTAATAAACAGAATAATGGGTGGGTAAATATTGCGAGATGTCACGATGCGCTATGCTGTAAAAAGGTAAAAAAGCATTGCGGGTCGGAGCCGCTTGGCATTCGCAGTCCGCGAAACGGCCGTGCCGCGGGCTTCGGCGGCCGAGGAAAAGGGTAATAAGGGTTTATACCTATCATTAATGCCACTTAATTGACAATTAATCGATCTAGAATGACTTCCCTCAACTGCCCGTGCTCGATCAGGTGACGGGTTGTCAATAAGGAAGCGGCTGTCGATCGGCTTCCATTTTTTCTTTACGTCCTCTCTCGCATTGCCAACAGGAGCGTGCCCGATGTCCGTATTTGCCCCCGAAAAACTCGCCGCCGATTATCAATCCGGTATCGCCGCCTGGTTCGCGATCGCCCGTCCGGCGATCCACGGTTTCGAGGCCGTCGTCGAACTCAACCTGCAAGCGGCCCGGACGGCGCTCGAGGAATACGAGGACAAGCTGAAGAACGCGTTCAACAGCAACAACCCGGCCGCAGGTTTCGCGCAGCAGGTCGTGGTGCCGCAGGAAGCGGCCGGCAAGGCCGTGTCGTACGGCCGCCATCTGTTCGACATCGCTGTGTCGACGCAGTCCGAATGGGCGAAGGTTGCGCAGGCGCAGTACGAACAGAACGACAAGCGCCTGAAGGACGTGCTCGGCGAACTGTCGAAGCACGCGCCGGCCGGCTCGGCGCCGGTGGTGGCCGCGCTGAATTCGGCGCTCTCCGCGGCGACTGCCGCAGCCGACTCCGTGCGGGCGGCGACGGGGCGGGCGATCGAAGCGGCGCAGAGCGGCTTCGATGCGGTCAGCGAGACGACCGCGCGCGGTGCCAAGCAGACGGCAGCCGCCGCCCGCAAGGACGCAGCGGCCGCGCGCGAATCGGCCGCGTAACCGCATGAGTGCGTGTCGCGCGCAGGCGCGACACGATTGTTGATCGGCGCCGGACGGCGTCGGCGCCCGCGTGTGCCACGCGGGGTCGGCCAGCGTCCGGTTCGCCGCGAGACGACCGTGCACGGTTGCCCGTGCAGCGGCGTGCCATGCCGCCCGTGCGAACCGGTGCTGACCGCCGGGACGGCAGCATGCGATCGCGATCGCGCCGGGGGGCCCGGCACGCGCCGTCGCACGTGCAGCCATGCCGGCGTCAGAACGATGAACTGATTTCGATGCAGGAATTGAACATGACGGATGTAGTGATCGTATCGGCCGCGCGCACCGCGGTCGGCAAATTCGGCGGCTCGCTGGCGAAGATTGCGGCGCCCGAACTGGGCGCGACGGTGATCCGCGCAGTGCTGGAGCGAGCGGGCGTGAAGCCCGAGCAGGTCAGCGAAGTGATCATGGGCCAGGTGCTGACGGCCGGCTCCGGGCAGAACCCGGCGCGGCAGTCGCTGATCAAGGCGGGGCTGCCGAACGCCGTGCCGGGCATGACGATCAACAAGGTGTGCGGCTCGGGCCTGAAGGCCGTGATGCTGGCGGCGAACGCGATCGTCGCGGGCGACGCGGAGATCGTGATCGCCGGCGGCCAGGAGAACATGAGCGCGGCGCCGCACGTGCTGCCGGGCTCGCGCGACGGCTTCCGGATGGGCGACGCGAAGCTGGTCGACACGATGATCGTCGACGGGCTGTGGGACGTGTACAACCAGTACCACATGGGCATCACCGCGGAGAACGTCGCGAAGGAATACGGGATCACGCGCGAAGCGCAGGACGCGTTCGCGGCGCTGTCGCAGAACAAGGCGGAAGCCGCGCAGAAGGCGGGCCGTTTCGACGACGAGATCGTGCCGGTGTCGATTCCGCAGCGCAAGGGCGAGCCGCTGCAGTTCGCGACCGACGAGTTCGTGCGCCACGGCGTGACGGCGGAATCGCTCGCGGGGCTGAAGCCGGCGTTCGCGAAGGACGGCTCGGTGACGGCGGCGAACGCGTCGGGGCTGAACGACGGCGCGGCGGCGGTGCTGGTGATGTCGGCGCAGAAGGCGGCGGCGCTGGGCCTGACGCCGCTGGCGCGGATCAAGGCGTACGCGAACGCGGGCGTGGATCCGAGCGTGATGGGCATGGGTCCGGTGCCGGCGTCGCGCCGCGCGCTGGAGCGTGCGGGCTGGACGCCGGGCGACCTGGACCTGATGGAGATCAACGAAGCGTTCGCGGCGCAGGCGCTGGCGGTGCACAAGCAGATGGGCTGGGACACGTCGAAGGTGAACGTGAACGGCGGGGCGATCGCGATCGGCCACCCGATCGGTGCGTCGGGCTGCCGGATCCTGGTGACGCTGCTGCACGAGATGGTCAAGCGCGATGCGAAGCGCGGGCTGGCATCGCTGTGCATCGGCGGCGGGATGGGCGTCGCGCTCGCGGTCGAGCGCGTCTGAGCCGCGGCTGACGATACGGTTCGCTTGCGGCGCGGGCCGGCGCCGCGGGCGAGCCAGGCGGTTCTCGCGCCACACAGGCAGTCAACGACAAGCGCGAGGTACCGGTGCGTGCCGCGCCCGCGACGCGGGCGGCCGCGCATCGAAGCGGTGGGGCGGCAGCGCCGATGCCGTCGCCCCGCCATTCATCGATTACTTTTTTGTCGGTAATTAATAGGATGACTAAGCGAATTGCAGTTGTGACAGGTGGGATGGGCGGCCTCGGCGAAGCGGTCAGCATCAGGTTGAACGACGCGGGTCACCGGGTGGTCGTCACGTATTCGCCGAACAATGCCGGCGCGGACCGCTGGCTGACCGAGATGCATGCGGCCGGCCGCACGTTCGATGCGTACCCGGTGGACGTGGCCGATTACGACTCGTGCCGGCAATGCATCGAGAAGATCGTGCGGGACGTCGGCCCGGTCGACATTCTCGTGAACAATGCGGGCATCACGCGCGACATGACGCTGCGCAAGCTCGACAAGGTCAACTGGGACGCGGTGATCCGCACGAACCTCGATTCCGTGTTCAACATGACGAAGCCGGTCTGCGACGGCATGGTCGAGCGCGGCTGGGGCCGCATCGTCAACATCTCGTCGGTGAACGGCTCGAAGGGGTCGGTCGGCCAGACCAACTACGCGGCCGCGAAAGCCGGCATGCACGGCTTCACGAAATCGCTCGCGCTCGAGGTCGCGCGCAAGGGCGTGACGGTGAACACCGTGTCGCCGGGCTATCTCGCGACGAAGATGGTCACCGCGATCCCGCAGGACATCCTCGACACGAAGATTCTCCCGCAGATTCCGGCGGGCCGGCTCGGCAAGCCCGAGGAAGTCGCGGCGCTGGTGGCCTACCTGTGCTCGGAGGAGGCCGGCTTCGTGACGGGCTCCAACATCGCGATCAACGGCGGTCAGCACATGCACTGACGCGCGGCGGCTCGCACGGCGTTCGCCCGTGCGGGCCGCGTTCCGCACCATCCCGTGCCGGAGCGGCGGCAGGCGCGCCGCTTCGGCCTCGCATTCCGGAGAACGCATGGGCGACACCTGGATGGGACTCGTGATCGGCGGCTCGGCACTGGCCGTCGCGCTGACGATGGCGATCTCGCTCTACCTGCTCGAACGGCGCCGCGCGCGGCTGCTGCGGAATTTCGATCATCGCGACTGCTGGCTCGTCGCGTACGGCAGGTGCTTCGCGCGTCGGCCGGCAAGGTCGCTGCGCCGCATGCGCGGTGCGCGTTGAGGGCCACGCCGCGACCGGTGAACGATCGATGAGCGATCACGCCGCGCGCATGCCGTCGGCAACGCGCGCGGGGCGCACGATCAGTCGTTCCTTTCGCGCTTCCCGGTCGACTTGGCCGAGTCGTGCTTGTGGAAGATCCGCTGCGTCGTGCGCCGGGTGGCTTCCCAGCCTTCGCGCGATGCATGGGCGACACCGTGCCCGACCGCCTTCGCGGCGCTCGCGCTCGCGTGGCCGAAGCGGCGTGCCGCGTCGCCGGTCTCGTGCGCGGCATTCTTCGAATCGCGCTTGATGTCCTGCTTCATTTCCGACATGTCCGCGTGGGCGAGCGGGCCGAGCAGCGTCAGAACGAGCGCGGCGCCGATGAACTGACGAACGTTCACGACCGGGTTCCTGGAGGTAAGCCTGTGCATCGAGGATGCGTGCGTCGGCGGGCGCCGATATGAAACGCGCCGGCAGCCGATGCGTCAAGCCTCGCCACGGCGCGGCCGGACAGCGGCACGCGATCCGCTGCATCGTCCGCGACGGTTCCGGATGGCTGCGTTCGTGTTTGACGCCCGCCGGCGGGCGATTGACGCGCTTTTCGTCGTCAATGCGGTGCCGGATCATCGCGTTCACGTCAATCCGCTGAGTAATGAATGTGTCATCCGATGTAAACATCTGGTAATTTTCTGCCGGATTATGCAAAATCGCCGCTCCCAAATACAACTATCGAGGGATTCCGGGATGCAACTGAAGAAAGCGGTGGCGGCGTGTGGCGTGGCGTTCCTGTTGAGCGCGTGCGGCGGGGTACAGAGCCTCGACGCGAACAGCCTGGCTTCGGCGGGGACCAACCTGTACAAGGCGGCGACGCTGTCGGACAGCGACATCGCCGCGCTGTCGAACGAATCGTGCAAGTCGAGCGACGCCGAATCGAAGATCGCGCCGGCGAACAGCGCCTACGCGAAGCGCCTGACGAAGGTGATGAAGGGCTTCGGCGACATGACGCTGAACGGCCAGAAGATCAACTACAAGGTCTACATGACCAAGGACGTCAACGCGTGGGCGATGGGCAACGGCTGCGTGCGCGTGTACAGCGGCCTGATGGACATGATGAACGACGACGAGTTGCGCGGCGTGATCGGCCATGAAATGGGCCACGTCGCACTCGGCCACTCGAAGAAGGCGATGCAGACGGCCTATGCGGTGAGCGCGGCCCGTACCGCGGCCGGCGCGGCTTCGCCGGGCGTGGCGGCGCTGACGAGCTCGCAACTCGGCGACATCACCGAGAAGTTCATCAACGCGCAGTTCTCGCAGTCGCAGGAAAGCGCGGCCGACGACTACTCGTTCGACCTGATGAAGCAGAAGGGGATGAGCCAGAAGGGCCTCGTCACCGGCTTCCAGAAGCTCGCGAAGCTCGACGGCGGCCAGAGCTCGATGATGAGCTCGCACCCCTCTTCGGCGAGCCGTGCGCAGCACATCGAGGATCGCATCGCGAAGGGCAGCTGATCGCGCGACGAATCGCCGGCCGTCAGCGCCGGCGATCGGCAAGCGACATGAAAACCCCACGCTCGTTCGGGCGTGGGGTTTTGTTTTTTTCGGCGTGCCTGCCGCCGCGTGCGCGCTCGAAACCGCGCACGCGAACGACGATGCGGCCGTCGAAGCCGCGACGCTGCACGACGCGATCGCGCTCGCGCACACCGTGAGATGGGTGGGGGCACCGGCGCGGCATGCGCGGCCCGCCCAATTGACCGGTTCGTCGGGCGCCCACTAGAATCGACCGCAACCGCCTGTCAGCCGCGCGCCGCGGCGATGACGTGCCCATTGATCCGACTGTCGAGGAAGCTTCCGTGCTCACGTCCCAGATCCGGCGCGCGCCGGCCGCGCCTGCGTGGCGCGCCGCATGCCGCCAGGCCCGCGCGCTCGTCGTCTGCGTGCTGCTGCCACTCGCCGCGTGCGCAACGCATCCGCCCGCCACCTCGCTCGATCGTCCCGTCTCCCACGCGTTGCCGCCCGATACCGCGACACCGCTGCGCGATGCGCTGGCCGCGCCGGAAGCCGCGCATCCGGGGCAGTCGGGCTTCCGGCTGCTGGCCGACGGCGCCACCGCGTTGCAGATGCGCATCGCGCTCGCGCGAGCGGCGACGAAGACGCTCGACATGCAGTACTACATCGCGACCGAGGACACGACCGGCAAGCTGCTGCTCGCCGCGGCGCTGTACGCGGCCGATCGCGGCGTACGCGTGCGGATGCTGGTCGACGACCTCAACTTCCGCGATATCGACCGCGTGATGGCCGCGCTCAACACGCACGCGAACATCGAGATCCGCGTGTTCAACCCGTTCGGCGCAGCGCAGCGCGGCATGATGGAGCGTACGGCCAACTTCTTCACGCGGATCGACAGCTTCACGCGCCGGATGCACAACAAGGCGATGATCGCGGACAACCAGCTCGCGATCGTCGGCGGCCGCAATCTCGGCGACGAATACTTCAGCGCGAGCCCGACGCTGCAGTTCCGCGATCTCGACGTGCTGGCGGCCGGCCCCGTGACGAACGACATCTCGAAGAGCTTCGACGATTACTGGGCGAGCGCGAGCAGCTATCCGCTGCGCGTGCTCAATCATCAGACGTTCGATCCGAAGGATCTCGACGCGATGCGCGACGAACTGCGCGAGCACTGGCGCAAGAACGCCGATCCGTACAACGCGAAGCCGCTGAACGCGACGCCGCTCGCCCGGCAGATCGCGCGCGACGAACTCGAACTCGTGTGGGCGCCGGCCGAATTCAAGGTCGATGCGCCGGACAAGGTCGCGCGGCCGACCGACACGTACGTGAGCCCGCCGATGCGGCGCCTGGCCGAGCTGACGCGCGGCGCGCAGAAGGAATTCCTCGCGTTTTCGCCGTACTTCGTGCCGCACGACGCCGGCGTGAAGATCCTCGGCGACACGACCGCGCGCGGCGTACGCGTCGCGATCCTGACGAATTCGCTCGCAGCCACCGACGCGGTCGCGGTGCAGGCCGGCTATGCGCCGTACCGCGTGCCGTTGCTGCAGCGCGGCGTCGAGCTGTACGAATTCAAGTCGCAGCCGGACCAGCAGCCCGCGCGGCTGTTCGGTTCGCGCTCGCGCGCGAGCCTGCATGCGAAGGCGTACGTGATCGACCGGCAAATCCTCGTGATCGGGTCGCTGAATCTCGACCCGCGTTCCGCGCACCTGAATACCGAGCTCGCGCTCGTGATCCACAGCCCGGTGCTCGCGCAGCAGGCCGCGGCGATCTTCGCGCGCGTGACGCAGCCGGACGAAAGCTACCGCGTCACGCTCGCGAAGCGGGCCGACGGCAGCCCGCCCGCGCTCGAATGGACGGGTACCGACGGCGGCCAGCCCGCCACCTATCACGTCGACCCGCATGCGGGGCTGATGCGCAACGTGATGACCGGCATCTTCATGCTGCTGCCGGTCGACGACCAGTTGTAAGGGCAGGATCGGCTCCGGCAAAACCCGCGATACCGGTGCGCGGGGAAAGGTGATATGGTTGTGTGCGCAACGATATGCGTATCGTGAAGGGCGCAGGCGGGCCGCTCGCACAACGCGGGCCGGAACGGCGCGCGAACGACTCGCCGCCGCGGAGGTGCGACAAGCATCGCAGGCGGCGCCGGCAGACGATGGACGATGCGCACCGTCACTCGCCCCGGGGCCGCGCCCCCGCAACCGGAGTTCCCCATGCAACGTGTACCGAACCAGCCGTTCACGCGTCCCGCGCGCTTCTCCGAAGCCGAATGGCAGGCGCGCGTGCAGCTCGCGGCCGCGTACCGCATCTTCGACACCCTCGGCTGGACCGAGCTGATCTACAACCATATCTCGCTGCGCGTGCCGGGCGAGGACGGACATTTCCTGATCAACCCGTTCGGGCTCCATTACCGCGAGGTATGCGCGTCGAACCTCGTGAAGATCGACATCGACGGCAACGTGATCGGCCATTCCGACTGGCCGATCAATCCGGCCGGCTTCACGTTCCACAGCGCGATCCATGCGGCGCTGCCCGACGCGCACTGCGTGATGCACGTGCACACGACGCCGACGATGGCCGTATGCTGTTCGCGCGACGGGCTGTCGTTCTCGAATTTCTATTCGGCGCAGTTGTACGGGAAAGTCGCGTATCACGACTTCGAAGGCATCACCGTGCATCTCGAGGAAGGCCGGCGCATCGTCGAGAGCGCGGGCGGGCGGCCCGTGCTGCTGCTGCGCAACCACGGGCCCGTGACGATCGGCGCGACGCTCGCGCAGACGTTCTCGCTGATGTGGCTGCTCAACCGCGCGTGCGAGGTGCAGGTCGCGACGCATGCGATCGGCGCTGCGCTGCCGATCGCGCCGTCCGTGCTCGAAGGGTGCGTGCGCGATTCGCTGAACTTCGATCCGAAGCATGGCGCGGGACAGGATGCGTTCGACGCGCTGCAGCGCATCGTCGACCGGATCGATCCGGGCTATCGCGCGTGACGCGGGCGGTGCGCCCGATCAGTGCGTCCGGTCAGAACCGGTAGCCGAGGCCCGCCTGGATCACGTCGGTGTCGCGATCGTAGCGCGTGACCACGCGGTTCCACGTGATGCGCGTGAGCCAGCGCTCGGAGATCCGGTAGCTGGCCGAGATCGACACGATGCCGGAGACCCGGCCGTCGCCCGGGCCCGGCTGGCCTTCGCGGTTGCGCTGGTTCACGGTGAAATACGCACCGGCACCGGCCGACAGCGTGACCTTGTCGTCCAGGAACGCGCGCGTGAGCCACAGCTCGGAGGCGATCCCGTTGCGGCGGACCGCCTGCTTCGCCCCTTCGTACATCCACGTCGCGGTCCAGTCGATCGAACGCGTGAGGCCGCGCCGGTATTCGACGCTGCCGCCGAGCGTCGATGGCGACGAGCGGCTGTTGAGAATCGTCTCGCCGAGCATCGCGGTGACTTCGTTGTGCGTGACCCGGCGCGTGCGCGGCAGCGCGGTGTCGCGCGGGCCCGGCGTGTCGGGCGCATCGAGCTGGTAGCCGACGCCGAACATCACCGACGTCGTGTCGGGCCCGCTGAACACTTGCGCGCGGTTGACCTGAAGCTGCGCGATCCAGCGGTGCGACGTGTAATACGCGGCCCGCACGCTCATCAGCACGCCCCAGCCGTGCGTATTCGAGTAACCGCGGCCTTCGGCGGCCGGCACCGTGTCGAAGTAGCGATACGGGCCCGCGCCGGCCGACAGCACCAGGCGGCGGTTCTCGAGCGGCACGCGGCCCCAGAACTGCACGGCCTGGCCATCGCGATGGTGATTCGGCATGTGCCCTTCGTTGTACCACGTGAAGCCGAGCGCGGTATGCGCGCTCAAGCCTTCCTGGTAATCGAACGCCCACGAATACGTGCGTTGGCCGCCGCCCCACAGCGGGCCGGCGAACAGCGAGAACTCCTGCGCGTCGGCGGGCGCGCCGTAGAGGGCGGCGACGGAGCAAAGACCCGCCAGCAGCGGGCGGACACGGACGGGGTGGGTCGGGCAGGGCATCGGGGGACGGGCCGGCACGGTTCACTTTCCAGTCACGACAACACGCGATCATTTTCCTGCGCGGGAAAACACGTGTCGACCGGGGTTCGCGCAATAACGTATTCCACGTATCGGGACAGCAGGCACGGGATGCGGTTGGGTCCCGGCCGCCGCCGGCACGCGCGTCGATCGCGACTCGAGCGGATAAAAACGCTTCGTCCTGCTTGGCAACGGGCAGGGCGGAAAGGCGAAATGCACGTGCGGCATGCCGCCTGCCGTTCGAGACACGCAAAAAAAACGCGGCCGGGTGGCCGCGTGAATACTCGCAGACTCCTTCGGACGAAGGAAACAAGCAACTGTGAAACGAAGTGTAGCGAAAGGCCTCGCACGGATTCAGGGGCGGTGTTGCAAAGGTCTCTTCCAGGTTTCGGCAGTCTGCCGGACCGGCCGGCAATCGACTACCATCCTGTGTGACGCCGCCGCCCTGGGCGGCGTACCACGTCGTGCAAGGAGAATCCATGCTGAAGCTGCGTTTGCTCCAGGTCGCATTGTTCGCGGGCGTGTTGGCCGCCGGCAGCGCCGCTGCGGAAACGGTGCGCCTGTCCGCCAATCTGCAGCCGTCGAGCGAAGTGCCGCCGACGGCGACCAAGGGCTCGGGCGCCGTTACTGCGACCTACGACACGGCCACCCGCACGCTGCAGTGGACGGTCACTTACGAACACCTCACGGGGCCGGCCACCGCCGCGCATTTCCACGGGCCCGCGCCGGTCGGCCAGAACGCCGGCGTGCAGGTGCCGATTCCGAAGGACGAGCTGGCGAGCCCGATCAAGGGTTCGAAGGCGCTCACCGACGAGCAGGTCACCGAGCTGATGGGCGGCAAGTGGTACTTCAACATCCATACGAAGGAACACCCGTCCGGCGAGATCCGCGGCCAGGTGATGCCGGCGAACTGAGCGCCGGCGTTTGATGTAGAGGCACCTGTCGAGCGACGCGCGAGCGTTCGCACGTACCATCGTCACACTGCGATGACGGAGTGCGTCCGATGAGTTGGCAAAGCAAGTTCGCCTGCTGGCTGCTGCGCTGGCAGTTTCGTCCCGAAACCACGCGCGAGGTGCTCGACCCCGCGCGGGCCCGGCGCTTTACCGACCTGCGGATGATCGTGCCGCGCCGTCCGCCGTCGGGCTACCGGCTGCGGCAGTGCTACGGCGCCGGCGACGCGCCGCTGCGCGGCGAATGGCTCGAACGTACCGACGCGGGCGCGGGGCGCGCGCCCGGCCGCACGCTGCTGTATTTCCACGGCGGCGGATACTACTTCTGCTCGACGAGGACGCACCGGCCGCTGGTGTTCGGGCTGACGAAGCGCGCGGGCGTCCGCGCGTTCTCGCTCGACTACCGGCTCGCGCCCGAAAGCCGCTTTCCGGCCGCGCTCGACGATGCGCTCGCCGCCTATCGGCAACTGCTGGCGCTCGGCACGCCGCCCGAGTCGATCGTGTTCGGCGGCGATTCCGCGGGCGGCGGCCTCGCGCTCGCGACGCTCGTCGCGCTGCGCGATCGCGGCGAGCCGCTGCCGGCCGGCGCGATCCTGTTCTCGCCGTGGACGGACCTGGCCGGCACCGGCGGCACGATGCGCAGCAACGACGGCCTCGACCCGATGTTCGCGGCCGCGGCGTTGCCGAAGGCGGCGAAGCTGTATCTCGGCGACACGCCGGCGACGCATCCGTACGCATCGCCGTTCTACGCGGATTTCACGGGCCTGCCGCCGCTGCACATCCAGGTCGGCGGCACCGAGGTATTGCTCGACGATTCGCGCCGCGTCGCGGACAAGGCGAAGGCGGCCGGTGTTCAGGTGGAGCTCGAGGTGTGGCCCGACATGCCGCACGTGTGGCAGCTGTACGCGCCGATGGTGCCGGAAGCGCGCGACGCGCTCGACCGCGCGGCCGCGTTCCTGCGCCGCGTCGCGGTCGAGCGTGCGGTTCAGCGCGCGGGCGAGGCGTCGATCGCCTGATACGCCGCCTTGACGGCCACCGAGCCGTACTTGCGTTCGAGCCGGCGCACGGTGAAGTGACCGTGCGCCATCTGCTGGAAGTGATCGATGAACAGCGTGTTGACGGTCGCGCCGAGCACGGCGCCGATCGCCGGGATCGACTTCGCGGCCATCTGCTCGGTCACCTGCACCGAGAAGCGTGAGGCCACCGTCTGCACGAGCTTGAACACGGCCGCCGAGCTGTGCGCGGCGATGCCCTTGGCCGTGATGTCCGACGACGCCTTCGAGATCGCCTGCGCGAGCGCGCCGCGCAGCACGAAATAGCCGAGATCGGCGTCCTCTTCCCGCTTGTCCGGGTTGCCGCCCATGCCGAGCACGGCCAGGCACTGCAACTGCGTATCGACCGACGTCAGGTCCTCGCCCTCGCTGCGCGCGATGTCGCACACCGAGCGGAAGATCAGCGTGGTCGTCACCGGCAGCTCGACCGGCAGCGCAAGAAAACCGAACGCGCCGCCCGCCGCGCCGGTCGTCGCGACCGCGAGCTTGTGCAGCAGGTTGCTCGGCTTCTCCGGTTCGGCGTCCGGCGCCGGCGGCTTGCCGAGCGTGCGCAGCGCGATGTTCAGGCACTTGCGCAGCGCGAGCTGCGTCGCATCGTTGATCTTGCCGGTCGCGAAGTCCGGCAGGCGAGCGATCATTTTCTCGACCGGCGCGCCGAGCACGCCCGTCAGCTTCATCGTCAGCGACGGGCTTTCGAGCACCTGCTTCGCGCGCCGCAGCGCGTCCCGATCCTCGGGCGACAGTGTCGTCGCGGGGGTGATTGAAATCGGTTCCATCTTTCTCCTTGGCGTGCACGGGCCCTGAACCCGTCGCCAGCCTAGATTACTCCGGCATGCTAGAATTTTGAGATCATTTGACTCGGCAAACGTTGCATCGACAAAAAATGGCCGTCCATACTGCCGCCCACCATTCGAGCGGGCAAGTCCTGCCGTTCCGCGAATCGCTGCTCGCGATGATCGGGATCTCGTTCGTCACCATGCTGGTCGCGCTGGACCAGACGGTCGTCGGCACCGCGCTGCCGACCATCGTCGCCGAACTCCGCGGCTTCGACCTGTACGCATGGGTCGCGACCTCGTACCTGCTCAGTTCCGTGATCACGGTGCCGATCTTCGGCCGGCTCGGCGACTATTACGGCCGCAAGCCGTTCGTGATCGCGTCGATCGTCGTGTTCACCGGCGCGTCGGTGCTGTGCGGGATGGCCAACGACATGCTGACCCTCGTGCTCGCGCGCGGGCTGCAGGGGATCGGCGGCGGGATGCTGGTCGGCACCGCGTTCGCGTGCATTCCCGATCTGTTCCCGGATTCCGTCGTGCGGCTGCGCTGGCAGGTGCTGATGAGCTCCGCGTTCGGCATCGCGAACGCGGTCGGGCCGTCGCTCGGCGGGTTCCTGACCCAGTCGTTCGGCTGGCGCTCGGTGTTCTACGTGAACCTGCCGATCGGCATCCTGTCGCTGATCTTCGTGTGGCGCTATCTGCCGCACCTGCGGCATGTCGAGCACGACCGCAAGATGCGGCTCGACTGGCCGGGCGCGCTGCTGATCGCGCTGTCGCTCGGCGCGCTGCAACTGTTCGTCGAATGGCTGCCGAAGTACGGCGTCGCGAGCTGGGCGTCGCTGCTGCTCGTCGTCGCGGTCGCGGCGGGCGTCGGCCTGTGGCACTGGGAGAAGCGCTGCGCGCAGCCGATTCTGCCGTTCGACATGTTCGGCAACCGCGCGCTGTCCGCGCTCTTCGTGCTCGCGATCCTCGCCGGCTTCTCGATGTTCTCGCTGCTGTTCTACGCGCCGCTGCTGTTCCAGGGCGGCTTCGGGATGTCGCCGAAGGAGGCCGGGCTCGTGATCACGCCGCTCGTCGTGTTCATCACGATCGGCAGCATCATGAACGGCCGCGTCGTCACGCGCATTCGCAATCCGAACGCGATGCTGCACGTCGGCTTCGTGCTGTTCGCGCTCGCGTGCGCGGGCATCGTCGTGGCGACCCACACGACGCCGGCCTGGATGCTGATGACGCTGATGGTCGCGGGCGGCATCGGGCTCGGCTTCGTGCTGCCGAATCTCACCGTGTTCGCGCAGCAGACGGCCGGCCGCGAGCACCTCGGCATCGCGACCGCGCTGCTGCAGTCGCTGCGGATGGTCGGCGGGATGATCGGCACCGCGCTCACGGGCACGCTCGTCAACCAGATGTATGCGAGCGGCGTGCGCAACGCGCTGTCGGCCGACCAGGCGCTGCAGTGGCACGCGCGGCTCGCCGATCCGCAGATCCTGATCGATCGCGCGGCGCAGGCCGGTCTCGTCGCGGAGTTGACGCGTGCCGGGCATAATGGCGCGCTGCTGCTGGAGGCGGCCCGCGAATCGCTCGTCGGCGCGATTCACCTGGGCGTCGCGATGGCGGCCGTGGTCGCCGTGGTGTCGGTGTGGCAGTGCCGTCGCGTGCCGCCGATCGCGCTGCGGCACAAGATCGAACCGCACGTCGCGGCCGACTGACCGGTCAGGCGATCGAGCGGTTCAGGACTCAACGATTCACCGGAACGAAATCAGCGCATGGAAGAACAGGACCGCGTCGCGATCTTGCAGCAATTCGGACGCACGTATCGCGCATTCATGACCGCGTTCGAGGCGCACGTCGGGCAGCCGATGCCGCGCTGGCGCATCCTGGTCGCGCTCCACACGATGGACGGGCATGCGTCGCAGAAGAAGCTCGTCGAAGTGCTGCGCATCGATCCGGGCGCGCTCACGCGCCAGTTGAAGTCGCTCGACGCGCTCGGCTGGATCGAGCGCGAATCGGACGCGCGCGACAACCGCGTGACCAACGTCACGCTGACGGACGCAGGCCGCGCGGCGTTCGACGCGTGCCTGCCGCGCCGCAAGGCTTTTCTCGAACAGACGATGGCGCAGTTGCCGGACGACGTGCTGAATGCACTGTCGGGTGCGCTCGCGATGCTGGAATCGCGGATCGCGGACGTCGGGTCGACGCCGGTCGCGCGCTGACATGCGGGGCCGGGCGGCACGGCACCGCCGCCGGCCGCCGCTTCATTTCATTCCGATCCAGGACGCATTTACAGCTCGATGCGCGTGCCGAGCAGCGCGAGGAACTGCGCGAGCCAGGCCGGATGCGCGGGCCACGCGGGCGCGGTGACGAACGGCGCGTCGGTCACGGCCGCGTCGACCGGGATGTCCGCGTATTCGCCACCGGCGAGCTTCACTTCGGGCGCGCAGGCCGGGTACGCCGAAATGCGCTTGCCGCGGATCACGTCGGCGGCCGCGAGCAGTTGCGCCGCGTGGCAGATCGCCGCGATCGGCTTGCCGGCTTCGGCGAACTCGCGCACGAGCGAGATCACCTTCGGATCGAGTCGCAGGTATTCGGGCGCACGGCCGCCCGCGATCGCGAGCGCGTCGTAGCGCGCCGCATCGACGTCGTCGAATGCCGCATTCAGCGTGAACTGGTGGCCGGGCTTCTCGGTGTAGGTCTGGTCGCCCTCGAAATCGTGGATCGCCGTCTTGATCTTGTCGCCCGCGCGCTTGCCCGGGCAGACCGCGTCGACGTGGTGGCCGACGGCCTGCAGCGCCTGGAACGGCACCATCGTTTCGTAGTCTTCGGCGAAATCGCCGGTCAGGAACAGGATCTTCTTCGCGGCCATGGCTTTCTCCAGTGAAGCAGCGTTGAAGGCCCGGTCGCGCCGCGCATGACGGCCGACACGAGCCCCGAGGACGAAAGCGCAGTGTACTCCGGCAGATTGAAGCGCGCGTGACGCCCCGCCCCGCGCGAGCGGCAGGGCGGCATCGCGCGCGGCATGCGTCAGAAGAAAGTTTCGACGACTTCCGTTACGCGGAACTGCGGATCGAGCACGAGCACCTGGCGCCATTTGTCGAACGTCAGGCACGGGTGCGAGATGTCGAACGCGACCATGTCGCCGACCTTCACGTCCGCGCCCGGCGGGATCTGCAGGTACGCGTGCTGGTCCATCATCCCGGTGACGGCCCAGCCTTCGGCGGCGGCGACGTCGCGCGGCGCGGTGTCGCGGCCCGGGCGGAAGTGGCGCGCCGGCTCGGGCAGGCCCGCGTCGAACGCCGCATCGCGCTTGCCGAGCGCGACGATCGCGCGATCGGCCTCCGGCACCGACTGCACGTACGCCCACAGCTGCAGCGCCGGCAGCAGCCCTTCGCCCATCGAGCGGGCGATCGGGTTGCGCGCGAACACGTCGGTCTGCGCCTTCTTGTAGATGCCGACATCGTGCGTCAGGTAGCAGCCCGGGCGCAGCACGACTTCCGCGAAGCCCGCGTCGGACGCCTTCTTGAATTCTTCCGCGACCACGTCGTACCACGCCGAACCGGCGCCGGACAGGATCGCCGGCGTGCGCGCGAAGCGGCCGGCTTCGGCCAGCTCGCGCGTGAGCGCGACGGCCTGCTGCAGGAACGCGCGGATTTCGCCTTCCTCTTTCAGCACGCCCTCATAGAGTTCGATGCCGGCGAGCTTCAGCGTGTCCGGATAGCGCGCGATCGCGGCCAGCACGGCCTCGCGCTGCGCGGCATCGCGCACGCCCGCGCGGCCGCCCGGCACGCCGAGTTCGATCAGCACGTTCAGCGATCGCTTCGCGTCGCCGAAGAAGCGACCGAGCTGGTCGACGCTGTCCGCGGAATCGACGAGACAGAAGAATTCGAAATCGGGATCGGACAGCAGCCCCGCGACGATCGTCATGTTCTGGCGGCCGACCAGCTGGTTCGCGAGCAGCACGCGCCGCACGCCGCCGTGATACGCGGCCTGCGTCTGGTGCGCGGTCGCGAGCGTGATGCCCCACGCGCCGGCGTCGAGCTGGCGGCGGAACAGTTGCGGCGCCATCGTCGTCTTGCCGTGCGGTGCGAACTTGACGCCGTATTGCTGCACGAACGCCTGCATCCAGTTCAGGTTGTGCTCGACGCGATCCGCGTAAAGCACGGCGGCCGGCAGGCTGACGTCTTCCGCGAGCAGGTTCCATTCGAGCCGGCCCGCGTCGCCGAGCGGCACGCTCGCGCTCGGCAGATTGCCCAGGCCCTTGCCGAACGGATCGATCGTCGCTTCCTGATAGTTTGTAACTTTCATGTCATCCCGCTCCATCATCACTATGCATTGCACTGAAGTTGACATGCAGATGGTACAGAAAGTAGCATCGGCGCGGTGATGTTATTTAATAACATCGCGCTTCGCACCCTTTTCCGCAGATGAATACGCCCGCTTCCCCGCCCAGTCCGTCCGCCGCCGAGCCTCATCCGGCTCAGGCCGCCCCGCCGGTCCTCGACATCGTCGCGCGGATCGCCGAATGCGCGCCCGAGCTGCGCGAGGCCGAGCGCAAGGTCGCCGCGTTCATCCTCGCCGATCTGGCGCGCGCCGCGCATGCGAGCATCGGCGCGCTTGCGCGCGACGCGGAGGTCAGCGTCGCGACGGTCACGCGTTTCGCGAAGGCCGTCGGCTGCCGCGACGTGCGCGAACTGAAGGTGCTCGTCGCACAGGCGGCGGCTGTCGGCCAGCGCTTTCTGGTGCCGTCCGACGACGCGCCGGCCGACGACACGAGCCCCGCGTCGATGGTCTACGACGAGATCCGCGTGGCGCTTGCGCACAACCACCAGCTGTTGCGCAACACGTCGTTCGACGCGGCGGCCGACCTGCTCGCCGGCGCGAAGATGACCTACGTGTACGGGCAGGGCGGCGGCTCGACCGCGCTTGCCGACGAGCTGCGCTTCCGGCTCGTGCGGTTCGGCCGGCCGGTCGCGAGCTACCAGGACAGCTTGCTGCAGCGGATGGTGGCGGCGACGCTGTCGGGCGACACCGTCGTCGTCGCGTTGTCGGTGAGCGGGCGCGTGCCCGAGCTGCTGGAGAACTGCCGGCTCGCGAAGCGCTACGGCGCGAAGCTGATCGCGATCACCGCGCCGGCGTCGCCGCTCGCGACGCTCGCCGACCATCTGATTCCCGTCGTCGCGTTCGAAACCGATTTCATCTACAAGCCTTCGACATCGCGCTACGCGATGATGATGGCGATCGACGTGCTCGTCACCGGCGTCGCGTTGCGGCTCGGCGATGCGGGCCGGGAATCGCTGCGCCGCATCAAACACGCGCTCGATGCGCACCGCGGCGGCGGAGACCGTCAACCGGTAGGAGACTGACCATGCATTCGCATCCCGAAGCGGCCGATACGTTGATCGTCGGCGCGCAGTTGTACGACGGCACCGGCGCACCGCCCGTCACGCGCGACGTCGCGATCCGCAACGGCCTGATCGCGGCGATCGGCAACCTGTCGAACTGGCTCGCCGAGAACGTCGTCGACGCGAATGGCCGTGCGCTCGCGCCGGGTTTCGTCGACGTGCACACCCACGACGACACGCACGTGATCCGTGCGCCGGAGATGATCCCGAAGATCTCGCAGGGCGTGACGACCGTGATCGTCGGCAACTGCGGGATCAGCGCGTCGCCGGTGACGCTCGCGGGCGACCCGCCCGACCCGATGAACCTGCTCGGCGAGCGCGGCGCGTTCCGGTACCCGACCTTCGCCGCTTACGTCGCGGCCGTCAACGATGCGCGCCCGGCCGTGAACGTCGCGGCGCTCGTCGGCCATACGGCGCTGCGCAACAACCAGATGGACCGGCTCGACCGCGCGGCGACCGACGGCGAGATCGCCGGCATGCGCGCGCAGCTCGAGGAGGCGCTCGCGAACGGCGCGCTCGGTCTGTCGTCGGGCCTCGCGTACGGCTCCGCGTTCGCGGCGCCGACCGAGGAGGTGATGGCGCTCGCCGAGCCGCTCGCCAAAGCCGGCGCGCTGTATACGACGCACATGCGCACCGAGTTCGACGCGATCCTCGACGCGATGGACGAGGCCTATCGCGTCGGCCGCCACGCGCAGGTGCCGGTCGTGATCTCGCACCTGAAGTGCGCGGGTCCGTCGAACTGGGGGCGCAGCACCGAGGTGCTCGCGTCGCTCGAAGGCGCGCGCCGCTACCAGCCGGTCGGCTGCGACTGCTATCCGTACAGCCGCAGCTCGTCGACGCTCGACCTGAAGCAGGTGACGGGCGACATCGACATCACGATCACGTGGTCGGAGCCGCATCCGGAAGTCGCGGGCAAGCTGCTGAAGACGATCGCGGCCGACTGGGGCGTGACCGAGCAGGAGGCCGCGCAGCGCATCCGGCCGGCGGGCGCGGTGTACCACAACATGTCCGAGGACGACGTGCGCCGGATCCTGTCGCATCCGGCGACGATGGTCGGCTCCGACGGCCTGCCGAACGATCCGCTGCCGCATCCGCGGCTGTGGGGCGCGTTCCCGCGCGTGCTCGGGCATTACGTGCGCGACACCAACCTGCTGCCGCTCGAGGAGGCGATCCGCAAGATGACGTCGCTGTCCGCGCGCCGCTACGGGATCGCGAAGCGCGGCGAAGTGCATGTCGGCTACCACGCGGATCTCGTGCTGTTCGATCCGGCGCGGGTGATCGATGCCGCGACGTTCGAGAAGCCGCAACAGCCCGCGCACGGGATCGACGCCGTGTGGGTGAACGGCGTGCTGACTTACGAAAACGGCCAGCCGACCGGCGAGCGCGCCGGCGGTTTCGTTGCGCGCGGCGAGCGTGTGCCGGCCAGTGCCGACGCGGCGTTCTGAACGCGCGCGTTCCGATCTTCCGCGCGCGCCGCAGTCGGCACGCGCATCCGTAACCGAAATGTGAGGAGTGAAACGATGAAGCGATATGGCGTAGGCGAAGCGAAGGGGACTGGCGGCCAGGTGATGCCGTTTGCACGTGCGGTCGAGGCCGACGGCTGGCTGTACGTGTCGGGCCAGACGCCGATGGCGAACGGCGAGGTCGTCGAAGGCGGGATCGTCACGCAGTCGAAGCAGGCGATCGAGAACGTGATCGCGATCCTGAAGGAAGCCGGCTACGGTCTCGAACACGTCGTGCGATGCGGCGTGTGGCTCGACGACGCACGCGATTTCGCGTCGTTCAACAAGGTGTTCGTGTCGTACTTCGGCGAGAACCCGCCGGCCCGCGCGTGCGTGCAGTCGAGCATGGTCATCGACTGCAAGGTCGAGGTCGATTGCATCGCTTACAAGCCGCCGGTGAAGTAACGCGGCGAGGGCGAGCCGCTACGCAACGGGCCCGGCGCATCCACGTGCGCCGGGCCCGTTTTGTCACGTACTGGGCACCGGTCGGCCGCTGGGTGGCGTGCCCGAGGTGGTAACCGTCGCAACGCCACCTGCCTGTTCATGTAATGTGCCGCATGATCTTACGCAGGGAACTTCATGGAATGGGCCGCACTGGTGCCGGAGCTGATCTGCTCGGATCTTGCCGGAAGCGTTCGCTTTTATCGTGACGTGCTGGGATTCCGGATTCGCTTCGAGCGTCCGGAAGACGGGTTCGTCTATCTTGAATTCGGGCGGGCCCAGTTGATGCTCGAGCAGTACAGCCCGGAGGGCTGGCTGACCGGCCCGCTGGAGCCGCCGTTCGGGCGCGGGATCAATCTTCAGGTCGAGGTCGATGCGCTCGCCCCCATCCTCGACAGGATCTGGGCCGCGGACGTGATGCTGTTCGTCGAGCCGTGCACATCCTGGTATCGGCAGGACGAGATCGAGCATGGCCAGATCGAGATGCTGGTGCAGGATCCCGACGGTTACCTGTTGCGCCTGGTGGAGATCCTGCCGGAGCGGCCGGTGAGCGGGTGACCGCCGGCCGCCCGCGTTTCCCCGAGCAATAAAAAACAGCCCGGCCGGTTGAATCCGGTCGGGCTGTGTGGTCTCGGGTGGCGGCCGCGTGTCGCCAACTGCGAAGCGCGGCCGCCACCCGCTGCTGTTACTGCCGCGCCGTCCGCGCGTTATCCGGCATCGGCTGGTTGTAGTTCGTGCGGAACGGGTTGATGTCGAGCCCGCCGCGGCGCGTGTAGCGCGCATACACCGCGAGCTTCACAGGCTTGCAGCGATGCAGGATGTCCAGAAAGATCCGCTCGACGCACTGCTCGTGAAAACCCGTGTGATTGCGGAACGAGATGATGTAGCGCAGCAGGCCCGCATGATCGATCTGCGGCCCGACGTAGTGGATCTGCACGCTACCCCAGTCGGGCTGGCCGGTGACCGGGCAGTTCGAGCGCAGCAGGTCGGACACGAGCGTCTCCTCGACCGGCGCTTCGTTCTCGCCGTCGGCCGCCGACAGCAGCGACGGATCGGGTTCGTACACGTCGGCGTCGAGGTCGAGGCGATCGAGCGACAGCCCGTCGAGCTCGTCCATCTCGAGCTTGGCGAAATCGTGCGGCGACACCAGTTGAACCGACACGCTCGCGCCGCACGCGGCCGACACGTCGCGCTTGAGCACGTCGCGCACCGCGTCGACCGAGTCGAACTTCGATTGCGCGAACGAGCCGAGATACAGCTTGAACGATTTCGATTCGACGATGTTCGGCGATTCGGCCGGCACGTAGAACGTCGCGATCGCGACCTGCGGCTTGCCGCGCGCGTTGAGCCACGACAGCTCGTACGCGTTCCAGATGTCGGTGCCGAAGAACGGCAGCGCCGACGTGATGCCGAGCTGCTCGCGCGCGCCGGCGCGTGGAATCGGGAACAGCAGCGACGCGTCGTACTGCGTCGCGTAGACGGTGGCCTTGCCGAGCGGGGAATGTTCGGGATTCATCGTGTATCGCCTTTACTTTACGACAGGAAGAGGCGGTAAGCCGGGTTGGCGCTCTCTTCGACATACGGATAGCCGAGCGCCGCGAGGAAGCGTTCGAATTCGGCGCGATCGGCCTGCGGCACCTGCAGCCCGACGAGGATCGAGCTGTAGTCCGCGCCCTGGTTGCGGTAGTGGAACAGGCTGATGTTCCAGTC